>JAUJEA010000001.1 GCA_030442035.1 Splendidivirga corallicola
GCCTTACCAAAAGCATTGTAGGTGGGGAATTTCTTTTTTATAAACGGCATTTGCGTTGAACTGCATTCCCTGCCTCGTAACGGGTATAATGATCCTTCATTGTAATAGCCTAATACGATATCCTGAACCCCATTCTCATCAAAATCCGATGCATAAACTTCAAACGGATGCGACCCACTGGCTTTGTATTTATAATTTAAACCCAGATTACCTCCTACCAGATCAACATCCCCGTCTTTATCAAAATCTGCTGCTGCCACACTATACCACCAACCGGTTTCTCCTGCTAAACCAAAGGATTCTGTCCGATCTTCAAAGCCCTTAGGTGTATTCTTCAATACAGTAACTGACATCCATTCACCTACTACAATCAAATCAACCCGGTCGTCCTGGTCTACATCCGCCCATACTGCATCGGTTACCATACCTATACTTTCAAGCACGGGAGCTGCTGCTGCGTTTACGTTCTTAAATATGGGCTTGCCAGGGCGGCTGTCATTACGCAGCAAATAACTGCTGGCAGGATATGGGTATTTACCCGGAATTTGACGTCCCCCGACAAAAAGATCCAGATCTCCGTCCTGATCATAATCTGCCTCGCGTACACGTGAGCCACTAACCCTTACTTCAGGAAGTGATCCTTCGGACCTGGAAAACTTCCCATGGCCATCATTAACATAAAGCCTGTCCTGGTATAAAGCGTGACCTTCATTCATTTCATTGCCCCCGCTTACCACATAGAGATCCTTGTCCCCATCACTATCCGCATCAAACATTAAAGCCGAAACATCTTCATATTTTTTCTCTCCCTGCCAAAAATCATGATCCACAGACTCAAATTTTCCGGTGGGATCCTGCACGTAGAGCGCTCCGGAAAACCCCAGGGCTCCCCCCACATAAAAATCATCCAATCCATCACCATTTACATCACCGGTTGCCAAAGCAGGACCAAACTGTGACATACGATGTGGCAATAACCCTTCTCTGGCAAAATCATCAAACACATTCTCCTCATGGGTGTGATTCAAATTTATGCTTTCTGTAATATCAGCTATCCATTTTCCGGAAACAGGCGTTTTGTTGGTTTCGTTTTGGGCCTGCGTGTATTCCAACTGTAGCGTTTGATTGGCTTCAATGTTTTCCAATAGTTGTGTTTTACCATCCGGCCATCTTATTTCAAGCTGATCGATCTGATCCGATGATCCAAGTCCAAAATGTATTACTTTGTCCACCGATGACTGGAATCCTCTGGTCAGGTATTGCTCTTTAACCTGACTTATACTATCAATGGTTATTTTTATTCTTGATCCTACTCCATTTACATTGCCTCTGGGGCCTTGTAGTTGGATCTTAATATAATTTCTTTTCTTATCGGTTATCAGGTTGTTTTGGTAAATGAAGGAAATGTCGTCGGAATTATTGACTACTAAATCCATATCGCCATCATTGTCAAAATCGGCATAGGCAGCCCCATTTGAACTGGTGAGAACGGTATCAGCCCAAACATCATTCATGTTTGTAAACGAAAGCTCCCGGTTATTTCGAAAAAAATAATTTCTTTTTTTCCTAGTGGGCATACGATGCATTATGCTAGAAATAAATTTAGTCCTGTCAAACCTGTGGCCATTTTCTGATCTTTCTTTTGCTTCTTTTCTTCTTTGTTTTCTATATTCCTGAAAGTCATTATTTCTAAAATCTCTTTTGATACCATTGCTGATAAAAAGATCATTCCATCCATCATTATCCATATCAAAAAAAAGCGGGGACCAACTCCAATCTGTGTTGGACAAACCGGAAAACTGGGCTATTTCTGAGAAGTTCACATAGTTTTGGTCCGGGTCTGCCATTCCATTATTCAATTGAAGAGTATTGAACATATATTGATTGTGCAATCCTAAATCGACATGCTTGTAAAAACGCTTAGGGTCCATGCCACTCATACTTGTTTTGATTCCATAGTTATCTGCTGAAACCATATCTACAGTGATAAAATCCATCCAACCATCGTTATTAATATCGGCTGCATCATTACCCATAGAAAAATTGGACATGTGATTCAAAGCTAAGTTGCTTACTTCCTCAAAAGACGCGTCTCCGTTATTGAAATAGAGGTGGTCTTTTTCTGAAAAATCATTACTCACATAAATATCCGGATAGCCATCGTTGTTGAAATCACTGGTGGCTATTCCCAGGCCAAAACCAATCAAATTATTGATAATACCTGCCTTCCTGGTTACATCAGTAAAAAAACCATTATCATTCCTGAATAGCCGTTCTCCACGGCCTTCGGAATCACGTTGCATCAGTTCTTCGATCTGATTATCATCGTAAACCTCAATACCGTGATTGATAAGGAACATATCCAGATCATTGTCCAAATCATAATCAAAAAAAGCAGCTTGAGTAGAAAAATGAGGCAAATCCAGTCCATATTTACTTGCCCGGTCTTCAAACAAAGGAATTCCCTCTGCCGTATTACCCAGATTGATCAACAGTTGATTTCTTCTTTTTTCCGGATCGTTGAACCTTCCTGAATTACAGATGTAGAGATCCATCCGGCCATCTGCATTGATATCTACCGTGGTGACCCCCGTGGCAAAGTTTCTTCCCCCTGCTTTGGATATTTCCGTTACATCACGGAATTTCATATTGCCTTTGTTCAGATAAAGTGCATTACGTTTCAGGTTAGAAATAAAGTAGATATCAGTGAGGTCATCCCCATTGAAATCAGCTACAGCCACACCTCCTCCATTATAAAAATATTCGTAGAACAACCCATTCATATAAACGGTTTCCTTCAGTACATTTCTAAAGTCAATACCTGACTCTTCAGAAGATAGAATCGTGAACAGGTTTTGGCTGCCCACATCCGTTTGCCTATCGGTTTTTTTTTCACAGGAAGTCAAAAAAGTTAATATTAGAACTAAAACGATAAGCTGTTTCATAAATATGTATACCAGTAAAAGATCAAAAGCCTAATGTTATGTCAGGCTTTTGATCTTTTATGCTAATGAATAATTAGTAATTTGGATTTTGTAATAAAACATCAGACCCAATGGCGTCTATTTCCGCCTGAGGAATTGGCCAAAGATAATCTCTGTTCGGGTCAAAAATCCTAGGCTCTATTTCTTCTCCCCTTGCATTGAAAATAGCACCATTCATTGTAACCTCTGCCGTTCTCCATCTTCTCATGTCAAAGACATTTAATCCTTCAAAACAAAGTTCAACTCTTCTTTCCCTTCTCACAATTTCTCTCAGCTCAGCTTGATTCATGGTCGTGATTTCAGGATAATTGGCTATATCTTCTCTTGTGGTTCCGTAAGCCCTCGCCCTGACATCATTCAAGGCATCCAACACACTTTGATCAATCGATGATTCTTCGATTTTAGCCTCGGCGTACGTCAATAACATCTCTGCATATCTCAACAAAATGTAATTGCCATACGAAGTACCAGGTGCACCACTGTGATCGATATCCAGTCCCTTTCTTACGTAGTATCCCGATCTAGTAGAATTACCCGTAACTGCAATTCCATCAGGGTTACCATCTATGGTATTTAAAGTGGCACCTCTCCATTGAGACCCATTTCTATTCAAGGCCATATCCAACCTGGGATCTCTGTTATCAAACGGATTACTGGGATCATATATACTTGCGGGATCATCAATTGGAAGACCGTCCGTTCCTTCAAATGAATCTACAAACGACTGAACAGGGGAAAGCGCTCCCCATCCGGAAAATGAAGGGGGTTGAAACAATATATTCCTAAGATTGGTATAGTCTTCAGCAATGAACTGGACATCAAAAATTACTTCTTCATTATTTTTGTTCTCACGGCTAAACGCCTGTTCGTAGTTAGGGAACAAGTCATAACTTCCTGATGAAATCACCTGCTGCGCTGCAGAGGCTGCTTCTCCCCATCGTGATTCGTACAGGAGTATTCTAGCTTTTAAAGCTTGTGCCGCACCACTGGTCACTCTTCCAACATCTCCACCCGAATAAGAAGACGGTAAATCTGGAATAGCATTATCTAATTCCCGAATCATAAAATCAACTATCTCAGATTTAGCAGTCCTACCTATTTTAGCTTCTTCCACAGTCACAACATCTGTAATAAAGGGTACATCTCCCCAGTTGTACACTAGGTGATAGTACCAATACACTCTAAGAAATGAAATCTCGGCTTTTAGTCTAGCCTGAAGGCCTTCCTCTATATCCTCTACATTGTCAATATTGGTCAGAAACACATTGGTCCTTCTAATGTGACGATAAAACGTACCCCACCAGTTTCTTATATCACTAGTACTTGCAGTATGCAATCCAGAGGCTATTCTACGCGGGTCCCCAGGAATGAATACCGGTGTACTATTGTCTGACCATCCATCCATCAATGTAAAGTAAATTTCAAAGTTATCGTTTAGGGTGTTATAAACTCCGTTAGCAGCCTGTATTGCATCATCGGAAGTCTTGAAAAATGACTCACTCGATAGTTGATCTTTCGGTGCAACATCTAGAAATTCGTCATTGCAGGAATTTAGCATGACCAGACACAAAAGAATATATATATATTTAACTTTCATAATGCTTTATTTTTAGGTTAAAAACTAAGGTTAATTCCCCCCGTAAATGTCCTTACCTGTGGGTAAAAATCACCTCTACCTATCGGTGCTTCCGGATCAAAACCTTCAAAGGAGGTTATTATAATAAGATTATCCGCACTGAAGAATAATCTTAATTTTTCTAACTTTATCTTGTCCAATATTGCTTGAGGAAAGGTATAACCCACTTGAAGATTTCTAAGCTTCAGGTAACTTGCATCTTGAGCGAAAAAAGAATTAGTTACGTTGTTTCGATTCGAATTAGCAATAGTTAATCTAGGGTATGAAGCATCGGTATTTTGAGGTGTCCACCTGTCCAAATGACGCTCAAGGACTTTGCCTGCATTGAAGAATGCTTCAGAGGCTTCTCGGTTTAGATAGCCGGTTACTTTACCCACTCCCTGCCAAAGCATCGATAAATCAAAGTTTCCGTAACTACCTCCTAATTGGATACCATAATTCAATTCAGGAAAATCGCTACCTAAAACAACCCTGTCATCAGGAGTAATTGCATTATCTCCATTCACATCCCTGTACCTCAGGTCTCCTGGACTAACACCTCCGAAGGTAGTGGCCTGATCAGGCGCAGCATCGATTTCGCTTTGTGAAGAAAATATCCCTATGACCTCATATCCAAAAAGGCTTTGAATCGGGCTTCCTACTTGATCAATTCGATTCACTCCGAAAGGGCTGGAAAAATTGGGGGTGGCATTGACACCGGTTCCTTGACTCGTTAACTCATTAGTCACGAAAGCAATGTTTCCGTTCACGTAGTATGAAAATTTATCATGGGTCTCCTGATAGCCAATAGAAAGTTCGAATCCTTTGTTTTCAACCGTCCCAAAGTTTCCTGCAGGAGCACTGGCTCCCAAAGTGAGAGATGCCGAACGGTCTGGGATCAATATATCCTCTGTTTTTCTTGTAAAATAGTCGATGCTGAAGTTCAATTTTCCTTCAAGAAATTCTGCATCCACTCCGAAGTTAGTATTTGTAGAAACTTCCCAAGTAATGGAAGTGTTGGGTAAAGACGAATTTTCACTTATACCCGAAACAAGGCTCCCCCCCAGTGAATAATTTCGCCCAAAAACAAAAGTCGGTTGATAAGGATAAAAAGCATTTCCAAGATCTTCGTTGCCCAGTTGCCCCCAAGAGGCTCTGACTTTCAGTTCATTAATAAAGGAAACATTAAAAAAATCTTCCTCTGAAAGCCTCCATCCTGCTGAAAATGATGGAAACACAGAAAACCTATCGTTAGAAGGGAATCGACTGGTCCCATCATATCTGAAATTAGCTTCAAATAAATAGCGATTGTTATAGGCATAATTTAACCGTCCGAAAAGTGAACGCAACCTAAACTCAAATCCACCGCCACTATTGGTCTCAGTATCCTGATTGCCGGCATTCAACTGATTCAAAGCATTGTTCGAAGGTAAATCACTAATTCCAGCATTTATTGACTCTTGAGTAATTTTTCTTTCATTGAAACCCAATAAAGCATTGAAATCGTGTTGATTGATACTTTTTTCATAAGTGAGCAAAGCTTGTAAATTGATATCGATCTGATCTGTCCTGTTTTCACTGAGGCCACTTCTAAATGTCCTTCCGATATCGGTCGGTGTATTATAGAGGGAAAAAACCTGCCAGAAACTCTTGCTTTTATTCAAATCATTGGTAATAGCTGCAACACCTTTTATTTTGAGGCCTTCAAAAATTTCATAACCAGCAGTAATTGAAGTAATTACCTTATTTCTAAATGTCCTGCTCAAACCACCATCAGCCAGCTCTGCAATTGAATTATGTTCACCAAGGTACCCCCCCCAGTTACCATTAGAGAAGCGGTTTGGTACAGTTGGAGGCTCACGAAAAGCATGCCCTATAATACCACCAACACCAAAACTTGGACTCGTTATTTCTTCCCTTGTAAGCGCAATATTAGTGCCCAGATTCAGTTTTGGAGTAAGGTCCTGATCAACATTAACCCTAAGTGAATACCTGTCGTAATTGGTGTTTTTCATTAGTCCCTCTCTACTAAGGTATCCAAACATGACAGCAAACCTGGAATTTTCGTTCCCCCCTGTTACACTTAAATGATGGTTTTGTTGAAAACCTGATTCTGTAAATAGTTCACCAACCTGATCTGTGTTCGGAAAGTTGTCCGGGTCATTTCCATTTCTGAATGATTGTATATCACTGTCGGAATAAAATGGAGCTTGACCGTCATTAGCCAAAGCTTCGTTAAACAACATAGCAAAATCCGCAGAACCCAGAAACTTAGGAAGGTTAGTTGCTTCCTGCACACCAAAATAGTTATTATATGAAACGTTAGTTTTTCCCTGGTTACCCCTTTTGGTAGTAATAATAACTACTCCATTGGCCGCCCTTACTCCATAAATAGCTGCCGCTGCAGCATCTTTCAAAACGGAAACATTATCAATGTCATTTGGGTCAATGTTCTGAAAGGATGACTCTACTCCATCCACAATTATCAAAGGAGAAGTATTATTCAGGGTGCCAAGCCCCCTTATTGTGATAGATCCTGCATCTGCTCCCGGCTGACCGGATCTCTGAAGTATGGTTAACCCTGGTACTTGACCAGTCAGCAAGTTTGAAACATCAGTAGCTGGTCTATTTTCAATGGCCTCCGAAGTAACTGTTTCCACCGCACCTGTAAGATTTACCTTCTTTTGAACACCATAACCTATAACAACTACTTCTGAAAGAGCTGAAATATCCGGGTTAAGCACAAGGTCAACAGTGGTTCTTCCCGTTATATCAACTTCTTCCCCTAGATAGCCGACATATGAAAAAACCAAGATTGTTACCTCATCCGGGATGTTCAAAACAAAATTTCCATCGGTATCTGTAATTGTTCCAATGGTGGTACCCTTAGCCAGGACATTCACTCCTGGCAAGGCTTCGCCATTTTCATCGGTTACTTTTCCGGTAATTTTCTTTTCTATCATGTGAATATCCAGCGTTTCTTCACTCACCCCGGAGTCAAGCAGCGTTCTTTTGCTGACATAAATATTTGAGTTGACTCTTTTAAACTTTACGGAAGCATGTTTTGATAAATCCATTAAAATTGACGCCAGTGAATTATTTTTGGACGCAACACTTATTCGCTTGTCCTTATCCAACGTTTCACCATTGAAAACAAAAGAAAAGTTTGTCTTGGTACCGATTGTTTCCAATGCATCTGCTAACCTGACGTCCTTCAGGTTAATAGTAACGTAGATATCTTTAATGCTTTTGGTTTGAGACCTGGCATCATGGGCAAGTAATATGCTAGTCCCAATGAGGACCTGTAAGCTTATACCAAGTAAGGCGTACTTTGATATCATAAGAACTTGTCTTAGTAATATTGATTGCATAAATTTGTTGATTAGTGTTATACATTAATTTGTATTTATTTTATTCTTCCTGCACATTCGCCAAAATGTGATGCGGGAAGAAACGAAAGCTAGAAATCCTTGATTTCTGGCTTTCTCTTTTAGCTTGTATCAAACATAGATAATGTCATTTATTTTTTACAAAAACTTTATTGACTTCTAACTTATAGCTGAATTTTGAAGTAAAATTGAGACTTTCCAATATTCTTTCAAGTGATTGATTTTTATACTGACCACTAAAATCTTCCTTCACCTCTACACCTTCCTCGACCACAAATTCCACCCCATACCAGCGTTCCAATGTATTTTTAATCTCTTGAAAAGATGCGTCTTTGAATATTATAATATCATTTTTCCAAGCAATTATTTCGTCCATACTAACCCTGGATTTTGAAATCCCCAGATTTTCTTTATTGAATGTGTACATTTCTTGCGGCGCCAGAACATTATGATCTATTAATGTTCCACTATTTTTACTTTCAACCTGAACTTTACCGGTAAGCACAGCTACAACAATATTTTCGTTTTCGGGATATGCATTGATATTAAAAGATGTACCAAGGACAGTAGTCTCAACACGGTCTGTATATATTTTAAAGGGCTTGCTCTCATCACGTGCTACATCGAAAAATGCCTCACCTTCAAGATTCACCACCCTGATGAGCAATTCTGAATCTTCATAAAAAGTTATTTTAGTCTCAGAATTAAGCTTGACCTGTGTACCATCCGGAAGCACCATAGATAACTTCTTCCCTCTTTCGGTGGTTCTGGAAAATGTATTCATTTGCGATGTCACATTTTGCTTGGAAGACTGGTTCTCAAACCAAGAAATTCCAATCCCATACAATCCCCCGGCAATAATCAAAATTAAAAAAATCGCTGCATAACGATTGGGGTATCTAACAAGGGAAACATAAAATGCCCTTTTGGTGGATCTGGTACTTTTTTTATTTTTATTAATGTTTTCCAACACATCAATAATATCGCTGGAGGAAGGATAATACTTGGCTTTTAAATTAACATTAAGAACGATCTCTTTTGCCAATGCTATTAATTCTCTCTTCTCCGGATGTTTCTCTAACCATAATTTCCAAAAATAGTTAGTCTCTGGTGTTGGATACCTCACCCATCTGACAAAATACTCATCTTGTAAAAAATCTTGAATTTCGAAGTTTTCGTACCTCATTCAGCAAATAATCTCTTTATAAGAGGGAAAGGGATTAAATCCTGCAACATATACAACTATCTCGATTTTTTTTTGAATTTATTAAGAAGTCATTTTATTTTTTTGTCAGATCATTTAAAATCCCCCGTAGTTTTGACAAACTTCGACTCATCAAGACTCTCGTGTATTCTATCCTGGAAAACTCCATAATTGAAGTGATCTCCTCATAGGAAAGGCCGTCCTGAAAAAAATAGATGAGGATTTCTCTTTGACGTTTGGTAAGATCATTTAGTGCCTGATTCAGTTTGAACTTTATTTCATCCTTAAGTTGGACGTTGATGAGACAGGATTCGTAAGCGAGCTCAATTTCAAAAGTATCTCTTACAAACTTTTTTTTCTTAGAAGTGTTTAACTTATCCCTCTTTAAACAATTTAACAGTTTTCTTCGATAAGATTTTAATAAATAAAATTTAATGGAATTAGTATTTCCCAGTGTTTTCCTCTTTTGTTTAAGCTCAATAAATAAATCTTGGATGAGATCCTTTATTAATTCCTTATCCTGAGTAAATTGGTGTCCATAATTGAAAAGTACAGGAAAATACTGAGTGTAGATATTGATGAAAGATGCTTCATCACCATTTTTAAAAGCCTTCCATTGTTCGCTGTCTACTTCCTTTTTATGCGAATTATGGATATCAGAATCATTGAGGTTCAAATCCTCTATCTCACTATCATTTTGGGTTGTTTTTTTAAGGTATTTCTTCAACTTATCTCTAATAATTGCAACAATATACATATTCCGGTATATAGATACCAAAAAACAAAATACATTTTTTGTGGTTTTCCAAAAATTCAGATTTCCTGAGTCTTACTGGGAATCTATAAGACCATGAGTTATTGCCGAGAAGCCTAGCTTATATCAAGATTTTTCTAAATGGTAAGATTCGAACTGGAGAGAGATTTTTGCAAGAAAACTGTACAAAAAACAGATTTACTTCATTTTTAGATTTTGGGGGTGAGTAGGTATCTTGCCTACCACTCCCAAAAATTGAATGTTGGAAAGTTTCGGATACTGGTATAGGCATCTTCATGGAAAATTGCTTGTTCACAAAACACTACCTTACCTTAAGACACTATCCACCAATCAATTACAAACAAGCATTAAAAATGGTGAATAGTCTATAAACTTAAGCTAAATGGTTGGTACAGGTATCTTGAAATTTGAAACAATACCATTTTTCTTATAAAAAATGGTGTTTCAGTACGTAGTTTCAGTTAGTAAATGGAATTTAAAAATAAAAAAACCCTTGCAAATCATTGATTTACAAGGGTTTATATGTCGGGGTGGCAGGATTCGAACCTGCGGCCCCCTGGTCCCAAACCAGGTGCGCTAACCGGGCTGCGCTACACCCCGTACCTATAGATAGTAGTTAGTAAATAGTAGTAAGTATTTAGATAACCACTTGTTATTTCAATTTTTCAAAGAAGCCTTTTGCCTCCTTATATTATTTTATTTGGATCCGAACTCTGCGGCCCTCCCGATCCATCGGGATGCGCTAACCGGGCTGCGCTACACCCCGTACCTATAGATAGTAGTTAGTAAATAGTAGTAAGTATTTAGATAACCACTTGTTATTTCAATTTTTCAAAGAAGCCTTCTGCCTCTTTATATTATTTTATATGGATCTGAACTCTGCGGCCCTCCCGATCCATCGGGATGCGCTAACCGGACTGCGCTACACCCCGTACCTATAAATAGTAGTTAGTAAATAGTAGTAAGTATTTAGATAACTACTTGTTTATTTCAAAAAATTGGCAGAACCTTTTGTTCTCCCAAAATTACGTGGCGGAGAGAGGGGGATTCGAACCCCCGGTACCAGTTTCCCAGTACGACAGTTTAGCAAACTGCTGGTTTCAGCCACTCACCCACCTCTCCAAGTTTTGCCATTCTCCTACTACCCTGCTGAAAAGTGATGCAAATATAGTATAACAAAATCAACTTCACCAAGTCAAATCATAAAAAAATACGACCAATCGAGTTCATACATCAATCACTGTATTTAATTAATTGATTTAGAGATTTTAACCTTTTTTAACATAAAAAAAATCCCACTGTTTCGCCTTGGTTCCGTCCTTTTATATATTTGTTTCCTTGAAAATCATTGCATCCGGCACTTTTATTTGTAACAAGGAAAAATTAAAGAATGATCTGGGCAAAATCGTTGGGACTGACTGAGTTTATCTTTATCGCGTTGTTTATCGGATTTTATCTGATCTATATACTCAGAGTAGTGCGTATTGCCAAAAGGCTTCACAGTACTTTTTCAGCCATTTTCATCAAGGTTTTCTTAAGAACACTTGTATTTGGCTTGCTGCTTGTAGCACTTCTCGGCCCATCATTTGGAGAAAATACCAGAGAAGTTAAGGCCATTGGCAAAGACATTTATTTTGCTATCGATCTATCGGCTTCTATGAATGCTTTTGATATTCAGCCCTCCAGGCTTGAAAAAGTAAAATATGAGCTAAAAAATATTGCAGACGCCTTTAGCTCGGATAAAATGGGGCTTATCATCTTCTCTTCGGAAGCCTTTGTTCAATGCCCTTTAACCGATGATCAGAGTGCATTCAGTTTATTTGTCGAAACACTACATACAGGCCTTGTACCCAATGCCGGCACAGATTTTGGCCCTCCTCTTAAATCTGCATTGAATAAACTTAATGAGGAAGAGGCTGCTGGAAATGAACAAAAGTCTAAAGTAATTATTCTGATCAGTGATGGGGAAGATTTTGGTGATGAATCAAAATCCGTGGCCAAAGAAATAGAACAAGGTGGTATCAAGTTATTTACACTGGGTGTTGGAACTGACAAAGGGAGCAAGATCCGAACAAGAACAGGCTTTAAAAAAGATAAGAGCAGAAATGACGTTGTTACTAAGTTGGACTCCAGATCATTGAAAGAGCTTGCCTCAATAACTGGTGGAAAGTATTTTGAGATCAATGAGTCGAATAACGATGTTTCACGCCTTATCAACACAATAGATCAAATTGAAGGAGAACTTCGTGAATCTAAAAAAGTGGATGTGGCGGCCAATAAATACTTTTACTTTTTGGCTTTAGGAATTATTTTAATGATGGTCGATATTCTTACAAGTTTTAAAACTTTAAGAATTTAGATTTGGTTTAGTATAAAAGAAATTCAATATTTCTGGGTAATTGTTATTTCACAAGGAAAGATAGGAATAGAAGATGAAATATTTATTAGTGCTTCTTTTAGCGTTGAATCCCATCAACGATCTGAATAAAATTGCGAAGGTTAATAAACTAAAAAAACAGGCGCAAGAGGCCTACCTTGACGGAGATTATCAAAAAGCGATTAAACACTACAGTTTTTTGATAGATTCACTGGATGTTGCTGACGATGATGTTCTACTGAATTTATCAAATGCTTATTATAAAGTAGCTGATTCTGCAAATGCACTGAACAACTACCAAAAGCTCACCTCCAGTAATAATCGGCAGGTGAAATCAATCGCTAATCAGCAACTTGGTATTTACGCCAATGCAAAAAAACAGCATAAAGAAGCTCTGGAATATTTCAAACAATCTTTAAAATCTGATCCGACGAATGAGGAGGCCCGCTATAACTATGAACTCCTTAAAAAACTCTTGAAAGACCAGGAGCAAGAAGATCAAAATAAAGACAAGCAGGATCAAAAGGATCAGGACAAACAGGATCAGGAGAAGAAAGATCAGCAAAACAAGGATCAACAAGAACAAAACAAAGACCAGGAAAAAGAGCAGGATCAAAAGCAGCAAAATCAGGATCAGCAACAACAGGACCAACAAAATAAGGACGGAGAGAAAAAGGAAGAAGAACAACAGAAAGACGGTGAGCAAAAAGAACAGGAAGAAAAACAAGGTAAGGAAGAACAACAGCAACAAGAAGAATCAAAAGAGGGAGAGAAAAAGGACGAATTACCAAAGTCTATCTCTGATAAACTAGAGGAAATGAAGATCAGTCCGGATAAGGCGAAAATGATATTGGAAGCAATGAAAAATCAAGAGATCCAATACCTGCAACAAAATAAACGCAAAGCCAAAGCCAGACCTAAAAGTGGCAAACCAGATTGGTAGAAATACCACGGAATCTCTTAATTTTACAACTGATCACAAAAACAACATAAATCATTAAAATTATATGAAAGAAGTATATATCGTTGCGGCTACCAGGACACCAATTGGTAGTTTTGGTGGAAGCCTGTCAGGCATATCAGCAACAAAGCTGGGATCGATCGCCATAAAAGGTGCTTTACAGAAAGCCGGCGTGGATCCTAAGGAAGTGGATGAAGTATTTATTGGAAACGTTATCTCAGCAAATTTAGGCCAAGCCCCTGCACGCCAGGCAGCTGTTGGTGCCGGAATAGGATACAATGTGCCCTGTACCACGGTTAACAAAGTTTGTTCTTCCGGTATGAAAACGGTCATGATGGGTGCGCAATCAATCATGTTAGGCATCAATGATACGGTGATGACCGGCGGTATGGAAAGCATGTCCAATATTCCATACTATATACCGAAAGCAAGATATGGATATAAGTATGGAAATGGTGAGCTTATCGACGGCTTGCTCAAAGATGGATTGTGGGAGGTATATTATGGATTTCCTATGGGAAATTGTGCTGATAATACTGCAAAAGAAATGGGTATTACCAGAGAACAGCAGGATGAATATGCTGTTCAATCCTATCAAAGATCTGCTGCCTCAACGGATGCAGGACATTTCAAATCAGAAATTGTTCCGGTTGAAGTGCCTCAACGAAAAGGAGATCCGTTGATTATTGATCAAGACGAAGAATATAAAAATGTAAAATTCGAAAAAATACCTAGCCTTAAACCCGTTTTCTCAAAAGAAGGAACTGTCACCGCAGCCAATGCCTCCACCATCAACGATGGTGCTTCTGCTATTTTATTGATGAGCAAGGAGAAAGCCGAAGCATTGGGTGTGAAACCCATTGCGAAAATCAGAGGCTTCGCTGATGCGGCACAAGATCCGATCTGGTTTACTACCTCCCCTTCTTTGGCCATTCCTAAAGCGATGAAGCACGCCGGGATTGAGAAATCAGATGTAGATTTCTATGAAATCAATGAAGCATTTTCTGCTGTGGCATTGGCAAACAATATGAAATTGGAGCTTGATCCTGATGAGGTTAATGTATTTGGAGGTGCGGTTTCTTTGGGTCATCCTCTTGGAGCTTCAGGTGCTAGAATCATAACCACACTCACAAGTGTATTGGACGAAAAAGATGGAGCCATTGGTGTGGCGGGTATATGTAACGGTGGCGGTGGCGCATCTGCCATTGTAATAGAAAAAGTGTAAGCATTTCAAGCTTGAAATAGCAATCGGAAATACAAAAAGCCCGGCTTCGGTGGGGCTTTTTTAGTATAGATGGTTTTTGATTGTTCGGATTAATCGAAAAAAGTAAAAAAATTATTACATCAGTCGCTATATTATCATCTCAGGTTATAATTTGTGTTATCTCCTAACGTATAAGTTTTAGTGTGTTATCAATTTTTCAGGACTATGCGAAAAACATTGGGTTGTCTGCTTTTATTGATTCTATTGTGTTGCCAATTGGACCTGTTTGCCCAAACGAAAGTTCAAACCTATTATGATTCCCTGAAGATTGCTTTAAAGGAGGAATATTATATCCTTGGCAAGGACAGCAATAGAGTTGATGGTGATTATAAACGCTATCATCAAAATGGTGCTATCGCAAGTACTGGCAAATTTTCGGATGGGAAAAAAATTGGTGTTTTCGAAGAGTTTTATCCGAATGGCCAAACCATGCGAACTGTCAAGTTTGAGAATGGCATCAAGCATGGTGATGTAATGGTTTATGACCAGCTAGGTAACATCATACAAAAAGGCCAGTATAAAAATGATTCCCTATCGGATAAATTCTTTGTCTACTTTGACAATGGGAAAATAAAAAAAGAAACAAAGTTCTATCTGGGAAGACCGGACGGCGCTGTTAAGGAGTATTACGAATCCGGAAAAATAAAATCAGAAATACATTATGCCAATGGCAAACAAAATGGCATAAACCGCTCTTATTATTCTAATGGTGAAAAGCGTTCTGAAGCCACATACAAAGATGGCCGGCTGGATGGTTTCTTTAAGACCTATTTTGACAATGGACAATTAGAAACTATTTCCGAACATAAAAATGGATTAAAAACCGGCGAATTCAAGAACTACAATCGGGAAGGTAATCTGATCATGCAAGGTAGTTATAAGGGAAGCACTATCAATGGTGAAGTCAAAGGTGTTCTACATGGAAGCAACGTGGCTTACTTTGATGATGGAAAAATAAAACATCAATTCAATTATCAAGATGGAAATCGTGTGGGTGAAAATTTAGTTTATTATCCTAATGGAAAGGTTAAAAGCAATATCAAGTGTTCCAATAAAGAAAAGGATAGAGAAATTACTAATTATTATAGTGATGGCACGATAGAGAATAAAAAGATCTACAAGTCGGGTAAGCCTTATGGAACATGGGAGTTCTTTTTCGAAAGCGGCAAAATAAAATCACGTGAATCATATGAAAATGGCAGGTTAAATGGGACCAGATCCACTTATTACAATGACGGATCTCTAAAGTTGGAAGAACCTTATGTAAATAATCTGCTGATCGGTGTGGTAAAGGCTTATTACGAAAATGGTAGGGTTAAAAGTGAAACTACCTACCAAACCAACAAAATGTCCGGTCCTTTTAAATCTTATCACGAGAATGGTCAACCGGAATCAACCGGAAATTTCATCAATAAATCAAAAAATGGTTCATGGAACTATTATGATGAAAATGGGAAACTGATTAAAGAAGTAATCTACCGAAGAGGTCAAGTCGTAAAGGAAAAATCTTTTGATAAATAATACGGTGCTAGGTTTCAATACTTCTGTGGTAACCCTATTGCAAAAAGGGATTATTTGAAGAGAATTTTGAGTTTTGAATTATGAATTTTTGATGAATTACGAATTTCGAATGACAAATTACGGTTAGTAACGAAACTACAATACTTAAACACCTCAACACTTCAACACAATTTCAAGTTAGTTGTATGATAGTTCTTGGTCATTGGAAGCAAGAAACAATAGCCACAAATTAGTCTGGGTCTAAAACTTAAGTGCTTAGATCTACTATCGAAATACAGGTCATCAACATTTTGAGTTTATTATTCCTCCACATTTTTTTTATAACATGCAATAATTACTTTTGCAGCATGTTGGAAAACGCTGTAAAAGAGACACATTTCAAATTTCAGGGACAAACTGATTTCTACAGGGGAAAGGTTCGAGATGTTTATTTTTTTGGGGATAAAATTGCCATGGTCGCAAGCGACAGGATATCTGCCTTCGATGTTGTACTACCAAAGGCAATTCCATATAAAGGCCAGGTTCTGAACCAAATAGCATTAAAATTCCTGGAAGCCACTTCGGACATCGTATCGAATTGGGTAATCAATTCACCTGATCCCAACGTAACGGTAGGAAAGCAGTGTGAGCCTTTTCCCATTGAGATGGTCATTAGAGGCTATTTAGCCGGGCACGCCTGGCGTGAATATCGCGATGGAAAAAGGACCATCTGCGGCGTACCTTTGCCCGAAGGGTTAAAAGAAAATGACAGACTTCCGGAACCTATTATTACACCAACAACAAAGGCTAAAGAAGGACATGATATGGACATCTCAAAAGATGAAATATTGTCTCAAGGCCTTATCTCGGAGCACGATTATAGTCAACTGGAAAAATATACCAGAGCCCTCTTTGCCAGAGGTACTGAAATGGCACAACAGAGGAAACTGATCCTCGTCGATACTAAATACGAATTCGGAAAATTTAATGAACAGATCCATCTGATTGATGAAATACACACACCCGATTCGTCCAGGTATTTTTACGAAGAGGGATATGAGCTCCGACAATCCAAGGGAGAAAAACAAAAACAACTTTCGAAAGAGTTTGTCCGTCAATGGCTTATTGAAAATGGTTTTCAGGGAAAAGAGGGTCAAAAGGTACCTCAAATGACACATGATGTTGTAAATTCCATTTCAGAAAGGTATATTGAGCTCTACGAACAGGTTACCGGAGAAACATTTATCAGAGCCCGGAATGTCGATATATTAGACAGGATTGAAAAAAATATTGAAAAGGTAATTTACGTTCAGTAAACAATTACAAAAAGACGACAGGAAGAATGAAATATTCAGTAGAAAAAGAAGAGAAATATTGTTTGTTCAAGCTCAATGAATCCAAATTGGATTCAACTTTAGCTCCCGCTTTAAAGTCAGAATTTATTACAATACATGCCGAAGGCGTCAAAAATATTATTCTTGATATGTCGGAAGTGAAATATTCCGATTCATCTGGTTTAAGCGCTTTACTTGTTGGAAATAGGCTCTTCAGCGAAAATGAGGGTGTCTTTATAATCACTGCTCCAACAGATCATGTGATGAAGCTTATCAAGATTTCACAACTTGATAAGGTTCTCAACATTTTACCAACTGTTGAAGAGTCCGTAGATGCCGTTTTTATGAATGAAATTGAGAAAGATCTCAATCAGGAAGAAAACGGCCAGTAAGTTCCAAGAGATTTTGCAACGTTGAGCTTCAAATTACAAATACTGGGTGCCAACTCGGCTAAGCCGGCTTATGATAGAAATCAAACGGCCCAGATACTGACAGTTCAAAACGATCTTTTTTTGATAGATTGCGGAGAAGGTACGCAATTACAATTGAATAAATACAGGATAAAGATCAATCGGATCCGGCACATCTTTATCAGCCATTTACACGGTGATCATTATTATGGATTGATCGGCCTATTATCCACGATGCATTTACAGAGGAGGACAACGGAACTTTATCTGTATGGACCTCCGGGGCTTTCTGAAATACTCGCTTTACAATTCAAGTACTCGGACACTGTTCTAAATTATAAACT
Source organism: Splendidivirga corallicola (assembly GCA_030442035.1). Lineage (GTDB taxonomy): Bacteria > Bacteroidota > Bacteroidia > Cytophagales > Cyclobacteriaceae > Splendidivirga > Splendidivirga corallicola. Next base: position 18,158 of record JAUJEA010000001.1, read on the forward strand.
TCATTTCCGGGAAATTGAAACCGAGAAAAAATACATCATATTCGAGAATGATAATATTACTGTTGAAACCATTCCTTTAACGCATCGAATTCCTTGCGCAGGATTCTTGTTTAGGGAAAAGACCAAACCAATGAATTTGATCAAGGAAAAAGTAAACAATAAATTTTCATTAGCCGATATTGCAACACTGAAGCAAGGAAAGGATATTGTCGACGAAAATGGCACCGTAGTTCATAAAAACAGAGATTATACCCACCCGGCAAAGAAATGCAGATCATATGCCTATTGTTCCGATACAAGATACAACGAAGGAATTGTTGATCAGATAAAAGATGTCGACCTGCTTTACCATGAAGCAACGTTTTTGAGCGAAAGAGAAGAACGTGCCGGTGAAACTTATCACTCGACGGCAGGACAGGCAGCCAGCATAGCCCAAAAAGCTAATGTCGGAACATTGATCATTGGACATTATTCATCAAGATATAAAGACCTTTCTCCATTTTTGGATGAGGCAAAACTCATATATAATAACACCATGTTGGCCATAGAGGGTGAGTGTATTTCCATCAATGACTAAACTGTAAAACCTTGGATGCAAGCCTAGCTACCCGAAAAAAGAAAACCAATCTCTTTATAATTCTAAGTGGTATTTTCCTTACCAATGCTATTATAGCGGAATTGATAGGTGTGAAAATATTTTCGTTTGAGACTTCTCTTGGTTTTCAACCCGCAAATATTAAATTATTCGGAGGCAACATATTGGATTTTAATCTCACCGCCGGAGTAGTCCTATGGCCGGTAGTATTTATTACTACTGATATCATCAATGAGTACTTTGGGAAAAAAGGTGTCCGTAAAATAAGTTTCCTGACTGTTGGTCTTATTGCCTATGGATTTCTGGTAATATACCTTGCTACACTCCTGGAGCCCGCTCAATTTTGGCTCGATATCCATAAAACAGATGCCTTAGGAAATGCTTTTAATATAGATTATGCTTTTTCAAAAATATTTCAGCAGGGAACCAGGATAATCTTTGCATCTCTGGTGGCATTTTTGGTAGGTCAGTTTTTGGATGTATTTATTTTTCAAAGATTAAGAAGAGTAACGGGCAGCAAAATGATTTGGCTGAGGGCTACCGGTTCAACCCTGGTTTCGCAGTTAATTGATAGTTATGTGGTGCTTTTTCTGGCTTTTTATCTTTTGGCTCCCGCCGATACCAGGTGGCCCGTGGCGCAGGTTATCTCAGTAGGCATAATCAATTACATTTACAAGTTTGTCATAGCCATTGTGCTTACTCCCCTGCTTTATGTAGCACATTATTTTATCGATAATTATTTAGGAAAAACCACTGCCAACGAAATGATGAAGGAAGCTGCCGATTCCAGCAGATCCTTTTTCTGATTTAATGATTCCTTCGAATATTATCACAAATAATAGCTGTGGCATTGGCTACATTCAATGATTCGGCTCCACCAAATCTGGGTATTGTTAATTTCATATTAATGCATTTTTCCAATTGAGGATTTATACCTTTTGATTCATTTCCCACGACTATGAATCCTCCTGCATCAAATTTTTCCTGATGAATATTGCGCCCGTTCAAAAAGGCACCATAGACGCTCATATCCTTATAATCATTGATAAAAGCTACCAAATCAGTATAGTAAAGATTTGTTCTGACAAAGGAACCCATTGTCGCAGCAATCACTTTAGGATTATACACATCCGCCGAATCAGAGGAACAGATAATATTTTTGATATCATACCAGTCAGCGATGCGAATGATGGTTCCCAGATTACCGGGGTCTCTGACACCATCCAAAACCAAGGAAAACTCATTCTTTTTAATTTCAAGTTTTTTATTGCCATGCATCCGAGCAACAGCAAGTGCGGCATTATTGGTTTTGAATGATCCGATGTTCGCCAACTCCTGATCTTTTACCATAACAAATTCTATATTGGCTTCATCCAGAAGCTTTTGATGGTTATCCAAAAAGGATTGTGTTCCTAAAACAAGTGTTATTTCATAATCGGACATTATCAACTCTTGCACATTTTTTGCTCCTTCAACAAGAAAAGATTGTTCCTGTTTTCTATATTTCTTTATTTGCAAAGATTTGATGAATTTTATAGTCTTTTTAGAGATCATTGTAAGCAAACATAAAACTTGAAAAGGGTAACTAAAACTTTATTTCTTCTATCAACTGTGCTGTTGTCAGGTTGTTTAGGTACCCGATATCTGAAAGATGGCGAAGATCTCCTGTATAAACAAGAAATCAAAGGTACCGAGGGCTTAAATAAGGAAGATTTATATGCCTTATACCGTCAGAAACCTAATAACCGCTTCCCCTTCCCATATTATTGGTTCTATCAGGTTGGCCTGAGAAAATATGATACTGCTAAAATCAGGCAAAAGAAACAAAGGATTGAATATTATTTCTTAAATAAGATCAGAAAAGCTCGTGACAATGAGAGAAGGGTTAAAAATCTGAATAGCAAAAAACTTGCTAAGCTGGCTGTACAGGACAGGGTTCTAGAGGAAGGAAATTTATTTATGCGATGGGGAGAACCTCTTGCTGTTTACGATAGTTTAAAAACAGAAGAAACCGTTAGTCAGTTAAACCAGTATTTACATTCTAAAGGTTACTTTCAGGCGGTTAGCAGTTATGATGTCAAGAAGAGCGGGAGAAAAATATCACTTACTTATCAGTTAACACCTGGAACACCACATAGACTGGATAGTATTTATTATTCAACCCAAGATTCCGCCATATACAAACTCATTCAAGCCAATGTGAAGGAAGCCATTTTGCAAAAAGGTCAGAATTACGATCAGCGGAAATTTTCCAGAGAGAGAGACCGGATCGATGCACTTTTAAAGAATAACGGTTACTTCGGGTTCAACAAGCAATACATCTATTTTAATGTTGATACCACTTCAGGTGATTATGGCATTGACACCAACATTGTTATTGAAACACCTCCGGGAGAAGATAAACACAAAGTATTCAAAGTAGATACAATCAAATTCAGAACAGATGCCAACATTGTAGTCCCAAATGCCAAGAGATCTACGAATATGTACCAAGGTATTGTTTATGAATATTATAAGCGCAAATTTTCAAGAAGGGTACTGAATAGAAGGGTATTCATAAAACAGGGAGATTATTACAGCAGGGATAATACTTTCAAAACTCAAAGGCAGCTTGCTAACCTGGATATGTTCAGGTTTGTCAATATAAACTATGACACTACAGGGGGTAAAATGATTGCCAATATTGTTACCAGCCCACTGAAAAAGTTCCAGACGTCGAATGAGGTGGGTATTAATGTGGCAAGTCAGGGATTACCCGGACCTTTTTACAATGTATCGTTTAAAAATCGAAACATTTTTGGTGGCCTGGAAACATTGGAATTCAATGGTAGGGTAAGTATTGAGGGTGTTCCCTCCGGAACTGATGTCAATGAAGTATTAAAAAGTCAGGAGTTAAGTGGAAATTTCACCCTTACCTTTCCGCAATTCATTTTCCCATATGGAAACAAATTAACTTCCAGGGCCGGTTTATTCAATCCCAAAACCAGGATTGCCGTGGGGGATATCTATACCAACAGACCTGACTACAGAAGAAACAATCTGAATGGTTCCATTTCTTATTCCTGGTCAAATCAAAAAAATGCCCAATTCATTTTTACGCTTGATGAAATTAGTTTGATCAACACTGGTAACATCTCGAACGCGTTTCAGGATCGCCTGGATCAGTTGGAAATGCAGGGAAGTAATTTATTCCGATCGTTTGAGCCTTCTTTCGTTTCCAGTATGTCCCTGCTCAATATTTACAATTTCAACAGCTACGGTTCACAAAATAGCAGGGCAGCATTTTTAAAGCTTTTCCTGGAAAGTGGAGGTACCACACTTAATTTCATCAATACAGACTTTTTGGAAGCAAGAAATCTGGAATTTTATAAGTTTCTAAAATTTAATATTGATTACAGGCAATTACTGCCTATTTCCGGTGCCAATACACTGGCTTACCGTGTTAATGTTGGGATTGCGAAATCATATAGTGATAATAAAGTTCTTCCCTACGAAAAGTATTTTTTTGCCGGAGGTAGTAATGGTATCAGAGCCTGGAGCCCAAGAAGATTGGGTCCGGGAGCTTTCACTCCTATCAATGAGACAACAGGGCTTTTCGACGACCGCTTCGAACAATATGGAGAGATCCTGCTGGAGTCCAGCCTGGAGCTTCGAAGAAATCTTTTTGGGTTTTTAGATGGCGCTCTATTCATTGATGCAGGCAATATCTGGACAATCGATGAAGAAGAAGGTAGGGAAAATGGTAAGTTTCGGATAGATAAGTTTTTCAAGGAAATTGCCGTAGGTAGCGGAGCCGGACTTAGATTCGATTTTTCCTTTCTAATACTCAGATTTGATGCAGCTATTAAAATACATGATCCCGCAAGGCCTGAAGGTTCGAGGTTCATATTCAATAAAGATTTTAATAGCGACGTTTTCAGGAATCAAAATCTGGTTAATTATAACATCGGTATAGGCTATCCTTTCTGATCCATTTTCATTGTGTTTAAGTGTTGAAGTATTTAAGAAAAAAAGTATGGGTCAGTTACGAAGAGGCTTTGGCTAAAACTGGTAAGCCTTTCTTTTACTTAAGGAAGCGTATTATGTTAAGTCTTGTGACCTTTGACTTGACTCTGAATTGCTACGTGTGAATTCTTATTATGTCGAGGGGAAATAAAAAAGGAGCCAATTCTCAGCTCCTTTCTAACAGTTTTTAAAGATTCCTCAATGTTATTCTACATGGCCCCAATTTTCACCTGACCTGATCCTGTTAAGTTGTGTATGTGTAATTCCGAAGCGCTTGGCAATCATACTTAATCTTGTCTTATCTGATTTCAAAAGCTTCTTTATAATTCTCACATCAGGTTCAGTCAGCTTGTATCCGGTTACTCTTCTTTTGAGCACTTGTGGATTTTTATTATTGTGACTCGTAAGTTCCTTTTCTGTAGCCCACTTAAGATTATAAATACTGTTGTTTTCCTTGTTATAATCTAAATGAATAACAAAATGCTGATCCGTTCCATCCTTTTTCAGAAAGGTCTCCGCAACGAGGCGGTGAACATAAAATTGTCGACTAATCTTTTTGTCAAACCTCACTGAAATGGATCGGTAGCCATTAACATTTCCACCCCTGATAATTTTTCCTTTATCAGGATCAAGGGCATAGCTTCTAACCCTTCCTAAATTTGAAACTTCATATTTAGGATGGGTCAATTTGGTGTTAAAGTTCACTTCTTTCCAGCGCTCATTTTTCAAGTCATTTTTTTCCATCACGTCTTTATTTAAAAAAATTAACATTATGAACAGGGGTAATTCAAATGTTATTGGGAGAAATCTCTCTTAGTATACTAAAAAACCATAAAATAGTTCTTAAAAATACATCAATTCCGTCAATATTTCTGTAACTTTTCCCGCATTTGGTAACATAGCATGTTCCAAATCCACGTTTAATGCTATTGCAGGCAGGTTTTCCGCCCCAATAGTCATTACCGGTGCGTCAAGAATCTTGAAACATTCCATTGATATTCTTCCTGCCAAAGACTCAGCAAAGGAATTTAATATAGGTTCTTCAGTAATGATCATCGCTTTATTATGTCTTTGCACCGCTTCCTTGATTCCCTCCCAATCCAAAGGGTTAAGTGTTCTCAGGTCCAGTATCTCCACACATCCGGGAAATTTCCTACTGGCTTCTTTTGCCCAATACACACCCATACCATAAGTGATTATAACGGCAGATTCTCCTTCTTCGATTTTCTCATCCAAGGCACGCTGAACAATATTAGCCTTACCCAGTGGGATTATATAATCTTTATCAGGCTCAATAGTCTTCGCTTCTTCCGTTCCTTTTACTTTCGACCAGTACAATCCCTTATGCTCAAGCATGACCACAGGATTTGGATCATAAAAGGCTGCTTTTAATAATCCTTTCATATCCGCAGCGTTAGATGGATAGGCAACTTTAATGCCCCTGATTGTCAGAAGTGTTGATTCAACACTTCCGGAATGATAGGGGCCACCGCCGCCATAGGCACCGATCGGAACCCGGATTAAGGATTGTACAGGAAATTGTCCGTTGGATAAGTAACAGCTTTTTGATAATTCTTCCACTAACTGATTCATACCGGGCCAAATATAATCAGCGAATTGGATCTCTACAATAGCCTTAGCTCCAACAGCTGACATTCCAGCTGTGGATCCGATAATATAAGCCTCCTGAATAGGTGTATTGAAGACCCGATCGTCCCCATACTTTTTGGCCAAATTGGCTGCTTCTCTAAACACACCACCTAGTTGCCCTCCTACATCCTGACCATAAAATAATGATTCAGGATGTTTTTTCAAGATCTCATCCACAGCGTGCAGGGCCGCATCTACCATCACAACCTTTTCACCACCCTTGGGTTTTCGTTTTCCCTTTTCTTTTGTTATCTCAGTCGGCGCAAATTTATGATTCAGGACAGTGGCCGGATCAGGATCCGGGGCAGCCATGGCTTTTTCAAACTCTTCTTCCACATATTTACCGGCAGCACTTTCTATTTCCTGCAAGCTATCCTCAGGAGCACCTAACGAAAGTAAAAACTCTTTCATTTTAGGAATGGGGTCAAGCGTTTCATGCTTTGACAAATCGCTTTCGGGTCTGTACCATTCTCTTCTTACACCGGAAGTATGATGCCCCAACAATGGACAAGTGGCATGTACTAAAACAGGTTTTCGATATTTCCTTGTATAAGCAATGGCCTTCTTCATGCCATCAAAAGAATCAACAAAATCACTTCCATCAACACGTAATCTTTTCATCCCCTTAAATCCGCTTGCAAACTCATAAGCATCCATGGAACGCATTTCGGCACCTGTAGCAGAAATACCCCAATCATTGTCCTGCACCAAATAAATAATAGGAAGTTTTTTCAACACAGCCATTTGAAATGCCTCTGAAACCTCTCCCTCTGTAACAGATCCGTCTCCCAACGAACACAATACAACTGGGTTTTCTTTTGTTTTAAGTAAATTTTGAGACTCCAAATAAGCTATGCCATGTGCCATACCTGTAGCGGGTATGGCTTGCATACCCGTGGCCGAACTTTGGTGGGGTATTGTGGTAAGGCCCTTTCTTTTTAGAGAAGGATGGCTGTAATAGGTACGCCCTCCTGAAAAGGGATCATCGGCTTTAGCCATTAATTGGAGCATGAGTTCGTAGGGATTTAAGCCCAACCCCAACAGTATGGATTCATCCCTGTAGTACAGAGAAGCGAAATCCTGCGGTTCCAGTTGTAATCCTGTTGCCAATTGAATAGCCTCATGTCCCCTGGAAGTGCTGTGTACGTACTTACTGCATATTGCTTTGTTTTCCTCATATAATTCAGCCATACGCTTTGCTGTGCACATCAAGCGATAGGCCTTGGTCAAAATTCTTGTATTTATTTTAGGTTTATTTTTAATGATTGTTGGCATTTTGTTGGTTTAGTTGTTTAGTTTTTGTATGTCCTCTAAATTAATGAATTTAGCCTTTAGAAGGACATCAAAACGCCACATTTTAGCAGAATTTCAAACATGAGCAATCATATTATTAAACATAAATCAATACTTTTGTTCGAAAATTTTGACTATGAGAAAATCTGAAGTAGCATCCTGGTTTAAATCATTGCAGAGTTCCATCTGTGAACAATTAGAGGCTGCAGACGGATTGGCTAAGTTTCAGGAAGACATTTGGGAACGGGATGGTGGCGGCGGAGGAAGGACCCGGGTAATTTCCAATGGAAATGTGATCGAAAAGGGTGGTGTAAACTTCTCAGAAGTATTTGGTGTCACTCCCGCCAACATCCTGGAAGCACTAAAACTTGAAGCTTCCAATTTCTTTGCAACCGGAGTTTCCATTGTGATACACCCGATAAGTCCAATGGTACCGATTATCCATATGAATGTGCGATACTTCGAGATGGACAATGGCATCTGGTGGTTTGGCGGAGGCATTGACCTAACTCCTCATTATATTGATCATGGAGATGCTCAATATTTTCATGCAGCACTAAAAGATACTTGCGAAAAACATCATCAAGAATATTATCCTCGTTTCAAGAGTTGGGCAGATGACTATTTTTTCATCAAACACCGTAATGAAACCCGTGGTATTGGAGGGATCTTCTTTGATAGACTTTCAGAAGAGGGCGATTTGAACTTTGAGGATCGTTTTGCTTTTGTCAAGGATGTAGGCTCCTTGTTTGCCCCTTTGTACACACATTTAATGGAAAAAAATAAGCATAAGGATTACGGGGAACAGGAGAAAAAGTGGCAGCTACTGCGGCGAGGACGATATGTAGAGTTTAATTTAGTACTGGATAAAGGAACTAAGTTTGGCCTTGATACCAATGGACGCACCGAGTCAATACTGATGAGTCTGCCACCTCAGGCTAATTGGATGTATGACTATCAACCCCAAACGGATTCCAAAGAGGCGAATACACTAGCTTTTTTGAAGAAAGGGGTAGATTGGCTTGAGCTTAACTAGTATATTTCATGATGGAAAAAATCGAACAGCTTGATCAGGAATTATTTCTTTGGCTTAACAACTTACATCATGGCATATTCGATGTAGTCATGTATTATGTCACCAATAAATATTTCTGGATACCCTTTTATCTGTTTATTATTTTCGCTGTTGTTGTCAAATTCAAAAAACAGGCTTTTTTTATCATCCCAATATTGATTTTGACCGTAACCATCTGCGACCAAATCACTTCCGGATTCATGAAACCTTTTTTCGAAAGATTAAGGCCATGTCATGATCCGATCATTGGCAACCTGGTACACCTGGTTGTCGATGGGTGCGGAGGTAAATTTGGTTTTGCCTCCTCGCATGCCTCAAATCATTTTGGTTTGGCTACCTTTCTTTGGTTGCTTTTCAGGAATACTTATAAATGGGCTCATCTTATTTTTATCTGGGCATTTCTCATTGCTTACAGCAGGGTTTATGTAGGTGTTCATTATCCTGGCGATATTCTGGTGGGAAGCCTGGTTGGGATCATCATAGGCTGGCTATGCTTTCAGATTATGAAAGGAGTACTAAAGAAGTTCAACACTGAGTTGGTAAGAAGTAGCTAGTATATCAATGCTGTTGAGTTAAACCTTCAGGTTTCAGTATTTCTATGGTTTTCGTCCCTATTACAAAAAAGACAACTTGAAGAGAATGATGAATTCTAAATTATGAATTTTGATTGAATTACGAATTTCGAATGATGAATTACGATTGGTGACAGAACGTCAACACCTAAGACACTAAAACCTGAAAGCTGAAACCTAAAAGCTATTTACACATACCAAATTTACGATACCAAAGTGCTCTTCACTTATTAAGTAAGCAGCCTTTTCACATATTTGCCAATAATATCAAATTCCAGGTTGACCTGATCTCCCTCTTTAATTTCATGAAAATTGGTATGATCATAGGTGTAAGGAATGATGGCCACACTAAAGCTGTTTTTACTTGAATTAAAACAGGTGAGACTCACGCCATTAATTGTAATCGAACCTTTTTCAACTGTGACATTTCCGAGAGAATCATCATACTCAAAATCGAATAACCAACTTCCATCCTGGTTATCTATTTTCTTACAGATCCCGATTTGATCAACGTGCCCCTGGACAATATGACCATCAAACCGGCCATTGTTGAGCATACATCTCTCCAGATTGATTTTATTCCCCATGCTTAGCTTTCCCAGATTTGATTTTTTGAGTGTTTCATCAATTGCTGTGACCTCATATTCATTTTCCAAAAGCCTGGTTACTGTCAGGCAAACACCGTTATGGGCCACACTTTGATCAACCTTAAGTTCATTTGCAATGTCACTCTTTATTCTAAAATGTACGTTTGATCTGTCTTTTTCAATACCTACAACCTCACCGATCGATTCTATAATTCCAGTAAACATAAAATTCAAATTATTGTATTTCGGTAAATTTAGAAATATGATTGAAAAGAGAAACTCTTTCTCTCTATGAATCTTTCATTAACCAAGTACAATTAGATGGGAAATTCACTTCCGAACAGAAAGTGTTTCGGTTTCAAGATGCTGGCTTGCTGAAGAATAGATTGCATTACAAACTGTATAACTTTTACGGCATTCAAATAAGGCATGACACTATTTAAATATTTTACATCCCTTGCTGTCCAGTTCTTGCATAAAACCATACCTTTGTAAAGGACTTTTTTCGGATTGGAGAAAATTAATATGCTGGAAGATTCTTACAAACATAAAGGGATGCGCAGGGCACTGGTAAAAAAAATAGCAAACAAAGGTATTGAGGATCCAGGTGTATTAGAAGCAATCAACAGCGTACCAAGACATTTTTTTTTAGATAAAGTTTTTGTTGAAAAAGCTTATCAGGACATCGCCTTTCCAATAGAAGAAGGGCAAACTATTTCACAACCATATACGGTAGCATTTCAAACACAACTACTGAACGTACAAAAGCATGATAAAATTCTTGAGATTGGCACCGGTTCAGGTTACCAATGTTGTGTTTTGCTTGAAATGGGAGCGAAGGTTTTTAGTATAGAGTACAATCAAAGGCTTTGTGAAAAGGCCAAGAAATTTTTACCGAAAATGGGTTATCATCCACGAATTTTCTGTGGAGATGGTTCCAAAGGATTGGAGATGTTTGCACCATTTAACAAAATAATTGTGACTGCCGGCGCTCCTTTTGTCCCCGAAGCACTTAAAAACCAATTGGAAATTGGTGGTGTACTGGTAATTCCGGTAGGGAATAGCAAAACACAAAAAATGTTGCGAATTACCAGAATTTCGGAAAATGAATTTAAGGAAGAATCCAAGGATCATTTTAGTTTTGTACCATTGCGGGGAGAGTATGGTTGGAAGTGAACAATAAGGTCTCGGGTGTCGAATGTCCATACCTTATTGGTTCATCATTAAATACAGTTAATTAATTTATTTATGGCCCGGAAAAAAAAGTATACGCGTGATTCTTCCGTAACAATGACGGAATTAGTATTGCCCAATGATACAAATACGCTGAATAACCTGATGGGTGGAAGACTTATGCACTGGATGGATATTGTTTCTGCCATTGCCGCTCAAAAGCATTCAAATCGTATTGTGGTTACTGCTTCCGTGGATAATGTCTCTTTCGGAAAATCCATACAATTAGGCAATGTTGTTACCCTAACGGCTACCGTTACCAGGGCATTTAATTCTTCTATGGAGGTGCATATCAAAGTGACTGCAGAAGATATTCCTTCTGGTAAAAAATTTAATAGCAATGAGGCGTTCTTCACCTTTGTGGCCGTAGATCAATCAGGAAGACCTATTGATGTTCCTGAATTAGTACCGGAGACGGACGAAGAGAAGGAACTTTATGCCGGAGCTTTAAGAAGAAGGCAATTACGTTTGGTTTTGGCAAAACGCATGAAGCCCCAGGAGGCCAATGAGTTGAGATCTATTTTTGAATTGGACAATTAGTGCTTATATTCAATCATGCTTGCTGATAAAAATTACCTGCACAATATCCTAACAGAAGATATTTATATTCTTCAGGAACCCGAAGCTAACTCTTCAACGACAAACAAAAAGCTATCTCCAACTGAAGAAGTCATTGCTGAAACGAAAGTATCAGACAATAATCAAAATGAAGCTACTCCAAAGCTTAACATAAAAGGAGAAAACAAGAAAGGTATTTTGGTTTTGGTCAATCATCAGACGGAAGCCTTCTTGGAAAAGGAAGATGAAGTACTTCTAAGTAAAATTCTTCAGTCAGTGAAGTTAAGTTTCGAGGACATAGCCCTGGTTAATGCACATGCTTTGGATGATCAACTAGGCTTATTGAAAGAGATTTCCTATAAAAAGATTGTCTCCTTTGGTGTGGAGGATTTAAATTTTGCCATTACCCAGTCCTCGGTAAAACATTATGACCTGGTTCCTTTGAATGATGGAAAGTTACTACTGGCTGATTCCCTTAAGGTGATCTCCAGCGATGTAGAAAAGAAGAAAAAGCTTTGGGGCGGGCTGAAGGAACTTTTTGATGTCTAACATCTCACTTTACCTTATTAGATCGTTTTTGACTTTATAATCCAAATATTCGGGCTACGCTGGAACAATTTTTGGGAGTGAAATGGAATTGTTATTTTAAAAAAAATTTAAAAGACAGCCATGAAAAATTCACGTCCCTTACTCTTCTTGCTTTCAATTATCTTATTTGCCTGCAATGGATCCAGAACTTTACAACAAGCCACGTTGGTTGAACCTTTGAATGAAACTGATGACATTATTACGAAATCATTGTTTCAATCAAAGGATAGAACAATCAGTGAAGAGGACATCAAAAGGTTATTAGATGGTAAAATAAGACCGGCAGATTCATCACGTATTGCCATTTATAAATTTGGTTCTTCCGGTAGTCGTAATTATTCAAATTACTGGTATAATGAGGACTACCTGAAGATGCAGCAAAACTATGTTAATCTTTTAAACAGCGAAATTGAGAAATCTGCCAGAGTGAAGGAGGTTAAATTAATGCCTTCCATCATGACCCATACAAATCCAAATCTCACAAACTTGAGGGAGTCCGCAGTCAGGCTACAAGCTGATTTGTTATTGATAATCTCTATTTCAAGCAACATCTACCATAAATTTAAATTGTTCAAAAAAGATCAGGCCAAGGCTTTTGCCACGGTTGAAACAGTATTACTCGATGTAAGGACGGGTGTGGTTCCTTTTTCAAACATAGTCACCAAAGAAAAGCTGACTATGAAGCATCCTTCGGATCTGGACATTTCAGAGACCAGAAAAAGAGCAGAAAATGAGGCCACCATGGACGCACTTCGTAAGTCTGGAAAGGACCTCGTAGCATTCTTAAAATAGAGATAATGGAAAATAGAGATAATGGAAAACAGAAATATTTTAAATATAAACAAGTTTGTTTAGGTGGGAATTAAGTGTAGCTTGTCATTTTTATGAGGCTAAATTTTTAATCTTCGAATAATATCAGATGGTCACTAAAAAATTCTTCCGCTATTTTCAAATTTTTGCATTCGTATCATTTTTGGCATTCACCGCTTGTAGCGAGCAACAAGAAACTACCAAGGAACCTAACGTATTACTTATTGTTGTTGACGATCAGGGATATGCGGATATAGGTAGTGCTAAATTGGCCAATGACGTTTCCACACCAAATATTGATAAACTGGCCAATAGCGGTGTTCGGTTCACACAGGCCTATGCCAGTTCACCCATATGCAGTCCTTCACGAGGAGGAATCATTACCGGTTGTTATCAGCAACGCTGGGGAACATTCTGGTATGGCGGCCCCGGATTACACGATCAACAGTTCAGGACCATCGCCGAATTGCTTAAGGACAATAACTATACAACCGGATACATTGGTAAGGTTCACTATGGTTCCAAGGATCATCAACCCGATCATCGTAGTTTCCCATTGAATCATGGTTTTGATTATTTCTTTGGTCACACGTCTGCGAGAAAGCATTATCTGAACCATGACCAATCATTAGAGGATGACTTTCAAAAAGTCAAAAAGGAAAATAATAAATCAGGGCAAAGCCTTAGGCAACAGGCGCTCTGGGAGAACTTTGATAAGGTCGATACCATAGCATTCTCAACAGAATTATTCGCAGATAAGGCAATGGAATTTATCAAGAAGCATAGCAAGGAAAAGTTCTTCTTGCAGCTGTCTTTCAATGCTGTTCATAATTTCACGCATCAATTACCTGAATCGTATTTGAAGGAACACAATCTGAATGGCTATCATGATTGGGATCCGGCTAAGGAAGATTATTACGAATGGTACAAAGCGGGTCGTAAGCCAAATAATCCGGAAGGTCGCGAACATTATCTAGGTCAGCTTTATTACCTCGATAAGGCCATTGGGGATGTTCTGAATAGTCTGAAAACATTAAATTTGGACGAAAATACCTTAGTTGTGTTTATCAGTGACAATGGAGGTTCCACTCCTATTTATGCCAATAATTATCCTTTACGCGGTTCCAAGTATTTATTATATGAAGGTGGAATTCGAGTACCTATGATCGTTTCATTTCCTGGAGAATTTAAAAAGGCCGAAATATCGGACAATATTGTAAGCGGTATGGACATTCTCCCAACAATTTGTAGTGTTACCGGAATCAATACCCCGGAATATATTGATGGTTTTGATCTAAGTGAACTATTGACCGGGGAGAATGAGTCATTACAACACGATACTTTAATTTGGGATACCGGACATGAAACAGCTGTCCGTGCAGGAAACTGGAAATTGCGAACGGCCAAAAATGATGGTCATGCACAATATGAAATGGTAGCACTTGAAATGGGTGAATTCTTATATGATCTGGAAAAAGATCCCGGTGAACAAAATAACCTGATCACTGAATTTCCTGAAATAGCACAATCGTTGAAAGATGTGCACAGAACATGGAAAGAAAATCTAACAAACAAGGAGGAATAAAATATAAGTGTTACGCCCTGTATTGAATTAAATAGTTCTTTAAGTCTTAGGTATTAGATTCAAGTACCAGTTTGCTATCTTTGTTTTTCCTATATTACGAATTAGAGATAAGAGATGTTAATTTTGAATAAATTATGAATTTCAAATGATCAATTACGATTGGCAACAAAACTTTAACACCTCAACACTTTAACTCAGTTATATGGTAGCTAATCTTCTTTCAGACTAAAAAAACAAAAGGCTAAGATCTGAGACCCTACACCTGAATGCTTTACTTTTTTCCAAACTAAACAGCATTGAATTAAAAACATTTATTTGTTTGACCAGTTTTCAACATTGCCTAATTTTACAGAAGGAACCGCCTGACATTTACCCTTACTACCTTTCTTAGGCTGGAAACAAATTTCAAAAAATGTTTCATGTATATGGACCTTATTTTACAATTCTTATTATCATATAAGTTTTGGATTCTGGCAATCCTGATTCTTTGTGCTCTATTCGTGCACTTCAGAGGTAAGGTAAAACATAGTTTCTTTAGGCAATTGACGGATCATTCTACACTTATGGCACCCATAAACTCATTGATGTATCTTTTCTCAGCTGTGCCAAACAAACCATACTTGTCATTAAGCCAATTCCCCAATTTGATTCCTTTGAGAGAAAATTGGCAACTGATCAAAGAAGAGGCTTTGACGCTGGAAAGCAAGGAGCTCATAAAAGGTTCAAATAAATATAATGATATTGGTTTTAACTCATTTTTCCGTCGAGGCTGGAAACGATTCTATTTAAAATGGTATGATGATTTTCATCCTTCGGCAAAGGAACATTGCCCTAAGACCATTGAGATGATAAAAGAGATCCCCTCTATTAAAGCTGCTATGTTTGTGGTGTTGCCGGCTGGAAGTAAATTACCGGAACACAGGGATCCTTATGCCGGTTCCTTAAGATATCATCTGGGGCTGATCACGCCCAATTCGGAGGATTGCAGGATTGTGGTAGATGGTAAGCCATATTTTTGGAAAGATGGTGAAGATGTTTTGTTTGATGAAACTTATGTGCATTATGCCATAAATGAAACCGAAAAGGACAGGTTGATATTCTTTTGTGATGTACAGAGGCCTATGTCCCTGAAGGTCGGAGAATATCTGAATAAGTTCTTTTCCTGGTTCATTATGTCCGCAGCAGCGTCCCCAAATATGGAAAATGATCGAACCGGCGCGCTCAACAAAATTTTCAGGTACTTATATCAGATCAGACTGGTAGGAAAGCGGCTGAAGGCTTTTAACAAACCTCTCTACTATGTAGTAAAGTATATCCTTTTTTTGGGCATTATTTATTTGATCTTTTTTTAAGGCGACAAAAACTTTCTTTTACCAAATGGCCCCTAGTAAGTCTTGGTCATACTCTTAGGTACGGCCAAAACAAAATCAGCCAAATTTTTATTCTTTTCATTGAGGTCCTCAATCAGATCTTGTTCGACTGAAGCTATGGTCAATATTTTTAATTTAGGTTCCAGTTTTTTTAGGTACCATACGATTCCTTCAAAATTATTGGAGTGATATGTGCCATGGTAATGGATGATTGATTTACCTCTTTCACAATTTGCATGGATAGACCAGGCCATGGTAGCATCCTTGATAGCCTGAGCTTTAGGCAGGTTCTCTCCTCCATGTCCTCCAGCCATTTCCAACATACTTTTGTAGCCTTTCAACTCCGGATCATATGCTATAGGTAAAGGTGCAATGTATTTCCTGGATTCTTCAGGAAGGTCTTCCAGGGATTCAAATCCCTTGCGATACACTAAATTGGCATACCGTCTGGGTATATTGGTAGCTATAAAGGGCAATTGATGTTCTTTGGCAAAATTCACCAAAGGAGCATAATCCGTCTTATAGTTGTTCCAGAGTTTGGCCTCCCTTTCAAAATTCTTCAATGGCACCAAGCCATTCAAATACTCATCCAATAACAACTGATCATCTCTTTCAAACATTTCTGCGCCTAGCTTAAGATCATTCTTTTTTTCTTCATACAGATCTTTTGTCAGCTCTAACTGCAACCAATGACAAATTGGATTGTTGTGCAATTCACCAAACAACACAACATCCGCTTTTCCGGCTTCCTTCAGTAAGGATTTATAGGAAGATGCCTTCCCCTTCCCATTAAAGATCTTATAGGCCTGTTTAACAGGATAGTTTGTGAATCCCGAAAAAATGAGTATCGAAGCAAGAGCGATTGTTTTTTTCATGATCTGGTCTAAGAGAATCTGATTCCCATCAAATTTAGGAAAAACTATATTGATTGTTTAATCATTCTAAAGCATGTGAAAAAGTACTGAGTTCTCAATGTGTTAAAGTTGTTTTGCTATTTGAAAACTTAGGTTCTGAAAAGTAAATTTTACATATGTTAAAAGGCTCATAACGATTGTCTTGCATCGGACACACATGAAAATAATACATATCATTAAACCTTTATTGATTATTTTTGGTTTACAATAAAACTTATTAAAAATTTAATGTATTAAATGATTGTAGCTGATTCATTCAAAGGTAGTGCGTTGGAATGATCAGATTTTTTGCATGAAATCAACGATTTAAGAAAATATAAACAGATGAAGGACATATCATATTTGGAAACGACAAAGAATGTGTACAAGCAGGCTGCGGAAAAACCGGATGTTGGATTGTGCTGTACGACCACACCTGTTTGGCAATTACCACAACTCGAAATTCCAAAGATCATGTTGGACATGAATTATGGATGTGGCAGTACGGTGAATCCAAGGGACCTGGTAAATGATCCCAATATATTGTATGTTGGTGTTGGTGGTGGAATGGAATTGCTTCAATTTTCATATTTCAGTCGCAAACCAGGTGGAGTAGTAGGTGTAGACGTGGTAGATGAAATGTTGGAGGCATCGAGGGTGAATTTCAAAGAAGCTGAAAAGCTGAATCCATGGTTTAAGTCTGAATTTGTTAATTTGGTAAAAGGGGACGCGTTGAATTTACCGGTGGAAGATGAATCGATCGATGTGGCGGCGCAGAATTGTCTTTTCAACATATTCAAGCAGGATGAGCTTAAAAAAGCCCTGCAGGAAATGTACCGGGTATTAAAGCCATATGGCAGGCTGGTGCTTTCCGATCCAGTTTGTGAGGATGACATGTCAAAGGATCTTAGAAATGATGAAAGGCTAAGAGCACTTTGTCTGACTGGTGCGCTTCCTTTGAAAGATTATATTAAAATGATCACCGATGCAGGCTTTGGAACCGTTGAAATACGTGCCAAACGACCTTATAGAATACTTTCTCCTAACCGCTATGATACGGATAAACTCATTACCATTGAAAGTGTTGAGGTTTGTGCTATCAAAGATCCAATGCCAGAGGATGGTCCTTGTGTCTTTACAGGAAAAACGGCGATCTACTTTGGTGATGAAGCCTATTTTGATGATCAAAAAGGGCATGTATTAACGCCTGATCAACCATTGGCCGTCTGTGATAAAACTGCCAATGCATTGGCTTCCCTGGGCAGAGAAGATATCTATGTATCCGGATCCACCTATTTCTACGATGGTGGCGGATGCTGCTAAAACCATTAATAATGTATAAGTAAAGGCGATGCTTCTTGCATCGCTTTTTTTGTTTATAAACAATTGATCTTAATATTCCCTTTTGCAATATCTTGGCGATAAAGCTCCTCTGAATTGAGCATCACTTGGATCAAGCTGAAAAACAGAGGAGAAGTTTTCAATGGACACAGATCTCACGGATTTCCTTTGCCAGGATTCTTGCTTGATCTCATAATTTCATAAATTTAATATCGGTTTAGCAAGAAACGTTTAGATGAAAATTGAAATCGGAAAAATAACCGACTTAGTATAATTGATCATGGATAGCACACTACATATTTTAAATGGCGACGGTACTTATTACGCTTTCAAAGAATCAGGTATTCAAGGTGATGTCATGATTTGGAGAGAAGCATTGGCATGTGGCCCGGTGGATAAAGAGGTTGCATCAGAGACTTTCTGGAAGACTCGCTCCGAGTTCATTACAAAAAGTTACGATGGTTTAATGTCTGACGGTCCTACGATTGATGATTACATCAGAAAGACCAAACAGGAATTTGAAAAACTGCAAAATATCGACCAGTATCAGGAGGTAATCCTCTGGTTCGAATTTGATCTGTTTTGTCAAATTAATATGATTGCTATGTTGAGTTGGTTATGGCAAAATCATCGTGATCATAGCAACCTCTCACTTATTTGCATAGATCAGCACCCTAATCACCCCGATTTCAGGGGACTTGGTCAATTGACCCCCGAAGAACTGGCCGGTTTATTGCCAAAAAAAATTGCTCTGGAGAGAGCAGATTTAAAATTTGCACATAATGTCTGGAATGCGTATGCCGGATCGGAACCAAACAAGATGCTGGAAGTGTTAAGTGAACAGCATCATGAAAAATTTCCCTATTTAAAGAAAGCCATTGAAATGCATCTTAAGCGTTTTCCATCGATCAAAACCGGGTTAAATGTTCAGCAGACCAATTTGCTTGGTATCATAAAAATGGGTGTAGAGAGCAAACATCGTTTAATAGGTGAAGCATTAAAACAAGATAAATTCTACGGTTTTGGAGATACACAATACTTTATTGAATCTTCCAGGTTGAGCCCTTTAATAAATGAAGGTGATACCTTATCCCTCAACGATCTCGGGGAATCGGTGCTGTCCGGAAAACAAGATTTCCTAAGTGTTTCAAGGCACATTGAGCACATTGGTGGTGCCAAAAACATTGATTATCGGTGGGATGAAGTGTCGAACACTTTAAAAAATAATTAGGAAACAGTGATTAGCAGTTTATCATTATTATAAAATAAAACGACTTTTTTAAAAATCTTTCAATAATCATCTATCTAAGGAAAATTAATGTTCCCTTTTCCCTCCAAAAAGTATCAAATAATTAATTTTGCGGATGTTTTAAGTTTAATTCCTCGTCATGCCAAATAACAAATATTTCGTCATTGATTTTGATAGTACTTTCACCAAAGTAGAAGCGTTGGATGTATTGTGCGAAATATCCCTTGAAGAAAGATCTGAAAAAGGGGAAGTTCTACAAAAAATACAGGAAATTACCGATCGAGGTATGGCCGGGGAAATCTCGCTGAGAGAATCTCTTGAAGAGAGGATCGACCTGCTCAAAGCAAACAAAAGACACATATCTGAATTGGTTACCAGACTTCGCAAAAGTGTTTCAAACTCCTTTAAGCGAAATACTGATTTTTTCAATACTTATTCGGAACGTATATTTATCATATCAAATGGCTTCAAAGATTTCATTGTTCCCATCGTATCGGAATATGGGATCAAAGAAGAAAATGTATATGCCAACAGTTTTAAATTTGATCAGGGCAATAATATTATTGGATTTGATGAGGATAACGTACTTTCGGCGAATCAGGGAAAAGTAAAGGTTTTAGAATCCTTGAAATTGCAAGGTGAAGTACTGGTAATTGGTGATGGTTATACCGATTATGAAATCAAAGAAGGTGGACAGGCCAAAAAGTTCTATGCTTTCACGGAAAACATTGAGCGCGGTCATGTTCTGGAAAAAGCCGACCACGTAACGCCTAGTTTGGATGAATTTCTTTATGTCAACAAAATGAATACTGCGATCTCATATCCTAAGAACCGGATCAAGGTACTTCTTTTGGAAAATATTCACAAAGAAGCCATCAGGCTTATGAAGGAAGAAGGATATAAAGTAGAAACGTACGGTGCCGGACTAGATGAAGATGAATTAGCTGAAAAAATAAAGGATGTTTCAATACTTGGTATCAGGTCAAAGACCCAGGTCACTGCCAAAGTATTGGAAAATGCCAATAGATTGATTGCCATTGGAGCATTCTGTATTGGTACAAATCAAATAGATCTTGAAGCTGCCCTGAAGAAAGGCGTTGCTGTTTACAATGCTCCTTATAGTAATACTCGTTCGGTAGTAGAACTTGCTGTTGCCGAAATTATTTTTCTCATGCGTAACCTGCCCGATAAGATTAACAGGATGCATGAAGGTGTATGGGAAAAATCTGCCAACCAAAGCTATGAAATCCGTGGCAAGAAACTTGGCATTATAGGATATGGCAATATCGGTTCGCAATTATCTGTTCTTTCGGAAAGCATGGGATTGGATGTTTATTATTATGATATTGTAGAAAGATTATCCCTGGGCAATGCCACCAAATGCAGTTCTCTGGATCAGCTATTGGCAGTAAGTGATATTGTTACACTGCATGTTGATGGTCGCGGGGATAACTACAACATGATTGGCAGGAACGAGTTTAGTAAAATGAAAGATGGTACAATCTTCCTGAACCTGAGCCGTGGCCATATCGTGGATATCCAGGCGCTTAGAGAAGCCATTGAGTCCGGAAAAATACGCGGTGCAGCAGTGGATGTATTTCCGGATGAGCCAAAAAGCAATCACGAGGAACTTCAATCTGAGCTAAGAGGATTGCCTAATACCATTTTAACACCTCATATTGGAGGAAGCACCATAGAAGCTCAGATCAACATTGCGAATTTTGTACCTAATCAAATAATGGATTACATCAACACTGGTAGTACTACAAACAGTGTTAATTTCCCAAACTTACAGCTTCCGGAGTTCAAGAATGCACATAGATTGGTTCACATTCACCACAATATTCCAGGTGTATTGGCACATATTAACAATACACTAGCCAATTTTAAAATTAACATTGTGGGACAATACCTCAAGACGAATGAATCAATTGGTTATGTAATTACCGATATTGATAAAGAATATGACAAGGAGGTGATCAAAAAACTCAAAAAAGTAGAAGGTACCATCAAACTCAGAACACTCTATTGATCTGATTTTTACATATCATAAACCCAGTGCCGGAAGGGCCATTATCAAAACCCTGCTAATGGGTTTTATGGCTATTTTTTTGCTCGGTTGTGAGAAAGAAAAAACTCCAATCAGTACCTCAGAGAATATACCCGATGTTGTCAAAGAATACGTAGACAGATTCAGGCTGGAAGCATCAGTTAGAGGTATTGAGATCAGTACTAAACACTTGACCATTGAATTTGAAGATGGTCTGGCCGGTAATAACGGAACACCGGCTTCAGGATCCTGTACTTTCAATGATGAACGAACCATTACGATCGTAAAGCTGGATACAACCAAAATATGGTGGAAATTCAGTGATATGCTGCGTGAGGCTGTGATTTTTCACGAGCTTGGGCATTGCCTTCTCAGCAGATCTCACCTGGATGATGAACTACCTGATGGAACGCCAAAAAGCATGATGCATTCCAGTGATATTTCCTTTTATGTTCTATCACCTCATGAAAATAAAACCTTTAGAAGAGATTATTACCTGGACGAGCTTTTCCATGGAGGAGCAGAAGAGCCATGCTGGGCAAACAACAATGTCGACACAGGATTCAATATAACAGTAGTAGGCAATTTCCAATCAAACGTCCACCGGGATCATCAGAGCGTGATCTGGACCACTTCTTTTCAAAGTTTACATAAATATCAAAATGGTTTTATGACCACGATAGATGAAATTAATTCCAATTTGCCACTGATCTCCAATGTTAAGATTGCTTTAGATAGATTTGATTCACTTTGGGTTTGGGGGAAAACGGACGATGGTTTCATTATTGCAAAACACAAAAATGAGAATGAATTTGAAATAGTCTACAATCACCTGTCATTACCCAATGGCCCCTTCGATGTTAGGGTGTTCAATATTGATTCTCGGGATCAGCTGTGGTTTGGAAATTTTGAGGGACTTATAAAAATATCCAATACAGGAATCGTAAAACATTTTAATCAAGATAATTCATCACTACCAAAAGATCCTGTCGTAACCATTAGCTCTGATGGTAATGGCAATGTATATTATGTATCGGGCAATAATTTTATCCATAACCCCGGGGATGATTCTTTTGAGATTTTTAACAGTAATAATTCCATACTTCCAAGGCAGGGATTAAATAAAATGCTACCGCACAAGGAAGGTGTTTATATCTCCTCACGTGCCAGGCTATTTTTCTACGACAAAGATGGCTCCTTCCGTAGAATTGATATGATCAGAGCCAATATGCCACAAAGCAGGATAAATTATCTTGGGCACAATCCTCAGGGAAATATCGTGCTTGGAACAGAGCACGGCCTAAGAGTGATGGACGAAAACGAAAGGATCTCCAATTACTGTGAGTATTATTTTGGCGAAGCAAGAAAGGATATTATTAGCCTTGTTTTCGAGGATAACCATACCATTTGGGCCAGCACTTTCCAGGATTTTTTCAAAGTAGAACTCCAACGTTGAAATTGATTTTAAGCTCTTAGCTTTCAGGTTTCGGGTATCGGCCTTATCATTGAATTGCCAGCAGGGACTTAAGGGATCAAGCGTAAAAATTGTGGAGCTAGCCCTAAAAGTCCAATTTTGTTTTTTTAGAGGGACAGAAAATTGATTGTAAGGGAATAAGCGAAACTAAATGAGTAACATATTCCATTCAGGAGGGTTAGCCAGTCAAAATAGTGAGGTGCGGGATGGACAGGTGGGAAGGAACTTTATTTTGACTCCCGACGCGTCGGGATTGGTTCCTTTTCATCGATTGGAAAAGGGACAAACATATCTGTGCACTACAGCCATAAAAAGTTAAATTAAATACGATAAAACAAAGTTTCTATAAAGTTATGTTGATCAACTTTTTCAAATGAGCAGTTCACAACCAATGTCCTTTTTGCTTGATCCAACTTAAGTCTGATTGCTGATACCTGACAGCTCAATTTAAAATAAAAAAGCCAGGAAAACCTGGCTTTTTTAGTAACTCACCCATCCTGAGCCCCAAAGGTTTAAATTTAAACCCCTATTAGACAAGATTTGAGCTATTGAAAAATCTCAACTATCCACTGTTAACCTGCACGAAGCGAGGCCCCGACAAGTCGGGGTGAGGTCCAGTTTCGAAAAACAATTCACTCGGTATTTTCTTAAATGTTAGGTTTAAAAAAACAGTCCGAGACTCAAGTGGGTAATTCTTTAATATCTTTTAGAACTTTCAATGCACGATTGAAGAACCAAAATTAAAACATTTATGGTTCAATTAAAATCATAGATTGGATTCTTTTGGTACATCTGTTTTTCTTAACAGACACCTAATACAACCATAAAATGGTAACATCCAACGCCAACAAGAAATGAAGAATCCATATTCCTTGGGATTATGATGACCATGTATGTAAGGTCTGTTCAAACATTCCTATCAATTTCTCACCCTTTATGAGTCAGATCATAATATAATAATTCAATGTATCAGACATTTGATCAGTCATTCATGCCTCACTAGGAAAAGAGATTTGAAAAAAGTAATGGATCATTTCTTGGAGTATTACTACCCAAATGATCATACGGTTTTTTCAATTTATCATTTAACAGGATCAAAATTTTAAAACAATGAAATCTATTTTTAAATCCAAGCGCCTATCAGCCGAAAAGGTCTTGATTGTCTGTGCATTTTTTATTGCTGCATGTTCGAACCAACAACAATCAGAAACACCAGCAGATCAAATACAGGTAGCCGGAACAATGGATGCCGAGTTAACAGCTCCTCCGAATGTTCCCTTACCGGTGAGGAACCGGGAAGCTAAGAAACTTATTGTAAATATGGAGGTTTTGGAAAAAGAGGGAGAAATGACCGATGGTGTCAGTTACGTTTACTGGACTTTCGGAGGGTCGGTACCTGGTAGCTTTATCAGGACCCGGGTTGGTGATGAGGTAGAGTTTCACCTAAAAAACCATCCTGACAATAAATTGCCTCATAATATTGACCTCCATGCCGTCACCGGGCCCGGGGGTGGGGCTACTTCTTCTTTTGTAGCACCAGGACACGAGACACAATTTTCCTTCAAAGTAATTAACCCGGGACTCTATGTGTATCACTGCGCTACTGCTCCCGTAGGTATGCATATTGCCAACGGTATGTATGGATTGATCTTAGTTGAACCCGAAGGGGGTTTAAAGAAAGTAGACAAGGAATACTATGTCATGCAGGGGGATTTTTATACAAAGGGCGAATATGGCAAGACCGGATTACAGCCATTTGATATGAATAAGGCTATTGATGAGGATGCAGACTATGTAG
The DNA here is from genome assembly GCA_030442035.1 of Splendidivirga corallicola. Lineage (GTDB taxonomy): Bacteria > Bacteroidota > Bacteroidia > Cytophagales > Cyclobacteriaceae > Splendidivirga > Splendidivirga corallicola. The sequence goes on from JAUJEA010000001.1 coordinate 42,884, forward strand.
TATTTAATGGGAAAGTAGGATCACTCACAGGAGATGGTGCTATTACTGCCAATGTTGGGGAAACTGTGAGGTTATTTGTTGGCAATGGCGGGCCAAATTTGGTCTCTTCTTTTCACGTTATCGGAGAAATCTTTGATAAAGTATATGTCGAAGGTGGTTCGATGATCAATGAAGATGTTCAAACCACCTTGATACCTGCCGGTGGTGCAGCCATTGTGGAATTCAAAATAGACGTACCCGGCACCTTCATTTTAGTAGATCACAGCATATTCAGGGCATTTAATAAGGGGGCTTTGGGCATGCTGAAAGTACAAGGTGAGGATAACAAAACAATCTATTCAGGAAAACAAAGTGAGGGCATTTACAATCCCGAAGGCGGCTCTATCCAGGAAATGCCCGGAGAAAGTGATATACCGGAAGAAGCTGTGGCACAATCACTAAGTGATCGCATGGAACTAGGGAAACAGGTATATAGCAGAACATGTTTTGCCTGCCACCAAGCCAATGGAGAGGGTATTGCCAATGCCTTCCCTCCTCTTGCTAACTCTGATTATTTGAACGCGGATGTTAACCGAGCCATTGACATTGTCTTAAATGGAAAATCGGGAGAAATAACTGTCAATGGTGTTAAGTACAATTCAGTCATGACCAAACAAGTGCTTTCTGATGAGGAAGTGGCTAATGTACTCACCTATGTCTACAACAGTTGGGGTAATAACAAAACCGAAGTAACTCCGGCTATGGTAAAAAGCAGGAAGACGGGACATTAAATATTTGTGGGGTTTTTGATTTAATCATGATGTCCCGGTATCACTATTACAACTCAATGAAGGGAATTGGTCCTTTATTACTGATGATATGCTTTTTTCTGTGTACACAGAAAAAAGCATTTTCCCAAAGTATGGTCAAAATAGAAGGTGGAAGTTATATACCACTTTATGGTCGTGACTCAGCAAAAATCATTGTGCGTGATTTCCTTATGGATGTCTACCCGGTTACCAATGAGGCTTTTTTATCCTTTGTTAAAGAGTATCCAACCTGGCAGAAAGATAAAGTAAGGAGATTGTTTGCTGACGACAATTATCTGAATGATTGGGAAAGTCCTATCTCACCGGGGGAAAAAATAAGTCTAAAAGCTCCTGTCACCAATATTTCCTGGTTTGCAGCCAAATATTACTGTGAATGCCAGGATAAGCGACTACCCACTATTGATGAATGGGAGTATGTCGCTATGGCTGATGAAACAAAAAAAGATGCAAGAAAGGACAGTACCTATAATCAAAAGATACTGGAATGGTACGAAACCCCAAGGACCCATAAAAAAGAAATAGGCAACACTTTTAAGAATTACTGGGGTGTTTACGATATGCATGGCCTGGTTTGGGAATGGACATTTGATTTTAACTCCGTGCTCATCTCAGGTGCCTCCAGAAAGGATATGGATAATGACAGAAATTTATTCTGTGGCAGCGCAGCTATCGGAGCCAATGACCTGATGAATTATGCCGCTTTCATGCGGTATGCCTTTCGTGGAAGCATTAAGGCCAATTTTGCAGTCAAAAATCTGGGATTCAGATGTGTTAAGGATATTCAGGATCCCAGTAAAAACAATTCAAGCAATCACAAAATCGATTGATCTATGAAAGTTTACAAGTTATTGATATTACTATGCGTTTTGATGGCCTGTTCATCAAAAAGTAGCGAAACAGAAAATGCCTCATCGAATAGTGTCCGCGAGGTCTTACCAGATATGTCCATTTATCATTTACCTGCTAAATGGCACACCCAAAACAATGAACAAATAGAGCTTAAAGATCTACAGGGAGATGTCCTGGTCATGGTGATGATCTATACCAGTTGCCAGGCGGCATGTCCTCGACTGGTAGCCGATATGCGCAATATCGAATCACAAATAGGGGGGCAACTCAAAGATGAAGTAAAGCTTATCCTGGTGAGTATTGATCCGGAAACTGACACTCCCGAAAGATTAAAGGCTTTTGCCAAAGAAAACCAAATGGACAATGACCAGTGGTTATTTCTGCAAGGCACTGAAGCAAGTGTCAGAGAATTTGCGAATGTTCTGGCGGTGAAATACAAACAAATATCCCCAATGGATTTCTCTCATTCCAACATTATCAGTGTATTCGACCAGAAGGGTGTTTTACAACATCAGCAGGAAGGCCTTGGTGTGGATAATAAAGAAACCATTGCAAAGATCAATGAACTCGCTGGAAACGGTTGACGATGAACAATGAGCAATTGAAAATAAATGATCTGAAGTCTAACATCTAAAAAAACAAACCTATGCTTTCAAAGAAACAAGCCAGAGCCTTCTTTTTAGGCGGAACCGTTGTGTTCTTCCTTATATTTCTGGGGCTGTCCTGGCATTCCATCTCAACAGAAATACCCGAGCAAACAAATGAGGAGAACCTTACTGACGCTGTTGTGCGAGGAAAAAAATTGTTTGATTCCAACAATTGTGTAGGATGTCACACCATCATGGGGGAAGGCGCTTATTATGCTCCTGAATTGACAAAGGTTATTGACCGGAAAGGTGAAGCCTATGTAAAAGTGGTATTAACCACCAAAGAGCCCTGGGCTCCAAGAGGTAGAAAAATGGTTGCCTATGGATTTACAGATGAGGAAGCCAATGATATCACAGCATTCCTGACCTGGGTCGGAAATATGGATCTGAATGGATTCCCGGCTGAACCAACCATCAAAAGATAACCTATTCTCAAATCTAAAATGACATCTCATGACTTATAAATCTCAAAAAGTAGCGTACTGGTTTTTTGCGCTCTGTATGCTTTTATTCCTGCTGCAAATCACGTATGGCTTTATCATGGCCTTTGCACATGCAGGTTTCGACGGACTGCATGACTTTATTCCGTTTAATGCTGCTACAGCTACCCACAAGAATCTATTGGTTGTTTGGTTATTGAGCGGATTTATGGGAGCTGCCTACTACATTATACCTGAAGAATCAAAAACAGAGTTGGTTAGTGTAAAACTAGCTTATCTGCAACTGATCAGTCTCGCAGTAGTGGGTGTTGTAGCCATTATTGGATTTCACCTGAACTATTGGGAAGGACGTAAATTCCTTGAAATACCCAGGCCTCTGGATTACCTTGTGGTTATCAATGTATTGCTATTTCTATATCTGATCCTAGCTACCTTGTTTAAAACTAAAAACAGAACTACTACTTCCATGGTGCTCACTATGGGCTTAGTCTTTGCCGCTTTACTGTATTTGCCAGGTATGATCTGGTTTGATAGTCAGACCATGGATTCATTTTTCCGCTGGTGGGTGGTTCACCTGTGGGTAGAAGGTGTATGGGAATTGATCATGGGTGGTATACTGGCCTATCTGCTGATCAAATTGACAGGTGTTGACAGAGAGGTAATTGAAAAATGGCTGTATGTAATTGTAGGGCTTACATTTTTGTCTGGTATTTTGGGAACCGGTCACCACTTTTACTACATCGGAACACCCAAATATTGGTTAATGATCGGTGGTATATTTTCAGCTTTGGAACCTTTGGCATTTCTGGGGATGGCACTCTTTGCAGTAAACATGTACAGAAAGAGCGGAAGAACACATCCCAATAAACTGGCAATGAACTGGACATTAGGGACTGCCATTGTAGCCTTTGCCGGAGCCGGTTTATTAGGCCTTGCACACACATTACCAAGTGTGAATCTCTATACTCATGGAACCCTTGTAACAGCTATGCACGGACACCTGGCTTTTTGGGGAGCCTATGGCATGTTAGTACTTGCTATGATCACTTATTCATTACCCAATATGACTGGCAGAAAGCTTTATGATAATACCAAAGGACTATATGCTTTTTGGTTATCCAATATTGGTATGGTAGGTATGACAACAGCTTTTGCAGCTTCAGGTGTGGCGCAGGTATACCTGGAAAGAAGAATGGGATTGGATTTCATGGAAGTTCAAAAAGAGCTGGAAGTGCATTTCTATGTACTCATCGCTTGTGCCGCCTTGTTCACAATAGGTATTCTCATGTTTATAAGCAACTTCATCGCTTATGGCCGACCCACTGATGAAGCCATAGGTACGGAAATAGAATTTGAAGCATTAACCTCCGGTTAATAGTTGATTTACACTGCAAACTCCTCCTCATGGACTGTTTGTCCATGGGGATTTTTCCAAAAGGAGTACCATGGGATACACAGGCAGGAGAAGATAAATATGACTTCAGCTGAATTAGGCATCCAAGAAGTAAAATATCAACATATCAATACTTTGAAGAAATGAAAATAAACGAGGAACCATTTTATAAAGAGATTGGAAAGGAAGTGGCCATCTTTGACGCATCCTATGAACAAAAATTACCTGTCTTGCTCAAAGGGCCCACTGGCACGGGGAAGTCCCGTTTTGTGGAATACATGGCTTGGAAACTTGGAAAGGAACTCATTACAGTGGCGTGTCACGAGGAAACCTCTTCAACGGATCTGATTGGTCGGTTTATTTTGAAAGGAACTGAAGCCGTATGGCAGGACGGCCCTTTAACACAAGCCGTTAAAAAAGGGGCCATTATTTATCTGGATGAAGTAGCTGAAGCACGGCCTGATATTGTGGTAGCTATTCATTCACTTACTGACTACAGAAGAACCTTATTCCTCGATAAGCTCGGTGAAGAAATTAAAGCTGAAAATGGATTCATGTTGGTTGCTTCTTTCAATCCCGGGTATCAGAAGGGTTTCAAGGAACTAAAACCGTCCACCAGACAACGATTTGTTGCTATGAGTTTTGAATATCCCAGGCAGGAAATTGAAATCGAAATTATTAAACAAGAAACTGGTATTGATCAGAACACTGCGAAGGCATTAGTAAAAATAGCAGAAAAGATCAGGAACCTTGGAGAGCTGGGACTTACGGAGACCGTATCCACGCGACTGCTGGTGGATGCTGCCAAAATGATTAAGACAGAAGTAGGAAAACGTTTGGCTGTTGAGGTAGCCATTGTCCAGCCTTTGACAGATGATGAAGAGATCCTCAACACGTTGAAGAATTTAACACAGTTGATGATTTAAAGCCTATGGAATTTGATCAACTCTTATTCAAAAAGGTATCTAATTTTATTTCCCGTGTAAAAAATAAGCCCTCTGAAGCGGAAGTAAAACGTACTATTCATCTGGGCGATCAAAGAAATGAATTAACCATCCTGGCTCAGGCGTTGACAGGCAAACCGCTGAAAATAATCACGGCAGAGCGGGAAGGTGGATGGAAAGACGATCTGTTTTTACTCCCGGGAAAATTTTCTTTGCTGCCAACCAAAGCATTAAACGAGCAACTCTATTGGTTTCGCATATTTTACTTAAGCACCCTGGTCAATCACCAAGATAAATTCCAATCCCTGCCAGTCACAGATATTATTGATAAAAACAACACAACCAATCAACAGATTCTAGAAACACTATTCAATGAATTTCCAGCGGTTGAACCACTATATCATATGCTGCTCGAGCAGTTCAAGTGGTTGGCAGAAGAAGGTAAAAATGACGTCGACTATTCCTGGTTATTTGGGAAATGGTTAAGACATAGTGCTGCATTTACCCACCAACCAAAGGATCATAGTGCGCTGAATGGCAAACACGCCCTGCCTAAACCCAATACTGAATTAAAAGCCAAGCCCGTTGATGAAATAACCTCCATACAAGTGGATAAAAAAGCTCAGGAGGACTACACACTTATGCACAATTTCGAAAAGGTAGAGACCGCTGAGGAGTTCAACGGAACCTGGCGGGATTTTGATGGAGATGACGATTTAAAGGAGCATGCCGAAGCCCTGGAGCAAATCACATTGAAAAACACCGTTCGGGTTGATGATGAAACACACTCCGTTTACCAATGTGAGTTCATTGCCAACGCCCAAATACCGGAAAGCAGATCACTTCCCTCAAAAGACAAAATACAATGTTTTACCTATGATGAATGGAACTACAAAACAACCAGCTACAGAAAAGATTATTGTGCCGTCTATCCGGAACCGATAAAAGTCATGGATCATGACTACATACAAAAGGCTATTAAGGAGAATGGCATTTTATTAAGAGCGTTAAGAAAACAATTTGCTTCCTTTTTTAATCAGCTATTAACAGTAAAACATTTAAATCAGGGGGAAGAACTGGACATCGATGCCTTGACAGATCTGGTTGCGGATCAAAAGGCAGGAAATACACCTAACGATAAAGTCTACAACTCCAAACGAAAAAGAAAAAAAGATCTTTCCGTTTTGTTTTTACTCGATCTGAGTCTTTCAAGCGATGGATATACCGGTGGTAACCGGATCATCGATATTGAAAAGCAGGTGGTGATCCTGATGGGTGAGTTATTACATGAGTTTCAAATTGATTTTCAGATCGATGGTTTTTGGTCAAAGACCAGAAACCACTGCTCATACATGAATCTGAAACAATTCGAGGGTAACTGGCATATCGCAAAGGGGGCCATAGGAGGCATTGCTCCGGAAGGATATACCCGGATTGGCCCGGCTCTTAGACATGCAAAAACTCAAATGGAAAAACAGGATTCCAGGGCTAAATGGATCGTGATTCTTTCCGATGGCAAACCCAATGACTATGATAAATACGAAGGCAAATATGGAATAGCTGATGTCCGGCAGGCTTTAAGGGAACTGGACGAACAGCATATCCACGTACATACCTTCGCCATTGAAGAAAAAGCCAAATTTTATTTACCGCAGATATTTGGAAAGGCGAACTACAATGTGCTTTCCAATCCCAAAGAAATGCTCATGAGTATGTCTGATTTCTGTCAGAAGATCCTGGTGAAATAAATACAAACCTAACAATGCAGTTGGGGGAAAAAGTGATATCAATAAACTAAAAAAACTAATACGATGATTAACATACAAGATAAAACAGTAGGTGAAGTAGTTGCTGAGAATATTAAAACAGCTCATATTTTTAAAAAGCATGGCATTGATTTTTGTTGCGGAGGTGGTACCCTGATCAAAGATGTATGTCTGAAAAAAAATGTTGATTATGCACAGATACAACAAGAAATAGCTGACCTTGAAAAACAAGTTTCGGAAGCTGAAAATTTCAATGCCTGGGAACTAGACAGGTTGATCGATTATATTATCGATGTTCACCATGAATATGTGTTGGACGCTTTACCACTTTTGGTTGACTATTCTCAAAGGGTCGCATCAGTGCATGGACATCATTATAAGGAGACCATAGAGATCAACAAGATCATTTTTGCCTTGGCGGAAGAACTCAATGCACATATGGGTAAAGAAGAAACCGTACTCTTCCCTTATATCAAAAAGTTGGTTACAGCCTGGAAAAATGATATTAAAGTAGAAGTACCTCATTTTGGTTCAGTAAAAAATCCCGTGTTAGTAATGGAAAATGAGCACGAAACCGCTGGAGAACTTCTTAAGCAAATAGCACAACTCAGCAACAACTACACCCTTCCGGCTGAAGCCTGCAATACTTTCCGGGCGCTCTATTCCATTCTGGAAGAATTCGAACAGGATCTCCATCAACACATACATTTGGAAAACAATATCTTGTTTCCTAAAGCCATTGCGTTGGAAAGGTCGTTTCGTAGTTAGGCAGGTTATTCTACTGATTTGAAAAGACGACTAAAAACCCCTCTTGTCCAATAAATGAGGGGTTTTTGGTTGATGGAAGAAATGTGCCATTTTTAGTATTTGATCATTGGTATATAGTAGAGGACTGCACGATGAATATTTTAAAATAGATTAAAAAATAAAACTACCATTTTCTCATAACACCCTCACTTCGTCATCCGGAATTTCTGGAATGCAATGAAAGAAATATCCGGGATCCCCTTCTTTAAATGATTTGGGTAGCCTAAAAATGACCGTTGGTGTTCTCATCAGGAGATTCATGATCTCCGCTGCGCTTCGCCAGGAATAATAAAAAGCTTTCCCTCCGTCTCGTGGCTTAAAATAAGGACCATTGTAATCGAAAGAGGGAAAACTAATTAAATCTGGAAATATATTCAGTGCTAATGAACAGTCCTAATAACTCCTTGCAAAAAGCAAAACATCCTTAATCATATTTCTCGTAAAGGCATACGATAGTGCTTTGCCCACATAGGAATTTTGTGGATCGTGTACAAAAAAGGAGGTGGAGTTTGGTACTTTAAATCCCCAGGTTCCGGATGAGGCAAGTTCCCCGGGAAGTATGACGGATACATGCCCTGCATCTCCTTTATCAGGTAGAACGGCCACCACTGCACGTTTGGTATTGGCCAATTCCTGCGCTTTCTCTAAAGCATCTTGTTCATAAGCATGACCTAAAAGCTGCCATTCGGTATTATCTTCAAGAAATTCTGCAATTTCTTTAGCTACCATGTAGCGGCTTCTTTGTGAAGAATAAAAGTCATTCAAGTTATATACTATTTTTAACACCTCCCCTGTTACATTCGAGCATTTCTGGGGATTGTCTCCTGTTTCATTTTTACATTTTTTGTAATCAGTCAGAGCCTGCTCCAACTCTGTCTTCCAGTTCTTATTGAGTGATTGGGCATTAGCAGAACTAAAAAATAGTACCGCATAGCCTGTCATTAAAAGTCTGAAACAACTATTAATAAAAAGCTTTCTACATGGTCTCCTCATAGTAACATTCAATTTTGATTTGTCCAGCAATTTATTCCGTTCTATTTGAATCTTGTATTTGGAAAATTTGAATTTGTTACCATGATTGAAATAATCCAATATTACCAAAACAGTCCAGAACGACAGGTATTATGACTTTTTTTTGTATGAATCGAACATACAATATTATTTTTTTCAGAAAGGCAAAATATCGACTCGAATATTGCTTTTCGATTTTGCAAAATTTTTGAAATCCTTACAATCACCTGTCAGAATGGAAATAAAAAGTCAGGCAGAACCAGGAGGAATAAGGGTAACCCTATCCAATAAGTTATTCATCACTTGGTTTTAATGATATTTTTAAGATCACAAATCCAATAATACCGGAAACCAGGGAACCCAAAAGCAATCCTATTTTAGAGGCTAAAAGATACTCATCATTCCTGAAAGCCAATCCGGAAATAAATAAAGACATTGTGAAACCAATACCTGCTATAAAGCCCAAGCCAACGATGTGTGCCCATTTGATCTTTTCAGGAAGTGATGCAAAGCCCAGTTTGTATGGAATAAATGAAAAGAAAGTGATACCTGCAGCTTTTCCTACTAATAGTCCAAGTAAAACACCTATACTAACCGGATGTGTTGCAACAGGAATGGCTTCGGGTGATAATATGATACCGGCATTGGCCAATGCAAATATCGGCATGACTAAAAAAGTTATCCATGGATGAATCGTATGTTCGAGACTTTGCAGTGGTGTTTCAGCATTTTTAGTATTTTCCTTCACAGTTGCGATCACTGATAATTGTTCATGCGAGGGCATTTTAGATTTTTGGTTAAAAACTTCGTGATATTTGTCCATTAAACTTCTGATCCTCTGACTGTATTCTTCAGGATGGATTCGCGTTCTGGCTGGTATAGTGAGAGCACCTAAGATCCCTGCAACAGTTGCATGAACACCGGACAACAAAAAAGCGAGCCATAATCCTGCTATGCCTACCATAGCATAGAACCATTTATTACGTATTCCTGTAAAGTTACCAATGAGCATGACCACTAGAAATATGGCCCCCAGCAAGAGGTTCTGAAGAGAAATATCAGATGAATAAAATAAGGCTATTACAATCACAGCACCTAAATCGTCAGCAATGGCCAGCGCAGTCAGGAATATTTTCAATGAAAGCGGTACCCTTGTTCCCAGCATGGCTAGTATACCCAATGAAAAAGCTATATCAGTAGCCATGGGAATTCCCCAACCTTTGGCAGAGGGTTCGCTAATATTGAAAGCTGCATAGATAATCGCGGGAACTACCATACCACCAATTGCCGCAAAAACCGGAAGTACAGCTTTTTTCAAGGAGGAGAGCTCTCCGGAAATTATTTCCCGTTTAATCTCTAATCCTACTACAAAGAAAAAAAGAGCCATTAGTCCGTCATTGATCCATAGCAGCAAAGGTTTGGAAAGCACAAAATCAGAAAAGCCAATAGTCATATGGGTTTTCCAAATACCAAAGTACGTTTCGCTCCATGGTGAATTGGCCCAGAAAATTGCGATACCCGTAGCCAACAATAAAAGGATTCCAGAGGAGGCTTCGATTTTTGTGAAGCGCAAAAAAGATTGTACGATGGTTGATCTATGTGTTTTATTTTTTATGTCCGAATTCATAGGGATCTCCGATTTGATGGTGATGTTATTGAGCGTATCTCTGTATTCAATTGAATATTCAGGCTTGCTACAGGGGTTGATTCAAAACACCCAGAGCATATTTGATTTGCAACAGTGCTTTTTGATTTTTAGCCAATAGTTCTATTAGCTTGATCTGAGCATTAACAAAGCTCATCTCCCTGGAATTCAACATAAAAAGCGAACTTTCTCCTGCATCAAATAACCTCTGTCCTCCTGTCAGTAGTTTGCCATAATCTTCTACAGTCTGTATATATTGAGCAATTTGATCACTCGTGACTTGCCATTCATTTAAAGCGATGGTAGCATTGATCGATAAGGAAGCACGGTTGGCTATTATATCGAGCGTTGCTTCCTGTACCATGATCTCAGCCAATTTTAATGCGCCTCTTTCTTTTCTGATAAGCAAGGGCATGCTGAAATCAAACCCCCAGGTATGGTTTTGTAGCGTATAATTCGCCAGGGGATCTCCATTTATAGGTTCGGCAATCACATTGTATTTGAGATCGATGACCGGCTTTATTTGTTCTTTTTTTAGTCGTTTATCCAGTTTAAGTTGCTCAAGTGACAACTGATACTTTCTTAATTCAGGATGTTGGTTGATAAAAACATCAGCCTGTCTAATATAATTTTCATTCATAGATAATGCAGAAATACTATCGGTTCTTACCGGCACTATGCTTTCCGTTCCTTCAAAAGGAATCAAGGCCTCTTCCCATAAGTAGTTAGTTAGCCTGGCCGTAATATTCACATAATCTAACCTAGCCTTTTGAAGATTAAGTTTCCTGTTTTGAATTTGAATACCCATCTCCAGGGTGTCTATCATGGGTCTGTCCCCTAACAAGGCTCCTCGCCTTACGGCTGACAACCTATCTTCCGCCAGTGTCATGGCTGATTCATAAACTTGTAGAATATGGTAGGTCATAAACCAATCCCAGTAAACATTGCCTCCTACAAACAGCAATTCGTTGAGTGCCAGTTCACGTTCTAATTCAGTAATTTTTTTGTAGGCTTGCGCCTTTCGAATTCCGGTTCTACGAGCATCCGTTAGGAATCCCTGCCCTAATGAAAAGGAAAATCCAGTGTAATACAGACCGGCATTAGGTGTATTGTTTTCCGGATCCAGGTAAATACCCTGATTTTTTTCATATCCCGTCTGTAATTCCATTCCAAACCAGGTTGGTATTTTCAGTCCACTATTGATCAGACTGTAATATTTACTTTCCTCAAAATTTTTCTGATCCATCCTGGAAAACAATTTTGGATCGAAGGCTCCTCTGGCATTCAACAAAGTGGCTTCCCCTTTCTCCAATATTAGATTTGCCTGTTTTGCATTGGGGTGATATTTCTTCACCATGGTCAGGAAGTCCTCCAAATGGAGTACGATTGCATCGTTATTTTGAGAGAAACTCTCTGTAGACAGAATCAGGATTATATAGAATGGATATATCAATTTTTTCATTTTTTCGCAGTTTTATAATAATTCGGAGGGAATCCATTTATCTTTCTCCACAACTCATACCAAATGGAGACATCACTTAGAAGTATCATATTCATGGTCCCGGCTCCAACTCTTAAGGCATTTGGCCAGGGATGGTCATCCGCACTGGGAGCTACCAGTACTCGATACATACCATTATCACTGATGAAATTGTCAATAGCGAAAACCTGACCGCCATAGGTGCCATGACTTGTATTAGGCCAACCAGAAAAGACAATAGCCGGCCAACCATCGAATTGTATCCGCACATGCTGGCCTTTCTCTAACAATGGAAGATCAATCGGTCTCACATACATCTCTACAGCCAGTTCATATTTTGCAGGCATGATACTTACAATTTCTTCGCCCTCTTTGACTGTCTCTCCAATGCCCGATTGAATAGTTTTGGTTATATGTCCATCCTGAGGGGCAGTAATGTAATACAATCCTGTCCGGATAGAGTAGTTGGTATACTGATTACTCAATTTGGCTACAACTGCCTCAGAATCATACATACTCGAAAGGGCTGTGTACTTTTCCGATTGGGCTTTGGAGATAGCATTGCGATACTGAGCCTGAATGGAAGTGAGTTCCATTTGTATATTGAGAACTTCATTTTTACTTGTCAACAATTTATTTTGAGCAGAAACCATGTTAGCCCGGGCCTTTTGCATGGTTAGTTTGCGGTTCTCCAAATCTGTGAGTGATTTCAGGCCCTCTTCATATAATTCTGCCAGTCGAGTGTGCTGATCTTTGGCAATTTTATAGTTGATGACCTCCGCCTCATAATCAGTGCTATCGGTAGCTAGTTTAAATTTGGCCTGCTTCAAACGATTGCTTGCCTGCTGCAACTTGAGCTTGTTGGTTTCAATGAGAGCATTGATCTGGTTATCCAGGGCTTCGACCTTTTTCATATAAGAATCTGCGGCCATTTTTTTGGACTCCAGTTGTGTTCTGGTCCGGTTTAATAAATCCGGATCAAAATAGTCGTCTTTTATTTCGGACAGATATAAAATAGTATCTCCCTTTTTAACAAAGTCACCCTCCTGTACATACCAATGCTCAATTCTGCCCCCAATAATCGAATGGATGGTCTGGGGACGTTGATCAGGCTTTAAAGTAGTCACTTTTCCATGAGAGCGTATGTTTTGGGTCCATGGCAAAAACATAACAATTAGAGCAAGCAAGAGTAGGAACAAGGAAAAGCGTATCAGCAGCCCACCTGATTTGGCACCTTCAGCTTTTTGAAATGAGGTGAATTTTGTCCGATCGATGTTGATATTACTGTCCGAGATATTAAGCATGACTTTCCATTTTTAGGTTTGATTGTATGGTTGTATAGCTTCCAATTTGAACAACCTCCCCACTTTTCATAAGAGCCACTCTGTCTGATGACCGTGCCACGTACGGATCATTTGAAATCATTACTACTGTCCATTGATTTTCCCTATTCATTAGAAAATCAATGATTTGCTTTCGATCTTTTACATTGATCCGATGAAAGGTATCTTCTATTATCAGGATTTTGGGTTTGTGCACAATACTTCGTGCGAGGAGGAGCTTTTGTGCAATACTTCCTGCCACATTTTTCCCCCGTGGTTCCAGCTCCGTTTCATAGCCGTGTGGTAAACTTTTGATCCAGCTGCTCAGGCCAATATTTTCAATGACCCACTGCACATTCTTAAAAGAAGCAGTTTTTCTCCCGAGAGTAATATTTTCCAATATGGTTCCCTCGAACAACGTTTCCTGGTCCGAATAGGCACCTCCTATAAGTTCTCTTAATGAAGCAGGATCAAGATTGCCTTTTGGCAAATCGTTATAGCTAATATTTCCTTGTTGCACATCATAAAGCCCGGCTAATATTTTCAAAAGTGTGCTTTTCCCTGAATTATTATCACCGGTTATAGTCAGCCTTTCACCATTTTCTATAGCGAGAGAAAGTTTGTTCAGGATTTTCAATGTTTGTCCCGGATAGGAAAATGTAACATCGTTGAGTTCTATTCGCATTCCACCGTCGGTAAACTGATCTTCTACCTCCATTCCAAACTCTTTTTCAAGTTCAAGGTCCGTTACCTCTCCTATTTTAGCGAGGGCAGTCAGCACATCGTAAATAGTTTCGAGACTCAGGATCAGTTTTTCAACAGAATTCATGATGAGCAGAATAATAATCTCCGCTGCGATAAACTGACCGATATTCATAAGCTGCTTCATGACCAGAATTCCTCCAATAGCCAGTAGGCCGGTAGCCACCAGAACTTTAAAAATCACCATAAGTGAATACTGTTTCACCAGGATGCGAAAATGACTTCTCCGGGCTTTTAAGTATTCACCTGCATGATCATCAGTCATGTGCAGGGGAAGGTCCGTTTTTCCTGCAAGTTTCAGAGTGGTAGCCGTTCTCGCCAAATCCTCGAGCCAATGGGCCATGCGGTATTTATGTTTCGATTCTTCCAGACTGGTAGTCAGACCGTTCTTACCTGTGAATCTGAATATGGTATAAATCAATGCGATCAGAAGTAAACTGAACAATATGAAAAACGGGTGGTAAAAAGAAAGGAGTATAAGGCCGAAAATTGCTTGCAGACTGGCAGTTAAAAAGTCAATCAAAACCTTAGGCAAACCTTTTTGCACGGAAATGATATCAAAAAAGCGGTTCATCAATTCAGGAGCATAATGTTTGTACAGTGCTTCCAAACGGATTCTGGGCAAGCGATAGGAAAATTCAAAAGCAGCTCGCGTAAAGATCTTTTGCTGGAGGTTTTCAGTAATACGCAATTGATGAATTTGAAGTACGCCGGATATTAAAACACCCAGTACAACAAAAGTGACTAATATTACCCACGAAGAATTGATTTGCCCACCCTGGATTAAATTGACAATGGCCTGGATACCCAATGGTAGTGACAAGCTGACCAGTCCATTGAAAATAGCATATATGTAGACATTTCTTATCTCGCGCCGATCAGGTTTCAGCAATCGCCAGAAACGTTGAATGGGTGTCAGGGATATATTATTTGTTTCCATTTCAAAACATTGAAGTGTCGCTTTGTCGAAGTTTTATACCATCGACATTTGATTTATTTAAAGTTTTAGACCGTTGAGATTGTGAAGTATGGCCAGATCATAACTTCTGACAATACCGTATTACCGATATCAACTGATTTACACCATTGTATCACAACATATTGTCTTTGAACAAATTGTGATTATGGTGGCATAATCCACCATGCAAGGTGAGGTGAATTGGAATGTTAGGAAAGATCGACTTTCCGACAATTAGCTCCGTTCAGGAGGGGGTGTGGAATTTTCGAGGCCAGGACCGGACCAAAGGACATTTCTAGCTGCCCGAATCAATGCTTTTGATTCTGTTAGTAAACCGTTGAGGTTATGTTCTTGTGCGAATTTGTCAGTTTCCTTTTTGTTCTCCCCGCTTTTTTCTTTTGGCTCCTTTTCACTATGTTCTATCAACTCCATTTTCTTTGAAGTTTTATAGAATTGTTTTGTATTGACAAGGCTAGTGACCACTATTGATAGTGATGATAGCAGGAAAGCGAAATGCATAATCCGACGAATATAGTTGATAATAGATATATCGGAACGAGTCATAATCATTTGGCAATCCCTATAGTTTTAACAATCATTTCTTTATAGAACTCTGTAACAGCGTCCTCATCTTCTTTAACATCTGTAAGTCTCGGCAGGTGTTCTGCAAAGTAACGTTGGCAGTGTGCACCTTCAATGATGGTGGAAACCAGCATATGAGGATATTTATATTCCGGACTAATTTCCAGAATAATATCGCTTATTCTTTGGACCAACTGCTTATAACCTGAAAACATTCCCTTCTGATTCTCTTGATCTACTTCTCGAGTGAGGTAAGTTTTGGATGATTCCGAAATCACGATTTTATTCAACTTCACCTCATTAATATGGGAGAAACTAATATCCTCTTTGATCTCCTCGGTCAAAAGCTGTATCGCTATATTCAATCTCTCCTCAGAAGATTGAATGTTGGCAGTTGCAAATACCAACCGATACTCCATCCATCCCCAGTACCAGGAAGTGAGATAAAGCAACAGTTTATGCTTGCTCTCAAAATACCTGTATACAGATGCCTCAGTGGAATCAATGGCCATGGCGAGCTTTCGAAAGGTAAATGCGTCAAAGCCTATCTCATCAATTAGATCAATGCTTCCAACAATGATTCTTTTACCCAAATCTCCTGATTCAGGGTTTTTAAGGTAAATTTTCTCATTTACCGGTATTCCAATTTTAGATAGAAGCTCTCTCATATTTTATATTTACTATCAAATATAATAGTAATACTATTAATATTGAAATTATTACTTTCTTTTTTTTAAAAAAAACTAATATGCTTCGAAACTAATTTTCAGAAATGTATGCCTGATGGCAGATTCCGAATCAAAGACAAAGCTTAACCAAGTCTCTTCCCCCAACAAAGTTTTATAATATTAAGAGAACCAAAATGTGATCAATAAGCGATGAAAGTATTCCGGAGGTTTTATAGAAAGGAAACTGATATTTTACAGGAATAATAACCTTTCCAAGCCATCGATTAGCTTGGGTCTATTTACTACTTTTGCATTAATCATTCCTCGGCTAAAGAAAAGACTATGGCAATCAACACGAAGGTTTCACAGACACTTTCACACTTAAATGCCAATCTTGTGGCGGAAATAATGGCAAATTCCGTGACAAAAGAGATTTCACAAAACACTGAAATCTTGAAGGTTGGGCAATATGTAAAGGTTATTCCCATTGTGATAAGCGGACTTATTAAGGTATTTACCAGGGTCGAAGAAAAAGAGCTTTTGTTGTACTATATAAGGCCTCAGGAAAGTTGCATCATGTCATTTGCTGCCAGCCTGAAAAATGAACCCAGCAGTGTGTTTGCTACTACCGAAGAGGATACTACTGCCCTGTTACTTCCGGTTGACAAGGTTGAGAATTGGACTAAACAATTCCCTGATATCAATACTTTGTTCTTTCAACAATATAATTTACGTTACAGCGAATTACTCGACACCATACATCATATTTTGTTCGATAAGATGGACAAGCGGTTGTATGATTACCTCAGAGAAAAGATCAGTCTGACCAACCGGAATCCACTAACAATATCACACAGACAGATTGCCAATGAGTTGGGAACAGCCCGAGAGGTCATAAGCAGGGTGATGAAAAAGCTTGAGCACGAGGGGAAGGTCAGACAACTCAAAAATGGCATAGAATTATTGATGCGGTGACCGTAGTCACTGCATAGCGATAGTTCCATCTTTAATTTTGTCAAAAAGAATCATGAAGAACAAAGTGGTAAAATTTCTGCTCGTTTGTTTAACCTGTCTGGCACTGGTAACAAGCATAGTTCTTTTGATTCAAAATTTGTCACATTAAAGATTTTCTAATGAAGAAAAATATGGGAACAGCAGATCGGATTATCAGAGTGATAATCGCTGCAATTATCGCCACACTTTATTTCTCCAATATCCTAACTGGTATATTGGGCATTGTGCTGTTGATTTTGGCGGGTGTATTCGTGTTAACCAGCTTAATTAGTTTTTGTCCCCTGTATGCACCATTTGGCTTGCGGACATGCCCTATGAATAATGCAAAGCATTCCGGTAGCTAAGAAACTATGAAATGGTGATAGCTTGATTTATAAAACAATCATTCAGGACAATACTTAATTGTCCAAACTTAGCTATCCAAATTTATTGCTAACACTATTTAATACAGATACATCTGTTTAGCCGTGGAAATGCATATTCAATTTTACCTTTCAGAGTCCTCTTCGAGTGACTCTGAATTTTTATAGCACTTTCCTCTTTTCACATTAAAAAATCATTAAAGAGCCATTCCTTTCTGCCTCAAGATGAACAATAACCTGTATATTTGCGGCTTATTTATTGCAATTCATGCGTTTGGTAAAAAACAAGATAAAGGACCCTCTCTGGACAAAGGATTTTATTATCCATTGTGCATCATATCTCATGATATTCTGTGGGTTCTATTTCCTGTTACCTGCCTTACCCATTTTTGTAGTCTCAGAACTAGGTGAAGATAAAGGTCAGGTTGGATTAATTACGGGTATCTATGCGATATCAGCGCTCATCATACGACCTTTCGCTGGTTATGCTTTTGATGTGTATGGGAGAAAGCGAGTGTATCTGGTGTCTCTGATCCTCTATATATTCACCATGGCGGCCTATTTTCTGGCAACTTCTTTTTTTATCTTGTTAGTGGTACGTGTAATTCAAGGCATAAGCTGGGGTGTCATTACCACCGGAGGCGGTACGGTTACAGCTGATCTGGTTCCGGATACACGTCGGGGTGAGGGTATCGGTTTCTTTGGATTATCCATTACCCTATCCATGGCTATCGGACCAATGATTGGCCTTTGGGTGCTTGGTGATAATCATTTTAACTTTTTGTTTGCCGCATCAGTAGTCATAGCTATAGTAGGTTTCGTTTTGGCCAATTTTATTAATTACTCCAAAATCAGAGCCAAGGCTAAAAGAATTTCATGGGATACGGTTTTCGAAATAAAAGTGATCCATATTTCCGTAGTGATTCTTATTGCAGCTATACCATTTGCTGGTATCATGTCTTTTCTTCCATTGCTGGGTGATGAGTTGAATATTGAGAGCATAGGCCTATTTTTCCTGATCTATGCATTGGGTGTCGGTATCTTAAGGCCCTTTGCAGGAACGATCATGGACATTAAGGGTCCCGGGCCACTTATGCTGGTGAGTTTTGTGCTGTCTATTGGAGGCTTGGTCCTATTATCATTCTCTGCCTCGGAGACTATTTTTCTCTGGTCGGGTTTTATCATCGGATTAGGCAATGGGATTGTCATGCCCACACTGCAGACTATGCTGGTCAATATGGTACCGGCTGAAAGAAGAGGTGTTGCTACTTCTACTTTTTATTCTGCTGTAGACCTTGGGATAGGATTTGGTTCTGTAGCACTTGGCTACATCGCTGAGTTGACCAGTCTTTCTACCATGTATCTAGTATCAGGTTTATTATTGTTAGGGCCTGCTATATATTTCTTTATTATCGTGATCAATCACTATTACCGAGTTGTGAAAGCCTTACAATTTGGAAACTGAACAGTAACAGGTTATTCTTAAAAGCATGAAGAAATTGTTTTTTACTCCCGGTCCTTCAGCTCTTTATTTTACTGCTGAAGAACATATCAAACAAGCGTTGAAGGAACAGGTTCCATCTATTTCTCACCGAGGGAAGGACTTTCAAAAGATTTTTGCCTCTGCCGTAGAGAACATCAAAGTTCTCTTAAACATACCGGATGATTTCCATATTTTCTTCACAGGTTCCGCCAATGAGATCTGGGAGCGTTTGATTGAGAACTGCGTGGAACATGAATCTTTTCACCTGGTGAACGGTGCATTTTCTAAACGTTTCCACCAAGTGTCTCACGAATTGGGGAGAAATGCCCTGGCACTTAACAGCCCCCACGGTACCTGTGCCAGCATCGAGGAGATATTGGTTCCGGAAACCTCTGAATTGATTGCTACTACTCAAAATGAAACCAGCACGGGTGTCATGCAACCACTGCAGGACATGTACACCTTGAGGTCAAGATATCCTGAAAAGCTTTTGGCAGTTGATACCGTTTCTGCCCTACCATATGCTGACATCGATTATACTATGGTTGATTCTGTTTATTTTTCCGTCCAAAAAGGGTTTGGATTGCCGGCAGGGCTAGGTGTCTGGATCTTAAATGAAAGATGTATTGAAAAAGCTAATAAGCTACGGTCTAAAGGAAGGTCAACCGGTTCCTATCACAGTATTTCATCACTTTTGGAGAAAGCCGGGAAAAATCAAACACCTGAAACACCTAATGTGCTTGGTATGTATTTATTGAGCAAAGTGGCAGCGGACATGATTGAAAAAGGCATTACCCAAATAAGGAAAGAAACAGAGTACAAGGCAGCCATACTTTACAACATGCTTGAGGCACATTCACTTCTCGATCCATTTGTAAAGGAAAAGCAGCATCGATCGAAAACAGTGATTGTTGCTGAAACCAAAAAAACTTCCTCCGAAATTATCGGAAAGGTTGCAGAAACGGGAATGGTTATTGGGACAGGTTATGGATCATTTAAAGAAGATCATATCAGAATTGCCAATTTTCCAACACATTCCAAAGAGCAAATGGAAATGTTGGTAGATTTTCTTGAGGGTTTGAATTAATTCCTAGCAGAATTTTTGATTTGAATTTTAAATGGATTTTCCGGTAATTACGAATTTCAAATGACGAATTACGATTGGTAACGAAACTTTAACACTTTAATACCTCAACACTTTAACACACCAATAAATAGGCACATTTCAATGATTAGAAGGTTAATTGAAGGATTCTACGACAAAGTTTTTTCTTCCTCTAAAGAGGAAGAGGTGCCTTATGCCAATAAGGTTTTTATGTTCATATTTTCTATAGCTACTTTTACTTTCATCATTTTTATTGCTGTGAAAGATATATTGAAAAATTTGGATAAATAACCCCATTGGTTCCTCAGCAATATTGGACATTTACAAACTATTCCGTTTTTAAGGCTTCCGCAGGATTGGAAGTTGCAGCCTTGACAGACCAATAACCTGCACTTAGAATGGCAACACCTAGTGAAGCAAATAAGGCGATAATAAAAGTGACTATTCCTATCTCCGTTTGATAGGCAAAATCCTGAAGCCATTTCTTCATTATCAGGTAGGCAATAGGAAAGGCAATAAGATTAGCAATGATAACCAGTTTAACAAAATCTTTATTGATCAGAAGCACAATTTGTGGTATGGATGCTCCTAAAACCTTTCTTACTCCCAGCTCTTTCTTTCGCTGGTTGGTAATGGCTGTAGCAATACCAAATATTCCCATACATGCAATAATGATTGCAATCACAGTAATAAAAGTAAAAATCTTTGCAAATCGTTCTTCTTCCTGATAAGCGATTTTAATATTATAGTCCAGAAATGAATAATCAAACAAGGCGTCTGGATCAAATTTCTTAAAAGTCTTTTCAATACTGGCTAAGGTCTTCAATATATGGTTGGTGTTTACTTTTACCGAAATGACTTTTAAATGATCAACCACTTCTTGTGTATAGAAGAGCTGAAAATACATTGGAACGACTTTGCCATGAAGGGATTGAAATTGAAAATCTTCTACAACGCCAATCACTTTGGGGGCATAGCCATCGTATACCTCCACATGAAGCCCTAGCATTTCTTCCGTTTTTTTTCCTATCAATTTAGCAGCAGATTCATTGATGATAATCCCCCCAAGGGAATCGGCTGAGTAGTCAAGAAAATTTCTTCCGCTTACTATCTTTTTTCCATACATCTCAAAGAAATCGGCATCAATCATGGCATAGTACATGTCAACAAAACCTTCACGGCCCAGTACAGTCAATCCATTAAATGATTTAAGTTCTGACACAAAATCTTTTTCGCAGCCAGTGACGAGCTTTATGCTGGTGTTTCTTAATAACTCCTCTTTGAGAGCTGCATAACTATTCCGGATCTTTAAAGAATTGACGGGTATATTTAAAATTTCTTCAGTTTTGAAAGAGTATTGTTGAGTACGAAACAATTGCCATTGATCAAAAATGACTAGTGTGGCGATAATCAATATTGTAGAAATAACAAACTGTGAGACGACCAAGATCTTTCTCATTGGTTGCGCACCGTTTCTGTTGCCGGTCGAACTTTTGAGTACTTTTGAGGGTAAGATACGTGACAAAACAACAGCCGGATATAGTCCGGAAGCCATACCCACCAACACCGAAATCAAAACAAAAACCAATATAATGGGGTATTGAGACAATCCAAGCGATAGGGCCTTACCGGAAAAAGCATTGAAATAAGGCAGTGTTAAAGCAGTCAGAATAATGGCTACCAACAAAGCCAGCAAAGCAGTCATAATTGATTCTACTAAAAACTGCGTGATCAGTTGATAACGAAATGCTCCAACAGTCTTTCTCACTCCTACTTCCTTTGCCTTTTCGATTGCTCTTGCTGTAGCCAGGTTGATGTAATTGAAACAGGCGATCATCAGGATCAATATTGCCACAGCACTAAATACATAAATATGGGTAATACTTCCATTGATCTCAAGCTCTCTTTCCTTTTGTGACCTTAAATGTATATCCAGAAGCGATTGAGGGAATAAATGCATATCATAGGTTGCATAGAAATCCGGTGCATATTGATTTTCAATTACCGGAATCAATTCACTTACCTCATCAATGGAATGACCCTGATGTAATTTGATGTATCCGTATTTCATCGGAAAGCCATAAATACCTCTTCTCTCATCCTCCACCCGACCGGTAGCCATTGAGATCAAAAAATCAAAATGAAAATGACTGTGCCCGGGCATATCCTTAAAAACACCCGTAATTTTTGCATCAAAGCCTATGCCATCGTAGGCACTTTTTATGGTAATTACTTCGCCCATTGGGGATTCGTCCTTGAAATATTCTTTGGATTTACTTTCTGAGATTACCAAAGTATATGGATCTTCCAATGCTGATTTTGCATCTCCAAGCTTCAAATCAAAAGTAAAAAAATCGAAGAAATTGGCATCACAAAATGTCAGAGCATTCTCACCGTACTTTTTGCCATTATGAGTTACAATTTGCTTTTCATCAAGTGGTTTCAAACTGGTCGTACCTTCAATCGCAGGGATGTCTTCGCTCATATGATCCAGAAGATAACTTCTGAAAGGTACTGTTTCCACGGTTTTATCACCATTGAAATAGCGTTTTGTAATTCTGTATATTCGATCACCGTCCTTATGAAATCTATCAAAACTTAATTCATCAAATACAAAAAGTGTGGCAGTAAAACATACCGTAAGAGCGATGGCCAAACCAAAAATATTGATAGAAGCATATCCATTATGCTTACGAAGGTTTCTTATTCCTATTGCCAGATAATTCCTGATCATGTCATAATTATTCAGGCCATTGAATACTTTTATAGGTCTGATGAGACTTGGCCTTAAAAGCATTAGCACATCGAATACAAATCTTAGATCTGCTTTTCTTTTACCTGATTTCTTTAATCTTTCCCGATACAATTCATGTAAATCCCCTTCTATATAGGCATGCAGCTCCGGATGACAAAACCATTTTAAGAAGCGGAGAACAGGTCCGGGGGGAGAGCAGTTTTTCATTCACAAAAATTAATTCCTAATTGTAGTATTACAAATAAAAGGTGTTTCGGAATAAATTCCTAATTGTAGTATTGCTTTTTATGATTTATATAAAGTGTTTTTGGTCAAAGAAAATAACCATAGGTTTGTTTCAGGATGGGATATTCATAGTAACAACGAAAAATTGAATCAACTACTCAGCCCTTAAATACTTCTTTAAAATGGGCATCAGCTTATTAAAATCTATGGGTTTGGTAAGGTAATCGTTTACCCCTTTGCTCAAGGCATTTCTCTGTTGTTCCATAAAGGCATCTGCTGAAACCCCTATAATGGGCGTGTTTTTTAGTGATTTAATTTCTCTAAGTGTTTCTGTAGCTTCCAAGCCATCCATGACCGGCATGTGTATATCCATCAAAATAATATCAGGGTTGAGTTCTATAGCCATTTCAACGCCTGTTTTTCCATTATCAGCCAAATACGTCTTAACGCCCAATTGTGTTAATAAGCTTTTCAGCAGATCTTGGTTCAATAAATTATCTTCCACTACTAAAACAATATTATCAGATGCGAAGTGGATACCACTAATGTCTACCTCATTCTTGAACAATACCTTTTCAGCCGGTTTCAAGGGTAAATAAACGGTAAAAGTACTCCCCTCTCCTTTCGTACTTTGCAGGTCAATTGAGCCATTTAACAACTCGACCATTTTCTTGGTAATGGTGAGTCCCAAACCTGTTCCCCCAAACCTTCTTGTAATAGTATTATCCTCTTGCTCAAATGGCTTAAAAACATTGTCCTGTTGCTCTTCACTTATACCAATTCCCTTATCTCTCACCTGAAATTTCAAGGTTTTATTATTTTCCCGTGTGGCTGTCATGAAAATATTTTTGCCTGAAGGCGTAAACTTTACGGCATTGGACACCAGATTCATCAAAATCTGGTTCATCTTAGTACGATCGGTTTCAATAAATTCAGGAATACTCTCATCAAAATCATAATTGAATTCTATATCTTTTTCAGTCGCTTTTCCTTTGTTAATGTGGAATATTCCCGAAAATAATTTTTTCACATTGATCACCTCATTCGAGAGAGCCATTTTTCCAGCTTCTATTTTTGATAAGTCCAGGATATTATTGATCAGTTCAGATAAGTTCTGTCCACTGAGTTTAATGTTAGATAGAAAATGCAGGAACTCTTTATCCAACTTCATTTCCTGGGATCTTAATTCAAGCAATTGTGTAAAACCCACAATGGCATTGAGCGGGGATCTGATTTCATGGCTCATATTAGCCAAAAAGAGTGTTTTAGCATCATTAGCTCTTTCTGCAAGCTCTTTGGCATGTTCCATTTCATCCCTGGTCTCTTGCAATTGTAACATGTTCTCTTCCAATTGCTTTGTTCTTTCTATGACCTTAAGCTCAAGCTCTCTTTTATAACCCTCAAGTTCGTTGTTTATAGCAGTCAATTCCTCCTCCCGCTCAGCTAGTTCCTCATTCTGCCGTTCTAAAGTCTCATTCTGTGTTACAAGTTTTTGTGTTTGCTCTTTCACTCTTTGTTTGAGGGACATATTCAATTTTTCAAACTTGTCAAGGTGACGTCCGGCAATCCCGAAGGCTATACCCAAAAAGAGGGGGGCAGTGTCAATAATAAAGTGCATGGGATTCAGTTTGTGAGCTTGTATGATCCCATTAAGTGAGAAATCCAGGTTATCCTGAAAGAAACCAATATCAAGTGTTAAAGAGATAACAGGGAAACAAAAACCAAAGGCAATACCAAAGAGTGTATAATTACGTTTGTTTTTGGGCCCATAAGCAGATTCTGCCATACATTTCAGTTTAAGGCCATGATGTAATCCAGATAGGGTCTTACAAACCAAAATGGTAGTCCGCCCATGTATACATCAACATTCTATGACATCAATATATGTAAATATATCAAAAAAATCTACCCGTCTTAGGCAGGAACTTCCAGGTCTTTTTTGATACCAACTGATGGCCTGATTGTAATAAAACCCTCAGTATCAATTGATCCCAAGATACCAGTATTAAACCATGCATCATGACCGTCTGCAGATGGAGAAAGAACAGCACCCTTTACCCATAAGTAACCCGTTTCTTCATCATGGAAATCATGTTCAGCATCATGAAGCTTGGACACCTTCACTGCTACTCCGGGCAACGGTCTACCTACAGTTTTAGTTTTTTTTCCTTTCTGATATAAAGCATCACCCTTAACGTCCTGAGTATATAGATCCGGTGTATTAACCGCAATCAGTGGTGCGCAAGCTGTACAACCAAGGCTCTCCAATAATTGAATACCATGATCATTTTTCAAAATCTCAGCAGTTGCTTTTTCAACGGGAGTAGAACCGGTCAATATCATTTTAATGTTGGAGGAAAATATCGAAGGGGTCGTGTGATACATAGCTTCAATTTTTTCATGACTTGCCAGAATAATGGCCGATTTTTCAAGTTTGGTGAATTTTGCCCATGTTTCGGTGTCTTCTTCATGATCTAAGATCATTTGAAACTTATGATATAGTGCGTTGCATAAACCAAGTGTAAAGCCCCAGGCACTTTCTATAGGCATTAGATTCAGCAGCTTGGTATCCTTAGGCAAAGTGAAAACTTCCTTCGTACCTACCAAATTGGCTAAAATATTCTCATGACTCAATCGCCAGGTTTTAAAAGAATCGTCATCGAGCATTTCAATAATTCTTGTTGCATCGGAAGTGGTTTTTATTCTTTTAAAATTTCTGAGATCAAATTTCCGGTTATGTATTCCATTGGTTTTCACCTGATCACTTAGAATAAGCTCAATACCATCCTTTTTCGGAATCAAATTTTCTTCGTCTGTCACGATCATGGGTGCTGAAAGATCCTGTGTTTCCAACCACCTGGAAATATCGTTTAACTTCTCAGGAATATTGATTGGCACCTTACCGGCTATCAAAGCACCTAGATTCCAGTAAATACCATCTCTTGTATCACTCACTTTCAATAAGACCTCTTTCATATGCGAATGTCTTTTTTGAAGATAATCGGCAATGTTAAAGCATTTCCCAAAGGTCAAAGAGGCTTTTTCACCTGCAATTAATGGAATGTTCTGTTCATAATTATCAATGATAATCTTGATCAGATCAGGGCCATGAGATATCCTTTTTTTAAAATTTTCACTCTGAAGTTCCTGTACCTTTTGTCTGATCTGAAAGGCGGTGGAGTCATTCTTTTGAGGTTTACCAATGTTGATGAAGGCAACGTTTTTCCTGAGTCTGAATCCAGGTTTGATCAGTTTGCCGGAATCATGTCTGTAAGTCAATGAAGTGCCTGCTAATCCATCAATGTGCATCGGAATAATAGGTGCTTCAATACCTTTGGCAATATGTTCAAGGCCTTTTTTAAAACCTAGCAGGTGACCTATCCGACTTATCTGGCCTTCCGGAAAAATACAAACAATGTGTCCTTTATTGATTTCACCCTGACATATCTTATTGAAGGCTTCCATAGAAACTCCATTGCGGTCGGACGGTATAGGAATCATATTTAATCGCTTGAACCACCAATGAAACAACCAATGATCATATACTTCTTTGAGCATGATAAAGCGGACATTTCTGGGAACACTTGCCGCAATCAGAAATGCATCCATCAGAGAAACATGATTTGCAATTAAAAGAGCCCCGTTTTTCTTAGGGAGATTTTCCTGTCCGTTGATTTTAACTTTATAGATCAAATTGGCTGCGACATAAAAAATGAAACGCACCATCATAGCCGGAACATTGAGTATTGTTACAATGGTAGTGAACCATGCGATTCCTGAAGTGATCCTAAACACGGCGTAGGAGTCAAAATAATTAGTAATCAACGCGAAAATACCTGCCGACAATAAGATGAAGATGAAAAGGACATTGTTATTATAAGCCAGGATTTGTCCAAGCTTTCTGCCTTCTACCCTCTCCTGTATCCACGCATTTAAAGGAACTTTATAGAATCCACTAAAAAAAGCTGTTAAGATCAGTATGACAACAAAAAGGAATGCCGGAAGTTTAATAAATCCCAGAATTGTAATGCAAATGCTCATTCCAATACCCCCAATAGGAACCATGCCCACTTCCACCCTGTTTTTAGAAATAAGTCCGGCTATCCAACAACCAAGTCCTATGCCTACCGCTACACCTGCCATAACCAGGCTGGTTGCTGTATTGGAAAAATTGTAAATCTCAGGATCCGGTAAATGAAGAATAATATTCATTTGCAGCAAGGAAGCGATCAACCAAAAACAACCCAGCCCTAAAATCGTGTAATTAAGTCCTTTGACAGAACGTGCCCACTTGTAGGAATCCACAATAAACTTTAATGGAACAGCTGATTCTAATTTTTCCCTGGAGACCGGTTGCTCTTTCACTTTGATTCTTTTACTCGCCCACCAACCCACAATAGCAAAGAATATCAGCAGAATACTTAGAACCAGCGACTTATAGCTGGTCAGATCAGAAATGATTCCGGCCAGGAAGGTACCCAGGAGAACAGCGATAAATGTTAATAACTCCATGGTACCGGTACCAAAAGATAGCCCTTTGGTTCCTCCAATATCCCTGATCAATCCATATTTGGAAGGTGAATAAATAGCACTTTGTAATCCCATCAAAAACAACGAAATCATCACTAGATAAATATTCTCCAAATAGAAACCTATTACTGAAATCATCATGATCGGGATTTCTCCAAATTTTGAAATGGTCACGATCTTAACTTTGGCGTATTGTTGAGAAAGCCTGCCAGCTAATGGAGAGAAAAACAGAAATGGAACTACCAGCAGTGCAGTTGCAATGGAAATGACCATTTCCTTATGATTGTCAGCCACCCAAAATGCACTAATAAATACAATTAGGTTTTTGAGTAAATTATCGTTCAACACACCCAAAAACTGAGTATTGAACAAGGGCAGCCATTTTTTGATTTTAGACATGGTTTCCGGATTTTGACATGATCATTGAAACACCCATCAAATCTTGCAAGGTTGATTTGAGCGGTTACCAGGTGATTCCTAAAGTGTATCTTGACGCTTAAGGAACACCTGGTAAAGTTTGAAGAACTGTATTTGAAATGTTTGGCAGAAACGTTGATTATGGTATTTCAACAAGATCATCCTTCGATTCCGGAGATCCTTCTGCCCATTTATTGTTGATGTAAGCAATGGCCAAGGTTAATAGCCCTATAATCAACAGGAATAAAACCTTGTGTAATGCTTTTGCACCTGCCAGATCCAGGAGTAACACTTTAGCGGTGGTAATGAGGATCACAGCTGATCCTATAACTCTAAAAATCTTAGCTCTTGAATATGCTCCCCACAAGAAAATTATAAGCGCGTATAACATCCACATAATGGAAAGTACTAAATCAATCCTCATAAAGGTGACATCATAGGCTCTCCAGGTATTTTGCATTTGTATGGTCAATAAACCACCAACTACTACATGACTTGCAATGGCCAGAAAAATACTAAGCTTGTGCAAACGTTCTTTTTCCAGCTTTTCCTCATGCGCCTGGGCATCATTTTCAATCAGTTTTGAAAAAATAAAGCCACATACAGCCATTGCTATCCAGACAAGGGCTCCGGGGTTAATAAACGGTATATAGGGTAAACCAAACCATCGAACCCATTCAACATCCCAGGCATGAGCAAACCAATACACAAACAGCACTATCCAGGCCGCTATAGCCAGTTTTTTAGCCACACGGTTTTCGATAAACTGGGCTGAACCAAATACAAAGGCAATTAAAAAAAGCCATACTGAAGTGGTTATCACATAATGAAGTCCATTGGAAGCAAAATGCAACCCCAGATCTCCTGTAGCGATAGCAATCACAATAATTCCAAGCAAAAAATAAACACCAGAAGCTTTATAGGATCTTTGTGATAAATAGTAAATAACCACAGCTGCTGCAATAAACAAAAAGCCAGTAAACAAAGCAGGAAATGCATAGGCCAATTCAAAGTTGTCCAATATAAATATGGACCAAAAGACAAAATTGATCCCATTGATCAAATTGAGGTATAGATTCACACCTTCAAAGTTTCGCTGATCATACCAGGAAGCAAGTATCAAAGCAGCCAGGTAGGTGATAAAAAAAGTAGTCAGGTAAAATATAGGTTGTTCCCAATTCTCCGGATCGAAAAGAAAATAATAGCTTATATAAATAAGCAGTGTGATCAAAAAAGACATGATCCGTAATTCTTTCCAATCCTTAACAGCACTTAGGTATATTGCGACAATATTCAGCGCCAGGGTATAAAAGAAAAGCACCCACACCTGACTTTCTTCTGCCCTAATGACCATTGGTGTTAACAAACCTCCAAATACACTTAGAAAGATCAAGATCCGCATATTAAACTTGGACCCCAAGTAGGTGGCAAAGGCATTGGTCGCCACGAGTGCTATAAGCAAAGTGTTAGTGGACCAAAGTATTTCACGACTGAAACCTGCGTACCCGAAAGTAGCATAGGTTATTGCAAGTCCCATACCAGCTATGATCTGTGAAATCTTGGAATTGTTTTTCCGGTAGCTTGTGTAACCCCAGAAAACCCCGGTTACACCAAGTACCAATCCAATGGCTACTCTGGCTACCGGCGGCACCCAGGCTTCATCAATAGCTAATTTCAAAAAATAAAGAAAGGCAAGGAAGATGAAAAATATCCCCAGGTAAGTGATCCAATTCTTTTTAAACGTCTCCATTTGATTAACAATTTTTACAAGTTCTGAATCAATTTTGAGTCAAAACTAGGCAGGCTCTTATTGGTCTGCCAGTCGATTTTTCCTTTTTACGTATTTTTAAAATTATCTTAAATGCCACACTAAACTTATTATAAGGCTTTCAATTTGAAAAATGATGATATTTTCCGTACTTTTATTTTATGGATAACTTAAAAGAGATAGTTGATCTGTTACCTGAAGATTCCTGCAGGGAACTTAAGGTTTTCATAAAACGTCAAAAAAATAAAGCTGAAAGAAAAGATCTTGATCTCTTCAATCTAATGCGGGAAGAAAACTTTGTGAAACCCAAAGAATATATTGAACGCCTTTATAGCACCCCTAATGCCAATGCTTATCATGCATTGAGAAAACGTTTGTTTAAACACATCATCAGCTTCCTTTTTTTAAAACGTATCGAAGAAGATAACACAAGTGCTTCCATGGTAATGGGTATGCTTTCGCTAAGCAGATACCTATTCAATGAAGAAAAACTTCGGTTGGCCTGGCATTATTTAGAAAAAAGTGAAGAACTGGCCATACAAAACGAACAATATGATCTACTCAGCAACATTTACAATCTTCAGGTAGAGTACTCCGATAGTGAATATGCTCCTGCTCTTTCTAAAATTTTAGGTAATCGTAAGCGATATCAGCAACTGGCCGATATGGAAGAAAGGGCGGCTTTGGCCAGCAGCCTTATCAAACAAAGGTTAAAAGAGGTTCGCTTAAAAAGCAAACAGTTGGATTTCGATAAAATCATATCTGATACACTCGATCAATTTGAGCTGAAGGAATCTTTATATCAACAACCAAAATATCTTTATAATATTCTGGCCATTACCCGAAGTGCTATGTTGGCCAAGAAGGATTTTTATTCATTTGAACCTTATATTATCAAACATTATGAACAGCTTACCAGGAAAAGGGTCTTTAACCGGGCAAATCATTTTTACAAGCTGAGCATCTTATATATGCTATGTCATGTGCTCTACAGGAACAGGAAATTTATGCAGGCTCTCGAGTATTTAACGCTTTTTAAAAAAGGGACCTACGAGTTCAACAGAGTCTATTTAAGAAAGTTTCATGTACGGTATATTATGCTTTTAGCAGCTGTAAAAAGCTATTTGGGGCATAGCAATGAATCCATCACCTTATTAGAAAAACTTTTGAATGAAAAGATATCGCTCGAAGAAGAAGATCGCTTGAAAATACTGTTAAACCTCGGGTTATATTATTTTCAACAGGGAGATCTTAGAAATGCGAATCATGTATCCATCAGATTTGGGCATACCGATAATTGGTGTGCAAAAAAAATGGGAAGAGAGTGGTTGATGAAAAAAAATCTAATGGAGCTCATTATTCAATATGAATTAGGCAATGCTGATATTGTTCATACCCGATTGGCTACCTTTAACAAAAATTTTCGAGATCTATACGACAACCCTATCTATAACCGTGTGCAGCGTTATACAAAATTCATTCGGACATTAATTGATGATCCTAATTGTCTTTCCGACAAAGCCTTTATGCAAGAGACTACAAGCATACTAACTCAAGTTCCGGAAGAGCAGGAAGATTTGCAGGCCATGACTTTTTACAGCTGGCTCAAAGCTAAATTTCAAAAAAGGAATTTTTACGTGGTTTTGCTTGAAACGGTGAGATAAAAGTTATCCATTAAGCTTAATTGAGATATAAGAACATTATAATAATTATTCTTTCAATTGAGTCAATTACTTCTATGGTGTCATATTCTCAGAATCGAAAACCTAGCTTGTTTCCTTATATTAGGTCGAAATTTCAACTAAGTCTTACAAAATAAAGATAATTCATTGAGATTCTTCATGATCTCTTTATTTTTGAAAAGCTTGAAGTCGTTTAACAATCTTAGCTTAGATCTAAGTTTTTCATAATCGGCTTTTCGAAGCTGCAGCTGAGTTACTTTCGAAGTTATTGTATTAATTAATCTTAATTCATTCTTAACTATGCTTTCCTCCATCTCCTTATGTAAAATTGAATCACTAAATTGCTTAACACCTACGAATAATCCATAATGTGTTAAGCTACTATCTCCTTCTAATTTCATTTTTCTTTCCTGTAGACTATTGATAATAGGCTGAATTATTCTCACTTTATAATTCCAAATATTAATTAGTGAGTCCTTTGCTCGCTGAAAGGACTGAATATATTTTTCACTAAAAGAAATGTAATTACTCAAAATACTATCAATCTCCTGACGATTTTTTCTTCCTCTTAAATTTGTATTGTAGTCTTTATTAACTCTTATGCAAATTTGATATTTGGATAATGAATCTAAAAATCTCAACTGGCTTATAGATTCTAAAGAATCCACAATTTTTTCAATAGGTTTATTTTTAAAGAAATATGATAGTAGTGAGTCTATTTTTTGATTAATATCGCTCAATATCTCTTCTTTTTGTCTGTTTTTATTTCCCCTTTTAATTCCATCATTAATTTCCTCCAATTTATTTTCTATTTGAGAGAATAAACGATTCAAATCATTATTACCCAACTCTCTCAAAAGATCGATTTTAAGATTATTGTACTCATCAATCAAAGCCAACTGTGTTTTATAAAAAATGGAATCAGTTCTGTTTTTATCATTTAACTGTTTGTTCTTATTCTTCAGATCATTTAACATCAAGTCCTGAAGCAATTTCTGTTCAGAGTCTACCATCTTACTTTCAGCAAGTTGATCATCCTTTTCTGCTAATTTCAGTCCCTGAAGGATAAACAAGGTTGGTGTCAATATGGAAAAAGCTGTAAGAAGAATTAATTTAAGTATTTTCATTTTTTAATCAATTGATCTGCGGATATGATATCATGCTCATAGTTGAAAGAGCCCTTCAAGTGATCATAGATCAACGTTTTTATTTGGATCAAATCCAAAGAATTTGATAAAAAAATCTCTGTATCATTGTTTTCGACAAATAGACCTTTTAAGGATTCATACAGTCTTACTTTTTGTGATTTGTGAATTTCTTTTTGATAAAAAAGGTAGGTTAATCCAAAAAAATTCACAAAATAAAACCCTATAAAATCCACTTTAAAAATTATATCAAAATCAACACAGCCTAGAATTATAAGCGCTAGAAGAAATATAGTGTTCAATATAAAAGAAGTCAGAAAAATGATAAACAACAATCTCAATTTATCTATTTCTTTCTTTTCCAATAAACGAAGGCATTCTAAAATTCCCTTATAAGTACTTAAATCATAGATGGAATGAGGTAAAACATAGCTCTTAATCAGTTCTCTAATAGTCTTTGTTCTATTCATGTACATGTTATTAAATTGGCAATGATAAATTTATCCATCAAAAACCCACCATAGCAATACCAAACCTTTGGTATTTTCTTTGTAGAAATGGAAACCTTTCTCAACAGCCTGTGTCATTGAGGCAAAGTTAAAATCCTATACAAGTATGAAATCTATAAAGCTTACAGTATTATTTATTTTAATTGTTCAGATTGCCCAAGGCCAGGATAAATATGATGATAACTCCATTAAAACGCTTTCAGGCACTACCGGACATTCGGGTGGTTTCGGTGCCCTTAGTTTCAAAATGACCAAATTGAAGGATGAAACAGTACCGATGTTCGGTGTGCGCGGTGGATGGATCATTAATCGTTCTCTGGCCATTGGACTGGAAGGATACGGGGTGATACCCTCAGCCAAACTCGAGAACATTTCTCCTGTTCCAAACGAAAAGTCCATTATCTTAGGAGGTTATGGCGGACTATTTCTGGAACCTATCTTTTTCTCTAATCAAGTCATTCATTTTACTTTTCCGATCTCTACAGGAGCCGGTTGGCTGGGATATCACACAGACTGGGAAAGTGAAAATTATCGACTTGGAATCAATAATGACCTCATTGATGAAGATGTATTCTGGTATATTGAACCTGGTGTCAGTGCAGAATTGAATGTGGCAAAAAGCTTCAGGTTGGCTATGGGAATGAGTTACAGAGTTGTCCAAGACCTTGAACTCAAAGATACAGACAACCAGGATTTCAATAACCTAAGTTACTTTCTGACATTAAAGATTGGAAAATTTTAGCATGGGTATGAATATACACAGATAGCAGAATCAGGACATTGAGAAGGAGAATCTGTGTATATTTTTCCCTAGCCAACAATAAACTTTTTAATTCAAATCCAAAAACATTCCATCACAAAAAATTTGGAAGCTTAAGGGTAACAACTTTAAACTTTGTTTTTAATCATGAAAAATCTAAGGTACTTAGGTGAATTAACTGAGGATTTTTCAATCGTAATTGTTTACGTTAATTCTGAGTGGGCCGGGAAGAAAGGTTTTAATTATTTTTGGTGTAAATTACGAACCAAGGAAGTTTAAGTTTTATTCTATGTTTGGTTACCTTTCTTCCCACTTTCCCCAAATAATCACCAGCAAAACTAGAAAATCAATTACCATTTAATTATGTTTATCTCCTTAGGAGATATGACAAAGATCATAACAAAGATTGCATTTGCTTTGCTTTTCATGTTGATGGTAATTAGACCAGGATTTGCCCAGACAGAAAAGCCGGGGGGATTGCTTTTCAATTCCAATTACGCCTTCTCATTTGATCAACGAACCTCACTAAATCTAAACCCGGAGGAATCCTTGTTGATCAAAGACAAACTTACGCTATCCTTTAAATTATCTTTTTGGAGTTATGATCGGCTGGGGTATATTTTCAGAGCCTTTGGAGACAAAAATCTAAGTATTGATCTTATCTACCGGCCTGGGGAAATATCAATAGGACTGCTTTTTTTAATCATCAACGGAAACGAATCAAGCATCAAGGTCCGGATCCCCGATGAAGTTCTTATTAGAAATTATTGGCATCAGGTTAATCTCACTTTTGAGCCTGAGCAGAACCAAATAATTCTGGAATTCAACAATGACAGCTACATTGAAAATGATGTGGATTTTCCGGAAGGAACGACACTCAATTTTATTTTCGGCGTTAACAGTGTGGGGTCCCATGCCACAGGTGATGTTCCGGAAATGGCGATTAAGGATATTAAATTAACTTCCAAAGAAACATTGATCAATCATTGGCCCCTGGATCAGGTCAAAGGTGATCAGGCGATTGATGTTGTTGGAAAGAAAAAAGCCCGGATCACAAATCCAAACTGGCTAAAACGCAAACATCATTTTTGGGAGAAAAAAGAAACCATTGTTACAGACAATTTCCCGGGATTACTATTCGATCATGACAACCAACAACTTCTGATAGTCAACCGAAAACATCTTGATACCTACAACGTGGTTGCACAACAGTGGTCAACACAACATTATAAAAATGCTTTTCCCCTCCCGGATTATGCCAATCACTACTTGCTGGATACATTTAGGAACGTACCTTTGGCCTTTGATCTTGAACCAAAGCACATTGCTTATTATAATCCTTCCCTGGAAAAATGGACTGATGTAGAAACTGATACTTTACCAATTCAAAATCGTTGGAGACCGGCTATTTTTCAAAATCCATTGAATCAACATATTATGGTTATGTCTGGTTATGGTTTTTTCACAGCTAAAAATGATTTAATAAGCTATATTCCCGAAACACAACGATGGTCGACCGTACCACTCAAAGGTGATCTTTATAAACCCAGATACTCTCCGGTAATTGGCCAGGGTTTCAATGATGGTGAATTTTTTCTGTTTGGGGGCATCGGAAACGCAAGCGGAAAACAAGAACTAGGTTTAAATAGCATTTATGATCTTTTCCTATTAGATCTTCGAGACTCAACGCTAACCAAAATT
The DNA here is from genome assembly GCA_030442035.1 of Splendidivirga corallicola. Classification (GTDB taxonomy): domain Bacteria; phylum Bacteroidota; class Bacteroidia; order Cytophagales; family Cyclobacteriaceae; genus Splendidivirga; species Splendidivirga corallicola. Next base: position 78,423 of record JAUJEA010000001.1, read on the forward strand.
TGGGAACTCAATCATTTGGAAAAAGACCTTCTCCCCGTTGGTTCTCTTATTATTGACAAAAAGGATAGCAGTTTTTACACCTTGTGTTTTCCTCATATCAGGGAAAATGCTACGTTAAAACTTTACAAATTCAAAATCAATAGTCCTCAATATGAGATTGTTAGCGATTCTATTCCATATCCATATTACCATATAGCAAAGTTCGATGCATCGCTGTCATTGAATGAAAAAACCAAGGAATTTATAGCTGCTACAAGAATAGAGATCAATGATGATTCATCCCGGGTTAATTTATATTCATTATCATATCCACCGATTTCATTGCAGGATTTAAATTTCCAGGAATTCAATCGATTGACCACGGCCCGGAATAACAGGGCTCTTGTAGTACTGGGCATTTTTATAGTGGCACTGCTTATCGCCTTGACTATATTTTATAAACTATACAAAAGAAAAAGCAAACTTCCTGAAAACACACCTGCAACACAGGATTTGACTACACAAGAACAGTTCTCATCATTGTTTGTGGATCAACACAAACGTGGTCATAATAGTATTTTTCTATTCGGAGGTTTCAAGGTTATTGATAATAACTCGACCGATATTACAACGAAATTCAGCCCTAAGCTTCGAGAACTTTTTACAATCATACTACTTTACACTTTCAATGAAAAAGGAGGCATTAGCACCAAAAAGCTTACCGAAAAATTATGGCCATACGGAGATGCACAAAGTGCCAAAAATGCCCGGGGTGTTAGTGTTCAACGGTTACGGGCCATTTTAGAATCTGTTCCGGGCGCCAGGGTAAATTATGCTGATCTATGGACAATCCACCTCGAAAATAATGTTTACTGCGATATCGAAAAGGCTTTGCACATCATGCAAGATTCCGGTGCCCCACCAACTTTTGAAACTTTTCAAGAGTTATTAAGCATTCTCAGCCGAGGACCTTTGTTACCAGATATGCATTTCGATTGGCTGGATCCTTTAAAGATTCAACTGATTGATCGTTTTATCCATGTACTGCTTCAATGCTCGGGAGATAGTGTTTTTGCAAGAAATTCTTCAGTACTTGTTCAAATTGCCAATACAATTTTGATCCATGACGAGTTCAATGATGACGCCCTAAAAATGAAGATCCTCGCACTCAGGGCTTTGGAAAAACACGGGCAGGCCCGTACTTTTTTTGATGAATTTGCCGATAGGTACAAAAAGTTGTACGATGAAGATTATCCACAAAAATTTGTTGACTTGACCAAATAGTTATTGCAAACCTTTGTTCAGGCAAGATTTAAGATAAAAGATAAATTTCAAATTTCGAATGACAAATGACAATTGATTCTCAAGCAGAAAATTCTTTAACACTTTTTAAACTTAAACACTTTAACACGTACATCTTTGTCTTTCTACTAAATACTTGCTACTTATTTCTGAGGGGGGACTTTTTAGGGGGACTAGTTATATCCGATTTTACCGGTTTTGAAGAAAACGTGTAAATAAAAAAGCGATGGTACTACCATTGAGCACCATCGCTTCTTAGATTAATATTTTTAGATCAACCGAATATCTCTGCCAGTTTATCTTCCAATGCTTTTCCACGAAGATTTTTAGCAATGATTTTTCCTTCCTTGTCAATCAGATAGGTTGCAGGGATTGCCTGAATATCATACAATTTAGCAGCTTCGGAATTGAAATATTTTAAATCCGAAACGTGAGTCCAATTCAATCCATCCTGATCTATCGCTTTCACCCAATCTTCTTTCTTTCTATCCAAAGACACTCCAAATACCTCAAATCCTTTGGCATTGTATTTTTTGTACATTTTCACAACATTGGGATTTTCCATTCTGCAAGGCCTGCACCACGCTGCCCAAAAATCGATCATAACATATTTACCTCTTAAAGAAGATAGAGAAACCATTTCACCTTGAGGGTTTTCCAGGGTAATATCAGGCGCAACCTGTCCAATGGCCAATTTTCTCAGGCTATTTACTTTGGAAGATAATTCCTTAGTGAATTGTGAATTTGGTAGCTCTTTTTCAAACTTCTGAGCCAATTGATCCATAAAAGCGAAATCGGCGTCCTTATCAAGATAATTCGTAGCAATAATAGCCACTATAGAATTACCCATTCCATTAATAGCTTCTTTGATCTTTTCCTTATTAGCCTGCTCTGAAGCAGTATATTCTTCTCTTAACTGCACGGCCAATGCCTGATCGTTAGCTCTTTGAGCTTCTCCAAACCTTGCATTTAATTTCTGAGTTGCTACCTGGAAATCCTGCATGATATCATTTATTTGATTGAAATAATCGGTATCTGTGGAACCTTTTACTTCCGCAAAGCCATTTCTAACATTTCCATCCACGACTATCTCAACATCCTCGTTATTCAAAATAAAAGGAACAATTTGTTGATTATAGAAATTCAGACGGTAGAAATTTGGTGATGCTACTTCTACAGTTGCCAGAAACGTTTGATCCTCATTCAGCTCGATCGTATCTAAAGTGACCATAGCATTGTCTTTCAACATTTCCAGCACAATCAAGCCTTCCTGAGGGTTATTAACTTTTCCCGATATTTTTATCCCGTCCAGTTCCTGCTGGCCGGCCTGATTGCAGGCGAGCGCCATAAAACTGAACAATAGGAGAAAATTGATATTTTTCATTAGTCTATATTTTGTTTAATGGATCACGAGGCAAATTTGATCCGTTACTACCTCAATTCTTTTTTTACTTGCAATTAATTATTAATACTCCTAACGAAATCAATTGCATTGTGTTAACCTAAGCTTTTCCTTAATAGTTCATTGGCAAGACGAGGATCTATTTTCCCCTCCCCTCTTTTCATGACTTCACTCATAAACATCCCCAACAAACCTTTTTTCCCTTTTTTGTAAGCAGCTACTTTTTCCGGAAAGGCTTTTAAGGTTTCATCGATCAAAGGCTGAATGGAACTTTGATCACTATCTTGCAATAAATTTAAACCTTTAGCCAGTTCATAAGCTGAACTATTTGGTTCTTTTACTAATTCATGAAAGATATTTTGTGAAGCTACCGAAAAACTCACCTTTCCATCCTCCACCAGATCGATCAGTTCTCCTAATTTCTGAGGAGTCAAAGGGAAATTCGCAATGCTTAAGGTTGCCTCATTCAGATAGGATTTAACGGGTCCCATCATCCAGTTGGAAGCAGCTTTGTATTTTTTGGTACAATCACACAATGTCTCAAAATAACTCGCTATTTCCCTGTTATCAATCAATACATTGGCATCATATTCAGGTAAACCAAATTCTTTCACAAACTTATCAAACAGTTCATTCGGCAAGCTCGGCAGACTTGATTTAACCTTGTTTAACCATTCATCTGAAATGATAAATGGACTAAGGTCAGGCTCAGGGAAATATCTGTAATCGTTCAGCTCCTCCTTGGTTCTCATTCCGGATGTGGTACCAGATATAACGTTGAAAGTTCTTGTTTCTGAGACAATCTCTTTATTTGCTTCAAGTAATTTGATCTGGCGACCAATTTCGTGGTCTATGGCCCTTTGAACATTTCTAATTGAATTCATGTTCTTTACTTCCACTTTTTTCCCCAGCTCATTATCTCCCTTTAACCGGACTGATACGTTAGCATCACATCGCATGGATCCTTCTTCCATGTTACCGTCACAGATTTCCAGGTATCGCACCAAGCGCCGGACTTCTGTTAAGAATCCTGAAGCTTCCTCAGAGGAATGGATCATAGGATCAGTTACTATCTCAATCAGTGGGACACCAGCACGGTTAAAATCAACCCAGGTATCATCCTCTCCCTCGACATGAATGGACTTGCCGGCATCTTCTTCCAGATGGATCTTTGTCAAGGTGATATCGTGAACACCATGCTTGGTTTTAACCGTAACATAGCCATTTCTGCAAATCGGTGTTTTGTCCTGAGTGATCTGATAACCTTTTGGTAAATCGGGATAGAAATAGTTTTTACGGTCAAAAATATTTTCGTGGGTAATATCACAATGGCAGGCTAATCCCATTTTTACTGCCAGTTCGACCACCTTTTCATTTAGTCTGGGAAGTGTTCCCGGATGACCTAAGGTAATCACGCTAATCTGCGTATTTGGCTCATTGCCAAATGCCGTCGAATCGCCTGCAAAAATCTTACTTTTAGTGGATAATTGTGCATGAACCTCCAATCCAATGATCGGCTCATATTTATCCAGAATGTCTTTATTCATTGTTGATGAAGCTCTCCAAAGCAACTTTTACTGAAAAATTTCCTTTACTTTTTCCAGCCCTTTTTCAACTACTTTGTCCAAACCAGTTAGATCTTTGCCTCCTGCAGTAGCATAAAATGCCTGTCCTCCACCTCCACCTTTGATCTCCTGTGCCAGTTCCTTCACTATGTTTCCGGCATTAAGGCCTTTTTTGGAAACCAGGTTTTCAGAGATCATAACAGTCACTTGTGGTTTGTCATTGACATTAGCAGCCAAAATGAGAAATAAATTCTCGGTTTGGGCTTTTAAGCCAAATGCAATGTCTTTTAATGCATCGGCCTTTGGAAGATTGACCTTTTCAACCAAAACATTCACATCATTTTGCTTTGTGATCTTTTCGGTCAAATTGACCTTTAGATCGTTAGTTTGTTTTTGGTGAATTTGTTCAATCTCTTTGGTGAGCTTGTTTTTATCTTCAATCAGGGTTTCAACTGCCTTCTTAAGATCCTTCGGGTTCTTAAGTACCTCGGTCAAATCCTGAATAATAGCTAAATGTTGATTTACATATTCTTCCGCTCCATCAGCAGTAACCGCCTCAATCCTCCTGACCCCTGCTGCAATAGAACTTTCTGATATAATTTTAAAAGAACCAATTTGACCTGTGGCCTCAACATGTGTACCCCCACATAATTCCACAGAAAAATTCTTGTCAAAGGTAATTACTCTTACGAAATCACCATATTTCTCTCCAAAAAGTGCTGTAGCACCCATTTTTTTCGCCTCTTCGATTGGCACATTACGTTGTTCTCTTAGCGAAATATTTTCTCTTATTTTTCTATTTACAATCTCTTCCACATGAGCCACTTCCTCAGCCGTCATTTTTGCATAATGGCTAAAATCAAATCTCAGCACCTCATCCGAAACATAGGAACCTTTTTGCTGGACGTGATCGCCCAATACCTGTTTTAGTGCCGCATGCAATAAGTGTGTGGCACTGTGATTATCCATAGTAAGTTGCCTTTTTTTCCCGTTAACCACACAATGCATCTCAACATCCAGCTTTGCGGGTAGTTTTTTTGTGAAATGCACAATGAGATCGTTCTCCTTTTTTGTATCGATCACACTTATTTTTTCACCATCGGCCTCTATATAGCCAGTATCACCAATTTGTCCGCCGCTTTCGGCATAAAAAGGTGTTTTATCCAAAACAATCTGATAATGTGTCTTGTTCTTTTCGCTGATTTCACGATACTTGACAATGTTCGTTTTGCTTTCCAAAGATTCGTACCCTACAAATTCGACATCTTCATCCTCTCGTAAGACCACCCAATCGCCTTTTTCTACTTCAGCTGCCTTTTTGGATCTCTGCTTCTGAATTTCCATCTCCTCTTTGAATCCCTCTTCATCCACACTCAAACCATTTTCACGCGCAATCAGTGAAGTTAGATCAACCGGAAAACCAAAAGTATCATACAGCTCAAAGACTGTCTTACCATCAATTATTCTACTTTCTCCCTTCAGTTCCGCTTTAATCTGATCAAGCTTTTTCAGACCATTCTCCAGTGTTCTTAAGAAAGACACCTCTTCCTCCCTTATCACCTTGGCAATAAACCCTTTTTGCTCATTCACTTCCGGAAAAATATCTTTGAACTGTTCTCCCACGATTGGTAATAATTCATATAAGAATGGTTCTTGAAAATGCAAAAAAGTATATCCATACCGCACTGCTCTTCTTAATATTCTGCGAATTACATATCCCGCCTTATTGTTGGAGGGAAGCTGTCCGTCAGCAATGGCAAAAGAAATAGCTCTGATATGATCTACAATTACTCTAATGGCAATATCCGTAGACTCCTGATGACCATATTTCACACCAGCCTTTTTAGCAATATATTCAATGATTGGGGTAAAAACATCTGTATCATAATTTGATTCTTTACCCTGTATCGCCATTGCCAAACGCTCAAAGCCCATTCCGGTATCCACATGTTTTGCGGGCAGATTCTCCAGTTCTCCTGATGCCAATCTATTGAATTGCATAAAAACAAGGTTCCAGATTTCAACTACCAATGGATGATCCTTGTTGACCAAATCAGCTCCTGGCACCTTATCAACTTCTGATTGTGGCCTTAGATCAATGTGAATTTCTGAACAAGGCCCGCAAGGTCCCGTGTCCCCCATTTCCCAAAAATTATCCTTTTTGGATCCATAAATAATCCTATCTTCACTGATAATTCCCTTCCAGATATCATAGGCTTCCTGGTCTAATTCAAGCTCTTCCTTAGCATCTCCGCCAAATACACTCACATACAATCTTTCTTTGGGAAGTTCATAGACCTCTGTTAACAACTCCCAGGCCCATTCAATGGCCTCTTTCTTAAAATAATCACCAAATGACCAGTTTCCAAGCATTTCAAACATGGTATGGTGATAGGTATCTTTGCCTACTTCTTCCAGATCATTGTGTTTTCCTGAAACTCTTAGGCATTTTTGGCTATTCACTGCTCGGGCATACTGTGGTTCTTTGTTGCCAAGGAAAAAATCCTTAAATTGATTCATTCCTGCATTTATAAACATAAGTGTAGGATCATTTTTAACCACCAATGGTGAAGAAGGTACGAATTGGTGATTTTTTTCTTCGAAAAATGCAATAAATCGCTTTCTTATAGTTTTAGAATCCATTGAAACCTTACTTATATAGTATTAGGGTTTGTTTTAACGTTATGAAAACTAATAATAGTTGTTTCTTTAACCTTATTCACAAAAACCCAAATTGGTAAAAGTGAACTATTTAATTATTTTTGCGTCGAGCAATTGCAAAATTATAAGAATTTATATCTAATAGATAATGGCCAGAATAAAATATTATTACGACACCGAAACTTGTAAATACGAAAGGGTCAAAGTCACGAAGTGGGACATTACCCTTAATTTACTAGGATTCTTGTCCGTTGCATTGGTCATGGCAATGGGTATTCTATTTATATTGGGCAAATATTTCGATTCTCCAAAAGAAGCAAGTCTAAAAAAGGAAAATGAAGAACTGAAGCTATATTATGAGGTTCTGAATAAAGAATTGGATAAAATGGAGGCCATGGGCACTTCACTTGCTGAGAGGGATGACGATATATATAGGGTGATCTTTGAGGTTGACAGAATTCCAGCATCCGTACGTGAAGCGGGTATCGGAGGAACAGAGCGATACAAGCAGATATTGGAGCAAGGATTACAGCAAGAAGAACTGATTTTGGGTACAACTCAAAGGATAGATCAGATCAAAAGAAAAATGTTTGTTCAAACCAAGTCCTACGATGAAATCGTGGAACTTGCCAAGAAAAAGACAGATTATCTTGCCAGTGTGCCGGCTATTCAGCCTATTTCCAATAAGGAGCTTACGCGTCTGGCTTCAGGTTTTGGTATGAGAATACACCCGATATTGAAGATTAGAAAAATGCATACCGGTTACGATTTTACAGCACCTCAAGGGACTCCTATTTATGCTACAGGTGATGGCAAAGTAATCAGGGTTAAAACTAATTATACCGGTTACGGAAAAGAAGTTGAAATTGACCATGGTTTTGGGTATATCACTAAATACGCTCATATGAGTGCATTTAATGTAAATGTTGGTCAAACAGTAAAAAGAGGCGATCCTATTGGTTTCGTGGGGAATACGGGTAGTTCTACTGCTCCTCACCTTCATTACGAAGTGATCAAGGATGGAAAAAAAGTAAATCCCGGAAAATACGTATATAAGGATCTTTCTGCTGAGGAATACGAGAAACTATTGGAAATTGCCTCAAGAGAGAACCAATCATTGGGTTATTAATACTATGTATCAAAAAAATATATCATCAGAGGCAGCTTTTAGCTGCCTTTTTTGATTGACTTTGTCAAACGATAAATTATTAAGTACACAGCTATTTATGAGCTTAAAGAGATTTTTCCTTATCATTTTTGCGCTTTTAGGTTTTTCCGCCTGTAAAGTAAGTAAAGTAGCTACATCAAGTACTTCCGGTCAACCTCAGGATACTGTTGTCACAAAGATTGACTCATCAGCCATCTTACCAAAGCCCATCTACGTAACAGTCAAAGGTGATACGCTCGAAAGCCTCGATTCGGTGGTTGAAATTAATGTACAAAGGCTCATTAAGGACACGCTTTCGTTTGTAGGTGTAGGAGACATCATGATGGGCACAAATTATCCTAATGAGCATTATCTCCCTCCGAATCAAGGCAAATCCTTATTAGAAGAAGCCGCAGAGCTGTTGAAGGACGCCGATGTTACCTTTGGAAACTTGGAAGGTGTGATACTCAATGAGGGTGGAACACCAAAATACTGCAAAAACCCGAAGGTATGCTACCTTTTCAGGTCTCCGGAATACATGGTGTCCAATCTTAAAGCTGTGGGTTTTGATGTTGTGAGCCTTGCAAACAACCATGCCGGCGATTTTGGTGATGAAGGACGAAGAAATACTATGCGTATTCTCGATTCATTGAGTATACAACATGCGGGACAAGAGGCAAAACCTTATGCGACCTTCATGATAGAAGGAATGAAATATGGTTTTGCAGCATTTGCTCCAAATACCGGAACTATCAGCATCAATGACATACCACGAGCAAAAGCAATTATAGCCCATTTGGATTCGATCTCTGATGTTGTAATAGCCTCCTTCCATGGTGGCGCCGAGGGTAGCAAGCATCAGCATGTCACAAGGGAAACAGAAATTTTTTATGGCGAAAATCGAGGCAATGTATACGAATTTGCACACGAATTAATTGATTCAGGCGCGGACATCATTTTTGGCCATGGTCCTCACGTAAGTCGGGCCGTTGAAGTGTATAAGCAAAGATTCATTGCCTATAGTCTGGGGAACTTCTGCACCTACGCCCGTTTTAATCTGAAAGGGGACAACGGACTGGCTCCCTTGATCAAGGTTTTTACCAATTCCAAAGGTGAATTTTTATATGGAAGAATCTCTCCCTTTGTTCAAAAAGGCGCAGGTTGGCCGGTACATGACCCGGACAATCGGGTGATAGAAAGAATCAGACAATTAACCACAGAAGATTTTCCGGAATCCGTAATAAGTATTGATGACGGAGGATTTATTCGCTATATTGTGCGCTGATTTGGAAGCACCTGAATTCTATCCGGAAATGACGGAACAAATGAAATATGAGTTAATTTTTAAAGTTCTAATTAATGTATGTTCCATACATTCTTTGCCTTTTTTTATTAAGGTTTTTTGAGTTGTTTGCCAAACAAATGATAACATCAATTTTTTCTTAGCCGTGCCCTATAAAGAGAAAGTAATAGAAAAAAAGTATTACACTATCGGTGAAGTAGCCGATATGCTAAATGTTGCTACATCATTGATACGCTTTTGGGAAGGTGAATTTGACATTATCAAACCGAAAAAGAACAGAAAGGGGAATCGTCAATTCACCAAAGAAGACATTGAAAATGTTAAGCTCATCTATCATTTGGTCAAGGAAAAAGGCTACACATTGCAGGGGGCAAAAGAGATGTTAAAAAACAACTCATCCAAGATCATGGATAAGATGGCCATTATAGATTCTCTCAAAAAAATCAAGTCATTCCTCATAGAAGTCAGAGACGAACTTCCATAATAAAAAGACTAACTTATTGTTTTAACCAGCTATTACATGGAAGAAGAAAAGATCTTTCAGGTGGCTATTAGCTTAGCCCCTAAAATTGGTGGTATGCTCACCAAGCAACTCATTAGCCATTGTGGTTCAGCTCAAGCCGTCTTTAAAAGTACAAAGCATAAACTTGGTCGTATTCCGGGTATTGGAAGCAATCATATCAAAACTTTGTTTTCAAAGGAATTACTAAAAGAAGCTGAAATTGTCTATAGCCAATGCTTGAAAAATAACATTGATATCCTGAGCTATACAGATAAAAAATATCCCAAAAACCTAAAGCAGATCTACGATGCACCTGCTATTCTTTATACGAAAGGAAATGTCAACTGGAATTGTAAAATTGTCAGTATTGTGGGGACCAGAAAATCAACTTCCTATGGAAAAAATATTACCAGAAACATCTTAAAAGCTCTTAGCCAACATGAGGTAATCATTGTAAGCGGATTGGCCTATGGTATTGATATTAGCGCACACAAAGCAGCTATAAGCAATCAACTTCCAACAGTAGGTGTTATGGCTAATGGCCTGGACATAGTTTATCCCTCCATGCATACTTCCATCGCCAATGATATGGTACTACAGAAAGGCGGGCTATTGAGTGAATACGCTCCGGGGGTAAAACCTGACCCAAGAAGATTTCCGGCAAGGAACAGGATCATTGCAGGCCTGTGTGATGCACTCATTGTGGTAGAGGCTGCTAAAAAAGGAGGAGCGTTGATCACTGCTGAGATTGCCAATAGCTATAATAAGGATATTTTTGCTGTGCCCGGAAATTTAGACCAAAAATTTTCAGAAGGATGCAATACGCTTATTCAAGACCACAAAGCGCATATCTATACAGATCTGAGATACTTTGAGGGCATTATGGGTTGGGATGAAAACAATTCATCGAAACGTCAAGAATCAAAAAGTGTTATTGATAGCTCAAAACTAACCGATGGCCAGAGGGTACTTCTGGCTGTATTGGAAAAAGAAAACAGGGAATTATTGATCGATGAGATCAGTTGGCAAACACAAATTCCTATCAACAAAATTGCCTCAATGTTGCTACATTTTGAATTTGAAGGAATTGTTCAATCGCTTCCAGGAAAGAAATATAAATTGTGTATATAAATAATGCTTGGCAACCTCAGCAAAATTAGACTGTGTTTATCTTTTGGAATTACACTTATTCTTAATTACCTCGTAAGCGTTTAAATCTCCTAGTTCACCCGCTTTGCTAAGGTCCAGGCAACCGCTTTCAACCTGTCCATGTTCAATTCTTAAAATACCTCTGAGATAATAGGCATCGATATTTTTGGGATTGATTTCCAGGATCTTTGTGCAATCATTGATCGCATCCTGATAGGCTTCTAATTGATGTTTTGCCTTACCTCTCTTATAATAGGCATCTACATTCGTTACATCCAATCTAATAGCTTCGCTATAGTCAGAAATGGATCCATAGTAGTCCTGCAGAGCGAATTTCACATTACCTCTCTCAAAATAATAGTGTGAGGACTCTTTGTTCAACTCGATAGCCCGATTGAAATCCTTCATAGCACCGTGGAAGTCTTCTAATATTTGTTTAACCCTTCCACGCATGTAAAAAGCACTATGGTCGTTTGAATCAGATTCTAATGCTTTGTTAAAATTCAACATGGCGCTTTTGTAATCACCCTGTTCCAGAAACTGCATCCCTACTCCGGCATAGCCGTTATTTGATTGTGCCCGGCAAATGCCAACGGAAAATAGTAAGAAAAGAATATATACTGCTTTATTTACTGACATCGGTCCCATCGTTTTATCAAACAAATTAAGGTCAAATTATCATAATAATTGAACAATAATTGAGCGATGCTTAAGCCGTGTATGTTTTCCAGTGATATTGTAAAGTACGATTAATGAAAAACCTCCATTGAGGCTCTTAGGGATGCATCAAATGCTTCCATATCAAGTTTTAAATTCACTTTTTTTTGGTTAAAAAAGTGAATAATCGTTTCTGTGGCAATATTTCCGACAAGATCATCCTTGGCCATCGGGCAACCTCCGAAACCTCTTATGGCACCATCAAATCGCTTACATCCTGCCAAATAAGCTGACTCAATTTTTTCCATGGCGCCGTTTGGATTGGAATGTAAATGAGCGCCAAACTCGATCTGGGGAAACCTTGGCACCAGGCTTGTGAACAAATTTGTAATATTCCGAGAATTGGAAACACCAATAGTATCTGCCAGTGATATGATCTTGACTTCCATAGCCACCAATTTATCAACGAACTCCTCTACCACAGATTCATCATAGGGATCGCCATAAGGATTGCCGAATCCCATTGATAAATACGTTACCAAGATCTTATCCTGCTTTTGACAGATATCCTGGATCTCTGCCAAAGTATCCATGGCCTGCTCTATTGATTTGTTTGTATTTCTCTGTTGAAAAGTTTCCGAAACTGAAAGTGGAAAACCCAGATAAGTAATTTCTTTAAATTCAGAAGCATCTTGTGCCCCCCGCACATTGGCTACAATGGCTAATAACTTAGATCTTGTATCAGTCAGTTCCAATGACTTTAATACCTCAATGGTATCTTTCATTTGAGGAATGGCTTTAGGTGAAACAAAACTTCCAAAATCAATAGTATCAAAACCTACTTGAAGCAAATGGTTGATATAGTCGGTTTTCTTTTGGGTAGGAACGAAAGTTTCCATCCCCTGCATAGCATCTCTTGGGCATTCAATGATCTTCACCATAATTAATAATGTGCTGTTAAATGTTGCTTATTACCTCAAATATAAGTCAAGTGCTTATTTTGATACAGCATCGGGTGAATAAAGTGTGTTCTATAGATAAATTATTTTATCTACAAATATGAATTTTATTTGAATGTTATATTTATATTATCTACATTTATGAATATTACAACTTTTACATTGTCTGAGCTCCATTCCGGAATAATTAATTGGAATACTCAATGATTATATGATTTACGAATAGAAAATACGGTTGGACAAACCCAAACAAGCTATTTGACGATTGAAATAAACCACTAGCAAATGAAAGGAACAAACCTTGGTGAATTTGAAGAGCTTATTATGTTGGTAGCAGGCGTTCTATACCCTGAGGCCTATGGAGTAGCTATCAAAAAAGAAATCTATACGCAAACAGGGAGAAAAGTAACATTAAGTGCAGTGCACTCGGCCCTGCACAGATTGGAAAAGAAGGGATTTCTGGAGAGCAAATTTGGTGATGCTACTAAAATCAGAGGCGGTAAAAGAAAGAAGTTCTTTATAATCACCACCTACGGAAGCAAAGTATTGAATGAAGCCATGAGCATAAGAAAGCAACTCTGGGATTCAATACCCAAAGTTGCATTGGGAGGATAATCATGAAAAAGTCCACGCATAATACATCTATCGAGCCTTCAAAACTGGCAAGAAGGTTTCTTCATTGGTATTGCAAGGCGTCATTGCTGGAAGAAATTGAAGGAGATATCAATGAATCATTTTATGAAAGAATTGAAATCATGGGTATCAAAAAAGCTCGACTCTTCTATACATTGGAAGTGATCAGCTTTTTTCGCCCATTTGCAATAAGAGGTCAAAACTTAAAATATCATAACAATACTGCCATGTTAAGAAATTATTTTAAAGTGAGTTTCAGGAACATCCTAACCGATAAACTGCATACCTCCATCAATATTATAGGTTTGACAATTGCCCTGATCTGCTCAATAGTCATTTATATGGTGGTCAGACATGAGATTACATATGATACCTTTCACACCAATGCTGACCGGATCTTTCGTATCACACACGATGAATCTGAGTTAAACCCCAATAGCAACCGACACTTATCTACTGTAGGCCCGCCTGTCGGACCTGCCATTAAAGCATTTTATCCACAAGTCGAAAATTCGGTAAGGTTTCGTTATACACCTACCCAGATCATGGCAAGGGGAAAGGAACGTTTCTATGAAGAAAATATCTTCTACGTTGATTCTACTATATTTAATGTATTCAGCTACAAACTAGCTTTGGGAAACCCAAAGACCGCCCTGAAAGAACCCGGATCTGTTATTCTAACCCATGAAATGGCATTGAAATACTTTGGAGATGAAAATCCTTTGAACCAAACCATCTTCATGAATAATGATACGGAACTTCTCGTCACAGGGGTCTTAGAACCAATTCCTTCCAATACACACTTCAAGTTTGATTTTCTATTGCCTTTCCATGCGTTTAAAGTACCATTTGGCTATCCGGTAACATTGGACGACTGGGGTTGGATATCTTTCCATACTTACGTGATGCTTTCCCATGATATTGATCCGAAGGTGCTTGAAGCCGAGCTTCCAAATTTCATAGACGCTCATTGGCCTAATGAGCAAAGAAGGTTTAAGTTCAGGTTGCAACCGCTGACAGACATTTATTTTGGAGAAGTTAAAAATGATATTATTGCTTCCGGCAATCGTGTTTATGTGTATGGACTAGCAGTGACAGGGCTATTAATCATTTTGTTGGCCGCATTTAATTTTACCAATCTATCCACAGCAAAATCAATTACCAGAGCTAAAGAATCCGGAATAAGAAAAACGCTTGGAGCCAGAAAGCCCTCACTTTTTTTCCAATTTCTACTGGAAGCCATCGTCATGGCACTATTCGCATTGTTCCTTGCGATATTGGTTTCACCATATCTATTCAAGATATTGAGGAATTTTATAGGTTTTGATTTTCAACTGGATCCATCCCGTTACCCGGCTCTCATATTACCTTTTTTCTTGATTACCTTAATCATCGGACTCATGGCTGGAAGTTATCCGGCTTTAGTTATGTCTAATTTCAACCCGGTTAGTGTTTTAAAGGGTAATTTTAAATCCAGTATTACAGGATTAGGATTAAGAAAAGTACTAGTTACCCTTCAGTTCACCATGTCACTTGCGTTAATTCTGGGAAGCCTGATCATTTCCAGTCAAATTCAATTCATACAAAATAAGGACCTCGGATTCAACCGAAAAGAAACGGTGCTATTACAAATGCCCGGTGCCGAATTAGACAGGCATTATGAAACGTTAAAAAATCAATTGCTCTCCAATCCTGATGTTTTGGCAGTGAGCGTTGGTGGAGGAAGAATGGACGGCGATAATGGCAATGTACCCATCCTTCCGGAGGGATTCGAAGATCCCTTCCCCATGGCAATCGATGCGGTAAGGCATGGCTTTTATGCTGCCTTGGACATCCCAATGGCTGCTGGCAGAGAATTTTCCAAGCAGTTTCCGTCTGACAGTGCTGAGGCTGTTATCATCAACCAAAGTGCTGCCCGTACTTTTGGGTGGGAAGATGAAGAAGCCATTGGCAAAAGAATAAGAGTTGATGACATCAGAGAAGGTTATGTGATCGGAGTGACAAAAGATTACCATTTTTCCTCATTGCATCAACCCATCGTTCCTCTAGTGACTACCTATCCCAGAACCAGGTTAAGGGATATATACCTCAAAGTAAAAATTGACCAACCGGCGGCTTTGATTTCATCACTTCAACAAGATTGGAACACAATAGTCCCCGATATCCCGTTTGATTTGATTTTCCTGGATGATCACTTGCAAGGTTTATATAAAGCGGATTTAAAGTTTGCCAAACTTATTAATCTCTTTGCCATACTGGCAATCCTGATTGCATGCTTGGGTATTTACGGTCTAATTTCATTGATTGCTCAGCATAGAGTAAAGGAACTTGGAATCAGAAAGGTGCTCGGTGCCTCTATGCAATCTTTGATATTGACACTATCCAAACCATTTCTTTGGTTAATGATAATAGCACTTTTGATCGCCGTTCCCGTCACTTATTCTTATATGGATCAATGGCTTAGCAACTTTGCCTATAGAATTGACTTTCAAATACTCCATATTGTATTGGCAGGATTGGGTATTTTTCTGCTTATAGGCGCCACACTTTTTCTCCAATCATTTAAATATAGCCGAGCTAATCCTATTAATGCATTAAGAAATGAGTAAAAAGTACCCTCAGTTACCACCCAGCCTCATGAAAAGATTTCTCCATTGGCTCTGCAAACCGGAACTCATTGAGGAAATTGAAGGAGATCTTAACGAAGAATTCCATGAAAGAATTAAGCTCAAAAATATTCGTTAGGCCAGACTACTCTACGCCTGGCAGGTAATCCAATTTTTCAAACCCTATACCTGGAAATTGCGCATTTTCCCTAAACGTACCAATCAACATTTAGCTATGATCAGAAACTATAACAAAGTAGCCTACAGGAATCTCCTCAAATACAAATTACAAAACAGCATTAAAATAATAGGACTTGCTATTAGTATTTCTTTATGTATGCTCATCATGAGTTATGTGAATTATGAAATGGGATATGATACTTTTCATAAAGAGGCGGATAAAATTTATCGGGTTATTTTTAACGGCTTTAGTAGAGGTGAATCAATCAAAAGCCTGTCAATATGTTGGCTCCAATGATAGTATTAGGGTGCTTCCAATTTTCCATAGCTTTAAAATATTTTTTTGACAATAAATTCATTGTCAACATAACTTAACAATAATTTTATTGTCATAAGAAGTGTTGCAGATTTAATTATTTCAAAACAAGATAACTAATCAATGAAATTCTTATATACTATCATTGGCCCCTATATGGTCCGAATAGAGATAACTCTGAGAAAGTAAATGAAATAAGAAATTCATTTCGAGATGCCTGAGCGTTGTGCATAGCTTGATCGTCAATTTCCCAAAAATATTCAGACCTCAATCAATTTTTTTTAGCCTTATGCTAGAGTTCTTGAAATACATTAGTTCCATGTTGATTTTCTCTTGTGGCCCATTGGAAATTTTCGATCATTTGAATCTTGCCGTTCTCCATCTTTTTCAATTCACAGCTGGAACTACCGTTATCTAACTTCCCATTTGTCTGTAATTGACAATAAGAGAAAGTAAGGTGATTTTCCATTAGTGAGCCTATCAGAAAACCTTTTTGGATTTTCCCTCCTGCATATTCTGCGGAAACAATCCCATCCTGCTGTGAAAAAGTAAAAATTGTATCTAGGTTAACTACACCATTTGGTGCGGTTTCCACAACATTCATCCTTATTTTTTCCAAACAAAATTCACTCATATTCAACACATTATAATTCAATGGTCCTTATGAAATTTTCCTCATAAATTGATTGATATACTATATCGAGTTGAATACCAATTTGCTTAAAATCCTCTTTTGCCAATCTTAACAATGTAAGTTCGGATCCGGGAGCCATAATGGTATTAGGCCCATAATTAAACCAACCTTTGACATTTTCCCATTGATTGGCTTCTTTCAAAACCTCTTCCCAGGAACTGTATTCCTTACCTTGATACTTATATGTTAGCTTTTCAAAAATGGCCGGACCAAAACCCTGATTCGACAAAGTGACCTTCATGATCTTTTCGGAAGAGTAAACAATCGTAAAATCCAGGTAGGGCTTTACAGTTAGCTTATTATGCTGTTGTAGAATTCGAACCTGCCAGACAGATACAACCAGGGCCGAAATAGCAATGATCAAAATTCCGTAGTGGGAAAGGCGTTCTGTTTTACTGAGTGCCATAAAAGTTTAAGCTTAAAAAGATGAGCATAAAGATAACTGGAAATATCTTTTGATCAACTCATTAAGTCAAAGGCACCGGGTCTAATGCGAAATATTACAGGTAACCAAGCTGAAGGAGTGTTTAAGTGTTAAAGTGTTTAAGTGTTAAAGTTTGATAAGCCTTTCCTATGCCCAGAAAATTTTCATTCGAGAGTAATAAATGAATCCGCAATAGCTCAAATGACAAATAACCGGAAGCGTAATAGCATTTATTACGCTTCCGGTTATTTTAAATATTTCAGAATATTTATTTAACGTCAAAAATTAGTTCGCTTGTTTCACCTTCGTCCTCTTCAATTCTGAGAACTAATTGATCATTTACTTTCTGAGCATTAAGCTTAAAGATATCGGTGTACGCCACACCATCTTCTTCACCTTCGGTCACAACCGTAAGTGTTTGCGTGGCATGGTCATAGGTCCAGACACCTACTTCATCGTGTACATCAGTTTCTTCGATGTAAATAACATCCTGACAGGTAGAATTATCAAAATCCACGAATTTCTCAAAGCTGCTTTCTTCAAACGAATAGGCACCATTATTGGAAAAGGTCAGATAAGCATAGTTGATCCTATGAATTTCAGTAACTGAAACCTCCTCAACGGTATCAGGTCCACAGGGTAAGTGAATTGTATGTGTTTCACTAAAATCCTCACCTATCTCCTGTGTTTCTGTTTGTCCGTCATAAGTATGTTCAGCAGAAACCAAAGTCCAGGAATTAGCTGTTAGAAAATCACTATTTTCTCCACCGAATGAAATGATCTCAATACAGATCTCCACAACATTACTGACCAGGCCATCAGCATCGTAAACACAGTATTCTGCACAGAATGTTCCTGGCTCCAGGTTCTCCGGAATCTCTATTTCTACTCCTCCGTTATTAGTTCTTCTGGCATTTTGAAATAATCTTGATCCGGTGTTTGATTTGTCAAATCTGCCTGTTGAATTAGTGACAGGGATATCAAAATAATTTTCGGCTCCATCAATCTGAAAATATACTCCTGCGATCTCTCCAGCATTTATATCAGGATTCAAATAAAATGAATTGCCTGAAACCGCTCCAAACGGATCCTCGGATTCATTGAGTGATGGCGCATCCGGATCGGTGGAGGATGCCGGGGGAGTTCCTTCTACAATCGTAGCATTTGGGATAACAATTGACTCAGAAACCACATTTGGATCAGAAATATCAAGCATTTCCTGTACCTGCGGTTCATCCTCATTATCGCATGAAAAGAAATAACAGCATGATACAGCGATCAGAAAATAGTTAAGTTTTCTCATTTTAATAGATTTAATTAATGATTTCACATAAATCACCCTTAAAAGTTTGCGTTAGTGGTGATTGATTAATGCGGTTGGAGTGTTTGTTGAAGAAGCTACAATGTTACGCAAAGAAGTGATCACATCTTGTTGAATGAGGATATGATTGGAGCATATGTAATATTGATCATTAACTCTTTACCTTTTAAAAAAGCATATTGGCCATCAAAATTTATCATATGAATAAATATTGAATCTTTCATTCAGATTTCATTTCCTTATTGAATACCAACCAATTAACACATATTGGTGGATCAATTACTTTATGAATCTTGATTTCATGAACTTACCTGACAAAAAAGGCAGTATTAACGGTTACTCATTCCTGAATGATGATTTAAAACACCGTAGGTTTATGTTGGATTCGATAAGGAAGTGTTGATTTTTATTGTAATTGGTCTGTGTATCTAACATTTCCAGCAAACTGATCCTCATCATTTTAACATCACTCCTGGGCATTTTTAAGCTTCCGATATTTTGAAATTGGTCCATATTCGGATCTCCGGCTATTTATTCACACCAAATTAATCAGGTTCACGCCTTCAATTTACAGGTCTACTCCAACAGCTTCTTTTTTCACTTTTCGATTAATGAGTTTTAACCTGTCAAAACAGAAAAAATGTTCAAGATTAAAACTCAAATCAATGAGCTTATCATGTCACTCAGGTAAAGGAGTAAAAAAAACTTTAACACTTAGACACAACGATCGATCGGTAATATTGATCCTGACAATAACTATTGGCCTCATCATGGGGAAAGGACCAATGGTGTTAGCACAATCTTCCCAATTGGACCAATACATTAAGATTGGCCTGGAAAACAATCTGGATCTCAGCCAGAGCAAGCTATCACTGGAACAAAGTCACAAGGCATTGGATGAAGCAAGGGCAGGTTTTTTACCCTCTCTGGACTTTAGTTCGAGGTATACCAGGGCGACGGGAGGGCGATCATTTGAGATCCCAACCGGAGATTTGATGAACCCTGTTTATAGTGCTCTTAACAATATCACAGGAGAAAACAGCTTTCCAATGATCGAGAATCAGGTCCTTAATTTTAACAGAGAAATCGACATTGATACCCGGCTCTCCCTCACACAGCCTCTTTTTGATCGCAGACTCTCATTTCAGAGAGATATTGCTAAACAGCAGGTTAAAAGCGCTTATGAAGCTGTGAATACACATAAAAGAATGCTGGTCGCAGATATTAAAAAGAGCTACTTCAACTATCTCAAAATGGTCAAGATTGTCGACTTGCTAAAAAGCACCCAGGAACTTGCTTTGGAAAATCTTCGAGTAAGCCAATCACTCTTTGAAAATGACAAAGTCACACAGGATGCTGTTTTGAGATCAAAATCCGATTTAAGTGATATCAAATTTCAACTCGCTGATGCGGAAAAGAATCTTCAAGTGGCTCGCGCATATTTCAACTATTTACTTAATATACCACTGGAATCACCTATTGAAGTTGATGACATCCACAGCGAACTACCTGAAACATTGAGTATTGCAACAAATCCAAAGCTTAGAGAAGAATGGAAACAGCTTGAACATGGCAGACAAGCGGTGATGCTGCAAACCAAACTATCCAGAGCACAAAACATCCCCAATATTTATGCCGCTGTTGACTATGGATTTCAGGGTACAACATATGAATTTAATAGTCGGTCAGACTATTCCCTGGCCTCTTTGGTATTAAGTTGGAACCTTTTCAGTGGGGGAAAACACAAAGCAGAAAGACAAAGGATCGTCCTGGAATCCAGGAAACTCGAATCCCAACAGAAATCTCTGGAGCAAGCTATTGAATTAGAAGTTATCCAGGCATACTATGCTTTCCAGGCCGCTTCCAAGAATCGGCTAACTGCCATTAACAGAGAAAAGGAGGCTACCGAAACCTACAGGCTTATCCATAGAAAGTTTAAAGAAGACCTGGCTTCACAGGTGGCACTCATGGATGCTCGCAATACACTAACGAGCGCTTCACTTCAAAAAATCATTGCTCATTATGATGCATGGAGTGCCTTGGCTGAATATGAAAGAGCTACGGCTACCTATTCATTTGAAAATTAAGATCTGTACCTAAGTATATATAAGCTGGGACATCAAATAATTGTCAAAATACATACTAAACATAAGATGAAAACAAATCGAATAATACTCATCATGATTTCTGCTACAGTGCTGCTGGCCTGTGGCAAACAAGAAGATACAGAAACTGTATTTTCACCCAAACCCGTACCTGTTAAACTTGAAAAAGTTGAGAAGAAGGAACTATCAATTCCAATTGAAACACAAGGGCGATTGGCTGCGAGCCAGGAAAGCCAGTTAAGTTTCAAGGTAGCCGGGATCATTAAACATATTTATGTGGATGAAGGATATAATGTGCGAAAAGGCCAGGTACTTGCGACTTTGGACATGGCTGAAATAAGCGCACAGGTGAACAGGGCTAAAGCAGCTTATGAAAAAGCGAAGAGGGATCTGAACCGTATGAAAAACCTTTTTAAGGATAAAGTAATCACTTTGGAGGTACTCCAAAATGCTGAAACGGCTTTCGATGTAGCCAAGTCGGATCTTGAAATCGCAACCTTTAACAAACAATTTGCAACCATAAAGGCCCCTTCCAACGGACAGATACTTACGAGAAAAGCCGAAGAAAATGAACTGATCAATCCTGGCGCGCCTGTTTTTGATTTTGCCAACACCAAACAATCCTGGGTTATCAAAGTGGGATTGGTAGATAGGGAAGTTGTTAAAATTCAACAGGGTGATAGTGCAGTTGTTCTTTTTGATGCTTTTCCAGGGCACATCAGCACTGCCCGAGTGACATTGATCCCAAATGCCCCCAATCCGATAAATGGTACCTATGAAGTGGAGCTTAGTGTTCAAGACGCTAATAACAAATTGAAAAACGGATTTTATGGCAAGGTGAAGATCTTTCCATCCTTAAGGCAAAGCTATCAACTTATACCACTGCAGGCATTGGTTGAGGGCAATGGCCGTAACGGATTTGTTTTTTCTGCAAAAGGAACCAAGGTGATCAAACACCAGGTAGAGATCGAGGAATTCTTTGGGCCATATCTAGCCATTTCGACTGAAAGTAATGCACTTGAAAATATCATCTCTGAAGGTGTTGATCAGCTGACAGAAAAAAGTGAAGTAGAAATAATTAGTGACTAAAGGTTTTAAGGTCAAGAAACCTCAACATTCTAAATACATTAGACATGAAACTTCCTGAATTAGCCATAAAAAATTATCAGTTCACCATTGTGGTGACTTTGTTAATCGCTCTGGTAGGAATCGTAACATTCATTACCATGCCTCGATCGGAAGATCCGCAAAATGAAATGGCAGGAACAGTCATTACTGTCATTTATCCTGGGGCAACACCTGAGGACCTCGAAAAATTGGTGATTGATCCAATTGAAGAGAAACTCAATGAACTGGATGATATTAAAAAAATGGAGTCCAAAGCTTTTGATGGTGTGGCTGCTGTTACCATAGAGTTCACCACAGGTTCTGATCCTGAAGACAAATACCGAAAGGTGTTAGAGGCCATGAATGTGGTGGAGAAAGATCTCCCGGAAGAAATCTTTGAGATCGATAAACAGAAATTTACTGTCATGGATGTTTCCATATTGCAATTGGCACTTGTTACAGATTCTGTTGATTATACGGTGCTGGAAGACCAGGCCGAAAACCTTAAAAGGGTTATTGAAAAATCATATGGTGTGAGGAATGTTGAAATAATGGCTAACCCGGAAAGAGAAGTGCGGGTGAGTGTGGATTTTGAAAGAATGGCCCAACTAGGTGTTTCTATGCAGCAACTAACCAGCGCCATTCAATCAAACAATGTTAATGTGCCTGGAGGAAGTATTGATATCGGTTATAAAAAATACAACATTCTCACAAGCGGAGAATACGAAAACCTGGATGAAATTAAAAATACGGTTGTTCATCAGGCCATGGGACAAGTGATTCGTTTGAAAGACCTGGCCAATGTTGAATTTGCTTATGAGGATAATAAATACCTGGCTCGATACAATGGACGTAAAGCTGTTTTTGTTAATGTCACCCAAAAGAAAAACACCAACATCTATCGAATTGATGAGAAGTTGCAACCAAAAATTGAGGCATTTCAACATGAGCTTCCTGAAAGTGTTGAATTGAAAACCGTATTAAATCAGGCCGAAGCCGTCCGTTTTCGGGTGGGCGATTTTTTTATGAATTTCTTCCAGGGAATCATCCTGGTGGGCTTCTTCATATTGATCGCAATAGGTGTTCGAGCTTCTTTCATAGTCATGACTGCTATACCTGTATCGGTATTGATTGGCCTGACACTTCTTGACCTGTCCAACTATGGTTTGCAGCAAATGTCAATAGCGGGTTTGATCATTGCGCTTGGGCTGCTGGTCGATAATAGCATCGCCGTGGTGGAAAATATACACCGGTATATTGATCTGGGCTACTCCAGGAAAGATGCAGCTATCAAAGGAACCAAAGAAATCGGATGGGCACTCGTAAGTTCTACCGTAACTACTGTACTGGCATTTGTTCCTATGATCTCCATAGGCGGACCAACCGGTGATTTTATTAGGAGCATGGCAGTGGTTGTGGTATATACACTCATTGCTTCATTGGTAATAGCCCTGACATTTACACCTTATTTTGCAAGTGTTATCCTAAAGATCAAGGAAAAAAGTAAGAACAGACAGTCCATCGTCACACGGATCATTCATAATGTTTACCCGAAACTTCTTGGAGCCGCTTTAAAGAGACCATGGTTAACCATCGGTTTAACAATTCTGATCTTTGCAGGTTCACTCTCATTGTTCGGATTGATCGGTGTGAGTTTCTTTCCTAAAGCACAAAAAGCACAGTTGTTGATCAATATTGAAACACCTGAAGGTAGCAGTTTTCAAAAAACTGATAAGGTTGTTCGGAACGTTGAAGCCTTATTAAATCAGGAAGAATTTGTAACTCATTATGCTTCAAACATAGGGCATGGCAATCCCCAGGTTTATTACAATGAAAATCCTATCAGTTATTCAGTTACTACCGGGCAAATCTTTGTGACACTCAAAGAATATGATGCGGATGTCATCGATCCATTGGTAGAGAAATTGAGAGCTCAATTTGGCAGATACCCGGGCGCCGATATTGAGGTGAAGGAATTCATTCAGGGGCCTCCTGTCGAAGCTCCCATTGCTATTAAAGTAACTGGTAATGACCTTAACACATTAAGAAAAGTAAGTGCGGATGTCGAAGAGATTATTGCTACCACTCCCCTTGCATTCAATGTAGATAATCCTTTAAAAAGTACCAAAACCGACGTGAAAGTGAAGATTGATCCCGTCAAAGCAGGCGTATTTGGCGTGAATTTACTGGATGTTGATATGGCGGTAAAAACCAATATTTCCGGAACGGCTATCGGTAAATATCGTGACCCCGAAGGAGAGGAATATGATATGGTGCTTAGAATGCCCGATGTAAGCGGACAAAGCATGCACTCTTTTGATAAGATCTATGTAGCTAATGCCATGGGAGCGCAGGTTCCCTTAAAGCAAGTAGCCAATATTGAACTCGAATCATCATTGAAACAAGTGAGCCATTATAATATGGACAGACAAAACACCATTACTGCTGATGTGACCGATCTGGGTTTAGCTGCTTCCATTACCAATACTATCATTGATAAACTGGATCAATATCCATTTCCTGCAGGATTCGGTTATTTTGTAGGTGGTCAACTAGAATCTCAGGAAGAATCTTTTGGCGATATGGGACGTGTTTTGCTACTGGCGTTGATAGGCATTTTTGCTATTCTTGTGTTGCAATTCAAATCTTTCACACAACCTCTTATTATTTATTCTGCCATACCGCTAGCCGTAACAGGAGCGTTTGTAGCGCTTTTCATCACAGGTTATTCATTTAGTTTCATGGCATTTGTTGGCCTGACAAGCCTGATAGGGATCGTTGTCAACGACTCAATCATCCTGGTCGATTTTACCAATCAACTAAGACAACAAGGAAAAGAGAAGACTATTTCAATCATTGAAGCCGGGCAAACCAGATTTATGCCTATCATTCTGACAACTGTTACCACCATTGGTGGTTTATTGCCCCTTACCCTACGGGGTGGAGATATGTGGGCACCCATGGGTTGGGCAATCATCGGGGGCTTGCTGTTTGCAACGCTATTGTCATTGATCATTGTACCGGTACTTTATAAAGTATTCAGTAAAAAAGATGGTAACAGCTAAATTGTAAAAGTCCGGAGATCGATGGTTTCTCAATTTTAGCTATATTCATTTTATCAAACCTAAAAAGTAGATTTTATTTTGTTAGTTAAAAATTCGGTTAGATCTATACCAGTACTTCAATCTGGAAAAACTGAGAGATCAAAAAGCGTAAATACTTTAAACACCTAAAGATCTGATCAATATGCCCAGTAAAAAGAAACTTGTGTTGTATTTTGGTTTGGGAGGGCTTCTACCTGTATTATTTTTCCTTATCAGGGATATCACGGTCCAGGGAGAAGTTATAGATGCTTCTTTTTGGTTGGATAAACTTATCAGCTTTATCATGGCCTATTTTCTAACTGCCACGACCTCAGCAACAGTGATGTTTATTCCAATTGCTATTCTTGAAAAGTTCCTGCCCTGGCATGGCAACCTTTGGAAAAGGATCACTATTGAATTTTTTATTACGGAGATTATAGCAATTGTTACTTGCGGGCTTCTACATCACCTGCTATGGGTATTGGGTTATCATGGCCCTGATCATATAAATGTGACTTATACCGAAAGTCTTATGATCAATATAGCCATCGCGGCCCTTATGAACCTGTTTCTTGTGACTGTTTATGAAGGGATTATTTTATTCAGCTATTGGAAACTTTCTATCATTCAGAATGAAAAATTGGCCAAGGAAAATATGGCTTCAAAATTTGAGGCACTGAAAAATCAGGTAAATCCCCATTTTCTGTTTAACAGTTTAAATACACTTTCAAACTTGGTCCATACAGATCCGCAGAGGGCCGAAGAATTCATTGATGAGTTCTCCTATATTTACCGGTATATTCTTGAGAAGAAAGACCAAATGGTATCCAGCTTATCGGAAGAGGTAGAATTTGTAAAAGCTTATTTACGACTTTGCGAAATTCGTTTTGGGGAAGGATTAAAAAGCAAAATAAAAATTGAGGTTGATGAATTGGAAAGCAGGATCCCCACATTGGCGCTGCAAAGTTTGGTGGAAAATGCCATCAAGCACAATCGAATTACTTCCAAAGAACCATTAACCATTAATATCTATAGCAAGCATGGTAATTTAATAGTGGAAAACAACTATCAGCCCCGGCCGGAGGAATCAAATTCCATGGGTATCGGTCTGAATAATATTAAGGAACGATATGAAATGTTATGCGACAGGCAACCAGAATTTTATTTGAATGAAACTTCTTATTTCGCAAAAATCCCATTGATTCAACCGGCATGAATACAAAAGTTGTGATTATCGAAGACGAAAGTCATGCGGCTGAGAAACTTGCAAGAAGCCTGGAAAATATTGATAACAATATTGAAATTCTGGCAAAAATTGAAAGTGTTGAAGAAGCCATAGCATGGCTAAGCACAAATAAAGCCGATCTTATTTTTTTAGATATTCATCTGGGAGATGCTTTAAGTTTTGATATATTTCAAAAGCTGGAAATAAAAACACCCATCATATTCACTACCGCCTACGATCAATATGCTATCCAGGCATTTAAATTGAACAGTATCGATTATTTGTTAAAACCAATAAAAACAAGTGAACTGGAAGCAGCATTGCAAAAATTCAGGGAAAATCAGCTCAACCAACAAAGTTTTAGCTACCACGAACTCATTGATGCTCTGAAATCAGATGAAAGTCCTTCTTATCAAAAACGCTTTATGATCTACAGCGGTGATAGGATCAAGGCCATTCCGGTTGAAGATGTGGCCTATTTCTTTGCGGAGGGTAAGTATTGCTACCTGATCGCCAGAGAAGACAAAGAGTACCTGGTAGATTTTACACTCGACAGATTAGAGAAAGTGCTGGATCCTGAGCAATTTTTCAGGATCAACCGACAATTCATCATCTCCCTGGATGCTATTCATGAAATGTTCAGCTATCCCAAAAGCCGGGTTAAGATCATGCTTCAACCCAAAAATAAAAAAGATGCTATCGTAAGCATTGAAAGATCTTCGGAATTTAAAAAATGGTTGAATAGATAGTTTTTAGTTTTGAATTTTGAGTTTATGTACATCCCTAAATAGAATAGTGTTGAACCACTTTCATGTATTTCAACTTACACTTCCGTACTTCAATACAAAAACACTTAAGATGCTACTTTGCACTAACATTTTGGTTTAACACAATAACGAATGGAAAGCCGATGTATATTGATGAGAAAAGCCCCCTTTTCAGGGGGCCTTGAGCTACGGATATGGTCATGTTCCAAAACTATATCCAAACAATTCTCTTACCTTATTTTTGAAAACATGAACCAATTTTTTATCTATTGGATTTTTGACAGCTTTTCTTCGATACTTTTTACTCTGGAAAGCTGCTTCTTGATCTTCTCCTTTTGAAGATCCTGTTCTGAGAGGTTCTCTACAATAGCCTCTTTGGTCTTTTCAATCTCTCCTCTGTTATCTACAATTTTATTGTGCATCCTTTTGTTCTTCTTTTGCATCTTCTTGCGCTCTCTTTTCAAACTCTTCAGATCTTTGTTTGCTTCTTTTTTTGCTTCTCCTTCGGCTGCACCAACCACTTTGGACTGCTCATAGATTTCTTCAATCTTACTCTCCTCATTCAAAGAATTCAGCTTGATATCGCTTTGTTTATTAATAATGCCCAACTCATTCTCGCTAATTTTTTTATGGAGTTTCTCGTTTTCATTTTGCAGCTTGTTGAGATCATTTCTGAGATCTTTTAAAATTTTCTTTTCCTCCTTCAATTCATCTTTCACCGCATTCTTGTAAGACTCCACACCAAAATCCCGCATCATTTTGACCGTAGCTTCATATTTAGCTTTATCAAGCTCCTCCGAAATAAACTGATCATTCTGTTCTAAAAACAATACCAGGTTTGTTCCGGACATGTTTTCATTGATCTTTGAATAAATGTTCAGGCTGTCTTCCGACACTTCTGTTAATAAAGTGTTGGTTAGTACGATTTCGTCACCTGCAATTTGTGCTTTGTTCTTTCTGTTTGCCTGGATATGTTTTAACCATTGTTTTTTCACGTCCTCTACGGAAGCCTGAGGTATTTGCATGGTAATTCCCGGCTGAGAACCTTTGCTCATCTCCATGGAACTGGCTTCAAACAAAATTGGTTTCACCTCAAAATCAATATTGATCTTGTCCCTGTCAATATTATCGTTGTTCGTAGTTTTTTTCTCCTTTTCAACTTTCTCCTGTTTTTCCGCCACCATTTTCTCAACTTCCACCTTTTCCTGCCCCATGCTCACATTGATAATCAACAGCCCAAAAATCAATACAAGTGAATATTTTATAAGTGCTTTCATAACATTTAGGGTTTTGGTTGGATCTCAAAACTAAAAAAGTAACCGGGGCTATTATGCTAATTTCGTCGAGCTCATCGTTACTATCGGCGACTGCTTGACTTTACTCGATAAACCCAATGCCATTAACTCAAGCGTCATTCATTGCTTGATAAGGAATCTCAATCAAGCTTAAACTTCTAAAAATGAGATCCCTGCTTTCGCAGGAATAACGTCTTCTGTTCGATAGGGCTTAAGTTAATGACATTGTTGATAAATCATTTAAAAGTGATTGAATCCGGAAATAACAGAATAATGAGCTTTATAATTTGGAAAATGCGTATGCTTTTTGCTAGGTTAAGGGGAAATATTCAATTCGAAAGTATGAGAAGTACTCAAGGTATTATTTTACTCATTGTATTCATTGGTGCCAATTTGATCACTAAAGCTCAGGAAAACGATACCATCAATGAAATTACACTTCTTTTTATTGGAGATATCATGCAGCATGACAGCCAGATCAAACATGCCTATGATCCAAAAACGCAGGGCTATGATTACCATACAGGCCTGGAATATATCAAACCTGTGATAGAAAAAGCTGATTATACTATTGCTAATCTGGAGCTGACACTGGGAGGAAGACCTTACAAAGGGTATCCGCAATTTTCCGCTCCGGATGAACTGGCTGTAGCATTAAAGGATAATGGTGTGGATTTTTTAGTTACCGCCAACAATCATTCCTGTGATCGTAGAAGTAAAGGTATTACCAGAACTATTTCCCTATTGGATTCTTTACAAATTCCTCACACTGGAACATTTGTAGATAGTGAAGCCCGTAAGGAAACGTATCCACATATCATTGAACAGAAAGGTTTCAAAATTGCCCTTTTGAATTATACCTACGGCACTAATGGCATACCAGCTCCAAAGCCTCATATAGTTAACCTGATTGATAAGGCAACAATAAAAACAGATCTTGAAACTGCCCAACAGCAGAATCCCGACAAGATCATTGTTTTTGTCCACTGGGGCTCCGAATACAAACAACAGCCCAATAGCTTCCAGAAGGACCTTGCCAATTTTATGATCGAGCATGGAGCGGACATTATTATCGGATCCCATCCTCATGTTTTACAACGTATGGAACATTATTATGATAAGGAGCGAGAGAAAGATATAGCCATTGTTTATTCCTTGGGCAATTTCGTGTCAAATCAGAGAACACCACCTAGAGATGGAGGGGCCATGGCTCAGATCACACTTGTAAAAAGTGAAGACAAGGTACAGATAAAACATGCCGGATACTACCTGACCTGGGTTTATCCACACTACGAGAATGGCCGAAAGTACTGGCACATTCTGCCGGCCGCACAATACGAGCAAAATCCGGATTTCTTTGACCCGGGCTATTTCGAAAAAATGAAAAGCTTTATTGATAATTCCAGAAACTTGTTGAACAAAGAAAATATCAATGTCTTTGAACAGGTATATGATAATGAAGCAGGTGCCTGGAAAGCTAAATAGTCTAGTAATTGGTAGAAAGCATTAAGTCATAGGTATAAGGATTGAATGATGAATTATGAGTTTTGAATTTTGAGTAAAAACTAACTTTGCTTTTCACTCACTTTTCTGGTGTTTTCAACATGCTCTCCAATACCCTTTACTATCTTATCTGTCATTGATTGGTGTCCGCCGAATAACTCGGGAGGAAGGTTATGTATATAATTCAGGGTATAATTGATGACCAATGTGCCTCCTTCATACGCATAATAATTGGTAATGGCGGTTGACATCTTGGAAGTTTTATGTAAAAGCACCTTCCCAAAGCGATAGTTATGCTGAACTGAGCTCAAAGCCGGACAACCTAAATCTGCATTGTGGTCTAAGCAGTAATTATAGAGTGAGCGGTTTTCCTTTTTAAAATTGCTTTCGTTAAAAAACCTCAAATCATACTCGATACTAGGAGACATTAATTCACCTTCGAGCAGGAACTTTTTATCATCTAATTTTCTGATCTCATAATCTGGCATGGTACTTTGTATGTAGGTCAGATCACTCAGTCTCTCAGGGTTGAAATACCCAACTTCCTGATCCACAAAATAGGCCACTTTAGTTAACAGAACATAATACTCCTCATCACCTTTGTTATTCCAATAATTGAAAATATCCAAAGGAGCAATGTCTTTCTTAAAGGACAGGTTCTTTTCTTTGTTGTTTGAAATGACTTCCAGTTGAGGGTCCAGCAATGCAAAATAATATTGAACATCGCGGCTTTTCATTTTGGGAGCATCAGCTTTGAACATAATCGTATTTTCCCTGATCAGGCCAACTTTCTTTGCATCGGTCTTTTTTTCAAGACCTCCAATCATGTTGCAAATCAAAACTATTAAAAACTGGCTTAATACTGGCTTCATAAATGCTGACCGACAAAGCTTGAATGCCCGAAATTAAAAATTTGCTGTCAATAATTTATAGTAATTTTTCAATAATTCTGTACGAGGGTGGTATTATACTATTGATGTACGGAAGCATCTCAATTTATTTCGAACTACTTTATCCAGCAATATTGAGTTCAAGAGTGGGGTTAGCGCATTTCATGAATATTCCGTGCAGATAGACCAGTGAAGGTTTCGATAAATTCGAATTGCACTTTCGTTCCCGGTCTAATTGTTCGGTAACCTTCTCCAGGGATAGCTGTGAAATTAAAGAAGATCCGATCCATTACATCCTGACATTTGATATATCCATTTCCTGTTCTTAGGTCAAATGATTCGATGATACCCTCGTACACCGGTAATCCGGATGAACCAAGTGGCTGATCTTCCAACCAGTTTTGCTGTGGTATTCTTATTTTCTTTACATGCTCTGAATTATAAGCATCATAGGAGTAATAATCCATCGTTTGCATGATAGCGCGAAGGTCTTGGCGTAATTCTTCAAGAGTAGGTCTACCAACAAAGTACCAACCATTGTACACCTTGTAGATTTCCAAATTAGGTTTGAGTACAAACGTAAAAGGAAGCGCACGGTATGCATATTCCCCTTCAGTTTCATCCAAGATGTTCAATTGCTTGATGAGCTTCCGTTCTACATCTGAGAAAAAAGTCCAACTGGCCCCCAGGCCAGCGCGAAAAGCTGAAGAAACAATGGGTTC
This sequence comes from Splendidivirga corallicola, assembly GCA_030442035.1. GTDB lineage: Bacteria > Bacteroidota > Bacteroidia > Cytophagales > Cyclobacteriaceae > Splendidivirga > Splendidivirga corallicola. Next base: position 109,920 of record JAUJEA010000001.1, read on the forward strand.
ATCAGCGCTGATAGATACCAGCTTGCAGAAATTGACCCGAAGCTCATTTTGGAAGGTAACAAGCGAACGAAATTGTTGTTGATCCCGTGGGCAAAAAAAACCTCTTGAGAAAACAACGATCACCGGATAGCCATCCTTAAACCCATAGCGCTTGTCTGCCTCAGATTGTCTTGAAAATGATGAAAGTTTACGCCTTTTACCATTTTGATCCGGAAGTTCAAAATCCGGGAAACTGTCTCCAGGCTTTAGTTGTTCTTGCATTAAATTTTCCTGTAATTTAGAAGGTTTATATCAAGATTATCTTTTTTTGAAAAATTCCAAAAACGCCGTCTTGGCTTGGGATCATTTTTTCAACTCAAAATTCAAAACTAAAAACTCAAAACTATTCTCATTCATCCCTCAATAAATTTACCGGATTAACAGAAGCTGTATTATAAACTTTAAAGCCAACTGTCAAAACACAAATGAGTACCATTAGACAAATAGCCAATGCCAAAAGCCAAATACTTGCGTCGATATGATGTGCCCAAATACTACCCATTAATGTGGGAATGACAAAATAAGCTATAGTTGCTCCGACTAAAGTACCGGCCCATAAAATGAGCATGTAAGTACGATTAATACTTTGCATGATGATACTAGAAGAAGCTCCCATCACCTTTCGAACGCCTATCTCTTTCATTCGCCCTTCCATATTCAATGATACCAGTGCAAACAATCCAATGAGTGAAAGAATTGTGGCTAAAGATCCCATAAAAATGAAGATCTTCAACATCAATCTATTGGTAAAGGTTGCCGCGAATCGCGCATGCTCACCTGTTTTGATATCGTAATGTTGACTTTGAAAAAGCTCTGTCCAGAGAATTTTCATCTCCTCCTCCACATGCAGTACTTCAGCAGCACTTGTTTTAGCTATCAAGTACCTGAAATCATGAGGTTTAATAAAGCGTAAACACATTGGCTGGATCTGACTGTTGAAAGCATCATAATAAAAATCTTTAACAACTCCTATTACATAATAATCAAGCGTGTCCTGAAAAACCAACTTCTTGCCAATAGGATCTTTCCAGTTCATGGTCTCAGCAAATTTCTCATTAATGATCATGGCTTCCTTATAGTCACTTTGCAAGTTTTTATTAAAATCTCTTCCCTGAACAATCTCAAGTTCCATTGTTTCAATATAATCAGCACCGATATCCATACCGGCAATAGCAATCTCCTCATCTTCAAATTTCACACTGGAAAAGTAGTTTCTGCGGCCGGCATGATCACCCGCACCCGTTATAGACAACACCCTCGGATTTTGTAATAACTGATTTTGCATTGTTGTGTATTCAGATCTGCCTGTTGTAAATCTAACTACCACCGTCTTATCAATATCAAATCCCAGATCCATTGCATTTTGATAGGCCATATTTTGTATAAAAAGGACGCTTGAAACAACGGCTAACATGGAAAAACAGATCTGTACAAATAACAGTGATTTTGAGAACTTGCTGACTTTCCCAAATTTTAAAGATCCTTTGAGAATACTGGCCGGGTGAAATTTGCTTACATAAAATGCCGGATAAGCACCTGCAATGATTCCTGTCAACATAAGTAGACCAAAAATGAAAATAATAAAGCCAAAGTGATTGGTATAGTGGAGTTCCACAATGGTCTTTGGAAATAATTGGCTGAATTCATCCGCCAGGTATTCACTCAAAGGAAGTGCTACTATCATGGATAAAACGCAAATCGCGAGGTTTTCTCCCAGGAACTGCCATATAATCTGTCTCCTTCTACCTCCAACAACCTTTCTGACGCCAATTTCTTTGAGACGTCTTGCAGATGCAACGATGGCTGTGTTCATAAAGGTAAAGCTTGCTATGATTAGAATAAGGAAGGAGATCGCGGCAACAACCGCCACAAGGGGCCAGGGCAATATATCTCCAAAGGGACCTGCTATGTCTCGATCATAAGCACGAGCTGCCATACCACGAAACGGATCCATATAGTAATCAACGGCCTTTTCTTTAGGATCAAACTGATTATGCAGCATTGCTAATTCTTTCACTTGCTCCTCTAAATTTGCCGGGGCGACCTGATCAGGAATAGTGAAGAAAATTGCCGTAAACTTTGTCCAATCCGTGGCACTAACCTTATGCCAGTCAAAGTGATTTTCAAAGTTACTCAGCGCTTCAAACCTGAAACTGGAATTCAAAGGGAGGCTCTTAAACACGCCACTAACAATCATTTCTCTTTCTTCACCTCTATCCAGGTAGGTCAAAACTTCTCCTACACTGTTTTCTTTACCAAAACATTTCAGGGAAAGTTTATCACTGATAAGAATGTTACGTTTCTGCAATAAGCTTCCGGCATTTCCATATAAAATGGGAATTGTAAATAGCCTGACAAAGGCAGGGTCCACAAAACCAACCCTTGTACCAAACAAATTATCCTTTATTTTAATGGTGCCTCGATGTTGATTGAATTTGACCACTTCTTCTACTCCACTCAATGCCTGGATCTTTTGTTCTATTGGTAATGGCACAATACCAAAGTGCTGTTGCCGATCAGTTGTTTGCCGGACAAAGTTTAACCGGTATATTTCATCCATTCTTTCATGATGTTCATCATGGGAAGCATAAAACTCATAATTAAGATAAGCCACAATGCAGCAAGCTATGGCAGTCCCCATACTCAAAACATTGATCAATACATAAACCTTATTTCTTATTAAGTTTCTAAAAGCTATTTTGACATAATTTTTCAGCATGTCCTTTTTGATTTGAGTTAATACTATCTCATCCCTTTCCCTTCTCCTCTAGAAGAAGGGGGCTCCTCATCACTTTGAATAAAAAATTCAAGTGACATGAGGAGTACTATCTAAAAAAGTTTCTAAGATTCCTGATTATTCCTCAGATAGAATTTATTCATCAACTTGTCTTTTCAAATTGGTACCGCAGGCACTGCAAAAGGCCCAATCCTCTTCAACAGATTTATGACAACCAGGACATTTTTGATCTGCTACCTGAAAACCACAATGTGGGCAATATTCACTATAAGGAGGCAGGTTTTTATTGCATCTAGGGCATCCATCGGAGACAGTTGTTTTGGGACGAGCAATCAAATAAATGGCTAATCCGAAGAAATGGGATATGAGTGCCATGAAAGCCCAAAACATTGGCTTTCGAACTCCTCGACGTTTTGCATCACTATAGACCCACGAAGGTAATAGATACCATATGACCAAAACACAAAATACATTGATGAACCACATGTATCTTTGGTGATTCTTATGGAGTTCTTCGCCACGGTCAGTATATATTAAATAGTAGTTGTCGGCATCATCAAGTTTCATCGTAAGTTGGCCGATCTTTTGCCCTTCGCTGTTAGTGACATTGCTTGATAAAATAAAAATCCCTTTTTGCCTTTGCTCATAAATACTTTCATTCGTCTGATAAAACCTCCATTGGCTGGGTCTGCCGGAATTGGAGATGGTTCTTGAAAAATCCAAATCATCTGAGATATCGACAAAGGTTAGCAAAAACTCATCCTGGTTAGCATAAAATTTATCATTTTCTATCAATGTTTTATGCTTACCGTAGAACTCGTTCAAAAAGGAAAAAGTTTGAGGAGGTGTACCTGCTGCAAAATTTTGAACCGAATCAGAAAGCCAGATATAAGCCTTATAAGCTTGCACTTCCCTGTCCTCCTGCAATAGCTCGGGTATAACATCCTGCACTTGGTCTTTAGTTTTATGTTTACTGTATAATGCTGTCAGATCAATATGCTCCCGATCCGAATGAGTAGCAATCTCCGCTGCCATACTATCTAAGGATCTTTGATTTTTATTAATGAGCTGTTCAATATACCTTGGAGCATAATTCGCCTGCCTTTTCCTTGCACCCGCTACACCAGGTTCCAACCTATAAATGCTCCAGTTAACCAGTATAACAACCACCGCAATCAATGCTATCTTAATGTATCCGAATTTATTAATTAATATTTTCATCCCTATTACTCATTATTCATTACTAATTATTAATTGTCTTCTCCTTCCATTACCAAAACCGGAGCCATTGCCAGGCTGGCAAAAAGCCCTATTATCGTAAACAGAAGAATGGTTTTAATCAAACTTCCCAGCCCTGCCCAAATACCAATTTGTTCCAATGGTGCAAGCCAGGGAAGGGCTGCAATGGCTGAGTGAAAGAAGTACACAATGGAAAAAAGTCCCAATACAAAAAATGCAAAGAGCCAATTAGGCATAACCGGCTTTTTCTCTACAACTTCCGTTCTCTTCATAGATTCCTTTTCAATAGAATCCATGACCAAATCAAAAGTATTAGAAGCAGGTAAAGCTGTGTCAAGTCGGTCCAGCGCTCCCTCCATTGCCTTTAGCATAGAGACGTATTGCATACATATTTCACAATCGTCGAGATGTGCCTGAATCTCCTTCATACTTGAAGCATCAAGTTCTTCATAGTAGTAACTCAATAGAGTGTCTTCTTTGTAATGCTTCATCATTATTGATCTATAGGTTTTAAGTGCTTTTTTAGTTCTGAGATCGCTTTCCGGAACCTGGCTTTGATGGTTCCTTCAGCGATCTTTGTTATTTCAGCAATTTCCCTGAATTTCAACTGCTGAAAGTGTTTGAGCAAAATTACCTCCCGTAATTCCGGTTTTAGGTTTCCTAATGCTTTGGCTATCGTCGTTTTCAGATCCTGATGCTCCAATAACAAATCGGGGCGTTCTGACTTCGAGGAATCAGGTTCATTTTTTGAATCATTTAACATGGTAATGTCTTCATATCTATAGATATATCGTTTTTTTACCATTTCATTTCTGGTGATATTGAGAGCAATCGTGAATAGCCAGTTTTTGACCTTACCACGATCAGGTGCATATAAATGGGCAGAGAACCAAACCCTGGTAAAGGTTTCCTGAAGTAATTCTTGTGCGAGGCCCCGATCACCGGAATACCTTAGAATATAATTGTAGATCCCTGACTCATACCTCTCGAAGAGTACTTTGAAGGCATTGGAATTCTTCTTTTTTATCAATGCCAGTAACTCTTCATCAGTATTTTTTATCATGCATCTTCACCTTTTCATGGACAGATACAGGCCAAATTGAAAAAAAGTTGATGGAATTGAAAAAAAATTTAAGATTAGTGCTCTGTTCCAATATTCAATTGCTACTGTGAGACTGCATGAGAAAATAAAAAAGCTTTTACAAGGGACAAATAAACTACTCAGTCGTCATGATCTACAGGGAATTAGAACCAGATGAGATACCATTTCTGGAAGAAATGCTTTATGAAGCACTTTTTGTACCTGAAGGTGCAGCACCATTCCCTTTAGATATTATCAAGAAACCGGAGGTTTCAAAGTATGTTGACAATTGGAGAATATATCCTGGTGATTTAGCCATTGTAGCGGTTAATAATGATAGTCTTATAGGTGCTGTTTGGGGCAGAAATTTTCAAGCACCTCATGTAGGTTATGGATACATCGATGACAACACACCGGAAATCAGTATGGCCGTTAAACCGGCATTCAGAAATCAGGGCATTGGAACCAAGTTGCTGGAAAAATTGATTCGAACATATCAGGAGAGGAATTACAGAGCGCTTTCATTAAGTGTCGATAAACTTAATCAGGCAAAAAACCTTTACCTCAGGTCAGGTTTTGAGGTTTATAAAGAAGATGGAACTGCTCTTGTTATGAGAAAGAAACTCGAGTGACAATGAGTAATTAATAATGAATAATTAATAGTAGTTACAGGTTTCTAACAAACGAACTTGAAACCTGTAACCTGAAACTTGAAACTATTCATTTCTTTCTTCCACGGCTATCACATTATCCATTCTGTCTTTGTCAATCATGATAACATAAGGATCAATCCCAGCAGATACTGGCTTTTCATTCACAATTACGGATAGTTCAGTAGTATCATTGTTGAAATGATGTTTTTTAAGATAAAGCACTCCCTTAGCATCCTGGGCCTGTTTGGGTTTCACGGTGAAAATACCTATCTCAAATTCTTCATCTATTTTCACATGCTTTTCAATACCTAAACCATCTTCTTCATGTTTTTTGGTCATCACTTTCATATCAACCTTGTATTGACCATCCGCCATTTGTTCGTAGTTCGCCGAAATAACCTTTAAATCGTAAAGCATGATCTTTTTCAACCAATCATCAATCAATTGATGATGTTCCTGTGAAGACACTTCATACAATGCATCCAGGAAATCATAAGAATTTGGTGGCGGTTTAGGATAAGCATGGCGAGCAATCAGATTCCTTAAGGCCTGATTCATTTTGTCCTCTCCAATTAAATCCTGAATAGCATATACCACTTTCATTCCTTTGCTATAGGCCACAGCCGGATTAAAATCAACCCTATATAGTGGGGGTTCTTTTTCAAAACTGCGATCCCTCAAATAAAGATCCAGTTCAACATTCATAGCTTTATTGGCCAGACTCTTATCATAGGTTTTTTCATAGATCATTATTTCAGCATATTGCGCCAGTGTTTCGACCAACATTTGCCGGCCTTCCATTATTTCCGGATCTACTTGTCCCGGCCACCATTGATGGGCCATTTCATGGGCAGTAAGTTGTTGCAGTATATCCGGTTCATTCGCATCCCTTAAGTCTGTCACAAATCCCCTGTTTTCCAAAATGTAAATTGTATTGGGATATGAGGTGGCGGCAAAGCCGGAAGTAAAGGCTGATACCTCCACAAATCTCAAATGTTTATATTGATATGGACCAAATTGACTGATCAGATAGTCAATAGATTTTTTAGCTGAGTTAAGAAATCGTTGGACGTTATAGGCATGCTCCGGATGATAGTAGATTTCAAGATCAATCCCCTTATGTGTAGTTTTTTCCATGGCATAAGCAGCAGAAGAAAATGCAAAGCGAAAAGGAATCAATCGGTCCATTTTGTAATGGAAATAATTTCTGTTATTCTCTTTCCACTTTTTTATGAGGTTCCCTGAGGTAACAGCTATCTGATCTTCCGAAGTGGAAACAGTTACTTCATAATCAATATAGTCATATGCATCTTTCGTGCTATCAGTTCTCTTCAGCAATGCAATCCCTTCATCAATCTCAGGCAAGCCTCTTTCTCTCCTGATATCAGGATTGCTTAATTCATTATCCTGATTATAACCGAAATTCGGAAAATATCGACTCATCCGAATGAAGGAACCATTTTCAACAATAGCGTTAAACCGGGCATGTCCTTTAAATGGATTCCAGGAAGAGGTAAATTCAAAGTGCATTTTAATCTCCTCATTGGGCTGAAGCGGTTGTTGAAACTCAAACCAATAGTGACCGAATTCCTCATCTGATTCAATGCGTTTGGCACCGATCATTTCTGCATGTTCCAAATTCGCCTCCTTACTCAATCCCATGAGTACTTTTTTGACAGGTTGGTCGTGTTTGTTCTTCAAGATATAATAACCTCTAACTTGATAGCTACACTTTTCAGGAAAGAGATCTACATCCGCTCTGAGCAGGGTTACTGTCGGTTGTGGTAAGTCTGTGTATTGTTTGTACTTCTCTTCATAAGCCTGACTCCAATCATTTCTGGATTCATTTGTTTCATATTCACTTAAAACATTGGTATTAAAGTAAATGAGGCTCCCACTTGAAATAAAAACCAATACACAAATCACTGCCAAAACTTTTCCTAAAGTTCCTAATTGCAAAGTCAACAATTTCAATCTTTGCATAAACCCATTTTCTTTCCCTCTTTTCCATAGTCCGTAAGTCAGTAATCCAAATAGCATACCCAGTGCCCCCCAGTAAATCATGATCCAATGAAATGCTTTTGCATACTGTCCAAAACCATTCATGCCGGAGTATTCAACAAAAGAAAAATGAGCTGCATACCGTAACATGATATGACGAATGCCAAACAATCCTCCAATGACAGAACCGGTTATCAAAACAACAATGCCGGTAATGGCCATGCCCAGGTATTTGTTAGGAATAAGCGATTGAATAAAAAGGGCCAGCGCAGCAATCAAAAGAAAGGGCATTCCAGAATAGTAGAATAGTGATAGGTATAATGGTAAATCCAGGTTAAAGTAGCCCTTGCTAAGCTGTATAAGTATACCGATAACAATACTTGTAAAGAGCAGGATACCGGGAACCGTAATGAGCGCAATGTATTTCGAAATAAAGAAGGACACATTGGAAGCAGGTGTGGCATCTTCTATTTCATCGATTTGTAGTGTACGATTTCTCCAGATTTGTTCACTGCTGTAAAAAATAATGACAGCTACACCAAAAAAGGAAATTACTTCAATGATATCGGAAATGATATCTCCTGTCAACGGATAACTTGGGGAGATTCTTGCACCACCATCAATACCTGCTAGCGTCTCAGAGCCAATTAAAAAAATCCACAATAAGATGATCACTAGAAATGATAAGCTTTTTGTAATGGTTTGGATTTCCATTCTTGTCAGGGACAAGAGAGCCTTCCATTGTGCCAGAACCCGGTTTGGGAATGTTGAAACCGGTATATATTTTTTTAATGCCTCCAATGGTTCCTTTTTTATTTCTTTCTTCTTACTTCGGAACCTTTCGGACGATCTGAAAGAAAATAGCTTGTAACTTATGACCAATATTGTGATGGAAAAAAGAGTCCAGATCAAACGATTGATTAGCAGATTACCTTTTAGGGCAATAAGCTGTGTATTTTTTTCCAGAACTGTCCAATAGCGTGTCTGTTCAAAATAGGCGGCTATGCCAAAAGGGTCCAATTTTGCCGCCATTGAGATAGCCTCAGCAGTTGCGGGTAAGGATTGAGCCATTAAAGGGGAGTTGGAAAATATGGAACCAACAATGTATAATACATAAATGAATAATCCTCCCAGGTAAACTGCTATCCGGTTTTTGGTTAAGGTGGCTATTAAAAAAACAAGAGAGCCACAAAAAAGCATATTAGGAAGTGCTATTACCATTAAGGGCCATACATAAAATAGTAAATTGATCGGGCCTACTTTCTCAGCCTGCAGCCAGGGGGCAAAGCTGCTTAAGAAAATACCCAAAGTTGTGAAACTAAAAACAGCCATGGATGCCAGGAACGTTCCCGAAAATCTGCTGAACAAGAATTGGAATTTGCTAACAGGGGTCGCATAAATGATCCCGGTCATTTTGTGCTCGTTATCTTTCAACATGGCATTGGCACAAAATATCGTAATAACAAAGGTAGAGCCCAATGAGATTAGGCCCGTGATATGACTAATCATGTAGGAAGAATTCATATAAATATTAGGAATTCTGATGCCGGCAGCTGAAGCCATGAATCCAAAGAAAAGAAACGCCCCTGCTCCAACAAAGAACAAAACTTTTCCCGTATGATACCGCCATTCAAATTTTATGAGTTTAGCTAACATAGTCTTAACAATTAACCGATTGTTGATCGAACAGAATAGAAAAATACACGTCTTCCAGTCCCGGCTCGTGTGTTTGAAAGCCTTGTCCGGGATCGTCATCGGATAACACATGGATCTGTGTTTCGCCCGCAAAAAGCCTGGTGGAAATAACTGTATAAGCTGCCTTGTGTGCTTCCAGGGCATCTTTGGAAATTGCCTTTTCCCAGATCTTTCCCCGTAAATCTTTAATTAATTGTCTTGGCTCTCCTTCCAGAACCAATCCGCCTTCGGACATAATGGCCATTCTGGTACATAGGTCCCGTACGTCCTCCACAATATGGGTCGACAACAATACAATGATGTTCTCTCCTATTTCGCTTAACAAATTGTGGAAGCGATTTCTTTCTTCGGGATCCAGCCCTGCGGTTGGTTCATCCACAATGATCAATTGTGGATCTCCTAACAAAGCCTGCGCAATACCAAACCGTTGTCTCATACCCCCGGAAAAAGTGCTGACAACCTTTTTCCTGTCCTGGTACAAATTGGTCTGCTGTAGCAGTGCCTCTATCTGTTCTTTTCTTTCTCGATTATCCAGTATACCCTTCAGTATGGCTAAGTGATCCAATAACCGATAAGCTGAAATTTTAGGATACACACCGAATTCCTGAGGTAAATAGCCCAGTTGGCGGCGAATGGCCGACGGATCTTTGATCACATCATTTCCATTAAATGATATCGAACCTTCATCAGGTTCCTGCAAAGCTGCGATTGTCCGCATAAGTGTGGATTTCCCAGCTCCATTTGGGCCTAATAATCCAAACATTCCATTGGTTATTGTAACCGAAACATCATCCAATGCTTTGACACCATTGGCGTACGTTTTATTGATATTATTTATAATGAGTTCATTCATAATTTTATATGTTGAGATAATTTTAGTTGAATCAAGCTTTAGGCACACAATATGTTTTTGGAAGATGGGTGGCTTCCACAGGCGTTAAAAGGAGATTCTTTCCTTTATCTTTTCAGGCTTTATTTTTTTCATTTGAATTAAGCCAAATATGAGAAAGGGCATGAGGACAAGGATTACCATAAGTTCTCCGGTCTGTGAACCTTGTTCCACCACTTGAGCTTCCAGGTTTTGGTCAGGACCTTCAAGATCCTCAAAAGATGAAAAGAAATCGATGAGGCCATGTATGATGGCAATCGGATAGAGCTTGTTGGTTCTTAACAATAAGGCGCCAAACATAACTCCTAAGCAAATAGCAGCTCCCACCTGACCGATTTCTGCACATATGCTACCATTCCGGACGATCAAATGGAGTAATCCAAAAATGACAGAGGACACAATGACGCTTATTAGAATGCCATTTTTTTTATCTGTGAAGTACTTAATAAGCCGAGCCTGCATAAGTCCTCTAATGGCACATTCCTCAAAAAATCCAATGGACAAAGACCAGATTAAAAGCCATAACAAGTCGATTGAAAAAGCTTGAGTGGCATCTAATTCAAACACATTGGTTCCCAACAGTAAAACCAAAATGGCCGGGACAATTAACAACTTTTTGTTTTGAAGCGGTAATTTCCCTAGTCCGGCCAATTCATTTAAAGAGCGTCTTTTAATGAACCACACAAGGCTAATGAATATCGTTGTGTTGACTAATATATCACCGATCCACCTTGCTCTCATGGCCATGATATCAAGGCTTTCAAGCAGAGGGCGCAATGCTATCTTTAAGTAGATGGAAAGAACTATCAGGACGGAAACACCTGTCACCAAAAATATGGTAGATCGTAAATCGTTTCTTGAGGGATTCATGATAAATTATATGTAGTCTCCTTGTGTATTTATTTTATCCGGAACCTTAACCGCGATATCAGGAATGTCAGACATAGTGATAAGGGGAGCCCAAGAAAAATGGAGAATTCCAGGAATTCATCAACACCAAAATTTGGTTCGTAAAAAGGGACCAATATGCCTCCAATGAATAGTGCCCCCATCAAAACGATCATTGACAAAATGACCTCTATTTTTGCTTTTTCCATTTGCATATAGATTAAGTGATAACTAACTGGATTCATTCAAAATTTCGATCGAAGGTATCTGCGATGTAAAAGGAGCGCAATTTTTAATGATGAAGGTTCAATGTTTCATGATGAAGGAAAGGTTCACAATTAATTTGAGTATAGAAAGATCAACTGCCGGATCTGTCATTCAAAAGATCCTCCCCGTCCTCCAGGAATTTTCCGAATGAAATGAGGGAAATATCCGGGATCTCCTGGCTAGCAACAAAAGGTGGAATTTGTTCAAAAACCATTTTGCGCCTCATTGGGAGATCCCTAATCTCCGCTACGTTTCGCTAGGGATGACGTAGGGCTGTTTTATGTTGGTGAGTACTTCTATTGATACCAACGGATGTTTCATCTATGTCCGCCTATATATCGAAACAAAGAAATAAGTACTTGCAATCCTATTTCTTACTGGCGCGGATGTTTGTATCCGTGTCTATCTATGGCCAAAGAACTGAAGTAAGGGTTTGTAACCCAATTTTTTTGATGACAAGAGATCAATACTTCAGCTTTACATTTGCTTTCATCATGACAAATCATACTTTCATCATTTAAATTTGTCAGGAACACCATGCTTTTATCTTTTTGAACATTTTAGCATGCTGTCTTTTAAACACAATCGAAATACCATGCGACTTTAGCACTTTAACACTTTAGCACTTTAACACCCTATCACCTTGACACTTCAACACTTCAAAAAACATATTGACCATTTTTTCCTAAAGCATGATACCTGGATGTTTATCGTAGCGATTCTGGGAATTAGTATTACTCAGGTTGAAATGAAATCGTCGGAAGCCTGGAGCGTGTATTTATCCCATATAGTGACAATTACCATTGCTACTCTGCCGATATTGACAGTGGTTTGGTACAAACAGGTTTTGAAAGCCAGATTTAGAATATTGATATATCTTGTCATATGGACTGGTATATTTATCATCTACCCCATATTATTAGCGACAGCCGGACGGTTCTGGCATGAAAGTTTCCTTTTCATCACCACCTCTGAAGAGTTCTTTGTTATTGTTGGTCTTGTTTTCTTTTATCTGGAAATTGGCATTGAGATCAACCGTTATTTACCGGCAAAAATTCCTCAGGCCAAGGGCTTCAAGCGAATAAATTTTGAAAAAGCCATGGTCGTTGTGCTTTTTCTTTGGGCGCTACTCCTTGCACTTTTTGCTGCCTCCAATATCGAACAGTTTCGCAATGATTATCTTGTTGATATTAGTATCGATTTGAAGGAGGTAATAAAAAATTTCTTCCCGATGCTTGGTATTACCATTCAACTCTTTATCAGCTACCTGGCAGGTTTTTCTTTTTACCTCATCAACCGCTACTTTTTGTTTCCCAGGCTTTTGAAGCAAAGAGGGATTCTGGTCTATGCAATGGGTGTTGGAGGGACCATTCTCCTACTGTATCCTGTTTTAGCAGAAATTATTATAGCACTGCCTGTCAGTCAAAACGTGAATCCTATTGTTCCCAGCGAAAGTATTTATGCGTTTGAGGACATCAATGGTCTGGTAGCTTTAGGGATCATGGGCATAAGTCTTCCGGTAATTTTGGTCATTGACTGGTTTAAGCAGAACAGTGAAATTGAATCATTGGGAAAACAGAAAGCCGAAACCGAGCTTAGTTTATTAAAACAACAAATGAATCCTCATTTTTTTTTCAATACACTCAATAATCTGTATGCTTTAAGTCTGGCTAAATCTGAAAGTACTCCCGAGGTAATCTTACAGCTTTCAGAGCTGATGCGCTATGTCATTTATGAGGGGAAAGAAAAAAAAGTTTTATTAATGCAGGAAGTAAAGTACATCGAAGATTATATCAATCTTCAACAAATCCGATTACACAAAAAGCCAGACCTTCGTTTTGAAAAAGATATTGAAGACAAAACGGTAAAAATCCCACCGCTATTGCTTATTGTATTTGTGGAAAATGCCTTTAAGCATGGAATCGAACCCTCGGAGGGCGAGCGTTTTTTACACATGAAATTGCATTGTACCAAAGAAAGCCTAACTTTCTCCTGCAAAAACTCCTTTGAGAGAATGAACCCGGGGAAAGGGATAGGCCTTGAAAATTTAAAACGGAGATTGGCATTACTTTTTCCCAACAAACATGAGTTAAATTTGATACAAACAAAAAACACATTCGAAGCTAAATTAACACTCCACTTTTAAACTGTATCAGAAAAGATCCCAACACATTAACATTAAAATGCACCTAAAAGCGCTGATCATCGACGACGAACCATTAGCCCATGATGTTATCCTGAGATATGTCGATGATGTGGATTTCCTGGAGATCGTTGGACAGTGTTATCTGGCTACCGAGGCATTGGTATTTCTTAGAAAACAGCCGGTAGATCTTATTTTCCTGGATATTCAAATGCCTAAGTTGATGGGGTTGGATTTTTTAAGGACCTTAAATCACAAGCCCATTGTGATCATCACTTCGGCCTTCAAAGAGCATGCCCTGGAAAGTTATGAATTGGATGTCTGCGATTATCTTCTAAAACCATTCCGGTTCGATAGATTCCTGAAAGCGGTGAATAAAGCTATGGAAACACATCAGTTCAAAAACCAATCTTTTATGGCCCCTCCCGACAATGATGTTTCTCAAAATGAACAGGATCCGGAATTTTTATTTATCAAATCTGATAAACGATTGGTGCAGGTAAACATCCATGATATTCAGTATTTGGAAAGTTATGGTAATTATGTAAAAGTTTGGCAGGGAAAAGAATATCTACTTACGCCCAGAACACTGACCAGTTTCGAGGAGCAATTGTCCAATGAAATTTTCATACGTGTCCATAAGTCCTTCATAGTGAATAAAAATCACGTTGATTATCTGGAAGGAAATATGGTGATTTTGAAAAGTGGTGTGAGTATATCTGTTGGGAAAAATTATCGGGATGTGTTTAAGAGGTTTTTCTGAGGTACTACGATTTAGATACGTTCGATGTCTTTAGTACATTGAACCTCAGAAGTTTTATTCGTTGTTAATAATTACGGAACTGGCAAACAGAGGTCTAAAGTGAAAAATACTTCTGGCAACTAGAATCAAAAAAGACAACAAGTCAACCAAAACAAATTCGATAAATATTTTTTCATTCGAATTTTATAACTAAGTTTATAGTTGACTATGAAATTAAAAGCAGCAATCCCATTTTTTATAATACTTTCATGTTTTATCGCATGCGACTCACATCGTGAGCGGGCCAGTGATTATTTTGAAGATGGCAACTATGAACTGGCCGCTTTGCATTTTGAAAAGGCTGCACGGTTGGCTCCTAATGATTGGGATCTAATGTATAACCTGGCCCGGGCCGAAGAAGAACTCGAAAACTATGAAAGTGCCATCAAATGGTATACCGCCTGTTTGGGTAAGCGTCCAAAGCTAAAGGAAGCCTTTCTTGGGAGGGCCAGATGTTATTATGCCAAAGAAGAACCGGCTAGTACTATAATTGATGTAAAGAATGTACTGAGCATCGATAAAAACAATATTGATGCCATTTACCTTCGAGCCAAAGCCAACATGGCTGATAATCTTTATTTTGATGCTTTCATGGACCTGAACAGAGTTATTCATGAAAGGCCGGATGAAATTAACCCATACTATCACCGGGCCATATGCAGGGGAAACATGGGAGACCGGTCCGGGGCATTGCGTGATTTTAATTATGTAATCGGTAAAAAGCCGGATATGGGTCGGGCTTATTTCAACCGTGGGATTATTTATCAAAGAGGTTTCAAAAACCGAAAAGCCATTAATGACTACACTAAGGCCATTGATCTTGATTATGAAAAAGAAGAGGTTTTTGTACGGCGGGGATTCTGTTACCTCAACATCAATGAAACCAATAATGCCTGCAAAGACTTCAGAAAGGTCAGAAGGTACGACAAGGAAAACTCGAAAAGACTTCTGAGAGAGTATTGTAAGTGATGCTAATTTGCATTAGCTGAGTTTTTTTGAAACGCATCAAATAAATACATACCAACCCTTCTTCTGGTTACGAGCTTGTAAAAGCTCTCGTAATTTGGAATTTTCAATTGATCTTCAGCAGGGAACTGCCTTACAACAAATTTCTTATTATTAAACAACTACGCAAGGTGGGATTGATGGGTTTGAAGGGAAAAGTGACGGTTTTCACCGCCACATTTCTTTTGCTGCAATTGAATTACAACAAGTTTAACTAAACCTGTAACTTCAAATGAGCGGGAATATTATGAGAGGTCTAATAAAAATAATTGATGCCCATTTAAATTTTAATAACTGCTTTTCTTAACCCCAATATAGAAGGTGCCAATTCGAAACGGTAATATAAACCAATAACAATTGTATAATTGCTCCTAGACCTTTTCCAAATGAATATCAAACGCACCAACCCATCCATCTTTTCCCAGATCCCTGAAATCAATATATCGGCAATCTTCCGTATTCCTGTCCGTACGGTCATTCCGTTCTCTTTGATTACCCTTTTCATCCAACCAGTAGCTCTGAGTTATCAATGGCTTGTAACCTTTGGCTGTGATTTTGTAATGGATATGTCTTCTTCTTCCATAATAAACACCCGGTTTGATACTATGAAATGCATAAGCCCCATTTTCATCAGTAAAAACAGTTCCCCGTAAGGCAATTTCAGCATCATCATAATTGGAAATATCACCACTACCTTGGGGATGGTACTTTCCTTTGTGATCACAGTGCCATACTTCAATTTTGGCATCTTTGATGGGTTTCGATCCGCCCTTTCCTCCCAAAACTTTACCTGTTATTTTCATTGGGGTACCAGGCAAGTTGGTAAAATTTATATTAACTGATTCCGGTGAATTCTTTACATAGAAAGGGCCAGCGGCGGCACTATTGGTATAGCCGCATTTCGAGGTATCTTGAATGTCATTGTCTTCCTTTGAGGAGGTGGCCATATTGATGGCCGCAAGCGGTGTCAGGACAAACCCCAAACCCGCCTGCTTAAGGAAGTTTTTGCGGGAAATGTGTTTCTTTTTCATGTCGGGTTTTTATGATAGGTTCTTATCATTGAACGATAATTTCATGGCATTGGATATTTTCTGTTAAAAAGCCAAACGAATATAAACTTGCTTAAAACGGCTATCTTCTTGATCCCTTTTTAATGCATTCCATTAATTATTCAATTTCATCAAAGCCCCACCTCAAATTATTTCATTGAAGTGCACTTACGTAATGTATTGTCACTTTTACAGGTTGGGATGAACACATTACCCGTTAAATTTATTAATCCTCTATTACCTCAAACTGGTATTATAAAAATTACCAGCAGCTAAACCCCGAGCTGTTCAAAAACATATAATCAAGATCAATTATGAAAAATCTTAAGCAAAGAATCACCTGCATGATGGGTGCTGTCTTATTAATTGTCTTTCTGAGTTGCTTTTTCGCTCAGGCTAAGGCCAATTCAGAAAAAACGGATCCCGCTCAGGCGTGGAACCTGCATTTCAAAAGTGCTATTCTGTGGCAACAGGTTACACCTCTTGGTGTCTTAGTAGTTAACACATTGGATGGATTGCATGGAATTGATCCCGAGCAGGGAAAAATTATCTGGAGTATTCCGGCATTGGGCAACATTCCTTTTGAAAGCTATCAAATCCTTCCAAATACGCTTTTTACGCAGATTACATTGCAAGACAAGGTCATTGTTCTGGACCCATTGGAAGGTAAAATTTTAAGTGATTCAAAGCAAGCGGGGTTTAGCAAAGTCATTGTCAAAAATGTTTTATATGATGCCGGAGCCATTCTTGTTTATGGATTTAAGGACAAGCTTAAAGCGTATTTGAGTTTGTTTGACATCAATACCGGTAAAGAACTTTGGTCAAACTCCGAGATCTTTGGTACAAGCAAAGGTTTAGGAGGTCTGATGACAGCCATGCAGGCAACTTCACAGTTGAAAGAGAGCGAAGACGGACCGGCTTTTGAATTGATAGAGATCAATCAACAAGACTTTATTATTGCTACATCCAGTGGCATTTTTAAAATTCAAGCGCATTCAGGAGAGCTTCTTTGGAAGGCAAACTTACCAAAGCCAAAAGGTATGGTATCGGCTTCAAATGAATCAAAACTAATCAAATCATCCAATAGCCCTTATTTTTATTATGCCAAATCCAACTATATCATGGCTTATGATATGGCCAGTGGTAAACAGGTTTGGAATAGTGTTGTAAAGATCAATGGGATCGTAAATGAAATTGTAAGTCATGAGAAGGGACTGATTCTACTACCCAAAATAGACCCGGTTAATAATATGGGTGGCGTTAAAGTAAATTTGGTCAATTATGAAACAGGGGAAACTTATTGGGGGAAAAAGGGGAATGGTATTAAAATTCCCGGCTCAGTACTTCATTATGATTTTATCGAAGGAGGCATAGTATTGGCTATGCAGAATGCGGAAAAATCGTTCCTGAATATCCTTGATGTTGAAATCGGCCAGTTGAAGTTTGATAAATCACTTAAGATTAAAGGAGAGCTCGAATACACAGAACTTACTAATAGTGGGCTGCTTTACATTACACGCCCTGATGTTAATTCACATGGTGAAGTTAATATTTTTGATTTGGCCAGCGGTACACCAAAATTCCCCAAATCAATTAAGTCTGGAAAACCTGTAGACCAGTCAAATTACAATCCCTCAAAATATAGGTTGCTAAGAGCATTTGACGGTGACATTTTATATGTTTTTTCTAACAAGGAAAAGACTTTATATAAAATTGACCTGGCAACCGCTCACATAAAAATTCTATCGGAGGGAATAAGTTTTGAAGGCAAAGAACGCGCTTCTTCCATTGAAATAAGAGAACAAGGTATTCTCTTAGGCTCCGAACAAAATCTTGTTATGATAGATTTTAATGGAGCAATTCAATTCCAAAAATATTATCCGGCACCTTCTCAGCCCGGCATATTAAAAGCGCTGTACACCATGAATTCCATCTCGGCTGCTTTGTATAGTGCCCAATCACAATTGATTTCATCATCCTTTGATCAGGCTGCCAGAAGTACTAACAATGAATTAGGTCGAGAGGTCTATGGAGAATTCTCAGCAGCCTATGATCAGGCCAGTCAGCAAGCCAGGGCCTATTCATCCGCTGCCATGGCCGCCGCTAAGAGAAGGTTCAAGGCAAGTACTAATGCAGAAGATTTTGTATTCATGATGGTAGCATTGGACAAACAAAAAACCGGGATTGCCAAGTCTCTAGAAAAAAGAAATTTCGGTTTGATAAAGGTCAGTAAAAACAATGGTGAAATTATAGAAACCATCAACATGAAAGACGAAAAGGAGCCGAGTTATCAAGTAGATGATATCTCGAACATTCTTTACTACAGGATCAACCCAAGCGAAATTGTAAGTTATAAATTTTAGTTTAATAATGATTTAGCATCATCAGGAGGTCTTGTACAAGACCTCCTTTTTTATGGATTGACCTATAAACCGTCCTCCCTGAAATCAACAATAATTTTTATAAGATCACCGGAAGATTTAGCCTTGAGTTGGCTACAAAATGGTGAATTCGGTAACACACCCAATATTCGTGAGTGATAATTTGTTTCAGACGTATTTCAGACAGAAACTTTAATTTGTGACCTCATTTCCACTTTCCTCCCCTTACAGGGTGGAACACCAAGATCTGAAAAATCATATAAATCCTGCGTACGGCATCGTACAAAAAAGTTCATCAATGAACGATGATCAAATTTGTGATCATCGAAAAAAACAAGAATAGCCAGCTTACGGATTTGGCACGTTTATTGGCAAATAATGGCCGATTATTTTGATTTCAGAACCCTTTTTCGAAAGGCGAAAGAAATTAAAGTAAACACACCACAATTTTCCTCAATTCAATCGACGTTTGTTAATTGTTTGGAGTGCGCTTCCCCGCACTCCAAATTTCCCTTAATTAGTGTGAGATCACCATCTATTATAGAAAAACACGATCCACACGAAACTTATGAAATATAGCAACCTTTGAATAAGCCCAATATTTGAATCAAGTGCTCCAAAAATTACAGAAGTCCCCACGACCATGGCCAGAAAAAGCAAATGGATCGTTCTACTTTTCAAAGTAGGAGCTGTTAATCCGAAAAGTAAGATACTAACTGAGAAACCAATGCCAGCAATCATGGCAAAGATTGAGTGAATCTTGGCATACAAATTGGAAAATTCTATTCCATCTATAAAGGGTTTTTCACAGAAGATTCCTGTCATAAAGATTGATCCCGCATAAACCATCATTAAAAGTTCAGCTGCCATTCTTCCACGTTTTACCGGAACTGTCACAAGCTTCAGAACAATACCAATATTTAGAATGGCACCAAACAAAATAAACCCCACTTGCATGATCCACTTCTTATCGTAACCTTGAGAAGCAAGCTGGCTTATAGTGTGATCCCTCCAATTGTAGTCTACCGGTGTTAATACCTGTGCAAGAGCAATGATGAAAATAAAGGTAGCCACACCAATCCAATTATACTTGCTTATAGTTTTATCTATATTCATCCAACAAATTGCAGCATCATTACCAAATTGATAATAGCTTTAAAATCAATATTTATCTGGAACAAAATAAGTAAAAACGGCCAGCCATGTTTAGGGATGTACATCAGCTTATGTTTATTCTTTCAGTTTTTTAATTCAAAACTCAAAATTACTAAAATCTACAAAACAAATGGGAGAACCCCATTTAAAGGGGTTCCTGACAAAGTTATTTGGTTTATTCCTCAAACCATGCATCTACATCTGCTCTTTCAGAGAAGAATCGAGTGTCAAAATTCGCTACAGGTGATTTCGGTGGATCTTGTGGTGGTAATTGAGATGCATCACCCCAAAATGCAAATTTCAGCACTCCGGCTTCATTATATTTCGGAAAAACCTCTTTATCTCTCCATGTCGTTAATTCATCCGACATAGCGCCACCAAACCGAAAGTGGTGAATATGCACTAATAAATTGTGCACCTGGTATTCAATGGCAAAACCAGCATAAACATATAATGTGGCTTTGAAATCCCAATCTACCATATTACCTGTTTCTTCCTTCCATATAAGTTCCAAGGTCTGACTTTCCGGTAAATGATTAATAATCATAAATTCGCTTTCATAAACTTTCATAATGTCATTTTTAGTTTTTAATCAATTGTTTTTAGTAAGACAATTGAGCGAATCAAAATGATTGTCGTGGGTGAATTAATCGTATTTATTCACTTTCTTGAGATGTTCCATTAAATGGTGGTGCAGGTCAGTCCCTACTCCCCTCAAGGGGTGCAATGCTTGCAGCAGCTTTGTGCGAGATTTTAAAGCACCGTTCTCAGTAGGATTAGTTTCGTTTTTTGTTAGACTTTGGTAGGTTTTAGCGCAATCATGCTTTTCACCGGTAAAAATTTCATTCAGTTCATCACATTGATAACAAACTCCTTTTTTATTGACCAATGAACATCGGTGTTGGTATATTTTGGATAGTTTGGTTCTTGCCTTGTGCAAATGATGCTTAACAGAACCAGTTGAATAGCCTGTTATCTCTACGATCTCGTCAACTTTGAATTGATGAACATCTTTCAAAATAAGTACCAGTTGTTGTTCCATTGAAAGTGTCTTACCTAAACAGGTAAAACAAAAATCCAAATGCTCAATCATTTCAAATTGCTTATATGGAGAACTCTGGATTTGGTTTACCAATGCACTTTGATCTTTCGGAGAAGAAACTAATGAATCCCTGCAAACATCCTGGGCATCAACATGCCATCTTTTTTTCCTGGTCAAAATATTTTTTGTGTGATTAGCAGTAATACTAAAAAACCACGATTTTATATTGACTGATTTGCCCTTAAATGAGGCAATATGCTTGTGTGCCTTGATGAAAACCTCCTGTAATATGTCCTGAGTCTCTTCCCTGTCAGCAGTAAGTCGATAAGTGAAAGATTCCAGCTTAGGTCTGAACGCTTCGTACAAAGTTTGAAAGGCTACCATGTCGCCTTTTTTTGATTTTTCAATCAAATCATCCATACTAATGAAATTAATAGTTGATAACCTTTTTAACGAGTTACAGCTATTTTTTGTGCGATGCAAACATGAGCCTGGTTAAGCCATGTATAACAGTCCCTGCAGCTATAAAGTAAATGCCAAATCTGGCCATCAATCTTTCTAACTGATCAGTAGGTAACTCTATAAAAAAACTGCCTATAAAAAGCATGGGAGCCACAATGATCAATACAGAACCGATAAGCTGAAGAATCTGATTACCTTTTTTCTCATTTAAAGTAAAATACCCCCCTAGGGTCACATTAATGAGACCGCTGAATAAAATATAAATATGTCCGGCACGAAAGATCATCCTTGGTGCAGGTTCCATGTTCTTTAGATGATCATAAAAGTGATGCATGTATTGACCTGTTAAGGTGAATATGACAATTACTGTTATTCCAAAATAAAAATGAATGTTTTTGATGATAGCTCCGTTCATATTAGAATATTTTATATTAGATCAGGATGAAAGCAAATTACATCTCCAAATCAGAACAACTGATCAAAAACCGTAATTAATTTATCTACCTCTTCCAGCGTATTATAATGCACCATACTTACTCTAACCACACCTTGCTTATCAACAATATCAAGGTCTTCTATTATCTTTTACGCTATTATAAAAAGGATAACTTGAAAGGTATATTAAGTTTTAACTGATTCATTTGAATGAATTACGAAACTACCATACTCAGGCATAGACAAACTAAACACTGAGACCTAAAATCTAATACCTGAAAGCTTTTTATTGAATATCAATCAGCTTTAATGGTTGAGATATAATAACTTTAACAAAGTTAACACTTAATTTCTTCAGCGCTTTCAAATGGAAAATACCAAGCTTATAGATGTAACACCTGACAATGTTAATGATACGGGTATTTATTGTATCAAAGATAAAAAAGCGGAGGGTTCTCAGGCCAAGATAAGTTGGTTTAAAAAAAGATATGATGAAGGTCTTAGAATAAAATTGGCTATTGATCATGAAGATACCCAAATAGGTTTCATTGAATATACGCCTTCCGAAGTCGCCTGGCGTCCTATTGAGGCGGATAATTATCTCTTCATACATTGCATTGTCATATTCAGTAAAAAAGTAAGAAACAAAAATGTAGGTTCTGATCTCATCAAAGCCTGCGAGCAGGACGCCTTGGCCAGTAACAAATCCGGAATTTGCGTCATGACCAGTGAAGGCTCCTGGATGGCAAACAAATCGATCTTTGCAAACAATGGATTTGCTGAGGTCGGTCAACTGGAACGGTTTGAATTGATGGCCAAAAAACTTGATGATCGAAGCCCTACACCCTATTTGATAAACTGGAAGGAACAACAGGCAAAATACTCCGGATGGCATCTGGTTTATGCTGATCAATGTCCATGGCATGAAAAATCTATCCATGCTCTAACAGCATCGGCCAAGGCCCATGGTATCGATCTGAAAATAACAAAACTCAATAACCCTTCCGAAGCAAAAAAAGCACCCTCAGGTTTTGGCACTTTTAGTCTTTTAAGGGATGGCCGATTGATCGAGGATCACTACTTAAGTAAAACAAGGTTTGAGAATATATTGAGGAAGGAGTTGAGCAAGCACTTCTGAACTTGCCCCTAAGTTTTAATGCTTTCAATCAATAAAAATTACCATTAATATTGCATAGCTTGAAAGAGGTCCATTATTATTGTAAAGGAAAAATGATATTTTCGAATACCAGCGATTATTGAAAGATAATTTATTAAACTAATTTAACGACATGCCAAAAGAGCGTATTTACATTGAAAATTTTGCAGGAATTAAAAAGCTTGAAATGGATTTCAGTGATGTAAACCTTATCATTGGTCCGCAAGCTTCTGGTAAAAGTGTCACTGTTAAGCTATTATATTTTTTTAAATCCTTCTTCAATGAAATTTTAATAGAGATCTTGAATGGAAAATCAAAAAGCGATATTGATAAAGGGCAAAAAGAAAAATTCATCAGATACTTTCCTAGAGAATCTTGGCCAAGATCCTCATTTGAGATCGAATATTCAATAAACGATTCTTTCCTGAAAGTCTCAAAGTTGCCCTCAGCAAAGAATATCGTTTTTACATACTCCGAAAGCGTTGAAGGTTTAATTAAAGATTCTCAAAATTATGTTAAAGCTAGACCTGAGGAATCGATGAAAGGTTTTATAAGTGAGGTTGTGTACAGTAACGAACTGGATGATCTTATTGAGCAAAAAATTTCTAATCAAGGATTATTCGATCAATTATTTGTCCCTGCTGGCCGAAGCTTTTTTTCAAGTTTTCAATCAACCATTTTTTCTATTATTAAACAAAATATACCTTTAGATCCATTTTTAATTGAATTTGGTTCCTATTATGAAAATGTTAGGGGCAGAAAAATTCAAAAATCCAAACAAAAACGGAACCAAGGATTCTATGAGTTGGTAGATGAAATTCTTTGTGGAGAATATATACGAGAAAAAGGCAAGGATTTTTTATTTCATAATGATGAAAGAAAGGTGAATTTATCACATGCATCCTCAGGACAGCAAGAAATCCTTCCTTTGTTACTTGTTTTGAACTCTTTCATTAACAATCCTACATTAGGAAATGGAATAACCCTATATATTGAAGAACCCGAAGCACATTTATTTCCAATCGCTCAGAAGAGAATTGTTCAACTGCTCGCAAGAATTATTAATGAAGGCAATTGTAAATTTCAAATTATAGTGACTACCCATAGCCCTTATATTCTAACTGCTTTCAATAATTTAGTACAGGCAGGAAAACTAAAAGCGTCAAAGGAAATTTCCAATGATCAATTATTTAAAATTATACCGGAAAAAGAGATTATCAATCCAAATCTTGTTAGAGCTTATTCCATGAAAAATGGAAGAAAAGAGAATATCATAGACAACGAAAATCAGCTAATTTCTCAGAATATTTTAGACTCCGTATCCAATGAAATAGCCAAGGAATTTGGTGATCTCCTGGATCTGGAATTTTAACATCGGCATGAAAATGAAAGAAATGTGCATTGAAGAACGCAGTGATTCTAAAATTGTATGTTCTGAAAATAATCGTAAAATCATCTTTAATAATCCTTCACGAAATACAGTAAAAAAAATTAAAGTAGATGGTTGCCAGATTACAACTGGCATTCGTTGTGATTTTTTGGTAATTGAAACAAATAAAAATGAACACTTTATTGAACTCAAAGGACAGAATATTAAACATGCATTTGAGCAATTAAAAAGAAGCATACAACTACTCAGTGAATCTGATAAAAAAACTTGTTATGTGATTTGTTCTAAATCACCTTTGACATCCGCTCAAATTCAAAATGAAATGCTAAATTTTAGAAAACTACATAATTCCAAATTAGTTGTACGAAGCGGAAGTTTCGAAGTGGATATATAGTCTACATTTCGACGCACTAACAATAGACCTTAATCCATTTCTTGAATTCTATTAAAATAATAATAGGTGTAACCGCATAATTTAACTGTAAAATCACGCAATCTACTTTATTATCCTAGGAATTGATTATGTTGTAGTTCCAATATAATTATTCAGGTTATGCAACAATTCGCCCAAACAACCCATTGGAATTTTGGTCAAAAACTGGCCTTTAGATTTATCAGCGTATTTTTCGCTCTATTCATTTTTCCTTTTCCTCTCAACATCATTCCCGGGATCAATGAGATTGTAGAACCCTATAATGATCTATGGAGCTGGATGGTCAGCTGGGTAGGCAGCAATATATTGGGAATTGAACAGACAATAACCCTTGTATTTACCGGGAGTGGGGATAAGTTATATGATTGGGTTCAAAACTTTATCATCCTTTGCCTGACATTGATCATCGGAATAGTTTGGACAATATTGGATAGGAAAAGACCAAACTATGAGAAGCTGAAACAATGGTTCGTGCTGTTCCTCACTTATTACCTGGTGTACTTCATGTTTGTCTATGGCATCATCAAGCTCTTTTACTTGCAATTTGTTCCACCTAACCTGGAGCGTCTGATGCAAACTTTCGGACAGGCCTCTCCTATGCGGCTTATTTGGACTTTCATGGGATTTTCCGAAAGCTATACTATGTTCTCTGGTTTTAGTGAAACAATGGCCGGTGTTTTACTTATGTTCAGAAGGACAAGAACCCTTGGTGGTCTGGTAGCTTTTGGGGTCATGTTAAATGTATTTATGATGAACATGAGCTATGATGTTCCGGTGAAATTATTTTCAGCGCAACTCATGCTTATGGGGCTTTATATTGCTTGTCTTGATTTCAAAAGATTGATGAACTTCTTCATCTTCAATAAAACTGTTGGACCAAGTATCCATAAACCATTGTTTAAATCAAAAACAGGACAAATCATTTTGTTGGCGATTCAGGTTGTTTTGATAGGTTATATCATCATTAACCAGGTGATGGTATCCATGGAAGGACGGGAGCGGTATGGGTCGGAAAGAGAAAAGCCGGCTTTTTACGGTGTTTATAATGTAGAAACTTATATTAGTAATAGCGATACGATCCCTCCTTTAACGACTGATAGTGTCCGTTGGGAACATATGTTGGTGGACTATCCGGCATTCACTTCCATTATTAAAATGGACGGAAGGCTGCAACGTTATAATTCGAAAATCGATACAGTCAATCAAAAGTTTGTTTTTACACTTCCTTCCGATACGGTCAATCAATATGAATTGTACTATAAGCTAAAAGATAAGGACATCCGGTTATCAGGTATCCTGCAAGGGGATACCATCAATGTTGATCTGAAATATTATCCTTTGGAAAATTTTGCCTTGTTGAACAGAGGGTTTAACTGGGTAAATGAAGTTCCTTATAATAGGTATAATTATGATCATTAGTTTAAGAAGTGCTGAGGTATTAAGATAAAGAAGTTATCGGAAACGATAGTTTATTGGTCAAAACCTCCACAATTTTCAACTTAACTTCTATCTGAGACAAATGTCCAAACCAAAGGAACTTTTGTCCATTTCTCATGATAAAAAACTGATACAATTTTGCATTGTAAACATTTAAGAATTTTAGAAACATGAGAAAATTAACATTTGTTGCATTAGTTCTAGTATTAGGATTTGTAACGGTTCAAAATGCATCTGCACAAAAGGTCATCAAACTAAACCAGGTTGAAGGAGAATTTACAACCAAGCACCTGGACCTAAAACCTGGTGACTATATTTTTAAAGTCACTAACAAAGGAGCCGATAAAGAAGTTGGTTTTGTATTAGCTCCCCAGGAAAACAATGGTGCTGCAGGAGAACATATCAAAGAAGCTTATCTTCAAAAGACTATCAATAAGGGTGAAACATCCGAATCTAAGGTAGTAACATTGAAAGAGGGTACATATAATTATTTCTGTCCTCTGAATCCGACACCGCATTATACAATCACAGTTAGCAGTAAATAAATTTACATAGGCTGTCAGCAATTATTGATTGAGGCGAACGCTACCAATGATTGATATAACACTATCCATGATTGGTACTAAGTTAGGCAGTAATGTTGGAACCGTCTAAAGGATTACTATCCTGGACGGTTCTTTTTTTATTGTTAATTTTCTAGAGAGAATTATAATAGTTCACCAGTTTAACAAGATCAAGCTGATTGCGTGTGGAAAGTTTTTCGGCTTTAATGAATGCAGCCATTAGCTCTTGTTTGTCTTCAAAAATAGCTGATAACTTCTTTTTCCCTGGTATTCTAATGGCCAGTTTATTATCAACTTTGATGAACAGTACATCTTGTTGACGATCAAATTGAGCCGGTTGTTCCAAAAGAATTCCTGTTGAAGCCTTTTTCTCTTTAAAAATTGTATTCATTTTAATTAATAAACTGGCCTTTCCTCGTACCAAAGATTTAAAATATCTTTGTTTTACAGTTTCTCTTTCCAGGTAAGTCAAATAAACAAACGTATCCAGACCAATAACTACCTGATCAATATGAATTTTCGAGCCAAGTGCAAAAACCTGCCCATCCTTTTCAAATTCAATATCATCATTATAGATATTATAGCGTAGCGGTACATCCTTATATTTTGATTTGCTTTTCAGGTGTACCTCACCCCTAATAAATTCTTTTGAAAGATATGGGCTACCTTGAACATCCTCAGGCAAATTGGATGATCTCTGTTTAAATTTTACTTCATCAACTAATTGCCTTACTTCTCCAAATTCATGATTTATTTGCTGGTTTTGAGCCCTTACTCCAGGTATAGATAGATAAAAGAGGAGCAAAAAGGCTATGCTTTTGATTGTTGCGTTCATTTTTCAAGGGTATTGTGTGTTGTTTATAAAAAATTAAAAAGACTAGCTGAGATCTATTCAAAGGCTATCCTCAAGAAGCAGGCAAGATAAAAAAATCGATAATTATTTGAAAGCGTCCATATTATCTAAATGATCGACAAATCATTATCGCCGTCATTCCAGAATTTCTGGAATGAAATGTAAGAAATATCTGGAATCCCCTTGTGCTGCGTGATGTGAAAGGAACACCCCCAAGGGACTGTTAGAGGCTCTTTTTGGGAGATCCCTGATCTTCGCTACGCTATGTCAGGGATGATGTTTTGTTATTTAATTTGGAAAATACTATCCACCGAAAGGTAATAAAATCAAAAGCTACAACCGCTCTCTCAAATTATAGACTTCTGTCATTTTTCTGATCAGGTCTTTTGATTCCTGGAAATTCAATGTTTGTTGTCCATCCGAATAGGCTCTCTCAGGTACATGATGAGATTCATAGATAACACCATCCGCCCCAGCCATAATGCTTGCCAATGCAATGGCCTCAACATGGTGACGGATACCAATACCATGTGAAGGATCAGCAACCACCGGTAGGTGAGTCTTCTCTTTCAGAATAGGAATCGCATTCAGGTCCATTGTATTCCTACTCGCCGTTTCATAGGTTCTGATACCTCTTTCACACAGGATGAGTTTTTCATTACCTCCCGAAAAGACATACTCAGCAGAATAGAGTAATTCATCAATAGATCCGGAGATTCCCCGTTTGATCATCACTGCTTTATCTACCTTGCCCAGTTCGTCCAATAAATTAAAGTTTTGGGTATTCCTGGCTCCCACTTGAAAAATATCCACATAGTCGTGCATTTCTTCAATTTGTGAAACCTGCATTACCTCCGTGATAATCTTGATACCAGCTTCTTTGGCCGCGTCATGCCATTGTTTTAGTCCTTCAATACCTAATCCTCTGAATGAATATGGGGAGCTCCTTGGTTTATAAACACCTCCCCGCATGATCTTTACACCATTTTCCTTGAGGTGATCAATGGTTTGACATATTTGATCTTCTCCTTCAATGGAGCAAGGGCCAGTCATAATAGCAAATTTACCTGATTCGATGGTCACACCATCTCCCAAATCTATAGAAGTTGGTCTTACCTTCCATTTCTTGGAAACCAATTTATAACTATCAGAAACAATATGGATATCTGAAATGCCTTCCATATGCCCAATTTCCCTTATATCAAATTCGGCCTTACCAATACCAATGAGATAATCACCTTTTTGGGTTTTGACAGGATTGGTTTTGTATTTTAATTGGTTGATCTTATCGATAATCTCTGTTCTCTGCTCAGCGGTAATGTCTTTTTGTAGTTGAACTATCATAATAGTTAGGAATTAGAAATTGCGAATTATGAATTACGAAAATTGTTCGTCGTAATTTGTAATTAATCATTGTTTCTGATTGATTTAATGAACTTATTTATATCTGTTTTTAAATCCGTTGATTCCGAAAGTAATTTTATAAACGCGCTTCCAATAATGGCTCCGGAGGCGTAATCACAGGCTTTTGCAAAAGTTTCATGGTTGGAAATACCAAAGCCAATCATCGTTGGGTTCTTCAGTTGCATGGTCTTCACGCGTTCGAAGTATTCAATCTGTTCTGTAGCTATACCACTTTTTGCACCGGTAGTACTTGCTGATGAGACCATATAAATGAACCCATTAGTATTGGCATCAATCTCTTTGATTCGTTGTTCTGATGTTTGTGGAGTGATGAGGAAAATGTTATAAAGCCCATATTGATCAAACAATGTTTTATATTCCTCCATGTACTCCTGCATAGGTAAATCCGGAAGGATCAAGCCATCAACACCTACCTTCTGGCAATCCTTACAAAAATCCTCAATACCATATTGTAATACAGGATTTACGTAACCCATCAGAATAATAGGCGTGTCGATTTTTGATCTTATTCCTTGTAATTGACTGAACAATAATTTCAGGCTCATACCATTGTCCAATGATTGCTGATTGCTTTGCTGAATGGTGGGGCCATCGGCAATAGGATCGGAGAATGGAATGCCGATTTCAATAATATCAGCACCAGCTTCCTGGAGATACTCAAGGATAACAGCTGTATCATTTAAACCGGGAAACCCTGCACTAAAATAAACGGACAAAACATGGTCCTTTTTCTCTTCAAAAACCTTATCTAATCTATTTGACTTTTCTATTATAGTGTTCATGTTCTCAAGTGTTGATGTGTTGAGGTATTGATGTTAGATTTCAGTATCCTGTTAATTGTTAGTCCTCCCCCTTCCCCCTCCTGAGGGGGACATTGCTTGTAGTTGATCATTTATCCATATCCTTTAAAATTCAATATGTATCAACATGACAAATCAGAACTAATTAATAATTACTCATTACTAATTATTAATTATTTAATACCCTCCCCATTTAATATAAGTACCAAGATCTTTATCACCTCTGCCAGAGAGGTTAAGTACCACCACATCATCGGATTTAAATTCAATGAATTCAAGACCAGCCAATGCATGGGCACTTTCGATGGCAGGAATAATACCTTCCAATTTGCTCAATAACAAACCTGCTTCCATGGCTTCCGAGTCGGTGGCACTATAGAAATGTGCCCTGCCCGATTCAAATAAATGTGCATGTACCGGACCAATACCAGGATAATCCAAACCTGCTGAAATGGAATAAGGCTCGATCACTTGCCCGTCTTCAGTTTGCATCAACAATGTTTTACTACCATGCAACACGCCCGGATTTCCCAATGCAGTTGTGGCCGCCGATTCATCAGTGTCTACACCTTTACCAGCTGCCTCCACCGCGATGAGTTTTACATCCTTTTTGTCCAAATAATGATAAAAGGCACCGGCTGCATTACTACCACCACCCACACAGGCTATAATGTAATCAGGATCTTCGCCCCCTGTTTTTTCCAGTAACTGGGCTTTCATTTCCTCACTAATGACTGATTGAAATCTGGCCACCATATCCGGATATGGATGAGGGCCTACCACTGAACCAATAATGTAATGTGTATCTACCGGGTGGTTAATCCAATGACGCATAGCTTCATTGGTGGCATCTTTGAGTGTTTTATTTCCTGAATGTGCCGGAACAACTTTTGTCCCAAGAATTCGCATGCGTTCAACGTTGGGCTGTTGCCTTTCCATGTCCAAAGCACCCATATACACAATGCATTCCATACCCATCAATGCGCAAACAGTAGCAGTAGCTACTCCATGCTGACCAGCTCCTGTCTCAGCAATGATCTTTTGTTTACCAAGTCTTTTTGCCAATAAAATCTGTCCGATGGTATTATTAACTTTGTGTGCTCCCGTGTGATTGAGATCTTCTCTTTTCAGAAAAATTTTAGCACCGTATTTTTCAGACAAACGTTTCGCGAAATAAAGAGGAGTCGGCCTACCAACATAATCGCTCAATAACTCATTGAACTCTTCTTGAAAAGAATCCTCCTCAATGATCTTCAAATATTGTTGTCTGAGTTCCTCTACATTGGGATATAACATTTCGGGAATATAAGCGCCTCCAAAACTTCCGTAATATCCCTTTTCATCTACGTTATAAGTCATTTTATAAGTGTTAAAGTGCTAAAGTGTTAGAGTGTTTAAGTTTTAAAATTGTAAAGAGAATAACGAATGAATAATTACGAATTCGGTCAATCGTAATTCGTAATTTAAAATTCGTAATTAATTCAAAATTCATAGCTCAAAATCAAAAATCATAAAGAGACTGAAACCTAATTCGATGACATTAATATTTTTTTCAACTTTTTTAATTTTTCCACCTCTTTCAATCCAGGTTCCAATTCAAACCTACTATTGACGTCGATGGCGTGTATATTCAATCCTTTCAATTGAGCGATCTCGCTTATGTTTTCAAGATCAATCCCACCGCTAAGAAAAAATGGCACCTCGTTGTCATATTGCTTCAAAATACTCCAGTCAAAAGCAATACCATTTCCTCCATAATCTTTTCCTTTAGTGTCGAATAAAAAGAAATCCACATGAGGCTTGTAAGGTTCCAGCACGTCAAAATCAAATTGCTCACCCACTGAGAAAACTTTAATAACAGTCAGTCCTTCCTTTTTTAATGTTCTGCAATCTTCTATTGGCTCGTTTCCATGCAACTGAACGGCATCTAATGAAAACACCTTTACTTTTTCTCTGATGCTTTCTATATCCTCATTTACAAATACACCGACTCGTTTGATATTGGAAGAAAGTTCATCAAGAAATGATCCGGACAAATGATCTGCCACAAAACGAGGAGATTTTGAATAGAATATAAAACCCATATAATCCGGAGCAAGGCCCATTACTTCCTGAATGTTTTCAGGATGCTTCATGCCACAAACCTTCAATTTTATTTTTCTTTGACTCATTTTTCCGGATTCAGTCTCCATCACTATTCGTCGATCACCTTGAATTTATCTATTTTATGGTTTCAACAGGTTTAGTACTTCCCTGCTTCAATACTTTCAATTCATGAATAAAATCATAACAAGCTTTTTCCGGGCGGCTATGATGCATAAAATGCTCTCCCATCAAAAAACCCTGAAAGCCATGATTACTTAATTCTACTATTTTCTGCGGATCTGAAATACCACTTTCGGAGACCTTGATATATTGCTCCGGTATCAGTGGTGCCAGCCGTATGGAGTTCTCAATGCTTACCTCGAAAGTCTTCAAATTCCTATTATTCACACCTATCAGGTCCACACTTTCAATGATGTTGCTCTGAAGCTCCTCTTCATTATGCACCTCCATCAACACTTCCAGGTCAAAAGATTTTGCAAATTCAGCCAGTTGTTTTAATCGTTCTGGAGTTAAAGCCGCCGCTATCAAAAGAATCACATCTGCACCAATAGATTTTGCCTCTATGATCTGATATTCATCAATAATAAAGTCCTTTCTTAAAATCGGGCAAAAATTGAATTTTCTGGCTGTCTTGAGGTCTTCGTTAGTACCCCCAAAGAATTCATAATCTGTCAACACAGATAGGGCAGAAGCCCCAGCCTGCATATAACCTATAGAAGTTTTTTCAATGGACACATACGGATTAATGTTTCCCTTTGAGGGTGATTTACGTTTGATCTCAGCAATAATACCGGACTTGTCAGGTCTTAGAATATACTTTTTTAAAGACACAGGTTTACCAGTAAAATAGGTACTTTGTTCTAACAGTTTTGTTGGAAAAAGTCCTTTGCGCTCTTCAACTTCTTTTTGTTTATGCAATAAAATCTTATCGAGTATATGCATCCTTTAGTTTTTAGTTTTAAGTCTTGAGTTCTTAGTTTTTTGACTAGTCCTTTTTTTCATATTTGAGTAAAATACTACAGACTTATAATTCTGCTATAAGCCATCAACATATTTCCCCCTCAGGAGGGGGCTAGGGGGAGGATAAAATCAAAAACCATTTAATTACTTATCAATTTCTTGAACGTAGCCAAAGCTTTACCTGATTCAAGGGACTCCCTGGCTGCTGCTAAGGAATCCTCAAGACTTAATCCTTTGCCGCAATGAATGGCCAACCCGGCATTGGCAACGACCACTTCTTTCTGGGCTTTGGTTCCTTCACCATTTAATATATTAGTAAATATCCTGGCAGATTCCTCCACTGTTTCCCCTCCGTAAAGCTCTTCAGGTGCCCAGCGATTCAAGCCAAGGTCCTGAGGCTGTAATATCTTTTCATGTCCGTTTGAGATCATTTTAAAAGCACCGGTTAAAGACACTTCATCATATCCGTCAAGCGAATGGAGCACCACAAATTTCTTATCAGTCTTTTGATGGAGATAGGCGTATAATCGAGCCAGCTCCAGACTAAACACACCAACCAATTGTTTTTTAGGAAAGGAAGGATTTACGATCGGGCCAAGCATATTGAAAAAAGTCTTCACACCGAGCTCCATTCTTATTGGAGCAACATTTTTCATAGCAGGGTGGAATAAAGGAGCATGTAAAAAACAAATTCCCGCTTCCTCAATACTCTTTTTCAACTTGTCTTTGTCATTGGTGAATTCATATCCAAAATGTGCCAACAAATTGGATGATCCGCAAACCGATGAAACACCATTATTACCATGCTTGGCAACACGTTGCCCCGCTCCTGCTACAACAAAGGATGAAAGCGTGGATATATTAAAAGTATTTTTTGCATCACCACCGGTACCACAAAGGTCAATAGCATCGTACTCCTCAATTTCCAATGGGATGCAAAGCTCAAGCATAGCATCTCTAAAACCCTCAAGTTCCTCAACTGTGATGCTTCTCATCAGATATACGGTAAGAAAGGCTGCTACCTGACTGTTGTTGTATTGGCCCTGGGCCAGATTCATTAGAATTTCTTTGGACTGTTTTTTGTCCAAAGATTTATATTCAAATAAATTATTTAGGACTGCTTTCATTTTTTCAATTGTTGAAGTATGAGGTGTTGATGTTCATCTATTCCAGTGGCTTATTTTTTTAACCAATTCTCTATCATTTTTGGTCCATGTTCTGTTAAGATCGATTCCGGATGAAATTGTACGCCTTTAACATCCAGTTGCCTATGACTGAGTGCCATCACATTGCCATGTTCATCTTCAGCGGTTACTTCCAGGTTGCCATTCATTGTATCTTTTAATACCGACCATGAATGATATCTACAAGCCATAAAAGATTTTGGTATGCCTTCAAAGATCGGTTCATCCTGTTTGATGATCTTTGTCTCATTAGCAACACCATGCAACACAATGGGCATATTGAAAATTTCTGCTCCAAAAGCCTCCGCTATACCCTGGTGCCCCAGGCAAACACCCAAGATTGATTTAGATGCGGCATATCTCTTTATTAAATCCTGCATAATACCCGCTTCCGATGGAATTCCAGGTCCCGGAGAAAGCAATATCTTATCATATTTTTCTACTTCCTCAATGGCAATTTTATCATTCCGAAAAATGTCCATTTGCTCTCCATATCCCAATTCATTGATGATATGCACCAGGTTATAGGTAAATGAATCGTAATTATCTAAGACTAATAGTTTCATATTGGTTTTAGGTTTCGGGTCACAGGTTTCAGGTTGATAACTTCCAACCTGAAACCTGCAACTCACCTACTTTTTAGGTATTTGATGAAAGTTGCAATACGTTTTGAAAGTATCAGTAACTCTTCATGTTTTTCTTTATAAAATGATTCTTCAATAAATTCAGCTCTAAATAGGGTATAAAGTTGGCTTCTTAACTCACCAGCAGAACCCTTTGCATATTTTAAAAATCTTATGAAATCTTTATTGTTATCATATTCAAATCCTTCTGCTATATTACTTGCAATTGATAGTGCAGCCCTTCTCACCTGATCTTTCGTTCCAAAGTCTTTTTCAAATCTCGTCAGTCCCGAAATCTCAAATACATCGACTGCTATTTCACTTGCCTTTTTCCATATTTCCAAATCTTCAAATCTCTTAATACTTCCCATAGCTTTATTAGTTTCAGGTTTAAGGCCACAGGTTTCAGGTTGATAACATGCAACCTGAAACTTGTAACCTGCAACTAACTTATTTCTTCCGCCATTTTTATGGCTTGTCTCAACGCTCCTAGTTTATTATGAACTTCTTGCAGTTCACTATTGATATCAGACTTATCAACAATTCCGGCACCAGCCTGGTAAAATAGTTGGTTGTCTTTACTCAAAAATGAACGGATCATAATGGCATGGTTAAAATCACCATCAAAACCCAGAAAGCCTATGGCTCCCCCATAATAGCCACGATTGGTATTTTCATATTTATTAATTAATTGAAGTGCCATATGTTTTGGAGCACCTGAAAGTGTACCAGCCGGAAAAGTGTCTGCCACAATCTTAATCGGAGAAGTTCCTTCTTTTAACTTGCCAGTCACTTTAGATACTAAGTGAATCACATGGGAGTAGTATTGAATCTCTTTAAAGGTTTCAACTTCCACATCTTCACAATTCCTGGACAGATCATTTCTGGCCAGGTCAACTAGCATGACATGCTCTGAATTCTCTTTGGGATCATCGTATAATTTTTGAGCCAGCTCAGCATCAGCCTGATCATGTCCGGTTCTTTTGAAAGTTCCCGCAATTGGATAAATAATGGCCTCACCTTTTTTAACTACAATCTGTGCTTCGGGAGAGGATCCAAAAATTTTATAGCTGCCGTAATCAAAATAAAAAAGATATGGTGAAGGATTAATTGATCTAAGTGCCCGGTACACGTTGAACTCATCTCCCTTGAAAGCCGATTGAAATCGCCGTGATAAAACAATTTGAAAGACATCACCACGATGGCAGTGTGATTTACCCTTGGCTATGATATCCAGGAACTCCTCATCGGTTAAATTAGAGTGTTCCTCATTTTCGATATTAAAGGAATAACCAGGGTGATTTTTATTATCGATCAAAGAAGCCACCTGATCAATGCCTGATCCGTTCTGCTCGCCTTCTAAATGATGCTCAAAAATGTGTAATTCATTCTTGAAATGATCAATGGCTATGACATAACGATATACATTGTAACAAATCTCAGGAATCCTTTCTTCTCCATTTTCTTTAATTTCTACTTCAACATCTTCGAAATACTTAACGGCATCAAAGGCCATATAACCGAATAGCCCGTTGTTGATGAAATCAAACTCGTTTTCACTCACTTCAAATGCACTTGAGAATTTGCTTAAAGCATCTACCGCATCTCTCTTTTCCTCAAGTGTTTCCTCCGTTATAGTTCCATCGGGAAATTGCTGTTTTAACTGGTTGTTGCTCAATATAAAACTGGCAATAGGTTCGAAACAGATATATGAAAAACTGTTTTCGTTACCATGGTAGTCGGAGCTTTCCAGCATGATTGGATTCATGTATCTGTCCCGTAGTTTCAGATAAATGCTTACCGGTGTCACTGTATCGGCCAGTAATCTTTTATGGACAGAATTAAGTGTAAATTTTTTCAAGTTCCCGAATATTTAAGGTTATAAACGAAAAAAGCTCACTGTGAACAGTGAGCTTGTATTAATCTATTTCTTTTAATTTACAAAGCTATTGTGTTCACTTAACTTGTTAAGTTAAGTGCCACCACCAATAGTTTATATGTAAATTGATCTTTCTCATTGAGGCTACAATTATAGGAAAGGTTTTTTTAATTGCAAATAAGAAGTTTGATTTTTTTGTTTTTAAGTCTCGGAAGAAATTTGACTAATGAAAATTATCAGGAACCTTAATATTCCAACCACCGGTGTCAGACATTTTTGGAATGTCAGACACCTTGATTCCACAAAGCACCAATATCTCCTTACCTGAATTTCTAGGACTGGAATTTTTAAAAGTCACAAAGAAAAGTTTCTATAATATCATTTTTAGGTAATTGAGATACTAAGGTGTCTGACATTTTGCAAATGTCTGACACCGATCCCTATTTAAGTTTTAAGCAAAAAAATCAAAAAATGTTTTGCAATTCCATTAACTCTGCAAGACCATAAGAATCCCCATATAAACTTTGCTTGTTAATATCTGAAAATTCTGCTGCTATATTTTGATTATATAAACCCTCTTTTTTTATCAATGTATTCTCTAAAAGATGAGAATTCCTAATCTTCCATTTTATTAACCAATCCGTCTTCAATGGGATTCTGATAACACCGGTGTCAGACATTTTAGAAATGTCAGACACCTTGATTCCACAAAACACCAATATCTCCTTACCTGAATTTCGAGGAATGGAATTTTTAAAAGTCACAAAGAAAAGTTTCTATAATATCATTTTTAGGTAATTGAGATACTAAGGTGTCAGACATTTTGCAAATGTCTGACACCGGTTCTCATTTGAAGTTTTAAGCAAGAAAATTAAAAGATATTTTTTAACTCCATCGGCTCTATTAAACTATAAGAATCACTATAAAAGCTCTGCTTGTCAATATCCAAAAATCTTGCTGCTATATTTTGATCACATAAACCCTCTTTTTCTTTATCAATATATTCTCTGAAAGACGAGAATTCCCAATCTTCCATTTTCTCTACTAACCCGGCCTTTAAGGGATTTTGATGTATGTAGTGAAAACATACAATGGGATAATCATTATATGGAGAGCTCAAAGTCAGGCATTTATATTTAGTCTTTTGCCTGAAAAGAGAGCCTGATCTATTTTCTTGCTTATTGATTGCCTTGGAATACGAACTTAGAAGCAATCTAAATCCATTTGAAAGTTGGTTAACAATCAAGCTTCCAACCCTAAAATTTTCTTGAGATCTTTTGTTGGCCATGACCAAAAAATGAAAATGGTTTGGCATCAAACAATAGGCTAATATCTCACAATTTTCCTGAACATGTATTTTAACTTTTTTAAGAAAATAAATATAATTATCCTGCTTTCGAAAGATGGTTTCCCTATTATTGCCCTGGTTATAAATGTGGTATAATTCACCTGGTATGAATTCCATAGCCGTCTTAACTTTATTTCAGATTAATTTATTGGATTAAATTAAATACCTGGTGTCAGACATTTTTGGAATGTCAGGCACCTTGATTCTTTGAAATGCCCGCAACATAAGCATCTTCAAAATCACTAAAGAGTCTGCTTAAATCTTTTGTAACACTTCCTGGCTTTCCATCTCTGATTAAATGATTGTCGATCTTTACAACGGGCATTAATCTTTTCAAAGTACTGGTAATAAATGCTTCATCCGCTCCCGAGATTTCATCCAATCTCAATGATCTCTCTTCGACTTCATAGTGTTCTCTTGCCAGATGTAAAATTTTGCTTCTGGTGATCCCGGACAATATACCTTGATCAGGCGTAATGATCACCTTGTTCTTTACTATGAAGAAATTACTTCGCGATAGTTCCGATATTATTTCTCCATTATGGTACAACACCTCCACTGCGCCTTCTTCCTGACACTTCTTTAACAACATCAAAGAGGTGATATAATTGATACTTTTAACTTCCGGAAATTCCCTGGTATAAAGATGTGTCAGGATTTTGACCCCATTTTGATAAACATCAGTCCCTGGTAGCTTCAGGTCATTGATCAGGATCACAAAATTAGATTTAGTCGGTATATATCCATTTTCCGAATAACCACCTGTCATCACCAGCTTTATTCCCGATTCCTGATAGCCATTCAGGTTAATCAGTTCCTCAATTTTTTGTTTGATGAAATCCGGATGATAAGGATGATCCAAACCAAACAATTCAGCCGATCTCATAAAACGCCTGATGTAATCATCTATAAATAAGGGGATTCCTTGATGTGTTCTGAAAAAATCAAACACGCCATAACCTCTTAGTATTGAAAGATCCGAAACGTGCAACCTTGCCTCTTCACCAGGGACAATACGGTCATTTAGCAAATAATATTTACTCATAATTTAAAATTGTGGATAAAAAAATAACCGGATTTCCCGGTTATTTTTTAGTCTCTTCTTTTTTCCCTTTTGTATCTTCGGCTACTTTCTTTTTCTTGGGTCTGGAATTGCCAAAGGTACCTTTGGTTATTTTACCTTTCCTGGTTTTTTTATCACCTTTTCCCATAATTAAGCTGTTAGTGAATCGATTAAGTTACGATTTGACCTAAACAAATATAAAAATATTTACCAAATCTTCACCCTCACACTATCAGCTCGATACATACCATCGCCTGGTTGTACGTTAAATGCTTGATAGAACTCTTCCATATTGGAAATTGGTCCGTTGGCACGAAACATTCCAGGTGAATGAGGATCTGTATTGATCTGTGTTCTTAAGGTTTCGTCACGATATTTAATTCTCCAAATGGTGCCCCAAGACATGAAAAAGCGTTGCTCTGGTGTTAATCCGTCAATATTTTCCGGTCTTCCGTTTTCTTTCAAATGTCGTTGTAGGCCATCATAAGCAACCGAAATTCCACCAAGATCTCCAATATTCTCTCCGAGTGTAAATTCACCATTCACAAAAACACTATCAAGTGCTTCGTATCCACTGTATTGCTCAGCCAACAAGGTAGTTTTACCCTTGAATTTTGTCAGATCCTCTTCCGACCACCAGTTCCTAAGATTTCCATCAGCATCAAATCGACTTCCCTGATCATCAAAGCCATGAGATATCTCATGACCTATTACAGCGCCAATACCTCCGTAGTTCAACGCTTCATCGGCCTTATAATCATAGAAAGGAGGCTGTAATATGGCTGCTGGAAAAACGATTTCATTGTTTAAAGGATTATAGTAGGCATTGACCGTTTGAGGGGTCATTTGCCATTCCTTTTTATTCACAGGCTTGCCAAGCTTTGATATCTGATAATCAAATCCGAATTTGGTGGCATTCATCACATTCTGAATATAGGAGGCTTTTTCAGCTTCTTTTTCCACTACCAAGCCGGAATAATCCCTCCATTCATCAGGGTAACCTATTTTTACTGTGAAGGTACTCAGTTTTTTCAATGCCATTTCTTTGGTGGAATCAGACATCCAATCCAATTGTCTTATTCTTTCTCCAAAAGCAACCTTTATATTGTCAACCATTTTGAGCGCGTTTTCTTTGGCCTCGGGTGGAAAAGTTTCATCGACATATAATTTTCCAATGGCTTCCCCAAGCGCACCACTTGCCATACCCAGAACTCGCTTCCATCTTGGACGCATTTCTTCAGTACCTCTTAGTTCTTTACCATAGAAATCAAAATTGGCACTAACAAATTCATGATTAAGATAACCCGCTGCTCCGTTGATGGCAGACCATCTAAGGTATTCTTTCCATTGATCAATAGGTGTGGATTTGAGTATTGCTTCAAACTCTTCCATAAATTTTGGCGCTGTCACGATAAGAGTATCTTCGCTTACACCCAAATCAGTCAGATAGGCCTTCCAATTGATAGATGGATTGATCTCTGTCAGCTGATCCAAGGACATTTTGTTGTAAAGCAGAGGAATATTTCTTCTTTCTACATTAGTTAGGGATGCATTTGCCAGGCGTGTCTCGAGTGCCATAATATTATCAGCTTGCCTTGCAGCGTCTTCAGGGGTATCGCCTAAGAGGCCCAACATTCTGGCAATATGCTTAACATACTTCGCTTTTATTTCCTCCGATTTTTCATCAGTTTTTGTGTAATAATCTCTATCAGGGAGTCCCATACCTCCTTGCCCTAGATAGGCCGCCATTTTTTTACTGTTCTTCAGATCAGCCAGGATAAAGAATGAAAAGAAAGCGCCACCTCCATACGTTTCTTGCTCTGCCAGATATTCCTGAAGGTCCTGTGTATTGGTAATACCGGCAATTTGGTCGAAAATTGGCTGTAATGGTTTGGTTCCTACCGATTCTGCTAAAAGAGAATCCATACCAACACTAAAAAAATCAGCTGCTTTTCTCTGATCACTTCCGTCTGCATATTGCTCATTGGCACCTGCCTTTTTCAAAACTTCTAATACAACATCATTGTTGTCTTCTCTTAATTCATTAAAACTACCCCATCTTCCCTGATCTGCAGGGATTTCAGTATTTTTAATCCAGTTACCATTTACAAAGGCGAAGAAATCATCTGCCGGACTTATGGTAGAATCTATGTTCGTAAGGTCCAATCCATGATGTGTTTCCTCTTCAGTTCCTTTTTGATAGTCAGTGCAACTAAAAGAAAACAGGGTGATTAAGAGTAAGATGTAAATAGAAAATCTCTTTGGGTTTGTGTTCATCTTGTCAATTTTTAGTGAGAGTTTTAAAGTTAAAAAAATTTCATTGGCTACCGCATTCTTTTACAACTGCGGTCAAAAAAAGGTATATTTAGTAAATAAAACAGTATTTGGTTTGAACCATATTTGGTTCCATATTGTCAAACGGTTTAATAACATAATTCATGGCGAAGGCGAATCTTAATCTTATTGAGGCTATCAGAAAAGCAGCTCAAAAAATAAAAAATTCGAAACATTATCAGTGGGGACATATGGGATCATGCAATTGCGGACATCTGGCACAGGAAATCACCAAATTGTCAAAATCACAAATCCATGAATATGCTATGCGAAAATATGGCGACTGGACCGAACAGTGTATGGATTACTGCCCGACCAGCCGCTATCCAATGGATCTGGTTATTTCAACCATGCTTGATGCAGGGCTTGACATTGATGATTTGAAAAACCTGGAAAGATTATCTGACAGAGAAGTGCTTAAAACATTTCCAATAGAAGAAAGAAACCTTCGTCACAATGTCAAACAAGATGTTGTCAAGTATATGATGGCCTGGGCAAAACTGTTGGAAGAACAATTAATTCAGCATATTTCTTTACCAAGTGTACAAATCAAAGATGGTGTGACAGGTTAGGCGGTGAACATTTATACTCAATCTTTATTAAGAACAAAGCACAAACAGTCTTTCGCGCGATTTTCCTGATTTATGAACTTGCACCAATTTCTCAGAACTCCTTCCCTTTCCATACCCGCTTTTTCCAGGACTCTTACAGAGGCGATATTATCCATATCACAAACGGCCCAGATTCTATAAACTTCAGGTTGCTCCTTAAGCCAGTTATTCAATGCTATCACTGCTTCTGTTGTATAACCCTTTCCTGAATATTGATCATTGATAATATATCCAATAGAAACTTTGCCTTCTTCATTGATGAAACCCGTAGAACCAATCAATTCATTTTCGTTTTTTAATAGAATAGCATAAGCATAATCAGTACCTTTTTCCCAGGCTTCCAATGCATATGCTAAAAATGCATTTGTATCTTCAATGTCCTTATGCGTCGGCCACGA
Source organism: Splendidivirga corallicola (assembly GCA_030442035.1). Lineage (GTDB taxonomy): Bacteria > Bacteroidota > Bacteroidia > Cytophagales > Cyclobacteriaceae > Splendidivirga > Splendidivirga corallicola. The sequence continues at coordinate 152,446 of JAUJEA010000001.1, forward strand.
CACGTATTTTGTAAGATGAGGATGTTTGGCATACTTATGAAAAATATCAGCAGCATCACTCATTTTCAACTTCCGGACAATGAGCCTTTCCGTTTCAAATACCTGAGGAGGATTTAATTTATTCATATCAAAATGATATTTTTGATCAGCAATATATCATCGAACTGTCTCTACAACTCCAAATTGTCATCAATGAATCCTAACGTAGTACATCAATATTATAAAAAAACCTTGGGCGAATTTACCATTCTTGTCAGAGTGGACCCTGTTACTTTTGATGGATTGGAGCTCATTGTACACAAAAATGGCGAGATTCAAAAAACAGAACGAACATTTGATGAGGAAATTTATGAAGACCTTGATGCCGATGAATTTGAAGAAGCCAGCCCACTTGAATTTAATCTCTATTTAAAAGGTCTTGTTAAGTGAAGTTTTGAGTTTTTAGTTTTGAATTTTGAGTCGTTGACAAGATACTTTTAGAAGAGGCCGCTATCCAGCCAATTGTTTTACTACATTCAACAATACATTAGCTCCGGCTTCGATATCTTCTTCACTGCTGAACTCATTAACATTATGACTTATACCATTTTTACTCGGTATAAATATCATAGCCGTAGGACAAATGGAAGCCATCATTTGCGCATCATGGCCGGCACCGCTAACCATTTTTTTACAACCAAGACCAAGTTCTACGGCAGTATTCTCAATTAAATCAGCAATCCCTTGATCAAAATTCACAGGAGCAAATCTAACCAGCTCCTTTTTTACAAAAGAGGTTCCCTCCTCAACTGATATTTTATGGATATAATCATCAAGTTTTTGTTGTGCTTTTTCAAGCAATCCTTTGTCAGGATTTCTCAGGTCCACTGTGAATCGGGCCTGCTCTGCCACTACATTAATTGCATTGGGCAAGAGTTCTACCAATCCTACCGTTCCTACTTGCCCGTTACCAATCTCCTTGGTTAGATTTCTAATGAACCGGGTAACCATGGAAGCCACATAAGCTGCATCTTTCCTCAATTGCATTGGCGTTGTACCGGCATGGCTTGCACTTCCGGTTACAACATACTCAGTCCAGAATATACCTTGCAATCTTTCAACCGCTCCGATTTGCAATCCTTCATTTTCCAAAATTGGTCCCTGCTCAATATGGAGCTCAATAAATGCCTTCGCCTGAAAGGGCTTAGACCAAGGCTCTCCATGATAACCGATCCTATTTAATTCGTCCTTTAGGATTACACCTGGGTTTGCCAGATCTCGTGCTTTAAGGAGTGTATCTATGTTTTCAGCACCACTTAATGCAAGGCTTCCCATCATATCAGGTGTAAATCTCGCCCCTTCTTCATTTGTAAAGTTGATCAACGCAATTGGGTGTTTTGTTTGAATACCTTGTTCGTTTAATATCTCTATCACCTCTAATCCTGCCAAAACTCCCAGACTACCATCATATTTGCCACCAGTAGCAACAGTATCCAGATGAGATCCGATCGCTACAGGGGGTAGATTTTTCTGTCCTGTTCGTAATCCAACCATATTACCAATAGCATCAACTTTAATCTCCAATCCTTGCTCCTTCATCCATTCTGAAAAGAGATCCCTGGAAATTTTGTCTTCATCCGTCAGGGCTAATCGGCAAACACCTCCACCCTCGATGGCACCGATTTCTGCCATTTGCATCATGCGTCCCATCAGGCGTTTTATATTTATCATTGATTGTTTGATCTTCATGTTAAGGGTATTTCACTGCTTTTTTAACAAACAACTCCATTGGAAACTATCCAAATCTATGGAAAAATTAAACATCAAATAGACTAATTCGTAATGAAGATAAGTTGTTTATTGTAAAAATTAGTAGCACTTAAATACCCCAAAATGTCTAAGTTTTATGATTTAATCAATCACTCGGAAATTCCTGTTCTGGTTGATTTTTATGCTGATTGGTGTGGCCCGTGCAAAACCATGTCCCCGATTGTACAGGACTTTGCCAAGGAAATGAGTGGAGAAGTGAAAGTACTGAAAGTGGATGTTGACAAAAATCAACAAGTGGCTATGAAGTATCAGATACAAGGGATTCCAACACTTATTTTATTTCATAAAGGAAAAATCCTTTGGAGACAAAGTGGTGTCGTACAAAAACCTCAATTAATACAAGTGATAAAAAGTTTTGCTACTTAATTTATAATTTAGCAACTTAATCAATAAACCAAAATAAAAACCGAACGGGCTATATTCGAGATTCCGATTAATCAGGGCAATACGTACTTTCCCAGCTTGCTGGAAAGCGTATGGTCAAACTAATATTTGATATCTCAACAGCCGATAAATTTTCAAACAAATGAAGAAGAATATCCTGACGCTTAGTTTATTATTTGCCATTTCTCTTTGTCTTTCTTTTATTCCGGCAGAGCAAAAATTTTTACCTACCTCGCTGAGAATTACCATTATTAATGAGCTTGGAAATGTTGAGGAGGGGGCAAAGGTAATCCTGTATAAATCCAAGGAAGATTACAATCAAGAAAAAAATGCCATTGGCGAACCACAAACGACAGATAAAAAAGGCAGGGTCACCTTCAAAAAACTTGAGCCTGTTGTGTATTTCGTTCACGCAGAAAAAGGCGATAGAAATAATTATGGAGCTGGTGTTCAAACTGACACGTTACAGGAAGGTAGGATCAACAAAGTCAATATTGTGATCGAGTAGTCATGCACCATTTTCATTTCACAATAAGACATCACCTGAAATGAATATTTGATAAACTTATCATTCAAAGATTCTCATCATACTTAATCAAATTCATAGTCTCCGTTGAAGCTTCCAACTGATACAAGTGACATCTTAATTTATGGTTCCTATGGATATACAGGCACCTTAATTGCTGAGCAGGCTGTTGAAAAAGGGCTTTATCCTCTATTGGCAGGAAGAAATGAATCAAAAACAGCATTCCTTGCCAACAGATTAAATCTCCCGTATATCGCATTTGATTTGGACAATAGTCAAACACTTCATGAGGTTTTGGATAGGGTGAAACTAGTGCTTAATTGTGCAGGTCCTTTTTCTGAAACCGCTAAACCAATGGTGGAGGCATGTATAGCAAAAGGTGTCCATTATCTTGATATAACGGGTGAAATCGAGGTTTTTGAATACATTGCTTCAAAAAATAATGAAGCTAAAGAAGCCAAGATCATGCTTATGCCTGGCGTGGGTTTCGATGTAGTACCTACAGATTGCCTGGCCTCCTACCTCAAACAGCAATTACCGGATGCCAATGAACTGGAACTTGCCTTTAAGGGAGCCAATAAGATCTCCAGAGGTACTGCTTTGACTATGGTCAAGAATATTCACAAAGGAGGAGCTATCAGGTCAAATGGTCAAATTATACCAGTGCCAGCCGGGTTCAAAACAAAGTTAATTGATTTTGGAAAGGGTGAACGTAGCACCGTTAGCATTCCATGGGGTGATGTTTCTACTGCCTATCACAGTACTAACATTCCTAATATTATTGTATATACTTTTACAAATAAAGGAACCATAAGGTTTCTGAAATTGAGCAATAAAATAAAGTGGTTGCTTGGTTCTCGATGGGTCCAAAACTTTCTCCGAAATAGAATTAACAAAAAATTGACCGGTCCGGATACACAAACGAGAAACACATCCTTTTCCTACATATGGGGTCAGGTTAAGAACCTTGAGGGTAAAAAAAGAACCGCATTGCTTAAAACAGCAGAAGGTTATAGACTAACTGCCGAAGCTGCGGTGCTGGCAATGGAAAAAGTGTTGGCAGGAAATATTTTTCCCGGTTTCAAAACACCTTCCATAGGCTTTGGCTATGATTTTGTGATGGAACTTCAGGATACGGAAAGAAGGCTGTTGGATTAGTTCCTCGCTTTAAATGATACATAAAATATGACAGGTAAATTTAAATACAATAAAGAAATTGAGGTAAGATGGGTTGATCTGGATGCATTAAATCATGTGAACAATGCTAATTATCTGACTTATATAGAACAGGCTCGTCTTTATTATTTGCATGAGGTTTGTCAATGGGATCCCAGAAAAAGCGGAACAGTATTGGCCAATATAAAAATTGATTTTAAGCAGTCAATTATGCTAAGGGACTCACCTGTTGTATTTGTTCGATGCAATCGCATAGGCAATAAAAGCTTCGATTTGGAGTATTTAATTATAGAAAAAGATGATCACGAAAAGATTTATGCAACTGGTTCTACAACCATGGTAACGCTTGATCTTGCCACGGGAAAAACCGAACGTGTACCGGATGTCTATCGAGAAAGACTCAGCGCTTTTGACGGCATACCAGGTTAAAAATTCTGAACATAATTAAACTAATCCTAAATACTATTACCCTTACAACATGAGACTCTCACTATCGATTCTGTTGATCCTTTGTGCCGTTCTTAACGTTGCGGCCATGCAAGAAAGGGAGCTTGATCAATTACTTGATGAGCGTGATGAGCTTTATGAAAAATATAAAGTTTACAAAAATAAAAAGAGTTCTTTTTGGGGAACACAATCAAAAAAGGACCTTCGAAGAATTGTGGAAACATTAAAGGAAATTATTGCCAAGGACACCGAGATAGTTATGGCAATCAGAAGTGAAAATGCACAGAGTAATCAATCCTTAAAAAGTGAAGGAAAAAATGCAGCACTAAAAATTGCTGAGCTGGAAGAAGAGGTACGTGCCAGGATCAATGTGGCTGCCAATAAACAAAAAGAAGTATATGATCTTAATGATGAATTGAAATTTGCCAAGAAACAAAAATTTGGGGCGCATGTCACAATTACGATACTGATAATCTTATTGGCCGCTTCAATTTTTTACAGTTATAATCTAAGGAAAAAGCTCAAAGGGTACAATTTCCATAAGACCTAGAGATATAAAATAAAAAAAGGAGAAGCCAATAGCTCCTCCCTTTTACCCATGAAGTATATAGTTAAATTATTGGTATTATTTTATATCTTCCCTTAAACTATTTAAACCTTAAAACACTCGTTTGATTTAGATAGTAAAATTCTGCACCAAACGAATACTCACTTGCCATCTGCTTATTCAATACCGAACTATACTTCAATATCGTTCGAAATAACACCTGTTTAACACTTTCTCGAACGTTTTAATTACTTATACAAATATGTTCAAAGCTTTTCATTTCTCAATCTTGCAATATATGGTTTCCTATCTCAGGTAAGGTTTGAATATCTTACCTCAGGGAATAAGTCAGTACATTATTCTTGAAAAATTACCATTTCAATCATATTGGCATTTAGAAACACTTTTTTTCTTTGAAAGATCAGAGCTCATTTTATTGTGGAGATGTAAGAAAAAAATAGTCTTTCATCAGGATGACGAGCCAGGCATCAATAGCGCTTTTCTTCGCACTAAAAATCACATTTTATTGGAAAAAATACTATTCGCCGGAATTACAAAATATAAATATTTCAAGACAGAAAACATTTCATCTCTTGGCACAAGCTTCGTATTCCTTCTGGCTACATAAGAATCTCCAATAGGGGATTTCACTTTTTCAGTGTATATAAAAGAAAATCGACTCTAAAAAAATGTGTCTAAAAAAGTCACTTTTATAAAATTAAAACAGGCTTAAATCTGTTACTACATAATAATAAGTTCTACTTATTTTTAGATATATTTAGGTTTATTCAAATCACTATCCATGAAGGAAAAATTACGCACCATTCTCTTTACGCTTATTATCATCTCTTCTATTCTTATCATCGTTGAAAGTAACAAAAATACTGAAAGTGACATAAGTGAATGGGCTTATTATGAACCTTTGGATCTTTCCCTGGTGGAGGCAAAATCAGAATACGAAACCAAGGAAAATCCGCAAGCCCGACTGGCATATGAGACTGCTATGATCGTTGATCCAAGAACTGGTTCTGTTCCTGAGGATTTCAGAAGAAAAGAAATCGGCTTTAACCACACACTCCCTACAAGAGGTAAGTCCGATCGAAATACCAGAAGGAAGGGACTCAGAGAAATTTCAGCTACTCCCTGGCAAGCCAGAGGACCTGAAAATATCGGAGGCAGAACACGAGCACTAGCCATAGATATTGCCAATGAGAATATCATTTTAGCCGGTGGAGTATCCGGAGGTATGTGGAGATCGGAGAATGGGGGGCAATCATGGAATAAAGTAACAGGCCTGGAGAGTCTTCAAAGTGTTACAAGCATTGCACAGGATATTCGTCCGGGAAAAACTAACATATGGTACTATGGAACTGGTGAATTAAGCGGTAACTCTGCCAGAGGTGGCGGTGGCGCTATTTTCAGAGGTGATGGCATTTTCAAATCAACTGATGGAGGTATCACCTGGAATCTCCTAACATCAACCAGTGGTGGTGAACCCAATCAGTTTAGCGAAGCTTTTCAATTTGTTTGGAATATCAAAGTCAACGAGAACAATCCGTTTCAAGACGAAGTGCTGGCCGCTACATTTGGAGGAATTCAAAGATCGACAGACGGGGGAAACACCTGGTCTTTTGTTTTAGGAGAGGAAAGTAATGACGGTTCTTTTTATACCGATATTGCAATATCCAGTGGAGTCATGATCGCTACACTAAGCCAGTCCTCGATCGCTGGTACGGCCACCACAAGAGGTGTTTTTCGATCAACAGATGGCTCCAACTGGACTAACATAACCCCTCAAAGCTGGCCACAGGAATTTGACCGCACTGTGGTTGCCATCGCCCCATCAAATCCCAATGTTGCTTATTTTATATCAGATACAAATCCTAATCATCTTTGGAAATATACCTATCTCTCCGGAGATGGAACAGGTGCAGGAGGCAAATGGCAAGATCTCAGCAGCAATATTCCTTCTTTTGGTGGTGAAGTAGGAGACTTTGACTCTCAGGGATCCTACAACATGTTGTTAAAGGTACACCCAACCAATGAGAACATGGTCTTTCTGGGAGGAACCAACCTTTATGTGTCCGATGATGGATTCGCCTCTCCACAAGGAATAGGTTGGATAGGTGGTTATAACATAACAAATGATATTTCTCAATATCCTAACCACCATGCTGATCAGCATGCATTGGTATTTTTCCCCTCCGACCCCCGGAGGGCAATATCGGGACATGATGGTGGCATAAGTTTCACCGATAATATCAATAATGTCAGTGTTAATTGGCAAAGTCTCAATAATGGTTATATCACCTCCCAGTTTTACGCATTAGATATTGATCAAACACCCAACAGCCAAATTATTGTGGGAGGAATGCAGGACAATGGCAGCTATATAGCAAATGCAAGCGGTAATTGGATTAGTTTACTAGGAGGAGATGGCGCTTACAGTGCAGTCGGTAATAATGGCAAGAACCTGTATGTCTCATCACAAAATAGCCGCATTATACGATATTTCGATGATGGATCTCAATTGATCCCGGTGTCCAGAGTGGATCCTATAGGAGCAGGAAACGTACAGGATCAGGAATATCTGTTTATCAATCCCTTTGTTTTAGATCCTGTAAACAATGGCAAGATGTATCTTGCCGGTGGTGACAAAATATGGAGAAATAACAATGTGCCACAAATACCTGGCACCAGTGATTCAACTTCGGTCAATTGGTCAGATCTTCCTACCACAACAATTCAGTCCGGACAAATAAGTTCATTGGCCATTTCGAGAGAGCCCAGAAATGTACTTTATTTCGGTACAACCGAAGGAGAAGTCTATAGAGTGGATAATGCCCATTCAATAAAAGAAACTACTACTAACATTACAAGCAATATTTTTCCCGAAGAAGGATATGTCTCTTGTGTGGAAATTGATCCACTCAATGCTAATAATGTCGTGGTTATTTTCTCTAATTACAACGTTCAAAGTATTTTTTACTCACAGGATGGTGGAAACAATTTTCAATCAATTAGTGGTAATTTGGAGGAAAATCAGGATGGAAGTGGTAATGGCCCATCGATAAGGTGGGCTAAAATAGTTCCTCTTCAAGGCGAACAATATCTCTACCTAATAGCTACCAGCACAGGGGTTTATTCTACCACACAACTTAATGGAGATCAGACAGTATGGGCTCAGGAAGGTCCGGATATTATTGGTAATGTGGTAGTGAACATGATCCGATACCGCTCATCTGATGGTACTGTGGTAATTGGCACGCATGGTAATGGTGTTTACAGTAAAGTATTTGATAATGTTTTGGACCTTTCAATGGAGACAAGCGATCCTGTCTATAGCCTGGATCAAAACTTTCCTAACCCATTTTCCGAACACACAACCATTAAATTCAGTTTACCATCTGAAAGTGTAGGTAGAATAAAAATCTTTGATGCGCAAGGTAAAAGTATCAGGACCATCTTGCTGGCCAGACAATTTCCCGGAGAAAACGAAGTAATCTGGGATGGGAATGATGCTGAGGGCACACCGGTGGCCAATGGTGTTTACTATTACCGGTTAGATTTCGGGATCAATACATTCAACAGCGAAAAACTAACAAAAAAGATGATACTCGTTCGATAGGATAGATTGTTAATCGGTAGTTGCTGGTGGCTCATCACTGATCACCTTCGAACTTCCCATCAATCTAACCAACAGATTGGCATCCGGTATTTGGACCAGAATTACTTTTATGAGTACCAATAGAGGCACGGAAAGGATCATACCTGTCACTCCCCACAAATAACCCCAAAATACCAATCCGAATATTACTGCTACTGTGTTAAGAGACAAGCTGGATCCCATGAGCCTCGGCTCCAAAACATTTCCAAAAAATAGTTGTATTCCAATGAGAACTAAAAGCAGGGCAATCAACGCTCCGGCAGAATCAACCTGGATAAGGCCCAGGAGTATCGGGGGAACAGTAGCAACGATAGAGCCAACCGTAGGAATAAAATTTAAAATAAAAGCTAAAAACCCCCAGAAAAGAGCAAAGTCAATTCCGAATAACCAGCAAGTGACACCATATCCCAAACCAGTTAACAGACTCATGAAGAATTTGATTTTAATGTAGGTTACAATGGAACCTTTCACCTGCTCAAAACCTTTAAGAATATTGCTTTCCTTTATATCATTCCCCTCTTCCAGATAGTGTATATATTGCTCATATTTTAATATTCCACCGAGAAATGCTACGAGGTAAAGGGAGGTCATTACAAATACACCTGTAAAATCTCCCAGGAAACCAGCCAGCGTACCAGATGACTTAATAATCCAATCTGTAGACATCATTTGTGATAATGTCTCGGTGATATCAGAAGATTGGATTTGTATGCCACTCAGTCCTTCAAACCAATTCAGGATTCCATGCAACTTCACATTGATCTGCCCCAGTAATTTTTCTTTTTGTTTTACCAGGCTAACACCGGTCTGGTAGATCAGCATACCAATCAAAGAAACAGTACCCAATGAGGTAACATATATCACAATTAAACTCAATCCGAAAGGCCATTTCTTTCTTTCAAACCAAGCCAAAATGGGTTGGAGCAATATGGCAAAGAATAGTGCCAGAGCCAGTGGAATTAATATATTGGAAAGAACACTGATGAGATAAGCCACTACAATTCCTAAAAATACCAACAGTGTATTTTTAATCGTTTTGATATTATTTTCCATAAATTGTGTCAATAGGAGAGCTAAGATGCATATTTTTTCTCAAGATTTAAAAATAGATATTTTACCGGAATAGAATTGAATTTGAAATAGTCACAGATTCCGGCTGATTTAATTTATGAGAAGAGTCGAAATTAAAAAACCTGTTATCTTCTTAACTTATTTCATAAAAGAGGCGCTGCCTGATAACTGGCAGCGCCTCTTTTATGAAAATCTCAAAACGATTTAGTTTCTATTAAGATGCCTCACTAGACATTCAACCAATACGAAAGTTTCAATACCAGTGCCCTGTTTTTCACCCTGAAATTACCAGGGAAGTAATTATCGGTGTATACAATAAAGAAATCCGAAACAGGTTTGTAACGCCATTGAATCCTGGAATTAATATTGAGATTATCTCGCTGATCATTGTACTGGATGAACGTAGTGAAGAAAATTTTATCGGTAAAAGTAAGATCGATCCTTGGTCCTATCAATATGAAATCCGCATCATTAAAAGGTTCAGGTAAATCGATCTTATTGTATGAAAAATTCATTGAAAAATTCCCGTAGGGTTGATACCGATAATTTACTTGTGCCTGGAACTCAATCCGGTTACCGTTAAAGAACCCTCCGATAGATGAAGACAATTCATAATTGAACACTTTACGTCCGTCAGACTCATATCCAATACCAAATCTGGTCCAGTTATATTCTTTTCCAGCCTCCAGTTCAGGGCCATCTGTATTGGTGGGATCAAAGGAATCAGTCAGAATAACTGAGTTATTTTCCACTTCGATTTGCAGTTCACTGGTATTGGTGAAATTGATTCCTACTTCCGCCGAGTACTCCCGGTCCAGAACATTGAAATCTATATCAGTTGTATAACCAGTCCTGAATTCCGGTTGAATGGTCACAATTTTATCGGACTTAGGAAAGAATATTGGCTCGATCCCTAAAAAACCCCTTGCAAAACCAGTACGTCGTACAAAGCCTACTTCCGCGTTGTAGTTTTCTCCTACATAATTGTGGAACCAGAACGCTCTGATATTGCGGGCTGTATAACTAAGAAAGCCTCCGTGTGCAAAGCTTTTATCATTGTTTCCCGGATCAACGGATCTATGATAAAAAATGTCGCCCGACCATTTATTGTTTTTTGAAACCAAATTATAATCCAATCCGAATACCCTGTTATATTTGGTTCCTTCATAATTAGCTTCTCTGTCATCAAAATTGACGGCTTGCCTATTGACGAATATGCCACCAATAGTTGATCCCGAAAATACTCTCCGGTTGAAAGTGGTCACCGTATAGTTTTGTCCGAGAATTCCCAAATCACCATCACTCGCCGTTTGCATATTTAGGAGACCTACTCTCCAATTTTGATCCAGATTACCACTTAGCCTTGCTCCAAAAACAATGGGTATCTGTACTATATTATCAGCTGTATCCCTTGCTATACCTATTCTTCGAGAGAAAAATGGTCGTGCCGGAGGAACACCTGCTTGTGAAAACAGGTCAGAATTTTCCAGAAAGAATTGCCTTTTCTCAGGAAAGAATAATTCAAATCGATCGAGGTTGGTCACTTGCTCATCTACTTCAACCTGCGAAAAATCCGGATTCACAGTTAAATCAAGATTCAATGAAGGGGTAATTCCTATTTTAGCATCAAAACCTGCCTCTAAGTTGTAGTCCGTATTTTCTCCTTCTTCGTGATTTTTTGTAACGCGCGAGGAGACATAAGGAATAACCGATATATTAGGCCCTGTTTTAGGCGGAGGGCTTTCCCATAATAACTTACCGGCATACAAAATATTATTTGGTCTGAATTGCCTGGGAACCTTCGCCCATGTGGTTCTCTCATTATTCTTAAGATCAAACCTTAAGAAATTGATATTCCAGGTTTTATTGTCTTCGCTATACCTGAGTGTTTTAAAGGGAATCGCCATTTCCAACACCCATTTATCCGGATAATTTGTCACCTCAGAAAACCACTTATTATCCCAATCTGAAGATACTCTTCTCCTTTCGGAAAATAATCCCTCCCGTTGAATACCCAATGGAGAAAGCCCAAAGGTAAAGCCGTTGGTCAGGTCATTATAGGGATCAATGTAAACATTGAAGCTTTCAGTATTGAAGGGGACATAATCTCTTTTTAAGGAAGCGACGATATATTTATCATCCTGAGCATAACAAACAGCAGCTATATATAAGTAGTTATCGTCAAAGGTGAGCATTACCTCCGTATCCGCAGTGGCTGGCAATGAATCAGTTGGAAAGTTTTGGTAAAAGTCACCGGCTTTATCCGCAATTTGCCAGGCTTCTTCATCCAAAACACCATCTACATTAATCGTAGTACCGGACTTTTTAATATTAATAATCGCATCCTCCCTACTATGTTGGGCGCTAACCGATTGCACGCTCAATAACAAGGCTGCGAAACACAATAGGCCATATCTATTAAAATTTTTCTCGGAAAGTTTTAAAAAGGGGTAATTAATTTTTATCATCAACTATTCTTATGATTTCAACAAACGACTGATTAATTAAATTGAGTGGATCAAAATCAAATGATTTCATATATCCGGGAAAGGTAGGCTTAGGTTCCGCAGAGCTCCACTATCAAGTCATGGGAAAAGGAAACGAAGCGTTGTTGGCTTTTCATGGTTTTGGTCAAAATAGTTCTCATTTTTCTGGGTTTTCAAATATTGTACAGGGTGAGTATACGGTATATAGCTTCGATCTGTTCTTCCATGGGATGAGTAATTGGCCGGAAAAAGGTACATCATTGGAAAAAGAGCAATGGAAACATTTGATTATCAACTTTTTAATTAAAAATAAAATTGAAAAATTTTCTCTGATAGGCTATAGTTTAGGCGCCAAATTTGTATTGGCCACTTTGGAAGCTTTCCCTGATCGTATAAAACAAATCACGCTAATCGCGCCAGATGGCATCAAGACTAACTTCTGGTATAGCCTTGCCACTTATCCTGTAATACTGAGGTATTGGTTTAAATCTTTTATCAAAAACCCATCACCATTCTTTTTATTCCTGAAATTTATGAGAGCACTTGGCTTTGTTGATAAGGGCATAGCCAGGTTTGCTTCAAGACAAATGGACACTGAAGACAAAAGAAAAAGAGTATATCTTTCCTGGGTCATTTTCCGTCATCTGAAATTTAATATGTCTGACATCTCCGGGTTGATCAACCGGCAGTCCGTTAAACTAGAGATGTTCCTAGGTAAATACGACAAAATAATGACGGAAAGAAATATGGCGAGATTATTAAACAAGGTAGAAAAATATCAACTCCATATCCTTGAAACAGGGCATAATACATTGATCAATGATGTGGCAAATTTTTATAAAGGAAAGAAATATAAATAGATAAGGATGGATTAAATTGATATCAATTGAAGCTTCTCTAGAATAAACTAAACAAATAAATGGTGAACATACCCCAGGCTGTTCCGGATACCATGCTCAAAATAGCAAGTAAAATAGCATGAGGCATCCATTCATCATTATAGGCCGAGGTAACAGCGGGAGCAGTAGATATTCCACCAAGATTTGCCATACTGGCAATTGGCACCCAAGCCATATGCACTTTCAATAATCTGGCAACTACAATCATGATCAAATAATGTAAAATGAGCCAGATCAAGACTATCACAACAAATGAAGTGGGCAGGGAAAGTCCGTTGAAGTTAAGCTTAAGTCCTAAAATTGCCATAATCAAAATGATCAGTACCCCTCCTATCTTTAGGACCAACGCATGATTCCATTTGGCTATGAAATTACCTAACCCAAGTCCCATAATAGAAAGTATAATGATTTTCCAAAGAAAACTTTCTATGAACCAGTTGATAAGCACCGTAACAAATATAATTGAGGCCAAAGTAATTAAGGTTGATGATCTGGCCCTGCTTGAAAAATTCGGTTCATTCGGAACAAAATCCGGGATCTGATCATCAATATGAAAGAATTTATTTAGTTGGTCGCTTCTTTGAATAAACTGAAACATCAAAATGGTCCAAATGTTAACCAGGATATTGTCTAAAACCAGAACAGCCAAAAACAAGGATTCAGGGGTCTCGACCAGCTCTTTAAGAACTAATTGACTGGTACTCCCGCCAATCCAGCCACCAACAATAGGAACCAGGCCTTTCCAGTATTCCTGCTGAAAAAATAAATCTTTGCTATCAGGAAATGTGATCATTGAAGCTGAAACCAGAAGTACTGGTAGAACGGCAATAGCCAAAGAACCTGCAACAAATAAAATGATAGGTTTTGCTCCGATAATCTTTAATTGAGGTATTGAAAGTGCACTCATCACGGTAAGAATAGCAAACGGTATAATCCACTCCTTGCTTATCTCATGCAGATAAACCTGTGACAAATTGAAGTGCGTCAAATGCGTGATAACAGCTGGGATAACATAGGCAAATAAGATTGCAGGAAACCAATCAAGCAGTTTCTTAATCCAGAAAGTTTTTTGTTGGTTCAACCAGATGACAGCCAAAACAGTGATCGTCACGATGAGCGTAGCAATAATTGACATATTACTTCATCTCCTCCGTGAGCACTCCTAGACACATTTGTATACCTTCTAAAAAATTTCCCAATCTTAAGTTTTCGTTTGGTGCATGAATATTGTTATCCGGATTAGGAATTCGCAGAGAGACTGCGGGTATTCCTAAAGTATTAATAAATGGTGCTATGGGCTGAGAGCCTCCTGTGGTGCTCATTCTTACAAATTTATCTCCGAAGGTTCGCTGCATTGCGCTACTCAGCCATTTTCCGATTGAAGAATCAAAATCCGTTCTGAAAGGTTTGGACCCAATTCGATATTGAAAAGAAGCCAGTTTTGCATATTGCCTTCTTTCTTCGGCGGTAGGAATAGAGTCGACAAGATGGTAGCCCTGATTCAACACATAATTTCTGAGTAAAGTGATCTGCCTCATAGCCCCGGACTCCGGGACAAGACGCATATCAATTTCAGCAATGGCCAAAGAAGGAATCAAAGTTCGTACCTCTTCACCTACCCAGGCTGCCCTCAATCCTCTGACATTCAATGAAGGATACTGTAAAGCTTCCTGGTAAGTTTCTCCAACGCGGTCAATATCTGCAATCCCCAATGATTTCTTTATTTCAAGGAGATCCTCAGGCACATCATTGATCTTATCTTTCCGCTCCTGGCTTAAATTAATGCCATCGTAAAATCCTGGAATGGTTACTTTACCCTCTTCATCTTTCATACCGGCAATCAACTTTGATAACTTAAACACAGGATTTGGAGCAAAATTCCCGTATTGTCCGCTATGCAGGTTTCTTTTGGCACCAAAAACCTTTATGGTAACGGTGGCAATACCTCTTGCACCAAATGTTAAAGTAGGCAAATTGGACAAATGGCGTGTACCATCCATGATAAGAAGCATCTCCGATTGCAATAAAGCTCTGTGTTTGTCTACAGTAGTCGCTAAAGTTGGTGAACCTAGCTCTTCCTGAAAATCCATAATAACCTTAATATTAAAATCAGGTTGAATAGCTCGTTTGTTCAGGATATCCAGGGCTGTCATAAAAGCGATAGCAGGTCCTTTCGAGTCAGAGGCTGACCTGGCAAAAATCCGCCAATCCGGATTGAATTCCTGCTTCAGCTTATCCCAGTCAATTTCTTCCCAAACTTCCTTTTTTAAAACCTTGAGGACAGGTAAATACGGGTTTTCCTGATTCCAAAAGGATGTATCCACCGGTTGCCCATCGATTTGCAAATAAAATAAAAGACTCTTTAAACCTGGATCATATATCCTTTCGGCATATAGCTGTGGTGCTCCTTCCGTTGTTAGTATTTTTGTATCAAATTGTATTGATTGAAACGTATTTTTACACCATTCCAAATTGCTTTGGATATGTTCAGGAAAGTTGCCATTGTTTGGAATTTTTAAAAAATTCCTGAGTTCTTCAAGGCTGGAAACCACACTTTCCTCTGCGGCTTGATGAATCTGCTCCCGGTTCATTTTTTGAGCATTTACATTAGTATCAAAGCGGCAGAAAATGCATAACAATACTATGATCAGATGTGGCATTCGACTCATAATGAAATATACTAAAATATAAGTATTGAGGCATCAGGAAGTTAATTAAATGCAAGCAGTAACTTATTCCGGATCAGTTATCATCATATTTTTATATACTAACCGTATTAAGTAGGTCATAAAAGAGATAAACTTAATGTAGTGAGGACTGAACGAATATTTCATTTCTATTATATGAACAAACCGATTTTTACCCCTAAAGTGCTGAAAAAATCCTCTTGATAAAGATCAAAATACAAGAAATTGCCAATTCAATTTAACAAATCACACAATGAAAAAAACCTCATTTTTCTTATTGATATTTACTATAAATATTGCTTGCAACGGCCAGAAAGAAACTCAAACACCTCTACCACAATTAGAAACTAATATCAATATACCCATTGCAGGTAACAGCTGGGTGATTAATGATAGAAATGCTACAAAGAAGATAATTTCAGATACGGGAATAAAGAATTGGAGCAATGGCGACGTAAAGATTGGCACCTTTGCCAGATTTGGTTTGGAGGGAGACGTTAACATCGCCTTGCGTGTGAGAGTAAGTTCCGGAAAGTCAAAAATCAAATTCAGTCATGGTAGTGAATCCAAAGAAATAGAAGTTTCCAATTCGGACTTCCAGGTTATTCCTGTGGGTACATTCGCTATAAAAAGGGAAGGTTATCAACGTTTTGATCTGCAGGGAATTGAAAAATCCAGTGCTACATTTGCTGAAGTAACAGACATTCTTATTGGTGGACCAGCTACGAAGAAGGACTTATACTATGTCAAAGATGAATTCTATTGGGGTAGACGCGGTCCATCTGTCCATTTATCTTACCAACTGCCTAATGAGGACATGGCCGTGCAATGGTTCTACAATGAAATAACCGTTCCCGAAGGCGAAGATGTGATTGGTTCTTATTTTATGGCCAATGGTTTTGGTGAGGGTTATTTTGGCATCCAGGTCAATTCAGAAACAGAGCGTAGAATACTATTTTCCGTGTGGAGTCCATATCGAACTGATAATCCGAATGAAATACCGGAGGAGGACCGGATTCAATTGTTAAAAAAAGGAAAGGATGTCAATACCGGAGAGTTTGGGAATGAGGGATCAGGTGGACAGAGTTTTAAAAGATACTTTTGGAAAGCAGGAACAACCTATCGTTTTTTACTGAAAGGGGAACCCAACGGGGACAATTCAACCGATTATACAGCCTATTTTTATGCACCGGAAATTGGGACATGGGAGTTGATCGCTAGTTTCAAACGACCAAAAACCAATACACATCTTACCAGGTTATATTCGTTTTTGGAAAATTTTACTCCCGAAACAGGAGACATCAGTCGTAAGGTATTTTTCTCCAATCAATGGGTATATGATATAAATGGTCAATGGCACGAATTAACAAAAGCTCAGTATACTGCTGATGCTACGGCCAGAAAAAATGCCAGAATGGATTATGCAGGGGGTAGTGAGCAGAATAGGTTTTTTCTTAAAAATTGTGGCTTCTTTAGTGAAAGAATAGCATTTGATCAACCATTTACCAGAAAGGTCTCAGGTAAAAATCCTCCAAATATAGATTTCTCAGCCTTGCCATGATCGAGATATCGAATTGGTATTGGCGGATATGGATAATGCCAGGCAAGATAAGTTATTGGATTTTCTTTGGGAATAATTAATTGTACTTAAACTGGCATTTGAAACATTCTTATGTTAAGATTGTTGTTTCCTAATGATTAGGAAGAACATTTACTCCTTAACTTTTTGGAATGAACAATGAAAAGCTAACCCTGGAACAGGTGTTATCCATGGACCTGCCCAATATTATCTTGTATGCTGCCCCTGTAATGATTATCCTGGTTGCCCTTGAATGGATCATAAGTTTTTATAAGAAAAAGGACTATTATGATGGCAAGGACACATTTGCTGCGACAACCATAGGTATTGTCAATGTAGCAATTAGCGCTTCCATTAAGCTCATTACATTTGGTATTATTTTGTTTTTTTACAATCTGGTGCCCTGGCGCATACCCGACACATGGTGGTCATTTATTCTTTGCTTGGTATGGATTGATTTCTGGAGATATTGGGCCCACCGCATAGCACATGAAAACAGGTTTTGGTGGGCTACACATGTTACACACCATTCATCCGAGAAGTATAACTGGTCGGTATCTTTCAGGCTTGGCTGGACACAACACATTAAAATTGTTTTCTTCATCCCTGTTGCTTTGTCAGGTTTTCATCCGGTTGTATTCTTCATTTGTCACCAAATAGAAGTATTATATCAATTCTGGATACACACGGAGTATATTAGAAAATTACCCAAACCTATTGAGTATATTTTTACAACCCCTTCGCATCATCGGGTGCATCACGCCAGAAATGATAAATATCTGGATAAGAATTACGGTAGCACATTTATTATTTGGGACAGGATATTCGGTACATTCCAACCGGAAGAAGAACAAGCTGACTATGGTATCACCAGGCCGGTAAAATCATATAACCCTGTGTATTTATGCTTCCATGAATGGATGGACATCATTAAAGATATCCGGAATTCCAAGTCCCTGAAAGAAGTCTATGCAATGACCTTTGTACGCCCCAGCCGGCTGGAGGAAAAAAGAAAGTCATTCAGGGATAAGTAAATCAATAGTAATTTATCTAATTAAGCCTTTAGATATCAGGTTTCAGGTATCAGAAAATCTTTTGTCAGACTGAAAACATCATAGAGGTTGAGACCTGACACCTGAATGCTTTGTGATTTTCTTCTAAACTAAGCGGCACTGATTTATCAACTATCGGTTTGTTCTCACTACCTTCATGATCTCCCTTTCACTGGCCACATATATTTCTGACTGATACTCGTCTAACCAGGCAAAATATTGATTGAGTGGTAATTCATCATTGACACCGGAGTAAACAGTGAATTGACCTTGTTTGTCCATTAGACCAATACCCGAAATGCAGTCTATACAGAAAGGATCATCCGGGGTAGTGATGAACCATATATCTCCGGAAGAAGTTACTTTTAAACCTTTAATCCTATTCGATAGCAGCTTGGTATCGTACGGAAAAAAGGACTCTACCTTTTCATTTGATAAACTAATTTTCTGAAGGCCTCCGTCAGCAATGCCGGTCATATTGATATATGGAATACTATAACCCAACCAAACTTCCTGTTCATTCACCTCAATATGATCAACTGCGTTGTATAAAAGTTCGGATTGATCTTGCGAGTAAACCTGCCGAATCTCTCCGTCGCTTAATTTAGTAAGCCCTCCTGATCCCTGAAACATCGCTGTGCCTATCCAAAAATCACCGTTGGCATCAGTCTCTATTTCATTAATGATACTGCTGGGAAGTGCTGAATTCCCAGGAGTAATGCCTTTCCATTCACTACCATCAAAGAATGACAATCCGCCTCCGATCGAGGAGCCATTCCCTACAAGTATTTGACCTTTTTTGTTAATACAAATTTCAGATATAAGATCTCGAAATAGCGGTACATTGACCATATTATAAGTCAACCAGCTATTTTCCTTGAATACGGAAAATCCCAGATCAGTCCCTACCCATACCTGATTCTCATGATCAATGAAAAGATCGTTAATCATATCACCCGCTATAGTTGAATTAGACGTGTTATATGCAACAACATTCCCGTTCTCTACTCTAAGCAGTCCGTTATTGAAAGTTGCAATCCATAAAACCCCGTTCCGGTCGAAACTAAATTGTACAATGAAATTACCCTCTTTGATTTCATCAAAATGATAAACTGCTTCTAGGTTTAAAACCGCGTTCTTTGGTTCAAAGTCCGCTTCTTTACAACTGAGAATCAAAGAGCTGAAGAGAAGACATAAATAATAGAAATGTTTCATAGCAATCCATCTGATACTGATCCGAGGACACATCAAATCGAAAGAAAGATGGAATGATTTTACGATTACCTTTACTAAATATATTTTCTCAGGATTAACTAATTCTATCCAATGCTTTTTTTAAGGTTGCTATGATAAAATCACAATCATCTTTAGTAATAACCAGGGAAGGCCTCATGGTAATGATATTTCCTTCGATAATCTTAAAAGCCACTCCCTCCTTCAAACAATAGTACATAATCCTTTCAGCCTCTTCTATAGCTCTTTCCTTCGTTTCTCTATTTTTGACAAGGTCGATACCAATATGAAATCCCTTTCCGGCAACATTTCCGATCAAATCATACTGATCATATAATTCCCATAATTGGTTAATAAGATAATCTCCTAATAATTCCGCATTAGCCACTAGATTGTGTTCCTCAATATACTCTATTTCCGCGAGGCCCGCGGCTGAGCAAAGAGGATTTTTTTCATGCGTGAAATGTCCAATCGATCGATGCTGTAGAACATTATACTTTTCCTTAGTTACAATTCCTGCGAACGGAACTACCCCACCACCAAGTGATTTTCCCAGCACCAGCACATCGGGTGTGATGAAATGTTCGGAAGCAAACATTTTTCCGGTTCTTCCGAACCCTTCAATGATTTCATCAAATATGAGAAATATGTCATATTGCTCACACAGGTATTTGATCTCCTGCCAATATTCCAAAGACGGAACCACCGGTGTAGCGGAGATAGGTTCGGCAATAATAGCTGCAACATCCGGGTTCCTTTTAAGGATATTCCGGATCTGTCTTAAATACTCCTGATCAATGTCTTGCTGGTTTTTATAGCCCCATGGATTTCGATAATAGTTAGGAAATTCAACGTGAAAAGCCCCAGGTACCATTGGACCATTTCCCACTGTAAAATGTTCCTCTCCTCCAATACTGGAGGCCTGAAAACCTGTTCCATGATAGGAATCCCAATAGGATATGGTCTTCCACTTACCCGTAATTTGTTTTGCCAGCATGATAGCCATTTCTATGGCTTCTGAACCACCAGGGCAAAACAACACCCTATTTAATCCCCCGGGCGTTATATCAACTATTTTTTTCGCAAGATTTATGGCCGGAATATTCGTATATCTACGCGGGGTAAAGGCCAGGCTCATATCTAGTTGTTTTTTAACGGCGTCTATTACCCGGGGATTGCTGAATCCTGCATTGTGAACACCATTCCCATGAAGGTCCAGATATTTTTTACCATTGACATCCACTATATAAGCACCTTCGGTTTTTGAAAGTACATTCATAACCGGAGTAGAAAGGGCCTGATGAAGGAAATACTTCGAATCTTCCTCTATCCAGTATT
The DNA here is from genome assembly GCA_030442035.1 of Splendidivirga corallicola. GTDB lineage: Bacteria > Bacteroidota > Bacteroidia > Cytophagales > Cyclobacteriaceae > Splendidivirga > Splendidivirga corallicola. Next base: position 173,347 of record JAUJEA010000001.1, read on the forward strand.
TGGTTTCTTTATCCAGGTTTTCATAATAAGTCTTTCTGTTTGCAGTAGCATTGTTATCACCCTGCTCCCTGGATACAATTTCTTCTATGTTCATTTTCAAGTTTATAGTTTAATATGCCTAAGCCGGTTTAAACAATAATAAGTTTTTAGATCCATTATGCTGTAAATCACATCATATGAGATAGGAGCTAAAAATGGAATAGGCATAATATTATGTATTTTAACCTTACTTCGTCAACTCCAGAAAATCTTTTAATTTACCATCAAGGTCATACATTTTAAAGGAGAAAATATTATCAAAAATATCCACTTTACAATAATGATTGCCACGCTGGGTTTTGTTCGAGAACCAGGAATGTGTAGGTGTGAAATCCTCCAAATGACCTCCAGCACCTCCGCTCTGAACATAGATGACACCATTTTCCCTATCAATCTTTCCATCTTTCAATGGCCATGAACGCTCATAGGCATGCACATGTCCATAAAAAACAACATCTACTCCGGCAGTTTCATATAATTTCTTTAAATCATCGAACTTGGGATCTCCCAAATTAGATGTCTCTCCTTTCCAGGTATTACCATAATCATTCTCATCAGAGGAAACAGGGCAATGATGATGTGCAACGAACTTCCATTTAGCCTTTGAATTTGTCAGTTTCTCCTCAAGCCATGCATATTGTTTACCTCCCTTTTTGAGCTCTTCATTCTCATTACTGTTCAGCATAAAAAACTGAGCATTTCCATAGTTAAATGTATAGAAAGCCTCAGGTTCAGGCAAACGATGATAACGGTTGTACCAGTACAGATCACTTTCTCCGTTTCCAGGTACCGGGAAAACCGGTATACGACTTGCTACCGGTGTGATCCCGGTGAAATATTCGTAGTTCCATTCAAATTTATGAGGCTCTTTCCCACCATCTGTAACATCTCCCAGATGAACAATAAAGTTTGGTCGCTCTTCCCAAATCATTTCTCCCAAATGATGGTTAATATGGGGACGGCTCTCTGTGTCGCCAATAATACAAAATGAAAAAGCAGCCTCCTCCTTTACACCTGTGCCGAAGGTTAAAACACCGGATTTCATTTCAGTACCATCCTGAGCAATTGCCGTGATCTGATAATAATAGGGTGTTTCAGGGACGAGGTTTTCCAGGGTAACTTCCTGAATATAGGCGGCATTCGTAATTTTCTTTTTGTTCGTAAGTGGTAGCTGGCGACCATATTCAACAACGGCTTGGGTCAATCTATCTGTTTCCCATACTATGTTAATACTGTTTTGTGTAGCAAAATGAAGGTATGGACCAGCATTAAAATGAAAGGTATCCTGAAACAGCTTACCGGCATCAACAAGCGTTTGAAGTTCCATAAACCGGCTCTTGATTTCTTTCTGATCTAAAGCACCATCATATAAACGAGAAGCTTTCACCAGATTCGCGATTTTCATATAAGGTTCATTCTTGAAGTAACCTGCTAATTCAATTTGATGGTAATCCGGAAATACGATATCTCCCTGTACTTCTGATGAAGAAGTCAGAAGAACTCCATTTAAATATAATTTCATAGTTTCTCCATCGTATGTCCCTACCAAATGTCCCCAATACTTTTTCCAGCCTTGTTCTACCTTAGCTGTAATTGATTTGGCGCCCCCTTGCCTGGAATTTACGTGAAAGATCACCTCATCACCGTAATAGCCAAGTAACCAGGCCGGATTATGCAGTGTTGATTTTCCCTTATCGGTGATTAATGCACCTACCGGTAGATTTACATGATTGAGAAGCCAAAGCTCAATGGTAAATTTGCTTTGAGGAATTTTCGAGCTTTCCACGAAATCAGTAATTCTTTCCGTAGGTGATTGCTCATAAAAAATAAGCGGTTCACCAAGCGTCTTAAAGCGCTCAAACCGACTTTTAGGAGGTTCAATCTTTTGTCCCGGATAGTTTTGAGCATCTCTTGCAAGGGTATAATTTGGATGAAAGGTCCAATCCCCTACAATATCTTCTCCAATTCCTTGCGAATAAACTTTAGTAAAAGCAAATACAAACAGGTGCAGTGCAAATATTAGCTTGAGCAATTGTTTCATCATGGTTCTTTTAGCTGAGGCGCTAAGCTAGATAAAAGTCTTTTTCGTTAGAAGCACGGTAATTTAAGTTTTTGTGAAGTTTTCCCGATCACGTAAATCCTTTAAATTAACATTTAGTGCCATTAAGATAAGCCTTCAGGCATCAGGTCTTAGGTGTCAGATAATTTTCTAACACAATAGAAAACATCTGAAATCTGATACCTGATGCCTGAAAGCTTTCAAAATATTTCCTTAACTTAATGGCATTAAATTAACATTCCTCTTACGAAGCAAATGATCAGGCCCGCTAGTTGTTTTCTCGATGGGAAATATTCAGATATTCAAGATACCTATTGTACAAATGTCCGGCTTGTAAATAAGCAGATTGAGGGCTCATAAAATGTGAAAACTCAAAAGTAATAGCTTGTTCTATTCCTGTCTTTTCTGCCAGCTGCAATTTCCTCCAAAGCTTTTCCCATTTAATTGGAAGGAATTTGATGGGCATATCCCGGTCGAACGTTTCCGAATTGGTCCAGCATCTTAATCCGTGTTTATCGGCCAGACTTTTGTTCATCCTTAGAAAATCTTCCAGATCTTCCATGTCCACATGACCGTCTTGAAAGGCAACAATATCCACGGCCTCTTTGATCCCTTGCAGTATTGCATCCCATTCTTTTCTGTGGATATCCAGTGCTATGCCGCTTTCCTTCCTGGCCTGTGTGGTATATTGACTAACATTCCTTGGTCCGTCAATATAAGGTGAAATTAAGACTGGAAGGCCATCCGAAACTGCTTTGCAATGTGTACCCAATCGGTTATATAGCGGGATAATATTTTTTATTCTTCTACTGCACTCTTGTGAAAGATACCAACCCTTAAACGCAGGCATATCTCCATAAGACCTCCAGGTTTCCTCAATCACGTAATGATTGATTTCTACTTCTTTTTCATAATCACCCTGCAGCCAATATTTTCCGGAATCATATAAACCAAAGTAAAAAGCCATGTCATACTTCTCGCTTAATTCAAGAAACATCTTGACAAGATCCACAGGTGGTTCCCATGAGCCCATTTTTTTTTGTAGAAACCTGGAGGGATAGGTAAGCCATTGCTTATAACCGCTTCGGATCAAAATAACCATATCAATTCCTGCTTTTTTCATGAAGTCGAAATCCCGATCCCACTCTTCCCTGCCCCAGTTTTGATGTGGAATATCATGACTTATTTCATCTAAAAATGTACCTTTGATTTTCATCTATTTATATCGTGCGCTAAAGTTCCTTCTCCTTATTTTTCACATTCGTCATTTGTAGGTTTCATTGACTATGATCCTAGTCCGTCATTTCACATGTTTTAATCTGTTATACCAATTCATTTTCAGAAAAATTGAACTCACGACAAAAATGAACAAGCCGATAAAAAAAGATTGATGATCCTTGATCAGTAAATACATAGGCATAATAACCATAGTCATTTGCCAGATGATACCTACTACCACATTTACCATGTTCTGCTTAAACTCGTTATTTCTTCTAAACTTAGGATCCTCTCTGACCAATTCCTCGTATACGGGTTTCCAAAACCCCCATGGCCTTGTTTGTCTGTAGAATTTCTTCAAAGTTTCCATATTCTCCGGTTTAGTCAGATACGTGCCCACTATACAAAAAGCGATTGACATCACCAGAATGGCTGGAAAAATATAGATATCAATAACTCCGGGAAACCAAAGCCTGATCGAGGGAGGAAGTACGGTTGAGCCAATCAGGCCTCCAAGCATACCAAAGAAATATCCATAACCATTGAATCTCCACCAGATCCATTTCAATACATTTGCAGCCGCATAACCACCATACAAAGAGGCGGTTATCCACAGGGTAAGCGAATTAAGGGAGCCTGCAAAAAAACCGAATACGATCCCTATCAGTACCAGGGCTATAGAGGACAAATAGCTATAGGAAACCAGCTTTTTATCGGAAGCCTTGGGGTTTATATACTTCTTGTACAAATCATTTACCAAATAAACGGGGGCAGCATTGATGAAAGCGGCAAAAGTTCCCATAAAGGCAGCCAGCAAACCAGCCAATAAAAGTCCCTGGAATCCGATAGGTATAAATCTTTTGATAGCCAAAGGCAGTACTGTTTCGAAATCCATGTTTGATCCTTGAGCAATAATTTCAGGTCTCAGGAAAACAAGGGCAAGTACTGCAAATCCTGCAATCATCAAATACCTCGGAAAGAACAATACCAACGGTGTTAATCCACTCATTTTAGCCGCCTCGGAGGGATTTTTAGTTGATAATATTCTTTGCATGTCGTAGCTCGGAACGGGACCTGCGAGACTCGAAAAAATACCTTTGAAAAGCATAAGCATGATCAAAGGTCCAAATAGTCCAAATCCATCGGTAGCAATCTTATCATTAAGTGCAGGAATTTTATCCGACCAGTCAAGTTCCAGTTGCCATCCAAAGAACAGATTTCCCCAATTATCCGGAACAGCCTCCTGAACCTGAACCGGGGTGATCAAACGATAGGCAATAACGGCCACTACTATACAGGAAATTGTCATGATTACAAACTGAAATATTTCGGTAGCCACCACACTATAAAAACCACCCTTCAATGTATAGATCGTCGTGATGGCTATGATGACCAAGGCATAAGTTTGTGGTGATGAAATTTCAATCCCCAAAAAAGACATGGAAAGATCCCACTGAAAGAATATAGCAGCGAATTTTCCAATACCTTCAAAAAAGTAAGCAATAAACCCTACTACAGAGATTAAAGCGAATATAACAACAATGATGTGTGATAGTTTCCCTCCTTGCTCATCACCAAATCGAAAGGTTATCCATTGGGCACCTGTCATCACACCGGATCTTCTCATCCATATGGCCAGGAATACCATGACAAATATTTGATTCCAAACCGGCCATAGCCAAGGTATCCAGGCACTTTTCAAGCCATAAATAAAACATATTGTTACACTCCACATGACCCCGGAAATATCGAACATACCAGAGGCATTGGATAAGCCCAGAAAATACCATTTAATACTATTTCCACCTAAAAAATAGGATTCGAGGTTTTTAGAAGCCCTTTTTGAAAGCCAGAAGCCTACGAATAGCGTTCCGATCAAGTACAATACGATAACAGCGAGATCAATCCAGCTTAATTGCATGGCCAACAGTTATTTACACTTTACTACATTGTTGAACAGGAAGATATAAGACATAAAATCGATTCTATTTAAGAAATATTTTTAATTATATCAATCAAGTAAATAAAATATTTTATTTATTATTGTCAAGTAAATAAACTCATCTAACATGATCAATAAATTGCTTGGAAAAGGTCTTGATGTTGAATCCACCAAAAAGCTTGACCATAAAAAAGCAATCGTCAAGCTCCTTATTGACAATGAGAACACCATCCCGGAGATATGTCAGCATCTTCAGTTAAGTGTACCCACAGGCACTAAACTTATCCAGGAATTATTGGATGGGGGTATTCTGCATAACCTTGGTAAAAAGGACGATGCAATCACTTCAGGCGGCAGAAGGCCAAAACTCTATGGAGTTAATACAAAAGATTATTTCATTATAGGTGTGGATATTCAGTTGCAAGAAATCAATATTGCCATACTGAACATGAAAAATGAGCTGGTCAAAAAGACCAGGTATACCTCATACAATCTCCAAAACAGCAAGGAATGCCTTCAGACGACTATCTCAATTATTGCAGATGAAATCAAGGCATTTGATATTGACAATAACAATATTTTAGGTATGGGTGTGGGAATCACTGGAAGAGTGAAAATTGCTACGGGTGATAGTTATAACTTCCTGCATATTGATAACAAGCCACTTTCACATCACTTCAAGGAATCGTTTGATTGCCCTGTTTACGTTGAAAACGACACCATGATTATGACCCTTGGTGAGCAATCTTTCGGACTGGGACAACAGCTAAGAAATTTTGTGTTTGTAAATCTAAGCAAAGGGTTAGGCCTTGGTATTATCTCAGAAGGAACCTTGCACACTGGCAAATCAGGTTATGCAGGAGAGTTTGGTCATACTCATTTTTTTGATAATAACCGCTTATGCATTTGCGGTAAAAAAGGATGTCTTGGCACGGAAGTTTCAGGACATGGCATGGAGGAAATATTCTATGAAAAAATTCAAAAAGGAGAACAATCAAAATTAAATCCTGCTGATTTCAAGAAAAGGATAAACTATCATCAAATAGTGAATGCAGCTATTGAGGGAGACATGACTTGTATGGAAATTATTCAGGATCTGGGATTTAACCTTGGAAAAAGCCTGGCCGGCATTATCAATCTTTTGAATCCTGAAGCCATCATTCTTGGAGGAACCTGTGCTGAAGCAGGAGATGTATTGAAACATTCGATACAAAGCGGGTTACAGCGATTTGCTTTGCCTATGCCATTGAAAGATTGTCAGATTATCATTTCCGAATTAGGGGCTAAAGCTTCTTTGATCGGAGCAGGACGCCTGGTATTAAATGAGATCTTAAACAATGGGTGATGCCCTACCATCATTCCTAAATGCAAGTAACAATAACAAAAAACTGATATCCAATATGTATGTATTTCTTCTCAGGACCAATGGATGAGAATTGATCCATAGTAAAAGACTGGAACTGTCAGGATATAATGAAGGATCCAAAATTTCAATATAATATTATGTTGTTCCCCCGAATAAACTATCAATGTCTGATTGTTGCGCTTTCCATTGGCAGCATCATGAGTTGTTCAAATCCCAAAACCGTTGAAACCGAACTACTGATTGTTGGTGGTGGCACATCTGGTTTTTCTGCAGCCATTCAGGCAGCAAGGCAAGGTATCCAAGTAACCATAGTGGAAGAAACACACTGGTTGGGAGGAATGCTTACTGCGGCGGGTGTGAGTGCTACAGATGGCAATCATAAATTACCCTCTGGCATCTGGGGAGAGTTTCGATCTGAATTGTACAATCATTATGGTGGATCAAAAGCAGTGGCCACGGGTTGGGTAAGTAACACACAGTTTGAACCCTGGGTCGGTGATAGCATCATGAAAGCCATGGTTGCTAAACATCCGAACATCACTGTTTTCTATGGATATCATATCATTTCAGCAAGCAATCAAAATAACAAAGTTACCGGTGCCGTATTTGAAAATGAAGAAGGTCAAAAATTAATAATCAATAGTGCTATAGCCATTGATGCCACTGAGTTAGGGGATCTTATGGCACTGGCTGGTTGTGAATATACCTTGGGTCAGGACGACCGGATGGAGACGGGTGAACCTTCAGCCTCAGATAAGTCAACTCCATTCATTCAGGACCTGACTTACGTAGCTGTATTAAAAGACTATAGTCCTGAAAAAGCTCCTCTTGTTATTTCACCAGTTAATTTTGACTACACTGAATTCCTTGGTACCTGCACCGCCTATGAATCCAATGAGTTTCCTGGAAAACACACCAGAGAACAGCTAATTACCTACGGACAACTTCCCAATAAACACTATATGATCAATTGGCCAATCAGAGGAAATGATTCCTATATGAACCTGGTTGAACTGACATATGAAGAAAGGCAAGAGAGGTTGAAAGAAGCCAAAGAAAGAACTTTGGCTTATGTTCATCTCTTACAAACCGAATTAGGATTTGAAAATCTTGGTTTAGCTTCTGGCTTCAATACGGCAGACAGTCTTGCGATTATTCCTTATCATCGGGAGGGCCGGAGATTGCGGGGGATGGTGGATTTTAGATTGGACGATCTTTTGTTCCCTTTTCAGGATGAGGAGAGAGCGCTTTACAAACAAGGCATTTCCGTTGGAGATTATCCTTTGGATCATCACCACGATAAAAATGAGCTGGTAGTTCCGGAAAAATTTCCAAGCATCCCTTCTTTTAATGTTCCATATGGTTCATTGGTTCCTCAAAGTATAGATGGTTTATTAGTCGCTGAAAAAGGAATTTCGGCTAGTCATGTAGTTAATGGATGTACACGACTTCAGCCTTGCGTTATGCTTACGGGTCAGGCTGCCGGTCAGGCCGCTGCTATGTGCATACTTAACCGAGAACAACCTAGAAGTCTCAATCTAAGAGCATTGCAGCAAGGATTACTGGAAGCCGACTGCTGGTTAATGCCATTTGTTGACATTAATCCTGGTGATGAATATTTCCAATCAATTCAACGTGTTGGCTTAGCCGGTTGGATGCGCGGAGAAGGAATATCCGTGGGCTGGGCAAATGAGACCAGGTTCTACCCCGATTCAATGGTCACAAGGAAAGCACTGATAGAAATCTTAAGAAGAATAGACGATAAGATTGAATTGAGTGAAGATCAGCAAAATACGGATCAAGCCATCACAATTAATAATTTTCTGGAACTGGCCTTTGAAATGGTCCCGTCCGATGATGAAAATAGTGGTAAACAACAGCCTATTGAATATTTCATAGGTAAAAAATTAATTGAGCCTCTGTGGCGCGAAAAAACAGAAGAGGTCATACGACGCAAAGATCTCGCGTTGCTTTTAGATCAGATATTTCAACCTTTCCAGTACGATCTCTTTTTAAAGGATTCAATAATCAAATGATGACTGACTTTTCCAAATCGTTCCTTGAAGAGCGGATTACCCTGTACAAACAAGACTTATTGAATGATATCGTTCCATTTTGGATTAAGCATGCTGTTGATCATGAAGATGGGGGATTTACTTTTTGCTTAAATAGAGATGGTGGCATTATCGATACGGATAAAGGAATTTGGCAAACTGGTCGGTTTACATGGCTACTGGCAACGCTGTGCAATGAAATTGAACCAAAAGAAGAATGGTTAAGTCTAGCCAGGCATGGTGCAAACTTCCTGGACAGGTATGGGTTCGATGAAGACGGAAAGATGTTTTTTATTGTAGACAAAAAAGGAAACCCGGTCAGAAAAAGGCGTTATGCTTACTCTGAATCCTTCACTGCTATAGCTAACGCTGCATTGTACAAAGCGACCAAGGAGGAGTTTTATGCGGAACGGGCTATGCAGCTCTTTCATAATTACCGTAAACTCATCCATGAACCGGGTATTTTTCCTCCTAAATTCTCGATGCACAGAAATATGAAAGGTATTGGCACCTTGATGATAGGCATTGTGACTGCCCAGGAGCTAAGGAAAAACCTCAACGACACAACATATACTCAATACATTCATAGTTGCATTGATGAAATCAGTCAAAATTTTATGAAGAGCGAATTTGAGGCACTGATGGAAAATGTTGCGGCTGATGGGTCATTTATAGATCATTTCGATGGCAGAATACTTAATCCAGGTCATGCACTGGAAGCTGCCTGGTTTATTTTAGAGGAGGCCAGGGTCAATCACCATAATCCCAGCTTGATTGAATTAGGAACTACTATTCTCGATTGGATGTGGCGTTGGGGCTGGGATCAGGAATATGGTGGCATATTTTACTTCAGGGATGTCAAAGGACTGCCGGTTACTGAGTACTGGCATGATATGAAATTTTGGTGGCCACAAAACGAAGCAATTATTGCCACATTACTGGCATATGAACTCACGCAAGATCCAAAATATGCAAATTGGTATCAGCTCATTCACGACTGGGTTTTTGAACATTTTCCTGACCGGCAATATGGTGAATGGTTTGGTTACTTGCACCGGGATGGTCGATTATCCACACCGCTGAAGGGAAATATTTGGAAGGGCCCATTTCACATTCCGCGAATGTATCTCATGGCCTGGCAAATAATGGAAAGGATAAAGGAAAAATTTTAGGCTATCAGGTATGTATGATGAGCCGGGTCCGTATACAATATTTTAACTCATTCCATGATCACATGCCAGTAATCGCCTCCCCACTTCGTAAGTTCTTCTTTCTTATATCTCAAATAACGTGTGGCCATAGGATATCCTTGATAGGAAATTAACATAATAGCTATAGATGGAATAAAAAAGAATACCTGTTGCCTCAAACCCATTAAACTTTAAACTTAAATCAATAAATTTGCGGGCGAAAAGAAGACCCTGTTAAAATTTCATCAAACGATTCAATATGATCCTATTCTTCAAGAGTACTCCCACCAAGTTTTATGCCGTAGGTACCAACACTGAAACCTCAGAGAATGATCTTGAAAAGTTAATCTGGTTATTCGGGAATGCACAGACGATAAACCAGCAAAGCCTCGCCGGGTATTTCATTGGCCCAAGGAAGGAGATGATCACGCCCTGGAGCACGAATGCTGTTGAGATTACGCAAAATATGGGCATCGAGGGTATAGAACGTATTGAAGAATTTGAGCAGGTTGAAAACGATAAGGCTTCTTATGATCCTATGCTTCAGTCGTTATACCAAAATTTGGATCAGACATTATATACCATTGAAAAACAGCCCGATCCGATTATCCATATTGATGACATAGCTTCATACAATCAACAAGAAGGCCTGGCCTTAAGCAACGATGAAATTAGTTACTTGGAGGAAGTAAGTCAGAAAATTGGAAGAAAGCTTACCGACAGTGAAGTATTTGGATTTTCTCAAGTCAATTCGGAGCATTGCAGGCATAAAATTTTCAACGGCACATTCATTATTGATGGTAAGGAAAAAGAGGCTTCTCTTTTCCAGTTAATCAAAAAAACTGCAAAACAAAACCCGAACCGATTGGTTTCAGCCTATAAGGATAACGTGGCCTTTATCCAGGGACCAACAGTAGAGCAATTTGCACCGAAAACACAGGATAAACCGGACTATTTTGAAACGGAAGATATTGAAACAGTTCTTTCCTTGAAAGCCGAGACACATAATTTTCCAACCACTGTCGAACCTTTCAATGGTGCCGCTACCGGTTCCGGGGGTGAAATAAGAGATAGAATGGCCGGGGGCACAGGGAGCATACCGTTAGCTGGAACCGCTGTTTACATGACCTCCTACTCAAGACTGGAAGAAGGACGTGACTGGGAGTCAAAGACCACATCCAGAAAATGGTTATATCAAACACCAATGGAAATCCTTATCAAGGCATCCAATGGTGCCAGTGATTTTGGAAATAAGTTTGGTCAACCACTCATATCCGGCAGTTTATTAACTTTTGAACATTTTGAGAATGATAAGAAATATGGGTTTGATAAGGTGATCATGCTGGCCGGTGGAGTCGGTTATGGCAAAGCAACCGGCAGTTTAAAAGAAACACCGGGAGAGGGAGACAAAATTGTCGTTCTAGGCGGTGACAACTACAGAATTGGTATGGGAGGCGGTGCTGTATCGTCAGTAGCAACTGGCGAGTTTGATAACAGTATTGAGTTGAATGCGGTACAGCGTTCCAATCCGGAAATGCAGAAAAGGGTATGCAATGCCATTCGGGCTTTAGTAGAATTAAAGCATAATCCAATTGTTTCTATCCATGATCATGGTGCCGGTGGGCATTTAAATTGTCTTTCGGAACTTGTGGAAGAAACCGGAGGCACAATAGACCTCAATAAACTTCCGGTAGGTGATCCGACACTTTCTGCCAAAGAAATCGTTGGTAATGAATCCCAGGAACGTATGGGACTTATTATGAAAGAGGGGGACATTGAACTTCTGGATAAAATAGCTAACAGAGAAAGGGCACCACTTTACATAGTTGGCGAAACTACCGGCGATCAACATTTTAAATTTGAAGACAAAAAGAACGGGGCCAATCCTATTGATTGGAGTTTGGAACATATGTTTGGAAAACCTCCAAAGACCATCCTCGAAGATAAAAATACGGTTCAAAACTTTGAAGAAGTTCAATACGATCCTACCTTGATCGAGCATTACCTTGAGCAGGTACTGCAACTGGAATCCGTAGCTTGTAAAGATTGGCTAACCAATAAGGTGGATCGCTGTGTAACTGGCAAGGTCGCTAAACAGCAGAATGCCGGTCCCCTACAGTTACCGCTCAATAATGTTGGTGTTATGGCGATTGATTACAGAGGCAAAAAAGGAGTGGCCACCTCAATCGGCCATGCACCTGTGAGCGCATTGATCGATCCTTTAGCTGGATCGACCTTATCGATTGCCGAGGCACTAACGAATATTATCTGGGCACCTATAGAAGGAGATTTAAAGGGCATTTCATTGAGTGCCAATTGGATGTGGCCGGCCAAAAATGAAGGAGAAGATGCTCGTCTATATGAAGCAGTAGAGGGAGTAAGTGATTTCGCCTGTGCCTTGGGAATTAACATTCCAACAGGAAAAGATTCGCTTTCCATGACTCAAAAATATAGTGATGGCGATACCGTATATGCACCTGGCACGGTAATCATTTCTGCAGTTGGTGAGGTCTCAGATATCAATAAGATTGTTGAACCTGTTCTGATAAATCAGGTCCATACTTCTTTTATTTATATTCCATTTTCCAAGGATAGCTACAAGCTAGGTGGAAGTAGCTTTGCCCAGGTTGTCAACAAACTTGGTCAGGCTGCTCCTGGTGTGATAGACGCCGACTATTTTGCAAACTGTTTCAACACCATTCAAGGATTAGTAAAAGATGAACTGATATTGGCTGGTCATGATATTTCTGCTGGTGGACTCATTACTACACTTTTAGAAATGAATTTTTCCAATGCCCAGAACGGCATAGTCGTTGATCTCAATGGTATTGATGAAGAAGACACCGTCAAACTTCTATTCAGTGAAAATCCTGGTGTGGTAATCCAGGTATCTCAATTGGATAAGGTTAAAACTCACTTGCAAAAAAATAATGTTGTTTATCATAAAATCGGGACTCTACAGTCCGAAAGAAAACTGAGTATCGACCATCGTACCCAAAAATTAAACCTGGATATTGACACGCTTAGAGATAAGTGGTTTAAAACATCTCATTTACTCGACAGAAAACAAAGTGGTGAGCATTTTGCTGATACCCGCTTTGAACATTACAAAAAACAACCACTTGTTTATCAATTCAAAGAGGATTTCTCCGGCAAATTTGATCAATATGGTATCAGTGCAGACCGGAAAGAAAGAACGAGCATTAAGGCGGCCATTATCAGGGAAAAAGGAGTTAATGGTGATAGAGAAATGGCTTATGCCATGCACCTGGCAGGATTTGATGTCAAGGATGTTCACATGACTGACCTTATTTCAGGACGAGAGGATCTTTCAGATGTGAACTTCATTGTTTTCGTAGGAGGTTTTTCCAATTCTGACGTACTGGGTTCTGCAAAAGGTTGGGCGGGAGCATTTTTGTATAATGAAAAGGCGAAAAAGGCGCTTGATAACTTTTACAAAAGGTCCGACACTTTAAGCTTAGGAGTTTGCAATGGATGTCAATTGATGATGGAACTTGGGCTGCTTTATCCTGAGATGAAAGAACATCCCAAAATGCATCATAATGCCAGCGGTAAATTCGAATGTAACTTCCTCAATATAAATATCCCTCAGAATGATTCTGTTATGTTAGGTTCATTATCAGGAACCAGACTTGGAATATGGGTGGCGCATGGTGAAGGTAGATTTGTTTTGCCGGGAAATGAAAATGATTATTGCGTTTCAGGCAAGTATAGCTATGAAGCCTATCCCGGAAACCCTAATGGCTCAGATTTCTCCGCAGCAAGCCTTCACTCGGCCGATGGAAGACATTTGGCTATAATGCCACATTTGGAACGATCCCTATTTCCCTGGAATTGGGCAAATTACCCTGACAATAGAAAGGGGGATGAGGTAAGCCCATGGATAGAAGGCTTTGTCAATGCCAGAAAATGGGTGGAAGATTCTATAGAGAAGGAAGCAATGTAAATTGGTTGCACTAAATTAATGGGCTTATGCTCATTGAAACCATAGATCAAGTCAGTAGCCAAGGTCTCGGGCATTGAGCTACACATTTCTGTGATAGCTGATCACGCTAATCGAAGCGTTTCAGGGTGAGTTTGTTTATCACCAGAAAGCAGAATTCAATTATTGGGTAACAAACTCAAATGGTAGTTCGAATATTCCTGCATATTCCTGACCCAGTTCTTCCGAATCTTCATCGTCCTCATAGTATATCCATTTTATAGATATTTCATGACCGCTCTGGTGAATCCCGTTTAAAATATTCAGGATATCCAACACCAATTTTGAGGAAGCTGTATTCAAATACTCCAGCCCAAACTCAAAGACTGTTTTCGAATTAGGGTTTTTACTATAAGCATTTATCCAATCCATCACCGGCTTATAGAAGGCAACAGCATCTTCCATAAAAGATTTGCCGGTTATTTTAAAAACCCCCTTATCCTTATCCAATATGACCGTAGGGATCTCATCGGAACCCTTGATCGAAAGTTTTTGCATTTTAAATGTTTTATCTTTGATAGTTTAATCTATCTATGAACTTATAGGTAACCTCAATTATTGCTCTTTATTTGGTGAAAAATATATGGAGTGTAGTCTTTTCCATTTTTATCCAAACTTCCAATGAGTTGCCCTAACTTTTATACCATGTCAATTTAATCAGAAAACCTCAAGTATCTCTAATATTTGTAAATCTATTTTGTGAATTGATTACTTTAAATTATACCGCCATAACAATCTCTTCGATTTTGACCTGCACTCTTACTCAAGAAAATTTAAAGGGAAATTTAAGTAAGGAATATGCCCCTTAGTATTAGTCCCATATACTTAAATCTCAAATTTTCCACCTTGGTAGTTTTAGCATACCAATCGTAACAGATTTCTTTAGTACTATATTCTTGCTTTGCTGAAAGGAGTTGAACCTGGCATCTACATTATTGTCCGATTTCCCCAAAAAAATGTGATTCCTCAACTCGCCCGAAGTACTATATTCGAAAATTTCCATAGATTTGAATCCTTTGAGATAAAAAGTAGATCATTTCATTTTTTTAAATTCATCGGGTTTGAATAAACCAGGCTGGCTTCTATTTCTATTGTATATTGGCATTGTTTTAGTAATTCTAATCAGGGTGTACGTTGAGCGAACCAATTACACCACTCCCGATTCACATTTTTATTTGAGGGCCGCTGAAAATTTAAATTCTGGTAAGGGAATAATAGCACCTTATACATACCCCTTCGATGATTCAAACGATGAGAGGTATTTTGCAATTTGGCCCATTGGATATCCTACACTAATTGCATTTGTGAGTCGCGTGACATCCACTTCAACGTTAATTTCTTCCAAGATATTGAACCTCATTTTCCTGGGTTTTATTTTCCTACTTCTTTACAATTGGTTCGGAAAGTTTGCCTGGTTTCCGGCATTGTATTTTTGCTCGTACAATATGCTTGAAGTCTTCTCATATACATGGTCTGAAGGACCATTTTTATTCTTTGTATTGCTATTAGGAAGGATTTTAATTGATGATCTTTCAGAGGGTTCAAATAAATATTTAATTTTGAAATTGTCCTCAATCCTGGTATCACTTTTTTTGTTGCGTTATGCTGGGCTGATCTACTTTCTATTTGTTGGAGGGCTTTTAATTTTGCACATCAGGCAAGGCAACAAAAGAAAGTCAATCCAATATTTTTTCAGTCTCTTAGCTTCATCTTTGTTGGTAATAATTTATTTAGGTTTTAATTATTTAAAAACAGGTTATCTTACTGGTGGTGAGAGAGTTTTTCCGAAACAAGAATCATTTTCCCATTTTTTTAGCTTATTGGGAAAGGGGGTCCTAAATGAATTGACGATAGCAAGGAATTATTATTTTGACGGGAAAATTGATTACATATACATTCTTCTATTGTTACTGCAACTCTCTGTGGTATTTATATTGATCAAAAGAAGAAGTTATATGGTAAATTATAACTTTGGCTCTCTTTATCCAAAGACCCTCCTTTATTTGGGATTATTCTATTTTGTTCTAATCATAATCTTAAGAAAAATAACCCCATTTGATCCTTTCGATTATAGAATACTATCACCTTTTTCTGTACCTATCTATATTGGACTATTCGTTACACTTTCAAAACAAGTGAATATTGAGTATTTTAAAAAAATTTCAATTTGGGCATCTCTTTTTATGCTGATTTCATTGGCGGCCAATCTACCTAAGATGTATATATTGGGAATCGCTGTTGATACCTTTAATCAAATTATCAAATGAATTCGGTAAATTTAAAATCGACACGATTGTATTCAATTGAGGTAGAAATAAAGATACAATGCGAAGATCCCAAAATGAAAATGATTGAAATTTCCTATTATTACGAATGAGATACAATTTTTAAAATAAACCATTTACATACGTCGATCTGAAAGTTTTCCTTTTGCATTTGTAAAGTACTGTTAATTTTGAGGTTGTCCGGAAAAAAGCAGAAAACACTAAGGTCAGGCTCAGTATAATTTAAAACTTACTCAAAAATTGAATCAAATATTTTCTGTTTTAATAAAAATAATTCTACTTTTGTACTCCCAAAATAGGGGTGGCAAAAAATTGTCCCATGGTGTAACTGGCAACACGTCTGATTTTGGTTCAGAAGAGTCTAGGTTCGAGCCCTAGTGGGACAACAAAATAATCCCGATTCGTCGGGATTTGTTATTTTTGAAGCATGCAAGATTAGTTCTAACCCACGTCGTTTATGTCATCTGTTAAGCTCTTCTCAGGCACTAATTCTCATTACCTAGCCGAAAAAATTGCTGGATTTTATGGTAAATCTTTAGGCAAATTAACCATTCAAAAATTTAGTGACGGTGAAATCTCTCCGAGTTTCAATGAATCCGTAAGAGGTTGTGATGTATTTCTTATTCAATCCACATGCCCCCCTGCCGATAATATGATGGAGTTGCTATTGATGATTGATGCTGCCAAAAGAGCAAGTGCAGAGTATGTGACGGTAGTTGTTCCTTATTTTGGCTATGCACGTCAGGATAGGAAAGATAAACCGAGAGTTTCTATCGCAGCCAAGCTCAATGCAAACTTGCTGTCTGCTGCAGGAGCCGATAGACTCATGACCTGTGATCTTCATGCTGGCCAAATCCAAGGTTTCTTTGATTTTCCTGTGGATCACCTGGACGGTTCAGCCATCTTTGTTCCTTATCTAAAGACTCTGAACTTCGACAATCTTATATTTGCAGCACCTGATGTAGGTGGTACCGGAAGGGCCAGAAGTTATGCCAAACATTTTGCTGTAGAAATGGTGATTTGTGACAAACATAGAAAAAGAGCCAATGAAGTAGCATCCATGCAGGTGATAGGTGATGTAGAAGATATGGATGTTGTTTTGGTCGATGACATCGTAGATACAGCAGGCACGATTTGCAGGGCCGCTGATATCATTATGGAAAAGGGCGCATCTTCTGTTAGGGCAATTTGTACGCATCCAATTTTATCAGGAAAAGCTTACGACAACATTGAAGGCTCGGCATTGGAGGAATTAGTGGTGACCGACTCGATTCCACTAAAGAAACCTTCTGAGAAAATAAAGGTGTTAAGTGTAGCAGAACTATTTGCAAAAGCTATCAGGAATATTCATGATCATGATTCGATCAGCGCCTTATTTATTTAATGTATTAACTAAATTCAATTTATAAATAATTTATTATGAAAACTGTAGAGATTATAGGGTATAAAAGAGCAAATCTCGGCAAAAAGGAATCTAAAAAGTTAAGGGAAGATGGCTATGTTCCCTGTGTGCTGTATGGTGGAGATGAACAGGTACACTTTTCAGCTCCGATGATCTTGTTTAGAGAAATCGTTTATACTGCTGATGCACACTTTGTTAGTCTGAATGTCGAAGGCAATGAATACAGATGTATACTTCAGGATATTCAATTCCATCCTGTTAGTGAAATAATTTTACATGCTGATTTCCTTCAACTTCACGAAGGTAAACTTGTAAAAATGGACATCCCCGTTCACTTGATCGGCCAAGCACCGGGAGTTAACAAAGGGGGAACGTTAATGCATAAAAGAAGGACACTCAGAGTTGAGGCATTACCTAAAAATATGCCTGAATTCATTGAAGTAGATATTTCAGAACTGGATTTCAATAGAGCCATTAAAGTAGGTGAAGTGAAAGAAGAGAATTTCACTGTACTGGATGCTGACAATCTATCTATTGCGGTGGTTGAGGTTCCTAGAGCACTTAGAGGTAAAACTGCAGAAGAAGCTGAGGAAGAGGGAGCTGAAGAAGGCGCTGAAACTACAGCACCTGAAGGAGAGTCTGACGCAGCAGAATAATTATAACTACGATAATAAAGTTAAAATCCTGCCCCTCAAGGCAGGATTTTTTATTAATGGAATAACATTTATAGGTAAGCGAAACCCCATGAGATTATAAAATCTGATCATCATCATGAAATATCTCATTGTCGGATTAGGGAATATTGGCCCAAAATATGAGTTAACCAGACACAACATTGGTTTTTTAACCCTTGACAGGCTGGCTGATAAACATGATCTGGAGTGGGATACTGATCGATTGGCTTTTAAAGCTGAGTTCAAATACAAGGGCAGACAAATTCATCTTATCAAGCCAACCACTTTCATGAATCTGAGCGGCAAATCGGTGAATTACTGGATGAAAATGTTGAAAGTATCCAAAGAAAATGTATTGGTGGTAGTGGACGACATTGCCTTGCCTTTTGGAAAGCTAAGAATGCGTGCTAAGGGATCCTCAGCTGGTCATAATGGCTTAAAAGACATTGAAGCAATGACAGGTGGTAATAACTATGCTCGCTTGAAATTTGGCATAGGCGACAATTTCTCAAAGGGAAGACAAGTGGATTACGTCCTAAGTAATTTTGAGCAAAAGGAGTTTGATGAACTGCCAATGCACATGGACAAAGCCTGTGATATGATCCTTTCGTTTTGCTCTATTGGCATAAACAGAACCATGAGCCAGTTTAATGATTAGTGCCGGACATAGCGGCTGTATAGCTCATGATTCTTAAATACGTTGTTAATCAATTTGGGAAAAAACCTTCTTCAACAAAGCAGTTGTTCTGGCCACAGGATCCTTTCTGATTTTTAGTTCTTCCTCAGCAATCAGCACGAACAAACCATCAATCGCTTTTTCTGTAGCGTAACTATCCAAGTCAGGATCTGCTTTTTTTACAAATGGGATTTTATTATATCTTGATACCAAATCACTATAGTGCTTGGTGGCACTTACTTTTTCCAATGCACTATGCACAATTGGCTGAAACTTCTCTCTTAATTGTGTTGATGTCGTTCTTTTTAAGTATTGTGTAGCGGCATCGTTATCTCCTCTCAAAATATTCCAGGCATCCTCAATAGTCATTGATTTAATAGCACTCACAAAAACTGGTTTTGCTTCCTTAGCTGCCTCCTCAGCACCACGATTAAGTGTCATGACAAATTCATCAACCTGTGCTCCCAGACCAATATCTCTTAATGTATTGGCTACTTTTTGTGTTTCAGGCGGGAATGGAATCTTTATTTTAGGATTTTTAAAATAGCCATCTAGTGCTGAAGCTTTATCAGAACCTTTCGTTATACCCTGAATCAAAGCTTCTTTAAGTCCAGACCCCACTTCTTCCGTTGTAGGTTCTCCACCTCCCAACAGATCTCCCAAGGATTGTGAAAACTGTTGTTGTGTACATGATAGATTGATAAATACAACAAGTATTAAAATAGATGGTATCTTTTTCATATTTCTTTCAATTTTGATGTTTTGGTTTTTCAGGACATTATGCATAATTCAAACCTGTAGAGAACCAAATTGAGTTTAAATCAATTATTATTTATTAAAAAGAAAAACTAAACAAGCTAGTTTTTCTTATTCAAGTAGATTTGATGCAAATTAGTTGCCAAATTATGAAATTATTAAAAGCTCAAAAATATGAACGATGTCCTGGCGGAATTGATTACAATCGGTGATGAAATTTTATATGGTCAAATTGTTGATACCAATACGCAATGGATGAGCGAAAAGCTTGATGAGATTGGAATAAAAACTATCAGAAAGACCACTGTGGGTGACAATGAGGATCAAATTATGCAGGCCTTCCGTGAAGCTGAAAGCCGGGCAAATATTGTTTTAATCACTGGCGGACTAGGCCCAACAAATGATGACATCACCAAACCTTGCCTGGCCAATTTTTTTAATTCCCCTATTTCAT
Source organism: Splendidivirga corallicola (assembly GCA_030442035.1). Taxonomy (GTDB): domain Bacteria; phylum Bacteroidota; class Bacteroidia; order Cytophagales; family Cyclobacteriaceae; genus Splendidivirga; species Splendidivirga corallicola. The sequence continues at coordinate 193,465 of JAUJEA010000001.1, forward strand.
TACATCAACAGGCTTATTCGGAGCTTAAGGAATTGTTTGAAACAAGAGGTTTCCAACTTACCGAGACAAACAAAAGGCAAGCAGAACTTCCGGACAAATGTACTATGATCAGCAATAGACATGGTTCGGCACCGGGTATGTGGTTTGAGAGAAATAACAAAGTTTTTGTGTCCATGCCCGGGGTTCCCCATGAAATGAAGGCTATGATGAAAGAAAATGTATTGGAAAAACTGCAAAATTTTTATCATACACCTACCATTTTTCACAAAATGATACAAACCGTTGGCATTGGTGAATCATGGTTATCGGACACCATAAAAGATTGGGAGGGAAATCTACCATCAAATATAAGTTTGGCATATTTACCCGGATTGATGCAGGTAAAACTTAGGCTTACTGCAATGGGAAGTGATATTATCGCCCTTGAGGAACAGGTCAATCAGCAGGTCGATAATTTGATACCCCTTATTGAAAAGCATGTTTTCGGTTATGATAATGAAACGCTGGAAGAAGCCATAGGAAAACTACTCATCAAACAAGAGAAAACATTGTCAACGGCGGAAAGCTGTACCGGTGGTCACATTGCTCATACGATCACCAGCGTACCGGGAAGTTCTGCTTATTACAATGGTAGCCTGATCCCATATCAAAATGATATGAAAATGGATCTTTTGGATGTTAAAAAAGAAACATTGGAAATGCATGGTGCTGTAAGCGAAGCGACTGTTATAGAAATGGCCCAAAACATACGGAGAAAATTTAGAACAGATATAGGTGTTGCCTCAAGTGGTATAGCCGGACCAGGTGGAGGCACCAAGGAAAAACCCGTTGGTTTGGTCTGGATTGCTTATTCGGATGGAAATGGTACAATCACTAAAAAGCTTCAATTGGGACACCAAAGACTCATTAACATAAAAAGAACAACGACCGCAGTGCTGTACCTTATTTGGCAAAGTTTAGTCCAAAACAATTGAGAAAACTGCTGAAAATAGTAAATTTGCGGAACACGTAAACCCTTAAATAAAATTTAAACAGATTCTTATGGCACTAGTTGAAATGGTGATGCCTAAAATGGGCGAAAGTATCATGGAAGGTACCATATTAAGTTGGCTGAAAAAAGTAGGCGATGAGATTGAGCAAGATGAATCGGTTTTAGAGGTTGCCACGGACAAGGTTGATACAGAAGTTCCATCCACTCATGCAGGCGTTCTTAAAGAAATATTGGCCCAGGAAGGAGACGTTGTACAAGTTGGTAAGGCCATAGCTATTATCGATACGGAAAGTGATGAATCGATTTCACCAAGTACTCCAACGGAAGAAAGCATTCCGGAAGAAGAAATAGTTGAAAATACAGTTGAACAAACGGTTGCACAGGAAAATGGCAATGTGGTAGTTGCTGAAGCTGTGCCTTCATCAGGAAGGTTTTATTCACCCTTGGTATTGAACATAGCGAAAGAGGAAAACATTCCTATGCAGGAGTTGGAAGGGATCCCCGGATCGGGAAAAGAGGGAAGAGTTACCAAGAAGGACATACTCGCCTATGTAAAAGATCGCAGTGGTTCATTGGTTGCTACTCCGGAACCTAATACATCCAATGGAGCAGGCGCTACCACAGTCATTACTGCCGCGCCAACACAGGCTCCAGCACCAAAGGTAAATGTATCTGTCAATGCAAATGACGAGATCATCGAGATGGACCGTATGCGTAAAATGATTGCGGAACGCATGGTTGACTCCAAGCGTATTTCTCCTCATGTTACATCTTTTGTAGAAGCAGACGTGACAGAAGTGGTGTTGTGGAGAAACAAAGTCAAAAATGAATTTAAGACCAGAGAAAACGACAACCTAACCTTTACTCCCATCTTCATTGAAGCGGTCGTTAAGGCCATCAAGGATTATCCAATGATCAATGTTTCAGTCGATGGAGACAAGATCATAAAAAGAGGGGATATCAATATAGGTATGGCCGTAGCATTGCCATCGGGCAACCTTATTGTCCCTGTTATTAAAAATGCAGATCAATTGAATATTGTAGGGCTTACCAAAAAAGTAAATGATCTTGCTAAGAGAGCCCGTGACAACAAATTGGTTCCTGATGAATTATCAGGAGGCACCTTTACAATCTCCAATGTAGGTTCGTTTGGAAACGTAATGGGTACACCTATTATTATGCAGCCACAGGTTGGTATTTTAGCGCTAGGTGCTATAGCCAAAAAGCCTGCTGTGATTGAAACAATAAATGGAGATGCTATTGCCATCCGTCATAAAATGTTCCTGTCCCACTCTTATGATCATCGCGTAGTGGATGGAGCGCTTGGTGGAATGTTTGTGAGAAGAGTAGCCGATTATTTAGAGAGATTCGATATTAACAGAACTATCTAAGATGCTCAAATTGAGCACGCTTGATTGAGACTTTAATAGTTCCAAAGAAATAAAAGGAAAAAAGCCTGATCGTGGAGGAGATCAGGCTTTTTATTAATAAGCCAGTACTTTCTCACCGTAGGAGTGTTCAAATAGGTTCATGGTAAAGCCACTTCTATCAAATCTAAGCTCTTCCAGGATTTCCCAATGAGAGTAATTATGTTTTAATAAAAATAGGCTCTCCACCAAGAAATTAGCTTCGAAAGTTCTGTTCTTATAATCTTTCCATACCTGGTGAAATTTTTGTTTTAGATCCCTGTATGCAACAGTCATATGGGGTTTGAATTGAGAAGACCTTTGGGTGTTGCGATTAAAATTCAATTCCATAGTTAAATACCGACTTAGATCCCTGTGCAACTTCTTCAATGGTTTTGATTCTTTAACATCAATGAAAATGGTGTGATCAGGGAATGCACCATAGCCGGAAAATTGTATTCTAAAAGGAAACTGTGTATTAGCAAAGCTCCTTAGTTTTTGGCGCATAAAATGTTCCATATTCTGGGAAGCAAAGAACGGTGCTTCCATGGTAATATGTGTAGGAGGCTTCAAGGCATCTTTGCAATTGTAATTGCGAGCGATCTCATTTTTGATGTGATCCACATGCCTTGTAATGTCAGCTGGCGGTAGTAAAGCGATGAAGTAAAGATTTTTTTGCTCTGCCATAACCTTATAGTTTAATATACTAAATATGTTAGCAAATATAAGTTGCGGTAATATATTTAGCAAATAAAAACTAAAATATTTAGCTTTTATTTTTACCCAGATTTGAAGATGTGGAATAAAGTCCCTGTTATACATTTCAAACTCAAAATATGGGAATATAGTTTTCCCAATTTTTTTAGTATTCACTAACTCGGAATATAGATTTTGCTAAAGTATCGGAGAAAAGAGGAACAAATAAGGAAGAGGAACAGCCCCTTTTTATTAAAATAGTCATGAGTCAAGGGGATAACAATGATCCCAATTAGAATAATCAAAGCGATCAAATACCGATTATATTTAATGATAAAGTTTAAAATTCTAGTCAGTATATCCGTATAATCGCTTTTATACCATAGCATGCGTTCTTATGCCATAACTTGGTATAGACTAATTGAAAAACGGGGGTAGAATAATTAATTCCTGCTGACTCTTAGCATACAGATCAGACATCTCTTTAAACAAGCTGAATGATGTTAAATGTGGTGAAAATGGTTAGGGCAACCGAAAAAGTAAAGTGTTTGATCCTATCGGGAATCGTTAAAAAATAATCTTAGTAAAACTTTCATTTTGCGAGACGCCTTTAAATATTTGCTTAAAACCTATGTTGCCCAAACATGACAGCATTCAAGGATCACTTTTCGGATCAATCTGATATTTACGCCAAATATCGCCCTTCTTATCCAAAAGAATTATTCGAATATTTAGCTTCCGTCTCCAAACAGCATAACAAAGTATGGGATTGTGGTACAGGAAATGGGCAGGCGGCCATAGCTTTGGCCGAATATTTCAAAACCGTAATAGCTACCGATCCAAGTGTCAGTCAAATAAAAAATGCTCAGCCTGGAAATAATATAACGTATCATACATGGCCAGCCGAAAAAACCGATATTGATGAAAGTTCCGTAGATCTGATAACCGTGGCTCAGGCAATCCATTGGTTCGATTTCAAAGCATTTTATAAGGAGGTGAAACGTGTAGCCACAAAAGAGGCTTTTCTAGCCGTCTGGACTTATTCTTTGATTCAAATTGATCCGGTTATAGACAAAGTAATAAGTAAACTGTATTCAGATATTCTAGGTAATTATTGGCCAAAGGAACGGAGATACGTAGATGAAGCTTATAAAACCATCCCCTTCCCGTTTATTGAAATTGCAACACCCTCACTCCAAATCAAAAAGATTTGGTCAAAGCAAGATCTATTACAATATTTAATGACCTGGTCAAGCACACAACGATATGTTAAAAAACATGAACAAAATCCGATTGCTTTTATTATTGACGAACTGAATACCTATTGGAACGATAAAGATGAAAAACAGGTGTATTGGGACCTCCATATCAGGACAGGAAAGATTCACTGATCATTGAAATCAAATAAGGATCACTATATAGTGTCAAGGAACTCCCCTATCGCATTGTGAATTTCTTCTAATTCCCGCTCTTCAATAATATATGGAGGCATAACATAAATCACATTGCCCAATGGCCGGAGTAAAATGTTTTTCTCTAAAAAGTAATTGTAAATATGATTCCTTGATTTGTTGAAATAAGAGGTTTGTCCTTTGAAATCCAATTCAATTGCACACACTGTTCCACAAACTCTGATATCTCTTATATTCGGATGACCAGTCATTTGCTCTTTGAAACGCAATTGGCTGTCCTGAATTCTTTGAATGTTTTCCCAACATGATTTCTTACTTAGTAATTCAAAGCTGGCATTTGCACAGGCACAGGCAATCGGATTGGCTGTAAATGAATGTCCGTGGAAAAAAGTTTTCATCACGTCCTCACTTTCAAAGGCTCTTACAATTTCCGAGGAACAGGATGTTGCGCCTAAGGCCATTGTACCTCCGGTCAATCCCTTTGACAAACAAAAGATATCCGGTTTGTTTTCCAGGTAATCCGAAGCAAACCATTTTCCGGTTCTTCCAAATCCGGTCATTACCTCATCCGCGATGCAAACAACATTCTTTTCTTTTGCCTTCTTTATTAATTTATCCAGGAAAACATGGTCGTAAACACGCATGCCTCCTGAGCCCTGTAGCAATGGTTCGAAGATAAATGCTCCCACTTCCTCTGATTCGACTATTGCCTCGAATTGTTGATATACCTCATCCTGATTGGCGGATGTGGGAAAATCAATGAAATTCACTTCAAACAGATAAGGCGAAAAAGCTGCAGTAAATCCTCCTCTTTCTCCAACAGACATGGCGCCAAACGTATCACCATGATAGGCACCTCTGATAGCAATCACCTTTTTCTTTGTGATTCCGCGGTTATACCAATATTGCATCGCCATTTTCAATCCAACCTCAACTGCTGTACTGCCATTGTCTGAATAAAAAACCTTGTTCTGACCGGGAGGCAAAACACTTAATACATTTTCAGCAAGCTTTATGGCAGGTTCATGAGTAAATCCACCAAAAATCACATGCTCAAGTTGTAAAGCCTGTTTGGCAATGGCTTGCGCAATGTATTCATTAGCATGTCCATGGATGTTCACCCACCAGGATGAAATGGCATCTATTATCTCTCTTCCGTCCTCTAAAGTAAGGTAAATACCTTTCCCTGATTTGACTACCAATGGTTGAGGTGCATTTTTTAAGGGTGTAAAAGGATGCCATACAACCTCCTGATCCCTGGCTAAAAGCGTTTTATTCATATTAGTTTACCAGCTATTTTGTCTGCGTAAGTGCGTATCATATTGTGATCGACCTGTGCTTCAGGCCGAATACGAAGGAGGCAAAGATATCCAGATTGTTCAAGAATAATCCGTTCACTTTCTATATTTTCTTCTCCATTGAAGATGATTCCTTTCACTTTATAGCCTTTTTGCTTTAACAAATTGATACTTAACAAAGTATGATTGATACTTCCCAGATACAGGTTGGCCACCAGAATAACTTCTGCCTTGCAAACCGGGATCAAATCATGCACCATATCCTTATCGTTTAAAGGAACCATCAACCCTCCTGCGCCTTCGATGACCAAATTCCTTTTAGTCTCTGGAACTTTAAAATCGTTCAGATTGATCTCAACATGATCTATTTTAGCAGCTGCATGTGGTGAAGCAGGGGTATTGAGTAGATATCGTTCTCTGTGAAAGGTTATGTTTGCATTGGGAAGGAGTTCTTTAATTACGGTTGAATCAGTCGGATATCCCGCCTGAACAGGTTTCCAATAATCTGCTTTTAATGCCTCAATTAAAATGGCACTTACTACGGTTTTTCCTGAGTCTGTCCCAATGGCAGTAACAAAATAGTTCATGATAAGCTTTTTACAGTACTTTTAATTACTCCTTCAATTTGCTCTGTTGTATTATATGTATGAAGACATAGACGTAATCTTTCGGCTCCCTCTTTCACGGTTGGGGACAAAATTGGTCTTACATCGAACCCCTGTTCATTGATCTGCTTTGCTACTTGCCTTACTCTTTTATTGCCTGGATAAATAATAGCTTGTATCGCACTGCTACTTTCAATCAAACGGACATCTCTATTGTCCTTCAGTTCTTCCTTAATACGGTTTTTAAAAAATGTGATTCTCTGTTCCAACTCACTTTGTAAACTCATGTTATCGATCAGATAACCGAAAGATTCCCGAATAGCCACTATACTATGAGGAGGTAACGCGGTGGTATAGATAAAGGGTCTTGCAAAGTTGATTAAATAGTCCCTTAAGCTTTTTGATCCTACGATACAAGCCCCATGGACCCCCATGGCCTTACCAAAGGTGTACACTCTGGCAAAGATCTCATTTTCCAGATTCATGGAACAGGCAAAACCACAACCTCGCTCCCCAAGGATTCCCGTACTATGCGCCTCATCAATAATAACATTAGCACCATACTTTTTTGACACTTCCAGAATAGCTTCCAAAGGGCAAAAATCACCATCCATAGAATAAACAGATTCGACCACTACGAAAATTGATCCGGAAGCTTTTGTCAATTTGGATTCAAGGTCATTCAGGTCATTATGTCTGAAGGTAAACCTATTGGCCAAACTGAGCCTTGCCCCTTCCTTTATACAAGCATGGATGTATTCGTCATAAATAATTGTATCATTCTTTTGTGGTACAGCTGAAAGTAAAGCTAAGTTGGCTACATAACCTGAATTAAAAAGTAATGCGCCTGGTGCTCTAAAAACATGTGCCAGATATGATTCCAGATCTTCTGCTTCGCGAGTATTTCCGGATAACAACCTCGAACCTGTCGCTCCATTCAAGAATTGTTTTCCTTCACTTGTTTTTCTGTTTATCCTTGATTGCAGTTCTACGGATCTGGCCAGTCCCAAATAATCATTTGAAACAAAATCCACCAACCCCTGGGAAGTATATAAATCCCTTAGATTTCCTTGATTTTCTCTTTTTTTAAGCCTTTTTAACAGTATCTCCTCTATATCCATCTTGTCTCGAATCATTTGTAATAAAATGAGATCAGTTATTACGTGGGCGAAATTTAAGAATTAAATTGTATCTTAATAGAACTAAAATTGTTCAAATTTACTTTTTCAATTATCATATGTTGAAGAAGTTTTGTTTTTTAATTACTGTCTTAATCACACTCGGGCACTTACCAGAGGTTCATGGACAAGCGAAAAACAGAAAGGTTCTGAGGAACGAGATTGGAATAAAGCTTGATAACGACCGCTTTACACCCAAGGTAACTGACCGCTATTACTCCAATGGCATAACCCTCAGTTGGCACAGGGCCGTGAGAGATTCATCATTTCTAAGAAGACTTCTGCCAAAAAAATTGAGTGTCCAGAAAATTGTATGGGGCGCAGAAATAAGTCATAAAATATATACACCGAAGGAGATCGAATTTGTTAGTGTTCACAGGCTTGATCGCCCCTATGCTGCAGTGGTTTCCGCTACCGGTAGCTTAAATATTTTTTTTACCGATCAAGCATTGTTAAAAACAGACCTTGAGCTAGGCGCCACCGGTCCCATAGCCAGTGGAGAGACATTACAGAAATGGTGGCATGAGCGCCTCGATATTTTTGAGCCGTTAGGATGGAGAAACCAAATTACCAATAGCCCTATCATAAATGTCCGAATATCCTATCTAAAAAAATTATTCGGGAACGACATTCTCGACCTAACGAGTAAAAGTCAATTGGCATTTGGTACCATAAGGGCCAATTTCAGGCAAGGAGGTTTATTGAGATTAGGTGTACTTGAACCTTTAAATAATTCCATCCTATCAAGTGGCAAACTGGGATCTCATCCTCTGAAACATGATGTGGAAGTATATTTCTTTTTTGGAACGGATGTCGAATATGTTCATTATAACGGATTAATACAAGGGAACTGGATAGGTTCGGAAAGTCCGCATACAGAAGAAATTCATCGATGGGTAACACATTGGAAGTATGGGGTCAATCTGGGTTTCAGAAGAGCCAACTTCTCATTTAGCCTTATAAATCTAAGCCCTGAGGTCAAAGGAGCCTTAAAACACCAATATGCCAGCATGGAATTATCTGTTAGATTCTAAGCTCCAATTTGCATCATTTATTCAAGTTAAATATTCATTCGGCATTTTTTCTTTTACAATTGGTATTATTCATATGTCATGCTAACAACCTTACTAAACTCAACTTTTCTTTTTACCAGGAAACCTTTCAATAAAGCTCCTGTCTTTCCTTTATTTAAACATCACTTTGCAAGATTTTAAGAAAAGGCACATTTTTTGATTAACGGGAAATTATACTTTTGCAAAATAAAACCGAAAGGTCATCGTATTTAGTCAGAACCATTATTACAATCAATATAATAACCATTTGAAAAACAGTCCGACATCATATTGATCATGATATGCTTTGGACATAAATCGTAATTCTATGAAAAAGACAATTGTATTAGCCCTAGCTATTTTATTATGTTATAGTACCTATGGTCAGGTTTTCACGCTCGGGCCAAAAATAGGTATCAGCTCTTCTGAAGTTAAAATAAAAAATAACCTCACAAATATTCGAAATAAAGATGCGTCATTCGGTTTTCATGCCGGTTTATTTACGCGACTTACTATAGCCGGTTTTTATGTTCAACCTGAAGCGCTCTTTACCTCCTCAGGAGGAACGATCGAAGTTGATGGCAATGGTGGCAGCTTAACCAGACAGGCAGTTGACTTGAAGTTCAACAAACTGGACGTTCCAGTGATGTTTGGCACCAAATTCCTAAAGATCTTCCGTTTACAAGCCGGACCAGTAGTAAATCTGTTACTCAATGCCGATGCCAAAACCAATGCAGGAGATATCGACATTAAGGAAAGTTACAAAAATGCTACTGTGGGATATCAGGCCGGTGTTGGACTGGATATCTCAAAATTGACCATTGACCTGAAGTATGAGGGTAATCTAAGCTCCATTGGTGATAATCTTAACCTATTGGGTCAAAGTTTCCAAACTGATCAAAGAAACAGACAGCTCATTCTTAGTTTGGGAATCAAGCTTATCTAAGAAATAATAACTTAAGTGTAAAAGGTGGCCTGTAGGCTGCCTTTTTATTTAGGATTCAAAACCCGAGCAAGCTTATTTTTAAATGAGTTTGTACTAATCCAGATTTAGCGTATGTTTGATGTAATCAATTAATAATGACGGTATTCTGTTCCCAGAATACTGTTTTGGTTGTGGAACGCTGTTAGTTAGGACCTTGCTTTTGCCAAAGTAAAAGCACTTAACGAAATCTTCAAAAAACTACCTGCTGGATAGTTTTGTGTATTCTGTGAGGAGACGATTTCGTTCGATATCACATTCGTCAGTGGTTTTAATGAAATCCTGTAAATCTTTTCGGAATCGTGCAGTATCGGAAACTTCTTGACCAGGACTATCACCATATTTTCTTGTAATTAAATTGGTGGCTCTTGATACACGCCCTTTCAATCCAACAATCTTCCATTTCACATCTGATAACTTATCTTTTGATTTGTCCAATACCGAATGAATACCTATCAAGGTAGTTGCAGCAGAACCTATAGGAACGGCCGTATTTCTTAGATCATCAGAAGCCAAAGATGAGCCGGCAATTGTTGTGAAAGCCCCGATCGTAATGGTGGAAATATCAAAGAAAGTGTTCCAAAACTTTTTGCGCTTTACTACGATGTCGAGTTTTCTATCAAGTGAATCCAATTCATCATAAATGCCTTGGGCAAGATTCATTGTTTGGTTATAGGAACCCAACATTTTTGCAGGATCCTCCCGGTTATATACAGTGATCTTTACCGTCTTTTTGTCTTCATAGCGGCCATCAGACACTTTAAATTTCACATGGACTACCCTTTTATCCATTTCCTGAACAAATGAAAAAGGTGGTGTCCAGCGAAATTCTTTGGTGGCGGTATCCATTTCAAATCCATCAAAATCGGCTTCAGCGGTAACTATTAGGTTTTCATCTCCATTTTTATCCGCTACATCTAGTTTTATCACCAGCTCCTGGTTTTCTCTTACTTGCTTTTCCTGAATAGGTTCAATGGTGGGCGGGTAGTTTTTAGGGTCAACACGAATCATGATCGTATCACTATCCAAATCCTGGCCATCCGTCGCAGTGAATATTAATGTATAATCAGACTGCTTTTGAGCGTAATCAAACCCCGGTTTCCATTGAAATTTGCCTGTTTTGCTATCAAAGAAATAATCACCGCGTTTGATATCACTCGTAATAAGATCGTACGTTATCTCTTCCTCATCTTCATCTTGTGCCTTCACAAAAAATGATAATGCTTTTCCCTCGTCGATATAATACTCTTTTGTGTTGATTTTCAATACAGGAGGATGCGTGATGTCATTCACCAGAATATTGTAAGTCTTTTTTGATCTAAGACCACTATTATCTTCGGCAAGAAATGTCAAATAAAAATTTCTTTTTTGTGCTTGATCGTTATTTGGTTTCCACAAAAAAGTAGCCACCTTATCATTCACCTCAAAAATAGCATTGGGCAGCTTCTCTTCAAGATCATTATCGACATAGTAGTCTAACATGATGTCATCTTGTTTGTTCTTATCATTTGCTCTGACAATCAATGCAAACTCTTCACCTTCATCGATCTCTATAAAATTACTTTTCAAATTGAAAGTAGAGTTAAATCTTAAGGTTGGGGCAAATCTTTTTTCATTAACAACAATAATGGCGGGTTGATTAACACTTTGCTGGGTCAGCTTGTCTGTAGCTGTAAATATAATAGGATGAATTCCGATATGATCTTCTCCTGGCGTCCAGCGAAATTCATTCATTAACCGATTAATTTCACCGCCAAGACTCCATGAAAATGAGTATTCAATATCGGATTTCTTTTGGTTTCGTGCATTCAATTTAATAACCACCTCTTTGCCCGGAACCGTTTCACTTTTCTTAATCGGAACAAAAACAGGTTTGTATTCCTCCAGGTTTGAACCGACCGGAGTTCCCTCTTGTCCGATAGCTTCTAAGCAAAAGGAATAAACCAATACAACTGCCACAAAATATTTCATTATCTAGTTATATTTTTGACTAAATCAATCACGTCTCTTTCAATTCTCTCCTTTTTAGCTGGTGTATTCCCTCTGTCAAAAAGTTCAATTTCCTTTCAAAAACAATGATTCTTCAAAATAACCCTAGCATTAAACGAAGCATTATGCTTATGGATTGCAAATGTACCCAATATATATATAATCATAATAAATGACTTTATTCTTTTGCATATCCACTAAGGATTTAATTAGTATGGTCGTACTTAAAGTTCTTGGTTAAAAGGTAGCTGCTCTTAAGGTCAAAAATATATAGCCTTTCTAAGATTTGAGCGGTTGAGAAGGAATAACAGTTATATAAGGCCAATGGTAAAGCAATGATTTGAGTTTCGATTTACGGCAAGTATCAGAATTAACTCAAAAACTAGTCCCTAACCCCTCACCTCTTCATTTCCCTAAACAGTAAGAGGAGAAAGGTTGGGACAATATGCAATGAATTCTATTCAATTCCCATAGCACTATTTACCCTATGAAAGATCTCATTGTTTTCATAAATACCAATGAAGTTCTCGGATCCCGGCCCATAGGCAAATACCGGAATTAATGTGGTGCTATGCCCTCCGGTCGAGAAAGTTCCATCAATTTCGTCGTAGTTGCCATCTTTTGAGGAAAGGGTAAAACCACCCGTCTCATGATCAGCAGTAACGATCACCAGGGTGTTTTGATCTTTTTCCGCAAAATCCAAAGCGAGTCCCACTGCCTTGTCAAAATCGATCATCTCGGAAATCAAGTAATCTGCATCATTACTATGACCACCCCAATCGATCTGTGATCCTTCTATCATGAGGTAAAACTGACGGTCGTCCATGGTCAAATAATCAAGGGCAAGTTTTGAGGCATCAACTAAAAAATTCCCTCTGCCTTCCAGCATCTTTGGCATCCCGTCATTGGCTAAAAGGTAACCATACTTATTTTCTGACGATAATTCGGAAGAGGCACCTAAAGAAGTGGTGTCTATTTTAAAACCTTGAGCAGTTAAACTGTCAAGATAGTTAACCTGATCACGACGATGAGCAAAAAACTTTTGTCCTCCGCCTGCAAAAAAATCTACCGGAGAATATACCAGCTGTCGGGCAATTTCCTCCTGCATTCCTCTTAATTTGACATGTGCATAAAAAGATGCAGGTGTGGCGTGTGTAATGGAAGAAGTAGCTACCAAGCCGGTAACATATTCTTCATTCAAAATCTCCATAATCGTTTCGACCTTCGAAGTATCGGGATCTACACCAATGGCTCCGTTATAAGATTTCTTTCCGGTTGAAAAAGCAGTAGCGCCTGCGGCAGAATCTGTAATCTTGTGACTTGATGACGATGTCCTGATCAGCCCTATATGCTTAAACCTTGGAAAATTGGATGGTTGATCATTGAAATAAAAGCTGGAGGAAATTTGCGAAAGTCCCATACCATCACCTATAAGCAATATGACATTTTTGGCTTTCTTTATCTTATCATGCTTCTCTTCAATTGCTTTATCATTTTTGCACGAAGCAATACTGAACAATAAAATAGCACCACTTAAAAGTGTTTTTCTCACTTTATGAACTTTACTCTGTCGTTTCATAAGGTCCAAATATATTTTTTATATAAAGTTTAGGTTTTGTATCATCAAGAATATAGACATAATAACGTTCACTACCCGGTTCCACCCTTACAACAATATGCCCTTTCATACTATTATATGCTTTGGTAAACCAGGGCCCAAATGTCACCTTGGTCTCGTCATGAATATAGGTGGAAAATATATCCCTGGGACCGGTATATAAATCCTTAGATGTCAAGCGATGAAATACTTCCATGCCAGGATGATCAGAACACCAGGACTGTTGCACAATGACCCTTGGCGCCAGGTTAGCTACAAAATTTTCATTTGTCGCATCCCTGTTTCCATGATGGTTAAGTGTTGTCACTTCAACTTTGCCAACCGCTTTGCTCACAGGAGTTTCTACATCGAACCAGCCTGGTTGTCCATAGCCCTGAAGACCTGTCATATCTCCACCAGTAAAATAATCAAAATTTCCGTACGAAATTTTGAGAGCCAAACTTAATGGATTTTCATTAAAGTTCCCATTTGAATTCAACAATGAATCCCGTTTCAGGTAAGTAAAAGCTGAATCAGCTTGACCAGTCCAAATGTCCCCGTTCACCTTTACGTTTCTCACAAAAAAAGATTGATAACGCTCTGGGTGCCTTTTGAGGGAAATCTGGTCACGGGATCCTGCCTCAAGAATAGCTGCTTCGGATCCCTGCTTATTTACTTTATAATCTATAAATGAGAGATAGTTCAAAAAGGTCGGATTGTTTTTATAATATGATCCAAGGTCAACAGGGTAATTATAATCAGGATAGTTTCTATCGATAATTTTGTCAATGGGAATTAAGGCATCTACCTGTGTAATACCAGTCAATTTATAATCGCCGCTTTGAGATAAACGGGATGTCTCTTTGACATTACCATAATGGTCCGAATGAAAATGAGAGATTAAAGCATAATCAATTTTAAGTTCAAGGTCTTTCGGAAAAACCTCTTTAATATAGCGGGCTATCCTTTCTCCAGCACTTATTGAGTCATTTGGATATGGGTCAGCAGCTCTCAAAGGTGCCCATTTTTCATTAAATTGATTCACATCCATATCTCCGGCGTCAAACAACATTGTTGTACCGTCCGGGAAAATAAAAAAAGCGGCATCACCGCCGCCTGTGTGAATATGGTGGATATCCAGGTAACCTTCCTGCCAAGGTTGATAGATCTCTTTGGTTTCTGAAACATCATCATGTACCTGCGCTTTACATATTCCAGCCACAATCAGCAATATATTTAACAGTATCTGTTTAGTCATAGGATTTAAACTTATTTTAGTATCTCCAAACATTGGTTAAACAAGTTTGACCGAACCACTTCAAAGTGCTTAGAGATATGATAGAGCTTATCCACTTTTATCTCTTTGCTTGATCTCGAAATGATCCGGTCACATGAATATCTTTTAATAACCTGGATTTTGAGGAAATATCTCAGGGTTATTCATAGCATCAATCGCTGACAATGGTAAAGGATACAACAATTGATGTTCGCCTACGGAAAAAACAGATGTGCTCGCATTCATCACCTCCAATGCACGCCCCGTCCTTAACAGATCAAACCAACGATGGTTTTCAGAAGCGAATTCTCTCCTCCTTTCGTTTAGTATCATATCTCTGAAACTGCTTTGATCCGTCAGATCTGCAGACGTGAGTGCGGTGGTTAGCCCTGCCCTGTTCCTAACCTGATCCAGAAGATCAAAAGCTTCTCCATCCGCTACATATCCCTGTTCGTTTAATACTTCTGCCAACATTAACAATACATCGGCATATCTTAATACGATGACATTTACATCAGAATCAAAATCTGCAGAGGGAGGAGCAATAAGTTTTTTAGCATAAAAGATAGTGCCCGTAGAGCCTATGGCAACATCTCTTCTTTGGTCATTTATTGAATAAATGTTGAAGAGGTCATTAGTAGGAATATTCTCTCCCTTGGCTTGTCCTACTCCGTTTAAAAGATCCTGGCCTGTCCCCACGGGAGCAACCAAATTAGGATAAGGGCTACCCTCTCCCCCATCTAATATACTTCCAAAGCCGCTCTGGAATTGAATTTCAAAAATAGATTCTGCATTATTCTCATTGGCAATACCAAAAATGTCCTGATAACTTCCTTGCAAACTGTATTTTCCAAGCACATTTCTCAATGCTGTTTCAGCATTGCTATAATCTCCCAGGGTCAAATAGACTTTCCCTAACAAAGTATTAGCTGCACCTTTAGTAGCCCTTCCTGCCTCACTCTGAGTATCCGGCAAGGCATTGATTGCATCGCTTAGATCGTTTATTATTTGAGTATAAATCTGACTAACAGACGTTCTTCCGACATCAAATGCATCAAAGGGGTCTTCCGTCTCTGTAATCACTAATGGTACATCTCCCCAAAGTCTAACCAGGTTGAAATAAGTAAGTCCTCTTACAAACTTCATTTCTCCAATTCTGATAGACTTGAGGCTGGCATCCATATCAATGGATTCAATCCTGTTCAGCACAATATTGCATCTTTGAATTCCTTCAAAACAATCGTTCCAGGCTCTGCCAACAACCGAATTCCCGGGTGTGATGGAGAACAAATCGAATTCTCCAAATACGCCACTGCTGTTAGTGGGGCTTTCAACAGTGGCATTGTCAGACCGAATTTCCATAAAGAACATAAAGTTTTGTCCGTACTGTCCTTCGGATTGCAATGCATCATAGGCGGCTACAACAGCCTGTTCAATATCTGCTTCTGTCTTATAAAAGTTCCCTACACTGGACTGCGATAGAGGATTCAGGTCCAGTTGATCATCACACGACATGATGACGATGGTCAAAAGTACTATTATATATTTTTTCATTTTTTTAATCTTTAATTTTTAGAAAGTCAGGTTCACGCCAAAAACAAATGATCTCTCTGTTGGATAATTCCCAAGCGTGAGACCTGGCTGTAAAGGATTATTTGAGGATTGTTCCGGATTATATCCTCTGAAATCCGTAAAAGTGAAAGGGTTTTTAGATGAGAAATATACCCTGGCACTCTCCAGTGAAATTGACTCCAACAACTTTTCGGGGAAATTATATCCTAACGTAATATTCCTGAACCTTAAATAAGACGCATCATCATGCAGCAGATCGGTTTCCCTGTAAAAGCCATTGTCTGTGGGAACCGGATTCGCCTTTGCATAAATAGCGTTGGTATTGTTGGCAGAATAGTGGTTTTGCCAATAATCCCTGGAGGCATTGCCCCAACCTTCCGGGTTGTATAGTAATACACTTAGGAGCCTGTCATGGACCATCACCCCTTCAACACCTTGAAGCGATATACTCAAATCAAAGTTTTTATAATTGATGGTACTGGTAAATCCATAAGTATAGTCAGGCCAAAAACTCCCCAGAACTGTTCTGTCTGCTGAACTAATTGCACCGTCTCCATTGACATCTTCATAAATATAATCACCCAAGCCGGCATCTGATCTGTGCGGTATATTGTCGAGTTGACTTTGACTATTAAATACACCCAGCACACGATAGCCATAATGCGCCCCAATCGGTCCTCCGATTTCTGTAATGTGTCTGCCAGTGATGATTTGATCCTGCCCTGGTCCAAGCGCCAATACTTCGTTTTCATTGGAAGATAAATTGAAAGCCGATGATATCTCAAGAGGACCGATTTGATAGTTTGCCTTTATGGCAAGCTCCAAACCGCTATTTTGAACTTTTCCTAAATTCTGCAGGGAAGACGTAAAACCGGAATGCGCAGGAACCGGAACATTTAAAAGTAGTCCATCAGTGGTAGCTTTGTAATAGTCGGCTGTCAGGATTATTTTATCCTCCCAAAGGCCAATATCCAATCCGACATCCAACATATTGGTCTCTTCCCATGATAAATTGGCATTGGGTGATGTGGAGGGGGAAAGTCCGCTTTGTAATGAGCCACCGAGAATAGCGCCGGCATTTCCAAGCAAGGCCTGAGATCCATAGTTCTCGATTTGATTGTTTCCGGTTACCCCCCAACTCGCCCTCAATTTCAGGTCACTAATCCAGTCAGTTTCAGGAAAAAAGGTTTCATCACTCATACGCCATCCGGCTGAGAAGGACGGGAAAACACCCCATTTGTTATTAGCCCCAAAGCGAGAAGATCCATCTCTTCGCACAGCAGCAGAGAATAGATACTTACCCTTAAAATCATAGGTGGCTCTGAGTAGATAGGAAATCAATGTCCATTCTTCTTCCAAAGAATTTCCTCCGGTTATGACACCTGCATTCAACGTTGTTACCTGATCATTGGGGAAGTTTGACGCCAGAAGCCGGTTGGATTGAATGTTTTCTTTTTGGATGGAGTAGCCTCCTAAAAGACTAATACTATGTCCTGCATCAAATGTTTTATTATAGGTAATGGTATTCTCATTGATCCAATTGATCAATTGGAACGTTGAAGATCTGCCGCTTGGAACCGTTGGTGCAGGCGCCCTGTAATTACCTAAGAATCCGGGTCTGAAATAATTGAATCGAGTAGAGCCGTAGTCTATTCCCAAATAGGTTTTCGCTTTCAATCCTTTGAGAATCTCCAGCTCTAAATAGGCTCCACCAAGTAATTTAGCTCGTGTATTTTCATCCTTAATGTTCTTTGCAAAAGCCACAGGATTCTCAGCCTGTGCCTGATCAGATGGAATAACTGCGTTAATCTGGGTACTGATAGCCAGGGTCCCATCCGGATTATATGGAGAAAATACTGGTATTGAATTGATGGCCATGGTGACTGGTGTGTCAGTCCAGCCTTCGGGAACCGCGTTTTGCTTTGAAAAAGAAGGAGCAAAATGTAAACCTAGTTTTAATTTCTTGCTTAGGTCACTTTCAATATTGGCTCTCAGGGTATATCGTTCGAAATCAGATCCGAGGACGACACCTTCCTGATTAAAATAGTTACCGGAAATGAAATAATTGATATCGTCACTTCCTCCTGATGCTGACAACTGATAGTTGCTTATCCGGGCGTCCCTGAAAATTTCATCCTGCCAATCGGTATCAGTCAGTCCTGGCTGACCATTCAGATATGGGACAATAAAGTCAGGGATAATTACCTTCTTCGCATTTCCACCAAGTGCCACGGTATTGGCTTGCCTGACATCATTTGCATCGTTAGTGGAATGGTTTACCGGATCCAAAGAAATGTAATAATTGTCTCTGGCTTCTTTCACCCAGGCCGACCACTCATAAGCATCCATTAAGTCTAGTCTATTGGCCACCTGCTGAACACCAGCATAAGCATCGAAATGGAATTTAGTATCGCCTTTTTCACCTTTTTTTGTAGTGATCAACACAACACCATTGGCCCCTCTGGAGCCATAAATGGCTGCCGCTGCTGCATCCTTCAAAACTTCTACTGATGCTACATCATTCGGGTTGAAAGAATTGAGCCCGGTACTCTCTGATATTGGTAAACCATCAATAACAATTAAAGGTTGCGAACCTGCTGTGATAGTACCTATTCCCCTGATATTAATCTGATTATCTTTACCCGGAGCACCGGATGCCTGAACAACATTAACTCCAGGCAATTGTGAAGCTATTCCTTGTTCGATACTGGATACCGGAATGTCCTTGAAGGTACTGGATTTGACCTGGGATATAGCGCTGGTAACATTAGCCCTTTCCTGAGTACCATAACCGATGACAACAACTTCCGAAAGCGCATGAATATCCGGAGACATCTTTACATTGATCACTGTTTGATCTCCGATATCAATTTCCTCTGTATTATAACCAATATAAGAAAATACCAGCGTAGTATAACCGCTGGGAACATCAATTCTATAACTTCCCTGAATATCTGATACAACACCAACATTTGTTCCTTTTATCAAAACATTCACACCTGGCAATAGCTGACCATTTTCATCGGTTATCTTGCCACTTATTTGGACATCATTGATTATTTCGACCACTTTCTCACGCTCTTCCGGGTCATGCCTTTGTTTTACATTAATATTTCCATTCACTCGCTTAAAACCAAGCTTTGCTTCTCTGGAAATGTCCATGAGCACTTCATACAAGGAAGTATTTTTATAGACTCTGTTGAGTCTTATCCCCTCATCCAGATCCCCGGCATTATAAACAAAGTTGAATTCGGCATTCTTTTCAATTTTTTTAAAAGCTGCGAACAAATCATCATTTTTAAATTGTATGCTAATCGAAATGTCCTTTAGGCTATGCTTTTTTTGAGCATTTACAGGCTTGGCAGCTAAAATCAAACTGCAAAGAAAAAGCTGCAAAATGGTGCCGTAAATAGAGTACATAAAAAGCTTTGTAATTAGGGGTAGAAATTTTGTTTTCATATCTTTGATATGTTTTAATGTTTGTTAATCAATTCATTGAAACATTCTTTCCGACTTGAAATACTCTGACTGCCAAATCCGTTATTTCATGTCTGGAAAGAAACCATTCAGCAATGCTTGCACGTCGGGCATTGCTGTTTTTTTCTAACTGCTGTCAATCTTTTTCATAAGTATTCAAGCGTTTATGTTTGAAGTGTTGAGGTACAATAATGATCGCTACTCAACATCTAAAATTTATGTTATAATTTTCTATCATTTCACAATGGCATACTAACGATATCGTATCATCACTTTTTTTTCCTCAATCGAAAAATCAAAATCCATGGTATAGCTCAATGATATCAATACATCCTTTAAGGATTGGTTATCAAATTTCGCTGTTAAATCCCAGGAGCCTGATCTGGTGTTTGCAAAAGATATCTCTATCCCATACCAGTTTTCCAATCGCTTTTTCACTTCATTTTCATTGGCATTCTTAAAATATATGACCCCTTCCTGCCAGGCTGTAACTTCCCCTTTATCAAACTTCTTCTTGACTGTTGTTTTATCGGTAAGGTTGTAAATTAAGGCCTCTCCGGGAACCAATAGCTCAGAGAGTTTATCCTCTCTGGCATTGGATTCGCCTTCAACTTTCACACTACCGGTTGTCAGCGCTATATCAATTTCTTCGTTATTGTTATAGGCATTGATGTTAAAAGATGTGCCCAGGGCAATGGTGGTTATGTCACCTGTTATTACCTGAAAGGGGCGATCTTCTTCTTTGGCCACTTCAAAAAAAGCCTCCCCTTCCAAACGGACAATTCTCTTATCCGGATCAAACGGTTTTGGGTAAGAAATTTTGCTTGCAGCATTTAAAATAACCTTAGTCCCGTCACTCAAAAAAATATTGGACTTTTGTCCCTTTGGATTTTCTTTGGTCATCATGCTAGTGGCCGTTTTTTCATCACTCCTTTTCAAATCGACCTTTTGATAGACTAAATAGGCACTTGCCAATACTAAAATCACTGAAGCAGCAGCGGCAATTAATCGAGGAGATTTTCTTTGAGCCGGAACATGTATTTGTTTTTTATTAACAATGGAATCGGCATTCAATGGAATTACCGTACCGCCATTCGATGCTGTATTACTTTGCTCAAATTCATCAATTTCATTTTCTATTTTTTGGGTAATGGTATTGATCTCTTCCGGTGACAAAAGGTGTTTTTCTACTGGTAATTTTTTGATTACCTCAATTGCTTCTCTGATTATCTCCACTTTATCCGGATTGTCTTCCAACCAATTCTCCCAGAATAAATTGAGTTCTTTATCAGGTTCAAGGACCCATCTCCGGAACTCTATGTCCATTACAAAGTCCTCAATGGTATATTGCTTATAAGACATAAGTGGCTTTTTTGTAAAAGGCCACGAGATCTTAAAAGTTATCCTTCCAGGATCATTTTTTTTTAATAATACATGTGAAACATGGATGGTGAGAGGTGTATAATCACTGAAGTTTGGTCACCAATCGTAATTTGTAATTCGAAATTCATTCAAAATTTATACCCCAACATTTCCCTTAAGGAGCAACGTATCCTAAAATAAAATGAATAAAGCGAGGAAACTGATGATGTCTTTACGCAACGATGAAATGGCCTTCCACACCAATGTATAAACCGATCTAAGGTTGATGTTCATGATGTTGGAAACTTCTTCATAAGAAAATGCTTCGTAAAATATCAAATTGATGACTTCCTTTTGGCGATCGGAAAGTCTTTCAACCGCCTTTCTCAACTTTTGACTTTCCATTAATTGTCCCTGCAATTCGATAATTTTATTTTCAAATGGGAATACAATTTGCGTATCAGAAAATTCTACCACATCTCTTTCAACATAGTATCGCTTTTTTTTTACGACGTCTTTTGTGATCTTTCTTCGAAGTGCCTTGAAGAGGTAATATTTGATATTATCCGTTTTCGATAGGTTCTCTTTGTTTTTCCACAGATCAATAAAAAGGTCCTGTAAACAATCCTTAACAAGGTTCCGGTGAGGTTGAACCTTCATACCATAAGTGAAAAGCTCATTCAGGTATTTTTGATAGATCTGTTGAAAAGCCCTTCTGTCTCCTTCACGAAACTGTTGCCACAAGATGTGGTCAGGTTCATTTTTTGGAGAAAGCAAAGGCAATTTATCAGACATGGGAGGTAACTTCAACTCCGGGAAATAAATTAAATGCGATATAATGTTAGGAAAATTTTCGAGTAAGCACAATATAAAATTACCAATCGGCCAAGGATTTAATGATTTCTTAACCCGGTTAATACTGTCTTAATTGAGGTTTCAAATTCTTTTTTTAATAAATTTTCATAAAAAAGTCAATTGTCGTTATATTATAGATGAGTCATGTTTATCACTTCAAACAAACAGCTAAACCAGCAATGAACATTTTTATATATTTTCTTCAACATTGGTCAAGGATCTCAACATTAGCTATTTATTGATTTCACTTTGTTGTATTTCATATGTTCTCCCCGGGAGGAGACGAAAGAGAGGGACATGGTTCATAAAATGTGCAACCCTGGGAATTCAGGATCTAAATATGATCAGGTTTTGCAAATTAAAACTACCCAATAAAGACAACTGGTTAATCTCTACTTAATATTGATCGAATAGAATTAAAAGTCCTTTTTAGTGAAAACTTTTTTAAGAAGAGCAACTGCAGGGAAGAATTTCATTTCACATTTCACCGAATCTTACATTGAATAAAATCAGCCCGGAATTGAAATTTTAATTAGAAAACTATTCCTACATTGAACTACCATTTTATCAACACCAGACTATCCCACTCCTTATTTTATTGTTTGGATTGCTTTATTGAATTGGATGAGCGTACTATTTAGTAAGAAAAAACTTCGCGACCTCGATGTCCTGCTCAGATTGATTCCGGATATCGTAATACTTATGGATAGAAATGGCATTTACCTTGATGTAATAGCCAATACGGGGGGAACACTACTTCCACCCAAACAACTAATTGGAAAATCTCTTTTTGAGATCGGTATACCTAAACCGTTAGTTGATTACTTTTTAGATAAGATCCGAATGACGCTCGCCACCAATGAAATTCAATATGCTGAATATGAGTTCCCTAAACAAGATGGTATCCATTGGCATGAAGCAAGATTGATCAAATGTGGAAAAAATGAAGTAGTGGCCATCGTTAGAGATATAACCAAAATAAAGTTAGCTGAAGAGAAGCTTAGAGACAGGAATAAGCGATTGACAGAAATCGCCAGGCTTAATTCACATGAGATCAGGAGACCCACTGCCTCCATTCTTGGCCTAATTTCACTTTTTGATAAAAAGAATATGAGTACCGAAAATCTCGAGATCCTGGAAAGGTTGGAGGTTTGTACCTGCGAATTGGACAAAGTAATTGCCAAGACTGCCAAAAAAACACATCTTTCGGAGTTAGAATGTTCAAAAAAGAAAAACAAGAAATAGTTTCATTATAGCTATTGCTATTAAAAGAATTTCCTTCCTCCGGCACGTTTTGATCCTATCAATTGTTTATAGCTTAACATCTTTGAATTATTAAGATGATCCATGGTTGCTTTAAAGCAAAGCGTTGCCCATTTTTAGTAATGCCAAAGCTGGTTTTATAATTTCTTAAAGTAATAGTATATTCACTATGTATGTCGCTTAAGGCTGTCAAAACATATCAGTTCCCTTCAGAAGTTGATTCGAAATCCGATTTTCTATTGAGCAAAATAGATTTCGAGCAGGCGTGTGTTGCGAATGATCAAATTGAAAGGGATTTCTTCAACATTATCTGGATCAAAGAAGGTCGGGCTAAATATCACATAGATTTTTCAGCATTCGAAATCAAACAGGAATCTGTCTTCTTCCTGAATCCGGGGCAGGTTTTTACGGTTGAGTCGGAAGAAGTTAAGTCCGGTTACCGGATAGCTTTTTCACAGGACTTTTACTGTGTCGAAACAAATCATAAAGAGATCGCCTGCAATGGATTACTTTTCAACAATATTTATGAAAACCCCTTTATTGTCCTGTCTAATGACCAGTGCCATATATTACAAGAGATCATCGATAAACTCATTGACGAATTTGAGCAGTCGGGAGCGGCTCATGGAGAAATGTTAAATGCACTGTTAAAACAATTCCTGATCAAAGCCACTCGCTTTAAGGTGGAACAACAGGAACCACATGCAAAGGATGATGATCATGATATTGTACTCAAGTTCAGTCAGCTGGTTGAAAAACATTTTAGGGAAAAACATGCAGTAAGCGATTATGCGGATATGCTGGGGATTTCTCCAAAGACTTTGAGTAAAAAGTTTCTTCTATTGAAACAGAGGAAACCAAGTGACTTTGTTAAGGATCGTTTGATCTTAGAAGCCAAACGAGAACTTCATTTTTCCGACAGGTCAATTAAAGAGATCGCTTATGGATTGGGATTTGAGGATCCGGCCTACTTTGTTCGATTCTTCAAAAAAATAACAAACAAAACTCCCAAAACCTACCGGTATTCTTTTGTTTAAATTTGGTTGAGTTCTCAAGTATCATGCTGTCTATGAGCATTTTTTTCCTATTCCAATGATGGCAATTATTAGTTTTGAGTTTTTAATTTTGAGTTAAATGTCTGACCCACGTCATCCCTTCTGACGAAGCGTAGATCAGGGATTTCCCCAAAAGAGCTTCCTACAGATCTTTGAACATATTCCACCTACATCACACCGTACAAGGGGATTCCTGATATTTCTTTCATTGCATTTCAGAAATTCAGGAATGAGGGGATTGTTTATTATAGCTTATAGAGAGTTTCGCCTTCATTTCTTTTACCTGAATGAGTAACCTTTACTCAATCTATAGTATTTCAGGGAGCAAAATACTATTCTTACGAACTTTTGTCCATTTTCTGCATGGTTTCTCACCAATACTTTTGTAATCAACAATAACGCAGAAAGAATTTAACATTAAACATTAAGATCATGAAAAGAATATGGATTTTACTCATCGCTACTGTTTTGGTCAATCAAGCAATGGCACAACTCCCTGATCCAGGGTTTACAATTGATGACAGAACCGCTATTATCATTACTGATCCGCAAAATGACTTCCTGAGCCCTGATGGTGTTACCTGGGGTGTGGTAGGAAAAAGTGTTCAGGAAAATAATACTGTTGATAACATTGAAACATTGTTCAAGTTAGGCGAAAAATACGATATACCGGTTTTTGTTTCTCCTCACTATTATTATCCACATGATCATCAGTGGAAAATGGAAGGAGCATTGGAAGTATTGATGCACAACATTGGCATGTTTGACCGAAAAGATGCTTTATCATTGGAAGGCTTCGAGGGTTCCGGAGCGGATTGGTTAGCACAATATAAAAAATATATAGAGACAGAAAATGTAGTTGTGACAAGTCCACACAAAGTATATGGTCCGGAAACAAATGACCTTGTGTTGCAATTGAGAAAGAGAGGGATCGATAAGGTTATTCTTGGTGGCATGTCAGCAAATCTTTGTACTGAAGCACATATGAGAGAATTGGCAGAGCAGGGTTTCGGTGTAGCCGTAGTCAAAGATGCCACTGCTGCCGCCATCCTTCCGGATCTAAATGGTTACGAAGCAGCTGTAACCAACTTTAGGATGATTGCAAGTCACGTTTACACAACGGATGAATTGGTTAGTGAATTTTCTAAAAGAAGTGTGAACAGCAATAAATAAGGGGTTTAATGGGATCGATCAATTTATATCGATCCCTTTTGCTTTTCAGACACTGTACATCCAATCTTCAGATCCTTTCCTCAAAAAAATTCCAAAGCCTCACTATTTATACCTATTGTTAAGCTTTATAATTGACAGGCAACCGGCTATCCTACCAAACTTCTTGACAAGCAAACTGTTATAATTTAAATAAATCATTATTTTTAACAGAACTTTTGCTTTGAGGCCCTTTGCTGTCCTCATTTTATAAGCTAACACTACCATGCCTACCCAAAAACCAACTGATCACAGGTCAATAGATTTAAATGTATTAGCCAAGGTAATCCCCGACACTGTCATCCTTATGAACAAAGAAGGTGAATACCTGGATATTATTTCCAATTATGGAGAAACGCAGGTACCCCAGGATGAATTGATCGGCCGAACGGTCTATGAGATTGGCATGCCTAAACCACTCGCAGATTATTTCATAGAAGTGATCCAAAAAACAATTTCGACCGGAGAGATCCAATATGTTGAATATGAATTTCCCAAAGGGAAACAAGTTTTACAATATGAGGCCAGGGTTATTAAATGTGCTGAAGATCGTATTTTAGCGATTATCCGAAATGTTACACGCTTGAAGCGCATGGAGGAAAAACTAAAGAACGCCAATCAAAAACTGATTGAAATTGCCAGACTCAACTCGCATGAAATAAGAAAACCTGTGGCCTCTATTTTAGGTCTCCTTGCTTTGATCGACGAAAACCGCTTATCTATGGAAAATACCGAGATCTTCGAAAAAATCTCTTCCTGTACCGCAGAATTAGACCACGTTATTGCTAAAATAGTGGAGACTACCCATAGTTTCAATACCTAATGAATCAGTTCCCTTAAAAGCATCAGTCGATTGGTATTGAAATTTGAAACCTTCTTTTTTTATTTTAAATTATCCCAATATTTTTTGTAACAATTCCATTTATCTCCATCGAAATGGCCATTAAGATCAATTGGAGGATCCATCTGATAGAATTACTGACAGTCGTTATCGGTATCACGCTTGCCTTCTGGTTAAACAATTGGAACGAACAAAGAAAAAATATCGCTTTGGCTCAGCAACGCCTGGGGGAGATCAGGAAAGAAATAAAACAAAATAAGATCAATATTGATAGCGCATTGAACTATCATCAAAAATTATATGATCAAATAAGATCAAACCCTGAGAAGGCAGTGCTTTCCATTAAACCGGCAAATCTTTATGTACATGCCTGGCAACTATCGAAAAGTGCTAACCTTGAACAATTTATAGATTATGATCTCATCTTTTTGCTTACCGATATTTATAGTGATCAGGAAGCACTCAAACACATTAATAGTGAAGCAAGCAATTTAATCAGCAGTTTAAGTGTTTATAGTGCTGCTGTGAACGACCTTTTGCAAGCATTGGATCACAATCAATCCAATGAGAAATTTGTTGAGAAAACACATAAATGGAAACAAGGCTGGGTTGGTGTATTCCAGGATATGATGTACTATGAAAAGGCATTATCAAAAAAATATACGCTCGCACTGGAAAAGATTGATGAAAACCAGTTGAATTAAATCTACCGAATTACCATTAGGTAGTCTCTATTGATAATCCTGCCTCATTTAGCTAAATTTCCGGGATCGAAGGGATCCTTGTAAACTAACGATCTTATGAAATGAGCATAAATTTTGGAACCCCGGACATTTCGGTCGAGGGATAAATAAAATTTATTGCGAATTCCATCTAACCATTGAAAATTAATATAAACAGATGAAAACAACACTAACCCAAAAAGACAATCTTGTGCTGGCAATTTGTCTTATTGCCATGTTCTTTTACATTGATCTGATTGCTCAGGAGCAAACGGATGAAAAAAAATGGAGACCTGAGGATATCATTGGAACCGAATATGTTTCCTCCCTTAAATTTTCGCCAAATGGCAATATGATGGTCTGGACAAAAAGGAAGCCACTGAAAGAAAAAGATAAATTTGTTACTGATATTTATCTGACCAGGCTAGACATGAAAAAGGATGGAAAATTCCGCACTTTTCAATTAACGGATAATGAAGAGTCGGATCATTCGCCATTCTTTTCCAAAGACAATGAAACTATTTACTTTCTGTCTTCCCGTGAAAAAGGAAAGAAACTGTGGTCGATGAGCATTTTTGGTGGAGAGGCTAAAAAGGTTCATGAATTTAAAAACGGGATTTCCAATGTGCGATGGCTAAAAGACAATACCTTGGCATTGATATCCAACGAGGGCAAAACATTATATGAAGAAGAGACCAAAAAAGATAATACCCAGGTTATAGAGGATTCTCTTCATTGGAAGATCAATCGTTTATACAGCTTTGATCTGAAGAAAAAAGAACTGACCCGTTTAACGGATAATAAATATCCTGTTTCCCAATATGCAATTTCTAAAAATGGAAAATATCTGGTTACAGGTCATACCATGAGTTTACACTATGGTATTGATGCCAACCCCAAACCAAAATATTATCTTCAAAATTTAGAGACAGGTAAGAGAACAGAAATTTTAAAAGGTCTGCAAACGCCCAACCGTTTTGAATTTACCGAAGATAACAATGGATTTTACTTCATGGCCGTGACCTCTTCAGACCCTGAGTGGAGAGGTGCTGGCATTAGCGAATTGTATTATTATGATTTGACTAGTAGAAATTATACCAAAGTAGACCTTCAATGGAAAAATGGTGTAGGGGGCGGCACAACTGTCGTTGGCAATAACATTATCGTTTCCCTGGCAAATGGACCAACCAGAACCTTGGCGCTTTATGTTAAAAATGGTAATTCCTGGAGTAAAAAGGCCATTGAGCTTGGAGAAATGAATGATCGTGTTGATATTTTAACTGTACAGGAAAAGGGATCAAAGGCTGCATTTGTTTATTCAACGGCCTCCAAACCACCACAGTATTATGTTACTGATCTGATTACGAAAAAAGGAAATCTTCAGTGGAATAACCAGCAGGTTTTTGTAGAGCTCAATAAAAAGTTTAAAAAACGCACGAAAGCCAAATCTGAGATCATCAGATGGATCGGAGCCAATGGCGATGAGGTGAACGGTATGTTGTATTATCCCAAAAACTATGAATCCGGAAAAAAATATCCTCTAATTCTTTCCATCCATGGAGGCCCTACCGGAGTGGATAGAGATACCTGGAGCGAAAGATGGTCAACCTATCCTAATATATACTCTGATAAGGGTGCTTTTGTACTTAAACCCAATTACCATGGTTCCGGAAATCACAGCCAGGAATTCATTGAATCGATCAAAGGGCATTATTACGATCTGGAGATGATAGACATCATCAATGGCATAAACCATCTGAATGAACAAGGTATGATCGATATGGATAAACTTGGTGCCATGGGCTGGTCCAATGGCGCGATTTTGGTAACCATGCTTACCCTTCGTTATCCTGATATGTTCAAAGCAGCCGCACCGGGAGCAGGTGATGTCAACTGGACATCCGATTTTGGTACCTGTAGTTTTGGTGTGCGATTCGATCAAAGTTATTTTGGTGGCGCCCCCTGGGATGACGTAGCAGGAAAAACCTATAATGAAACCTATATTCTTAAGTCTCCCCTTTTTGAAATAGAAAAGATCAAAACACCAACAATCATTTTCCATGGCAGTGAAGATCGGGCTGTGCCAAGAGATCAGGGTTGGGAATACTACCGTGGTTTGCAACAGGTGGGTAAAGCGCCCGTCAGATTCCTGTGGTTTCCCGGGCAACCACATGGTCTTAGAAAGATCACACACCAATTAAGAAAAATGAAAGAGGAAATAGCCTGGTTTGACAAATATCTTTTCAAAACGGATAAGCCCAAAAACGAAGCCTTCAAAAAAGATAGTCCTTTAGCCATGTTGCTGGAAATTGATCGAACTGCCAAGCACAACGGATTTTATGGTAGCAATGAAAATGGTGTGCTAATTCCTGAATTGGTTAAAATTGCCAAAGACTCCATTTCAATCGGGAGATTTGAAGTGACTAATGCACAATATGGAGCTTATGATGAAAGCCACAAAATCGAATCGGGCAAGGAAAACCATCCGGTTGTAGGATTGGATAAGGAAAAAATCAAGGCTTATATCGCCTGGCTTAACCAAAAGACAGGTAAAGCATATCGTTTACCCAATGCAGGTGAAGCTAAAAAACTACACCAAAAGGCAAGAAAAATTGCCGCCAAGGAAAACTCGCTTAACTACTGGGCCGGGTATAATATTACGAGTGATGAGGTCCCACATCTTAAGGAGAAAATAAAAGAAGCCAAAGAAAACCTTATTAGCAGTGTAGGTAAATTCAAGTGCACAAGGGTCGGCAAAGCCGATATTTATGATCTAGGTGGGAATGCTGCTGAATACTTTGAAGATGGAAACGCTATAAAATCCTATGGATATTCAGCTTATGACTTTGTTGATCCTCATAATTCTGAATGTCATACTGATGCCAAAAATATTGGGTTTAGACTAATCATGGAATAAAGTGTTGAAGTATTGATGTGTTGGTGTGTTGGTGTGTTGGTGTAGAGTAATTTAACTTCAATACACCAACACCTCAACACGTCAATACTATTTTTTACTTTCTTTATAGTATTCCGACAGACCTTTTTCAGAGATCAATTCACATGTTTCAAGTGCCTCTTTCAGGACATTGCTGACCTGGGCCTGGAATTTTTTTCCATCTTCCGTGGTGGCCGGTTCCGCCAGTTTGTGCAGTGCATCCAATGCATCCTGATGACCTGAAAGTGTAAGGCCTAAAATGGCCATGGTAGAAAGTTGGTAATTACGCTGCTCAGTACTTGCCTGGAAGGGTCCTACCCAATTGGGTTGAGATTCATCCCAGGCATGAGGGTCCAGACAGCCTTTCAAAAAATCTAAAGATTTCTGATTACCACTTTTATTGATCAGGTAGCCGAGTGCCATGATGGCACTGGTCTTAGCCGTGTATAATTCATTCGATAAGGTATCAGGACTATCAGATTTGATCAAATCGATCAATGGATCAACCGCTTGTTCATTACCAATGATTCCAAGGGTAACTGCAATGTTGGACCAATAGGCAATTTGAGTTGAATCTTCCAACATTTTCAATAAAAGCGGAACATCATCCTCTCCATACTTATTGGCTTCATCGTAGGGCACACCCTGTATGAAAATTTGTTTCACAAAATCTTCAACCTTCGTCGTATCCTTTGCAGTTTCCAATGCAGCAAAGGTAATGGCAGACAATGGTATATTTCGATTTCTATAGTTATCACATTCAGCCTGATTAACACTTTTTCTATTCGAACCGATAATGCCATTCATAACGGCATTGGGATCATTTCTGTGATTAAGCCCCTTGTTATGGCCAAATTCATGTAACCATAGAATCCCCTCCTGGCTTGGTGTGAACCTAATAACTACCATAGAGTTTCCAGGAACAGGTGCACATCCAATAATATTAGGAGAAAGCCCACCACACCAGTTGATCTGGTTGACTACCTTTACCTGACCTGGCAAATCATTAACTGCTGTAAAATCCGAAAGGCTGTTAATGATGCCATTACCTGTACTAAATGCTGACACATCACCGGACCGCGTAAATCCAACATTACAGGCCACATCACCCATTGCATCACTTTGCTGAATAATGGCCTGCATTTCTGATATGATGGCATCTGCACGATTATTATCTAAACCGGTCGTAGTGAACCTGCCAATTTGTAGGTTGTAAGCCACAAGATCACCTCCTGGTGGATTGTTGCCTCCACCTCCACAGCCTGAACCCACTACAATAAAAGAAATGAGGATCAAAATGGATAGGGTTGCATTAAGAAATATCTTGGTTTTCATAGAACCTCCTTGTTTTGGTTGTTTACAGAATGGAAATAATTTATAGTTCGGTTTGATGTTTCGAAATAATAGTTTACCTAATAAACGAAAGACTCCAAGTTAAATTATTTATAATGAGACAGTTAAGGAGACAAACTATTTGACCTTTGTTCATGCCGATATATTCCCTGCACAATAATACAGGGGACAATATCCTCGCAAATGGATTAACTCTTTATGCTGGTTGATGTATAAAACTTAAAAAAGTAACCTTCAGAAGGAATGTTACGCTAATAAAATCTAGAGATCATTTACAATGATGTTTCTCCATTTCACCTTTATACCTCCACCATCATGTATCTGCAATGCGATTTTTCCGTTTGCTTTTCCAATCTTGTCATCTTTGAAATCGATCATTTTTTCTCCATTCAACCAGGTCGTTACATGATCTCCCTGCACTTTGATCCTCATCTTGTTCCACTCGCCCATCTTCAGTGCTTTGTCCTTTTCCTTATCTGGTTTAATGAGCCAGCCTCTACCATATGACTCGTAAATACCTCCTGTGTTGTGCTCAGGTGGAGCTACTTCAGCCTGCCAGCCTGTTATTTTGGTTCCTTCTATATGCGATCTGAAAAAGACACCGCTATTACCATTTGCTTCCTGTCTGAACTCCAATGTTAAATCAAAATCCTTATGTTCGGACTTTGTCGCTAAATAACCATAACCTTTATCTTTTCCGCTTTCACAGATCAACTCTCCATTTTCCACGTACCACTTTTCAGTTCCATATATTTCCCATCCTGTTAGATCCTTGCCATTAAAAAGCGATTTTTCTTGTGTGTATCCCTTTTGAGTAAGCAGTATGTTTGATACAATAAAAACAGTAAGAATTGAAGTAATGAAGGTTTTGACCACGATCTTTAAGTTTAGAGTGAAAGAATTGGATATAATAACAAATGTCTTAAATAGATTTCATTTAAGCGAATGTAAATTCCCTCTTATTTTGAGGTTGGATAATATGAATCATTTCTCCATAAAAGACCATATAGTAAGGCTGTTCCCTTATCATCGTAAAATGGAATCTATTGTGATTAATTTCCGTAAACTGTAATGTCAATTACCAATCATAAAACTTAAGTTAAATATCAAAAAATGCAAAATTCCAAACATTCGAAATCCACTCAGTGTATGCATGCAGGTGTTATTGAAGATACGACAACCCAGGGAATCAACTCTCCGGTGTTCCCATCTTCAGCTTATAAATATCGAGAAACATCAGAAGTAATTTATCCCAGGTATTTCAACACTGCTAATCAACAAGCCATCGTAAAAAAATTAAGTACTTTGGAAGCCTCCGAAGACGGACTGATTTTCAGCTCAGGTATGGCTGCCATTAGTACAGCGTTGTTTGGAATTTTGAAAAGCGGAGACCATGCGATATTCCAAAGTGAGCTTTACGGAGGAACCCATAATTTTATTAATAGTGAGTTTCATAAGTTTGGTATTGAGTCCACTTTGGTTAACGGCCAGGACATTCAATCATTCGAAGCAGCTATTAAGCCAAATACAAAAGTGATCTATCTTGAAACTCCTTCCAATCCTTTGCTGAGCATAACGGATATACAAGCAGTAGCACACTTGGCGAAAGAGAGAAACATTACCACACTCATTGATAACACATTTGCTTCTCCAATCAATCAAAATCCAATTGAATTAGGCATTGATATTGTTTTGCATAGTGGCACCAAGTATTTGGGGGGACACAGTGATCTGTGTTTCGGAGCTTTGCTTACTTCTAAGAAACTGAAGGAAAAAATCACCAAAAGTGCACTCAGCTTTGGTGGAAGCCTTAATGCCATGGATTGCTATTTGATTGAACGTAGTTTGAAAACACTTGGGGTCCGTGTGAAGCAACAAAATAAAAATGCCATGAAACTGGCCACCTTCCTGCATGATCATTCCGATATTGCAGCAGTTTATTATCCCGGTTTGGAACATCACAAAGATCATGAAATAGCCAAAAGACAAATGACCGGAGGTTTTGGAGGCATGTTATCCTTTGAAATAAAAGATGCTTCTATGGATCAGGTTAATCTATTTTTAGATAGCCTTCATTTGATACAAGCTGCTGTAAGCTTAGGTGGTGTTGAAACAACCATCTGCTCTCCTAAGGAAACCTCTCATGCCAAATTAAGTGCTGAAGAACGAAAGAAAATTGGTATCCGGGACGGATTATTAAGGTTGTCAGTGGGCATTGAGGATGTTGATGATTTAATCCAGGATATTGAGCAGGCACTGCAGAAAGTAAAGGCTGAGGAAGTACCTTTGACGTAGTTAAGAATTATAAGTTTTTAGTGTTGAGTTTTTAGTTAGAAGATTTAACTCAACACTAAAAACTAAAAACTCATAACTTGATTTCAATAAATCCCAGTTTACTGGAAATAATGGATTTTCTGTCTATCCATTTCCAAATATAAAACATCCCCCAATCGAATGTTTTGATCATTTGTCCTTACAATGAACTTCAGATCATTGTTGATCATCACCTCCAGATCAGTGTGAGCTCCCAGATAATCCTTGCGAATTACTTTACCTTTAAGATTATCGTCACTGGAGTTCCAGGTTATCCTAATATCTTCGGCTCTGATACAGATCATAGTATTAGTATGATCCTTCCCTGTTTCTATTGGTATAATTCCATTGAGAAGTGCTGATTCAATGATATTCGTGGGGCCAAAGAATTGAGCTACATAAGGCGATGTTGGATTTCTATAGATTACTTCCGGTTTATCATATTGCAGCAGTTGGCCGTCCTTTATTACTGCAATGCCATCCGCCAATGACAGGGCTTCCTGGGCATCATGTGTGACTAAAATGGCTGTGGTCCCACTATGCTTGATCATATCCAGTA
This sequence comes from Splendidivirga corallicola, assembly GCA_030442035.1. Taxonomy (GTDB): domain Bacteria; phylum Bacteroidota; class Bacteroidia; order Cytophagales; family Cyclobacteriaceae; genus Splendidivirga; species Splendidivirga corallicola. The sequence continues at coordinate 227,463 of JAUJEA010000001.1, forward strand.
CTTCATGTTTTATGATGTGTTTTTGCATCACATCCAGATTGCTGAAGGGCTCATCCAATAGAAGTAGTAATGGCTCGTCTGCAATGGCCCTGGCAAAAGCCAGTCTCTGTTGCTCCCCACCAGATAGTGTTTTTGGTTTTTGATGTGCTAAATGTTCCAGTTTACATAAAGACAACAATGCTTCTATGCGAATCTTCTTGTATTCTGCCGTATAGCCCTTAAGTACTTCTTTGATATTATCAATGACAGTGAGGTTTTTGGAAAGCTGAAACGCCTGATGCACCATCTTGATCTTCGGATGGCCGGGAACTAAATTTTCGGATGGGCCGGTAATTCTCTCCTGATCCAAATAAATGACACCTGAATCAAGTTCTTCCAAACCCGCGATCAGTCGCAATAATGTTGTTTTCCCACTGCCGTTCTCGCCTACGAGTGCCAACAACTCACCTTCTTCTATACCAAAAGAAACATTTTGAACAGAACCCAAACTGTTACCACTAAATTTTTTAAAAGCATTTTGTACCTCAAGGATTCTCATAAATGGATCAATGATCAAAAGTTAATGAGACTATCTATAAATAATTGGTGCTTTATCTCAAACCGAAACGCAGGCTATCACCTCATACTAACGCTTCGAATAATAAAAAACAAATAAACATTACTCTTATCAAATCAGATGGCTGTTTAACCGTTTATTTTTTTCAAAATAAGGTAATATGCAGATTGATTGGAGTTAGGGTATTGATCCATGTTAGCTGACATTGAGATCAAATGAAATCAATAAGGACATTATGACCTGTAGAAACTGCCATACCGATTTCAATGGCAACTATTGTAATAATTGCGGGCAAAGCGCAAAAACCAAGCGCTTTTCTTTCAAATATTTTGTTCGGGAGTCTTTTGCGTCATCATTGGATATTGAAAACGGATTTTTTCTGAGCTTCAAACTACTACTTCTCAATCCTGGAAAATCCATCAAAGCCTATATCCAGGGAAGCCGGGTGAGCTTGTATCCACCAGCTAAGTTTTTAATTCTTTCAGGGGCTATTGCTACTTTCCTGGCCATTAGATATCGATTTTATTCTGATTCCTATATAGCTGGCCTCAGTGAATTGAGCGATATGGATCCCAAAGGATTTTTGAATTTTGCGGAAGAATATGCCACTCTTATCAACGCACTCACCATTCCCATATTTGCCTTTTTTTCATATCTCTTTTTTAAGTCGAAAGGATACAACTATACGGAAAACCTGGTACTCAATATGTACATCACCGTTATGCAAATGATGGGCTTGTTATTTTTTGTTCCATTCCTTGAATTCTTTCCTGACTTCAAAGGTCCCATATTGATCATCTATACCCTTGGCACCTTATTGTACAATGTCTGGGCCTATTTGGATTTTTTTGATGCGAGGAATTCCAAAGGGGTTCTGACTATAGCCTTAATACTCATAGCATCTTATCTGACACAATACTTAGTCAATAACCTTATTTTCTTGCTAATTACACAGGCCAGTTGGTTATAGGTAAAAGTGCTTCTATTTAATTTATTCGGCTAAAAAAGGGATTTATCTTGATTTTAAACCAGCTGTTTACTTCTGTAAATTTGTGTTATTCAAATAATCAATAAAGAGTCAATTCATTTGACATCTTATCGAATTTACGGTTACTTTTTTGGTTCAGGCCTGATTAATCACTACAGCCAAACACTTTGAAAACACATGAAACGACCAGTCGTAATTCATAAACAATTACTTTTTTTATTATTCTTCCTTAGCGTCCGACCGGGTTTTTCACAAGCACAAAAAATGAGGGATTCCTGGTATGACGGACAGGTTGTTTTGGCCAATGATTCCAGGCATCATGTCAAATTAAGATATAACGGACGACTGACAGAAGGCCTCTTACAGGTCAAGGAAAACGACCGGATCTATACCCTCAATCCTGATAAAGTAACTTCCTTTTCTTATTACGATTCTGCGAGAGACGAGCAAAGGAGTTATATTTCCATGCCGATTTTTATCGAATACCATCAACATGCCAAAAAGTTATTCATGGAGGTTTTGCATGAGGGTAATAGTATTTCCTTGCTTAGAAGAACTGATGTATTGAACCCAAAAGCATTTGTCAGTAATCGTCATAAAGATTCCAATAAAACCAAAAAATATTTTAAGCGGGAAAGTCTTTATCTCTTAGATCACAGCTTAAACCGTATTTATAATTTCAAATCTACCAGCTATGCACATCAAAAGTATCGCAACTATTCAAACGCCGACAAAAAATTGTTATTCGGCATGATGGGGCATTACGGTGATGATGTGAAGGCTTACGCCTCTCTGCATAAAATCAAAGTCAACAGCGTGGAGAACATATCCAGGTTGCTGGACCACTATCATCGCTTAGCAGACCATCCGGCAATCACGAAGAATCAAACGAAGGAGTAGGGTTTGTTTTTGTTGTGTTGAGGTGTTGATGTGTTGGTGTGTTTAAGTTAATGTAGTTGTCCACCCCCTAACCCCCGCCAGCGGGGGACATGATGTTGCCATTAATGTAATGAGGTAAAATTCAACTTGATTCTCTCTGAGAGAAAACAATAATGTCCTCCCTTGGGGGAGGTGTAGGAGGGGGAAAAATCCATCCTACAATCGGAGTCGCTTTCTAAGCTGGTCCGTAGAAAAACAACTCAAACCTGTGTTGTCACATATTTTAAAATCTCGAGTGCTTGAGCATTGGTGGAGGCAATGGCCAGAGCTTGGGCATCTACTTCTTTCAGGGCATGGGTGAATTCCTCGGGATGGATCACGATGAGGGACTTGTTAAGTGCCACCGCTTGTCCGGCATCAAAGGCCGCATTCCATTGCCGGTATTTTTCTCCAAATTTTACGATCACCAAGTCGGCCTGTTCAATGCCGTGTTTGATCCTGATGGCATTGATCTTAGCAGCTTTATGGTCTTTCCAGAAATTATTTTCTTCAGCTCCCAGCACTTCGATGCCTACGTTGTCACTGGCCTCATGTGTTGTAACCGGTGTTAAAAACGCCACAGGTAAATCAAGGGATTGTGCTCCCTCCATAATTTCCTCTCGCCAATTAGAATGAATTTCTCCTGATAGATATACTTTCATAATTTATTTTTGAATTGTTGGTGTTGGATATGTTTTCCACCCCCTACCCCCGCCAGCGGGGGACATAAAACGTCCAATGATGTGATAGGGTAAAATTTAATCCAATTCTCTCAGCGAGAACATATTTATGTCCTCCCTTGGGGGAGGCTTAGGAGAGGGAAACCATCTAAAGATCAATCTTGAGACTTACCTATCACAATTTATGGTGCAACACATCCTGATCAAATATACAATTTAACGGGAATTGTAGCTTCGGTTGCTGGTTGAATTTTTAAGTAAAAATCAGTCAAATGGACAAGCTTCAAAACTATCTAAATAATAAAGCCAGAAATGATTACTTTTTCTTCTTTTTAAAGTCCAGGTCAACCAGCTGAAAACCAAATCTCACTTCTATAGGCTTTTCATAGAAACGCTTTCCTTCCATGGGTAGCAAATTATACAGGAATAAGATGTTGGCTTTGATCTTTGGAATGAAGGTCATCCATTTGCCCACACCGATGTTGAGCTCACCTTTCCAATTCCTTTTGGGATCTTCCGAGACAGGATCCACTAATTCCTCTCCGCTATAGGTGTATTCTGAATAGGCAAAAAAACTATGGGTTACTTGATAATCAATAAAACCTTTGTAGCCATAAGCATTGCGTGGTGCGTTGATCACTTTGGCATTGTCCTTTCCAAAAGACCATTGCAAGGTGCTTCCCAGTCCTGCAGAGAATTTCTTATTAAAACGATAGCCCAATACAGGCGAGAAATCAATGGCAAAAGGTTTATGACTTAGTAACTGAAAATTTGTGCCCACGATAAAACGTTCCTTAAAAGGTTTTCCCTTTAAGGAGCTTCGTTTCACAGCTGTACTCAAATCATTGGAATTCTGAACTGAGGAATATTTCTTTTTAAGTTTAGCCAACTTTTTCTGAGCTTCTTTCACAGCACCACCGTGTTTGGTGAGTAATTCCATGGCTTTTTCCTTAGCCTTTTGTTTGGCCAGGTCCTTTGCACGCTGTTGATCAGCCAATTGTTCCATTTCCTTTTGATACTTTAAGGGAGTGGTCTGCATTTCTTTGGCCAGCGCTTGTTGCTGTTGTAATTCCCTGAACTCCCCTCGATCCATGACTTTCTGTTCAAGTGCCTTAGTTCCCTTCTCCAGTTTATCCAGATCACCTTTTTTCAAGTGATCCAATTCCTTTTTGTACCCTGCCACCTCCTCATTCAGTGACTGTGCTTTGTTGCCGTACTCCTTCATTTCCTGAAAAGCTTTGTTCTGATTCAACTGCTCTTTCGGAAGTTTTTCCAGGCCATCAAGTTCATTGGTATAGGTCTCCGCTTTTTCCAGCTCTTCGGTTTTTTTCAATTGATCTAATGATCCTGTCTTTCCTTTTAAGTTTTCAGCTCCATTGGCAATATCCAAATTTGGTATATTTTTCTGCATACCATTTTGAAGCTTTTCACCTTGCTCCTTCAACCCCTGATTGTCACTCTTTTGAAGCAATTTATTGGGTAGCCCTTCTATTTTTTCAACCTTAGTCCTCACACTATCATTCAACCGCTCCTGTTTCAACCTAATCCTCTCTTGCATGGCAGTATACAGACTGTCACTCTGCTGCTTCAGCTTTTTGTCCCAACTCTTCACCCATCGCATGCTATCCTTTTTGTAGAACTTCTTATAAAGCGCCAGCTTCTCCTTTCCTGACTTAGCTTTTTCAATTTTGGCTTTATGCTTTTCAGAAAGCTCTATTTTGAACTCCTGGGCATTAACTGAAATAGCCAGGCTGAAAAGTATTGTAAGTGTTATGAGTATGTTTAGAAGTTTTTTCACTGGTTTGTTTTTAGATCATCTCATTTCTTATTTTCATCTCCATCTTTACTTTGTTAACACTGTACGAGACATGTTGTCCTGTACATTCAGAGGTTAGGAATCACCAAGAATATTTGTCTGCAATTGTTTCAAAAATTTTTGACCCTTCTTCTTTTCCAATTGCTCAGAGTCCCCTTGCGGGTGACTCTGAGTGTGGTTACACTTCGAGCCCTATAGTTCGAGACTATAAGTCCCGAACTATAGGGCACGTAAATCCTATTCCTTACAATCGTAATCTAATCTTGTTAATGATTCCGTTGAATCACTAACCACCCTTACTATCAATTCCCCCTGTTTTTTCTTGATATAATCTCCAACTTTGAGTTTGTCATAAAGATCGCTTCTATCGATCGCCAATTCAGTAATCTTTATAGGTCTATTTTCAGTGTTTTTAAGCACCAAAGTTCTAATATTGTGGTTTTTCCTATCTTCATATTTCTCCAGAATAATACCATCCCAGTATTCACTAGCAGCCTTTTCCTGATGTTGACATCTCTTATTCTTCTTCAATTTATCAAGGTTTATGAGATTTTTCAGGATATCGGCTTCCTTTAAACCAAAAAATATTACGGGCATTAATACCATTAAAATTAGTATTCGGATGTTTTTTCTCTTCATTAATTTTTGCCTTGTCAACTCTTAGGTGACTCTGAGTATGTTTAGTCTATCATTGTCATATACTACATTTGTTAATCCCATTCTTCTGAACTGGTTTAAATCACTCTTGAGCAAATTCAAAAACAAAATCACCGTTCTTAAACAAAAACACTGTTCGGGACATGTTGTCCCGAACAGTTGGGTTGAGACAAAGTCTTACTTAACATGCAATCCTATAGAACGACAATAATTTTGTAAGTCTATAGCATCATCACCAATTAAAGTTTTAATTTTTTTTTCTTTACATATTATCAAAAGTTCATGGGTCACTGACATTAGTAATTCAGTAGATGTGAATGCATTTTCCTTTAAGGAATTTATTCTTTCCGCAAATTTCTCCTCTTCATTGTCTTCTAATTTTTTTACAACTTCATTTATCTTAGCTAAATAGTCCATACAATTATTGATTGATAATATTGAAATTTTCCAATTTTACACCATTTGGTGGAGTAACGTTCTCCCTCAGGGTCACTCTTTGAGGACCCTGAGGCCCTCCAATGGTTCAATCTTACAATCTCCTTGTTCATTTCCTAACTACAGCCTTGTGAAATACCATGGCACTGCAAGCTTGTGCCTTACTTCCAATTGCTCAGAGTCCCCTTACGGGTGACTCTGAGGGTGGTTAATACAATCTCCATTTCTTGTCAATAAAAAATGCCCACCATGATCATAACAGCTAAAATCAATATCTCCTATTAAATGTTCCATTAATAAAAATCTCCTGATCTCCTGTGAATATTGGTTCTCCCTCAGGGTCACTCTTTGAGGACCCTGAGGCCCTCCAATGGTTCAATCTTACAATCTCCTTATTCATTAACTAACTACAGCCTTGTGAAATACCATAGCACTGCAAGCCTGCACCTTACTTCCAATTGCTCAGAGTCCCCTTGCTGGTGACTCTGAGAATGGTTAAGTGCTCTAAGACGGATAGTATGTCCTTACTTCTACACTTCGAGCCCATGAGTTCGAATAAGTCTTGAACAGTAGGAAAGTTACTTTATCACTTCTTCAACGGCCATATCACTAGTATCAATTTCCAAGTATTTAACTGTGTCCTGCATGCTCAACAAAGTGGGTAAATGATTCCCACGAACTTTCAATAACGAATCTCTATTTTCTTCAAAAAATAACATTTGCTCATAAGAATAATTTCCTTTAATGTAATTGAAGTAATATTTACCAACTAAAAATTCTTTCATAGTGGAATCGTTTTTTGAAAACCTCAACGAATAAAGTGTATCCTTCGAATTCATTAAGGTTTCGTGAACAAAATTACCTTCTTCATATTTCTTAAGACACCTACTAATCTTGTATTCATTTTTGCTCTTATTGTAAAAAATACTCAAAAATTGAACAGTATCTTGTTTGCCTCCAATGAATTCATAATACTTTTGGTCTTCATTATCTTCAACCAATACCAATTCCAATTTTTCAAAATTAATTTTTACAAAATTTTTTTTTATTAAATGTGTATCATCATCCCTAAGATTTACGTGAGAAATGAAGTAAATCGTAATGGAGATTAATAAGAGACATATTAAGAATAACCAATTTTTTTTCATTATTTGAAAATTTGTTTCCTAAAATAAGAGAACCTTTCTTCTGACGTAAACGAAACTCTCAGAATAGTCCTACTTCCATTTTTAAGTAGTACTGGTTCTCCCTCAGGGTCACTCTATGAGGACCCTGAGGTCCTCCAATGGTTCAATCTTACAATCTCCTTATTCATTCACTAACTACAGCTTTGTGAAATACCATAGCACTGCAAGCCTGCACCTTACTTCCAATTGCTCAGAGTCCCCTTACGGGTGACTCTGAGGGTGGTTAGATGACTTATAGGATAAAGAACACTGAACTATTGATTTTGATAGCTATATCGCACAGCCTCTTTAATTCTAAAACAACTTTTTTTTCCAAAGGATCAAATTCATTATCATTCTCAAAGGCCATAAGTATTTTTTTTAATTCATTAACCTTCTGACTTTCGATTCTCTCTTCTTCATAGTCGTCAATTATTGCACCTAATTGAGTATTTATTAATTCAAATAGTCCCTTTTCCCACAAACTTTCAAATACTTCTTCGTTGGGCAATTCAAAATAATCAACCTTTGTACTATTCCTAACATTGTTCTCCAAAATCGATTGTTCAGCTTCTTCATTCAGAGGAACTACAAATCCTCTCCTATATATTTCTGAATTTTGCATAATTACTTAATCAAAAAATGTGTTGCCTGATTTAAATCTCCTCCATTTAAAGGAATATTCTTGATTTTTCCCCCTTTCACAAATCTGGTTCTCCCTCAGGGTCACTCCATGAGGACCCTGAGGTCCTCCAATGGTTCAATCTTACAATCTCCTTATTCATTAACTAACTACAGCCTTGTGAAATACCATAGCACTACAAGCCTGCACCTTACTTCCAATTGCTCAGAGTCCCCTTGCGGGTGACTCTGAGGGTGGTTAAGTCCCGAACATTGGGTGATTAGAAAACTTACCAATATTCTAGTTTGTAAGAATCCACAAATTTATCCCATCTATCCGTAGCATATATTTTGAACTTTTCAGGGAAATCACTAAAAATAATATCAACATCTCGAGAATAACGATCTGCATCTTCCTTATTCTGGGGTAAAATACCTCTAATAGCCAGTTTCTCTCCTTTTGTATGTAGCATTAACTTTAAAATAATTGGATCTAATCCGTCGGGAACAATTCCATATATGAAGCTTGTTTCTAAAGCACCATCTCCATCTATGTCATTCAATTTTATACTATTATTAAAATATTGAACTTTTGTATATGGATTTAATGAAAAATCCTTGATTCTCCATATCAATTTGTAGCTATCCCTAACTTTTAGATACATACTTGCATATATTGTAGATTTCCAACTTGGTGTAAAAAAATCTCCAACCTCTCTTTTAGATATTATTAAATAATGTAATCCATCTTCATCATACCATTTTATAGATTCAATAGGAACTCCCGAATAATTAAGCTCATTGGGGATACTATCAATTTCAATCCTAGAAAATTGATTTTCCTGAGCTAAAATTTCCGAATTGAATTGAAAGCATAAAAATGAGAGATATATAGCTATATTACTTATCTTTTTCATTTACCTTGTATTATTAAAGTTGGTAATCCCATTTAGATTATAATTTCTCAAATTAAAAATCAAAGTCCTAATATCATAGTTTTGTGGAACCACATATCCAACAATTCGTCTTCTTGAAAACGAAGATAGTCTGACTTGATTATGTTGATTTCCGCCTAATAGTACAACGTTATTCCCGCTTCTTCCTACTACGAAGCCAACATGTCCTTGACCATTCCCTCTAGACATAACAGCAATGCTCCCGACTGCAGGCTCCTGCAAAGTTTGCCCCCATGTGCTCCAACTCAAAGCTCTTGCACTATTCGTGCCCTCAATTCCATTTTGACCCATAACCCAGTTACAAAATGCTGAACACCAAGGGGTTTCATCTGAATTCCACCAACTACCTGTTGTATGAAGATACTCAAGAATTCGTGGATTATGGCCAGGATTCGGTGGTTCAATTTCAGAAACTCCTAATTCTTCAATTGCTGTTCTAATCCATGGCGGAATCATTTGCAATTGCTGTGGAGTAGGTCTTGGGTGAGTTACGTCACCACCCAATGGAACACTAGGTATGGTAGGTATATTCGATATATCTACATCAGGGAGTTTAGGTAGCTCAGTATTTTTAAATAAGTTTTTGAATCTAAATTGAGCTGGTTTCCCATTATTTCTCCAAACTCTACCGATACCTGTTAAATCATAAGTCAACTGGTCATATATGAACCCAACTCCTCCACCGAGTCCAGCACCTCCTAACGTCCATTTGTACCAATTACTACTAAAATCATCATCAAATATTGCACCTGCCGCCGTTGAAACTGTCGCACCTATTGCAATACCTGAAGCAATTGGTCCCCATCCAAATAGTCCTCCATCTTCATCCACGCCATTATTAGGACTATTACCCATTCCTAAATATGGAGAAGGATATTGTTTATATGGATCTACACCTGTCCATCTACCCAAATAACCATCATACATTCTTAAATCAAACTGATTCCAACCGGTTTGATCATCATACTCAGCAAACAACCCCTGGAAACCGTAGCGATTATTCAGACTTCCCTCTTTTTGGTAGGCTAGCTCCTGAATCACTGCTCCATATGGATAATAATCTGCTGAACTTTTTACTTCAAGTGCATAATTATTTTTTTGATGCACAATCAACAGATCATCAAACCAAACACTGGAGTTGGCGCTTGCGGTACTCTCATTAGCCACATACACGTAGAGATAACCATCCACCGCTACATTAATTTGATTTTCTAATTTTTCCCAGGCATTTTGTGCTCCAGAACTGATAGCCTGATAACCAAATTGCTTTAAGGTATAATTGTTATCAAACAGGAGATAATTCAAATAAGCTTTTGGAATGTTTACATTGCCAGTAGTGATCGTAGCAGCCTGTCCTGGCAAATTGTTGTTAAAGGCTTGATAAGCCTGTTGGGTTTCTCCGCTGTTTACCAGATTAAATGCCCCTGTTGCTACAGCAACGAGGTTGGCAATAACGGTCGTATTTCCACCTGTTGACTGTTCATAACGGGCAAATACCTCAACATTTATTTTATCTCCGGCTTTTACCACTAAACTTTTTGCAGGCCCAATGGGTTGATTGATACTGCTGTATCCATTGAGTCGAGCGGCATTATCAGGACTGGTAACAGTATTATCTTTTGGTGTATGATTGGGGACATAGACTACTCTTGAAGCTGCTAGATTCAAAAAATCCTGCTCTTCCGCTGAGGAATATTCAGACTCCATGGTAGCCTTAAACACGTCTGTTTCCTTCATCCATCCATAAACCAGGCGTGTGTTTTCCAGGTGATCTACATGAAAGTATTCATATTCAAAATCATTTCCATCTTTAAGCACTCGACCTTCTTCAGTTAACATAAATGAAAATGCATTGTCCTCATAAACAACACCCCCGGCATAATCTATCACTGAGACAACGGTTCCATTGTCTTTCAATGTTTTGCGAAGTTTTGTTCCAGTTCCGTCATACAGATATTCGACTGTTTTAGTATTATCCAATTGAACTTCTTCCACCAAGTCCAAGTGGTTATAATCAATGGACTGAATACCTTTGTTCAAATCAAAGGTCTGGTTCCCATTTTCATCATAATTGTGCTCAGTGGGAAGTGTTACTCCATTTACGAATCCATTGGTCAAACCTGTATCCTCTACACTTTTTAATTGATTACTCAGGCCATAAGTGTAGGTTAGCCCATCTATTTTTTTTCTAATGCCACCCACCTTTGCATAGCGATCCAATGTTTTAACATTACCATTCTTATCGTAAGTAATGTTATTCACATCAAAATGGCCAGCTTCTGCCGTCCATACACTTCCGGATTTCGCGGCATAATTCGCTCCTTCAAGCTGATCAAGATAATCATAAGCATAACCATAAATACGTTCGGTGGGCGTATCATTCAAATTATCTGTTTTCCACTTTATTGCAGAAATGTTGCCATTGTATTTTTTAGTTGTATTTGTTCCATTGACATCGATGGTATGGTCATTGTAAACTAGCTCCATACCGAAGAGATCAGAAGAAGCATTGGCATCGGTTTGATTCAGCTCACTATTATTAATGTGTGTCAGCCAACCTCTTATATTATAGGAATAATCAATAGACTGTAGAAAACTGGTAGCCCCGCTATTCTTATGAATATTTTTCTCCATCAACTCCCCTATTTCATTGTATTGAAATTCGGCCAACGTGATTGGTGTCCCTCCATCGATGGTTTGTGTTACACTGATCGGCCGTTCTCCATCATCGTAACTATATTCTTTCAGTATATCGATATTATCAATGGTAGTGGAATGATCCCGAAAGGTTTTTTCGATTTTTCCTAAAAAATCATATTGAGTAGATATTTTATCTATTCCACCCAAATGGTTTTCATTGATCACTTGAATAGGTAGGTAGTCATCATCATAATAGACAATGCTGTTTAACCATTGACTATTGTTTAATATTTTTATTTTACTGCCAGTTTGAAGTCCCTTCACACTATTTTGGTTAGTACCCACCAAGCCACCTCCCATGGCAAAATTATAGTTATGCCCTTCAGCATCCCACCCAGTCTTATCTTTGAAGTTATGGTCATCAAAGTAGGTAATGGTAAGCAAATCAGGGGAAGTAATCGATGTAGGATAGGAACTTGTGTATGTATAAGCCTCGGCACTGGAGTTACCGGTTTCGAAGCGGGCAGCGGTACTGGCAGCTACATCATCAATCATGGCCTGATGTCCCAGATTGCTTTTGTAAATACCTGAGATTATTGGACGATTAAATTCATCATACTTTGTAAAGTTCCATTCCTTGGGAGATTTAGTTCTCTGCTTTCCATCCTGGCTTAGTACCAACCTGTCCCATTTATCATAGACGAAATAGATCCAATCAGCACCAGGATCTTTTTGCTTGATCAACCTCTGTTGGTCGTCGTATTCATACTGATAAATGTAAGCCTCCAATGCATAGGCAGGTGTGGTCCCGGGCTTAATGTAGAAACTATTGCCGGAAGTAGCAGCATATTCGAATCCGTTAGTCAGTGTTACGGAGCTACCCGGGCTGTACACATAATTCTTATTTTCATAGGTTGGCTTTGATATATTTGTATCGATGTAATCTATATTGTCAGATCCACCTTCCGGTTCTACCAATAAATTATGAACCGCCTCCGGTGGTACTACAAAACGAATATTTCCAAGTCCATCATAAACATAGTAGGTCTCCAGCCAAGTCGAAGCACTTTCTTGAACCTGGCTTAAAATAGTCAGCCCTCGTGAATCCCGGTATTCTCTGGTTAATTTCGCCTCCTCATCGTCAACTTCAACTATTTGTAAAGTATGTGCCGGATAGAACTCTGTCGACACGGGTTGATTGTTTTGGATCTCCCATTTTCTGATGGTATTAGCCGTGTTACTTTTGAAAGTTGTTTCAATGGCATGGTTACTATCCCAATCTTCACCAGGCCCAATAGTTTGTGTAATTCTATTTAGGGATGACGGCTCAAAAGTTTGATCGGTCCATGGTCTAAGGTCTACAATAACATTATTAGAATTATTGTTATAAAAGGATGCTTGTGAAGTAATGGCGGAAGTTCTGAAATCCCCGGACCCAGTACTCTCCTCATACGCCAGATATATTCTTTGCTGCTGACCTAAGTTGTTATAGGCAAAAGGCTGTACAATATCCTTTGCATTTGGACTGGCTCCCTGAAATACTAGTTGGATCGTTCTGCCAAGCCCATCAGCATATTGAATATTAATATGTTGATCCTTTGTGGTTATGCTTCCTGCATCTGTAACGGGTTCAAGCAGTGTTCTTGTTTTCACAAAGTTGTTGGTAGCTCCACTTTCCCCTTGAAATTTGTACTCAAATTTTTGTAGAATATTGCCATTGTGATCCTTTATCAACTCCAATCGATTCTGACTGTCATAGACGTAGTCAGTTGTTAAGTTATTGGGATCTGTCATAGAAGATATCCCAACTAAAGACTTATATGCATATGTTGTTTTTAACTGGTTGGCTCCGGGGTTGACTGTCGAGGCGGTTAAAAGGTTTTTAAGTGCATCCCAGTCATAAGAAGTGACTATCCCATCCCTGTTTGTCTTTTGCAATGGTTGCCCATATACCTGATCATAAGTATTAAAAGTACTAATCAAGACTAGATCACTTTCCTGTTGAAAAACACTATTACCATCTATATGCGAAGTAGTGAAAGCGTTCTCCAACCTAAAATCGTTTAATTGCCATATGGAACCTGGAACTATCATTACATCCGAACCTGAACCTTCCTCTTTAAACTTAATCACTGATGCACCCAATAAATTCTTAATTCCATTTTTTGAGAACCAATAGGTACGTTCTACTACTTGAGAAATCATGTGATTTCCTAACATTTTAAAAATGGATCTTGCACTTTCATCACTAATATTTGCCAGGCAAGTATTAAAGGTATTCAAACATGCTGTGAGACAAGCGTTATCGCTACAAAGGTTTGCACAATTCTCAAAATCAGAAAGGCATGATGGATAATAATCATCATGTGTAACATATTTTAACTCTGTAATATATTTTTCATTGGGCTCTTTGCTATTGTAGCTGGTTGTAGAAGTCAACTGGAGATGCTCTGGATCATAGGTATATTCCTGGATATTGGTGATTTTCTTATTGCTATCCCAGGGATCTATCTGATCAAAAGTTTCTGTTGTGACCTTTTTCAGGTTAATGGGTCTTGAAATAATTTGATATTTACCCCAAACATAAAGCTCTTTGGCATCCTGAAAAAAACCAGGGTAAATTATGGCAGTATAACCATTGACAACTTTCTTATCAGGCAAATTGAAGTTATAATCATATGAAGTGCGTTGTAACAAGTGCCCCCCATTCTTATATACTTCTAATTTTTCTAAAAGCCCTCTTTCCCAAGAAACTGAAGTTTTAGGAGTAAAACTTACCGGCTCATCAGAAACACTTGTTGGATGCAAAATATTGTCACTATCTTTAACGAAGAAGGAAATTTCAGATTCAATGTCGCCATGTGAATCCAATCCGGTATAGTAATAAGTGTTTTTTCCACCATCTGAAAAAACCTCTTCTACTTTACTGTAGCCAGTATTGCTTCCATTAATATCAAAAAGATCAACATATGAATCAGAATATACAATTGTCTTATTTTCAACATTGTATTGAACAAATAAATTGCTAAAAATTCCATAGCTTGGACCCGGTGTTAAAACTTGTGAGGAAATGTGATATTTAGGTTGACTATATGATTGTCCTATCAAATAATTGAAGGTTCTTACCTGATCATTTGCAGTGCTTATATCATCGTGGTTCGTAATGGTCTTTACTCTCAAGCCCCCAGTTGTGAATTGGCCGCTTATACTATTTCCTTCATAAGTAAATTTGGTGTATCCGCCCGTGGGGTATATTATTTTATTCAGGATATTGGCCTGTGTTGCCTGATAACTTGGATTCTTATCTGCTCCTGTAATGGTCAGATTAGAATCATTAATTTGAGGTATTTTACTCTGATATCCACAATGTTGCCAGGAAGAATATTTTGCTCTTTGATTATAAATGGCATTGTAGTATCCCCAATGATCAACAAATACAGAATTTCTGGGAGGCAAATGCATCACACCATCATATTCAAACTCCCTAAATTTAACCGCATTACTTCTAGTATTTTCTGTGATATGGTTCAGTCTTAATCTATAGCAATTTTGAGTATTACACCAATCACTCCCAGGAGTCTGAAATGGATCTGTTGAGTAGGACAAATCGCTATCAAAATAATCGTAATCAAAAAAATAGGATTTTACAACATTTGAAGAAATATCCTTTATCTCAATTCTGTCCAGGTATTTTCCTCCGGGAAGGTCTTTTCTTCCATTTACCCCGGTTTCAAAAAAGAATTGTGCTGTTCCCTGAGTGGTAGTTACGGTATTTAAATATTTAGGAGCAGGTATTTTAATCTTTGCATTAATATCATCAGGGGCACAACCGTTTCCTGTAGTAGTAGTTAATTCTTTCTTTTGTGAGAAATATTCATATTCAACTTGTGCACCGGTACTGTAGCTAAAAGTAATTTCATCATTATTGTTAGCAGGTTCTACTTTATCAATATACCAAGTTGATACAAATGACTGTTCAGTATGGCTTGGATAATTACCCAGATGATCCATAGTGTTTCTTACGGTAGATTCTTTAGAACTGCTTGTTTGCCCAAAATAATATTTATTACCATTTTCATCCGTGATAAGCCAATAACCAATTCCCTTTGTGCCTATTGCTGGTTTTATATCAATATTTTGATGAGGTATTATCGCAACATCTCCTGAAGAGTTAATCACAAATCGTCCCGTTCTTCCCATGAAATTGAAATAATACATATCGGGTTCACCATCGACAGGTGCACTTGGGTGATTATCAGCCACACCTGCCAAGGTAAGAAAAAAGTTATTGCCTAAATTAGAATCTATTGGTGATGGCCCTGTCTGTTCATCATCTGGTTTACCCCGAACAATTCTTGTAATAGCTCCTCCAGCATTTAAGTTCCACCCCAACCCATAAGAGCTTGCTACATCCTGCACTTTTATTCCGGAGGCGTGATAACTTAAGCTAATTGGTACAGAAAGATATCTGCTAGGTAAATTATATAGAGGTACATTGATGTCCGGAACACCGGTATATAAATTCACTGGCACATTAGCATATTCCAGCAATGCCGCTGCATTGGGTGATGGTGGTGTATAACCATTCTGTCCAACAGCATTACCTGAAAATGAAACTATTAGACTTATAACAGTCAATAACTTGCTCATTTCTTTCAATAGCCATATTCCGCATGGCAAATAGGCATTTGTTTTTCCACTATTTGTTTTCATTTGTTGTTTTGATTGAATAATGAAACGGTTGAATTCTTAAAAAATCTTTTGATCAATTACTCCTTGATCTGTAGCTCTAGTTGCTTAATCCTCTTCTCCTGCTCAATAATATACAGTGTCAACTCCTCGATCTTTTGCAAAAGCTTGGACTCCATTTCTCCTACATTCACACCATTTTCTTCCACTTCCTTAGCTGATGGGATGTCTGGCAGGTGTTTGTTTTCTTTTATGTATTTTTCCACTTCTTCCAGGGATTTGAGATCATAATCATCTTCAAAAACAAAATCAGCCCAGCCTGTGTAGACTTTTACTTCTTCTGCCCGGATTTTTCCGTTAACAGAGAGTTTGTAACCACTTGTAGTGGTAGTACCAATCGCAACATCACCCAGATTGGTAATTCTCATGGTTTCTGTTTGACCGCTTTTATTGTTGAACCTTATGGTTTTTCCTCCAGCTGAAATATTAAATTCCTGGTTTGTCTGATCGTAATGGATCCTGGCAATATCAGTGGGGCTACTGGTTCTATAAAAGTTAAGTGTTGCATTGTTCCCTCTAATCCTAATATCTCCATTAACATCCAATTCCTTACCGGGAAGAGTTGTTCCAACCCCTACATTTCCATCCCGGACAATAGTCAATCCATTGAGTTTATCATTCCCTCTTGTGATATGAAATAGGTCATTAGCATCATCAAACCATATTCTACCAGTCTTCGAGCCTGAGGCACTACCATTCCAGATTGTTATTCCATTGTCATACCCTGTTCCAAATACTTCAATATTTCCATATTGCGGACTACTGGTTCCAACACCCAATTTCCCATTTGTTGCAAGTCTCATTCTCTCCTGAGTTCCTCCTGTTCCGGAATTGGTCCAAAAGGTGAAGTAACCACCTCCGGAGGTATTTTTGAAAATAAAATGTTCTTGATCTGTCGATGAATTAAAGCCAATGATACCACTTGCATGACCATCTGTTCCTCTTCTAAACAAAATTTTTCCTGCGTTATTTGTTTCTCCGATGCCTAAGTCTCCTCGAACATCCAGTTTGTAAGTAGGATTGTTCGTGCCTATTCCAACATCATCATTAGTATAACTTTGGTTTGAGTTTGTTCCTTGAGTAAATTGAGAATAGGTGAGATTAGTACACCCTAAAATTAAGAATAAGAGTAGATAACATGCTTTTTTCATTGCTGTAAGGATCTAAAGGTTTTCAAAATTCAACTGTTAAAAGATCGTGTACGAAATCGGTTAGGTGCGGAAATATATTTTCACAGAGTAACACGACTTATCATTGGATATTTTTTAAAACAATTCAAGAAATTAAGTATTTGATACTTGAATAAGAGGTTTATGCCATCACTTCTTCCCCTTTCTCAGAGATTCATTTTCACTTTTCAACTTCATCAACTCCTCATTTTGTCGCTGGTTTTCTTTATC
Source organism: Splendidivirga corallicola (assembly GCA_030442035.1). Lineage (GTDB taxonomy): Bacteria > Bacteroidota > Bacteroidia > Cytophagales > Cyclobacteriaceae > Splendidivirga > Splendidivirga corallicola. Next base: position 245,045 of record JAUJEA010000001.1, read on the forward strand.
TAATTCTATTACATAAAGTGTCAGCTCCTCAATTTTTTGAAGAAGTTTAGATTCCATTTCCCCTACATTCACTCCATTTTCTTCTACTTCCTTAGCTGATGGGATGTCTGGCAGGTGTTTGTTTTCTTTTATGTATTTTTCCACTTCTTCCAGGGATTTGAGATCATAGTCATCTTCAAAAACAAAATCGGCCCAGCCTGTGTAGACTTTTACTTCTTCTGCGCGGATCTTACCATTGACCGAGAGTTTGTAGCCGCTGGTGTTGGTGGTGCCTATGCCGACGCTGCCATTGTTAAGGATAGTAAGTTTTGTATCACCTCTGAGTTTGAAATCTATTTTATCGGCTGTGGCAAAACTATGGTCAAAATACACTGTGTTAAAATAGTTTTCATGTCCGATTTTCAACCCAGTTGAACCATTTGAGGCAATCTGAATGACCGGGCTTTGTGCGCCTGCCCCCACCTTATTAAATTCAGCCAGCACATTGGACTCTCCGTCCTGGTTTTCCACCTGAAACTTATATTCCGGGTTTTCCACTCCAATACCAACATAGCCGTTGTTTTTGATTCTCATTTTTGTTCCAGCTATAAATTGAGTATGGGTCAATTCTCTGAGTGTATTTCCTGTCGTATTGTGTATAATAAATCGAAAGCCGCCCTGATTAGGCATTAAAATCGCCTGAGCATCATTTGCTCCAATCGCACTCAGATCCCATTTATTGTTGGTAAAATTCCAATACGCATTATGAGAAAATACGGCTCTGGCATATGAAGCCTCCGGATCTAATAATGACTGAACTATTGCCCCACCATTATTTGAATTATTATGTGATCGGATAAAACCTCCTTTTACATCCAGATTACCAGTAGGGTTAGAATTGCCAATACCCACTTTGCCATCAGATTTAATAACCAATTGAGGAGATGTTTTTACCGGATCCGTTAAAAAACCAATGTCTGCCGCGTTGTCCAAAGCTCTCAAGGTTAGTGAGCGATGGTTTAGGATGTCATTACCATTAACAGATGAAGAAATGTAAAAACCAAACTTATTTCCATTTGTGGTATTATTTCTGGCGATAGACAATGAGCCGGCTCCATCAGACAAGATAGAGAGTTTTTGCTGTGGGTCACCTGTTCCTACACCCAGGTTTCCTCCAGAAGAGTTTGGATTGATAATCACATTTTTCCAACCTCCGCCTGAATAATCATAGGCAAATATCTGACCTCTGTTCAACGCGGCATTATAATATAACCTTAAACCAGCGCCTGCACTGCTGCCCAGCCCATTTCCATTTCCGCCTGTAATCCAAACGGCTTGTCCGTTAACATGAAGTTTAGTGGCTGGTGTCGAAGTTCCAATTCCGACGTTTCCTTGAATTTTGTAATCTCCAGATACATCCCATTGTTGTGCCTTAAGTGATATAGTAAAAAATATTAAGAATGTGAGGATTAGGAATAGCTTTTTCATATTGATTGGTTTTTAATTTTAAAATTCAATAGCTGATAGATTGTACCTATAACCGGTTACAGTATGCAATATATTTCCACCCAGTGACATAACTTGTCACTGGTGATTATTTCTGAAAAAAAAATCAGATTTTGTAGCAGTAGCTTCTGGAATAGGGCTCGTAGTAAATTTCCTTCCCCTGGTCCTTGAGCATGTCGATGTAGCGATAGACTTGTCGCTTGGAAACGTTCAGTTTGTGTGCCAGTTCATCCGGTGATCCGGTGGCTTTCATCCTGATCAAACAATCAATTCGATCAATTCTTTTTACGATATCATAGTATGCCATAGCTAGCTTGAGTTAGTGGATTAAACAATTGGTTTAAGACATAGCAGTTGAACTTTTATAATAAATACTACTTAAATCTACTTAATCCATAATTTTTATTCAAGCCAAAAAACCTATTATTTTCTCATTATTTAAGGAAAATGTGTTTTAAAAAGCGATATTACCTGAAAATCAATAACTTGCATTATTTTAAGCGTCTACCAACAATGAGATTCATTGAAAGATCACTCCTGATCTTCCATTTCGTCCATTGATTTTAAGTTCTCTGGTATTTCCGGTTCTCGATCTGCTTCGGATACATAGGGGAATATTTCAACGATGGGACTTTCAATAATACTTGGCACTCTGAATGTCACCAGCATATTATTTAAGCTCTGATGAATACGATCATAGGCCTCTTGTACATTGGCAGCTGACACCAACATATAATTGGTGATCTTCTTCTCTTTTCCGCTCTCATCATCCGCCACCGAATAGGTTATTTTGCACTTGTGCCATATATCGGCGTCATCGTAGAAAAAGACATCACTGATGTTACTCTTGCTGATGTTAGACACAATAAATTCACCTTGAATTAGCTTACTTAATTCCTCATAAATGCGTGCTTCGGCCTCTGTATAGGACATGGCATCCACAAGGTATGGTTCATTGACATTTTTAACGCTTCCTTTCTCGTCCTGCTTCTGGTATTTGATTTTACATACGAACCATTCTTTCATAGTTATCAGCTAATTAATTATTGGTTTGCGAATATAGGATATAGCAATTAATAATGTGTAATGAGTAATTAATAATTGAAGGGATTTCTAATGGAATTTGGTAATGTTAATCACATTTTCGTTGTATCGTTTTAATCACCCTAAAACATTTTGTTCCGAAACATTAATTATTTAGTAGGAATTGACAATTTTGCTGCTTAATGCCCAATTTCTATGGATGATAAAAACAAAATAGTAGTTACCTGTGCCAAAAGAACCAACCACATTGTACTGGAAGAAATGGCTGCACTAGGTTATAAAGGGGAAAGTTCAGGAAACCTTGGGGTGATAACACAGGGTACTATGAAAGACTGTATGAGGCTGAATATGCATTTAAGAACAGCCAACAGGGTTCTTTACTTAATTAAAGCATTTGAAGCTGTCAAACCACAAGAATTGTATGATCAAATACATCAGATCCCATGGGAAGATTTTCTTGAGCCAAACGGATATTTTAGCATTAACTCCTGGGTGCATAATGATTATATTAAGGATACACAGTTTGCCAATCTGAAAGCAAAGGATGCTATTGTGGACCGTATGCAAAAAGTCCATGACATGCGTCCTGATTCGGGACCGGATCGTCATAAAACAGTGATTTTTATGCATTGGAAAAACAATGCCTGCCAACTTTATTTTGATACATCGGGCCAGACTATCTCCAAACATGGCTATCGCAAGGTGCCTTACAAAGCTCCTTTGATGGAATCATTAGCTGCTTCAATCATTTTGTCCTCGCAATGGGACAAATTCTCACATTTCATTAACCCTATGTGCGGTAGCGGGACACTGGCTATTGAAGCTGCATTGTTAGCCCTGAATCGCGTACCGGGCCAGTACAGGGATAACTTCGGCTTTATGCATATTAAAGGTTATAACCGATCTGATTGGAATCAAATACGGAAAGAAGCTAATCAAAATGCTAAAAGAAACTTGCCAGGAAGGATTATCGCCAGTGACATTAATGGAGAAGCCATCCGGGTAGCTAAGAGGAATGCTCAAACCGCCGGAGTTGATCATCTTATAGAGTTCCAGCAATGCGACTTCAAAGAAACCACTGTACCATCAGGTAACGGTGTGATTATATTAAATCCTGAATATGGTGCCAGAATGGGAGAAGAGAAAGCGCTGGAACAGATCTACACCGATATCGGGGACTTCTTTAAACAGCGCTGTCAGGGAAAAATGGGTTACGTTTTTACAGGCAATATGAACCTGGCGAAAAAAGTTGGGTTAAGAACCAGGAGGAGAATGGAATTTTACAATGGAAAAATCGATTGCCGGCTGCTGGAATATGAACTTTATGAAGGTACTAAAAAAGCCAGATAGGCTTTTTAAATTTTGAGTTTTAAATTTTGAATGGTGAATTGTTTTGTGAATGTAGAATTACGAAATACCAAGGTGACCCATTTTTTTTTGCAACCTGGAACTTGCAACCTGCCACTTGAAACCCTCAAACTAACCCGTTTCATACATGGATCACTTTTAACTTGAAATCCTTGGGTTTTGTTGAAGGAATTGATGTAAATTGAATGATAGGAAACCATTAAAAAACTATGTAGTTAACAGAACTCTGTATGTTAAAATGGATGTTAATGGGTAAAACACTTTTTATTCTAAGGTAGAGGCATGTTCGAAAAGCTCTTTTATTCATTTCCGGTTCAACTTCTTATTAATCATATTAAAAAGAATCATGCGCTTTTGTTGTGCTGGATAATTCTATTTGCCGTAGTTACAGGCAATTTTGGTAGAATTCTGGGCATTCCCTACCTCTTCCTGGATCCGGAATATATGAACAAAACCGGTTTCTGGAGTTTTTTTATTGTTGGTATTACAGTGGGGGGTTTTGTCATGGCTTTTCACATTACCAGCTATATCATCGATGGGGACAAATTTCGTTTCCTGGGAGCCCTTACCAGGCCATTCACAAAATTCTGTATCAACAACAGCATTATTCCCCTGGCTTTCATGATTACTTATATCATATCTATTGTCAGGTTCCAAATAGATAACGAGTACGGCAGCACTGTAAAAATATTTGTGGAGCTATCAGGTTTCATCACCGGTTTTTCCTGTATGATCATCTTTCTGTTCACTTATTTCTGGACGACCAACAAAGATATTTTCAAAATATTAGCTTCTAACGTTGAAAAAAAATTGAAACGGGTAAAAGCAACCCGTATTCAACTAATGAAGAAATATCAGACAGAAAGGAAAAATGTCATCAGGGTTGATAACTATATTAATCTGTCCCTCAGGTTTAAATTCAGAATCAGAAATGTAAGTAAAAAGGTTCATCAATTCGACAAAGAGGCGGTTCTGAAAGTCTTTGACCAAAACCATCTTAATTCCGTTGTCATTGAAGTATTTATCATATTCGTGATCCTTGGAATCGGCCTGTTTCGGGAATATGCATTCTTCCAGATACCAGCAGCAGCAAGTGTTATTTTGTTGCTTACAATCCTCATTATGATTGCCGGAGCATTGACCTTCTGGGTACGGGGCTGGACACTCACAACAATTCTCGCAGTGTTGATTCTGTTCAATTTTATCATAAAAGGGGAACTTCTCAAAAGACCCAACGAGGCATTCGGCCTGGATTATAGTGCTGAGAAAGTTGATTATTCTATGAAATCCCTTGTCAACCATAACAGTTCAACTAACTATAACAATGATAAGAGGGCTACATTGGAAATTTTGGAGAACTGGCGAAAGAAATTCTCAACAGAAAACAAACCCAAAATGATCTTCATTTGCTCTAGCGGAGGCGGCTTGAGGTCTGCTCTCTGGACACTCAATGTTTTGCAAAATGCTGACAGTGTAACCAATGGAGCGCTGATGAAACATGCCATGCTTATGACGGGTGCCTCCGGAGGACTCATTGGAGAGAGTTATTTCAGAGAATTGATCCTCAAAAAACAGAAAGGCGATCCGACCAATCCATACAACAAAAAGTACCTGGAGAAAATAGCTACTGACAAACTCAACCCTATTATTTTCACGCTTTTGGTAAACGACTTGTTTGTCCCATTGCCACAGTATTTCAAATACAATGGACAGCGATACTTAAAAGATCGTGGTTATGCATTCGAGCAACAGCTCAATAAAAACACCGATTTCGTACTCGACAAACCACTATCAGCTTACAAAGCGCCAGAGCAAGCAAGTGCAATCCCCATGGTATTGCTTTCACCAACCATCATAAACGATGGACGCAAACTTTTCATTTCTCCCCAGAATGTATCTTATATGAATATGTCAGATGCGCAGATCAATCATTCCTTTAGCACCAAAATCAAGGGGATCGATTTTATGCGTTTTTTTGATGAACAAGGTGCAGCAGATCTCAGGTTTTCAAGTGCCTTGCGGATGAGCGCCACTTTCCCATATGTAACGCCTAATATCGCCCTACCCAGTAAGCCAACAATGGAGCTTATGGATGCAGGGATCTCGGATAACTTCGGTATTTCCGATGCCACTCGTTTTCTCTACGTTTTCAAAGACTGGATCAGTAAGAATACTTCTGGCGTTATTTTCATGCTCATTAGGGACTCAGAAAAAAACAGGCCTATTGAAAAGAATTTGGGAACTTCCCTGGTACAAAAATTCTTCAATCCTATTAAGAGCATCTATACCAATTGGGACAATATACAGGATATCAAAAATGACAATTTGATTGAATACATTGATTCCTGGTATAATGGTAAAGTCGAAAAGGTAGTTTTCGAATATATTCCCCGTTCCGTAGTAACAGCACAAGCCAATACCAAAAATTATCAAGTTCATATCAAAGAAGAACGTGCAAATGAGCGGGCCGCACTCAGCTGGCACCTAACCACCAGGGAGAAAGAGAGCATCATCAATAGTATCCAACTCGATTACAACAAAAAAGCTTTAAGCAGACTTAAACAGTTGATCAATAATAACATGATCGTAGCCAAAGCGACAAATAATCACACTAACAAACGTTAGCTTGTTAATTCTGGTCTATTTTCGCTACTTTCGAAAAAATATTGAATAATTTTGTTCATGATTTCCAACTAAGTAACTGTATGTCTCCAACAACAGAAATTTATAAACCCAAAAATCATATTAGAATTGTTACAGCAGCCTCTTTGTTCGATGGCCATGATGCAGCCATCAACATCATGAGGAGGATCATTCAGGCCACGGGTGTGGAGGTCATCCACTTGGGACATAATCGCTCTGTTCAGGAAATTGTGGATTGTGCTATCCAGGAAGATGCTCAGGCTATTGCTATTACCTCCTATCAGGGTGGGCATATGGAGTATCTGAAGTATATGTTTGATCTGCTGAAAGAAAAAGGAGCTCCACAAGTAAAAATCTTTGGCGGAGGAGGCGGCACAATACTTCCTGAAGAAATAGAAGAACTTCATACGTATGGTATCGCAAGAATTTACTCTCCCGATGACGGGCGGTCCATGGGATTACAGGGAATGATCAATGATATGGTGAAACAATGTGATTTTGCCCTGGGGAAAGATCTGAACGGTGAGATTACAGAAATTGAAAGAAAAGATCCAAACGCTATAGCACGCATCATTTCAGCAGCAGAAAACTTTCCGGAAGAGACATCGGATATTCTGAATGGGATCAAAAAGAAGATCGATAAGGTGCAAACACCGATCCTTGGTATCACCGGAACGGGTGGTGCCGGAAAATCATCACTTGTCGATGAATTGGTCAGGCGTTTTCTGATTGATTTCAAGGATAAAACAATTGCCATCATTTCCGTTGATCCTTCCAAAAGAAAAACCGGTGGCGCGCTGTTGGGGGATCGAATCCGGATGAATTCCATTCATAATAAACGGGTATACATGCGTTCTCTCGCCACCCGGCAATCAAACCTCGCCTTATCGAAATATGTCCAGGAAGCGATCAATGTGGTCAAAGTTGCCCATTATGATCTGATTATCCTGGAGACCTCCGGAATCGGGCAATCGGATACGGAGATCATTGAACATTCCGATGTATCACTATATGTAATGACCCCGGAATATGGTGCAGCGACCCAATTGGAAAAGATCGATATGCTCGACTTTGCGGATATCATTGCATTGAACAAGTTTGATAAAAGGGGGGCGCAGGATGCACTTAGAGATGTTAAGAAACAATATAAAAGGAATCATAACCTTTGGGAAGTAGAAGATGAAGACATTCCGGTTTTCGGAACTATTGCTTCTCAATTCAATGATCCGGGCATGAATCGTTTGTACCGGTCCATCATGGATAAATTGGTTGAGAAAACCGGAGCTGACCTTGAATCTGATTTCGAGATCACTAATGAAATGTCTGAAAAGATCTATATTATTCCTCCTAACAAAACCAGATACCTTTCCGAAATTTCCGAAACCAACAGAAATTATGACCATTGGGTTGATGAACAAGCAGAGATAGCTCAGAAGTTATATGGCCTTCAAAAGTCCATCGAAACCATTAGTGAAGATAACATTGAGGATAAAGAAACTTTAGTTAAAAAGCTTGAACAGGCTTATGAAAAGTTAGCATTAGATCTTGATCCTCGTAACAAGAAGATACTGGATGAGTGGTCCCTTAAAGTCAAACGCTATCGAGATGATGTTTTTATCTATAAGGTAAGAGATAAAGAGATCAAAGTTGATACACATACCAAGTCCTTGTCACAATCGATGGTTCCCAAGGTTAGTTTGCCAAAATACCAGGGATGGGGAGATATTCTCAAATGGAATCTGCAGGAAAATGTTCCAGGTGAATTTCCATTTACTTCCGGTGTTTTCCCTTTTAAACGGGAAGGTGAAGATCCAACCAGGATGTTTGCAGGAGAAGGCGGACCGGAAAGAACTAATAGAAGATTCCATTACGTTTCCAAGGGTTTACCCGCCACCAGGTTATCTACAGCATTTGATTCGGTTACGTTGTATGGAGAAGACCCTGATCACAGACCGGATATCTATGGAAAAATAGGTAATTCGGGAGTAAGCATCTGTTGCCTTGATGATGCAAAAAAATTATATTCAGGTTTTAACCTGGCTGATCCCAAGACCTCTGTTTCTATGACAATTAACGGTCCGGCAGCTACCTTGTGTGCATTTTTCATGAATGCAGCCATTGATCAGCAATGTGAAATATATATCAAGGAGAATGGGTTGGAAGGGGAAATCAAGGACAAGATTGATAAGATCTTTCAGGAAAAGGGAATGACAAGGCCTGCTTATCAGGGGGATCTTCCTGAGGGGAATGATGGATTGGGATTGATGCTTCTTGGTATAACAGGTGATCAGGTACTTCCTAAAGAGGTTTATGAAAAAATCAAGGCACAAACGCTATCCAAGGTAAGGGGCACGATTCAAGCGGATATCCTCAAAGAAGATCAGGCTCAAAATACCTGCATTTTCTCCACAGAGTTTTCATTGCGTCTTATGGGCGATGTGCAACAGTATTTCATTGATCAAAATGTCAGGAACTTTTATTCGGTTTCCATATCAGGTTACCACATTGCAGAGGCCGGAGCCAATCCAATTACCCAGCTGGCGTTTACATTAGCCAATGGGTTTACCTTTGTTGAATATTATGTGTCAAGAGGAATGGATATCAATAAGTTCGCTCCGAATTTATCTTTCTTCTTTTCCAACGGTATTGATCCTGAATATGCCGTCATAGGGCGGGTTGCCCGCAGGATATGGGCCAAAGCCATGAAATTGAAATATGGTGCCAATGCCCGGTCGCAAATGCTAAAATATCATATTCAAACATCCGGCAGGTCACTGCATGCTCAGGAAATTGATTTTAATGATATTCGCACCACATTGCAGGCGCTTTATGCCATTTATGACAATTGTAACTCCCTGCATACCAATGCTTATGATGAAGCCATTACTACACCGACAGAGGAATCTGTAAGAAGGGCCATGGCCATCCAATTGATCATCAATCGTGAATTGGGTCTGGCAAAAAACGAAAATCCCTTGCAGGGGGCGTTTATCATCGAAGAACTCACCGATCTTGTAGAAGAAGCTGTGCTCACCGAATTTGATAGGATCACGGAAAGAGGAGGTGTACTCGGAGCCATGGAAACCATGTACCAGCGCAGCAAGATACAAGAGGAAAGTCTTTATTATGAAACTTTGAAACATACAGGAGAATACCCTATTATCGGCGTGAATACGTTCCTATCGTCGAAAGGCTCTCCGACAGTGATCCCTAGTGAAGTCATCCGGGCAACTACCGAAGAAAAGCAATACCAGATCAGTATGCTTCAAGATCTTCATCAAAGGAATAAATCTGTTGCCGGTAACATGCTGAAGAAACTACAACGAACAGCCATTCAAAATAACAATATTTTCGAAACGTTGATGGAGGTCTCCAAATACTGTTCCCTAGGGCAGATTACCAGATCATTGTTTGAGGTTGGCGGCCAATACAGGAGAAATATGTGATCATTGATCAGAACTTTTCAAGCTTTAACGGGAACAGTCGAACAGCCTTTATGTTAGATATAAGATTTTTTTTAGCTTTGAAGGACATTAATGGCTTAGTTGAGTTCTATCATACAACTGACCTCAAGCGGTTAGGATAAACTGCGTTAAGTTACTGAAGGGTTTAAATTGAAATTCACAACAGCGGACCAGATATGATATGCCGTTTTTTAATTCAAAACTAAAAATTCAAAATTAACATCCCTTATCTCTAATTTGTAACATGGGAAAAACAACGCATAGAGAACCAGGACCTGAATGCTTCGCTTAATCAATATTATATTACACTTTTATTAATTTTAAACATCTTTCTGCTTTATGAAGAACATTACTCGCTACGTATCTGATTTTGTTTATGAGGGTCAAAACGAAAATGGAGATTTGGTCAATATCGATATGCGTGGACCGGATGAGAAAAAAGGGCACTCCCCCACCGAACTTCTATTGTCTGCTGTTTCCGCCTGTGCTGCGGTGGACATTGTTCTGACACTCAAGAAAAAAAGAAAGATTGTGAAAGATTTCGTGGTTGAAACAGATGGCGACAGAAATGAAGATCACCCCAGAAGCTTTACCAGGATACATTCAAAATACATCCTTACTTCACCGGATACTAAACCAGAGGAACTTATGAAAATTACTGGTTTAGTGTTGGACAAATATTGTTCAGTCGCTTCTTCTCTAAATGTGAAAGTGGATTTCTCCGTAGAAATTAGAGACACTGAGTAATTTCTCTTTAAGTCGACCGAGCATTAGTAAGTATCAGGCTTTTCTAACGATTAGTGAGAAATATAGATCCATCTAGTTTTACGAGGCGAGTATAAACGCAACCGTTTTCCATCCAACCGTTTAGACCTCTATGAATTAGACTGGCATCATATTCTTAAGGGTATATGAAATATCTCAAAATTATTCAAGTACCTATTTACATTTGTCAGTTCTAAAAGCTATAGACATTGTCATAAAATAATCATCATGGGTAATATCAAACAACTTTTCCAACTGTTCGATGTGGATGTTATGATACTTAACATTCCTCACTGAATGCTTTAGACAATAAACACTGCACTTGTCCTTGCTCCTGTAGAGATGCACATTTTCTTTGATGGTTGTGATCGCTTGCAACAATAGATTTTCACTGCTTTTATCCATTTTCAATAGATAATAATCGTAAAGGCCGTAAATTGCAAAAATTGGACCGCTCAACGTTTGATTCATTTCCTTTCTAGGATATTCTTCTATCCATACATAACCTTGGTTATCTATATCAACAACCCATGGATGTTTTGTTGATTTTGAAACGAAAAAGCTATTAAACGTTGAATCAGCCAGATGCAAATATTTTTCCTTTCTTGTAAGATTATAGAGTCTGGTAAAGGTGGAGAGTGCCTGGCCTTGGGCTGTTCCGGAATACCAAGGAGCTTTTTGCGTTTTTCGATAGTCTCCATGAAGTAAAAAATCGAAATTATAGGGAAAGAAAAGTGAGTTTTTATACCTTACAGCCTCTTCTGCAAGCTTTGAAGCAAATAGTTGGGCTTTGTCTAAGTAAGCTTTATCATTTGTATAATCATATCCATTCAATAATTCCAATGTCCTCCTGGAAAGCTGGACCGGATCATAATAAAAAGTGTTGTTGTAGGGCTTCATAACAACACCTTGTTCATCGGTCGGAGAAAAGCTTAATGATGGCTTAATCCTTTTATAATAAGGCATTCTCTCCTTAGAGAGCCTGTAAATCTTAAAATCCTCTTTTTTTCCGTCAAGCCTTGGGCCCTCACCCTTATCGCAAGAAAAAAATAAGCAAGAAAAAAATAAGACGAAAGTGGCTCTGATTATCATAATCCTATCTTTTAAGGTTTTAATTCCTCATTGGTTTTCTTCAACAGGTCAAATATTCTGCACAATTTAAGTTTGCACAGAATTTCAACAAATTCGTAAATCTAAAGGCTTTCGTTTTCTTTGTCAAGCTGAAAAAAAATTCACTGACTCAATTGGATTTTTTATTCAATTTAAACAAATGATTGTTCTTTGCAATGCTTATAAAAATGGGATTGTTTGATACACTTTCGGATTCAATGATGCTCCAGTATTTCATTTAAAATAAAATTTTTGAGTAGACAACAGTGATCCTCCAAAACAAAACCCCTGGATTCTAATACCCAGGGGCTCTTGTATTGCTTTGATATAGTTTTCTATAAACTAGTAGCTAAGCTAGACTTATGACGGATTTTGTTTGATCTCCGGATTGGCGTCCACCTCATCCTGAGGTATTTGCCACTGCCATCTAATATCACCAGCCGGAATATCCATGACATTGATAAGTGCCTGATTATGATTTGCTCCATTCCTATTCAATGGGATATTCAAGCGCTTCAGGTCATTAAACCTAAAACCTTCTCCCCATAGTTCCCAACGTCTTTGCAACAGGATCTCATCGATAAGTGCCTGACCTGTATTGGCAGACAATGTATAAGCAGCATCTCTGGCAACTGCCAAAGGTAGCAATGCCTGGGCTGCTCCGGCATCATCTCCCAATCTCGCTTTTGCCTCGGCCTCGATCAGGTACATTTCGGATGCCCGCATATAGGGAACATCTCCTCTGCTATCTCCGGTACCAAATGCCAGGAACTTCTGATTGGTATAAGGAAAACGTCTGTGTCTGCTGCTAATCTCAATTCCTGCAGGTAAATTTGGATGGTCTCCCGTAGGATCAAAAATGGCAGAGCGAACATCAGAAGTTGGTATTAAAGCGTACAATGTACTATTGATAGATTTTGGATTACCCCTGATATTGGATGAACTGAAATTTCTGGACATCCATGCCATGAAATTGGTGAATGTAGATCCTTGTTCCTCATTGTAGTGACCACCCCACATCCACTCCGCAATGGTATAATCATTGAATCCTGATGAGTATGTTACACTATCCATTAACGGAAAGCCATCGCGCGCTTCGATAGCCATTTGGGAAGCTACGGAGTAGTTACCCTGTACTAAAGAAACTCTGGCCTTTAAACCCTTAGCCACATTTTGATTGATATGTGAAGTATTGGGTCTCCCATATCCATCCAAAAGTGTTATGGCCTGGTCAAGGTCGCTGTTAATTTGTGTGTATACCTCTTCAACAGTTGCACGCGGTCTTCCTTCTGTCGAGCTTTCTGTAACGATTGGTATTCCCATTTGAGAATTGGAGCCAGCAGCGTCGTATCGTTGCGCATATAATTGGACCATTCGAAAATGTGCAAACGCCCTGTAATAATAGGCTTGCCCCAAAGCAGCATTCCTTTCATCATCCGGACCCACGGCATTTTCCGCTCCGGCAATAACTATATTGGCATTGTTAATAACCTTATATAAAACTCTCCAAGGGTGTCTGTTGTTTGTGAAAGAATTGGGATTAATATGGCCATTCCAGCTAGCCATGGTAATCCACCATCCATTGGCACGTGCATTCATAACCAAGTCGTCCCCAAGTGCATCGTTTTGGATCATCATGGCTGAAAGGCCACCACGTCCATTGGAGCCTTGACGTGTATACAAAAGTCTGTGTATACCATTTATAACAAGAAACAAATTACCAGTTGTGGCTGTAGCAGACTCGGCTGATACAGAAGTTGTCGGTGTTTGATCCAGGAAATCATCCTCGCAAGAACTGAAGGAAATGATCATGGAAATCAATAACAGATAGCTTATTATATTTTTTTTCATCTTTTTCACTTTTAGAATGTTATGTTCGCGCCCACAGTTATTATTCTGGAAGGTGTAAACCTGTTTTGCGTGGTTCCATTAAAGTTTTGGTTGACATCCAATCCTTTTCTATTGGTAGATAAGAATAGGTTTTCAGCATTAGCATAAATTCGCGCACTACTTAATCCAATTCCATTCAGGTAGCTGCCTGGAATATCATATGAAAAATTGATTTGTCTCAATGCAATATAGCTTGAGCTGATCAACCATCTATCTGAGGCAGAACCAAATGCCGTGTTTTGTGCGGCATCAAGTCTCGGGATATCAGTGATATCACCAGGATTCTGCCAACGTCTCAAAATATCAGTACTATAAGCTGTTCCATAGGAACCTGCCTGAAGTAATCCGGCATAGTTTGTATCATAGGTCTCACCTCCTATCTGATAAGTGAATAGGAATCCCAGACGAAAGTTTTTATAGGTGAATGTGTTAGTGAAGCTTCCAAAAAGATCAGGAATAGCAGTACCTACAAAATCATATTTAGCATTATTCTGATTAGTTGTGACAAGCACACCATTTACAGTTCTAACACTGGCATCATTAGGATCTGCTTCGTCGTCCAATATATAAAGTCCGGCCCCATCAGCAGGATCCACTCCATACCAATCTCTTAACCAATAATCATATATTGATCCGCCAACAACTAGCTTCTTGGTTCCATTGATGATTTCTTCCTGTGGAAGTTTTGTGAACTGGTTTTTGATCGTAGAAGCATTTACATCCAATCTCCAGGTGAAGTCAGGATTTTTAATAACTTCTCCAGATAAATTCACCTCAACACCTCTATTGAACATAGTTCCGATGTTTTGATTTCTGTCATCTAATCCGGATGATAATGGCAGAGGTACTTCAAACAGCAGGTTATCCGTTTCTCTGTTATAATATTCCACACTACCGGAAAGTCTGTCATTCATCAATGAAAATTCCAGGGCAACATCTTGCTGACTATTGGTTTCCCACTCAAGCGTAGGGGCAGCAAGTGTGCTCACCAAGATTCCAGGTTCGCTTGCATTGTTGTTGTTCAATGCAAAAAGCGCCTGACTTGCAAAGAAGCTAAGTGCAGTAGAATTCAGGTTTGAATCATTTCCAACTTCTCCATAAGAAGCTCTAAGTTTCAGGGTGTTTAACCAGTTAGTCTGTGGAAAGAAAGATTCCTGATCGATTCTCCAGGCTCCACCAACTGACCAGAAGTTACCCCAACGTACATTTCTGTCAAATCTTGAAGAGCCATCTCTACGGAATGAAGCTGATAAGTAATACTTGTCACCATAGTCATAATTGACCCTTGCCAAGTATCCTTCGGTGGAATACATAACTGTATTGGAGCTTAAGTTAGTAGTTGTAGTAAAATTGATCAGCTCTGTATTTCCATCTGCAATTATTTCCAACCTGTTTCCAAAAAGAGAATTTACCTCATATTCAAAACTTTCATGTCCTACTAATCCTTCAATAGAATGTTCACCAAAATCTTTTGTATAGCTCAACAACTGGTTAAAGGTTAGTGAAGTCCTGGTTGTAGCTGTCCGTCCTGCTCTTCCTGATGGAGCTCCGTCTCCAACAATTGGATTCTCAAAATCTTCATTGTTGAAGAAACGCTTATCTATACTGGCGTTTGCTGTGAACTTAAAGCCGTTTAGGAAGTACAGATCAACAAAAGTCCTGGCTGTTACTGAAAATATCTTGTCCCTGTCTACGTTCAACAAAGTCTCCTGGATGGCATGTCTACCATTGGTATTACCTACCCTGTTTGCACCGAGGTCATAAATCCTGTTACCATTGCTATCCAAAATAAATTCTCCCGTTACAGGATCGTGTTCATATATTGGATAAATAGGAGCAATTCTTCTTGTTGAAAAGAAAGGATTTACAAAAGAAGTACTACCGCCATCCGCTGCTTGATTTGAAGTGGAAGATGCGCCCGCCAGGTTGAATCCTGTTTTGAGCCAATCTTTCGGCTGAGTAGTTACATTGATACGTCCGGATATACGCTTGAAATCGGAATTAATGATCCACCCTGTATCATCCAAATATCCTAAAGATGCGTAATAGCTTGTTTTTTCAGTGCCTCCTTGATAAGATAAATCGAGATTTGTACGTGATCCACCTCGCGTCAGTTCATCTTGCCAATCTAAATCATCGGGATATAACAGTCGTGCATTGGGGTTTAGTGAGCCATTCGGCAAAACAATTTCGGTATTTCCTACATTAAAGGGATTTGTACCTAAGTTTTGAAAGATGTCATTAAAGGCTCCACCATTATAATTTTGAAGACCAACATTAGGTCCTGAAGTGAATCTTGGTAATAATCCGGAGGCTATTTGGTTTGCGTCAGATTCTGGTATATTTCCTGAAATGGACAGGCTATTTCTATATGCTTCCCAAAGCAAAGGGTAGTATTGTTCCGCTGATACTCTTTCATATTCAGGTATTGCCCTTGAGGTTACTCCCTGACTGAAATTCAATGAAAACTTCGATTGACCACTTGTTCCGGTCTTAGTAGTGATTAACACAACCCCATTGGCAGCTTTATTACCATAAAGTGCCGTAGAGGCAGCATCCTTTAGAACTGTAATACTTTCAACATCATTAGGATTGATACTTGAAAGGCTTCCGGAAAATATAACACCATCAACCACATACAACGGTGCACTTGATGCATTAACCGAACCAAATCCTCTCACTCTTATGGGTGATGAAGCGCCTGGCTGCCCACTGCCCGGGGAAAATTGAATTCCAGCTGAACCTTCGATGGCAGCACTAATATTTGTTAAAGCCCTACCCTCCAATGCTTCGGCGTTAATCTGGGTTGCCGAGCCGGTAAATGCACCTTTTTTGGCGGTTCCATAAGCAACAACAATTATTTCGCTGAGCACTGTTAGATCATCCTGCAAGGCAATATTGATGGTCGTGTTGTTTCCGATAACTATCGTTTCGGTTTTCATACCGATAAAAGAGAATATTAAAACATCTCCTTTTTCGGCATTAATTTTGTAGTTACCATCAGCATCTGTTACAGTTCCTCTGGAAGTTCCTTCTATAATTACTTCTACACCTGGCATTGCATCTCCATTTGAATCCGTAACTCTTCCCTGAATCAATTCAAGTGTGATTTTCTTGCTGGTGACTGTGACGCTCTCGTCGGTTGACGGGTTACTTTCTGCATGTCCGCTTGCGACAACCTGACTCGCTATGAATACACAGAATAATGAGCAAGAGATTTTCATTTTCATGAATAGCAATCCCCTTGCAAAACCCTTAGGTAAAGTTTCTCTCATAATTTTTGAATTTATTTGAATTGAAATTAGATGATTTTCAGAGGGGTTGTTGCAAGTACCCCTTTGAATTTCAAAGATGAGCTTTTGACCACGTAATTTTAGTGACTAAAATCTGCATTTTCATCCCCGCTTTTTAGGGGATATTTAGTGGTTTGCTCGCTGCTAGACATTAAATATTGAGAAAAACAACAGCGAAAAATAGGTTATTATCTAGAATTCAGGTATTTAGCGTTTTTGTATGCTTTTATCGATACGTGAAAAATTTTTAACTTAGGGATAATTTCAACCCTTTTTCTAACGATTTACGCTATTTAATGGAAAAAATAGATTGAAAATTCGTTATACAACTCACCACTTAGTTTATTTTCCATCAGTTTTTTCTTCATTTTAGCCCCAATTAAAAAACTAGATTTTAAAGGGGGTAGTAATTTTTCATTGAAAAGGAAAAAGAATACCGTAGTTTGTACTAACTATTTTTCATAGACAAATCGATCAAAATATTCAAATAGAGCAAGCTCTTTTAAATCCCCTGGTTAACAAGGTAATTGACATTTGGAAGATGTGTAACATTCAAAGATCCAGCTTGGCTTTCAGAGGAATGATTTACTATAAACACTCGCAGCTTCGATAGAGATAACCTATTAGAAAACTTATTTATGAAACTTAGTTGATTTCAAAATTTAGACACATAATATAATGGGTATTTTGTTTCGGCTGGCATGCTTTATGCTTTAACACTTTTTCCACTTTTGATACAATTTGTAAGAAATTATACAGTTTCGTCTACAGAAAACTTGTAAATAGACGTAAATTGAAAAAATTACCAAAGGTCAATCATGTGTACCAAAGCCACGATGATCTATTATTTATCGTCTCTCTTAAAAGAGCAAAGCACTAAATGAAATATTGATTCTATGCATCGGTTAAAGCTCCTTCTGATTTCACTGGGATTTTTTATCATATCGATCAGTGCCAATGCCCAGATTAACAGGGAACTTAAGGTCAGCGAGTCATTTAGTGAAGTTTCTCTTGTGTCAGTCCTAAAGAAAATAAAAAGCAAGTATAAAGTTCGATTCGCTTTTGACAATCAATTACTTCAGCATATCAAGATCACTGAAAAATTCCACAATGAGTCCATTGAAAAAGTTGTTCAAAGACTTTTGGTCAATACCAATCTTGACTATGAGATTTTCAAAAGGGCAATTATCATAAAACCTTCTAATCAGCCGATAACGACCAAACAATTACGTAAATACCAACCGCTCAATGTAACTGGTATCGTTAGAGATAAACAAACCGGGGAATCACTTCCTTATTCCAACATATTCATCAAGGGCACTGAGGTGGGAGCTACCTCAAATGTGGATGGTCACTTTTCTTTGCTCAACATCCCGAGTGATACTTGTACATTAGTTGTAAACTATTTAGGTTATCAAAGGAAGGAGATCAGACTAAAGGACTTTCAAAAAAAATCTCATGTTGAAGTCAACCTGGAAAGTAGTGCTGAACTTTTAGAGGAAGTTGTTGTCGAAGACCAGGAATCTCAGACGCTCAATGCAGGACAAGATGTTAGTCGAGCCTCTATCAATCTTCAAAAGCTGAGTAGTTTGCCCAACATGGGTGAAAAAGATATTTTGAGAACCTTGCAGTTATTACCGGGCATTAGTGCAACTGATGAAACCAGTGCCGGGCTTACCATCAGAGGAAGTTCCCCTGATCAAAACCTTATTTTATTCGATGCTTTTTCATTGTATCATGTAGATCATTTCTATGGTATCTTCAGTGCATTTAATTCGGAGGCGGTTAAAAGTGTTAAGGTATACAAGGGTGGATTTGAACCGAAATACGGTGGACGCACCTCAAGTGTGGTTGACATAACAGGTAAATCCGGAAACTTGTATAAACCCAGTATTGGAGTAGGTTTGAATATGATCAGTGGCAACCTGACGCTTGAACTCCCGATTGGAAACAACAGCTCGTTACTTGTGGCGGCGCGAAGATCATATACGGATATTATTCAAAGTAAATTCTACAAAAACCTGTTTGACAAGGTAATCATCAATAATATATATGATGTAGATGATGAGCAAATTGGTTTTGATGATATTGAACCCGCTTTCCATTTTTTTGATCTGAACACAAAGCTTACCTTTAGACCATCTTATCGCGATGTGGTCGCTTTCAGTCTCTATCATGGAAGGGACAAGTTAAACATCAATACAGAGGAGCGCTTTAAATTTGAGGTTGAAAATGTCAGGGTTTTCGATCAAAATCTTTTCACCAGTGAAAATGTTGCGAAATGGGGTAACATAGGTTTCGGAACTAAGTGGTCAAGACAATGGAGCGACCAATTTTATTCAAATCTTAATGTTGGTTATTCCGATTTCTTCAATAAAAATGATTACAGATGGGAGATACTCTATAACCTGGATAGAGAAAGAGGATCGATTGGTGAGGATTTTTTGCAAAACAACGATGTATCTGATTTCACAGTCCGGCTGGACAATGAATGGCTGATCAATCAGAAAACCAAATTCAGTTTTGGTACTGAAGTCATCTTGAACAAAGTAAAATTGTATTCGTTTTCCAATTTTGAGGATGGTTCCTCAGAGGAATCGGAATACTCAGAACAGGGAAGACAACTGGCCTTTTACATTCAGAACACTTTAACCCCTTCCCGAAACTTTTCCTTGACCTTTGGTTTAAGAAGCAATTTCTATAAGCTCAATGACTACGTTTTTAACAACATTCCGGTAGATGAAACCAATGCCAGTCAGCGCTTTTTTGAGCCACGTGTTCAGCTTATGTACAACTTGAGCAAACGAACCAAATTCAAGGCTTCTTGGGGCTTGAACAACCAGGTCATTAATCGTATTAACTCCAATGAAACAGGCGCACCCAATATCTGGTTCCTTTCAGATGGAAGATATCTTCCTTATCTCTCTTCCGAGCATTTCATTGCGGGATTTCAATATGAAGCCAATAATTTCCTGATTGACATTGAAGGATATTACAAAGATACCGATGGTATTACAAGAACTTACGGGAATGTAATAGGTCTTGAAAGTTCTATTTATGGTAACGGGACTAGTATCTCTAAAGGAATTGATTTCTTGCTACAGAAGAAAACAGGTAAGCATACCGGCTGGATAAGCTATTCTTTGTCAAAAGTTGATAATTCCTTTCCCGAATTAAATTTCGGAGAAGCTTTCCCCGCCAATGAAGATCAACGGCATGAAATCAAGGTAGTAAACATGTTCTCTCTGGGTAAATGGGATCTTTCCTCCACATTCGTTTATGGCTCCGGCAAACCTTATTCTGATCCCCGAGGTATAAACACAGTACCATCAGACTCAATTTATATTGACTATGTCCCTATACTCAATATAAATCAAGAGCGATTGCCTGCATATCACCGTTTGGATTTATCTGCTGCTTATAATTTTAAGCTGGGCGGAGGAAAAGCTCAGGCAGGTTTATCAATTTATAATCTATATGGCCGTGAGAACATTAAATATAAACGCTTTACATTATTGGATTTTGATCCTCAAACATTAGAACCATTAAATGCACCTATCTATTTTCCAGCCTCCGATGTAAAACTTCTGGGTTTTACTCCTACTCTTTTCTTCAATATAAAATTCTAATTCCTTTAAATACAGCATTTTAAAACGTAAGCTGAAAATTTTATCTTAACAAAGTAGGGTGAAAATTCACTAACCTGTATTTAGAATAGAAGTCACCATAACACTTCTAACTTATGCAGGAAGATTTTTACCATAGTGAATTATTGAAAAGGCTCGTGGAGAATAGACTTACTCCAGCGGATAAAGTGGAGATTGGGAACCTTTCTGATCAGCAAAAAGAAGCTTTTGAAGAAATAAGCGACATCTTACAATTTTCATCAAATTACGAAATACCAAAAGGAAGAGACAAAACAACCATTTGGGGAGATTTAGAGAACCAATTAGAAGAAAATAAAATTTCCAAAAAGGTTCCGACGATAGCGCTTTGGCCTAAAATGCAAATGGCCATTGCCGCTTCGTTGATATTACTTTTGGGTGTATTTTACTTTTCAAAAAAACGCTCCACCGAAGCAACAACCAACAATGGTGAACATCATGTCGTCTATCTTCCGGATAGTTCAAAAGTACACCTCAATGCAGCTTCAAGATTGAAGTTCAGTGCCAGAACATGGGAAGAAAAAAGGGAAGTTCAGCTATGGGGTGAGGCTTTCTTTGAAGTAAAAAAAGGCAGCAAGTTTGATGTTATCAGCCACCTGGGAACAGTCTCTGTTTTAGGGACCAGTTTCAATGTTTATGATAGAGACAGTAAATATAAAGTGGCCTGTTATACTGGTAAGGTCCAGGTAAAAACAAAGAATAGTGGTTCCCCAACCATTCTTACCCCTGGAAAATCTCTTGAGCTCAATGATGACAGCAATGTTTTCAGCACAGCTCAGTTTGATGAAAAAGCTGATTCCTGGTGGCAGGAAGGTATTTTTTCCTATGAAGGGACTCCTTTAACCGAGGTACTGTATGAAATGGAGAGGCAGTTTGCCATTAGGATTGAATCTGAAGATCAGAGCTATAGAAGCTACACCGGTGCCTTTAGTAATGATGACCTGGAAGAAGCACTTATCACAGTGCTGAGACCAATGGGGCTTACCTACAAATTCAAAAACAAACAAATCGTGATCATCTCAAAATCGACTCCAAAAAATTAACTTTTAACTAAACTATTTATAATTATGATGCTTAAATCTTTTAATGCTAAAGTAGCAGTAACGGGCAAACTGTTGATGGTTGCTGCACTTTTTGCTCTTGTGCTGACTTCGTGCGAAGAAAACGCCGATCTGAAACCTAATACGACTGACAATATCAATGAGGGTGTAGTCAGACAGTTCACAGATCTTAATGGCGGATTGCAACGGATGAGAACAAGGGGGCTCAATAGTGGACAAGCTTTTTTCAATGGAAGGGCAACGGCCAGGAATAAATTTGCTAATGCCAGAACAGAAAATGACAGCACAGTTTGTGATGGTGGTTTTCACTGGGAAACCTGTGCTCAGGTTACTGAAACTGAAAATCAGGACGGAAGTGTAACGGTTGTTACTGATTATGGCGAAGAGGGCTGCGAAGAGTTTGGGATCCTGATCAAAGGCAAAATTACGGAAACTTTCAAGTCTGAAAATAACAAGGAGACTGTGAAGACTGTCTATGAAAATTATTCATTCGAGGATATTACAATCAACGGTACCTCTTCGGCAACTTATTCCTGGAGCTGGGATGAACAGGACTCTCTTAGTTATAGTTTTGCATCAACATGGGAAGAGGATCTGACTATCAAGGATGAAGATGGTGAGACCTACACTATCAAGTCAAGCATGTCAGATTCAGGGGATGAAAATGGTTGGACATTAGAAGGTTCCTCTACTTACACCAGTTCAAATGGCGATGTTTTTGAGTCTGAGATCAAAGTGCCATTGTTCTATGATTTTAAATGTGAGGACGCTTTTGTACCTGTGAAAGGTGTGGAGTCGTGTAAATTCAATGACGACGTATTCGAAATCAACTATGGTGATGGGGCATGTGATAATATTATCACTGTTACTGAAAATGGTGAGACTTATACCATAGATCTTGAGGAGGAATATGAGGAAGAGGAAGAAAATTCCAATAGCTAATGAATAAGCAATTTGTTTAGGTTTAGATTTTTAAGATAAACTTTAGTTTTCTTAATTTCCCAACTTGAGGGACCTCGGCTAGCGACGAAGGTCCCTTTTTTCATTCCCTCATTAGACACATAAATGTTTTGCAGAAAACCAGGCAGCAGTAACAAAGAAGTGTAAAACGGCTTAGCTGACGGCTTAATATTTACCATCTCCTACTTGATCAATAGATTTCTTTAGAAAGAATAGTTATCACAATGATTTACTCAGTTTTCTGATATCAGTTTTTGGAAAGTGTTGTTTGTTCAATTCATTCGGAGATTCTAATTTGGAATCAAAGGGCCTTAGTCTAAACATATACGAGTATTCTCCAGCCGGTAAGGTATATTGTTCATGGGTTCTGGCTCCCCATGTATTGTCACCACCGACACCCATTTGTTTATAATCCAAATTGAGACTTACCTGATCACCAGGTTTTACTTCGCTTCCATGTTTGTTAGGGGCATCGGGGCCGTGGTGTTCCAATTCATCCATGGAAAACTGGTGGGCGCTAACATCCAGAAAAGGAATGCCAGTGGCCAATAAACCTATGCCTTGATCGTTCGTCAGAGCCACCCACCGTACATCAGTCTTATTTCCATTTTCCTGAGGGCGGACATATGGGGTGTATTGATCCCAAACGGTTCCTTCATAAACACCCACAGCGGCTCCGGTTTTTCTGTCCCAGTAACTTTCCTGGGGGCCTCTGCCATACCATTGGAAATTTGAAAGGCTCTCGGAAAGTGCCATACTCATACCAAAGCGAGGTAATTCAGGCAAGGAATCTTTTTGAGGCAAAAAGTGATTTTCCACAATAATATCGCCGCTTCCATAAACGGTATAAGTACTGCTGTAGATACCTTCCACCTGAGGTAAGGAAGATTTGACAAAGACTTTTACAACTCCCGGTTGTTCTTTAGTGACCTGAAAATCCTGAATTTTTTCATCCTGCATTACATCTTTCCAAACAGCAGATCTGATATGCATTTTATTGCCCAAATCATTGTCAATGGGTGCTCTCCAGAAATTTGGTTTTGGTCCTTGTTTTATTAATTCCGAACCTTTATAAATCAATGAATTCACCATGCCTTTTTGTTTCTCAAAACTTACGGAGAAACGGCCATTCTTAATTACAACCAAATCATTTGAATCATCCACCTCCAATTCCGGGAGGTTGATAACATTGGGTATTTCCTGAGTTACTGCTTTCTGCAGATACAATTGATCCCAGGCAACTACATGGCCCTTTGGTATTAATCCGCTCTTGTGTTTAGTTCTGGCCTCTATGTTGATGAAATACTCTGACCCTAGATCCAGTCTTGGTTTCGGCCATGAAACTTCAATGGTGTCTCTTGGTTTGACATTCAGTGATTTGAAATTGCCGTGTTTCACGACTTTTCCGTCTTGAAGGAGTTCCCAGCTAAAATCAAAATCTTTCAGGTTTGTAAAATCATATTTGTTAATGATTTTTACTTTACCACTCGATGGATCATCAGAAATAACCTTGATGCACTGATAAACTTTCTTTACTTCCCAAATGTAGGGGTATAGTGAACGATCGGCGTAAACGAGTCCATTCGCGCAAAAGCTGGAGTCGTTCATGTTTTCAGGATCTTTCATGTCGCCACCATAGGCCCAATATTTATCGCCATTGGCATTTTCCTTTTGAAAAACCTGATCGACCCAATCCCAAATAAAGCCTCCTTGTAAATTTTTATATTGATCAATCACGTCCCAGTAATCTTGCAAATTGCCCACGCTATTACCCATAGCGTGAGCATATTCGCAAAGAATCAATGGACGTGGCAAGTCCTTTTTTGCATAATCCTCGATAAAGTGCTTGTTCCTATACATAGGAGCAACAATATCAGTATGATCCTCATACCAAGCCTCCTGGTATTGTACCGGCCTGGATATATCTCTGCTCTTTATCCACTCATAATTCTTTATAAAATTAGCTCCATCGCCTGCCTCATTACCTAGTGACCAAATAATGATAGACGGATGGTTTTTATCACGCTCTACCATTCTTTTGGTTCGATCTAAATATGCTTCTGACCAACTGCTATTGTCACTGACTGCGGCATAGCCATCTTTGTGAAATTGCATACCATGGGCTTCAATATTGGCTTCGTCAACAACATAAAGCCCATATTGGTCACATAACTCATACCACCGCTCATCGTTTGGATAGTGACTGGCTCTCACTGCATTGATATTGAATTTTTTCATAAGTTCAATATCCTTTAACATGCTTTCTTCTGTCACATATCTCCCAGTAATTGGATCCCATTCACAACGGTTAACTCCTTTTATATCAATAGCCTTTCCATTGACCAATAATTGTTGGTCTTTAATTTCCACCGTTCTAAAACCCACATTATTTCTAATCACTTCCAATGTATCACCGCCATTCACCAACGTAAGTAACAGTGTATATAAGTTAGGTGTCTCCGCTGTCCAGTGCTCAGGAGATGCAACTTCCTTACTTATGGATATATTGCTTTCTGAGGTTTCATTAAAAGAAATATCTTTGGAAATAGGGGAAGAAAAAACAGAGTGACCCACGGGGTTCAAAAGATCAAAGTAAACTTTGGTGTTTTCTGCGGATGCAGAAGAAAAGTTCTTTAGATCTAGCGAAACATTTAACAATCCATTATCATAGTTTAGGTCGAGGCCACTCTGTATAAAATAATCTTTAATATGAATTTTGGGAACGCTATATAGATAGGTATCTCTTTCTATACCGCTAATTCTCCATGTGTCTTGTCCTTCAATGTAAGAACCATCGCTCCATCGATAAACTTCAACAGCCAATGAATTCTCACCTTTCCTAAGGAATGATGTTATGTTGAACTCAGAAGGGGTTTTGCTTCCTTTACTAAAGCCAACTTTTTCACCATTTACCCAAAGGTACATCGCAGATCTGACAGAACCAAAATAGATATAAATTTGTCTGCCTCCCCAATTCTCCGGTAAAGTAAAATTTCTTCTGTAGGAACCAACCGGGTTATTTTCAGGAACATAGGGAGGATTGGGTTTAAAAGGATATTCCTCATCCAGGTAATAAGCTACTCCGAAGCCTTGCGCCTCCCAATTCCCTGGAACTGTAATATCATCCCACCGGCTGACATCAAAATCTTCCTGGAAAAATTTAACAGGACGTTCGGAAGGCTTATTTGCATAGTGAAACTTCCAGGTGCCATTCAAAGAAAGGAAATACGTCGATTTACTTTTATCATTCCGGAGTGCAAGCTCTTTTGTCTCAAAAGGGAACATAGTAGCATGTGGAGCTTCCTTGTTGATACCTAAAACCTTTTCATTCTCCCAATCCCTCAGGCTCCGGTCGCTTGATTTTTCAGTCTGCATACAAGCCTGTAATGCTACTATGAGCATGAAAAACAAAAAAATCCTAAGGGTCAATAACTTGCTTATACCGTATATTCTTGTCATGTTCAATTTCAACTTCTTAATTTTGCAATAACATTAAGATATGGGCAGCTGACCAGCTAAAGTGTCTGGCATTCAAACCCTTACCCGTGATCGGATGATAATTTTCCCTGATTGCCCCGCCTTTTTTCATCAATCCCTCGGAGTTTTGAAAGAGTTGTTCCGTATAATGCTTTGCTTCTTTTTCGTAACCGTATTTCTTTAAAGCATCTATGGCAAAGAAGGCCTGATCAAGCCACACTGGTCCGCGCCAATATCCGTTTTGCGGATCGAACTCACTATGATCAACCGCCAGGGTTGGGAAGGGTACAAACGTTGCAAACTTCAGGCTGTCAACCATAATTTTCCTGACATTTTCTGCTTGTTCTTTTGTTGCAATGCCTGTCCACAGTGGAATCCATCCTTCCGGCCCCTCTACCCTAACATGAGATTTGTCTTTCAACCGTATATCATAGAAATATCCCGATTCTTTATCATAGAAAGTTTCTCTAATCTGGTCTTTTAATTGCTCTGCATCCTCTTTGTATTTTTTAGCCTTACCTGTTCCCTCAATAACATCATTGAGTTCTGCCAAATATCCCTTCTCAGCGTACAAATAAGCATTTAAATCAACTGATTCCTGATCGAAGGAAGAAGCATATTCATTGTTTCTGACCATCTGAGCATCATCAAACCTTACAGCATTGTCCATCCCGCTTTCCCAGGCAGCGGCTATTCTCGTATTATCGGTTGATCCATATTCACACAGGCCATTTCCATCATGGTCACGGTTTGTATACCACCAGAGATGATATTTTTCCAGTTTAGGTAACATTTCCCTCACAAAAACTGTGTCATTAGTATGCTTAAATACCTCTGCCACAGACCAGGCCGCTAATGGAGGTTTTGTATCTCTCCAATTATGTCCTCCATTACGGTAAACACAATCCGCAATCATACCATGTTCATCCTGAAAATCGAACATAGCTCTTATTTGATCTTTTGCCAGTTCCGGTGCAAACCGTACCAAAGCCACGGAATGTTTCCATGAATCCCATGACCAAAAGCCATGAAACCCCCTGTAAGCATAGGAAGGAAATAAACCCGAATTAAGTAATTCTCCGGCAGGGCTTCTCCAATTGGTAATTAAAGTTTCAACGGCCTTAACTGCCAAATCCTGGTGCTTCTTTTGTGTAAGAATATCATCATTACCGGTCAGCGCTTTTTCCAGATACTGAGACCAGCGATTATGATTATCTTCAAAATATTCCTCTGGATGTTTAAATGCCTTTGCAATGATAGCATTTTGTTCTGCTTCCTCTGTTGCATTGAAACAAGAAGATTGTGCTACTAATGTTTGTATTGATTTACCTGCTTCAACCTCTACAGAACTCTGATTGGAAATCGTATAATACTTTTCATCTTGATTGATTTCGGGGCTTGATATTTGATCAGCAAAAACTGTTGTGACCGAGGTAGTACTTTCTTCAAATGTTATCTTAATCCCATTTTCATAGCCATTTACAATAGCACCATCCAGCCATACATCCCCTTCCCAACCAATCTGAATTTTTTTGTTTTCTTTCCTTTTGTTGTGAATGGTTGCTGACATCAAGGCTGATCGTCCTGAAATAAAGATAAGTTCCAGATCGATTTCCAAATCCTCAACATTTAATTTTTGTTTAAGAGAACCTGGATAATAAGTCATTTCCAACACCTTAGCTTGTTTCAGGTCGATGTCTTCTCCAGCTTTTTCATCCGTTAACTTTAACTTTGCAAAAGATTTCCCCAACCAGACACCATTCCACCGGGTAAGAATGAATGGGCCGACAAATCCTCCAAGTGCATCGGCTTCATTTTCATCAGGTAAGGCATAGTTGTGCCAGGCACCGAGGTCGGAAAAACTGGATAAGGATATATCTTTAAAATCTTTTGGGGCTCCCTTAACATCCAAAAGGTCCGGAAAATTTGCAACTGATATGGACTGAGGAGCATCATTAGCTGGTGTTTCCTGTATTTTACTTTCATAGCAAGAGCCAAGTAAAATCATCTGAAAAATAATTGCAGATCTTAAAAAAGCATTTCTTTTAAAACTCATGAATTGACTGCCTATTGTTTATATTGCTCTTAAAATTAACGCAAATTGGGTGATTAACAACTTTTGAAAAAATCAAATTATGTCTGTGCAAAAAATATCACCTTTACGTCAACTGATAGTAAAAATGGTCAATCCAAGGCAAAACTCAAGGTTTCCTACCTATACAACACCTTTACAAACGGGTATTTTATGGCTGATGGTTGGTTTGTAAGAAAGATAGAAACGCTCCATTATCCAACTTACATTTAATCTAAACCTGATTTTAATGAAATCAGAAGCTTAAAAACTTTCGATAACTTGAGTTTAACAGAACATCAACAAGTTTACTTCGCCATTCTATTTTTACTTCCTAACACATGGTAAAGCTTTATGGAATCGTTGTTTTTAGCAGACAGTATATTCAGCCTGTCATTTTCATGTGATCCAATCATGGCCAAAGCCTTCACGTCTCCTCCTAAGTAAAGCCCACTCTCCGATGGGTAAACAGATTCGAAATTACCATGTCCATCTCCCTTGAGGAATAAACCATATCCTGCATCGTTACGGGCAGTCTCAACTTCGGAAGCATAAAGGTTCCCTCCAATGATTATATCCAAATGATTGTCTTCATTGAAATCCGAGATCAATATGTCGTTCACGGAGGAGAATTGGGTTTCGTTAGGAAGTGGTTTTATCTCAAACCGACCATTGCCTAAATTCTCACAGTAGGAAGTTGAAAAGATCTTGGCTTCATAATGCAAAGCATTTTCCAGTCCCATACTTCCATAAACATCCTGCAAAGTCGCTTGACCAAAATCATGATAGGAAGGGAATTTCTCTTTGATGAATGGCATCTGATTCGAGGAACACTCTCTACCTCTCAATGGATAAACTGTCCCCTGATTGTAGTATCCCAATACGATGTCTAAAGTACCTGTCTGGTCAAAATCTGTGGCATATACCTGAAATGGTTCATCCGGAGAGGTTTTATACTTATAATTTAGTCCCAGATTCCCAACAATAAGATCTTTATCGCCGTCACCATCCATGTCATCCGCGGCGATACTGAACCACCAACCCTGGGAATTTGAAAAACCACATTGCTCCGTGATATCTATGAATTGATTTCCTGTATTTCTTAAAATGGTTATGGGCATCCATTCTCCTACAATTACCAAATCGAGGTATCCATCATTATCGACATCAACCCATTCGGCATCAGTCACCATGCCTATTTTTGAAAGATTTTCTGTATAGCTTTCAGTAACATCTGTGAATTTTCCTTCATCATTTTCTAATAAATAACTTCTACCCGGATGTGGATATTGGCCTGCCATTAACCTACCACCAATAAATAGATCCAGGTCACCATCCTGATCATAGTCTGCTGCTTTTACACAAGATCCGCTGGAGTTAATTTCAGGAAGCCCTAAGGATCTCCGAAATCTGCCATGGCCATCGTTCAAATATAATCTGTCCTGGTAAAAGGCGTTTCCATTGTCAAACTCGCTCCCTCCACTTACAACATATAAATCCAAATCAAGATCCTGATCGGCATCAAACAAAAGCGCTCCAAGGTCTTCATAAATGCTATCAGCTTCCCAGGAGGGCTTTAATGAAATGAATTTTCCATCTGGTTTTTGTTTGAACATCTTTCCAACCTGCCCAGCGGCTCCGCCTACATAAAAATCTTCCAACCCATCTCCGTCAATATCACCCACAGCCAATCCGGGCCCGAATCTTGACATCCGGTGAGGCAAGAGGCTCTCCTTCTCGAAATCATTAAAACTATTTTCTTTATGTTTAAAGTAAGCATTGGTCTCTGCTGTAATATCTGAGAACGACACACTTTCATCAGAGACTGGATCTATATTATCCTCTAGGTCAGCTTCCCTATATTTTAAAGTCAATTCCTGATTGGTAGCAACTTGATCCAATATTTGTTGTTTACCATCAGGCCATGTAGCCATGATCTTTACTTGCTTGTTTTTTCCCGTTCCAAAGTGTAGTCCTGGTGCTACGGAAGACTGATATCCTCTGGTTAGATAATGCTCCTTTGCCTGTATGCCATCAGAAGATATGAGTTGGACCTTAACCCCAATACCGAATTTGTTATTTGCAGGTCCATCAAAATTCAGCTTTAAATAATTGCCTTTCCCTTGTTCAACCGCTTCATTCTTCAAAATAAAAGCCTCATCATCGATGTTATTCACGACAAGGTCAAGATCGCCATCATTATCTAGGTCCGCATAGGCAGCCCCATTGGAAAAACTTGGAACATCCAGCCCCCAACCTTCGGTTTCCTTAATGAATGTTAAGTCCCGATTATTTCTGAATATATAGTTTATTGTTTTACGCTGCGGGGTCTTGTTCACCAATTCCTTGATGACCTCATTATATCCCTCTTTATTTTGATAAGCCTCTTCTACCCTTTGGACTTTATAATTCCTAAAATCGTTGTTTCTAAAATCCCGTTTTAAGCCATTTGTGATGTACAGATCATTCCAGCCGTCAAGGTCAAAATCAGCAAAAAGAGGCGCCCAACTCCAATCCGTATTGGAAACACCGGATAAATGTGCCACTTCGCTGAATGCATTATTGCCCATATTAAGCTGAAGGGTATTGAACATATATTGATAGTGAAATCCATTATCCACAGCTCTTTGGAAACGTTCAGGAGCCATTCCCGACATGGAAGTTTTAATGCCATAGTTATCTTCGGCAACCATATCAAGGACCATAATATCCAGGAGACCGTCATTATTAAAATCTGCAATATCCGATCCCATGGAGAAATTTGAAATGTGATTTGTCGACTCCTTTATTTTATCGCTAAAAGTACCGTCACCATTGTTCAAATACAGATAATCATGTTCCAGATAATCATTACAGATATAGAGATCAGGCCATCCATCCTGGTTGAGATCCCCTGCGGAAACCCCCAATCCGTAACCAACAGGGCTGGAACTAATTCCGGATTCAGCGGTTACATCATTAAAAATACCATCATCATTTCTATATAATCGATCACCTGCATTGTTGCTCTTTTTTGCCTTGTTTTGAGCAGTTATTGGAACCAGTTTGGCATTGTGGTTCAAAAGAAACATATCCAGGTCATTGTCACGATCATAATCAAAAAAAACGGCCTGTGTAGAGTAGGACGAAATATTTAGATTCATCTCTTTCCCGCTTTCCGTAAAGGTTAAATCGCCATTGTTAATGAACAACTCGTTTTCTCTTCGTTTGCTGCCAAATTTGCCTGATTTAAGCACATATATATCAAGTAATCCATCATTGTTTATATCGGCCATTGTGACACCCGTGGACCAGGCTCTTTTACCAGCCACTCCGGACGTTTCGGTAATATCTTTAAACTCAAAATCACCTTTGTTAAGATATAGGTTGTTATCGAAAACATTGGACACGAAATAAATATCATTTAATCCGTCATTGTTTATATCTCCAACAGCTACTCCCGCTCCATTATAAAAATACTCATAGACATGACTATTCATATCTGCTCCTTCGGGAATCGTATTTTTAAAGTGTATATTGGTTTTGTCGGAAGAAACAAATGAAAAAAGCTTTGTTCCAGCTTCCTGTTCCACTGTACAGGATGTTAACAATACAGTACCTGTCCAAAGCACCCAAAATATCTTCTTCATAGTCGCATTTTATAATCTCCCAAACAGTTTTAAGTCAAAGTTCATTTACCTCAATCAACTGAATATAATCGTTGTTTTTTGCAACAACAATCATCTTTTTATTACCCTTATTAATCAAGCACATATCCTTGACATCTCCGTCGATGAACAGTCCTGAACCCTTGTATTGTGAAGGAAAAAAGTCGCCCTTTCCATTACCTTTCAGAAACAACCCTTTTCCAGCATCATTTCTTGGTGTTTCCACCTCCACGCCATAGTGATTTCCGGCCATGACAATATCTAAATTCCCATCATTATCGAAATCATGTATTAAGATCCTATTGACACATGATAATTGGGCCAGATTAGGTAAAGGACGGATATCAAATCTTCCGTCACCTAAATTTTCAATATATGAACTGGCAAAGTCTGTAGCCAGATAATGTGTAGCGTCGTCCATTGCCTCCTCTGTATAAACATCCTTCATAGTAGCAAGGCCAAATTCATGATAAGTTGGAAACTTCTCTTTGATAAAGGGCATCTGATTAGATGAGCATTCTCTACCTCTTAAGGGATATTCTTTTCCTGCATTAAAGTAGCTCAATACAATATCAAGGGATCCACTATTATCGAAATCCTTGGCGTAAACTTGAAATGGTTCATCTTTCGAAGCCTTGTATTTATAATTCAGTCCCAGATTTCCTGCCACGAAATCCATGTCCCCATCTCCGTCCACATCTGATGTATCAAGACTATACCACCAGCCTATGTGATCTGTTAAACTCGTTTTTGAAGTTATGTTAGTAAATTTTCCTGATTCATTTTTGAATACTGTTGGTGCCATCCATTCACCAACAACTATGAGATCCAATTGTTGGTCATTGTCAAAATCCACCCAAGAGGCATCCGTTACTAGTCCCAGCGAGGTCAGGTCCGGACAAATATCTTTTGTAACATCGGTAAATTTTCCCTGATCATTTCTGAGTATAAAACTATTGGCAGGTTCCGGGTAGCGCCCAGGAACAATTCGGCCTCCAATAAAAAGATCTAAATCTTGGTCGCCATCATAATCTCCGGCTTTCACGCTGGAACCGCTTGTAAACAATTCAGGAAGTGATCCATTTGATTTAAAAAATTTGCCTTTACCTCGGTTTATATACAAGCGATCCCGTAGAAGCTCATCCTGCTGTATAAAGTCATTCCCGCCACTTACTACATACAGATCCAGATCATCATCATTATCAGCATCAAAAAATAGCGCTCCGACGTCCTCAGAACCACTGTCTTCTTCCCACGGCCCATTGGTTAATGGCACAAACTTATGATCCGGGCTTTGTATAAACAATGCTCCCTCATGGCCCTTGGCACCTCCGATATAGAAATCCTGCAATCCATCACCATTTACATCTCCTGTAGCAAGAGCCGGCCCCAGGCTGGAATATTTGTGAGGTAAGAGGCTTTCTCTTTCAAAATCATTAAAGGAATTTTCGATATGTCTGTGAATTGAATCATTGAGTGTTACAAAGAGTTGATTTACTTCTTTTGTAGCGGGTGATAACTCATCAGGCTTCGCTTCGTGATGATTCAATTGTATTCCCCGATTCACGCTAACATTGGCCAGCGTCTGCCTGGCTCCATCAGGCCAAATGACGGTCAATTCATCTATATTTTCCTGGTCATTCAAACCAAAATGTATCTGTCTTCCTACTGATGATTGATAACCTCTGGTGAAGTAATGCTCATATTCCTGTATCTGCTCCCCTTGCTTCAACCTGATCCTTGCACCTATACCTTCAGGGTTTTGTTTGGATCCGTGTAGTCTTATTATCAAATAACTGGTTCCGTGCGTGTTATTTCGGTAGATCATGGCCTCTTCATTAACATTATTGATCACCAGATCAAGGTCACCATCGTTATCCAGATCCGCCATAGAAACTCCATTGGAAAGCGTATTCTCAACAAATCCCCATTCTACTGTTTTCTTGGAAAATGTAAGATCGCCATTATTGGCAAATACATAATTCTGTAACCGTACCTCAGGTATGTCCTGCACTATCTCATTGATAAATGAAATGGTGTCCTGATCTTTAGATTTTTCAAATGCCTTTTGCTTATTTCTAAACTTTATCTTCCAATCGTTATTGGTATTGTCTCTTCTATATCCGTTAGAGACAAACAGATCTTTCCATCCATCATTATTGAAATCTCCCAGCAGCGGAGCCCAACTCCATCCGGTATTTGATATTCCCGATAAATGTGCAATTTCACTAAAATGTCCATTGCCATTGTTAAGCTGAAGCGTATTGTACATATATTGGTAATGAAAACCATTTTCCACGGCTACTGAGAATTGCTCAGGATTCATACCACTCATGGATGTCTTTATTCCATAGTTATCTTCCGGGGCCATTTCGGCAATAAAAATATCTAAATTGCCATCGTTGTTGAAATCCGCAATATCAGCGCCCATGGCAAAATTGGAGATGTGTTTGGTGTATTTTGCAATTGATTCCTGGAAAGTGCCATTACCGAGATTATAATAGAGATAATCCGGTTCGGTAAAATCGTTGGTCACATAAATATCAATCCAGCCGTCATTATTTAAATCTCCCGTAGCTACTCCTAATCCAAAACCGAGGGCATTTCCTAAAATACCAGCGCTTTCACTGACATCCTTAAAATATCCTTTATCATTTCTATATAGCTTGTCGCCGGCATAAGGATGCCTTGCATTTCTGACACTATCAGGATTAGTTACCACCAGTTTATCAATGGCATGATTTAAAAGGAACATGTCGAGATCCCCATCCAGATCATAGTCGAAAAAGCTGGCCTGTGTTGAGTAAGAAGGGTCATTTAAACCATATTTTGCAGCACTTTCTATAAAAGTTCCATCACCATTATTGATAAAAAGTTCGTTTTCCCTTTTTTCAGGTAAAAATCTTCCGGAACGGCAGACATAAATATCAAGAAATCCATCGCTATTGATATCTACCATGGTTACACCAGTTGCCCAACCTTGTTTTCCCCCAGTACCCGAACTTTCTGTGATATCCTCAAATGCCAGATTTCCTTTATTCAGGTATAGTCTATTACTGCCAATGTTGGCTGTTAAATATATATCCGGAAGATCGTCATTATTTATATCTCCTATGGCTACACCACCCCCATTGTAATAATAGTAGTAGCTCATATTATTCAGGTTATGGTCCTCGGGCAGGTCATTGGAAAACCGAATATTTGAGACTTCCTTGGGAATCAGTTGAAATTGTTTACCATTGTCAGTGACATGATTTTGAGGGGACTGACAAGCAATGAATATCAACAAAAAAAGAAAGGGTATCGAACTTCTTTTCAACATAATCATCAACTACAATGCTTTTCTAAATTTATCAAGAACCTGATTGTAATCATAACAGGCAAAATTATATAAATGAAACACCCAAATTGACGTATCAATCTGGGTGTCTTACTAATGTCTGTAAATATTAGTTAATTGGTGCCAATGGCGGCGTTGTTGTTCTTTTCAACCTCAGGGATCGGCAAGTAGCTATCTTTCGCCAAACTAAAGTTACCGGCTCCTTCTTTACCACTATTCGGAATCTTATCATTTAACATGTCCCATCTTCTGAGATCATAGAAACGAATTCCCTCTAGTGCAAATTCCATGGCTCTCTCATGAACGATTGCATTTCGCACATCCCCTTGAGAGCTTACCGTAAGCGCAGGCATCATTGCCCTTGCCCTTACTTGATTAATAAATGGAATTGACTCTGCAGTTTGCCCGTTTTCATTTAGTGCCTCAGCATACATAAGCAGAATATCTGAATACCTCATCTCTGTCCAGTTAATCGTTGACTGAGATTCTTCCCAACCCATATCAGCCACTTTCTTCTCGGAGCTGATGAACTTTCTCCAGGCAGTACGTCCCGTAGGAAATACATCGGCATAAGGCTCACCAAATACCTCTACATCAGGATCATCAAAATAAAGTGTTTGATAAAGCCTTTCATCAAAACGATTGTCAGAAGTTCTCCTTCCTTCAGACTTCATTTCTGTCAATAAAGCATCCGTAGGTGCAATGTCTGACCAGCCTCCAAGTTCCTCAGCTGACATGAAATGATTGGAGAAAGTAACAATTCTGTTACCATTTGTTCTTAGGTTCGAAAACTGGATTTCAAAGATAGATTCCACACTATTCTCATTGGTTCCATCGAACAGAGATAAAAAGTTGGGAACCAAATCATATACACCAAGATCTATTACTTTTCTTAACTCTGTAGCAGCCTCGCTCCATTTTCCTTCATGCAGCAGTGCTTTGCCTAAATAACCTAGTGCAGCACCACGGCTGGCACGTCCCGTATTATCAGCATCCCAGGTCACAGGTAAGCCTGCTGCTGCATCTCTTAAATCCTGCTGAATTTGAGCAAACGCCTCTGCCCTGGAAGATAATGGTATATCCAGTTCATCCTGACCTTTAGGGACCTTAACAGCCAAAACAATTTGCTCCCAGTTATTCAATAATCTGAAATGAAGGAAAGCCCGGATAAATTTCATTTCAGCAATGGCCCTTGTCCTTTCATCTGCTGTAATCTGATCACCATCCATACCCTCTACTGCTTCAATTACCTGGTTGGCAAAATAGATGCCACGGTAATTTCTGTCCCAGTAGGAAGTAGTTTGAGAATTAGCATCAGTGATGTTGAATGTACTGATCGCATTCCAATCAGCATATCTACGTCCGTCAATTCCCGGGTCACAGAAATCAGATCGATAGTTTTCTACCACTACCTTTACTTCCGTGTGTCCCCATTCTCCTCCACTAACTCTTGAATAGGTAGCCGCTATACCGGCTTCAACATCATCTGCATTACGCCAGAAGGCATCTGTCGTCAATGCATCCGGATCCTTCTCATCGAGGAACTCATCGGGATCGCAGCTAAAGAATGATATGGCGATGAGACCAAGTATTAGATATTTAAAGTTTGTTTTCATTTTTTCAGTGTTTTGAATCATTAAAAGCTAACTTGCAGGCCAAACAATGATGATTTGGTAATAGGATAAATAGATCTATCCAAACCACCGCTCAAAGGATTGCTTCTTCCAACTTCAGGGTCAAAACCACTGTAATCGGTAATGGTCAACAGATTCTGAGCACTCACATATACTCTTAATTTTGTGATTCCCAATTTGTCGATAATGGAGCCCGGGAAAGTATATCCAAGCTGTACATTCTTTAATCTTAAGAAATTACCACTCTCCAAAAATCTTGTAGATTCTCTGGAATTCTGGTTAGGATCACCAAAGATTGCTCTGGGAACATCTGTATTTGTATTGGATGGTGTCCAGGCATTGATCATGTTGCTGGAATAATTTCTGAAATTATCCATTCTCTCTCTGAACATCCTGTTGGTATTGTAGATCTTATTACCCCCTCTTCCGTGCAATTGTATCGTTAGATCAAAACCTTTATAAGAAGCATTGAAACTCACTCCATAATCAACCTTTGGAATTGGTGTTCCGCTAAACACACGGTCATCTCCATCAATCACACCATCATTGTTCGTATCTACAAACCTGATGTCACCAGGTCGGGCACTAGGTTGTAATAGTACTGTATTACCATCCGCATCAGTGCCGGTATGTGCATTCACTTCCTCAACAGATTGGAACAATCCGTTTGTTTGATATAGGTAGAAACCTCCGATAGGTGAACCTACTCTTGATTGATTGGTAAAGTGACTATCATTAAAAATTGCTCCCTCACCAAATATGGCTTGCTCCTCAGTAGATAAGCTTGTCACTTCATTTTTATTAGTAGCAAATGCTACATTCACACCATACTGAAATTCTCCGGTTGATTTACGATAACCAAGCTCAATTTCAAGTCCCTGGTTTCTTACTTCTCCGATATTTACTGTAGGATTATTGATACCGGCTGATGAAGGAACCTGTCGGCTTACCAACATATCACGAGTATCTCGGATATAGTAGTTGATGGAACCTGAAATTCTGTCATCAAGCACACCAAAATCAATTCCTACATTCTTTACATCAGCAGTTTCCCATTGCAATGATCTGTTTTCAAGTTCTGTGGCAATGGCACCAACCTGGTGTGTTTCTCCCGAACCCCAAGGATATAACCATCCGGTTACAATTCTGTTTTGGAAATCAAAAGGTCCTAAGAAACCATCATTACCAAGTTGTCCCCAGCTGGCTCTAAGTTTCAGATAATTTACCAAATTTGAGCTAAAGAAGGATTCATTACTGATATTCCATCCGGCAGCTACTGATGGGAATGTTCCCCACCTGCTATCAGCACCAAATTTTGATGAGCCATCTCTTCGTACACTTACCTGAAGAAGGTATTTGCCATCGAATGAATAGTTAATTCTACCAAAATATGAAAGCCACTTTTGGGTGGTATTGGAACCGGATCCACTGAAGGTTCCACCATCACCGGCAGAAATGGTATTAAACCTTGGATCAAGGAATCCTGCCGGTAAAGTATTACCGTCGGCATCCGTAGTGAAACCATCCACTCTCACGCCGGCCCAGGATTGCTCTATGCTTCGAGTAGCTATACCAGCCAATGCATCAATCGAATGTTGATCAAAAGATTTCTGGTAATTGAAGAAATTCTCGAAATTTATTTGTCTCCAATTGGTTCTGGTTTCAGACACTGCAGGAAACTGTACAGGTCGTAAGGCATTTAAAACATTCGCAGGTTCATGATAAAAATCTATGCGCTCACTATTTCTTATACCTACCCTACTGGTAAAGTTCAATCCTTCAAAGAGTTCAAGAACTCCTGTGAAACCCGCCTCAAGGTATTGCTCTTCGTAAGTATCAGTAACAAGGTCTGCACGACCTACGGGATTCGTGTTTTCCCCTAATCCAGTTTCACTTGGAACAGGGAAACCATAGCCATCAGGTGTGGAACTGTCGAAAACAGGAACAACAGGAGGTAATTCAAACACCTCTCTCATTGAATAGGTCACATCAGTTCTGTCAACCTCTGTATAAGCAAGGTTTGTTTGTAATTGGAACCTCCCCTTGGTAAGGCTTGATTTACCACGGATCTGATATTTTTCAAAATCACTGTCCAATGCAATTCCATCTTCATTAAAATAACTTCCGGAGACCATGAAGTTAATATTCTCTCCCCCACCTCTCATGGTTACATTGTAGTTTTGCATGCTTCCCTTATCAAAAACCGCATCCTGCCAATCAGTATCCACATTATTAGGATTGGTAATAAAATTGGGGAGGTTCAAATCGGCTGGATCACCATTGTCCAAATTTTGATTTTCTTTGGCCATTCTGGCTATTTGACGGAACTGACTGCTATTGGCAAGGTCCAATAGTTCGGTAGCCTCAGTTACGCCATAATAAGAGCTGAAATCAAGTTGAACATCACCTTTTTTACCTTTTTTAGTCGTGATCAAAACAACACCATTTGCAGCCTGAACACCATAAATGGCCGCTGCAGCAGCATCTTTCAGAACTTCTATAGACTCAATGTCATCAGGGTTCAATAAATAAAAACTTCCCGGTAATCCATCGATAATATATAGTGGTCCTGTAGATGAAGAGGTAGTTCCAACACCACGGATATTTACATTCAGGTTGGCTCCCGGAGAACCGCCACGTTTGGTGATAGTCACACCAGCAGTCTTACCCTGCAGGGCATCGGCCGGGTGAGAAGTACCAAACTTCTGAAGCTCTTCTCCCTTTACAGAAGATATAGCCGCTGTTAAGTCACTCTTCTTTTGTTGGCCATAACCTACTACTACCACCTCTGATAATGTTGATATATCGGCACTCATGACCAGATCGATCGTTGATCTACCATTGATCTGCACTTCTTCTGTTAAAAAGCCCACATAGCTAAATACCAAAGTGGTTGCATCGGCAGGAACATTGATTTCATATTTACCATTAGCATCTGTAATGCTACCGGTAGATGTTCCTTTTACCAGTACATTTACTCCCGGCAAAGTCTCGCCATCATCAGAGGTTACCGTACCACCGATTCTGGATTGGCCAAAAGCAATGTTAAGATTAAAAACAAAAAGCACCCCGATCATAAAAATCTTGAGGCACATCTGTATTAGTTTTCTCATAGTTTAAAGTTTAAATTGAACCTAAAATGTACTTTAAGATGCAACTATTGCTTTTAAATGGCCAATTATCAACCACTACATCGCCTCTACAAACTACTTAGCCAATTATAAATCACTGATTAACAGAAAGTATCATATGCGTGAATTTATGCCCGGCCAGATAATCATTTCATTGAAGCAAGCTGATTAACGTATCGTTTACGCTTAACTAAATACTCTAAAATTTTAATTATTGGTAGTTCCACATCAGAAATTCTCTTCTAAAAAAAATACTATTTAGCTCCCTGAAAGCACAATGAATGCATAGCTGATAAGGGGTCAGTCAACGGGTGTAGCAGCACTGAGATACCGGAACATTTTGACCAGAAAAGCCCGGGTGGATTGACGCTAATGTTAGCAATTATTTAAGCATGTAAGTATAAAGTAGTGCCCATGGTTCAGGGGTCTTTTTCACCCAGGCAATGGCTACAAATTCTGAATAAACTCGGTCAGATTCTCACTGGAGTCCAGGTTGAATTTCTTTCTAAGCCGGTACCGGCTGATTTCCACCGATTTAACAGATATGCTGTTCAGAGAGGAGATCTCTTTGGAGGAAAGGTTAAGCCTTAATTGCGCGACAAGGCGCTTTTCAGTTTCTGTAAGTTGTGGGAATTTATCATGAAGACGGAAAAAGAAATCTTTATTTACATTTTCAACATCAGCCTGAAAGTTTTCGAGATCCTGATTGATTTTCAATCTATGGTTGAAATTACCAATGAGCTTTTTGATTTTTTGAGAGGCATCTTCTTTGTTCATAAAATCAAGCTCCTGCAAGGACTCGGAGAGGTTATAATAGATATCGTTCTTCTGGGCGATATGCAGGGCAAAGTTGATGAGTTCCTGGTTCTTGTACTCCAGTTTATCTTTTAACCTACTCATTTCCAATTCTTCATTTTTGAGTTTCGCATTGGAAAGTGCCTGTTTCGCTTCGAATATCTTTTTATTCTTCCTGATACTACTTCTTAATCTTCCCACGATCAATATGGCAATCACCAGCGCCAGGATCAACCCAATGACAACGGCCCGTTGCTTGATCCTATTGGTTTCTTTCTGTTGTTCCAGTAACTCTATTTCCTTGTTCATTAAGGCAATTTCATTTTCCTGCTTCTCCAGGTAATAGATATTCCGGATGTCTGAAATATTCCGGTCTTTTTGGAGCAGAATCAGCGAATCACGCTTTTTATAGTAGTCAAGTGCATTCTTCTGATTACCTGAACGCTCGTATAACATGGACAAATATTCATAATTATCTTTCAATAAATTCCTGTCCTTCAGTTCCTCCAACCGATCATGTGCCTTCATCAAATGTTCCTGAGCTCTGGTAAAATCACCGGTATGCACATATAATACACCAATATTGTTCAGAGCCTCGATGATGGCCCATTTTCTATCTAACTCAGTATTGAGCTGTAAACTTTGTTCATAATAAGGCAAGGCATTGGTATAGTCCTGTTGGTCATTATAGAGTATACCAATATTGTTATAAGCTCTTGCAATGCCCTCCTTATTCTGTAATGTTTCCTCTATTGCCAAAGAATGTTGAAAGAAGTTGAGTGCTGTATCAAATTGTGTCATACCCATGTAGAT
Source organism: Splendidivirga corallicola (assembly GCA_030442035.1). Classification (GTDB taxonomy): domain Bacteria; phylum Bacteroidota; class Bacteroidia; order Cytophagales; family Cyclobacteriaceae; genus Splendidivirga; species Splendidivirga corallicola. The sequence continues at coordinate 286,701 of JAUJEA010000001.1, forward strand.
CAATCCCATCAGATTCAAGGCATCGCTCATTCCCGTTTGGTTCTTAGCCTCTTCACAAATCTCATAAGACGACTTTAAGTACTCCAGCGCCCTGGTAAAGTCCCGCTGCCTCCAATAAATATAACCTAAATTATTCAGTGCATTTGACCTGCCATTGGCATCTTTTAATTCTTCGAATAGCTTTAGGGCAGCCAATAAATTTTCCAGAGATTCGTCATAATTGGAAAAATGCTCATAACCGATACTTATGCTAAGCAGGGCCCTGGCTTCATTATGTTTATCACCCAGGCGCTGCGCCAGCTCGAGTGCCTTTTTTCCATAAGCGATGATATCTGTTGCCGATAGTTGCCGGTCTTGCTCCGCCAGAGAAATAAGTAATTCCAACCGATGTCTTGGAGAAGAAGCACGCTGAAGTGCTTCCTGTAAACTGTCGATTTTTATTTGAGACTGAACATTCTCCGGAAGAAAAGTTGATAAGAGAACACAAAAGACAAACACCCTTTTCATAAATTCAATCGTCAATACTAAGCGCAAAGCTAAAGGTTAATCTGATGTTATAGTTGATAAGAACCCTATCAATACCCAACTTTTAGCCAGACAAATAAAAAATTGTTGTCAATATTAAAAATTTCTTTTTACGCGCCTAAACTATGATTATTCAAAATTTTCTTTTATTAAACTCTCAATTAACAAAATAGGTTGCTCAAAAGTTTACACTTCCCTTTAACAAAGTATCTTATCCGACCAGGATACTGGCGTCTCAGAATACCCTGGTACTATTCCTATATAAAAATTTAATTTTCCTGAAATGATCAACTTAACCAGCTTTTTCTTTTTTGTATTTGACAAAATTTTGTCAATATTATCAACATTTAATATACATGATAATAAAATAGTTGAAAATATTGGCTATATTGTCATTCCCGGATAGTAAGGATTATGAAAATGTTCAAGACGAATTTACACCATGATTGGCAGCAGGAGCTGCAAGTAAAAATCAACTCCAAAAGGGCCAAGATCCGGGAAGTTTTTTATGCCAGCAATTTGTTTTCCTTTGACGAAGAAGCATTTAATTATTTAAGCCTGAAAGACCAGCAGAAGGTGATATGCTTAAGACAAGAACTCATCAACCTGGAAAGCCAATGGAAAACCAGCGAGTCAAAATCAGTGCCTAGAGAAAAGGTATTGCAGGTGGTGTCGAAGGTGGGGTAAATGTGTTCCAGCCTCTAAACAAAAGTCAAATGAGAATCTCTCTAACTTGACAATGCCAATTATAAATTGTAACATTAAATAAGGTATGGAAAATAATATTTTTATATTAGTTAAATTTTTTTTTCAACCTAAAAACAAATTGATATGGTATTATCAAGCGAGTATTTCGAACAAGATTTGTGGAAGCTTTATAGAAGCATGCCAGAGGGTAATGGAGATGGTGAAGGGGATGATGATAAAGGTGAACAAGACCCTCCGCCAGATCCTCCGCCAGGAGGGCCTCCAAGAAAGTAAATGTATTCGGATAGCATTTAATCGTTGCCCATGAAAAAAGTTGTTATATTATTTTTAGTAGTGGGCAACATTAATGCCCAGTCAATTCAAAAGGCCGACGACATTTACAATCGTGCCAGAGAACTCTACAGCTCAAACCTCGATTCATCTTTATTTCTCACCAATCAAAGCTTAAAACTCTACCAAGAATTAAACGACGAAAGTAAAATTGCCAGGTCTCATCATTTGCTTGGAGCCATTCTCTATATAAAAGATAGTCTACGATATTCACTGGAGCACTATATGGCAGCTATGGACATAAATGAGAGGTTGGGTGTTAATAATAAAATTCTTATAGAAAATGTTGGGCACATTTTTTTTAAGGTTAAGCACTATCAAAAAGCCATTGAATATTACACAAAAGCCATTGGGAAATCGGAAAAAGATGACATAGATTTTATTGTCAAAGTACATAAACAAATTGGCAGTACATATCAGGAAATGGGTCGTTTTGTTGAATCACTTAATCACTATAAACAGGCCTTAAAACTAAAGGATACAACAAATTTATCCAATGAGCTAGGTGCCTTGTACAATGAATTAGGTATTGTTCATAAAGATCTTGGCAATTATCATGAAGCACTGAGGTTTTACGATTCATCGCTCAAAGTAAAACAGGCTTTATCAGACACGCTTGGATTTGCGTATACATACCACAATGCAGGGAAGGTCTATGAATTGCAAGGATATATAGATAAGGCTACTGAGCTTTACAAATTAGCCTTGGATATCAAGATCAAATTTAACAGTAAAACGACTCACAGCTCATTGAATAATCTAGGCAAAATATTTATACAGAGTAATCAACTTGACAGTGCATTGGTTTATTTGGAAAGAGCCGAACAAATCAAATACGGATCATTAGCAAAAGAGCCACTGAAAACAACTTGCAATTTGCTTGCAGAACTTTGGTCATTAAAAGGTGATCAAATGGCTCAATTCAAATACATCACATTGCATACTAAAGTCAGTAACGAATTAGCTGAAGCTCAAAAAGTATCCGAACTTTTAAGACAAGAGCAATTACATGATTTGGTTAAGATTGAACAAGACTTTTTGGCACTTCGCAATCAAGTAAATCAAAACAAACTTAAAATTTCATTGCTTACGGTTATCGTTACTCTTATTGCGATTGCGCTAATCTCTTTTTTTGTTTACTTTAAGTACCTACAAAAGAAAGCCAAACTCAATTACATTGGGGATCAAACCAAACACGTAGCCAAAATGGCTGTAAAAATGCAAGAACCTTTAGAGAAGTTAGATGAAATAAATAGTAAGAAGGTTAACTATCAGGATACTCACCCGGAAGATCCTGAAGAAAAGAAAAGATTCTTGAGAAAATTGGTGGATGCTTTGAATCAGATCATTAAGGTTAATTAGGAGACTTCTGTCCTAACAGACCAAAAAACTACTACAGAGTAAATGATTTACTTGATAATGAATTTTTAGAGCTTCTTGATTTTACGGATCCAGGTGAAGCAAAAAATGCTCTTGATTTTCTTTATAAGAATACCATTTCAAATAAAAATCCTTCAGAAAAGCTCACAGAAAAAAGGAAAATGCAACTTGAGATACTTATTAAACAAATGGGTGTTTTAATTAAGGCCCTGTCTTTTAGAAATGATTTATTAAAAATTCAAAAAAATTGGACTGCGATACAACTTCGAATGAAGAACAACCAACGGAAGGCAAAAAAGATTATTTAGAGGTTACACTGAAACACTCTTATTCAGCACGATTGAATTAGCAATTATACAGGAGGAATGCAATTGAGGATGAATGATTTACAGCGCATTTTGTTAATTGTCATTTAGTTATTAACTTATGCTTATACAGCTATAAGAATACGAACATTGGATTAAAACCACCTTTCAGCCATGCATATTGGGTGATTTCATTTCAGAATTAAAATTCAATTACGTGGCAACTTGCGTTGATTTTATTTTCACTGACAGAATACCTTATTTACTAACTCAATCAAAATGAAAGAGAAGCTTGAACTTATAAAATCATTGGTATGGCCTATTCTTATCACATTATTTGTGTTGTTTAATTGGTCAGCAATTCACAATTCAATTGAACATGTTCCTGAATTGATATCAAAATCTGAGTCGATATCCATAGGTGGTTTATCAATAAAAATTAATCAAAATCTTCAAGATAAGTCTTCACCAGAAATAAAAGCATTTCTTAAAGAAATATCTCCAGCTGACCTGGATTTAATACTTCAACTCCGTAATACTATTCAACGATTCTCAAAAGAACAGTATGACGAATATGGTGCAAACGAATATAAGGGATTATTAAACTTAGGCCTCGCAATTAAAAAAGATACATTAAGGGAGGCGAACCATGAAGTTGACATTGTTTTAAGCAAGGAAGGAGAATCTGTTAGAAATTATCTCATTGAAATAATTAATGAACTAATTAAAGAAGCAAAATAAATTGTGTGCTTTAACAATCTCACTACAAAATTTCACCAAATATGGAAACTGTAGTCCCTGCAATTATCGGTTTTTTGGAATGGTTCTTGGATCTTTAATAACAACTTTTCAGCATGAGATAAGATCTATTTTTCAAAAAAACGATGAAATACCCATTGTCGGTAAATGGGACTGCGAATGGTCCGAAGACACTGAAAGTGATATAAAAGAATATCAATCAGACATTATTGAAATTCTAAAGATCAAAGGAAGAAATATTTCAGCAAAAGGAAGAAATAAAGAATTTGGAAATTATACCCTAAATGGCAGAATTACTATTTCCAATTTGATAAGATTGGATTATAGAGTAGAAGCAAGAAAAGAACTACTAGGTGGCTCAATACTATTGACGCCGAATGCCAGAATGGACATCTTAGAAGGTAGATGGATGGAATTCACTAAAAGTGGTAAAGTAATCGGTAGTAAAACTAAGTGGACCATGAAATAATTTAATCAATCAATCTTTATTATTTGTTTTCTGGTTTCGATCTAACTAAAAGATCACAAATATCTACATCAAGAATTTCAGCTAGTTTATAAAATGTCTCAATGGGATGTAACAAATTCAAAAAACTCGATCACAACTGCTAAGTCCTATTCAAATTACATGAACATATCTATTTATTCCTACCGTTTGCTAGGCTTTAATTTTCATTGCAAATTATGCGTTAATTCATTGATTAAATGTCAGTTAGATTTAAATTAGTTATTTTTAGTGATTGCTTGAATAATATATTTACATAATTTAGCATTGATTTTTAGATTCAAGTCCCTTATCAGCTACAACATGAAAACAAATAATAACCCTTCTGAGCCCTCAGAGAATACAGGGCATAAAATCCGATCAAAATGGCAACTACTTCATCCAGATTTAAAAGCTATTTTAGCAGCAGGATTCGGTGCGATTATTGGTGTGATTGGGACATTAGTTTTAGCGATAGCTACCGCAATTCTTTTTTATGGTAGAAGTATTGAAAAATTAAATCTTGTTTATGAGAATTATAAGCAGTTTCAATACCAATTTGATAATTTGGATAAAATGAATGAATTAGACAGTATTCGGAAAACAATGAATGAAAATCAGGTCGATGTCATTAATAGGCTTGATAGAATTGAATCAGCTTCAATAGCAAGAACTGATAGTGGATTTTATTTGACATCGGAATTAAGGAAAGAGATAAATAACGGGCTTGACAGCTTAGAATTGCTTTTATCGAATATTGATGTTATCAATAATCAATTAAATTCAAAGCTTACAACTTTTCAAAAAAGTTTTGAATCTTTTAAAACAACAACCGAGAAGGCACATTTAAGAGAATTTGAAAATCTTAAAATAAAACAGTTAACAGATTCCCGCAATCATAATTTTAGACTGGATGAACTGAATGACTCATTCATTCAATTAAAAGATGAAGTCAATAGAACTTTAAATATCAAAACGAAAACCATAGATATAAATAATATTCAGAGTATAGAAGAAGTAATTTCTTACCTAGATTCCAAAAGTCCATATGAAATGTTCAAAATTGAAACACTGGACAGTTTCGATAAGCACTATTCTAAATCTGAAAAAGATGCTTTCAAAAATGAACTAATTGATGACTCGTTCGATACAGTGAGCTATAGTTCAATTGACGGATTGGAAATAAATTGGTTCCACAAAAAAATTAGTAATTTGTCTCCCACTGATCAACTTCCAGTTTGGATAGGGAAATCAAAAATTATCCCATTTGTAATTCAGAAAGATGGTGAGTTTATTTCCAATAAACTAAGTATAAAATACGTTGAGAATTTAATTTCTAGCAACAAAATACGTTTGTTCAATAATTTACATGGATTCGATAAAAACAATAATCATTATATAATAGGTTTTATTAATGAGGACGAAGCCACCACACCCTACTGCTTTATTTCCTATATAAGGTAATTATTTACGGTTCAAAACCCTTTATACCAACACCTTTTCCCATCAGACATCCATACAACATCAATGTCTTTTACACTTAAAAATATAGTGTTTATCTCTTTGAATTCTGTTCCTATATTGATATATGTTCCAGTGAAATAAACTAATCCATCGTCTAATATGATCTTTTTGAAAGTAAATTTCGGATGGTTGTGATGTTCGTAGATTTGAAATCGGTTTTCAATCTGAACAATTTTATCAAAGCCTTTGATCACTGAGGTTAAGAAGATGTATTTTGTAGGCATTGTTCTGCTTTATTGAGCTATTCTTCCTTACAGTAAATATAATTTAGCCAATTGTATTCAGCCTTATCAATAAAGTATCATGCAAATGTTGAGATGGTTGTCAGGTGCAGAAAGTATAAAATTAGCTAAAATCTTATGACTGTCAAATAATGCCAGCCGTATCGATTTATTTCAATTTTTTGAACCGATTTCATTTGCAGTTTCTAATATGGTATTAATTACAACAATATGCCAACCTGTTAGATCAACAAATGTCTGAATCTTGTCCTGTTTCAATCTAAACTCATAAAGTAGGACTATTGCCAATACTACTGTATTGTTGGCTCGCCATCTATTTTTTTCTAAAAGCTTTTCGAAAAATTTGAAGCTGATAGATGAATTCTTCTTTAGAATTTCATCTAACTCATTGATAAAACGCACTCTTAAAAATGCAATTATGGATACAAGGGCTGATACATCATTTCCTGTTGGTACGTAATTGGGTGGCTCATCCACAAAACCGGCACTTAAAGCAACTTCAACAAGTTCTTTGAGCAATTCAGATTTCTCTAAATATTGTTGTATGGACAAGAAATTTATTTCAGTTTCAGATGGCAAAATATCTTTCTGTTGCAAATTCTTCCCAAGTTCATCATGTTTAATCTTCATCTGAAGAAATTCTTCATCCGCAAGTTCGATTAACCCCGCCAATCTGTATAGTTTTCTTTTAAGTCCAGTAGGAACATCATGTTTAGTCTTATATTCTAAAGCATGAGAAATAGAGGCCCAAGAGTGTTGCAGTACTGTTCGGATTTGGATCTCAGCCTTATAACCTTTAAAGTTTTTCCATTCAGCTAGCCTCTTTCTTCTGTCGTCCAATTCAACTATAAGATGAACAGATAGATAACCAAATTCATGAGGTTTCAATTTGTTCCTTTTATCCTCCGAATTTTTCTCATCTATTTTGAATTCTGATTTAATACATTCAATAATTTTATCTTGATCATCCTGATAATAGGTGATTATTCGAATTCCACTTAAATCAGTCATTTCTTTGAACGGTTCTTTATAACCATTTCTGGTTATTTTCTCCCTGAAGCTATCAACTTCCTTTGTTCTAGTCTCAATAGTATGAAGCTTAATTCCTTCTCCTATTAGTAACTCTTCAATCAAAACTTGAATTTTCCCTGTGAATCTCTTATAAAATGGTCTTTTCCCCTCAAACTCTGATACAAATTCTTCTATTTTATCCATTTATTATTGGTTATGAATATGGAGCTGATAAACGTTTCTTCTACTTAAAAATCATAGCCGTACCTTAAATATAACCAAATTAATCGATTATGTGTGGGAAGATAACCTACAGGATTTTAAAGAGTATTACAGGTTTATGAATGAGTTTGAATTTGTCTTTATTTTTTGTAAGGTAGCTTAAAGGATAGAATTTGAGTTCATCATCAATCTTGGTGATGAACTCAAATTAAACTTTTTTCACTGATTTTTCAGCCAACTCTATTGTCTCTAAAATATGATCAACTGGTTCAACAAGAGTTAGGCCCGAATTTTCTTCAAATATTATTCTAGGTTCTAGTGTTTGTTGGCTAACAGCAATTTCTCGAAACGGTATGTAACTCTTTACAATTCCAATTAACTCGGCTCTTGTATGAGCATTTGTTCCAGTGATGCTCATAGATTGAGGTTGAAGTATAACAGGGCCTCCACTGTTTCCTGGAAAAACCATTGCATCAACAATAAAATCTTTGCTTCTATTTTCGTAAAGATCACGAATTCTAGCAATTATTCCACTTCTTACTATTACATGTTGCCTTAATGGATTAATTAGACCCATGGGAAAACCTAGAGCGTAAATATGATCTCCTTCTGAAATTTCATTTTTCTCCATCCCTTTTTTATCCAAAACCGTATCATCAGATCTAAAATAAGAATATTTCATTCTATTGTCTTTTAGATGCTTTGTAACAATTTTGACAACCGCAACATCTACATTTTTATCTGGGTGTCCAGTCCATATTTGCTTTTTATTCTCAAAAAGATCCGACTTAAAATCCTTTGCAGCTTGATCAGTTTTAGGGTTAAATCTAAGAATAATAGATTCCTGATCTTCAAGAACATGCTTGTTAGTTACTAGCCATGTTCCGTAATGTTTCATGTCTGGGTTATTTTTATCAACTTCGATGAATTTACCAAATAGAAATCCAGTACCAATCCAATGTTTTTCTGTTTTACCATTTACGTTGGATTCAATTCCAATTGCTACGACGCAATCCATAAAAAAAGGTGGTATTAATGCCATGATCAAATTGTTTACAAGAAATTTTTCTGAATTTTAAAGCTGCTAAAAGGACTATTAAAATCATTTCGCTTCCAATAGCAATTAAATTTAGCCAATTTTAATAATATGGTCTCGCCTGACTAGTTTTAAATATGCTTTTACTGTTTTGTGGTGTACCCAGCAGCTGTTGGTTTTATCCCTGGATTGAATGTGTTTTTTCAAAAAGGCATCAAACTTATTGGCCCAGTTGTTATCCAGCTCATGGAATAAAGTCACCTGCTTAAAATGCAATAGCTTCCGGTATGTTTTTAAATGTGCCTGGTAGGTAGACCATTCAATCTCACCATCCCTATACCGTTGCTTGGCTTTGCTTTCCATATAAGCGTTTAGATCTTCTTTGGATAGTTTGCTATAGTATTCGGTAAGAAAACTCTCCAGTGTTAAGCCTAGCCCTCTTATACGGAAGTATTTGAATATCTCATTGACTCTGGCTAGTTCATCCCGGATAATGATGTTTTAGTCTTCATAGTCCTTGTCATGGTTGTTTCTTGGTAGGCAAAGGTCGGCTTCACTGAATTTTGAAAGTGGCCAATTCAAGTTTAAAGGAATCTTCTTTGGAACACGATCTACGGTCACCCTAAGGTATATGGCACTGGTACCATCTGCCTTAACGTAATCTCTGTTGATATATACTTTGCAAGAATGTCCCATTTTTAATTTGGAAACAATTTGGAAACACGAGTCAAAAATCTCCAGAAAAAAAGGCCCTATACAAACGCAAAAACCCCGTTTTTCTTGCGAAAAACGGGGTTTATCATAATCAGGAGGTCGCGAGCGGATTCGAACCGCTGTAAAAGGTTTTGCAGACCTCTGCCTAGCCACTCGGCCACACGACCTGATTTAGGATTGCAAATGTATTAAAGTTTTACAACTTGTACAAAGAGAATATGGAGCTTTTTTTAACATAATAAACACATTCTTAACACAAGTTTAAAACAAAAAAAGACACCCTTTACAGGTGTCTTTTCAGTTCCATATTTAAATACGGTTTATACGTCTTATTCAGCGTCCTTGGCCTTTTCTTTACCTGCATCTTCCTCAACTTCCGGAGCCTCTTCTTCTTTTTTGGCTTTGGCAGTTGTTTTCTTCTTGGCAGCAGGTTTCTTCTCTTCTTTTACCTCCTCGGCAGCTTTGGCCTCTTCCTTCACTTCAGCTTCTGCTTCAACTGCAGGAGCTTCTTCCTCCTTCTTGGCAGCAGGCGCTTCCTTCTTAGGCTCCTCTACTTTTTCTTCCACTTTTTTCTTCGCTGCTTTCTGGCCTTCTACCATCTGGCTTTTCAATGCTGATAGTGCCTCTAGATCACCAAGCGTAGACTTTTCAGACTCGTTGTTGATCTTACTAATAGCACTCTTAGCACCAGCTGGCTTTCTTTTCGCCTTGGTGGTGGTTTCTTTTACCGGTTCTGCATGTGTATTGGTATGTGACAATACAATGCGCTTATCATCTTTAGAGAATTCCAGTACAAGAAAATCCAATGTCTCACCAGCGGCAGCAGAAGTTCCGTCTGCTTTATCCAGGTGCTTAATCGTAGCAAATCCTTCAATACCATAAGGAAGCTCCAATACAGCGCCTTTATCGGACTTACTCAGGATAGTACACTTGTGTGTTGAACCTGTTGTAAATACGGTGGCAAAAGTATCCCAAGGATTTTCCTCCAATTGCTTATGACCTAGCGCTAACCTTCTGTTGTCAACATCCAATTCCAATACCTGAACTTCAAGCTCATCATTCACCTTCACAAATTCAGAAGGGTGTTTGATCTTCTTGGTCCATGACAGATCTGAAACGTGAACAAGACCATCAATTCCCTCTTCCAGTTCAATGAACAATCCGAAGTTTGTCAGGTTTCTAACAATACCTTTGTGCTTGGTACCAACAGCGTATTTGGTAAGCACATCTTGTTTTGTCCATGGATCTTCAGTCAGTTGTTTGATACCCAGAGACATTTTTCTTTCTTCTCTGTCAAGTGTCAACACAACAGCTTCCAGCTTATCACCGATATTGATGAAGTCTTGAGGATTTCTCAAGTGCTGTGACCATGACATTTCCGATACGTGGATCAAACCTTCTACACCCGGTTGGATTTCAAGGAATGCGCCGTAATCAGCAACATTTACAATAGACCCTTGTACTTTAGAGCCAACTTGAATTTCTTCAGGAAGTGAATCCCAAGGATGAGCTGTCAATTGCTTCATACCCAAAGAAATTCTCTTCTTATTATCATCAAAATCCAATACTACCACATTCACCTTCTGGTCAAGCTCTAGCACCTCTTCAGGGTGATTGATTCTTCCCCATGAGATATCAGTAATGTGAAGCAGACCGTCAACACCACCAAGGTCGATGAACACACCGAAGTTGGTCATATTCTTGATCACACCTTCAAGTACCTGTCCTTTCTCAAGGTTATTAAGGATTTCAATTTTTTGTTTTTCAAGATCTTTCTCGATCAGTACTTTGTGTGAAACAACCACATTGTCATTTGAGTAGTTGATCTTCACAACTTTCACTTCCATCTTCTTGGAAACAAAAACATCAAAGTCTCTGATTGGCTTAACATCAATTTGTGAACCTGGCAAGAAGGCTTCCACACCAAAAATATCTACGATCAAACCACCTTTGGTTCTTCTCTTCACAACTCCTTCGATCACCAAATCCTCATCAAGTGCTTTTTGGATCTGCTCCCAGGCTTTGACGATTTTCGCTTTTCTTCTTGATAATACTAGCTGGCCGTTGGCGTTTTCCTGTTCTTCAATATAAACCTGAACTTCGTCGCCTATTTTCAAATCTTCAAGATCTCTGAATTCGGAAGCAGATACAAGTCCGTCTGATTTAAACCCGATGTTAAGAATAACATCACGATCGGTAATTCCTACAACAGTACCGGTAACAACTTCCTTTTCCTGGATCTCGTTAAGCGTACCTTCATACAATTTGATTAATTCTTCCTTTTCTTTGTCAGAATAATCTTCTCCGAATCCTTTGGACTCTAAATCATCCCAATTGAATTCTTCATTTTTTTCACTCATAATAGTCTGTAATCAGCTCTTAGAAATTAACTTGACCTCAGAGCCCCAGGTCATGGTTTTAGTTAAACATTTCCCTGTAAAAGGGCCCATTCACCCGAATGGAGTGCAAATGTAGTAAAAAATTGAATACCAAAACCTTTAGGCCGGGAAAATATCGTAGAAATGACAGCATAAGGCAAGTAAAATAGTCTAGCGGGGAGTGACTTTGATATTTTTGAGTTTGATCTTGGAAAGCTCCATTAACTGGTTGTCTTCAAAAAGTTCGTCATAGTGTTCCAGTGGCGTATCCAATGAGGTGTATTTATAATTTACATAATCCGCAAATCGCACTCCTTCTATCTCCCTTACATTAAATGCTTCCCTAAACCTGGTGCCTCCTCCATTGACAGAAAACTTATAGGCCAGGTAATCCATGGTATGATTTTCCTTGTGTATCCAGTATACAAACACATCATCATGGTCTACTCCACCCTTCTCTTCTGTAAATGTGACCTGGACCTTATGATATTTCTGTCCTTTGATCAGGCCAATGCCTAAATATTTTTTGATGGCCGCTCCATCATTTAAAGGTTTCGGAAGTAAGGCAAAATAATGAACTGAATTCACAGAGGAACTATATTTCCTTTTCATGCTATCGGGGAGATTGATCTTTGCTCCGTTGATCTCACGATAGAAATCGTCATTGTGGAGGAAATCTTTGATAACGTCTGCAGAGTCTTTGAAGCTTCTTGTATATTCATAGGCACCATTGTTAAGGTCAGCAGTATAATGCTTATGACGAAAATCAAACGCTATCATGGCATTATTCAGTATCTTGCCGCCATGTACTTCAATGGCCTGGTCTATTATTTCTTGTGCATCGGGTTGTTTGGAACATGCTGACAAAACCAGAAAAACAATCAGTACATATAGATTGTACCGGAAGGAAGTAAAAATATGATGGTGTTTAAATGCAGAAATCATGTTCTAAATTCAATTGGTAGTTTTATTACGGATAAACAAAGTCAAAAGTTAATCGATTTGAATATTTGTGCCGAGGGAAACAGGCTAAGGTAAGATATACTGGAAAAAATCATTTAATTCCTTGGTTAGATAGACAATATTTATTCATTAGCCACAATAAAATTAGAAAAATAGTTCCTCACGGTCAGCGACATTTTTAATTTTATCAACTTTAAACATAATTAATTTTGATTAAACCGGCTATATGAATGATGGATGTTATAATGCAAAATTTTACTTAAATGAAAATCAATTTGAACATCGCCATTGGTATTTCAATTCTGCTGGTGCAGGTATTTTTCATGGTAAAAGCACGATTTCATGATGCGCGATATTTTTGCTGGGCTCCGCACGATTCGCAAAATATCTATTGGTTGGATGTAACAATCAACAACAACAAACTAAGTGATTCGGATATTAAAGAAAGATATCACCTGGATTCATGGGGATACTGGAATGGGGTTGATTTTGAAACAGTCATGAGAGACCCAAGAGCTATTGTTCATGTGCAGGACATCATTCAACAATACGAATCAACGTATGGCAAGCAGGACAAATCAATTATCAAAATGATCTACCATACCAACGGTAGAGCAAAAAAGACATGGGAATGGTCCAATATTTCAAAGCACTATTAAGATCAAGCAGGGGACCGTTTCGAGTATCGGGCACACCGATGGACACAAACCTGCTACTGATGTCCAAACTCCTTGTGCTCTGCCTGATCATCAAAGGTTATTTTTCGGGTCTTCCCTCTCCGTTCCTTCCATTTTTACCCATATTGGATGAAGTTAATCCGGACTTGTTTCAGTTTTCTTTAAAACTATTTTTCATTCTAGCCAGCCTATCGCTTTTCCTTAATTATAAGGTGAGAATGAGTTGTATTGTACTTGGGCTTGTTTTCATCGTGGCCATCCTCTCTTCCAAGACATATTACTCCAATGCCAAATTCTTTGTTGGTGTGATATTCCTTTTAACAGGTTTACAAGGCCCCAATCAGGGAGCCTGGTTGATCCGGTGGCAATTGATCCTGGTTTATTTTGGATCGGGAGTAAACAAGCTTATGGAGGAAGACTGGTGGACCGGGCAGTATTTCGAGCACTGGATGGTCAACGTGCTGCATGTAGAATTTTACATGGATATTTCACGAAGTCTACCGCCTTTGCTATTTGCCAAATTTCTTTGCTGGAGCACCATGATCATTGAACTCATATTAATTCCTCTCTTCCTTTTAGTCAAAAAAGATGTGCTGGCTATTTGGATTGCTGTGCTGTTTCATACGGGAGCTTTGCTATTATCGAATTTAAGCTTTGGCGTTTTTTATGCAGCAGCTTTATTTTCGTATTTATCGCTTATCCAATGGCCACAATCAATAAAAGTATATTACCGGGAGAACAATCCATTTTATAAAATTCTCCATAAATTTTTAAAGCCTACGGATTGGGACCAATTGTTTCATTGGTCTTCCGAATCTTCCACAATTTCCAATAAGAATGGTTTTCAGGTAATCATTAATAACAAATTCACTTCGGGATTCAAAGCACTAAAATTGCTTCTGTTCTATCATCCTGTCACTCATTTTCTTTTTGCCCTTTTTATCACACTTCCCAAGCTGGAAGGCATTTATGAGGGAATTGGGGCTTTTATCTTGCTTGCTCTGTTCTTTCCAAAGTCCGAGCTTTTATACGATCACATTCTCAACAAACTTTGGAGATAATTACGAATTTCAAATTTCGAAAGACAATTTCCCCCTTAACATCTTTAACACTTAAATACTTTAACACACTAACACTTCCCAAACTTCAACACCTAAACACTTCAACACACCAACACTTCTGAGAGACTTATTGCCATAATTTAATCCAAAAACTTACGCGCTAAGGTTAAGAGAAATATTGCAGCTATCTATCCGGCAAAAAATGTTTTCTTCACGAAGGTTTGTTGACGCTAGGTCAATTTTTATAATAAAGATAATGCTCATGTTTAAAAAGTTTGTTAACCTTCGACTTGCTGTACGCATTTCTCTCATTGCGTTGGTGCTTGTTTGTATTTTTGAAACCTCACTCATTGAAACAATTGATCCCTCTCCCACCAAAAAGGAAATGACCAGGGAAGAATTGATGAATTTACCAAAATATGATAGACCGGATCTTGCGGCGCTTCATGATTTTGAAATGACCAAAGATCCGAATCTTGGTTATCCCCCCGCTGAACGCAAATTAGTAGCCTATAAGGAAGCCAAGAGAAGGCTAGCGGCCAGAATAGGACCTTTAGGAGCTATCCAGGGAGTCAATTGGGTAGAACGGGGGCCAGACAATGTCGCAGGCCGAACCAGGGCATTGATGTTCGATCCTAATGATGCGAACAACAGAAAAGTCTGGGCCGGAGGTGTAGGCGGAGGATTATGGTATAATGATGATATCACCAGTGCCAATCCGAGCTGGACAAACGTTGATGACTTCATGGCCAATTTGGCCATCAGTAGTATTGCCTATGATCCCTCAAATACACAAGTGTTTTATTTAGGAACCGGTGAAGGATGGGGGAATTTTGATGCTGTTAGAGGAGCAGGAATATGGAAATCGACTGATGGCGGAAGTACCTGGAACCAATTGGCAAGTACAGCCAGCGGTAATTTTGATTATGTTCAAAAGATCGTAGTCACCAGTTCCGGTACTGTGATAGCAGCTGTGAGGAATGCCAATGCAGCCAACCAGGGTATTATGGTTTCAACTGATGGTGGAACCAGTTGGATGCAGAAAGTGTCAGGAAGAGGTGACGACCTGGAGATAGCAGCCAATGGGGATATCTATGGTAGTGTCAGGGTTACTGTTACCGGCTCCATCCATAAATCAACGGATAATGGAAGCAACTGGACAGAAATCACCACCATTCCGCCCAATGGTAGACGAATAGAAATAGCTACGGCCCCATCCAATTCAGATGTTGTTTATGCTGTGGCTTCTGATGGATCGGATGTTGAATGGTTCTCAAGATCCGGTGATGCCGGTGCCAATTGGTCAAGTGTCACTGTTCCAAATTATATGAATCAAAATTGCACCCTATCTGCTGATGATTTTACGAGAGGGCAGTCATGGTACGACCTTATATTAGCTGTACACCCGACCGATGAAGATATACTGATTGCCGGTGGCATTGATCTGTACCGATCAGATGATGGCGGACAAAGCTGGGGAGAGGACGAGGATACTAACGGAACCAATGATGGTAAGCCGGCCTCGTATTGGACCGGAAATTGTAGCAGACCCTATGTACATGCAGATCAGCACAGTATCGTTTTCAGACCGGGGAATCCCAATGAAGCTATTTTTGGAAATGATGGCGGTGTATTTTATTCAACGGATATTGGTAATTCAAAAACGCCTTCATTCGCTTCAAAGAATAATGGCTATAATGTAACGCAATTCTATGCCGTGGCTGCGGAAAACGTTGTTACGTCTAACTATTTCTTAGCCGGAGCCCAGGATAACGGAACCCAACGATTTAACGATACCGGGATCAATTCAACTACGGAAGTAACCGGTGGTGATGGGGCATTCTGTTTTATTGACCAGGACGATCCCACTTTTCAGATTACAAGTTATATCGGTAACTCTTATAGAAGGTCTACCAATGGTGGTAATACATTTTCTTCGATCAGCGATGATACCAATACAGGTCGTTTTATTAATCCTGCTGATTATGATGATGATGCCAACATATTGTATGCCGCGGGTGAAAGCAATCAATACATTAGATACGATGGTATTACTGATGCGGGTAGCACTCCGACAAGTACAACCGTTGTCGCTGCATTGGATGGAGAGCAAATATCCCATATAAGGGTTTCTCCTCACACCGATAATCGTATTTTCGTTGGGACCGGTAGTGGCACTATATTCAGAATAGATGATGCTCATACGAATACGCCAACAGTTACGGAAATTACCGGAAATATTGGAGTTGGCGGATATGTGTCATGTATCGAGTTAGGCACTTCTGATGATCATATCCTATTGACCATGTCGAGTTATGGGATATCGTCAGTTTGGCAAACTACAAGTGGAGGTACTACCTGGCTTGATAAAGAAGGTAATCTTCCTGATATACCCGTTCGCTGGGCCCTTTACAATCCAGGCGATCTAAATGAAGTATTATTGGCCACAGAGGTAGGTGTATGGTCTACTGATGATATCAGCGTAAGTTCTCCTGATTGGCAACCCACCAATACCGGCTTAGCCAATGTACGATGTGATATGCTACAGATCAGGTCTGTTGATGCGGTAATCGTAGTAGGTACACATGGAAGGGGTATTTTCACTACCGATGCATTTGCCCAGCCTACAGCCAATTTCAGTGCTGACAAGCGACTTACCTATATGAAAGACACCATACAGTTTTCAGACGGATCCATCCAACCCATGGATGTCTGGAGCTGGAGCTTTGGTGATCAGGAAACATCTACGGAACAAAATCCAAGATATGCTTATACTTCGTCCGGAGTATTTACTGTTTCACTTTCAATCAATAATGATGATGACACTGAAACCAAAGCAGATTACATCCATATTTTACCTGACAGGTTGATCAACTATTCCTTGGCTAACGGTGGGAATTTTGAAAGTAATACAAATGATTTTGGTGCATCCAGTTCCGGCGGAACGGCTTTTGAATTGGGTAGTTCCAGCGTTTCCGGGAAAAACGGAACCACAAGCGGTTCCAACGGTTGGGTAACAGGCCTCACTGATGCGACATATGAAAATAACTCCGAGGCTATTCTTTATACACCCAATTTCAATTTCAGTAATGCGGGTAATTATACACTTTCCTTTCAAACCAAATTTGCATTGGAGAACACCTATGACGGATTTATTGTTGAATATTCCACAGACAGAGGTAATACCTGGCAAAAATTGAATAACAGCCTGGTAGCAGGTTGGTATAATGTAAACGCTGCCGCTGATAACGCAGTATTTACACCGAGTGAGCCATTTTTCAGTGGAACAACAAATGGAAACTTTGAGCTGAAGACCACTGATGTTTCAGGACTTGCCGGTAACGACAATGTTGCCTTCCGCTTTGTATTCAGATCAGATGGTTTATTAACTGATGCTGGTCTTGTTATTGATGATCTCACTATTGTCGGCCCAACAGCAGCAGCATTTAATGCAGATCTTTTGACTGCCTGTACTAATGATAGTGTTACTTTCAATAATACTTCTTCAGGCGATATAACCTCGGTGAGCTGGGATTTCGGTGAAGGCGCAAGTCCGGCTACGGCCAATACTTTAGGGCCCCACAAAGTCAAATACAATACCACAGGATCAAAAACGGTTAGTTTAACCATTAATGGTGCTGTTGTAGAAGAAAAGACTGATTACATCGAGGTCAATAACAGCCCTCAAGATATTAACGTGGTTACCCAGGAAACAGAAGTGTGCAGTGGTTCCGGTGTAACACTTACTTTAGAGAACTCCGAAGCGAATGTGAATTATAGAGTTCATGATGACTCAGACGATACTATTCTGGGTGATTTTGATGGGAATGGAAGTACTATGAATATTACTTTGGGGGCGATCACAACTGCAACAACGTATAAGATTATTGCCACTTTCCCCACGACCAATTGTGCTACTGAACTGACCGATAAGCTCACGATTACCATCAGGGATAATCCTGAACCAACGGTATCCCAGGATTCGGAAGGTATTTTAAGTACCATGACCGCTGATAGCTATCAATGGCTCTTAGAGGGTACCGCTATTACCGGTGCTACCCAACAAACATATGCACCAACGGCCTTTGGCAATTATTCCGTTGAAGTAACGGTCAATGGTTGTTCAGGGACTTCCGATCCATTCGATGTACCAATTATCACAGGACTTGAGGATCTGGCTCGTAAGAACATTCAGGTATATCCTAACCCGGGAAGAGGAACATTTTATATCAAAGGAGAAAATCTTATCGGGAATTTATCCATTAAGGTATACAACATAACCGGAAAGATATTTTTCAATCAACAGATCCAATCGCGGAAACTAATGGATCAATTTCTGATCGATATCAGCAACGCGCCATCAGGCATGTATTTTGTTGAAGTTGAAAATAACAAAAGGAAAATTGTAGAAAAAATCAAAAAGATCGATTAATATAGGCATTGATAATGTTTTTAAATTAAGCCTAAAGATTATCACAAGGAACAGCCTGTCCCGAGAATCGGGAAAGCGATATCATTCAATTAAGTAAGCTTGATGACGAAGGAGATTGCTACACTTCGCTCGCAGTGACACTGTTGCTTAACCAAACGGCAGTAAATGTTGAATTACGAATTTTGAATTACGAATTACGATTGGAGCAAAACTTTAACACAATTTTTAGGACAATAAATTCTGTTCTATCTTTAAAAAACTTACGATGAAAACTAAATTTAATATACCACTACTATTGTGTCTTTTCATGGCTTGTACCCAAAACAATGTAGGGACCTCACAAACACCCGATAATTATAAATCTATTGCCAAATCAAAGTTGGGTGATGACGCAAAATTCAACCTAAGTCCTGAAGAGTCCTACGTGCTTTGCCTGAAGGAAACCAAGGGAAGTGTAAATCAACCTCAAAATCATATTAAGTTTTTTGTGTACGATCTAAATAGCAAATTGGTGGTTTACGAAAATGCGATTGATAATGCCACCGTCAAATGGCACAGCGATGATCAACTGGAAATCTATCGAATACCCGGCATTATGAAGGAAGGCACCTCTGCAGATGATTATACCAAAATCTATGATGTGAAGACCGGGAAAAGTGTAGCTAAGAGTCAATTGAAATAAAGCACATTAACAAATCATTTCCATTGAGATTTTAGGCTTTGAAAGTTTTGAGTTTTTAGTTTTGAGTTTTTAGTTAAAGCTGATAGTAAAATTCACTTACATACTTATCCACTTTAACACTTAAATACTTTAACACTCCTAAAGAATCGGTTCCAGAATTTTCCAGACGTTTTCGGCAATTATCTTGTGTCCCTCTTCCGTAGGGTGAATTCCATCGGGTTGGTTCAGTGAGGGTATCCCTCCAACATTCTCCAGTAGGAAAGGGATAAGGGCCAATTCATTCTTATTGGCTATTTCTTCAAATATTCCTTTAAATTCAGTGGTATAATCTGCTCCCATGTTTGGAGGAATTTGCATACCTGCCAAAACAATTTTCGCTTCGGGATACTTTTTCCCGACCTTATCAATGATCTGTTGAAGGTTCTTTTTAGTTTCAGACACTTTTATACCCCTTAGTCCATCGTTTCCTCCCAATTCCAAAATAAAAATGTCTATCTCTTGTCGCAATACCCAATCAATGCGTGTATTACCGCTGGCTGTTGTTTCTCCGCTTAAGCCAGCATTGATCACATTATAGCTCATTCCTAAAGCATTGATTTTCTCCTGAATAAGTGCAGGGAATGCCTGTGTAAGCTCTAATCCATATCCGGCGGTCAGGCTGTTGCCAAAGAAAACAATGGTCTTTTCATCTTTTTCCTTAGTGACCTGATGATCATTTTCTTCCAGCAAAAGGCCTTGCTCCTCTTCCGATCCCTTGGATGACTCATTACTACAGGAAGTGACAAACGCCACACTTAATATAAAGAAAAACAGAAACAGGTATTGTCTGCGTGTTAATATCATATTCAGTTTATTCTTTTATAACCATTCAAAAAATGTGATAACCTTTTACTAGGAAAAACATTGGCTTTATACCAATTTACAAACATGTTTGGTAACTAACCGTTTTATTTACGAAGTTAAATAAATGGATGGTATTTCTTTTTTTATTGAATGAATATGTCAAATATATTAAGCGTACAAAACTTAAGCAAAACCTATAAAAGCGGCAACCGGGAGTTAACGGTGTTGGATGATGTAAATTTCACGATCAAAGAAGGCGACACATTCTCTATTGTAGGACCCTCCGGAAGTGGAAAAACAACATTGTTGGGTTTGTGTGCCGGATTGGATAGAGCTTCGTCCGGCTCAGTGGTGTTAAACAATATTGTGTTAGATAAACTGACTGAAGATGAAAGAGCCTATGTCAGAAATCAGTATGTAGGTTTTATTTTTCAAAATTTTCAACTGATCCCCACTTTGACTGCTTTGGAAAATGTGATGGTGCCGTTAGAGCTTAGAGGTGAGCGAAACGTAAAAAAACAATCCCTGCAACTTTTGGAAAGGGTTGGACTGGGAGACAGACATCATCACTATCCCGCTCAGCTATCTGGGGGTGAACAGCAAAGAGTCTCGCTGGCAAGGGCTTTTTCCAATAATCCAAAAATTTTGTTTGCTGATGAACCAACTGGAAATCTGGATGAAGAGACAAGCGAAAAAGTTGAAAAGTTGATCTTTGACCTCAACAGGGAGTCCGGCACTACTTTGGTTTTAGTAACCCATGATTTGGAACTTGCTGAAAGGACTAACAGGATCATAAGGCTGAGAGGTGGCAAGGTGGTATCGGATGAGCCTGTCCAGGTATGATTTCTGACATTCTATGTTAGATCCAAACATTTAAATGATTAACATGCGATCAAAATTCTCAATATTCGACAGATGGTTATGGCAAATGGCCTGGAGGGATAGCCGGAAGACCAGAGGGCGCCTCATTTTATTTACCTCTTCGATCATCCTTGGTATAGCTGCTCTTGTGGCCATTAATTCCTTCAGACAAAACCTGAATCGAGATATTAATCGCCAGGCGAAAGAAATTCTGGGAGCAGATTTGGTATTATCCAATACCCGTCCCGTAGATGATTCGGTTCAGTTATTCTTGGATTCAATAGGAGGAACGGTTGTCCATGAAAGAAGCTTTGCTTCTATGGTTTTTTTCCCAAAGACATCAGAGACCAGATTGGTCCAGGTACGCGCGCTAGGTGGTGATTTTCCATTCTATGGCAACCTGGAAACTACTCCGGAAAATGCTTCCAGACACTTTCGGGAAAACAGAAATGCCTTAGTGGATAATGGACTTTTGCTACAGTTCGATTCAAAGCCAGGTGATTCAATTAAGGTTGGTAATCAAACTTTTTATATTGAAGCTAGTCTTGAAAAGGCGCCTGGTCAAAATGGAATTGCAGCTATAGCTGCCGCTCCAGTATACATTCCTTTACGATATCTCGAATCTACGGGCCTGGAACAAAAAGGCAGCAGAATAAGATACCGGTATTACCTGAAGTTAGCCGATGACACGGATGTAGAGGCTCTTGCTGAAGAGGTAAAACCCAGGTTAAGAAAAGATGGCTGGCAAGTCAGTACCGTTGAGAGTACTAAAAGAGGCCTGGGCAACGCATTTGAAAATCTCACTAAATTTTTAAATTTAGTCGCTTTTGTGGCACTCCTTTTAGGCTGCGTAGGTGTAGCGAGCGCTGTACATATTTATGTTAAAGAAAAGCTTGGCACTGTGGCTATCCTCAGATGTCTGGGATTAAAAGGTGCTCAGGCTTTCATTATCTATCTTATCCAAATTGTGGTTATGGGATTTCTAGGATCCCTGATCGGTTCACTCATCGGAACGTTGGTGCAAACAGCTTTGCCCGAAGTATTAAAAGATTTTCTCCCAATAGAAATCACTTTTGGTATTTCCTGGATAGCCATACTTGAAGGTATTGGTACCGGATTATTCATATCCATTTTATTTGCTTTATCGCCTCTGCTCACCATTAGAAAAGTATCACCATTATATACTTTAAGAGCCTCTTTTGAAAAGCATGAGGCGAAAAGAGATCTTCTCCGCTGGTTTATCTATTTATTGATCGTGCTATTCATTTATGGCTTTTCCTATTTGCAAATGGGCAAATGGCTTGATGCTTTGTTTTTCTGCCTTGCACTTGGTATTTCATTTTTACTGCTACTGGGTGTAGGTCGGTTGATCATGTGGCTTGTAAGAAAGTATTTCCCTGTTTCGTGGAATTTTGTTTGGAGGCAAAGTCTGGCCAATTTATATAGGCCTCACAACCAAACACTGATATTAATTGTATCGGTAGGTCTTGGAACCGCGTTGATCACCACGCTGTATTTTGTACAAAGCTTGTTATTACAACAAGTTTCGTTGTCCAGTGTAGGGAATCAACCGAATATGGTTGTATTCGATATCCAAAGTGCTCAGAAAGATGAAATAGGCAATCTGACAAAAACATTCGGTTTACCGGTCATTCAGGAAGTGCCGGTTGTGACGATGCGTTTGATGGAAATCAATGGCAAAGCGCGGGAAGAAATTGAAAAAGACAGTACTAATCAAACTCCCCGATGGGCCTTTAACAGAGAATACCGGGTAACCTATCGGGAACAATTGATAGATTCGGAGAAATCTATAGAAGGAGAGTGGAAAGGCAAGGTTGAAGAAGGCGTAGAAGTCGTTCCCATTTCCCTGGATGAAGGCTATGCCGAGGGCATGAAAGTAGAGATTGGAGATACACTCACTTTCAATGTGCAAGGCGCCATTATTAAAACAAAAGTTGGTCATCTAAGAGACATCGAATGGAATAGGGTGCAAACAAATTTCCTGGTCCTGTTTCCAACAGGCGTCCTGGAAAGTGCACCTCAATTTCATGTGTTAATGACACGAGTTAGTGATCCGACAGCCTCTGCCAAATTCCAACGAACGTTGGTCCAAAGTTTTCCCAATGTTTCTATCATCGATTTGGGGCTGATCCTTTCCACGATCGATGAAATATTAGACAAAGTCTCATTTGTAATTCGTTTCATGGCTTTGTTCAGCATTGTAACAGGGTTCTTTGTGTTGTTCAGTTCTGTTGTACTAAGCAAATTTCAGCGTATTCAGGAAAGTGTCTTGTTGAGAACGATCGGTGCTAATAGAAAGCACATTGTTTTTATTACCTCACTGGAATATTTCTTTTTAGGAAGTCTGGGAGCAGCCACCGGTATTATTCTGTCGCTATTGTCAAGCTGGGCCCTTGCTTATTTCAGTTTTGAATCAACTTTTGTTCCCAATCCACTACCTATGGTAGTCGTATACGTGGTCATCACAACGCTTACTGTTCTTATTGGTGTCCTGAACAGCAGGGAAGTTCTCAACAAACCTCCCCTGGAAGTATTGCGAAAGGAGGTCTAGAAATTTACATGGATCCCTTCCTCTACGGATTGCTCACAGGCTTCAATGATACGTTGACAAGTGATAGCATCTTCAAGACTGGAGAGGGGTTCTTCGCCATGACGAAGTACATTATCAATAAAATGTGTGGCCGTGTTTTTAATCGATTCAGGGTAACAGTGATAGGTTTGTGAATGCGCTCCGTTTCTCTCATTGATCACCCAATCTCGGTAACTGTAACGGGTACTTCCCTTCGTACCAATCACTTTGATGGCACAAGTCCATGGATCTCCGGAATGATCATCATTAGCAAAACTGGCACTTAAGTGGCTCAAGGCACCATTTTCCATTTTCATATTAGCCATAGCCACATTTTCCTGGGGAGCAATGGTTCCATTGATTGTACTCTTGAAACAAGAAATTGATTTTGGACGACCGGCCAAATACAACATGGTGTAGGAATGATGTGTTAATATTTGCCTGATAACACCTGGATATTTTGCCCGTATCTCTTCCGCATGCTGAATGTTATAAAGCATGTAAAACTGAGTGATCTCTCCCAGTTGTCCATTGCGGATCATTGAATGTGTTCGCTTTATGCCATTCTCATAGATGTAGTTGTGAACAGGCATACATTTGATACCCGTTTCGCTGACTGCATCCTGCATTTTCTTTAATTCTTCTATATTCGAAGCGGCAGGTTTTTCAACGAGGACATGTTTCCCTGCTTTGGCAGCCCTGATCGTGTATTCACAGTGCGTTTCCATATTGGTTAATATGAAAACAGCATCTATTTCCGGATCATTGAATAGATCATCTTCGGATTCATAGGTTTTGCATCCATATTTTGCGGCTTTAGCTCTTCCTTTTTCAGCCGTCCTGTTCCAGAGGCCCTTAAGCTCCGCTCCATACAATCCATTCACGGCCTCGGCGTGCAGGTCAGCTACATCACCTGCCCCAAGCAATCCAATCCTTATTGTGTTCATATACTTTCTACCGAATAGTTCAGAATTCCTTTTTTGGCCATCTCCTGAAACGCCAGGAGAGAATGATTTACGCCCTTCTCTATACTGGTTAAGGGCAGATCTCCAAAGGTCCTGTCAATTTTCTCATGACTAAGATCCGAAACAAATAAATTGGGTTCGGCTCCATTGGCTATGGATAGTTGAGCAAATTCGCCTATTCCTAATTTTTCTGCCTGGTCTTTTACAATGGCTAAAAATTTTTCGACTTCTATTGTCTGGCCTTTAATGTTAAAGGCACCAAAGCCCTCGTAAGGTTGTAAAGTGCAAGAAGCAAAGTGGTCGCCAACGTCCTCTACAAAGTGATAGTTCTCACGGCCTTCATAAGGCATTTCAAACGGTATTATTTCCCCTGTCGCCGTACCCAAAGCAATAGCTTTAAGTGCATTCGTTGGCGCGGAGGTCTTTCCTTTGTCCCTACCCTTTCCATAAGTCGTATTTAAACGAAGACAAACCGTAGGAACCTGTGTGTTATCGTAAAACAAACGTGCCAAATGTTCACCTGCCAACTTCCAAATCCCGTAATGATTTGGTGGAGCAAGCTGTGCGTCTTCTTTAATGCTCGACTCCGTATACATCGATCGCATTCCATAGACTGCCGCTGAGCTTGCAAAGACAAACCTTTTCAGTCTTGGGAGTTTCTCTGCTACATCAAACAGGACCATCGTACCGCCTGTGTTGATTTCCATACCCTGTATATGATATTTGGAACAATCAGGACTTTGATAAGCTCCTAAATGAATAATGTGGGTTGGGTTCACACGATGAAGCACCTCTTCTATGGCATCATAATCAGCAACATCCAGTGTCACAAATTCCAAACGTGGATCCAATTCATCACCAATCCATAATTTCAATGGATCTGTATTGGTTGAACGCGTAGCTACTACGATTCTTTCCACTTCATCAGATTGCAACAATTTATGAATTGTTACAGAACCAATACACCCTGT
This sequence comes from Splendidivirga corallicola, assembly GCA_030442035.1. Classification (GTDB taxonomy): domain Bacteria; phylum Bacteroidota; class Bacteroidia; order Cytophagales; family Cyclobacteriaceae; genus Splendidivirga; species Splendidivirga corallicola. The sequence continues at coordinate 312,364 of JAUJEA010000001.1, forward strand.
GCCACCGGTTATAAAAATTGTAGCCATTATTTTTTTGTCATTATTGTTTTTAGAAGATGGTATTCAGGAGCAATTAATTCATTTTAACTACAGCCTTAATATTGTTCGCTTTTATGGAGTCTTCAAAAGCCTGTTGAACATCTTCAAAATCATACAAATTTATGTAATGCTCAGATGGGAACACATTTTGAACCAGAAGCTTTTGAGCCACCATGTAATCATCCCGACATGATCCCATAGACCCTCTCATGTTTTGAGAGGAACGGGTCAAATGGGTAGCATTGATCTCAACTGTTCTCGGATATGTTGCTATGACACATATGTCTCCTTCCGGCTTGACTGCAAAACCTGCTTCTGAGAGAACCTTGGGTACACCGGAACATTCGATTAAGAGATCAACCTTATTATTCGTTCCAAACGGTAATCCGTCATTATCCACAACACCTTCCTCCAGATGTGTGATAAGTGACTTATCTTCCGATACTATGATGGTTATAAATCCTCTTTCCTGTGCAAGTTTTAATCTTCGGGAACGATCATGTTCGATACCTGTCACCGCCACTCTGGCTCCGGCAGCTCTTGCAAGCTCCGCAGCCATCAATCCTATTATCCCACATCCTGTAACCACCACGTCCATCCCTGGTCTGATATTACATTTATTATAAATGGCATTGACAACTACTGACAGAGGTTCTACCAAGGCTCCCTGCTCCGGAGTGAGCTTATCAATAAAAGGAACTACTCGATCTGATTCCAGAATCATCTGTTGTCCAAATCCACCATTTCTATGGAAACCCAATATTTGTTTTGAAGGGCATAAATTCCATTTGGCGATACTACAAGCGGGACAATCTTCTTTTTGACAACCAAGCATTGCCAAAGGAGTGAATATATCCCCTACTTTTAAATCACCGTGATCTCCCGGACCCAGTTCCAGAATTTTTGCGCTGCATTCATGGCCAATTACCCGGGGCCTTTCTACCCAGTCAAAATTCGGTTTCCCCAGACACGCACTGTTATCCGATCCACAAATCCCCGTATAGAGCGTTTGTGCTAAAATTTCCCCTTCCTTTAATTCCGGTATTTCCATGTCAATAACAGAAGTATTGCTTATGACGGACGCCCCGGAATTAGGAACTATCTTTTCTCTGCCATGCAGACAAAATCCTTTAATCAATTCACTCATTTTATCACAAAATTGAATTTTTCCTAAGGTATTTTCTAATGAAGTCCATTTTCACAACTACTGAGAATCTTTGTTTCCGATTGGAAATCTACTGTATAGTTGTAATTAATTATTGACCAACACTTATACAATGAGTACAAAATGGCATTTTACCAATCCACACCAGTTTCCTTCCAGCTCCTCGATTCGGCTGACTTCAATACTGCTTCACAAACTTTCTGTGTTTCTTGCGCCTCTTTGAATGTAGGGGAACAAGATTCTCCTGTTTCAAGGCTTTTCAGGAAATCTGCTACCTGGTGAACAAAAGTATGCTCATACCCTATGGAGAGTCCGGGTACCCACCACTTATCCATATAAGGTTGATCTCCATCTGTAACATGAATGGAACGCCAACCACGGACTACGGAATCATCCCGGTGATCGAAATATTCAAGACGGGTAAGGTCATGCAGATCCCAGCGAATCGAAGCATGTTCCCCATTGATCTCAAATGTGTACAAAGCCTTATGACCCCGGGCATATCGCGTGGATTCAAAGAGCCCTAAAGATCCATTGTCGAAATGACAATGGAATATACATGCATCGTCTATTCCTACCTTCTGTACCTCTCCTGTTGACTGATGCAATCTTTCCTTGACGAATGTCTCTGTAACTGCTGAAACATCTTTAATTCCCCCGTTCAACCACATGGCTGTGTCGATACAGTGCGCCAAAAGGTCTCCGGTTACACCGGATCCGGCTGCATCATTATCTAATCGCCACAACGCTTCTCCTCCTTGTGGTAGTTCGGGGTTTATAGTCCAGTCTTGCAAGAAGTTGGCCCGATAGTGAAATATCTTGCCAAGTTTACCGGAATCAACGAGTTGTTTGGCTAATGTTACTGCTGGTACTCTTCTATAATTGTACCATACAGTATTCTTAACGCCTGCTTTTTCAACTGCGTCCACCATTGGCTGTGCTTCAGCAACTGTACGTGCCAAAGGTTTTTCACAAAGCACCATCTTTCCAGCCTCTGCCGCAGCTATGGCAATTTCTGCATGCATGTTGTTAGGTGTGCAGATATCAATCGCATCAATATCGTCGCGGGCGATCAACGTTTTCCAATCGGTTTCAATAGATTCATATCCCCATTGATCAGCAAATGCCTTTACTCTCTCTTCATTACGTGCACAAACGGCTTTTAGTACAGGTCGATAGGCTAGTTCCGGAAAGAAATCTCCCAGGCGTTTATAGGCATTGGAATGGGTTCTTCCCATAAACCCATAACCGATTAAGCCTATTCTTAGTGTTTTTTTATCTTCCATTTTTTGTTCTCGTATTCTTTGGTAATTGTCTTGATTTCTTGGTTATGATAAAGATTATAGCAGCATATCCCACTTATTTTCAATCTTGGTAATGCTTAACTATTCTTCCTCGAACCAACCATGTTGCTGACGAACTTTTATCATGGCGGCTAAAATGTCATTCCAGGTTTTGGGCTGCATCATTACCTCATTCGGAAACATACAACCATCCCAACAAATATGTCTAAAAGCTTTTGTCAGCGTACCATCTTCGTTTCTCAACCAATGACCCGCGTCGGTAGCGATATCCAGCTTTCCATTAGGGTCTGTTGCCTGGCAGTGTCTGCCGGTTTTGTCGTGCGATCCCGAACCAAAAACGGTTCCATCATTTTGAGCAACATGGAAATCAATCGTCCAGGGTCTCAAAGCGGCGGTTAATCTTTTAAGGCCAGCTGTTAATGTTTCTCTATCTTCCCATCTAAAATCCTCAGGTAATATTCTTTCATCCGCTTTGTTATATCCCAGAAGATACAGTAAAGTATGTGCCATATCAGCCTGAAATCCAATATTTGGTCGATCAACCGCTTCCAATGTATCAATCATTGTTTTCCAGCCATGCATACCTCCCCAGCATATTTCACCTTCAGCGGCCAAAGATTCTCCATAATCAGCAGCAACATCACAGGCCTCACGAAATGTTTGAGCTATCAATTTTGTGTTTCCAACCGGATCAGCAGCCCAGCCAGCGGGATCGCAGGATGAATCTATTCGCACAACCCCATTGGGTCGAACTCCTAATTCTCTTAACTTTTTAGCGATATTACAAGCCTTGCGGACCTGGGTCACAAATTGAGCGCGTTCTTCTTTAGTACCCATGGCCGATCCACCTCCTGTGGGTGTCCAAACCGGGGCTACAAGACTTCCAATTTCAAGATTTTTTGCCATGGCTTTATCTGCCATCGCTTTGATCCCATCATCAGATGAGTCGATATCCATATGAGGGTCAAAAAGAAAAAGGTCGAATCCATCAAATTTAACACCGTCTACCTCTGCATTGGCAGTAAGGTCTATCATAGTATCAATGGAAATTGCTGGCTCCGAATCCGCTCCCTTCCCTACCACACCAGGCCATGAAGCGTTGTGAAGTTTAGGATAGTTATTTTCTTGCATAGTTTTTATTGTTTATCTTTTTTTACTATTTCACCAGGCATTATCAGTGATTCCCAATCAGCCAAATCAGATGGTTTTACTTTGGCTTTATAACCATCGAAGTTAAAGGTTGTAGGTTTATACTCACCAACAAACTCAATATTATTATCTGTTTTAATATCCTCCTCCATTTCCATTGCCCAGAAACATGCATTGAGTACCATTCTTCTGAATCCCTTGCTCAAAAGATCTTCTGAGGCACCATGGGTCGTGGTAAATACACGCCCACTGGCTCCGGATTCCAATGTGTAGTTTCTCACCCAGGCCACAGGGAGTTCCTGTTTTGTTTTATCCGGCTTGGCATCCGGAGTCATTCCATTGAGTATCTTACCACGTGCCAAAATAGTCCCTCCACGTCTTCTTGGGTAAGCCTTATATCCTCCTGACTGTGCCCAGATATCCTCAACTCCTCGCATGATGGGATGTTCTTTCTGTGCCTCATCAATGATGATCTTAGAGGCTTGTTCGTGATTTTTTCCATAATGACCAACCCAGGTTTCACCCAATATTGTCTCTCCAAAACCACCATTCCAGTCTCTTTTTGGTCCATCATAATTAAAGCTGTAATGTTCCCATTTGGCATTTGATTTATTACTAAATGCATGAGTAGCCGTACGAAGACCTATAACAGGGCCACCACGTTCCAGGTAATCATCTATATATTCCATTTGCTCATCCATGAAATTGGAAAAGCGCGTAAAAATTACCATCAGATCCGCCTCTTCGAGCGCTTCAAGCCCTCTAAGATTGGAACTACCAGGAAGAATGTGTCCTCCTTCATCCAACGGCCAAACTACTGTGCAGGTAAAGCCGTATCTCTTCGCCAAAATCCGGGCCAGGGCAGGTAATGATTCTTCACTTCTGTATTCATGATCACCAGCCACAAAAACGATATTCTTTCCTAATCCTGGTCCCTCTTCACCTTTGTAAACCACTTTGTACTTTTCCGAATCTTCCTGTTTCGCTGGCATTACTTTCATAATGCCTCTCATCAATGCCCAGTGTCCCGGATATGAACAAATAAAATCATAATCATCCGGGGTTTCCGGGGCCATGAATTTTATTACATCGATCTCTCCTTCGCTGATCAGTCTGCTGGCTGCCAATACCTCCTTACTCTCCGGCACAAAACCTTCCTTCATTGCGCCGGCAGCGACACCTATTTCTTCCGCTTTGCCAGGATTCAGAATGAGCACATTATGTGGCATGGCATCCGGATTAGTAAAAATAATTTTAACCGGTTGTCCTGCTATAACAGAGAATTCCTTCAAGTCAAATTTCATCTTCTCCGGCACAGACCGAATATTGATCTCTGCCATTTGCAAGCCACGCAAATCATTTCTTACCTTTTCGTATTCTTCTTTTGGAAGTCGCAATGAAAGCTTTCTCACAAGCTTGGAACCATTTTTAAATGAATCCTGATCCCGTTCAAAGGGTGGAACTTTACTTAGATAATCCAGCACCACATTTGCCATCGATCTTACTTTGGACTCGGACAGGTCTTCCATATCAAGTTCCGACAAAGTGTTGATAGCTATTCCTTCGAGTTTTCCTTGTTCCAGCAGTTGATTTAAATCGGCGAATGCTTCGGATTCATGGCCCGGCATATCCATCAGGTTCACTATGGCTAATTGACCTAAATTACCTGAAGTGGATGCTTCTTTTGTCAAAATCTCTACTTCTACATCCAGTTTATCCGTTTTATCGAATAACATCGATCTCACATATGGATAGTATGCATCTCGTTTTTCACCGTCCTCAATCACCTGCAACGCATTAAGTAGAGCACTTATACCGCTGCTACTTACTACAGATCTACGATAAATGTCTTCCGGAGTCTCCCCTATTTTCATTAAAGCATTTGTCGCTGCCACTCTTCCACGGGTAGAAGACTTTTTGTTGGAAAATAATGACCAAATACCATTTTTATGATTTTTCAATTCCTCAGCAGTAAGCGTCGAGAACAAATCGTATAAACCTATTCCGGCATTTTTTTCATTTTGCATCGATTCCAACAGTATTGCTGCTTTATCTTTTCCTGTTAATTTTTCCAGGTTTTCAAGGGCAGCCTGGCCAATGTTTGTGGGCAATTCTTGGTGAACCAAAAGTGTACGGCTTACTTCTTCGGTTTGATCCAATCTGAAAATTTCATCAGCACTACCATTTTTCAAGACAAATGCAACGCCAGCATCCGAAAGTTTCTGTCCGTTCTTCAGAGCTTCCTTCCAATAAATATCCAGAGATTTACGTGCATAAGCTATTTGCTCATCCAGTTGTATATCCAGTGGTCTGTTCGACACCTCAAAAATTATTTCGGAGGCTTCAAGCCCTTCAAAGCTATTTGCCGCCAGCACCGCCTGGGCTCGAACCAAAGGTTCGGGATCCATGGCAGCCTTTTTTAATAATGTCAGGCCATTTTCAACTTTTGACCCCCAATGCCCTAAGACGCGCACGCCTGCTGAACGTGTTCTTGCATCCGGAATCTCCAATACCTTTTCCAGCAATTCTTTGTTAACAACCCGATGCATTTGATATATCCAAAGACATTCCAGCAAGGGTTGTGCATCTTCAGATTTCTTAGGATTTAAGTTGGCTGCGAACTTATCAACTTCAGCAAGGACTTTATCTGTTTCTCTACCGGTTAATTCGGTACGAACCCTTGTTCTTGTACCGTTTTGTCTGGATCTTAGGTGTTGAAGAATTTCACCAATAGGTTTGTCTTTCATCTTGACAGGTTTTAGCAATGGCCTGCCCTTGGCTGTCATTCGATAGATTCTTCCATGTTTATGATCTCGTCCCGGATCACGTATATTATGCTGCATATGGCCAATTAATGCATTGTGCCAATCCAGAATGTACAAGGCTCCATCTCCTCCTATTTCAGCACCGGCAGGGCGGAAATTTGGATCATCAGAAAGCAATAGGGTCTGTTTTTTTTCTACGGCCCTGATATCCGCACCTTCATAAACAAAATCGTATTGAAGTATACCCTGAACACCAATCACATTACAAATAAGATAATCCCCATTATAACTTTCAGGAAAATGTTCGCTGGAAATAATACCGGTTCCCGGTACAGGCCTTACCCGCTTTGTGTAAAACTGCCTTGCCGGCTGACCTTTTCCTATATTGATATAATAACCATTTCCTCCTGTTCCATTCGTAACAAATTGGTACCCCCATTGATCAAACACATCTCCATGTGGGTTAGCGCCCAGAGGAAAATGAAGGCTGTACTCAAATGTTAAAGGATCAAAGCGGTAGATCCCGGGGCTTCTGTCATCTTTCCTGAATGGACCATAAGGAGTTTCGAGTTGCACTTTATTGAAAATACCCCGACCATAGTATAAGGCACCATCGGCTCCAAGCAGCATACTGTTGGCGCTATGGTGAGAATCTGCACTGGAAATTCCGTCCAGCAAACGCATCTTGAAGTCAGCTTTATCATCACCATCAGTATCTTTCATGAAGTATAACTCAGGTGGCGCAGCAACAACCACCCCACCGTTCCAGAATACAAAACCGGTGACGCTATTAAGACCATCTGCCCAAACAATCGCTTCGTCGGCCTTTCCATCACCATCCTCATCAGGTAAGATAAGGATCTTGTCATTCATTTCTCCTCTGGGATTCCAATGCGGATATGTTGGCCAAGTCACAACCCATAATCGCTCGTCTGAATCGAAAGCCATTTGAACCGGATTAATGAGATCCGGGAATTGTTCTTCCGAGGCAAAAAGATTCACCTCCAGATCACTTGGATAAGTCATTTTACCAATGGTCTCCTCTCCTCCGAGATAGATATATGGTTTTAATCTTGGTGTTTGTTTTCCCTTTTCATAGGATTTCACAACAATTGGCTCAGGTAAATTATCATCTTTTACGACATACTCCTTACCATTGGCTGCTGCCCAAACCGCATTGTCCCGATTATGTGTCATCACATCGAACATTTCCATTTCCCTCAACATGACATCACGATTGGAAATGCCCTCCCAGGACAGCCATGATCGTCCACCGAATACATTAAAACCATCAGTAGTACGATAGCGATTGAACCAGTGGAAATTTTTGTCTTTTACTGCCGCATTGATCTTCCCTAATCTATCTTCATTTTCACTCTCTTTTTCACCAAACAATTCCACATCAATTGCCGCACCTAATAACTCATTCCCTTTGGCATTCAAATGAATACCATTAATAGTCAAAGGCTCTTCATTATTGACATACATTTCTTTCGTTAGTGTGAAAAGATTGACGAAGCTTACTCCTTCTGCAACAGCAATAGAAGCCATAGCTTCTGTGTACATTTCTATCCTTTGATTGTTCTCATTACCATCAGGTAGGTGCCGGTTTTTAAGATCTTCGTGTGCAATTGGAGAAAACAGCACAATCTGAGGTGCATTTTTATTATTATATTTTTGTTTTTTTGAATGCCTGATAAAATCAAGTAAATCTTTTTTGAACTTATCCAATCCGGCTTCACCTTCAAAAGATTCATTAAATCCAAAGAATGCAAAGATCACATCTGCTTGCACGTGGGTTAAATGCTCATCAGGGCTACCAAATCCTTCCGATCTCTGACGAATAGTTAATTCATCTCCTGAAAAACCCAGATTACGAAAACTCAACGATTTTTCCGGAAATCGATGCTGAATATGGGTCTCCATCCACCCTTCCTCCTGCATACGATCTGCGAGTGTATTTCCAATAATGGCGATGTGGTCACCTTTTTCAAATTCTAAATCCAGGATTAAGGTTTCACTTAACTCATTTGTTCGTGGAGTACAGGAAAATACCAATGTGATAAAACCGATGCATAGTAGCGCCTGAAGTGCTTTTCTCATGAAATTTCTATAATTGTTGTGTGATAGTTCTAATCCTATCTACAAAGCTAAAATGCAATCAGACTTGATATTTCCTGTTTTTTAATAAAATATGACACTTTTTTGTCCTAAATTGGCTGAAATATTAATTTATTGTGAAAATTTATGCGTGGACCAAACATTGAAAAGACCCTTACCTCCAAGGAAACCTTTATATTCAAAGATTTGGTCGGTCCGTATTTTAACCCCAAATGGCATTTTCATCCTGAGTTTCAGATTTCCTATATAGTAGAGGGAAAAGGAACTCGCTTTGTAGGCGATCATGTTCAAACGTTTGAAGAGGGTGATCTTACACTCACAGGGCCAAATCTCCCGCATCTTTGGAGAAGTGATGAGACCTATTTTGAAAGAGATAGTAAGCTTTTGACCAGAGGGCTTGTGATTTATTTCGATCATGAATTATTGAGTAGATCATTATTGGAGAAAGAGGAATTCTATAAGATCAACAAATTGGTTGAGAACGCGGCGAGGGGAATAGAATTCCATGGCAAAACCAGATCCAAAATTAAAGACATGCTCCTGGGAATAGCCAGCAAAAATGGATTTGAAAGAATTATCAAATTATTGGAAATTATTGATTTACTGGCTAACAGCCAGGATTATAGCCTGTTATCGAGTCCAAGTTATACGAATGTGTTCAAAGGGGATGACGTAGAAAAAATGAGAATGGTATATGACTATGCTATGACCAATTTTAAAACGAAAATATCGCTTGAAGAAATTTCTTCTATGTTGAATATGACCACAACGTCATTTTGTCGCTATTTTAAGCCCAGGGCAAATAAAACTTTCTCTCGTTTTGTAAATGAAATTCGCATTGGTCATGCCAGAAAGCTACTCTTACAAGATAATTTTAACATTTCCCAAATTAGCTATGAATGTGGATTTCTAACATTATCTAATTTTAACAGGCAATTTAAGTCCATTACCAAGATGAGCCCCCATGAATATCGTAAGCTCTTTTTAAATATTAAAACCAGTATTTCGTAGTGTTTCCATTCGACATTGAATTGCCAATAATTAGTCAATCGATCCATTTCATCGGATACTATTGACTATTTTGTCATGGCTTAAATCATTACATTTTGCATAAAATTGACTAAAAATCTGCCTCTTATCTTTTAAAAACCTCATCTAAGGATATTTGAAGAATAACTTAAATCAAATTCATTCCATTCAATCAGGGACAAAAAAGTGTCATAATTTATAAAAAAACAGGAATTTTGGAGTTTCTTTTAAATTTAAATTTGTCAAATTTCAATATTTGGTAGATTATTTTTATGCAGATATTAAATCCCTTCGTTACATCTGAATCAACTTCCAAAAAGAATGGTCTTTTAATAAAATCTTATGAACATCCCACAATTTTATTTTGATTATGATAAAAAAGGATTTAGACTTATAGGTTGAAATAATGTATTGTTCATATTTATCTGTATTTAAATTAACCTTACTATTTGAAAAAATTACTTGACCTATGGAACAAACAAATTACAAGAGACTTTTTTACGGCAGTTGTTTTGCACTGATTACCACGGCCTTGTCCTTCAGTATAAGAGCCGGAATTCTGCCACAGTTAGGTGAAGAGCTTGATCTATCAGCAGCTCAATTGGGCTTTATTAACTCTATGTGGTTTTTGGGCTTTCCTATTTCTATGGTTATTGGTGGAATGATATATAATTCTGTGGGAGGGAAAATAATTATGCAATTTGCATTTTTAGCTCACGCTATTGGGATCATCATGACCATTTATTCAGGTAGCTATATTGGGCTTCTTATTTCCACATTACTTATAGGTCTGGGCAACGGGTGTACGGAAGCGGCATGTAATCCAATGATTGCAGATGCTTACGAAGGAAACCAAATGAGTAAAATGATGAACAGGTTTCACATGTGGTTTCCCGGAGGTATTGTTATAGGAAGTCTGGCTTCCAAATTCATGACCGATTTCGGACTTAGCTGGGAAACTCAGATTTGGGCTATTATGATCCCAACCGTAGTGTATGCCTACTTCTTCTTCGGACAAACCTGGCCTAAAGCAAAAGTTCAGGAAGCTGCTTCACTTATGGGTAACCTCAAAGCTATGGTATCCCCATTATTTATTTTTATGATGGTTTGCATGGCTTTGACGGCAATTTCCGAGTTCGGCCCTCAGCAATGGGTGAGTTTGATATTGGCGAAAAGCGGTGCGCAGCCTATGTTAATATTGGCACTGGTCACGGGACTAATGGCTGTGGCAAGATATTTTGGAGGAGAAGCTGTTCACAAATTCGATCAAACCGGCGTACTTCTTGGGTCAGCTGTTTTGGCTACGATCGGAGTTTACCTTTTTAGTACACAAACGGGAGCCATGGCTTATGTAGCGGCAGTCTTTTTTGCTCTTGGCATAGCTTATTTCTGGCCTAATATGATTGGTTTTATAGCAGATAAAATCCCCCAGAGTGGTGCATTTGGAATGTCTATTGTAGGAGCAGTAGGTATGTTTTCTACCTCCATATTCCAACCCATTATAGGAGGATGGATCGATGCGGACAAAGCTGAGGCAGCGGCACAAGGACTAACCGGCGATGAGCTCGATTTAGTTTCAGGTCAGGCCACGTTAGAAACCATGACGGCTTTTCCGGCGATCTTAATTGTCTTATTTACAATACTATTATTTTGGGTACGAAGGATCAAAGCTCAACCGGTACCTGCAGGTTCCTGAAATAAAGCGAAATAGATCAATATTAAATCAACTGACCAGGTTTTAACAAGAATGTAAATCTGGTAAACCAAAAAAATTAAGAATGAAAATTGGAATGAATATGTTGCTCTGGACCAATCACGTCACAGAGCAACATTATGGTCTCATTGATCAATTAAAGGAGACAGGATACGATGGCATAGAATTATTTTTAGGTGATGGTGATAGCAAACTATACACGGATCTTGGAAAGTACCTGGCCAGTATAGATATGGGCGTGACCTGCGTAGCTTCTTTGGCACCGGAAGAAAACATTGCCAGTCCGGATCAAAAATTCAGAGAAGCCGGGCTTGATAAATTAAAGTGGTCCATCGATATGGGAGCAGCCTTGAATGCTGAAGTGATATGCGGACCATTTCATTCCAGTTTTGCTTATTTTACACGGCAACCTCCCACCAGGGACGAAAGGCAATGGAGTATAGAAATGCTTCAAAAGGCGGCTGATTACGCCTCATCTGCCAATATAATACTTGCTCCGGAAGCGCTGAACAGATTTGAATGTTATTTGTACAATACCATGGCAGATCTAAGTAACCTGGTAGAACAGGTTAATCATCCGAGTCTGGGAGCCATGTACGACACGCATCATGGTAACATAGAAGAAAAAAGTCAGTCTGAAGCCCTTAGGTGTATAGCGCCACATCTGAAACATGTTCACATAAGTGAAAACGATAGAGGAACTCCGGGCAGTGGTCAGGTAATTTGGGATGATGTTTTCAAGACTTTGGAAGAGATCAATTATGACGGATGGCTCACAATTGAAGCATTTAGCACCGTCATTCCTGAATTCGCAAACGCTATCAATGTATGGAGAGATTTTTCACCTGCTGATGAAGTGTACAAGGAAGGTCTTAAATTCATCAAACAAAGCTTGTCGAAGAATTAATTTCAGTAAAGCATTCTCTATAGTCAATTTGAAAAGCAGGCAGTTCGCTGGCCTTGATCCAACAACAATAAGACGATCAAAACACATTCTAAGAAACAGAAAACCAAACAAAGTAAAGCACCCTGACAATGAAGAGCCTTATTTACGTATTCCTTTGTGCATTGATGGTAGCATGCAATGGACAAAAACAGCAAGATACCAATGACGAAACGACTTCAACCATTCAGCAGCCAAAACAATGGTTAAGCTTCGAAGGAAGTGAAAGCAATTCACCGCATATTGTATTGATTTCCGGAGACGAAGAATATCGATCCGAGGAGGCTCTTCCGCAACTGGCCAAGATCCTATCGAGCAGACATGGTTTTAAATGTACAGTATTGTTCCCTCAGGATCCTGAAAAACCAGGTATAGTTAATCCCAATTACACAAAGAATATTCCGGGATTAGAAAATTTAAGTACTGCGGATATGATGGTGATCTTCACCAGATTCAGGGCTTTACCCGATGAACAAATGCAACATATTGATGACTACCTGAAGCTTGGTAAGCCGGTTATGGGCATCCGTACGGCAACACATGCCTTCAAATTTGATAAAGCAGATTCAGTATCCGCCTGGAGGCATTATGGCAATGGTTATCAAGGTGAAAAAGAAGCATGGAAAGATGGATTTGGTCGCCTCATATTGGGAGAAAAATGGATATCACATCATGGTCACCATAAACACCAAAGTACCAAAGGCTTAATAGCACCTGACGCTATTGGACATGCCATCACAAATGGCATCAAAGACGGTGATATCTGGGGATCCACCGATGTATATGGTGTGAGACTTCCGCTTCCAGGTGATTCACAGCCAATCATTTTAGGTCAGGTTATCAATAGAAAAGGAGAATTCGTTCAAGATGACATTTTCTATGGCATGAAACCATCCGATGATGAAATAGCCACAAAAAATAATAGAGATTTGGATGTAAATAATCCCATGATGCCAATAGCCTGGATAAAAAGTTATCAACTTGAAGGCGGAGAACAAGGCAAGGTGCTCACTACTACTATTGGTGCTTCTTCCGATATGTTATCCGAGGGTGTAAGAAGACTTCTGGTGAATGGTGTATTTTGGGCTTTGGACCTTCAGGTACCGGAAAAGGCCAATGTGGACATCGTCGGCACCTTTAATCCCTCTCAGTATCAATTCCAAAAAAATGAATATTGGTCAGAGAAAGCATTGAAGGTATCTGATTTTGAATAATCATTAGGCTAATTTCGATTGGCCCGATTCCATTACTGTCCAAAAAAGGAACATATCAATGGCATTTCTCCATCACCATAGAGTGCTTTGATATTTTGTTTCGGTAGTAAATGCAACTTTACTCCATCTTTTAAGAGCATCATCTGAATATTTTTTCTTTCAATAAGGATGGACATGGTGAAAGGAAAAGTATGGATATCAGTCTTACCTCTTACATTGCATTCATAAAAAAAGGAAAGTAGTTATTGCTACTTTCCTTTTTTGGTTTAAGAACTATCCTTTAATTGGTTATTCAATAATGATCTTTTCCTTGATTTGTTTCGTTCCCTGCTCTACAATCAGAATATAAATACCACTTCTCAATTCTGCTATTGTATGTATTTTCTGATCTTTATTGAATTCTGATGGATCATATTTTTGTTCGAAGAACTTTTTACCCATTAAATCCACAAGCGTAACAGATACGACATTTTCTCGATTCTGAGTTAATACTTGAAGATTCATGTTGTCTTTTGAGGTCGGATTCGGATAAAGCCTTGCATCAATATTATTTTCTCCAAATTCATTATAAACTGTCTCTACCCAAGAGTAACTGAATTGTCCGTCAAAATCAATTTGTCTCAACCTGTAATACGACTGTCCGAAAAGTGGTCTTTGATCGGTAAAATCATAACTCTGCACCACTGAAGTTGTTCCTGCTCCATCCAGGATCCCTATTACTTCCCAGTTTTCACCATCCTCCGAGCGTTGTATTTCAAAGAAATCATTATTCGTTTCCGAAGCAGTTTTCCAATCGAGTTTCACTTCTCCCTCAACAGCCACAGCATTAAATTCTATAAGCTCGATAGGTAGCGGATTAGCACTATCCGTTGATCCCAGTGTAATGATCCTTTCACTGAAGGTCACATTTGTAGATGAGGTCAATGAACCACCACTTTGTGTGTGTCCGGCACTAAAATTAGCTCCACCAAAATTGTCCCAATTGGAATTGGTAGTGTTCCATGCCATAATCTCCAGTTGCTCACGTTCCGTTTGCGTAGCAGAGACATCACTTGAACCATCCCAACTTAATCCTATTTCGGCTGTAACAGAACCAGACGGTGCTGTACCAACATCATCGGCAATTTTCCAATATTCATTCCCACTCATGGTCAGGATACTAGAAGAAGCCGGTGTCATATTCGAGATTGCTGCGTCATTTATTGCTCCCTGGTTAAAGTATTCCACTTGCCAGGTGAGTCCTCCCTCACTTACATTATTTACGCTGGCATAACCCCATCTTGAACCAGAGCCTACAGGGAATGTAAAGCTGGAGCTTACATTCATTATTTTTCTTAAAGCACCATTAACATATGAAGAACTGGACCCCGTAGATGGCGTCACCGTTGCTGAAGCGTTCAGGGTTAAATTATTGCTTCCATTCGCAATAATTCCATTAGTAAGTAACAATTCATTGTTAATATCTACATTTCCGGAGAATGTAACACCATTGCCATTGTTAACTTCTAACCTATGCATTTGAGATGCCCCGGTGAAAGTTCCGCTCACATCCTGAGCGCCCGAACCATTCAATACAATTTTGGATAATCCGGAGCCACCATTGAAAGTACCACTGGTAAAGGACAGATTTCCCTCAATATTTAAACTTCCTCCTGAACCGACCGTTAGGGTTCCTCCGGCAATGCTTACATTACCATCCACCGTATTAGTTCCTCCGGTCATACCATCGAATGTTCCTCCATTCAATGTGAGGTTACCCTGAATGTTGTTATTGTTTCCAACACCCGTTTCAAATGTTCCGGTTTGTAGTATAAGATCTCCCTGAACTGTTATATCCCTTCCATTATCGTTTATAAAAGTTGGTCCGTTCACTGTGAGATCATTACAAACATTGATATCGTTATTTGCCAACCTACGTTCGCCGGTGCCGGAGAAGGTCAATGTTGAAAGTGTAGTAATATTTCCCAGAACATCATAATCTGTTGAACCACTGTATTCAAGACCTCCGCCGGAACAACTGAAGAAATCGTTGTAGAAACCATTTGGTAAGGTGCTACCGGAAATCCTCAATGTTCCCGTTCCTGTAACTGTTCCTAACCTATGATTTACTGTTGTACCAACATCCAATGTTCCATTGATTTGCGTTTGGTATAGCGAAACACCATTGCCATTGATTGTAACCGTTACTCCAGGATCAACTACAACGATGGCTCCCTGAGGAGCTCCTCCTCCCGGAACAACAGGTGTATAAATGGCAGCATCCACATTACCATCAGTGGTGGCTGTATATGTAGGCACTTGTGAAGGGATGGCCTGGTCAATACCAGCAAAATAATCTCCTGAAATTCCTTCATGATCGACACTTGAGAAGCCAAATGTCAAAGTATTAGCTCCGGTATTCACGGTACCACCGTTTTTATTGATATTCCCAGATGGATTATTGTCACTCAATATTCTGGCCGTGATATAATCAGATTCACTCATTCCGGCTTCATCAGCTTTTACGTGTGTATCGTCATATGTGAAAATGAGGTCTGCTACAAAGTTATTATCGAAGTTGTTAGCGTCTATCGTCCAATAATACTGCAATACATTGTTAATATCACCTGATCCCAACGCATCACTACCGTCATTCACAACAGGGTGAAATTCATTGGCCGGCCGGACAGTCAGGTTACCTGCTGTAGTCCCCGTTGTATGCCCGACATCTGATAAATTAATGGTAACAGGTGTATAAATCCCCTCTCCAACTGGGAAAGTGAAATCAGTTGTTGTTCCAGCTAAAAACTCTTTTCTAACACCATTGTCAGTAAATGAGTTATTTGTTTCAATCATGTTGGTAGAAGAAAATGTATTCACTTCTAAAATATCCGCTGAAGTACCTAAAGTTAACAAGCTACTTCCTATGTCGAATACACCACTACTCAACCTTAGCCTGTTCGTGATGTTAAAATTATATCCATTTCCATCCGGAATTGACACACCACTACTATTATCAATTGTTATGATACCGAGGGTACTTGTTCCAACACCACTTCTTTCCAAAGTTTGAGCTGAAGTACCTGAGAACACAATTCCGTTACCACTTGTACTTGTATGCGTTGCATCATGTATCATTTTCCCATTTAAATCGATACTTTGCGTACCTGTGGCAAAAGTACCTTGAGAAATGTTTAACACATTATTCACAGTATTACCCCTCGAGAAGTTCAAAGTACCACTTCCACTCTTAGTCATGTTATAAAAGGCACCCGATCCTGAACCACTGTATGTCTGGCTACTTCCGCTGTTAAATGTTAATGTATTGTTATTAGCTGTATAAGTTCCATTATGAGTAAAATCACCGGTAATGGTCAGGCCTAATCCATTAGCATCAAGTGTATTATTTGCAGCAAGGGTCAAATTCCCTCCCACTGTCAATGCATTTACATTTAGAATCACTCTTGGACTGTTACTACCATTTATTTCCAGGTTATTCAATGGTATCATAGAGTTAATACCAATATCCTGGTTTGTCGGTGTATCAGTATTACCAATTGTCAAAGTTGATCCGGCAACATCGGATGTAGCAGGATCCAAAAAGACCGTAGCAATGGATGGGTTATTTGTGTTTTCCCTCACAATTGTCAGACTTCCTCCTGTATGAGTAAAATCACTCCCTGCATTCAAAATTTCAAAAACACCTCGAGTAGCCTCAGGAGCTGCATTTTTACCGACAACTACTGAACCTCCCGTTTGCGTGTATAACAAAATACCATCGGAAGTGGTTGTTCTTCTTCTCAGTTGAGAACCAATTGTTAAAGTTCCGGAAGAAATTTCCAATGTTGCATTTCCTGAAGAGGAATACTGAAGATAATTGTTACCATTATTCACTGCATCATCCATATCTACAGTTCCCCCATTGATCCTTAATAAACCGTCCAGGGTAATTCCCGAATCATCACCTCCTACGTTAACTGTTCCTGCAGTAACTTCTAATACCGTGGTATTGGCAATTGAAAAATCAGCTCCACCCGTGGTAAGGTTTATATCAATATCAGCATCGTTAAGAACCAATCGGCCATTTTGAAGTTCTAAAGCTTTAGTATTTCCATTGGTCGGTCCACTAAGCGTAAAATCATCACTAAAAGTAAAAGTATTGCTCTGATCAGTTCCCTTATCTAATTCAATACGGTAGAATTCCGGTACCGAAGTAGATGTTCTGGAATAGCTGTTGTCACTCTCGCCCTGCAATTCAAGAATCGCTCTTGGCCTCACGTTGCTTGCATTGTAAAGATCAAGATCATATCCGTTGCCGGCACCGTGTAAGATATCCCCCTTGACAATAAGCCTATGTTCCAAATCATTTCCGGAATCATCAACAACTAAGTCTCTATCTCGAGGATCGCTGAAGGGATCAACCGTAAAATCTACGTCTCCATTCACAGTTAAAGTAATAGCAGCCCCTGTACTTGGAAAGTGAAATGTGCCTCCAACCCACATACCTACCCATAAATCACCCAGTACTTCGATGTCCTGATTTGGTATCAAATCACCATTACCCTGAACAACTAAGTTGGCATTGGTGGTAATGGCCTGATCAATTGTATAGGACGCAGATTCTACCATAAGGCTTGGAATCGGGGTGGGTATATTGTTCAAAGTATAGGTAGTGCTTCCGCCATTTCTGAAATACAAGAAGTAAGATTCAACATTGGTCCCAAAGTCTCCAAAATCTCCATTTACAGTAGGATCCGCTGTTGCGCTAAAGGATATCATTCCTGTTCCAGTAACAACCCCCAATTCAAAAGTACCAGCTATCCAAAACTGAAGTCGTGATACGTTCTCCGAATCCGGAGTGGGTGATGTCCCATAGTCATGTTCAAATTGTATGGATCCTACATCCTCTGTCCCAGCATTAACATTCACTCTATGGCCATTTCTAATGACTACAATGCTTCCGGCAGTTGGAACACCATTGCTACCTGTATCGGGATCGCCAATACGCCATGTAGTAGTTGTATTCCAGTTACCATTGGCCTGACTATAGTAAACATCAGGCTGACCATTGAATCGATTAGAAGGACCGGCCGAGTAATCCGCATTTTCAACATCAAATGGCGTACCATCACCGTCAAAGTTAATATCATGTCCGGTCGGATTATTTATACTGGTGTTATCCTCATGAGATCTTGTAAAAGGATTTGCTGACAATACTTTACCCGCTCTCCAGGAATTCGGATAGCTAGCGGCACTTCCGGTTCCATCATCATTTTCACTACCGGAAAATGTATAACTGGTGACTTTTGGTACTGTCGTAAAATCTCTGTGCTCCACGTGCCAGTAGTAAGATAGCATTGTTCCCCCACTACCATTGGTAGTAGGTAAGACTTCATCTGCCGGGCTCACGCTAATATATCCGTCATCACTAAAACTTGACAGTACAGCGACTAGGGGTGTATATCTCACGTCTGCATTGGCGTCAGTACCAATAGGGAAGGTAAGTGTTTCGTTGGCATCCAGATACATCTCCAATCCACCGTCAGAAGCATTACCGTCGGTTTGGATCATAGCAGTAGTGCTAAATGTTCCTGTAATTGAAGCACTTGCTCCGGCCATGGTTAGTTTACTAGTGTTGATATCAAATACACCACCATTAAGTTTGAGTTCGCTGGTAATGCTTGTATTTCCTGATAAGGAAATACCATTGGCATTATTAATTTCCACACTACCAAACACACCACCTACTGAGGTGATGGTTTGCGTTGTTCCTCCATCTAAGAGAAGTTTTCCACTATCATTGGAAAATCCTAATGTATCTGCCACGTAGACATTACCTTGTGCACTGATGGTATAAGTATCATAATCAAGATTCCCTTTTTCCACCCTTAACTCACCGTTGATTTGCATTGCTGTGCCGGCACCGTTCGCAATTAGGATCGCATCAGTACCATCCGATTTGTTAATGGTGAAATTGTTAAATGTTTGCAAAGCTGCAAAATCAAAATTAGAGTTCTTGGAACCATTTATAGTTGTTGTATTAACCCCATGCGTGTATGTAGCGCCTGAAGCAATGGTAAAATCTGCTCCAATAGTCACATCAAAGCCACTTGCATTGAAGTCCGCATTAGCAGCAATTGTTAAATCATTTAATACTACAAGTGGTTGCGCTGCTAAGGAAGTAATATCTGGATCGGTTCCATCATTGGTATAGGCACTGATTAATACCTCTTCAGATCCACCCGCACTGTTTCTTATTTCCAGATCCCAGAAAGGTGCGGTTGAATTAAACTTATATTCTACCCCCGATCTACTGGCATCCATGATCACTTTTCCCCCGGTAACATTATAGTTACCGTTATCAACCCCGATTAATATACCACCACCATCATTAGCGACTTGTTCCAAATTAATTGGATGGTCAACAATTAGTGTACCGCCGGTCATGGTAAAGGAATTTCCGCCATAGGGTAATGAAAAAGTATAATTTTCATATCCGTAGTTGTCATTATCCCTTCCTCCAATGTTTGCAGTACCTCCCGATTGCATATAAAATCCACTGTGCCCTGCTCCGTTACCTGAAGGACCAAGCAGCGCAGCATTAAGAATTCCATTTCCTTCCACAATCACTCCCCCTGCGTCTCTTAAATATATGCCATGATCATTGATAGTCATTTGTCCGGTTCCACTCACTTGTAATTCACCTGCCACTCTTAACCACTCACCACCAAAGTTTACAGTTCCATTTTCTACCCAAAGTCTTGCATCCGAATCAATAGTATAAGTTGTACCAGTACTATTCATATTCGGAATATTAATGTTCGTCCCGATCTTGATAGTTCCTGCTCTAAGATCTAATGCATTATTTGTTAAGATATTAGGTTCGGTTCCTGTACCACTGTTGTTTGTTCTTCCAAATAGATTAAAATTACTTGTGGCACTAGCCTGAAAATCTACTATATAAGTTTTATCGGTTCCTTTGTCTACAATAATTCTATAGAAATCTGTTGGGCCGTTGCAAGTCACTGTTTGATGAGCAGAAGCATTATCAAAAGTTACATTTACAATACCATCAGTTGGATTGGTGGTCGGTACAGATGTTTGATTTGTAAATTCGACCGTTCCTGCATTCGTTAGATCACCACTTAAAGTTACATTGTGGGTTGCATTACCTGTGCCCAGAGTGATTTGTCCATTGCTCTGAACCTCAACATCTTCTGTTACAGAAAGGGTTCGACCATTGGCGGAATTATTATTAATTTGAAAAATACCTTGTTTTACAGTTAGATTTCCATTGATGGTATAATCACTTAGAAGTGTAACAATATCATTGGTAGCATCCATATCTACTTCCACATTGTAGAATGTCCTATCGGTAGATAAGGAATGGCCTCCACCTTGATACACCACAGTACCTTCGCCCTGATCCTTGGTAACGAAATGTGTGGCGTTTCCGCCCGGAAAATTATCAGCAGACATTAATATTCTGCCACTTCCTCGAATTGTTCCAAAGTTATGACCGGTTGAGGTAGTGAGATCCAAATTACCTGTTATAGTAATACTTCCAATAGTCAGGTTATTGGTTGATGATTGTACGGTAACAGTTCTTCCCGAAGTAATTACCACAATATCCGAGGTTCCGGGAGTTTGGCTCGAAGGGTTATCATAGCTAGGAACCACTGAGCCATCCAATGTCCATGTATTTGGATCATTCCAGTTTCCGGTTTGATAACTGTACCAGGTGGTGGATGTAGGATAACTGTAGCGAACAGATGTAACACCGGACAAACTCGCTGAATTAAATGAATATTGCAATGCATCAGTTGCATCTTTATTCAATCCAATGGTGGCATTGCTACCATCATTATAACCGGCATTACCAAAATCCGTGTCCTGGTAAACAAAATCTATATTGTTCGAACCTTCATATAATACAACCTGAAAAGTCACACCATTTGTACCCGCTCTGAGATCCCAATGTTCTACATCATCCCATTGAACAATAAATCGTCTGTTAGGTGCGGTTCCAAGTTCTTGGTAATATATATCCCCTTGACCACCTGATGCTGCTGGATAAAAATCGTCATAATAAGGGGCAATTATGTAAGTATAAGTTGATGTTGGAAAAGATCCTCTGTTATTCCACCTGGTATCAGTTCCTGAGATTGCCCCGAAAAGAATGGTACCATTATCTGAAATTCTAAGATCTCTGGAGGTTGTTCCATAGAAATCAAAATCAAATGACATCGAAACAGTAGTTTCACCTTCGTCACCTAATCCTGTTGCTGTACCTGTTCCACTTATGTCCTCAAAAGCTATAGTACCCCCAGTTTCATCTGAATCTATGTAGGTATATCCAAAGCTATCAGGACCTCCGGATGTAAATACATATGGATAATTCGAGATAGTTTTATTGTCAAAGATAATTGGAGTGGTAATATCTCCTTTTTTGCTTTCCAATACCCAGTCTCCCCTCTTCAAAGTATTTCCCGTATGATCTTCGGAAGCTGCTATATCAAGTTCAGTTAATGTATGTAATTCATTTATGAGAGATTCACCATACTTCCCTGATACCACTCGACAGCCATAAATCAGCAAATCGGCATTTTCAGAACATGCCAATTGCCAGGATTTGAGCTCTTTTTCAAATTGAGATATGTTATGGTAGCTGAGGTTTGTATTCCCCAACTGGAAACTTCCTGGTTTACCATGCGAGATGATGTGAATGCTCTGAAGGTCACTGAAGGCATTCAAGTGTTGAGTTATCTGAGCAACTCCATCTTTTCTGCTGTCCAGTGTTATGACTTTCGCATCATGAATCCCATTGATCAATTGTTGATATCCCTCAATTGCAGGATCAATGAATACGACCACTTCAGAATCACTTTGACTAACTTTTAAATTGGTTTCATTATTGATTTCAGCCTTTGAATGAAAAAATAGATAGCTGCTAATAATGAAAAAAAGGAAAAATCTTCTCATAACCTAAATTTTAACAATACCTCAAATACCTTTTAAAAAAACACAATGCTGTGACGTGACCAAGTAAACTTGGACAATCTGAATCACAGCATTACATGATTGTATTTTTAACTAGTCAAGACAATTTAGCCCCAGCTTGACACAGGTAAATTTATAATTAATAGGAAAATGTAACCAGGCTTCGTAAAATAGGCAGGCTTGGATAGTGTAAGAAATAAAGGCGTTTTAAAACAAAGTTACCTTAGAATATTGCATGATTAAGTGCATTTTTTTATATCCATAGCAGTATAATCGCTCTAAAGCCCGATAATTCCATTTGGACAAAAAAGACTTCATAGAAATAAGACGTGTACATAATTATCAACTTTTACATCAATTTTGCACCAATGGTCAAAATTATTTTAATGGACATCCAACGCCTCCATTGGACCACTTTTTTATAGGCCAGATTTACACAATAATGATCTTTTCTTTATAGGTTTGGCCATTCTGTTTCACTACTAAAATGTAAATACCGCTTTTTATTTTTTTTGCCGGATTCAACAATCTATCAGATGTTAATTCACCAGGATCGAAAGTTTCATTCAAATATCCCACTCCTGAAATATCAAACAGCTCCACTAAAACTTCATTTTGCCTGTTTTCAGTAGCTACCCGTATATTAATATTGTGCTGATCTGTTGGATTCGGATAAACAGTCACTTCCAACTGTCTTCCGGTAAACGGATTATCGATGGCTACTACATTGGAAAAATCAAATTGACCATCAAAATCAATCTGCCTTAGTCTATACAAAGATCCACCAAATAAGGGTGTTTTATCTGTGAAGGAATAGGTTGATATTTCGTTAACCGTACCATTTCCATTAACACTTCCTATAACCTCAAAATTTCGGCCATCTTCAGATCTTTGAATTTCGAAAAAATCATTATTGATTTCTGAGGCTGTTTTCCAATCTAAATGTACTTTGCCATTATCCAACACAGCTTCGAACGAAAGCCAAGTTACCGGCAATGGCGAATTTCCAATTGTTCCCAGCATTAATTGGCTGAAGCCCGTAACACCATCAAAAGTTGCTTCTCCTGAGGCAACCATAGCGGCATCCCCCTCCTCGGAAGACACCCAGGTACCATAACTGTTGCTGGATCTTTTTAACAGCCTGAGATTAGATGGTGTAGTAGCATCATCTACGCTTACTGTACCGGATCCCAGAGCCAATGTAACATTTGCTGAAAAGCTACCTGATCCGAATTTTCTTACTATCCAATACTTTGCATGAACGTCAGCCAATATAGGAACATCATTTTTTGGATCATTGCCAGGTGCGGATTCGCCTGTTATTTTACTTATTACTACATCCTCAGCTCCACCACTCCAGGAGGTAAAGTTCAATGTTGCCCCGGTACTACCAAAATTTACTATGCCAGTTGCATTAACATTTTGCAGGTAACTTATGCCTCCTCCTATGGCTACAGTGGAGGTAAGCCTTGCAGGATATGTGGATGAGGTAACTCCATCACCCAGTATTCCATTATTGCCACCAACCTGTGCATCACTTATGGTTGTGCCACTGGCTTCATTGAATTGCCAATAATTAGATAAGTTACTTTCGGAGCCTAAAAGCGTTAAATGTAAATTTTCCCTAATTTCATTTTGAGAGCGGGAAACACTCCATATCCTTACTTCATCTATTTCGCCGGTAAAATAATTACTCGAATGATCTTGGCCTATTACAACATCCGCACTGGAAGCTGTATTCACAGTTTGACCTGAGCTTGAAGATAGTGTTTCTGGTGTTCCGTCTACATACAAAACGCCATCGGTAATATTGGATCCTGTGAATGACACGGCAATATGATGCCAGGAATCATCCCTAAGATCAGTATCTCCCTCAATATGACCACCACCAACATCCGTTCTTAAATATCCGCTGGAAGAAATACTCATTGTCCAATCCGAGCCTGAAGTATTATTACCCCAGGAAATAATTGGTCCACTGGTGGAAGTTTTGATCCACGCTTCGATGGTCCTGTCATTACTACCTGTAATTCCCTTATAGCCGGTAAATGTAACATAATCCCCTCCATCGAATGAGAGGGCATTAGCTCTTAAAGGTGTTATCCCGGATATTTTTCTGTCACCACCCGGAGCAGTAACAGTTGGTGTTCTATTTGTTCCGTCTACTGTAATTTGCGTACATTCTGCATCTATTGCATTGCCTTTCGTTGCTGAAGCATTGATGTCATATGTAAGCCAGAAGTAATTGGTCCCTTCTGATAGTTGTTGCGTATCGTTTATAACAAAGCTTCCATTTGGACTGGCAACAACATCACCGAATAGTTCTCCCGTAGCAAATGTATTGTTTGTACCGGTATAATAAACTTTAGCGTTGGTTATATCTGCAGTATTAGTTGTTCCTGTTGTGTTAAAGGTAAAGGAGGTAACATCCAATGGGTCCAGTGAGTTACTCGTAACTATTTCGATTCCAATTACCTGCTGATCTTCTACTCCTTTTGACAGGTTATTTGTATTTTGACTTACTGTACTTGAAGTATAGCTCATGCAATTCACATTAGTGGTTATATCCAGCTGGTAATTCCCTACATCTCCTGAATCATATCCACCAACAAGAATATAATAAGTTTCACCTTCCTCAGCTGTAAAAGTTACTTTTGAATAATAACCGGGGCCACTATCATCGTCTCCATCGATACAGGTAGTACTTCCGCACGAGCCTGAAAATACCCAGATTTTAGTATCATCCAAGTCAGGGTCTGATATGTCAATTGTCTCTGCCGTTATTTCCGTACCATTTCCTTCTAACACGTACCAATGTTTTTCGTGCGTATTGCTGGAAGTTCCACAATTACCATAGTTGGATGTATCTCCTCCGCTTGTATTTCCAGTTACAGAAATGTTTCCGCATCCACTTACCGATTTCGCATTAGCACAACTCGATGCATCAGGTATGGTTGAAGATATTGTTCTTGATCCAGTGGGAGCCGTTGTGGAGGGCACCCTATTGATTCCCCCAACGACTACCTGATTGCATTCTGCATCCACCACATTTCCGCCGGTTGCATCTTCTTTAATATTGTAGGTCAACCAGAAATAATTATTACCTGTTACCAAAGATTGGGAGCCTGTAATAGCAAAAGGTCCGTTTGGTGCCGATTCCGAACCAAATATTACGTCCTTTGAGAAGTTAGGACCGTTACCAGAATAATATATTACAGCATTGTAAATATCATTATTGGGATCGGAAGTGCCATTGGTATTCAAGCTGAACGAAGTAATATCAAAGGGTGTCCTGTTTCCATTTACTACTACTCGCAATTCAATTACTTTTTGCCCATTGTCTCCGGGTGCCACGTTACTCGTAATCGTTTGAAACAAATCACTCGAGGTGTATGACATACTCGTTGAATTGCTAGGATGGGTGTATCTTATTGAAGTAATGCCGTCCAGACTATTGGTCTTAAAAGAATACTTTAAAGCATCACTGGCATCTTCATTAATGCCAATGGTAGCACTTTCCCCATGGTCATAGTCACTATCTCCAAAATAAGCATCCTGATAAACAAAGTCTATATTATTATATCCTTCATACATCACAACCTGAAAAGTAATTGTATTACTTGATGAAAGGTCATAATGAGGAATTTGATGCCACTGCACAATAAATCTTCTATTGGGTGCTGTTCCTTTGGTTTCCATATAGACAGCCCCACCACTGTCAACATTCAAATCATCCCAAAAAGGGGCTATAAGTAATGGAGGAGAGTTTCTTGGAAAATCTCTGTTGTTATAACTAATGTTACCACTTGTCTGACTAAAACGTATGGCGCCATTACCACCAATCCTAACATCTCTTGAGACCGTACCATAAAAATCAAATTCAAAAGGTAAAGTGGTATTGAACTCACCTTCATCTCCCATACTAATATCTGTCCCGGTTCCACTGATATCTTCAAATGCCACAGTCCCACTGGGTTCATCAGAATCTATATAAGTATAACCGTAATTATCAGGGCCTCCAGTAGTAAAATCAAGGTCATGGATAGGTCTATGTTCCTCGTATGTAAATGGCTGATTGATCTCCAGCGCAGGTAAATTTAAATATCCTTTAGTAGTACCCAACAGATCGCTGAAATGATCGCTTCTTTCATTTTCAAACAAATCTACCCGGACATTTTGATTACCTGCCTGTGTACCTGATACAATACATAAAAGTATTATGAGTGTGCGCAACTTTGACCGCACAGTAATTTGTAACCTCATAAGCTAATGTTTAAATTATCTTATAGAGGAAGGCTTCAACAGGATTTGGCAGGTTCTTATTGAAGTATTACAAAACTATTATTTAAATCATAAGTCATCCTGCTCATAGCGCGATCTACATAACCCACGTATGGAATCATCTATATTTGAAGAAAAAAATGACCACCATGAATTATGAAATTGCATCTATTACCGATTATTTTTTAGGCAAAGCCCTTTTATTAAGTTTATAATAAAAGTAAACCGTAATAATTAGGAGGATCAAAGAAATAAATTGAGAATGGGATAAGAAATCATCAAACAGGAAACCTCTGGCATAGTCACCTCTAAATTCTTCCACAATAGATCTTCCAATGGCATACAATCCAACATAACCAAGAAATATTTGTCCCTCGAACCTTTGATATTTCTTAAGTACTGTTAGAATAATCAGTATTAAGAATATCATAGCAGCGCTATATAGTTGGGTGGGGTGCAGACCAACATTTAACGGCCTGGCCTGGCAGGCCGGATCTGTAAAAATTACTGAAAGAAAACCTTCATGCGGAAGACCGTGGCAACACCCGGCATTAAAACAACCCAGTCTGCCAAATATATGTACAATACCAGTTGTAAAAGCGATGATATCGAGCATTTTTAGCGCTGGTATTTTATTGATTTTAAAGAATATCAGGATGGACCCAATCGCAAATATCAAAGAACCGTAAAATACAAATCCATTTCCGGGGTCATTCCACATATTGGAGAGTGTGCCGAAGTAATAGGACGGTTTTTCAAAATAAAAAAACAATTTACCACCAACTACGGAGGCCAGCAGTATTACCAGAGCCAAATTATTAGTGGTGTGATAAGGAATATCCAACTCTTTTTTTGCTCTAATTGCGGTATAGATTGATGCTAAGATCCCTCCAAGTGCAATTAATGTTCCATAGGTATAGATGGTAATTTCACTGGGCAGAAAAAATCTAAGACCGTCCGGAACATCTATGGTGAAGAGTACGGGATGCATTTTGTTTTACTGCTTTCTGATCAGTTCTCGCATTATTTGTGTCATGCCCGGTTCAGCTTTCATAGCTGCGGCGATCACTTCTTCTACTGAGATTTTCTTGATATTTCCCGGTGTACAAAGATCGGTAATAACAGATATGGCAAAACAAGGCAAGTCCATATGCCTCGCTACAATGTTTTCAGGAACCGTTGACATACCGACGGCATCAGCGCCAATGATTCTAAGGTATTTGTATTCGGCCCTGGTTTCAAGGTTAGGTCCGGGAACACTCACATATACTCCCTTATGTGTTGGGATATTGTATGATTTTGCAATGTCCAAGGCCTGATCAACAATGGATAGATCATAAGGCTCACTCATATCGGGGAATCTACCTCCGAATTCATCCAGGTTTTTACCTCTCAGGGGGTTCTCCGGTAACAGATTTATATGATCTTCTATAATCATCAAATCACTGATTTGATATTCGGGATTTAAACCACCAGCAGCATTGGATATGAACAGCTTCCGGATACCTAATAGTTTTAAAACTCTCACAGGAAAGGTCACCTCTTCCATAGAATAGCCTTCATAATAATGAAATCTACCTTGCATGACCACCACATTTTTTCCACTCAATTTTCCAAAAATCAGTTTACCTGAATGACTTTCAACGGTAGACACAGGGAAATGTGGTATTTCATCGTAATCAATGGTATGTTCAGCTTCTACATCATTTACCAAAGATCCAAGACCGGTACCTAAAATAATCCCGAACTGGGGCTCTCCGCTAAATCTTTGTTGAATAAAATTTACAGCTTCCTTTATTTTTTGAATCATGTTTCAGGTTTTGTTATAGTTTACACTGGCAGGAGAAATTGTCTATACCTTCCAGGCTGCTCAAAAATATATTATTTGTTTAACTATTTAATTGATAAATTAGTTTTTGTAAACATTCGATTGAAGTGCTAACATGTTTATCATGTCTGGGTTTATGCATTAATTCCTTAGCGATTCAATTGATTGACCTTCTGGAAACTATTCTGTATTTGCCATCAATGTACTTCTACAAAATCTCTATCGTCATTTTATACTTCATTTTAACAATGACAAAAGAAAATGATTTTCGAAAGGAACAGCTCAAATATCCAAGGGTGAGAGCAGCTTATCAACATAATAAAGAAGGTCTTAAGGAATTGTTAGCGAAAAGAAATATCTCAAATTTTAGAATTGATCTTTTCATACGGGCCTTCAAGAAAGAGGAATTATTGGAGGTTTGGGTAAAACAAAAAGGCGATGATAAATATCTTCATTTGATGGATTTTCCATTCTGCGAATCATCCGGAGCGTTGGGCCCAAAGAGAAAAGAAGGTGATTTTCAAATTCCCGAAGGGTTTTATCATATTGACCGCTTTAACCCATCAAGTAATTTTCATCTTTCACTCGGCCTTAATTACCCAAATAAGTCTGACCGCATAAAAGGTGATAAAGCAAACCCGGGAAGTAATATATTTATTCACGGGGGATGTGCTACCATTGGATGCATTCCCATAACTGATGAAAAAATAAAATCATTATACATATTAGCCGTTGAAGCCAAAACCAATGGCCAGACCAACATACCCGTTCACATATTTCCATCACATTTGGATAAGATATCTTATGATAAGCTGAAAGCAAATAATGGTCGGCATGATCCTTTTTGGAAAAACCTGAAAGCAGGCTATGATTACTTTGCAAGGGAACACATTGTTCCGCAGATAGGTGTTAACCATGCAGGTGATTATATTATTTCGAATGATTAGGTCCTGAAACTCAGACATCAGTATTGCCAATATTATGCCGATACCAATAGCCATCAATGAAACTCTTTTCATGCCTGAAAGCCATTAAAACCGAATTTATTGTAAACAAATCCTTTAAAACCTTATAAACAAAGTTCAAAAGTATTTACATTTGCAGCGGCAAATCGATACGACCAGCTCCTATCGAACTCCCCCAGGTCCGGAAGGAAGCAAGGGTAGATGGTTGAGCGGTGCGATATCTGATTTGCCACTTTTATTTCTACACTATTTTAATTCCAACCTTCTGTCTATTTTTCATATTTATCTTTAGCTTTGTAGTCTAAATTCTTAACCAATATTCGATGAAGTTTTTTATTGATACAGCAAATCTGGACGAAATTAAAGAAGCACATGACCTGGGTGTTTTAGATGGTGTTACCACCAATCCTTCTCTGATGGCCAAAGAAGGCATTACCGGTGATGAAAATATTATCGGACATTATAA
The DNA here is from genome assembly GCA_030442035.1 of Splendidivirga corallicola. Taxonomy (GTDB): domain Bacteria; phylum Bacteroidota; class Bacteroidia; order Cytophagales; family Cyclobacteriaceae; genus Splendidivirga; species Splendidivirga corallicola. The sequence goes on from JAUJEA010000001.1 coordinate 342,326, forward strand.
AGCAATTTGCGATATTGTTGATGATAATGTAAGTGCGGAAGTGATCGCCACAGATTACGAAGGAATTATTAGGGAAGGTGAAGCTTTAGCCAAGCTCGATGATAAAATCGTAGTAAAAGTTCCTATGATCAAAGATGGAGTAAAAGCCATCAAATATTTTTCAAATAATGGCATCAGAACCAATTGCACTTTAGTTTTCTCTGCGGGGCAGGCTATTTTAGCTGCCAAAGCGGGAGCCAGTTATGTATCTCCTTTTATCGGACGATTAGATGATATTTCGACAAATGGATTGGAGCTGATTGAACAAATAGTTAGCATCTATCAAAATTATGGTTTCGCTACCGAGGTATTGGCTGCTTCGATCAGGCATACCATGCATCTTATCAATTGTGCTGAAATAGGTGCTGATGTTGTCACTTGTCCTCTGAAGGTTATTACCGGACTTCTTAAACACCCACTAACGGATAAAGGCTTGGAGCAATTCCTGAATGATCACAAAAAGGCTCAACAAAAGCCTGCGATCGCGTGATTTCAGGCAGTAAAGTAAAGTCGAAGAGTGATATGTATATCATCAAGGTAAAGGGAAAAGCCAAAATACCTGATTATATACAACTCAGAGATGATAACTTCGTTTTAATTGCGTATTTCCGTGCCGATCGGCCCCTAAAGAAGTTGGAAAAATATGGCCTGGAGGGAAAGGAAGTGGAACTTGAAAAAATCATTGAACAGCTCCCATTCGGTAAACTACAAAAATTAGAACTTTGATATGACATTTTCTTCTGCTCCGGTTGTAAGTGTAAAACAAACTACCATCTATCAAGAAGGAAATGCTGTACTCAACGATATCAATTTTGATATTGAAAAGGGTGAATTTGTATATCTGGTAGGTCGCACTGGCAGTGGCAAGTCTTCCCTGCTCAAAACGTTATATGCAGATCTTCCCCTATTGCAGGGAGCTATTAGGGTTGGTGATATCAACCTAAAAAATATCAAAGATAGCCGAGTTCCACATCTTCGGCGCAGACTTGGGATCATCTTTCAGGATTTTCAACTTTTTACGGACAGAACAGTGGCTGAAAATTTGTTTTTTGTCATGAGAGCCACAGGCTGGAAGGAAAGATCCAAAATGAAATCAAGATTATCAGAAGTGCTGATAAGAGTTGGATTGGGATCTGTTTCAACCAAAATGCCTCACCAATTATCAGGTGGGGAGCAGCAAAGGGTGGTCATTGCGAGGGCTCTCATTAACGAGCCGGTTCTTTTGATTGCCGATGAACCTACCGGAAATCTTGATCCCGAGGTAGCAGATGGCATTCACAAACTGTTCCAGGAAATAAACAATAGTGGCACAGCTATACTTATGGCAACCCATAATCATCAATTGATTAAAGACTATCCAGGCAGGGTTTTGAAATGTACCAGCGGAAAACTACAGGACTCTAAACTGGAAAGCTTTGATTTAACTGAAAGTGTTTAAATCAGGGGCAAGCTATTAGGTGCTGGTGCCTTTCCTTTTTTGTCATATTATAAAGATAACCTTAAGAGTATGTTGAGTTTTAAATTATGAATTACGAATTACAACACTTCAACACAATTTCTACAACATTCACACTTGATCTCAGATACAGCACTTTTTATAACAGCTGTTTATTTAATATTGCTATTTCCTGATCCACGGTTATTTTACCTTGCAATTTTTCAAGCTTTTGAATGGTTTCCTTTAGGAATTTTTGGTGTTTGTCTGATTCAGGATGAAAAGGCCGGTGGCTTAGTGCTTTTTTGATTTTCCTCCATTCTTTTAAAAATAGTTGTGTGTCAGTATCAAAATAGCTTTTTCCAAATGCCTCCCAAATATAATCTTCCGCTGTTTCTGTTGGATGAATCATATCAGACTTGTAAAACCGGTAATCCCTCAAGTCATCGATCATCATCTCGTATGCAGGAAAATAATCGATTTTATCGTTACCTTTTCTGATTTTCTCCGCAGCGGTTCTAAGAATTGCTTTGCTCAATGCGTTAACTTCCAGCGTATCTTTAATGTGTCGAACCGGGCTCACAGTGAGAATGATTCTGCAATGATCATTAACCTTCTGAAACTGAGAAAAAAAGTGATTGAAAGAATCCAGGATCTCATCGGGCTCCAGCATACATTTACTGAATGATGTTGCGGGAACTTTATGACAATTAGCTACAATGTGGCCATTATCAACCCGTTTATAAACCACTGCCGTACCTAATGTAATAATCAACCATCTCGAACTTTTGAGAAGCTCATTTGTATTTTTTTGCGCATTTTCAATCATGGATTTTAGCGCATTTTCATCCAGGTTGGACAAATCCGAGTGAAAATTATAATTAAAATAAACACCCTCACTCTTAACATATGAATCTGCCTCCGGTTCAACACACTGAAGCGTATCAGATAATAAATTAAATATGGAGACAGGATTGAATATAACACCATATGGATTGACACATGCCTTAAATTTATTGGATATTAATCTTCCCCCAATACTTTCGGCAAAACATGACCCAATAGACAAGAGCTTATCCTGAAGGTCAATTTTAGAAGGTGATATGGCAATATTAACTTCAGTGCGAAACATTATTCTTGAATAAATTTACCAAAAGGGATTTAATCAATGAGTAATTAATAATGATTAATTAGTATTTAGGGTCAATGCCATTGAGTCAAGCCTTTAGGTATTGGGTTTCAGGTATCAGACAATCTTCTTGCAGACTAAAAACATCGTAAAGGCTAAAATCTGAGACCTGACACCTGAATGCTTTACAATATTTTCTAAATTAAAAAGCTTTGATTTAACATCTTCAAAATCTCCAATAAAATTGAAACATTCGAGATACATAACTCATTAAACAAAAAAAGCACCATGAAGGTGCTTTTTTGACAAATTTCAAATGTCTTGTTTAAGCCGATACAACGTTGAACTTGATTTCGTGTTGTACCTCTTTGTGTAAGTCTATCGTCGCTGCAAATTCACCAATGGTTTTTACCTCAGAGTTGAATGATATCTTTTTCCTATCCACTTCAAAACCTTTCTCCTTCAATGCATCGGATATTTGCAATGTAGTGACTGCTCCGAATATCTTTCCACTCTCTCCTACCTTAGCAGGAATATCAAGTACTACACCTCCAATTGAATCTGCTAAATCTTGAGCGTCTTGTCTTATTTTCTCAGCTTTATGGGCTGCTTGTTTAATATTTTCTTCTATCATCTTCTTATTTGAATTATTAGCGATGATAGCATATCCTTGGGGGATCAGGTAGTTTCTTGCGTATCCGGCTTTCACCTTTACACAATCATTTTTGTAACCGAGCCCGTTTATATCTTCTTTTAAAATAACTTCCATTTTATTAGTATTTAAGCATTAATAACCTTAGTTGATAATTCTAAACTCTAGTAAAATCAACAACTATTTTTATTTCAAAGAATCGGTTACATAAGGAAGTAAAGCCAAGTGTCGAGCTCGCTTCACTGCTTGAGATACTTTCCTTTGATATTTAGCGCTTGTACCGGTAATTCTTCTGGGCAAAATTTTACCTTGCTCATTGACAAATTTCAATAAGAAATTCGCATCCTTATAATCGATATATTTTATACCGTTCTTCTTAAAACGGCAGTATTTCTTCTTGTTATCGTTTCTGTTAACAGGTTCGTTTACTAATGTCATTTTGCAGGTTCCTCCTTAACCTCAGGCTTTTTGTTAAATTCTCCTTTTCTTCTTTTCTCATTGTATTCTATCGCATGTTTATCAAGAGATATAGTAAGAAATCTCATGATCTTTTCATCTCTTTTAAATTCAGTTTCCAAAGCTGCAATAGCTTCCGGCTTTGCTTTGTACTCAAAGAGATTGTAAAAACCAGTTGATTTGTGCTGAATAGGGTAAGCCAATTTCTTTAGCCCCCAGTTTTCTTCATTGATAATGTCAGTCCCTAGATCGACAAGAACCTTTTTAAACTTGGCGACAGCATCCTTCATCTGACTATCAGACAAAACGGGAGTTAAAATGAATACCGTCTCGTAATTTTTCAATTCCATGATTTAAATAAACAATTTACTTTTTTATTTGGCCTGCAAAGATAGATATAAATCTATATATACCAAAGCTTTCATTGAAGTGAAAGAAAACGTATTTAAATGTCTGCTACAACATCAGATAGCGCAATCTTTTTCTTGCTGGAAATTTAAGTGGTACTGTGTTGAAGTGCTGAGGTGTTGGAGTATAAAAAAACTCCATGCATCAAAAAAGCATGGAGTTTTTTTAGCTTTCTAAGCTATTTATTTGACTGTAAAATTCTTCGATCCCATCAGGTAGTCATCTGTATAGATCTCTAATGTATAGTTTCCCGGAGAAAATTCACTGGGTTTTTCATAAAGAAAAGTCAGTTGCTGACGGGTATTGTCGAATAGAATTTCCTGCTTAGCAGTATAAAATTCTTCCTTACCGTCAACCATGAAAGTACCGGAACCAGTGGCTACATCGAATAGCACATTCCCTTCCGGTTCTATAATCCTCACCATGATATCCTTCCCTTCAATGGGTGCCACATCATTTTCCTCAATACCAAATGCCATTTTCAACTTCTCAATTTGTCTGCCTTTAAACTCACCTTCCCTCTCTTTTCCTCTTTTGTTTACTGCATATACCCGAATGTTTTCAGCTTTCAGCCTGGCTGCATGAGCAACTTGCTCTTCCAGTTTTCCCTTATCTTCCTCCAATGTGCTTAAAGTGGCCTGCATTTCATTCTGCTGAGTCTTAAGCTCTGTATTCTCTGTTAGTAGCGTCTCATTCACTTCTTTTAGATGGGCTATTTCTTCATCCTTATTTTTTAGTAACGTTTCATATCCCTGAACCCGTTGCCTCAACCTCGAAATCTGAACATTGCTTGATCTTCTAAGTTGTTCTTTTTCCTGCTCAACCTGCTCCTTTGCCAATTTTAGTTCTTCAACATCACCGCCCAGCTTTTCGATTTCCTCAATCTTCTGGTCCAGCTCTATACTGATCGCCTCCAATCTGGCAGATGTTTCAACAAGTTCCTGCTGGGTGAGCTGTTCTTTTTCCTCAAGGTCATTCCGCGCTTTAACACTAAAAACGATGTAAATAAGAGATGCAACAAGGAGAACTGCTAAAACACCAATGGCGATGCGACTTTTGTTGTTTTTATCATCCTCATCAAAATTCACTTCCGGAACATTTTCATTTGGCAAGTCTTCCTTATTTTTTGGTTCCATAATACAATTATTAATTAGTAATAGATGTTTTTTCTTTTTTCAATGGTTGTAATTTCAGCCTATTATAACGTAAAATTAAGTTTTTATTGAATTATTTCAAGTAAAATATCTTTGTCTCAAATAATTGCCTTGTAACAAATCGTCTTGTAAAACAATGAAATTGGATAAGAATTACTGGTCCAACCGGTATATGAGTAACGAAACGCAATGGGACGCTGGCACGATTACAACGCCATTGAAAGATTATTTTGATCAACTCATCAACAAAGAATCCAGGATATTGATACCTGGCTGTGGGAACGCATACGAAGCTGAATACTTATTTTATCAAGGTTTCAAAAATGTTTATTTGGTGGATTTATCCTCCACACCTCTCTCAAATTTCAGTCAACGTTGTCCCGGTTTTCCAAAAAGTCATTTAATTCATCAGGATTTCTTTGCTTTGGATGATCAATTTGATCTTATTATAGAACAAACTTTTTTTTGCTCATTACTACCTAAGCAAAGACCTGATTATGCCAGACAGGTATTTAATTTGCTCAAAGAAAATGGCAAACTGGTTGGTGTTTTATTCAATGATCCGTTATTTGACGATCGTCCTCCTTTTGGAGGGAACAAAGAGGAATATGAAGTTTATTTCAAACCTTACTTTGATTTCAATGTTTTTGAGGTTTGCTATAACTCCATAAAACCAAGAAGAGAAAGAGAGTTGTTTATGAATTTATCAAAGAAATCTTGAAGATACATTCAATAACATCTAGTTGTTTCCAAAAAATCTTTCTCTATCCTGATCAATACAAATTAATAATCGAAATTTTGAGTTTTTAGTTTTGAATGTCTTAAATAGTGCTGACTGATTTTATTATCTTGAAGTTCTGTTCTTAAATTTCAAAAAGCTATTTCCCCAAGGTCAGACCAGTGTTGATAAAATCAGAACCTGTGTTAGGATTGGATTATCAATTTTGCTTTTTCTCTATCCGTCGAACATCATTATGGTTGTTAGAAAGAGTATTTTTAAAATCCCATCTTTTAATTACATAATTCTAGGGCCTAAAAGAATAAAAGATTTCTGTACATATATCAATACACAGTGATTTATGAGAGAATCATGATAATATTTAATATAAAGTATTGAACAAAAAGTTGTTAAAAATACAATCGATAGATTTTGGCTTAGTTCTTTATAACAAGAGATGGGATGAATATCATCTTAACCAATTCAATGGATGAATGAACATTCAGTTTTTTAAATATTTTTTGACGATGATTTCTAATCGTGCTAAAGCTAACATTTAAAATTTCAGCTATTTGACGATCTGTATAGCCATCACAAATTTTCTCTACAACCTCACATTCTCTTTTAGTTAGTTTGGACTTTACATCCTCTCTGGATTTGGAAATTGTTTCCGAAAAGAAATAGTTTTGTTGAATTTTAGAATGGAACCCTTCATTTACATTTGTGGCAATTCCTATTATTTGATGGACTCGACCATATTTATCAAATTTGAAGACACGAAAATTCACATATATCCAAAAGTACTCACCAGTTTTAAAATCCTTGTGTCGTTGAAATGCATGATAATATCCATCTTTCTCCAATGCTTTTAAAAAATCAACCATAACATTCTCATCATCTGGATGAAGAATATCTTGTGCTACCTTAAATCCAGCATTAAGCCAAAAATTCTTATCATTTCTAATAATCTCACCAATATTATCACTGACCCAAACCGGTTTAAGGCTTCCATATTTAAACTCATGGATCACTATTGCAGCATTAATTGAACCTAGTATTTCCTCATAGTTCTTTATTTCCATAGTGCTTTTGCTCTATAATATATAAAGAAAAAATAATACTGAGGCCCTATTTTCAGCAAAATTCATTGATAGTATTTTTGATTCAAGAATTTCAAGTTTAATGTTTAACATAAAAATGGAACGAAATGGAAAACTCAACTCCAATAAATCCAGCAAAATCAGCGATAAAAATTATTTTAGCTTGTGTACTTTGTTTTCATCTCACTTCCTGTGAGGACAATGACCCTCAAATTAATGAATTACAATTCAAAGTTGACGAAAATCAACAGCGTATTCTCATTGAAGATAATTCTGTCTTGAATGGAATTGAAATCATCATTCCCGATGGAATATTTAATGAAGGGGAAAAAATAATTGTTGAAAAATCATCAAATAATATTTCGACTGGCAATTCCATGAGTGAAGTCACCGAAATTGTTTTTGATATCAAAACTGAATCAGGTAAAAACCAATTTTCGAAACCTATTGAAATAGTTATCCCATATAAAACCATAGATGTTGAAAATGGAGAGTATCCTCTTGTGGGATATTTTAATGACGTGAATGAATCGTGGGGCTATATAACTAATATTGAATTTAATGAATCTGACAAAACGTTAAAGTTCAAAACCAGACACTTCAGTGTTTTTTCACTAATTGTAATAAAGTTTATTAATGATATACATGATGAAATCAACAACATTCTTATGAAGAATGGGCTAGGAAAAGAGTTTTTCAAAACTATCATTGAGGAAATTGATGAGAATAATTGCTCTCAATTATTTGATTTACGTGAATCACTGATTTATGCCAGAAATTATTCTTACAATGGAATCATTGGTGCCTCTGAAAAATATCAAGATTGTAAAGATTTAGAAAGAACAGGATTTGGTGGATCAATTAAACCTTGTGAATTTCTGTATGGTGATTTCAACTCTTTGCAAGAGTATTTTTTGGTTAAGACAATTGATTTACCATTAAGTGATTATGAAATATTTCTCGAGTATCTTAAATCAATACCAGGGCTTGAGAGAGCTGTTAAATTGTGGACAATAGTATTCGAAGGTGGGCTTGCAATTGATTGTATAAGTTGTTTTCTAGATAATTCCTTAGTTGCTCCAAAGGTCATTTCCCACTATTACATATCATTGCTGATAAATCAGACCTTAAAAAAGATTGACACTAAATTGCTGGAACTGGAATGTGGACAGGAGGGTATAATTGCAGACTATCCCTTTAATGGGAATGCCAATGATGAGAGCGGAAACGGTTATGATGGAACAGTGAATGGGGCAAGTTTAACATTTGATAGATTTGGGAACCCCAATAGTGCTTACATTTTTGATGGAAATGACAATATAGCACTAGGAGATATTTTAGATGATGTTTTTACTGGTAATAATAAATTTTCAATTAGCCTTTGGTTTGAAATTAATGACTTGAGCAAAGCAGTGAGTCTACTTGGAAAATCAAGTAATACGAATTGTGGAGAGGGACAGAGACAATTTAGTTTAAACTATGAGCCAAGTATAAACAAAATTGTATTTAGATATTCAACTAAAGATAAAAGCAATCTTCGAGAAGTACAAATTGCGGATCAGATCGAAAAGAATAAAATATACCATGCCGTATTAACATACGATGGTTCATTAGATTCCAATAACGGTTTGGATAGAGTGAATTTTTATCTTGATGGCATCAATACAGGCGAGAACCTAGGATCAAGTATTGGTGGATTTCCATTTGATATCCAGGAAGGAAGTGCTCATTTAGGAATAGGTAACTTACTAAATAGTTCAGGCGGGAACTGCAATCCTAATGGATTTAAAGGGATAATAGATGATGTTAAGATATTCAATTATTTATTACAAGATAATGAGATTACTGATCTATTTACAGAAGGTGGATGGCCCATAGATACAGGGCTGATAGCATATTACCCATTTAATGGAAATGCTCTAGATGCGAGCGGAAACAATCATACCGGTATTGTAAACGGTCCGGTTCTAACCACTGACCGCAAGGGTCAGGCAAACCGTGCCTATAGCTTTGATGGAATTGATGATTTAATTTCTATTGAGCATTCGGCTGATCTTAATCCAGGTCAGAATGCCTTTTCAATATCGGGATGGTTTAAAACCACAATGACTACTTTTGGAAACGTAATTGCAAAATCAAATCAATCAGAAAGAACAAGAAATTTTTACCAATTCAACATTTATTCCAATGTTGAGGTTCAAGCAGAAATTGGTGTTGTACAAGATGGAATTCAAATAAAAGCTGCTGGCTCAAGAAATGATGGAAATTGGCATCACTTTGTAATGATTCGATCACCAATTGGCACTTACGATTCGTTAGTGTTATTCATTGATGGGGTTCAGGTGGATAACGGAAAGTCAAATACTTTGTTTGATATATCACCTGCGGATGAAGTAACAATTGGAGCAATAGTGGACTATGATGGTAGTGGTATTACAAATTACTTTAAAGGTGAAATAGATGATATAAGAATATATAACTATGCAATTTCAAATTCCAAAGTTTCCGAGCTTTATATTGAATAAAAAAAAACTCTGAAAGAAATACCTAGTTTTATATTCACTTTTCAGATGGAAGTTTTATGAGTAAGTAACTAGTTGCCCATTAATTTGGTAAATACTTCAAGGGTATTTTACCAAATTAATGCTAAGGCATCATCTGTTAACAATAAACTGCAAATCAGAACGTGCATTTTTTGTTTAACTTTGGTTAAATGCAGGTAACAGTTTGAACAAATATCACAGTTTTTTAAAATATAAAGTACGGCATCCTGAATCTTTTCATTCTTTGAAGCAAACAAGTGAGTGAATTTAAGCTTTCCACCGTTAAGGGGCTGTGATTTTCAAACTCTTTATAATTATAATAAAAAGTAGTCTAGTGATGAGGTATTTAATACTTTCGCTACCCACTATTTTCATATTTTATGCAACTATCGACTGCAAGCTTCACCTTTGTGAATTTTATTTTATTACAACAATAAGCAGTTTCTGTGTTTGAAAACATATAAACCATTTAGAAAGTGAGAACATAATGCTCTTTGCTCAGTTCTTTTCTAAAAAAAACTATACCGGCATCAAACAGATCTATCGATAAGGTCACCATCGGATGAAGCTTGATTTCTTCCCAGGCTTTGTTCATCTCTTTCGACCAATGGATATCATCAAAAATGAAAATGGACTTTTCGTTGATATATGGCAAACAAAGCTTAAAATAACTGATGGTTGGTTGATACCGGTGATTGGCATCAAAATATACTAAATCAATATTAGTATGAGAATTTAAGTACTTAACCAAATTGTTATCGATATTGCCTTGTACTAAGCTGATGTTGGTTGCCTCAGCCTTCTCAAATAATCCTTTAGCGACTTCCGCTGTTTCTGTGCATCCTTCAAAGGTTGTGACACTTACCTGCTTTCCTGCGTTGGCCATATAAAGTGTATTGATACCCAAAGAAGTTCCTAGTTCCAACACGTGCTCACTTTTCATGTGATCAATAAGCCGGAATAATAATCGTGAAAATTTTCTGTTACTCAGGCCGGACCGGCTTATAGAGGATATTTTTCGCACCTTACTGTTGCTTACTCTTGAGCCTGCGCCCAGATCAGTTATCATTAATTCCCGATCATCATGTAGTAATTCAGTCCGATATTTTTCTATCTTGTCAAAGGCATAATAACGCTTATCGGCTTTAATGACCGAGGTATAAAGCTGATAGACAAAGGGAGCTTGCAGCGAGTGCTCATCTACTGCATTAAGAAAGTATGAAATGTATCTAAAAAAAAGATAGGTTGAGGGCAAGTTTGAAGGATCAATTGAGTTTGCAGGGAACAATCATTGTGAACTCAGGTATTACCACTTTGAATTGCTTTCCATCAACAATTCGTTCCATCAAATAATATCCATACATTTTTCCCATGCCCGATTTGAGGTTGCATCCTGATACATATTGATGAAACTGGCCCGGTTCCAGGATTGGTTGCTGTCCGACGACGCCTTCTCCTTCTACCTCCCGCACAATGTTATTCGCATCATGAATAAACCATTGTCGTCTTAATAGCTGAATGGTGTTTTCGCTATGGTTTTCAATCGCGATTCGGTAGGTAAAAACGTAATGAAACTGACTCGGACTTGAATATTCAGGTTGATATTCAGTTTCAACACTTACTTTCACACCTTCTGTGATTTCTGTAACCATTGGAACCAAATGATTTGACTTTCTAAAATTAAATATAATTAATAGTTTTAAATTTGTCTGATTTTTAAAGCTATAAAAAAATTATTTCCTAATAAAACATTTAGCCTTGAAATTAACATGGATGTAAGAATCGAACCTACATGGAAGAAAGTATTATCGGATGAATTTGAAAAAACATATTTTGAAAACTTAACAAACTTTGTTCGAAACGAATATAAAACTCAGACAGTATACCCACCAGGAAAAGAGATCTTTAATGCTTTTGAACATTGCAGCTTCGACAATGTAAAAGTGGTAATCATTGGTCAGGATCCATATCATGGGATAGGTCAGGCGAATGGTCTGTGCTTCTCGGTAAAGGATGGTATACGAATGCCTCCCTCCCTGGTAAATATATTCAAGGAGATCAAAGATGACCTAGGAAAAGAAATTCCTCAAAGTGGAAATTTAGAACGTTGGGCTGATCAAGGTGTATTGCTACTTAATGCCACTCTAACTGTTCGGGCAAGCTCTGCAGGTTCACACCAAAATAAAGGTTGGGAAGAGTTCACGGATGCAGTCATTCAAAAAATTTCGGATCATAAGGAAAATATTGTATTCCTTCTTTGGGGATCTTATGCTCAAAAGAAAGGAGCCATTATAGATACCAATAAACATCATGTGCTCAAATCTGCACACCCCTCTCCTTTCGCTGCCGATCGTGGTTTTTTTGGCAATAAACATTTTAGTAAAACCAATGCTTTCTTAAAAAGCAAAGGAATAGAGGAGATTAACTGGTAAATCAAAATAATACTTGAACACAGGTCTACATAATCAAAAAGATATCGGGTTAATTCCTCCAATATCGGATATAAATATTCCGATCAGGCCTGTTTCATATTCTTTTAACGATAACCAATCGAATGGATAGAAATCCTGAACTTTCTATAATTGTTTGTACCTATAATAGGGAAAAATATCTACCTAAGGCGTTGGAGCACCTCAAAATGCAAACAGCGCAAAGCAATGTATATGAAATTGTCATTGTCAATAATAAAAGTACCGATAATACGGATAGTATTTGTAGAGACTTCATCTCAAAAAATACCGATCTAAATATTGTCTATTGCATTGAAAATAATCAAGGGCATACCTATTCGAGAAATAGAGGAATTGAAGAATCCAATGGTCAATACCTGGCTTTCATTGATGATGACGCCTTTGTTTGCAACGACTATGTAAAAAGCATCATTAACTTTTTCGAAACACACACTGAAGTTAGTGCCATCGGAGGTAAAATTATTCCAGTATATGAGGGCAAGGCACCTAATTGGATGACAAAATATCTTTTACCCCTGGTGTCTGCTTTGGATATGGGCGACAAAATAAAGAAATTCAAGGGCGCAAAGTTTCCAATTGGGGCTAACATGGCCTATCGACGGGAAGTTTTTAAGAAGTATGGTCAATTTGATGTACGATTGGGTAGAAGAGGCTCGGGACTGGAAGGCGGGGATGAGAAAGAACTTATCATCAGATTAAAAAAGAATGAAGAGGCAGTTTTTTATGTGCCGGAAATGCTGGTTGATCACATCATTCCTGATAGACGATTGCAAATGGAATATATAAAAGGTTTGGCCAGGGGTGTTGCTAATAGTGAACGTAAAAGATTAAAAAAGGCAGGGATTTCGGACAAATTGAAAAAAGTGATCAGCGAACTTGTGAAGATCGGCGGAACCATTGTCCTCTCTCTCTGGTATTATTTGACATTTCAGTTCCCAAAAGGAAATATGCTACTCAAATTCAGGTATTGGGTGTTAACAGGTTATCTTAAAAATGAATAAATCTAAACTACAAGTATTTCTTGAGAACCTGTTCCTATCCGGATTTAGCCTGCTTAAGGTAATACTTTTATCTAAGTTCCGGTTAAAGCTTCCCGACAGCAACCTACATGATTGTCTCATATTGGGGAATGGTCCCTCATTAAATGGTTTCTTGAAAGATCACGCATCATTTGTCGAAAATAAGGTTTTATTCTGCGTTAATTTTTTTGCCCGTACCGACCTTTATCCACAATTAAAACCAACCAATTATATAATAACCTCACCGGAATATTTTCAGGGAGAAGAGAAAGAAACATGGAAGAACGACAGAATCCGAACCTTTAAAACCATTGTTGAGAAAACTGACTGGAAACTAAACTTGATCGTACCCGCATTGGCCAGAAAACAAAAAGAATGGCAAAAAATTATTCGGAAAAATTCCAACATTACTATTTATTATTTCAACAATACCCCAATTGAAGGCTTTGAAAGTATAAACAATCTGTTCTTTTCTCTAAAACTAGGTTCCCCCCGGCCACACAATGTTTTGATCCCCAGCATATTGATTGCCTTAAATATGAGGTTTAAAAAAATCTATTTAACGGGGACCGATCACTCCTGGACCAAGGACCTCTTTGTAACGGAAGACAATGAAGTGTTGTTAAGTCAAAAACATTTTTATGACCATCAAAATAAAGAGAAGGACGAGATTGAAAAGAATACGGACAAACCTCAACCTATGTACAAAGGAGGAAGCACCGAAAAAAGGAAAATTCATGAGGTTCTTATAAAATTCGTATATTCCTTTCGATCTTATTGGCAAATCAAAAGTTACGCTGAGCATTTAGGGATTGAAATCTATAATTTGACGCTGGATTCTTTCATAGATGCCTTCCCCAAAAAAAGAATTGAATAAATTCGCAGTATGGTCAATGAACAATTAAGAAAGAACCTGAAATATACACTAAAACACAGATTCCGGTTTTGGAGACAAAAAAAACGCCTTGAATCCTGTGGTCAGGGTGTATATTTTGATAAAAACATTGAGATCATGCGATTTCCTAAAAATGTCAGTTTAGGGAATCACATAGTAGTCAAGGAAGGTGCACGCATATGTTCCTGCAATGAGAGGGCAAAAATTTCAATTGGTGATAATACTACAATAGGCTACCATACATTCATATTTGCTTCTGAAAAAATCCAGATTGGAAATGATTGCCTGATCGCTCCATTTGTATACATTGTAGACAGCAATCATGGAACAGAAAAGGGGATCAATATCAACACGCAACCAAACACGACTGCTCCGGTAATCATTGGTAAAGACGTCTGGATAGGTACCGGAGCCAAAATACTAAGTGGTGCAAGAATTGATGATGGGGCCATCATTGCTGCAGGAGCGGTCGTTGGTTCTCATGTACCTGCAAATACGATCTTTGGAGGTATTCCGGCAAAAAAAATTGGAGAGCGTACATGAAACAGGCCATACCTCCCGACCTGTCGGGACAAGTTAAGATTATTATTGAGACACATAAGGAGGATGAAAAATTTAAGCATCACAATTTCAACAAGCTACAAACTTTGACAAAATGAAAATTGGAATCATTATCCTCTGCAGGTATTCTTCCAGTAGATTACCTGGAAAAATATTAAAGAAGATCAATGGGAAGACCATACTGGAGCGTATTGTCGAACGACTTGAAAAAGTATCAAAGGCTCATCAAGTAATTGTGGCAACTTCAGATGAACAAAGTGACGATGCTATAGAAATATTCTGTCATGATAATGATATACCAGTCTTTCGGGGAGATCTTGATAATGTGGCAAAACGCTTTTTGGATTGTGCCTTACACCATGAATTAGATTATGCAATCAGGATCAATGGGGACAACATTTTTGCTGATCCTGTGATCATTGATCAGATGATTGAAATTTTGGATGACAGAAGTTATGATCTGGTCACCAATGTACCTGAGAGAACTTTTCCAATTGGCATGAGTGTGGAAATTCTTAAAACCTCGTTTTACCAGCAAATACTCAAAAAATTCACCACTAAAGATTATTTAGAACATGTAACATTATATTTGTACGATCATCCGACAGCGGGAGATTTTTTCTATTTCTATAATAAAACCTGCCCGCAGGCTAAAGGGTTGAAACTAGCTGTCGATGATGCATTTGACTTAGAAAATATTAGCAGAATAATTAGCGAATTAGAGAAAAGTAAATCTTTTTATTCACTTACTGAAATCTATGACGCGATCAATAAATTAAATAATGAGTAATTGGAGAGGTAGAACCGGACCCTTGTTAATAGCGGAAATAGGTGGCAATCATGAGGGAGATCCTGATTACGCGTTGAAATTAGCAAAGCTGGCCATTGAAGCGGAGGTTGATTTCATAAAGTTCCAGATTTATACAGGTGACACACTGGTCAGCCAAATTGAAAGCCCTCAACGAAACGAACACTTTAAAAAATTTGAACTTGACCGGAATAAACATATTACACTAGCGGAGCTCTGCAAAGAAAATGAAATTGGTTATATGGCATCGGTCTGGGATGTTGAAGCTATTGATTGGATTGATCCATACCTGAACATTTACAAAATAGGCTCCGGTGATCTGACGGCCTATCCTGTTCTGGCTAAGATTGCAAGTAAGAATAAACCCATTATCCTTTCCACAGGACTGGCCGAACAGCATGAAGTAGCGGAGTGCATAAATTTTTTAACTAACACCAATCCTATTTATAAGGGAAAAGAAAATCTGGCTCTGTTACAATGCACTTCGATGTACCCCATACCTGAAAGCGATGCTAATCTGAACGTTATGCGAGGTTATAAAAAAGCCTTTGGATATCCTGTCGGGTACTCAGACCATACGGAAGGTATGAAGGCATTGGAAATCGCAGTAGCCATGGGAGCCGAGATATTGGAGTTTCATTTTACTGATAGTCGAGAAGATAAATCATTCCGTGATCATAAAGTATCCCTAACAAAAGATGAGGTAATTGAACTCAAACAAAAGATAAAAAGAATATATACCCTGCAAGGTAACAGTGAAAAAACCACACTAGACATTGAAAGGGATCATTTCATTTCATTCAGGAGGGCCATATACCCAAAAGTTGATATCGCTGCTGATACTATCATTACAGAGGAGCATCTCACTTGCTTAAGACCAAATCATGGCATTGATGCAAGGGAGTTCAAAAAGCTTATTGGAAAACGCCCAAAACAAGATTTAAAAAGGCATCAGAAATTAGTGTGGGATTTATTTTATTAAATTTTTAAGGAATATTGATGAACTGGCATAAAAAAACAGCACTTAATACTCAAGGAGAAAAAAGTAGGGAGATTTGGATACGTGAAGATGAAAGAGAGGCATTGAATTTTGATCTGGATGTATACCTTGGGAAAAAGACGGATCTTTTGAATCTCAAGAAAAACATTGTTGAAAGCATTAAAAAACAATTGACATATTATCTGGAGTCAAGAACAAAGTTGTATGCAGGAGATGACAAGGAATATGTCGATGTTTGTCCCATCACCGGTATTTCAACGGAGCAAACTTCCGATGTCGCCAATATTTACGGAGCAGAGTATGTACAAACACCGGACACAGGGCACGTTTATGTTAAATACCGCCCTTCCAAAAAATCTATACATGATTTCTATTTGAATGATGTGACTTATGCCGCCACCTATACCGATAAGAAATCTGCCGAAAGCAGACTTAACGCTATAGCAGTTCCATGGTTGGAATGGACCAAAGAAGTATACTACAATACTTATGGAAAACAACCGAAAAAAGTGCTGGATGTAGGCTCAGGTGCGGGTCATTTTGTGGAGGCCTGCAGAAGAAATGGAATTCATGCCGAAGGCATTGAGCTTTCGGAATCCAGCAGGGATTTCGCGAGGAATATTTGGGGTTTTGAGATGGATGGAAGAGATTTTGTAGAGGTAGCAGAGGAATATAAAGGTTATGATATTGTGACTTTTTGGGGACTTTTGGAACATACACCTAATCCAGGAAAGATACTCAGTGCAGCCAACAAAGTGGTGGCAGGAAGTGATGGGGGCATGGTAATTTCCAAAGTTCCCAGATGGAACTCATTGAGTTCTGCAGCTCAGCGATTAAATCCTGAGACAATCATAAGACATATTGATCCGATGGGACATATTATGCTCTTTACAGATGCCTCAGCTGCAGAATTATATTATCGTTGCGGGTTCAGACCCAATGCAGCCTGGTATTATGGAATGGATGTTTATGAAACACTGATGCAAATCGGGAATGCTACAGAGGACTATATTCCGCTATTAAACACTGGCAAAATGCAGGTTGAACTGCAACAATTCGTTGATGAAAACAGGTTCTCAGACGGACTAACGCTTGCAGGTACACCTATCAGATGACAGGCATGAAAAAGCAACCTTTGGTATCGGTTTATATCACCAATCATAATTATGGGAAATACATTCAGGAAGCAATCACGAGTGTATTAAACCAAACAATGCAGGATTTTGAAATCATTATTATTGATGATGGATCTACCGATAATTCCAGAGCTATCATAGAATCATATGCCAATGATGAGCGGATCAAAGTAATCTTTCAACAGAACAAAGGCCTTAATGTAACGAATAACATTGCGATGCGCACGGCAAGTGGAAAATATATCATGCGCCTTGATGCTGATGATTATCTGGATCACAATGCTTTGCTTGTTTTGTCCAATGCCCTTGAGAATGATGTTGAGTTAGGTTTGGTCTTTCCGGATTATTACCTGGTCGATGAAGAAGGCCATATTTTGCATGTCGAAAAAAGGCATGAATTCGATAAAGACGTGAGCCTTCTTGACCAACCCGCACATGGTGCATGTACCATGATACGGAAGGATTACCTTATGAAGGTCAATGGATATGATGAAAGATATCAATGCCAGGACGGTTATGAGCTATGGTTAAAATTTACCCAAACTTATAAAGTAAGTAATGTTCATACACCCTTGTTCTATTACAGGCAGCATGGCTCCAATTTAACTTCGAACGAAAAAAAGATCCTGCATACAAGAGCCAATATCAAAAAAGATTTTTTAGAGAGTAATGGTAAAAAATCACTAAACACAATTGCTATTATTCCTGTTAGGGATTATAAAAATTCAAAAAACAATTTGGCCTTTGAAACGCTTGGCCAGAAAGCGATAATAGACTGGAAAATTGAGGAAGTGCTCAATGCCAAAAAGATTAACAGTATTGTAGTTACATCTCCTGATGAGCTTATTGAAGAGCATGTTTTATCCAAATATGAAAACAATGATAAAGTAATCTTCATTAAAAGGGAAAAAAGGTTAGCACGTCTTAACCAGGATTTAATGGGCACCATTGATCATGTTATCGAGCAGGAAACATTCAGGAAAAATACGCCTGATGCCATTATGATACTAGGTATTGAATTTCCATTTATCAGTTCGACCAGCATGGATGAAGCGATTGACACGATGGAAATATTTGATACGGATGCGTTAATCAGCTTGAGACCGGAAACCAATTTGTTCTTTCAACATCATGGAGACGGTATGAAAGCGATATTGAATCAGGAAAAGTTCTCCAAACTTGAAAGAGAAGCGCTCTACAGATATACCGGAGGGATCAGTTTATCACGGGTCGATTTTTTCCGAAAAAGTGGCAAATTTATTGGCGGCCAAATCGGACATATCATAGTGGATCAAAAGTCGGCACATGGAATATTTACATTATATGATCTCGAAATCGCCAGATTTCTTGCTACTCAAGCGGCACCCTAAATCTCTAATTCAGTAATTATTATTTTCAGGAAGGCTTTTTAACAACTTCTTAGATCCTGCTGATTTGTTGTTTCGAGCGTTTAAATTGAAAATCCTTTTAACATATCCAATTCAAAATTCACAATTTTTTAACGGCCACCTTAACCAAGCCTGACAATTCATTCAATTATCTTCTTATATTTAGCACCAGAAGATTGAATACCAGACGTTCTAAAAATAATTCAATCTTGTACTTGTAGTATAAATGGGTGTAGTAGTAAGACAAAGTTTTATAACATCGGCTCTTTCCTATGTCGGCGCCATCATTGGTTATTTCAATGTTCTGTGGCTATTCCCAAAACTTCTGGATAGGGAAGAAATCGGATTACTAAGAACACTTATCGATGCAGCCATGCTCTTGGTCCCTTTGGCTCAATTTGGTATTTCTTCCAGCGTAGTCAGGTTTTTTCCTCACTTTAAACACGATAATGACGAAAAGAGGACGTTCCTTTCCAATCTTGTCGTACTTAGCTTAATTGGCTATGTTTTCTTTGGAGCTGCCTTTTTAATCTTTGAGAATGAGATCGCCTCACTGTTTACCAAGAATTCGCCAAAAATTGTTCCTTATTTTAAAATAGTTCTTGCGATCACTTTGGTATTGGCTACTACGGCAATCCTTGAAGCATATTCAAGGTCTTTGCTTAAAGTGGTAATTCCCAATTTCATTAAAGAAATATTGGTCAGAGTTTTCACAAGTGTTGCCGTTTTCTTTTACGGTTTCGAATACCTGAATATTCATCAGCTAATGAACTGCATGGTGATTGTTTATGGGTTGAGCTTATTAGCGCTTGCGGCCTATCTCTATTATTTGAAGCAATTAAACTTCAAAATCAATTTCAATATCTTCAAGCGTACGACTCGTTTGAATATTCTTAAATTCAGTTTATTCTCAGTTTTAAGTGGCAGCGCAGGTTTAATTGTAATGAAGGTGGATAGTTTGATGGTTTCGGTCATGATAGGCTTGGATGAAAATGCCATTTACACGATGGCCTTTTTTATGGCGGTAGTTATCGAAATGCCCAGGCGAGCCATTAGCCAGGTGATGTCGCCGCTGTTGGCCTATAATTTTAAACACAACAAACTTGGGGAGACCAAAAGTCTATACCGCAAAGCATCTATCAATCAACTAGCCATTGGTCTATTACTATTTATAGGTATCATAGCTAATCTGGACAATCTTTATTACTTAATTCCTAAATGGCGATTATTTCAGGAAGGTAAGATAGTGGTTTTTATCATTGGCATTGGAAAACTGATAGATATGACTGCGGGGGTGAATAGTGAGATCATTGCTATGTCGAAATATTATCGATTTAATATCATCGCTGTAGGGGTTATGGCTATACTGACTATTTTGGGAAATTACATTTTAATACCGATCCTGGGTTTAAAAGGAGCCGCCCTTGGCTCGGCGCTTTCAATCGTTGTATTCAACCTGATAAAACTGATTTTTATTCAACAGAAATTCCGTATTCAACCCTTTTCAATCAATACAATCAAAGCAATCTTGATTGGCTTACTGGCATTTTATCTATCTACCTGGATCCCTAAATTAAATGATATCTTTCTTGACCTGCTGATCCGATCGGCATTCATAACCATTGTATATGGAACACTAATTCTAAAATTCAGGGTTTCCAATGAGGTTAACAGGTTCTATCAAGATTTCAAAAAAACCATCTTATAGACCAAAAAAAGATACGCTGGAAAACGTATCTTTTATCTGATTGATATTTATTATTATTTATACTGTAACGCTTAACAATGCGTCACAAACATAGGAAATTTGTTCTTTTGTCAATTCCGGAAACATTGGTAAAGATAGAATATTATCCATTTGCCCATAGGAAACAGGGAAATCAGATGGCGCATGACCGTAATGTTCATAAGCCTTCAAATAGGGCAATGGCGTAGGGTAATGTATTCCGGTAGCGATTCCTTTGCTTCCCAAATTTTCCATGATTTGTTCACGGTTGTCGATCTGTACAACATATAGGTGAAAAACATGTCTTGAATAGTCAGGTATCACAGGAAAGGTTAAACCCGAATTTTCTAATAATGCATTGTAAGCTTTTGCATTAGCAATTCTGGCTTCTGTCCATTTTTCTATGTGCTTCAGCTTTACAGTGAGTACTGCCGCCTGAATGCCATCCAACCTGCTATTTCTTCCTTCTATTAAATGATTGTGCTTACCCTTTTGTCCATGATCAATGATGATCCGCATCATTTCGGCCACATCATCATGGTTAGTAATCATTCCTCCTGCATCCCCGTAGGCACCAAGGTTTTTCCCGGGATAAAAGCTGAAAGAAGCGGCATCTCCAAATGTTCCTACCTTTTGTCCTTTATACGTGGCGCCATGCGCCTGTGCGCAGTCTTCCATTACTTTAAGGTCATGTCTTCTTGCCACCTCCATGATCTCGTCCATCTCAGCTGGTAAACCATATAGGTGAACGGGAATGATTGCTTTGGTCTTATCAGAAATCTTACGTTCGATATCCGCTGCATCAATAGTATATAACTTAGGTAAAACTTCTGCAAAAACCGGCTTGGCTCCCACTGTGCTCACTGCTTCTGCGGTCGAAATCCAGGTACTGGCAGGCACAATTACCTCATCACCAGGACCTACGCCAATAGCCCTAAGTGCAATTTCAATAGCATCTGTCCCGTTGGCGCAAGCTACACAATGCTTAGCTCCGCTGTATTGAGCAAAAGCTTCTTCAAAGTCTTTCACTACCTTTCCACCAACAAAGGCAGTATTTTCAATAATATTGGCAATGGCTTGATCCATTTCGCTTTTAATCGAGTGGTATTGAGATTTTAAATCTACAAAAGGTATTTTCATATGATTATCGTAAGTGTTTAAGTATTCAGGTATTTCAATATTGAAGTTGAGGAAACATCGATTTTTGGTTCAAATTAAAAATCTTCCACATCCCCAAATCAAATTACAATGATCGCTAAAATAAGTTCTTAATACAATTATATTTAATCTAAAAATTGTTACAGATCACATGTAAGTTTTTTCACTTAAAATTTCAAATATTGAATCGTACTGATCAATTCATATTTTGTCAAAGTAAATTTAAAGCACTAAGCGCTCATTCTATTGGTCTTTTTAGATGTGACATAAATTAAAGTCTCCAAATTTGATTACGTTCACACCTCAGATTTAAGTGTGGAATGTGATCTTTTTAAGTATTTTCTTACCTGCTAAAAATAAACATCATATTACCTCCAATAACCTTCTTTGGATAGAAACTTGAATAATTGTAAAATCACAATCTTTTTAATGTAAACAATCTTGCCAAAATTCCTTTGTAACGGAGCCTAAAATGGTATTTTGCAGGTCTTTGTTAAATCTGAATTAACGTCTTATTCATTAAAAAAAAATATTGATATCCATATAGTGGTAGAATATAGGCAAAAGGTCTTTATGATAAATATTTTTTTGGCTAATATTGGGCCGCGAAATTCATAACCTATTTATTTTATTTAATGAAAAGAATTGGAATTTTCACTTCTGGAGGAGATGCTCCGGGCATGAACGCATGCATTAGGGCAGCAGTAAGAACAGCCATTTATCACGATATGGAGGTTTTTGGTATTAAATATGGCTACGATGGAATGATAAAGGGAGATATTTTTCCTATGGATTCACATTCGGTTAGCAATATTGTACAAAAGTCAGGTACTAAACTCAAGTCTGCCCGCAGTAAGGATTTTCAAACAAAGAAAGGAAGAGAAAGAGCCTATTATCAATTGACCAGATTCGGAATTGAAGGGTTAATTGCCATTGGCGGAGATGGAACTTTTACAGGAGCAAAAGTATTTTTTGAAGAATTTAATTTGCCGGTTATAGGAGTTCCAGGTACTATTGACAATGATCTTTTTGGTACTGACAATACCATTGGTTTTGATACTGCAGTAAATACCGCACTTCAAGCTATTGATAAAATAAGAGATACAGCAGATTCTCATGATCGTGTATTTTTTATTGAAGTAATGGGACGAGACTCCGGATATATTGCAATCCAGTCAGGTATTGGTGGTGGAGCAGAGCTTGTAATGGTTCCTGAAACTGAGACAACTATTACAGAAGTTATCAGTACTTTAAAGAAAGGCTGGACCCGGCAAAAGACTTCATCGATCATTGTAATAGCTGAGGGAGACGAAGCCGGAAATGCTGTAGAGATTGCTGAAAAGGTTAAATCTCAAATCAAAGAAAAAGATTTCAGAGTATCCATACTTGGCCATATCCAAAGAGGTGGGGCACCCACAGCGCATGACAGAATATTGGCGAGCAGGTTGGGCGTAGGGGCCGTGGAAGGCCTCAGAGAAGGGAAGAAAAATGTCATGGTCGGTATTATTAACAATCAACTAACATTTACTTCTTTAGAAGAAAGTATTACCAAGCAAAAACCCCTTAACCCTGATTTAATCAGAATGGTGGATATTCTCAGTATTTAATATTTCGGTTCTGATCCAATTGAGCATTTCTTCAAAATTATCCGGATGAAACCATTGGATGGAATCGTCCTTCTTAAACCAGGTGAATTGTCTTTTGGCATATCTCCTGGAATTTCTTTTTAAAAGCCGTACAGCTTCAGACTCATCATAGACCCCATCCATAAAATCAAATATTTCTTTGTACCCAACAGTTTGCAAGGCATTCAACTTTTTAAACGGATATAATTTCTTTGCTTCTTCAAACAATCCGATGTTGATCATTTGATCCATTCGTTCATCTATTCTTTGGTAAAGCTCACTTCTTTCTCTTTCCAGACCGACTTTGATTATTTTAAAGGGTCTTTGGATTTTCTTTTCCCTTAAAAAGGAGGAAAATGGTTGACCTGTTGTCAAACAAACTTCCAGTGCCCTAATAATCCTTTGTGGATTATGCCGATCTACCTTCTTAAAATACACAGGGTCCAGGTTCTTCAACTCCTCGAGCAAATTCGATAATCCTTCAGCCTCGAATCGTTGATTTAGTTCTTCTCTGATCTTTTCATCGGTTTTGGGAACATCATCAATACCCTCACAAACAGTTTTGACATACAGGCCAGAACCTCCGGTCAAAATTGCAATATCCTTTTCTTGATGCACCGTATCAATCATGGCAAGCGCATCTTTCTCAAAGCTGACAATATTGTAATCATCATGAATCGATAATGAATTAATTAGGTGATGTGGTACCTGGCTTAATTCATCGATGCTGGGCTTGGCTGTTCCAACATTCATTTCCTGATAAAATTGCCGAGAATCCGCTGAGATAATCTCAGCGTTTAAGGCAACCGCCAGGTCTATGCATATTGATGTTTTACCAACAGCCGTTGGTCCTACCACAACAAGGAGGTATTTATGATGAACGTTTCCCAATTTAGAGCACATAATGGCACAAATGTAAATATTAAATGCATTTTGCAATTTGAAAAGATTTTGGATTGAGTTACTTTTTGTTTTTTAGTGTAAATCAACCAAAATCCGTTTTTCGAGATTTTTTCCATAAATTTGGTTAAAGGGTTCATCAAATTTCCTGGTATGGATTTTCATTCTAAGACAAAAGAGCAGTTGGCCGCAGAAATTAAAAATCTGCAAAAGAAACTGGAAATTGCAGAGAGAAGGTTTTCCAAATTATTCGAATCTTCCCATGACTCAATTCTGATCCTTGAAAACGGCAGAATCATTGACTGCAATTACAGAGCGATCAAAACTTTTAAAAGGAGCCGAACCCGTTTAATTTACAAAAGCATAGCGGACCTTTCTCCAACAAGCCAACCTGATGGGTCCATCTCCTCTGAGAAGATCGACATTTTTATTGAATCGGCGCTTAGAGGTGAAAAACAAATATTTGATTGGCAATTCGAACGAAGCCCTAATGACATATTCTACTCACGGATCATTCTTGACCTGAACATCGTCGCAGAGAAATCTTTCTTGTTTGTTCAAATCAGGGATCTTACACGCCGAAAAATAGCGCTTAAAAGCTTTCGGGAGGGTGAATCAAAATTCAGGACCCTCGCTGACAATGCTCCTGTTTTGCTTAAGATGACGACTCCGAACAATTACTTCTATTATTTCAGTAAACAATGGTTGGAGTTTACAGGAAAAACTGAAAAACAAGAGCAAAACAATGGCTGGATCGATAATATCTACAAGGAGGATGTGGACCGGGTGCTATCAGAAATAGACCTGGCATTCAAAAAAAGACAAAAGTATGATGTTACCTACAGGCTAAAAAGAAATGATGGCGTTCACAGGTGGGTACAGGATATGGGTATCCCCCACCAAGATGAAGAGGGCAAATTTACCGGTTATATTTCGGCAACTATCGATATTTCTGACAGACGATTATTAGAAGAAGAAGAGAATAGAAAGGCAGCACTTGCAGAATCAGAAAAAAGGTTGCACCAATCACTGAGGAAAGCCAATATTCTGGCTATTACCGTAAACAATAAGGGTACCATAACCTTTTGCAATAATTCCATTTGTAAACTCATTGACAGTGATAATGATGATATCATTGGGAAAGATATATTTGACCTCGTAATACTGGGAGAAACTAAATCATCCGAAAAAATAAATTTCGAAAACATCATTGAAAACGGAGGATTTCCAAGTGATGTCGAAACCTTCTTGAAATCAGCAAATGGTGAGCTTATAGATGTTTTATTCAATTCCATTATTCTAAATAATGAAAAGGGGCAAATATCCGGAATAACGTTTATCGGAGAAGATATCTCTGAGCAAAACAAGGTCAAAAAAGCACTTGACCGGACCAATGCTCAATTGAAAGATCTCTTTGACAATTCAAATGATTTGATCCAGGTATTCACACTTAAGGGAGATTTCCTATTAGTGAATAAAGCCTGGACTGAAAAATTAGGTTATGCAGATAGCGAACTTGCCAGTATAAAGCTTCAAGATATCATCCATCCTTCTCACAAGGAAAATACATTGGAATCATTAAAGCTTATCGCCAAAGGTCATAATATTGAGAAAATTGAAACTGTATTCCTTTCAAAAGAAGGAAGAGGCATTTTTCTCTCCGGAAGTGTTAATGCCAGTAAGGAAAGGGGTGATGCGACTGAGTTGCGCGGTATATTCCATGATATTACAGAAAGAGTAAGGGCCGAAAAAGCTCAAAGCTTATATTACAGTATTGCCAATCTTACTGTTCAAAGCATCAATCTTAATGACCTTTATTCCAATATTCACAAAGAACTGAGTAAGGTTATTCCTGTTGATAATTTTTATATTTCATTGTATAAGAAGGGAGAAAAAACCATTCATTTCCCGTATTTCATTGACGAACATTTTGGTCCTTCTACTAAGCCAATGGAGCGTCCTGTTGGAAAGGGGCTTCCTGAATATGCGATTGACCAGGGAAAGCCACTTTTCCTTAGAGAAAAGGATATTGAGCAGTTAATTGATGAAAGGAAACTGAATATTGATATGATCCTGCCAAAAGTGTGGCTAGGTGTTCCTTTGACCTTGGAAAATAAAACTTTAGGTATTATATCAATTTTATCTTATGACCATAAGAATAGCTATACTTTCCGTGATCTTGAACTACTGGATTTTATTTCCGGACAAATAGCATTGGCTATTGAAAGGAAACAAAATGAGGAAAAGATCAATAAACAAACCGCAAGGCTTCGAGCTATCTTTGAAAGTAGTACACACCTTATATGGTCTGTAAACCGGAGCTACGAATTTACTTCTTTCAATCAAAACTTCTCAGATGCCATTTATGGCCAATATGGGACACGTCCAGCCCTTATCAATGATAAATATCAAATTGAAAACGCCGATTATCATGGTTATTGGCACGATATATACCGCAAGGCATTTGAAGGAAATAGTCTGGAGTTTGAAACCAAATTTAAGGACATCAGCGGAAAAGAATTGTGGAAAACCATATTTATCAATCCAATTTATTCGGAAGATGGAAGTATAGAGGAGCTCTCCGGAATTGCCAATGATATTACAGAGAAAAAACAATCGGAGATTGCGCTTCAAAGAAGTGAGAAAAAGTTCCGTGATATTTTCGAATCGTTCCAGGACATCTATTTCAGATGTCGTTTGAATGGTACCATTACGATGATTAGTCCCTCTGTCAATGAATTAATAGGATATAATCAAAAAGATGTACTCAACAAGAATATTACTGATTACTATCTGTACAATACTAAAACCAAGGACTTAATTCGAAAACTGGTAAAACGAAAAAGTGTTCGGAATTTCGAAGCTTCCATTATTGATAAGAAAGGGAATATTCTTCAATGCATTTGTAACGTCCGGCTCTTATCAAATGATCAGGACCAACCAGTAGAAATAGAAGGAGTGGCCAGGGACATTACAAATCTTAAAAAAGCCAATGAGGAATTGCTCAATGCCAAAGACATTGCCGAGCACTCATTAAAAGTTAAGGAAATTTTCCTTGCCAATATGAGTCACGAAATCAGGACTCCGATGAATGGTATTATTGGAATGATCGATCTGCTGGGAAGTACTAACCTGGAAAATGAGCAGAAGGAATACATTCAGACCATAAAGAAATCATCAGAAACCTTATTGAATATTCTTAATAGCATTCTTGACCTGAGTAAAATAGAAGCCGGTAAGATGCAATTAAATCCTGTTACAGTAAGTGTTAAGGATTTAATGGACAAACTCTATGCACTATTTTCTCAACAGGCTCTATCCAAGAATATCAATTTATTCTATCATATCGGAGAAGACATACCTAAATATATTTCCGTAGATGAAATACGACTTCTTCAAATCCTCTCTAATCTCACATCTAATGCCATTAAATTCACGAAGGGTGGCGGGTCAATTAATATCAATTTAAAAAGTACCAGGACCGCAGCTAATAAATATTTGTTAAAGGCCGAAGTGAGAGATTCAGGCATTGGTATTTCAAAGGACAATATGGACAGGTTGTTCAATAATTTCAGTCAGTTGGATAATTCATCTACCAAAGAATATGAAGGTACCGGATTGGGTTTAGCTATTTCCAAAGAGCTGGCTGCGTTAATGGGAGGAGAAATAGGTGTTTACTCAAGTCCGGGATTCGGAAGTACTTTCTGGTTTACTTTTGAAGTAGAAAAAGGAAACGAAAAGTCGTACAAAAAAACCAATAAACATAAGAAGGATCCCGGATTAACACAGCCTTTTAGTGATACTAAGCCAAATCTGCTTATTGTAGACGATAATCAGGTAAACCGGCAGGTAGCAAGCCAGATTCTCCGAAAATCAGGATGTAACGTTGATACGGCACATAGTGGTAGAGAAGCGCTTAAGCTTGTTCAAAAAAAGGAATACGATATCATTTTTATGGATATCCAAATGCCCGGCATGGATGGAATAACGGTTACCAAACGAATAAAACGGTTGAAGCTGGATTCATTACCGCCAATCATAGCAATGACTGCTTATTCTATGCAGGAAGATAGAGAAAAATTCCTGAAAGCAGGACTTGATGACTATATATCAAAGCCCCTGAAGGCCAATGCACTTATTTCGAAAGTTCAGGATTGGGTTTTAAACAAGGACGAGTCTTCCGGTCTTCTTGGGAGTAACTTTAGGGAAGGACAAGAAACCATACAGGAATCGATTATTGATATGATAATTGACGAAGAAATTATAGATCAGTTATCAAAATATGGGGGGGAAGAAACGTTAATAAAGATCTATGAGGATTTTGAACAAGAGACTGCCGAAGAGGTTGAAAATCTTGACGAACACCTCAAAAACAAGCACTATAAGGATATTTTAAGTATCTTGCACACTATTAAAGGCAATGCCGGGACATTAGGTATTGGGAAAGTGGCCAAGTGTGCCGAGCTAATTGAATCTCGATTAAAGAACCAAAATTACGGGACTCTTGAACAAGATTTTGGCACAATCAAAATGATGTTCTCTGAGTTTCGAATCAACTATAGGGATATTCTAAAAAAACAACTAAAATGTCAGGAACAAGAAAAGTATTAGTAGCTGAAGACAGCTCAGTAATCCAAAACCTAACAAAAAAAATCCTCCAATTTCAAAACTATCAAATTACAGCTGTAAAGAATGGAAAGCAGGTCATAGACAAAATCGAAAAAGAGGAATTCGATGTGATTTTAATGGATATCAACATGCCTATTATGGATGGGATGGAATGTGCCAGAAAAATCAGGGCTATGGACAACGCTCAAAAGTCGCAAACACCGATAATTGCCATTACAGGTAATGCTCAAAATTATAGTATGGATGACTTTAAGGAAGCTGGAATAAATGAATATTTACCTAAACCATTGAATTTCGATAACCTTGTCGAAATGGTTAAAAAATATGCCTAGATCAAATGAACATTAAGTATACTAAGAGTTTCCTAAATAAGCTCGAGGATATCTTTGCGGAATCTGATTATAACCTTCGTTATGAAAAGGGTAATTTCAAATCCGGATATTGTATTTTGAATAAAAATAAAATAGCTATTGTTAATAAATATTTTACCACTGAGGGAAAAATTAGTTGTCTTATTGAAATCTTGAAATCGGCCAACATTGGTATTAAGTCACTCAGTGAAAAAAACCAAAAACTTTTTTTAGAACTGACACAAACCGAACTAGAGATTTGATTGTAACATTTTTAGGGACAGGAACATCTCAGGGAGTACCCGTCATTGGTTGCGGTTGCGAGGTTTGTCAATCATTAGATTATAGAGATAAAAGACTCAGAACTTCAGTACACATTGCCGTTGAAGGCAAAAGCTTTGTTATTGACAGTGGACCTGATTTCAGGCAACAGGTATTACGTGAAAGAATACATAAACTGGATGCACTAATCTTTACACATCAGCACAAAGATCATACGGCCGGAATGGATGATGTCCGATCCTACAACTTTAAGCAGCAAAAAGATATGCCGATATATGCTAAAGCTGAGGTAATTGAGCAACTTAAGAGGGAATATGCTTATGTCTTTTCTGAGGTAAAATATCCTGGAACTCCCAGTGTAGAAATACATGAAATTGAAAACAGACCATTTCAAATTGAAGGGGTTAACATAACACCTATTTATGTACTCCATTATAAACTACCCGTTTTTGGCTTTAGAATCAAAGATTTTACCTACATAACCGATACCAACTACATTGATGACAAGGAAAAAGAAAAAATCATTGGTTCTGAAGTATTGGTCCTCAATGCGCTTCAAAAAGAAAAGCACATTTCACATTTTAATCTGGAAGAGGCCATTGCTATGGTGGAGGAACTAAAACCAAAGAAAGCTTATTTCACTCATATCAGTCATAAAATGGGAACACATCGGGAAGCTTCCAAAGAACTGCCGGACAACATGGAATTGGCTTATGATGGCTTAAAGATTCACATGTAAAGAATGCATAACAACTATCACTTCTTAAAGCAACTGGTTCCAGAGCTTCGATCAAAATTATCAGGACACCAATTATTGACTTGTTTCAGTCAGCAAAAGGACGAGCTTATATTGGGTTTCAGCGACCATAAAGATGAGTTTTATATCAAGGCCACATTGCAATCAGATTTCTGTTGCCTTTCCTTTCCAAGAACATTTGCCAGAGCCAGAAAAAACAGCATCGATCTCTTCGGCTCGGCTATTGACGACAAGGTTATAAAAATCAGATTATTTGAGAATGAACGTGCATTTGCCATTTATCTTGAACACAATGTCATCCTTTTCAAAATGCATGGTAACCGGTCCAATGTGTTACTTTTTCGAAATCAGGACGATGAGCCGGTCCTTTTCAAAAAAAATTTGATTAATGATAGAAGCATTGACCTTAACAAGCTTGACAGAAGTATTGATCAAACCAATCAAAACTTTATAGCATTGGGGTGCGATATAGATCCTATTTTTCCAACCTTCGGAAAGTTAGCCAAAGAGCAACTGGATCTTAAACACTATAATCAAAAAAGTAGTGAGGAAAAGTGGGTCATGGTTCAAGGTTTGGTCAATGAACTTGAGTCCCCACCATACTATATAACCAGGCTGAAAAGCAAAATAGTGCTTTCGCTGTTTGAAACGGGCGACATATTTTCAAAACATACAGATGCTATAACCGCACTCAATGATTATTATTACCTCTATACCAAAACCAATCAGCTTCAAAAAGAGAAAAGCATCGTCCTAAAATCTCTCACATCGAAACTGAGTAAAGGGCAAAACTATTTAACGAAAACGAAGGCCAAATTTGAGCAGCAAAAAATCCATTCAAAATACGAGGAGCATGCCAATATTATCATGGCCAATCTGCATCAGATACCAAGTAAGGTTGCAGAGGTAGAATTATATGATTTTTACAATGATCGGATGGTGAACATTAAACTTAAAAGAGATTTATCTCCACAGAAAAATGCGGAGAATTATTACCGAAAATCCAGGAATCATAAAATAGAGGTAGACACATTAGAAAAAAATATTCAAAAAAAACAAAAAGAACTCGATCAATTAAAAGAATATATAGCATCAATAGGTAAAATTAACAACATAAAGGAGCTCAGAAGTTTTCTCAAAGAGAACGATTTACAAAATGATAAAGGGAAAAAAATAAAATCACTTCCTTATAGAAAATTTGAGTATATGGGCTATGATATTTTCGTTGGAAAAAGTGCCTCAAGTAATGATATTCTTACACAGAAATATGCCTTCAAAGAAGATCTCTGGTTGCATGCCAGGGATGTAAGTGGATCACATGTAGTGATAAAATATCAGGCGGGAAAAAAATTTCCTAAGGAAGTCATTGAAAGAGGGGCAGAATTAGCAGGATTCTATTCGAAACGAAAAAATGATGATTGTTGCCCGGTAATTTATACGCAAAAAAAATATGTCAGAAAACCTAAATCATCTCCACCAGGGCAAGTAGTGGTTGAAAAAGAGGAGGTAATTTTGATAGCGCCTAAAAAAGACTAATCTTCATAAAGGTGCCTCTGTTAAGTATTCTTAAAGTGTTTACCGCGAAAAACTTGCATGAAAGCTATTAGCAGTAAATAAGCATTTATCAATTTTTGAATAGTTATTCAAATTCAATATTTTGCACAGGTTTAAGCTATTTAACTTATTCCGATAAACTATACTTTTTGTTTTCGGACATTGTAAAAGTCGAGTTAGTGTGGTTTAAGTTTTGTCTTGATTGAACTTTTTAAGACATCTGTAGTTAGATAAATAGCTTATAATTAGCGCTTACAGGTTACCTTTTTTAATTTAATAGTATTTACATCAAAGCTAGGCTTTTATAATGAAGGATAAGGAGATTCTTGCTAAGATTGAAAGCGGGGAAGAGCATGCCTTGGATTACTTATACAAGAAATATTATAGGATGATGACCAAACTGGTTATCTCCAATAATGGATCTGAGCAGGAAGCCAAGGATATCTATCAAGATGCTCTGATAGTTTTCTGGCAGAAGGCGGCGAGCGGGAAATTAGTCCTTACTTCGAAAATCAGTACTTATCTTTATAGCATTTGCCTGAATCTTTGGAGAAAAGAACTGGATCGTAAAAGCAGGCTGTCGAATGAGGAGAAGGATGATGTTGAATTTATTGATAATGATAAAAAAGAAAGAATGCGAATCATAAATGAGTGTATCGATCAATTGGGTGATACATGTAAGCGCATTTTAACCTACTACTATTTTGATCAAATGTCGATGCAGGAAATAGCCAACAATCTGAATTTTGCCAACACTGATACTGCAAAGACAAAAAAATACAAATGCAAAAAGAGATTGGATCAACTAATAAAAACAAAATATTCAGCAAGTGACTTTTTAGATTAGTATGAGCAAAAACAAGAATTATTTCGAATTTATAGAATCCTACCTTGATGACGACATGTCTCAAACTGAAAAGTTCGAGTTTGAGAATGCTCTTCAGAAGGACCCACTTCTGAAAAATGAATTTGAGTTCCAACAGGACATTATTCAGTCAATCAAAGATTACCGTGTAGCTGAGCTTAAGTCCAGATTAGATGCCATAGAAGTTGGTACCGGAGGAACATTTTCATTTTTAAAGATAGGATCAGCCGTTGTAGTGGCAGCACTTATTGGATGGGGTATCTATTACTTCAACAATAATGCGCCCATTGAGGAAAACACTACCATAGCGAAGAATACGGAAAATACAGAACAGGAAACATCAACAGATAAACCCGTTGAGCATACTCCCACAGAAGAAGTCACTGAAACTTCTGAAGCATCTATAAACGAGGTTGAAACGGCAAAGGATGATCAAAAACCGGAATCTACTGCTGAAAATGATCAGGTTGAAGATGCTACTGAAAACAGCCCGATAGAAGAAGACAAGAACAAGGAAGAAGAAGTAGTCATTACACTACCGGAAGTAGTAGAGGAATTCGACGACTATGAGAATAAACAAACAGCAGATGGAATTACCATACCTGAGAGTCATCTGGAAAAAGTCACAGACACGTTTCTTCCAAAGACTGAGGTCGAGGAGCTTGACGACAACAGATATGCCTTCCATTATCAGTTTTACAATAACAAGCTCTATCTTTATGGGGAGTTTGAAAATAAATATGAGATATTAGAGCTTAATACACCTTCGGGAATTTCTCTTTATATGTTCTATAAAGATAATTTCTATCACATAAAGCAAAGCCAGGAGAAAGTCACTCCTTTGGTTGAGCTAAAAGATAAAAACCTGATCGAGAGTTTAAGAATAATAAGACAAAAATAAAATAACACCTTTAATATACTTAAAAGGGGGCTCAATAGGGCCCCCTTTTATTTTATCTCTACATTGCAATCAAACAGACACAGCTTCAATCAAAAAGAAAATGACCCTTGAAGCCTTAAATCAAATTTATTATTAAATTTGAGACTTAAGATTGCCATGAACAAATCACAACTTAGGTTCAAGAAGAAAAAGAAATTAGGCAGCTATCCTTACTTTAGTGTGGTGTTTAGCATTACCATTTCACTATTTGTGATTGGTTTATTCGGACTTATGGTTTTGCATACCAGCAAACTAACACAAATCATCAGTGAAAATGTTGAAGTACAAGTTTATCTCGACAAGTTTGTGACCGAAAATGACAAAATAATTATCAATAAAACATTGTCTTCCAGAGACTTCGTTTTAAAAAAAGAGGACAAGCCTGAAATTTATTTTGTATCAAAAGAGGAAGCCGCAACGCAACTTATTGAGGAAACAGGACAAGATTTTCTTGAATTATTAGGAGACAATCCTCTCAGGGATGCATTTACCATTAAAATATCCCCTGATTATCATGATCCGGAAAAGATTGAAAATATAAAGGCTGAGATCGAAAGTATTAATGGCGTCTTTGAAGTTTCTTATGTTAAAAGTCTCATTAGCACTATCACTGAAAATGTAACCATTATTGGCTTTGTGCTCATTGGTTTTTCTGCCTTTTTGATCCTGGCCACCTTAATATTAATTAACAATACCATTAAATTAGCATTATTCTCACAACGTTTCCTGATAAGAAGCATGCAACTGGTTGGAGCTACAAAAAGTTTTATTAGAAAACCTTTTTTAACCAGAGCCCTATTACACGGTTTTCTTTCCGGAATTTTGTCTTCTGCTCTGTTATTTGTCCTATTGGAATATGCTAATCTTAAAATTGATGAGCTGAAGTTAATTCAGGATCAAAATAAGATTTACATACTTTTCGGATCATTGGTGGTATTGGGGACCCTTGTTGGTTTAATTAGTACTTATAGATCAATGAATAAATATTTAAAACTCTCTTTGGATCAACTATATTGAACATGAACAAAAAAAGTAATTTGGCATTTGGCAAAAAGAACTACATACTGATGCTCATCGGTATTGGTGTTCTTATTACAGGATTTACCCTTATGACCCTTGACAAGGAAGAATATGGTTTTGGAGTACTCGGACTTACCATAGGCCCTATCGTAGTTATGGCGGGATTTATTATCCAATTTTTCGCTATTATGCATAAACCCAAAGAAGATAAATGAGTATAATAGAGGCGATAATTCTTGGCATCACACAAGGATTAACCGAGTTCCTTCCGATCAGCTCCAGTGGACATATTGAATTAGTAAAAGCTATTTTAGGAACTGAAATAAAAGACGATGTTACTTTTACAGTTGTTGTACATGGTGGCACGGTATTGAGTACAATAGTTGTTTTCTGGAAAGACATAAAAAAACTCCTGGGAGATTTTTTCAAGTTTAAATCCAACGAATCAACCCATTACATCTATAAACTGGCTGTTTCTGCGATTCCTGTTGCTATTATCGGGCTAAAATTTAAAGATGAAATCGAACAACTCTTTTTTGGAAATGTACTTTTGGTAGGATTCATGTTGATCATTACAGGAGCTCTTTTAACCTTTACTTATTTTTCCAGAGAACATAATAAAAATGTGAGTTATGGTAGGGCTATTATCATTGGTCTGGCACAGGCTTTTGCACTACTACCAGGAATTTCAAGATCAGGGTCAACGATTGCTACAAGCCTTTTGGTAGGTGTTAAAAAGGAAGCGGCCACAAAGTTTTCCTTTTTGATGGTACTCGCACCAATCATAGGGGCAAATTTAAAAGATGTATTTTCCGGAGAGTTAAGTCAAGGAGGTGTGGAACCGTTACCGCTACTTATAGGATTTATTGCAGCTTTTGTATCTGGCTTATTTGCGTGTAAATGGATGATCAAAATAGTAAATCGAGGCAAATTGATTTACTTTGCAATTTATTGCTTTATAGTGGGCACCATTGCCATAGTAGTAACATTATAAAATGTTAAGAGCATATTCAAACTTTAATGAAGGGGAAACCATACTTATTGACAAACCATATCAGTGGACATCGTTTGATGTGGTTAAGAAACTCAGGTATGCTCTGAAAATCAAAAAGATTGGTCATGCAGGTACACTCGATCCATTGGCCACCGGGCTATTAATTATCTGTACCGGTAAAATGACTAAACAAATTGAAAAATATCAAGCTCAGGAAAAAGAGTATGAGGGCAAATTGATTTTAGGCCAGATAACGCCCTCAATTGATTTGGAGACCGAAATAATCGAAACAAAAGACATTTCGCACATTGAACCTGAAGATATTCTAAATTGTTCTAAACAATTTGTAGGTGAAATTGAACAAATACCTCCGGCATTTTCCGCCATTAAACTTGATGGTCAACGCGCCTATAAAAAAGCAAGAAAAGGGATAGAGTTAGCACTCAAACCAAGAACTGTTTTTATAAAGGAATTTACAATAACTAATATTAAACTTCCTGAAATAAGTTTTAGAGTGGTTTGTTCCAAAGGAACCTATATAAGGAGTTTAGTAAGAGATTTCGGGAATTCTCTACAAGTTGGAGCTTATATGTCGGAATTAACGAGAACAAGAATCGGAGAATATAAATTGAGTTCGGCTTATACGCTTGAGGAATTTATTGAACAGTATAAGGTACTAAAGTAGTTACATGAAGATACATGAGGGTGTTGATAACTTTCCAAAATTGAATTTTCCTGTTGTGACAAGCGGAACATTCGATGGGGTTCATATTGGTCATCAAAAAATTCTGGAAAAACTTAGGGAGATAGTAAGGCAAAACAAGGGAGAGTCTGTGTTACTCACTTTTTGGCCACATCCCAGAATGGTGCTTCATTCACACAAATATCAAATCAAGTTGCTCAGCACATTCGAGGAAAAAGCCGAACTGTTGGAAGCACGAGGAGTGGATCACTTGATAAAAATTCCGTTCACACCGGAATTTTCCCAGTTAACTTCAGAGGAATTTGTCAGGAACATTTTAGTAAATAGTATTGGCACAAAAAAACTGGTGATAGGTTATGATCACAGATTTGGAAAAAACCGGGAAGGCGGCTTTGAATACTTATCACAGCATGCAGCACAACTTGGTTTTGAAGTGGAAGAAATTCCGCAACAGGATATAGAAGATGTAGCTGTAAGTTCATCAAGGATCAGGAACGCATTGAATGAAGGAAACGTAAAAATAGCCAATAAATATTTAGACAGAGCGTACAGCATCAAGGGAACAATAATCAAAGGGGCTCAACTTGGAAGGAGTATTGGATTTCCTACGGCCAACATAAAATTAGACAACGATTATAAGCTAATACCAGCTGACGGGGCCTATGCGGTTCACGTACAATTTGAGCAACATTTATATCGGGGAATGCTCAACATCGGTAATCGTCCCACTGTCAATGGAAGCGAAAGAACTATTGAGGTAAATATTTTCAATTTCGATAAGGACATTTACAAAAAAGAAATCAAAGTATCATTTGTGGATCAAATCAGGAAAGAGATAAAATTTCCGAATGTAGAAGCATTGCGTAAACAGCTGATGAAAGACAGGGAATTAGCAAATGACATTCTAAATGGTTAATTTTCAAAAGAACCGAACGTAATCATGATTAATAAAGTTGTTAAAAATGCTGATGAGGCGGTAGCTGAAATTACTGATAACGTTACCCTTATGCTTGGTGGATTTGGATTATGCGGAATTCCGGAAAACTGCATCAGCGCTCTGTTGAAAAAGAAAATAACGGGTCTGACATGTATTTCAAATAATGCAGGTGTGGATGATTTTGGAATAGGGCTAATGCTGCAAACCAAGCAGGTGAAGAAAATGATCTCATCCTATGTTGGCGAGAATGCCGAATTTGAAAGACAACTCCTTGAGGGCGAGTTGGAGGTGGAGCTCATACCACAAGGCACCTTATCAGAAAGAATAAGAGCAGGAGGAGCAGGAATCCCAGCCTTTTTCACACCGGCGGGATATGGTACAGAGGTAGCAGAAGGAAAGGAAACAAGGGAGTTTGACGGAAAGGTTTATTTGATGGAGAGATGGCTTAAAGCGGATTTCTCATTAGTGAAAGCGTGGAAAGGCGATACATCAGGTAATTTAGTTTACAAGGGAACTGCACGGAACTTCAATCCCATGATGGCCGCAGCCGGAAAAATCACCATTGCAGAAGTAGAAGAATTAGTACCGGCTGGCGAATTGAATCCCAATGAAATCCATACACCTGGTATCTATATCCAAAAAATATTTGAAGGACAAAATTATGAGAAGCGTATTGAGCAAAGGACCATCACTCAAAGATAAATTACCTGCTTGAATTACTTCAATGGAATCAATTGCGCTAAAAGAAATTAAATATGCTCGACAAAATAGGTATCGCTAAGAGAATTGCTCAGGAAGTTAAAGACGGAACCTACATCAATTTGGGAATTGGTATTCCAACACTTGTAGCAAATTATATCCCCGATAACATAAACGTAGTATTACAATCAGAAAATGGCTTATTAGGCATAGGTCCTTTTCCATATGAGGAGAATGTTGACGCGGATTTGATCAATGCAGGTAAACAAACAGTCACGATGTTGGATGGCTCCGCGTTATTCAGTTCAGCAGAAAGTTTTGGAATGATCAGAGGAGGACACGTGGATCTGACAATCCTTGGAGCTATGGAAGTTTCTGAGAATGGTGATATTGCCAATTGGAAAATACCTGGTAAAATGGTGAAAGGAATGGGTGGCGCCATGGATTTGGTTGCATCGGCTGACAATATCATTGTGGCCATGCAACATACCAGCAAAGCTGGTCAATCCAAACTTCTAAAAAAATGTACCTTACCAATCACTGGAATACGATGTGTGAAAAAGATCGTTACCGATCTTGCGGTATTGGATGTTTTACCGGAGGGAGGATTCAGATTGTTGGAAAGAGCTCCCGGAGTAAGTGTTGATGAGATCAAAAATGCTACTGAGGGTCGATTGGTTGTGGAGAATGATATTCCTGAAATGAATCTTAATTAGGTTTCACCTTCTCTCTCCATTAAAGCTCAGCTCATCATTCAGAAATAGTTCCGGAAAAACTGTTTACCAAATTTGGTTACTTTTGCAGCCTGAAATAGAAAAACATGAGAAAATCAGAAATCAACTTTACCATAGAACTTGACGATGAAAATGTTCCGGAAAAAATTTCCTGGAACGCCAGTGACAAGCAGGGCAATGATTTGTCCGAAACCAAATCCTTGAATATATCCCTTTGGGATGATGTCAATAAAAACACACTTAGAATAGATCTATGGACCAAGGAAATGCCAGTCCATGAGATGAAGCAGTTCTATATTGATTCCCTGGGAGGGCTTGCACAAAGTATTTTAAGTTCCACCGGTGACGAGTTCATGGCCTCCGAAATGAATGCGCTTTGCGAGAAATTTGTTGAATACCTGAAAAAGGAAATGCAAGGTCGCTGATTTGAACATTAAAGTTAAAAAACATTTACAGTTTTATTTGTCTAATAAAAAAGCCTCTTGAGAAGAGGCCTTTTTTATTTCGTTTTTTACAGATGGATCTGGAATAAAATAATTGACCTTCCGAAGCTCTTAATCAGTATTTTTTACATCACCCAACTGCTCTATCTTAAACCGATCAATATGAGCTGAGGTATGTTCATTCTTCATGATCTGGCTAATCTTTTCAACAATATCCGGATTTTCCTCGGCTACATCTTGTTGCTCAGCTGGATCTTCCTTTAAATTATAAAGTGCTATCTCCATATTCCCCTTGAATATGTTCTTTCGGATACCCTTCCAGTCACCAAAACGAACAGCCTGCTGTCCCTGATAAGATGGAAATTCCCAATATAGAAACTCATGTTTTGTCTGGCGATTATCCCCTAACAAAGTTGGTAAAAAGCTAACGCCATCAATATTATCAGGTGCTTTAACATCGGCTACTTCAGCCAATGTGGGCAATACATCCCAAAAAGCGGAAATATGCCCAGTAGTGGTGCCAGGAGCTATCTTACCTTCCCAACTGGCAATCATCGGTACTCTGATACCACCTTCGTGCGTAAACCCTTTACCCCATCCGTATCCACTTTTAAATGGTTTGGCACTGTCGAAAAACGGCGAATCGGTCCCTCCATTATAAGTTGGTCCATTATCACTGGAAAAGATGATAAGCGTATTTTCATATTCCCCAAGCTCTTTGAGTTTTTTAACAATCTCTCCGACTTGCTGATCCAAATAGGTCACCATAGCGGCGTAGGTAGCTCTGGGATAACGATTGGGGAAATACCCTCTATTCCCTAGATAGGGTTCTTCATCACCAAACTTCTCAACATATTTATCTACATATTCCTGAGGCACCTGCAATGGTGCATGCGTTAACGGGGTGGCAAAGTAAAGAAAAAAGGGATTGTCTTTATTTTTTTCCATAAATCCAAGCGCCTCATCAAGCATCAACTTTGGAGCATAATCCTTTTGAAAATAATTGGAGTAACTTTCTATATTTTGAGGGTCGGCTGTACTATCTAATTTAGTTCCCGGAACTACTAAATCATTATCCAACCATACTTTTTCATTGTTTCTCCAGAGGTGTTTTGGATGCAAAGTATGTGCCTGACGCTGGCAGTTATATCCATAGAAAAAATCGAACCCTCTATTGTTTGGAATCCCATCTGTCAATGGGGCACCAAGGCCCCATTTACCAACTATAGCTGTTTTGTATCCCGCCTCCTGCAAGATATCACCAATGGTTGGGATACTATCCGGTATCGGTCTTTGTCCTTCAAGATTGGGATCCTCCACAGCTTTGGCAAAGTTCCAGACTTCTCCCCTGGCTGCCCATTCATCATTTCCACGGATATATGCATGACCAGCGTGCTGACCTGTAAGTAAAACACATCGTGAAGGAGCGCAAACAGGAGCACCGGCATAATGATCGGTGAAGCGAATTCCATTTGAAGCTAATGCATCTATATTGGGTGTTTCAATAAGTTCTTGTCCGTAACACCCCAATTCTGCATAGCCGAGATCATCAGCAAGAATATAGATGATATTGGGTTTTTTAGGTTCTTCGGAAACACGTGAGTCTGTACAACTCACCTGTATCAAAATCAGGAACAAAGCAAATATAAAAGTCGTTTTTGTCGTTTTGTGCATCATTACTTTATTTATAGCGATTTGTCGTTTTAAGGGGATTAATATTTATTCATTTACAGGAATTTCATTTCTTCGGCACGTAAGCTTGATTTTTTTCTGTGGGTACCAGAGCGTTGAGCTGTTTCCTCCAGGTTTTCATATCAGCTAACAATTCATCTCTTTTATCCGGCATAGTATCAGCCAAATTCTTACGCTCCGAAATATCATTTTTAAGATTGTAAAGTTCAAGACGGCCGGTTTCGAAATCCTCAATCAATTTCCAATCCCCTTTCCTAATAGCTCCCGAAGGAACAGCTCTCCATCCCCTCACCAGATCCCCTGAATTTTTTATGCCTTTATAACCTTGAAGATAAGCCGGGAAATGCCAAAAAATGGCATCTCTTTTCAAGCTTCCCTTTTGGAATAACAATGGAGCAAGACTCTCTCCATCTGGCTGATATCTATGGGGTTCACCTCCGGCAAATTCGACCAGGGTTGGGTAAAAATCGATTCCCATCACAGGCTCGTCTGATTTAACTCCAGGTTTTATTTTTTTGGGCCATCGTACAATCATAGGTTCACGAAAGCCACCTTCGTACATCATACCTTTTGATCCTTTTAAGGGATGATGTGTTGTCACGGCTCCATGCCCCCCGTTATCAGAAAAGAAAATGACAATGGTATTTTCATCCAGATCCAATTCTTTAAGTTTCTTAAGCACACGTCCCAGACTCTGATCAGTGCTATGGACCATGGCGGCATATTTGGGATTGTCCTGACCATTATCTTCGGGTTTATGCTCATACTTTTCAATCAAATTCTTTTTCGCCTGGATAGGCGTGTGTACCGAATAATGTGAAAAATACAGAAAGAAAGGGGCGGATTGATTCTGTTCGATGAATTTAAGTGCTTCGTCAGTTAGCCGATCTGTGAGGTACTCCCCATCAGGACCATCAGACAAATTTGGATTTTTATAAGGGCTGAAATAAGTAGCCGGGTGACCAGCCTTGGTGCCTCCAATGTTTATGTCAAAGCCCTGGGCCTCGGGTGAGGTCTCTTCATTTTCTCCCAAATGCCATTTTCCAACATGACAATTGGTATAACCATTCTCCTTCAAAGCTTCCGCTAAGGTTACAAAATTTCCCTCAAGTTCAGTATTATTTGGTGCCGGAATCAACTTCCGGTTTTCAGCTTTTCCACGGGCCGGATCCCCCACTGTATATACACCATGGCGTGGTGTGTACAACCCACTCATGATACTGGCCCTGGTAGGAGCGCAGTTGGGAGCATTGGCATAGGCACTTGTGAATACCATTCCCTCCTTAGCCATTTTATCAATGTTAGGTGTTTCGTAGTAATTGCTTCCCATAAATCCAACATCTTTCCAACCTAAATCATCAACTAAAAAAAATATGATATTGGGTTTTTTGTCCTTTTGGTCAGCTTGTCCCAAACGCTTTTCAGTTGAACACGAAAACCAAATACAAAGGATAAGTGATGTTGTGAACAGACATCTCAATTTTCTCATTTCCTCAAATTCTAATTTATAGTTCTTTTTTAACATTTTTCGAACAACCTTTGATATCTAACGACCCATGGTTTTGAAGCATCCCCTATTTTCCAAAGCTTGTGACATGTTCTTATACAAATATAAAGATTGAGCAGGTTCATTGACCTGCTCAATCTCTAGATATTCTGAAGTTTTCATTAATTACTATTGTGAAATCCAACCTGGATTTTGTTCCAATTGAGGATTCAAAACAATTTGATCAGAAGGTATCGGCTCCAGGTAATAGTATTCCGGAACACCCGGAGGAGGACCCCATGGCGAAATATAGCCTTCAGCCTGACCATTTTGTATAGGCAACTTATCGCCATAGTCAGCATTTTTCACCCAGCGACCTAATTTTTCCTGCCCGCCGTACTCAACCAATTTTTTCCAACGTTTGATATCAAAAACTCTACCCAGTCCTTCAGCCAAAAATTCAATTCCTCGTTCTCTTCTGATCTCCCATAAGACCGGATCTACATCACTATCTCTGGTAGGATCTGCAATAATATTGGCAATATCCAAAGGTGCAACACTTCCTCTGGCTCTTAACTTATTAATTGTTTGATCAGCCACTTCCTGAGTGAATTGCCCTAATTCAAAAGTGGCTTCTGCATAATTTAAGAATACTTCTCCCATTCTAAAGATGGGTGCATCATGAGAATCACGGTTTTGCAATCGACTTATCTTATTGGAAAACTTATAAAATGCGTATCCAGTATAGGTTACGTTAAACCCATGACCTTCATTGAATTTTCTGAAATGGGGGCTGGTTCTGACGATCAATCCCCGCCAATTCATGGTAGGCAATGTTTTGTGCTCATCATCCGATAGCGTAGCCATTAAGTCAATGTATTCTCTATGTTTTGGGTCAGCATCAAATTCCCAGGTCAATTGATTTTTCCCTCCTGTATCTACTCTGAAAGGAGGAGGTGTATTAAAATACAATCTGTGATCCCGGTTTCTAAACTCATCATACGCATCTTGATCACCATCGAATAGAGGGCTCGTATGTATGGTCTGACCATCGACACACAGATATTGATCAACAGCTTTTTTTGTTAAATCTTCATGACCGATCGAACTCCTGTTCCAATGCGAAAATCTACCATTTAATATACCAAACTCATAAGCTTTGTATAATAAAATACCTGAAACACCTGATAATGATTCGCTGTTGAATACTTCATCATAACTTGAATGCAAGTTCGGATGATCAGCAATCAATTTTGCACCGGCATCGACGCTGGCCTGTAAATATTGTTGTTCTCCTCCAAGGCCATGATATTTCCTCCAGGTACCTTCATACAAGCCAAAACGCGAGATCAGAGCCCTTACAACATCTGTATTAACAGTATTCGGACCGTTCCCGTTTGGATCGATGTTGGACTCTGCCCATAATAGATCATTTAAAACATTTTGTGCAACTTCATCCCTTGATGTTCTCGGACCATACAAAACATCTTCATCCACTTCTGTCAATACTCTATCAACCCAGGGTACGGCACCATACGAAGCAATTAATTCAACATATTCGTAAGCTCTGAAGAAATAGCCGACAG
This sequence comes from Splendidivirga corallicola, assembly GCA_030442035.1. Lineage (GTDB taxonomy): Bacteria > Bacteroidota > Bacteroidia > Cytophagales > Cyclobacteriaceae > Splendidivirga > Splendidivirga corallicola. Next base: position 386,318 of record JAUJEA010000001.1, read on the forward strand.
CTCTCCAGTGATCCTTTTGTTCATCTGTCAGTTCACTATTATCTATGTTGTCCAACATTAAGTTTACTCGCTTGATGTTGGCATAGGCATTCGTCCAAATATTTGAAGACGATGGTACTGTCTTTAGTTGCCATAAGAGCCCATCTCCCTGTGTTCCACTATTATTAACCATCAGATCACTGCCTCGTTCACGCCAAATCGTTGCATGATCCCAATATCCTGGAAGTGTATTATAAAATCCCCAGGCATAAGTTTCAAAATTTGAATTGCTTGTAAAAGTGGTAGCCTCGGTCAATTGATCTTTGGGCAATTTTTCGAGGAACTCTTCGTCACAACCTGAAAAGGTGAATAATAAGGATACGGTAAATATTATTATATATATCTTTTTCATGGCTCAATAATTAAAAGGTCAAGTTCAATCCAACAGAATAACTTCTCATATAAGGATAAGTAGCCCCATTTGCTTTGTTAGAGAGTTCTGTATTAATCCCATCAGGATAATCATTAAAGTCAAGCAGGTTTTCTCCGGCTATATAAAAGCGAAGTGACTGTATCTTTGCTTTTTCTAATAGCGCTTTTGGCAATGAGTATCCTATTGTAATGTTCTTGATCCTCATGTAAGCACCATCCAATAAATACTTGGTTTGGGTAGCTCTATTAATCCCATAGTTCACCCCACCCAAAGGATAATTTCTTGGGAAGTACGCATCTGTGTTATCAGGAGTCCAGTAATCCAATTGCGAAACGTAAACTACATGAAATTCACTGACATACGGAAACCGAACATTATTATTTTGCCATAGGTCTCTTTTGGCTACGCCATTTAATAAGATAGACAGGTCGAAGTTTTTATAAGAAGCACTACCATAAAGTCCGTATTGGTATCTTCTGGTACTATTGCCGATTACTCTCCTATCACCCGGATCATCCAGTGTATTGTTACCATCGGTAATCAGGCCATCGCCATTGAAATCAACATACTTAACGTCACCAGGATTGGGATTTCGGCCTTCCCAATGTGGAATACCCTCCTTAAGCGTTCCTCCCATAAGGTTATCATCCAATGTTCCTTCCACAAAATCGTCTACTGTATAATATCCATCGGTTGTATATCCCCATATTTCGCCCAATTCCTGACCAACATAGAATTGGCTGAGCAAACCGGCAGGATTGTCAAACTTGGTGATCTCTCCCTGGTTGTCTGATAAGGTGAAGCCAACATTATAGGAAAAATCCTTGATCTTGTCTTTCCATGATAAGGCAAACTCCCAACCATTTACTTTCAAGTCCGCTGCATTTTGGTTAGGTGCACTTGCTCCCAACACTGCGGGCAGCTCAGCTCCTGGGGCGATCATTCCTATGGTTTCCCTTGAGAATACATCAACTGAAGCGGATAATTTATTTTTAAACAATTCCACATCCAAGCCCACGTTGAGTGTTTGTACCCTTTCCCAGGTAAACCCTGTGCTTACCAGACCAGGTACACCAAGGGTAACATAAGGAGTTCCTGCACTTTCATTGAGCCAACTCGCATTTTGTACAGTCATGCCTGGAATAGCGGGATAAAGTGAAGGTGTATTTTGGTTTCCAATTTCACCCCATGAAGCTCTCAATTTTAAGTCAGATATCACGCCAATGGATTCCATAAACGTTTCTCTACCTAAATGCCATCCAGCAGAGAATGAAGGAAAGAATCCAAAGCGGTCTCCTTCTCTAAATCTGGAAGAACCATCATAGCGGCCATTTACCTCCAGAAAGTATTTTTCTTTAAAGTTGTAATTGAACCTTCCGAAATAACCCATTACAGACCACTCACCAAAACTATCATCACTGGTCAAGGTTCCTGTAGCACCTGATATGGAAGGTAGATCAACATTGATCAGGTTGGTTTTCCTCACCCAAAAACTTTCAAAATCACTTTTTTCCTTGTTCAATCCAACCAACAAACCAAAATTATGATCTTCGAAAGATCTCTGATAATTGGCATAGAGATTCAAAGCATTATAGACAGTTTTACTATTATTTCTTTGATAGAAGGTATTGACTGGATCTACAGCATTCAGGGTAAATCTTTCCGGATTTACCGTTAGTACTTGATTCTCACTTCTGATAGCATCCCAATTTCGTTTTTCGAAAGTATATTCTCCCGTAATATTTAACCCTTCGATAGGGTTGAAATTCAGCTTTTGAAAGAAGCGAATGTTATCTTGTAGAAACTCTGGCGCTTTTTTTAGTTTTTCCACATTCGCAGGAGAAAAATAAGGCACTTCGGTACCATCATCAAAAACATGATTCCCACTTGCGGGTGTATAAGAGTTAAAGCTAATAGCATTGCTATAACTTCCAAGTGGCGCCTTCCTTACACTATTTCTATAGAGCACATTAGTGGTAGAGGTGAATTTGTTGCTTAATTCTGTGACTAAAGAAGCATTAACATTGTACTTCTTATAGCTGTCATTATCGGTAATGATGATACCGTCCTCATTGCTATAACCAGCAGAAATTCGATAAGTCGTTTTTTCGCCTCCTCCACTTACATTGAAATTATGGATTTGAGTCGATCCGGGATCATCCAACCATGCTCCAATGAGATCTGTGTCAACCAAGGGATATCTTAAACCATCCAGCTCTGCGAAACCCTCAGGGTACGTTGAAGGGTTATTCCTGAATTCCTCCAGAAATCCAACCCAGGCCTGAATATCTTGCCCTGTCCAAAAAGTACTCAGCCCCCAATCGTTCAACGCATTAACAAAATCGTAAGTGTTAGCCTTGTCAGGTATATCTTCAGGAGAATGAGCGCTAAACGTTGATGAATAGTTGAATTTCACAGGTTGATTTTTACCGGCATTTTTAGTGGTAATCAGAATTACACCAAAGGCAGCTCTGGCACCATAGATAGAAGTTGCAGCGGCATCTTTTAGAACTGTTACCGACTCTACATCTTGTGGGTTAATATCCTCGGCAGATACAGGAACATTATTTAAAAGTATTAAGGGGCTGCCCCCATTGATAGAGGTGGTACCTCTAATATTGATCCCAAGGCCGGTGTCTCCGGGTTGTCCTGAACTGGCAGTAATCTGTAAACCAGGAATGGAACCCTGCAAAGCAAGCAATGGATTAGTAACAGGTCTGTTGGCCAACACATCTTTCATTTCCACAGAAGCTGCAGCTCCGGTGACATGTGCTTTTTTCTGACTTCCAAAACCTACTACGACTATTTCTTCCAATGCTGTGATATTCGGTAATAAGGTAATATCAATAGTCGTACGACCATCCAATGGCACTTCTTCAGAGATATATCCAATGGAGCTAAAGATCAATGTAGCAGTCTCTTCCACTTCCAGCGAGTATTTCCCTTCCAGATCAGTAACAGTTCCATCAGTTGTTCCTTTGACCAGAACATTAACTCCTGGTATACCTTCACCCAATTCGTCAACCACCTTTCCTGAAACCACTATTGGCTGATAAGCCATCAACTCCTGGATTGTTGGTAATTTTCTTTTTGCTCGATTGACATGGATCACTTCATCAACTCTTTTGAACTGTAAATTAGTTTCTCTTGCAATTTGCCTAAGTAAATCCCCAATGGTTCTTTCTTCAGGTTCGATGGTCAATCTGGTTTTAGGATTAATCATGGTGCCTTTATAGGCAAAAGTGAACTCGGTTACTTTTTCAATTTCACTTAGAGCTCCTTCAATGCTCACATCCTGCAACCCAATGGAAATTTTCATTTCCTCAATACTCGTTTGTCCTCTACTCGTTCCGGCAAGTAGGAATGAGTATAAAACGCATTGCAACAATATGCCTAGGAGGGTATATCTGGACATAATAATTAAATAATTTAGTATTTTTGCTTTCATAGGAATTATGTTTTAAGGTAAGTAATTATCTAAGACATAGCCTTCCCATGGTTGCTGACCTTTCATTCCCCAATGTATTGCTCAGCATCATGGGATTTTTTATATCTATACGTTAGCTTGTATCATAATAGGACATGATCTGATTATTTTAGTGTGACAACTTTATTATCGATTGTGTATTCAAAATCAAAGACAAAACTCAAGCCGTATAAGACTGTTTCCAAAGACTTATTATGGTAAATGGCAGTATAATCTTTTGCTTCATTTAACCTTTCTTCCACTACAAAAGAAACACCATACCAATTCTCCAGTATCTCTAAAATTTCATGTATATCGGCATTTTTAAAATAGATGATCCCATTTTTCCAACCAAATTGAGCCATCTCCAAAAAATTCTTCTTTTTGATTGTACCTTGCCCTTTGCTGTATACCGCCATTTCTTTAGGTAACAAAACTGTAGTGTTTCTACTAGCCTTTACTACATCTAATTTTCCATCTTCAACGGCCACTTTACCACTCTCTACAGCTACCTTTATTTTTTCCTCTTTGGGATAGGCCCTAACATTGAATGATGTGCCCAAAACCGTTGTCCTGATATCTCCCGAGGTAATAACAAAGGGTCTCAACGAATCTTTAGTCACTTCGAAAAATGCTTCTCCAATAAGGTTGATCCTCCTTTCATTTTCTGAAAAAACCTCAGGAAACCTAAGTTTACTATTGGCATTCAATTTGACCTTGCTGCCATCAGGTAATTTAAAACTTGACTTTTGTCCTTTGCTGGTTGACTTTTCTATGTATCTTATGGCAATAATTTCCGTATCTTCTTGCCTGTCGATATTCAGAACATATGCTAATCCGGCAATGATCACAAAGCCAATCAGTACAGCAGCTATTTTCATCCAACGTGCCGTAATCGTTCCTCTTTCAGGCAATCGAATTGCTTTTGAATGATCATCCATATTCCGTTCCACTCCATGCCAAATCCTTTGTATTTTTCTCGCATCCAGTTCATTTTCCCTGATATTCAAGGCTAATACCATTCCTCTTGCTTTCCGGACGACAGGTTTTTGGGATGGGTTTTCTTCGAGCCAATGTTGCCAAAATAAATTAGTCTCCTCATCAGGATGCCGCACCCAATGACAAAAGAAACTGTCTTGTGCAAAATCTTCTTCTTTATAACCTTGATAATTCATTTTCTTAAAAATCAAATAAAGTTGTCAGCATCAATAGTCCTGTTCTAACATAAGCTTCACGTTGGCAATTACATCACAACTATTGACTGACATTTATATTAGTAATACACAGACAATTATTTTGTACTCAATAAATTTTGATTATTTGTTTAGAAATAGAAAGAGATGGTACTGTATAGGCTTTGAAAGTTCATTCACACTGTTATAACAATCATGTAGAAAAATCTTTTTCGAGATCAACTTTACTTGGCCCTAATATCTCAAAAGCCCTGATTCTACAATTGTTTTTACTCCATTGATATCGCCAAGTAGTCGCCTGTCAAAAGCTACTTCATTAAAGAATATGCTTTGTATGTTTCTATTAAATTCTATGAATTACAGAAGTTGCTGCATGCACAACAATGGGCCAAGCGTAAAGGTAGGAAAATGTTCTTTCAAAGATTTTAATGCATTGTAAACCAAATTACGGGTCGACTGGTAGTTCAATGACATGATAGAAGAAATTTCTTCATAGCTGAGATCATTGTAGTACTTCAGATAAAGCACTTCTCTTTGGCGCTTTGTTAATTGCTCAAGAACCTTTTTTAAATTATGCAATGTTTCCTCTTGCAATTGCTCACTGATGATAAGATCTTCGTGGCTAAACTCCAGATGAAATTGATTATCATAAAATGTATTCTTATGACCTGCTATTTTGTTTCGTTTCAATTCACGTAATAGATTCTTACGCAAAGAGCCCAGCAAATATGGCTTTATTGCGTTGATATCACTCAGCTTAGATCTCTTTCTCCACATAATCAGGAAAAGATCCTGGATGGCATCCTCAACTAACTCAGAATTGTCTGTAAACTTGGAACCATACTTATATAATGCTTCCACATTTACTCTATAGATCCGGGCGAACGCTTCTTTATTACCTGATTTAAATTGCTTCCACAATTGTTCATCAGTCGGCATCTCTAAATTAGATTTCCCCATAAAGTTATAGTTCCTAGTTCGCAAGCCTTACCTCGTGTGGCACCTATATGACTGAACGAAATTGCTAAACTACTACAATTTTTATTAGGATACCATTCTATCACTCCCAAAACCAATTGCACTCAAAAGAAGCTTTGCCTAAAATCATTCTAAAAATTCTCCAAAAATTAAAATTTTATGTTCCATAAGGAGTTTTGAGAATAAAAAATTTTGTATGCATACCTACTAATTTTTGATTAATGTTTGTTAAAAATTAATAAATTGGTACATTTATAAAGAGCTAAACCGAGTCTGCAACAAACCTTATTAAACTATTAAACGTATGAAGAAGATTTTTACGAAATCAACACTATTACTCGTAGTGTTCTTTTCATTTTTGTGCCATCATACAAGAGCCCAAAACACTACGGTCTCTGGGAAAATTCTTGATGAAGCAACAAGCGAACCGTTAGTTGGAGTCAATATTCTTGTGAAGGGAACGGTTCTAGGAACCATCTCAGATATAGATGGAAACTTCAACCTCTCAGTCAGCAAGGCTCCTCCTTTCACCATGCAAGTGTCAATTGTGGGCTATACCCCGCAGGAAATTGAGATTACCAATGCAACCACAGAAGGCCTTGAAATCTCAATGAGTGAACAAACAATTCTTGGACAGGAAATAGTTGTCTCGGCATCCAGAGTGGAAGAAAGTGTACTTGAATCTCCGGTGACCGTTGAAAAAATGGACATTATTGGGATACAACAGTCTGCGGCACCTGATTTTTTTGATGCTATTTCGCATATTAAGGGCGTCACCACCAGTACAGGTAGCTTAACTTTCAATGCTATCAATACCAGGGGTTTTGCCACCATAGCGAACGTACGTTTTGTAACATTAGTGGATGGCATGGATATTTCAGCACCTCTTCTGAACTTTCCTACAGGGAACCTGGTAGGGATTTCTGAGCTTGACGCAGAAAGTGTGGAACTTGTCCCGGGCGCTGCTTCTGCATTGTATGGTCCGAATGCTTTTAATGGTATTTTATTTATGAATAGTAAAAGCCCTTTTGAGTATCAGGGATTAAGCGCCCAGGTAAAAGTTGGCGCCACCAATTCTGAAGCTGGTGATTCAAATCCATTGTATAGTTTTTCAGCCCGATATGCCAAGGCATTTAACAATAAGTTTGCCTTTAAGCTCAATTTCTCTCTTTTGGATGCCACTGACTGGACCGGAAATGATTACAACACCGATCGCGTTATACCGGGAAATCAACCGGGGTCTCCCAATTTTGATGGCCTTAATATGTATGGAGACGAAGCACGTATTCAACTAAATATAGCAAGCGCTACAGGAGATCCAGCTTTAGCACCTTTAGGGGATGTAGATCTTAGAAGAACTGGCTGGAGGGAGGAAGACTTGCTGGCCAACATGGATGCCAAAAGTATTAAGGCTGATGCTGCACTGCATTATAGGGTTAATGACAATGTTGAGTTATTATACAACTATCGATTTGGAGGAGGAAGTTCCATTTATCAAGGATCAGCCAAATTTGTATTAAATGACTTCACGCAACAATTTCATAAGCTGGAGGCCAAAGGAGCCAATTTCTTTGTCAGAGGTTATGTTACATTGACTGATGATGGTGATTCTTACAATTTGGATGCGATGGGTGCTTTTGTCAATGAAAGGATCTCTCCAACAGCCACGCAATGGGTCCCAACTTATCTACAAACCTATGTTTTAGCTAGCCAAGGATACATACCTGGTGTTCCGGCAGGTAATCCAACTGCTGCGCATGCAGCTGCACGTGCTCAGGCTGATGCCTCCAGAAACTCCATGTCAGCTTCAGAAATTCAACAAATCATTGAAGATACCAGAACAGCAAATCTCAACAGAGATCAAAACGGTGCTGCGTTTATTGAAGGTTCCAGGTTATTTCATGGAGAATTCAATTATAATCTAAAAAATCAGATTGATTGGGCTGAAATACAGGTTGGTGGTAACGTCAGAAGATATAGCATTTTTTCGGATGGTACTATTTTCGATGAGCAACAAAACAGTGATGGCAGTTTTGAACGAGTGAATATCAGTGAATGGGGAGCTTACACACAAATCAGTAAGAGACTTGCCGATGAAAAGTTAAAACTGACGGGCTCAATTCGATATGATAAAAATGAAAATTTCGAAGGACAATTCAATCCCAGGTTTTCCGCTGTCTACACATTCAGTCAGTCTCATAATATCAGGGCTTCCTTTCAAACAGGTTTCAGAAATCCCGATACTCAGGCGCAGTTCATCTGGTTTCCAACTTCTTCCGGAATTTTAGTGGGTAGTACGGAAAGTAATGCTGCCAGATACGGTATTCACAACGGAGGAGCTCTTGACCCTACAACATTACAACCAGTGGATATAGATTTTGTTGAACCTGAAGAATTAACAGCTTTCGAAATTGGTTATAAGGGTGTAATTGCGGATAAAATATTATTGGATGTCAACTATTATCATAATAACTACAGCGGCTTCATTGCCAATCGTCCGGTTTTAAGTGCTAATGCCATCACCAGAAGAGGGCAAACCGTCACAAACGCCATTGGAGGGATCAATGTTTTGATGAACCCGTATGTGAATGTTCCTGAAGACATTTCTTCCGATGGTATTGGAGTAGGTGTCACATACAGTGTTGGTAAAGGATATACACTAAGCGGTAATTATAATTGGGCCGATTTCACCGTAGACAATCAAATTACCGAAGATTTTCAGGCAGGGTTCAATACTCCGGAACACAAATTCAGTGTAAATGTCTCCAATAGAAATGTCTGGAATAACATTGGATTCGCAGTGGCATACAGATGGCAGGATGATTTCCTATGGCAGTCATCTTTCGGTGAGGGCGAAATTCCTTCATTCGGCGTATTGGATATTCAGGCTAACTATAAAATAAAATCTTTGAAATCAATCGTTAAGGTTGGGGGTACTAATCTGTTTAGCGGAGATTATAGAACCAATATCGGGGCAGGTTTTGTAGGTCCTCAGTATTTTATTTCAATCACCTTTGATGAGTTTCTTAATTAACTTCTGACTGTTGCTAAACTGAAAAATCATGAAAAGAAATAAATTCATATACATATCATTTATCTGTTTACTGGTACTGTGGAGCTGCGAGCAGGAATTTAAGGTCATACAACCTGCCACACCAACTCCACCCGATCCTGAGGTCCCCAGCGCCGGTAGTGCTGATTTCACAAAATTCATCGCCATAGGGAATTCTCTTACCGCTGGTTTTCAAGCGGCAGCACTGTTTAATGAAGGACAACAGACCTCATTGGGAGCCATTCTCAACAAACAATTCGAAGCAGTTGGTGCCGGCACTTTCAATCAACCAGACATCAATTCTGAAAATGGTTTCAATGCGTCTTTTTCAGACCTGAGCGATCCTTTGAATCCTGTGATATTGGGCAGGTTGATCCTAGCAGGGGATCCACCGGCTCCAACTCCTACTTCATCAGATTTAAATGCCGTTCCCGATCCTACAATTAATCCTGGTTTTGTTTATTCCGGTGAAACTTCACAACTCAACAATTTTGGAGTACCAGGGATTTTATTGGGTCAGGCATTGATTCCCGAAACCGGTAATTGGACATTGGCAGGAACCGATCCGCGCTTCAACCCTTATTATGCCAGGTTCGCATCTAATCCAGGTGTTTCCACCATTCTTACAGATGCTCTGTCTGCTCAAGGCACTTTCTTTCTTTTTTGGCTGGGTAATAATGATGTATTGGGTTATGCAACAACAGGTGGGTCTGGCGCTGTGCCACTTACGGATCCTACTTCATTTGCTTTTCAGTATCAGACCGCCATTACAGCCATTACAACCGATCCTAATATAAAAGGTGTCGTTGGAAATATTCCCGATGTAACGTCAATTCCCTTTTTCACATTGGTACCTTATAACGCCATTCCAATGGATGAAACAACTGCCACACTTTCTAATGGGGCTTACACAAGTTACAATGATGGTCTGGCTGGCGCCGCTCAATTCATGATTATCGATCAGGCGGAAATGGATAAAAGAACCATTTCATTTGCGGCCGGCAATAATGCTATCGTCATAGAAGATGAAACACTCAGTGATATATCCCTTCCGGACGGCCAGGGAGGAACTATAGAACTACCCAAAATAAGACAGGCCACAGCCAATGACCTGATTCTTCTACCGGCCTCGGCACTTCTGGGAACACTGGCTGATCCAAACAATCCTGCCACAGTGTATGGAGTCGGAGTCGCTCTTGCCGACAATCTGGTTTTAATAGAAGATGAGGTCCAGGAAATTAAAGATGCGATAACTGCATTCAACACAACTATAAAAGGCATTGCGGATGGGTCTGATAGAATAGCTTATGCAGACGTTAATAAAACCCTGGCCGATCTGGCTACTGCTGGCGTTGACTCTCAAAACGGAATTTCCATAACACCATCTCTTGTTCCACCTACAGGAGTTTTTTCTGAAGACGCCGTGCATCCCAACTCGCGGGGATATGCCGTGGCTGCCAATACATTTATTGAGGCAATAAATCAGGAATTTGGAGCTAATGTATTAAAAGTAAATATCGGTAACTATAAAGGGACTGGATTACCCCAATAATATTAAAGCACAAAACAAAAAAGGTAGCTATTCCAGCTACCTTTTTTGTTTTGTGCTTTACCTTTTATAATCTAAACATCTCTTCTAAACTTAGCCGGAACACCTGCTACAACAGTATTGTCCGCAACATCTTTTGTCACAACAGCTCCACAACCAATGATAGCATTCTTTCCAATAGTCACACCACATAATATAGTAGCACTTGATCCTATTGACACTCCTTCTTTGATCAAGGTAGGTTCACAAACCCAATCTTCTTCTGTTTGCATTGAACCGTCCTCATTGGTTGATCTTGGATATTTATCATTGGTAAAGGTTACATTGTGCCCGACAAAAACCCGGTCTTCAATAGTAACTCCTTCACATATAAAAGTATGAGAGGAAACTTTACAGTCCTTTCCAACCTTTACTCCTTTTTGAATTTCAACAAATGTTCCAATCTTTGTTCTATCTCCTATTTCACAACCATACAGATTAACAAAGGAATAAATTTTAACGTCTTCTCCTAGTTTTACATCGTCAGAGATCAGGCAATACTTCATGAATATCAAAATTGAATTTTATAATAGAATTTCTTTACCTCCATTTTTCAAAGATAAATCCGAAGCTTCAAGAATCTTAACAACCTCAAGTCCCTCTTCACCACCATTTATAGGTTTTTTCTTGTTCTTAATACAATCCACCAAATGTTCTGTTTCAAGTTTGAGTGCTTCTGTCATTTCAACAACGGGCACTAATATGTCCCCATGGTGGTATTTAACCTGAAGTTTATAAAATTCGCTTTTATCTTGCACTTCCTCCACTCTTTTATTATAAATTTTAATCTTTTCATCAACTTCGAGATCATCCCAGACCAGCATCTTCTTATCACCAGCTACCAAAGTTTTTCTAACCTTCACAGGTGACAGCCAGTTGGCATGGAAGTGCCCTATGAAGTTATTCTCGCATTTAACAGTGAGGTAAGCGACGTCCTCAAAGCCTTTGCCAATATGGTCAGATCCTACAGCATTGACAGATATCGGTTTTACGCCATTGTTGATATAGTTCATTATTGACAAATCATGTGGCGCAAGGTCCCATATCACATTGGCATCATATTGGAACAAACCAAGATTTACCCTAACCGAATCGTAATAATAAAGATTTCCCAAAGTCCCGTTTGAGGTGAGTTCTTTCATTTTCATGACTGCCCCTGTAAACAAGAAAGTATGGTCCACCATAATCAGCAAATTCTTCTTATCCGCCAGTTCAATGAGTTCCTTCGCTTCAGCGGAGGTTGCGGTAAACGGTTTTTCTACAAAAACATGTTTCCCATTTTCAAGAGCTGTCTTTGCCAAATTGAAGTGCGTAGATGTAGAAGTAATAATACCTACCAAATCAATATTAGGGTCATTAAGAATGCTATTAGCATCCTGTTCAGCGGATATCTCAGGGTGATTTTTCTTCAATACTTCCAATCTGTCCAAGGACATATCGGAAACCTTTAGCACATTAAGATCCGGATTAGCCATAAAGTTTCTTACGATATTGGGCCCCCAATATCCATAGCCAATAACGCCTACATTTATCATTATGAAATTCTTAAAACGATTAAAAACAAATTACCAATTTTATTTACAAACCTCCCTTACCAAAAATTACCACGGGAATGGTATTTAAAAGTATTTCGAGATCTAATTTTATGGATCGGTGTTCGATATAATAGATGTCAAGTATAATTTGATCATTAAATAAAACTTCGTCCCTACCCTTTATTTGCCAAAGTCCGGTCATCCCAGGTAAAACAGTATACCTTCTTTTCTGCCATTCACTCATATGCTCAAACTCATATGGAAGGTTAGGCCTGGGACCTACCAGGCTCATTTCCCCTCTTAGAACATTAATCAATTGAGGGAATTCATCTAGTGAGAGTTTTCTTAACACCCTTCCAATCGGAGTAATCCTGGGGTCATTCTGAAGCTTTTTAGTTGCTTCGTTATTTTGTATCATTTGAACCACCTTATCCTGATGCATTTTTGTACTTGCATTGGCATACATAGACCGGAATTTAAACATCTTAAATTCCTTGCCGTCTTTCCCAATAGCTCTTGCCTTGTAAAAAATTGGTCCGGAAGATGTCGCCTTGATCAAAAAAACTATAAAGATCCAGAGTGGTATAAAAGAAATAATGATCAAAAGCGTCGTGGATATATCAAAAACCCTTTTAAAGATCGTATAAAAATAAGCCTTTTTAGGAGGTAAATAACGAAATGAAGATACCATTCCAATCTCCTCTATTTCCAACTTCTCATTGACGATGTTATACAGATCAGATGCAATATGAATACTCTTTTTCGTGGCTTTGCACAATGTGATCACTTCATGCAGTCTATCCCCATCTTTATAGTCGGAAGCAATCAAGATATCGCAAACCTTTTTCTCTTCAACTATTTTTTCCAACTTCTCAAGACCTCCAAGAATAGGGAAGGTATTGAATATGCTCCTATTCTCTGATTGCTCAAAACCATCATCCAAAAAGCCAACTACCTTAAAATTACTTTTCTTATTTTCGGAAAGTATCTTCGCGTTTTCTACGCTCTGTTCCCCGGTTCCTATAATCAACATGTTCCTGTTGATCTTGTTTTTACTTACTAACCAAAAGTAAACCGCCGGAGCCAAAAAGACACGGGTAAAAAGAAACACAAGAAATATGTTGGTATAAATCATACCAATCAAAATCCTGCTAGTTGAAATTTCAATTATTTTGAAAATAAAACTAAAGAAGATCAATGTTACCAAGCTGAAAAAAAGTGCTTTTAAAATAGCCACTACTTGTCTTGCTCTATAAAGCAGTACTTGGTATTTGTATAGATTATTCTCCGCAATAAACCACAATAAAGAAACAAAGATCAATGCACCTCCAACAATAAGCCCCAGTTTCTCTTTAGTATCATCAAAATAATGAGTATAAATTAAATAGGAAGTTATCTCTGCACCAATAATCACAAAAATATCATGAATAAAAACAAGCGATTTATGCAGAGGAAGGTTCATGCTCCTCGATAATCTAACAGGGTATCTCAAATCAGAATAAGCGGGTACCTTCATCAATGAAAATTTTCGCGGGGAAAATGTCTTAAGTTTTTCTGTAAAGATTGAATTCAAGGCGCAATTAAATTAAAACAAAGAAGTATTAGTTTTGAATAGTACTGAATTAATTACATAAAAGTGATATTCATTCTCTTTGCATGCTTTGGGAATGTATCGTCAGCCGGAAACCCATTTCCGGTAAATTTATAAAAAAATATTTATAAAATACAATAATTATTTTTTAATTGATTGTTAACTAAAATCTGGCTTTTCAGTCGCAAAAAAGGACTTCTTTAAGGCATTTGATAACTGTAAATTTTCGTGATTATCAATCAAGCGCGGTTGGAACAACGGGACACCTAAAGGTTTACAATTATAATCATTGCTTGACCAATTGGATTATTTCTTACATTGAATATATCAGCCACGGATAATGCATTTTTTTAAATCTGTTTCTCGAATTGTTTGGCTCAATTCATTTAATCAAACGCTTATGTTGGTCAACACAAAAGTTTTATAAATCTTCCTAAATAAAATGACAGACCGACGTCATTGTTTACCTTTTATAAAATAGTATTGGGTATATCCGTTCAGACTTTAAGAAGATACAAATGGCAAAATCTTAGAATGGAGCCGGACCATCTTCGGGTGTGGTTGAAGAAGGATCTGAAGATGATTCGTCTGAGCCGGGATTATTTATTTTACTGCCAAAAGTAACTGTGTTACCGGAATCAAATTCACTCGGAATACCTGTGCTGCCAAATGATCCATAACCCTCTCCGCCGGAGCCCATATCCAGATCGGCAAACTTGGTATATTTTCCAATAAATTTCAGATTGACATTATCAAGAGAACCATTTCGATGCTTAGCAATAATTACCTCTCCGGTTCCCTGGGTTGGCATACCATTTTCATCCTCAGTGATACCATAGTATTCAGGCCTATATAAGAACATCACCATATCGGCATCTTGTTCTATGGAACCTGATTCCCTAAGGTCCGATAATTGAGGACGTTTATCTCCACCCCTTGTTTCAACTGCCCTGCTCAACTGTGACAATGCTATGACGGGAATACTCAGCTCTTTGGCAATGGTTTTGAGTGCACGTGAAATAGACGCAATTTCCTGTTCGCGATTACCACCGCCTCCTCCACTTTTTGAAGAATCTCCACTCATCAACTGAAGATAATCAATAACAACAAGCTGGATATCATGTTGTGATTTCAATCTTCTACATTTTGCCCTTAGTTCAAGTATTGAAAGTCCGGGCGTATCATCGATAAAAATAGGAGCCTTGGTTAACTTGCTTGTTTTATGAAGTAACTGCTCCCATTCATAATCGGCCAGATTTCCCTTTTTAATTTTTTCGCTCTCCAACTCTGCTTCGGCAGATATCAATCTATTGACCAATTGAACAGCCGACATTTCCAATGAAAAAATGGCAACAGCATGATTAAAATCCACTGCCGCATTACGAAGGGCAGAAACCACAAAAGCAGTTTTACCCATACCAGGCCTTGCGGCGATAATAACTAAATCAGACCTTTGCCATCCGGAAGTGAGTCGGTCCAGGGCAGTAAATCCACTGGGGATACCAGTAAGTCCGTCCGAATGGTTTTTTCTTGCCTCAAGTTCCAAAAGTGCCTCATGCATAAGAGACTTCATATCGGCAAAATTCTTCCTTATGTTGGATTCCGACACATCATAGATCTCCTGAGCAACATGGTCCAAAAGTGAAAAAGCATCGGTTGTATCTTCAAAGGCATCACGTTGAACTTCAGATGAGATTTTTATCAGATCCCGCTTAATGGCACGTTCGGTAATTATCCTTGCATGATATTCGATATTTGCCGCTGAATTAACTCTTGTAGTCAGTTGGGTGATATAATAAGCACCGCCGACTAATTCCAGCTTTCCATCTTTCTTTAATTGATTACTTACAGTAAGCAAATCAATAGGTTCGGAATTGTTGAAGAGCGTTACAATAGCCTTATAGATCTCCTGATGGGCATCCTTATAGAAATTTTCAGGTTTTAAAATGTCAATAACTGCTGTTAATGCATCCTTTTCCAGCATTAATGCTCCTAAAACAGCCTCCTCCATTTCCACAGCCTGTGGGGGCAGTTTACCTAACTGATTTCCGGCATCACTTCCCATCAAATTCCTGGACTTAAAATCCAATCTTCTTACAGGAGCATCATCTTTTTCCATTCAATAATTTAGTTAAATTTCTTGAATTAGTTGAAACAGACCAGGTCTGATTTTAAAACTAAGATATTCTTCATGAGCATTATCACCCGCCTTTACTTCAACAGGCTACAAAACAAAGTCCAATAAAAAATCGCATTAATATGCCTGGCGAATGACATCAAAATCATAAAAAATTACTCTATGATCGTATCCCACTAGACAAACCTAAGGAAAGTATTTTAATAAGTAAATCATTTGTGACACATTTCTTTTTCAACAGATCCGAGCTTTTTTCCACAATCTATTAAGGTTTTTTTCCACATCATTGACAATAATATTGACGTTCTTATTCACGAGTCGGAAAGGTTTATCCACAATTTATGCACAATTAAAAAGGGTATTAAATTTGTCACTCCTTTAATTTATTTTAATTTTGAGTGCTTAATAAATTGTCAATGCATCACAAGAATAACAGGATACATTTCATTGCGATTGGAGGAAGTGTAATGCATGGCTTGGCCATTGCGTTGAAAGAAAAAGGGTTCGATGTAAGTGGCTCCGACGATCAGATCTATGAACCCTCAAGATCCAACCTGGAAAAGCATAATTTATTACCCGCAATAGGATGGAACCCGAATAATATTACAAAGGATATCGATGCCGTGATCCTGGGTATGCATGCCAGATCGGACAATCCTGAATTACAAAAGGCGCTCGATGCCGGTATTAAGGTTTATTCATATCCCGAATTTATTTATGAGCAATCAAAATCAAAGCAAAGGATCGTCATAGCGGGAAGTCATGGAAAGACATCCATTACAGCAATGATCATCCACGTTTTGAATTATCATAAAAAGAGATTCGACTTTCTAATAGGTTCCAGGGTAAATGGATTTGAAAATCAGATACGATTAACGGAAGAGGCTCCTATGATCATTTTGGAAGGTGACGAGTATCTTTCATCTCCAATTGACAAAACACCAAAATTCCTTAAGTATCACCATCATATCGGTCTTATCAGTGGTATCTCGTGGGACCATATCAATGTATTTCCAACAGAAAGTGAATATGTAAGACAATTTGATCGTTTTGCAGACGCTTCTCCCAAGGCTGGATCATTGATCTATTGCGAAGAGGACCCAATGACAGCTGTAATTGGAGGGAAGGAAAGAGCTGATGTAAACAGAATAGAATACAAAACTCACCCTTTTACTATCAAAGATGGTAAAACGTATCTTACTACGGAAAATGGTGATGTAGCCGTTCCGGTATTCGGAGAGCATAATATGCAAAATATAGCCGGAGCACAAAGAGTATTGGCAAGACTGGGAATAACAGATCCGGAATTCTATGAAGCCATGCAATCTTTTAATGGAGCCTCGAACCGCCTGGAACTGGTAGATGAGAATCAAAATACATCCATTTATAAAGATTTTGCTCATGCTCCTTCCAAAGTACAGGCTACAACCAGTGCTTTTAAAAAGCAGTTCAACAGGCCGGTTGTGGCTTGTCTGGAATTGCACACATTTAGTAGTCTAAACAAGGATTTTCTGCCTAATTATGCTGAAACATTGGATATGGCTGATCTACCGATTGTCTACTATGATCACGAAACACTCCAACATAAAGGGTTACCAGATATTAGCCCGGAGGATGTAAAGGAAGCCTTTAATAATGAAGCTTTGGTTGTAAAAACAAGTAAAGAAGATCTACAGAGTTTCCTCATTCAGCAAGATTGGAAAGATAAAAACTTGCTTATGATGAGTTCCGGAAATTTTGGGGGTATTGATCTTAAAACACTAAGCGAGAAAATTTTGAATTAAATTAAATTCAAGATCACTCAAGCCTTATTTAAAAAATTACTATAAATGGTTTTAAACTTAAAAAACCCTCTTTCTTTCTTCGATTTAGAAACGACCGGGACCAATATTACCAATGATCGAATCGTAGAATTCTCTATTATCAAAATGATGGTGAATGGAGAAACGATCACTAAAACTCGTAAGATAAACCCTACCATACCTATCCCTTTGGAAACCAGTTTGATCCATGGCATTTATGATGAGGATGTAAAAGACGCACCAACTTTTAAGAGTATCGCGAAAGAACTTGCAAAATTTCTAGAGGGTAGCGATCTCGCCGGCTTTAATATTTTACGTTTTGATGTTCCTATCCTGGTTGAGGAATTTCTTAGAGCCGGGGTAGATTTTGAAGTCACGAATCGAAAGTTAATAGATGCCCAGAAAATATTCCATTTAATGGAAAAAAGAAATCTGTCAGCAGCCTACAAATTCTATTGTAACAAGGAACTAAAGGATGCACATAGCGCTGAAGCCGACACAAAGGCAACCCTTGAGGTACTTGAATCACAAGTAAAAAAATATGAGGGGCAAACCGTCAGCGACATGAGGGGAAACGAAATCGGAGTGATCAAAAATGACATGGCAATTCTCCATGAATTGACTTCTTCTAAAATGGTAGATCTGGCTGGACGACTTATTTTAAATGATCAGGGAGAAGAAGTTTTTAATTTTGGGAAACACAAAAATCGAAAGATCAGTGAGGTATTTAAAAAGGAACCCAGCTATTATGAATGGATGATGAATGGAGATTTCCCTCTTGATACAAAAAGAAAACTTACAGAGATCAAGCTGCGGGGCTTTCAAAGGTAGTCTTTACCCGAAAAAATAAAACCTTTATTCCACTAAAAACTCCATTTCAAACGAAAATACAATAATCTTGCTGTTGCTCCCATTTCATCATTTTCCTCCGAATGAAAAATTTGCCCGATTGCATCAAAATCCAGGTTATCTTCCAAAGAAATGGTTAGTGCAGGATTGATGAATATTGCCCTATCACCCGGAAAAGTCATGGCCGACAAGCTGCCACTGACCAAAGGAGAGAATGAAAAACTACTTTGTAAAAAAATGGAATATTGATAAGGCAACAATTCCTTCACACCCAACTGTTCAAAGTTGAGATTGCTCAACAGGAAACTTTCAGTATCTCCTTTAATTCCGGTATTCACCAGAAATGAACCATGAATGTAAAGGGTATTCTTAAAAGAATAATCCCAGGACATTGATAATAACAAGCTTTCAAAGTTATTCTCTTCAACATCGGAATAGGGTTTAAACCAGGTAGCCTCTCCTTTGAATCCCGCCCCTTTAATATTTCCTGCCCATCCAAGTCCCAGAACAAGGTCTTCTCTGGCTTTTCCTGCCAGAAGCTGCATATCATAATTCCATTTGTTCCATTTCCACAGGCCGGCGATACTCCAGTCATCCAGATCAGTTACAAAATTCGAAGCCAATTCAAGACTTGAAGCAAAGCCATAATATTTCTTAATGCGTATTCCATCGGTTCCGGGCCTTTCTTCATAGTCAAAGTCAAAGAATGAATACGCATTAAAAATATCATTGGGATTCCAGGCAAGGTTCACCCCCCAATTGATACGTTGTTTTCCCAGTCGTACTTCCCAATCGTCCTTTATCCATTCAAAATAAAATCTGTCCAATGTGGTATTCAATATCATTGAACGCCCTTCAATGATGTTTAAACTCAAATTCAAAAAGCTACCCTGATCCTCTATAATATCTCCATAGTTGGGTATGGCTCTTACTAAATCTCCATAAAAAAGTCGATTCCTGGCTTCCGCATATATGGTTAAATTCGGATGCACATACCATTTAAAATTTAACCTGTTATGTACAAGATTATCAAAAAGGACTGAGTCAAAGCCCGAAATGAAATTGAAAGTTTGAAGCGTTTTAAGATATCCATTCAGCTCCCAGTTTTTCTCCTCGTCCTGAGCGGAAACATGGGAGGTAAACAGGATTGAAACAATAAATAATACAACTGCAAATGGCCTATTCGGAGACATGTGTTAAGTTACTCTTTACAACATCTGATACAATGATACCGTCCTCCAAAGTAATGATCCGCTTGGCTTTATCAATCACTCTCTGATCATGCGTGGAAAAAATGAACGTAGCTTTCTCCTTTTCATTCATCTCAGCCATCATATCAAGCAAATTACTGGTTGATACAGAATCCAGATTTGCTGTGGGTTCATCTGCCAGGATAAATTTTGGTCTGGAAGCCAACGCTCTTGCGACGGCCACTCTTTGCTGTTGCCCGCCGGAGAGTTGGGATGGCCGCCTGTTGTATTGTTCGGCAATACCTACTTCTTCCAAAAGCTCCATGGCTCTTTGATTTCTTTCCTTCTTGCTTACATTCTGTAGCTCCATAATAAAGGCTACATTTTCAATCGCTGTCAACACAGGTATCAAATTATATGATTGAAATACAAAACCAATATTGTTCAAACGAAAGTCAATTAATTGGCTTTCTTTCATTTCGGAAATATCTCGGCCACCAATCAATATTTTCCCCCTGGTAGGGCTGTCCAAGCCACCAATAATGTTCAACAATGTTGATTTCCCGGAACCTGACGGACCCACAATAGCTGTGAATTCTCCAGGTTCAATCTGGAGATTCACCCCTCTCAGGGCTTCCACCGGAATTTCATCCGGGTTATATACCTTTTTTACATCAATGACTTCAATGATTGCCATAAGTATAAAATTTAAATTTTATTTAACGCTTCAACCGGTTTTAACCTGATAGCTTTAAACGCAGGATACATAGCGCCTAACAAAGCTGTAATAAATATACCCGCTGCCAAACCAGCATATTGCTGAAATGCTAACGTTGGATAAACGACAGTGCTATATCCAATATCTTCCAGTCCTTTGGCATAGGAAGACAGATCAAAACCATTATAGGAAAAATAACTCAACGTGAGGTATCCGAAAAACAGACCTATGGGGCAAGATATCAGGCCAAGATAAAAGGTTTCAAATAAGATCATTGAAAATACCCTTATCTTATTCATACCGATGGCCATCAACATACCAAGTTCCCGAATTCTTTCAAGTACTGCCATCAGCATGGTATTTACAATACCAAATACCAAAGCCAACATAAAAATGGTAACCAAAATCGTCGTACTAATTTTTGATTGAGATCTTAGCATCTCAATCTCCGGAGCTATGTCTGACCATTTTTCAACCAGATACTGCTGATATATATTGGAAACATCTTTGTAAACACTGTCTTCATTGGCTGTAGGCTCAAGTAAAATGGCCACCTCATTCACCTTGTTCTCAGCACCAATGCTTCGGGCTATATCCCTGGCTCTGACAAACACAGATCCTTCATTGAGTTTTGGCGACTGGGCTTTATAAATACCATTAACTCTAAAAGCCGCAGCTGTTATATCTCCCAGTTCATTCTGGAAAGTAAGGACCAATTTCGATCTGATCTTAACATTAAGCTTTTCAGCCAGCTTCTCACCCAGAATAATCGGATTGCGCATCTTACCGTCGAGATATTCCCCTTCAATAATCAGATCCTCAACATTGGAAACTGTAGGCTCTTCCTTTCTGTCAATGCCAATTACTTTTACGCCCGAAGCAGTTTTGCTAGAACTTATCATAGCACTGACAATAGATCGAGCAGTTACTCCCTTTACACCCTCAATCTGTTTTATTTTATCCAATTGTACATCCCCCTCTTTTAAATCGTACTTCAGGTCGAAGTCATCTTTGAATTTTGGATGATGCACTTGCATATGGGCCAATTCATATTTCACAATATTGTCCAAGTAACTATCGGTAAAAGCATTGATAAAACCTATAGCAAGCGTAAGACCCCAAACTCCTACGATCATGGCCATAATAATCACCAAACTCCTAATCCGTTGCCTCCAAACATTCCTCCATGCAATAAAAAATAACATAATCTTGAAGTTTTATTTTCTGAGTGCTTTTGTAACAATAAATCTTTGGATATAATAAACCGGATAGATCCCGAGTATTAATGACATAATCAAAACAACTATTCCTTGATTTAGGAAAAGCGAGGGATCCATGGAAAAAGGCACAATAGGTTCAATACCAAAATTTTCAAATGCCTTAGCATAATCACCAGTCATGAGTATTGGATTATAATGGAACCAGATAATAATGGGCAGGCTTAGTATAATTCCTACTATAACACCACTCAGGCCTAGCAAAATCATTTCTAAAAGAATGGTCAGTTGCATTTTGAATCTCCTCATACCGATAGCAACCATAATCCCAAATTCATAGCTTCTCTCCGAGGTCATCATAAGAAAGGTACCGAACATACCAAAACCTATAATGGCATATAAAATATATAAAATGATCTTTCCGCTCACATAATCTAACTCTATCTGTTGTATTAATTCCGGCATCATTGATCTCCAGTCCATCACTTCATATTCATCAAGGTTCAATTTTGCGGTTACTTCCTGCATAACTCCCTCCACTTCATCTGCATTATTCAGCACAAAGGCAATCGCTGTTAATCTTCCTTCAGCGGCATAAAACCATTGAGATGTTTTAAGAGGCATATAGACCGATTGATTGTTCAGGTCAGGTATTGGGAATTTCAAAATGCCTTCAACCGGAAATTTGCCTACGGCACTCGCACCATGATATCCTTGTCCCAACATGACCAGGGTATCTCCAATACCGATCTTCAGGTATTCCGCCAAGCCCTCGGAAAGGAGCACCGCTTCTTTTTCATTTGTTAAAAAGTTACCATCAATTAATTTATCCTTGATCCGTGTCAAGTTATTTTCAGCTTCCGGATCAATACCAACAACCATAGTCCCTTTGGTTTTATCCTGATAAGAAGCCAATGCGAAAGATTCAAGCCGGGGCACAACCTCCTGAACGCTCTGAATGCGACGTAGACTATCGATCATTTCTTTACGCTCAGGCATGCTCTTATCCAGGCTCTTTTCATCCCAATATCCTGAATGATGAACCTGAATGAAACCTGTATAGAAACGCACAGCGTTATCTATCATCCGGCCATAGCTACCAAATTGCATTGATTGCATAATGGCTGCAAAAAAAACAGCAAAGCTAATGGAGGCTAACGTTATTAAAGTACGTCGCTTATTCCTCCAAATATTCCTCCAGGCAAGTTTTGAGTACATATCCTTTGTTTTAAAAAATGTAAGCCTAGTTTATAAAGCACGATCATCATATCATTGAGCACTGACCATATTAAAAGTTAAAGCCTTAGGCGCTCAAGTTATCAATCCATAACAGGAAGCCTGAAACCCCATAACCAACATCCAAAGGCCATCACCTTATGCGCTTCATGTTTTGCATCGAGAAAAAATTATCATCAATGTTTATATTGAATTTCATTTGATTGTACTGGACCACTGTTTTGTGTCCTTCTTCATCAGCCGGGATCATTTCCAGTCTCGTAGGAAGCACACGGTCATCCATTTTCTTTATATCGGAAAGCTTCATGGTGTTGATCAGATAACCTTCTTCATCATAATATTTAAAAAGTAGTTGTAAGTAGTCTGCTTTGCTGATATATGCATAAATCTTTCCCCAAACAACTGCTGCATCTTCCTTTGGCAACATTTCAATCTTGTAGCACTCATATCCCTGAATTGTTGTATCGGCTACAACTTTTTGGTAGTAATCATTCACAATTGACGATTCTTTAACCAAATCATCATTAGTGAAATCGGATCCCATCCAAGATTGCATCATCATCGATGGAGGCAGTTTTATGACACGATCAATTTTGGGCTGCCAATTCCAGATTTCCTTATGTCTCTTCAAGAAAGCTGTTCCTTTATCTCTGGCGGGTGCTTCTATCAGAATCAGGCTAAGCTTTTGTCCTTTGGCCCAGCTCTTTATTTTAACCTCCCTGGACCAATCAGGTCTGACTATGGTCATTGACATTTCTACTTTCGAAGAAACTCCCTGCATCTTGTCATCTGCTTTCTTAATAATCTCATAAGCATCCTGAGCCTGAACCTTGCTGCAAATAAGAAATGCCAGGGAAGGAAGCAGGTATTTAAATATTTTTGCTATTGGATTTTTCATTTATTACTATTTTGAGTTTTCATATATTCCTAAAATTGAATGTCATTTACTTAATTTTCAATGAGATTCATCATCCCTAAAAGCATATTTAGTCAATTAAGTTAAAGCTTGAAAAATACTCCAAATTAGCTCAGCTACATACTTTCCCGGGTTATCATAGCGTTCAGGACGTTATCCAATTATTAGGTCGAACTTCTTTCAGTCAGGTTCATTTTTCGCTGAATATTTAGCTATCACATGATCGACAACCTTGTCTAATGGATAGGACTCCCCTACTACCACATATTGAAAACTAATACCATCCAGGATTGACCCTAAAAGCATAGCCTCCATTTTAGGATTTTCAAATCCTCTTTTCTCCAATATATGTTCCATTAGCTTCAGATAACCCTGTATCTGATTTTGCACAATCTCTTTAACGAAATCAAACCTTCCAACCTCTTCCTGTAGTGCCAAAGAAGCATTAAGTTTCCAGAATTTTCTTTTCTCGACAAGACTCTTTTTGAAGGTGTTCATAAAATACCCGAATGCCTCATTGGACTTATCAAGATCCATTTTTCTAATCATCTCCGATCCCTCATGCATGAGGACATTCAAGAGTTCTTTTAGAAGTGCTTCCTTACTTGAAAAATAATTATAGATTAAACCTTTTGAAATGTTTGCCCTTTTGGCAACCCCCTCCACGGAACTGGCATGATAACCTTTTTCAGCAAAGACCTCCAAGGCGGCCATGAGAATTTTTTCCTTACTTTTCTTTCTTAACGCTGCAAATTGCTCTTTGGATTTTGGGCTCATTTTATAATTGACTGTCCGGTCAGTCAAAAGTAAACGATAAAAAACTTCTATGCAATTCTTTCGAAATCTATTTAAATAAAGAAGGCAATGCTGGTGAGCATTGCCTTCTTTATTCTATGCCATGAGCAGCAATAAAAATCATTAATTCTTATAGTATTTCATAGCTTCCGGAATCTGGGCGTTCAAGTCACTAATTCTTGTTTCATGACTTGGGTGAGTAGATAAGAATTCCGGTGGTGCCTGTCCTTTGCTAAGCTCAGCCATTCTTTCCCAAAACTTTGGAGCTTCTGAGGGGTCATAACCGGCCAACGCCATGAAAATTAATCCCATCCTATCAGCTTCCGATTCATGAGTTCTTGAAAACTTCAGCATTCCCAATTGTGTACCTATCCCCACAGATTGCATCAACAACTTATTAGTAAGTGAAGGATTCTGCCCCATAGCAACTGAAAGTGACGAAAGTCCCAGCTGAGCCGCCATTCCCTGGCTCATTCTTTCACGGCCATGATTGGCGATAGCATGTGCCACCTCGTGTCCCATGACCACAGCAACACCTTTTTCATCTTTACATATAGGCATAATCCCTGTGTAAAAGGCAACTTTCCCTCCGGGCATACACCATGCGTTGACAACATCCGCCTCTATTAAATTAAAATCCCAGGCATATCCTTCCAGCAAAGCAGATTGGCCATTCATCTTCATAAATTCTTCTACAGCAACCTGTATTTTTTTCCCCACACTTTTTACCATCCTTGCCTGAGCAGTATTATTAATAATTTTACTACTATCAAGTACTTGTTCATATCCCTGAAAACTCATTGGTAGCAACTCTGCATTAGAAATCAGGCTCAACTGTTTCCTACCTGTCACCGGTACGGTTGCACAACTTTGAAATATCAGAATTGTAGTTAATATTAAAATTATATTTCTCATAGACTTAAAATTTTTAACGGGCAAAACACCTGGAAATACAGAAAGTAAAAGCATTACATCTCAATATTCATTTAGCCCTGCCGTTGATCATCTTGGTTATCCTTGTTCATCACAAAGTTAACGAAGCACTAATAATCAGCAATATATTATTTGAGTAATTTATGCGCGTGGTTTTTTCTGAAAGATAGAACAAGTAATAGTATGTTGCATTCAGGTTTCGGGAAGTGAGGTCAACGCAATATTCAGCCCTTGACCAGAGGAAGTGTTGTTGAATTCTTTTGTTTTCAAGAGTTACGTTCAATTTTGAGTAAAGTAAATGTTAAGAAATTTCATGTGATGCGTAAAAATTCATTTTTTTGCATACATCATTAATTAATGTATTTCTAATCGAATGAAGATCTTTGCCATAGGACGAAACTACACTGAGCACATCAAAGAATTAAATAATGAGCGACCTGATGAGCCGGTAATTTTCACTAAACCTGATACCGCCATACTGAGAAAAAATGCACCGTTTTATTATCCGAATTTTTCCAATGACATTCACTATGAAGTAGAATTATTGATCAAGATCAAACATCAGGGTAAGGGAATAGAGGAAAAATTTGCCCGAAAGTATTATGAAGAAGTTGGTATCGGAATAGATTTTACGGCACGGGACTTGCAACAGAAAGCAAAAACGAAAGGACTTCCCTGGGATTTGGCTAAAGGATTTAATGGTTCGGCACCAATGTCAGCTTTTTATCCTATTGCTGATTTTGGTGGCTTGGAAGATCTGAATTTTAGTCTGAAAGTAGATGGAGAGCTTAGACAAAAAGGAAACACTAAATTGATGCTATTCAGCTTCGACTATATTGTTTCCTATTTGTCGAGATTTTTCACCTTAAACAAGGGTGATATTATCTTTACCGGAACACCAAAAGGTGTTGGTCCTGTTAACATTGGTAACAGGCTTGAAGCATTTATTGAGGACAAAAAACTGTTAGATTTTGAAGTTAAATAACATATTACTCTTCGCTTTTATTATACTCAACGTTCAACTGTTGAATGCCCAGGCTCCAAAGCCCGGGAACTACTATATGTTTCCGATAAAACCAGGTCAAAGGAATTTCCTGGCAGGCACCATGGGTGAATTGAGATCAACACACTTTCACTCGGGTATAGATATTAAAACAGAAGGAAGAGAAGGGCTTCCGGTATACGCTTCTGCCGATGGGTATGTATCAAGAATAAAGGTATCAAGCAGTGGTTATGGCAATACGCTTTATGTGACCCATCCAAATGGTACAAGTACGGTTTATGCCCATTTACAAAAATTTAAGAAGGACATTGCAGATTACGTCCGTTCAGCACAGTATAAAAAGGAAAGCTTTAACATTGAGCTTTTCCCATCAAAAAGCCAATTTGTTTTTAAACAAGGAGAGGTCATCGCCTATTCCGGCAATAGCGGTTCCTCGAGTGGTCCTCATCTTCATTTTGAGATCAGGGATGCTAATCAAAGACCGGTAAATCCTCTTGCCTATTTATTCGATGAGATCATCGATAATATAGCGCCCACAGTAAGAAAAGTAGCGATTACTTCAATGGACATCAATGCCAGGGTGAACAGGCAGTTTGGAAGATTTGAATATACTGCTTTTAGAAGAGGTGGAAAATATATCATCAACAAGTCCATTCCGGTCCAGGGTAAAATTGGTATTGAAGTATTGGCCCATGATCAGCTCAATGGTGTGGCCAATAAAAACGGCATTCAATTCATTGAAGTGTTCCTGGACAGTGTTTCCATATTTCAACAAAATATTGATCGGTTCTCATTTTCCGAAACACGCAACATATTGGCACTTATGGATTATGGGCATATGGTCCGTACAAGGCAACGGTATAACAAGCTCTACATTGATGATGGAAATGAATTATCTTTTTATGACAAGCATCGGAACAGGGGTATCATTGAGATCAATGATGAAAAAGAACATCTGGTCCAGGTTGTTTTGAAGGATACTTATGGAAATGAAAGTTTGATCCAATTCACCTTGGTGGGCGAAAATCAGCCCATATACGGACATGACATTCAGTTCAATCCTCTTATTACCACCACAACAGGAGATGTTGTTGAAAACACACTTATCCTGAGTTCTAAAATCAGCGAGAATCAAAGTAATACGGCAACGATCTACGCAAACAGAATGAAACATGAAGTTTCTCCTTCGTATTTTCTTAATGACAATGCCTATTATCTCTGGAATCTAAAATATGCCCTTCCAGATTCTTCCGATCTTTGCGACAGAAAAGAGGAATATCATTATGGGGCCCTGGTCCCACCAAACTCGGAATTTAATTTTTATCATCATTTGGGTGACATTCACTTTCCCAGAAAAGCGCTTTTCGATACACTTTACCTTACTTTAAATCGATCGATCGATGAGAACACAACTCAGGAGGTCTTTGAGATCAATGATGTTTATACACCACTGCGAAAGCATATCAACATAACACTTAAACCGGAACAATCTTATCCGGACAAAAGAAGAACTGCTGTGTATAGCAGATTCGGCAAGAGTTACAGCTATGAAGGTGGAACCTGGATAGGTAACAAAATCTCCTTCAGAACCAGAAATCTGGGAAAATTCACGATCGCCACAGATTCTCTTGAACCCGTTGTCAGGCCATTGATCATCAATAGAAATGACCTCAAGTTTCAAATCAGTGATGCAATGTCAGGCTTGAAAGATTTTCGACTAACGGTTGACGGAAAATGGGTATTGATGAATTATGATCATAAAAAGAAGTTGATCTGGTCTGAAAAGCTCAAAAAAGGGCTTCCATTCAAAGGTGAGCTTGTCCTAAGAGTAAGGGACAATGCCGGAAATGAAAAAGTTTACAAAACATCCTTATAAAACCGAAGCTTCTTGTAATTTTGCCCTCAATTGTTCAGGACCCTCCCCTGGATAAATTGTAGTATTTAAAATGAGCAGAATATATGAATTTTGAAATAGGGCAAAAAGCGCCAGCATTCGAGGGAAAGGATCAGGATGGGAAAATCATCAAATTATCAGATTATAAAGGAAAGAAAGTAGTTTTATTCTTTTATCCTGCAGACAACACTCCTACGTGTACGGTCGAGGCATGTAATCTGAGAGATAACTACGATCAACTTATTGAACAGGGATACGAAGTTGTTGGGATAAGTACGGATGGAGAAAAGTCTCATCAAAAATTTATCAACAAATTTGATCTTCCCTACAGACTTATTGCGGATACCGACCGCAAGATCCATGATCTTTATGATACATGGAAAGAAAAATCTATGTTTGGCAAGAAGTTCATGGGAACCGTCAGAACTACTTTTGTTATTGATGAAAATGGTAATTTTACCAAAATTATTGAAAAAGTAAAAAGCAAAGATCACGCAAATCAAATCCTAAATTAATATTATCAATGGTAAGCCAACCCGAAATTAACGAATTAAACAGCATCGCCTCTCAGGTAAGAAGAGATATTGTCAGAATGGTGCACGCAGTGCAATCCGGCCATCCCGGAGGCTCCCTTGGATGTACTGATTTTTTTGTAGCGCTCTATTTTAAAATATTAAGACTCAATCCTTCCTTCAATATGGATGGGATCAATGAGGACATTTTCTTTTTGTCAAATGGTCACATCTCACCCGTTTGGTATAGTGTATTAGCTAGAAAGGGATATTTTGATGTTGCAGAACTGGCTACATTCAGAAAGATTAATTCAAGATTACAGGGCCATCCTGCTACAGAAGAAGGCCTACCGGGCATTAGGGTTGCTTCCGGATCATTGGGACAAGGCCTGTCGGTGGCTGTCGGAGCAGCTCAAAGCAAAAAACTTAACCATGATGAGCATTTGGTTTTTGTTTTAACCGGAGATGGTGAACTGCAGGAAGGACAAGCATGGGAAGCTATCATGTATGCCGCCCACCATAAAGTTGACAATATCATTGCAACTGTTGATTACAACGGTCAACAAATAGATGGCGCTGTAGACAATGTTATGTCTCTCAAGGATTTAAAAGCTAAATGGATTGCTTTTGGTTGGGAAGTAATTGAATCAAACGGTAATGATCTGGAGGACATCATAAATAAGCTGGAGCATGCGAAAACCTTAACAGGCCAGGGTAAGCCTGTAGTAAACCTTATGAGGACCGAGATGGGCAATGGTGTGGATTTCATGATGGGCTCTCATAAATGGCATGGTATCGCACCGAATGATGAACAGTTAGCTTCAGCGCTGGATCAATTGGAAGAGACCCTGGGAGACTATTAATAAGATGCGGTTCTTTGTTCTACCAGGCAAGTACTGTGATCCAATAACCCTTCAAAATATTATTCCTAAAATACGGTTATAATTTAACCAAATCTTATGAAGCTATTGATAAAATAGTCTTTGGATCATTTTAGTTGCCAAATTGATAATCAATGCCATTTTTAAAGAAATACGATACAATGCCGTTTAGTTAAGGGGATATGATAAAAGCTTTCAGGCGTCAGATATCAGATTTCAGCCTAAATGATGTTTTCTAGCGTACCGGAAAATTATCTGACACCTGAGACCTGATATCTGACGGCTTATCTTAACGGCATTAAATTGATAATATTGAAATCGAAGCTACTATATTGTTTATTTATATTAGGTCTATTTTATGGATTTACAGGCACTGCTTTTGCCCAAACCAATTACCAGGAGTTACCGGAAAAAACGAGGATTTTATTTTTACTTGATGCCTCTGGCAGTATGCTTGGAAAATGGGAAAATGATATTCGAATTAACGTAGCCAAGAGCATATTATCTGACCTTGTGGATTCATTAAAAATCAACAATAACCTTGAATTGGGATTAAGGGTCTATGGCCACCAGTTCCATAGAAGATTTCAGAATTGCAAGGATACAAGACTGGAAGTACCCTTTAGAGCTAACAACCATGAACTGGTCAAATCCAAATTGAATGGTTTGCAACCCAAAGGAACAACCCCACTGGCTTATTCATTGGAGCAGGCTGCAAATGATTTTCCTGATACCGAAGATGTCCGAAATATTGTAATTATTATTACGGATGGCCTGGAATCCTGCGAGGGTGATCCCTGCTCAATATCTTTATCATTGCAGAAAAAAAGAATCTTTCTCAAACCTTTTATCATCGGGATTGGTATGAATAAAAGTTTTGAGGAAAAGTTTGATTGCCTCGGTCAGTTCTTTGATGCTTCGAATATTCACCAGTTTCGAGAAGTACTAAATACAGCTTTAAATCAAACTTTATCAAAAACAACAGTAAGCGTAGAATTACTTGACATTCAAGGACAACCAAAGGAAAGCAATGTAAATGTTACCTTCATTAACAATGTCACAAATGAAGCGGAATACAATTTCGTTCACTTTCGTGATAGATTGGGTAGACCTGATTCCGTAGAAGTCGATGCTGTTTTAAGCTATGATTTACAAGTAAATACAATCCCTCCAATAACAAGAAAAAATATTCATTTAGTACCTGGTAAACATAACGTCCTTTCAATTAAAGCTCCGCAAGGAACCCTGCAATTACACCAACCGGGACACACGGAATACAAAGGCGGTGTTCAGGCCATTATCAGAAAAAATGGTAAGGCGCAAACAATTAACGTTCAAGATATTTCAACAAAAGAAACCTATCTTGTTGGGAAATACGATTTAGAAATCCTTACTTTGCCAAGAATTTTTTACAAAGGGATCGAAGTTACGCAAAGTTCTAACAAAACATTACGAATACCCGATCCAGGTGTATTGAATATTCGAGCTAATGTTACAGGTTTTGGAAGCGTTTATGTGGTTAAGGATGACGGTAGCCAGGAATTGATTAAGAACCTTGACCATAACAAAACGCGTTTTTCCTTTGCCATTCAACCCGGAAATTACAGAATTGTGTTCCGGGCTAAACAAGCCTTCGGAAGTAAATACACTGAAATAAAGAATTTTACAATAAAATCGGGATCCACCATAAGTATCAATTTATTCGGCAGATGACAAAATACACTTTTACAGAAAAAAAAGACACCAGATCAGGATTTGGGGAAGGGCTATTGGAAGTTGGGAAAAAGAATGATAAAGTAGTAGCACTTTGTGCTGATTTAACAGGATCATTAAAAATGAATGCCTTCCAAAAGGAATTCCCTGAACGATTCTTTCAGGTTGGCATCGCTGAGGCTAATATGATGGGATTGGCAGCAGGAATGACCATAGGAGGCAAAATACCATTTACCGGAACATTTGCCAATTTTTCCACGGGACGAGTCTATGATCAAATAAGACAATCCATAGCTTATTCTGAAAAGAATGTGAAGATATGTGCTTCTCATGCTGGTTTAACACTTGGAGAGGACGGTGCAACTCACCAAATTCTGGAAGACATGGGAATGATGAAAATGTTACCCAACATGACAGTAATCAATCCATGCGATTTTAATCAGACAAAGGCTGCAACCATTGCTATCGCTGAACACCATGGCCCGGTATATTTAAGATTTGGCAGACCCTCTGTTCCTATTTTCACACCTGAGAATGAAAAATTTGAAATTGGTAAAGCCATCAAATTCATAGAAGGAAGTGATGTCAGCATCTTTGCCACAGGGCATTTGCTTTGGCATGCCATTGAAGCGGAGGCAATTCTAAGGGAGAAAGGCATTAGTGCAGAAATCATCAATATCCATACAATCAAACCATTGGACGTCAAGGCAATTATTGACTCAGTGGGTAAAACCGGATGCGCAGTGAGCGCTGAGGAGCATCAGATAAATGGCGGATTGGGTGATAGCATAGCACAGGCTTTATGCAGGAATCTACCTGCACCACTGGAAGTGATCGGGGTCAATGATCAGTTTGGAGAAAGCGGCAAACCAATGGATCTGCTTGATAAATACGGCTTAGGCACTGACAATATCGTGGCCGCTGCAGAAAAAGTTATGAGCAGAAAACAACTCCAGAAGATCTAAAAGAAGACCTTTGCTTAATCAATTTTTATGAAATTACCATTAAATCCAAATACATTGATTGTACATGGGAAGGGCATTGTGTTGGCTTATTTTCATAATGGGCTAAGGTCAAAAAACGGAAAAGCTTTTCCGTTTTTTTGTTTTCACTCTATTTGACTGAACCGTTATTACCGATGGTTGTTGTTCGGCAATGTCAAGTTTTTCATAAAAAATTTTCAAAGAAATCATGCTTTCATGATATTTGAAGTTTAAACTATTTACCTGATGATAAAAAAGCTACGCAATCTGTTACTCCCAATTCTTACTTTTTTCTTTTTCCAACCAATTTACTCACAACAAATTCAATGGGCTTCAACGGTTGATTTTAAGTTCAACGAATTTAAAAATTCTGAAGCATCAAGCGCTCAGGCACTTGGGATCCCCAATGCTTTTCCTCACGGTAGTCTAAATAAAAATGCATTTAGATTGAAGTCTGAAAGCACCTTTGGGACGCTCGTAGTAAATTATGAGAATGCACAAGAGGTAAGACATGTGGTTATAGTAGAGAGTTTTGTTCCGGGAAGAATTACTAACGTTATATTGCACACGTTGGAAGGAGGCAGGATTCAGGTGTATGCCAATGATCCATACAATCATCCAAGGGACAGCCGGACATTTTGTATTAGTGTCCCTGAAAGTGAAAATCTCATTGCCAAGGTCGAGGTAAATATAGATACACAAGAGCTTATTGGGTGGCCCCAAATTGATGCCATAGGAATTTCGGAAGAGGCAAATCCCAATAAACTGGAAAGTGTCCTGTTAAAACTGGGATTGGAAAATATAGAGGAGGAAATGTCTTTTTCTGAAAAAAAGATCAATCTGGGAAGCAACATCAACACACATTATAATGAGACTAAACCAGTAATTTCTCCTGATGGAAAAACTCTTTATTTCTGCCGGCAGAATTTTCCTGCGAATATCAATGGTATTGTTGATCCTCAGGACATTTATTTTTCTAACTTGATCGGTGATAGCTGGTCGGCAGCGGAAAATATAGGAGAGCCATTAAACGATGCCTTTTCAAACGGTGTAAACACTGTTTCTCCCGATGGTAATTCCCTATTGCTTATCAATGAATATGATGATAGAGAAGGTAGTCTGAACGGTGTTTCTCTTACCTATCGAACACAGGATGGTTGGAGTGTACCTGAAAGATTGAACATCAATGATTACTATAACCTAAGTGAATATGCGGACTTCTTTTTGTCTACCGATGGCAAAGCATTAATAATGGCTGTTGAAAGAGAAGAGGGTTATGGAGATCAGGACCTATTTGTAAGTTTTGATCAATGGGGTAACAATTGGTCAGAACCCTTGAATTTAGGAGCAATGATCAATACTTCTGAAGCTGAGTTTTCTCCTTTTCTGGCAGCGGATGGAAAGACATTGTACTTTTCTTCCTCTGGTCATGGGGGATTTGGAAAAAGCGATATCTTTTACACCAAAAGATTGGATGACACATGGCTAAACTGGTCAAAACCAAAAAATCTTGGTAGTATGATCAACTCGCCTGATCATGATGCCTATTACTCTACGACGGCAAAAGGGGAATATGTTTATTTTGTATCATCCAAAGGTTCCAATTCAGGATCAAAAGATATTTACCGTATACAACTGCCTAAAGAAATCAAGCCTGAACCTGTTGTTATGATGGCCGGTTCCATTATAGATTCTTATACCAAAAAGCCCGTTGATGCTACTTTGGTTATTAATAACCTGAAAACCAAAGAAGAAAGTGCCAATGTCCGAACCAACCCAAGAAATGGGGAATATATTGCGGTACTACCCGTAGGTAGAAATTATGAATTTTTTGTTCAGGCCAAAGGATACCTTAACATACTTGATACAGCACATTTTGCTAAATATCGTCAGTTCACGGAAGTACAAAAGGATATTGAGCTTGAAAGGATTGAGGTTGGCAAGACTGTGGTGATGAAGAACATTATCTTCGAACAGGGAGAAGCTAATCTGTTGAGTTCATCATTCCCTGAGCTTGAAAGATTGGTTCAATTTAT
This sequence comes from Splendidivirga corallicola, assembly GCA_030442035.1. GTDB lineage: Bacteria > Bacteroidota > Bacteroidia > Cytophagales > Cyclobacteriaceae > Splendidivirga > Splendidivirga corallicola. The sequence goes on from JAUJEA010000001.1 coordinate 420,948, forward strand.
GAACATCAACCCCGGCATTGAAATTGAGTTAGGTGGACACACGGACCGTACCGGTAGTCAAAAGCTCAATATGGAGCTTTCGGAAAGGCGTGTAGTAGTAGCAAAAAAGTACCTTGTGGCCAAAGGTGTAGACGAAAAAAGGCTCAAAGTCAAAGCGTATGGATCTACTCAACCCATTGCCAGCAACGCGAGTGAAGAAACAAGAAGACTCAATCGTAGGGTGGAAATTAAGATCCTGAAATTCACGGAATAGCTTTTACTCCCAATAAGCATTTAAAACAAAATCAGACATTCGAGAATCTTCTTGATTTTTTTCGAAATAAATATTCGGTCTTAAAAAAGTATCATTTGATATTGTTAGAAAGGCTCATTGCCTTGTTTAGGCAAGATTTTAGATGAAAGACTCAAGATGAAAGATAAAATTGCTGTGGCTTTTTTCTTTTTTTCAGCGAAATAAAACGATCAAATTTGCAAGCTTTTAATTGAATGGATCAATAAGCTTTCAAAGTTTGTGTGATAGGATAAAGTAAAAAAGATAATGATATTGAATTTTACGAAAGCAGGGTTTAATTGACTGGCTTAAACATATATGTTATTAGTCTTTATACTAAATTCTTGCTACTTATTACTGTAGCCAGGGCTTTTTTAGCGGAGACTAGATAAAGCAGCCCTCCGGAGACGATTCAGTTGAACATCAGAAAAATTTATACTCGTTTTATCTGATATCTTCGATCTCCTTCATAGTTTTGGGCATGGTTTCCAACAGGCAATTATTCCTTCATCATTTGGCCCAGACCTCCGACTTCCCTCTGATGCTTGAAATTGAATCAGCAGAAGGCATCTATATGTTTGGCTCCAAAGGTGAAAAATATATTGATCTCATTTCGGGAATTGGAGTTAGCAATGTCGGACATTGTCATCCAAAAGTGGTTCGCGCTGTTCAGGAACAAGCTGCAAAACATATGCACCTGATGGTGTATGGTGAATATGTTCAATCACCTCAAACATTATTGGCCAAAGCCATTGCACAAACACTTCCGGAACACCTGAATAATGTATATTTTGTGAATTCCGGTTCGGAAGCCATTGAGGGCGCCATAAAACTTGCCAAGCGGTTCACTGGTAAAACCCAAATTATTTCGTGCAAAAATGCCTACCACGGCTCATCCCAGGGCGCATTATCCATTGGTGGAAGTGAAAACTTTAAAAGAGCCTTTCGTCCTTTAATACCAGGTGTGAAAAGTATACCACATGGTGAGCCGGGAGCACTGGATCTAATTGATGAAGATACCGCAGCGGTAGTCATTGAAGTAGTTCAGGGAGAAGCGGGGGTCAAAACTGCGGAAAGATCTTATTTTGACCGGTTAAGAGACAAGTGCACAGCAACCGGTACTTTGTTGATACTCGATGAAGTTCAAACTGGTTTTGGAAGAACCGGAAAATTCTGGGCTTTTGAACACTATCAACTCAGGCCGGATATTCTGGTTGCCGCAAAGGGTATGGGAGGAGGAATGCCCATTGGTGCATTCATGGCTTCCCAGGAAATAATGAGTGTCCTGAAAAACAATCCGATTCTTGGCCATATTACGACTTTTGGAGGGCATCCTGTAAGTGCGGCAGCTTCTTTGGCTGCATTAAGGGTGATACAAGGGGAAAACCTTTTAGTGAAGGTTGAGGCAAAAGCAAAACGCTTTAAAAGTTTATTAAATCATTCGGCCATCAAAGAAATCAGAAACCTTGGTTTGATGATGGCTCTTGAATTTGATTCTTTTGAAGTATTAAAACCAATTATCGACAGAGCCATTGAATTAGGTGTGGTTACAGATTGGTTCCTTTTTTGTGATAGTGCCATGAGAATAGCTCCTCCCCTTATTATTACGGAAGAACAAATTGAGGAGGCTTGCAAGATCATCTTGCAAGCAATAGATGAATCCTTTAAATAGCCGGCCCTAAAAAAGTATCATTTGATATTGTTAGAAAGGCTCATTGCCTTGTTTAGTCAAGGTTTTAGATAAAGACGCAAGATGAAACTTAACTTAAGCGTCATTCCTTGCTTGATAAGGAATCTCGTCAGGCATAAACTTCTAAAAATGGGATTCCTGCTTACGCAGGAATGACGTCTTCTGTTCGATAAGGCTTAAGTTAATGACATTGTCCTTATCACCTTTGAATTCATATCGGAATTAGCTGTATTATCTAAAAAAGATCCTTAACATTTTCGGGGGGTCTTCCTAAAACTGCTTTATCTCCTTTCACCACAATAGGTCGCTCAATAAGTTTTGGATTGTCTACCAGAATTTCAAGCCACTCCTCATTAGAAAATTCCTTCCCTTTGAAGTTTTCTTTATAGACGGCCTCGCCTTTTCTTACAATTTCAGCGGGATCCATTTTTAGCTTCTTTAGTATCTTTCTCAAATCTTCTTTTGTTGGGATTTGATTTAAATACTCAATTATTTCAACTTCCTGGTTATTTTCCTGGATCAATTGAAGTGTTGAACGGCTTTTGCTACACCTTGGATTGTGGTATATTGTTAACATGATTTCCGGTTTTAAGAATATTAAATGTTCGAGCAATAAAGTAAAACCATTCCAGTATAATTTTAACAAATCTGATATTGAACGGATCCTAACTTTATCTTAGCTCCACTTTGACAGCAAAAATACAAAACCGAAAAAGAAATAAAATGATTAGCAGCTTTACAAAATTCAACTAATTTTGTTTCGACTTTTGATCAATCACAAATCATGTTAAAAAATTATTCCATATTTTTTCTTGCCTTCCTTTTGACCCAAACGGCATGCAATAATGCCAAGCAGTCAAAAGAAAAAATTAGTGATTCGATTCAAGCTGAATCTGCAATGGAAGATTCTTTGAAATACGACAACGAGGCTCATTTAAGTAATATTAGACAATTAACCTTCGGAGGTGACAATGCAGAGGCATACTGGAGCTTTGATAATACCATGTTAGTATTCCAATCGAACAATGAAGCCTGGGATCTTGGTTGTGATCAAATATTCTATACGGAAGCCGAACATGGCGATATGCGAAAGGGAAAACCGAAAATGTTGAGTACTGGTTTAGGACGTACCACCTGTGCTTATTTTATGCCAGGAGATACCACGATAATATATGCCTCAACGCACCTTGGAGGAGAGAACTGTCCTCCGGTACCGGAAAGAAGAACAGATGGTAAATATCTATGGCCCATCTATAATTCTTACGATATTTTTATCGCTGATCTGGAAGGGAATATTTTAAAACAATTGACAAAAGAGGATGGTTATGATGCTGAGGCAACTGTTTCACCTAAAAGAGATAAGATTGTCTTTACTTCCGATCGATCAGGAGACCTGGAACTTTATACAATGGATCTTGATGGGGGTAATGTAACACAAATTACCGATGAACTGGGCTATGACGGAGGTGCTTTCTTTTCACCTGATGGAAGCAAAATTGTTTTTCGTGCTTCCAGACCTCAAAGTAATGAAGAAATCAAAGAGTATAAGGAATTATTGAAGGAAGGACTGGTTGCACCAACAGCCATGGAGCTTTTTGTATGTGATGCGGACGGGTCTAATCTAAAGCAGGTTACGAAGCTAGGTAAAGCCAACTGGGCACCTTTTTATCATCCTTCAGGTAATAAGATTATTTTCTCCTCTAACCACAAGGGACAAAGAGGTTTTGAATTTAATTTGTTTATGATCAACGAAGATGGAACCGGTTTGGAACAAATTACGCGTGATCCGGTTTTTGATGCTTTTCCAATGTTTTCTCCTGATGGCAAAAAATTAGTGTTTTCATCCAATAGGAACAATCAGGGAACTCGTGATACTAATTTGTTTATTGCTGATTGGATAGAATAATAGTTTTAAAAATCAATAACATACTTAATCCAGTAAAAATAAAATCTGAAATATGTATAACTCATTACTTTTCGTTCACTCCTGGCTAAGATGGATCATTTTGGCCTTAGCATTAATTGTTATTATCAAAGCATTTATCGGATGGTTCGGTAACAAAGATTATTCTAAAGGAGATAATGCATTATCGGCATCGTTTGTCGGAACTTTACACCTTCAAGCACTAATAGGTTTGATTTTATATGTTTTTCTTAGCCCTATTACACAATCTGCTTTTCAGAACTTCGGAGGAGCAATGAAAGATGCGGCTTTACGATATTGGGCTGTGGAACACATTCTTGCTATGTTGGTTGGGGTCATTATTGCCCAGATAGGGAGATCAAGATCCAAAAAGGCGGTTGAAGCTGTAAAAAAACATAAGACTACTGCTATTTTCTACTTAATAGCACTCATTGTTATATTATCCAGGGTTCCTTTTAATGAAGCTGGCAGATTGTTTCGTTAGATGCGTTCAAATAAAATACAATACTAATCCCAGGTCTGTGTCTCCACAGACCTGAAACGCTCAAAAAGGGATTCCAGGTGTTTAGGACAAACATCAAAAAGAATCAGCATGGAATTAAATAAAGAAGTGAAACATGGTGCCCGAAAGTCAAGAATGTTTTTGAATGAAGTGTATTTTTGGACGGACACTATCAAAGATTGGAAGCATCTTCTCAAACAGGATCAATTCAAAGAGATCATACTAAATTCATGGAATTTTTTGGTGAAGAAAAAGAAAATTGTTGCGTATGGATTTGTCATTATGCCGAATCATTTACATGTTATTTGGGAAATGCTTGCAAGTAATGGTAGAGAAATGCCACACGCCAGTTTTAATAAATTCACAAGTCACATGTTTTTAGAAGAGCTTAAAGTACATAACCAAAATCTGCTGCAGGAGTTTATTTCGAACAATATGGCAGATCGAAATCATAGATTCTGGCAACGTGATCCCCTGGCGATTTTAATGGATTCAAAAGCTAAAATAGAACAGAAATTGGACTATATTCACTTAAATCCTTTGCAGGAACAATGGAATCTAACTAAGGATCCGGAAGATTACAAATGGTCATCTGCCAAGTATTATGCATCAGGTGTTGACGACTTTAGGTTTCTTAGTCATTATAAAGATAAGTTTTGAGAAAATCATAATTTTCAATGATGTTTGTTGTTACATGGTGGTCTGTGAGGACACAGACTACGGTATAAAATAGGGATCAAAATTCTTGTTTGTGGTAAAACAGTAAGTAATAGCGTCCTACTAAAATCTAAAATATTGCCTTTTCCATCAGCTATAAGAAAAATGAGTCTTTGTCCGCTCATAGGGCAGACCTGATTTTTATTGACATGATGGTTGACAAAATCAAAGAATTAAACCGGATTGAATAATGAAACTCGGAGCATTTTTTAAAAATTCAGTACTTATAATACTATCTATCACCATTGGATTAGTTTTAGCTGAATATGTTTACAGAGCAATACTTTTTGGTGGCTCAACACAATTTAAAAACCTAAGGAAACCAGGATTATATGCAGATCATTTTTCCGAAGATGATTATTGGAAACTATACAATATTTTTGAAACCGGCTATGCAGCTCCAGCGCAACCACATAAAACCCTGGGATGGGTTGGTAATTTTGACCGGATCAGTTATCTACATCATGATAGCGATAAGCTAAAAGATAAACGACCTGTATTACTATATGGCGATTCTTTTGCACAATGTGTTGAGTCTACCTGTTTTGAGGAAATACTTAACGGCGACAGTATCTTTACAAAAAATCACTTTTTTATAAACTATGGTGTAGGAGGTTATGGAGCAGATCAAATTTACCTCTTACTACAGAGGTCCCTGGACCATTTCAAAAATCCTTTTGTGATAATCAGTATAATGCCCTTAGATCTCGATCGGTCCCATTTATCAGTAAGGGTAGGTCAAAAACCTTATTTTACTATTAGCCATGATGAACTCGAATTATCGAAAGACTCTATTTATTCAAATGCTCATGAATATTTTAAAGAAAATCCTCCTGAGATTACTTCTTATCTCTATCGGAGGTTAATTTATAGTAACATCATTCCGGAAAGAATCAGATCAAGACTCCGTGGAAAATGGAAAGCCATTCAACATAAAAAAGAGCTTAATACCAAAATAATTCTAAACATGAAGCACGAATTGGAAGCTCGCAACTGTGAATATGTATTTCTGATTTTTCATCCTTTGCAAAAATCGGATCTTAAAAGCCATGGATGGCGGGATGATTTTCTTCTGCAGCTCTTTCAGGAAAATAATATCCCATATATATGGTCCAAAGATCTTATAAGAAATGACTCTTCATTCTCGATTTATGACCGGGCAAATTATATAAATCTGGACAATGGACATCCCAACACACATTTCAATAGAATAGTCAGTTCAGAATTTAAACGTCTTATATTGAATAAAGAATCAAAAAAATAAAGTAAGAAGGCACGACTTCGTCATAGAAGACTGCTGGCATTCATCGCCCCTGCTCCTCTGCAAAAACCACTCATCAAATTAATCTGTCATAATGATCATCGAAGCATTGTCTTTTTTCATTTTTTTGTAATCTTGTATAGAACATAAACTCAACGCTATATGATAAGAGCATTACAATTCTCTGCCCTGTTGACATTTTGCTATGGTCTGCTGCAGTTCACATTGGCGCAGCACATAGATATGCATGCTCTCGATTCTTTAAAGTTCAGATTTATTGGTCCCGAGGGTAATCGTGCCATTGCCATTGCTGGTGTTCCGGGCGACCCAATGATTAATTATATTGGGGCAGCGTCCGGTGGCTTATGGAAAACCACGGACGGTGGCCTTAACTGGCAACCGGTATTTGACAAACAAAGCGCCTCCTCCATTGGATCAATTGCTATTGCTCCCAACAATCCTGATCAGATTTGGGTAGGCACGGGAGAAACATTTGTGATCAGGCCCGCTCATGCCATGGGTGATGGGATTTATAAGTCAAACAATGCCGGAAAAACATGGAAAAATATGGGACTTGAAAAGACAGGCAGAATAGGAAGGGTTGTTGTTCATCCCCAAAATCCCAATGTTGTGTTTGTAGCAGCACTAGGACATACCTATGGTCCTCAAAAGGAAAGAGGTATTTATAAAACAAGTGATGGTGGAAATACCTGGAAACAAGTACTGTTCGTTGATGAGGGAACTGGTGCAGCGGATATTGCCATTGATCCTGAAAATCCGGACATTCTATATGCGGCCATGTGGTCAGTGCATATCAATAGTTGGGGTTTAAGAAGCGGTGGTGCCGGAGGTGGAATCTACAAATCAACAGATGGAGGAGAAACCTGGGAACCGCTTTATAAAAACGGACTGCCCGGAGGTAAGGATCACCCTGTCGGCAAAACAGCCGTGGCCATTTCTCATAGCAACCCTGATATTATTTATGCCCTCTTCGAGATAGAGAGCCCTGCCTTGTATAGATCAAACGACAAGGGAGCGTCATGGGAACTTATGACTCGTAATCATACTATCAATGAGCGAGCCCCATACTATACTCGTATAGTGGTTGCTCCTGACAATCCTGATGAAATCTATTTTCTAAGCGTTCGATTTAGTAAATCAATAGACGGTGGCAAAACACTGTTAAAGAATCCTCCCCGAGGTGGTGGCGACAATCATGATATGTGGATAGACCCGACCAATCCTGACAGAATGATGGTAGCTCATGACGGTTGCGCCAGCATGAGCCTGAATCGTGGAAAATCTTTCAATAGAATTGTACTCCCTATTGCCCAGATGTACCATGTTTCAGTGGATGATCAAATTCCCTACTATGTTTACGGAAATCGACAAGATGGATATTCTTATCGCGGACCAAGTAATAGCCTACAAGGTTATATCCCCATTGGCCTGTGGCATGGTGTAGGAGGATGTGAAAGTGGTTTTGCAAAGCCTGATCCTGCAGATAATAATATCGTATGGTCGGGCTGCTATGATGGTGGATTGGAAAGATACGATCTTCGAACAGGGCATGCCAGAGATGTCCGTGTTTGGCCTGAAGCCGGATATGGTTGGGCTCCTGCTGATATGAAATATCGCTGGCATTGGAACTTCCCCTTAAGTTTTTCACCACATGTAAAACACCGAGTATATGTAGGAAGCCAATTTGTACATCAATCAGATGATGGTGGTCAGAGCTGGCAGATCATTAGTCCGGATCTAACCTTAAATGACAAATCCCATCAGCAAAGCTCAGGAGGTATTGCCATCGATAATCTGATGACTTTTGATGGTGCAACGTTATTTGCCATTGAAGAATCAAGTATAGAACCAGGAGTGATTTGGGTAGGTAGCAATGATGGTCAGGTGAATATTACAAGAGATGCTGGTAAAACCTGGATCAATGTAACTCAAAACATCAAAGATCTACCTCCATGGGGTACTATAGCTAATATCGAACCTTCCAGGTTTGAAAAAGGGACTGCCTATATCACTGTTGACATGCATCAAATGGGAAGCTTTGATCCCTATGTTTTCAAGACTACCGATTACGGAAAAACGTGGATATCGCTAAGCCGAAATATTCCTAAAAGTGTTCATAGCTTTGCCCATGTTATTAAAGAAGATCCGGAAGTACCTGGATTATTGTTCCTTGGTGTAGACAATGGTATTTATGTTTCTCCGGATGATGGAAAAAACTGGTCAGCACTTAAAAATAACCTACCTCCTGCACCTGTGTACTGGTTAGAGATACAGCAACATTTCGGGGATCTTGTGGTAGGAACTTATGGTCGGGGTTATTATATCCTGGATGATATCACACCCATACGGCAATTGGCTAAAGAAGCAAATGGTACGGATATTCATCTTTTCGATCTAAGGGCTGCATACCGGTTTAATGACAAACAAAGTATAAAAACCGATGGTCCAAGCTTAAATAGTGGTAGAAATCCAAGTTATGGTGCTATTATTAACTATTATTTTAAAGAAGAACAAAAAGAGGAAGCCATCATCAATATTTTAAATGCTGAAGGAGAAATTATTCGTTCATTACGTGGAACCAGAGATAAAGGGGTCAACCGCATCGCCTGGGATCTCAGATATGAACCTACCTATAAACCGCGTTTAAGAACCACACCTCCAGGCAGGCCTTGGGTCCAGTTGAATGGAGAAGGTTGGCGACCATTGGTTACCTGGGATCTCGATCTTTGGAGAGGACAGTTTGGTCCGAGGGTTGTTCCCGGTACTTACCAGGTCCAGCTAAAAGTAGGCGATCATACCATCACCAAAGCACTCGAAGTGCGAAAAGATCCAAATTCCGAGGGGTCAGTAGAAAGTATCCGGGAACAGGTAGCGCTATCGCTTAAGCTACGGGATGCTATGAACATTGCCGTTAACATGATCAATAAGGTTGAAATACTAAGGGAGGAGCTAGAAACATTGATCCCTTCCTTGCGAAGAAAGACAGAAATTGAAGAAGCGCAACGTTTACTCAATACAGCAACTACAGTGGCAAGCAAACTTTATGATATTCATTTAACCGGAGCCCGTGAAGATGCTTTTCGTTCTCCAATGAAGTTGTATGGAAGATTAAGTGCACTTGCCAGTGATATTAATGGAAGTGGTATTGATTTTCAGCCTACAGATCAACAAGGAGAGGTATATCAAGTTCTGAATGGTAGGCTTTTAAAGGTAAGAAATGATTTTAGCGAATTGATCGAGAAAGACATTAAAAACTTCAATCAACAACTTGCCAAGAAAAATTTAAAAATAGACCTGGAAAAAAAGGGATAAATAAAAAGGGGCCGGATGGCCCCTTCATTTATCATTACTAAGTGTATCAAATTTTATTAACCATTTAACCTCAGGCCCTAAGTAACTTCATTTCCTCTTCTACTTTCCTCAACTTAGAATCATCAGGGAAATAATCGATAATCTCATCTTCCACTTCTCTTAATCGCGCAACAAGCATTGTTCTTGCATGTTCTGTGAGACGTTGTCTTAATCTTTCCTTGATGCTTAGCTTTTGTAATTGGAGGTTATGGTAATAGTTTTGATCTAAGTCATAAAGCTTCTGTAAATGTCGAAGCTCTATCTCTTTCAATCTCCTCTCCCGTTCTTGAGCAGCTGATACCTCGGAAACAGGTCCTTTATTGGTCCATGTAACCTTCATCTTTTCAAAATCATTGATGTTTTTGCTCGAAATATTCATAAAAAACGTCGGTTTAATACAGTTTTAAATACGTCAGTTTCCATTAAATGGTTTAGAACTAAAAATGTAACCCCTTTCTTCTAATAATTTAGAAGGGCGCAAATTTCCTGAAAAAACGCAAAAAGTATACCATTATTTCAATTTTTTTTAATCAACAAATACTTCTTGATCCGGATCAACCGAACAAAAATTATCCAACACCACTTTTGTCAGTATTACAGACCTGTGATGAATTACCCGAAAACAAAGTGATAATCTTCATAAGAATAGCATAATGATAAAAGGACTTATAATAAAACGACCCTGTTAAATGAGTTAAAGTTGCAGGTTCAGAAAATAAAAGAAACTGTGGAACAAGAAATAATGATTTTGGATGAAGAAGATCTGTTTTTCCAAAAAGATCCAAATTCCTGGAATATTGTACATTGTCTGGAACACCTGAATCGCTATGCAGCTTATTACCTGCCTGCGATTGACACCGCCATTAGTTGTGCACAAATAAGCCCTACCTCAAAAAATACCCAATTCCCTACTACCTGGTTGGGAAGGCTTTACGTGAGGTCCTTACATCCGGAGAATGTCAAAAAAAGCAAACGTTAAAGCATATGAACCCCATAGAAGCTGAACAGGACAAAGGTGTTATCAAAATTCCTGCAATACCAGATAGATTTACTTTCTCTACTGGATAGTTCTTTCAACTTAAATCTAAAGTTAAAATTAAATTTGGGAGATTGTTTTTTGGTTTTGGTAGCACACGAACAAAGACATCTACAACAAGTACAGGCAATACTTACACATATATCTAAGAGTCAGGTATATTAAGACAGTGTCTACCTTAAATTATTTCTGTTGCACGTAACAGGATCCAGGATCAAATGTTCCTTACTCATGATTAATTTGAAATTACTTAAAATCTATATTTAAGGTCCGATTAAATGGTAAATCATTGTATTTTTATAGGCGATTAATTTGGATGCTTTATGATCCTCAATGCTTTTCCGGATATTCAGTGGCTAAAAAAACAAATTGAAAATAAGTTTGAGGACAGAACTGCATGGAATGGAAAAAAATTAGAACAAACTGGTTGGCCCAATGTTATTCTCAATGTAAAAACAACCAACAGCTATCGACCTGATATCATAGGTCCTCTTTCTTTATTCACAAATTTTCAGGGTGAGAGCTATTGTTCAGTGAATCAGAAAAAAACAAAAATTTCGGAAGGTTACTACTTTCTGTCCAATGAGTCTCAATCATATTCTTTTGAAATTGATAACACTGAACCTACCGAAACATTCAATGTCCACTTTGGAGAGCACTTTTGTGAAAAGGTTCATGCAAGCCTGGTAAATGCTGATGATCGTTTATTAAATGATGTTTTCAACAAGGATAGCGTTCCCATCTACTATTGGAATAAACTGTATGCCCGTGATCCGCACATCGACGCGATCTTAAGGTATATCCAGGCGGAATTTGACCATAAGCAGAACAAGCAACTTTTTCTTGAGGAGCAATTAAGTCAATTACTCACACTGTTGCTTTGTAAACACAGAAATGTTCTAAAACAAATCAGGCGTTTGCCTCCAAGCAAAAAATCCACCAAAATCGAGGTTTACAAACGAATTTCAATTGCGGTAGATTATATGCATTCCGGTTATCATATGGATATTCAGTTGGACGATCTTGCCGGTGTTGCCTGTTTATCCAAATATCATTTTCTAAGATTGTTCAAAGCTCTTCAAGGTTGTTCTCCTCATCAATACCTGACCAAACTTAGAATAGAAAAAGGAAAAGAGCTACTTGCCAAACAAGATCAAACCATTAAGGAAATAGCCTTACAGTTAGGATTTGAAAATGCCAGTTCATTTAGCAGGACATTCTTTAAGAATACCAGGGTCTATCCTACCCAGTACCGACCAGATTAAAAATTAGCAATTTTGGTTATCATATCAGGCTACATGACTTCATAGATTTGTAAAAAAAAGAATTATGGACAATTCAGTGATAGCCTCGAGTTTCATTATTTTAAGTATTATCTGCCTCATATTTATTTTCCGGGGAGTGAAGATTGCACTGGCTCGTACAGCACTCTCAGAAAATCAACAAAAAAACCGAATGATCCTTTTTGTTGGTGTCATTGTGAGTTGGATGACATTCATCAGTATTGCCTCATTCAGAGGTTTTTTTAGGGATTTCAATGAGTTACCCCCAAAATTTCTTATCATCCTGGTAGTTCCTCTGGTTATTTTCATTGTGACCATCACGGTATTTTCCAAACCGGTGAATCATTTACTTCACCAAATCTCATATGGCTGGCTAACCATTATTCAATCATTTAGAATAGTGGTTGAAATTTTACTTTGGGGTCTTTTCGTAAACGGTACCATACCCATTCAGTTAACCTTTGAAGGAACCAATTTCGATATCCTGGTGGGCTTAACAGCTCCTGTAGTTTATTTCATGATAAAAAAGAATGAAGGGTCCGGAAAAACATTGCTTTATATCTGGAACATCGCCGGTCTACTGATCCTGATGAATATCGTGATTACGGCAGTTCTGTCAACACCAACACCTTTTAGGGTATTTCACAATGAACCAGCCAACACAATTGTAACAGAATTTCCTTATTCATGGTTACCTGGTATATTGGTCCCTATTGCTTATACAATGCATATACTTTCTTTAAAAAAGCTAATTTCGGAAAGATCGGCTGATAGAGTCGCACAGGATAATTTTGTGACAAGTGAATAATTCATCCTCTAAAAAAGCTTCAGCCTCAGTAATTAGTATAGAGTATAAAGTTATTAGCACTGATTATTAATGACTTTATACTAAATCGGGGGCTTTTCCAAAAAGGTTGACGATTCTAAAGTGCTTTAAACTTTATTGGGACTATCATGGCAAAATCAACAGGTTTTCCATCTACCAATGCAGGCTTCCATTGCAGGTTCGATTCTTTGATCACCCGCTCAGCTTCCTTATCACAACCATAACCGATCCCGTTGACCACATGGGTCCTGGACACCTTGCCTTCCTTCGACACAATGAACTGAACCATTACTTGTCCTCCAATGGTATGTTTGGCGGCTTTTTTTGGATACCTCACATCATTTCCAACCTGCTCATAAAACTTATTCATTCCACCCAAGGGCTCGGGCATGGCATCCAGCAAATCTCCATCAGGAACCATGAAAGGGTGTAAGCTTGTCAACGAAAAATGAAAATCATCCAATTTCACATTCTTAATAGACTTAGCTTCAATAATGACCTGATACTTTTCATGATCGATGACATATTTTAAAGGCACGAAATCTCCTGCCAGCGTAATCAAATCATTGGTAGAACTGAATGGTGCATTTGTGCTACACCAAAAGGTATTCATTTTAAGTTCATCGGTATAATAAAATTCAATGCTTGCCTTAGTTGCTCTGGCCTGGATCAGGTGACACTGTTTTCCCAGAATAGTAGTTTTATTGCTTACAACATTGTGATAGACAATCTTGCTATTTTCAATATATGGATCACTCCAAAAAACTACTTCAGGATCGAATTCAAACCACCGGTACATTCTACCATCCTCAGGTGACAAAACCTGCGTTTCCACAATCTCCAGTCCTCTTTTTTTTACATATTTTATATAATCTCCCTTGATATATAGCTGATGATTATTACCCGTCCAACGGTCGAGTTCTGCCAACCTTGTATCCGGATCCTTAGAAAAAAGCTTGACCTCATATTCAATAATTCCCTCAAAATTCTGGGCAACCAGACTTATTGGTAAAAAAAGCAATAAAACAAACACATTCTTTTTTGGCATAGCACATATCTTTAATAAATCAGGGTTCTTTTATTTATTCAGGAAAAGTCTATTCGAAATATATCAATGAAAAAAAATTAAACTATCCGAATATACTAGCGCTTAGCACTTAAGTAGGTATTTAGTCCAGATTTTAAAGATCAGAATTAAAAAACCGCTGGAAGTCCGTATTAATTACAACAAGTAGCTTTTTAGGATGATCGGATAAGCATTGTCAATCAAAACCAATAGCATCGGTTTTCGAAGTACTCATCAAAGGTATGATTCACTCTTGAACATAAATGGGTGAAAAGGTGATTTCGTCCATTTTATTAAAGTGTTCTGCTACCATTTAGTCATTTCATGTGTCTTGAAAAAAGGAAGCTTTACAATAGTCAAAACCCCTATCCCTGTATCAGGTCAATTTGCTTTTTCTTTAAAATCCATCTTAACGTCATATGTTCGGAGTAAGAAAAAGGCTCATCTTCATCTCTTTGATTATCCAAATAGCCCACCTTGCTGTAGCTCAAAAGGAAAGGGCTGTCTGGTATTTTGGTAATGGGATTGGACTGGATTTTAATCATGACCCTCCATCCGTACTTGAAGGCGGTCGTATTGGTTCACCGGAATCATGTGCTTCAATATGTGATGATACAGGTACACTTTTATTTTATTCTAATGGTGTTTCCGTATGGAATCGAGATCATGAAGTAATGGAAAATGGTGAAGGGCTCATGGGAAATCAAAGTACGTCCCAATCATTGATCCTTAGGCAGCCCTGGTCCAATCACCTCTATTATATATTCACACCTGATGATGTGATGGAACTTCAAGGTATCACTTGGTCATTGGTTGATATGAGACTAAATGAAGGGAAAGGAGCAGTGGTTCAAAAAAATAATTTCTTATACGGGCCAAGCACTGAACGTATTGTTCCTGTTAAACATAATAATAACATCGATACCTGGATCATTACACACGGCTGGCTAAACAACACTTTCTACGCTCACTTATTAACATCTGATGGAATTCTACCAGACCCTGTACTGAGCCATAGCGGAATAATAATTGGTTCTGATGATCCGGATCAAACGAGAGGCCCTGCAATCGGGTATTTGAAAGCTTCGCCAAATGGAGAAAAAATAGCCATTACATCATTCAGTGCGCTGGAAATTTTTGACTTTGATAATGCTACAGGAATACTGTCAAATCCTAAAACCCTGGAATTTCGAAATGAGTTTCTCTATGGCCTTGCCTTTTCACCGGATGGTTCAAAGCTTTACGTCAGTAGTTGGACGGGCAGGCTTTACCAACTTGATCTAAGCCATAGCGAACTGAAAGATATTAGGTCATCTATCACCCTCTTAGCCAGTCAGGAAGCCGCTTTTGGAGCTTTGCAAACCGCAATTAATAAAAAAATATATTTTTCCAATGGACACAATAGAACACACCTTGGCGTCATTAACCACCCTGACCTCAATGCTGAAAATTGTGGAATGGAGATTGAAGGTCTGTTTTTAAATGGAAATAGAACAAGCGTCGGATTACCATTTTCAGATGCAGATGGTTTTGAGCCAAATTTCTCATATGACAATACCTGCGTGGGCGAATCCATAAAATTCTCTGTGCCATTCTCAGATGAAATAGATTCAGCCTTTTGGGATTTTAATGATCCCGGTTCGGGCACAGAAAACTTGAGCAAAATTAAAGAGCCAACACACCACTTTATTAACACGGGTATTTATCACGTGTCTGCTATATTTTACAGACAAGGAGAAGCTTACAGGCTGGAAAAAAGAGTTGAAATATTACCTTCTATTCCAATTTCACTTTCTCTGCAAGAAACCATTGTGATTTGTTCCGGAGATTCGGTATATCTGGATATTTTTAATCCGGGAGCAACATACAAATGGAGTAATGGATCTACGGAGGCTTCACAATGGGTAAGATCAGCTGGTTTGTATGTTGTTGAAGTAACAAATGGATGTCTAACAGAAAAAGATTCGGTGGAAATTTTCACAACAGAACCATTTGAGATTTCACTTGGCGAAGATACCGTGCTATGTGGCAAGGAAAGCTTAATACTCTCGGCCTACTACCCAAAAGCTCATTATCGATGGCAAGACGGATCGATGGACTCTTTGTATGTTGTTACAGAACCTGGTTTAATTTCTGTGGAAGTTGAGAATGTCTGTGTTGCCCGCGATACCATAAATGTGACCTTCAAAGATTGTGATATCTTTGTCCCTAATGTTTTTACACCTAATCAGGATGAATACAATGAGTATTTCATCATCAAAGGGATCCGGCATCAGCGGTGGCACCTGTCAATATACAATCGGTGGGGTAAAAAGGTCTATAAAAACAATAATTACAAAAATGATTGGAATGGAGACAGCTTAGAAACAGGTATTTATTTTTACTATTTAAGCGATCAGGAGGGAGTCGAAAAGAATGGCATTGTGACTATTCTTCGCTAATTGAATATCCCGGACATCAAAATTATTTCATTTACTTTTTGATTATAGCATTATATGATGTCATAGATGACATGACCTAAAACTCAATCATTCTTATAAACTCTGATCAAACGATTTTGAATTTTTCTTTATTAAATTAAAGTCCTTATAAAGATTTTTTTGCACATATTTAACAAGAGAAATTGAAACTAAATTTTAAAAGACCATCAAAGATAAATGACACAAAAAATTAATAGAATAATGATTAACATCTGCTCTGATAAACTAGAGGAGAGCAAAATGTTCTATACCAATTTGTTTGATTTCAATGTTAATTATGAAAGCGATTGGTTCATCCATCTGATATCTAAAGACAAGCAACTTGAACTAGGGATCATTGACAGAAAAAACGAAATCGTTCCGAATGATAGTAAAAGTCAACCGCAAGGATTTTATGTAACCTTGGTTGTGGATAATGCAGATGAAGTTTTTGATCTGGCTAAATCCAATGGTTTTGATATTGAACAAGCACCTGAAGACACATTTTATGGGCAAAGGAGGCTGCTCTTGAAAGATCCGAATGGGGCTTTGATAGACGTATCTGCACCAATCCCGAATTTCAGTTTCCAGGAATAAAAAGCAAATTGATCATTTCAAATGTTAATCGGATGTCCACCGTTGGGTACAGGTAATGGATGAAAAAAGTGAAATATCGAGATTACCCAGATTGACCTCAATATTGACGCTTCTTCAATCTAAAAGGATCATTACGGCAACCGAAATAGCTGAAAAATTCAAAGTAAGCAAAAGGACAGCCTATCGGGATATCAAAGCGCTTGAGCAGGCGGGTGTTCCAATTTATACCGAGGAGGGAAAAGGATATTCATTGATCGAGGGGTACGCACTTCCTCCTATCATGTTTACCGAGCAAGAGGCCTATGCATTGATAACTGCAGAAAAACTAATTTCCAGAAACAAGGATGGTTCGCTGATCGATAGTCATAAAAATGCCATTGCTAAAGTGAAAGCTGTATTGAAGTATTCCAGCAAGGACAAGGCAAATTTATTATCAGAACGGATAGCCATTCTGAAAAATTTTAAGAAAGAAACTACCAGTAGTTGCCTTTCCGAAGTACAATTAGCCATGACGAACCTGCAGCCAATCAAAATTAAGTATCACGCCTTGGGTAGAGATGAAATTACACAAAGAATAATCGAACCTCAGGCACTATATCAAACACAGGAAAACTGGATTTTAATTGCTTGGTGCCGTCTAAGAAGTGATTATAGAGAGTTTCGACTTGATAGGATACTGTTCTTGGAAAGAATCAGGGAGTCATTCAAAGATAGGAACTTTGATCTTATGAACTATTTTATGTCGGTGGCCAAAAAAAATTCCAAACCCTTGACATAGGGCTGTCACAGCCTGGTACTACCTTGCTTGCATCAATCAATTTCAAACTTAAACAGATAGTCAAAATGCAGGCAGTAGATTCTTTCCATATCGTAGGAATAGGTATCAGAACAACCAATGAAAATGAACAATCGGCTAAGGATATTCCAGTGCTATGGAACAAATTCTTAACTGAAAACATCGCAAACAAAATACCAAACAAATCAAGTAATGATGTATACTGTGTGTATACAGAATATGACGATGATTATACAAAACCTTATACTGCTATTGTCGGTTACAGAGTCAGCAACCTGGAAGTTCCGGATGGTTTTAAAGGTATTACAATTGAGCAAGGGAATTATGAGAAATTCACTGCTAAAGGTAATTTAATGCTAGGAATTGTCTGGGACACATGGATCAATATATGGAAGTCAAAACTTAACAGGGCATACGCTACTGATTTTGAGGTTTATGGAATAAATGCACAAGATCCTAAAAATGCGGAGGTAGACATTTTTGTAGGCACAAAAGCTTGAAATCTAGTTATGGACGTAAAAGAGAATTTTCAAACGATTCATTTCAAATCAAAAGATGAATTATTGATCACTGCGGATTTCTATCCTGTTGAAAAATCAAAAGGATTTATACTTCTATGCCACAGATCACATTGCAATAGAGGAGAATATAGGGAAACGGCACCAGAATTTAACAGTTTAGGTTTTTCATGTTTGGCAATTGATCAACGTTCCGGAATGAAAGTTTTTGGCGTGATCAATGAAACCGCAGCTCAGGCTAAATTAGAAAAGCTTCCAACAGGATATTTGGATGCCAAACAAGATATTGAAGCTGCTGTGGATTATGCATTTGAACTAAATGAAAATAAGCCAATAATTATCCTGGGTAGTTCATATTCAGCTTCTTTAGCTTTACTCATATCAACTAAAAATGAAAAAATAAAGGCTGTTATCACCTTCAGTCCCGGAGAATATCTGAAAGGAGTAAATTTAGCAGAAGAGATAAAATCAATTGACAAGCCTACTTATGTTACCAGCGCCAAAAAAGAAGTTGAGGATGTGAAAAATGTGATGCGGTTTACAAATACTAAATATATAACACAGTTCGAACCAGAGGCAGAGGGGTTTCATGGCTCTAAAACATTGTGGGCATCTGTAAAGGGGCATGAATCGTTCTGGGAGTCTCTTAAATATTTTCTATCTGATTTGTAGACCTTGCTTAACATGATGCCATAAACAGATTCCTGATGATGGCAGTTGTATGTGGTTTTTTGGTGGATAAACATAGTGATGCTCTTGGATGTAATGCATTTGCCACTATTTCATTTTCCTTTAACCAAAGACAAATTATTTTGGTTAAAAAAAGCAAATGACATCGGGCTCCACATCAAATAGAATTATACTAGATCTTAATGTAACTGCTCCGGTTTTTGAGTTGATAGATATTTTCGGGAGGGCAATCAATCTGCAAAGTTATAAAGGCCGTAAGGTTTTTATTGGTTTTTTCAGGCATGCTGGGTGTCCGTTCTGCAATTTACGCGTTCATTTTCTTCAGAAAATGTATGAAGAGTTCAAGGCTAAAAATTTGGAAATGATATTCTTCTTTGAATCAAAAGAAAAAGTGCTTTTGTCAAGCTTGTTTCATAAAGAGATTTCTCCCATACCGCTCATCTCTGATCCTGAAAAGATTTGGTACCAAACCTATGGTATAGAAAATTCCGCACTTAAATCCACAATGAGTCATTTGACCTCCTTTATACAAACTGCTATAAAGGCTAAAACCAAGGGTTTACCTATGCATCTCATGGCTGATGGAGAATCTATCAATACAATACCCGCAGAGTTCCTGCTAGACGAAAATTTAATTATCAGGAAGATTCATTATGCCAAAGGATTGAATGATAGAATGTCCATAGAACACATTTTTGATTTTGTTGAAAATGAAAAGGTATTGAGTTAGGAGAACAGAATATCAATTATCTATGAACCCCATGCTCACCACCTTCTGGAAATGGCTATGTTCTGATTTATTGGATTTATCCTAGTATTATGTAATTAATGAAATCAACAACAATCGCATTTTGTTGATCACTTTTTCAGAATAGAACTAATGGTAATACCAAAATCAATATGTTAACCATAATTGAAATGCAGCATGAAACAGGTATGTAGCTTATTACTGCTTTTATTCAATTTCAATGTTTTCTCTCAAAGCAATGTCGAAAATCACATCCAGGAAATACGGAAAAGGTATTATCATCTTATCAATGATGATGTTAATTTGGTTAAGTCCAAAATAGGGAAGTATAATTATTATTTCGAAGAAAATCATTTAAGAAAAGTGAGTTATAAAACTGATTCTTTCAAATGTGAATATTATTTCGATGAAGATTTTATCCGTGATTATGCCTATTTCATCTATACAGTTCAGGGCAGCGATGATCAGAAAATTGAAAACAGATACTATTTTGCCAAGGACAACCTGTTAATTCGGTGGCTTGATCGGGATAAAAGGGAAGTAAAGGAGGAAAATAAAAACTATTGCGAAAGGCAGTTGAAATTAATTGCTAAATCGACTGATCTGTTGACCATACTAAGAAATCATAGGCTCGAGAACTTACATCCGGATTACAAAAATTGGGTTGGACAAATTGATTCGAAGGTAAAAAAATTGATGGCGCTTAACCTTGTACCTGATACTACTCAAGTCAACAATGTTCCAGACGAGTATTATTATTCTCATACGGTTGAATTTAAAAATTCATCAGGAATATTGGTGAAACACGTGGAGTTTCATGGGGGCGATCATGGCTCTTCGACATCAACTTCTTTTTTTGACTTATCCGGGAGAAAAATATATGAATTAACTGAAGGAGGTGATGTATTTGGACATTCAAACGTTACACATCAATATTTCAACAACGGCGAACCTTTCAGAATCATCTATGAGAAAACGGTCCATGGAGATTATGGCAATTGCACACAGTTTAGTCATAAATATGTTGCTGAAATAGATGATTAGCAAAAAGGGATAGAAACAATGTATCCTAAAATAAAGGAAAAAGCTTGATTGATATGGTGGGAATAAGAAAATCGTCATAACCGACAATCAACTTCCAAAAGTAATACCATCTCATAAGCACTTAAGCTAGGTAACTAAAAATCACTACAAATATCTTAAAAACAGATAGTTATATATATCAATATCACTATTTTAAAGTATTGATATGGGTAGAGTTTTGAATTAACTTAAGCAAGGAAGCTTCAACCACGAACAAAACCCGATCCCTATGAAAACTGATCTCCAGAATACCTTATTTGGTAAACAGCTAGTCAAATTCTTTACTGGCCTAAACAGAGAGGACAAACGAATTTTTGTTATGAAAAACCGATTTCAATGCTATGTATTCAAGGCAATATATATTCCGTGACTAAGAGATCTTCTCAATCACCAGATTGTGATTTGTATAAATACAAATGTCGGCAGCAATGGTTAAGCTCTCCCGAACAATATCTTCAGCGGTAAGATCAGCACTATGCTTCTTGAGTGCAGTAGCAGCCGCTTGCGCATACATACTTCCTGAACCAATAGAAGCGATTTGATTATCTGGTTCCAATACGTCTCCGGTTCCTGACAGAATGAGTATTTCTTCCTTGTTAGCAATGATAAGCATGGCTTCCAATCGTCTCAGGTAACGATCCATTCTCCAGTCTTTGGCCAATTCGATAGCCGCTCTCTTCATATTACCACCGTAGGCTCCAAGCTTCTCATCAAATCTTTCCAGCAAGGTAAAGGCATCGGCGGTTGATCCGGCAAACCCGGTTATAATGTTGCCATCCTGTAGTTTTCTTATTTTACGGACATTACTCTTTGCTACGGTATTTCCCATGGTAGCCTGTCCATCGGCACCAATGGCTACTTGTCCGTTATGTTGAACTGCAATAACAGTTGTTGATCTCACTTTGCTCATAATACAATATTAAATAATAAAAATAATACCTGATTCCTCTGATCAAATTTAGTGCGAGTATTGAAAATGAGCAGATAACCTGCCAATGCGGCAGGGTTTGGAGGTCACAGGTTTTGGATGTCAGGTTTCAGCAAGAAATATCAATGAATGGAAAAATATTTACCACCCATTTTATAGCTGATACCTGAAACCTAAAAGCTATTTACACTAGTATTCTGATAGGATCTTCCAACAGTTCCTTAAATGTTTTTAAGAAGGCTGCACCCACTGCTCCATCAACGGCTCTGTGATCACAGGACATGGTAACCTTCATAACATTGCCGGGAACAAGTTGCCCATCTCTAACCACTGCCGTCTGTTTAATACCTCCAACAGCCAGGATACAGGCATCCGGCGGATTGATGATCGCTGTAAACTCTTCAATGCCGAACATACCCAAATTGGAAATAGTAAAGGTATTGCCTTCCCAATCGCTGGGTTGAAGTTTTTTGTCTACAGCTTTTTTGGCCAGATCTTTTACTTCTGCAGATATGTGAGAAATGGATTTATTATCAGCAAAGCGTACAACAGGTACCAAAAGACCCTCCGGTACAGCCACTGCTACACCAATGTGGATATGATGGTTTTTCCGAAGTTTATCTCCTAACCAGGAAACATTCACATCCGGATGTTTTCTTAACGCCGCTGCAGCTGCCTTGATTATGATATCGTTGAATGAAATTTTAACTGGCGATATCTCATTCAAACTCTTTCGTGCCTCCATTGCCTTATCCATGTTGATTTCCATGGTTAAGTAAAAATGCGGTGCCGTAAACTTGCTTTCTGACAGTCTCTTGGCAATGGTTTTTCTCATTTGAGAAATGCTAATCTCTTCAAAGCTCTCTTGTCCGACTACTGTTGGAAGCGCAATGGCCGGAGCCTCTTCGGAACCTGCCTGAACGGGTGCTGCCGATGGCACAAATGTTTCCACATCTCTCTTGATAATCCTTCCATTATCTCCAGTACCTTTTATTTGGGCAAGATCATACCCTCTTTCCTTGGCCATCATTTTCGCTAAGGGGGATGCTTTTATTCTGCCATTGGAAGAAGAGGATGTAGTTTCAACCTGAGAGGCTGAATGAGTCGATTCGGTTGTAGTCGTTTCCTGCGTTGTTGCAGAAGTTGTTTCCACGGCTTTGGGTGTTTCAGCACTCCCCTTTGTTTGGCTACTTTGATGAGCTTTTAGCAATGTCTCATAATCAGCTCCCTTCTCCCCAACAATGGCGATCACAGCATCAACAGCCACAGCATCACCTTCCTTAACGCCAACATACAATAACTCACCGTCCTCGTAAGATTCAAGCTCCATCGTAGCTTTGTCTGTTTCAACCTCTGCCATAATATCTCCCGAGCTCACCTGGTCACCTACTTTTTTATGCCATGCAGCGATAGTTCCTTCCGTCATGGTATCACTCATCTTGGGCATGGTAATCACAGTGGCCTTAATGCCAGAAACATCAATATTTTCTTGAGGTGTTTCAGCAGCCACAGATGTAGCTTCAGGTTCACTTTGTTCAACAGCAGTTCCTGAGTCAATATCTTTTAGCAGATCGTCAATATTCTCTCCTTTATTCCCAATGATTGCGATAACACCATCAACTGGTACTGACTCCTTTTCCTGTATACCTATATACAATAAAGTCCCATCTTCGTAAGATTCCAGTTCCATAGTAGCTTTATCCGTTTCCACTTCAGCCAGTATATCACCGGATTTCACTTCATCGCCCACTTTTACATTCCAGCTAGCAATAACACCTTCTTCCATGGTGTCGCTCATCTTGGGCATTCTAATAACTTCTGCCATATTAATTTTTTGTAATAACTAATGCTCAAAAATAGTTTGAAAAAATTCTATTTCAAATAAAAGACATACCAATTTGAGCCTACCCTGAACCGCTTTTTTTTTACAGTTCCCTGCTGTATCAAAAGCCTATATTTCCTATCAAAAGCTCATAGGAGCTGGCGTTGGTTTCAGTAAGGTATGAAAAGCGAACACCAATTTCCAATAATTGGTTAAACCTCATTAAGTTGAAATCTGTTTTAAGCTCAATTCCCACTGAACTAAAATTCTGAGAAGCATCCAATATCTCCCCTTTTCCAAAATCATAAAAAAGATTCGCTTTAATTCTTTGAATATTCAAGACAGGTCCCAAACTAAGATCCGGATAGATCAGTGGAAGTGCATAGTTAGCATTGAAGTGATAGAAATGTTCGAAAATCGTTGAGCTGTATCCCCTTGGAAAGAAAAAATAACTAGGGAAACCATAATTCCTATCTGATAATGTGACTCCCTGGTCATTTCTAACAAAGTTAATTTCCTGATATTGGTAGCCTCCTCTGAGGTTAACAGAATGATGTTTAAACAAGCCTGGAAGAAATAATTCTCCTTGTGTTGCCAGATATTGTCCTGTAAAATCCCCTCCTATGGGTGTATGGTTATAATTCAAAAAGAGCTCCTGCCCAAATTTCCCGTTAAGGTCTCGTTTCGAGGTTTTTAATGTCCGGCTAAAGGTGATATTATGTGTAAGTGATCTTAAAATACCATTAGATTGCTGATCAAACAATCTAACTGTTTGATTGAAATCTGTCACCTCCGTGATGCCGATAGACGAACTCAAAGAAAGATTGGTGAAATACTTTGATTTGGTCAGTATCAATGGCACCCTTAAACCAACATTAATTTCTTTCTCCTGCCATTGAAATTTCACTCTTTGCACCTGGCCTTGCATGTCTCTAAGGTTTTCACTGGTGGATCTATTGCCAAAATTCACTTCCAAATCGATAATAGGGAACCATCTTTGATAACTAAATCTTGCTCTGGCAAACCCACTTTTCTCATTGGCATCATAGGTATATCCAATAAAGGTGGAAAAGTTGCTTAAAACATCCCTCGCAGCTATACCAGCAGTTAATTCCCGCAAGGAGGTAGAAGCATTCAATCCCCAACTATGAATATTAAATAAACCTTTGGCAACGGGATAATCCTTGATCTGATATTGATGTGTGGGAATGTTATTCAAAATTTCTGCATTTCCTTCTTGCTCTACAACGATTTGGTAATCATGCGTGTTAATGTCTTTCACTTCTTCCAGGGGCTTCCAGAGAGTCGTATCCAATGGCATGCTTACCACATTCATACCATCCTTCACGAAGTCATTAAAAATGATATACCTGCCATCCGAAGAAATTACCGGGTTATAGGCACCATATTTTCTTGATGTGACCTGGTAACGTTGATCATTCCGTGTATCGAGTACATAAATATTATCAATACCATTGTATGGTGAATTGTAGAATATATAAGAATCATGAGGTACCGGATGCCCTATATTTTCATTGCCAGGTGCAAAAAACTCTTTTTCTTCACCAGTTTCCGTATTCAATCCAATCAATGCCTTTCCTTCCCTGGTGGTTCTAAGTACTATAATCGTTTTTCCATCATCCATCCATCTTGGCATGAGATATAAAGCATTTTCCTCATGTTGGAAGCTTTTCAATGTTTCTCCGGAATGCGCATCCAACACCACCAATGTATTTTCTCCCTTTTCACTTGTATGAATTGAGGCTATTTTAGTCCCGTCCTTCGATAAGGCAGCGCCGGCATACTTAGATCTTTTTGTAATAGTCCTATTTTCTCCGGTATTAAAATCATAGGTTTTAATAACACTATATGTTCTATTTCTCCACCTTGGATCGAATTCAAATTCATTCCAAACGATCTTATTATTCTCAAGGGATAACATAGATGAGGGGTTCATGATCCCGGGAATGAATTCCGTTTTTTCATTACCTTCCTGATCAAGGCTTATAAATTGTCGTATATCCCCTAATCCCGACTTCAAAGCCACTATTTTACCATTAGCCAACACCTGAGGATAGAGATAATTGGTATAAATATCTCCTTTACGTTTGTTTATAGGATTAGCTTCCGTTATTTCTAATTCATCAATTTGTGCTTCCCATTTCCCTCTCTGCTCTTTCATCATATCATCATATGTATCAACCAATCCCTTTCCGGTCTCCTTTTTCATGGCGGTAGAAAATGTGAATGGTAGAAAAGGCAGGCCCCAGGCACGATCGGTAATATTCGACCAACTTTCGGATCCGTGATGTTTTCTCACATGGGTAGTCATAAAATATCCCAGTCGATAATGATCCGGAACAAAATGTTTAAATGAACGCAGGTGTTGCTTGTTATAACTGAAAGGCCCCCGCTCTAACAGGTTTGTTCTGTAAACCCTGTAGAAATCAGGTATTCTACCCCTTCCACTCGTAGTAAGCGCCGTTTCAAGTCCTACAGCATCACCTTCCCAAAACCAATCCGGTACGGCAAAACCAGCCCAGACTCCCTGTGTATTCTGTCCAAATAAATAGTACAAAAATTTGTTAAATCCTGTTAGACTTTTTTCAAACTGCACCACATGTCTAAACTCATGAACAGCCAGTAAATTGATCCATTCATTAGTCCCTAAAAAATTGTAATCTTGGGGCGGGTTAATATAAAACTCTGATCTTCTGGGCGCTAATGTCACAAAGCCATTGGAAATTGCCTGATTGTTCTGGAGTATAATACTAATTTTTCTGACCTCCTTTTGAAGGGATTTGGAAACAGGCCTGTACAAATGCTCCATGGTATTAGCCATTCGCTGCCCAAGTACCTCCGAGCCTGCTTGAAACAATATATTAAAATGGTCTGTTTCAATGTACTGCCAACGCACGGATGGTGGATTATTTTCTAATACTTGCGCATATATTTTCAGCACAACTGGTTGAAAAAGTACTAGTAGCACAAAAAATAGAAGACTTTTTTTCCTCATATATTCATTGAATTAATGCATTAAGCCATTTGGTTAGAATATAATAATTAGCTTTCAGGTCCGAGCATTTGGGTTTTAGTTTTTTCAAAAACTTTGCTGATACCAAAGACCTGATACCTGAAAGCTCAACTTAACAGCATTGATTGATTATTTAAATAATCAGTTCCTTAAACTTAAAACTCAACGTATGACTTTCCTAGAATATTAAGTCATCACGGCTAATTCACTATCACTATTTGCTCAAACAACCACCCATATAAGAAAATTCACCGCCAACATTAACAATTTTAATGAAATCACACCATTAATGTATATTTAGCGGTTAGATAATTATCCCCTTGTCAATAAAAACAACTTTAAAATGAACAAACACATTCATCCAAACAGAAGATTGCTTCTGATTTTCTTTTTATCAGCATTTTTCTTAGTGGTCTTCGACATCCCAGCCCAGAAACAAAAATATCAAAACCTACAGGAGGCACTTTTTTCATCGGGTAAACTAAATGGGAGAACCGGTCCTCGAAATGTCAATTGGATCAACGAAGGTGAACAATTTTCATATGTTAAGAACAATGCTCAGAGTGGCAATCAGGAAATTCGTTCTTTCACCCCTAAAAATGGTAAAGACGACTTGATTTTTGATGGGGACGGATTGAAATTTCCCGGTACTGATCAGAAGTTTCAATACGCTTCATTCCAATGGTCGGATGATTCAAAATATATTCTTTTCCAAAGTAATTTCAGACCTGTATGGAGAAGGTCAGGAATTTCGGATTTTTATTTTTACTCCATCTCTGATAAAACCCTAAAGCTTGTAGCCAAAGATGCTCAGACTGCTGAACTTTCTCCCAATGGCAAAATGATCGGTTATGAAAGAGGTGGCAATCTTTTTGTTTTTGATTTTGCCACGCAAAAGGAAACACAGCTTACCAACGATGCCAAGGACAACTTCTACAACGGAAGATTTGGATGGGTTTATGAAGAAGAATTTGGTTTGGCACAAGCCTGGTCCTGGTCACACGATAGCAAAAATATCGCCTTCTGGCAGGTTGATGAAAGAGAGGTTCCAATTTTCCAAATGACGGATTATTCCGGACAACATGCCGAATATGTAAAAGTAAGATATCCAAAAGTCGGCGATACTAACCCCACCGTTAAAATAGGTGTTATCGATATTACTAAAAACACTAAAAAATGGATGGATGTAGACTTGAATGATGGTTACATTCCAAGAATTTATTGGACAGCAGAGGAAGATCAGCTGGCTATTATACATCTCAATCGTAAACAGACACATCTGACACTTACGTTCCATGATACGAAAACTGGAAAAGGCAAAAAGATCATGGAAGAGAGGTCCGATAAATGGATTGATATATTTGATTTCTTTGCTGGGATCAATCACCTATTTTTCTTTCCAAAAGATCTCAAAGAATTCTTTTGGGTTTCTGACAGGAATGGCTGGAGTCATATGTATCGATATGATTATACTGGCAAGCAACTGAGCCAGGTTACCCGAGGTGAATGGGAAGTAGTTATTGTACACAGTGTAGACGTAAAGCGAAAAACCATTTATTATTCTTCAACTGAAAAATCTCCGACAGAGCGTCATTTATATACTATAGGTTTTGATGGTAACAATAAAAAGAGAATTACCCAAACAGATGGCCGGCACAGAATTAATTTTTCACCCAATGGCAAATATTATATAGATCGATATTCCAATGTTGATACACCAACCCAGGTAGAACTCTGGACGACCAGGGGAAAAATGCTGGAAAAATTTGAGGCCAATGATGAGGTTTCTCAATACATCAACGAGCATGCTTATGCCCCTAAAGAGCTTATTCATTTTAAAACCTCCGATGGTCAGGAATTAGATGGATATGTCATCAAACCTATAGATTTCGATCCCGGTAAGTCTTATCCTTTGGTGTTAAACATTTACGGAGGACCAGGAGCACAATCTGTTTATAATGAATTTGCAACAAACACCTGGGAGCAGTACCTGGCTCAGGAAGGTTATGTTATCGCCAGTGTAAATAATCGTGGAAGCGGCGGTTATGGTAGTGTGTTTGAGAAGGTTGTATACGAAGATCTTGGCAAGTGGGAAAGCCATGATTTTGTTGAAACTGCTAAATATTTGGCCTCATTACCCTGGGTAGATGGAGATAATATGGCCATTAGAGGGCATAGTTATGGAGGCTATATGTCAAGTTTCACCACATTGTATCATCCCGGCATTTTCAAAGTGGCCCTGGTTGGTGCCCCGGTTACTGACTGGCGATTGTATGACACGATCTATACTGAGCGATACATGGGGTTGAAGGACGAGAATGAAGAAAACTATAAGAAGAGTGCACCTACAACCCATGCTGGCAACTTAGAAGGGAAAATGTTTATTGCTCATTCGGCAATGGATGAAAATGTCCATATGCAGAATACTATGCAGTTGGTCAAAGCACTTATTGATAATGGTAAAGATGTGGATCTTCGGATTTATCCCCCTGGAGCTCATGGCGTTGCCTATAATGGAAAAAGTTATGTCCTGCTATATCAACAATATGTGGACTATCTGAATAAATATTTAAAATAGACCACTTGTTGGTTCTTCCAAACAAATTTAGGAGCCGGTGTATTTTACGCTGGCTCTTTTTCTGATTGAATAAGATGGGTAAAATGTTTATTTTTAAGTAGACACCTCATGGAAAACCTGTTGCAATGCATTTAGTGATAAGTATTTCTCAAGGTGAATGATGAATGTTGAGTTAATTCATTCAAAACTCAACATTCATCATTAAACATAACTTAATACTTTTTACTGATTGCTTGAATGAACCATGGGCCTTTTTAAGTGCAAGTAAAATAATGTACTACAATATATTTTCACCCTGTGAGGAACTTAAACCTTTTATAAAATTCTTTTGGATACTGGAAGACCTCACTGGAATACAAGAAAAGCATTCCATAGAAAGAGTCATTCCGGATGGATGTATGGAGCTTATCATTCATTATGGAGACAGGTTCCAACAATACGATCAAACGCAATGGAAAGACCAATCCAAGTCTCTTCTGGCAGGCCAGCTCAAAAAATTCTTACTGCTAAGACCCACAGGTATTATGGGCATGGTTGGTGCTCGTTTTCACCCCAATGGTGCTTATCCGTTTTTTAAAATTCCAATGAATGAATTTCAGGGGCATGTAATCGAAGCTGATAACATTTGTGATATCTCCATGCTGGAAAATAAAATCTATGAAACCAAAGATCACCACGGCAAAGTAATGCACTTTCAATCTTTTTTGTTGCAAATGCTCCATCAGAATTTTTCAGAAGAACCTTTGATTAATGCTGCTGTAAACCTCATTGTAGAACAAGATGGATGTATACCTATAACTGATGTTGCAAAGAAGTATGGAAGTTCGGTTAGACAAATGGAAAGGAAGTTTAATCAATTGATAGGTATTAGTCCAAAAGCTTTTTCAAATCTTGTTAAACTCAAAAACTTCTTTAATCTCACCGAAACCGGACGATTCCAAAAATTCACAGACCTCGCCATCGAGTGTGGCTATTATGATCAGGCGCATTTCATCAGGGAATTCAAACAAATAACCGGTTTAAGTCCGAAAGCTTATTATAAGGAGACCAATCTTATGAATGATTTCTTTTGGAATCATTGAGGCATCCTGGTTCTACATTTTAGCTTAATCACTTTAACGCCTAAACACAATTCCACTTATATTTCTATTTATACGTTGAATTCAATCACCATCGTTGTCTCAGAATTTCTGATGTGATTATTATAATTGAGGCACGTCGGATTTGTACAATTTTATAAACATTATTTGTCTTAGTATTGAAGCATATTCTTAGATACCAAAAACTGTTGTACTAAATTCAGATTAAATTAAATCATCATTATGCGTTTACCATTCACTTTTTTAGTTATTATCATATGCTTTAGTTGCTTTTCAATAAGCGCTTGTGCACAATCAAATGATGCCAAGATTGAGGACCTTTCCTGGTTGCTTGGGACATGGCTTAATGATATGGGAGCGAGAAAATCTTATGAGATTTGGAAGAAAACATCCAGCACAAAATTTTCAGGAATAGGATACACTTTGAAAAACAGGGACACTGTTTTTGTTGAAAAGCTAGCAATTCTTGTTGAGAACGATGAGGTTTTTTATTCGGCAAACGTTGCGCACAATGCCGGACCAGTTTTGTTTAAACTTACCTCCTCTAACAACGGTGTTTTTGAATTTGAAAATCCCGAACATGATTTCCCAAAAAAGATTACCTACCAATTAAAAGAAAAAGGTCAACTTCACGCTCAAATTTCAGGTAGTGGGAAGGCCATCGATTTTCATTTCAAGAAGGTAGAATAGCTTTGGCTCAAGAACCAAAGCCTCTTTCCTTTTCAAATACTTTATGTAATTCTAATTTGCTGACAGAATTTTAGATTTATATAAGTAATTAATAATGATGAATTTTGAGTTTTTAATTTTGAAAAATTCATTCCTCTTGACTCATCACCAATTACTCAATACTAATCCTTAATCAACATTTTCAGTTCAATTGATCTCTCATGCGTAAACTTAACAATATAAGTTCCTCTTGGAATTTCTGATAGTGCATCGTTGAGCTTTTGATTGACCAGTTGGACATTTCCATTGAATTCAAAAATCCTTTGCCCAGTGAAAGAATAAATATACATAGACAGTGATTTATCTACAGAATTGTCATCGTTGAACCTGATAGAAACCTCATTCTTTACTGGATTTGGAAAAATATGAAAGTGGTCCGTATGTGTAAATGATTTATTTATGAAAATAACATTGCTGAAATCAAAAGAATCGTCCACATCTATCTGTTTCAATCTGTAATAGGCCGGTTGAAGAAAGTTTTCGTCCTCAAAGTGATAGCGATGTACTTGAGAAGTTGTTCCATGTCCTTCCCTAAACCCAATGGTCTTAAAAGACTTGGCATCGGTTGACTTTTCTATTTCAAATCCTTTGTTGGAAGTTTCAGAAGCTGTTTCCCATTCCAGCAATGCTTTGGTTTTCATATGATAACCCTTAAACGAAATGAGTTCAACCGGAAGTCCCTGATTGTTGTTTAACAAACCTTTTGACGCTGCTCCCTTCTCCCATTGAAAATCTTCATATTTATTGCCTGAAGTGACTCCTGTCTTAGGAACTAATTGCAATGAAATTCCTGGAGGATCCATACCGTCCTGAGAAACTCCAATGTCCTCAGAATCCTGCCCACTGGCCGGACCACCACTTCCTGTCACTTGTCCTTCATAACTTATGAATTGGATTAACATATCCTCAAAATCAATAGAAATGCCTTCCGTCCCATTTTGTAAGGCATCTGATCCATAATCAAAATAATATAATGTAAATGCATTGATGTTCTCTCCGACGATATATTGAGAAAGATCTTTTGAATCGTACACCTCACCATTGGAACCATTATAAAGTCGCACATGCAACTTTTCTAAATCATAATCCGAAGCATTTTGCAAAACTATCTCAATAAACTCATCGGTATCTCCGCCAATATTATCATAATGAAATTCATTGATCCAGGCATTGGGAAGTGCTGTTCCAATCATTTGAATGTCAATGGTTGCAGCACCGGAACTGCTTAATGTTAGTAGATCGATACTGGAACCATCAGCACCTGTTGGAGCAAATCTAACATAAACCGGATAATCTGTGGCTTGTGCTACTGGTATTGCTGCCACCTGGCTCCAGGAGGATTGATCTATAGAAATTTCAAAAGGAGGGTCAACTGTTAATGCTACGTCCTCCAAAAGGTTATTCCCACTTATTAGAAATGTTTGGGTAGTGCTAGTATTACCTGGTTTTACTATGCCAAAATCCAAACTATTTTCATTCAGATCAGTCGTTATCAATGGAATTGGATCCGTCGTTGTAAATGAGAGTGTATTCACATTGCTTAAAAGATAATCGGGAGGAACACAATCAAATTCAAAAACACGCACATGATAGGTTGTATTGGCAGATAATCCTGATACATCCACTGAATTTTCAAAGCCGGCATGCACGACATAAGCACCTCCGATAGCATCTCCTGAACCAAAATTTGAATTACCGGCATAAGAAACACCATTTTGAGGTATCTCTGTGATAGCGGCTCCTTCTTTCATTAGCACTAACCTGGCAGAACCGTCACCATTGATCCAGGTGATTGTCGCTGTAATATCCAATACACTTTGAACTGAAATAACACTTGCCTGAGTGGTGGTTCCGTTGCAATTAAATAAATGATAGCCTAATCTTTCCGTTACTGCCGGCAGTGCATTGTTTATTAAACTAAGATCTGTGATAACATTCCAATCGTTCATATCAAAATCAATTTTTCCTGTTGTTTCCGAAGGTTTGCGTATCAATGATCGGCCTGAGCCCCAGTCTGTACCATTTCCAATGACATCAATTCTATTTTCCCAGGCTGTCTCATCCTTGGTTGTGGAAATAATGATCAAATCATCTCCATCGAAATTGCAGATAACCGATGCTATCCCATCTGCTAAAGCATAATCAGGCAGCAAAGCATTTGATTTTCTGTAGATCAAAGAAGATCCGGGAGATATAGCACCTGCTATTTGCTGATCAAAAGATGGTTCAATACCTAAGGGGTTGTCAGCAGAAGTATTGGAAAACAAGCATAAATAAAGTTCGGTATTGGTGAAATCTATCACGGAGGCACCAAGATTTGTTATCTCGATCCATTTATCATTTCCTTCTCCTTCATAATACTGTGAAATAATTAGTTGTTGAGCGCTGGTGGTAGAAATGCAACATATCGTTATGAAGCATCCCAGTAGAATTCTTTCCATAGGATTTATAGTTAGCTGGTTAAAAAAGTCTTAATCTCTAGCGAGGTTAAAACAAATATAAAAAAGATCAGAAGCTTTTCTAAAAATTCACGAAACTTCTGATCAACAATGTTTTACCAAAAATAGAATGTTATACCAACACTGTATTTGAATTTACCTTCTATTATTTTGTTGTTTGTGTTATCTGCGTCAACAAGTTGTTTATAGGTGTATCCTGCCCCAACGTCAATGGCAACGTCTTCATGTTGCGTAATGAAGAAGTTGTATCCAAAATTAGCGGCTCCATACACACCATTAAAACTGGTTTTCACTATATTCTCCCCATCCTGCACTTTTGTATTTTGAATCCCATATCCTCCTTTCGCTTGAAAGTAAAGCTTATGCAAAAAATGCCACCTCAGAAATGGTGCTCCGAATAGCCCTACCTCCGTTGTTTCAATACTGGCCGCGTCGGTATAATTAATATCAGAGTCAATGCTCAAACCAATTGCGACTTTATCAACAGCAAAAAAACCAATTTGCCCGGTTCCCCATACATCAAAAGATCTTACTTCTGCGGTGGTAGCGCCATTGACCTGCATTTCATTCTTACCATGCGTTAGCCCAAAATTAGCACTAAATAGCACATCACCTTTTTGAAAAGCTTCGGAGGCAACGCTGGTGGGTCTGCTTGCTACGATTTCATCCAAATAGTTTCCTGCATTCGCTATAGAATCATTTTCTGTTTCCTGAGCCAGGCCAAAATGTATACAAAAAGAGGACAAAAAAAGTATTAGAATTAGCTTTTTCATTTCAGTTGGTTTGAATTTTTCGTTTTGGTTGAGCATGAAATAATACTGCAAAATATCAATTTTTTACAACTTTTTAAAATTAAGACTTTGTTAAGCCATGCTTTTGGTATTTAAATACGCTCCAAAATGCCAAATATTTCAACTGCCTGAAAACATAAAAAAAATTATTCTGTGATTTAGAAATAGAATTAAATTGATCTTCGGGATATAATTTTAGAAGCCTCAATTCCTGAATCTATGGCTTCAAAAAGTAAGGGTAAACGTCCATTGTCTACACCGGCATATATAAGATTCTGATAGGTTCTTTTCTCATTTTGATCTTTAAACAAAAATCCCGGAACCGGAACCGGCATGGCATGTCCCATCACTTTCATATATACTTTCTCGATATGTTTGGCAATAGGTCTTTTGAAATATTTCTCTATCTGTTGAACAGTTTTATTTACTAAAGCGTGGGGTGCATTGCTGATTTCTATTAATTCCTTTCTTTGATTTGGTGTAAAACAAAAATATGCCGTTAAGATCCTGTATTGGTCCGATTCGGCATGTTGTGTATTAGAATCTACAAAGCCGAGGAAATTATTATTTTCCGAAAAGATCTCATTCTGCCAAAAGCCTGTCTGATCTACCTCGTTCCTTAAAATGAAATTCATGACAATCCAGGGCGCATAAACATTTTCTTCAAACAAGTGTCCATCCTCCGGCATGATATATTTCAAGGCATGCTTCTGACCGGCATAGATCACATAGTTTACCTGAAATTGCTTTATCTTCTTTTTCTTCACATCGATCACATCGACTTGAAATCTGTTACCTGCTTTTTCTATTTTATAAACCAAATGATTGGTTAATAAGGAGGGTCTTGGTATGCCTTTCTCCATTTTTTCAGTAAAATAGGCATTCCCTTGTGGTGGGGAAAAGAGTTCTACATACTGATCGTGATATGGTCTGCATTTATAATAATGAATACCTGCTAAGGCAGAAACATCATTAGATGTACCTCCATAATCATCGAGCATATTGTAATCTACCGATCTCAAAAATTCATTTGTTATCTTTAAATGTTCTTTCAGGAAATCACCAAATGAACGGTCATTTAGGTTATGCAATTCTTTGTCAAGTAACCTGGTCGGGAGGGTCATTTTATTTTGAAAAGGTCGTAACATTTCAAAAAATGAGCTGGTCAGGTCGTCCTGACCAAAGATCTCCTTGGTATACTTTCCCTGATTGAAAAACCTGTTTTGAAAATTTTTACGAATGGTAAAGTGCTTATCTATAAATTCCCAAAGATTGCTAAAATGGTTAAACTCAATGATATTGAGCTCTTCCAGGAATTCCAGCACCTCTTTTCCAAAGTATCTTGGATAGGCCATATCATAATGTGCACCCTCTGCAAAGGAAATTCCCAAATGACTATTACTGGACGAACTTCCTCCAATTGAATCTCCCAGCTCACAAACTACAATATCTCTGTTTCGCAGCTGATGTGCCGCAGAAAGTCCTGCTAAACCGGCACCTACGATCAAAATATCTTTTTCCAGAATTTCTTCGCGAACATAATTTTGAGCCTTTAGCAAAATATGTCCGGTCTCCATGTCCGAATGAACCTCAATATCGAAAGCAATATCATTTTCTTCTCTTTGACAGGCATTTAAGAATGAAGTCAGGAGTGAAATGGATGACAGTCTCAAAAAGGTTCGTCTGTACATATTTTTTCAATCAGGCCAATTTCCTTTTACATAAAGATGGTGTAAAATTGGATCAGATAGTGAGTTTACACTTATTGAATCCACTGGTATTAAATCTTTTCCAAAAGAAGTCAGCAACTGCATGGATTCATTATTGATCCATTTGGTCTCAATTTTATCAAAATGTAATCGTTTCAATTGAATTTCTAACTGTTCTTCATTCAATGAGGGTGATCCGATGATCCATCCCCATTCCCCTAAAGATAGCACTTGGTTATGCATCGCTTCTGTGGAAAAACCAGCTGCTGCCATTGTTTTCTCTATAACCCTGAAAGCTTTTGTAGCAAAATATGGACTGCCTGCCTGTGTCACCAAAACCCCGGAATCATTTAGTCTGGCCAGGATAAGTTGATAAAGCTCCAGGCTATAAAAGACATTCATTTGAATATTCGCCGGATCCGGTGCATCAATAATCACTACATCATATACACTTGAATCTTTCTCCAAAAAACCAATCGGGTCTCTTGAAATTACATTTACTCTTCCATCCTGAAAAGATCTTTGATTCATCTCTTGTAAGATTAGATTATCCGAAGCTAATCTTCTTAATTCAGAATCAATTTCTATCAGCGTCACGGATTCAACAAAATCATACTTTAAAACTTCTCTGAGGGCACAACCGGTCTCTCCCCCCAGGATCAGGATGTTCTTTGGTTCCTTTGCCAGATGCATAGCAGGATGAACCATAGGTTCATAATATAACCAATCATCAATGGTACTCAGCTGCAGATTGTTGTTTAAATACATCCAATGGTCATTATACCATTGTGTAAGCGTTACCCAATAATGATTCGTAGGTTCGGATAAGATCACCTTTTCGTCATATAAGCTTTGCCGGTCATAAAAAACAATGGGCTCAAAGTAGAATCTTCCAACCAGTGAAATCCCAATGACAATTAACAAGTTGCTGGATACATCAATCTTTTTGCATCCTGAGGCCATTATCATAAAAAACACCTCAACACAAGCAATAATGGCTACAAGGTCAACGAATCGGTTTATTGATAGAAATGAAAACAACCATGCTGCCATAGCAATTCCAAGTATAAAAAAAAATGATGTATTTCTGACAAGTGTTTTTCTTTCAAATAATAATCCCAATAATGTGCCTTGGATCAAACCAAATACGGAAGCGAGTACATAAACAATGGAGCTTAGATAAAATGTGTAAGGAACGATCCAATAAATGAATAATGGAGTCAATGTCAGTAATGGTATCATTGACAATTTCAAATAGAAATTCAGGCGATCTCCCCTCTTAATACTTTCTTTTAATTGCCTGGCAATTAAATAGCCCAGGAATATCGAAATCACCATACAAAAACCTATGACAGTTTTTTGAATCGATGCATTCTTAAGGAAATAGATCGTCAGTTTTGAGGTGGTTAAAAAAAAGGCACAGGTAGCCAAACCATAAATGAAAGAAGCAATATACAGGTATCCGGGTTTTAACTTAAACACTTATCCGAGGAAGTACTTGACAAAGTAACAAAGTTAAACTTCTAACCCGGATATTCACCGAAATTCTTATGGACGCAAAAAAAACCTGACTCATGGAACTATTTAGAAGTCGGTCCTAAAAAATATATTTGATATTGTTAGAAAGGTTCATTGCCTTGTTTAGTCAAGATTTTAGATAAAAGACTCAAGATTAAAGAAAAAATTGCTTTGGCTTTTATCTTTTTTTCAGAGAAATAAAACGACCAAATTTGCAAGCTTCTTGATCTATTCAATTAAAAGTTTGTATGATAGGATAGAGTAAAAAAGATAATGATATTAAATTTTACGAAAGCAAGGTTTAATTTCCGGGCTTAAGCTTAAACATATATGTTATTAGTCTTTATACTAAATTCTTGCTACTTATTACTGTAGCCAGGGCTTTTTTAGGGGGGACAATTTATATGTTCAATAGGTATTAATCAGGGAAATTTAACATGAGAACTGTTTCTTTTCATATATTCGTTTTTATTCTTTATTCAATAGCCATATAAACCAAACAAAATTGAAAATTTTTGAGGATCTGATCGTTAATTTCAGTAACTGGTTGTGGGGACTGCCATTGCTTATCCTTCTATTGGGGGGTGGTGTTTTCTTCCTTTTTTATTCCAACTTTATACCTTTTAAATATTTTTCACACGCCGTTAATGTATTAAGGGGAAAATACGATGATCCTAGCGATCCGGGCCAGATAAATCACTACGAAGCGCTTTCAACCGCTTTGGCAGCTACGGTCGGAATGGGTAATATAAGTGGGGTAGCTGTGGCTATTACTACGGGTGGACCAGGAGCTATATTCTGGATGTGGGTCAGTGCTTTTTTTGGTATTGCCACAAAATTTTTCACCTGTACGCTTTCCGTAATGTATAGAGGTAAAGACACTGCCGGAGAAATTCAAGGGGGACCTATGTATGTCATTGTGGAAGGGCTCGGGAAAAAATGGAAACCATTGGCTTTGTTTTTTTCTACAGCCGGGCTAATCGGAATGCTACCAATCTTTCAAGCCAATCAGTTTACGCAGATAATCAGAGATGTTGTATTGATTCCTAACGGAATTGCAGGGACGGATCAGACCAATTTTATAACCGGTATTATTATCACGATCATTGTATCATCGGTTATTTTCGGAGGCATTAAAAGAATTGGTAAGGTGGCTGGAAAAATGGTACCCTTGATGGTTGTTCTTTATTTTGTTTCCGTTGGCTATATCATTCTTGTAAATTATACATCCATTATTCCTTCTTTCGAACAGATTTTTGCGGATGCGTTTTCAGGAAATGCTGTTCTGGGGGGTGCTTTAGGAGCTATTATTATTGCCGGCGCGAGGAGAGCAGCTTTTTCAAATGAGGCAGGTATTGGTACAGCGCCTATGGCCCATGGAGCTGCTAAAACCAATGAACCGATCAGAGAGGGATTGGTAGCTATGTTAGGCCCTGCCATTGACACATTGGTGGTTTGTACCCTAACTGCCCTGGCCATCCTGATTACCGGCACATGGCAAAACACGACAGATAGTGGTGTCACCATTACAGTTAACGCCTTCAACCAAGCCATACCAGGCTTTGGCATGTATATCTTAGTGGCTTGTGTTACGATCTTTGCAATGACTTCCTTATTCTCCTATTCTTATTATGGCACGAAGTGTTTCTCATTCATTGCCGGAGCAAAAAACAAACGCTACTTTAACTATTTTTATGTAGCAACCATTGTTTTTGGTGCAGTAGCTTCCTTAAAAGCTATTATCAGCCTCATTGATGCGGCATATGCCCTGATGTCCATTCCCACGATGGTTTCTGCCATCTTGCTTGCTCCCAAAGTAAAGCGTGCCGCGAAGAAGTATTTCTCAAAACTTGAAGCAGAAGAAAGTGAAATCAAAGTAAGTGCCTAAAAGCTTAATACTTTTTCGGCTTGATCTCGAATACCTGATCAATACCCCGACCATATCATAAAAAAAGCCATCCCTAAGGGATGGCACAATTGATGTTTTGATTGGTGATTGTAATTTGTGATTTTAACCACAAATGTTAATGGCATTTAAGTCATCAAAAGCTCTTTTTAATCTTTCGACAAAGTTCTTTTCTCCCTCTCGTAACCATACCCGGGGATCATAATATTTCTTGTTAGGGCTATCTTCTCCCAAAGGACTACCTATTTGACTTTGAAGAAAATCCTTTTTCTCTTCATAATAGTCCCTGACACCTTCCCAAAATGCCCACTGCATATCTGTATCGATGTTCATCTTGATGGCACCATATTCAATGGCTTCTCTGATCTGGTGTTGAGGAGATCCTGATCCACCATGGAAAACGAAATTAATCGGATTCTTTTTGGTATTAAATTTCTTTTCAACGTATTCCTGAGAGTTTTTAAGGATGATAGGTCTCAGTTCTACATTTCCGGGTTTATATACCCCATGAACATTTCCAAAAGCTGCAGCAATGGTGAACTTATCACTCACCTGCATTAGTTCTTCATAAGCGTAGGAGACCTCCTCAGGCTGTGTATAGAGTCTTGCACTATCTATATCAGTATTGTCAACACCATCTTCTTCACCACCGGTTACTCCTAGCTCAATTTCAAGTGTCATACCGATCTTACTCATTCTTTCCAAATACTTTTTACAGATCGCAACATTTTCCTCTAAGGGTTCCTCTGAAAGATCGATCATGTGAGAACTATACAATGGTTTACCATTTTGTTCGAAATATTTCTCACCGGCATCCAGCAAGCCATCTATCCAAGGAAGCAATTTCTTGGCTGCATGATCAGTATGCAAAATTACTGGTACTCCATATCTTTCAGCCATGTTATGCACATGCAATGCTCCGGAAATACCGCCTGCAACTGCCGCTGCTTGATTTGTATTGTCCAGGCCTTTACCAGCAATAAAAACAGCCCCTCCGTTTGAAAATTGGATAATAACAGGGGAGTTAATATAACTCGCTGTTTCAAGAACAGAATTGATAGAGTTCGTTCCAATAGCATTTACAGCTGGCAATGCAAAATTATTTTCATTAGCATAATTCAACAGGTTCTGAGCATCATCTCCAGAAAGAACGCCTGGTTTCAAGCTGGATTTAATTTCGGCAACGGTCATAGTCATTTGATAGTTTAACGAATCGTGTATAAATTGTTGAAAATAAGGACCAAATTAGTTCGTTTTTTATTTTTATAAAACTGCAAAAACACATTTTCTGCTACATGGTTCTTATTTAGAAATTTTCTTGATTTAGAATTTATAATCTGTCTTAAAAAAGCATTATTTGCTTGTTCTAACACAGTCGGAAAATCAATAAATTGTTTTCATTCAGGAGCTATCTCCTTTTGCATATTACCCGTTCTTCCTTTTTCTCGCAGAATTCCCAGGATTTGATTGCAATCATCTCAGAAACCAATTGGTTTCATCATCCAAAAATAATGACATTTTATTCATAAATCAGCAAAGTAACCTTTATTAGGTTAATTTAACTGGCAGTTTCAAAACTTACATTCATAAAATCGCCAATATCAACGGATCTCAATAAATAATAGAAAGGTTTAGTTGTTGTATCGGGCGCCTTGAGGATGACGAGGCGCCCTTTGTCAGTTCATTGTTGATTTCAGTATTGCAGAAGGTCTCTACTAAAAAGTATCAACCCACTCTAAGTTTTGCCATCAGCTTAAACAAGATTACAGTTGAAACAACAGCAATCCCACCAAGTATCAGTCCTCTTATTGTCTCTCCGTATACAAATCCACCAATGGAAAACAAAGAACAGTAAATAGAGACACAACCAACAAAAACCAGTAATATTTGTTTTGGCATTTCCCAGGCCAATCCCTTGTCCTTTTCGTCTATTGGATCACCATCAGCTCGTGCTTCTTCCACAACCCTTTTCCAACCAGGTCCTCCAGGATGCGTCAATTTGTAGAATTTCCTAAGTGTTTCTTTATCTTCCGGTTTTGTGAAAAGTGTAGTTAACAACCATGATACAGTTACTACAACGACAGTAAGTAAAAGTTTCACAGTAAATCCATCAAGTAAAGCCGTTTCGAATACAGCATCCTCTACACCAAGCACCAATACCATGGCCATTACGGTTGCCACAATCATGGCCACTATTTCGGTCAATGCATTTATTCTCCACCAGAACCAACGTAACAAATAAATGGCTCCAGATCCGGCACCGGATAAAAGCAGAATGTTGAATGCCTGTGTGGCATTGTCAAGAATGGTAAGAGAAAGTGTACCGGCCAACACCATTAAAACTACGGTGGTTATCCTTCCCATCGTCACAAATTCCTTCTCGGAAGCATCAGGTTTCACAAATCTTCTATAGAAATCATTCACAAAATAAGACGAGCCCCAATTCAAATGCGATCCGATGGTAGACATATAGGCAGCAATAATAGAGGCCACTACAAGACCTAACCATCCCGGTCCTAGTTTTGAAAGCATTACAGGATAAGCAATATCATCTTTCAAATATTCATCTGCTATGCCAGGGAACTCTGCTTTGATTGAAGCCAAATCCGGATATAAAACCATTGAGGCGAGTGCCACGATAATCCAGGGCCATGGTCTTAGTGCGTAGTGCGCAAAGTTAAAAAGTAGTGTAGCACCAATAGCATTCTTCTCGTTTTTGGCGGAAAGCATTCTTTGTGCAATGTAACCACCACCACCTGGCTCAGCCCCGGGATACCATACTGACCACCATTGCACAGCAATGGGTATTATCAATAGAGGTAAATAAACAGATGCATCGGAGAAATCAGGAAAAATATTCAGTTTCGATTGAATGCCCGGATTATCAAGCAAGCCGCTCAAACCACCCACTTCAGGCTGACTTACCGCTATATAGGCTGCATAAACAGCACCAAACATAGCGATTCCATATTGGAAGAAATCCGCCCATACTACTCCTTTAATACCACCAAGCGACGCATAAATCACTACCACAATTGAGGCTCCTACGACCACTTCCAAAGGTTGCAGGCCTAACATGACCCCTCCTATTTTGATAGCGGCCAATGTCACAGAACCCATGATGAGGCAATTGAAGAATATTCCCAGATAAATAGACCGGAATCCTCTTAGGAAAGTAGCTAGTTTGCCACCATATCGTAATTCATAGAATTCCAAATCTGTCATAACAGAAGATCTCCTCCACAAACGAGCATAAATGAATACCGTAACCATCCCCGTAATTAGAAATGCCCACCATGCCCAGTTTTTAGCAACACCATCTTCCCTTACAAAACCTGTCACAAGATTGGGGGTATCTGCTGAGAATGTGGTTGCCACCATTGAAATACCTAGAAGCCACCACGGCATGCCTCTTCCACCTAAAAAGAACTCAGAAGTATTCTTACCGGCAGTTCTTGAAGCTAGCCAACCAATGCTCAATACAATAAGGAAAAAGATTCCAATGATTGTCCAGTCAATAGTTTCTAACAGAATTGTGTTTTCTAATGGCATAGTGTTTTCATTTGATTAAAAAAATACTTACAGGTGGGGAATGCTTCATAGTAAAAATTTACCGGCCCCAATATAGCCCTTATTTTTATTTTTTAACAAACAGCTCACTTTTTAAAATGAACCCTTAAATAAAAACCAAAGCCCAGATTTCATCCCCTAAGAACAAAAAGCTTTTAATTTCAGTAAAATTCGAAGTGGTTTTTTGAATGAATTACGAATTTCAAATTGACAAATTACGGTTGATAATGAAACTTCAATACTTTAACACCTCAACACTTTAACACTTCTGATCGTTATATGACAGGAAATCCTCCTGCAGGCTAAAAAATATCATAAAGGTTGCAACCTGAATGCTATTCATTCTTTCAATATGTGAATCCATCCATTGCAAGGTGTACCATCGGGATAGGTCATTTCGTAGTAATAAACCCCTGAGTTAATTTGAGAATCCGGCCAGCTGTTTGTATACTCTTCTGATTCGTAAAGTTTCCTACCCCATCGATTAAAAATTGTCAGGGCTACAGGTGTTTCACTTAAAACCTTGAATTTGTCATTAGCTCCATCG
Organism: Splendidivirga corallicola; assembly: GCA_030442035.1. Lineage (GTDB taxonomy): Bacteria > Bacteroidota > Bacteroidia > Cytophagales > Cyclobacteriaceae > Splendidivirga > Splendidivirga corallicola. The sequence continues at coordinate 464,478 of JAUJEA010000001.1, forward strand.
TCATTTAATGTAAGCACATTGGGGACATACAGATCATTGATATCAATAGTCATGGATTTTGTGGACAGACAACCATTTGTCGTTCCTCTCAAAGTTACTTCAAACGAACCAAATTGCTCATAATGATGAACCGGTTCCGGATCCTCTGAAGTATTGCCATCGCCAAAATCCCATAGAAATTCATCCACTCCTTCCGAGACATTTGTGAAGTTAATGGTGGAAGGAGATTGACAGTCAAAGGTGGTGGTAAACTCAAAATCAGCCATGGGATTGGCGATCACCCGAACTTCCACAGAATCTGTATGGGTACAACCATTGGCATCTTCAATGTTGACGGTGAATGTAGTAGTGGTATCAGGTGAGACAAGCGGATTCGGAAGCGTGCTGATCATATTGTTATTGTGATCGGTCCATGTATAAGAGATGCCTCCCGAAGCGGTCAGCGTGGTCAATTCTCCCGGACAAATCTCCACATCTTCTCCAACGTTGAAATTTGACTCAAAAACCCTGATCGTGCCATATGCATAATCCTCAATTGTACAGGTATTTTCATCTCGCACTCTAAGGCTAACAAAATAGGTTCCCGGATTTTCATATACATGCACAATATTATCTTGTTGCGTAGAGGTGCTGCCATCTCCGAAGTTCCACAAAAATTCAATGCCACCGATACTGGTATTTTGGAACAAAACTTCAAAAGGAGCGCATCCACTATTCAAACCAGGTTGATCCCGTGCCACTGAGTTTGTTCGAAAATCAGCTTTCAAGGTGGCCAGATCAAACTTAAAAGCCGCATTGTTGCAGCGTTCATCCCCTGCAGTATTAACCCCTCTGTTAACAGAAGACCATGCGCCTGGAGTAGTTGGAAAATTATCAGTGCTTCCTCCACAGGTACAAACGGATTGATATACAATCCCTTTCTTATCGAAACGGCTTGTGCCTCCATCAACGTGATCACCTCCGTTATTGGTTGAACCAAAGAAAGTGGCATACAACAGCTCCGTTCCATCATCCGAAAGCGCCATCATATAAAAATCCGATCCATCTGTATTGGAAAAAAGTGCATCCGGTGTGACGGGCATACCAAAAGTATTTCCAATATTTTGACTGTTGACATTGTTCACAGCCCCTCCCCAGCCACTAAGGAAAATATTACTGCATTCATTTACCAGGAAGGCTGTAGGTGAAATATTAGGCTCACGTATACCTGACCCAAAAACAGTTGAAAAGATGGTTGAATCCAAAGTATTAGTCATTTTATGGATGAACTGCGCACTATTTGGATTATTATAGGTTCCCGCTGTTATAGAATAGGCTCCTCTGGTTTGACCTAGCAAATATACATTTTCTTCTTCATCAAGATCTATAAAATAAACCTGATCATATAGCGGCGTCCCAATAAAGGTACTTTGAAGTATTGAGTCGTTTGCTACATCGATCTTAGTCACAAAGCCGTCGATACCATTTAGATAGTTTTCATTGATTACGCCTGTTGTTGAAGGAAAATTTGCACTATTGGTTCCTCCACCAAGATAAATATGATTGTTAGCATCCAGCTTAATTGAATAAGCAGCGTCTTCTCCGGTATCACCGAGATAAGAGGACCAAAGGAGGTCTGTAAGCCCTGAGTTGAGCTTAGCCACTACAGCATCGGAATTTCCACCACCATAATTACTCCCGATAGAACTGGTAACGGGGAATCCCATTGAATCCGTACTGGAAGCCAGGTAAATGTTGTCATCGGGATCCACGATAACATCTCCACGAAAATTATCACCATAGTTTTGTACCAGATCATTGTTATACAGCCCGGTACTGATCGTTTTGAGTATACCATCATTGCCTGGTCCTCCCAGATACGTGGAAGCTATCAAATTCCCTGCTTCATTTAATTTCGTGATCACTATATCCGAACCATTCAAGTAGCTTCCAAAGGCTGAGAACAGGGTCCCTCCATTGTAAGTCGTGTCATAGGCATTGGTGCCGGTCGGATAATCTTGTGATCCTGTAGTTCCAAGAATCACAAGCTCATTGTTATTGTTTACAATCAGGCTATGTGGTGTCTCGGGACCAATGCCTCCGATGTATGTAGCATAAAGTAGTTGGGTTCCACTTGAATCATATTTCAGAATTCCCATGTCAATAGTGCCTCCCTGAAATGAGGTAGTATCTGTCACCGGAAAACCGGTTCCAAAAACAATACCGCCACTGTATAAATTACCTGCATCATCAAAACATGCCGTATAACCAAAATTATCTGCTACTGAACCCGAGAAGGTGGAAAAAATCAGCGCTGGATCTATGATTAACTCCTTTTTCCGGTCATATCCTTCCGGAAACTCAAAACTCATTTCATTGCCTGCTAATTTATACTCACACTTAACTTTCTCTTTCTTTCCTGATTCACTGAGTTGGTAAGCAATAGGTTTTGAGTCGATCATGGTATTAAGACTTGTATGGCTGTAGAGACTACCATCTTTAAGATACATTTCTTCAACACCATCATATTTTAGCCTAATATTTTCAATCTTGGCTCCTTTATTCAGTATAAAATCATATTTAAGTATATTTTGCCTGGAATATAATTTCATATCAATCCCAGGATAAATTTCCTTATAGGTAACCGTTGTAAAAACCTTACAGTTGGCTGCCCATTTTGATGGGTCATTTCCTATGTAGTAATTGTATCGTTCGGTACTCTGATCCGATATTTCAATGTTAGCACCTTTATTGGCCCCTACAAATTCTACGTTCACTGATTGAAAAGGAGTCTTATGAATTGGCGTACTGCCTCTACGACCTTTTATACCCTTTGTTTGTGACTTAACATGTGCCTGATTGAAATTATCGGTAACGGCTTTTTCATCATAGAAAATATAGGCAAGCTTTCCATCCTGTAACATTAGCTTTCCTCCAGGGATATCTGCGGCATATCTTACATTTTCAGGAAATTGTCCTTTATTTTCAATGAATTTAAGATAGGAATAATGCCGGCTATGTCCGCCTTGTGCAAAAATTTGATTTGATGAGATACATAAAAATAGAATAGAGAGTTTTAAAGGTAATGATCTAACCATACACATCCTTTTGTAAATGAGTCATATTTTCATACTCATTTCTTTTGGTACTTTTTTGAATCTTCCAGCGCTTTAGATATTCTTGCATCCCACAACTCTTGTATATCTTGTTTCAAACCATGATTAGTTTCTTCATCATATTTATCCTGAAATCTTGTGTATTCGTCAAAATTCTCTTGAAATATACTTTGTGATTTCTTTTGATAATTTTTGGCATCGAACGTATTCTTCTCCAATTTTAACCTTAGCTTTCTGGCATAAATTTCTGCAATGTCAAAGTGCAATTGCTCATGTTTTAGCAAACGATCTGATTTACTGCCCGGTTTGACCCAGGATTCATCAATATCGAATGAACATTTTACATCAAACTTTATCTTAATACCTCTGCCATCATCCCGAATCGACATCCCATAGGAGATTTGCAGACTTGATTCAGCATTGAATGGACTTTCTGTGTTTGGCGTTCCTTTATAGTCATCCCAAGTCAACTTCCTGTCAGGACGCCATTCAATCATGTTTTCTATATAACTAGACGTTGACTTATCAACCCTTGCTGCCTCATCAATAAATAAAAAACTAAACAACAGATAAATGATTCCCACTTTCATAAAGAATTTTATTTGATTAGAAATATTTTCTTTAACGAAATGACAGTCAAAATTGATATCTGAATTATAATGACGACCCCTAAAGGGACGTAATAGTTGTTATGGATTTTAACGGAATACACTAATTTATTATAGGAAACTTCATAAGCAAACAAGCCTCCTTGGATAAAATGCAAAAAGGGGTTCTTGATCACATATCAAGAAGCCCCTTTTCAATTGTGTCTTACTCAAATACTGAAAGTTATTCTTCTTTGTCTTCTGATTTCTTTTCTTTTTTATTGTTCTTTTTCTTAGTGGCAATAGCATCTCCATCATTTAACCTTTTGGAAACCGCTAGGAATGGCCCTGATACCACTTCACTCCCTTCTTCCAATCCACTCAAAATCTCAATATTTTCAAAATCGGAGATCCCTGTTTTAACTTCGATCATTTTGGCCACGCCATTGTCATTTACAAACACAACTTCTTTCAGATCTTCTTCTTTCGTTTTGGTTCTTTCCTTGTTATCATTACTATTATTACCACCTTCAGAGCCTCCGGCACTGAACCTTTGTTTCTTGTTTGGATCCCTTGTTGTGACTGAAGAAAGAGGTACAGTTAGGATATCACTTTTGCTATTGGTTATAATATCCACACTTGCGGTCATGCCGGGTCTGAAAGGATAAGTGATGCCTCTTTCTTCCAATAGATCCTGATAAGATTCATTTAGGATCCGAACGCGTACTTCAAATTCCGTTACAGCATCTGCCGATACTTTGTCATTGGCGGTGTTTGCGATTTGTGTTACAATTCCTTTAAATTTCTTATCCATTGAGGCATAGGAATCGACATCAATCACAGCAGTATCACCTGTTGAGACTCTGATAATGTCATTCTCATTTACATCAACACGAACCTCCATTTTGGTGAGATCTGCAATCCTCAGCAATTCGGTTCCACTCATCATTTGGCTGCCAACTACACGCTCGCCTTTTTCGACACTTAGTTTTGACACTATTCCACCGGAAGGAGCATAAACATTGGTCAATCGAAGGTTTTCAGCAGCTTCATCGACGGTTGCTTCCTGGCTTTTTACAATAAACTGTGCAGCGCTGACGCTTGATTTAGCCGCTTCCAAGTCGCTTCCGGCAGATGCAAAATTTGATTGTGCGAGTTCCCAATCGGCTTTAGAGATAACCTTTTCCTTTTGGAGTTTTTCATTTCTCTTATATTCCAGACTTGCTCTTTCAAAGTTGGCTTCCGCCTTTGCCAAATTGGCCTGTGCGCTTTTTAAGTTTGCCCTTTGCTGATCCAGCATGGCCCTTGTCCTTTCTAAAGCCGATTCCAAATTATCCGGCCTGATCTTGATCAAAAGCTGCCCGGCCTTTACGGAATCACCTTCTTCTACATTGAGCTCTATTATCTCTCCTGCCACATCAGGGCTTAGTTTGACTTCGGTTTCAGGTTGTACCGCACCGGAAGCACTTACTTTTTCAACAATGGTATTTTTTGCAGCCTTCTCTGTATCTACCTCCATTTCCTTTTTCTTGCCAATCCAGCCTGCTGATTTCCCAACTATAACGATTACTATAAGTAATGCAACCGTGGCTAACAGAATATAAAGTAGTTTATTTGATTTTTTTCTTTGCCTTGCCATTTTTTAAAAATTTATAGGGTTTCCTTGATAAAAGTCCAGAACTTTAGTTTTAAATATGAAATCAAATTTATTTCGGACCAAATCCGATTTCGCTTGGAACATATTATTTTGTGCAATTTGAAAGTCTACGAAATTGATCACACCGTTATCATATTGCTGTTGGGCCATTCGAAAAGACTCTTCCAGCGCTTCTACTTGCTTTAACGAAGCTTCATAGCTTTTAGCTGAGGCCAGAGCATCATTATAGGCCTGTTCTATGGTCTGCCTTAAGGTTTGTTTTTCCTGAATAGCATTTACTTCTGCTCTTTGCTTTGCAATGTTGGCTCTTTGAATAGCAGTACTCGTTTGTAACCTGTTGAATATAGGGATCTGCAAATTGAATGTAAGCCGTTGGCTTAAATTTCTGTCAAATTGATCACTGGCGCTTACATCCTGAATGTTACCATTGGGTGAAACGCTGAAAAGATCAATGGTTGCCGAGGGATTACCTGTTAGGTTACCTTGCAACCTTTGCTCAGGTTCAACTGAGAATGTTCCATCAGGAACAAATTCCACAGCAGCATCTGAATAATTAGTGGAAATGCTTCCTGAAAGTGACAGGCTTGGATACAAACCTCCTTTCGCTATTTTCGCTCCGTAGTCGGCACTTTCTATTTTAAGATTTGCACTTTGGATTTCAGGCTGATTTGCCTCGGCATAATCGTATATCTGATTAGCTGACTTTGATAACAACAAAGCAGAAGGTGCATCCAGATTTGGTATTTCTATTTCGAAAGGATCAGATGCCGGAATTTGCAATAACTGCTTTAAATTCAAAAGGGACAGGGTGAGTGCATTCTCGGATGATATCACATTGGCTTCGTTACTGGCTTGTTGTGATTTTAGATCCAATAAATTAGAAAGCGGTAATGAGCCCGCTTCAACCAGCTTTTCAGTCCGTGATAACTGCGTATTGGTTGATTCCAATTGTGTTTTGGCATTATTAAGCAGTTCCTGGTTGAAGATAACGTTTAAATAAAATGTAGCAACATTTAAAATGGTCCTGTTTTCAGAAGTCTTGAGATCAAGCTCACTTGCTTCCAGGTCCAGGTTGCTTTGCTTTATGCCATTTCTAACTTGAAACCCTCCAAATAATGTCATATTACTGCTGGCACTAAAGCCGGAGAAGGTAATCCTTTCATTAACAAAGGTATTTTCAGTAGGATCAATACCCCGTCCCCAGTTATATCCATAATTGCCTCCTGCATTCAAATTTGGCAACATATTTCCCCTGGCTTGCTTTAGAAAAGCTTTATTTTCTTCTACAGTTAATTTACTTTGTTGAATTGATAGATTGTCCTTCAGGGAATGTTCTATGCATTCTTGAAGTGTCCAGACTTTTTTTCCACCTGTATCTTGTGCAAAAGCACCCAAGCTGGCAAAAAGCAGGATAATAAAAAAGTTAATGCGAATCTTATTTATCATAGTTTTATAGATCAATATCAGGAATATATATAAGTTCTTTTACCCAGTCTATATGCTTTAAGAAGTCAATAGTTATTTGTTTTGGCCCTGTATCCATTTCAAGGATTTGACAGGCTACATCATGCTTCCCTTTTCGGGAAACTGTCATAGTGGCTATATTGCAATGATCATGTGACAATACAGAACTGATAAAAGCAATACTGCCTTTTTTGTCTTCTGCGGTAATAATTAACGTATGCAGATTGGCACTAAAGTTTGCTTTAAAACCATTTACTTCTACAATACTGATTACACCCCCTCCTCTACTTTCTCCAATGACCTCAATAGAACGTCCCTTTGCAATTAGATGTAGTTTTATTGAATTTGGATGCATTGTTGATGCATTTCCTACAGATTTAAATGTATATTTTAATCCCGCTTCTTTGGCATGCTGAAAAGCATCCTTAATTCTTTTATCATCGGTTTTAAAATCCAGTAATCCTGCCAGTATAGCTCTGTCACTTCCATGGCCTTCATAAGTACGGGCAAAGGAGTTATAAAACGTAATTTCTGCTTCTTCGGGTTTTGCTCCCAAAATCCTTATTGCCGCACGAGCAATACGCACAACACCTGCTGTGTGTGAGCTGGAAGGGCCTATCATTACAGGACCTATCATATCAAAAACACTGCTTTTTTCTGCCATAGAGCTTCATTGTCTAGTTCAAATATTATCCAATAATCATTCAGATGAAAAAAGAAATTTATAAATGGTAAAATACTTCCATGAAATCCGTTTGAGCCATTTTAATGTTGATCGATTGTCGTGAGGCACATCACGACACCCAACACTATATTGCTCCTTTAACTATTTACCAAATATTTCAGCTATAATGGGTTGACCTGGCCAAATTTTAGTTAGTAAAGCTAAGGTATATATATTATTTTCACCGGCTGTAATACTCATCAAACATTTCTTTACACTGAACTAACAAATGGATAAAATGTTATTAGTTCAATTTCTCATTGGTCCCTTACTAATCATACTTTCCATGATATTCAGAGCCTTCCCTCCCAGAAAAGTTAATCCAATCTATGGTTACAGATCATCTCTATCTATGAAAAACCAAGAGACCTGGGATGAAGCTAACCGATACAGTACTAACCTAATGCTAATAGTTTCCCTCATGACCACTGGATTTCAGGTTTTGGGGTATTTTTTATTGGAACCTGTTGTTTCAATATTGACTGCCTGTGGGATTTTGGTTGTTGGATTAGTGCTTCTTATGATCTCTACTGAAAAGCATTTAAAAAAATTATTTGACCCCGACGGAAATCGGAAATTGACTGAATAAAAGTGCTTCCGTCCTGATTAACTCCAAATACGTGATAAATTATTTTAATGCTTTAGATACGAAAATAATTACACCAAATGCTGATTGATCGGGCAACAATTAAAGATTGCCGGGAAAATTGGCCTGTCTTACCATAAGTTATTCCCATTGTATACCAATTACTTAATTAAGGCATATAAAATGGGAAAGTTCAATCCCATTTTCACAAATCAACTATTCTACTTTTTCCTGAATGCCCGAATAGAGGTCATCACTTTGACCATCAGAATCAAAATCCAGAAAGCCGGTAAAAGTGGTTCTGTTATTGTTGAGCTCAGTTTTATAAGCTATTCTTATTCCATCAATCGTCAGGATCAAACTGTCTTCGTTGATTTCCCATTGACCGGAAGTTTCCCCAACAATAGAATCATTTAAACCAATATAAACAGATCTGAAAGTTCCGTTCTCCAGATAGGTTGTCTCGATTGGTTTGATCTTAAGTATATTTTCCCATTGCCCCTCCTCAGCAAGCATTGTGCTATCTGTCTCAGAATTGTTATATGAATTCATGTGAACATGTAAAGAAACATTGACCCATTTACCTATCATGCGATTTTTCAGATCAATGGAGGGAGATGCTTCACTGGCGCTTTCCATATTCTGGGTCTGCTGGTCTTTCTTTTTTGTATCGCATCCCAAAAAAATAATTGTAGAACAAAAGATAATTGATCCAATGATTTTTATCGTGGGATTAATATTGTGTTGAAATAAAATGCTCATGAAGTATTATTAAAGTGTTAAAGTACTAGAGTGTTAAAGTGCTAGAGTGTCAAAATACTAAAGAATATGAAAATCTTCAATCTTTGGTGACTGATTCATGTGACTCAATGCCAGGCTTGGATTGACCAATGATCTGTACTCTCAACTTTTTTCAGAAAAAATTCCTTCGTTTTTTTAAATGGCCACTGCTGCTTTGATGTGTGGATGAGGGTCGTAATTTTCCACTTTAATATCTTCATAGGTGAAATCAAAAATATTCTTGATTTCCGGATTAAGTCTTAGCTGAGGCAGCGGACGCGTGTCTCTTGTTAGTTGGAGTTCCGCTTGTTCCAGATGATTTGAATACAGGTGGGCATCTCCAAAGGTATGCACAAAATCACCTGGCTTCAGATTACAGACCTGGGCCACCATCATGGTAAGCATGGCATAAGAAGCAATATTAAAAGGAACTCCAAGAAATACATCTGCACTTCTTTGATACAATTGACAAGACAATTTTCCGTCAGATACATAAAACTGGAAAAAAGCATGGCATGGGGGAAGTGCCATTTTTTCAATTTCGCTGACGTTCCAGGCACTCACAATGATACGCCTGGAATCAGGATTATTTTTTATCTGATCAATGATTTGTGAGATTTGATCTATTTTCCTGCCATCCGGTGTTGGCCAGCTTCTCCATTGTGAGCCATAAACCGGACCCAAATTGCCTTCTTCATCCGCCCATTCATCCCATATCGATACACCATTATCTTTTAGATATTGAATGTTTGTATCACCTTTTAAGAACCATAACAATTCATGTGTGATGGATCTCATGTGTACTTTTTTAGTCGTCACCAGAGGGAAACCTTCACTAAGATCAAAGCGCATTTGATGGCCGAAAACACTAAGTGTACCTGTTCCTGTTCTATCTTCTTTTTTGGTTCCTGTATCGAGAATTCTTTGGATTAGATCTAAGTATTGCTTCATTGGGTGAAATTCAATATCATCTTACAATGTGTTTTACAAAGTTATCATTTTAGAAAATTTATTCTAAGCTTTTCGAGTATACTTCAAGATGACAGTAATGGTGTGATCGATAATTATTCCATCTTTACTAAAAGAAAAAGGGTGTATCATAAGTAACCATGATACACCCTTATTAGGCTTAGCTTTAGGTTGAGTTTATATTGTGTTGTTTAACTAATAGCCATCGTTTTGCTTAATGTTCGGATTGGCGTTGATTTCATCGGCGGGAATTGGTAAAATAAATCGGTTATCCGGATAATTTATTTCACAAATGATTGATGAGCATTGATTCCTGATAACGTTCATCTCATTTCTCATCAAATCCCACAAACGATGTCCCTCAAACATCAATTCGATTCTTCTTTCAAGCAAGATCTCATCGATCAAAGCCTGTCCGGTAGCCGTTACGTCAGCGGCAGTTGATAAACCTCTTTGTCTGATAGCATTCAGATCCGATTGAGCGCCGGTATCATTGTTGAGATTGGCTCTTGCTTCCGCACGGATCAAATAAATTTCTGATAATCTTAATACAGGTGTATTATCTTCTCCTGTGGTACTGGGAAATTTGTTTACCCTTACAGGTCCATAAATACCTGATAAATTAGGATCGCCTTTAAACAGCTGCTCTCGTACATCTCCGACCGGTATCAAACTGATAACATCATTGGAAGGAAGATAATCTCCATATCCTTCGGTAATATACATTCTTCCAAGTGCATCCGATCCTCGGTTATCTGTAGAAGTCATGGCAATTTCAAACATTGCATCCGGGGGAGTTCCCGCCATCCAGGCATTCACATATTCAGCGTTAGAGGTAAGTCCACTACTTCCATTGATTGCCTCGGTGGCTAATTGTTCTGCATTTGCCCAATCTTGCCTGTACAGATGTACTCGGGCCAATAAACCTTGTACTGCCAATTTCGATAGAATGGTAGAGCTTCCTCTATCAGCATTCATCATTGAAATAGCTGTGGTCAGATCACTCACAATCTGATTGTATACCTCATTAACAGTATTTCTCGAAGGCTCTGCAAATTGATCGAATTCAGTTACAATAGGAATACCGGGATGCGCTGCACCAGAAGTAAAATTGAAAGTTTGCGCATAAATTCTTACCAAATCATGATGTACTAAAGCTCTCAATGCATAAGCTTCACCTATGATCTGGTCCTGCTCAGCTTTCACAGCAGGTGCCAGTTCTACAGTGCTGTTAATGATATTATTAGCTCTGTTAATGACATCATACATCTGGTTCCACATATTCCTTGGAATGAAATCGGTTGCATTACCGCTATATTCCGCCCATTCCTTGGCTCTGTTGGCACTTGCATTTTGTTTTACATTATCGCTCATCACATCGGGAACAAGCACGAAGTACCTTCCATAATAATTGGAACTTGATAATCCATCATATACACCGGTAATAGCAGCTCTGAAATCATCCAGTGTTATTAAAGCATTTTCAGTAGCAACAGATTGCTGTGGAGTTAATTCCAAGAAATCTTCCGAGCATGAAAATACCGTAAATACTGTAAGCACGAAGGCTATCTTTATAGATCTATTCTTTATATTTTTCATTTTCTCTGAAATTTAGGATTTAACACTACAGTCCGATATCAATGCCAAAAGCAATCGTTTTCACGTTCGGTACAACTCCGTTGGCTACACCATTGATTTGTTGTTCCGGATCAAGGTAAAGATCGCCATCCCTGGTCCAGGTCCATAAATTGGTGGCAGTGCTATATACACGTAAGGATCTGAGATTTAACTTGTCAGTAAGTGTACTCGGCAAGTTATATGACAAAGTAATATTTCTCAATCTTATATGACTCGCATCATAAAGATATCGGGTAGAGTTACGTTGGTTACTACTACTTCTGTTACCCCAAGAAAATCTTGGAACATTGGTAATATCTCCCGGCTGCTGCCATCTGTCCAATACTAATGTTGATTGACTCCTCGGCGTAAATCTTCCATCGCCCTGAATTACCCAGGCTGTGGCATCATACACATAATTTCCAATGGAATAATTGAATTGGAAAGAAAGTGACAATCCTTTATAACTTAACGTATTGTTAAAACCTCCAAAGAAATCAGGTGTTGCACTTTTCCCTATCAGGAATCTTTCTGCTTCACTGATGTTACTGGTAGTTTCTGTTCTTGTGCTGTCGGTATACCACAAAGGAGCTCCATCATCAGGATTAACACCAGCCCATTCCCACATATAGAAAGACTGAAAATCTTCTCCTTGTCTTCTCAGCTTACTTCCATCAATGAATTCTTCATTCAGCTTGGTCACCTCATTTTTCAGGAAAGTGATATTAAAACCTGTGTTCCATACAAAATCACCTTTGTTAATAACATCTGCATTCAAGGTAATTTCCCAACCGGAATTTTTCATCTCTCCAAAATTCTGGAGAAGACCTGTGAAACCAGTGGTTGATGAAATAGGAACATCCAGCAATAAGTCCGAAGAAACACGGTTGAAGTATTCCAAAATACCACTGACCTTTCCTCCAAACAAACCAAAGTCTAATCCGACATTAAAGTTTTCCTGAGTTTCCCAGGTCAATTCAGGGTTTCCAATCTGAGAAGGTCGGCTTCCGGGAACACCATCATAATCTGCACCAAAGGCATAAAGTCCAACTGATGGGAAGTTACCTAAGGCAGCATTTCCAGTGACACCATAACTTGTTCTCAAGCGTAGATCAGAAATAAAACTGACGTTTGACAGGAAATCTTCCTGGTTTAATCTCCATGATCCGCCGACAGACCAGAAAGTTCCATAACGGCTATTGGATCCAAATCTGGAAGAACCATCACGCCTAATGCTAAAAGATGCGTAGTATTTATTCTTGAAATCATAGTTAAATCTTGAAAAAAGTGAGGAGAAACTATACTCACTTCGATCACTGGAAGCCGTAGTCGGATTTGCAGCACTTGCCAATGTTCTCAGGGTTGGGTTTGGATATCCTTCTCCAACAGCCAGCACTCTGTCTCTGTTTGATTTTTGTGCTTCATAACCAACCAATACATCAACATTGTGGGCTTCATTGAAGGTTTTTCCCCAGGTTGCTGTTTGTGTACCTATCCAATTGAAATCGGAAATACGGGATTCCTGGCCTCGTCCACCTACGTTACGTCCATCACCGTATCTGCCATTTCTAAAGAAAAATTCATTGATACGAATAAAATCAACACTCCAGGCCGTTTTTAATTTTAATCCTTGAACAATCTCATATTCTGCAGATATGTTATCAATGATGCGTAGTTGATCGAACTCCCTTGTATCATCACCACTTAAACTTCCCACCGGGTTATTTCCACCCATAAAGAAATTTCTATGGTCTCCATAGAACCTTCCCTGATCATCTCGAATAGGAATAGTAGGGGCCAACAACAAGGCGTTATACATTGGGTTGGCCCAGGCTGTTCCGTCTGAAAATCCTTGCTGGTCGACATTGGACACCGTAATATTATTGGTGACTTTCAGTTTATCTGTCAAATTCAAACTTAGGTTCAATCTGGAAGAAAAGCGCTCCATTTGAGAACCGATAATGTGGCTCTCCTGCTTGAAGTACGATCCCGAAGCAAAATACGTCAAGGCATCTGTTCCACCGCTAGCACTAAGATCGTAGCTTTGATTGATACCCGTTCTTGTGATGGCGTCCAACCAATCAGTATCTACACCTGGTTGAGGAAAATCGTTATCAAATCTGGCTTGAGCCTGTGCTAACGTTTCACCTCTGTTCATCCATCCTTCCAAATACAATTCCGTGTACTGCTCCCGGTTCAAAGGTTGCAAAATATTATCCTGAGCCACACTGTTGAAACCTACCTGTGACCGGATATCGATTTTTGCTTTACCCTTACCACCGCTTTTGGTAGTAATCAAGATAACACCATTGGCACCTCTTGAACCATAAATAGCTGTAGCGGAAGCATCTTTTAAAACAGTCACAGTTTCAATATCATTAGGGTTAATTCCTGACATTGTGTTAGCTGTTTCATTCAACCTGGTAATATCACCAGTTTGAACCGGTATTCCGTCAATCACATATAACGGTTCACTGGATGCTGTAATTGAACCAATACCTCTGATCCGGACCTGAACATCCGCACCAGGCTGACCATTGTTAACTACAGCCTGTAGTCCTGCCACATTCCCCTGTAAAGTTTGTTCGAAGGATGGCAACGGCACCTGCTGCAATTTCTCGGCTCCTACTGTTTCAACCGATCCGGTAAGTGATTCTTTTGATTGAGTACCATATCCGATAACAATTACTTCCGTTAACTGATTAATATCCGGAGTCATGGTCACGTTAACCACGGTTCTATCCCCTATCTCAATTTCTTCAGTTAGATAACCTACAAATGAAAAAATCAAGGTAGTGGCATCGTCAGGTATATCAAGTTGGTATGAACCTTCTGCATCTGTAATTGTTCCTACAGTGGTTCCCTTTACAAGGATATTTACGCCAGGTAACCCTTCACCGTCCTCAGCGGTTACTTTACCTGAAATTCCTTTAAAGAGTATGATCTCCAATTTTGAAGCATTCAATTGGCCTCTTCTGATCTTTTTAACATCAATGTTATTATTGATCTGTTTAAAATGTAATAGTGCCTCTTTTGAAACTTCTTTTAGAATTTCTGCAATGGAGTACTTTTTTAAAGGCATGTTGATGGATACATCCTTGTCAATGTCTTTGATGTCGTAATTGAATTTAAATTGAGACTCCTTTTCGATGGATCTCAGTACATCAATCACGGACATTCCCTCATATTCCGTAACAAGGTGCGCTTGACTAACACTTTGATACTTTTGTGCAATAACATCATTAGCTAACAAGACTGTTGCAAAAGCAGCTTGAATCAAACAGCTATAGATAAGGTATTTTGTAGCCATGATTACTAGTGGGAGTAATTTTCTTTTCATAATTTTGCTCTGTTTGTTGGACTTAGTTTCAATGAATAGTCTAAATCTCAATCGGTAATGTTGTCATCCCTCAATGCACAATTACCCTTGAGATGAAAGCAATTAGGGCCGTCTTCTTAAGTCGGTCCTATTTTTCTAAGATGAGTTGTAGTACATAGGGTAGTCATTTAGTTTTACAAGTCAATTGAATTTAATAAGAACCTGATTGTCGATTATTTCAAATGTAAAATCCTCTACGAAACCTATTCGTTCAAGTATCCTGTCCAAGCTCTCTCGTTGAAATTCCCCACTGAAATTCCATTCTTCCCTCAATTTATTTTTCAAGATGATCTTGACATTGAACCATCTTTCCAACTTTCGTTTTACTATATCAAATGAGGCATTGTTGAAATATAAGATCCCTTGCTTCCAGGCGATATCCTCTCTATAATCATATTCTGCCTTGCTGAAACTTAGATTCTTTCGGTTATACAACAGCTTTTCTCCCGGATCCAAAACTATTCCATTTTCTCCTGCATCATGCTGGTTTCCTATAGAAGTCACGTCTTTAACGACCACTTTACCTGTAACCAGCGAAACTTTGATATCCAAATCATCCGGAAACGCATTAATATTAAAAGAAGTACCTAGTGCCGTTACTTCCAGGTTATTTACTTGCACACTAAATGGTTTTTCCACATTCCGAGCCACTTCAAAAAATGCTTCCCCATCCAATTTCACAATTCTATCTTTTGAAGAAAATTTTTCCGGATAGGTGATAGAGCTTTCCGAGTTCAACCAAAGAACCGTTCCATCCGGTAATGAAATCATGGATTTCTGACCCTTTGGGTTCGATTTGGTGATGTTAGTGACTATAACTTCAGAAGCATCACCGTCTTGTGTCCTGTATTTATTATAAATTAAAGCTGTTACCAATAATAACAACGCAACAGCCGCTACCCGCAACCAAACCCTACTAGTGTTTGGAGCGTCCATTGTGTCCAAATAATGCTTTCCCGGAGATACTTTATTTCTTTTATCTTCCTTTAGAATGCTGTGAAGAACGTCATCATAATCATCTTTTTCAGGTTCAACAGCCTCAAAAGAAATCGCCATAAGAATTTCTCTTGCTGCCATCATATTTTCCCTTTGCTCAGGGTGGCTATTCATCCAGCTTTTCCAAAAAATTTCGGATTCAGCATCGGGATTCTTAACCCATCGCTTGAATTCTTCATTCTTTAAAAAATCTTCAACCTGAAAATTTTCAGATTCCATATAAACAATATCTTAACGTCTCACCTATATAAGGGGGGAATTGGTTAAATGACATCTATTTTTTTAAAAAAATTTTGAAATAAAAGAGCATGTTCTTTTTCCCAAGGGAGAATTTCGATGATTTACACAAACAAAAAATTGAATATCAACAAGATATAAGAAGCCAGCGTTTTCTATTTGCTTACCAAAAAATTTCTCGAAATAAACTTATCACCTGTATCTGTTACCAAAGTGACGCTTGGTAAAAAGGCTAATTTGGAATGTTTAAAACTTGTCCTAAATATTGTTAGAATGGGGGTAACACCTATCAGGTCATTTCAGATTTTAGTACATGCAGCGCTTTGTAAAGTAAGTTTCTAGCAGATTTGGTGCTTTTAAGATCCATGATACTTTTCACTTCATCATAACTCATATTTTCATGATAGAAGTAATAAATAACCTCTTTCTGCCGCCTGGTTAATTTTTCTATGGCAAGATTAAGTCTTGAAAGTTTTTCTTCTTTTATCTGTCGCAAAATGGTCAGGTGCTCAATAGAAAAGGTAATTTTGAAATTATATCCATCCAACAATTCCCTATCCACTAAATTCTTTCTTATTCTTTCTTTGCTGGCAATAACTTTTCTTCTGATTGATTTGAACAGATATAATTTAATGGAATCAGTATCAGAAAGGTTTTTTCTATTTTTTCTCAGTTCAATAAAGAGATCTTGTATACTATCTTTGATAAGCTCCTTGTCATGTGTGAATTGAGAACTATATCTAAATAAACTGGAAAAATAAGTGCGATAGATGTGTGTAAAGGCTGATTCATTGCCTTTCTTGAACTCCTTCCAAATCTCCAACTCGTTCTTTGCCTCAAAGCTCTTGGTATCTCCGTGGGTGACAAGAGCATTTTCCTCTACTTCTACTGACAGTACTTCCCTATGTTGATCCTTCTGTAGCATTCTGAAGAATGGAGATTCGCATAGCAATTTATGGAAATTATTTTAACACTATCAAATATTTAGTGAAATACATACTCAATTTATCTCAATTCTTAGATTGAAGTACCTAGAAAGGCGGGGACATCTAATTATCCGAAGGATCCAAATCATGAATTTCCGGATCGGGATAGACGGAAGCCCATGCAAACCAATAGCCCATGAACGATTTTGTTGTTTCCAGGACCTGTCCCTTGCGTGGACCTTCAATTGCTTCCCCAAAAATATTCCAAAGATTTCCTTCATTGTCGGACATGACAATTCCATTATCCTTGTCTACGGCCTGGAATGCTAATCTTGTTCCGTCATTTAATTTGCGCTCGAATGAAACAATAAAGTTTTTATCGGCATCTCCGGCTAAAACAATTTCTTTGGTTAAGAAGATATCCTCGATCACTCTATTTTCTCTTTCAAAACTTTCCAACTTATACACTTTTACTTCTCCGTCGACAATAATTCCATGAACTCTTCTATGATTGGGCAACCGGTCATCCGACGAACTGACGGGAAAACGAGTGGGATCATTTTCTCCAACAATGGCACTGAAGGGCAGTGCATCATAATTTCTATCAAATCCGGTTTCTTTGGACATCACCTGGGAATTTGGATATAAATATTTCCATGTGCCCCAGGTGGTTTCAACCAACGGAAAAGTAGCCAGTGTATCACATATTAAAGATCCATTTACGCTTTGCCATCTCATTTGTGACCAATTATTATCCGTTGCCCTGTCATAAAGGATCAGGTTCGAATTATACAGAAGGCCTGAAACACCGAAGGTAGTTTCAGTTCCATTGACAATTCTTTTCAAACCTACAGCAGTTCCTGTCAAAGGGCAGAGACTTACGGTAAGCGGTTGATTGTTGACGATATCATTGACGATTTCATGTTTATCAAGGATTTTATGAGGATAGGCCCTTATTTCATTACCGAATTTCAGTCCTATGATTAAATCGTTATCATGTAGATAATGAGCCTTGTCCGATGAAATAAATTTAGGTTGGTCAATTGCCGGTATCCCATCCTTACCTACGCCACCATCTACCACAAAATTGAGTGGAACACTCCAACCTTCAATAATCTGCTTGGTGTTGTCAGGTCCTGAAGGTATTGGACGATTACCAGGTTTGTCCTCATCACGGCATGCCATGATAAGGATCAAAGAAATTAAATAAAAAAACTTTGTTTTCATGATCAATAGTTTGCTACATCAAATGTGAACAATCATCATGAAAGAAAATAACTCCCCACTTGAGTTAACTAGAATACAAAATTCAAACGGAATTAGTTTAAAAAGAGTTAAAATACTTAGTCCCACCTAAAAAGCCCTCGCTACAGTAATAAGTAGCAAGAATTTAGTATAAAGACTAATAACCTATATATTTAAGGCCGTCAATTAAACCTTGCTTTTGTAAAATTTAACATCATTGTCTTTTTTACTTTATCCTATCACTCAAACTTTGCAAGCTTATTAATGCTTGCAAGGCTGGTCGTTTTATTTCGCTGAAAAAAGAAAAAAGCCACAGCAATTTATCTTTCATCTTGAGCCTTTTATCTAAAATTTTAACTAAACAAGATAATGAGCCTTTCTAAAAATAGCAAATGATACTTAGAACCGACTACTAAAAAAATAAACCTCCTGAAAGCATTCAAAATTCGCTTCAGAGCATTCAGAAGACCGAACGATATTTTAAACCTGTTTCAGAAAAGTTTATGAATTCAAGCTTGCTGCTCTGATTCCTTCGACAGCTTCCGCAGTGATAGCTACCGGTTCCCCAAGCAATCTGCTACTATTCTCCGTGATCAACAGATCCTCCTCCACTCTTATTCCTCCAAAATCTTTGAATTTCTCAACTTCATCATAATTAATAAAATCAAGAAATTTATTTTCTGCCCTCCACATATCCATCAACTCAGGAATCATATAAATTCCCGGCTCAACTGTTAGTACAAATCCAGGCTCCAAAGCTCTTCCCAATCTCAAAGATTTTAAACCAAACTGTTTACTTTTCAATAATGTGTCGGTATATCCCACATATTCCTCACCAAGATCTTCCATGTCGTGAACATCGAGTCCCATCATATGTCCGAGGCCACATTGAAAGAAAAGAGCATGGGCACCTTGTTGAACGGCTTCATCAATATCGCCTTTCATCAAACCTAAACCTTTTAATCCCTCGGCTAATCTTTTACAGGCGAGGAGATGGACGTCTTTGAATAAGATCCCGGGTTTTAGTGCGGCCTTGGCTGTTTCATGGGCATCCAGTACGATATTGTAAAGTGTTTTTTGCCTTTCATCAAACTTTTCACCTACCGGAAATGTACGTGTCATATCTCCGGCATATCGTGTCTCTGTTTCAGCACCGCAATCGCATAATAACATTCTTCCTTCCGTCAGTACATTTCCGTGATAATGATTATGAAGTGTTTGCCCATCCATGGTTAATATTATCGGGAAAGAGAGATTTCCGCCGGAGCCCACTGCTACACCATGTACATTGCCGGTTATATCCGACTCTTTCAACCCTTCTCTGGCTGTTTTCATAGCAGTGTTGTGCATTTCAGCAGTGATGTTAACCGCTTTTTCAATTTCCTGTATTTCAGCTTCGTCTTTAATGGATCTCTGAGCTACAACTGCCTTAACTAGCTCTACGGAGGCGAATTCTTTTGAACTGTTCACATCAATCCCCAACCAGGCATTGAGCTTAATGATGTTTTCCGGACGATAAGGTGGCAAAAAATGGATCTTTCTACCGCCATTCTGAGCTCCGGACAACATGGTGGCTATCTCCCTTGAAGTCTTTACCTGGTCAACACCACTCTTGGAAGCTAATTCAGCTATCGTAGGTTGAGGTCCTGTCCAGACTATGTCATCCATGGAAAGATCATCTCCAAATATGATTTCGCTATTTTCATCAACATCAATGATGCCGACCAATCCCGGGATATCCAATCCGAAAAAATAAAGGAATGAGCTATCCTGACGGAAATGATACCAATTATCCTTGTAATTCATACTACTCTCAACATTCCCCATTAACAGTATAAGTCCTGAACCTACTTGCTGTTTTAGTTTTTCCCGTCTATTGATATAAATATTCCTATCAAACATATTCCTTTTATTTGTTTCCTTCTGTAATATAGTAATATAGCGCTTGGCATAAAAAAGGCCCTAATTTACAATTAAGGCCTTATAGTTTTTACACAAAAACAACTAAACTTTACAACGTGTTTGTTTAATAAACAAATCAAGCAGAAAGAAAGATTTCTACAATGCTCATTCCACAATATAATTGCGGTTAAAAAATCTTCGGGTAATGAGGTATAGATTCAATCTATGATAAGCAAAGAGCAATTTTTCCTTTTACTTATTCAAATGTAAAGTGAAAAAAGATTGATTTTCGATACTATTTTATCCTTTCGTTGCACAATCTTAGTTTAAATTGTTAATATTATTCTAGTGCAGAACTAATCGAACCCTAAATGGGTTAGATGTTAAGTTCTACCTGTTATTCAGATGTAGCTTATTCCAAATAACAGGTACTCAAGGCCGACTAAGAAAATGAAGAGAATTTATTCGATCGCCATGCTGATCACGTTGTCTGCATGGTGCCCATTCAGTGTTTATTCCCAAACCTGTTGTACAGGTGGCGCTCCTATCACAGGGGGTTTTCAAATTGGTGCGGAGAAAAAAGGTAATATAAGTTTTGGTGCCATCTTCGATTTGAATAGAATAAATGCATTGATCCTGGAAGGTCAAACCCTTGACGACGACCGGATACTGAGAAATACAAATTCATTCATTTTTCAGGGAAATTACGGAGTAAGTGACAAGTTAACATTTACAATGCTTATTCCTTATGTTTGGTTGAATGAAACAATTTCCGGCAGTATCAGCGAAACCAAAAGTGAAACATCAGGCATTGGTGATCTAACACTCCTTTCTCAATATCAAGTTTTAAGCAAGAGCAGGTCCATATTGACTTTAGGGCTTGGTGTTAAATTTCCGACTGGGGGTTCACAACTAAAGGGGCAGAACAATTTCGTATTACCAATTACATTGCAACCAGGTTCGGGATCCTTTGATTTTATATTGGCTGGTCAGTTTAGCACTTCATTGTTCGAATCAAGACAATCTCTTTCCTTTTATAATTCTTTGACTTACAGATTAAATACTGAAAGCGACAAGGTGACCTTTCATGATACTTATCAATTCGGCAATGAATTACTTGTACTGAGTGGCTTTTCCGATCAGGTTTTACTTGGATCAACGATCCTTGAACCATCTTTGATGTTAAGATTCAGGCATACCGGTCAGGATACAGCTGACGAACATTTAAACCCAAATACAGGTGGTAACTGGCTTTATTTGGTTCCGGGAGCCAGGGTTAAGCTCAGTTCACAAATCAGTTCCGGGATAACTGCAGATCTCCCGATTTATCGTAATCTTAAGGGTTTTCAGTTGACAACATCCTATAGAATAACTTTCTCATTATTTGTCAATTTAGCCAAGAAAACCTTATCTTTTGATATAGACAATTCACAATAATAAGTTATGAGAACATTCTCGAATAACGCTTTTATAGTTTCCATTGTCCTGATGTCTGTCTTGTTGATCACATCCTGCAACAAGGATGAAACGCCTGCCGGCGGCGATCCAAATCCTACTCCCAGAGTAGATGTAGTGAATATAATAAAGGACGATTTCCAAGGTACTGAATTAATCGCCTATGCCAATTCAGATCTTAATGTGATGGTCGCCTTTAATGCCACACTGGCTGATGGAACGACGTTAACATTTGAAGAGGCGACAGTCCTCACTTTTCCTGAGATCTTAAAAGATACGGAAGGAAATATTTGGAATGTCTTTGGTCAGGCGGTATCCGGCCCGAGAACGGGAACGAATCTCCGGGAAATCAGATCGTTTATGGGTTATTGGTTCAGTTTTGCAGCTTTCTTTCCAAAAGTTACTTTGTTCGGCGAATCGGTCAATGAGAGATTACATGTAGATGATCCTTCCAATGATTGGCTGGTGGATCCTGATTTTGTTTTTATTGGATCATTTAAAGATGGGATTCCGGCACTCAATCAACCATCTTTCATTGAGTATGACAAGAAGTTAGAAGTCGACAATAAGTTCTTTTTAGAAAATAGTGATTTAGTAATTGTGATACAAGATGGGGATAATTTCAAAGTTTATCCTCATAAAATATTGGATTGGCATGAAGTCGTGAATGATGTTGTAGCCAATGAAAAAGTAGTGATATCCTTTTGTCCGTTGACCGGCACGTCTAATTTGTGGAGCAGGGTTTTTGAAAATCAAGAACACGTTTTTGGTGTTTCCGGCCTTCTTTTTAATAGTAATCTCATTTTATATGATGATATCACCGATAGTAATTGGTCTCAGATAAAAGCTACATCTGTCAATGGTGCTTATAAATCACTTGAAAGTAATAATTTGGCATTCAAAGAAATGAATTGGGAAGCAGCTAAAATGTTGTCGCAAAATGGGAGTGTTATCAAAGTGCTTTCAGAAGATACGGGATTTTCACGGGATTATGATATTTATCCTTATGGCGATTACCGGACTAATCATAACAGAATTTCTTACCCATTAAAATTCGAAGACGACCGGGTTCCTAGTAAGGAAAGAGTACTTGGAGTACTCATAAACGACAAAGCAAAGGCCTTCAGGTTTCAGGATTTCGAATAACCTTCATCAATCTGCTTGGTTAGCAGAGCTATAAAAGATCTCGCCGTTGGTAGCCTTTAAGTGACCAATGCTAAATTTCTTTAAGCAATCAAATAATGGCAAAACAACAACTTATCGTATAAGTGTTTTAAAGACTTTCACCTCGTTATAGGTACTAATTTTTAAAAGATGCAAGCCGCTATGAATTGTCCTTGGCCTGATGGTTTTTCTTCCACTCCCTTTCTCCAATCTTTCAAAGCTCTTGAAAATTACTTTACCACTTAGATCATACAACTCCACCTCTGCAAATGAAGTCCCAGGTAAATTGTATTCAATAAATAGCGTACGATCGTTACCACCATACCCATTGAGGTACGATGCAGGTTTATCTTCGGGCGAGATACTTGTAATAATCTGCTCCTCTGCAATGGTTAAATTTTGATTGGTGCTTATATCATAAAAAACCTGCCTCTTCCCTCCTAACCATATGATCTCCAGGCTATCGATTCTATTATATTCACCTAGTCCGAAGTGTATTTTGCTGGAATGCTGAGATAAAAAACTGGCTCCTCCTCCACTTACCTCACGAATGAAGGTTCTACCATCAACATAAGCCCTGACTTTGCTACCAAAACCATCAAGGTTATTACGCACACCTTCCAGTTTCACATTAAGCCAGTTACCTCCCTGATCCGAGGCATTGTTTTTATAGAATAAAATATGATCTTCACTATCCGGATCAGTGTTCAAGACGGTAACAATAAAATCAAGGTCTCCATCATTATCAAAATCCGAATAGGCAAACCCGTTACCCCGGGAAGAATCTGCAACATGTTCCAAAACCGAAATATCTTCGAAGGTTCCATCTCTTCTATTCCTGTATAGTTTGTCGGAATCCCTTAGCGAATTTTGCATAGGATGATTATCCGGAATATAGAAACCACCATTGGCCACAAACAGATCAAGATAGGTGTCATTATCAAAATCAAAAAAACCAGTTCCCCAACCTGTTGCCGGCAAATTATCTTTTGCATAAGTATTTTCCACTCCGGCTAGTTCTGTGACGTCGGAATACATTCCATTTCCTTGATTATTCAATAATAAATTCCGGCCCATATTCGTGAGGTATAAATCAAGGTCACCATCTTCATCATAGTCACCGGATGCCACACCCATTCCGTAAATCTTGGCTTCAGTACCTGAGAGGTCAGCTACATCCGTACAAGGCTCATCCGGACCATTGTTAATGTAAAATGCATTAGGTTTGATCCATTCTCCAAAATCATTGACCACATATAAATCCAAGTCATTGTCGCCATCATAATCCGTAAAAAGAGAAACAAAGCTGCAGCCATTGTTATTCACACCGAAATCAATCGCCTGATTTACAAATTTTCCTGTCCCGTCATTTATATAAAAGAAATTCTCATAGCATTCATGGTTGAAGCCTATGACATTGAAATCATCATCATATAGGTAATTTGGATACCTAAGGTGATTGGCAATATATATATCCAGAAAACCATCCTGGTTAACATCTCCCAGGCTGGCAGAAAAGCTCTTAGCGATTTCGGTAAGTCCTGTTATCTTTCCTATTTCCACAAATGTCCCATCGCCTTTATTTTGAAAAAGGAGGTTGGGAGAAGTACCAGATGTAGTTACGATGATATCCCGTAGTCCATCATTGTTCAAATCTCCTGTTGCCACGCCAAACGTCACATGATTTTGCGTTTTGATTAATCCCGCTTCCAAGCCCACTTCTTCAAATGAACCATTCCCATTGTTATGATATAGTCTGTCTCTGGCCACACCACCAGTGATGTAAAGATCATCAAAACCATCGTTGTCATAATCAAAAAACGCAACACCTCCCCCAACCTGAGTCCTGTCTTCATAAATAAGGCCAATCTCCTGGCTAACTTCTTCTAAGTTCTGAGCATAACTTTCCAATACAATGAGTGGGATCAAAAAAAGGTATAAAGCAAAAGGTTTATTAAAGTATTCTTTCATTGTACTTCTGTTTAAAACTCAATCAAAATGATGCATATAGTATGATTTTAATGCATTGATAATCAACCTACCGGATCTTATTATAACTTGGAGCCTTATTGTAAAATCAATCGATTAACACTTCGAACTTCATCAACAATAACATTCAAGAAATAAAGGCCTGCATTCATATCACTTAAATCTATATTGGGCAAGTGATGTTCTCCGGCATTGTACCATACGGAATTGACTACGCTGTGAATGGTCCTTCCATTAACATCCTGTATCTGAATGGTAACCTTCTCCCTTTTTTCCAGAGAAAAAGTAAGATCAAATCTTTTATTGGACGGATTAGGGTAGATACTCAACTTAAATGGATTTTCAAGCAAATCACCTCTTAGACCAGTGACCACATCGCATTCTGAAGCTTCTCCAATAACACCTGTGGCAATCAAGTTTTCCTCTTGCCAGAGTTTATTTCTATCAGATACATCCGACATCAATGTTACCAGCATCCGTTCTTTCTGCCCATTGGTAAACATTCTGGGACATCGGGTATATTCCATATAGTTCTGATTGTTATCCAGACTTCCACAAGAAAGTCGCCCGGTATCACATCCTGTAAAACCATTTGTATTGGGTGTATCGTCCACACCATCATCTTCATCACATTGGTCCTGTTCACCGTTTTCACCAGGCCCCCAGATATGTCTCAGGTTTAGAAAATGCCCCACTTCGTGGGTCAATACTCTGTTAAACGATGCCTGGTCGGTTCCCTTGAGAGAATGTCCGATGTATCTGGCACTCATTACTATGCCATCAACAGTTGGCCTGTCTTCCACTTGTGAGGGTAAATAGGCCCATCCACTACCATTTCCCCCATCTGATTTTGCAACGATCCAGATATTCAGATATTTATCACGAGGCCAGTAACTCACCGCCTTAACATTGAGTGGGGCATCCCAATTGCCATTGTTGGTAGCTTTAGATTCTTTTCGGATAATTCCAAGTTCACAATTACCTCTGGCATTTTTTCTGGCTATCCTGAATTCAATACCTATGTTAGCTGCAATGCCTTCAAACTCATCGACGATTTCAAAACGATCAAGGTTCTTGAAATTAAAGTCCTCATTGAGAATATCAACAGCCTCGTAAATCCTCTCATCAGGAATATTCTCTGGCCCATTGTCATGAATTATGTGGAAAACAACCGGTATAATGAATTTTTCATCGTTCCTTCTAAGGTGTCCCTGTTTAATAGCTCTTTCCAGTTTCTGGTAAGCGGCATTGTTTTCCGGGCGAAGTTCGGGATGTTCTTTGTATAAATATTCACTTGCATTTCTCGTTTCACATTGGCTGCCGAAATCCTGACCAAATGAACTGCAAGGTGAAAGAATTAAGTATAATAATGCGATTGTAGAAAATCTTATCATTTCAAGTATTTAAGTTTATTCCTGTCTAGCATCCAAGTATTTTATCACATTCGCAAAATCTTTGTCGGTCTTGATCTGTGCTTTTTTAATATAGGCTGAGATTTCCTTATCATCTGTTGAGAAAAAAGAACGAAGGGATTTTTTTGTCTTTTTTATCTCAAAAAATGTTTGATCTTTTTGTATATAATAGCGTTCTGACAAGGAAAACCACTTTCCTTTTTTAGAAGATCCATATTCTCTTGATTCCGATTCCTTTACGACGCTTTCCATCCTTTTTAACAATGCGCTATTTCCCTTGTATAAAACCAGAAAATAATCTTTGGTACTAAAGCCCTCTTCTCCAACTCCTTCAAACCCATTTTGAAATTCCAGATACTCCTTGTCATGTTGGAATCTGAATTTTCGAAGCATTTCCGGAACAAAAGAATATACTTTTTCCTCTTTGGTAACTTCTACCTGGTCGGCATACAAATTGTAGCGTAACATAACGTCATCATAGATTTCGCCATTTTCCAATTCGATTTGACCCATCATAAAATCCTTGGTTAGATAAGGTGAGCCTTCAATTTCACCCTGATCCGGATTAATCAATCGTGCTACGGATCCCGAAAAATGGAAATTTGTGAAATTTTGAGTTTGTTGGGCAAAGGCCATTACATCGAGCAAGAGCATAAAACCAATTATGATTCCTAGTTTCTTTTTCATATGTAGCATGAAGGAGTTTTAAAGTCAATAGAGAAGTCCAGTAAAAGCCTTCAAAGACAGTGCTATGTGACTTTGTATTTCAACTATTAAAGGTGAAGAGGAATCCTTATCAGGATTCCTCTTAGTATAACTTTTAATCTATTGTGGTGTATAAACCGATACAGCATTCGAGCCATCTCCGTCACCAATCCAGTAGATGGTAATCACCCCTGTGTTTGGATCAACATTACTCATTGGTTGGTCAGGATCCTGTCGGATAAAACCACCCCATTGATCCGGAATATTTTCCAAAAGGATATCCCCACAAACTTCTTTGATCACGGCATTTCTTGCTGTTGTGCCAAAAGCTGTATATGGGCCGGTATAAAGGCCTCCTGTGATGTCCTCGATAAAATATTCACCCGAACCAATTTCTGTCAGGGTTACCGTTTCAGTATTCGAAGGAAAATCAGGTAAAAGAAAATGCCATCCGAACGTTGTCACGCGCTCATATTCACCGGCAAGGTCTGATGGACATTGTACGCCAAAGAGATTGATCCATTCCTTGCTGTTAGGACTTACCTTCACAGAAGAGCTGACCAGCTCAAAAGCCAATGTAAATGTTTCTCCTAAATCTATATTATCTGTCAAAATCTCAAAGTCGATTTGCGCGAAGCTACTTCCTGCCGGAATTGATACAGGACCACTGGATAAAATATTGTAGTGAAGCCCTTCAACTGCTGTGGAGTTATCGGGATTTATTCTCCATTCCACGGAAATAGCATTTGACTGGTGAGGTCCAATCAATTGGATCAAAGCAGAGTCCCGCACGGTATTGCCGGATATTTTCAAATAATTCACCAATTGATTGCTTCTTCTTTCTCCCTTGGCAAGTTCCACCTGAAGAGGTCCCTGGTAGGTCAAGTCTTCCTCCTCACAGGAGAAAATGGTCAAACCAACTAAAAACAGTGTTAATATTCTTATAGTCTTCATTGTGATTTTCATTTTAATTATACCCTGGGTTCTGAACCAAACTGCTGTTTACTCTGATTTCTCTGGCTGGAATATTCGCCAATACACGGAAATCGCCATTAACAATTGTACATTCTGTTGTACAATCCACACCGGAAATCCCTTTTGGGATATCCATTGCTCTTCTCTTTAGATCAAAGAACCTGTGTCCCTCAAATGCAAGCTCAATTCTTCTTTGCTTAAATATTTCATTTTTAAGAAGGTCTCCGCTAAATGCATTGGTGATATCACTCAATCCGGCTCTGCTTCTAATCACATTGATTTTCTGTCTCGCCATGTCCTCATCCCCAAGTTCTGCAAAGGCCTCGGCCTGATTTAAATACATTTCCGCTAATCGTATCACATTTACATCATCCAGGCCTGGCCCTTTGTAGCTGTTGTATTTCAAAGCGAAATAAACTTCTTCCGGTCCATGCATTTGCCTGTCGAGAATTGAGAAACGTTTGTCTGTTACACCAGAATCATCACTAAAATCAAAGCCTTCATATTGCTCCAGCAAGCCCATTCTCACTACACCATCACCTGCACCAACGCCGGAACCGGTCACTCGATAGAATTGAGATAACTGAATGTTTACGTTTAGGGCATCTGAAGGAAGTTGAAAATTCACAGAAAAGATGGCTTCCGAGGCCTGTAAAAAGATATTTACATAGTTATCTCCATTTTCAAGCGTGACGGGCGCTTCATCGATTACCTGCTGCGCAAAATTAGCAGCTTCCTGCCACTGCTCTTGATACAATTTCACACGAGACATTAAAGCCTTCGCAGCCACTTGTGTAGCTTCATAAGGATATCGCTCTGAAGCATTATCAAGCAAACTAATGGCACTCTGCAAGTCTTGTTCAATCTGTGTATAAACATCATTTACTGAAGCTCTTGCGGGAAATGCATCGGCATCCAATCCATCAAATGATTCAAGGAGTATGGGTACTCCCGGACCACCACCATTACCCGGATCTCTACTGTAGGTTTTGACCAGGTCGTGATATGTCAATGCTCTTAGAAAATAGGAAGCTCCTCTTATTTGGTTTTTCTCAGCTTCGGATCCTTCAACACCATCAATTCTTTCAAGTACCGTATTGGTCACATTGATTATAAAATAACCAGTCGCCCAAAGCTCAAAGGTTTCTCCAACAGTATTAATAGCTTCCAAAGATAATCGACCGGTACCTGCTCCAATCGCAGCTTTGATATTATCTGCCAAAACATCAGGCATAGTCATATAGTGATAGCCGTAGTATTGATCATCCCTCAAAGCGGAATAACCGGAAATCAATAGACTTTTGACACCAGGGAGATCAGAAAGCGCATTTTCTCTTGATATTTGATCTGTTGGTTCCGTATCCAATAGATCTTCACACCCGGTAGATAACAGGGCACCTAGACAGAAAATTATTAATATTTTTTTCATCTTCATTTCAATTAATTAAAACCCAATTTGAACACCTATCAACCATGATTTTGTTGTTGGAAGATCTCCAAAATCATTTCCAGCAAATTCAGGATCAAAGCCAGTATAGGCTGTTTCCGTCCATATATTAACACCCTGTGCATAAATTCTTGCGGAAGACAAGCCAGCTCTTTCCAGGATTGAAGAAGGCAGGTTATAGGCCAATGATAATTGTTTCAACCTGATATAATCGCCTTTTTCCAAATGCTTATCCGACTCGCTAAGGAAAGGATCATTGGATGCATCCGCTCCATTTGCATAGTTGTAGTTATTCACAGGAATAGCCACCCCTGTTACATCTCCCGGATTTCTCCATCGTTCATCAAACTGACGTTGCGTCTGATTATATAAACCTTGTGCTAATGAAGTTTCAAATAATCTTCGGTTAGAATTGTAAATCTTGTTACCAACCTGGAACTGGAAGAATGCGGAAAGCTCGAAACCTTTATATTCAAAAGTATTCGTGATACCTCCATAATAGTCGGGGTTAAATGAACCAACAAATACACGGTCCGCATCAGTTTTGGTGTAAGTGATCTCACCGTTTCTGTCATACCACATAGGTCTTCCATCTGCAGGATTCACTCCTGCCCATCGCTGCATCAAGTATCCGTTAAACTCTTGTCCTACAATATAAACCAGACCAGTATTTCCACCACCAGTTATCAATGTATCGGTTTCAGGAGTCAGTTCTAAAACTTCACTATCAAGGAAAGTAATGTTAAAATCAGTAGTCCACCTGAATCCATTGTTGTCCACATTCACAGAACTTAGTTCCAGTTCGATACCGCTGTTTCTTACCCTGCCAATGTTATCTCTGATGGTGCTTGAACCTGATGTTTGCGGAATTTGACGATCAAGCAAAAGTTTAGAAGCTATGCTTCGGAAAACATCTACCGATCCATTGACCCTACCTTGAATAAATCCGAAATCCAAACCAATGTTGGTTGTTGTATTTTCCTCCCATGTTAAGAGATCATTACCGGGACGGTTCACAAGCCATCCGCCCTGACCATTGTAACTAAGGTTACCTACTCCATAAAGTGTTCTATGATCGAAATTTCCAATGAAAGCATTTCCTGATACACCCCAGCTCGCTCTAAGCTTCAGATTATCAACAAATGATACATTTTGCATGAACGACTCGTCTGAAATTCTCCATGCTCCTGATACAGCTGGAAATGTTCCGTATCGGTTTCGCTCTCCAAATCTTGAGCTTCCATCCCTTCTCACAGTAACATTGAAGATATATTTACCATCGAAAGTATAATCGACTCTACCAAAATAACCTGCCAATTTCCAATCCGTATCTGTTTTACCAGTGAAATTTTCGTCTTCAGCATTGTCGAGAGATCTTAACTTCAGAGAGGTGAAGTTATCCCTCCAAACGCTTAGGATTTTAGTACTCGCATGACGATAAGTAAATCCTCCAAGGCCCGTAATGGAATGTTTACCAAAGTCTTTCTTGTATGTTAAAGTGTGATCTGTTTGAAGATTCTGCAGTCTTGAATTGATCTCTGCAACACGGCCATTATCTGCTCTTCCATCAACGGTTTCAGGATGATCGAATTTGAAATCTTCAACATCGTTCAAATCAAGCGACATTTTACCTCGGTATTTCAATCCCTTGATAATTTCATATTCCAGATCAAGGCTACCTAAAATATTGAATACCCTTGCCTCATCTTCATTCAATGTATGAGACTGTATTGGGTTATCAATAAACCCTCCTGTCAAATTGGTATTGAATGTACCATCTTCATTTCTAACAGGATCTATTGGTAAAAGAAGTGGCGCGGAAAAGGCGGCGTTTGAAAATGCCAGACCAGCCTGCCCTTGATTCAATCTATACCACGCTATATTCAGCTTAGGGCTGATCTTTAATTTATCATTTGCCTGTACATCAAGGTTTGTACGTAAAGTTGCTCTTTCGTACTCACTTGAAAGTACATGACCATCAGCATCATTATAAGAACCGGAAATGAAGTATTTGACCTGATCTGTGCCACCTGAGGCAGATACTTCATAAACCTGGGAAAAACCTCTGCCATAGACGAGATCCTGCCAATCTGTATCAATGGTACTGGCAGCATACTGAGCGGCGAGGTCATCAATGGTACTAGGAAGTACATTCGGATCATTCCTTAGCCCTTCAAGTCTTAGTTCCTTCCATTCAGATGCATTGAGTACATCTACCTGATTGATCACTTCGAAGGTCGTGAAGTTGGCATTGACGTTAAATTTAGGTTTTCCGGACTTTCCGGATTTGGTGGTGATGATAATCACACCATTAGCACCAAGTGCTCCATATAATGAAGTAGCTGCCGCATCTTTAAGTACTTCGACAGATTCAATATCATTTGGGTTGATAGAATTGAGAATATTGGAGCTAGCCACACCGCTACTTACACCGCCAGAATTTAGTTGAACTCCATCTACAATATAGAGGGGCGCATTACCAGCATTGATTGATCTGGAACCTCTGACTCTTACCCGGATGGCTCCTCCCAGAGCACCGGATGAACTGGAAATCTGAACACCTGCAATTCTACCTTGCAGAGCTCTGTCAAAACTTTGGGTGGGCATATTTTCAATAACGCCACCATCAACTTTGGCCACGGAGCCGGAAACTACTTTTTTGTCCTGGGTCGTGTATCCAAGGACAACCACTTCGCTCAGTGTGGAAACATTTTCCTCCATGACCACATCCACGGTTAGACTGGAACCAATCTCTACTTCCATGTTTGAATATCCCACATATGAGAAAACCAAAGTGGTAGCATCGTCTGGAACATTCAAAGAATAATTGCCATTAATATCAGTAATAGTTCCTACATTGGAACCTTTCACAAGGACATTAACACCAGGTAGTTCTGCTCCGTCTTTATCCGTAACCCTTCCGGTAATCGTTTTTTCTTCGGTCACCAAATCTTCGAAAGTGATGCCTGGAGATTTTACCCCTTTGTTCCCGACATAGATGATTTCATTTATTCGTTTAAATCGGAGATCCGTTCTCCTGGAGATATCGCGCAACAAATCAGCTAAAGAAATATGCTGTTTAGTAAGACTGAGTTTTTTTCTCAGATCAACAGATTTTTCCTTATAGGCAAATGTAAAATCCGTTGCATTTTCTATTTCACTGAATGTTTCCTTAATACTCAGGTTGTCAATTTCAATGGTGACATGAATCTTTTCTATGCTCATTTTCTGTGCCTCGCCATACCGGGCAAACACAAAAGAATAAAGCATGCATTGTATGAGTATGCCAAAAATTGCATATCTAGACATAATCAAAATTTTTTTTAGTATTTTTAATGTCATAGTTAAAATGTTTTTGGTAAGAAAATAATTATCAAAAGCATGTGCCTCATGCCTGCTTATAGGGCATCCTCCAAATGAACTAGAAGCGGCATGAGGTCACTATTAAAATTTAATGTCTCTTCAACTAACTCGTATCTGTATATTTCATAGGCAGCATATTAATTTAGGATGACAGTTTTATCATTTATTTCAAACTCAAATTCAAAGGCAAAACTTAACCCCTCCAATATCTCAGTTAGTGATTTATTCTTATAGATAATGGAAAAGTCCTTATCTCGATTCAGCTGTCGGTTTACAACAAATGTAACCCCGTACCATCGTTCCAATGTGCGGATAATTTCATTGATATTTGCTCCTTTGAAGTGGATAATCCCCTTTGTCCAAGCCAGGATTTCATCAGGATCAAAATCCTCTTTGGTAAGCCTTTGACTGGAAAGATCATATGATGTCATTTGATTCCTGGTAATGGTATACTTGAACCTCTTAGCTATACTGCTACTGTTCTCTACTCTTACTTTACCCTCCACCACGGCCACATTGATTTTGCTTTCATCGGGATACGCCCTTACGTTAAAAGCTGTTCCAAGCACTGTTGTTTGTACATTTCCAGTCTTAACAATAAAGGGTCGTTCAGCGTCCTTGGTAACTTCAAAATACGCTTCACCTTTTAAGTAAACCACTCGTACTGTATCAGAAAATCTCTCGGGATAACTGATATCTGAACCTGCATTAAGGTGTACTTTGGTGCCATCATCCAACCAGGTGGTGGTTTTTTGCCCCATAGGACTCTTCTTTGTGATGACAGGTAATTGAACCACTTGGCTTTGTTCGATAGGAAGAAATCTGAGTACCCCAAAGACGGACAAAAGAATAATCGCCAATACCGCGGCAATTTTCAGGGTTCGGGATAAAATCGAACTGTTGTAACGCTGTTGTTTCAGAGATGCTTGTCTGCTCTTTTTAAGTACACCTTCGAACATTTCCACATAATCACCTTCAGTAAGTTCCGGATCGTATTGATAGCCCATATCTGATATCATGTTTCTGGCATGCAGGCATTCCTCTCTTTTCTCAGGATGTTTTGCCATCCACATCTTCCAAAACTTATCGGATTGCTCGTCCGGATCTTTCACCCAGCGAATGAAATATTCGTCTTTAATAAAATCTACGGTGCTGTAGTCCTCGTACTTCATTATTTGAATCAGATGTATACTTCGATTTCAAGTCCCTTCAATTACAAAGAGGGAAGCCAAAATCAAAACCTCCCATTTTCAGAGATTTTTTTTAAATACAGGAAATTTTATTATATGAAAAGTGTAATCGAATGGTATTTCAACCTGAAAAATAAATTAGTATCAGTAGGGATATCACGATATTTTGACGAATGGAATCCAATCCCCTCCTCACCAGTTTTGTTACAGAATTTTTGTTTTTCAGATTCATGAGTTCTGCGACTTCCTCATGCGAGAATCCTTCATAGTAATAAAGCAAAATAGCCTGTTTTTGCTTCTTTGATAGTTTTTTTAATTGCTCATTGACTCTAGCAACTTTTAAACGATAGGCCTCTTCATGAATTACCTTAGATTCGCTGGAGATCTCAATTTCGAAACCGCTCAAATGATCAAGGATGGGATGATCTATAAGATATTTACGTTCCAGCTTTAATTTTTCAATGATGGCTCTGTAAAGTGATTTATAAAGATATGATTTTATCGAGTTGATTTTCCCAATGGAGATCTTGCGCCGTATCAGTGTAGCAAAAACATCCTGGATGCAATCCTTTACGATCTCTTTATGATGCGAAATCTGGTTGCCAAATCTATACAGATCATGAACATATTTGCCATAAATGTAGCCTAATACCGATTCATCACCCTGGTTTAACCCCTTGATAATTTCTTTGTCAGATAATTCTCTGTCAACGAATAAAGGATTTTCCTTTAACCTCTTTCCAGGTGCATCAACCGAATCCGAATATGCTTTTAGCATGGGCTTGTATTTATTGTGTATATTCCAACTAGGATTACTTCCAATGCAATGCGTATAAATACCTTAAAACAGAAAATCAATTTTTCTGAAAAAGAGCTTTAAACCGCTAAGATTAATTCAACTTGACGTTTTCATGATTGTTGCAAATTTTCAAGATCGCAGTTCTTCATTGAACCGTAAAGAAGTAGTGTAAAGGATTGTTTTTTTAAAGATCATTGAATATAAATGCTATCTTCTATCAAGTAGGATAGTTATCTTGAAATCGACGTTAAGTATTCTAACAATCTTCGTTTGTTGGGGATCCCCCTATCTAATATCACCCAAATGGGTGTGTCTAGATCATTGTGAAATTAAAGGTAAGTTAACGATAGGTACTCTAGCTATACTCATTTATCAAAGTACTACACTATTTTACCATAAAAGAGCTTTTGTCAGCCAGATTACGTCAATTTTTTCGGTATAAAATATGTCGCTCTTCATTTTTTATAAAATGTTATTTTATGGAATATGCTATTTTCCTCATTATCATACCGTAAATTTCGTGATAGTCAGAACAATTATAGTGGTTAGAAAAAGGATGAAAAAATAACGAAAGATAGTTTTACTCATACGGGGTGCTGTTTATTTGCATACAAATCCAGCAGGTTTTGCTTTACAGTTTTTTAATCCAATATAGTTGAAACTACAAGAGCCACTCGCAATAGAGTGGCTCTCGGTATTTAACAATGGATTAAAATGACTATTTGTCCCACCAGACTGAGGTATCCAAGCCATCCATTTCCTCTCCGCCGAATCTTGAAACGGCATCCAGGTAATTCACAGAATTAATATCTCGTTCACTCGCAGGATATCCTTGTCTTACTGGTATGTTTCCTGAGTTGTTAAGTGCGTCTTGCGCAGGTTGCAAATCGGGAAAGCCGGTTCTTCGCCACTCAAACCAGGCCTCATATCCCTGCAGATACAAAGCAACCCATTTTTGAGTGCCTATTTGCTCCAAAGCTGTACCGCTATCAAAGGCAATTTCCGGCTGAGCAATGAATGCATCATAGGCAGCCTGATCGAAAACGCCCCATTGCTCCATTGAAGCCCTGATGGCATCATTGTAAAAATCTTCAGCACTACCGCTGATCCAACCCCTTTGGGCAGCTTCAGCCTTACTGAACAATATCTGAGCATGTGTCAAAACATATGCAGGAGCATCCTGGCGTCTAATAGTACCCGTAGATGGTAATGAAACCTGGTCGAACGGTTCAGAAGCGGAAACGCCATATTGTCGACCAACATATTCACCATTGATATTTGGATCGGCATAGGCCGGCAATCTCGGATCATTAGAGTTTTTCAAGTGATCTATCATTGTATTACTCACGGCATAATCAACCCTTGTCAGAAATTCCTCAAACCAAATATTTTGATTTGTGGCTTCGGCAAGATATTGATATACTACATTATCAGCATTAGAATCAATGACACCTGCATTCAGAGCACCGTTAAACTCAGATTGTGCTAAACTTGCATCAGCTTCAGACAACCTTAATGCCATGATCATACGAAGGGAATTGGCAAACTTGGTCCATGCCGACATATCTCCCGCGAAGACAATGTCTCCGGAAACAGCAAGACCATTATCGATCTGAGATACAGCTTCTTTCAATTCATTGAATAGATCTCTATAAATAAATTCCTGGGTATCGTAAGAAGGCGTAAGATTTTCAGTTCCCTTTAATGCTTCCGAATATGGAAGATCTCCCCATCGGTCTGTAGCAATATGGAAATAATAGGCCTTAAGAATTCTTGCGATGGCTATCTGATTATTGTTTGAACCGCTTTCAGCAGCCCTACCACTGGTTTCAGGATCAGTATTTAGTCTGATCACTTCCTGGAGATCTGTCAAGACACCATCGTAAAACCCATTAAAGTCAAAACGAACCTGTTCGTAACGAGAGGAAGTGGTATACTGCGTTTCAGCTATGTGTTGGGAATACAATGTACCTTGAAAGCTATACGAAGTATTTCCCAATGGTCTCATGGCTGCAGTCAGTAAACCTGCTGTAGGCACAAAAGTAGGTCTGTTTGGATCTATATTTGTATCATCGAAATCTCCACATGCATTGATGGCCAGCAATGGCAACAACAAAGCAAATTTCATTATATTCCTCAAAAATATCTTTTTCATTTTCTTTAGTTTTAGAATCCAAAATTCAAAGTGAATAAGAAAGTCCGAACTCCCGGAAGTCCGCCTCCCTCATGGAAAGAAACACCGAATCGATCTGGTGTAATTTCTGAAGGATCGACACCCGGAACTGCTGCACTAATTAGCCAAAGGTTCTTCGCACTTAGCGAAACATTGACCTTGCTGAAAGGAAGTTTTTGTAAGAGGGTATTTGGCAGGTTATAACCAAGCCTTACTTCCCGTAATTTCACATAGTCTGCGTCATAGACCCAAGCTCCTCTAATTCCAACCAGGTTCCAAGTGTGATCACTACCAGAAGCATAGCCTGATACAGGGGTACCATCTGCCAATACTCCTTCCACCTTAAATCCTCCGCCTTCTGAGACCGGTGCCCGAACAGAATTACCCTGATCATTTAATCCTACGGTAGTAGCCAGTTGTCCGGCACCAAAGCCATACATATTAGTTACGGAATGGAATCTTCCTCCCACCTGAAAGTCAATAAATGCTGACAGTTCAAAATTCTTATACCTCAAAGTATTTGTAATGCCTCCTGTGTAATCCGGAAGCACATTACCCAAATCCTGATCCTCAGCTCTATTATATAATAGCGTTTGCCCATCGGAGGCGTATCGCACAACTCTTTTGCCATTACTGGGGTGATCAACAGGGTTACCGTTTCCATCCGTTGCCTGAAATAATTGAAAATATCTACCAGTTAGATTTCCCCATTCCTTACCAACTTTGGCATTGGCGGTTATTCCTCTTCTGTTAAATAATTGAATATTATCTATATCATCGGTCAATTCAATGACCTTGGAGGTGTTCCTTGCTACATTGAAACTTACATCCCAGCTAAAATCAGATGTTTTAACCGGTGTTCCATAAGCAGCGATTTCAATACCTTCACCTCTGATCAAACCGGCATTAACAAATGTGGAGTTAAAACCTGTGGAACCAGGCACATCGATATTGATGATTTGGTCTTTGGAATCGCGTTTATAATATGTTGCATCAATGCCCAAACGGTCATCCAGGAATCTTACATCCAAACCAAATTCGTAGGAAGTTGCTAATGCCGGACGCAGGTTCTGATTCGCCAAAGTGTTAGGCACAAAGAAAGAGGCATTGGAACCATATGCAGTACCCAAGGAATAGGTCCTATTGATATCAAAAGCGTCAATATCAGATCCAACCTGGGCTACACTGGCCCTTATCTTTCCAAATGAAAGGATTTTGGACTCAAGTATTTCCGAAAATACAAAACTCAAAGAAGCAGAAGGATAAAAGTATGAGTTATTGTCCTCTGGCAATGAAGATGACCAATCGTTACGACCAGTAAGATCAAGATAAAGCATATCCTTGTAACCAAGATTGGCAAAACCATAAATACTTCTCACAATCTTCTCCGATTTAAAACTGCTCACGTTAGGCCTATCCACAGAAGCACCAATATTGAATAGGTTAGGGGTACTCAACCCACCAGCAGTGGACATACTTGTTTCTGCAAAGGTGTTTTTACGAATATTACCGCCCAAAGAAGCCGAGAGACTAAAGTTTTCATTGAAACGTTTATCATATTTTGCTAACATTTCATAGTTTTCTTCCTGTCCTTTGATCGTTCTTATGGCGTAAAGGTCCTGTGTCTGTGCTTCGGAAGGTATTCTCCTTTCTATACTCTGATTATACACATCCCTTCTTGCAATACCTGAAACCTTCAATCCATCAATAATCTCATAGGTCAAATTTATATTTCCATAAATCCGGTCTCTGGAATCTTCAGGGAATGCATTTTCTAGCATATAATACAAGTTATCCCAAAAATTCGGTGTAGGATCTGTAGGTCCATTGATGTTCCATGTTCTTATTGAACCATCTGTACCCCGATAATTCCTGACCCTATCGTAATCAAGGTTCCGCTGTGTCCACATGTTCAGGTTTGGCGTAATGCCTAATAATGTCCAGCCACTATAGCTTCCTGTATAACCGAATGCAGGCTTCCCTAAAAAACTGTTATTTGCATAGTTGATGCTTGTTGAAACATTAAACCTATCAGAAATATCGCTATTGACATTTAATCCAACATTGTTTCTATTTCCCTCACTAAACGGTACAACACCTTTTGTATTCACATTGGTGAATGACAAACGAAAAGCCGTCTTCTCAGTACCTCCTGAAAAAGCGATATGATTGTTTGTGGTAACACCGGTTTCATAAAAATTCTTAACATTATCCGGTTGTGGACTCAATGGTCTCAATTCACCAAATGTCTCACCAGGATACCAGCTATCCCAATGTCTGATCAGTGTGCCATCCATCTCGGGCCCCCAGCTTTCATCGGCATAATATTCTAACATTTTTTGGCCATCGAAGGAAGCCCAGGAAGCTGGGTGAATCGAAGGATTATATTCAAATGTTGCAAAATCGCCACTGTAACCACCTGCATATTTATTTTGGTATTCAGGCAACAAGTATACCCTGTCAATCCCAATGCTGGTACTTACATCCACACCTAACTTCTGTCTTTTTGAACCACTTTTTGTTGTGATCACGATTACACCTGCTGAAGCCCTGTTTCCATATAAAGCTGCTGCTGAAGGTCCCTTCAAAACTGAAACAGATTCAATGTCGTCAGGATTAATATCCTGAGCGAGATTACCATAGTCCCTTCCGTTGTAACCATCTGAAAAATTATCATTCGAAATTGGCGTTCCATCTACAACAAACAGAGGAGAACCACCTGAATTCAGGTCAGTTGCACCTCTGATTCTGATATTGTTTGTACCTCCAATACTAGCGCCAGATGCGCTTACTACACGAACTCCTGCTATTTTCCCGGTCAGTGCACCAATAAAGTTTGACTCTTTAACCTTGGTTAAATCGTCTCCTTTGACATCCTGAATTGCATATCCAAGGGAAGCTTTTTCTCTTTCAATTCCCAATGCAGTAACAACAACTTCAGACAGTTGTTGAAGATCTGGTACAAGCGCCACATTAATTGTTCTTTGGTTGCCGATTTCAATTCTTTGACTTATGTAGCCAATCGAAGAAAATAACAATGCTTTTGAACCGTCTGGTAGTTGCAATGAATATTTTCCATCAATATCTGTAACAGTACCTTGACTGCTACCTTCAATAAAAACATTAACTCCAGGAAGTCCACCCTGATCCTCAGAAGAGGTGACAGTACCACTAACAGTAATGTCCTGGGCCTGGAGATTTTGCATGCCAAAGGCTAGCAAAAACACGATAAACAAACGTACTTTTTTCCTCATAGTAAAGGTTTTAAAAATTGTAGTTAAACTTGTTAATTCAATCAGCCATCATACAATGTCTTAAACATTCTATGACAGAAATGTAGGCATTCAACGACGTCGTGTTTGGAAAACGAAATTGATGAGGCATCACCCACCCAAAAAAATCACCCAAAATGGGGAATAAGATTCCGCTCCATAATCAAAGGAAGGGAGGAGGTGATAGGAATGATCCTACTAAATTATCAAAAGATTACACTATTTTACTCTTTCGTGAAAATCGTGACAATTTTGTTAAATATATCACTTACATCATATCATTTTGCAGTTTGAAAGATTGACCAAATATCATTTCATAAATCTTTTAATTTTTGATATAAGTACAAATAAAATTTTTTCTACCCCATTTTGGGGTATTTGTATTTATTGCAAATTTAAGTCAATCATACTTGTTAAATTTTGGCCGGTTTATCCATCACTTTTAGCTACCGATTTCCTCGTCATTGCGCTCAAGTCTGTTTAAAGATTCAGTATGGGATACTCAGCTCATTACCTTTTGAGTAGTGACCCTATGAATTGATTTGCTATACCAGGACTAAAAATGGTTCAACCAAGCTTTCGGGTATAACAATAGGAAAAGATATCTAAAGAGTGCTTAATAAAAAAAGAAGCTGTTTTTTAGGTTTCTAATCTAACAGCTTCTTAGGTTTAGTTTGTTAAAGAATTGCAATTAATCTATCGTGAGCTTATTGAAACGTGATCTCGAAATTTTTTGGAGGAATCGCACCTTGGAGGTTTTCTACAAAGTAATCCCACCTTTTTCTTCTAAAGTATTGATGTCCGCCCAGGTTATGTGTTTGATTAGGTAAAATCAGTAAATCAAAATCTTTATTAGCTTTGATTAAGGCATCAGCTAATCTAATGGTTTCAGCTGGATTAACATTATTATCCATATCGCCATGCACTAAAAGCAGTTTTCCCTCCAGGTTTTCTGCCAGTTTCATGTTAGATTGCTCAGCATATTCCGGCCCTTCAGGATATCCCATATATAATTCAGGCCACCAGGCCTTAGCAATTCTGTGATCGTGATTACCTGCTGAGGATACACCTACCTTATAGAAATCAGGATGTTTCAAAAGCGCTCGA
The DNA here is from genome assembly GCA_030442035.1 of Splendidivirga corallicola. Taxonomy (GTDB): domain Bacteria; phylum Bacteroidota; class Bacteroidia; order Cytophagales; family Cyclobacteriaceae; genus Splendidivirga; species Splendidivirga corallicola. The sequence continues at coordinate 505,693 of JAUJEA010000001.1, forward strand.
GCGGCATCATATCCACCAGCTGAATGCCCATATATTCCTACACGTTCCACATCGATATACGGATATTTCTGTGCCAACTCTTTGATTGCCTTGATATGATCTTCTGATCCAATATCTCCCAAATTTTTGTAACTGAAATCATGAAATTTCTTTGATCTTTGAGCTGTACCTAGTCCATCTACAGTCACCACCACAAAACCTAATTCGGCCAAGGGCTGATCATCATTTCTATATCCCCGGTAGAAGGTTTTGGGCGTACGCACCGCTTGTGGTCCTGAATAAGTACCATCGATAACCGGGTATTTTTTACTGGGATCAAAATTTGATGGACGATAGATAACTCCATAAATATCGGTTTCACCGTCTCTCGCTTTTACACTGAAGGGTTCGGGATATTGCCATCCAGTGGCCAAGAGATCATCAATATCAGCTTCCTCAAGCTCAATAATAATACTACCATCACTACTACTTCTCAATACAGATTTTGGTGCAAGATCGACTCTGGAAAAGTTATCAACAAAATAAGCACCATCAGCTGAAAGAGAAACATCATGGAAAGCAGGTTCAGGTGTTAGAAGTGTCAGTTCTGAGCCATCGAAATTTACATGGTAAAAATGATCGAGATATGGATCTCTATCCGGTTCTCTTCCTCCCGCCGTAAAATATATCTTCCTGTTTTCCTCATCAACGCGGTAAATACTTTTTACAACAAACTCTCCTTTTGTGATTTGGTTCTTGAGTTCGCCTGTTTCCCAATCATATAAGTATAAATGATTCCAGCCATCCTTTTCAGAAACCCAAATAACCTCCTTGGTGTCTTCAAGTAATCTGTAGTCAAAATTCAAGGGATTTACATAAGTCTCTCTTTCTTCTTTCAACACCTCTCTGACTTTTCCATTGGCAGCATTTGCCTCCACCAATGCAACAGATTTGAATCCCCTAGACCGTTGTACGTAATAAAGTTTGTCGCTGCTCTCTCCGAACCAGTTCCAGTTGCCCCAATTACAAATTCCGGAGTAAGGTTCTACATCAATGGCTACAGTGCTGTTTGTTGCTATGTCAAAGATATGGGGCTCTTCAAGTGTAACGCTATCTTCTCCCGGAAGAGCTCTTTCATAAGAATGAGATACAGCTCTAAAACCTTTGTCCGGAACTGACTGCCACAAATAAAGCTTTCTGGCTGTCCTTGTATCATGCTTGTTGGCAAATATTTTTTTTGAATCAGGCGACCAGGACAAACTTAGAGCAGGCTCGATCGCCTGTTTTTCACTTTCATTCACAATCCTATACCAGGGTGTATAAGTGCCATATTCGTGGTTTTTGATTCCATCCCGGCTCAATTGGATCTCCCGGCCATCGGCAACGGATTTTATAAAAAGATTGTGATCCTTTGCAAATGCTCTCCATTTGCCATCAGGGGACAGCACACCTTTCTCCCGGTTCCCGGATTTTGCTTTGGCCTCTTTTTCCAATTCATAAGTATTCAGATCAACACGATATACGGTGTCACTTCTTTCAAATTGAACTTTACCATTATCTTCGACAAATTCAATGTAATTAAAAGGCAAATCACCTGCCGAAATCGAATCTGCAAGCGCTTTAGCCAGTCTTTCATGATCAAAAGCCGGGTTTTTGGTTTTGTTCAAAACATCTGCCAGATAAAATTGTTTGCCTTGTCTGGTTGTTACCATATACCAAAAACTTGTATCACTTTTAATCCAGTTGGGTGTCACGTACGAATTGAATACTAATTTTCTAACATTTTGAGATAGAAAACTTTGTGCACGTTCATAGTCGCCCTTGGTAACAATCGGATCATTTTTGACTTCACATCCAAATATTACCAGGGCAGCCAGCACAGTGAACGCTACCATAAAAAAGGGTCGTTTACCAGTCATAAGAAGAATTTTTAATGAAAAGTTATTGCAAATAAATATGTAGGATCAGCGGCCCTATTTCGGACCAGCAGGTAGATTGTTCTTGAGATACCAGGTCAATGTTTCTCTTAAATGCCTTGATGTATTTCTCCCCTCATATATACCATGTGATCTGTTGGGATAAGACATCAGGGAAAATAACTTATTATGCTTTACCAATTCATTGATAAGAACTTCAGTGTTCTGATAATGAACATTGTCATCACCTGTTCCGTGGACAAGCAGTAAGTTACCTTTCAGGTTCTTTGCAAAATTTATAGGCGAGCCTTTCTTATATCCTTCAGGATTCTCTGCTGGCAGGCCGGAATATCTTTCCTGATAAATGTTATCATACAGCAATTGATTTGTTACAGGTGCTACAGACATTCCGGTTTTATAAGTTTCAGGATAACGAAACATGGCATTCAGAGTCATAGCTCCTCCTCCACTCCATCCCCATATACCAATTCTATCTTCATCTATGAAATCATATCTTTTAATAATTTCCTTCACTGCACTGGCCTGATCAGCTGAAGCCAGGACTCCAATCTGACCATGAACACATTTTCTCCATTCCCTACCCTTAGGACCTGGTGTTCCCCTGTTGTCAACACTCATGACTATGTAGCCTTGCTGGGTTAGCATGGTATGCCATAAGTAGTTTGACCATCCCCATGAATCCAAAACAGTCTGGCCCCATGGTTCTCCGTAAACGTGAAACAGGACAGGATACTTTTTTGTGGGATCAAAATCTGTTGGTTTGATCATATAAGCATCTAAAGAGATCCCTTCATCAACATCTATTGTAAAAAATTCAACAGGGCTCTTTTTAATTTTTTCGACTGTTTTGATTAGTTTTTTGTTGTCCACCAAAACCCTGACTGCTTTGTGGTCCGGCAAGCTTATCAGAGAAATTACAGGAGGTGTACCAGCCCTGGAGTAGGTATGAATTGCCCATTTTGCGTTAGGACTGATCTGATAGCTATGTGTTCCTGGTTGATCAGCAGGGGATAAACGTTCGGGTTTTATTTTGCCATTTATTCTATTCCTGTATAAATACCTTTGCGTTGCATTTCCCGGAGATGCCATATAGTATAGCCATCCTCCTTTTTCATCGATTAATTGGATACTTACAACATCGATACCATCAGGGCTGATCATTTTTTCAGATTTCCCATCCCTTGATACTTGATATACATTTTTCCAGCCATTTTTCTCACTAACCCAGGTGAAATATTTACCTTCCTTTAAAAACTTCAGATCCTCAACAACATCCAGCCAGGCTTCGTCTTTGTCTTCATAAATAATATCAACCTCTCCGGTCTTCGCATTGCAAATAGTCACCTTATTATGATCCTGCCTGCGGTTAAGATGTTGAATGATGAGCTCATCTGAATTAGCCGCCCACATCATTCTGGGTATATAGTTATTTCGTGGGTCACCTTCTACCTTCATCCAGGTAGTACTTCCTCCCTTAGCACTTACCACCCCAACTTTGCAGGCGGAATTGGACATACCGGCTTTGGGATATTGCACAGGAATCATTCGAGAATAAACAGAATCCGTGTTATTGATCATATAAAAATCGCGTATCCCATGCGCATCCAATTGCCAATAGGCTATTGATTCACCATCCGGACTCCATCTAAAACCATCTCTGCAAGAGAATTCTTCTTCATAAACCCAATCAAAAGTACCGTTTATGATTTTTCTTGTGCCATCATTTGTAATAGTGGCAATTTCATTGTTGCTAAGACGCTCAACATAAATATTGTTTTCCCTCACATAAGCAACACGACCGCCATCCGGGGAGAACTTCGCAAACATAAGTGTGGATGGTGCGGCTTTTATACCACCAAGTTGTTTCAAGCTCCAGCTCTGCAAATCAAGCACCCAATAATCTCCTCTGGTATTTTGCCTCCAAACGCGCTTTGAATTGGTGTAGATAAGTAACTTACTTTTGTCCTCAGACCAGTGATAATTCTCAACATATAATGGATCTTCTGCTCCTTCTGGCACCAATTTATTGGCAGATACAAGAATTGTGCGACCACCTGAAGAAGTCTCATATCTCACAATATCTCTGTAACCAGGATGATCTGCTGAATTTTCCAGTGTGGTATATCCGTCACCAGAATCAATCCACCTTGCGGGTCCAAACCAATCTGACGAAAATTCACTGCTGCTGAAAATTCTTTCTAGTGATAAAATGGAAGGATCATTGCTTGTCTGGGCCTGACTTAAGAATGGAATAATGAGCAGGCAAATACAAAACTGTAGCTTTGCACTATTTTTCATGGTTTTCAAAGGGTTAGTGTTTGTTTAATTATCTAGTTTTTTGCGTTTTTATTTAATCGTTCATGATCATTTTTTCTTCTTTCCAAATCTGCCTCAAGCCTACGCATTTCGGTTACATCTGTTTGAATTCCCAACAATCCTTCTTCGTTGAGATAATCAATAAAAAATGGCATTTTAACTGAAAGAATGATTTTCTTTTCACCAGCTGCATTTTCAAAATCTTCTTCAATTTTCAGCGCTTTCCCGGATTTTATGATCCGGAGTTCTTTATTCCTATATTCTTGCGCAACTTCTTTGGGATGGAAATCAAAATCTGATTTACCCAAAAGATCTTCAACACTTATACCATGATTTTTCGCGAGTGCTGAATTAGCTAAAATAAAACGTCCTTCAGTATCCTTCAAAAAGATGCTCTGTTCCATCTTGTCTATCATGGCTAATAAGGTATTCTTAAATAATTCTGAAGTTTCAAGGGCCTCCCTACTTTTTTCGTCATTCTCCAGTTTTAATTGTTCTATCTGTTCAATTGTATCATTCAGGTGTTTCTCTCTTTCATTTCCTTCATTCAATAACCTTTCTACCTCAAGGTTCTTTCTTCTTAACTCCTCCTGAGTAGCTTCCATCTCCTCCAAATTTTGTCTCATTTCTTCCTCCTGAGATCGCATTTCCTCTGACTGCTGTTGTGATTCTTCGAGTAGTTCTCTTGTTTTTAGGTTTATGCTCATGGAAGATATTGTAGATGCCAGACTCTCGGCAATCTTCTCAATAAATTCAATTTCATATTCCTCATATGTTTTGAATGACACAAGTTCTAACACACCATATACCTCCTCATTAAGAATTATAGGCACGATCAAAATGCTGTTAGGATTGGAGCCTCCCAAACCTGAAGTTATATTTACATAGTCATTTGGGACATTAGTCATGTAAATAGTAGATTTTTCCAGAAAACACTGTCCCACCAGTCCTTGTCCCATACTGACTTTCTTCTCTAGGAATTTTTTTCTTTCATAAGCATAAGCGCTCACCAGTTCCAAATGGGGATTAGCCTTTTCTTCGTCATTGAGAACAAAAAGGCCACATTGATTCGCTTCTACATAATCGGAAATATGAGAAACGATACGTTGATAAAATTCATCAACGTCATCTGTATGTATTCTGAGTATATCAGCAAACTTGGCTAACCCTTCCGTCACCCAATTTCTTCTTTTCTCCTCTTCAGCTGAGGTTTTGAGGTTTTTTCTCATATTAACCAGAGAAATTCCTAAGGTATCCTGATCACTGATCGGGTTGAATTCCGAATCAAATTTTCCTTGTCCAATTTCTCCTGCGAAGCTGGCTTTTTCGTTAAGTCCCTCAATAAGAAGGTTTACCGATTTACCAATTTCCGCAATTTCATCCTTGGATTTGATATTCACTCTATTTTCAAGCTCAATATCACCAGCAGCAATATTTTTAATTGCCGTGGTTACACGATCCAATGGCCTCGTTATGTTGTTGGAAACAAACCATAATACCAGTACTAATAGTGAAAGCCCCAGAAGGGCTGTCAGAATAGTGTAGAATAAGATTTGATTTACTTCTGCTGTGATGTCGTTGATAGGAACTACAGTACCAATAGCCCATGGTAATTCAGAATCGCCAAAATCTATGGGATAGAATGAGATAAGGCTTTTTTCCCCGCTCAGTGTTTCTTTGGTTTCAAAAGAGAATGATTCCCCCTTGCTGATTTTCTTCAAAAGCTCTTCGGGATCATATTCTTCTTTAAAGATGTCGCTGATGCTTTTGCCAATAAGGTCCATGTTTTCATAGGCTACAAAAGTCCCATTATTGGCAACCAGAAAGGTATTGGCATTTTCAAACGGCTTGATTTGCGTGATATAATTGAAATTGTCGAGGGACATATCCATCCCTGCAAGTCCGGCAAACTGCCCTTCTATCAAAAGAGGTACACACACAGAAGTGCCAAAAATATTGTTTCTTTCGTCATCAGAATCATTATACAAGGAGAAGTAATACGGGTCGTTTATCTCCTCTTTTTTTGTGGTCTTCAATCTGAAATAAGTGCTCCCAATTAAATCACCATCCAAATTAACCGAATCTATAGAGGGTTCACCTCCCACCCGGTAGTAAGTAAATCTTTTTCTTCCGTAAGGTTTGCCCCATGATGGTTCAAAAGCATTGAGTTCCAGACTGACCCAGGTTGAATAGTACCTTTCATCCTCGTAGAGCACTGAAGTAAGTATTTTATCTATGGTAGTTTCTCTTAACAAAACACTATCATTTTGGTACAAAGCGATTGTAGACGCAATAGCCCTTGCCATACCAAGGTCTTTGTTGAGTTGTGATTTGGCTTCATTAGCATTTTGTATAGTATAGCTATGAGCCAGATCTTTAGCCTTTTCTACTGCCTTTTGTCTGAATTTAATGATTACATAACTTATGCATAGGATGTAAGTCACCAGGGATACGATGGTGATCAAAAGCATAAGTTTAGTTCGGATTTTCTTGAATCTAAACTTCATAATTGGGCCACTTCAGGTGAATTATGAAATTTAAATATGATTTATAGATGAGAATGGACTTTTTATGCCATTTTCTTACTTAAATCGAATTATCAAGAAAATTAAATCACAAAATTCTTTGCTTCAGTTATCCGGGAGTTTGTATGTATTTTATCAATCGTTATTTAACGTAGAATAAACCCCTCTTTCAATGGGTCACTAGGATCAATAACAAATTCATTTTGCCCTGTAATATGGGCATCACCTTCTACTTCGGGTATCACTGCGTCAAAATCTCCATATCGCGTTTCTTTCACAACCCTGGTTTTAAATCTTGATCCTAAAATACTCTCAATGGTCATTGGCTCATCGACTCCTATGTCTCCTCTCTTATAATGAATGGCTGCTCTTCCCGAAACACCGGAACCCGTTGGTGATCGATCTACTTCGCCTTCGGCAAAGATGCATACGTTTCTGCTGTCCACATCATTTGATACTGGTCCGCCAATAAAAATGGTCCCATAAAGAAAACTAAGGTCCTTTTCAAAAGGATGGATAATAAGATCTGAAGTGGTCATCACTGCTCTCTTAATATCCATCCCTCTTTCAATCAGTGTTCTGTAATTTTCTGGGGTACATTGTATATTTAAAGGGTTAGCATCTACGTAGGCATAAAATGCCCCGCCATATGCCAAATCGTATTTTACTATTCCTAATCCATCAACCTCCACTTCCCGATCCAGGGCAACTACAAACGACGGGACATTATGGAAACGGATGTTTTTCACCTTCCCATTTTCCACCTCTGCATAGGAAGTCAAAAGCCCACAGGGGGCGTCTATCTTCACAATTGTTTCCGGTTCCTGTACCTTTACCCATCCCATTTCTACTGCCAACTTGGTAATAGCGATCGTTGCATGCCCGCACATCGTGCTATAGCCTTCATTGTGCATGAATATAATACCAAAATCAGCCTCAGCGCTTTGAGGAGATGTTAACAAACACCCATACATGTCGGCATGTCCTCTTGGTTCGAACATCAAAGCTGTTCGGAGGTGGTCATAATTATGTTTTACATAATTGCGTTTCTCCAATATCGTCGATCCTTGTATATCAGGAAAGCCATCTACTATTACTCGTAATGGTTCACCTCCCGTATGCATATCAATAGTTCGGATCCGCAGCCAATCCTTGGGGGCATTCCAGGTATTTATTTTCCGAATTCTATCAAAAGTCTCCGAGCTCATGTATTTGGGTCAGTTCTTATGTTTATAGATGGTGGTAGCAAACGCCAATATCAGAAGGAATATTTTTTTCATTTAAATCAATTAGTTATACCGGTTTGGATCAAGTAATGAAATATCAAGGGAGGTCTTGTCTTCAGTCATAATTTGCGAGACCAATTTTCCTGTCACTGGTCCCAGGCTCAAACCCATCATAGCATGTCCGGTCGCAATAATTAAGTTTTTATAAACATCACTTTTTCCAATATAGGGTAAGCCATCCGGAGAGCAGGGTCTTAAACCTGACCAAACTTGTAATTCAGTAAAATCCTCTTTTTTGAATTCAGGAAAGTATTTAGGAATCGATTTGAAAATACCTTGTAAGCGTCTGTGATTAATACTTTCATCCAGCCCTGTAATTTCCATAGTTCCTGCAAAGCGTAGTCCATGGGTCATGGGTGTTACAGCAACTCTGGCTTCGGTAAGAATGGAGCATATTTCCGGTTTTGACACCGGATCAGGTAAAACCACGCTGTATCCTTTACCTGCCTGCATGGGGAGATCCATATTAATCTGTTTCAACAAATCAGATGACCAGGAGCCCAGTGCTATCACGTATTTGTCAGCTACCAACTCCTCATTGCCCACTACAACAGCGTTGATTTGATTATTGCTGGTATTTATGGATTTCAGTAAAGTATTAAACCTGAAATTCACACCCAGTGCTTCAAGTTTCTTTTGCAACCTTTCCATAAAGAGGTGAGGGGTCATAAATGCATCATTTGGAAAATAGACGGCTCCGGCAATATCCAGCTGCAAGGAAGGATCAAGGGATTGTGCTTCTTGTTGTGATAAAATCTCCGCTTTTACACCTAGCTTGTTTGCTTTTTTTGCCAAGGCGGACTCTTCTTCAAAAGCATGTTCAGTTTTACAATACATAAACAACCCTTTTTTCTGAAAGGCGAATTGCAAATCTTCTTCCCTGGCCAACTCATCATACAGCTCCCTGCTCATTAAGTTTAGATCTCTCAAAACAGGCATGGCTTTCTCAACTTTTGACTTTGTAGCAGCCTTGTAAAATTTCCATCCCCAGGAGAAAAGATCCCTATTGAATCTGGGTTTGATGTAAAATGGGCTTTCGGCATTAAATAACCATTTTATTCCCAATGCTATCATCCCAGGTGCAGCCAATGGAATGAAATGGCTTGGTACAACCATTCCTGCATTACCGTATGAACAGCCGTCCGTACCATCTCCCTTTTCAATAACAGTCACTTCAAAGCCCTTTTTACTTAGGTAATAAGCAGAACAAAGCCCTATGACACCACCACCGATTATGATAACTCTTTTGTCCCCCATCATTACTATTATATCACTTGAAACCCATGTGCATACGGATCGTCATCATCAATAATAATATTATTGTATCCTGTTACCTGTGCCCAACCTTGAATACTTGGGACAATGGCAGGCTTTCCATCAAGTATAGTTTCTTCAACGATCCTTCCAATAAACTTTGAACCAATGAAGCTCTCATGAATAAATTCATCTCCCATCTTTAATTTCCCCTTGGCGTGCCACTGGGCCATTCTGGCCGAAGTTCCGGTACCGCATGGTGATCTGTCAATCGCCTTGTCTCCATAAAAAACCGCATTTCTGGCAGTTGCCTCCTCGGTAAGTGTTTTTCCTGTCCATAGCATATGGCTCATACCGCAGATTGTCTCATTCTCAGGATGGACAAAATCATATTGTTCATTGATCTTATTTCTAACCACCTGGCTCCACCGGATAAGATCACCGGCTGTATGGTTTTCAATACCTTTAAAATTGTCCTGCGGATCAACAATGGCATAAAAATTACCACCATAAGCAACATCAAAAGTAATCTCACCTAAATCAGGACATTCAATGGTTAAATTCTCAGCAGCCAGATAAGATTTTATATTGGTGAGTCGGACCCATTGGACTTTCTTACCTTCCTGAAGGTATTCCACCTGGACCAGGCCTGCCGGTGTCTCCAATCTCAGTCTACCTGGTACTTTAGGAGTTACCAATCCTTCTTCAATGGCTATGGTCACTGTCCCGATTGTACCATGCCCGCACATTGGAAGGCATCCACTGGTTTCTATAAAAAGAACTCCCACGTCATTCTGTTCATCGGCCGGTGGAAAGAGAATGCTTCCGGACATCATATCATGCCCCCTTGGTTCAAACATCAAACCCTTCCTGATCCAGTCATATTCCTTCAGAAAGTGTTGCCTTTTTTCACTCATATTCTTTCCATGAAGATCCGGGCCTCCCCCGGCGACAACTCTAACCGGATTTCCACAAGTATGTGCATCAACACAGAAGAATGTCTTCCTTGCCATATATTTTTTTTAATTCAATTTGTTATTGATTGCAGTATTTTCTCTTTCACCAGTTGAGCAGCAGCCAGGTCCTCCAATGCGTGCCCTACAGATTTAAAGAAGGTAATTTCACTCTCACTTGTCCTTCCTTTTTTCCCTCCCTTTGATAGTTCAAAAAGATCTGCCAAAATATCATCCTGGCTTATCACTCCTTCTGATAAAGGAATAAATATATCACCACCTTCCCTCGGAGCTCCTCCATGCGTATCCACGAAAACCTTCGATTTGGTTATGGCTTCATCATCAGCTTCCCTCATGTCAGGCCTGTAAGCGCCTACCAAATCCAGGTGTTGACCATTTCTCAGCCATTTACCTAAGATCAAAGGTTCCTTACTGATGGTAGCACAAGAAATAATATCAGCTTGCCCTACCGTTTCCTCCAACTCCTTTACAGCCATTGAAGAAATCCCTTCATTACTCATGCTATCGGCTAAAGCTTCCGCTTTTTCAAATGATCTTCCCCAAATCATTACTTTTTTAATTGGACGAACACAGGTATGAGCTCTGATCAACTCTGGTGCCAAGGCCCCGGTTCCTACCATTAAAAGCGTTTTACTATCCTTCCTCGACAAATAATCCGATGCCAAGGCTGAGGCAGCTGCAGTTCTTTTGGTTGTGAGCGTTTTGGCTTCCAAAAGTGCTATTGGAATACCTTTATGCGCATCTAATAAGAGATATATACCTTGAATAGAAGGAAGATTGTACTTTCCATTATTCGGAGAAACAGTCACAATCTTCACTCCTAAATCTTTCCCTTCTTCCCAGGCAGGCATAAGTAATAAGGTCGACTCATTACCTTCTGCCGGGTTTTTATAATCGTGATGATGGCGTTTTGGGACTGTAAAATGTGATTGAAACGCTTTTCTCAAGCGTTCAATCAAACTTTCATAATCCAATGCAGATGCAACCTCATCTTTATCAATATAGCGCATGGGGCCACAAATCAAATTTTCCCGTTTGTCCAGTTATTATCCTGTAAGCGCCAAATATTTAGCGGGTTGGCGTTTTTAAGTTCATCCGGCAACACAGAATCGGGCCAGCTCTGATAACATAAGGGGCGTGCGAACCTTTTGATCGCAGCTGTTCCTACTGATGTATATTTTGCATCTGTAGTAGAAGGATAGGGTCCGCCATGATGCATGGAAGCACAAACTTCAACACCAGTTGGAACTCCATTGAATATAATTCTACCTGTTTTTTCCTTCAACCCATTGATTACATCAGCATATGTTATAAGATCTTCCTCTTCACCCATGACAGTAGCGGTCAATTGACCTTGAAGTTCATCCACGACTGCCGCCAGATCTGAGTTGGAGGTGCATTTGATCATTAATGTATATGGTCCAAATACCTCCTCATGAAGTGTTGGATTTTCCAGAAATCTTTGTGCTGTTACCGAAGCTACAGTAGGCCTGCCCTTCCAGTTATCTCCGTTAACACCTGTTTCTGAAATAGCTTGCTCTTCTACTCCATCCTGGGCAAGGGAATGTTCCCGAGCGCGATTATAACCCTGCCATACCTTTTCATTAAGCATGGTAGCCGGTTCCATTTCACGAATAGCACTGCTCAGAGATGTTAAATATTCGTTTAAAGAATCACCTTCAACACCTATCATCAGTCCCGGGTTGGTACAGAATTGTCCTACTCCTAATGTAACCGATCCGGCATAAATTTTTCCTAGCTCCGCCGCCTTTTTTTCTAAAGCACCTGGCAATAAAATTACAGGGTTAACACTTCCCATTTCAGCATAAACCGGGATTGGCTCCTCACGGCTAGCTGCGGCATTAAACAATGCACGTCCTGCTCCGGGTGATCCGGTAAATCCAATAGCCTTACATGCCGGATGCTTCACTAAGGCCTGCCCTACTGTAGGGCCATCTCCATTTAAAATGGAAAATACACCGTTTGGCATTCCTGTTCGTTCAGCCGCTTTGATAATGGCCCTGGCCACAAGCTCTCCGGTGCCCAGATGACCTTCATGAGATTTGACAATCACAGGATTTCCTGCTGCCAATGCGGAGGCCGTATCTCCTCCGGCGGTTGAAAATGCCAATGGGAAATTACTGGCACCAAAAACTACTACAGGTCCTATTGGAACGAGCATTTTCCTGACATCCGGTTTTGGAATTGGCTCCCTATCCGGAATCGCTGTGTCAATACTGGCTTCAACCCAAGATCCTTCCCGGATCAAGTTAGCAAACATCTTGAGTTGCCCTACCGTTCTGCCTCTTTCTCCCTGTATCCTGGCCGGAGGCAATCCTGTTTCCGCAACTGCTCTATCGACCAATACATCACCAAGTGCTACAATTTCTTCACCTATGGCTTCAAGAAATTCAGCTCTCTTTGCCCCGGAAACATTTTTGTAAGTCACAAAGGCCTCACCAGCCAAAGCAAAAGCTTGGTTGATCTCTTCTTCAGTTGCACAAAAAAAATTACCCGGCAATTGTTCTCCATTTGCCGGATTAATAGCATTAAATATCTGATCTCCCTGGGATGATTCAGATTTACCGATTAGATTTTTACCTGTTAATGTCATATGTTCTTTGAATCCATCTTAATTATGGTCTAAATGTAGAAGTGTTAAGCCTAAAAGCAAAATATCCAATAATGACTCTTAGACATGCATTTCAATAGATTCAAGATCTGGCAAGGCTGGCCTTACCGCTAAAGCATCTTTGATAATTTTCAGGATCCTTTCTCTTTCCTCTCCTATTAATGGTAATCTGGGTGGGCGCACATTCTCAGTACCCAGGCCAGTTGCAACTTCAGCCAATTTAATGTATTGAACTAGTTTAGGATGAATATCAAGTTCTAATAACGGCATAAACCATTGGTAAATACTTAGTGCCTCCTCATGTCTCCCTGCTTTGATAAGCTTATAAATAGCTACAGTTTCCTTTGGGAAAGCACAAACCAATCCAGCCACCCAACCATCTGCACTAGCTGCTATGGTTTCGTATGCCAGGGTATCGACGCCACAGAGAATTTTGAAACGATCATCAAATGCATTGCGCATTCTAATAACATTTGTAACGTCCCTTGTAGACTCTTTTACCGCCTGAATATTTGAAAACTGTTGTAGCTCATCGAACATTTCCAAAGTAACTTTAATACCATAATCTATCGGGTTATTATAGATCATAATGGGTAAATCCGTTGATGTAGCCACTGCTTTAAAGTATTCTACTGTTTCGCGATCATCCGCCTTATACCTCATCGGAGGCAACAACATGAGCCCACTTGCACCATTTTCCTTTGCACTTATAGCTGTGGCGATGGCTCCTTTTGTAGTCTGCTCTGCGATATTTAATATAACAGGTAGCTTATAGTCTACGACCTCAATTGTAGTCTTCACCAGTTCGGCTTTTTCGTCCTCGGAAAGTGCACTTGCTTCACCCAACGTTCCACCTAAAATAATACCATCCACTCCCGCTTCGACCTGCGCTTCAATATTCTTTACAAATGCCGGAATGTCCAGTTTATCCTCATTTGTAAATTTTGTTGTCACCGCGGGGTAAACGCCTTGCCACTTTACTTCCATATCATTGAATTTAAGATTATTAAAAAATATTTACAGACGATACAAAGATATCGGTAGCATCCACCAATCACTTTGCATAATTTATCATATAGCAACACTATTTTAACACTAATAGGGTGAATTTAGTAATTTATTGCTATTTTAGTACAGGAATGAAGCCCTTATTATTTAGAGTACCGAAATCTGATGAGGAGTCTTTTAAGGTCCAAGTAGATGACCAGGACTACTTTTATGATCCATTACATTTCCACCCGGAATTGCAGTTGACCCTCATTTTGGAAAGTAAAGGAACGCGATTTATAGGAGACAGCATAGGCTCTTTTAAAGCGGGAGATGTCTTTTTGATCGGACCTAATCTACCGCATGTATTCAGGAATGACAAGCAGTACTATGAAAAGGAAAACAATTTAAGGGCAAGAGCCATCTCCATATTTTTTACCCTTGATTCATTGGGTAAGGATTTTTTTAGTTTACCGGAAACTATCCATATCCAAAAGCTATTAAAAAAATCATCGCAGGGCATCAAAATAAAGCATAAAACCCGGACAAAGGTTATTCACTTAATGGAAAAGATCGAGGAGTTGGACAAGTTTGGAAAGCTCCTCCAGTTTTTGAAAATACTGGATGTCATCTCTCATGACCATGAACTGGAATGCCTCTCAAGTATTAGCTTTGGTTCATCTTTCAGCGAGTCCGATAGCAAAAAGATCAATGATGTCTTCGAATATGTAGTGAAGAATTTTTCGAATGAGATAAAGCTGGACGATGTTGCCTCTGTTGCCAATTTGAGTACCACGGCATTCTGTCGATTTTTTAAACTCCGTACGAGAAAAACTTTCACGCAATTCCTTAATGAGATCAGAATAGGTCACGCATGCAAGTTGTTATTGGAGGAAGATCTCAATATTACGGAGATCTGCTATCAGTGCGGGTTCAACAATATTTCACATTTCAACCGTCAGTTTAAAAATATCACATCTTATACACCCACCGATTACTTGAGAGTGCATCAAAATTAGATTTTTATCAATTTCCCCGAACAACCCAAATCAATTTGTCTTCAGGATTGTTGTTTTCAAATGATCCTTATGTTTTCTTCGAGGGGTGATGTTAATTGATGTTTTGATGAATTGCATTTCATATGTATAAAAAATATGCCAGGCTTACGCTTGGAATCATTTTAATTCTCACAATTGGGCATATCTACTTTATTACTGAGTTAAAGTTTGATTACAATTTCGAAAACTTCTTTCCGAAAGGTGATGAAGACCTGGAATTTTACAATGAATTCAGAAATACCTTTGAGAACGATAACGATTACCTTCTGTTAGGATTTCGGAGCTCATCCGGCATTTTTGATCAAACCTTTTTAACCAAAATTGATTCTCTCTCAGCGGCCTTAGAGAAAAATAAAAGAGTAGAACACCTCATTACTCCGGTTAATTTTACAAACCCGATCATTTCCTCAATGGGTTTATTTCAAGTTCCACTACTGCACATCGATGATCCCAAAAGGTACCACAAGGATAGTCTTGCCATTTACAAAGATCCGGTCCTACCAGGCACATTTTTCTCGAATAAGGGTGGTTCTTTAGCCATGGTATTGAAACATACTCCGATGATGCAAAAACAAGCCGCGGATTCTCTAATTAATGAAATAGAGTCATTGATTGAAGAGGTAGGTCTGGAAAATTACCATATGGCAGGAAAAGCAAAAGCACAGGGAGTTTATATTCGTAAAATGCAGCACGAATTGATTATTTTTCTGAGCATTTCATTCGTGTTGGTAACGGCCTTTCTTATCATCTCCTATCGCGCTGTGTGGAGTGTTGTGGTACCACTTATTGCAGTGGTTTTAGCGATTATCTGGACCTTGGGATTTATGGGACTGTTCGGCAAGTCACTGGACATTATGCTCGTGCTGCTGCCATCTATCTTGTTCGTGGTGGCCATGTCGGATGTGGTACATATCCTGACGAAGTACATTGAGGAGCTCAGAATTGGAAAAACCAAGATAGAAGCGCTAAAAGTGACTTTCAAAGAAGTTGGGATGGCAACTTTTCTGACATCTGTTACTACAGCAATTGGCTTTCTCACTTTGTATACGGCCAGCATAAAACCAATCCAGGAATTTGGTTTGTATACCGCCTTTGGGGTTTTTATTGCATTTATTTTAGCATTTTCACTGCTCCCTTCAGTCTTGCTTTTCTTGAAGAAACCAACCATTGTTGATCATATAAAGCATAAAACTTTGTGGATGATTTTTTTAAATAGCTCCCTAAGGAAAGTCATTCAATTTAGAAAATTCATTTTGTATAGTTCCATCGGTATCATTTTGTTAGCGCTCTATGGAATTTATCGGGTTGAGATCAATACTTATTTGATGGAGGATATACCCAAAAATGATCCCTTGCGTGAGGATTTTCTTTTTTTTGATCGGGAGTTCGGTGGATCAAGGCCATTTGAAATAGCTATTGAAGTCATTGATACAACCAAAACCGTATTCGATCAGGAAGTATTAGGTGAGATTGAAAAGGTAGAAGATTATCTGTATTCACAATATGAAGGAACAAATATTCTATCTCCTGTTTTTGTGGCTAAATCTTTATTCAGGGCAACTAATGGCGGACTTGCTTCTTCGTTTCGTTTACCAAAAAATAATTCGGAATATCAAAAGCTTAGAAGATACCTGAAGTATGTAAAACGGTTGAATCGAACATCAAAGCTGTTCAGCCAGGATTACCGCCACGCTCGTTTCAGTGGCAAAATGAGAGATATCGGCAGTAAAACTTCCCTTGAAAGAAATGAATTACTCGAAGCGTTTATTGCAAAAAACACCAACGAAAACCTGGTTAAATTCAAATTGACCGGGACTTCTCTTTTGATAGATAAGAACAATAATTATTTAACTCAAAATATGCTTGAAGGCCTTTCGATTGCTTTCTGTGTGATTGCATTTATTGTGGCCATCTTATTCCGATCGTTAAGAATGGTCCTGATAACCTTGATTCCCAACATGATTCCTTTGCTTGTTGTGGCAGGTTTAATGGGTTATTTTGGGATCAATCTAAAATTATCCACATCCATTATCTTTACCATTGCTTTTGGAATAGCAGTGGACGATACCATTCATTTTATCAGTAAATTGAAGATTGAGCTAGGGAAAGGAAAGACGTTACTCTATGCCCTGAAAAGAACTTATTTTTCTACGGGAAAAGCAATCATTATCACTACGATTATTCTGTCCGGCGGCTTTCTTACATTAATTTTATCTTCTTTTGGTGGAACTTTTTATACCGGTTTACTCGTAAGTTTAACATTATTGTTTGCTGTAATTATTGATCTGACTTTATTACCAGTATTGTTGATCATGTTCTTTAAAAGGAAATCTGTTAAAGCTTAATACCAATCGAATCACAAAATGCGAAAAGGTAGCGCCAAATATTTTATTATTGCTTCAATATTTGCTTTGGCACTGTTTGCCTACTATTCCTGGACACCAGGTTCTCCAAAATTATTTGGAACCATTAAAGGTGTTAACCTGGAAGCCCCTCCCCGGCCTTTCTCTTCGGATAAATTAGCCCCAATAAAAGATATTGAGGCAAATTGGATATCTCTGATCCCATATGGATTTTCATATAAAGGAAAACCTAACGTCCATTTTGACGGCAGCAGGCAATGGTGGGGTGAAAGAAGTGATGGTATCATTGAAATGATTAAATATGCCAAAGAGTTCGATCTAAAGATTATGCTTAAGCCACATGTTTGGGTAATTGGCCAGGGATGGGCCGGTGATTATACTTTGGAGAACGATTCAATCTGGCAAATCTGGGAGAAAGATTATGCTAAATACATTCTGAACTATGCCAAAATAGCCCAGGAATATAAAGTGGAATTATTATGCATTGGAACAGAATACCGGATATCGGCGAGTCAAAGACCCGATTATTGGAGGCAGTTGATCGGGGAGATAAAAGAAATCTATGATGGCAAACTGACCTACGCAGCCAATTGGGACAATTTTGCCAACATCACCTTCTGGGATGATCTGGATTTCATTGGTATCGATGCCTATTACCCTCTATCAGATGAAAAAGAACCGTCACTAGAGGTACTGGAAAAGGGATGGCAGGAACCTTTCAAGGAAATAGAAGCCATGCATACACAATGGAGAAAACCAATAATTTTCACGGAATACGGATATAGAAGTATTGAGTATCCATGTATGGGACACTGGAAACTTAAAACCGACACCATACAGGCTAATATGATTGGGCAGAAGAATGCTTATGAAGCACTATATCAGGTCTTTTGGGATAAAGAATGGTTTCATGGTGGATTTCTTTGGAAATGGCATGTCCATCATGAAAGAGCCGGGGGAGCACAAAATAAGCGTTTCACTCCTCAAAACAAGCCTGCCTCGGAGGTCATCAAAAAGTGGTACAAGCTAAATCAATAGTAGCCACCGAGCGTCTATATTTTATCATCCATCCTGGCGTGTAAAATTTTACCAATTGATACTTTGAATCTTGAGTTCAATCGAACTTGATTTTGAGCCGGATAAAAGCATCAATACAAGCTTTTCAATATTTTTTTTATTTTAGGGCAACGATCACATTTCATGGAACAGATCAAGGATACCAACCAAGAGGAATCAAAGTTATGCATTAAATGTGGTGCCAGGGTTTATGACAAATATTGTCATAAATGCGGTCAAAAAACTGATGTCCCCAGGATAACCTTCAAAAGCTTTTTCAATGATTTTCTGGACAAGACCTATGGCTTGGATGGCACTTTCCCAAAAACAGTAATTGGATTGACCGTCAGGCCAGGTAAAGTTATTTCAGAATATATAAGTGGTATAAGGGGAAAATATGTAGGGCCGGTAGGTTATTTCTTTCTATTGTATGCCATTGTTTTCATTGTTTCTTCATTATTGGATGTGGATCTGCAAGAGATTGGTGGGGACCAAGATAAGATACAAGGTGCTATGGGTGTTGATCCTGCTCAACAGACGGATGATCAAAGGCTGTTTCAGGAGCAGATGAACACGATCATTTTTAAATACTTGAACTATTTCACACTACTTTGGCTTCCTTTTTTTGCCTGGACTATTAAAATATTTTACAAAAAGCCTTCATTTAATTTTTTAGAGAATCTTGTATTTTCTTTTTATGTTTTGTCACATCCTCTTTTGTTGAATATTATCAATCTTTTTACTTTTAAATTTTTCGACACAAAAATAACGCTATTGAATGTGGCCATCACTTTAACATATTTTACCTGGTCCACTATACAGGTTTACAGGCCAAGAAAAGTCTTCATTGGTATTATCAAGGGATTATTGATTTATCTATTGTCCTTTATTTTCTTCTTTATTGCCTTTACAATCATTTTAATGTTAGGCGTAATAATTTACAAAACACTGATAAATCCTGGTTAACAACAACCATCTCTATTTTTGGCTTATCGCCATAAATTAAATGAGTGCAAATGCTACTCTCTTAACATTTTTTGATTTAGCAAACACAGTATGATGCAATCGGAACAAGAAATAAAAGAAACAGCCCAGGCAAATACCTGTACCAATTGCGGAGCTGAGGTCCATCAGAAGTACTGCCCGGATTGTGGTCAAAAAAAAGATGTCCCAAGACTTCGCTTCAAGACTTTCTTTGAAGATTTTCTGAATAGAATGTGGGGCTTTGATGGTATGGTTCTCCGGACTATTAAAGAGCTAACACTCAGGCCGGGAAAGGTCATGCAAGAATATATCAGAGGTGTAAGAGTGAAATATGTAGGTCCTGTTAGCTATTATTTTCTGCTTTTTGCCGTGTATTTTTTGATCATGGAGTTGTTTGACATTGACCTCACTCAAATCGCTCCTGACGTAAGTGAATCGATGGGTATTGAAGAATCTGAAGAGCAACGGGCTTTCAAAGAGTCATTCCAGGCAAAAGTCTTCGACAATATGCATTTTTTAGGCATTTTACAATTTCCATTCATAGCCTGGTGGGCCAGGGTATTTTTTAAAAAAAGTGGTTATAATTTTTTGGAAAATACTGTCTTTGCATTTTACGCCAGTTCTCACCCATTAATTATTTCAACAGCTTTATTGCCTCTTACCGGACTTTCTTCCAGTGTTTATTATACATTTAACCTTTTGTTCTCACTAGTTTATTTCATCTGGTGCACCATCCAATTTTACAAAATCAAAAACATCATCGCCGGGATATTGAAAGGATTGTTCTTTTATATAGTAATTTTTATAAGCTTTATTATTTGTATAGGGATTTTGGCTGGCCTTATTGGAATCGTCATTGGATTAACTCAGGGCTGAAAGAATACATAAAAGAAAAATTCCGGTGATTAAAAACAACCACCGGAACTACTATTTAAAGTAACCGCTTAAACTACGCTTTAAGTCTTCTCTTCTTCCTTTCTTCCTTCAAGTCAACAACTATGCTTTCACCTTCTTTCGTAATGGTTACTAAGCTATCACACTCCCCATCACCGAAGTCTACAAGAACATCAGGTTGTCCGTCTTTCTTAATTGACTTTATACCTTGTACAGCAATGTGGATACCCTGTCTTCTACATTTTCTCTTGTAGATCATTTTGGAAAGTATTTCTACGCTATATGCTACACCTTCTTTGGTTGTCCCGCTAGCTTCACCTTCTACCCAGAATTCATCATTGATCGGATGTGCTTCCCTTACCCATGTGAAGGTTTTGTTAACCTCTCTGGTGGCTACTGCTCCATCAGGCCAAGTGGCTTTACCACCTTCCAGTACTTTATTGAAGCTTAAATAATCATCTAAACTTTCAGATACATTTGTCAATGTTTTTGTTCCTTCCAGCGCAATTCCATTCACAGTATAATTTTCCAAAGTATATACCCACACTGCACCCGGAACATATTTACGGTCTGTATAAGTAATGATTATTTTACCACTTCTTTCCACACCACCAGGTCCAACACATCCATCTCCGAAATCAATCGTTATGGTTTTATTTTCCTCATCGTGTGTAATTTCAGCACATCTTGTAATTTCATCGGAATTATCCAAACCCGATCTTCCGTTGATGGCACCATTATCAATTTTAGTATTTGCCTCAAAAGCGATGTCATCTGTTTCATCAAAATAACTATCTACAGTCTCTTCCTGGCTCGTTAGGTCAGTTTCTATGGACAGATCATCAGTAATTATTCCCTCTTCCTTGTCACACGCAGCCAAACCAATCATTAGAAAGGCAGCAAGCATAAACATGGCATTCTTCATTAACCCTGGGATCATTATTCTATTTTTCATAAGATTTAATATTTTAATTTGATTCACGTTATTAGGTTTTCTCGAATTCGAATTTGGTACTTAGATGTGGTGGGTTGAGAAAGGTTTAATGAGGATTAAAAAAAAATTATTTTTTTTCGCTATGGGATAGCCGGAAGAAATGTAGCAAACTATTAATCAGTTATTTACAAAGGAGAATCAATTAAAAATAAACATCAATATATCCGTGAATGGTGTAAATTGAATTTGTTCAAACAAAAAAAGGAGCCAAAACTTGGCTCCTCTATCATATATACTCAAAATAATCTAATATTCATCTGGCATCACTATCCATAGAATAATATAGACCAGGGTACCTGGAAATCCTACACTAACCACGGAAAGTATTACATATAAGATCCTTACCAAAGTGGGATCCCAACCGAGATAATTGGCAATTCCTCCACATACGCCCCCCAGTATTCGATCTCTTGAGCGTGCTAATCTCTGATTCATAGTTTTCATCTTTTTAAAATTTGTACCCTTGAGCAGCTTATTGGTATGAAATGTACAATCCTATATCTTACTCCATAAAATGATCTTCGAATGTACTAAAATATACTTAGCCTCAAAGGGTATGTTCCATATATTTATTGATTGTTTCCAGTCTGAATTAAATAATAAGTAGTGTTATGATCCGTAAACATTAAATCACTTCGATTCATTAATTTCACGAAATTGTCATCTTTCAAAGGTTTTCCAGCTACCATTTTCTTTTCAGCCACCAATCCGTCATTCAGGTTGTAAATTTTGATAACCTTTATATTGTTTGGTTGATCAACATCTATTGCCTCCCCTACTTTTTCTTCTACGGGAATTGCAGATGTTTTAAAATCTGTGCTGACTTTATCATTGGCCAATGATGTTGAATAAACAGTCACGGTCAATACAGCCATAAAAAATAGTTTGATTAAATTATTGTGTATCATGATCGTTAAGTTATTTCTAAAGTTAGCTTAAATATCAATTTGACAATTTATACCCAATTCACATGCCACAATAGTTAAAAGTCTGAAATTAAACAAGTTAACTCCTTAATATTCAGTTTTTATTACAAAAAATTGTATCAAAAACGAACACTTTTATGAACAATAGTGCACAATTGAAATTGGTTTCAGGTTTCAGGTTTCAGGTTTCAGGTTTCAGGTTTCAGGCAAAGCAAACTTTATATGAAAAAAGAAGATTCATTTCTTTTATAAAAAAGGGGAAATTATTTGAATATCAAAATAGGTAAACTCTACATACTTTTGAGTAGCTGGTTCTAGGAGGATTGATCTTCGACTATTTTCTTAACTTTTTGCTTTTCTGTGATGGCATCCACCATTTTCAGCCATATCACTTGCTTGCCGTTTTCAAGTGATTCATAGTGAATCTTGCCTTCCAGATTAATCACTTTACATTTACCAAGACCATATCTCAGGGATTCCACGATATCCCCTTCAAAAATGGGAACATCGTTCAGATCAAATAAGTCAGGGATATTTTTTTCTTCTTTTTTCTTTTTGTTCTTCTTAAAAAAACCGAACATCTCACATCTCAAATTAGTCACGCCGAAGATAATTCAAATATTTTCCAAGACCAAATCAAGTGAGGCAACCGCCTATTCCCAGGTTTAACCAATCTACTTTAAAGGCACTTCTTGCGTACTTTTAGATCATGGAACATGTGTAATAAAGTCAAATATTCTTGGTTAAAAAAAAGCTTTTGGGCCTTTATTTTTGATGTAAAATATACAGCTTGGAAGCATGGATCTAAAAGGAAAGATATTTGATGTAAAAATTTTTCATTTCATTAAAGGCAGTATCCTTGTTTTTATATTGATGGGGGTCGGTTGCTCTTCAGATACCAATGTTGGCCCTGATGTCAAACTCAAAGGTGACAGAACCCTGTCGGTAGATATTACAGAATCTGAAGTCGGCGGCTATAACCTGGCACTGGCAAGAGGAAGAGAGTTGGGAATAGAAGATGTCAAACTTTCATTTGATTGGAACTTAATGGAAACATCTCAGGGATTTGATTTTAGCTTTATTGATATTGCCAATACGTATTATCCCGATATCAATATCCCCGTTTCGCTTATCTTAAGACCAATTGACACCAATCGAGCCACATTACCTGAAGACATAACCTCACGTCCATTTGATGATCCTTTGGTGATCCAAAGGTTCAATGCATTGCTAGATTCTATTTTCAACAGAACACCGGATCTCACAATCAACAGTATTCTTATAGGTAATGAAATAGATGCCTATTTGGGTACGGATGCGGATGCCTGGGAGGCTTTTGAAACTTTTTTTAAAGCCACACGAGATCACACAAAATCACTTTTTGGTGAATCCATGAAGGTCGGAACTATCGGCCAACTCTACGGTTTGGTAGGTGATCAGGAAGTTTTTTTTAAGTCAATCAATCAACATTCAGACTTTACCGCAGTAACTTATTACCCTTTAAATGATGATTTTACTGTGAAAGATCCACTGAGCATTGGTGAAGATTTTGACAATCTCGTCTCCAAACACGGATCAAGATCTATCCATTTTATAGAATGTGGTTATCCTTCGGGAACACTCAATGAAAGTTCGGAAGCTATGCAAGCAGAGTTCGTAGCACAGGTTTTTATAGCCTGGGACAAACACATAAACCAGGTGGAGCATATCACTTTCTCCTGGTTGACAGACATTTCCGAGCAGACTGCCAATGAGTTTGTTCAACAGTATGGTCTATCCGGCTCACCATTTCAATCTCAGTTTAAGGAGTACCTTTGGACGCTTGGATTAAGAAGCCATGATGGCACAGGTAGGGATAAACCAGCATTTATCCAGGTGCGTGATGAAGCCAGAAAACGTGGCTGGGACATTTAAAAGGCATTATTTTTTGAATCTATCAGCTTAGATCACGTCTAGATCGACGCCAAGAATGTCTCTGAATGGCATTAGCAGTTTGTCATCATCGTGCAGGATTCATCCTTATTTTATTCAAAACCGTATATATCTTAATTATTCCTCTCTAACTTTGGAACTGAATAATGTTATTTTTGATTTAAATTTTAAATCTAAAAGATTATATATGCGAGGTTTTGTAACATTCTTTTCTCTGATCATATTTGTTTCCAGTTTGTCAAACTCCTGTGGACAAAAAAACAGTGCCATGCAGCAAGATAGCGATCATCAATACACCAATAAATTAATTAACGAAAGCAGCCCGTATCTTCTACAACATGCCCATAATCCGGTAGACTGGTATCCATGGGGCGAAGAAGCGCTTGAAAAGGCTAAAAAAGAGAATAAATTAATGGTCATCAGTATTGGTTATGCAGCATGTCATTGGTGCCATGTAATGGAAAAAGAATCGTTTGAAGATTCTGCAGTAGCTAAGCTGATGAACGAAAAGTTCATTTCAATAAAAGTTGACAGAGAGGAAAGACCGGACGTTGATCAAATATACATGAATGCCGCTCAGCTTCTTACGGGAAGTGGCGGATGGCCACTCAATGCCATAGCTTTGCCTGATGGGAGGCCTATTTTTGCCGGCACCTATTTCCCAAAGGAGAATTGGATGAATCTACTGGAGAGAGTCCAGGAATTCTATGTAAATACACCTGAAAAAGCGGAAGAACAGGCAAGCAGGTTAACAGAAGGGATTCAGACCGTCGAGCTGATATCACTTAATACTTCGGAAGAAACATTCACCCAGGAAGATCTGGCTGTGATATTTGAGGGTTGGAAAGAAATGATGGATTTTAAATTCGGAGGCCAGAGAGGCGCTCCTAAATTTCCAGTGCCCATCGGCCATCAATTTCTTTTAAAATATTATCATAATTCGGGAGATAAAAAGGCTCTTGAGGCCGTTACTACAACACTTGATAAAATGGCTCTTGGTGGCATTTATGATCAAATAGGTGGAGGGTTCGCCAGATACTCTACAGACAAGTACTGGAAAGTGCCACACTTTGAGAAGATGTTATATGACAATGCCCAGTTAGTAAGCCTATATGCTTCAGCCTACCAACTTACCAAGGATCCCTTATATAAAGAAGTCGTCTACGAAACACTGGAATTTATTAAAAGAGAATTAACCTCTGAAGAAAATGGTTTCTATTCATCCCTGGATGCCGATAGTGAGGGAGAAGAAGGTAAATTCTATATATGGAAAAAACCGGACATTGATAAAATCATTGGAGCGGACTCTGATTTTATCATTGACTACTATAGTATTGAAGAAGATGGCAATTGGGAACATGGTAATAATATTTTGCTCAGAGAGATGAAAGACGAAGACTTCGCAGAAGCACATGGCTTATCAGTGGCGGATCTAAAAGAGCAAGTGAGCAAAGCCAAAAAACTCCTCTTGGAAGCCAGAGAAAATAAAATAAGGCCCGGTTTGGATGATAAGATTCTCACTGCATGGAATGCCTTGATGATCAAAGGATATGCCGATGCCTATCGTGTTTTCGATGAAGAGACATTCTTGGAAATGGCATTAAAAAATGCTGCGTTTATTAAAGATAAAGCACTTTCCAAGAATGGTCAGCTCACCAGAAATTATAAAGATGGAAAAGCATCCATTAATGCTTTTTTGGATGATTACGCTTTTACCATAGAAGCATTCATCGCATTGTATCAGGCCACATTTGAAGAGCAATGGTTATTTGAGGCTGAAAAGTTACTTAAATATAGCCTGGATCACTTCTTTGATGAGGCTAGCGGCATGTTCTTTTACACATCTGATCTTGATCCTGATTTGATCGCCAGGAAGATGGAAGTAGCTGATAATGTAATACCCTCTTCCAATTCAGCCATGGCAAAGAATCTCTATATTTTAGGAGAATATCTTTACAATGAGGATTATATTTCCAAAGCTCGTCAGATGTTGAACAATGTAAAGGACAAACTAAATGAAGGCGGTCCTTACTATGGAAACTGGGACATTGTTATGAGCTATTTCGTCAATCAGCCCTATGAGGTGGCCATCGTGGGAGATGATTTTGAGGCAAAAAGAAAGGCCATGGACCAGCACTTCCTGCCAAACGTTCTATTTATGGGCGGGAAGAATGAAGGCAAACTCCCTCTCTTGGAAAATAAATTGGTCGAGGGCCGAACCACCATCTATGTTTGCCAAAACAAATCCTGCCGACTACCAGTAACGGAAGTTGACAGAGCACTGACTCAAATAAAATAACAAACGAAAGATATCAAAAAGACCTGCTTAAGTTTTTAGGCAGGTCTTTTTGCGTATCTAAAGTCAATCCGTACGGTTGGTTCTTATCCTATTCACATTTTTATTCATCAAATGACGGATCAAATTTCTAAAAAGGACAGATTTTAAGAATGAAAGGTCCTGGCCATGATCTTTATAAAATGAATCGGGATTGTCAAACAAACCGAAATCCTGATTGATACCTAATTTTTGAATATAAGTGTGATTCTCCTGCCAGTCTATCTCCGGGTTTCTGAAATTATCGGTAAAAGCTCCATAACCACAAAAGGTTTTATTGCAGTCACTAAACTTATTTTGTAATTGCTCAAGGTATTTCCTGTCCAAAATGACTCCTTCCAAATGGAACCACTGGTTTTTGTAAAAAACTTCCACCCAACTATGGACTATATTTTGCGGTGCTAGTTTATACCAAATTCCCTTAATTGCTCCTTGTTGCAAAGCTTTATCAATCGTGAAACCATGGAACCTGCAAGGAATATCAAGTACTCTTAACAGAGCCATTAGTAACGTGGATTTTGTATTGCATTGACCATAACCATCTTTTAATACCTTTGAGGCCGGAATCTCATCATGCAGGTTATAGCCAAATGCCATTTCATCTCTTACAAATAAATAGATAGCCTTTATCTGCTCTTTTAAATCCAGATCTTTCCAATTTCTTTCCTTTATGAGTTGCTGAATGCGTTTGTTTGAGAAATCAAGAAGCTTTGTTTCATTCAAATATTTTTGCATGTTTTTTTCATACAAAACTATTTCCGCAAAAGGTCTTAAGCTTGAATAAACTGGCTATTGTTGAATAATGCTGACGGTACTAAACCAAATGTTTCCTTAAATGTTCTACTGAAATGAGCGCTATCGGAAAAGCCACAAGCATATGCCAGTTCTGTAAGTGAGTTCATTCCGGGTACCAAATCAAAGGCATGCATTAATTTTATCCACAACTGCATTCTTCGATAGGTCACACCTGTTTCCTGTTTGAACAGGTGAAGAAACCTGCTCTTCGAAAGATAAGTTTTTTGAGCAATTTCCTCTAACGGTACAATCTCTTCCGAATGCTCTCTGAGATATTTCATGCCCTTCAAGATACGATCATCCGGTTGATGTGAAGAATCAGTACAGAATTGCATGAACACATCAGCTAGTTTTTGATAGTTGGTTTGAAACTCCTGAATTTTTATTTTTTCATACAAAAAATCACTTCCAAGTTGCCTCAAACTATTTGTCCAGTGGTTTTTAAATTCCTGAAAATTACTTGTCATTAAGTGCCTGCTTATGAAATGACCGATTAAGCTTGCCGGATTTATCAAAAGTAACATTACCGCTCCCTCGCGACATCGAATACTATGTGCCACATTTGGTTGAATAGCTACGGCTTGGGAAGAATATTCTTTTCCTTTTAATGAGGCCACAAATTCCCCTTCCAAAGCAATGGTTACTTGCAAAGCATAATGTTGATGTAACACATTATCAGAAAATTTTCCAATAAATATGCCCATACCATCGGTTTTAACAATACGGTTATGTATCAGATTTTTTTCAACCATTATTAAGCTGACCACATCACATAACTTGTGCTGAGGAAATCCAAAAGTAATTAATAAAGATCAAGATAATTATGACAGTTTAAATATGGCATATGCATATAATTATCCGGAGCACATTCAATTCAAAGAAATCCAACAATTCTTAAACTTAACTTATATTATTTTTAATTTTATTAAAAGTTAAATTAAATAAATTAAACTTTTGTATACATTTGTTAAACAATCTTAAAGAAATGACAATAAAAAAGCTTCCGGTGATTTGCCCAAGTTGTAGTGGTAAGCTCAAAGTACAGTCATTGCACTGTGAAGCTTGTGAAACAACTGTGAGTGGATTGTACAGCCTCCCAATCCTATCGAACTTAAGCAATGAAGAACAAACTTTTATTCTCGATTTTGTAAAAAACAGCGGTAGCTTAAAAACCATGGCACAGAAATTAGGATTGAGCTATCCCACCGTAAGAAATCGTCTTGATGATATTATTGAAAAGATCAGAAACATTGAGAGTGAGGAAGATCATCATTGAGGTAAATAAGGAGTTATGGCTGAATATGGATTAATCGTAATGACTTACTCCTCATTGAATTGTAAATTTTTGTTAAATGACGACTGAATTGGCAGCAAATATGAAACAATGGCTCTTTAATCCATTCATATATATTGCAGGCTCGAGGGCTTTATCTATTGGGGTAATTGGCGCCTTGTTAAGTGCACTTATCAATACCTATAGTAATACTCATTTCGATGGTGCTTTAGATGTGCACTTCCATGTTCAGCGTAATATCAAAGTGCCAATTGCTGAAAACATCATCAGTTTGTTAAGCTTGTGGATCGCCTTTCTTCTAATCGCGAAATTCTTCACAAAATCCAGTTTTCGAATTATTGATCTGTTCGGCACAGTGGCATTGGCAAGATTACCTTTGATTTTATTGTCTTTATTGGGTTTTCTTCCATTCCATAAACTTGTCAGTGACTATGCTAAAAAAGCTATTTTGCAAAGCGGAGAATCCATCGATTTTTCAAATCTGGACCTCTCTCTAATGGCTGCCATGGGTGTAGTGACCATTGTCATTTCGGCTTGGATGATCGCACTGCTGTACAATGCCTATGGCATATCTACTAATCTGAAAGGCACAAAACGATGGCTGTCATTTGTCATTGGGCTGATTGTAGCAGAAATAATATCAAAGATCATATTGTCTTATACATATCCCATTTTGATGGGTTAAAACATTGAATACATGAATTCACCTTATAAATACCAACCTATGAAACATATTATATTTTTTCCAGCCGTTTTCCTGATAACATCCGGCATTTCCTTTTCACAGGCTCAGGAATCAAAAATTGACATAACAAAAAAGGTACTCACCTATTTTCAAGAAAACAAAACGGATGAGATCGTCAAATACTTTGATGATAATATGAAGGCCCAACTACCAAGTGAAAAACTAAGTCAGGTTTGGCAAACACTCAATGTACAGGCTGGCAAGTTCAAAGAAGCCTCTGATATCGAAACTCAAGAGGTGCAAGGTTCCGAGGTGGTAGTATACACTTGCATTTTTGAAAAAGCCAATCTTGATCTCAGATTGTCATTTGACCCTAACAACAAAATCAACGGAATGTTTTTCGTTCCTTCTAAAAAAAAAAGGATAAATGAAAATAAACCGGTCCTCATTGAAAATGATTTATTCAGAGAAGAATCAATCAACGTTATTACTGGTGACTTTAGCTTACCAGGCATTTTAACCCTTCCAAAAGGACATGGTAGTTTTCCTATCGTCGTGCTCGTTCATGGGTCTGGTCCCGGCGATATGCATGCTTCAATAGGTCCAAGCAATCCTTTCCAGGATATAGCCAGGGGCTTGGCATCAAGAGGCATTGCCAGTATCCGTTATGATAAGCGAACAAAAGTATATGGTATTAACAGCGCTAAGAATTACAACACAATTACCGTACTTCAAGAAACAATAGAAGATGCCATTTCTGCGGCAGAAATAGCAAAAAGAATTAAAAATGCAGACTCAAAAAAAGTATTTATCATTGGACACAGTCTTGGTGGCATGTTGGCCCCGAGAATTGCAGAGAGTCATCCTGAGTTGAGTGGGATCATTATGATGGCAGGTAATGCCAGGCCGCTGGAAGATCTTATTATTGAGCAATTCAATTACTTATTTTCATTGGATGGTATTTCGGAGGAAGAACAAAGGGAGTTGGATAATATGCAAGTAAAAGTTGCCAATGTAAAATCTCTCAATGAAAAAGATTCACATAATCTTCCATTTAATATGCCCATGTCCTATTGGAAAGATTTGAAAAACTATGATCCGGTAGAAACCATTCAAGAAATACATAACGATATATTGATTTTGCAGGGTGAAAGAGATTATCAGGTTACTATGGAAGATTTTGCTATCTGGAAGAAAGCTTTAAACAATCGTAGCAATGCCACCTTCAAGTCTTATGCAAAACTAAATCATTTCTTTTTTGAAGGTACAGGTCCAAGTGTACCAATGGAGTATCAGACTGAAAGCCATATCCCGGATTATGTAATACAAGACATTGCCGATTGGATAAAGGAAAATTAGTCTGTTGAAAAGTGTTAAAGTTGGAAAGTATAAAAGTAGTAAAATTCGATGCAAGCCTTTAAGTTCAAGGGATTGGTTTTATGACCTTCAAATTGTTCATAGACAAAATAAACCCTGAAACCTGCTACCTGAAAGCACAACTTAATACCATTGATTCATATATTTACTACTATGAAACACCTCATGGTAGTTGGTCTTTTTTTCCTGTTAACCTTGTCAGGTTGTAAGCCAAAAGATCAAAAGAAACTTACTATTGCTGCAGCTGCCAATGTCAGATTTGCCATGGTTGAATTACTGGATAAGTTTCAGGAGGAAACTGGCATTGATGCTGAGATCATCATCTCCTCTTCTGGTAAGTTAACAGCACAAATCATGCAAGGAGCTCCTTATGATGTGTTTGTATCAGCAGATATGAAATATCCCTCCGAGCTTTTTGAAAACGGGCTGACCTCAACAGTTCCTGAAATATATGCCCAAGGTGCGCTAGTACTTTGGACATCCGGAGCAACGATGGAACCATCACTGGAACTGCTTCTGAAAGAAAATATCAAGAAAATTGCCATTGCCAATCCCAGAACTGCGCCTTATGGCAAAGCGGCTATTGAGACCTTAATTTATCATGATATTTATGATAAGGTCAAACACAAATTAGTATTTGGAGAAAGCATATCACAAACCAGTCAGTTTATTTTATCAGGATCTGCAGATATTGGTATTACGGCAAAATCGGTGGTAGTTTCAGGACAAATGAGCAACAATGGAAAGTGGGTTGAAATACCTCAGCCTAGTTATTCTCACATTAAGCAAGGTGTTGTGATTTTAAAAAAAGAGGGCAATTACACAAAAGATGCTGAAAGATTCTATAATTTTCTATTTTCGGAAAAAGCAAAACGTATCCTGGATAAAAATGGATACAAGTCCGGTATTTGAATGAATATCTTAAAAGGAGAAATAACAGAAATCGAGTCTCAGGGTAATCTGTCTCTTGTTAAAATACAAGTAGGGCAAACCGTGCTCAAATCTATTGTCATAGAAACTCCTGCAACATCCAACTATCTCACAAGGGGGAATCCTGTAAATGTATTATTCAAGGAAACTGAAGTTGTCATAGGCAAAGACATCAATGGTCACATCAGTCTACAAAATCAACTTTTATGTACGATAAATGCTATTGAAAAAGGCAAACTACTAAGCAAGTTAACACTTGAATATAACAGCGAAAAAATCATATCCATCATAACTACCGGTGCTGTTGATCAATTGTCCCTTCAAAAGGGAGATACTGTTATGGCTATGGTTAAAACCAACGAAATAATGTTATCAACCTGATGGAGTGGGGACCGATCATACTTACTTTTAAGCTAGCCACCGTAACTACCCTGGTATTATTAATGATATCCATCCCACTAGGATACTGGTTGGCTTATACCCGGACACGAATCAAGCCTGTTATTGAGGCACTCATTAGTATGCCGCTGGTACTCCCTCCGACAGTCCTGGGTTTTTACCTGTTGATAGCTTTCAGTCCGTCAAATTTTTTTGGTCGTTTTTTGAATGACGTTTTTGGCTTACAACTTGTTTTCTCATTCGAGGGATTGGTGCTGGCTTCAATCATATACAGCTTGCCTTTTATGGTGCATCCTATTCAGTCTGGATTGAGTAATCTTCCTCCCAACTTATTGGAAGCATCTTTTACATTAGGAAAATCCAAGACTGTCACGTTATTTAAGGTATTGTTGCCTAATATCAAGCCTTCTTTATTAACAGGCATTGTACTGGCATTTGCTCACACCATCGGTGAATTTGGTATCGTGCTCATGATAGGCGGTAATATTCCCGACAAAACAAGAGTTGCTTCGATTGCGATCTATGATGAAGTAGAAGCATTGAATTACGGCGCTGCAAATTTCTATTCCATTGTTTTATTCGGGATAGCATTTGCCATTTTGCTAACTGTGTTCCTTATAAACAAAGGTGTCTTTAAAAGATTTTGGGGATGATACAGCTTTCGCTATACAAAAAGCTTCAAGCCAATCATGGTGAAATGATATTGGATATTGACATCCAAATACAGTCGGGACGATTAGTTGCTATCTATGGTGAATCAGGTGCCGGCAAAACATCAATTCTTCGTATGCTGGCTGGATTGTTTCATCCTGAAAAGGGTAAGATCATTGTTAACAATCAAACATGGTTAGACTGTAGTGAAGCCATAAATCTCAAACCACAAAAAAGAAAGATTGGCTATGTATTTCAGGATCTGGCTTTGTTCCCAAACATGTCGGTCAGAGAAAATCTGTTGTTCGCATTGGATAAAGGTCAAAAAAGTGATATTGTGGATGAATTGATCTCCATAATGGAACTTCATAAGCTGGAAACCCGTAGTCCGGATACATTGTCAGGTGGTCAAAGACAGCGTGTCGCTTTGGCCAGGGCACTTGTTAAGCAACCCGATCTTTTACTTCTGGATGAGCCTCTCTCTGCGATAGACCATCAAATGCGTAGCAAATTGCAAGATTACATTTTGGAAGTTCACAAGAAATTCCAGCTCACCACAATCCTCGTGAGTCATGATATTACAGAAGTCTTTAAACTATCCGATCATATCATAGTATTAGAAAATGGCCGCATTCAAAAACAGGGAAGTCCTTCCGAAGTATTTTCCGGAAAAAATATGAGTGGCAAATTTCAGTTCACAGGAGATATTCTAAGCATAGAAAAAGAAGAGGTAGTCCACATTGTCTCCGTGTTAATTGGAAATAATATCGTCAAAGTAATTGTTACTGAAGAAGAAGCAAATGATCTATCGGTAGGCAACAAAGTCATCGTAGCCTCCAAAGCGTTTAATCCGATTATCAGGAGGATTGGATAGCAGCTGCTTGAAACATCGGATTTTAATTATTCTTTTCTTCATAGCAGAAATGAAGATCAGCATTTATCATTCATTTGTATTTTAATTTTTAGCAATAGTTTGAATACAAAAAAATATATAACCGATGGAGAAGGGCTTCCCAAATGGACTAATCCGATCAGTCACGCAGTTGTTGTCAATAATATGTGCTTTGTCAGTGGTCAGTTATCTGTTAATGAAGAAGGAGAATATGTGCCAGGTGATATTTTAGCCGAGACAAAACTGGCTTTCTCCAATTTGTTTACTGCTCTTCGACATGCAGGATTCACAAAAGAAGATATCAATTAGGGATATATCGTCCCCAGGGGACTCTTATTTAGAGGAATAATCGTCTATAAATATTAGGTCCCTAACGGGACCATGTATTTACAATGCATAAACTTATGAAGAGTAGAAGTAATCTCAGTTCGATGATAGAATCCACCTTAATCGCTCGCAACCGCAATTATTTCTTGGTTATGGAAACTTATTGACGACAGAATGTCAAGGTTAAAAGCATTTAAGATTGTTGTCTGAATCAAAAACCTTTCCTGTCTCTAATTTAATTTCAGGCATTTGAGCTTATTCAGTCCCACGGGGGATTTAAATATTTATAAACTCAGATAATCAAGTCATATTATTCCCAAAAAGATTCACTTAACATTAAAGAAACATAATGTATGCTTCGTGTCCCGCTAGGGACTCAATATTTATAGATAATATTCAACCACCACAGAAGTCCCATTAGGGACGATATATAAAATTTATAATCAAATCATGGTAACAGCAAAGCAATTATGTTTAAGTTAGCATTTTTTCAACGCTTAAAATTGATATAAAAAATGAAACCTTTTCATTTATTTTTATTGCTTGTTCTTTGTGCATGTAATCAATCTTCCGATCAGACAGATGTAAATCAAGGAGAATGGATCTCCCTTTTCAATGGTAAAGACCTCGATGGCTGGAATATCAAGATCGCCGGATTTGATCTGGATGAAAATTATAATCAAACTTTCCTGGTGCAGGACAGTATGATCCGCATCAGCTATGATGCCTATGAGGAGTTTAATGATGCTTATGGTCACATGTATTATGAACAACCTTTTTCTCACTATAGGCTGCGTTTTGAATATCGCTTTGTAGGAGAACAATTAAAAGGCGGTGCCAGTTGGAATATTCGAAATAGTGGAATTATGCTTCACTCTCAATCTGCTGCGAGTAATGAAAAAGGTCAGCATTTTCCGGTATCGGTAGAATTACAATTACTAGGAGGTTTGGGAGAAGGTAACAGAACTACAGCTAATGTTTGTACTCCGGGAACTGCAGTTGAAATGAACGGTGAAGTGAACTATCAGCATTGCATAAGTTCGAACTCAAAAACATACCATGGAGACCAATGGGTGCAGGCTGAAGCTATTGTAATGGGAGATGAATCAATGGTATTTCTTATCGAAGGTGACACTGTTCTTAGCTTTGAAAAACCACAAATTGGCGGTGGCTTTATTACTCGGAACAACACTGAAGAGGATTGGAAAAGCTTTGGCATTCATGATTACAAAAGTTGGATTGAAAAAGCCGGAATCACTTTAAAGGAAGGTTATATAGCACTTCAGGCTGAAAGTCATCCCATTGATTTTCGAAATATTGAATTGCTCAATCTTTGCGGATGCATGGATATTAAGGCCAAGAACTACAGATCTTATTATGTAAAAGATGATAAAGCTAGTTGTGTGTATGAGTGATTGTTAACATCGGAAATATTCGAAACGTACGCTGCAATGATAATAAACTTCATTGCAGTGCATTGTTTCCATTTATATTTTTAACAGAAGGAATGCTTTCAGAACTGAGCGCTACTTCAATTCATTCATAACACTCGAAAAAGTGCCCCAGTCCTCATCATTCAGGCTATTCCCCATGAAAAAAGTGACTCCTTGTGCTCCATTTTCAATGCATGTTTCCACCACCTTGGGAATACCAAATTGACGGACATGACCAAGGTGTAGCCCTGCATATAATTTGGCTTTCTTCTTTTTTAATATTTTGGCATCTTCTTTTACCACATTTGCTACCCATTCCAGATCACCATTGTAATCTTTAAAATAGATCATCGGCATAAAAGCATCCAGATTAAAACGCTCCCAATCCTGGCGCACCAGGTCTCTTGCTATGGTTGGTGTTGGAAAAACTGCTGCTGAAATTTCCTTTCCGGTCTTATGCACTTCGTCAGCCACAGCATTCACTACTTCTACCAATTGATCAAGTCGCCATTGTCTCCATACTTTACTTTTTGTAGGATCCTCCATTTCCAATGGGTCTGTCCCGTGTTCTTCCTTGAATTTGCTCCGGCAAACCTCACAGTAGCAAAAATCAAATTCCGGCATTTCATGATCCTGGACAAGATTATATTTGGGTTGTAAAGCTATGGGGAGAATCACATCGCAATATCTCACATAATCAAGATGTACACCGGTAAGGCCATCAATTTTGCAAAGGGTAGTATAATCCTCTATCAACAATTGTTTCACTTCCGGTCTTGAAGGACATAACCAGCGATAGTAACCTACATAGGGTGGTTTATCAACTACTGAATCTCCATTACGGCTAACAGCATACCATTCCGGATGATCCTTCATATGGCCTCCTCTGTTCATAGTCCATCGCCAGGCATGGAACTCCAGACCTACCTCTTTGCAGAGTTTGCCAAGTCTTTCATAATAGCTGTTACCACCTGAAGGCAATATGCCATGAATATGGTTGTCCTTCATTTTCAACAGGAAATCCCTTAGCTCCTGATCGCTACTTTTAGCACCTCCACGCAGCCATGCCCAATTTTTATATTGCTTTTTTTTCTCCGAAATGCCAGTAAATCCGGAGCTAAGTGCCACTGTGGTAATTCCTAATACCTCTATAAATTTTCTCCTTTTCATCTTAATTTGGTTTGCCGTTCCGCCTTTAATGACATTAAATCATAAAGCAAACCCCGATACATTGGAAGCTCAGATTTCCTTTATTTGAAACCCATCGACATCTTCACCATGGATCTCCCTGATTATGAGTACAAAGCAGCATTATAAAAAAATTGAATATGAAACAAAAAATTACTCTTTTCCTTCCTGCAAGAAAATGAGCATGTATTCAATTCAAAAAAGTGTATTTTGGCAGCAAATTTTTTTGTTTTATTTGAAAAAAATCAAAACCAAATGAACGAAACTCAATCACACTTTCAACCACTAAATGTTGTCTCAGAATCTGAGAAAGCAGAATTTATCAGGCAAACTTATTTGCATGTAACCTTTGCCGTATTGGGCTTTGTAGTGCTGGAATTAATTTTATTTCAAACCGGTGTGGCCTACAGTATTGCATCACTGATGTTGAGCGGACAATACACCTGGCTCATTGTTCTTGGTGGATTTATGTTCGTCTCCTATCAAGCTGAAAAATGGGCAAGATCCAGTACTTCCAAGCAAATGCAATATGCCGGACTATTCCTTTATACTTTGGGAGAAGCCATCATTTTTGTGCCGTTATTAATGATTGCAGCTTCTTTTTCCGGTGGAGAATTAATCCAAAAAGCAGCACTTATGACGATTTTCTTATTTGTTGGTTTGACCATTGTAGTATTCACAACAAAAAAGGACTTTTCATTTTTAAGAAATGTGCTGGTTGTTGGAGGTTTTGTAGCTATGGGACTTATTGTTTTAGGCATCATTTTTGGCTTTGAACTGGGGCTTTTCTTTTCATTTGCCATGGTAGCGCTGGCAGCTGGTAGTATTCTGTACCAAACTTCCAATTTAATTCATCACTATCAAACAGGACAGCATGTAGCTGCAGCACTAGCTTTATTTGCTTCATTGATGCTATTATTTTGGTACATTCTAAGAATCTTCATTGCATTGAGTGATGATTAGGAGTAAACATTGATTAAGAGAATTGAATAAATATATCATCCCTACAGGACTAGGCTAATTTACTTGATAATGCTACAAATATCTGGTCCCTAATGGGACCGGATACTCCTGTTTGTTCACAACAATATGGAATCAAAAACCGGCCATGACCGTCATTAGAATCAAATAATCTATGGGTATCTAAATTAATAAGATAAAAAATCTAAAATATGGGTCAAAATTAAAGCATTTTGAAATAATTGAATTTGCGAAACCTGTCAGCTGATCCTCAATTATGATTTTTCATCAAAGAAAGAACTTTGGAATTGAACCTCTTTTGACTTTATATCCATTAGATTGAAAAATGTAGTATGTCCCAATAGGGACTCAATATTTATAGAAAAAAATATCAACCAAAATAAAGTCCCATAGGGACGATATATTTAAATCAGGAAGGATCTTTATTCAAAAGCCTTTGATTATTGTTTCTAATAAAGCTCCCACTTCCCTTTTCTGTAATATTGATAAAGCACGGGGTTATGGATTTTGTTGACCTCAACTTCGGTGCCGGCATCAAGGAAAACATCCTTTCCAAAAGATGTCATGAGGGTCATGGCATCATGGTTAAGCCATTTAGTCTCTATCTCATCAAAATGCAATGATTGAAGTGCTCTTTTAAAAGCTTCCGCACTCAAAGCCTTAGAGCCTGCAATCCATCCCCATTCTCCCAGAGTCAATACCTGATTGTGCATTGGAACCGTTGAAAAACCTGCTTCCTGCATGGAAATTTCTATGCACTTAAAGGCCCTGGATGCATAATAAGGACTAGTAGCCTGCGTGATGATCAAACCGTCCGGTCGAAGTTGTTTATAACATAGTTTATAGAACTCAAAGGAATACAACCGGCCTAATTCAACTGTTTTGGGATCAGGAAGGTCAATGATAATTACATCAAAATACTGCTTTGAACGTTCCATGAAAGAAAAAGCATCTTCATTAATTACCTGCACCAGAGAATCATTCAAAACTCCTTCATTGAGCTCCAATAAAACAGGGTGGGTTTTACCCAGATCAGTCATTGCCGGATCCAGATCGACAAGTACAACTTCCTCCACAGACGGATATTTTAAAATTTCCCGGACAGCACAACCATCCCCTCCTCCCAATACCAATATGTTTTTAGGATATCTATGAAGCGACATCAGCGGCAATACCAGCGGTTCATGGTACATTTCTTCATCAACAGTACTAAGTTGCTGATTGCCATTGATAAATAACCAATAATCATTTTTATTCCTCGTAAGAACGATTTTCTGGTATTTACTTTGTTCTGTATAGACTACTCTGTCAGTGTATCTTCTTTCTTCCCCAAAACTTATGAGCGGCTTTGATACAATAACACCACCCAACAGCGCTAATGTGATGGCACATGCAAAAGCCGTGAACTTACGTTTTACGTTTGTTTCGATATGCTTCCAAAGCATAAAAAACAAAAGCAGCGCCACCAAAAAATTGATGGTACCAAGAATAAAGGGTGTATAGGTAAGTCCTAAATAAGGCAATCCAACAAAGGCAAAAAAAACACCACCCAGCAGGCTGCCATAGTAATCTTTCTCCAGTATTGATGAGACATTTATACGCAGTTCTTCAAATGCATCATTAAGGCGAATCACCAGGGGAATTTCCATACCGATCAGCAATCCTATAATGATACTTAAGCCATAAATAACCAATCCAGTATAAATACCGAATGCTGAGGTTGTATAGGTAAGCAAAGACACGTAAGCAGCAAGGATTGAAAGAAAAAACTCAATGGTTATGAACTTTTGCAGGAGATTTCGTTCAAAGTATTTGCTGATCCTACTACCCAGCCCCATCGAAAATAACATGATGGATACAATCATGGTCCATTGAAACACTGAATTCCCCAGAAAATAAGTGGCTAGTGTCGAAAGTATATACTCAGCCACAATTCCGGAAAGTCCGGTAGCAAACAAGGCAATTTTCAGAATGTTGGACCTGATCTTATGAGTAAGTTGCATGGTTTTGATGACTGTGTCTGCCTCGTTTACTTTTGTGAAACCTCGAATATGAGTTCAACCTCAATGATAAGAGAAAGGGGGAAATTACGAATTCCAAATGACGAATTACGAATGAAAATAGCTCATTATTCGCCATCGTAATTCGTAATTTAAAATTCGTAACTGTATAAGATACTGTTTGCAATGGAACTGTAAAGACAGAAAGCGGCACGCTTTCTATTAAAGGCTCCAGGTGATCAAAACCGATCCGCCGATATAAGCGAAGGCTTCAATGACCGCAGCACCAAGATTCGGATGTTCCTGATTGATAATTTCATCCGTCAGATTTCTTCCCGGAAGCAGGATCTTATCCGTTAACAGCCTGGCCAATGGCAGGAACAATAGTCCTATGACCACGTCAAAAGAAACATTCTCAATCGTGATCAGCCAATCTTCAAAATCGTGCATCAGTGCGAAACGGATCAAATTAGCGATGGCAATCAGGGCTCCTGCAAAACCAATACCCACCGCCACATTATCTCTTTCTATATGAATATGAATGTCATAGGGTGTGATCCAATTATAAACATAGGAGGTAATGATCAGAATGGCTTGTCCTATTACCCAATATACAATAGCACTTAGGATCCCTCCTTCACCATAAATCGATCCCATAATGATCAGCCCGGTTGCAATGCTGATAGCCCCTTCAACAATGCCAACACCGGCATTCCTGTCTTCAATCACCTCCTTGCGAATGCTGAATTTCCTAAGGATGATCTTATCATTGACCAACACTGAAAGGTTCAACAAAATCACCGCCATACCACCATATATTCCAATGTTGATCATGTCGTACATCAGGCCTTCCGACTCACCCAGCATCACACTTCCGATGGAAATCAAAAGCCCCACAAAGTAACC
Source organism: Splendidivirga corallicola (assembly GCA_030442035.1). GTDB lineage: Bacteria > Bacteroidota > Bacteroidia > Cytophagales > Cyclobacteriaceae > Splendidivirga > Splendidivirga corallicola. The sequence continues at coordinate 545,983 of JAUJEA010000001.1, forward strand.
TGTATGTGAGAGTGCAAAAGCAAAATTATCTTTCTCAACCAGTTCCTCCTGCACTTTGATTTTTTTGTGCAGTAACTGATAAATGAGTTTTCCTATGAAAAATAGAACAAAGCTGCTTGCCAGATAGACGAGCGTAGTTAACAGGCCATCTACGATCTCCATATTAGTAATAATGATTTAAACGATTTCAATTTAACAATTAAATAAAAGCAAAAAAATTCAAGATTATTTACCAAATCCACCACCACGTGACCGCGATCGTGAGCCGCTCGAATAACGAGATCTGGATCTTGAGTTTGAACTGGTACTTCTTTGGGTCCTGCTTCTAACCCGATCTCGAAAGCTTCTATTTGATGCTTTGTTATACCAGGTGCTAGTGGGTTTTGATTTTCTGTTGTAATCACTATAGGTACCATAGTATGTTCCTCCCGTTCCAGTGGCGGGTCCATAGTAAGGCCTCCTTCCATAATATCCTCCACGCCAGTCATCATAATACGATCTTCTTACAGGATAAGCGAACATGTTGAACATAGAGCTCATAAAGGCATATTGTCCATAAAATTCCCAAAAGCTGGTACCATTTCTTTGCGTCCAACGACCATACTTTTCATTACCTACATAATTCGAGTAACCTGGCGGAGCAGCAGTTTTAGAAACCTTCCCATCTGAAGTTTTTGCTGCGATCTCCATTCCCATATTGTTTTCATTTCTAAAAAAATAATCTTCATCCACTTCGTACCAGTCGGTAATCTCTTCAGAAGGAGTCCCATTGTTATCTTTGATGACCTTGTACTGATGTTTGTAAGTTTTAAAGAAAGAGCCATCCGCATCCATATCATAAAGAATTATTGAAAAAAGTGGCTCATCGGACATATCCCGGATCAAATTATCTACCGGATTTTTTACAAATTCCCGTCCCCCTCCACAGGAGGCTAATATCAACAAAAAAAATGTGGAGATCAGGACCTTGTTAGTTTTCATAATAATCAAATTTCATTGGTTTTATCAAAGTGCAAAGCACTTAGTTCCTGCGGTTTTAGGCCGCTCAAATACCGTTTTTCTAAAGATAAGGCTTTGAAAAATATCCTAAAACCTAAATTATATAAACGGAAAAATTATGAGCCCGGAAGTATGTTTGAAAATTCATAAGCCTCAACACTTTTTCCAATGGAAGCTTCAAATTCACGCTCACCCCACTGCTCTACATTTAGAATTAATTTCTCACTTTTGTCATAATATTCCCATGAGATCAATTCCGACCAGGCATCATCACCATCTCCATCAGCCACATCTCTAAAATAACCCGCACTTTCCTCATCCAAAAGGTATTTGACATCCTCATAAACTATCTTCTTGGGAGGTCTTTCATTGTTGATGATCTCTTCGGGCAGGTCTTCATTGATGGCCCTTATTTTTACTTTTCTGCTGACAGACAGTTCCAGTTCTTCGTTATCATCGACATACAAGTAAATGAGCTCTTTGCCATTATCAAGTTGAAACTCTCTCGTAAAATAATGATTTCCCCAATCGTATTCGTACTCTTCTTTGACGATCCATGAGTCCATTTCATAATCAACCAGAAAACCTTTTTTAAGATCTGTGATCTTCAAATTGGTAGGATCATATTCCGGTTCCGATTCTTTCTTTTTGAATAGATCAAATAATCCCATCTTATTTTTATTAATGAGTTTTTAGAAATTACCTAAGCTTATTTTTATTACCACCAAGATATAAATAATACCGCACCTCCCCTATTTTGCTACTTATATTTAATAAGGAAGAAATGATAGTTATTAACACCTTGTTTAGTCATTCTTTTTGTTCTTTTGTATAGCATCTTTTATTCCTGATAATCCACTTGTAATCGACTCCATTTGCTCCAATACCTGCCCCATTTGATTACCAACACCAAAACCTTTTAACCTTTGTTTTCTTTGGAAAGCACTTTTAATTTCCTCCCATCGCTTCTTCTCATCTTTAGAGATTGCTTTACGCATTTCCTTGAACTTTAACAAATTGGCTTCCGCTCCCGTTGTCAAAGTTTGTGCCTCATTTTCATAATGCGACATGATTAAAGTGTTCAGCTCATCATCGTTCATCACAGGCACAATCTTTTCGGAAATTTTATTCATATCTCTGTAGGAGCCTTGTAGTTTGAATTGAGGCTCAGTTCTGTATTCATCAGCCTGTCCGGCGGAATAGATATATTCCTTGTTAACCATCAAAATGATATCACGGGCAAATAGCAATTTTTTAATTATGCTGATATACTCATTGATTTCTTCAGCGGCATGATTTGTTTCGAATTCGATTCCTTCTCTATCACCGGTTTCTGCCACATTTATTAAAGTATAAACATCTTTTCTACTCTTACTTTGCAGTTTATTTAAAATCGGATTAGAGGTAAGACTGTTTTCTAAATAGCTGAGTTTAAATACATCATCAGAGTCCCCAATGATGTCTCCAAGATTATAGATATCAGCCCTGTTGGCCAACATATCAGGTATTCTAAACTTCTCACCACTCTCAGTATAAGGGTTACCGGCCATCACCACACAAACCTTTTTACCTCTAAAATCATAGGTTTTACTTCTCCCCTTATAAACACCTTCTATCTTTCTTTGTGCATCACATAATGAAATGAATTTCTGTAAGAACTCCGGATTGCAATGCTGAATGTCATCCAGGTAGATCATCACATTGTCGCCCATCTCAAAGGCTAAATTCAATTTTTCCAGCTCTTCTCTTGCTCCGGCATTTGGTGCTTCCTCCGGATCCACGGCAGTAACTTCATGTCCGATGGCCGGACCGTTTATCTTCATGAAAATCAGGCCTAATCGGTTGGCTAGATATTCCATTAGTGTGGTCTTTCCATAACCTGGCGGAGAGATCAATAATAACATTCCCATTAAATCCGTCCGCTTACCTTCGCCTGCTGCTCCGATTTGTTTGGCTAAGTTGGCTCCGATCAATGGCAGATACACCTGATCAATTAATCTGTTTCTGACAAAAGATGAAAGCACCCGAGGTCTGAACTCATTGAGTCTTAGTTCACTTTCAAACTCATGAATAAGTTGTTTTTTCAGATCGGTATATTTATCATAGAGAGGAACTATGTGGCTTTCGTAGTGATCAAGTTTCTTAATAAAGGTGTTATAATTGAAATGATAAACTTGCTCCTCAATGGTGGCATGTGATCCTTGAAGGCCTGTCAGATCTTCATGCAAAGCAACATGAATAATATTCTGTTTCTTAAAATCCTTTGTTAATAATAAACATGCGGTTTCATCAATGTAATCAATCCATTCAATTTTGTCCTCCTGTGTAACATAGGCCTTTAACCAATGCTGGATAAGATTGAACTGCAGAAGTGGCTTATCATTAAGAGAATTAATGGATTTGTCATATTCATTTTTGACTCTTTTCTTTTTTAAGTAAGCGCCGAAGGCCTCATAAAGTGCCGCTGATTCCATATCAATTACAAAATTGTCCCCTCGGCTCAACTCATAGAATAAATATTCTGACGCCTGCTGACTAATGGCAGGCTCAAACAATTGTGTTTGCTCTAAGAAAAGGTCGAGCGCTCTTTTGAGCCTCATTTTAATGTTATCAAATTCCCTGGTCTCAGGAAACACCTGGAGTATTGTACCAACACCTTTTAACTGATTTTGCAAGTCTTGTTTTTCTTCAATCGAAGCAAAGGTCTTCCAATAGAGTGTTGCACATGCTCTTGCCTCTGAAGAATACCTTAAAAGGTCAGCTGTACTGATTATTTTGATAAGTGCCTGCAAAATAATGCTGGCATCATGATCATGAATTCCTTTTACATAGCCCTCATTATATCGAACAGCCATAAAGCTTCTCACATAATCGATTAATTCTTTATTGCTTAATTTGAATAAAGCCTCAACTCCCGGTACACTTTGTTCTTGCTCTTTCCTACTTTTATGTATGGAAGCCTGCAATACCTTAAAGGCTAAATACTCTCCTCTGTAGACTGCGTTATTCTCTGAAATGATATGCTGATCCCAAACTTCTCTGCAGGAATTAAACGTTTCATGGATAATTTCCTCAAAAAAATTGGTTCCCGTAAGATGATATTGCATCGACCCATCCCTATAAATAATAGTAAGGTCAAGGGGTTGTGTGTTAACTGAGAACTGATATTTACCAAATTGAATCAAATTCTCACCATCCACGAAAAGCTCCGTTTTATCCTTTAACTGCCGGATGGCATCCTCTTTAACTGTCTTCAAACGACTCTGAATGTCATCTGACTTCACAGTATCACCAATATCAATAAGCTCCTGAACGATATCTCTTATCTTTTCTATCATGAGGTCAGAAGCGAAATAGCCATTTATTTCTTTTGGATCATCAAATCTGGCGACCCTGCTTTTGGCAGCATTTAATATTCTATCGGCAGCTTGTAATAAGTTATTAGCTCTTCTGTTTCTATTCTCAATGAGATTTACCTTTTTGGACTCAAAGGCATTGTATATCTCTTCCCTTTTAATGGTGATTTTTTCAATGAACTCATCGAATTCCGAGAATTTACCTTCCAGTTCCTCCAGTTGCACCATTAACTTAGTGAGGTATTCATCACATTTTTCCGGGGTATCACAAATATCCAGATAGTTGATTACACCCTGATCAATCAATTTGACTTGAGCGTTGAACTCAGCTTTTCCTTCAACGCTTAGTAATTCCTTTCTTCTCCTTTTTAGTGATGCCCTTATTTGATTAAAACCGGAGTAGATAGCCGAAATATTATCTATGATCTTAGTCGTGTGGGTAGCATCCTCAATATTAAGGTTGGTAACTATTTCAATGAGCATTTCCAGTTCTTGTGAAACAATATCAATTTCATTCTCCAGCTCATTGGCATCAAATACTTTTTTAACTTTCGTTACAGCAGATTCAATTTTCTCCACCCGTGTTTGATATGGTTTCAGCGCCTGCTCCTTCAAAAGGAAGCTTACACAAGCTGATGAAACTTTATCAGTTATTTCATAAATACCCTTTTCCAAAAGTTCCACCTTTTGAACCTCTACGTAACGGAGTTCTTTAAGACCGATCAATTCTCCTTTTATTGTTCGAAGCGCAGCCAGATATTGAACAAAGTCATCGATATTGGCGGCCTTTTTCCTTTTAATGTCTGTAACCAACTTCTCAGATGCCTGCGTTACTCTGAGGACTTCTCGTTCGGTATTCTTTTTAATGCTGCTTACCTTCTCATACTCCGAAACAGCTGATGAAGCTGTTTCCTTGATAGCAAACAGTGGTTCACTTAGTTCATAGGATTCCTGTTTTCCCAGCCAATGATAACTATCAACAATATCTGTCGTGCGCTTGATAAGCTCACCATACAAGTCAGTATAGCTATCCTCTTTTTGCAAGAGTGTTAGTATTTCATGGCATTCTGCCATGGCCCTAACCACTTCCTTATTACCTATCTTGTATAAATAGGAATCATTATTAGCGTTAATTTGAAAATCCGGCCCTACATAAGGCGTTTGCCAAATTTGAATAGCATGATGCTTTTTTGCCTCTTCATCAGCCCTGAAATTGATTTGCTCGCCATTTTCAAATAAGGAATAACCATGGCAAACCAATGGATTCTCCACGGCCTGTTCAATAAGATTATAAGGAAGCAAAAGGTATATCCCGGATTCTTTATTGTAAAAAACATAAAGAAAATCTTCTCCATTTGGAGAGGCGATTCTCTTTTCAAAGAGCATATGGTCTAACTGATTATCAAATTGCTTAACCTCTCCGGTCTGCAGATAATAACCATTGGAAAAGATGACGCCATGATCGTCCGGCAACAACACACAGGCATCTTTTAAGGCATCTATTCTTCTAGCTTCTTGCAGCTTGGCATTGTACACAATATATCGGTAGTCTTTCTCCTGGTAAGGCCTGATTTTTAAAACAATAATGTTACCAACGATTGCATAGTAAATCTCGGCATCTTCCAATCTCTGTTCCCGGTGTTCAACTTTCTCTGTATAAATGCCGCTTCCTTCATCCGTATTATCTTCAATCTTGATGGTTAAAGATCCTCCAATAGTTTCTACGAAAACCTTGTCTTCAATACTGATATGAGGAAATTTACCTTCTCTATGTAGATCCCGGTTAGTCCTTTTCCACTCGAATTCATGCTGCTGGGGGAATACATATTCATGATCGCTTCGATTGTCGACATACTCAAGTTTGTCCCCTTTTACTAACCATTTAAATGTTTTGATATCCTCAGCATCTTTTCCAACTCTGAAAACCATATGAATATGAGGTCCGATCTCGGCAAACTTTATAAACCTTGTATTTTTATAATATTTATAAAGCTTTGAAAAATCATCCTTGAATACCTTGTCCTCAATTAATGTCAAGGGCATGGTATGAAAGCTATGATCACTATACCGATAAACACTAAAAACATCTGATAAGGCTGTCTCTGTCTTTAGGCCTAGGTGAACATTGTATCCAAAAATGAAAAATGACCCTATTGCTACCATGTCTGTGGGAACACAGTTGTTTTCCGTATTCACCCTTTCAGTGGATTTCAGCACAGTATCAATAGAGCCAAATACTTCTTTCCGTACATTATTAAGCTGGTTCAACCGTTTTCTAAGCTCCTGTCCACTTTGGAGTATACGGTTGCGCAATATTTCATACGTTCCTTCTTCCAATTGTACAGATTGAACCTGATCAGAATTGTTTTCTATATTTTGATTTTCAGACATTTAGTGTTTTAAATTTCTGCTTTCAGTTCTTAGCTTTAATTAATTACAAATTTCAAATTACCAAATAGCGACTTACAGTTGATAACACTAACGGTTAACAGCTTAGATAAATTAAACCGTAAAGTATTCTTCCAACTCTTTCAAAGTATTCTCACTGGTTTTAATATCATGGATGATATTTCCTTTCTCTAACACCACGATTCTTTCACATACTTCCGTTACATGGTTTAAGTCGTGACTGGATATCAGCATGGTTACCTGTTTTTCATGTTTCAATTCCAACAATCTCTTTTTCAACCTTATTTGGGTAGTAGGATCAAGGTTGGCAAATGGCTCGTCTAAAACTATTATTTCAGGATCAATCATCAAAGCTGCCGCAATACCTACCTTTTTTTGATTTCCCTTGGAAAGATCCCGAATGTATTTCTTCACTCCTCTGATCTCACCATTGAACACTTCCTCAAAAGAATTTAGAAAACTTTCCACATCTCCTTTTGAAAGCCCATGAATATTTGCAATAAAGTTGAAATATTCATCAGGTGTCAGGAAATCAATCAAAAACCCCTCATCCAGGTAAGATCCGGTATATTTCTTCCACTCTTCGTTTTCACTTACGACTACATCATTGGATTTAACCATTCCGTTATTTGGTCTAATGAGATCCAGGATCATTCTGAAAAGTGTTGTTTTTCCAGCGCCATTGTTACCAACAAGACCGAAACTTTCCCCTTTTGAAATGTTCAATTCGGGAACGTTAACAACTTCTATTTCTTTATAGGATTTTTTAAGATCGTTTATTTCTATTATGTTCATCTCTTCGATTTTATTTATTTGTGAATTGTGTAATGGTTTGACTTGAGATCAGACTTGCCTGAAACCTGATGCTATAATGTATTTTCTATTATTATATCTTTTTTCTAAAAGTTGAAGCCAGTAGTCCTTCAAAATAAATCCTACTATACCCATTGTTGCCAACAAGCCCACTCCTACCCACGGAATATCAAACAACATGAATGGCACCGCCAGAAGTATCGGCCCAAGCAAGAATGGAAGAACCAAAATAAACTGCGTAGCGCTTATACCTTCATAATTGAAAGCTGCACCCTTACTCAGATCTACCTTCTTAGGGTTTTTTAACCCAAAATAAAGGATCGTAAATGAGTTCACGCCTATATTAAAAAGACAGCATGCCAGGTTGATGATTACTACTTTCCACCCAAAATATATATAAGGTATGCTTAAGACAAAGGCAATGGCTGAACTGGCCACAAACAACCACATTTTCGATTCAAGGTAATCCCTTGCACTGATATTGCTTGATAGTATTTTATCAAAAAAACTACTGTGCCAGCTCAAGAGTAACTGGCCATAGTTGCTTAGGAAAATCCCGGTAATGAAAATCCCAACAAATATTAGAAAGCCAAATCCCTCCAGGTAGATATCATTGGTGTAAAAGATCAATCCATACAACAAAAAAGCAACGCTCAGATAGAATATTGATTTTGGTCTTTTGTTTCTTAGAATAAGCTTCATTTCCAAGGCTATGAAGTGACCAATTTTGCCATATCTATCCAAAAATGAAGTATTGAGTTCTTTGTATTCGTTTTTCTTCCTTCCAATTTGAATCTCTTCTAAGTAAGCATTTCGTTTTAAAAAATTATAGTTGATATAATAGGCGAGCCCTATCATTCCTAAGATAACCAGTAGCAGTAAAGGATTTCCGGCAATGGCGGAAAAAGTAGCAGACGCAAACTGAGAAATATTCAAAAGTTGAAAATAATCAGCAGCAGCCAGTGAGAGTAGCAGCAAAGCAAAGATCAACACAACCTTGGCATTTCCAGCTAATTGTCTCTTTATATGGATGGCCAGGAAGTTGCTGAATAAGATCATTCCGCATACTCCCAAAAACCAGTAAAGTGCACCATTACTACCCACAGTTCCGGGTGCCACTTTAATAGCGAATGGAATAAAGATCAGCAAAGGCAGGTAATTGAAAAAGCTTACCAGCGATTTGGAGAGCATAAAATGTATCATTTTGCCCTTCTTGATAGGTAAGTGAAGATAGGGTGTTATGGAAAGTACGGGTACATCCTGCAGGAAGAACCTCATTAGTATATCCATACCCAAATAGTAAAATAAGAAACTGTTAAATACGGTAAATGGATCTTGGTCAGGAAAAACATTTTTTAGGATCTCATCAATAAAAAAACCAAGCAATAAGAGATAGGCCATCATTATAAAAATGAAGATGCCCAACACAATGTTAACACCAGTGCTACTATTAAATCTCGTTGCCCGGAAAGTCTCCTTCCATTGATGATCAATGAGCCACTTTATCATAATTCGTTAGTTTTTGTTTTAGTATTGTATACAAATTGTTTATTTCTTTTTTCTAAACAGGTTCAGGTAATACCTTCAAAAAAATTAGGTATTAGTAATCATTATTGTAGTATTTACAGTATTGGTACTATTGATAGCAACTTGTGTGGCCACTCTTGCATTTAACACAGATTTATGAATAGCTTCGGCCAACTCATGCTTTTATATCAAATTTTTAATTTTGTGTTTTGCATTTCTCAACCCATCTTTCTCTAAAAAAATTTGCCGCAGCAGATTGCAAGTATAACTCAAACATACCAACAGTGTCATGTCATCAGATAGATTACTCTCATATTGAATAAAATCTTTCAACGTCCGAATAAGCTCATCTTTATGTTTGATATTGACAATTGGATATCTTTTAGACTTGAATATCCACAATGTCCTTTGTTCTTTTTGTTCAAGTATTCTTTTTTCGATCAGTTGACGGATATAGTAATTTTGAATTTTCCTTCCGTTTCTTGCCAATCGACTAATCCAAAAAGACAACTTACGAGCCTTCTTGTCCTGTGCTATAAGTTCAAGAGCCAGATTGTGCATAGGGTTATCATTTCTTCCGGAAGACACAATGTTCAGTTTATTATTATCATCGATTTTAATCTTATTTTGCTTTATAAGTTCGTATAATAATATGCCGCTCAATGAATAAACCATACCCAAATGAGTTGTAACAAGGCTACCCCTTTGGGTATCAATTCCCAATAAAATAAGTTTTTCTGAAAGTTGAAGTGTCTGCATATTATTTATTTTGTTCTTATAAGTTTAACCAAAATGTTACGGCAAAATATAACCATATGATTGTTATTAATAGTAGACCCATTGTGACTAACCGGTAGAACTTCGACTTTTTACCGGCCAATTCAATTTTCTTTTTCTTGCGCTGCTTCTTTTGCTCATCAGCCCTTTTTTCTTTGATCCATTGTTGTATCTCCTCTTTTGTAGTATCTGAATTGTTATTAGTGGCCCTAGTTACATTATTATTACTAGAAGGAACTTTTTTTTCAGAATCAATGGTCATTGTAGGCTCCGCGATAGTGTTATTTACTGTTAAGTCTTTTGAATACATTATTTATTAAACTCATATATACTATGTTAATAGCGACCAGTCCTAAGGTAGCAATAGTAAAAGCGATCCAGGTGGAAATTCTATCTTGATCGGCATTTGCTAAGAGTATCAGGAGCATTCCGAATATTGAAAAACTAAGGACGAATCCGGACAATTTACAGGCTATTTTCTCATGGGAACTCTTCATTTTTCGATGTTTAAGTGATTTGATGTGCACACACCTCCTCTGCACAGATCACATGAACGATCCACCAATTTTTTCACAAATGGTTATAAAAAGTTTGAAAAAGGGCTCCATCACAGAGCCCTGTTAGAAGCTAAATGATTCCTAAACTATTTACGGCTTTATCATCAATACCTAATGCTTTAGCTACATTGGATAATTGATTCAAAACATCCTTGGAATCACTATCTTTTGCTTGATCAATCAATTTCAGCAACAACGCCGAAACACTCAAATTTTTGATATCATTGGTGTTTAAGCCAAATTGACCAACAAACTGACGCAATTTATCCTTAAAGCTTTGTCCGGTATCAGTAGTGAAGAAAACGTCTTTAACATCCTGTATCACGTGACTATTATCAACCATTCTGTCCACAGTTTTACCTTTAGTAATCGCGCCCATGATTTGGTTAAAGAACATGGTTTCTCCTCCAACGATATCTATATTGGCCGCTTTTAACGCTTCGGATATAACCTCAGCTTGTGCCATGGCTATGTCTCGTTGAATGTTGATAGAAGCCAGCTCAATTTCTTTATCCTTCTCCAGGTTCAATTTAAACTCTTCATGTTCTTTACCAACACCATCCAACTTCTTCATGGCATCAGCCTTCTGCTCAATACCCTTGGCATCAACCGCTAATTTCTCGGCGATTACTCTTGCTTCTGCCAGTCCTTTTTTCTCCTCAGCCTCAGCTTTTGCTTCGACAACTTTGGCTTGTGCCAATCCAAGTTTTTGATCGCCAATGGCCTGAGCCTCTGATCTGACCTCAATACCCTTCGCTTCCGCCTCAGCCTTGTCTTCAATCAGGCTGGCCTCTGCTTCACCTTGTTTTATCTTGGCTGCAGCTTTTGCTTCCATTACCTGTGCTTCCGACATACCCAATGCCGCAGCTTCAGCTGCCTTCGCCTCAGCTAGTGTTTTAACTGCATCGGCCTTGTGGCCCGCAGAGGCCTGCTCAGCTTCTGCATCGATCAGGATTTGCTTGGCTCTGTGCTCAGCGGCCTGCTTTTTAGCTTCCGCGTCTTTTATCTCTTTAACCAAGGCCTGTTCAGCATCCCTTTCAGCATTGGTAATGGCTACCTTTTTATTTCTTTCCGCTTCGGAATAAGCTTTGGTATCCTTAATTTTTTCTTCTTCTTCCACTACGGCCTTTTCCACCGCTACTCTTTCTCTGATAACATCCTGGATATTCTTTCTTTCTTCTTCCACGGCCTTTTCCTTTTCTATCTGGGCTAAAGTCACAATTCGCTCTCTTTCTGTGGCTTCCAACATTCTCGCCTGCTCCACTCTCTCGGTCTCCACGGCATCGGTTTTCTCTTTATTTTTCTGAGCCACCAATACTTCTCTTGCTTTATTTTGTTCTGCTACCTGAACTTCTTCATCAGTCTGAATTCTTGATTTTTCTGATTTTAATCGTTCCTGTTCCTGAACAATTTTTATTTCGGCCTCTTCTCTGGCTTTGATAGATTCCACTTCCTTTCGTTGTTTTTCCTCTGTTTCGGCCAATTGCTTTTCAAGCTCAAGTATTGTCTCCCTGGCCTCAACATTTTGTTTTGTGATCGTTTTCTCTTTTTCCTTTTCGATTAAGTTTGCTTTGATCTTTTCTCTGGAAGTGATATCAATAATTTTCTTGATACCTTCAGCGTCCAAAATGTTGCTCTCGTTTAAAGAATCGAGCGGTGTTTGCTCTAAATAATCTATAGCACAATCATCAAGGATATAACCGTTAAGATTGGTTCCTATTTCTTCGATGATTCTTTCCCTGAACTGTGCTCTGGAATTATACAATTCAACGAAATCAAATTGCTTTCCAACAGTTTTCAATGCTTCGGAAAATTTGGCATCGAATAACAATTCAAGTTGCTCTTTCGAAGATGCTCTTTGACAACCAATTGATTGTGCAACGTGTATCACATCCTCCTTCGTTTTATTTACCCTAACAAAAAAGGTTACTTTTATATCCGCTCTCAGATTGTCTTGACATATCAATCCATCTTTACCTGTTCTTGATATTACCATTGTCTTTAAAGTAATATCCATTACTTCCATCTTGTGTAGAACAGGAATTACGAACATTCCTTCGAATGATACTTTAGTTCCTCCTTTGCCGGTTTTTACAATAGCCTCTCCCTGTATTACCTTTTTGTACATTTTTATAAATGCTACTAAGGCACCAAACAGGAAAATGCTTCCAATAATTATTAATGCATAAATTACAGATCCTGCCATGTATTTAAGTGTTATATGTTTTCATAAGGTTCAACCAAATAGACATTGTTGTCGTGATTGTAATCAATCACCAAACCAGATTCCCCTACCTTCAAGCTGGTTCCCTGTTGTGTTTTTATGTTCAGCAGTATTGGGGATCCGTCAGTTTCAATTCTAGCCTGTCCAACTTTGCTCTCCGTTATTTCACTATTTGCAATGCAAATTTTACCTATTAGTGAGTTATCAGCATCTCCCATTTCATCATTGGCAAACAATTTCATGAATGGCATCGTGATAAACTTGGCTATGAACAGGCTGACCACAAAATTTGGTATTAAAAAAATCAGTCCTAGAATAAACGATTCGTTTCCGAAAAAGTCATTTAATAAAATAGAAATCGCCCACATTGGAAGAATCAAAAAACTCATAAAGATCATCAATGGGATTTTTCCAATGTTGAAGAAAGCAAGTACGGAATTAAATGAAGCACCACCAGAACCACTTCCAACATCTGTGTCCAAGTCAGCATCGGCATCGATATCCAAATCAGCATCAACATCAAGGTCCACATCCGTATCGACATCAACATCAAAAGAACTGATGTCCAATGCACCCAAAAAAACTGAAAGCCAATAGATCAAAAGAAAAATGAGCAATGCAGTTGGGATGACATTGGGAGCAGAAATTGCTGCGTCAAAAAGTTCTTTCATATTTATACCGTTTGGTTCTTGAAGGTCTCATGAAATTAACGTAAACTTTATTCGTCCTTGATTGGTACTGCTAAAGACAATTAGAGAATGACGTTCATTTCATGAATGTTAAAGTTAAAAGTGATAAAAAATGGGAGCTTCAGGAGATTGTCTAAAGACAGTATCATTCAGTGCTAACAAAATAAATCTCTAAAAAAATAAGCCGTCAACTCACCCAATGCACTGGAATGATACTATCGAAAGTAGATGAAAGGTTGATTTATTGGTATATCCATTAGGACAATCAACCTCTACCAGAAAAATATTATTCTTTCGATTCTTCGGTACTTTCGTCACTAAGGCCCATTTTAGCCTTCAGTGCTGCGAGATCATCTTTTGCCTTGATTTCTGATTCTCCTTCAAGGGCTTTATCTATCTCGTCATCTACCGTTTTACTTTCATTGGCAATTTCTCCGTAAGACTCTGCCAAGGCTTCTTCCTGCGCAACTTTATCCTTCATCTTTTCAAGCATAGCGACAGTACTGGAAGAATCAATCTGTGCCATTTGCTTATTTAAAGTCTTTGTTGCAGTACTCACCTTTACACGGGCTTTTAAAGTTTTAAGCTCATTTTCCCATTTACTTATATTTGATCTCAAGGTCTTGACATTTTTCTCCAACTGAGCCACGTTGACCTCAAATTTGTCTTTTTCCTCCTTTGCCCTAGCCATATGTTGTACGTTTTCTTCTTTTTTCACGAGCGCTTCACTAGCTAATCTATCAGCTTCAGCCGCATCAATTTGACCGGATTGACCTTTTTTCAATAAAAGCATCGCTTTATTTTCGTAGTCTTTTGCCTTATTTCTATAGGTTTCAACGTCATTTCTGGATCTGATAGCAAGGGCTTTTACCTCTGCCAATGCCTGTAAACTTTTATCAAGGTCCTTTTTCATGTCTCTAATACCTTGCTCAGTCATTTTAATAGGATCTTCCAATTTATCAATCGCCGAATGCGCCTCTGCTTCACCTATTTTAAAAATTCTCTTAAAAATGTTCATGACTCTATTTTCTATTTAGTTTTTTGAAAATTTGATTAACTCGTTTGAATACTCGCTTAACAAAAGTCCCAATGAATTTAAAGTAGCTTCTATTTCATTTAAATCAAGGTTCTCCAATTCATGAGTATTTCTGAAAATAACTTTCTTACCCGATTCATCCAGTACAAATGCTCCGTGAATGATATCTCTGTTTTTTTGTAACAGCCCTTTATAAACATCCGTGGATTCGTTATTTACTTCTAAAATGAATTGTTCAACAATTAATAAAGGGTCTGCGACACCAAGTACAAGGTTTTTAACACCTTCTGTTTCATGTTCAATTACAATGATGCCATCATCATCATTTTCATAAGTAATTGAGTAGTTTAACTCAAGGACGTAGTCTTTTACTTTTTGAAAGTAATTATTCATAGTTTGATATTAGTTTAGGAATTTCAAAATAGCTTACTAACGATTACAATTTATAAAAATTAAGCTTAGTCAAAACATAATTTTCTTTGAAAAAATTAAACTAAGGAGGAGCAAGCGATCTTGATACTAATTTTATAAATTTCATTTTTAAAGTTTTGATTGAAATTCACGGATCTTTTGTTTTCTAAAAAATATGCTAATGTTTTGAGCTTTATTGAAAATTATTGATCCGTGAATTAAATTAACTATATATGTGATTGTTTAAATTTCTTTTGTTTATTTTGTATTGATTTTTAAAGTAAATCACTAACTTTAATTTTTAATACGAATCAAATATACTAAAAGTTTTAGATAAGCTCAAAATATTAGCCAAAAATTTTTTACAAATGTCGTACATTGGAAAAAATATAAAGAAAATAAGAACGGTCAAAAAACTCAGTCAAGCCGCTTTTGCAGAGCTTTTCAACTTAGCGAGACCAAGTGTAGGAGCTTATGAAGAAGAAAGGGCCGAACCAAAAATTGATACAGTTATACAAATAGCTAATTATTTTGGCTTATCTGTTGATGTACTTTTGACCAAAGAATTAACAGTTAACGAGCTCTATAGATTTGACATTTTTACTGACGGAATGAATGTCAATAAAATTAGCGGTTCTCAAAAATTAGACAGAACTCATCCCAAAAATGGCATCGCGCTGGTTAATCTTAAGCAATATATTGAGTATATTGTAAACCATCAAAATAAAGACTTTCTGGACAAACTTTCCAAAATAAACCTCCCAGTTACCTTTAAAAGAAAATCAAGAGCTTTTCAATTGAATGGTAGTGAAATGGAGTACAATCATAATGGGTTACATCATGGTGATATTCTGTTATGCGTTGAAAGAGAAAAAACCAATAAGAAAGATTTAAATACAGGGTCTGTTTATGTAGCTGTTCACAAGGAGGACATTATTTGTCGTAGATTATCCGGTCTTAGCAAAGACAAATTAATTTTGAAATCAGATGATCCCAACTATGAATTGATAGAAGTTAATATTGAAGATCTTCTGGAGCTGTGGGAGGTAAAAGGTGTATATAGTACTTATTTAAATCCACCAACGGTTGTTGAATCCAGAATTCTACAAATTGAAAACGAACTGATCGAATTAAAGAAGAAAATGAAATAACTTCTCTGAGAGGATCAACCATTATTCTTTATCCTGCAACTATTTATTTTACAAACTTTACAGTAAACCTATATGGAAAAAATTATCGACCTATTTAATAAAACTTTAGAAGATCTTATTTTTTCCCGTACTGAAAAAAGAGCTTTAAAAAATACACTAAAAGAAATCGGGCTGAATAAGCAACAAAGAGATTTTATGAGAAGTAAAATCTTTGACATGGCCAGAAATGTCACCAGTAGTGAACAAAGTATTGCAGCAATCAATTGGCTTGAAACTGCCAATAAAGTGCTTTTAAATACAGGTGAATCCAACTCCCAAACATTGTCAGAAGCATATTTCAGCCCTGGAGATGATTGCCTCAATGCCATTCTGGATCAAATGAACCAGGCGATCGGAACTGTAAGGATCTGTGTATTTACGATAAGTGACAATCGATTATCTGAGGCTATTGTGAACTGTCACAAAAGAAACATTAATATCAAAATCATCACAGATAATGATAAAACATTTGACAAGGGCTCTGACATCCACTGGCTTTATGAAAAAGGTATAGATATCAGGATTGACAATACCGACAATCATATGCATCACAAATTTGCTGTAATTGATAAAAAGATTTTATTAACCGGAAGTTATAATTGGACAAGGAGTGCAGCCAAATATAATCAGGAGAACTTACTGGTGACAAATGATGCCAAAGCTGTCAAACAATATCAGACAGAATTTGATAAACTATGGACAAGACTTGTCCCTTACCGCTAAAAAGATCATGGTATAGCCACAAGCTGACTATTACTACGATTAAACCTTCATTTTCATTTGAGTTGGTAAATACTGATATTTAGATAACAGAGCCAAATAAACAAATGGAATCAGCAGAAAGGATCATTTCACAATTCTATCATTCTTTTCAAAATAAAGACCATCAGGGCATGCATGCATGTTACCACCCCGATTTATCATTTTCGGATCCGGTGTTTCAAAATCTTGATTATAAGAAAACTTGCGCCATGTGGCATATGTTAATTGAGCGCGGGAAAGATTTGAAATTACAATATGATAATGTTCAAAATCACGGAGATAAGATTACATGTAACTGGGAAGCATTTTATACTTTTTCCTCAACCGGAAATAAGGTTCACAACCTCATAACCGGAACATTTATTTTGGAAGAGAATAAAATCATCAGACATATTGATCATTTTAATTTCTGGAAATGGTCATCAATGGCACTGGGCACCACAGGAACATTGCTTGGTTGGACTTCTTTTGTACGCAGCAAAGTAAGAAAAACTGCTTTGAACAGTCTTGAAAAGTTCATTAAGAATCATCCGGTATATCAATAAAACGCGATTTTCATTAATGAATAGTGGAATTGGATCATTACCTATTTTCCTTCAAGCCATATATTCCATCTAAAAGGCCGTTGCAAAGTTTAAGAAGCCCCATTTAAATCCCCATTTTCAATGAAGTGCCTTTTATTTCAGAAGTAATATCTCATCGATATTGATAAATATTACAGTTCCAAAAATGCTATCTTTGGGCATATTTGATTATCAACCTAGAAATTTGAATTCATAATTTTCTTCAATATGGGAGCCATAATATCAAAAAAAGTTGTTGCATTTGAAACCTGGCAAAAAGCGTTGACTATCCATCCCGGATACTCGGTCTATATTCATTATAAGGAAGGGCTTTGGAATATAAATCCGGGAAAGCATGGCCCCGAAATGTATGGACCTGAGGGAGGGCCGGTTATCACGGAAAATCCTAAATATCCCATGATTGGTGTCAATGAAGGTTGTTTATTGGGTCGTGTGATATTTCCAAAGAATTATGAGTCGAACAATTCTTTGGATCTGTTATTGAAAGATTTGGATGAAGGCAACAATGAAAATGAAATTTTAATGTTCCCAATTAACAGAGATGGTTTTCTAGTTCCCAAAACCGATTTCCCTAAAACTTTGTACCTACGATGCAACGACATCGACAGTGGTATTTTTGATAACGAGGGAGAACTGGTTATGGAGCTTGAGATCTGGTAAACGAACTCCTATGAGTCGATCTGCGGAACATATTGCCATTGACATAGTTCTGCTACCCTCGAATGAAGTTAGTAACACCGCAATTATGCTCAATAAGAAACTGGTTGAGCAACATGGCAGTACCATAGTCTTGGGAAGGGAGATGACCGTTCCACATGTTTCAATGCTAATGGGCGGACTCACCATCGGTCAGATTCCTGCAATGGAACGAGAAATACGCCATATTTTAAGTAATTTCACTGCTTTTGAGATTCAAATCAGATCACTGGTCTATAAGAATGGCATAAGCAGCTTTGAGATCGATCAAACTGAAACACTATTGTCGCTGCACACCGAACTCGCAACACATCTGGAAAATCACCTATCGTTTAACCTCACTGAATCTTCATTGTATGGAAACCCAAAGGAAAGTTCTTCTGCAATCAATTGGATCAACTCTTTTATAACGAAAAACAGTTTTAGCAATTTCTGGCCGCATATAACCTTAGGTCATGGACAGGTTCAATTTGAAGACCTTCCTTTATGTTTTGAGGCAAATACCGTTGCTGTATATCATCTGGGAACACATTGCACCTGCCAAAAAAAGCTTTTTTCGATTAAATTAGTGTAACTTACCAGGGAAAATGCTTTTGAAAATTTGAAATAATACTGCCGAATCCATTGCATTTGTTATAGAACAGATAGATGGAGCTGTGTTGAAGTGTTCAAAGATTTGAGTTGAAAATATTCAGACATTTGTTTGATTGAATTCCCAGAATTGGTAAAAAAAGTCTTTAGCACGAATTTTCATTGACTAAGTGAAGTGGTAATTTTCAAATGTGTTTTACCTGTAAAACTAACAGTCTGAACCTTAAAAGAATCAAATAGATCAAACCAGCAAACCGAGTATATAAAAGGGTTTATCATTTAGTGAATTATATGATAAGCATGTAAATTTGATTACAATGTTTTAATTTTATTTCGAGTATCTCCCAAGTAGTTGGAAGCAAGAAAGGCACATAAAAAGAAGCAAATCAGGCCCGGTAGAGCAAAACGAAGAATATTACGCACTGTAATATCTTTAATTAGCTTTCTGGTGATACTACAATTGATCCTGTTTTATTTCTCCGGGCCTATTGTAAAGACCTACCTTCAAGAGGTTGTTCAAAGTGAAAGCAGAGGGACATATATTCTTGATTTTGAACAAGTCAATGTAAACATTGCGACCAGAGGATTTAAGATCAAGGCCTTGAGACTTACTCCCAACTGGAAAATTATTGAAAGGCTAAATGAGGGCACAAGGCCATACTACGAAATCTATTTCCCTGAACTGACCATAAGCGGTATTGCTATCCTTGATCTTTACTCAAAAAAAATACTTAACATCAGGCGAGCTACCGTTGCAGAACCCGATATTGATCTTATTGGGCAACCTAACCTTCTTTTAAGTGAAAAGTATGATAAGGTTTTAGATGAAATTCAACCGCTTGTTTCAAAATACATCAAGGCACTAAATATCAAAAGATTAGAATTGATCAACGGATCATTTGGGCTGTTCAATGAGTCCAAAAATCCAAATCAATCCGCTACTGCCTCCAATGTTTCTCTAATATTAAGTGCTTTTAAAATTGATTCGACAACAAGCAATAATCAACGTAGGTTATTATTCTCCGATGATATTGAATTGCAGATTGAGAATTACAAACTTAAATTAAGTGATAGCATTCATGTGCTTGAGGCAAAACAGGTAAAAGTATCTACTGCAGAGTCCAGGGTGCATGCGAAGGCTATTTGGTTATTGCCAAGTTATGCCAACGATAGTTTGAAACAGGCAGGCAACGTAAATTTCTATGACATATACGTACCTGAACTGGACTTTACCGATGCGGATATTTACAAGGCCTATTTTGATCATGCCTTAAGTATTTCGAAAGTAACACTATCAAATCCTGAAATTCGTTTTGCCACCAGCTCCAAATTGGCCTCACTTGAAAAAAGTGAAATTAAGAATCATTTGCATGCTTTAATTGCTGGCTATCTGGATATAGTAACTGTCGACACATTTAATATTAGCAACGGAAATTTTACACTCCTCAAACACCTGGACCAGGCAAAACCAAATCTTTTAGCGAAAAATATATCGGTTGATTTAAGTTCTTTCAGGCTGGATTCCAATGCTTTCAGAAGTAAGGACAAAATTTTCTATGCTGATAACCTGGACATTAAGCTCCACCAATATTCTATGAATCTATCGGATGAAGTTCATCGATTGGTTTGTGAAAACGTAGCGTTTTCCACGAGGAATTCCATTGCTCTGGCAGAAAAGGTAATGCTGAAACCCTTATCATTGAAGACAGAATTAATCAAAAGCCGCGGAGAAAACCTTTACGATATTGAAGTACCACAACTTACATTAAAGGGTGTAAATTTCAAGAAGGTTTACAACTTTAAAGAGCTTTCTTTTAGCACATTATTGTTGGCACAACCCAAGGTTAAAATCAATAGTTATTCGGATTATTATGCAAAAAGGGTCTCTAAAAAACAGAGTAAAGCAACCATTTATAATCTTATTGCCGATTATCTTAAATCAATTCATGTTAACAATGTTCAATTGAACGAAGGGAATCTGCGTTTTGCAAACCATTTCAGAGGAAACAAAAAAGATACACTCAGCACTGAAAGAATATCCTTCACGTTAGATAATTTCAAGCTGGATTCTACTACGGCCTTCAGCAATTCCAATCGTATATTCTACGCCGACAACATTGACTTCACATTGCATCAATATGTAATGAGATTATCGGATGACCTACATATATTGAAGGCGGAAGAGGTTGGTATTTCCACAAAGAACTCTGATATTTTTGCAAAAGAGATACAATTATTTCCCTTACCTGTAGACGATATAAAAATTCGTCTTCAAAAATCCGGAAAAAAATCATTGTTTAATATCCGTGTCCCAAATCTTAAGATCAGAGGTGCCGACATTCGCAGGGCTTATTTCAAAAACATATTGAATATCAATCAAATCTTGATCGAGAATCCTTCTATTGACTTGAATAATTATTCCTTTATGAAAAAAAATAAACGGAATGAAAGGATCAATCTGGAATTGTATTCTTTGTTCAAGAACTACTTGAGAAGCATCAATATTAAAAAGTTCAACTTGAATAATGGCGTTTTCAACTTAGTAACAAATACCACTAGTAAAGCAAATGTGCTTTCCCAGAATCACGTGAGCATTTCGGCTGATAACTTCGTTCTGAATAAAGATTCCGAATCAAACCCGAATCGTATTTTTTACTCAGATGCCATAGATGTAAAACTCAATGATTATGTCATCAATTTGCCTGATAGCATACATATCTTAAAAGCGAAGGAAATTGGTTTATCCACAGCCAAATCTGAGATATATCTCAGATCGGCAAGGTTGTACCCAAAATCAAAACGTTTAGACACTGTTCAGCTACCTGCGTTCTACGAGGTAAATGCACCAAGAATATTAATGGAAGGGGTAGATATTAATAAGCTTTATTACGATAATTTCCTAAAAATAAAGAAGATCACACTAGACAGAACATTGTTTGAAGTGATAAATCAATTGTCTGTCAAGAATAAAAGTGACTTTATAACCAGCTCAAGATCCGCCTCAATGCCGGCCAGGGTAAAGAATATAGAAATTCAGAATCTTGTTCTTAACAATGGAAAAATGAAGCTTGGGAATTTGGTGGGTAACAAAAAGAAAATATTTTCCAGCACGGATATTGAGCTAAAACTGATCGATTTTCAGTTGGACTCCATAACACTTAACAATAGCAAAAAGATTCTTTATGCAGAGGACATTGATGTAACCATGGACAACTACTCACTTAAGCTCAGTGATAGTATTCATGCTATTTATGCAAAGAACGTCTTTATATCCTCTGGCAACAAACGAATAAGTGCGGAAGATTTTTCCTTCAGACCCAGAAATCTTAACAGGAATTATCAAAATCAACTCAAACAACTAGGCAAAGTGTCCCATTTCAATATCAGCTCTCCAAAAATTGATTTGAAAGGTATTGATCTTGAAAAGGCATATCTGCAAAAAGACTACGGTATCGTAAATGCTACGATTAACTCACCAAGCTTTATATTGACCAGCTATCCGGAAAATAAACCCAATAAGGACAAGATAATCCCACAAGATGTATTGAACCAATTGCTTTCCGAACATTTGAAGAAATTGACCGTCAATCAAATGGATTTTAAAAACGGTACTTTTACCCATAAACAAATTTTTCAATCCGAAAGAAAAACCTTTAACCTACAACGTATAGCCGGTCATGTAAAGAACTTCGAACTGAATGAAACATCCCGACAGCATGATCAAAGATTATTTTATTCTGATGATGTGGATCTTGTGATCAGCAATTATACATACAAAATGCCTGACAGCATGTACACCTTCAATGCCCGGAAAATTGGTGTATCAACCGCTAAATCCAGATTATTTTTGGATTCTGTGACTTTTATACCTCGTTTCGGCAAATACCAGTTTTCACGAAAGTTGGGATATGAAGCGGATCGGATCAATGCCAGTGTTCGGAGAATTGAATTCAACAAATTCAATTTTAAGGATTATATATTGAGAGATCAGTTCGAATCTTCTTTAGTCAATGTTTATGGTCTTCATGTAGACGATTTCAGAGATAAAAGATTACCCATATCTCAAAATCAAAAACCAAAAATGCCTCAAGAGCAACTTAGAGATCTTGACTACAACATTGTATTGGATAGAGTAAAACTAAAAGATGGCTATATCTCATATCAAGAGTTTGTGGAGGAAGGACAACAGCCCGGAACAATTTATTTTGAGAATTTGAATGCAGATCTTAGAAATGTTACCAATGATCCAGCTCAGCTCAATAAAAATGACCGGTTCATCATGGATGCTCAGGCAGATATCATGGGAAAAGGTCGTGTTAAAGCCAAGCTCAGTTTTTCTATAAGAGATAAGCGCAATGCCTTTGAATTCAGCGGTAATATTGGTGCAATGAACTTAGTTGAGATTAATCCAATGTTGGAGAATGTAGCTTTCGTTTCCGTTAAAAGTGGGCTTAATCAAAATCTTGATTTCTCTATGAATGCGAATGATAATTTCGCAGTGGGAAATATGCGTTTCACCTATGACGATCTTCGTGTATCAGTAATCAAGAAAAAAACCGGAAACACAGGGGGTTTGGCCTCATTCTTTGCCAACACATTTGTTATCAACAACAAAAATCCCGAAGGCAAGAATCAAAGAGTAGGCGACATCTATTTTGAAAGAGACAAGTCAAAATCAATATTCAATTATTGGTGGAAATCTCTTCTCAGTGGTATTAAACCTTCGCTTGGAATAAATGACCGAAATAAAAAAGATAAAGAAGAAAAGGCGGCAAGCAATAAGTAGAATATTTCAAAGGTTTAATAAAAGACGGTCTTCGGTTTTCTTTCGAAAATTTCCTGATAGTACTAATTTTCCTGAGAAATATTACATCCTTCATGGTTCTCTTTAAAACTGTTTATTAAAAGCATCAAAATTCCTAAATTGACTTTATCAAATTTTGAGCTGAAATTCTAGTTGAATAAATGTTTAGGAATGAAAAAGAATAAGACTAGTTGGAAATTGATTTATTCACTTTTAGTCGTTGTATGCTCACAATCGGCATATGCTGATGATAGGTCGACTTTTTTAACTAGCTGGGATAATTATTCCTATATTGAAAAAACAACGAAAAAGCTTTCAAAGACTACAAAATTTTCAAGTGATCTTCCATTTGGATTCACATATGTAAAAAAGCTCAAAACGGAAAATGAGCTAAAAATCAGAATAAATAGAGGTAGGAAATTCACAAATAAAAGAGAAATTGAGGTTGAAATACGACCAATTAAAATAAGTTCTACGCTTATCGCTCAAATGAAAGTTGGATTCAAGCCCGACTTAAGTGATGCTTCCTGGGAGAAATATGCAGCCAGTAAGAAATTAACAATCAGTGGTGAAGACAGAGAAATAATGGTCTATGCCATATTAAAAGACAAGGCAGGTAACAACTCGTCCATTGCCGAGGATCGAATCACTTTTGACACAAAACCACCTATCCCTAAAAACATTATAATCAACAATGGCGCCGAATACACTAACGATCAAGACTTAAGGGTCCGCTTAAACCTGGAGGCTCAGGATGCCTACAGAATGCAATTAAGCAACTCCGGGCAGTTCAATGATTCCGACTGGGAAGAATTTGTACCTGAGAAAAGCTGGACGTTGGGTCCTAGAGATGAAGGTGAAAAATTTGTATATGCAAGATTTGTTGATCGTGCAGCCAACATCAGTGAAATCATAAAAACATCTATTATCCTTGATTTAACACCACCTTCAGGTTCTGTTATCATCAACGACAATAAAAAAATCACAGGATCCAGAAAGGTAAAGCTTAAAATCACTTCCAATGATGCAGCTGTCGTAAGAATTGCAGGACCTGGCGTTCAAAATCTACCATTTTCACCACAAGGAGGGCAAAACTATATAATTAAGGAATGGGAATTGGATTCTATTCAAGGGCAAAAATTTGTAAAAGTATATTTTAGAGATTATGCTGGTAATATTACCAGAAAAGCCGTTGTTGACGATATCATACTTGACACCAAAAGCCCTGAAATAGGTTTTTTCCGTATCAATGATGGTAATAAGTACACCACAAACAAGGAAGGAAAGGTTACCTTGAAAATTGGTACAAGAGAAAATCCGCAAACATTTAAAATGTTGGTAAGTAACGATCCCGATTTCAAAAATGCAGAGCCACGTTCATTCTCTCCAAGAATTGAAAATTGGCAACTGGAAGCGACAGAAGATGGGCTAAAAAATGTGTATCTGAAATTTGTGGATGAAATAGGAAATGAATCTAAGATACGATCCGCTAAGGTATACCTGGATAGAGAGGCGCCCATTGTGACCAAAGTAATTGTAAATGAGGATGAAAAATGGGTGAATAAAGAATATGCTACCATCAAGATAGAAGCGGAAGGAGCTACACAGATGGAGTTGAGTAATAGTCCAAAATTTTCCGAAGCGGATACTTGGGAAAAATTTGCTACTGTTCGGCGAAACTGGGGACTATTGAAAAAAGATGGTAAAAATACTGTTTATGTCAGGTTAAGAGACCAGGCCGGTAATATTTCCGAAACCAGCTCGGACTTTATTTTAAAGGATACCAAAGCTCCAAGTGGTAAATTGGTAATTAATGATGCAGCAAGATTCACCCGGGCCCAAGATCGAAAAGTAAAACTCAACTTCAGCTATGATCGGGATGTTGTGGAAATGCAGGTCGGAAATGAACCTAATTTCAACGATATTTCATGGCAGCCCGTAACCACAGGTAATAGCAATTGGATCTTGGATGGTGAAGATGGGGAAAAGCGTGTATTTGTCAGGTATAAAGATGAAGCCGGGAATCTATCCGAAATTATTGCCTCAAGAATTGTGCTGGACAGACAGGCACCATTATATCCCTCGGTGATTATCAATGCCGATTCACTCTTTACTACCGCTTTTGATAAAATTGTTGAGCTGGAAATAAGTGCTGAGGATGCAGATTTTATGATGGTATCGGATAATTCCAGATTCGAAGGTGTTGTTTGGGAGAAATATGGATCCGTAAAAAAGATTCCTTTACCCGGTAGCGATGGTGAAAAGCAGGTATTTGTAAAGTTTAAAGATAAAGCAGGGAACATTTCCGAGGTAGCCAGCGATAAAATCATATTGGATCGATATCCTCCAAAACCCATATCATTCAAAATTAACAATGGAGCAGAATGGACAAATGATCCCGAGAAAAAAGTAATATTAAATATTAAAGCAGAAGGAGCATCTGAAATGATCATTTCTGACAGTCCGGAGTTTCAAAATGCCGAGTGGCAGGACTATCAGAATGAGCTCAAAGATTATGTTTTAGTCGGAGAGGATGGTAACAAAATTCTTTATATCTCTTTTCGAGATGACGCAGGCCACCGTTCACGGCCATTAATGGCTAAAATTAATCTCAAAAGGGAATTCTAACCAGCTATTCCCATAAATAGATCCATTTTCCTGTATCGAATCACGATTGCTCTTGCCGAAAGATCCTTAATTTTCTTTCAGAAAACATATTTTAAATCTGGATTTTATTTAAAAATATTTGTATTCAGGTTAAATTGGGGACTCACAAGGCAAAGGGACAAGCAGATTTCCACTAAGATTAGGAATAGCTTGACAGGACAAACCAATGAGCAAATTCTTTCACAAGGCATTTCTTATTCTAACTGTAATAGTATATCTGAGCATATTTATTTCACCTGGTGTATTTTGGCCATTGGGTTTCCTTTCATTTCTTATTCCAATTCTGGTGATTCTTAATTTGATTTTATTAGGAATTTATATTGTGAAGAGAAAACCTATGCTTATGTATCCACTGATAGGGGTTATAACAGGTTTACCATTTATTCTGGTAACGTTGGTAGTCAATCGTTCAAAAAGTGCCAATGCCGATTTTACGGTATTAAATTTTAATGCAAGAGTATTCAATGTTTACGCTCATTTGAATCAAGACTATAAAAGTTCCAAAGACATGATTAAATGGGCTTCAAATGATGATGCTGATATCAAATGCATTCAGGAATTTTACAATGACAAAAATTCCTCAATATTCAATACTACCCAAAGGCTGGGAGACAACAAGGATTACAATTATTATTTCAAGCCACAGTTTACTAATAAACAAGGAGCAGAATTTGGTTTGGCTATCTTTAGCAAATTCAGGATCATCAACAAGGGATTTGTAAAACTCAAGGGCCGCAAAAATAACCATGCGATCTTTGTTGATGTGATCAAAGGAATTGACACATTGCGAGTTTATAATCTTCACCTGGAATCGATGAGTATTGACGAAAACAATATTGTCAATGCAAAAAAACTTAAAAATACTTATATCGATCTTTTTCACAGGTTAAAAAGCGGAATTGTAATACGGGCAAATCAAGTAGACCAATTATTAGAGCACTTCAATAATTCTCCCTACCAAATAATCGTTTGCGGCGATCTTAATGAATTACCCTACAGCTACACTTATTTCACATTAAAAAGTAAATTAAACAATGCGTTCGAGGATGGTGGCAATGGTTTTGGCTTTTCTTACAATGGAAAACTTCCATTCCTAAGAATAGATAACCAGTTTTACAGCGACGAAATAGAAGTTTTCAATTTTGAAACATTAAGCGATGTAACCTATTCCGATCATTTTCCGATAAAAGCAAACTATAGAATCAAAAGAAAAAAACAGAATAATTCCGAAGAAAATTGATTATCTAGTTTCGCTTTCGCCTAACCAATAAAGAATAATGCAATCCATACTAAATCACAAGCTCGTTTGCCAAAGAGACCAGTTTTTCATTCCGAATGATGTGGCCTATTTGAACTGTGCATATATGTCACCGTCTTCTAAAAGAGTGGATGATGTTGGACAGAAGGCTTTAATGCTGAAAAGATTTCCATACCAGATAACCGCACAGGATTTCTTTGATAATGTTTCAAAACTTAGGTCTGCATTTGGGAACTTGATCAATACCATTGATTCCGATAGAATAGCAGTAATTCCCTCCGTATCGTATGGACTAAGTAGTGTTGCCAATAACATTCGCATTGGAAAGGGTGATAATATCATCATGGCGCATGAGCAATTTCCCAGCAATGTATATACCTGGAAATCATTGGCACAGAAATCTGGTGCAGATCTTTTGACTGTTAAGCCACCTTTAGATACTGATAATAGAGGAAAACAATGGAATGAAAGAATTTTAGAGGCTATTGACCAGAATACCAAACTCGTCGCTATTTCCAATGTTCATTGGGCAGATGGTACTTTATTCGATTTAAAAAGAATACGGGAAAGAACAAGAGAAGTAGATACCCTTCTTGTGATTGATGGAACACAATCAGTAGGTGCACTTCCTTTTGATATAGCTGATATCGAACCTGATGCACTTGTTTGTGCAGGATACAAGTGGTTGACCGGCCCTTATTCCATAGGGCTTGCCTATTATGGACCTTATTTTGATGATAAAGAGCCAATTGAAGAGAATTGGATTAACCGAAAAGAAAGTGAAGATTTTGCCAACCTGGTCAATTATCAAGATGAATATAAACCAAAAGCATTGCGGTATTCCGTAGGAGAGCAAAGTAATTTCGTATTGGTTCCAATGTTGCTGGAAGCAATAATTCAACTCAAAGAATGGGGTATTGAGAACATTCAAAGTTATTGTACGGAACTGATGAGTACACCGATTGCTGAATTGCAGGATCTGGGATGTAAAATTGAAGACGGTGAATACCGGGGTAATCATTTGATTGGAGCAAGATTACCGGAGCACTTGCAACTCGAACAATTGACCAACGAGTTGGTCAAAAGAAAAATTTATGTTTCTATTCGGGGTGATGCTATCAGGATCTCCACAAACATATATAACCATGCCGAAGATCTAAACAGGCTTGTTGACTGTATAAGAGATCTGAGCTAATCCAATAATTTAATTTCAATTCGCCTATTTTTCATCCTGTTCCCATAGGTATCATTGGTTGTAAGTGGCTGAGAATCGCCAAATCCTGAGATACTCAATCTGTCGGGTGGAACTCCCTTATCGATGAAATAGTTAAGAAGTGTTTCGGCTTGTTTTTGCGTTCTATCATTGTGATAGGTATATTTTAATTCGTAAGCTTCGGTCACTGATTCTTCCGAATGGGTAGTAAACGTGGAATCCTCCTCCATTTCCACACTAGTGCTGGCACTGTCCGTATCATAATTCGGAATTTCAGGTTGAGCCAGGTAAACAGTATCCACAGACATTTCTGTGAGCCCCTCCCGGTAGATCGAATCTCTCAGGACTTCGTCCGTATGGATCCCAATTTCTAAATTAATATTTGGATGATCCTTGAGGATTTTCATAAGCCTCCTAAGTTCTAAGTTGGATTCGGGTCTCAGAGCTGCTGAATTAGGTTCAAAAACAATATTCTGACTAACGAAATTCAAGCCAGGTTTAATCCTTTTTAAAGGCACTTCAATCTTTTCTTTGATCGAGGAATCCAATGAATCTTTGTAATAAATTTTTGAATAATAAAAGTGTTCTTTATCTAGCGAAACAACTGAGAAATCATAGGCATCTCCGACAGGGAAAATCATTTGAAAATGTCCGTTATGCTCGCTTGTTCTTGCATATTGTACACGTTTTTGGCTATTAGCATCATACACCTGAACAAATGCTTTAATAGGTTCGCCTGATACTTCATCTATTGCCGTTCCTTCCATTAAAACCACCTTTTGAGGACGAAACTGCTCGGGCAATTTGGATACCATTATATTGTGAAAATCGCGAAACTTTGATGAAAAGTAAACCTCTGTCCCTTTGGCTGGTACACTCGCAAAAAGGTCATCTGACGATGTATTCAGAAAATACAAAGGTTCCGGCTGGCTCCAAACTCCATCCATATTTTTCGCAATAAACAAATCCATACCCCCTTTCCCACTTCTGTCTGATGCGAAGATTAATGTTTTATTATCAGGAAGAATTTTTGGCATCGATGCATTTCCATTATTGATGATACCTGAAAGTCGTGTTGGCTCATTCCAAAGCTCTTTATTCCTTCTTTGTGCTACCCAAAGTTCACAACCTCCGGCCTCATTTTTATTCATTTGACTACAGCGCATGAAATAAATGGTTTGTCCATCGGGAGAAACAGATGGTGCACCATCATGCCCTCCGGAATTAACAGGTTTCCCAATGTTCCGTGCAGGAGTCCAGTACCCTCCTTTCTTTTCAGTGAACATAATATCATATCCTCCAATTCCCTGCCCTCTTCTTGAACTGAAATAAATGGTTTTCCCATCATAACTCAAACTAAACCCCCTTATATAATTATAATCACTTGTTTTGTTCACTTCAGTAACACTTTCAGGGGTAGCCCATACCCCCGGTCTTGTTTGATAGGTATACATTAGCTCCAGTTGTTCACTTGGAGAATATGTGGAAAGGAAAATCATGGTTTTACCATCACCACTTATGCTTGGAGCGATTTGATGTCTGCCGGTTATGTTGATGGTTTTGGGTAAAACCTTTCTGGCTATTTGGGCATTTATTTGGCTAATTGATGTCAGGGCGATTAAAGCAAAAATAATTCTTTTCATAAGCGTTATACTTTATGATTAAAAAGTATTTCAGTTATAACTAAAATTAGAGAAGATTTCTTGTCTTTTTCAATGAAAATTCAAGCTTTAATTGCAGATGACATAAATCAAAAAAGAGTAAAATCCTTAGTACATTTGCCCATAGTAACAGGAAAAACTCACGTTATTTGAGTGATAAATTATTTGATTTTTTGATAAACTTGTACAAAATCGATCGATCAAGTGTTCGGTTTTGTAACAAGCGAACAGAATTTCAGATAAATCATTTTCATAAAACATTAAAAATCAATAACTTAAAAAAGTTGGCACATTCATGGTAGAAGAATGTGCAAAGGTCAAAACTCAAAAACTCATTAATTTTAGGATTCAAACTCAACAACAATGAAAAGGTCAACAATATCCACACTTTGCATCTGCCTGGCATTAGGCCTTCTACATGTGGCCTCTTACGCTGCAACCGATCCTAATAACAATACCGATAAGAAGAAGAAAAAACAACATCAGGAAATAGCCAAAGAGCTTGATCTTGATTTAGAGCTTCAGGTTCTCAATGACGAAGTATTGGATTTAGAGCCTTTTCCTAAGATTAAGATTTACAATACCAACAATGTCCTGGTCTACGAGGAAGATGTTGCCAGTTTGAATGATATAACAGATGAGAACATTCAAAGATGTTTCAGCAACAGCAACGTATTGATGAGTCACAATAACGTGACCTATTACATTTTAGAAAACAAATAAATTCAGAGAAATCTGAATTCTCTTCATAAGCGTTAGGTTAAGTTTAAAAATCTTACCCACTCCGGGTAAGATTTTTTCTTTGTTGCACTTTACACCAATCTTTTTTTAAATCCTCCTAATTAGTAGCTTTGGTATGCAATCCTCAAATTGATTTTAATTGGGGTTTCGAGATCTTCCAAACCATGTTTTATGCAGACAATCACTCCCTATGATATCATTGAACCCAAGGTTCAAAAAATACCGATCTTGGTAAGTGTACCACATTGCGGCACAAATTTTCCAACCAATATAAAAAATGATTTCAAGTCAACATTGATCCAATCTCCTGATGATACGGATTGGTTTGTGGATAAACTTTATGAGTTTGTTTTAGAATTAGGTATCACCATTATCAGGGCCAAATTCAGCAGATGGGTGATTGATTTAAACAGGGATCCTGAAAGTAAGCCATTGTATGATGACGGTAGGATTATCACCTCACTCACACCAACCACCACTTTTCTTGGAGAATCAATTTATGTGAAAGAATTTCCTGATACGGAGGAAATTGAAAACAGGAAAAAGTTATATTATTGGCCTTACTACAAACAAATAGATACCATTCTTGAGGAACTGGAGCAACAATTCGGCAAAGTACTACTTTTTGATGCACATTCGATCAGACAGTATGTCCCTTCAATTTACGATGATGAATTTCCTGATCTGGTCCTTGGTGATAATAATGAACAAAGCGCAAATCCAGAACTTATCTATGCAGCCCTGAATAGTTTAAGTAATAGTCGTTATTCACTTCAACATAATGATCCTTTTAAAGGAGGCCATATCACACGCTATTTCGGCAGACCCTCTCAAAACAGACACGCTCTCCAGTTAGAAATGACGAAGGTGAATTACATGGATGACGATGAAATAAAATATGATGATAACAGGGCTAAAAAAATGCAACAGGTTCTCACACAAATGTTTATTTCACTAAGAGACGCGCTCGATAAAATTTAAATAAATATTCATCCGGTTCAATTGCATCATATCTCGGAACTCTGTACAAACTTTGAAATGAATGAAACATTATAGATTTGAAGGGCTGATCCAAAATCACGAATGGTTGGCTCCCGCATACATAAGTGTAAATGAAAAGGGTGAAATAACCTATCTCTCAAACAAAAAAGAAGACGAGGACAGAGAATATGAGAAGGTTAATGGATATGCACTCCCTGGCTTTCAGAATGCACATTCACATGCCTTTCAGTATGCTATGGCCGGTCTAGCGGAGAAACATACCCACGGTTCCAACCCCGATGATTTTTGGTCATGGAGGGAAGCGATGTATCAATTGGCCCTCAGCATCGATCCTGATCAGTTGGAAGCAATAGCAGCAATGCTTTATGCGGAAATGTTAAGGCATGGTTATACTTCAGTAGCAGAGTTTCACTATTTGCATCATCAAAAGGATGGGAATACTTATAACAATCTATCAGAGCTTGGTGAAAGGTTGATTTCCGCTGCACAAACAACCGGAATAAAAATAACTTTGGTTCCAATGTTCTATCAAAAAGGAGGATTCGGAATGGATCCATCAACCAGGCAAAGAAGATTTATTTCAAAGGATCTTGATGCCTATATGAACCTTTTGGAAAGTTCTCAAAAGAGCACTGCCATATACAGCAATGCTAATTGCGGAATGGGTATTCACTCATTAAGAGCCGTAGAGCCGGAAACAGTTGTCAGGACTATTCAGGAACTTCCTGATAGCATTCCTTTTCATATTCACATTTCAGAACAGTTAAAAGAAATCAATGATGCCATTTCTTTTTTGAAGAAGAGACCGGTAGAATGGCTTTCAGAAAATGTTCAGATGAATGACCATTTTCATCTTGTACATGCAACCCACGTTTCGTCCAATGAAATCAAAGTGATTGCTGAAAGTGGCGCACATGTAGTTCTTTGCCCATCCACTGAAGGCAATCTCGGAGATGGTATTTTCCCGTTGAGAGAATTTCAAGCGCTGGGTGGAAATTGGTCCATCGGCACAGATAGCCATATCGGTCTGAATCCGCTTGAAGAATTACGAATTCTTGATTACGGGCAAAGATTAACTTCTCATAAACGTAATACATTCGTCTCATCTACCTGTAAGGATAGTGGTTTATTTGCGTTGGAAAAATCCATTCTAGGGGGCAGAAAGGCCATGGGGAATCTAAACAACTCATACTTCGCCATTGGCGAATCGTTTGATGCTCTCATAATAGATAAGGCCCATCCTTTGTTAAGCTGTTCAAAGATTGATAACCTCATTTCAACTTTAATATATGCAGGAGATCCAACTTTTATGCTGGGAACGATGGTCAATGGCCAATGGCTTGTAAAGAATCAACATCATAACAATATCGAATCTATCAAGAATAGATTTATGAGTGTAATGGCTGATTTAGGGATTAGATAATCCTCGATCAGTTTGACCTCTCTTTGTACAAGGAATTATATTTTTAGCTGGGCTCCAAACATAAAACCCATCCACATATTTGGATCATTTTGATTGCTTAATTGCAATTTCTCCAATGGAATTCTGAGATCTTTTTTGGAAAAATAGGTATTCCAGGCTACACCTGTGAAAACATAAAAGTTTTTGATCGAGGTCCTGATAAAAGGATTTACTCCAAAAAATAATCTAGGTCTAACTAACAAACTGAGTGATTCGGTAAAACCTGACTCATAATTGATATGCATTAGTTGCAGATCATAGTTGATGAATATACCCCTTCCATATTTTTCCCTGCCAAAAGCATAACCAAGTCCCCATATTGGTTCATCTTCTTGTGTAGAGAAATTTCTGCTATAGGAAATTGAATTGACCACATGCTCCGATCCGGTTCCCAGTTCTGTATTAAAAAGAAATAATTCGCTGGTATAAGTCCTAAAGTATCCCCTGGTATCACTGCTTATATTTAATAACCCTATAGGAAATCGTTGTTCACCATTCGACCAGTTAATCAATCCAAACTGAACACCATTCATATTGCTGACCCAATTCACCAATCCAATTTGAAGGCCATCCATGTTACGTTTGGTATAATTGAAAAATCCTAGTTGCATACCGGTATTGGGTGATGAAAGCCTAGAATGTTTTCCCTCTATATTCCCTG
This sequence comes from Splendidivirga corallicola, assembly GCA_030442035.1. Lineage (GTDB taxonomy): Bacteria > Bacteroidota > Bacteroidia > Cytophagales > Cyclobacteriaceae > Splendidivirga > Splendidivirga corallicola. Next base: position 580,073 of record JAUJEA010000001.1, read on the forward strand.
CAAAGTTAAAAGCACCGATCTGTCCTCCGTTCAATCGTTTTTTAGTAATATTAAGAAAAGCAGTTATTTGGACTCCGGTTACTTCATCAGCTGAAAAATTACTGATCCCAGCTAATTGAACACCTGTTGTGGATTTTCCCACAATATTCCAAATTCCTGAAATCTGAACTCCCGAAGCATATTCATAAGCCACATTCGTAACTCCAGCCGTTTGAAATCCTTTCATCGAATTAAATAAAACATTGCTTCCGGCACTTGCCTGCCACCCCCAGGCATTTCCTCTGACAATATTAACTAAACCCGAGGCCTGAAATCCTCGCATATTATGATGATACCCCCTCCTACTAATTTCTTTTATCTCTTTGTTGGTAAGATCATATAAATCATCACCGCCTACTACGTTTGAAAATCCAGCAAGCTGAATACCATGCACATCATCAGTGCTAAAATTGGACAACCCCCCAATCTCTAAAAATCCACTTCCTCTTGAGTATCCTGAAAATATATTCAACGATATTGTATTAATATATTTACGAGAACCCATTCCATTAGTACCTATTCCCGGGACGAGGGAAACTTGCAATTTTCTTCTTTTTGATCGATGATCAACTTTTTCAACATCAATTCTCCTCAAATCCTTTTTTTTCAACTGTCTTAGATACAAATCATTGGTTAATTGATAACTCCCTCTGGGACGAATTTTGGATAGGTATATCTCTTCCCGGTAAATAGTATTTTGTACAGAGTTGGGTGTTTTTTGAGAATTAAGGGATTTCCTTTGCTTAGCTACTGATCTTGTTTTTTTTAAAATCATTTGAGCACCTATTATATGATACTCCACTTTTGCAATAGAAAACAACTCCTGAAGCGCAATACTTAAAGTCTGATTATCAATTTCAATAGATATGTTTTGATGAAGCGGTAATTGATCCAGGCTATACGAAAAATCTATGTTATATTTTTTTGTAAGATCTTCTAATATATTTTCCAGAGAAGTAGAAGCATATTTAAATGAGACCTTCTCTTCAAACAAGGAAGATTGTGCAACGCCATCAAAGGATACAAAAAGGACAAATCCTATAAAGAAAAGAAAACGGCGATTAATTTTTGTTTTCCGAACACCCATTGCCTGTTAATTCAAATGTGTTCCCATTTTTTTGCTTATAAGAAACATTCATGGTAAACGCCATTACTTCCAAAATATGTTTGATATCTTCATTTTCAAACGTACCCCGGAAATGACAATTTAAAAGTTCTTTATTTATAACCTCAATATTAATGTGGAAGTGATTCTCCAAAATTTTTATCACATTATCAAGTAAATCATCCTGGAATACTAATCGATTTGTTTTCCAGGCTATCGAATTGGGATCACTTTTTTCAAATTTACTGATTGAGTTTTTCAACTTGTCGAAGTTAGCGCTGTTCCCGGGATTAAGAAAAACCTTTTCCTGTAAATCACTTTTTAAAGACGAGAAAGCCACTTTTCCTGAAAGAACAACAACTTCTATATTGTTTTCTTTGGCGTAACTTCTAATATTAAAAGTCGTTCCCAATACTTCTGTAATAGTGTTTTGGGCATGGACCATAAAGGGCCAATCATCTTTATGCGCTACATCAAAAAAAGCTTCTCCCACTATAAATACCTCTCTTTGGTGTTTTTCAAAATGCTCCGGAAACCGGATTACGCTATTTTCATTCAATAATATTTTACTGCCATCTGGCAGAATAACCTCTTTCTGTTGATCGGATGAAGTAATTTCGTTCCATACCATTTCTTTGTTTTGATATTGATAAACCAGTATTGTAATACCGAACAATATCACCAAAACTGCGGCAGCTTTCAGAAACCAATGAACTGGTCTTTTTCCTGCTTTAACCGCATTAAACAAATTTTGCTCCAGGTCAATCTCCCATTTCCGAGGCAGCTCTTCTTTTTTTGAGACTTCAAAATAGTCAAATTGCGCTCGATCCGGATAAAACTCTTTGGGAAGGTCTTCACGTTCAAGCAATTTTAAAAGCAGCTCATCTTCTTCACGAGAAGTTTCTCCGTTGTAGTATTTTTCCAATAAGGATCTTAATTTAAGATCAGACATGATCGTGATATTTTACATATTTCTCTTTGATTTGTTTCCTCGCCCTTGATAAAATTACCCTAACATTATTTTCACTAAGATCTAGGATTCCGGAAATATCTCTTATGCTCAATCCTTCCACATTTCTCAATTGAAGGATAGCCCGCTGCTGTTCAGGCAAGGAACCGATAATTCGATCCATGATTTCCCTGTTATGCTTAAACGACATTACTTCCAAGGGTGTCGAATGGATGTCCTTCACTTCAATTGAATCCACGGAGAGCAGACTTGTTTTCTTTGATTTTAATTTATTCAGACATAGATTTTTAGTGACCCTTATGGTAAAGGCCTCGAGGTTGTCATATTGACCAAGCGTTTCTTTTTTCGACCATAGTTTGAGAAAAACCTCCTGAACAACATCTTCTGCATCTTCACTGTTTTGCATCATCCATTTGGCCAATCGATACAACCTGTTCCTCAATCCATACACCTGTTCTTTAAAATCCTTTGAACGCATCCATAACTATAGACAAGTCTTAAACAAAAACATTACAAAAAAAGAAAAAATATTCCGGACGGTTACCTATGGAAAGAAAACAGCACATACCAATCTCGCTGTTTAAACACTACCAAGTAAATTAAAAGGAATTATGGAGATCTTGTAGGGGAAAAATATATATCGAATTATTATTTAACACTATAAAACAATCCGAACCCAAGTCCGAGTGAGTTGATAGATCTTTTTTCAGCTCCGAGCCTACCCAGGCCATATTGATAATTTACCTCCATCTGACCACTCAATCGTCTACTAAAAGCATGTTCAATTCCAAAAGATCCACTTAAAGAGCCAATATTTAAAGAAGGATTTTCAAACTTCCTATCCTCACTAAAAGCAATTACTTCTCCGTTTTCTATTTCTAAAAATGAATATTTGAATGACTGATTCACCAATATATCCAGTGTAGGTCCTGCTCCAACAAACACACCCCAGTTATAATTCAGGGACTTATGATATCTCAAATAAAGTGGAATTTGTACCGTTGTATTTTCAATTTGGATCTCATCGGGAGTATTTTCTAATTCAAGATATCCCGGATATCTTTGCAAATCACTATCTGTGAAGTTGTCGTCATCCACCTCATCCAGTTTGTAGTTGATCTTGCTGAAGCTCACACCGGACAATAATCTTAAATCTCTTTTAAGTTCAACCTCGGTAAATAAGCTGTGCTTTAAGGAGAGAAATCTTTCTCCGATATCCGGATCAGGGATTAACATACCACTAGCCAATCCAATATTTATGTGTAGCGGATTTCTGTTATAGCGTCTTTTACGAGAATCTTTTCTCTGATATTTTTCATTTATCTCGATCAAATCTCCATTGAGTGAAAGGTAATCACTAAGGAATGGTACGGGTTCAATCAAATTGACCGAGCTCCTATTGATTTGATCATATTCAGAATTAGGATCTCTACCAGGATCATCAAAACCACTGTAAAGAGATCTTAAAAAAGGATTCTGGCTTCTGAAAGCATCACCATTCAATATTGAAAAATTTCTATTCCATACATTGGTACCTCCTCCTTCCGTGGCTATTAATGATGATGGATGGGTAGCGTTGGAAGCATAAAGATTATTATGATGATCCCAATGGTCCCTGTAACGTTGCGACCCATAATCATTATTTCCTCTTTCAAATGCTGCACTAATAAAAACAGTATCAGACACAATTTGCGTGATTTTAATTGTGTCTATAACAGTTTGTTTTGGTGAATGTTGCAGTTCCTGAAGTAATTGTGATATTTCATTTTTGTCACTACGAACATTCCAAAATAGCCAAAAATTGATCAATGTGAATAGGGTAAGACCTGCAGCCCAAAGGCCAGATTTCCACTTAATGAACCATGGATCGAATCGCACATGATCCAGAAGATGGCTCATTTGCTCCCATGCTTTTTCGTCAAATCTTGGGCTAAGGGATTCTAGTTTATCCTTAATTTTGTCATCAAATGATCTATTATCCATAATGACTAAAATCCTCTTTATTCAGTTCCACAATCATCTTCTTCAGCTTCATTCGGGCCTTTGCCAAGTTTGACTTTGAGGTCCCTTCGCTGATACCCAACTTTTTCCCTATTTCTTTGTGATTATACCCTTCAACCACATATAAGTTAAAAACCATCCGGTAAGCGGGTGAGAGGTTTCCAACTATTCTAAGAATTTCCTCGGCAGATACTCTATCAATCACTTCCGGGTCAATAAATTCAGTATCTGCCTTTTCAATTTCTAATGTGTGTCTATGATTCGTGTTTCTCCTATATTGATCAATAGCCGTATTAACAAAAATTCTTCTGGCCCATGCTTTAAAGGATTGATTGGGCAAGTGTTGATCCAGTTTGGTGAATATTTTCAGAAACCCATCGTTCAAAATTTCCATTGCCTCATCCTCAGATTTCGTATATCTAAGGCAAATACTCTTGGCATAAGGAAAAAAAAGCATATAAAGCTTCTTTTGAGCTTTTCTGTCTCCTTTTTTACATTCCTTTATAAGAGGATCAAGAATATTTTTGTTCTCGAGATTCAACTATTATTGGCCATTTGATCAACAAGACGTAACATATTCAAAAAGCGTTGCTACGGTCTTTTCGATTTAATTAAAATTTTAAATTAATAAAAATATAGCTATTTTGCCAGTTGGCAACCGTTCAAACAAGGTCTCCGTCATTATTTTCAGAATGTCAAACGCAGTACAATGAAAGGGTATTTGATAATTGTAGTGGTACTGATTTTATTCTCTTGTGGGGATGATCCAATAAACGACCGGTTTGGTCTTGCGGTTGAAGAGGAGATACTTGTGTCCAATGTTTGGAAGGTGGGTACGTTCCAGGATGGAAGCACAAATAGTGCTGCGGTATACAATTCTGTATTCATCCAGTTTAATGACAATAACACCTTCGATCTGATTAACGAAGCAAGAAATGTCTACGGCGGAGAGTGGGCACTTACAGAAAACAATAGTCTGCTGGTTATCCGAAATCATGAGACCACTCCGGACATTTATAAAGATATTGGTGATGAATGGGTAGTTGCCAAAATCAATGATCAGGAGCTTAGAATCATTGAAAGGGATGGAGATGGTCAAGAAGAATTTACTTTTTTACCCGCCACTCAAATAGAGCTTTCAGGCATATGCACAGCTTTACAAAAAAGATTTGTAGATAGTTTATGGACCATCAGTTATTTTTCAAATAATGGAGCCGATCTAACAAATTCATTGAGGAATTATACTTTCGATTTTGACGATTCCGGGGTGCTTAGGGCTTTTAACAACAATGTGGCTGATATCGGATCTTGGGTAACTGGTATCAGATGTGGTAAGCTTCGAATCAATCTTAAAAACTCCAGTGATCTTAAACCTTTATCAACAAAATGGAAGGTTATTTATTCTTCACCACAACTCATAAAACTGGTTAGTGAAAGAGCGGAAAAGAATATGGAGGTGCACTTTTCAACACAAAATGCGATCCTCTTAACTGATGATGAGATCTGCCTTCGCTCCAATGAAATCATTAAAAACGGGTATTGGCGAGCCTCAAAATACATTGAGGGTTATGATAGGCCTACAGTTCCATTTGCAGGTTTCATTTTGAAATTTGATAGAAATGATGAACTGATTGCTATAAGTAATACAAAGAAAATAGTAGGTGAATGGAATTTCATAGAAACCTGCAATAAAATAGCCATACACTTTTCAGATACAAGTTTAAAAGAAATATCAGGAACGACATGGCACCTTACCCATCTGTCTGACAGCCTTATTACATTGTTGGTAGAAGATGATATTGAAAGAAGGGAAATACATCTGGTAAAACAAACAGATCCTCAAGAGAAATGTAATTTTCTTAAGCAATTCCTAAACGATAATTTCTCATGGAAGGTGACAAAATTTGATGAAAATGGTGATCTACTCACCGAGGAGTTCAGCAGTTCAAAAATTGCTTTTGCTTCCGACAACAGCCTCAAGATATTGTCCGGAAACAATGTAATTCTTGGTGAGTGGGTTCTCAATGACGATTGCGAGGCAATCACCATTTCAATTTCTGAAGATCAGGTTTCCTTCTCCAGGCTCAATGCTTTTTGGCATATTACAGAATTTTCGGAAGAACAGTTAGTACTGGTTCATGAAGAGAATGACATAAGAAAAGAAATGGTTTTAACAAAAAATTAAAGATCGCTCATACACGACTTCAGAGTCGTGTTCCCTCTCTAATTAATTGCTGATTGTGGCCGGAGTTTTTCAACTCCGGCTATTTCCTTTTAAAAAAATAAATCTCTCTTAGGGAGATTTAAGCCCCTACTACACTGGTATCCTTTATAACCGCTCCATCCTCTATTCTAACAATACGCTTTCCGTACTGGGCATTTTTCTCCGAGTGGGTTACCTGTACAATGGTCATCCCCTCTTCATTCAGCTTTTGGAAAATTTCCATGATCTCCTCACCTTGTTCGGAATGAAGGTTTCCGGTTGGCTCATCCGCCAAGAGTAACTTTGGTTCGCCAACAATGGCTCTGGCCACACCAACCAATTGTTGTTGCCCTCCCGACAATTGCTCAGGAAAAAGATCTTTTTTTGCCACCATCTGAAACTTATCCAACATTTCAGCCACCATACTTTTTCTTTCTTTGGCTTTTATTCCTTTATAAAGCAATGGTGTTTCTATGTTCTCATAAACAGTAAGCTCATCAATTAAATGATAGGCCTGAAAGATAAAACCAATGTGATGCTTATGGAGCTCTGATTTCATCCTTTCCTTTAACTTATGAACGGGTTCATCCATGAAAAAATATTCTCCCTGTGATGGTTCATCAAGCATTCCTATGATATTCATTAAGGTTGATTTACCAGCACCACTGGGTCCCATGATTGTAAGAAACTCCCCTTGTTCAATATCCAGATCAACTCCCTTAAGAATAAAAATTCTTTGGTATTTTGAATCTACATATTTGTCAATGTTCCTGAGTCTTATCATTATTCGTTATGTAATTATTAAAAATTTTAAATCCAACTTGCCAATAAACATGCCAGTAACTGTTTTACGGCTAATAAAGTTAACCAAGCCACTTATTTAAAAGCCAACAAACAGGATACTGACCGAAATTGAACACTACCGTTCAATTTCAGACATTATATTAACATTTTAATCTCAGAAATGCATGGTAAATGTGGTTCCTTTATCAGGTTCTGACTCAACATAGAGATTTCCATTGTGCATTTGCATGATTTGTTTTGAAAGGCTTAGTCCTATCCCGGATCCCGTTTTCTTGGTAGTGTAAAAAGGCATAAAAATTTTGTCGATGGCTTCAGGAATAATGCCTGAACCATTATCTGAAACTTTTATATAGATCTTTCTTTCTTCATCCAGGCCACCCTTCAAGACTACCTTACCATCTTTTCTTTCACTAACAGCTTCCTTGGCATTTTTCAGCAGATTGATCAAAACCATTTCAATTAATTCTTCATCCGCTTTCAATTCTGTTTTGGGATACTCGGTTTCACAAATAAATTCAACATTCACCTTTTTCATTTCCTGGTTCATTAAAGTAGCCGAGTGGTCAAGCACTTCACCTAACTTCAATTTTTTGAATTGAGGAGTTGGCACATTGGTATAATCACGATAAGCTGTAACAAAATTAATAAGTCCTTTGCTCCTGTTTTCTATGGTGTACAGCCCTTCTTCCAAATCTCCCAGCGTATCGTCAGAGATCTCATAGTGTCCATTTCTCTCGGTCAGATCCTCTTTTAGAATCTCATTCATTGTAGCAGTAAGTGAAGAAATAGGAGTAATAGAATTCATGATCTCATGGCGGAGAACACTTGTTAAATTCTGCCATGACTCCAATTCCTTTTGTTGCAATTCCGATTGGATATTTTGTATGGAAATCAGTTTGAAAGATTTTCCGCGCAACCGGATCTCTGTGGCATGGATTGCCAGATGCATGGTATTACTTTCCCTGACCAATGTTTTGTCACCGGGATGAATTTCTTTTAGTACAGTATGTAGTCTTAAATTCTTTGAAGCCAGTTGATCTATGTTTTTTATTTTATCCAATCGTAAAAATTGCTGGGCTTTGGTATTCATCAGGCCTACCCTACCATCCTCATCGAAGGAAAGAAGCCCAACATTCACATGTTTCACTAAGGTTTGTAAATACTGAAAATGCTCTTCTTTTTCCGATCTGGCTTTCCTAAAAGCTTCAATGACTTTGTTAAAAGATCTGTTCAATTCTTTGAAGCTTGTTCCTAATTGATTATCGGAAGTAAAGGTTGAGGAGAAATCCGAGAATCTCACGGAGTCAAGGAAACGACTTAATTTGCGATTTGTATTTTCTACATACCTGAAAATATCGTAGATCTGAAAAATTATTAAGGAGGAAATGACAATCACCGTAAAATATTTATTGCCATTCAATACTAAATACAATGTTATAAAAATTGACAGGGTCAATAATGTTACTCTAAATAATAAGCCTGTTCTAAAACTTTTAAAGGCCATATTTTTCTAATCTGCGATAAAGAGATGAACGCGTAAGCCCTAATTCATGAGCCGCCTGCGTTATATTTCCATCGTATTTCTTTAATACTTTTCTGATTAGTATTCTTTCTACCTCTTCCAAATTGAATTTTTCGAGCAAAACCCCCTCTTCCTGGCTGTGATGTATAGGATTGAAATAAAAGTCTTCAGGTTGCAGAATATGCTCAGAACTCATAATTACCGCCCTTTCCAGTGCATGCTCCAGCTCTCTGATATTGCCCGGCCAATGATATTTCTCCATTCTTTTAATAACGGCCTGGCTTAATGACCTTACTTCCTTATTATATTTTTTAGCGTAAAATTTAAGAAAGTGTTCTGCTAATAATTTAATATCATCAACTCGCTCTCTCAGCGGCGGTAATTTGATCTCAATGGTATTTACTCTGTACAATAAATCCTGTCTAAAGGTATTCTCTTTAACCATTTCGTAGATTGGCATATTGGTAGCACAGATGAGCCTGATATCCACCGGGATTTGTTTGTTGGATCCAACTCTGACCACATTTCTATTTTGTATAACGGTCAGCAACTTGGCTTGTAAAGGCATAGATAAATTACCGATCTCATCCAAAAACAATGTACCGCCTGAGGCTATCTCAAACCTTCCTGCCCGGCTTTCTTTTGCATCTGTAAAAGCTCCCTTCACATGACCAAAAAGCTCACTTTCGAAAAGTGTTTGGCTTATCGCCCCCAAATCCACATTGATAAATGGCTCTGAGGACCGAGACGAATTACTGTGTATCGCTCTGGCAATCAATTCCTTTCCTGTTCCATTTTCACCCAATATCAAGACATTGGCATCGGTTTCAGCTACCCTGTCAATCGTTTCAAACACTTTTAACATAGCCGCACTTTGCCCGATGATATCTTTGAATTTGGCATTGATGGTATCGTTGATCTGCTTATGTCTGGATTTCAATCTATCAAGTGCTACTTTCGATTCTCTCAATTTCATAGCAGACATCACGGTGGCCAGCAGTTTTTCGTTTTCCCAGGGTTTCAATACAAAATCTGTAGCTCCTTCTTTGATCGCACGCACCGCTGTATCAACCCCACCGTAAGCTGTGATAAGGACCACAACAGCCGAAGGATCTATGTCTAGAATTTTACTCAGCCATAGAAAACCCTCATGACCGCTACTGACATCCTTTGTAAAATTCATGTCGAGCAGGATCACATCATATTGTTCATTTCTTAAAAGATTTGGAATGGCTTCAGGATCCTTCTCAATGTCAACCTGTCTGAAATGTCTTTTCAGGAATAATTTAGCTGCACGCAGTAGATCTTCATTGTCATCTACAACCAAAACCTTACCCTGTTTCGTAGAATTGTTATGCATATATGCTCTTTATGGTGTTTTTTGCCCTGTGACAAAGATCATACCGCTCATTTTTCAGCAACAGGTCAACATCCTCAAAAACACCTTTATACATCACTGACACACACTCAAGCTACTATATTAAAGTATAGTTACAATATTTTGAAATCATCAACTAATTTATTTATCAGTGGAAAATAAGGAATTTGAGCGGTTCAACGTCCGCCAGCGAACATTATCGTCCAGAATCGTTCAAGTGAAAGCCTGAAAAGATGCGAAAAAGGCGGTTTTCTTACTTTATATTCAATTGGCACGCTTGTTGGCAACAAACCAATGACTTACGAAAGAAAAGCTTATAAAACACAACTACCAATTTAATTTTTACAATTATGGGAATGGATAGAGTAATCAAGAAAAAGAAGTGGACCACGAAGAGAATCCTGGGTCTTTCCGGCGGTACGGTTCTTCTTTCTTTTATTGTTTATAGTCTCATTTTCGCCGACAACCGCTCCAAGTTAAATGTCGATGCCAATAAGATCACGATCTCGACAATATCAGAAGGTGATTTTCAGGAATGGATACCAGAGACAGGCACCGTTCAACCAATTCAAACATTCTACCTTGATGCTATCGAAGGTGGGATAATCCAGGAACTTAACACCGAAACTGGCTCAATGGTAAAAAAAGGTGATCCTCTTGTTACCTTAACCAACTCCAACTTACAGTTAGATGTATTAAATAGAGAAGCACAGCTTTACGAACAAATCAACAACTTAAGAACCTCAAGGTTATTACTCGATCAAAACACGCAAAATTTAGAAGCGCAGCTTGCAGAGATTAATTATCAGCTTGAACTATTAGGTCCCCAGTATAAAAGGCAAAAAATTCTACTTAAGGAAAAAGCAATCTCTCAGCAAGAATTTGAAGCTATCGAGGAGCAATACGAATATAATGTTCGGAGAAAAGAGATTACCTATGAGTCATACAAAAGAGACTCTGTTTTGAAAAGAATTCAAATCAGACAATTGAATGATTCCGAGACCAGAATGTGGAAAAGTTTGGAAGCGGTTGGTAATATTCTTGGCAATTTGATTGTAAAGGCTCCAAGGGATGGTCAGTTCGCTTCACCTCAACTCGAAATAGGTCAGTCTATCGGCACTGGAGAAAGACTTGGCCAAATTGATATTATTGATGATTTCAAATTGAGAGTAGCTATTGACGAACTATACTTGCCCAGGATAGCTGTCGGGCAAATCGCCACCTATGAAACACAGGCAAGAGAAAAATTCAGATTAGAGGTAACCAAAGTTTATCCTACCATTACACAAGGTAATTTTGAAGTGGATATGGAGTTTGATGGAGGTGCCCCTAAAGGTATTAAAAGAGGGCAATCGCTTAGAATTCGCATTGAACTCGGAAATCCCGGTCAGGCTATCCTGCTTCCAAGTGGCGGCTTCTTCCAATCAACCGGTGGAAACTGGATATTCGTTTTGGATGAATCAGAGGGTAAAGCGGTGAAACAGTCCATTCGGGTTGGCAGGAAAAACTCTGAGAATTACGAGGTTTTAGAAGGTCTTAACCCTGGTGATAAGGTAATCACTTCCAGCTATGACAACTTTGGAGATAACGAAGTACTTTTATTAAATTACTAGAAACTTAAATATTATATTAACTAACAAGAATATATTATGATCAAAGCAGCGAACCTATCAAAAGTTTATACCACAGACGAGGTAGAAACTACTGCCCTGGATTCCGTAAATATTGAAATCAAAGGAGGTGAATTTGTAGCCATTATGGGTCCTTCAGGTTGCGGTAAATCAACTTTATTGAACATTATGGGATTACTTGACAACCCTTCAGGCGGTGAATACCACTTCCTGGAACATGAGGTTTCGAAGTATTCCGAACGCCAAAGAGCTAGTTTAAGAAAAGGATCAATAGGCTTTATTTTCCAGAGCTTCAACCTCATTGATGAGTTAACTGTATTTGAAAATGTCGAGCTTCCTTTGCTTTATCTAAAAGTAAACTCTTCAGAAAGAAAGAAAAGAGTTGATAAAGTTTTGGAAAACATGAACATCATGCATAGAAGAAATCACTTTCCTCAACAACTTTCAGGTGGTCAGCAACAAAGGGTCGCGATTGCAAGGGCTGTAGTAGCCGAACCTAAGTTAATCCTTGCCGATGAGCCTACTGGTAATCTTGATTCTGCCAATGGAGAAGAAGTTATGAAGCTTCTTACTGAGTTGAATCAGGCTGGAACAACGGTTGTGATGGTAACACACTCTCCTTACGATGCCAAGTATGCTCACCGAATTATCAATTTATTTGATGGTCAGGTTGTAACTGAGAACATTAATGAAGAGTTCCATATATAATTTACAGAGATAATTTATTACTTACTCCACTACCGGTATTTGGATAACCATTTCAGATACCGGTTTTTATTCTCCAAAATCCTCCAAACCAGCCTCGGCAAGTGATTTGTATTTCACAATACACCTTGACAAATACGAAACCTTACCAACATGTTTAGAAACTTTCTAAAGACTGCCATTCGAAATTTGGCCAAACACAAATTTTATTCATTTATCAATATTACAGGGTTGGCTATTGGTATTGCTTGTTGTATGATCATTGTCATCTTTGTTCAACATGAACTGAGCTATGACAAACATCATAAAAAGGCCGATAGGATTTACAGAGTGGCCAGTGATATCGAATTTGGCGGGAATCACTTCCGCCTTGCCGTGGCCCCTGCTCCCATGGCTGAAGCATTGAAAAATGATTTCCCCGAAGTTGAAGAGGTGGTAAGATTCAGGTCAAGAGGCACTTATCTGGTAAAAAGAACAGAAGAGAACTTTAAAGAAAACAACGTCATTTTCGCCGATGCTTCCGTTTTTGATGTCTTTACCCTTCCTATGCTTTATGGGGAACCCTCTTCTGCCCTTGTTGAACCAAATACCGTTGTCATCACCAAAAGCATGGCAAAGAAATACTTTGATAAGGAAGATGTTGTTGGAGAAACACTCATATTCGATGATGAACTGGAGTGTAAGATCACGGGCGTCATTGAAGATATGCCATCAAATGGCCATTTCCACTTCAATTTTCTGTTGTCAATGGAAAATCTGGATGAAAGTAAAAATCAAATTTGGCTCAGCAACAACTTTCAAACCTATGTAACGCTAAATGAGGGAACGACTCCCAAGCAACTAGAGGAAAAATTTCCATTGATGATCGAGAAGTATGTTGGACCACAAGCCAAGAATGTTCTCGATATTGATTTCGAACAATTTCTGGAAGCTGGCAACAGTTTATATTATTATTTGCAGCCTCTTACCGATATTCATTTGCATTCTGATCTAACTGCTGAACTTGAAGCGAATGGTAGCATTATTTACGTATACATATTTTCTTCTATTGCATTTTTCATTTTAGTTATAGCCTGCATCAATTTCATGAACCTGTCTACGGCAAGATCTGCTAACAGGGCAAAAGAAGTAGGGGTCAGAAAGGCCATGGGTTCATATAAAAGTCAACTGGTTCGTCAATTCTTAACCGAATCGATGGTCATGAGTGTTTTGGCTTTATTACTGGCAATCGTTCTTGTTGAGTTTGCCCTACCCTTCTTCAATGACATTGCAGGCAGAGAATTAAAGAGTGATTATTTTGAAACAGGGACCATCACTGTAACCGTCATTTTTATCACCTTGTTCGTTGGCCTGATCTCCGGAGCTTATCCCGCTTTTTTCTTGTCAGCATTTAACCCTGCAAATGTTTTGAAAGGCAGGCTACAATCCGGTATAAAAAGTGGTACACTTCGTAGTGTATTGGTTGTATTCCAATTTTCTATTTCCATTATTTTGATCATTGGCACGGTGGTTATATTCAATCAATTGAATTATATCCAGGGGAAAAAGCTTGGCTTCAATAAAGAACAAGTTCTGGTCGTTCATGATGCCTATGCGCTTGGGGATCAATTAAATTCCTTCAAAAATGAAATAGAAAACCATCATGAAATCTTATCCAGTACCGTTTCCGGCTTTCTGCCGGTAGCCAATACAAACAGAAGTGACATGAGCTTTTGGCCGGAAGGAGCCATGAATGAGGACAATTCTGTTTCCATGCAAACCTGGAATGTGGATCACGATTATATCCAAACATTGGGGATGGAGATTGTTCTGGGAAGAAATTTTTCCGAAGATATTCTATCGGATTCAAATGCCGTGATCATCAATGAAACGGCTGCTAAAAACCTTGGTTATGAAAATCCCTTGAACCACACCATACAAAGTCCTAATGTTTTAGAAGATGGCAACCCAGATCCCAACAATAAACATGTTTATAAGATTATCGGTGTTGTGAAAAATTTTCATTTTGAATCTCTCAGAGATAACATCGGAGCACTTGGATTCTTCCTAAAAAGAAGCAGGAGTTTTATATCCGTGAGGTTCGAAACTGAGGATGTAGGTACCACATTAAAAACCATAGAAGCAAAATGGAAAGAGATTGCTCCGGGACAACCGTTTAGTTATTCCTTCCTGGACCAGCGATTCAATCAGATCTATGAATCCGAAAATAGGTTAGGAAAGATTTTTACGATTTTTGCCTCCCTTGCCATTTTCATCGCTTGCCTTGGTTTGTTCGGTCTGGCATCATTTACCTCAGAACAAAGAACAAAAGAGATCGGAATAAGAAAAGTATTGGGTGCAACAGTTTGGGATGTGATCCTCCTACTTTCAAAAGAGTTTAGCAAATTGGTACTTATTGCTTTTGCCCTGGCATTGCCTGCGGCCTATTTTCTTAAAAATTGGTTGTTACAGGACTATGCATTTAAAACAAATATTGGAATAGGTACCTTTATTTTCGTTGGTATGTTTTCCTTCCTTATGGCCTGGTTGACCATGAGCTATCAATCAATTAAAGCGGCCAGAATAAATCCTACCGAATCTTTGAAATACGAATAAAATTAGAGACGCTCATATGATCAGGAATTATTTTAAAACTGCCATAAGAAATTTCCAAAGGAACATCGGCTATACCATGCTTAACATTTCAGGGCTGGCAATTGGGATGGCTGCCTGTTTGGTCATTCTCCTGTATGTTGAGAATGAATTCAGTTATGATAATTTTCATGAAAATGGTGCTCAAATCCACAGAGTAGAGTTTGACGCTTATCAGAATGGTAGTCTACAATTCAAATGCGCCACAGCTTTTCCGGCAGTTGGACCTAACATGAAGGCTGATTTCCCTGAGGTCGAGGATTATTGCAGACTATTTCTGCGGTATGGAGGCGGTGTGGTAAGATATGGTGAACGGAGTTTTAAAGAAGAAAATCTTTTCCAGGCCGATCAATCATTCTTTGATCTTTTTTCTTACGAACTAATAAGAGGTGATAGAAATACTGTCTTGAAGGAGCCGAACACAGCAGTGATCGCTGAAGGTGTTGTTAAAAAGTATTTTGGAGAGGAAGATCCGGTAGGAAAAAGGATCAAGTTTGGTAATGACGAAGATTATGAAATCACCGGGATCATCAAGTCACCGGAAAACTCACATCTGAAATTTAACTTTCTTTTGTCTTATCCAACACTCGTAAACCTTTGGGGGGAGCAATTTGATAATGCCTGGGGATGGTATGATTTCTATACCTACATTAAAGTAGTGCCAGGCTCATCAATTAGTGGACTTCAGGAAAAATTTCCGGAATTTATCAATAAATATAGTGAACGGGAAGATGCTCATGAGAGAACAAAGTTTGTGTTACAACCTCTGGAAGAAATTCATTTGCATTCCGATCTGATCCAGGAAGCCAGAGTCAACGGAAACGCCTATACGGTATACTTCCTGACAACTATTGCCTTTTTTATTCTTATCATCGCCTGGGTTAATTATATCAATCTGTCAACTGCCAAGGCCATGGAAAGGGCCAAGGAAGTTGGTATCAGAAAATCGGTAGGAGCCTTCAAAAATCAATTAGTGAAGCAGTTCATTTTTGAATCGTTACTCCTGAATGTTCTGGCTATCATCCTGGCTTCTGTGATCATGCAATTGTCCATGCCCTTTTTCAATAACCTGGCCAATAAACAACTCACTACCGGTGCCATAGAAAATTTCTCATTTTGGGGATTGCTGATCATCGTTTTCATTGTGGGTGCCTTCCTATCAGGTTTATACCCTGCATTTGTTTTATCATCTTATAAACCGGTTGAAGTAATTAAGGGCCAACTAGGGAAAGTAGGCGGTGGCTTGAATCTCCGAAAATTTTTAGTTATTGCGCAGTTTGCAGCTTCAGGTATTCTTATCATAGGAACGATTGTGGTTTATCAACAGCTGAGCTTCATGAGGAACCAGGACCTTGGTTTCAAAATCAATGAGACCCTCGTTATCAATGCACCGAGCGTGATACCTAATGATACCATCTATAGAGAAAATCTTTTTACCTTCAAAAAAGAATTATTAAAACACACCCATATTCAAAACGTTGCCGCCTCTACTGAGATACCGGGCAATTTAATTTATTGGACGAATGGTGCCAGAAAATTAGGGAAAGAAGCTTCTCAATCAAGTATATTGTATCGTGTTGGTATAGACTACGATTACATCAACGGATATGATCATGAAGTCCTGGCCGGAAGAGCCTATTCAGAAGAATTCACAGGCGATACTGATAGCACCAGTGTGATCCTGAATGAAGCTGCGATTGAAATGCTTGACCTCGGATCTCCTGAGAGCGCCATCCAGGAAAAAATAGTTACGGGGGGTGATACACTCACCGTCGTAGGAGTCATAAAAAATTATCATCAGGAAGGTCTGAAAAAAGATTATACCCCTATTGCTTTTATTCTGCTTCCTAATGCAAGAAGCTATTTTTCCATCAAACTCAATACCACCGATCTTGGGCAAAGCATAGCTACCATTCAAGAACAGTACGGAAAATTCTTCCCGGAAAATCCATTCAATTATTTCTTCCTGGACACATTTTTCGACACACAGTATCAGTCAGAAGTTCGGTTCGGAAAGATCTTCACAGTGTTCTCCGGGTTGGCCATTTTTGTAGCCTCACTTGGATTATTTGGTTTGTCTTTTTTCACAGCAGGTCAGAGAACAAAAGAAATCGGTATAAGAAAATCTCTTGGTTCTTCTGTAAGCAATATTTTCATGCTTCTTTCCATAGATTTTATTAAGCTCGTATTCTGGGGCAATGTCATTGCCTGGCCATTGGCCTGGTATATTATGGGAGAATGGTTATCTGGTTTTGCATTTCAGATAAACCTTGGACTTAGTGTCTTTCTGGTCGCCACGATCGTAACATTGTTCATTGCGCTTTTAACAGTTAGTTATCAATCCATTAAAGCTGCCATGAGTAATCCGGTCGAGGCATTGAAATATGAATAGCTATCAAAAGTTTTGTTATGCAGGAATAAGGTGTGTCAGATAATACAAGCTTAGGTAACATAGCTTTTATAGATTGTGAAATACAAATAAGCTTTAACGACAGAATGTTCAAATAGAAAATCGACCCATGTTAAAAAGTTATTTAAAGATCACTATTAGGAATTTGAATAGGAATAAAGTCTATTCGTTCATTAATATTTTCAGTCTGGCTATAGGAATGGCAGCCTGTTTGGTGATATATCTGTTTATTTCCAATGAACTGAGCTTCGATGCTTTTCATAGCAAGAAAGACAATATTTATCGATTAGATGAGGTACAGTCCTTTCCCGGAACCAATACACAAAAAGTGGCTTTATCCATGCCAGGTATGGGACCTAATCTAGCGAGCGAATTTCCAGAAGTAAAAAGCTACGCCAGATTTTGGGGGCACGGCGGAAGATTATACTCGTACGGAGATAAGGAAATCATGGTAGATAAGACGGCCATGGTTGATTCGACATTCCTGAAAATTTTTGATTTTGAATTATTACATGGGGACCGAAATACCATGCTTGATTTGCCCAATAGCATTGTTCTTACCGAAGAACTTTCCATGGCATTTTTTAATACGGTTGATGCCATAGATAAAGAATTGGTTTATATGGATGGTGATACTCCTGTAAACTTAAAGATCACAGGGGTGTTGAAAAATGTGCCGGATAATTCACATTTACAGTTCGACATGCTTGCTTCGATGAGCACCATCACCAGTCAGAACCCTGAATTCAACAATCGCTGGGGTTCAAATTTCTTAGTTACTTATTTGTTACTCGAAAACAATACGGATATTCCAGCACTCGAAAGCAAGTTCCCCGATTTCATGGTCTCTCATATGAATGAAGATATCAATGACTATTACAAATTATATCTTCAAGCCTTGGAAGATGTGCATCTCGGATCTGTTGATATGGATCACGATTATCACAACTGGAGGGAGTTTGATGGTAGCTATGTCAAAGTATTTTTCATCATGGCCATCTTCGTATTGATCATAGCGAGTGTTAATTTTATGAACCTTTCTACCGCAAGATCTACAGCACGATCCAAGGAAGTTGGACTAAGGAAATCCATCGGGGCAAACAAGTCTCAAATCATCAACCAATTTTTAGGTGAATCTGTGATTTTGACCTTTATTGCTTTAATTCTTGCGTTGATCATTGCAGGCTTATTTATTCCTTATTTGAATGAAATGGCCGGAAGAAATCTGACTTTGTTAAGTCTGACAACAAATTCTCTTGTCCCTCTATTTATTGTAATGATATCATTGATCATTGGCATTTTATCCGGATCATATCCTGCTTTCTTTATTGCGTCATTTCAACCCGGAGCTGTTCTAAAAGGCAGAATTCAAGGCCTGGGAAAGAAATCTGTTTTACGGAATGTGCTTGTCGTAGGGCAATTTGCTGTAGCCATAGCACTCATCATTGGAACCATCTTCGCTATTAGACAACTTCATTTTATGCAAAACAAGGACATCGGTTTTGATAAGGATCAAATTGTGCTGGTACCACTGAGTCGCGGAGCCAATGATAAATTTGAAACAATGAAAACGGAGCTTCTAAGAAAACAGGGGGTTAAAGGTGTAACAGCTGCGGGACAAAGAATTGGAAATAACTTTCATCAATGGGGTTTCAAAGTAAAAACAGATACGGCTGTTAATGATATTACCGTTTCCAATGTCAATGTTGAATATGATTATTTATCAGTCTACGATATTGAATTAAAAGATGGGAGAGCCTTTTCAAAGGAACATGGAGCTGATGCAGGTTATTCTTTCATTATCAATGAAACATTAGAAAGGGAGCTCGACCTTACTGATAATGCTATTGGAAAAACAGTGGGCCATGGCTGGTATCATAATGATACATTAGGGACCATCATTGGAGTGGCTAAAGATTTCAATTTCAATTCTCTGCACCATAAAATCAACACGCTGGTCATAAGCCTTCATCCTGAATGGGGTTACGATGAAATGTCGGTTAAAGTATCCCCTGAAAATATGTCGGAGACCATAGAAGAAATAAGGGCAACCTGGACTACCCTGGTAGATGACAGGCCTTTTGAGTACCACTTTTTGGATCAACACTTTGAGACACTCTATGCCTCGGATAAACAAATGAGCAAAGTAGCAACCATGATTGCCATACTAGCCATAATAATTGCTTGTTTGGGTCTGTTTGGATTGGCAAGCATTACCACCGAACAGAGAATAAAGGAAATTGGCGTACGAAAAGTCCTGGGAGCGTCTGTAATACAGCTGTTTTCCGTTTTATCCAGGAATTTCATCATACTGGTCTTAATTGCTTTTGTAATTGCTGTGCCAGTCACCATATATTTTATAAGATCCTGGTTGGAAAATTTCGCCTATAAAACGAATATATCTTTCGAAGTATTTCTGTTTGCCGGAGGCTTGTCCATGGTCGTGGCACTGGTCACCATCAGTTTCAAAATTATCAGAACGGCCCGGCTGAATCCGGTTGATTCTCTTAAAGAGGAATAAAGTAGCTTATCATTTCAAAAACAACTATCATGTTTAAAAATTATTTCAAGATAGCCCTGAGAAACCTGGTTAAGCACAAGGTTTATTCTCTGATTAATATTTTCGGTCTGTCCGTTGGATTGGCTTCATGTATATTGATCTTATTGCATGTAACGGATGAATATTCTTACGATAATTTCCATGAAAAAGGAGACCGTATTTACCGAATGGCGCTGGAAAGAAAATACCCGGATCATTCTATAAACTACGCAATAGTTCCTCATTCCTTTGCGGATGTCATGCATGATGATTTTCCTGAGATAGAGGCTATTACCAGGGTTGGGGGGAATAATGCCAATGCCACCACAGTTTTCAGATACGACGACAATGGTGAAATGAAAATTTTTGAAGAAACAGGTTTTCTTCTGGCAGATTCCAACTTCTTCAAGGTATTTGACTTTCCTTTAATCAAGGGTAACATAGATGAAGCGCTTTTAAAACCAAATTCAATGGTTATTACAGCATCTTCTGCCCAAAAGTATTTTGGTGATGATGATCCTTTACAAAAGGTCATCTCAACCGATTTTGGAGATTTTACCATCACCGGAGTTTGCGAGGATGTCCCTCAAAATTCCCATCTGAAGTTCGACTTCATTGGTTCCTGGAACACCTTCCCTTTTGCACAAAATATCAACTACATAGCTTTTTCCATGGCCATCTACACCGTTCTTCATGAAGGGGCATCACCTGAGGAGCTGGAAGCCAAATTCCCTCAGATGGTTGAAACTTATGCCGCTTCTCAGATAGAACAACGGTTGGGCGTTTCATTTAAAGACTACACAGCCGCAGGTAATGGTTATAACTACTTCCTGCAACCATTAAGAGACATTCATTTAAAATCTCATTTGGAAGCTGAATTCGAACCCAATGGCAATATCACTTATGTGTACATATTTATTTCCATTGCTGTTTTCATCCTGGTAATTGCCTGCATCAACTTTATGAACCTGGCTACCTCCCGTTCTTCGGAGAGAGCCAAAGAAGTTGGGGTAAGAAAAGTAATGGGTTCCGAAAGGCGACAATTGATCAGTCAATTTTTGATTGAATCCATTTTGATCAGCACCATAAGTCTAATTCTGGCGCTTGTGATCATTCAACTGGCTTTACCTTCGTTTAACAACCTGGCAAACAAAGAACTAAGTTTTAACCTCTTCGCCAATGCAACCATTGTTCCGGCCCTACTCATTTTCACTTTAGTAGTGGGATTATTGGCAGGTAGCTATCCGGCATTTGTATTATCAGGTTTCAATCCCGTCACTGTGATGAAAGGAAAATTGATATCAAGTGCTAAGGGTGCCTGGTTAAGAAATGGATTGGTTGTTTTCCAGTTTTTTATTTCCATTGTATTAATTGCTGGCAGTTTGCTAATATACAGTCAGATGGAATTTATAAGAAATAAAAGCCTCGGCTATAATAAAGATCATGTTTTAGTTATTCAAAGACCTGGTGCTTTGGCCGAGAGTGGGGATGCCTTTGACAAAGAAGTAATGAACTTGCCTAATATCAAAAAAGTTGGTCGAGCCAGCACTATGCCAGGAGCGGCTTCAGCCTTTTTCTTTGGCATACAGTTTCAGCCGGAAGGTTCTTCGGAAGTACTGACAACAAAAGGTATGGTCATGGATGATCATTTTGCAGAAACGATAAACTTTGAAATGATTGATGGAAGGAGTTTTTCTGAAGACTTTGAAGATTCTCTTTCAATTATTTTAAATGAATCAGCGGTGAAAGCGCTTGGCGTAAAAGATCCTATTGGAGCAAAACTGGTCAATACCAACAATTTTGGAGGGCAACAGCAGGTGATTACCTATACTATTATTGGGATTGTCAAAGATTTTAATTTCCAATCGTTGCGAGACGAGATCAGTCCTTTGGTTATCATGCATCCCGGAGAGAACACACCTGTTAATTTCGGTTTTATAGCGGTCAAGGTTGGTCCGCAGGATATTGAGCAGACATTAGCTGCTATTGAAGATAAGTGGAATCAGATTGCTCCTGAGGAACCTTTTAAATATACTTTCTTTGATGAGGACCTGGCAGCCAACTACAGATCGGAACAGAACTCCGGGAAAATTTTCGGGATCTTTACAGTACTCGCTATTGTAATTGCCTGTATCGGACTCTTTGGATTGGCGGCCTATACGGCACAACAACGAACCAAGGAAATCGGTGTTAGAAAAGCCTTGGGAGCCTCGGTCTTTAACGTTGTTCTACTTCTATCAAAAGAATTCACAAAACTCATATTAATAGCCCTTGTGATAGCCATACCCCTTGCCTGGTACGGTGCTGATAAATGGCTACAGAGTTTTGCCTATCGTGTTGATATCAATATCACGATATTCATTATTGCAGGTTTGTCGGCTATTATTATATCATGGTTGACTGTTAGTTATCATGCCTTTAAGGCAGCTATGGTCAATCCAATTAAATCTCTGAAGTACGAATAGAATAGTTGGTCTTAAAAAGTATTATTTGATATTGGATGAAAGGATCATTGCCTTGTTTGGGCAAGATTTTAGATAAAAGACTAAGGACAAAAGAAAAATTGCTGTAGCTTTTTCCTTTTTTTCACAGAAGCGTTTTAATCTTAGCGATCAGATATGACGAGTGGCCATATCCTCTCTAAAAAGCACTAAGGTAGTGGAACTGCCCAACTCCGGCAAAGGCTAGCAGAATGGGCAGATTCACAGGGGAGTTGCGCTGAAGCATCAAATGACTTTGTTGGCCATTCGCTATATCGCCTGTTACAAGCTTTTTATTTTGTTCTTGACCATAGAAGTTAAGTCGTTTCCAAGTCGGTTAGCAATAGAGGCATCCTTTTCATCTGTTTGAAAATCTATGACTAGTTGTTCGCTTGTTCCGATAGAAATGTACAATTCAACAATTCTAAAATATGATCCGGACCCAGCTTGTGATTTGAGCTGCACAAATTCTGAGCACGTTTTCATTTTCACCTTATGATCGTTAGTGATTCGCTCTGTTTTAAGCCTGAGTCTATTCTGAAGTTCGAGGTGGTTACCAGAAATTTTCATGACTCATGATTATGCTCTTGGGGATAATTGCTTGTAACGAGACGCTAAGACTATATGGGATAAATTTCGAATGACAAATTACGATTGATTCTCAAATAGAAAATTCTTTAACACTTTTTAAACTTACACACTTTAACACGCCAGTAATTTGTCTTTCTACTAAATACTTTCTACTTATTTCTATAGCGGGGACTTTTTAGGGGGGACTGAGCAACATTATTCTCCAAAATCATCCTTTTTGGCGTTTGCCTCATCATATGCTTCAATGATCCTTTTGACAATCTTATGACGGACAACATCAGCATCCGAAAGGTTCACGAAGCCAATTTCCTTGATATTATGCAAAACATTCATAGCCTCGACCAAGCCGGATTTTTGCATCTTTGGTAGGTCAATCTGTGTCAAATCACCTGTTACAATTACTTTCGAATTAGGGCCCATTCTGGTCAAAAACATTTTGATCTGCATGGGAGTCGTATTTTGAGCTTCATCTAATAGAATGAAAGCTTTGTGCAAGGTCCTTCCCCTCATATAGGCCAATGGTGCAATTTCAATTACGCCACTTTCCATGTAGTATTTCAACTTCTCATAAGGGATCATTTCATCCAAAGCGTCGTAAATAGGCCTTAAATAGGGGTCAATTTTTTCTTTGAGATCACCAGGCAAAAAACCTAAATTCTCCCCTGCTTCGACGGCCGGTCTGGTAATAATGATTTTTTTAACTTCTTTATTTTTCAGTGCCTGAACTGCCAGAGCTACGGATATGTACGTTTTACCAGTTCCCGCAGGGCCAATAGCAAAAACCAAATCCTTCTTTCTGGCTTCCTCCACCAGTTTTTTCTGATTTGGCGTTTTTGGCTTAATGACAGACCCCTTGGTACCATATAGTAAAATATTCATTTTATCATCAGCCAGGTTCTGGGTCGCTTCATCATTTTTAAGATAATTGTGCACATTATCCTCTGTAATCTTTCCATATTTATGATAATGGGCCAATAAAGAATTCAGGATGTCATTGATCTTTAAAATCTCGGGAGGGGTTCCCTTGATGCGTATTTCATTTCCCCGAGAAATTATCTTGCTTTTTGGAAAGGCGTGCGCTACTTCTTTTATGTTTTTATTCTCTACTCCTAGAAAATCAATGAGTGATATATTTTCTAGTGTTATTACTTTTTCTACCAAGCTTGTTATTTATTTATTGTATCGAATATTTTAAAATACCAAAAAAAACTATTTTTACCACTGCAAAAATACACAATAAATCACATAGCTTATATGGCTCTTATCACATTTATGTCAGATTTCGGAGACAGTGATCATTATGTTGCAGCCGTAAAAGCTAAGATCTATAGCATTGATCCCACATTAAAACTTATCGATATCAGTCACCAAATTGAGGCATGTAATATTGCTCATGGCTCATTTGTCCTGAAATCCGTTTTTAAAGAGTTTCCGGCTGGAACTATTCATTTGGCCACAGTAAATACTTCTGTTCAGGGTTCGTACGAGCTGATTGCCATTAAACTGGAAGATCATTACTTTGTCGGAAGTAATAATGGATTATTCAGTCTTATCAGCGATTCGGAGCCAACGGAGGCCATCACGCTTCATTGGGATAATGAAAAGGGAAGTTTTCCTGAGAAAGACATTTTAGCCGAGGCCGCTGGCAAGTTAGCCCAGGGCATATCCTTGAATGAGCTAGGAGATCCAGTAACGAATCTTCAAAGGATGTTAAATAAAAAATCAAGGGCCACAAAACAAAAAATCTCGGGCCATGTGATCCACGTCGATCATTTTGGAAACCTGATTACCAATATTGAGTATAACGATTTTTCGATTTTGAGTAAAAACCGAAAATATAAAATCATATATGGACGTACTTCTACCGGCGAAATTCACAACGCTTATTCCAGTGTTGTCCATGGTGAATGCTTCACTATTTTTAATAGCCTTGGTTTATTAGAGATCGGTATTTATATGGGTAATGGTTCCGAGCTTCTTGGGTTGAACTATGATAGCCCCGTGAATATAATTTTTGAAGATTGACTTACTAAGAATATGTTAGTTAGAATTGTTCGAATGACCTTTAAGGAAGATTGTATTGATGATTTCCTGAAATTATTTCAAAAGACCAGCATGAAGATCAGACACTTCACGGGATGCACCCACCTCGAACTACTCAGGGAATACCATCATGAGAACATATTCATTACTTATAGTTACTGGGAAAGTGAGGAGGCACTGAACAATTATCGGGATTCGGAGCTTTTCAAGGAAGTATGGTCAAATACTAAGGTCCTTTTTGCAGAGAAGCCGGTGGCTTTTAGCTTTAAAAGGTTCGTAGTTGTTTAGTTTTAGGATATGGCTTTATAAATTGTGTGAAGTGTTAAGTAATGGACGAATCATAATTCCTCATTTTAAAATTAGTAAGTAATTCATTCAAGCTTTTGAATGCCATGATACGCTAAGGTCGCTCAAGGTGCAACCAATATGAAGGAAATGGAATTCTTAAAATTGACAAACAGAGCAGGTGTCGTTAATGCCCATTTATTTGCCGGCATGATATTTCAAGCTTTTTGGATGTCCAGGCACCTAGCTTCCAGCGAATGGCGTTCCGAAAATACCAACCGCAAGCTCAGCCCACACAAGGAGGAATGATATTACAATAGCGACGCAGAGAATAACTCGATGCTGGATTTTTTTTACTTTCCTTAATACTAACTCAAATATAAAGCCGGTACCAAGTAGGAGAATACCCATGATCAGAAAATCGAAAGGTGACCAATTCACCTGACTTGTGAACTGCATGGCAATGAGGGGTATAAGCAATAAAAACACTATTGAGAGCGGAATAATGATCAGCCTTTTGTTTCGTGCAACCATAACGCTTCTTATTTTTAAATTAAAAGTACTTTGAATTACAAAGTAAAAAATAAAATACACTTAACCAAGTTTTGGTCAAAATTTTTTGAGATAAGCATGCTTTAGTGATGCGCAATAAATGTTTAAAAGCTATCCTCAAACCCTTGTAAAATATAAAATCATTATACATATTTGCATCCCAATTCAAGGCATGCCCAGGTGGCGGAATTGGTAGACGCGTTGGTCTCAAACACCAATGGCCGCAAGGCCGTGCCGGTTCGACTCCGGCCCTGGGTACTAAAACAGCAAGAGTGTGAGTATAGAGCAAGAGATTTAGAATCTTTGCTGCGACTTGAACTCTTGCTTTTTTTTCTCTTGCTGTTGCACAAACTCTTGCTAAACTAAACCAGCTAAAATAATGTTCGATTTTGAAAAATTACTTGTATATCAAAAAGCCAAAGTCTTTAATCACAAAGTCAGGGAATTCATTCGAAATAATAAGATAGATACTTCCAGTAAAAACCAACTACAGAGAGCTGCATTAAGTATAGTGTTGAATATTGCAGAAGGGTCTGGAAGATCCAGTAGTGCTGACAAAAGAAACTTTTACATCATAGCCCGTGGCTCAGTATTCGAGTGTGTTGCCATTTTTGATTTCCTCAGGGAAGAACAGCTTATGAATGTGTCAACTTTTGATGTGTTTTATAAAAATTGTGAGGAGCTTTCGAAAATGTTGTTTGGAATGATCGGAAGGTTGGAAAGCTAGGGGTAACATTCATACATAAATGCATCAACTTCGGTTCCGAACCCTTGTAAAATCCCTACGCTGTTATCAATTATAGATACCATTGAAACCATAGAGCAGGTAGTTCCTGGCAGCTTTGAGTTTGCTAGTTAACTCAGTTGGAGTGTGAACCTGGTACAGTTCAATGAGGTGACTGTACTGTACTCGTAAGTGAATTTTTCAGTGCTTCGCACTTCAAACGTGGTAAATTATGTGCCGGAAAGAAAAGAGTAGTTGATTTGTAATTGTAAATTATTAGTTTTTATTTAGAGAATTCAGCTATGAAATTTTCAAAAAGAACCGCTTTTATTTGACTCGAAATCATCAAAAACTAACAAAATTATATGTTTGGAACATTGCTTACGATTATTGGTACAGCTTCCTCGATAGCGTTTGGTATATATGCAGTATTCGTTCATAAGAATTCGAAGAAGAAGGTAAGTCTTTATTTTCAAAGAAACTCGTGTTTTTGTTTGTTTAGTAATGAAGTTAAAAGGTTGAATATAGATTTCAATTATAACAAAAAACCATTATCAAATTCTTTGATACTTCTAAATGCAGAAATTGTCAATAACGGACAATTTGATATTGATAAAAACAGAATTTACCAACCTTTAAGTATAAACTCCAACAAGAATTATAAATGGCTTGAAACTACAATTATTCGTTCACCAAATGGAGCTTCAACTAAAATTGAAATTGAAGATGACAATAACGTTTTAGTTCGATGGGATTTGCTAAAAAGAAATGAATCAATTGAAATCGAGTCTTTGGCTGAAGTAATAGAAAGTGATAAAGGATATAGCGAAAGAGAGAAAGCAATAGATTTTTTTCATGGATTATCCTTTGACTTCAGAATTACAGATCTAAACACAATAAAAAAAGACAATATATACCAGGAATCAATTAAGAGAACCAATAGAAGGAGAAATATGTATTGGGTAATAGCATCTATTTTTTTAATCACAGGAATAACATTGATATTAATACCTCAAATGTCTACAATTTTCAAGGTTCCTAAATTTGTATATAACATTGACTCTGAAAACAAAAAAAAATTTGTTGAAATAATACCAACACTCTCAAAAGATTCACTTGTTATCAAAAATGAAATAGATTCTGAAATTAGGCTATCAACTAAGGAGTTTAATAATTCACATGGAATAAATAAAATAAAAATTCATGTTCATGAAAAAACAGAATCTAAATTGGCATTTATTTTTTCAGGTGCTGCATATACTTTAATAAGTGCATTCTTTATTTGGTCAGCCTGGAAACAAACCAAAACTATCAAACAATTAAGAACCCAAAAATTTCCGGTGAATAATTAATTCATCTTTTGACAAATTTCGTCAGTGCTGATATTTAATATTGAGAAATTCTTTCTACATAGCAGATTGAAAGAATGCCCCCCACAACTCTAGGTAGTGAGTAGCTTTTTTGTTTCTTACAAATCTCTTCAGGATAATTTGTGATTTTGGGGTTTTGGTATTTAATTAGTGGTAACTCAGCTATTAAAGTCTCTTTTTTATGAAATTCCACCCTTTCGATCCCGTGACTTATCAACATATTAAAGGCAAATTATTGGATAAATTTGGATTCTTTGAAATGAAGGATGAGGATAAGCAGGAAATGAGTAAGTATAAATTGGGACGAATATTTCCCATTCCTGAAACTGAAAGTGAGTATTATTTAGAAGACTATCTAAATTCAAGAAAGTTCACTCTAACAATCAGGTCAATTATACCTGAAAGGCTCAGCGAACAATATGTTTTATTCACCTATCAAGAAGAGCTGGATCAATCATTTGTTGATGCTTTTGGAATAAAAAATTCAGAATGGTTGTCCAAAGATTTTGATCCTGATTCTAATTTGTCTAAAGTGGGTATACATCGTTTTGTTGATATTCTCGATAAACAATATGATACAATTATGACTTTGCAGTTTATTGTAACACATAATAAAAGAATTGAAATTGAGAATCAGAATACAAATGAAAATTTGAGTCTTTATTTCGACTTGGAAGAATTTACAAAGGATGAAATAGTGGACATAATTGCTAATCTATCTGAAATATATTCTTCAATTGGTGGTGATGAGTTAGAGATAAAGGGAGCGGATCTTCTGGAATTCGAATCAGTTTTGGAACCACAATCAATCTAAAATGGTTGATAAAAAAAGTACATTAGGATTGATGTTGCAGGTAAATCAACGGAACTATGGAAGGAACTACAACCTAAATTGATTCAAGTAGTCAAGGAATTCCTTGATTTCACAATTGATCATGAAAACAAATCAACCATTAAAGATGAGGCCAGGGTATTTACCACAGCATTATTGGATTATGCCAAGCAAAAATTAGCCAAACCTGGAATTGACAATCAAAAAACCTTAGCTGAAATTGAGGAAATTTATGCAAGGCGACAAAGAGAATTGGCAGAGGCCAGAAAAACAAATGCGGAAGCCGAGAAAATAGAATTCGAAACTTCAATCAGAAAATTGAAGGTGGCTTTGGGATCAGCAAAAGTGCTTTTGATTGGTAAACAAGGAGGGGAAGAAATCCTATTCCTCAAACAGATTGATAATTTTCTGGATGTATTGAAGGAATTTGAATTGGAGAAGTGAAAAATGTCAATAAATTAAGGTCACAATTACAATCTATCCAGTATAAATGTTTGTACTATTCAAGATGAAATTAGTTTAAATAGTTGTTAATATTTGGCGATAATTACACATAATATTAGATTATTTGAATTATTTATTGAATATTTCGTTATAATTGATGCAACTTAAAACTTGAGAACTTGAGTAATCAGCAAGACAAAAAACCAGTTCCAATTAAATTTGTTGACAACGATGTTGAGAGTGTCTTCACCGATATTGTGCAGATAAACATTGACGCTGAAGTTGTTAAGATTGATATTGGTATCAAAAGCAAAGATCAATTGCTAGCAAACGTTTCGCACAGGGTGATAATGACGGTTCCACACTTCGCAAGATTTTTGGAAGTGGGTAACGGTATACTTGATAGATATAAAAAGGAATTTGAAAATTTTAGAAAGGAGCAGAAAAGTGGGAACGGCTGATACATTCTTAGATGCAAAAATCCTTGTATCCGTTAATACCGGAAAAAGGCAAGCAGGTACTGGCTTACTGGGACTTTGGTTTGCAAATTTTACCCTTGAGAGAGATTCAGAGATTAATGATGTTATAGTTAACTGTGTAGATGTTGACAATATACAGCTGAATTTTTCAGACACTGAACTAACCAAATTGTCACAGGAAGCTGCTATATTATCTTTCAAAAGTAACTGGGATGAAGAGGATGACCAATATTGGGAGTCTTATCTAAACGATTAAAATATTGAGTTACCAGCAAGGAGATATTGTAATTGTACCATTTCCATTTACTGATTTATCAGACAACAAGGTAAGACCTGCCTTAGTGGTATCTAATAATTTTATTAACTCTTCTCAGGACGTAATTCTAGTACAAATCACAACACAACCACAAACAGGTCCTTATGCATTAAAAATCAATAATGGTGATGTATCTACCCCTTTCAAACACCCACATACTGAGCAGTATATTGTTTGTAAGAAAATTGCCGTAATTGAAAAATCCATCATTAGAAGGAAAATTACTGTTCTAGATTCTGTTAAACTTAATGAGGTAATTCAAAAGGTTAAGACTCTTTTTGATAATTAATCGATCCAAATACTTCTTCTTCCACTTATCAACCACTTTATCGCCTCTTACATCCTCATGATATTCGTCCGGTATCATTTCATATTTTCTGTGTAAACGTTTTGAGACAGGCCTGTATACTTCTTTGCCTTCAAAGCTAGTATGTTTCACTTTACTAGTTACTTTATAGGCATTCATTGGTTTTTCTTCGTAGGGTACGATCATCTGCTTTATTTCCATCAGGCTCCGGTTGGGATCAAGCCATTTTTTGTAACTGCCGTGTCTTATGATCAATGGCATGTGTTCCTTTAATGCCATCAGTCGCCGATTGGTAGCGGTCATAATAATACTAAAAGAGTGGACTAATTTAGGCGGCTCATCAAAAGATTCCCATTCCTCCCATACAGCTCCAAAAGCAAATAGCTTGGTTTCTTCTATAAAAACCAGGTAAGGGTCACCTTCCTCCCAGGTAAGGTAATAGCTGGCTGGTATCAGGCAGCGTCTTAGCCGGATAGGTGCACGATATAAAGGCTTTTGAATCAGTTTTCTGCCATATGCTAGGTGGGTTCCAAATGGGAGTTCCCGTTTCTTCCAATTGCCAGGGATCAAGCCCCATCGCATCATTTCTATGTTGGGGATCGGATGATTTAGCAAGACTGGCAGACTATCACCCGGAGACCCGTTGTAGAATCTTTGTATTCTGTGATCAATCCGCGCCTGGAAATGAGTTTCTAGCAATGAGTCCGGCACCGCCAAACCAAAACGCTTCATTTATTGGGTTTTTGTTTAAAAGTCAAAATTATTGACATAAAATTAAATAAAACTAATTTATTTATCAATAAAGCTAATATTATTGTCATATTGGATTTTTGAACTTATGACCCTAAGTAATCGACAATTTCGCAGTAATGCATTCCTGTTATTTCAAATAGCCATTTACCATTATTGCCTGTGGTAACCGGATAAATACTTCATGAATCTCCTTTGCATAAAATGCATCCAAAAATTACAAGGCAGAAACGTCATATTTTTTGGCTTAAGGATTCTTGAAATAATAATATTTCTTTGAATATCAGCGATTTGAAAATCGGACCTATGACTTTTAGTTTGAAGTTATAACTAAATCTTACCAGTTGACCAGCTATTGAGAACCGTTGGACAGATCGTTTTGCTTTGATTCCCATGATCCGTTCACGGAATTTTATTATATTGTATTAACAAACACCAAAAGGAACCGAATCAATTGGTTTCTATTATTGCCACATACCTACCAACCTCACCATGAGCCGGTGTTGTCCTTATTGTCATACCGGTATGATAATTTTATAGATTCATTATGTTCAAGCTTTTTTTCAAAATCAGAAAGCTTCTATCCTTTAGAAGAGAAGAATCCATACATAGTTCTGTGGTACAGGTCAAACGAAATTTTCAGGGTGCGGAACTTGAGAAGCAAGGGAGAATCAATGAAGCCATTGTATTATATCAGGCAAATATTAAGGAGCATTTCGATGGTGCCCATCCTTATAAACGTCTGGCGAGTATTTACCACAATCAAATGAAATATCATGAGGAGGTAAAGGTGCTCAACAAAGCCGTATATGTTTATAAAAATGTTGTTTCCAGGGAACGAACAGATTGGGAAAGTAAGCTCAATTATTTCAAAAACAGATTGGAAGTTGCCAAGGCCAAAAGAGAAGAATTCAAAAAAAGCTATGGTACTTCTCCGGAAGAGCACTTTGGTCTAAAAGGTTCGTTCAGTTGAAACCACAATTATTTATAGCATTAATCAACAAGCAAATAATAGCATACCTGATTTTTCATCCACCTGGTTCAACAAAAACATCAATACTTCAGCACTATCATTTTAAAGTCTTCGGAAGAAATTCCCCATGATGCATGAATTGACGCAGACACGGCACCGGCTATGTGGTCTATGATTAATTACCATTCCAACCATTTTTCATTCCCGGTTGTCACATAAACAACATCAGTGTTAAATATAACTCAAACTACCTCGTGAAAAATGATTGATGATCATTTACACTTTTGATAAATGTTTAACCTAAAGACCAAACGATGAAAAAGACACTCTTTTTGTTAATGATAAGTACGTTCCTTCTGATTAATATATCATGTCAAGAACAAGATTGCTGTGTTTCTCCAGAAAAAGAAAGTAAGATTGATATGTTGATTTTTGGGAAATACGCTGGCTTCTGTATGGGCAATTGCACAAGGTTATTTAAAATTGAAGGGAATAAGTTATTTGCAGATGACGTCGACAGAGGGGTTCCGGATGAAGTCCCTTTTCAATCAAACCCTCTCAGCGATGCACAATACCAAAAGGCCAAGGAGTTAATATCCAATTTTCCGACTTCTTTGATAACATCCAGTGAAAAAACTTTCGGCTGTCCTGATTGTGCAGACCAGGGTGGATTTTATATAGAAGTAAAGTACGATGGTAAAATCCATAAATGGAATGTAGACACATCAGAAGATGCCTTACCTGATTATTTAGTGACTTACACCAGAAACATTAATGAGGTGATGAAGTCATTATCAACTAACTAGGATTGATATGTAAATACTAATCTTCCTATAACCTAAATTTGATGATCGTCGAATTTAGGTCTTAAGGGTACATTTTGTACCCTTTGTCTTTTCATATTGGCTTTCATTTACAAAGTCAAAACCAACAATCTTTTATTGAACTTATCCCCTCGGAAAATGGACAAACGAAAGTTTTTAAAGTTATCTTCATTAAGCGCCTTAGGCCTTTTACACACTAATCAGCTTCTTTCTTCTTCCGATCCCAATATGCTGAAGTCATCTGGCGTGAAAAAGGGCACGATGAAGAATTGGGTGTGGATCACGCCGGATACCAAAGCAAGCGCAGATGACTGGAAGAAACGATTTGCCATGATGAAAGAAGCCGGTATCGACGCTATCCTTCCGGAAGTATATACGGGGAGCGGTGCTTATTTTGAAAGCTCAAGACTCCCTGTGAGAGATGCCTGGTTGGAAAGGCTTATACCAATAGCGAGAGCCATGGATCTCGAAATACACACCTGGATGTGGACTATGCCTTGCCTGATCCCGGAGATTGTTGAAAAACATCCTAAGTGGTATAATGTGAATAGAAAGGGAGAGTCATCTTCCACTAAACCGGCCTATGTCAATTATTATAAATTCCTGTGCCCCTCAAGGGAGCCCGTACATGAGTTTATCAAGGGAACTGTCAAAGAGCTTTCTCAATACGATGTGGACGGTGTTCATTTTGACTATGTCCGTCATCCTGACGTTATCCTGGCTGAGGCACTACAACCCAAGTATAATATTGTTCAGGATAAGGAATACCCCGAATATGATTACTGCTATTGCGAAAATTGCAGGAGTTTATATAAAGCTCAGCACGGTGAAGATCCGTTAAAAATGGATGACCCCTCAAAGAGTGAAACCTGGAGGCAATTTCGGTACGACCTGATAAGTAATCTGGTTAACAACAAACTTATTCCAGAAGCCAAGAAACAAAACAAAATGGTCAGTGCAGCTGTTTTTCCAAATTGGCAAAATGTCAGACAAGAATGGCATACCTGGAAACTGGATGCAGCCCTCCCCATGCTCTATCATAATTTCTATAACGAAGACATCAACTGGATCAAGGAACAATGTGCGATTGGTACCAAGTCTTTAAAATATGATACCAAGCTGTATAGCGGACTATTTGTACCGCAACTTTCCCCTGGGGAATTGTCTAAAGCTGTTAAAGCTTCCATGCAGGGTGGTGCTTCCGGTATCTCGCTATTTGCTTTTGGTTCAATGAAGGAAGCACATTGGAAGGCGCTGAAAACCTCCATAAAAAAGTATTGACCATTCCGGTAAGGTTGATAAATTGATAGGCAACAGGTAAAAATACTTACCTGCCTGCTAATCATCTAACATAACAATCCTGTTATTAGGTATTTTTACCCTGAAACATGTTCCGAATCCAATCCTGGAATTTACGGCTATGCTCCCTTTTAATTTTGACAATGTTTCCTTGACAATGTATAAGCCCAGGCCAGCTCCCTCAGAATTATCGGAACCTTTGAAGAACATTTCAAAGATTGTTTTATGAAACCTCTCCTCTATTCCGACACCATTGTCTTCCACAGTAAACGTGATAAATGCCCTGGTCACTTTTACATTGATCTTTACAAAAGGTTCCTTTTCTCTTGGATTGTGGAAATTATAAGCGTTAGAGATCAAATTGTGCATAATGATCTCCAAACGTTTTTTGTCAGAAAAAATTGGTGTTTGTTGGTTGATCTCAACTTCCTGTCGAACCATTCTTCCCATAGGCATAGCGCTTGAGCTTTCAAGGGCATCATGGATCATTTTTTCCATATTGACCTCTTGAATATCAATTTGGAGATTGGCATTTTTTGAGTAATCTATGATCTTTTTTATCCTGTCCTCTAATTTTCCAATGGTTGTTCGCATGAGCTGGAGATACCGGGAATCAAATTTGTTTTCAAGCTCCACAATTTGTACCAAACCTGATAAAGTGGCTATTGGTTGACCTAAATCGTGATAGCAACTATAGACAAATCTGTCCAGTTCTCCTTTCACCTTTCTAATTTCCCTGTTTTTAATTCTAAGTTCATTTGTAACCGTTGTCATGGATTGTATATTTTTCTGCTTAAAAATTTATTAGCTATTTATTGTAAGTAATGAATTGGTAGACAAACCTTGAGAAGTGTGTATACCTTATTCTATTTTTTGTTTGTTCAAAGGGTTTATGGTCTATGTTACCAATCTCCAAGCATCAGTATAAGATTAGTGGCGGTAAGCGTTTCTCCATCCTTGTAAGCCTCTAAAATTTCGTCTACCGATTGTTGATTCATATCTACAAGAATTACAAAATTGAGGTTTGTAAATTTAGCGGTATCATCAGCATTCAGATTATAGGTCACAGTGACGAAATCAGTACCATCAAACTCAGCAGGCTGGAATATCTCATAATCCACTTTCCCATTGGGGCCAACAATCCTGTGAGCTTCATCCCATATGTTAATTTTCTTACCATAATAAAAAAGTTCCAGGCCTTCAATAAAGTTAAGCTCCTTTTCAATGATTATAGGCTCCGGTTGCGGTTGTGCATCCTTTTCTTTACAAGAAGTAACCATCATCATCACACACGCCAATGAAAGCGTCAACAGCATTTTTAAATTGTTCATAGTTTTAAATTTTGATTAATTTATTCTTTCACAGTTGATCTCGTGATCTATGACGATCGAAACCAACTATCCATCTCTACTTAGTGTTAATTCATGATCGATACAAATACCGCTATTCATTTTTCAGCGTTTTCCGTATCAGAAAAAATTAGGTGATAGTCATAACACTACAGTTAATCTTTGAAATCGTTTGATTAAATAGTCTATTTCTCAATTTCAACTAATCAAAGTTATTCCCACAGGCCTCTCATTTCAATAGAGTAAATCCTGAATCTAGTTTTTAAGAAAAAGTATTAAAGTGTATCACTTAGGTATTTGCCGGTTATCCAAAAAATTGAACTTTTTATGTTCTACTGCTTGAAAAAAATTAAGAAGGAATAAACAGGATTTAAAAGTAATACTTTAACCAAATTCTGTAAACAGCTATGGATCAATATATTCCATTTTACCTCCAAATTTAAACAATTGACAAAAACAAATGGCCATGAAAAATAAAGGCAAATCGATTTGAAATTAAACGGACTAGGCAAATTACCTAACCAGGTTTTTAACAATTGAATCTTGAAATTTTAAAATATTGGGAAAGAACTTAGGAATGCCTGCATAAATGGATTGATCAATACATCGTTTTTCTCGAGAATTACTTTAGGGGATTGTGGTTTTCTCTTTGGGAATATATACTCGGTATTATCAATCAAATAGCTCGATCAACTTATTTTTGATTGCATATTTAACCAGATCTGCAGTGTTTCTGGCATCGATTTTTTTCATGATATGATTTCTGTGGGCATCGACTGTACGAATGCTAATAAATAATTCATCAGCAACTTCTCGATTACTTTTTCCTGAAGCAATTAACTTGAGAACTTCCATTTCTCTGTCACTGATTTTAGTGGCAAACCCAACACCTCCTCTTCTATCGCCTCGTACTGAGTTTTTGAAAAACTCATCAAATACTACTTCGGAAATTGACTCAGCAAAAAATTTATCCCCGGATTTGACTTTCTTGATGGCTTCAAAGAGAATTTCTTTGCTGGAATCCTTTGGAAGATATCCCGAGGCTCCTGCTCCAATGCCATTGCCAATTAATTGACCGGTTATTTCCATAGAAAGCAATATGATCTGAATATGGGGATATGCTTGCTTGATAAGTTTTGTAAGTTGTATGCCGTTGATCCCTGGCATCACAATGTCAAGCAATATGACATCAGGGGACATATATTTCAGCTTTTCAATGGTTTCATCACCATTTTCGGCTTCACCCACAAGCTCCATGTCCGGAGCATTTTTGAACATTGCTTTAATTCCCTCTCTAACGATCGCATGATCGTCTACTACAAAGACTTTAATATTATACATGCCTAACTTCCTCTTTTATCCGACTACACAAAAATGTTAATGATCAGAAGCAACCATTAACTACTGGCAATATATTAAAGATAGCCTTGCACTTTACAAATTTCAATAGGGTATTCGCCTAAAAGCAATATTAGGATGAATCACTAATTGCAAATCAATGCCGTTTAGTTTAGAAAATATAGTTAAGAATTCAAGTGTTAGGTGTTAGGTATCAGATTTCAGCTTTTATAGTGTTTTTTGGTGTGTATGAAGATTGTCTGATACCCGAAACCTTATACCTAAAGGCTTAACTAAATGGCATTAAATTGCAAATAAAAAAGCGTCAATTGATGCTGATCAATTCTCAATCCAATTCAATAATATGATTTTTAATGGCATATTTAACTAACTCCGCGGTACTGTTAAGTTCGAGTTTTTGCATGATGTGATTACGATGCGCATCCACCGTTCTTACACTGATAAACAATTGTTCGGCTATTTGGCTATTGCTCAAACCACTGGCAATAAGTTCCAGCACCTCCAATTCTCTTTTACTTACTTTGTTATCGCTCAACGATTTGGGCTTAGTCCCCTTTACCGAATTTTGATAAAAGTTATCAAATACCACCTTTGATACCATACTGTGGAAATATTTGTTGCCTTGATGCACCTCTTTAATCGCTGTTATCAGCGTCTTTTTATTGACATCTTTAGGTATATATCCTAAAGCACCCGCCTTCAGTGCCTCAGAAATGAACTCTTCTTTCACCTCCATGGATAAAAAGATGATTTTTACATCGGAAAATCGCTCACTGATAATCTTAGCAGCCTCCAATCCATTAATCTTGGGCATCATTATATCCATGACAACAATATCAGGATTTAGTATCTCACATTTCTCAATGGCCTCTTCTCCATTCACGGCCTCGCCCAATACTTTTATTTCACTCAGATCACTCAACATAGCAACGATGCCGTCGCGAATTAGCGTGTGATCGTCAACAATAAGTACTTTTATCATGCTCATATTTAAGTTGTTTATTTAATTCAATGGAATATCCAATTTGATATAGGTCCCGTTTCCTATGCTACTTTCCACATAAAACTCGCCGTTCACAAGACTGGCGCGTTCCTTCATGTTATGCAAACCACTGCCAGCCCTTCTCATTTGCTCAGCTACATCAAATCCGCTACCATTATCTGCAATGATCAGGGTAGCATTTTTGGTATCTCTGAAAATTTGCACCTTCACCTGGGTTGCATTGGCATGTTTCACGATGTTATTGAGTGCCTCCTGCGCTATACGGTAAATGGCCAATAAAACCCGTTCTCCCGCTTCAATGTTCTCTCCTTTCTGATCCAACAAAATACTGAGGTTCCCTACTTTTTCAGTCTGTTTACACAATTGTGTAATAGCCGGTTCAATACCCATTTTCTTCAAAACCACAGGAGCCAGGTTATTAGATGTCCTACGTGCCTCATCAATGGTCATAGATAGTAATTCCTCTATTTCGATCATTTTCCCACTAAGTACATCCTTGTCAATATTTTCGGCGTCCAGATTAATAATTCTTTGTTTCACGGCAATGAGCATTTGACCGATTCCATCATGTATTTCCATAGCAATTCGTTTTCTCTCCATCTCCTGACCTTCATATTTTGCTCGCTGTGCTTTTTTCCGCTCCGTGATATCCAGCGTAACCGCCACAAAAACCGGAGGGGTTTCAGAACGGGAATATTGTAGTCTGACTTCTACGGGATAGGTGGAACCATCTTTGCGCTTGTGATAAGTTTCGAAAATAACAGCTTCTTTTTCCCCTGAAATAAGCGGAGCAACAAGTTCTCTGAAAGTTTTTGGTTCAAATTCCGGTTTGAGATCCAAGGGGGTAAGTTCCCGAAGTTCTTCAATTGAATATCCCAGATTCTGCAGTGCGCTATGACTCACCTCAATAAATCGATGATCTTCTTCCCCAAAAATGTAAATCTCATTGAGTGCGCTACTAAGTATTCTTCCAAATCTCTGAGCGGCTTCTTCGCCTTGTTTTCTCTCTGTTATATCTTGTATCAAGCCGGTCAGGCGTATAGGATTGCCCTTTTTGTCCAGGGTGACTTTCCCAATTACGTTGATGATCCTGATCCGTTCATCGGGTAAAACAATCCGATGTTCCAGCTCATAATCTTGCTTGAGGGTAATGGACTGATTGATCTTTTTCCTGACCAACTCCTTATCGTCTTTGTGGACATACTCCAAATAAGAAGCGATCGTAGCCGGTATTTCTCTTGGCTGAAATCCAAATATTCGGAATAATTCTTCGGACCAGATAACCTTATTCTCAGGAATGATCCATTCAAAGCTACCCAGATGAGCAATATTCTGAGTTTCCACCAACATCTTTTCACTCTTGATAAGCTCTTCTTCTGCTAATTTCCGAACGGTAATCACATTCTGACTGGCAATGAATTTTTCCAATTCGTTATCACTGTTAAATACCGGTTGAATATTCAACTCTATCCAGTAATCCCTGCCAGATTTGGTATAATTAATCATTTCCTGTTGTAGCGAACGGCCTGAGGAAATCACTTTCTTAATATTCGATATTTTCTCCGGATCTGTCTTCTCCCCATATAATAGATTATCCAATTTGTGGCCTTTTACTTCATCCAGTGAAAATTCTGATATCTTCTTGAATTGCTCATTGACCCATTCAATGCATCCCTGCTTATCCATGATGATAATGGCATTATTGGTTTTCTTTGCAACAAGCGCCAATTTCTGCATCTCCTCTTCAATGACCTTACGCTTGGTAATATCCTGCAGGATACCAGAGGCCCTCAATGGATTTCCGTATTTATCCTTTTCTGTAACCTTCCCCCGATCCAGTACCCATCGCCATTCGCCAGATCCGATTTGGATCCGGTGTTCATTTTCATAGATTGGTGTCCTATTTGTTAAATGATTTTGAAGATCTTGTTCAACACTCGGAAGGTCATCCGAATGGATCAGTGATTTGGCGCTTTCTATATTGGCATTTTTTTTATCCATTTTCGAACCCAATAGCTCCAACCACTTTTTATTGTAAACAATCGATCCGGTAGTAATATCCCAATCCCATGTTCCGATATCAGCGCCTTTAACTATGAGTTTTAACCTCTTTTTACTTTCATACAAATCACGCTCTGCCCGTTCTTTTTCTTCCCTGTCTTTTGCTTCACGTAAAGCCCGGTTAACTACTACAGGTAATCTGAATAATTTATCTTTCAATACATAGTCTGTTGCACCCAGCTTCAGGGTTTCCACAGCTTTCTGATCTCCAAGTTCTCCCGACACAATAATAAATGGCAGCGAAGGTTTTACTTCTACCACGGTTTTCAATGCTTCAATTCCAGTGAAGGAAGGTAGATTGTAGTCGGACAGGACTAAATCAGGATTAAATTCTTCAAGTGCCCTGATGAAATCATTCTGACATTTTACTGTCTCCATATCAAATGAAAAACCAGCTTTTTGAAGCTGCCTTTCCATGAGCTCAACATCAGTTGGATCATCTTCCAGAATAAGAATTTTTAAATTCTTAACAGTCATCTCCTCCGGGATAGTAGCAAGTTCATGCATGCGTAAGTACGATCTTTTTCATTCTCCGACATTTTATTTAAGCAAGGCATAAATCCATGTCAGAGAAATTGTTCATAAATATTTAAACAAACTTTCTATTGGGTTTTCAAAATGTCTGCTTTCTGTAGACAATAATTATGAATCATCCATTCTGTTCATTGTTAGTTCGGTATTAGTTATTATGAAAATCAATCCTGATCAACTTTACTTGGTAAAGAAAAATAGAATGTCGCTCCTTTATTTATTTCGCCTTGAGCCCAAACTTCTCCACCATATCTTTTAACAATCCTCGATACTAAGGCAAGTCCTATTCCAGTACCTTCAAATTCATCTTTGTTGTGAAGTCTTTGAAAAGCATGAAATAATTTGTCCGCCCTGTTCATATCAAACCCTACACCATTGTCTTTAATGAAAAAAACATGTTTATCATGCTGGGTTGATCCTCCTATTTCGATTTTTGGATATTTTGTTTTTCCAGTGAATTTAACGGCATTTGAAATGAGGTTGACCATTAATTGTTTTACCATCGTAATATCCGCGAATACTTTAGGTAATTTTCCTATTTTAATTTTAATTTTTCTCCCTCTCAAATTAGTGCTTAATTCCGTCACAATTTTCTCAACCAAACTGTCCATATTGATCACTCCATTCTCAAAGCGTTTCTCTGAAATATGTGAGAAAGAGAGTAAATCGTTAATTAACACCTGCATTTCATACGCCTTGGACTTGATAATATTAACAATCCTAAGTCCATCACTGTCCAAATTCTCCGAATGATCTTCCCTTAAAATGGTAGCAAAACCGGAAACTCCCCGTAATGGAGCTTTCAAATCATGTGCAACAGAATATGTGAATGAATCAAGTTCTTTGTTCTGAGTTTCTAAATTTTCTATATGAGTACACATCTCTTTTAGCCGATGATCCAATTGCTCATTCGTATCATTCAGGCCTGCAATCTTCTTCAAAAGATTTTGATTTAAATAAATGAGTTCTTTTTTGGAGAGATTATCCAGTGAGGGTTGTAGCGTCTTAATTTCAGGAGCTCCATATTTTTCAATGAGCTCCGGCAAATCCCTTTTAACAAACCTTGCATCGAGCGCAATATCTTCAGAATCTTTAATCGGGGTTTTGACGCCAGACTTGTAAGAATCTTGTTCGGTTGCTTCTTTTTTCAAAATACTAGTTGATGGTTCATTCTGTTTTCCTACGACTTTCATAAGCTTTATAAATAGTTATTATAAAGAGAAGCATATCATCTTTGTCTAAGTGTAACTTACAAATGATACGTTCTTCTTGTTCAGTTTGAACAAGTCACTTTTTAAGCCGAGGTCCCCAAATTAAATTTTACCATGCCAGTTTCAATGAAATCTATTTATTGCAAAAGTTATACTATAAAGGTTTTCACAATTGCAATGTTCAGAGCTGTTGGTTTTTCCTAAAAAACCCTTGTAAAAAGATAGTACAAAAAAACACTAAAAAAAAATCGTTTTTCCCCAATACCGAATTAAATGTAGGATTTTAAGGCATTATTCAACCAAAATTAAACTGTAACTGATTCAAGAAACACTAATAATCTTCTGCTTATGATCTATGATTTACCAAAGGCTTAGCCACTCATTTCAAAGGATTTATAGGAGATTCTCCTATTTGATAATTTAAAAGTTTACTCTATTGAAAGCCCAAACCTAATAAAATATATTTGAAATGATCCGTCCTGAAAAAATATTATCAAATAAGAGAGCTCAAAACGATTGGCTGAATTGCGTAAGGTTATTTAGTCTATTTTGTTTTTTCTCACAAATAGACAAAGGAACCGGCACTTTATTTGGTTTTGATTACAAGTGGAAAACTGAATTCATTACATACAAGTAGTGAATTGCTTTTTTTTGAAGCACTCTTTTTTGGATTCTGTTAAATCTTCCAAACAATGAAACTAGGCTAATTCGGGCAAGAAACTAAGCATGGCACACTTGTGAATGTCGTGCTAAAGGAATCTACCAAATTGGTATTAAAGCATGATTATGAAGGAAATCTACTGCAATGTTATAAACCAAGTGTTGTAAAAATTAAAAGTGATGGTTTCGTGACCAATTGGGCCTGGAAAAGTGAATAAAATTAAAACGATAAGTTTAGTGATTCATAAAATTATTAATCTGGGAATGAACCGTGAGGTACCGGCTTATCTGAAGCGTCGAATTCAGCCAACCAACCTCATTGCATTCTTACTTACCTTTGTTGTTGCCATTCCCTTCACCATAATATCTTATTTATATCTTCCACTCATAACGGCATTTATTCCAGGATTTGGAGCGGCTATTTGTTCCACCGTCTTAGTCCTAAACCACTTTGGGTGGGTCTATTACTCAAGACTGATCATCGCTGTATTACCAATTCTGCTGGGAGCAAGCTACAATGTATTGCTTTGCGGACCCCAGGACGAACCCATAACCGGAGTTTTTTTATGTGAGCTTTCTTTTACTTTTATACCCCTGGTCATTATGGATTTCAGGGAGAGAAAATTCCTTTTTTTCACCTTATTGATATCCGCCGCAGCGATTGTCTCTTTCCCTTTTACCAGAGACTGGCACACATTAGATGCCGACCTTACTATTCTTAGAAATAGCTGGTTCAGTGCAATCTCC
This sequence comes from Splendidivirga corallicola, assembly GCA_030442035.1. GTDB lineage: Bacteria > Bacteroidota > Bacteroidia > Cytophagales > Cyclobacteriaceae > Splendidivirga > Splendidivirga corallicola. Next base: position 623,201 of record JAUJEA010000001.1, read on the forward strand.
TATATCATTCCGGTCATAGTGTCTTTCGGTTGCATGTATGGAATTCTAAGCATCAACTTAAAAGCCGAAAAACAATTGGAAAAATTCTTTTCACTTAATCGAGACCTGTTTGTTATTGGCAATTTTAAAGGTTATTTCACAAAGCTAAATCCAGCCTGGGAAAAGGTATTGGGATACACCACACATGAATTAACCCAGGAACGCTTTATTAAATTTGTTCACCCGGATGATAGGGAAGCCGCTGTGCAAAGGGCACCAGTCCTTTTAAGAGGTTCGGATGTCTCAAACTTCACCGTTCGATATCTTCATAAAGATGGCTCAAGTCGAAACATCCAATGGAATCTTATTCCAGATGTAGAAGAAGGATTAGTCTATGCTTCGGGGAGAGATATAACAGAGCAAATAAAAGCAGAAGAAAATATCAGGATCAGGGAAAGGGCTCTCTCAGCAATAGGAACAGGGGTAGTAATTACCGACTATAACTTACCCGATAATCCTGTTATTTATTGTAATCCTGCTAACCAAGTAATTACAGGATATTCACCGGAAGAGATCATAGGAAAAAACCTAAGGTTTCTGCAAAATGAGGATCGTAATCAAAAGGCACTTGACAAACTGCGCGAAGCAATCAAGGAGAAAAAAGATTGCAAAGTATTACTTAGAAATTACAAAAAAGATGGCACCTTCTTTTGGAATGAGTTAACCATATCACCTGTCTTTGACAGCAAAGGAAACACTACCCATTTTGTTGGTTTGCAAAACGACATCACCAAACAGGTCACTGCTCAGGAAGAGCTCAAAAGTTCCAGGGAACAACTCAAACAAAATACACAAAGGCTTAACATAGCCCTTCACAGTGGAGGAATAGGTATCTGGGAATGGGAAATCAATTCAAATAAGGTTTTCTGGTATGGCATCATGGATAAAATATTCGATTTTGATCCCAAGGATTTTGACAATTCCTTCAACTCATTTATCGATAAAATTGATGAAGGTGATGTGGAAGAAGTTTTTGCTGCGATAGACAAGGCCGTCAATGAAACAGGGCAATTCGAATCGGAATATAGAGTGGTCTGGAATGACCAGAGTGTTCATCACATATTATCAAGAGGTTCGGTTGTCACAGACAAAGACGGAAAACCATTTAAGATGTTTGGAACCTGCATAGATACCACACAAAAGGTTATCATGGAGGAAAAAATCAAGAAAACCAATGAGGAACTGAAAGACTTTGCTCATATAGTCTCTCATGATTTAAAGGCTCCGTTAAGGGCGATTAATTCTCTGGCTCAATGGATTGTCCAGGACTACAAGGATCGATTAGATGAAAATGGACAAAAGCAATTTGAACTGCTTATTGGCCGAGTAAAAAAAATGGAACAGTTGATCGATGGTATCCTTCAATATTCAAGAGCTGGGCAGAGTAATGAAGAGCGGGAAAGTGTCAACCTGGATGAGTTATTGTTGGATGTTATAGATCTCATTTCACCACCAGAGCACATCAAAGTTGAAATAAAAGGAAGTTTACCAAGAATTTCTGCTGAGCGAACTCGTCTCCAACAGGTATTTCAGAACCTTATTAGTAATGCTATTAAATATAATGATAAGGAAGAGGGCAGAGTATGGATCAGCTGCGAAAACGTAAATAACTTCTGGCAATTTGGGATTTCTGACAACGGACCAGGAATTGAGGAGAGCCACTTCGATAAAATTTTTCAAATCTTTCAAACACTACAATCCCAAAGTACTTATGAAAGTACCGGTATTGGTCTCACCATTGTAAAAAAGACAGTGGAATTATATGGAGGCAAAATATGGCTTGAATCTGAAATAGGGAAAGGTACTACATTCTATTTTACAATACCCATTCAGAATCAAGAGGAAGAGGTTTGTATTTAACATCGAAAATCAATGAAAACAGAACAAAGAAAATGGACGCATGCGGAGGGTTGGATCGCACTATCTAATGATAATATATTAGATAAAACCGATTTAGTATTGGTTTTTGGAGCTAGAGAAATTGTGGAGAAACCCCAAAGGTTCAAAGAAATCAAGGGATTTTATCCTGATGCAGACATTTTATTGAGTTCTACCTCCGGAGAAATTCTGGACACATTTGTTTATGATGAGTCTGTTGTTTTAACGGCCATATCCTTTGATCATACGGCCATTCAAATTGCTGAAATGAATGTTTCCGAAGCTGAGGACAGCTTTAAGGCCGGCCATCAATTGGCTGGTAAACTCCAAAGAAATAAACTGGCGCATGTTTTTGTTATATCAGACGGACAGAAAGTCAATGGCAGCGAATTAGTGAAAGGATTAAACGAAGCCTTACCTATTTCTGTACCAATTACAGGTGGTTTGGCTGGTGACGCCGCTAATTTTCAGAAGACTGTTGTAGGTATAAACCAGGTGCCCACTGAAGGGACCATTGTTGCCATAGGTTTTTATGGAGATCGTTTAAAAGTTGGACATGGTTCTATGGGCGGATGGGATCCATTCGGACTTGAAAGGACTATTACCAAATCCGAACATAATGTTCTATATGAATTGGATGGTGAATCAGCACTGGATCTTTACAAAACATACCTGGGAGATCTTGCCAAAGAGCTCCCTGGATCTGCATTGCTTTTTCCTTTAAGTATCAAACTACCAGACAACGAAAGTCCTGTAGTCCGAACAATTTTATCAATAGATGAAAACAGCAAAAGCATGACCTTTGCCGGTGATGTGCCCGAAGGTTGTCAAGTAAGGTTTATGAAGGCCAATTTTGATCGATTGATATGCGGAGCTAAAGAGGCGGCAAACAACAGTTATAAATCCATTAATGCATTTGAACCGGAACTGGCTATTTTGATTAGTTGTGTAGGGCGTAAGCTTGTTCTTAAACATCGTGTGGAAGAGGAAGTAGAGGGTGTCAGAGAGGTCCTAGGAAATAAAACTCATATTACCGGTTTTTACAGTTATGGTGAGATCTCACCATTTGTGCCGCAAACCAAATGTGAGCTTCATAACCAAACACTCACGATTACCACGTTATCGGAAGGATGAAACAGTATAACAAAATACTGCTAAGACAAATTAATAAAAAGCTCAATAAAGATTTTAATATCCCAAAGGAGATGGAGGGTTTATTGGATGAAATAAGTGACACCTATGATAACTACGAAATGGACAGAGCCCTTCTCGAGCGCTCATTGGATCTGAGTTCTAATGAACTACTGGAAACCAACGAAGAACTCAAAAAGAAATACAAAAAGCAGGAGAATGTCTTAGATAAAATCAAGCAATCCATTTCTTCGATCAAAAAAGAAAATAATGACAAAGGCACTATTGAGGACAGTGATTTGCTTTCCATAGTGGATGTGATGCAGGAACAGGTAAGACAAACCAAAGAAGCCGAACTAAAACTAAAACAGAATCATTCAAAACTAGAAGCGCTGATTGAAAATACAGAAGATATCATCTGGTCTGTAGATGATTATTTCAGGTTAAGCATATTCAATTCATTTTTTAAAGAGAGGATATCAAACGAATTTGGAAAATCTCCTGAAATAGGTATGAGAATAGAAGATTTTATGCCACCAAATCGGTGGGATCGTTGGAATGGTTTTTTTGAGCGGTCCATGCGGGGAGAACGTTTTTCCATCGAGGAAGATTTTCAAAAAGGTGACGAAAAATATTATTTCGAAACTTTCTTTAATCCCATTAGGATCGATGATGCTATTACAGGTGTTTCTATTTTTAGCCGGAATATAACTTTCAGAAAGGAATCCGAGCAAAAAAAATACGCCCTATTGCAGGATCTGACAAAGGCCAATGAGGAACTGGGCCAAATCGCACATATTGCAGCACATGATCTTAAATCCCCTTTGAGATCAATAGGGTCAATTGCTTCCTGGATTAAGACGGATCATTTTCATTTCATCGATAAAACCGGCCGGGAACAGCTGGAAATACTTATTCAAAGAGTCAACAGGCTTTACAACCTTATCGATAGTATCTCACAATATATGAACCTCAGAAACTCCATCGAAAGCAGGGAGATTGTCAATTTAAATTCTCTCTTGGCAGATTTAATAAAAAAACTAAAAGTCCCCAATAACATTAAAGTTGAAATTAAAAACCCTTTACCAAAAATAGTGGCTGTGAGAAATCATATATCCATATTATTCCATCATCTCATAAAAAACGCCATCACTTATATGGATAAACCCGAAGGTTTTATCCATATCGGGAACAAACGAACCGAAGGCGCATGGGAGTTTTATGTTGAAGACAACGGACCGGGAATTGAATCTAAATATTTTACTAAGATCTTTAAGATCTTTCAAACACTTAAATCAAGAGATGAACATGATGTTAATGGAATAGGTCTGGCCATTTCAAAGAAAATAGTTGAGTTAAATGGTGGTCAGATTCAGGTAAAGTCTGAACTTGGAAAAGGTACCACCTTTTATTTTACCATACCATTTCAAACAATAACAGAAACCAAACAATTAACGATATGACACTAAACAAACCAATTTTGCTGGTGGAAGATGATGTAGTTGATCAAATGACGGTTACAAGATCTTTAAAAGAATTAAATGTTGCCAATGAACTCTATGTTGCCAACAATGGCGAAGAGGGTCTGGACGTTCTCAAGAGCAATAATGAAAAGCCTGGGCTTATACTTCTGGATCTTAACATGCCCAAAATGAATGGTATAGAATTTCTGCAGATAATAAAGACAGATGATAATTTTAAAATGATCCCCGTGGTTGTTCTGACCACCTCAAAACAGGAAAAAGACAAAGTAGAGAGTTTTAATTTAGGCATTGCGGGTTACATGGTGAAGCCGGTTGATTATGATCAATTTCTGGATATCATGAAATCCATTCATCACTACTGGTCAACAAGTGAAACGCTATAATAATTGATAATGAGTAATTAGTAATGAACAATAGACTTGTGATTTACTTGAATAAGGGCATAACCTCTTGTTAAGAATATAGTAATCTGGTAATTGAATTTATCCTTAGCATTGGGAATACATCCAAAAAATAAAGTACGCGCTCTGGGCATTATTAATTAAGTTGCTTGGGCTCATGTAAACACTTCAACATTAAAAAACATATGAAACCAAAAATATTGCTGATAGAAGATGATGAAATTGATCAAATGGCATTTGAAAGGTTTATCAAAAGGGAGCAGTTGAATTACGATTATAGTATTGCAGGTTCTACTTCGGAAGCTAAGGCGAAACTGGACAATGACGAATTTGATGTGATCATCACCGATTACATGCTCGGGGACGGAAATGCCTTTGACATTTTGGATATAGCCGGAAGAACACCATTAATTTTCACCTCTGGTGTTGGGGATGAAGAGGTCATCGTACAGGCCATGAAAAGCGGAGCCTCCGATTACCTGATCAAAGACTCTGCACGGAACTATCTGAAGGTTTTACCATTGACAATAGACAAGACCATCAGAAGAAGGGAAGCCGAGAAACGATTACAGACCGCCGAAGATGAAATCAAGAAACTCTCTATTGTAGCGAGTAAAACAAGCAATGCCGTATTGATCTTTAATAAAGACCTTAAAATAGAATGGGTCAATGAAGCTTTTAGCATCATGACAGGTTATCGTTTATTAGATCTTAAAGGCACTTCCGGTGAGCTTTTAAGAAATGACAAAAAAAATTTGTTTGATGACGACAGGATCAAAAATGAGGTCTTGAATAAAAAGAGATCGCATACCTATGAAATGATCAATTACACCAACGAAGGGGAAAAGTATTGGGTTCTTACGACACTTACACCGATTTTGGATATTTACGGAAAAATTGACAAGATCATCGCCATTGAGTCTGATATTACAAAAACAAAACAGGCTGAGGAGGAAATGCGGGAGGCTAAGGAAAAGGCTGAAGAATCAAAAAGAGTGAAAGAAGAATTTTTGGCCAATATGAGCCATGAAATTCGGACTCCATTAAACGGAATTCAGGGTTTTACCGAGCTATTGCTTAAGAATGTAAAGAATGAAGATCACAGGCAATACCTTGAAGCCATTAAATTTTCATCTGATAATCTTTTATGCATCATTAACGATATTCTTGACTTTTCCAAAATTGAAGCAGGTAAACTGGAGCTGGAAGAAACACTCTTTTATTTGAGAGATCTTATTGAATCTATATTTAACTCCTTTATTTTCAAAGCCGAGGACAAAGGAATTGCCCTGGTAAAGGAAATTGAAAATAATGTTCCTGATTCACTGATTGGTGATCCTGTTCGTATCAATCAGATTATTACGAACTTATTGAGCAATGCTATTAAATTCACAGAAAATGGCACAGTCACGTTAACTGTTTCAATGGCCTCAAGAGATGGTAAGAAGGTAGAATTATTGATCGCTGTTACTGATACGGGAATTGGTATTCCTAAGGACAAGCTTGCCAAAATATTCGAGAGTTTTGCGCAAGCCACCTCCAGTACTACAAGAAAGTACGGAGGAACAGGCCTTGGTCTCTCTATTGTTAAGAGCCTGGTACAATTACATCAAGGAGATATCAGTGTAAAAAGTATTCCAAACAAGGAGACAACCTTTTCATTCAATATACATTTGGTTGAAGCACATAACAAAAAGATCTCTAAAAAGGAAAATGAAGAGATATTGGATGTGGATATTTCGGGATTGAACATTCTTGTCGCCGAAGATTACCCAATGAATCAAATTCTTATTTCCGAAACATTAAATAATTGGAACCTCAATGTAGACATTGTTGAGAACGGTAAGTTGGCGGTTGAAAAATTGAGAGACAATGACTACGATATTGTTTTGATGGATGTAAACATGCCGGAGATGAGTGGATTTGAAGCAACAAAATTGATTCGAAGTTCTTTGGAGAAACCAAAAAGTACCACGCCGATCATTGCCATGACAGCAAGCGCCTTGAAGGGTGATCGTGAAAAATGTTTATCTGCAGGGATGGACGATTATATTTCAAAACCTTTCGATCAAAATGAACTTTTCAGAAAACTTGTTCACTATTCTGGATCAAAGAAAATGCAGACACAAACCTAATTATTTTTATTGGTTTCATCTTTGAAATTGGATATGGTCGTAATCACTCTCTGTATCTTACTAATCGCATCCGGTTGGATAATGACATGATCAAATGTACCATGGTTTAGTAATTCAAGAATTTTTTGATCGTTCTCTTTAGCTCCCAGAAATATGATATGAACTTCAGGTGCTGAACTTCTCACCGATCTCAACATTTCCTGAGCCGTTTTTGAGCTCAATGAGCAATCACAGATGATTACGTCCGGCTTCTGGTCAATGCTGTCCATAAGTGCCGTCCTATTTTGGTATAAAACCAATTTATGTCCCTTTTCCTTATTGAGTTGTTGAACCATATTTTCACGCAAGTTTGCATCCTCAGTGAAGATATGGATAGTTAGTTTCGCCATATTCCTCTCAATTTTTCTTGGAAGAATACCATTTGTATGCCAAATCACAAATAATTGAAAATCAACACTTTATTTTTCTCATTTTGGCAAGATTGTTTTAACATAGGAAGAATTTCCCAATTAAAGAATTCTCAATTAATTTGAAATAACCATCTGATGACAAAAGTTATTGTTATATAACTATTAAAGTTAAACATGTCGTATGGATTGCATCCGGTTAATCCTATAAAAAGTAAAGATTGACAAACCATACCGAGAATAGTTGATCATTCCTATGTTACGCACATCCATCTGCAAATCCTTTTAACCTCAATAAACAATACAAATGAATGTAGTTAAACCCTATTGAGAACCGCTTGCCCTTTCAACATATCATGATCGTGATATGGTATTTAGGAATTAATGCTATTAAGATAGGCCTTCAGACATCAGGTCTTAGGTGTCAGTTAATTTTTTGGCACATTAAAAAAACATTAAGCTGAAACCTGATACCTGAAAGCTTTTTAGATATTTCCTTAATTAAATGACATTGATTTAGGAATATTAATAACTTGTACAGCATGAAAGACATTCAGATGTAGATTCTCCAATATTGAAAATCTAATGGTTTTCCATAACTCCAGATCTCTAAACATCGAAGTTAAACCAACGGAGATCTGGTCTATAAATTCATTGATAAAGTACCTGTCTTGTAAAAATTTTACCCAAAGGTCATGGAATTGAATCCACTTTAAACACGTTAAAACAGCGTAACACACGCCTTTTAGGAGACTTCATTTCATAACAGGTAAAATCAACTGATCTTGTTTACCATGTACATACCATCATAATCAGGCATTCTTTGAAAAGAAGAATTAAGTGTTTTACCTAAATCCATAAAAAAATTCCTTAAGGATCGCGCCTTAAGGAATCTTTCACTTACATTCAATCAATGATCATTTATATCATCTATCATACAGTTTACTTGTATTTCGGTATCCACTATTACTTTTGTACCAGTCTGAAAACGAAGTCCCTCCTGAGGTTGCCCAAGTAGTGAAATGATTATAACCTTGAACAATGGAAGTTTTTTCAAAAGGATATTTGAATTCGTGAATGATATTTATCGCCCAGGGCACATTATTGGATGTTTTATAATATCTACTCAAGTTGGGATCACTGGTATCCTTGGCAGTATTGAAATAACTTTGATCTGCCAGATCGGTTGGAGCATGATCAGATAAATGTAACTCTTTTCCACGTTCGCCATTGATAAAAATGAACGGGTTGAAAGGTGCCGTACCAAGCAATGCCGGATCCAGAGGATTAGTAAAAGTAACCACAATATTGATTTCTGTTCCGGCCCCTTTATCGAAGGCTGCCTCGGTATTGTAAAATAGACCACCAGTATGCTCCAGGTGATCTGCAGCATTGTCAAAGACTATGATCACAGCATTGGTCTGTCCGGTCTCTAATCCTTTTCCATCTACAGTCACGATGTTTTTGCTATGCCGATAACCTGTGACGGAAGCAATCTGCGAAGGCGCAATGGGCAACTCTATTCCAAAACCATTTTTGAAGGAGGCACCAATAGCCCGGACCGTAAAGGTACCTCTGAGTTCGACAAAAAGATTATCCGCATTAGCAATCCCTTCGAACCTGTAGTTAACCACCAGGTCGTTAAAATCAAAGTCTCCTTGAGAAGGCCACAGATCTTCGAATGCCAGCGAACCCCAACCAAATTGACTTGGAGTAAAATTGGAGAATGCTTTGCCGGCGTCTTCCGGAAAGGCATCCAACTGATTAATGATCCCATCACCGTCGGAATCAGATTGATCAAGATCTTCTTCTGCGCAGGGTAATGACCCCAGATCATTTATTTTATGATCATATGTTTTGACCACCTGCCAGGCACCATCAAATTTATCCATCTCGATAAGCTGTGAATTGCCGTCATTTGTTGCCAGATATAATCTGTCATTTCTATCAATAGCCATGGAAGTTGGCTGAAAAGGCAGGTTATCAGCACTAATACGAAATGCCTGGGCACTGTTACCTTCACCACTGACTTCTACTCGATACAAACCGGAAAAAGTACACATATAAATAGTGCCGTTCTCCGATATGGCTACATCCCCACCCCCTACCGGCGATTCTATACCTGAGATCGATATCGTTGATAATACCTGATTACTGTTGGGATCAATAATGTACATTTTCTCATTTTTGGCAATGTAAAGCAGTCCATCTACCTCATTATACTCCATTCTGGGATAACTTCCATTGAAAGGATTGCCACTTCCAACAACATGGAAAGTCCCGGCATCTATATCATAATAGCGTAAGGTGGTTCCTGTATTATAATAAGTGATCCTTCTAACGCGGTCCACAGCACAGGCGATGGATCCTCCGCCTTCCAGGTTGGGAAGCACCGTTTCTTCATATAATCCACTTTCATTGTTGATGGTATAAAATCCACCCTGGTTATTCACTGCATAGAGTAATTCATGGCATCCCTCCCTGGAATTGAAGTATCTCGACATTCTTCCTCCACTGCCAGCGTTGTAGGTATAAGAAATTTGATTGTTCGTAATGGGTACTTCTACCCCTTCAAATAGTCCACCATGATTTCTGATTATATAAACCTTTTCCAAAAAGGTGGGAAGTGTAACAGAGGTACTGAAAAGCCCGGCACTATTGGGAGCACCTGTTACAATCAGATCATTCAATGTATCCGCATCAAAGCTGTAAATGCTGTATTTAACATCGCCGTTAGCCAAATCGTCCTGGATGGCAATATCTATTTTTCCACTCGTTTCGAAATTAAACTCTTCAGGTACGGAAATTTCATCAAGATCCCCTCCATTGTTGTTCCCTTTCCCAAGTTCATCCTTAACACAGGACAATGTCACAAATAAAAGACACACTACCAGTGCTTTATTTATCAATAATTTTATCCAATTCATCATGATTATATTTACCCTCAATTTTATTAAGCTCTCTTAGCCCTCTCCCATAAAACACTTTGACCTCCTCTTACATACCTGAAAAATCCTCTGAATACAGCCAGATTCATGATGAAAAAGTAGAATGGAATAAATAATACTTTCAGCCTTAATTGTCTGTTTTCCAGATACCATCCCAACAAAGCGGCTCCATAGAAAATCAGCTGTCCAATAAATAAGAAGGTATATAAGCCTCCATAGGTATCATGAAGAGCATAGTTAATAGGAATAAGCAAGAGTAGGAAAAGTGGTATTACAGTCCATCTTAGCACTCTGTGAGAAACATATTGAAAAGAAAGTGTACCATATCTAAAAATATTCAGTAGTGGTTTGAGCCTTACTATGGATTGCAGTCCACCGGCACAAATTCTGACTTTTCTTTTCATTTCATCTTTAATGGAAGCAGAAGCTGATTCAATGGCATATGCGCCTGGTTCATAAGCGATCTTATAACCTTTCAATGTAATTCGGAGTGACATAACAAAATCATCCAAAATCGTATCAGGTTCCACTGGCTCATAGAGTTCGGTTCTCACCGAAAATAGTTCACCTGCAGCTCCCACAACAGAACAGAGTTCGGAATCCATTTTTTTCAAAGCCGATTCATAACGCCAATAAATCCCCTCTCCGGCTCCTGATGCACTATCCGTAGTTTTTTTGATAATTCGCTTTTCTCCTGCCACGCAACCTACTTTAGGGTCCTTATAATTTTTAATAATCGATCGAACTGCTTCTTTATTCAACATCGCATTGGCATCTGAAAAAATTACGAAAGGGGTATCTATCAATCGCATACCGCGGTTTATAGCAGCTATTTTACCCTGCCTTTCATAACTGTGGTGTACAGTAATACCTTCATACGAACCTAATAACTGTGGGGAACCATCGTCAGATCCATCAGTGATAAATACGATTCGTAGTTTGTCTTTTGGGTAGTCAAGGGCCAGTGAGTTCTCAACCTTTTCCGGTAAGTAATCCTTCTCATTGTAAGAAGCGATCATCAAAGTAACAGGTGGTTCGAAGTTTTGTTCATTTTTGCTGAGATCTTTCTTAAACAATCTTCTAATTTTCAACCAAATGTATATGAACATTCCATACCCCAGAAAGGCATAAAAAACGAAAAATAATAGTACCCAAAATATAATCTCTAACTGCTTCATATCGCTTCTTTAAATTGATTTATGCATGATCATTCATTTGATCTTGCGGGTTCCATCAAACCAAATGTTTCATGCGCTTTATCTTTCTTTTCCGCCATTCTTTTGGTATTGCCAAAAACATATAGATCAATGAACCTGATACCGGACAACAGTTTAATCAGAGGCAAGAGAATCAAGCATGTAACCAGGAATATCAGGCCGGAACGCAAAAGACTCTCTCCAAAATAAGGATCCATACTTCTTATGATCTCTTCCAATATAATATAGTGGTAGAGGTAAATGACCATTGAGTAATTGTTGCTGAACTGAAAAATGCTACTTTTAAATTTTATATTAATCAAATATGATAAGGAAAAATAGATGATTGATAAATTGAAGAGCATGTAGCAAAGTGTATAATAATAAGGACGGATGGCCATGGATCCCATGTAGGTGGATAGCACCAATAGGAAGGTAAAAGCGGGGATCAGGAACCAGAGTAATTTCTTGTTTATTCTTCTCAGTAAATGCTGTCCGTAATTCTTCAAATAATAGCTAAGAAAGAAGAAAAAGAAATAAATGAAATTTCTTTTATCCCCGATCCAGACATATAACCAATTACTTTCCATCAATCTTTGGTCTTCCCAACTGAAGTACCCAAACCAGCTCAATGTAATACAGAGCGCAAAGGCCAATACATACTTAGGTTTTATCCCATTTCTTTCAATAACCCAAAGGCAAAATATCATAAAAAGAAGTGCCGGTATAAACCATAAGTGATAATAGGGATACACGATGGCTTTTAATACTGCAATTATGTCAAATCGGAAGTTGATGATATCATCGAAATAAACAATGGTATTGTAAAACAAAAATGCAATGATCCAGGGTATGATAAGCCGGTACAAATACTTTCGAACAAGGTCACCAAAACTTAGTTTTCTCAGCCGGTCCTGTTTAATTAAAAAACCGGATATAGAAAGGAATAATGGCATATGATAGCTGTACATCAAAAAGCTGAAGTTGTTCCCTCCTAGTGAATGGGTCAATACCACTTGCAGGATCAAACATCCTTTGATTACATCAATTCCTGGGAAATATGATTTTGATATACTCATCTCTCTATCTCTATCCCGCCAATTTTACTGCCTTATAAATCTCCTTGACGCTGTTTTCCCAAGTGTGAGAAGCTGCAAATTCCTTTCTCATTTTTGCTTTTTCTGCATTGTTTTCTCTCAACGCCTGATCAATGGAACTCACAAAATCTTCCTTGCTCGTACTTAAATAGGTATAACCGTCAAAGACCTCCATGGCCTTTGTCTTTGTGGCTACTACCGGTTTCCCCATCGCCAGATACTCATCAATCTTTCTCGGATAGTTACCTATGGTCAAAGGATTGACTATCTGAGGATTGACACAGACATCAAAGCTATTGATATAGCCTGGCAACTCATTAGGTTTTTTAGCACCCAGAAAATAAACATTGGTCAGGTTGTGCAACTCACTCTCTTGAAAATTTTCATCTTCAGGTCCCACCAGAACAAGATTCAAGTCAAGCCTGTTTTTGGCAAAATGTACCAATAAATCTATGTCCAGACGCATTGAGGTAAGAAATCCTACGTAGCCTATTATTGGGCCCTTGATATTTTGTAAATCCTCCGGAGCATGTTTTTGCTCACTTTCTTTAAATATTTCCAATTCACAACCCTGTCCTATATAGTAGGAATTTTTGTTGAATTGCTCTCCATATTCTTTCAGGTAAGTAGAATTGGCCACTACGAGATCTGCTTTATGCATCAGTTCGCCTTCCAACCGCTCACCATGTCGTTTGAAATAGGGTTGTACGATCAAATAGTCTCTGGTATAATAAACATATTTTGAAGGTTTTAGCAGTTCCTTTAAATGAAATGCCTTGAACATCAGGCTATCATTAAAAAGCAGAAAATCATCAAAACCCAATCGCTCTGCTGCATCGCTTATACATTTGGCAAATCTCCTATTGTTAACCTTATTGAATAGCTTAAATAAACCATGTGACCGTATCCAATTCACCGATTCAGCCATCATTCTGGGATACAAGTTCCACAGGTTTTCTTCAACTTTAATCAAATCCGGAGATTTACCTTTATTGATAAGAATTCTCTTATGAACCTTCGGATCCCTTGGTCTTCTGAATCTCGTGAACCTGTCTAACGGTGCGTTTACATAAAGCACTTGATTGTGCTTGGCAAACTCCAACGCTATATTCTTGGCGTTGCTGCCAATATCTATATCCCATGGTTGCTGTCCAACTACAATAATTTTCTTACCTTCCACTTAAATCTCCATTTTGAGGTGTCACATATTTTAACAAAGCATTCTTCAATTCTTCCAAAACAAAAGTTTGTCCCTGCTCACTTAAATGTCCATGATCTATATAGGTATTGAAATCAGCAGTATATGCCTGGTATTTTTCATCATTCAGATCTAATAAGATATCCCTTTCTTCGAACAGATTTTCCATTCTGGTTTGATATTGAGCATAGTTATCCCTATTAATCTGCAATATCTGATAGGGTATCGGACTGAAATAGGCGAAGATCTTAATACCTTTCTTCCTGAGATATTGCAATGTCTCATCCAGTTCCTTCTCGGCAACCGGGTCGATATAGGTGGATTCCGGAGACCTTTCTCTTACTTTTTGGAGGATCATCGTTTTGGGATCATTCGGCATTGTCAGGTTGAAATTGTTAAAGCCATAATCATTGTGTATATCATTCGGAAACTTACTGGAAAACAGCTTATTCTCCCTCACAAATCTGATGAGATAAGTTTTTAACAAATTTGTTGAACCCAGTGCTCCATAATATTCCCGAGGATCGATCCTGGCACTCTTCTTACCATGATCCTTGGTCAGGTAGGGATCCAGGCATACGATCACAAAACGGATATTTCCATTTTCAACTATGTTATTAATAAGAAATCTGAGCTCGGAAATGTTGGCGCCCATGATACTTGCATTGTATATTTTGTAGTCCTCAATGAATTTGGTATTTAAATTTGCCGATAGCGAAGGGCCTACTATAATTCCCTCAAAATTTTCAGGGATGTAATTATAGGATAAAAGATACTTGGATGTTCTTTCATTGACATGTACCCTTAATTGTCTTTCTGAAGTACTTCCAAAGAGACCATAAATATCAATGCTGTAATTGATAACAACAATCATTGCAGCCAGGGAGGTGCAAATCGTAGCTAGTTTGAATAAAAAGGATTTTGCTTCCATATCACATTCCGTTAGAAATCAAAGTATAAAAAGTCATTTGCGGTAATTGAATTAAGAAATAAAAGCCCCATCATAACCAGACCAACTGTCTGGGCCAAATACTTTTTACTTGGCTTGAATTCACTCAATAGTTCATTGGTATTCTTGTGGAATAGCAGTATAATCCCAAATAAGGCTATCGGCAATGAGTAAATATCGGTGATTACATTAATCGTGAAATTACTTGCAGTGCCAAAACCAAACATAGCACTTAGCACATTAATCGCATCAGACCACTTCTCTGCCCGGAAGAAGATCCAGGCTATGTTGACGAAATTGAATGTCAGAATGATACATATTATTTTAGGTAATCTGATATTGGCTCTTTGCCATACTCTGTGAACAATAAGTGCAGCACCATGCAGAAATCCCCAGAAAACAAAGGTCCATCCTGCCCCGTGCCAGATACCCCCAATAATGAAAGTTATCATCAGGTTGCTTAGTGTTTTGTATTCCCCATTTCTGTTTCCTCCTAACGGTATGTATATGTAGTCTCTCAGGAATCTGCTCAATGTAATGTGCCATCGTCTCCAGAAGTCCTGTATGCTTTGCGCTTTATAAGGAGAATTGAAATTGATCGGTATTTTGATGTTAAACATCAGGGCGGCTCCGATAGCCATGTCCGTATATCCGCTAAAATCGAAATATAATTGTCCCGCATAGGCCAAAGAAGTAACCCATCCATCTGACAATGTCAGACCAGCCGTATCGGAATAACCATAATTTGCAAAAATGGCGAAAGTGTCCGCTATAATTACCTTTTTGCCAAGTCCCATAAAAAACATGAAAATACCCCTAATAAAATTTTCATAACTAAACAGTTTATTCTCCTTTGAATAAAACTGGGGCATCATTTCACTATGATGTACAATCGGTCCGGCAATCAGTTGTGGAAAGAAAGAAACGAAAAGGCCATAATTGAAAAAACTGTATTCACCTGTCAGTCCTTTGTAACTATCTACTAAGTATGCAATCTGCTGAAATGTGAAAAAACTTATGGCTAGTGGTAAGGTGATATACAAAAGAGACAGCTCTGATGCAAATAGTCCATTCACATTTTCAATAAGAAAATCAGTGTATTTGAAGAATATCAAGAGTCCCAGGTTCGCCATCACACCAATGGTAAGTATTGTTTTTTTCCCTGTTTTTTTATTGGTCGTATTAAGCTGACGCCCAACGAAATAATTGAAAGTCATAGAACCAAGAATGATAGGTAGATAGGCAGGGTTCCACCAGCTATAAAAAAACAGAGAGGCTATAAACAACCAACCCTTTGCCATGTCAGGATGGTTTCTGTGATTTAAGATAAAATAACCCATTAATGTCACAGGTAAAAAACAAAACAGAAATACTGGTGAATTAAACAACATACGCTACTAATTTATCCTTCCCTCCTTTTCAGAATTAATATTATTTATATTACCAATTACAGTGAATTCTGTTCTTCTATTGATCTGATGATCAGCCTCATCACAATCCACAAATCCACTGCAATAATTCAGCAATCTTGTTTCTCCATACCCTTTAGCTGTCAAACGTTGTTTGGATACTCCTCTTGAAACCAAATAATTTACGACAGATTCCGCTCTCTTTTGAGAAAGTTCCATATTGTAAGCATCTTCTCCCCTGGAATCGGTATGAGAACTCAATTCAATTCTCAACGTGGGGTTGTCCATAAGCAGTTGCAACAGCTTTTCCAATTCCGGCAAGGCATCTTTTCTGATAAGCCATTTGTTGAAATCGTAGTAGATGTTTTCGATCTTGATCGGCCTGTCAAGAACAATTTCCTGCATGGGTAGCTCTATTTCAAAAGTGGTTGGTTTATGCACATCCCTGGTCGAAAATCGTCTTGACAGCGTGAAATAATTGTTTTTTTCAGCCTTTAAGAGATAATCACTTTCCGGCTGTACAACTAATTCAACTTCACCATCAGGATCCGAATGTAGGGAATCAAGAGTGCCTGTTGTTTCATTTAAAAGGGTGATCACCACATTTTTATCTTTTATCGGTAAAAATGTTTCTTTTTGAAATGCTACCGCATTGACCAGATAGGAAGTTTTTTCCATTTCGATCATCAGATTTAGTGTGGTTCCGGGTTTCAATCCTGCGGTACTCAAACTATCCTTTACTGATTTGTATTGGAGTTTCTTAAAAGCCAAGCGATAAAGTTCCTCCGGTTCCACTGAAAATTCGAATAAGCCATCATCCGAGGTAAGCATGAAATTATTTTCAATATCATTTTCCATTACTTTTAATCTTACCCCTGCAAGTGGTTGTTTTGATAGTTTATCAACCACAATACCTTTAACCAATATATCACGATTGAAAATTTTAACATGGTAGATATCATCGCCTCCTTGTCCACCTTTTCTGTTGGATGAGAAATACCCGGATTGTTTCTTTTGATCCAGTATCAATCCAAAATCATCCCGGTTGCTGTTGATGGGTGAACCGATGTTCTTCACCCAAATTACATTTCCAGCCCGATCCAAATGTGCCTCAAAAATATCCAGACCTCCTAAACCTCCAAGTCCGTCCGAAGCAAAATAAAGGGTCCTCTCATCATGCAAAAAGGGAAACATCTCTTTTCCCTTGGTATTGATTTTGTCCCCGACATTTTCCGGCTCCGACCAGCTGCCGTCTTCCCCTAACACCGAACGATAGATGTCCGTTTCACCCATACCGCCCGGTTGATCCGAGACGAAATAAAGTATCTTTCCACTATGCAAGATCGTTGGATGTCCTACGGAATAATTCTCATTGTTGTAAGGGAAAGCCTTAATACCACTCCATTTACCATTGATCAGATCCGCCTGATACAGTTGTAACCTCAGGGTGCCATCTTCCCCTCTCGTTGTTTTTCCTTTGTAATAGCTATTTCTCGTAAATAGTATTTTCCCTCCTCCCTCAAAAAAGGTCACAGGACCTTCGTGATAAGCGGAATTTATTTTCTTGTTGAAAGGTTCAACCGTATTGGTCGATTCATTATAATAGAATAAATCGAGAAATGGAGTCTGATCCCATAAATGCAAATTATTACTGAATAATTTTTGCGACCTGGCCGACACAAAAATGATCCCCTCACCATAGTAGGTTGGACTAAAATCAGCATATTGACCATTGAAGGTCAGTTTATTGACTTTGTATTTATGTGTGTTGGCATAGAACTGTTCTAGGTTGTTGATAGCCTTTATGTAGTTGATCGCAATGTGATCATGCGGCACTTCTTTATTGTAAACTTCAAACCAATAAACTGCCTCATCATAATTACCAATTTCGGTAAGCGCAATCGCCAGTTTCAGTTTATCCGAAGATTTTAATGGCTTTAGTTTGGTTGCCCTTTGGTACCAATAAACGGTCTTTTCAGGATTGTTAAGCTTTTCGTAGCAGTGTGCCAGTTTCAGTTTTGTAATAAAGTCGCTCTTTCCGGATAAAAATTTTTCATAGTCTTTTGTTGCAGCTTTGTATTCAAGTTTATTATAATGATCATCACCACTTTGAATTAGGGATGATTGCCCACTCACCCTTTGAGCCAACAAGATCAGCGTGGAAGATATTATAAGATATGTCTGCCTATTGAAACTCATAAAGGTCAAATACTAAAAATATCTCGGGGTAATGATCATGGATCTGTCAAATGAAAATCTGTAGCTCAACATGACTTCGTTGGTACCTGATGAAAAAGCATTGAGATCAGTGAGAATCCAATCGTAGGCATAACCTAAGCTCAATCGAGGCGTCACATTAAAACCTGTTAAAAAGTGGACACCATCAAATGATCTCCATGACGCTCCCAACCAAACTTTATCTTTCCAAAAAACTGTTCCGCTCAAATCAATCTCCAATGGAGCTCCCGCTACATACTTAACAAGTACAGAAGGCTTGATCTTAAAATTTCGATTGATATCGAATACCTTTCCTGCACTTACTAACCAGTGTCGAGAGAATATTTTTGAACGATCCATGTTGGTTGCAGCCAGGCCTATGTAAAACCGATCAGTTGAATAATAGAGGCCTGCTCCAAAGTTCACTTCGTTTTCTGAAAGATCCTCATTAAATGAGGGATCATCATCAACATCCAGGTTCAAATTGCTGAAATCGAACTTCACAAAATTGAACTGAGATTGAATGCCAAAAGAAAGTGTACCGTCCCCGATAGGTAATCGGTAAGCATAAATAAGAGAAAACTGGTTTTGCTTTGTAATCCCAATTTTATCGTTCAAAATAATCAGTCCAATAGCTGAAGGTCCCTGTCCAAGTAAGGAATGGGCACTAAGCGTTTTTGTTTCAGGAGCTCCTTCAATGCCTGACCATTGATTGCGATAAAGTGCGGTAATTTCTGTGATGCTATGTGTACCCGCGTAAGCGGGATTCAACACAAGTTCATTGAAGCGGTACTGTGAGAACATGGCACTGGACTGTGCACATGAAATGTGCACAGCCACTACCATGAAAGAAAAACAAACCCACACAACCTTAGCCTTAAATATCTTTATGAAACTAACGCCCATTCTTCCTCATCTTTTCAATACCACATAACCTTGAATGGGGTCAGTTTCACGGTTAATTTCAATTATATAGAAATAAGTGCCATTTGGTAATTTCGTTTCATTCCCTACAAGTAAGCCGGAATTTGCTGTTCCATCCCAAGCTACTGTATCATTGTTGTATCCCAAACCTTTATAAACCAGATTTCCCCATCTGTTGAATATCTTCACTGTATTTTCGGGATAGCAATGAATTCCATTCACCTTAAATTGATCATTAATACCATCTCCATTTGGAGAAAATCCCGTATGCACATCAACAATGCATTCTGGTGATTGATCCACCTGGATGTATATTGTGGCCGTATCACACAAGGGAGGCGTTCCCAGATCGCATATTTCATATCGGATTGAATCTGCTCCTGTAAAGCCCGCATTCGGTACATATAGGAACCTTCCATTCGGATCGCTCACAATATTCCCATAATGAGGACCCGACAATACCCTAAAACTATCCGGATCAAGATTATTATCCGGATCATCATCATTGGGCAAATAAGTTATCTCTAACAATTCCTGATTATTCATGGAAAAATGATCATCCATGGCCTCAGGAGGTTGATTACCAACCTTCACATTAAAGAATATCAGGGCAGTTTCACAATATACGGGTACACCTGTATCGCATATACTATATTCCAATGTATCCGGGCCTATGTAATCGGAGTCTGCCGTGTAAATCATTGAGCCATTTAGTGTATCGATCTCAATGGTTCCATGACCCGGCCCATTCACAATGGTAAAGGTGCTTAAATCCAGATTATCATTTGGATCGGAGTCATTGTTAATATAGGTAACCGTTACCTGCTCTCCCTGAGCTACTGTATCAGCCAGATCATCCCCAAGAAAGGGAGGTAAATTGGAAGGATTGATCAATACCATTTCGATGCTTTTATTGGAGAACCACCAGGTATTTACAGTTCTTGCATTGCCAATAGAGCTACAGCAACCAGAGGTCGGTAACCATTCATGACAAGGGGATGCACAACCTTCCAAATTTTCCATCCCACCAGGCAAATTGACATCATCAAAATGAAGTGTTTCTACCTGAAAAGCCGGTTTTAATGTTGTAGCCTTAAACCCATTTGGATTTGATTCCACATCAAAAATTGGAATATGCGTGGGAGTTGATCCATAGCCTATGGTAACCACAATATCCTCCGTCAACCTCACATCCTCACCCAATCCATTCATGCCATCCCACACTATGGTATTGAGACCCGGGTCAACTCTTTCTTGAAAAGAAACATCTTCGCCCCCTTCTTGAAACCCAGCCACGCCATCCAAATCGATAAAAATCTCAATTGTTCCTCGCTTGTTTACATTGATATCAATGCAAAAATCATCATCACATATTCTGATTTCAGGAGTAGTCACGAACTGCGCCTGTACCCTGGCGTATGGGAATAAAGAGGAATCCGGAGCATTTAGAAATAGTAAATACTCCGGAACTCCCTCCCTGCCAAACGCTGATCGCCTATCCTGTAAAATATTTCCTGTATTAAAGGGTCCTGTAGAATTAGCAAATATTTCGAAAGTAAATGGTCTCATACCATTCGGTTCGAACAATGATAGCGTACTATCAATGGTTGAATAGATATAATATTCGCCAATAAAAGGATTTTCAAAATTACCTGTGTTACCAGCCCATTTTTGTGACCATAATCTACCTGTTCTCACTTCATCATCAACATGATCATAGACAGTAACATCAAAAAGATCAATTACAAATTCATTTCCTGTGTGGACAGATGGATCTCCCGCATTAAATTCAACGACATAATCACCCGCCAACAAAGGCGTATATGACATCGCATCATATCCTCCAGCCGCAACTTGAGCCGGGCCAATAACTGCCTGACCATAACTGGCTATATGACCGGTGCCACTGGCAGGTACCAAAGCGGAAGCAATCACAATATTGTCGTTCGGATCTCTCAATCTGAAATAGATGTCAGCACCTAAAGAAATATTGAAACCGAAATAAATAATCTCTCTTGAGGGATCTTTAATCCGGACTTTCATTTTCTCGGTCTCATCTGCAATGAAGGTAGCAAAACGCACCTGAAGGTCAGGCTGTAAGGCATCACCTATGCGAATATTGCCAAAATCGCTGCTCGTTGGTCTGTATTCTCTGGTGCCTTCAGCCATGCAAAATTTATTTATCAATATCAGATTAAATAGTATCAAAATCTCAAACCTTCTTATCAACATTATTATACATCTCCTACCTATTGAGGTTTTCTGTATATTTTATCGGCTTTTCTATGACCTAATAGGTTTCTATACCAATCTTGTCTACTAAAACCATCACTTTGCACCCACTCACTGAAAGTGAGATGTGCCTGTGTTATCTCTACTCTTTCGGACGGATAATCAAAGTTTTCGGGTAGATTTAGTCCCCATGGCAAATTGCCATCTGACTTATAAAATTTAGCACTCGCCATATTTGTATCATCTATCCCGAGACCGAAATAACTATTATCAGCAAGGGAGGTCGGTTGATACCCTGGAAGGTGTACTTCCTTTCCCCTTTCCTGGTTAATAATCATAAAGGGATTATAAGGGGCTAAACCTGCTACACTTAGAGATCGAGGTGAATTCAACACGACTGTTATCTTAACTGTGTCAGGTGTAACGTATGAGCCTTCAGGTTCGGTGTTCACAAATTGTTGGCCTCCCGGATGTGGTAAAATATCAAAAGCATTATCAATGGCAATAACTGTTGCCTTAGTCTGACCAGCTTCCGTACCATTTGCATTAAGTGTGATATAGTCATCTTCTATGGACATGCCAGTAACACTCGACACATCTGAGGAGGGAAGATTCATTTGAAATCCAAATCCGTTTCTGAAGCTTGCACCAATGGCCTTTACAATGAACCTTGCTTGAACCTCTACGATCTGATTAGCCGCATTGGTAATCTGGTTGTAATTGTAATCTACTACTAAGTCATTGAAATCATAATCTCCCTTGTTTGGCCATAAATCCTCAAAAGCCAGCGTACCAAAAATATTTTCTCCAGGATAATAATTATCAAACGCTTTATTTGCATCGTTGGGATAATTGTCAAATGCATCTGCAATATTATCACCATCGGTATCAAGTTGAGTAGATGTTACTTGTTCAAAATTATCAACTTCAATCGCCTCATATTGACTTGCAGTTATGTAAAAAACGGCATCATTGAAATCTTCATCGCTATTGACATCACGTTTTAAATCTTCGAAGCCCAATAAAATCAGATTTCTACCATTATCCCTAAGTAGTACATTATGTTGTCTAAGTGATTCAGAGGACTCAGGATTAAAATCCGGATTGGAGTAAAATATATTCTTACCGTCTCCTATTCTATTCCCTTTGTAACCATTGGCAACAATAAACCATCCTATGCCTGTCCCGGCATCGAATCGGCCAATCTTAACCTTATCACCTGAGCGTAAGCCTCCTCCAGAACCTTTGAACGAAACATTCGGAAAAATCACAATAAGCTCCTCTATGTCATCAGCACTTTGCGGAGGGCTGGCAACATCATATGTGTAAAAACCCAGTACATTTTTGTATCCGGCCCCTTCATGAACAAATGTAACCCAAATGTCTGTTTGCGCATTGAGCCTTAGATCCGTTTCGGCTCCTTGAGCAATATACTCAGGATGTGCTTCAGGAACAGGCTCCCTTTCAGGAAGAGAGGCGTTAATATCATCTAAAAGATCTTGTTGTATTTCATCCCTTTCATTTTCCAAATATGCAGGAACTCCCTTCTTATTGAAATTACCCAAGAATGCATAAGTACGCAAGAACCTGGCTGTTTCTGAAAAATTGGGAGCTGTGTTATCCTCTACTGACTCCAACAATGCGTCGTTAATCTCTAATTCAACCATCCCATTTACGATACTAGCCATTATCAGATTGGGCACACCAAGGAAATTCGTTTTTACAAAAATTTCATTATGATGGCTAGCCATTTGAATACTGGTCTGAAAGGCTCCGTTGGCATTTGTTGTCCCGCTAGCCAGCAACTGCCCTCCTTCATCGGGGTCATCATTATATAGACTAGGCGGTGCATCATTATAAATCTCTAAAGGAATACCAATCAAAGGTTCTTCATTTAGGACTACAGAGATATTTATTGCAGTTTCATTAGTTGTTTCATAGTTGAAATTATCGCTAATAATCAGTCCGTCCAATCCTTCTCCTGATGGAGTTGGTTTGCCAATACTTCTGTCTTTAACACAAGATGACCAACTCAGGATGCATATTGCTGCCAACAAGAACACTATGTCACGAACCTTTAATTGCATTTATTTTTTCTAAGTTTTGAGTAAAAGTATGGGCTAGATGAGGTAGTTTCAATAGAGGAGGTTCCGAAAAAATAAATTAGGAGATTACCTTAAAATAATAGGAAAATCTTCTAACGATCAGAATATAATTTAACAGATTGTTCAAATACTCCTTAGTTTGAGAATTATGAATTTTTAATGTTGAATGGTCATTAATTACGAATTTACAAAGGCGAAATACGATGTCCACCAGAAATATATCGCCCCTACAGGACTTCTTTTATAGTCATAACGTCATCATCTATAAACATGAAGTCCCTAGTGGGACTAAGAAGATCCAAGCGGTTGAGATTATTCATGAATAGAAAAGTTTCTTGATTTGCTTTCATGATAGTTGATTCAATGTGGTCAACCTATAGCAGGGACGTACAATTCTCTTCAACTCAAAATTCAAAACTAAAAACTCAAAACTTGAAATCCTCAGGCTTTCGAAAGAGAAGACATATCCTTTATTTCTGTATACAGGCCAAGTATTTCTTTCGACATATTCAGAAAACTAAAATGATTCACGCGCGCTGCTCCTTTTTCTATGAGACTGGTATAAAGATTTTTATCTGTGAGCAGTTTTTGAATATTATCCGCAATATCTTCAGGCTGATAAGGATTTACCAGTATTGCGGCATCACCTGCTATTTCAGGCATAGAGGTGATTTCCGAAGTAATAACCGGTGTTCTACAAGTCATGGATTCTAATATGGGCAAACCGAAACCCTCCACAAAAGACGGGTATAGAAAGGCAGTTGCCAGCGAGTATAAGGAGTTCAGATCCTCACTTCTAACATATCCTATCAAATGGATCCTGTCTTTTAAATATTCACCCTCGATACGCCCTAAAGTTTCAAATACTTCTTTTTCTCCTAAGCTTGTTATTACCAAGGGGACATAATGCTTAGGATTGTTTTGGAGGTATAATTTATAGGCGGACAGGACACCTCTCAGGTTTTTTCTTTGATCCGTATTTCCCAGAAACAAAAGAAAGTTTTCAGGCAGACCGTATCTGCTCTTAACACGATTCAATTTGCTTGTATTGGTCTGTATACTAAATGATTCATCTATGCCATTATATACCCTGACCAGCTTTCCGTTTATTTTACCGAAATATTTCTGTATCTCGTACTTTGACCAATCTGAAACCGTAATGATCAACCGGCTTTTTTTCAATACTCTTGGGACAATCCACCTTCTATATTGATTTCCCATCCTCTGATAAGAGTTCCCACCTTTCCAAATTGCACTGTTTTTATCAAAAAATATGATGTCATGTAATGTCAGCACCAAAGGAACAAGCGGGAACAAGGGCGCAGTATTGCTTGTGCAGTGCAACACATCAACGTTATGTTTTTTTACAAGAAATGGCAATATAATTTGTTCCCAAAGTGGATAGGGATAATCCTTTGTTACAACAACTTTAAAGTTTTCTCTCTCATCGATACAATGATCATCTCCGCTTTTCGTGAAAATGATGTATTCATTTTCACGATCAATCCTTTGCAAGCCCTTGATCAATTCAAGTGCTACAATGTCCATTCCATGCTTTTTTCTTCTAAACAATCGTTGTGCCTCAATCCCAATTCTCATTTTATCAATCTTTTAAGTATTCAAATATTAGCATTCAATGGTTGCGGATTTTATCCGGGGATTCATTATGCGGAAAGCTGAAGTTGCTCACCTGTTTTCTTATAGAGCTCCAATATTTCTTTTGACATGTTCAGGAAAGAAAATTGCTCTATTCTTTCTATACCTCGCTCGACGAGCTTATCATATAAAGTTTTATCTGATAATAGTTCAATGATCTTTTCCGCGATATCACCAGGATCATACGGATCTACCAGTAGCGCCGAATCTCCTGCTATTTCCGGCATAGACGTGGTACCTGAAGTAATAACAGGCGTTTTACAAGCCATTGATTCCAATATTGGCAAACCAAATCCTTCAGTCAGTGAAGGGTATAGAAATATAATGGCTCTACTATAAATAAACTGCAGGTCACTATTTTTTACATAGCCTACGGTATGGATACATTCCGATATTTCTTCGCATCCGATCCCCTTTAAGATGTGCATGAGGTAATCACGTTCCACATCGGTTACCACTAAAGGAATATGCCCAAAGCAATTATTAGAAGTATAAATACAATATGCTTTGAGTACACCGATCATATTTTTTTTAGATGCTTTGTTTCCCAAAAACAAAATGAACTTATCGGGCAGGTCGTACTTCCTTTTGGCCATTTCCAGATCTTGGCTGTTAGCGCCCTGCTTATAAACTTCATTGACACCATTATAAACCCTGAATAACCTGTCATTCACGTTAGAAAAATGATCCAAAATCTCCTGCTTAGCCCAATTTGAAACAGTGATAATTGCCTGACATTTATGAATGACCTTTGGAACAATCCACCTGCGATAGATATTTCCTAACTTCTGATACAAACTTCCTTGATTCCAAACCGATCTATCCGAATTAAGGAAGATAACATCATGGAGTGTTAATATAGCCGGCATATTTCTGTAGAGAGGCGCTGTATTGCTGGTACAGTGCAGGATATCGATCTCCTTCTGTTTCGCATAGTTAGGTAAGATCAACTGCTCCCAAATTGGATATGGATAATTGGAAGTCGTTACAATTTCAAAGTTTTCGGTAGGTTCAATAACACATTGGTCAGGACCGGCTTTAGCAAAAATTACGTATTCATTTTCTTTATCTATTTTCTGAAGGCCTTTGATCAGTTCAAGTGCCACGATATCCATACCATGTTTTTTCTTCCTAAACAACCGTTGCGCCTCTATTCCTATTCTCATTATTTCTACAAACTTAGTTTCTTATATTTTGAGCATCATCGGAATTCTTTTCTACATCCATTTTTTCTCTTATGACCTCATGGGACTTTAGTCCCAAAAGAAAGCCGTATGCCAAACAAGCTAAGGCCGGTATTGCTATGATTCCCCAGGGCATATTTTCAGATTTATGATTTTAATTCATTAGATGCTGAATGCGGAGTATGAATAAATTTCTTATCAGCCCCTTTAATACTGAAAAGTGCTTTGAGCATATACAAAAAGGCCTTTGGAATATTTATGAGAGCCTTGATCAAATCTTTATTGAAGAAAGAGCCAGGTACTGCAATCAGCAATATAAGGCCTGTAGAAATCAAAAGTCCTCCCCAGTACCAATAGGAAAGTCTCGTCTGAATAATCAATGTAAGAATCGTAAAAAAGGTCAATGATCCTAACAATAAAATTCTAGGCAAAATGAAGGTCTGAATAATTTTGTTAAAGAAATCTATGTTTCCTTTGAATAGCAATTGACGCAACCCATCCAACAAATAAGTTGGCTTAAGATAGTAAAACTGCGTTGCGATCCATCGGGTCCGTTGCTTTGAAAAAACACGGGCATTCTGCACCTTTTCATCTAAAACATGGGCATTTTCCAGGTATTCGATTTTCACACCATCCTTCAGGATCTTCAGTTGCATTTCTTTATCTTCCCCGGCTACGTCATCGATACTGGACATGATTTCCCTGAAATAATCCAGCTCAAAGGCCATGGCCGAGCCAATAAGGCTACTGGACATTCCTAATGCCCTTTGTCCTTTTCTGAATATATGATTATTTATTTCTTCATTGGCTGCATCAAGAATAGCAAAAGGTGTATTTCTGTTTTTTGCAGTCCTATGCCCCTGTACAACTTTATAGCCAGCCTGGAAAGCCTTGTTAACACAACAAAGAAAATCCACTGCCATGAGATTATCTGCGTCCAGGATCACTACTGCTTCGAAGTTGCGATCATCGATTTGCTCTAAGGCTTTATTAATAGATTTTGACTTGGTGCTGTTATCAAAGAACACCTCAATTACCCTGATAGGTAGTTGCTGTAGTTCCTGTAAAGTAGATGGGGCAAAAGAATCGGCAATCACGATCACTTCATAAAAAGCCGATGGATATTTTTGTTTGAGTGCCTCTTTGGCAACTTCTACAATCACCTCGTCCTCCATATAACCCGGTATCAATACTGCGAAACGTAACTTATTTTCACTGGAAGGATGGTTGGGCTTTGATCTGAAATTGCCTGCTATGGAAAGTAATCCCAGGTAACCAACGTTAAATGCAAAGAAACCAAAGATAAACCAGTGAATACCCTGCAAAATTTGTTCTAAAATATCCATATCATACACTTTATTCTCCTAATACTTTCATTTCATTCGGATTCGATTTCTGAAACTTCATGTTCCGATAATTTCTTGATCACCTTAGCTGGCACTCCTCCTACAACGGTATAAGGAGGCACATCTTTTACCACTACAGAACCAGCGGCAACAACCGCCCCTTCGCCAATCCTTACTCCTTTAAGCACGGTTGTCCTAAGAGCCAGCCAGGCATTATCTTCAATAATGATTGGCTTGGAATCCCCATCCGAAAAATGATCATCCACATCATGATAATCTCCATCCATCACGACAGAATATGGAGCGATATTGACATTATTTCCAATGACCACTTCAGTGCTGGCCGACAAATGAGCTCCAATGATGCGTGAGTTCTCCCCGATCGTGAGCCTTGCTCCTTTTTCAACGAAGATCTTTACTCTGTTAACATGCGACCAGAATCTCACTTGGTCTTTCACAAACATTTGCCCCCTGTTTTTTACAAGAGGGCGGCCGTTAGCTGATACATATTTACCCAGTGTAGTGCTCTTCCTTAGATAGTACCTGGCTATGACAATTCTCCAAATTCCTATGATGGTCTTTTGGAATAATTCCAGGTAAACACGCAGCCCGGAAGCTCCGTGATTATCTCTTTTAATCTCTTCCAGCTTATTGCCAATTCTTTTCCTGATAATGCTAATCGCTGCCATAACACTAATTTTATATCTTTTGAAGCCTATGCTGATAGGCTCCTGTTATATCAAATCCGTTTAAAGTATTTTTTATCAACCTGGGATTTTGTTTTACGTTGTCATGCCCAATGTTCCAGAAAACGCCTTTTAGAAAGGTCTGCAACAACTTGAACTCAAACTTGATCAGATGCTTCAAAGTATTTTTTGGGATGGTCAGAAAAATGAAGAACAGAATACTAAGCAAACGCACCAATCCCTTTGAATTTCTGCGCATAAAGATCAATCTGTTCCTGGCCATGTAATACGATTTCAATGGTGAGTTTTTACCAACAGACATGGATTCTTTATGATAAATCGTGGCATTGGCTACATACATCACCTTGTAACCAGCTCTTTTGATCATTTCGCACCAGTCATGCTCTTCATAGTAGAGAAAGAAAATGTCCGGCATTAAGCCCACTTCTTCAATTACTTTTAAAGGAACCATCATAGCAGCTCCGTGTCCCAGGGCGGTTTCCGTTGATGTATCAAATTGTCCCATGTCCTTTTCACCCCTTCCGCTTTTCTTACCTCGGCCTGTCAATGGGTTTATGCCACCCTCTCCTGCATACTGTATGATATTATCAGTACCATGATAAATAATCTTTGGGGATGCCATACCGAGGTTAGCATTATTCTCAAAAGCTTCTACAAGAGGTTCCAAAAATCCCGGATCTACCTCAGTGTCGTTGTTCAGAAAGAAAATATACTTTCCCTTTGCTTCTTTTACTCCTTCATTATTACCTCCTGCAAAACCCAGGTTTTGCTCGCACTTTATTAAATGAATATCAGGATTTGCCTCTTTAATTTTATCCGGTTCATCCGAAGGTGAAGCATTGTCCACAATGATGATCTCAATATTCCGATAGGCACATTGTTTTATTGAATCGATCATCTGACATGTCAGGCCCGATTGATTATAATTAACGGAAATAATTGAAACCAATGGTTGATTTTTCATAGCTATATTTTTTCTGCCCTGAGCATTTTCTTTCTGCACATCTAAGCTTCTTCTGTTTCCTCTTCCTGCTTGGTTTTCTCAAGCCTCACTTCCTCTTCGATTTCCCATCTGGGTGCCATAAATACAAATACCCAGCTCATGTAGACAATGGCAGAAGTGGGCATCTGATTCTGTACTTCATTACCATAACTGGCAAATAATATCCCTGCAGACCCTGCTGTGAGCGCCATGAGTTTTTGTTTTAGGACCGGATCTCGAATATTCCAAATAATACCGCTGGATTTACCCAGTACATACATTTGAATACCGAACCACAATAGAAAACCAACAATACCATATTCGGCCCACACCTTAACAAACAGGCTATCAGGTGGTATCTGTGATATGAATTTATGTTCATTGTATTTCACTCCCCAGGTACCTATAGTTCCAACTCCGGTTCCAAACGGACGGGAGCTCAAATATTCCTTTAGTATATTTTGGTTCTTTAATCTTTCCTGAAAAGAAGCATCATTTGGATCCAGCGCCGTTCTTAACCTGACTATCTCCGCATTTCCACTTCCTATGGAGGTAAATTTCAAAATGAAAAATGCTCCACCGCCAAAGATGGCCCCAATAATCAGGATCTTAATTTCTTTGGTCAAAATGAGATATATAAAAACACCGGCAAAAACGACAAAGAGTGCCCCCCTAGTTCCGGAGATTAGCATACCGTAAAGAATAAGCAAGCCAATCCCACCGAATATGATCCTTTTAGTCCATGAAAATGGACCAAGTGCCAAAAGAACACTAATAAGGCCAACATGTGCCTGTGATGCTCCGAATTGTCCTGCATCACTATAAAACGAAAAAACTCTGAGCTTACCGAAGAGTACATGTGTTTTGGCGGCTCCGGCGTCAAGCCATCTTTGTTCCATTGGATCAACACCGAATAGGAATTGCCTGATCCCCCATAAGGTTCCTAAAGCAGAAATTCCAATAAAAATTAAGATGAAAGTGTCTAAATCCTTTTTTTTACGAAGCAACATGAAAGTCACAATGGTGACTAAAAACCAATATAATCCGGCTGCACGAAAACCATAGAACCAACCCAAAGGACTGCCTCCATAAGGGTTGCCAAGTTCCAGTATGTTCAATATGAACCAAATGAGTGCAAGTGCACATAGATCATTTTTAACCGGGCTCCAATCGGTTTTTCTGAATCCCCCAAAAAATATGGCCAGAAAAGACAACACAAGAAGACCATCCATACCCAAACCGTAGGGCACTCCGGGCACATATCTGCTTAATGCCGTTACAAAAAAGCAGTAGCACAAAAAAGATTTTATCCCAATCCTTGGGTTGAGAAATAAAATGGTCAGATAAGCCCCCGCAATGGGAAGTACTACCAGAAATATCGGGATCATCATGCCTTTTTTGGCAGTCATAAAACCAAACATCACAGCCATGACCACAAATAAGATCGTGATCACAAAACCTTTTAGCTTCTCTGCTCCCGTTATTTTCTCAAAGTATGCCAATTAAATTTTGCTTTTAGTAAACAAAGTGCCAAAGTATGTTTTGTAAGTTCCATAACATTCCTGCCAGCCGGTTCTGAGTATATCGAAGAAATCAACTGAAATTTCTCTTTTCAGGAACCTGAACCCCATGACTACACCCACCAGCACGTTAAGAATGGTAACCAGGGCAACGAGCCATAATTCTTCAAATAACATGATTACCAGGATGTCACCCATTATATTCGCACCTGCCATCCAGATCACTTTGATCAGATTGTACTTCGGCCTATTGATGGCATCAAGCGTAACACCGGTAAATCGATCTATGGAGAGAAACAAACCATATATGCAGAATATTCTGAAAATATTTGCCGATTCCAGGTATTTCTCACCACCGGCCAATAGCACTAATTCCTCTGCAAAAAGGAAAGCCATAACCATAAATGGGATGAATAAAACAGTAAGAATGCCGGCATACTGCCTGAATATCTGTTCGACATTCTTTTTGCGATTCTGATTACTGGCCGCAGCCAGTTTGGGCAATGCCGTAGAAACAAGGCTCCGCAACGGCATTTCTATCAATTCCGTCAATCTGAGTGGAACACTGTATAAGGCAACGAACACCGGTCCCAAAAAAATACTGATCAAAAAGGTGTCTGCATTTTTGAGGAGATTTGTGCCAATCAGTGTGCCCAGGCTATATTTTCCAAAACCGAAGAGCTTGTTGATGTCATTTTTATTACTCTTGCTCAGAAAACTTAGACCAGACCATCCTTTGATCATCACTACAAATGAAATAAGGCAATTGCTGGCTATATGCATTATGACAATTGACTCAACTGATAATCTGAAATACAGGTTGGAAAGTACTAATGATAAAAAGAACCCTGAACTCCATAATCTTATCCCCAGGATTTTATCAAATTTTTGCTCTGCCTGAAATATCCATGCAGCATAATTCAATGGTAGAATGGCTATGGACAAAAATGGATACCATTTAAAAAACAGGGTCAGCCCGAAAGTTTCGATGGGTACAGGAAACATCAGAAAGATCAGGTAGACCAGCGTTGCTAACGAAAAAGTTATGATGAGGCTTAAGGTCCAGCTTGAGCCTACAATACGTTTCTTATTGGGCAAATCAGTTCCTGACAAGAATTTCACCAAGGCGCTGCTGATCACACCTTCTTTGAACATTTCCACAAATGAGTATCCTGTGAGGTACAACACCCATTGTCCGAAATCAGCCTTATCATAAACCCTGGCAATCGTCATGAAAGTCACCAAACCGAAAAGCGCAGCGAAGCCATGTGTAGCCAGTGCTAAAAAATGCCTGTTCTCTATTATTTTCTTTACCAAAGACATTAGAAATGTTTTCTTGATCTGAATTCAAACTTGGCCCATCGTTTCACTGTTCTTCGCAGCCAACCTCTCCTTTTAGGGATTTCTCCTATAATCGATTCCAGACTCTCTATCTTGACACCATTAAGTATCGCTTTGGGCGTATGGTCTACTATATCATTGTAGGTCTCAAATGTTGTTGTATCAGCATGATTCCATTTTCTGTTGGATCTCAGCACCATCAGTGACTGGTCCATATTTTTGATAAAATCAATGGGATAATCAAAATGCAGTAATGCGGGTATCTCAAAAATGGCTAAATCATAAGCATTAGATCTTATTTTATGGCTTCTGTATAGTTTTTCCGTTGAGGTCAGTTCATAAAATGATTGATCAACTTCATAAATCAAGCAATCATTTTCACATAATTCCTTGATTGAAACATCTCCCAGATTAGGCCCCACATAAAGAACTTTATGATTCCTGTTTCTTAGTTTTTCCACAATAAAACTGGACAAGGTCGTTTTTCCCTCCCCTCTTCTGTTGCTAATCACGGCCACGTTGATAGGGCCATTTTTAGACCGGATATCATACGTTTCCAGTTTGATGCTTTGGCTGATCTGCTCAATAAGCCTGTTATTAACATACTCAAAATCAACAGCGCTCTTTCGATTATTTATTTTTGGGTAAGCTCCAGCCAGTTTCAGACCGGTTTGGTCTTCGGCCCTTGATGGATACTTTATCGTGCTATCCAGGAATTCCATGGCAACCACAATTCCCAATGTAAAAACGAATCCTCCAAACCCACCAACAATTACAATGATCATCCTGGCTGAAGCCTTCGTCTTGGTAGGATAGAACGGGGCATCGATTACCTTCAAATTCGAAGATAATTCGATATTTTGTTGTTTTAATTTACTTTGGTTCAGGCTATGGACCATAGAGAGGTATTCCTGCTCCGAGACCTCTATTTCCCTTTCTATTCTTTTCAGCTCTGCTCCAAGCGGAGCCATTCTGCTGTAGATATCAGCAAATTCCTTTTTTCTTTTTCTCAACACCTGCATCGTGGCATTACTTTCATCAATACCAATGGCATTGTTGATCCATCTCTCCAATAAACCTTCCACAGGCAATCCGGATGTTGAATTGGTTTGGCGGTAAAGGTCATTTACAATACCTTGCAGGGCCTTTTTAGTATTTTGAGCCTGATCTTTCAATCTTCTTAATTCGAAATTCTTACGGATGGCCGGTGTTATGGTATCGATGGGATTGATCTCTCGGATCGCTATGTTCGAGACAATATCTGACAGCTCATTACGCTTTTGTAGTACCTCCTGGCTGTTTAGAATAAATCGCTCACGTTCACCTAGTTTTGCATTAATACTGTTCATACTGGCTTGCGCGGCTGCAAGTGCTATTTCCTGATCATTATATTCTTTGTCTAATTTTTCCTTCTCTGCCGAAATAAAACGTGTTTGCTCGTAGTAGTTAATGATGTTGTTGTCTTTCCTGAATTTTAGCAACGCCCGCTCTGCGGCGTCGAGCCGGTCATGTGCCAAAGCTGTTTGTGTTTTGAAATAATTTACCACAGTGCCTGTTTCTGCCTCTTTCAGTTTTCGATATTTATTAATGAACACCTCTGTAAATATTTCCAATGTGTTTTTACAAATACTCTGATCTTCAGAGGTGTAATCAGCCTTGACCAAATCGCTATTTCCTACCCTGCTGATACTTACTTTGGTAATGGCATCAATAGAATAAAATTTATGAATGGAGTTTAGCAAATGGAATATGGCGTTGCTGTCGCTCTGTATTTTATAGTTAAGGACATTCGTGAGAGTTTTCTCGTAAGATTTAGGGTCTCTGAGTTTTTCTCTTAACTCAGGGGACAATAAGTTTTGGAATTCAAAAAATGATTTGGGAGAAACATATCTTGGATCAGGCTCATCCAACATTAAATGATTTGCAATAAGCCTTATGGCCACTTCTTCTCTTGTTTCTCTTGATTTTGTGATGTTTAGCAGATTATCAAAAGCCATAGCCGTGTTAAAGAAATCTGCTTTGTTATTACCTTCAATGGTATAGCCTGAAGCAAAGCCGGTATAAATGGTAGTGCTCGATGTATAAGTCTTTATTTCATTCCGGGTTAGTAAAAAAATAGTTGTACTCAGTACGACAGGTACTGCAATGAGTATTTTCAGATTATTAAGGATCAGACGAATAAAATCAACGAGTGTCATTAATTGTTCTTTTTAAGTAGACTATCCACAGCAATACCTGTCAATTCGCTTAGCCTGTACATTGACATCTCGAGTTTTACTTTGCCCGCCTCAAAATCAGCAAAGGATTTGGTATGAAGATCAATTGCGTTGGTCATCTCCTTTACTTCCAAATCACCCTGGACAAACTGGTTTCTGGCCATTTGTAAATTCAAGGAGGCTGATTCCTGATTTGAGGCAAAAAGATCCAATAATTTTTTATTGAGAAGACACTCATGATAAAGTGCTACAATCTGTTCCTTTAGATCATTTTCAAATTGTTCTCTGGCCAATTCAGCCTTGGTGATATCCAGGTTTACCTTCTTTATTTTATGCTTTCTGTTGAGAATATCGGCAAGGCTTACATTAAGCCTTGCTCCTAAGGAGTAAATAGCACTTTCTGAAAATCTGATGGAATTGTTGAGATCGGAGGTTGTTGTCTCTGAACTGCTAAAGCTGGCATTAGTCCCGTATGAATAACTTCCTGTGAAGCTTATTGCTTTTAATATATTGAATCGTTCTTCAGCAAGTGTGATTTTGCGTTGTTTTAGATCTGCCTCATAATCTTTCATCAATAAAGATCGCTGCAGTGCTGAATCAATCAACTGCGCTACCGGAAGTAGTTCAAAATCTTCATCGATGTTTTCTCGGTCATTTTCCGGGGAAAGAATTAGTTGGCTCTGACCAAAGGCATGAAATTGAATGGCAATGAAAATTACCCACAATATCCAAAAACTCCACCCACCCAATTGATTGATCAACGTCATTACACATTTTCTTTCTGGAACAGTGCGGGAACTGTTTTACATATTAGCTGTAAATCCTTGATAAAAGAATGGTCCCTTGCATATTGATTGTCCAAACTTTTCCTTTCTTCTTCTGACATCTCTGCTCTTCCACGCTTGGAAACCTGCCATAAACCTGTAATCCCGGCCGGAGCATTAAAACGCTCTGTCCATGCGTCTGAAGTGAGTTGTTCCGCTTCATATAATGGAAGTGGCCTATTCCCGACAATAGACATATCACCTTTTAAAACATTGATCAATTGAGGCAATTCATCAATGCTTGTTTTACGGATAAACTGGCCTACTTTTGTAATCCTGGGATCATCTTTAATCTTTAGAAAAGCACTGGATTGAGAGGATCTCTTGTGCAGGCTAAATAATCGTTCACATATTTCTTTACCATCCAGGTAGAGTAAAGGAGAACAGGCACGTCCTAACCTTTCACATTCTTCACAGTGATAGCCATTGGTCGTATTACTTGATTCGGTCCCCTGGTCATATTGATTCAGATGTTTTAAATCTTTTAACCGTGCATCTGCATCAACATACATTGATCGAAGCTTATAAAAATCAAAAACACTGTAACCTGTCCCCACACGCTTTGATACATAATAAATCGGACCTTTTGATTCCAATCTTATCAGCAAAGCGGTGATAATCAGTATAGGTGAAATCAACAATAATATGGCTGATGCCACGGCAATATCAAAGATTCTTTTTGCCAAAGGTATTCTGAATTTTTTCCTTTCTTTAGCCTCTGTTTTAGCCTTAAAGCTTTTCTGGAAATCCAGCAAGAAATTAACTCTGAATAAAGAATCTTCATAGGAAATGGGTCTGATAAAAATATCATCAATGCCTTTTTCCAATGCTTTGAGCTTGATGTCCTGGTTAATGGTATTGGTAAGCAATATATACAAGATGTCAGAACACCTTTTTTCATTTCGTAAGGCATCATGAAATTGAAAGCCGGATATGCCTGCCAGATTCAGTTCTGATATAACTACATTGGGTAACGCTTTACAATTGCTTAAATAATCAATTGCTCCTATACCGTTTTCTTCTTTGTGAAACTCAAAGAATTCTCCCCAGGCTTCCATCAGGTCATTGTATAAAGCATGATCCTCTCCTACATACAAAATTTGCCTCAAACTCATGGTATATACTTAAGAGATTATTGCTGATTACCTGTAATTGTTTGATAATGATCTGTTACCCGATAAAAAATGTTCTCTATTCTTACCATGAGTTCCTCAGGATTAAAAGGTTTGACCAAATAATCATCCGCACCGAGCTTCAAACATTTTATCCTCTCGTTGCTATTCTCCAATCCCGAAAGCATTAAAATGGGAACATTCCTGAAATACCCGCTGCTTCGAACATTCTTAATGAATTCATAGCCGTCTAAGTTGGGCATCACAATATCCACGATGATAAAATCAGGAATGTTACCGCTCTGCATCCATTTCAATGCTTCCAGTCCATCTTCCTTTGTTACAACATCATACTTCGCTCCCAGGAAGTTTTCCAGAAGCATTCTTATTCCCTCGTCGTCATCTGCAACAAGTATCTTCCTTTTTTTATTGGTCATGTTCGAAATCATTAAAATTTATAATAAAATCGCCGGATTTAACACCGATCTAAAGGGTTGATTTATTGAACAGTGTTTATTCAAATTTAGGGGCTGGTCCACGCGTTTTCAATAGAGGAACCTCTTAAAACGATTTTTAGGTATTATCCGAAAAAAGGAGTCAGTAACTAGTAAAAAACACTATTTCGGTTTGTGGATAAGAACTTAAACAAGTCGGAACAGCACATTGTTTGATAAGTTTTCTATTTGTTATTTCTTACTTTATAACCGATGCGTACTTGGTACAATCTTCCCTAACCAACAGATTATCAATCAGTGAAATACTGCACAAAAATCTATTAGCTCCGGTCTTATACAGGCAATAAATCCAACCATCTACAAGCAACTCCTTACAACTGATATTACCTGTTTCTTGACAATTTCATTATACAATTAAGTAATTCTCCTAATTCACTTTTTACGATTATACTCTATTGAAATTGCCCTATTTCAACAAATAGATTTGTAAGGTAAACTTTATAAATCACGACTTAATGAAACACATTTATTTAAACCTCTAGCCGGCCGCCATGATGAGACAGAATACACCTAAAGTATTGATGCTTGGCTGGGAGTTTCCTCCAATATTAAACGGAGGTCTTGGCATTGCTTGCTACGGCTTATGTAACCAATTAAAGAACATGACCGACCTCACTATGGTTATTCCAAAAGTGGATGCTCAGTATGCCCTCCGGAATATGAATTTGATCGGATTGAATTCATTCGATTTCGTGAAATACTTCTCTGAAAATGCCGAAGCCTTCTTCGGAGGTGATTATCATAGGATCCATCAGGTAGAAACCAACATATTGCCTTATCAAGATATATCTACAACTCTGCGGGATATAAACCAATCGACAAGTTATACAACGCATACAACAGATGAAGAAAGAAGGAATATCAACTTTGATCTTTATGGTGGCGATATGGTTAATAATGTATTCAATTATGCCCACCTGGTTAATCAAATTGCTACGAAAAATGAATTTGATGTAGTGCACGCACATGACTGGATGACTTTTCCGGCTGCTCTAAAAATCAAACAAACATTAGGTAAACCTTTAGTTCTACATGTGCATTCGCTGGAAACAGATCGCTGCGGAACAAATAGCAAAGGAATTCCCTATCAGATCGAAAAAGATGCCATGACCAGGGCTGATGCGGTAGTTGCAGTAAGTAATTGGACAAAACGCAGTATCGTGAGACATTATGGTATTGATCCGGATAAAATACATACCATCCATAATGGCATTGAGCAGATAAGCTTAACGGAGCAAAAAGAAAAGAAACCATACAAAGTCGTTTCCTTCCTGGGAAGGATCACATATCAGAAAGGTCCGGAAATATTCCTGGAAATTGCAAAACGTGTGTTAAGAGCAGTACCAGATGTCCATTTTGTCATGGCCGGGGCTGGGGACAGATTAATTTCTTCCATTGAAAAAGCAGCTGATATTAACATCAGTAACCGAATTCATTTTACGGGATTTTTGAACAAGGAAAAGGTGCATGAATTGCTGTCGATGACAGATGTATATGTGATGCCATCGGTTTCCGAACCATTTGGTTTGTCTGCACTGGAGGCAGCTCAATATCAAATTCCTTGTGTTATTTCCAAGCAATCAGGGGTGAGTGAAGTCCTTCAACATGCCTTGAAAGCAGATTTCTGGGATGTGAACAAAACTTCAGAATATATCATCGCACTACTGAGCTATGAGGAGCTTAAAAAGGCGATTGTAGATAATACGGAAAAAGATCTTTACAAAGTTAGTTGGACCGATTCTGCACAAAAAGTAAAAGAGTTATATAAGAAAATCACCTACAACTAAAACCTATAACTATGGCTTCAGTGTGTTTTTATTTTCAGGTTCATCAACCTTTTAGAATTAAGCCTTATTCATTCTTTGAAATTGGCGAGATAAACAATTATGAGTTTGAACAGCAGAACATTGATATTTTAAATGGTGTTTCCGAGAGATGCTATCTACCAACCAATGAACTTTTACTCCATTTGATAGAGAAAAGCAAAGGGGGTTTTAAAATAGCCTTTTCAATTAGTGGCACAGCGCTGGAACAATTTGAAAAATACAGACCTGATGTATTGGAATCTTTTCAAAAGTTGGCAGCTACCGGTTGTGTGGAATTCCTGGCAGAAACATATTATCACTCCTTGAGTTTTAACTTTTCTATCAATCAGTTTAAGCATGAGGTTTCCAAGCATCGATTAAAAATAGAAAGGCTCTTTAAACAAGTACCCAGAGTTTTCAGAAATACCGAACTCATCTACAACAACGATGTTGCTAAAGTTGTTGAGGACATGGGTTTTTCAGGCATTCTCTGCGAAGGTGTGGATTGGTTTCTAAATGGTGCAAGTCCTAATTTTCTCTATAGTCCACCTAACGCTGAGCATATAAAGTGTTTTTTAAAAAATCATAAACTTTCAGACGATATTGCTTTTAGGTTTTCAAACGAAGCCTGGAACCAATTTCCTTTGACTGCTCCAAAATTTTCGAACTGGCTGGGAGATTTACAAAATCATAGTGATATCATTAATCTGTTCATGGACTATGAAACTTTCGGTGAACATCAACATGCCGAATCAGGCATTTTCAATTTCCTATCGTGTTTACCGGAAGAAATTCTAAAACACGAGTGGCTGGATACGAAAACACCCTCGGAGATCCTGACCCATTTTGAGTCCAAGGGAATCTATGATGTTGAATCATTCACTTCCTGGGCCGACCTGGAAAGAGATCTTTCAGCATGGATGGGTAATAATCTTCAAAGAGATGCGCTTAACAGGCTTTATGAATTGGGAAAAAGCATAAGTCTAATTAAGAACAAAGCATTATACGATACCTGGTGCAAATTACAGACCTCGGATCATTTCTATTATATGTGCACAAAAAGCCTTGCTGATGGGGATGTGCATCAATATTTCAGTTCTTTCGATTCACCTTATGATGCTTACATCTATTACATGAATCTATTAAAAGATCTGGAGCTAACCATTAATTATGAAAAAGAAATTCAAAAGGTAGAAAAATCTACAAGTAAAATAGTCTAATTATAAAAAAGATATTATGAAGATCGTAGTAGTTGGGACAGGGTATGTTGGTTTGGTTACCGGAACATGCTTTGCTGAGGTAGGCATAGATACAACCTGTATTGATATTGATCAAAAAAAGATCGATAAGCTGAGAGTGGGCGAAATACCCATTTTTGAGCCGGGACTGGAAGAAATGGTGAAACGCAATACTCAAAAAAAACGATTGCATTTTGAAACGGATATAGCCAAAGTCTTGGATGATGCGGAAGTAGTCTTCATTGCGGTAGGCACACCGCCGGATGAAGATGGGAGTGCCGATCTCAAACATGTGCTCAATGTAGCCAAAGACATTGGTAACCACATGAGTTCCTATACTGTTGTGGTGACCAAAAGCACTGTACCGGTTGGTACAGCTAAAAAAGTTAATGAGGCAATTCAAAAACAACTTGAAATACGGGGGGAGGACATCTCATTTGATGTTGCCTCCAACCCCGAATTCCTTAAAGAAGGTGCCGCAATAGAAGATTTTATGAAGCCTGACAGAATTGTGGTAGGTGTAGAATCCGATGAGGCAAAACACACCATGAAGCAACTTTATAAACCGTTTATGCTGAACGGACATCCTATAATTTTCATGGATGTACCTTCTGCTGAAATGACAAAATATGCAGCCAACGCCATGTTGGCTACCAAAATCAGCTTCATGAATGATATAGCCAACCTATGTGAAATATTAGGCGCTAATGTTAACCTGGTAAGAAAGGGCATCGGTAGTGATCCAAGGATTGGCAGTCGATTCATATACCCGGGCATCGGCTATGGTGGTTCATGCTTCCCTAAGGATGTAAAGGCGCTTATAAAAACAGCAGAAGAGAATGACTATAAAATGAGAGTGTTAGAAGCGGTTGAAAGCGTAAATGAACATCAGAAAACGATTCTTTACCAAAAAGTAGAAAACCATTTCGGAAGGGAAAACCTTAAGGGTAAAAAAATTGCTATATGGGGGCTTTCATTTAAGCCTCAAACAAATGATATGAGAGAAGCCCCCTCAGTGGTACTGATCAAGCGATTACTGGAAGCCGGCTGTAAAATTGCCGCCTATGATCCGGTAGCCAAAGAGGAGGCCAGGGAAATGCTGGGCGATAGCATCGAATACAAATCAGATCAATATGAAGTATTGATCAATGCCGATTGCCTGTTAATTGTGACCGAATGGTCTGAGTTCAGATTTCCGAATTATCGGGTTATGGAAAAGCTCATGGCACAAAAACTAATCTTTGATGGCAGGAATATTCTGGATATTGAAAAGTTGAAAAGTTTGTCATTTAACTATCACTGTATTGGGCTGAATGCTCATAAATTAAACGGTAGTCTGGAACTTGTAGAAGTGATGTAATCATAGATAGCAGCGAAGAAGAGATTATGGGGAGGGCAGATTTACATATTCATACAGTTTACAGTGATGGTATGATGAATCCGGAAATGGTGATCAATCATGTCATTGCTCAAAATCAGCTTGATGTTATTGCGATCACAGACCATGATACGATCTTAGGAGGTCTGGCGGCTGTGGATTACCTTGAGTCACATCCGGAACTAGCAGCACATATTGATGTGATTGTTGGATCAGAAATTTCATCAAGAGATGGTCATATTTTAGGTTTGTTTTTACAAAGAGATGTTCCTCCCCATTTAACAGCAAAGGAAACTGTAGATCTTATCCATGATCAAGGCGGTATTGCAATTGCAGCTCATCCTTACACTTTTTTCTATAGAATATCTAAACGGCTGGCCGGACTAAAAGGTGTTGGTAACGAAATTAAAGCCGTTGATTTTGATGCAGTAGAAACTAAAAACTCTAACCCCACTGAGTTCATCTCGAATTACTATACGCAATGGATCAATCGCATCAATCAAAAGCTACCGGAAACAGGTAGCAGCGACGGTCATTTTCTCAGTGCCATTGGAAAAACTTATACCGAGTTCGAAGGATCAACAGTCGATGAACTCAAAACCTCGATTGAACAGGGAAAGGTAAAATCTCAAGGTAATATCTGGCATTTTCAAGACCTGATAGGTTACATAAGAGATAAAAGGCGATTGAATAGATTCCTTGAAGAACATAATATATTACTGCATTTAATGTAAAACAATGTGCTTAACACATAGACATTTAATCATAAACAAATGAAAAAGCGTGTATTGATTACCGGAGGAGCGGGATTTCTGGGATCCCACCTGTGTGAAAAACTATTGAATAGAGGAAATGAGGTAATATGCCTCGATAACTATTTTACAGGGAGTAAAGAAAATATTTTACACCTATTGGA
Organism: Splendidivirga corallicola; assembly: GCA_030442035.1. Classification (GTDB taxonomy): domain Bacteria; phylum Bacteroidota; class Bacteroidia; order Cytophagales; family Cyclobacteriaceae; genus Splendidivirga; species Splendidivirga corallicola. The sequence continues at coordinate 665,691 of JAUJEA010000001.1, forward strand.
AAATCCACACTTCGAGTTGATCAGGCACGATGTAACCATGCCGTTTTTTATTGAAGTGGATGAAATTTACAACCTGGCGTGCCCGGCTTCTCCTATTCATTATCAATATAACCCTATTAAAACTATTAAAACTTCGGTGATGGGAGCCATTAATATGTTAGGGCTGGCCAAACGTATTAAGGCAAAAATATTACAGGCCTCCACAAGTGAAGTTTATGGCGATCCGGAGATACATCCTCAACCCGAAGACTATTGGGGAAATGTGAACCCACTTGGACCACGGGCCTGTTACGATGAAGGTAAAAGGTGTGCTGAAACCCTGTTCATGAACTATCATCAACAAAACGATGTACAGATCAAGATCATGCGCATATTTAATACGTATGGACCTCGAATGGATATGAACGATGGACGGGTGGTTTCTAATTTTATTGTTCAGGCACTTAAAGGGGAAGACATAACCATCTATGGTGAAGGGAAACAGACACGTAGTTTCTGTTATGTCGACGACAACATTAAAGGGATGATTAAATTAATGGAATCAGGTGATGAGATCACTGGCCCTGTCAACATTGGCAATCCTCATGAATTTACCATAAGAGAGCTGGCTGAAAAGGTCATCGAACTAACAGGATCCAGCTCAAGCCTTGTAGAACGGCCACTACCGCAAGATGATCCGATGCAGCGACAGCCTGTTATCAAAAGAGCGGTCAACGAGCTGGACTGGCAACCTGAAGTTGGGCTTGAGGAAGGCTTGCAAAAAACAATAGGTTATTTCAGAAAACTATTAAACAGCGAAAGCCTTGAAAGGGCAACACATTAATCACATGAGAAAACATGATACCATTCAATGCAAAACCATCAAATACAGCCTTTTTAGATCCAATGAATTTGGCAAAATTGATGATCAGGACATCCAGGTACCGATACAAAAGTGTCAATCCAAAGCAACAAGTGCATGGTGAAAAGACCAATCAGGATGATGTTATCGGTCAATGAAAATGGCAATAGCCAACAGTGGTTTTGGACATTGAGCTTTAATATTTGAATTATGAAAGGCATAGTATTAGCCGGTGGATCCGGCACTCGATTATATCCTTTGACTCATGCTGTGTCAAAGCAGATTTTACCGGTTTACGATAAACCTATGATCTATTATCCGCTTTCGGTTCTAATGTTGGCTGGAATCAAAGAGATATTGATCATTTCCACCCCGCATGATTTACCATTATTCAAGAATCTTCTGGGCGACGGAAAAGCACTTGGGATCTCAATTCAATACAAAGTGCAGCCTAGTCTGGATGGATTAGCCCAAGCATTTATCCTTGGTGAATCATTTATCGGTAACGATGAAGTTTGTCTGATCCTGGGAGATAATATTTTTTATGGCTCCAAGTTTAGGCAAATGATCCAGCAGGCCAGCTTGGTGAAAGAGGGAGCTGTGATATTTGGTTACTACGTCAACGATCCTGAACGGTATGGTGTGGTCCAATTTGATGATGATGGCAGCGTGCTGGAGATCGAAGAAAAACCTAAATTCCCTAAGTCCAACTATGCCATTACAGGGCTCTATTTTTATGATAACACAGTCGTAGAAAAAGCGAAACGTCTAAAGCCTTCCAAGCGTGGGGAATTGGAAATCACTGATCTCAACAGACTCTATCTGTATGATAACGACTTGTCTGTAGAGCTTATGGGTCGGGGAATCGCCTGGTTGGATACAGGTAAGCATGATGCCTTATTACAAGCTTCAAACTTCATTGCCTCCATTGAGCAACGTCAAGGACTGAAAGTAGCATGTCTCGAAGAGATCGCTTTTCGAGAAGGGTTCATTGGCAAAAAACAATTAAAAAATCTAGCCATGCCATTAGCCAAAAATCAATATGGACAGTACCTGCTCAAGTTACTGGAGGCAGAAACAAAACAGTTAATTCATGAATATTACTAAAACACATATGGAAGGACTCTTCATTCTCGAACCTCAGGTTTTTGAGGATGACAGAGGATACTTTATGGAGAGCTATAATGCGAAAACACTAAAAGCTTTAGGTGTCGATACTCAGTTTATTCAAGACAACCAATCAAAGAGTACTTATGGTGTTATCCGAGGCCTCCATTATCAGAAAGAACCATATGCACAAACTAAATTAGTTAGGGTGTTACAAGGAGAAATATTTGATGTTACACTGGACCTAAGAAAATCTTCAAAGACCTACGGACAATGGATAGGAGTGAAATTATCGGAGGAAAATAAAAGACAGCTGTTGGTACCCAAGGGTTTTGCTCATGGTTTTTCGGTCCTCAGTGAACAAGCTACCATTTTATACAAAACAGATAATTATTATTATCCGGACTACGATAGAGGTATCGCTTACAATGACCCGGAATTAAATATAGATTGGCAAATCAAACAGGATATTGCCATTGTTTCAGACAAAGACAAAAAACTGCCCCATTTTAAAAATGCAGATTTGAACTTCAATCCAATAACACTATGATGAAGATATTGGTTACAGGAGCTATGGGTCAACTGGGTCAGGAGTTTATTGCGCTGACTGGTCAACATACAAACCTCAATTTCATCTTTAAAACCAAAGAGGAATTAGATATTACGGTACCTATTGAATTAAGAGGTCAATTTTTACACTATGAGCCAGACATTGTCATCAACTGTGCAGCATATACAAAAGTTGATGATGCTGAAATCCATAACAACCGTGCCTATCTCATAAACAATCTGGGGCCATCCCATTTAGCAAAACTCTGCAGAGAGTTCGGATCAACATTGATCCATATCTCAACAGACTATGTCTTCGATGGAAAAACACAAACACCTTACAAAGAAATTGATCCGGCCAAGCCGTTATCGGTTTATGGAGACTCCAAATTAAAAGGTGAAGAAGCCTGTCTTGAGCATTGCAAAGACACCTATATTTTCAGAACATCATGGTTGTACTCCAATTACGGTCACAATTTCTTAAAAACCATTCTTAATCTTGGTTCTACTAAAAAAGAACTCAAGGTGGTCGCTGACCAGATGGGTACACCTACCTCAGTCCATGATTTGGCCAAGGCTATTATAAAATTAATCTCGCTAAAAAGAGATAGTTATCAAGTACCGGCACCAGGTATTTATCATTATTCCAACATGGGTATTGCCAGTTGGTTCGATTTTGCAAAGGAAATAATAACCTACCTGGACATGAAGTGTAATGTCCAACCAATACCTACTAAGGATTATCCGATGCTGGCCAAAAGGCCTTTTTACAGTGTTCTGGACAAGAGCAAAGTTCAAAGAGAGCTTGCGCTGGATATTCCGGACTGGAAAACCAGTCTGAAAGAGACATTAGGATCATTAACAAAAAAAACATGGAAAAAAACATATTAGTTACCGGTGGAGCAGGTTTCATAGGTTCCAATTTTATCAGTTATTTTCTTAATGAATATGATGATTGCAAAATCATTAACCTGGACAAATTGACCTATGCGGGCAGTCTTGAGAATCTTGAGGATGTTTCCGGCCGAGCTAATCATGAATTCATTAAAGGAGATATCTGCGATAGAAAGTTAATTGAAGAACTTTTCCAGCGATTTGAACCAAGTGCTGTTATTCACTTTGCCGCTGAATCGCATGTTGATAATTCCATTGAAGATCCGGAATGTTTCATCAGAACAAATATCAACGGTACTTTCAATTTATTGGATGTAGCTAAGGTTCACTGGATGACTGCTCCTTTTGAATTTAAGAAAGGCTGTGAAAACAACCGTTTCCTTCATATTTCAACTGATGAGGTATATGGCTCATTGGGACAGACTGGATATTTCACGGAAGAGACTCCATTTGCTCCGAATAGTCCGTATAGCGCAAGCAAGGCCTCAAGCGATCTTATTGTTAGAAGCTTTTACAAGACTTACGGAATGAATGTAGTCACTACTAATTGTTCGAATAATTATGGTCCGGGGCAACACTTTGAAAAATTAATACCTACCATCATCCGAAAGGCATTGGCACGTGAAGAAATTCCTATCTATGGTGATGGAAAAAATATTCGGGATTGGTTATATGTAACGGATCATTGCAAAGGAATAGACACAGCTTTTCAGATCGGGGTAGCAGGTGAAACCTATAATATTGGTGGAAATTGTGAGAAATCCAACATTTACATTGCCACTCTGATCTGTAATATTTTGGACGGCCTTTACCCAATGGAAAGTGGAAAGTCATATCGAAACCTCATCGCTTTTGTAAAAGACAGGCCCGGCCATGACAGAAGATATGCAATTGATTCCAGCAAAATCGAAAGAGAACTAGGCTGGCGTGCAGAGCAAAAGTTTGAAAATGCTCTTATAAAAACCGTGAAATGGTATGTAGATAAATTCAGAGAACAAACCATTCCAGCGGAATAAAACATCAATCCAACATTATTTTTTCATAATGATGGAAAGGGTAAGTTAAAACCCTCAATGATGAAAACACATACTTTATAATTCAAATGTGAAATAAAATGAAATTAGGTCCAGGCTTAAATCCAAGAACGAGTAACAAAACAGCGCTAGGCACTGTTTTGAAATATGCAGCAGGAGGCGCTTTGGTAGGAATGGTTGCCGCTGCGATCTTTTTTTATGGAAATCTTGGCAATTGGGACGATGCTTCTGCGAGGAGCCGTAGTTTCAATATTGCGAATTTTAACTGGAAAAAGAACATAATCATTGATCAAACTAAAGTTAAAGGAAATACAGACTTAATGGATTTCCCAGTCATGATCTCGCTTGAAGAAGAATATTTGAAATCTAGAATGTACGGAGGGCAACTGGAAAATGATCATGGTTACGATGTTATTTTCTCAGATTACTCCGGAAATATCCTATGGCATCAGGTGGAAAAATATGATCCTTCAACCGGCCGGTATATTGCTTGGGTGAAGGTTCCAAAATTATCTACTGATGAAATGACCACTATTTCCATGTACTATGGTAGTTCCTCTATTACAAGCAATACCTCTGGCGATGGTGTTTGGGATAATAATTATGGAGGTGTATGGCATTTAGAAAATAATTTCATGGATGCCACAGCTCATGGTAATGATGGCTCCGACCAAAACACTACGCAAAGCAGTGATGGTTTGGTAGCAGGTGCACTAAACTTTATGGGTATCAAAGATGAGATAGGTTCTGTTGTTCATATTGAAGATAACAGCTCTATCGATCTCCACGAGTCCGGCACTGTAGAAGCCTGGATCTATGTGAAAACTTTCCAGGATTGGGCAGGCGTTATTTATAAAGGTGAAAGTGATGATTTCAGTGATGATTCCTATTTTATCCAGTTCTGGGGTAATGGAGATAATCAAAAAATAATATTCGGATTGCGGGATGAATCCGGCACTTACAGTTATGAACGGTCGGAGATTGATCTGAAAGCGGAGGAATGGTACCACATCGCTTTTACCTGGGATCAATCCAAATTGCAACTTTATGTGAATGGTTATGATTACGGCAGCAAAGTAAACCGGCTATCTGCCAGAAACACAAGTGCAGGACTTAACATTGGGACACAGGTAAATAGTGATCCCAGCAAATTTCCCTTCGATGGAATTATTGACGAGGTAAGGATTTCCAATATCGCCCGTTCACAAGCCTGGATAGCAACACAATATAATAACCAGAAGGATCCGGCATCTTTTTATCGGATAGAAGAAGAACAGCAAGTGAGAATTGAAAAAGAGCAAGGAGATAAAATGAATTAGATAAAAGTTATTCTTAATTAGTTAATATATCAAATTAGTTCCAGGATCATAACATTTCTCCTGGAACCAACCTTTTTCACAAATTCAAATTCAGCTTTTTCGAAAGTTGGTTTGATCCCCATGAATCGATAGGATGGTGAATCAGGTGCAACGGGATAGGCCTCTACATATTTTGCGCCATTCATTCGGGCAAATTTGATAGCTTCCTGTAGCAGCTTGTAAGTCAATCCTTGATTCCGGTGTGCTCTTTTGATAAAAAAGCATGTTAATGACCATACACCATCCTTGGTTTCATCACCACTTAATTTTTTATGGGTTTCTCTCGGAGCAATGGAACACCAGGCAATAGGTTCTCCATCGAGGTAGGCAAGTATACCAATAGGAATATCATTATCTGTAAAATCCTTAATTGCTGCTTTTTTTGATGATTTATCAGAGATGCTCTCCAATTTTTTACTTTTTCTCCACACCATACACCAGCAATAATGCGGTCCTCCTTTGGACTCAAATAATTGCTCAAAATCTTTCCACCTAGCTTGATCTACAGGATGAAACTCAAGATTCATAGGTTCTAAATTACTTGATTAATTTTAGGAACGAAAGACTTCTTTAAATCAAACTTTATTTGTTTAAATGTTCTTTCTCTTGGCTTTGCTTTTACTTAGATGGTGAGCAGCAATTCCAGCATGATCCTGAACACTATCATATAAAGATCTGAGGTGTTGAAGTGTTAACGTTTCGTTGCGATCTTAATTTGTCATTCGAAATTCATTTAGAATTCAACGGTCACTTCGATCAAACAAGATGTACTGACACCATCAAGGTGTCTGACATCGGTACCCTGAAATTGTGTTGAAGTGTTGATGTATTTAAGTGTTGAAGTCACACTCATCGTAATTCATAATTTGACATTCGTAATTCATTCAAAATTCATAACTCAAAATTCAAAATTAGATTTCCCTTTCTAATTCAAGTTTTCCACCACGCTTATTAATTTTTCTCTTACTTCAGAGGCCAACTCTCCTAATTGAGTATTTTCAACCGAGGTCATAGAGGCAACGGGATCAACAATGGAAATCTCAATTGCCCCGTTTTCCTGTTCCTCCACCACAACATTGCAAGGAAGGAACACACCTATTTTATCTTCAGCTTTCAAGGCTTCATAAGCAAAATTTGGATTACAGGCTCCCAGTATTTTATACTTTTTAAAATCTACGTCCAGTTTCTTTTTAAATGTCTCTTTCACATCTATTTCGGTCAGGATACCAAAACCTTCCTCTTTTAACGCTGCTGTAACGCGATCTATCGCCTCCTCGAAGCCCAGATCATTTATTGTTGTGTTAAAATAATAGTTCATAATAATAGATTTAAAATTTCGGTTATTAGTGTCTCCCAGGTAATGTTCACCTTTTATCTTTCAAGACATATTCAAAGCTATGGTATTGATCTTATCAATAAAATGACTTTGCTCAATACCAAATATTATTTTGATCTAATAAAGCAAAATATCTATTATTGTGAGGCTTGCATTCATTAGATCAAAAAATCAAATGGCACAAAGTATGATCTCAGGACCGCCCCAAACCAACAGGTCTTTAAAAGAGGATTTTCTGGCGCTGGGGCTAAATTCAAATATGACGCTGATGGTCCATTCTTCTTTAAGTTCGATTGGGTGGGTGGTTGGAGGTGCGTGTACCGTAGTGGATGCTTTGCTTAATGTTGTTTCGGATAAAGGTACTTTAGTTATGCCTGCAGCCACACCACAATGTGAAGATCCGGCAGTCTGGAAAGATGTTGTCATTCCCGATAAATGGTTGGCTGAGGTAAGAGATAATCTACCTGTTTTCGACCCGGAGATTACACCTACTCAAATGGGTGCTATTGCAGAATGCTTCAGGACCTGGCCGGGTTCGCTGCGAAGCAATCATCCAATAGGATCTGTTTGTGCCAGGGGACCTTTAGCACAGAAAATTACTGCCGAACATCCGATGACATTTTGTGAAGGAGCAGGGACTCCATTTGAGAAATTGTATGATCTCGATAGTTGGGTATTGCTTTTGGGTGTAGGATTTAATCGGTGTACTATGCTTCATTATGCTGAATCACGTTCGGAAAAGCGGCGCACACAAAAGAACCGTTTTCCAATAATGGAGAACGGACAGCGGATTTGGAAAGAGGTTGATGATATGGCTAATGATAATGGCAGGCTGTTTCCTACTGTTGGTGCGGAATTCATGGCAACCGGGGCTGTGAAAAAAGGATCGATTGGTGAAGCTGAATCGATGCTTTTCCAAGCACGCGATTTGGTGCATTTTGCAGAAGATCGATTCAATAAGATCTTATAACCTTTCAATTTCAAAGGAATTGGCGAAGAATGAATCTCCGCCAATGATTGTTTACAACTTTATGACTAAAAAATTTGCCTTAAAGGTTAAAGGTCCTGATGTGCAAATAGTTTATTAACTATGACCCAACGCCCATCTTTTTTCATGAGTCCGAGGTAATCATAGTAATTGTACTCAAACATAGGTACATGCAGTTTGGCAGAGGCTATATTACCAGATATCTCTATTGAAATGATTTTCATCCGGAATGCCTCTCCCAATTCACTTGGGCTCTCTCTATCTTTTACACCTTCAAGATAATCAGGCAAATTTTTGAAGTATAGCTGACCCTTTATGTCTCCGAATAAAAGGGTGTTGGGATCGAATACACGTTTAAGTTTATTAAGGTCCCCTTCATAAATACCTTTAAAATAAAGATTTAATACTTCCTTTATTTCCTTTGAACTTTCTTCGTACATAATATTTATATCAATGATAGATTAGAACTTTTTAGATTAGGATTTAACCAAATTGATGACCGGCTACATGACCGCCGTCAACATTGATGGTTTCTCCGGTGAGAAAATTACTGGTAGCCAAATAATAGGCAGTCTCGGCAATGTCCTCCGGCTCACCGATCCGGTTGAGTAAATGAAGTCCGGCAAGGCCATCTGCATCTTCAACTCCAATCTTGCCCTGTAGTGGACTTCTGATAATACCCGGAGCTATTGTGTTTACGCGGATATTGTCTTTACCAAATTCGGCTGCCAATTGCTGTGTTAAGGCATGAATACCTCCCTTGCTAACTATAGGGGCCGAGGCTGGAAAGCCGGCAATGGCATGATCAACCAGTACCGTACCAATGTTGACAATGGAACCACCATTTTGCTCAAGCATTCTTTTTATGGCCGCTTGAGATGTAAAATAGGTTCCTTTCAGGTTGATACTAATGAATCTATCCAATTCATCTTCCTGAACATCGAGAAAGGGCTTAGGTTGAAAAACACCGGCATTATTAATCAGTATGTCGATTGATCCAAAATTATCAATGGCCGTACGGACTAATTTCTCTCCTACTTTCCTGTTGCTCACATCTCCGGCTACTGTGATCGCATTGGAGGGAGAACCAAACTCCTTGTATGTCTTCTCCAGATTCTCCTCACTCGCAGAATTCATAATAACATTGTTACCTCTATCGAGAAACAATTTAGCGATGGCTCTCCCTATACCGGTAGAGGCACCTGTTATGATTACAGTTTTTGCTTTCATTTTTATCAAAATATTTATTGTTGAACTTGTTTTTTTCTTCGGGTTGTGACACTCTCTCCTGCAACACCCCAATTGTCCGTATTGACTTCTTCGATTACTACAAAGGTGGTCTGAGGATCTTTGTCGAGAACATCCACCATCAGTTGAGTAGCTCCACGGATCAGTTGTACTTTCTGCTCCTGACTTACTCCTTCGTCTGTAATTTGAATATTAATGTATGGCATAATTTTATTGTTATTAGTTATACCACAAAGGTGCTCCTGGCTGTTTGAACAGGAAAGGTAAATTTTACTCAAAGAATGGTAAAAATTAATTTTTCGTGCGAAATTCTGTTGGTGTGGTTCCGGTATTTTTTTTGAAATACTTGACCAGGTTGGTGGGTTCATCAAAGCCCAACTGATAAGCTATTTTTTTGATAGGCAGCTTTGTTCCGGATAACAATCTCTTTGCTTCAAGTATAACCCTTTCAACAATGATTTCTTTTGGCGTTTTACTGCAATAATTGGTTGTATACCGGGAAAGAGAATTATACGTAAGGTTAAGGTTATCCGTATAATCACTGACTTTATGGGTCTTTTTAAAATTTTGCTCAAGCAATGAGGTAAAATCCGCAACAACTCCAATATAATCGCCTGAAGTAGCTTGTTCTTGCTGTGTTTTCAACTTATTACAATAAACCAAAAATAATTGTAAAAGGTGAAAAATTGACGGGTGTTTGAATTGATCGTTCCAGGTACTATAAATCTTAAATAACTGGTTCATAATCATTTCCAGGTATTCCGTATCATATGCATTTAGCGATAATATTTGCTTTCCTTCAAAATGTTCCCTAATGCAAAATGACAATAATTGTCGAATATCATCATCTGATGCACTGACCAGGTCTTGCGAAAAGGTGATGACCACATATTGGCTGTTTTCATCAAAAAACTCAAAGGTCGTATTTTGATCCTTTGAGATCAGGATAATCGTATTTGGCTTGAACTCATATTCTTTAAAATCAATTGAATATCTTCCCCTCCCTTCTTTGAGCCAAACAATAGCATAGGTATTATCAAAGTTCGATCTGAACAATCCATTGGTATTTCCGGCTTCCGGGAAAGCATTGTAATGTATTGTCAGGTCAACATTTTTCTTAATATCCATCATTTAAAATCAAAGGTATTATGATCAATCCAAAAATGGTAATTTTTCAACCCATAATGGTGGATATTGGAAAAACGTTGATAGAAAACAAGATGTTCCAAAAGTTCTTGGAACCTCTCAGGGCTAGCATCCTGAGTCATAAAGCCAAGATCATTTATAGTATTTCATGGCCATTTTAAAAATCTCATCAATGGTTTCAAGTGGAAGGTCTTCCGAGGGATCTATGAACATAATTTTCATACGCGAACGTTTTTCCTGTATAAGTAAAGGATGCTCTATATATCTTCCCTCTACAATGCCTACATAGGGTTGTTGATTTTTTTTATGTATCCATAGGTAGCAGAACATTTTTCCTTTATAACAAAAGATCGGCATGCGATATTTCCAGGTTTCGGTGATTTCCTCATGATAGTTGAGAATAAAAGTGCGTAAAGCCAACAAACAACCCTTTACCGGTTCTTCCTTTTGTTCATAAAAATTATCTATTTCTCTAAGCATGTTCGGTATATTCATTTTTAAGCATGGAGTATACTCTGAGTGAGCGAAAACCGTCGTGGGTTTTGATGCATTCTCTCAGGACTCCTTCTTTTACAAACCCCTCAGACTCATACAATCCGATGGCCCGGGTGTTATCATCAAAAACATCGAACCACAATCTATGAAATTTCAATTGTTCAAAACAAAGCCTTTTCAACAATCTTATGGCATCTCTGCCGTATCCCTGACCTTTTTCTGAAATGGTAATCCTTCTGAATTCAAGTGAGTCATGGTTGCTATCCAAGCCAAAAACGATCATATGTCCGATCAAATGATCATTATCAATACGTCTTATAGAAAGATGTAAGCAATCGCTGGTTCCCAAAAGTTCAAGGTGTCTGGCTTTAGTATAACCATGTACAAATGCTGCATTTATTCTCTCAAAAGTCATGATATTATCAATTTCAGGCGCAATTGTTTTGGTAAATTTCACTTTGTTTCCTGATAGCTCGTAGTTCATAAAATGTGGCTTTAAATTTGATGTTTTCAATCAACCCGAAGAAATGGCAGCAAGTTCCTTTTTCATGATGACGGTGTCATGTGCACGGTATACAATTCTTTTAATGGGTTGCCAGTTTAATCGCAGATAGAGTCTTTCTGCGGTGAAAGTATATAAATATATTTTTTTAAATTCAAGTTCCAAAGCCATTTCCTCAATGCTTTTACACAAAACGGCTCCCAGGCCTTGTCCTCTCTTTTCAGGAATAGTATAAAGCAGTGCAATCCAGGGTCCATATTTTTGATATTGAGGAAAGACATGATGCAAACCAACTTTCCGATATAAGCCCCCGGTAGCGGTAGCTACTGGGATATTATTTTCTTTGATTACTAATTGAAATGGAAACCCTTGTTTCTTGAATTCATTTAGGCTTTTCAAGGTGTTATCAATAGGTATCGACCATTCTTTATAATACCAGCTGGCAATAAGTTCCATGAGGGGTTTATCCTGGGGATCGATCTTCTTAATATCAATATTATTTTTCGACTTCATAATACCCACCCAATGCCAAGCCAAACAATGACAACAATTTATTCAATGTTTATTTTTAATTATCAACTTGAATATACTCATTAGGAATAATTAATCCTTCTCTCTCATCATCCCATGCTAAGGAGCTTATCTTCCAGCCATATCGGGATTTTATGAATTGAATTGTTTTCATTCCTTTGGTTTTGAAAGCCACTCCATGCATTAGTCCGGATTTTTGATATAAACTAAACCGATGAGCTATATTGCCAAATATTTCTGTCCTTTCAAATAGCTCCTCCTCTTTGAAATCGGTCAAAGAGCCATCATTTAATAATTTTTCTCGAGGTTCGATAAACTGCCGGAGGGTATAGATTTCAGGAGTAGTGCCACAGTTCTTGATGATGATCCCTTCCGTAATGAATAGTTCTTTTAAAGGATCCAAATTTACCTTGCGCCCACTTCCATTATTAAATACACGAAAAAAAGTGCTGGTCAATCCGTCCAGGATCAATTTTGTTTCCGATGACATCATATGAATGGGGTTTAAGGTCTTTTCAAATTACTGTATTTGCTTTGGATTATGATTCGATACCATTCACTGTGACAGACCGAGGTAAGAGACTCAAAAGGAAGTAAGACAGGCACGATTCTCCATTTGCCTTGTCAGTCTGAACTAAATCGTATTAATTCATAACTTCAGCCTGTAATAAGCTGCCGGTTTTCCATCCAAAATATTCTTTTCATACAATTTAAAACCATGGTTAGTCAGGACTTTTACAGAGCCTTGATTATCAGGATCAACAATACCGATCAGCTCTTTGATCCAGGGCATTGTTTTGGCATAGTTCACTAAACAACAGAGCATCTCAGTTGCATAGCCTTGTCCCCAGAAAGCAGGTAAGGATCCGTATCCTACTTCAGCTTGTTTGTCCTTATATCGTGTCAGTTTTGCTATACCAACAAAAGTATCATCATCTTTCTTTTTTACAGCATAGAAACCGATATCAGAATAAGCTTGATTGATTCTGAGGGTCCTTTCAAACCTGGCTCTTCCTTCTTCATAAGTTAGTCCTTTGCCGGTTATATGCTTCATGACCTCGTCACTGGTATACCAGCTCATGTAGTTGTCAAATTCAGCTTCTGAGACTTTCGTATAGACTAATCTTTCGGATATCAATTCCATATTTTATAATGTATATCATACTCTTAAGTTAATAGCTATGTAATAAGCTTTTAGGTATCAGGTTTCAGGTTTCAGTAATTAGTTGGGTTTTTAACAAACGAAAAAGCCAAAAAACTGAAATCTAAGAACTATCATATAACTGATCTGAGGTGTTGAAGTGTTAAAGTTTCGTTGCAATGGTAATTTGTCATTCGTAATTCATTTGGAATTCAACAGTCACTTCGATCAAACGAGATGTACTGACACCATCAAGGTGTCTGACATTGGTACCCTGAAATTGTGTTGATGTGTTGATGTAATTAGGTGTTGAAGTTTAAGCTCATCGTAATTCATAATTCGACATTCGTAATTTATTCATAATTCATAACTCAAAATTAACATCCCTTATCTCAATTTGTAGTAGGGTTGCAAAACCATAAAATGACTGATACCTGAGAGCTAAACATTATCAATGATAATCAATGTAATTTACCAATCCTGAAACTTAAATAGTTTTGAGGTCCGTCTGAGTTTAAGCGGACGTGAATTTTTCATTGTTCAAACGCTGTTGTTAGTTCTAATCAAAGTTTAAATACTTAAAAGATACACTTCAATATTAAGAGGTAAAAGCCAATTAGCTTATTTCACGCTGAATTCAAAGATAAGATTTGAGTTTAAACATTATTCGAATACCATGAGATCTTTGGCCCACCCAAGAGGGCCAGCTTGTCAAAATAGTGAAGTATGCGATGGGGAAGTGGGAAGGAACTTTATTTTGACGAGATTTTTGGGTTCGTTTTCATCGACTGGAAAAGGAACAAACACATCAATCAACCACAACGAAACAATATCCCCTCTTTTAAACAAATCAAAGCCTTAATGTAGTAAGTTCTCCGAAGCCAAAAAATGAGTTTGTCATAATACTTGTTCCTCTTTTTTACACTAAAAACAAACTTTATCTCCAATCAATCAGATTAAATGTTTTGAAACTGCAACACTCCATTTTTCAATGTGTCTAAAAATCAAACAAAAAAATAATGTAAAATGGAAACACAATTAATTAAAAATTTTGATGTACAAAACATTGAAATCAATGCAGATCCGGAATTAGTATTTGACTTTGTAGCAGAACCTCGTAACATACCCAAATGGGCTAAAGCTTTCACAAAGGCTGATGAACATTCCGCTGTGCTGGTCACCCCAAATGGTGAACTAAACATTAAAATGACCTTGAACACCTCAAAAACCTATGGTGTGATTGATACGGTTATGACCATGCCCGACGGCAGCATAGGTGAGGCTTATTCGAGGGTAACACCCAATAATAATGGAAAATCAGCCATTTTCACTTTTGTTCTAATGGCACCGCCTGTTCCGTTGGAGGAGCTGGAAGGAACACTGGAAGCACAAAAACTTCAGTTAGCTGAGGAGTTACAATTACTAAAGCAAATTCTGGAAAATAAGTAGTTCATGGTAACCAAGGTGTCTGGCATTTCAAAAAATGTCAGAGACCTAAACCGTTCAATTAAATTAACACCAAACAAAGGAATACAAATTCTACAGTTCTATTTAACTTGTATCAATATGGATCAAATATTCAATACCTCGGATATAAAGGAAGCTGATGATGTATTGATTGAAAAATCATTGGCAGGAAATAAAACAGCATTGGAAGATCTTATTAAAAAGCACCAAACATGGATCTTTAACGTAGCACTTAATTTCATTGGGGATCCGGATGAAGCTGCAGACATTACTCAAGATGTTCTGGTTAAGGTTGTGACGAAATTAGGAACATTCAACAGAAAGAGCCTTTTCAGAACCTGGGTCTATAAGATCACCAAAAATCACTTTCTCAATATGAAAAGGGGCAAACACGAATCCGGCACGCTTACCTTCGATGTGTTTGGCCAGGGTTTGGATAATCTTAAAGATGAATCCTTGTCGGACTATGCCTATGAGGTAGAAGAAAAATTACTTGTCAAAGAAGCTAAATTGAGTTGTATGAAAGGAATGCTTTTATGTCTGGATCGCGAGCAACGTCTCATTTATATATTGGGAGAACTTTTTAAATTTTCCGATACCCTGGGAAGTGAAGTAATGGAAATGACCAAAGTTAATTTCAGAACAAAATTGCACCGGGCAAGAACACAATTATACAATTTCATGGATGATAAGTGTGGTCTGGTCAACAAAAAGAATCCATGCAGGTGTGCCAGAAAAACTGCCGGCTTCATTAAAATGGGATATGTTGATCCCAAAAGTTTGCACTTTCAGAAAAATACTATCTCAACCATTGAAAAAGTTGTTGAAAAGAAAACCGATACTTATAGCTCGAAGGTTCTCAATGCATACCAACAGCTATTCCTTGATCATCCCTACCTGGAAAGCCCGGAAGCTTTAAAAGCGATCAAAAAGTTATTGTCGTCCAAATCAATTAAAGAAACCTTTAATCTTGGGTAGAGATAAGTCAAATTATGAAGAGCGGAGGATCGGTTCAATTAGGTAGGTACTTTTCAGGAATTGGATTTTCTTCTGTTTCCCCGGTCCAATAAATATTGACAATCCACCATCTGTTACCGTCATTTAAAAGTTGGATGCTATTGATACCTCTCGTAAATGGTTCTTTGTCTTTTTCACTTCGAAAAGATTCATAGGTGCTAAAAATATGTGTCATACTTCCGAAACTGTCCACTTTCCTGTGAATCTCTTTTTCAAAGAAACCATTTTCCTCTAACCATTTTCCTGACGAATCAATATAATCCTGCGTAGACATATACCGATGTTTTACCATTCCTTCAGCATTTTTTCCGGAAGGGATCAGTTTGGCATCGGGTGTAAATAAAAACTTAAACAGTTCCCAATCCCGCTTTTCTCCCGCTTCACCTGATATAACAGCATATAAAGTTTCAATCGTCTTATCAATGGTTTTTACGTTATCCAGGTATTGTGCATTGCTGTCCTGGGCTCTTGAGGTAATACTTGCAATAATTAAAAAGGACGGAATTAAAATAAACTTTTTCATAGCGCTTTAAACAAATTCTGTAGGTTACTAAGTAAAGATATGAAAAATTGAACCAGGTTAATATTTCATGGAAGCCGGATAAACCACCAACGATTTAGCAAATGCTGTCTTTGTCTATTGGTAAAATATTTCCTGATGTGCAACTTGACCATTCACATCATAATGTGTGAACGCTATGGTGGGTCGTTTGCTTTTTCTAAAAACTTTAACACCCAAAAAACCTCCGATCAATCCCAAATATTTATGTTCCGGTCTTTTGTCATTGGGTTTCCATCCCTGCACATGAGCATCACTGACCGGTCCCGAACCAAATTCCATCAAGCCGGTCTCATCGTCCTGTGATACATATTGCCAATGCCTATCGCCGCAGATCACGAAGAGGTTTTGCTCTTTAGACAGATATTCCCTTAACCAGGTCCCTTCTGCCTCAAAAGTTTTATTGGCGTGATTGTCCTTTTTATTTTTTCTATCCGGCCCAACAATCGGGGTTGCTGAAAGCAATACTTTGAAAGTAGCATCTGATGCTTTAATGGTGCTTTTAAGCCACGCAATTTGCTTAGCTCCTAATATAGATTGCGAGTCACCATTGTCAGGCAAACCGGCATCTCTGTACTCCCTGCCTTCTACTAACCAAATTTGCAAATCTTTCCCCCACCGAAAGGTACGGTAAGGTTTATCTTTGATCGCTGCATTTTCTCTCCAGATCTTTAAGTCATTATCAAAGGACAGATCTCCATAATTCTTCGATTTAGGATGTACATCATTCGACAAAAGATCATGATCGTCCTTCACCATATAAATGGGTGTTCTCTTATAGAAGTCCTTCAACGATAAACGTGAATCCATCGCATGCCACTTATGTCTCGCCGCTTCCGGTGTTTTAGCCAGAGGGCCTGGTTTATCATAATAAACATAATCACCGGTCTGAACAAAAAAATCCGGATGAATACTATCCATCTGGTCATAGGTTTTAAATCCTCTCTCTTTATCATCATAACTCCAAAAATACTGACAGGTAGATGTGGTGAAATGGACCGGAGCAGCTGATTTTTTCCCTGGGGCTGTACGAAATGATCCTGATGTTGAAACAACAGATCCGTCCGAAGTCAATTTTGCTTCAAGAATAAGTTGGTAATTTGTATTAGCTTTCAGTTTTTTAAAAGGAATTTGAACGGTAAAATCATTCTCCTTCAATGCCCTAACCCATCGGGATATTCTTTTTTTGCTACCGTGCTGAAGAATAGCTCTCACGTAACCCTCAATACCTTTAACTGCGCCATCCATTTGTTCTACAGGCTGATTTTCATCGAAATTAATTGGATGTCGAAATACCTTCTCCTTTCTATCGTGCCGAATACCATTAGGCTCCTTTTGTGCACAGAGCCTGGTCCATATGATGGCTTCTTGATCACTCACCTCTGAAACCTTAAAGCCAGTAGTAAAAAATACATCCTGCGCTTGAAGTCCCGTATCAATGATTGAAAGGGTCAGTATCAGGAAATAATACGGATTCAAAAAACTTCTTTGTATAAACATGGGCCTGGCATTTGTGAATCAATCGAAGAACAAAGAACGAACTACTACAACGTTTTTTTATTCTTCTTGCAATACCCACTTTATACCTCCTAACAAATGTTTAAGAAAAACAGGATGTTTATAGTAAGCTGACTTATGTCCTAGGGCCGTATAAAATTGCCGTCCTCCTTCAAAGGTGTGGCACCATGCAATGGGCGTATAGTGTCCGAATGCATTATTCACATATAAGTCGCTTTTATCATCCTCGACAGATCTCAAGTCGGCAGCCAATAAAATATGTATGTCAGGATTCAGCTCGTTGAGATAGTAACATTCGTCCTCCCATTCCCATTTATCACCCAGGAATGAGGTGGCCGGATGATCCTGGTCAACTACTTTAATCGTAAAAGGTTGCAGCTTCGGATGTCTGACAAACTTGCCGCCCAACATGGCCCAAAACCAGGGCCACTGACGTTCCGAACCAGCAGCTGAGTGAATGCCTACAAAACCTCCACCATTGTGTATGTAGTCTACAAAAACCTCTTTTTGGGCCTCAGTATCAAAAGCCTCATTGTTGGTATTGGAAAATATGATACAATCGAATTGTTTAATGTTTTCTTTGGTAAATACAGCAGGATCATCACTGGATGTCATGGTATACCCATTTTTTTTACCAAGTTTTTTTAGCGCTTTGACACTGGTTGCAATATTATCATGCACAAAGCCTTCCCCATTATGTGTATAGATCAATATGTTCTTTTGGGCCGGGCAATCCATTACATTAAAAAAATGGATCAATCCAATGGATAAAACAAGTAACAATCTTTTCATAAGAGAGGACATTTAATTAAATACAGACAAATTTAAGTCACAGTAATCAAACTATTAGACATGGAGAAGATATTAAATACCTAAAGCAGATTCTTCTGCCTCCAGATTCCAAGTTCCATAAGGTAATTTTGAGTTTTTAGTTTTTAGTTAATACTTAAGAATTATCTGTCAAATCGCTTCAACCTTGATCAGTCAATCAAGCCTAAATTCCTGGCGCGTTCTTCCCATTTTTGTCTGGCATAAGTTTGAAGATCTGAAATGGAATCTGTCTCATCCATAATTTCCAATCCAAACAAAGTTTCAATGACATCTTCCAATGTCACCAGTCCAACCAAACCACCATACTCATCCACTACCACTGCCAGGTGCTCTCTTTTTTCATGAAGCTCTTCAAATACTTTACGCAAGGTCATGGAGGAGTGCACAATAGAAACCTCTCGTTTGATACTTTTTAATGGTTCGTCTGATTTTCCATCAACAAGGCTTTGAAGCAGGTCATCTTTTAATACTACTCCGGTAACAGCATCATTGGATTCATGGTAGACTGGAATACGCGAAAATATCATAGGCTGGCTTTTTTCATAATATTCACGCAATGTCTGAGACTCTTCAGCCATGACCATAACGGTTCTGGGTGTCATAACATCCTTGGCCGTTAGATCATCAAACTGTAGCACATTCTTGATCAATGTATGATCCTTCTGGTCAATTTCACCACTTTCACTGATTACATCAGCCATGGCAGCGAAATCCTGCTTACTGAAAATACTTTTATTCTTATCTTTTTTCAGCACCTTGGTCAGGCGATTGCTTAGCCAAACAAGTGGCTTCAACAGCCATATGAGGATCTTTAAAGAACGGGCAGTCATTGGAGCCATTTTTTTCCAATTGTTAGCACCAATGGTTTTTGGGATAATTTCGGATAAAAATAAAATACCCAAAGTCATAATAGTCGCGACAATGGATTCGTAAGTAATTTCGAAGCCCAACAGATTGAAGTAGTTTGTTCCATAGAGTTTGCCTGCCTGAGCTCCTACACCAATGGCACCCACAGTATGAGCAATAGTGTTCAGCGTTAAAATAGCGGACAGTGGTTTATCAATATCCTTTTTGAAATCTGCCAAAAGCTTTCCCGAGCTATGTCCTTCCTGCTCCTTCCTTTTGATATAGGAAGGGGTTACACTGAGTAAAACCGCCTCCCAAATAGAACACAGGAAGGAAAAGATAATGGATAAAAGAAAAAAGCCAATTAATAGCGTCATGCTAAATGTGTTATTATTTTCCAGAAAAAGAAAAGGGCAATTTAAACAATAAAGATCTTACTCTTCATTTTTAAATTTCTTCGATTATTGAAGTACCCTTGCTATGGTCCCTACAAGTCCATTGCCAATGCTCATGTAGTTGAATTTTTCCTGAACTGCTTATCTGAGGCGTAGAAATGCATTGACCTGTAAGCACTTCATCTTCTTGATTAACATGTTGATAAGAAAACTTCAAGATACCATCATTCGAAACCGTCCCTATTAAATTACCCTTTTTTATCTTCCCACCTTGATAATGTCCCCACATGATGTTTTCCTTTTGATAGTATTTGAAGGTAGTATCATTACCAACCTCTCCGTTTTCCGAGTTATTGACAGCTTTGAACCTTTTGCCATCATAATTCCATGGCCTGCTGCAAACGATATAGATTCTTTCATTATTGATCTCACGTTCATATGGAGCTCTGGTTTCAAGACTATCAATATGCAGGCCACCAGATTCCAGGATCTCCCTTATTTCCTCTTCCATATATTCAGCAAAGTAAGACTTGACTTTAATACCTAATACCTCATCCTGATATCCCTCAAACGTCCCTTTTTTAAGGACTATTAATAATTTTCCATTGGGTTTGAGTGCCTTTTTGAAAACCTGCAGTACTTGCCCTATCTCTTTTTTTGGTGTATAAATAATTGAATAAAAAGAGACAATGGCATCGACAGAGTTTGCAGTTACATCCCAATCCAGGTAATCAACACGATTAAAATCAATCTCAGGATTTTGTGCTGAAGCAATTTCAATGCATTTTTCAGAAACATCGATCCCTTTGATTTTGAAGCCTTTATCTGCAATATACCGTATAATATGCCCTGAAGGACCACAACCCATATCGTAGATCGTACTATTGATATCTAAGGCACTGACAAACTGGTCTATAAATGCGCGATCAAAAGGCTTTTCGTCCATCTCGTTTTGAAAAAGCTCGTGATATTTTTCTGCAATTTTATTATATGTTAATCTCGTGTTATTATGAACTTCTCTAATCATTTTTAAAGGATTATTTGTGAGTACCACCCTCCTATCAGAATCTGTCCAGACATTCATCTATCTTGGATTAAGGCTATGGTTATCAACTAAAATTGTTGTAAAGAATTCATTGTCCTGCCACTATCTGTGCATTTTCATTTTCCCAATTCTGATAAAGATTAGCCAACTCCTCAACAATTTCCGGATGTTGTGTTGAAAGGTCTTTCATTTCCGTTGGATCATCCTTTAAATTATAAAGATCCCACTTATCACTTCCGTGCAAAACAATTTTCCAATTGCCTTTTCTTACTGCCTTTCCATTCCTCCAATGCCAAAATAATGGTTTTTCTCTTGCAACATCCACACCATCAAATGCTTTAAAGAAGCTTTGGCCGGCAAGTGGTAATATGGATTGACTATTAAATGATGAAGGGTAGGTAACATCGGCTATATCCAATAGTGTTGGCATAATATCAAGGAAATGACCGGCATAGTTGTTTACGATTTTGCCCCCTTGAATTTTGTTTGGCCAATGTACGATCATCGGTGAATTAATACCTCCTTCATAGCTGTAATTCTTATATTCTCTATAAGGTGTATTGCTTACATTGGCCCAGCTCTTGCCCAAAGAGCTCCAACGAGAAAGTGTTCCGATTTCACCCTCTCCCGGAACATTAGGTACTTCGGCAGAACCTCCATTGTCCGATATAAAAATGATCAATGTATTATCTAATTCGTTGAGGTCGGTTAACTTCTGAATTATCTTCCCGATATTTTGATCCATGCGATCAATCATTGCGGCGTAGACGGCCATTTTTAAGTCCTCTTCCTCTTGTTGTTCTTTTGTCATTGCAGACCAATCTTCATAAGCAGGTTCTGAAAGTTGATGTTTTTGACTGATCAGACCAAGTTTTTGTTGCTTTGCAAAACGTCTCTTCCTTATAGCTTCGTAACCCTCCATATATTTCCCTTTGTATTTTTCAATATCTTCCGGCCATGCCATTAACGGATCATGAGGAGCCGTATAGGCGAGATATAGAAGGAATGGATTTTTTTCATTTTTATATTCTTCCAACCAATTCAAAGCATATTTTGTGAATTCATCTGTTGTATAAAAATCCTTGGATGGGGTATATGGTTGATGTGTAACACTGTCAATTAACCAAACCCGGTCAGGTCTTTTTTGAGCAGGTGGAAGCTCTCCTTCACGCTGATGTCCCGGATTGAAATGATTGGAAGCACCATCCCTCAATCCGAAATATCGGTCGAATCCCTTGTCAATAGGACTTTCAATACCATGATGTTTTCCTGACCAAAGCGTTCTATAACCTGCACTTTTCAAGGCCTCTCCTATGGTGATCCCATTTGAAATTGGATTGGTATGTGTCCGGTGAAACCCATTTTGCTGAGCATACAATCCTGTTAATAAAATAGCTCTTGAAGGAAAACATTTTGAGGTATTATAAAATTGTGTGAACCTCAGACCATCTTGGGCTAACTTATCCAGATTAGGTGTTGCTATCTCACTTCCGTAACATCCGATGTCAGACCATCCAAGGTCATCTGCTAAAATGAGCAGAATATTAGGTCTTTCATCCGTTGTGTTGGTTTGTGATTCCAAACCACAAGAAACGGCAAAAACAGAAAGGAAAAAGATTACTTTAAATTGTAATTTCACTTGATTATACTGATTTAAATAGGACATATTATTTGTGAAGCTTAAAACTGATCACAAGTTCGTTTGCCAAGTTAATAAAACTGCTTTTGGATATTGTATTTGATCAAACAAAAAACCAGAAATCCGAAACAGGTTTTTTCCCCCATTGTGTAAGCTGAGCCCTGATATTGATCTTGTCATCAGGCGACGTGACAACAATCATAATTTGTGGATTGTCTAAAGTAGGTACGACCTCGAAATGCTCCATTATTATTCCATATACCTCTTTACCAATTTTTTTCGGATTGTCACAGACCCAATGAAAACGATCATTCTTGGTCTGAAGCAATTTCGCCATGTCTTTCCCATTCTTACCAGCACCCCATAGCACCAGGGGCCTGTTTCTGTCACGATCAAGATCATAAAAATTACGGATCTTTAAATCAAAATAGCGATTGTCTTTGTATTCTTCCCAGGTTCTGGAGATGCGGTTTGAACGATCCCGCCAATAATGCAAAATATGATCAATACCTACTACTCTCAGGCCTGCCCGATAAAAACGGAAGCAAAGATCATAGTCTTCCGGATAAACTTCAGGGTCAAAAGCACCAACTGCATCAAAATCTTCTTTGTGAATGATCCAGCAATGAGAAGGTATTACACATTCCTGATAAATCTCTTCATAATGTGATCCTTGCCTGGCTACCTGATTCAACCATTTCTCATAGCGAAGAAAGCCGTCACCAACTTCACCTTCATCTACAAAGTGTTGTGTGCCTCCTGCAACAATGGTTCCTTTACCATATTTTTTCCACTCATCTACTAGTAATTGTAACTTATTTGCCGGCATTTTATCATCCGAATCCATCCGGTTAATAAGGGTTCCTTTACATTCCCTGTAACCAACTTGCAATGTGGGGATCAACTTGGGGCGGTCACTATGAAAAACACGGATCCTATTATCTTTTTCAGCATACTCGTTTAAAATTTCCGGTGTGCGGTCGGTTGAATGATCGTTTACCGCAATGAGCTCCCAATTGCTATAACTCTGCGCGATTATTGAGTTCAAACAAGTTGGCAAATAAGGTTCCGTGTCCTTCACTGCCATCACAATGGAGACAAGCGGAGGTCTTTTCTCTGTTAATTTCATAGGTCAGTGCCTCATCCAATGTGATGATATCTTTTTTGAGATCTCCAGATCTGTATATATTTTAGTCTCCTTGGCCCCTTGTTCTTTAACCCACACCGCCATCCGATCTAAGCCTTTTCTCAGACTTGCTTCTGATTCATCTTTGATCTGAAAGACATGCTTTAATTTGGTATGATCCGAATAAGCGTGAACCACTTCGTTTCTGGCCTCCAAATATTCAATAGAACTTTCTGCCCCCATCACTTCAATAACTATCTCAGCTAACGCATTGATAGAAATGACTTTGTCGCTTCCAATATTAAAAATTTGATTCTGTGCTTCCGGAACATTGACAGCATTAGCAATATGAGGCGCAACGTCATCTATATAGCTAAATGCACGCGACTGCTTTCCATCGCCAAAAATGGTAAGTGGTCGGTCGTTTAATATTTGGTTCATAAAAATACCAATCACATTTCTGTAGCGGTCTCCGATGTTCTGAAATTCTCCATATACATTATGAGGTCTGAAAATCACATAGTTCAGACCAAACATCTCATAAGCAGCTTTCAGATCAAGCTCAATAGCATATTTTGAAATACCATAGGGGTCCCCGGGCTGAGGAACAGCACTTTCGGTCATTGGCAAAGTATTGGTGCCATATACTGCAATGGAAGAGGTAAATACAAAACACTTAACATCATGGTTTATTGATTCATTGATAAGGCTAGCACTACCCATGAGATTACTCCGATAGTTGTGCATCCTCACATAATGACTCAATCCTTCGGCGGCGTAAGCAGCCAGATGGTAAACATAGGTGAATTTATGTGTATTGAAAATATCTTTCACCAATTCCTCATCTTCTACAGAGCCATTGATGAAAATTGCCTGACTATTAATATTATTCTTTGAGCCTCCACTCAGATCATCGAGCACAACAACTTCGTGCCCCATTTTTATCAAGTGGTTTACCACGTGGCAACCTATAAAGCCAGCGCCTCCTGTAACAAGGGATTTTATCATGAAGTGTAACTGAAATCAAGTTTAGAAGGTCAAAAGTATTGATTTCGGTGTAAAGATCGAAAGGAATTTCAAAAGTCGGATTCGGTGTCAGACATTTAAAAATGTCTGACACCTTAATTGTTAAATGTGATTTCTTCTTGTAAGACAGTTTGCCAGGGTGTTGCTATCCCTCTATTTTCTTTTATAATGCAATTGCACCAACCCGGTATCGTATTGTTTTGAATTTAAAAGCTCCAACTTATCCTCAGGCACGCCACCTTTGAATAATCTTTTGCCATCTCCAAGTACAATGGGAATGATGGAAATGATAAATTCATCAATCAATCTTTTCTCCATCAAAAGCCTGACTATTTCACCTCCTCCATCGCAATAGATATTTTTCCCCTCCTTCTTCTTTAGATTGTTGATCAAAGCTTCCAGATCGCCATTGTAAAACTTCACACCATCTTCCGGTTTTCTGTCCTTTCTGGTAATGACATAACAATCAAATTTCTTCGCCTGGGGAAAATGATCTATCAACTTTATGATATAATCATAGGTAGCCCTACCAACAATATATGTGTCAATGGAAGCTGTAAAGTCATTATATCCATAATCCTCTCCTTTTTTTTCAACCATTGATAACCAGGAAATATCATCATTTTTTCTTGCCAAATAGCCATCCAAACTCATGCTGATGTACACGATCAATTTTCTACCATTCATAATGTTCAATTTTTAGTTTTGAGCAAATATCACTGCTGGAGTTGGCAGATAATTGGACAAAATTTACCTAGCAGTAAATTGTGTTAATAAATGAATCCGGAATTTTTCCATGTGTTAGACATTTGGCCCTGTATTCTTTCGGACTAAGTCCTGAAAACTTTTTAAATACACGTATGAAATGTGATTGATCATAAAATCCATTCTCAAGTGCGATCTCAGTAAGTCTTTTGTCTGGTTGCTTCCTTATTTGTTTCAAAGACTTATTCAATTGAACTAATTGGATATATTTCTTCGGAGTAACACCGACTACCTTTTTAAAAGTACAAATCAGGTGTTTGGAGCTGGTGCCTAATGTATCCAAAATTTTAGCTATTTGAACAGGTTCATTGTGATATTTCGAAACAAACTCAATAATGTCTTCGACAATCTCCGGAACCTTTCTTTTTGCTGCATTGCTAAGAATAAAGTTCCAAAAAGTTTTCAGTTTAGCGTCTGGTGAGTTTGAATCATCAAGTCTCTGGAGAAGCTCCTCATATCCGTCTCGAAAAATTTCACGGGGTGTTAATTTGAGGCTGACAAAATCTTCTACACTCATCCCAAAAATCCGATAAATGCCTGCGGGACCAAATAAGACACCCATAGCATTATATTTTCCGTGAGCATAGGTTTTCATTGGCCTTACACCAATCTCCGATAGGATAACTTTGTTTGATCCATTGGAATCATTAACGGAAAAAATATCTCCGAAATTTAGAATCACTTCATGATTCAAAAATGGAATAGTCGCCGAGTTAACATCAATATGTTCCTGTTCAGCATACCAGAAGGAACCAATGGCCGGATCAAGATAAGTATGTTGTAAACCGATCTCTTTTTTCATAGAGCAGGAGGGTACCAGGGGGCAAAATGCTTTCCGGGTTATCCGAAGATAAAATTAGTTATTTAAAAAAGAAGTTGGAAATGGACTGGCCAGCAATATATTTCAGTTTTCTTCCAAAAGCTCTAAAGTCACTAAATAGGCACAGTGGTCAGAGGCTATAGTGTCCTGAATAATTTTTGTTTCAAGCACTCGCCACCTATGAGCAGGGTAGAACATGACATAATCTATTTTTCTCTTAGGATTGTCTGAGGGAAATGTTGGTTTTGGGTTCGTTTTATCATACGATGCTTTCCACATTTCTTCGAGGGCATTAATTGCCTCACTTCCCGGAACATCATTTAGATCCCCCGCTAAAATGCTTGGATAAGTGTTTTGGCTAAATACCTTGTTGACCTTTTTTGCTTGCGCTACTCTGTCACGATCATCTTTCAAATGATCAAAATGAGTTCCTATAAACGAAATAGTGTCACCGGATGCGATCACAACACTTACTTCAGCAGCGGCCCTGGGCTCGTTGCCCGGAGTGAAAGGGAGGGCTACATTTCTTGTTTGAAGGAAGGTCCACTTAGACAATATTCCTTCACCGTATTCTCCTCCATCAAATGGCATGGCCCTGGCAAACAAGGGAGCCATTTTAGTCCTTAGCCCTAATTCTGTGACCAAATCATATCCTTTTGCCCGGTTGGTTTTAAAATCAACTTCCTGCAGCGCCACAAAATCAGGATCGGCTTCTTTGATCACTTTTGCCAATACGTCAAGATTAAAGTCTCCTTTAGTTGTGGCACCATGAAGTATATTAAACGAAAGTACTTTTACAATTCTGCTGTTATCAGCTGGCGTTTGTGATCTTGCGGTGCAATAAAAGAAAAAGATCAATGCAAAGCTTATCCATTTTATTTTTGGGCACATGGCTATTTGATTAGTTGGTTACTAGAGTCCGTTTAAAGTAAAATGACACTTAAGATGTACAAATCCCTATAAGCAGGAGTTTTGAATGATAGGCTTTCAATTGATCTTTGGGTTTATTCAAAAGTATATCCGACTATTCAATTGCAAGCACATATCAATCTCAATCTTAAAGTTAATGTTTTTGTTAAAAGTAAAATCTATGGCCGTATTCTGTTGAAAAAAGTCTATTGGTTTGATGCATTATGGCGGGCACACTGTTAACACAAAGATTGTCAGGGAATAATTCGATCTCTAGAACTCAAAAGTTTATCTTATAAGAATCTTTAAAAGTTCTTTTTGAAATTACTTTCCATATGCTTGGTACGCGCAGAGATCACGCAGTTTGTGTATTCATGGCCTCTTTTTCGGCAAAAACTTTGAATTGATTAAGCCATTTTTGGGTTTGTTTTCGAAACAGACCCGGCATCAGAAAAGCCATCATTTTGGGAATAAAACCGTAAAAGGCAGTATATTCAATTTCCGTATCATACCTTGTTTTATTTTCTCCCAGGGAAGTAAAGCTATTCCTCATCGTATTTACCATACTCTTGGCCTCATATGTTCCGATAAACTCTTCCGGTAAATTTTTCACAACTATCGTTTCAATCAATTCAATTTCTCCTCCTTCGGTCTGGTAAACCAGTCTTGATGTTGCACCGGGCTCTCCAGGTGTCCCGCTCAGGTGTTCATAACTGACAAAACCATCTTGCCATTCCTTGATGTTGTCGACATTGTCAAACAACTCAATGACCTTAGCCACTGGCAAATCAATTTCTACACTGCAGATAAATCTCATATCTCAAACTGTTTTGGTTGGTATTACATTAATTATCGGACGGATAACCTTAAAGCAAAGGCAGCTTTTTATGTAAGAATACTATTGGGGTCTATTCAAATGCTAGGAGGATATAAGCTAAGGATTTTTTTGGTTTTTTGCTACTGAATCTTTAATTGATTGTAATAGGTACGAATGAAACCAAAATCAGTTCAATCAGCATTTCATAAATTTTGAAAGTACCATAGAACAAATAAAATATTCCTTTTCGATCTCAAGTGTTAAACCATTGTCCGGTTGCAATAGGTATTTTTATCAATGTCCTTGACATCAATGGAAATAACCGGGACTTCAGGGAATATTGTCTTTAATTTTTTAACCACTTCAGTCGCGAGGTTTTTCTTCTGATCGGTAGTCCTGCCTCCCATGATATAAGCAATGATATGAATAAAATCCGCCTGATTGTTCCCCACCGTAAAATACTTGAATGGATTGATGCGGACTTTGATATCACCCTTTGCAAAAAGGCCGGTAGCATCAGCCGTGTCGTAAACCTGCTGCATGATTTTTTCAGGAAGTTGCTGGTTCAATATATTTTCGGAACAATCTATAATAAAATGAGGCATTTTTTTAAGGGTTTTAGTTCTGGGTTTCACTTCTTAAGAGGTGATTCCCGTTTTTTCAATTATGCTCAAAGAACACCTATATAAACCACGAAAATAATCAAAAACTTAGAGTTAGGATGTCAGTTGTTCATGAAAGAGAATTTCTTAGCGGGGTCATAATGCCGATTGAAGCCTTCTTCAATGCCCGGAGTCGGGCATTGTATTTTTATTGATAATATTTTCAATCTCCTTTATCAACCCTTCCTTAGTTTTATTGGTGTTTTCAATCGAATCGGGAAATCTTAAGTTTTTTTGTACTACCAGTCTATTGATATCCCTCACTTCCTCATCCGAAACATGAATGTGTATTGATTGATCCCTTGTTCTCACTCTTTGCACACAAATCATTGGATCAGCTGTTATAGCAACCGGTACTACATGAAATTTTGAGCACAGATTAGAATACATTCGATCAAAATGTCCCGTGAGTCCGGTGGATTCAAAAACTAGCGAAGGTAACACACCGATAGCTTCAACTATTCCTTTTTCGATGGCTATGAAAACTTCTCTGACATAGGAGTCATCATGAACATCACGGTTCCTTTTAATCCTTTTGGCCCAGTCTTCTACCCGAATAAACCTGATTCCAAAATGTTCTTCAAATAAGTGCCCGATAAAAGATTTGCCACTTCCCTTCGGGCCAACTAATAGAAAGATTATCTTTTGATCATCCATTTTGGATTCCCTGGTTCTCGGAGGTCATTTTTAAGGTTTCATTTAATTTCTGGCATTTAACTCCGCTTCCACTATGGTCTGTAAATCTTTACTATTCTGTAGCACTTTCTGATAGGAATTTTTTTTGGCATGAGCATATTTGAGGAGCTCAAATAAAATGTTTTGTAATTGATCACTATGAAAGGACTGTTCATTTATAACCTTTTTCATAGACATATTATAGTGCTGAGTTAAAAAAGGAAAAAGTTTGTTTTTCTTCACTTCTTTAAAATCATTGTGTCGATCTACTAAGGTAGCATAATAGGCATAGTAGCCACTCAGACGCTCTCTCAACTTAAGATTTGAAATTTTCAAAGCCTCTCCTCCCTGAATAAGCGCCTCAAAGGTTGAAACCTCAGGATGATAATTGGAAGTATAGGACAACTTCATTGTGGGAAAAACAATGGAATCCATTAAGTTTTTATCCTCATTTCCTATCTTTTCCAATAGCTTTGAAATACCAGAAATTTCCCCATCGATAAGTTGAATGATAAAATCCGTTTCATTTTCATCCTCCACCAAATCATTCATGATATTAGTGAGGTAAAACTTTTCCATTTCTAAGGATTTCCTTTGTGCTGCTTTTTGATTAACATAAAATGCAATACTTATCCCTAGAAAAACAATAATCAGCTCGATTAAATAATTAAGCCAGTTCAGCTGTTTAAACCTTTGGAGCCAGTTTCTCATCTTTCATTTTTGTTGACGATTCTAAAGCGTCAGGTACTATATTAACCTTTTAATCTTTCACAAAGTAGTGAATTCGCTTTATTCAGCCAAAATTGATGAATAGTGTAAACTGGCTCAGTATTGTTTAACTCACGAGTGTGATTTTCCTTTCCAACATCTTCCTGTGTCCGAAACGAGTTACTCAATGTTACCCGCTCAGACACTCATTTTCGCTAAGAAACAATCATGAGCTAATAAATACATTTTGAATTATCAGCCTTCACATAATAAGATTTGTAATTCTTCGCTTTGGGATCCATACAACCGCATAAGTCAAGAATTTCAATGGATTTAAAATCTATGGGATGTGTTTCAGATTGAATGGAAATATAACCTTCCTTCAAAGGTGTTCCATCTTTTTTCATTTCAGCGCCATGACCGCTTACATTGCCACCATCGATCGTTGGGTTCCGGTATTCCAGCACAACTTCGCCTTCTACAATATGTTGAATCAGAGAGTCTCCGAGCACAAGAGCCTCAACTTCAACCCATTGATCTCCGTGATAGGTTTTGGAAGAAGAACCAACACAATGCGGTGTAAAAAGCGAATCGCCTAAAATAACATGAGTCCCCGGTGTACAGAGATTACCGGTTGATCGCTCTCCGACACCACTGCCACCTAATAATTGCATCTCAAGCGATATAGGGAAATCCTGATGCAGCCCCATACTTTGCGGAGATTGGCAATGCAGCATAAATCCATTGTTTCTGAAGGCCCAGCCAGGTCCACCAGTCATCTGTTCCCCAACAAAACGATAGGTTGCTCTTAAACGATAGTGAGAATATTTATCGGCATAAAAAAGATGTCCGAACTCGTTTTTAAAGGTATCCTGTTTTGCATAGCGAACCTTCAACAAACTATCTTCCACCAAAAAGGTATTTTTGTGATTCACACCAGCCTCATATCCAACAATTTTTGGTGTCCACTTGTCTAAATTCTTCCCATTAAAAAGTGATAACCATTCTTCCTTATTGGGGTCTTCCCTTTTCTCATTAGTACAGGAAAATATACTGGCTAAGCTTATAAGAACAGTCCCGGCTACCAGGGCTATTCTTTTTCTATGTAAGAAAATCTTTTTCAAATCTTATTTTGATTGAGATGATTAAAATTGTTTATGTTGAACAAATAATATGTTTGAAATCATTAAATACAACTTCTCAAGATAAAAACACCATTACATTCGGAATTACCCAAGAGCTTTCAAAATTCTTTTAAGATCTATAAAGTTTGCCGTACACCTTTACTTTTTTTATTTTTTCTTCTTACTTGGTTTTGGCTTTAGTGTTTTGACATATTCAAAACTCAAATCGAGATACTTCCTGAGCTTTTCGGTGTTTTGCAATAAGTCAGCCGGCACTATTACATATTCCTTCAACACAGTACCATGCGTTTCATACAATCCAGTTTCGTATTTAGTCAAAAAATCTTCCCGCTCCTCTTTGGGGAGTCTAAGTCCTATGGAGCCACCCTTTCCTAAAAAAGTGAACATATGACCATTGTGTGAGGTATAAGGCATACTGGCACCTTTCCTCTCTATATCCGGATGGGCTTCAATGAGTTCATCGTAGCGATCAAGTTTATCCTGAGGAATGTCGCCGGCTTTCTTTTTTGCACTCATTTTTTTGATTTTAATGATCTGATAAATGCTTCATTGTCCCATCTGAAGGAAACTGACTTGATTTTCAGTTCAATCATTCTGATAATACGATGATACTTCTCTAAAGCAGAGATGATCAGCAGAAATCGAAAGGTGTCTAAATACAGTGATTTTTGCAAATGAAACAGTGGTTTTTAACAAATAAGTCCGAGAAAATTTTAATTTGTAAACTCGGACTTTCCATTGAGTTTTGGTGACTACCTTAAGGCTTTGTCAATTACTGATTATCATATGAAAGGACATCAAAAGATCATTTTTATCTTGCTAGCATTTATTGTTTCAAGTTTACAATCCATTGCCCAGGAAGCCACAAATACCACAGCGATCAAAAGTAAACCCTTCATTTCAGGGATCACTTATGAAATCAATTCAAAGGAATTGGGTGAAAAGCGGTTGCTCAATATTTACCTGCCTACGGGTTATAAAAAGGACTCCATGACCAAGTTCCCCGTAATTTATCTACTGGATGGCTCGGTCGGAGAAGATTTCCTTCATATTACAGGCCTGGTAGAGTTTATGTCGATGTATCAGATCATGCCACGTTCCATCGTAGTTGGGATTGCCAATGTGGATCGTAAAAGAGATTTTACACATCCATCAACCGATCAAAGAGATCTTAAAGGCCTGCCAACCAGTGGTGGTTCGGCAAGGTTTATCAAATTCCTGGAAAAAGAGGTACAACCTTTTGTGGAGGGTAATTACAGAACTGCTCAAAAAACAATCATAGGCCAATCCCTGGGTGGCTTGCTGGCTACTGAAATATTGTTAAAAAAACCATCTCTCTTCGATGATTATATTATTGTAAGTCCCAGCCTATGGTGGAACAATGAATCATTAGCACTAAGTGCCTATGATCTTTTAAAACAGCATTCCAACCTCTGGAAAAATGTATATCTCTCCATCGGTTCGGAGGGAAAGCAAATGCAAAGCGGTTTTGATAAATTATTGGAAGCATTAAAAAAAATTGAATCAAAAGACCTAAAAATTCATCATGCTCCCTTTCCCAAAGAAACCCACGCCACTATATTGCATCGAAGTGTATACAGAGCCTTTGAGCTTTTAAATGAAAAATAATATGCTAATTTTTCTATAGTCTTGTTTCCAAAAAAATAACCCTATGAAAACCTTAATCTTCCCGCCCCTTGTTATCTTATTGCTACAATTATCAATTTTTCAAACACAGGCGCAGCACCGTGCTTTTAGCGATTTTGAAAATGATCCTGACCATCCTGCCTTCAATGAAGAACTGATATTTACAATAAAAAGAGATACCGTAGCCGGCTATGCATTTATAGCTAATGGAAGAGAACCGAAAGAGACGGTGATATTGGTGCACGGATTTCCAGGTAATGATAATAATTTCGATGTGGCGCAATCCATCAGACGAACCGGTAAAAATGTTATACATTTTCATTATCGTGGCGCATGGGGAAACCAGGGAGAATATTTGTATTCTCATAGCCTGGAGGACATTGATGGTGTGATCCATTATCTGAGTGATACTGCCAATGCCAAGAGATTGAGAATTGATACCAACTCTTTCACCTTGCTTGGCAGAAGTTATGGAGGTGGTATTGCCCTGATCCAGGGTAGCATAAATGACAAAGTAAAAAGGATCATTGCCATTTCCTCCGGCAACTATGGAGAAAGGCTCAAAGATATCAGTAGTATTCAGGAAATTCCAGGATATAAAACATATACCAACAGGCAATTCATGCTGAACATTGATACTGACAAATTTCTACAAGAGCTAATAGACAAAAAGGACCAATACAATATCTTGACTTACAAAGATCAATTAAAGAAGAAAGATGTATTGATCATTGAAGATTCAGACAGAAATGATAGTTGGATCAATCAGTTAGAGAATATTAAGGTCGTAAAAATAAAATCCGGTCATAGTTTTATTGATAGAAGAATTGAAATGATCAATACTTTAATAGATTGGTTACACAAATAAAAATAGTTATTGAAATTCTTAGTCTTTGCTTATTCTCTTGCGAATTTTTAGCCCTGCGATCAGTACAATGGCAATAACTGCGAAAGGCCAGATATTAGCTAGAAAAACAAAGAACCAGATAAAATTATCTATCCCATTTGAAAAGGCATGCTTGAATCTTCTTCCAAATTCACTGTCATCGGAAACATATTGATAGAAAGTTACAGTCAGCGTAGATAAGGATACTTTGTTTGTCAGGTATTTTAATCTTCCTTCAACAGATTCTATTTCACTTCTGAGCTTGTTCAACTCTCTTTCAATCTCCAACATCTCAGTGACATTTGTGGCTTGGTCTAAAAGATTCAAATATCTCTTTTCCAGTTCCTTTTTTGTTCTGAGTCTGGCCTCAATGTCAATAAATTCCTCCGTCACATCTTTAAGTGTAATTTCTTTATTATCTAAATTACCTGCTATACCAGACACTTCATTAAGCAAATGATCAAAATCCTTTGCCGGAACTCTTATGGTTATTACGCGACTAATTTTTCCTTGAGATTTATGTTCGCGATCTGAGGAAACATAGCCATGGTATCTGGCTAAGGCATTTGAAAGAAATTTCTTTGTCTCCAAAAGGTCTTTTGATTCAAATTCGATCCATCCTTCTTTGACAAGTTTTCTTTCAATGTTTGTAACTCCCTTTTGTTGCGTTGTTGAAGATAATTCCAGCATGTCCTCACCGGAGATAAGATCTTCATTTTTTGAATGGCATCCTGCCAATATAAAAATCACTGACACGATTAAAATCCCTATTTTACGTTTCATAGCTTATTGATTAATAACACAACATAATTTATATGTTTGAAGCGATCAGGCTCCAACTTTCTCCTGACAATTCAAATGATAGTGTTATAATCCAATAGTTGTTCTTTGGTCACATCCACTGGATTTGTTTTTTGACTTTTTGAATGTTGATTGGCTATTCAAATCAACTGGTCCATTTTGCCAGAAATAAAGTGGTCCGTTTTCGAGCTGGTTTGGGGATAAGTAAATAAATCAGTCGAATTCATATTTATCGCACCGGCATTCATACCACTGCTGCATGAATATTTCAAGCTCTTTTAAAAAATCATTTATTGTTTCTATTCCGGTGTAGAGTTCTTTCCCTTGTTTTAAAATTGGTTCTTTCAGTGTATCATGCAAAATAACTTTATGCGAAACGGTCATTTCTTCCAGTCTCTCTTGAAATCTCAATTGCAATGTTTCTTTCGGAGAAATATGTAATTCGATCATATTAAAAGTATCAATTAGGATTGAAACTATTGGAGATCTCTTTGCATTCATCCTGGCAAATCCCCCCTACGACCTTTGGAGCCTCTCCCCATTTCGGAACCTTGGTGGTGCTTAAGACCTGAAAGTCTGAGGTATGTCCGCCAATATGGTCCACAGCTAATCCATAAACAATCTGAGGAATTTTATGGTGGCGAATGGCATAGGAGCACATCAGGCACGGCTCATGCGTGGTATATAGAATTGCTTTATTAAGAATTGCAGCATGACCTTTTATAACTGCATCTCTGATAGCCAATATCTCAGCATGGCAAGTGATATCATTCCTGCTTTTACCCGCCTCTATGCCTTCGCCAACAATTTGATCTTCAAAAACTATAACCGCCCCAACCGGAGCATCACCATTTCGAAGTGCTACTCCTGCAAGCTTTAAACATAGCTTCATATACTTTTTATGCTCCGTCATTTTCTCCAAATTGATTTTCAACAAGTGATCTATCTATTTGTATGGTACCCTCCTTTATTCCTGTTAAAAACTCGTCCATCGTAAAACGGGGAGTAATATGCTGTGGACAATTCCAGTCATAGGCCTGTACATTTAAAAGGATGAATCGCTCAACTTTTGCCTTGTAGTCAGGTAAAACTAGTTTTTCCTGAAGGCTTTTATCTTCAGGACTAACGATCTCTGTCTCAGCCCATATTTTTAATCTCATTTTCCTTGCATAATCCATTAGGATCAATGCTGCTTTTCCAGTAGCATTGAGATTCCCTGTGGAAATATACTGTCTGTTTCCACGAAAATCAGCAAAACCTAACTGACGGGACGACAAAACCTTCAAAAAGCCCCTGGGTCCACCTCTGAACTGCACATAAGGCCATCCTGATTCGCTGACTGTGGACATATAAAAACCATCCCTGCCTTCTATGAATTCTTTTTCTCTATAGAAGAGTTCACGCATTTCAAGCTTACCCATTTTTTCATAGCTTTTAAGAGAGCCTTGCTCCTCTTGTATTTTCTTCACGCTATCGGTGAATGCTATGTCAGTGAAATTTTTAATCATGATACTTTGAAGTATTTTAATTATCTCAAATGATTCCAGGACATCAAGTAGGTTCAGGACCGGCATGAAAGTGATCATACCATATTCCCGAACCATATTACTCACGAGCCTCCCCTTCTATCTAACTTTATTTTTAGCCAAGAAATTCCTTATGTGATTAGCAATAGCTTCTCCTTCTTCCTCAAGTGCAAAGTGACCTGTATTCAACAAATGGAAATCGATGTTGTTAAGATCCCTTTTATAAGGATGGGCACCCTCGGCAGGAAAAATATAATCGTTTTTTCCCCACACGATCAAAGTAGGTGGCTGATACTTCCTGAAGTAACTTTGCCATGCGGGATAATGCGTTACGTTAGTGCGGTAATCATAAAACATGGCCAGCTGTATTTCATTATTCTCTTCCCGTGTTAAATGTTGAAGATCAATATTCCAGTTATCAGGACTAATTGTTTCAGCATTTTGAACGCCATGTGTGTATTGCCATTTTAGTCCTTCCAAGGCATGAAAACCTTCTAGTGCCTTGCCATTTTCAACTGAATAGTCGTTCCAATATTTCTTAAGGGGTTCCCAAAAATCTCTCAATCCTTCCTCATAGGCATTACCATTCTGCACAATCAATGATTCCACGCGTTCCGGATATTTCGCTGCAATCCGGTATCCAATAGGAGCTCCGTAATCCATTAAATAAAGGCTGTATTTTTTCACCTCAAGTTTTTCCAGGAAACCTTCAATAATCTTGGCCATATTATCAAATGTGTATTCAAACTCAGCCATTGGTGGTTGTTCACTGCGGCCATAACCCGGATAGTCCGGCGCCAATAGATGGTATTCTCCCGAGAGGTCTCTGATTAAGTTGCGGAACATGTGAGAAGAAGTAGGATAACCATGAAGTAGTAAAATTGTTGGCGCGTCTTTAGAACCTGCTTCCCGATAGAAAATATCGATTCCATCTATCTCCACGGTTCGATGCATTGTGGGAAAAGCCTCAGTTCGCTTCACCCCACTTTCAAAGTCATTAGATTGCCATTGGGCATAATTCGCCTGGCTTACCAATAAAGCCAGCATTGCAATAAAATTAATTTTTGAATTAAATTTTAGTTTGTCCATTTTCTGTTGTTTTACTGTGAAAATTGTTTTTACAAGAACTTATAGATTAAATAAAACTGTCTTCGATGTGGTGCAAAGTCTGATGACAGGTGGCTTACATCCACCACCTGTTTCTAATTCTAAAAGGTTATGACTTTGTATCCGTCTTTTTGAAGTTTGCTAAAACTTGGAACACCTGTGGTTCCCGGAACTTGATTATCAGTTATCAGGTCAAGACCTGCCGGATCTGCTCCAAATACATCTGCGCAACCACATGAAACACCCTCTATTTTGTCTTCCACTTCCCGAT
Source organism: Splendidivirga corallicola (assembly GCA_030442035.1). GTDB lineage: Bacteria > Bacteroidota > Bacteroidia > Cytophagales > Cyclobacteriaceae > Splendidivirga > Splendidivirga corallicola. Next base: position 703,069 of record JAUJEA010000001.1, read on the forward strand.
ATAAAGTATGGGCAGGGTGTTCAGGCTGTTGAAGTTCAAGCGGCCACCTTGTTCCGGTACCTTGAAAGAGTATTTTAACCTCTTCTCCTGCTTTTTTGAAATCGTACGCTGCTGCCAATGCATTAAAGGCTCGGCCCAAAGCTTCTTCGGTACCTGTTGCCGGATCTGTTAAGACTACAATTGCTGTTTTGCTCATTGAAATATTAATTTAAATTATATTTATTACCGAACGTTCGGTAAATTATTAGTGAAAAATTTTTTACTCTCCTAAATACATGTTTTTAATAGATAACAGGGCTTTTTGAAAGGGTTCTGCTGAGGCCATTCCTTTTGAAACAACCAGACTCCCCTGAATTTGAATAAGCACTTGCTGTGCTTTATTTGTGGCTTTAAGCTCATCAAAGCCAAATGCCATACCTAAATTTTTAAAGCCCTCTATCCAATGCGACATACTTTCTTTTATTTGCTCCCCGAATAGCTCAATACCCGAATCCATTGTTAAGGCGCGTATAATACAAATCTCTTGTCCACTCCCATAAAGTGCGTTGACATTGTTCAGTGCAGTCTCCAATCTGGCCGATGGTTCGTTCGCATTGTTGGAAAGTACTTCATAAATATGTTTATTAACCCATTTGTCTACATAGGCCAATACAGCGGAAGTAATCTCCTTTTTACCACCAGGGAAGCGATGGTACAAACTAGCCTTTTGCAGGCCGGAAGACGCAGCCAAATCGTTGAGGCTGGAACCATCGTAGCCCTTGGCACGAAGGACTGACATTAACCCTTCCAATAATTCTTTATCTTCAACTTTTTGAGGTCTCATGCCACAAGTATACGGAAGTTTTTCAAAATAGTTACCAAACGTTCGGTAAAATATTCAAAATATTTGCAGGAATTGTAAGAAACCTATTTTTGCATCAGAAAAATATTGATAACCGGGTCAAAGGTATGCATTTGATCCATAACTGTTAAACCACATTGTTTTGACAGCCCTATCATTCCATCCTCCCGACAATATGTAAGATAATGCTGATAGTGTCCGGTTGTCATTTCATCGATATGAAGCCAACACCTTTCTTTAAAGGAACCTGGCGGAATAAAATCTGCAATCAGTATCTTCCCTGATATGTTGGAAAGCTTTCCAAGTACCTGTTTGCGGTTTACCTTTGGTAAAGCATGAATGAATAGTGAGGCAATACCATAATCAAATCGTTCCATCAAAAAGTCGTGCTTTCCGATATCAGCACAAATGAATTCAAGATTATCAACACTGCTACTTCGCTTTTTTTCTTTGGCGAATGCAATAAGTGATTTGGAGCTATCGAAACCCTTTCCTCTTTGAATTTGTGAAGAAGCTCTAAAAAGAAGGTCGCCGGTTCCACAGCCAAATTCAACTATTGAAGTTCCAGGTTCAATCATTGAGATGAGTTGCTCCCGAAGGGGTCGCAGGTATCGATCAGTTGTTTTTGATTTGATCCAGCCTTTTAGCATATTATTTCAAAGTGTATAGCACCACTTCCCATTGCATTTACATCTTATCCTGAATAAAAATAATGGAATTTGTTCACCGGTCATCTTTTAATCGATCAAGATATAATTGGTCCTCAACATATTTTCTATGATCAGAATCAGTCAGCTTCTCAAGAAGATCTAATGAAGCAATATAACTCACTAGTGCTCCGTTAGAAGAAATGATTTTTCCATCAACCATCACCGACACTTCACCATCATCCATTACCCGAAGTGCCGGGTATTGTTCTTGTAAAGCTTCTCCGCCGGTGACATAGGTAACTACTTTCTTGTTGTTCACAATGCCCGCTTCCGCCAATAAAAAAGCTCCGGCACAATGGCTTGCGGTGTATTGTGTATTTTTATGTTGTTTTTGAATAAATTTTATTAACTCCTGATCCTCTTGTTGTTTTATTGGATCATAAGAACTAGGTACGACCAGAACATCCAGGTTGGGAGCCTGATCTGTGGTAATATCAGGCAAGACATTCAATCCTTCTTCGCTCCTGTAGATCTTGTTTTCCTTTCCGATCAATATCACATTGAATAAGTCTTTTCCCTGAGCAGTCGGTTTTGCAAATACATCCAATGGGGCTATCACTTCACTGGTTAAAAAACTATCAAAAATCAAAATTCCTATCGTGGGCAGATTGCTATTTAATTCATTTCTATCGTACCCTATTTCTTGGTCCAGAACGCCTGGATTGGATTGGTTCATTGTTTCCGGTAATTGTTGGTTGTCCTGGGAGCAGGCACTAATTACTACTATGGTCCACAATAACATAATATCTTTCATAACACGGAGTTTAAAATTGTCAATGTTTTGACAGTAAAGGTGGCGTCCGAAATATGAAAAATTATTAATCTTGATTAAGAAATAAGTTAAGATTTCTTTCCTCTTATTTTACTTAGAAACTCCGGAGTGAATCCAAGGTAAGAGGCCAGCATATATTGTGGGACCCTTTGGGTAAATGCAGGATTAAAATCTCTGAATTTTTCATACATTTCTTCACCTGAAAGACTAAACATAAATTGTAATCTTCTTTGAGAAGCGATATATGTTTTTTGCGCTATGATCCTAAAAAGTCTCTCGGCTTTAGGCAACTGATCATACAGATCCTCTAGGTCAATACCATTGAGCTCAAGCACTTTAGAACCCTCAATTGCCTGGAGGTTCAGTTCGGAGGGTGTCTTATTGAGCAAACTGTCATAATCGGTAATCCACCAATTTTCAATTCCAAAATGCATGATCTGCTCATTTCCCTTTTTATCAACATAAAAAAGACGAAAACAACCCTCCAGAATAAAATATTTGCTCTTACAAACACTTGCGGATCTGAATAAATATTGCTTTTTATCAACGTCTCTTTCCTTTAAAAAAGAGTTGAATATTGCTAATTCGTCATCATCTATCTCTATATACCTTCTTATGTATTCGGCTAAGTTTCTGTTCATTTTAAGATAATTCTTGCAGTTATACCTGGGTAAGTTCAGACAGTCATTGGATCATGATCAGTTAGACTATTTGATAACACTAAAAGTAGAAAGTTTTAAATGAAATCCATCACAATGATGGAATGGGAACGAAATATAAACACTTTCAAGCTATGGGAGCTTAATCAAAGATATGGCCATATTAAGTGATTATCATGATCGCCATAAAACAAGAAACCTGGGGGGATCTTTCTCTTTTTCTTGTTATATGTCATCCGCATTACATTAAAAAACACCCATATGCCTCCTCAAATACGTAGGAAAATTATTGATCAAATTATATTCGGGATTATGCTGTTAGTTTTTCTTTTTATTGTTGCCTGTTTTCTTGCTTATAGCAATGGAGCCAATGACAACTTCAAGGGTGTAGCCACACTTTTCGGGAGTGGAACCACACATTACAAAGGCGCCATTAACTGGGCGACGGTCACAACCTTTCTCGGTTCTGTTGCTGCTATTTTTCTGGCCAGTACCTTAGTCAAAAATTTTTCCGGCAAAGGACTTGTCCCTGATGAGCTGATCATGACCCCCGAGTTTGCCGTATCTATTGCCATGGGTGCAGGTGCAACCGTTTTTTTAGCTACAAAAATTGGAATGCCTATTTCCACAACACATTCTCTCGTTGGGGCATTATTTGGTAGTGGCGTTGTCGCCGTTGGAAGCGCATTCAATTTTGCCAAGCTTGGAAGCACCTTTTTAATGCCCTTGATAGTAAGTCCCTTGATGGCCGCTATTGTAAGTCTGATTGTTTATGTTGTTTTCAGAAGATTACGCGTCGGTTTGGGTGTCACAAAAGAAACCTGTATATGCATTGGGGATGAATACAAACCGGTATCGGAAGTCACTAATGCAGATGGTACGGTAGCCTTAAAGGGTTCTCCACAAAAAACACTCAAAATTGCCAATGAGAAAGACTGTATCGAGCGATATGAGGGGAAATTTATGGGCGTAAACGCTCAAAAGTTGTTAGATTATGCTCATTACCTTAGTGCTGGAATTGTCAGTTTTGCAAGGGGCCTGAACGATACACCCAAAATCGTTGGTCTTTTAATTGTAATTAATGTGTTGGACATCAAATGGGGCATGGTTGCCGTGGCAATCGCAATGGCCATCGGTGGTCTCCTGAATGCCAGGAAAGTTGGTGAAACAGTGAGCAAGAAAATCACCACAATGAATCATGGGCAGGGATTTACAGCCAATCTGATCACTGGTTTATTGGTGACCACTGCCAGTGTTCATGGAATGCCCGTCTCTACCACGCATGTATCGGTTGGTTCTATTTTTGGCATTGGAACGGCTACCAGAAAAGCCGACGTTAGCGTTGTTAGAAATATACTGCTGTCCTGGTTATTAACACTTCCTGTTGGAGCCATTTGCAGCGCAACCATATATTGGATTTTGGTTCGATTGTTTTAACCTTTATCCACATCCGCTTAATTTCATTCAGGAATTTCCAGCTTGCACCGAAGTAGATATCCGGAATCCTTCTGCTCAATATGCTGGCGATTGGATTTCTCAAGAAATCTCTTTTGAGCCTCGATGAAATCCCAAATCTTCGCTACGTCGCCTTATTTATAATTCAGCTTTCTTAAAGTAAATAATACTACAATTAGGAATTAATTGTCAAATATTGTTTATTTGCAATACTACATTTAGGAATTAATTTCTGACAAAACAAGTGATCCTAGTCAGAAATTTAGTTTTATACACAACATCGTCCAACTGGTTACAAATCTTGACACAATGAAAAAATATCAATTAGGTGAATTTGAAGAAATTGTTATGCTCACTGTTGGTGTGCTTTACAATGAAGCCTACGGAGTATCTATTAAAAAAGAAATTGAAACAAGATTGTCCAGAAAAGTGAGTGTTGGGGCACTTCAGTCTGCCTTAACAAGATTAGAGCGAAAGGGCTACCTGGAATCCCGGGATGGCGAGGCAACACCGGAAAGAGCCGGTAGACCTAAAAGATATTTTACGATCACAGCATATGGAAAAAGGGCCCTCGAATATGCCAGAAGTACCAGAAATGAGCTTTGGGACGCTATACCCAAAGTTGCCCTGGATTTTTAAATTGTCGACAATAACTATACTCATGATATATCAATTTAGCTATTAAATAAACCATGGCTTCAAAACTTCCCGAATCGGATAGATTTCGGTTTTGGCACCGTCCTCTTTGGAACATTGATTTTACTGATCCTGGGATTGATCACCATTGGTTCGCAAACTATTAACGCTTCCAGAAGTAGACCTGTGGATGTTTTAAGAATGGAATGACTTTAGGTTTATTATAAGATGTACCCATCCATTCTCGCGGATAACTGTCATAAATTCCTCAACTTAAATCAATAGTTTTCCATTAACAAACCATATCCTTTGCGATTTCTTTAGCAGATCATAGATTCAATTGGCAAGGTTTTCGCTTTCTCAATTGGAAAATCTTCTAAGAAGGAAACTTGCTGAAAGAAAATTGATTCATCAACGAGTTTCAGATTGGCATTTTTTCCTTTACAAGGAATAAAGGGAGCGTTTTTTAACTCTGATCAGTTGATAAACATTTGATTAGAACCATTTTCATGAAAAACTGATCCCGTAATATATCATTGAGAATTGGACCATAAACTACTGATAATTAGTGGATATTGGTCGAATCAATTTTAAACCCTCAAATTCAATGTATTATGAAAAAAGGATTTTTATATGTTGCACTATGCCTGTTTTCAATCAGTGCTTATTCACAAACAAAGGCCATTTATACAAACCCGGAGTTTAGTACTTTGGCCAAGGATCACAAAAAGTTAGCTATTTTGCCTTTCAAGGCTATCGTGAGTCTAAGACCCAACCAGATGAAAAAGTTAACGCCTGAGCAATTTGAAAAATTGCAAAAGGACGAAGGTAAAGCTATTCAAAGTGCTTTGCATACTTATTTTCTAAAAAAACAAAATCAAAAAGGATATACCGTGTCATTTCAAGATGTCGGAACCACCAATGCTATCCTCAAGAAAAATGAAATTAGTGAAGAAAACATTGATGAGTATACTTCGGATGAATTGGCGAAGCTACTTGAAGTTGATGGAATCATATCAGGGACATTAAATACAAATAAACCTATGTCTGACGGTGCTTCCTTAGCTCTTGGTGTACTTGTTGGTTTTTACGGATCCACAAATTCCGGTAAGATCTCAATCAACATCAAAGATGGAAAAACCGATGCGCTACTTTGGAAATATGACAAAACACTATCCAGGTCGCTTGGAAGTGATACGAACACTGTTGTGAACGCCATTATGAGAAAAGCCTCTCGTAAATTTCCATATATCGAACTATAATACAAATCATTTTATAAACAAGTTGGGGATAATAAAACCGTTATCCCCACATTATATAGTCCGCTGATCAAGTAGTGACAATCTTTCAAGGTCGAATGGATCCAATAAAGCAAATTAATTAAACATATCTAACGATACTGATAGCATAATAAAGTTGTATTGATTGCTTTTTAGGATGGTTACCACTATTACACCTCTCCGATCACCAATATTTTTTTTGGTTATTAAACTAATTTCATCACATAATTCATAAATTCGAAGCCAGCTGACTTAAGGCGTTTGTACTATAACTATCTAATTTAATGTTAAAGATAAGGGTGTGGCCTGTCTGGGTCGTCTATTTAATAAAAATTATATTTCTATGTTAAAAACTATTTGGAGTCTTCTTTCCGTCATTTTTATACTGACATTCCTTGGTTGTGGCGAGAACCAAAATTCTTGCGAGGCTGTGGAAGGTACGGCTGATCAGATCAGTCTGGATTCTCTGGCTACTGCGCTCAATTGGCCTGAAGAGCTGAAAATTACCAGCTTTACCGGTCCGGATCTAACCCCTAGTCCAGCTTGTCTGGCTGTGGCGCCTTCAGGAGAGGTATTTGTTGGCGTGGATATGATGGGATCTTTAGGTAAAGAGCCAGGCAAGGGAAGTGTTATCAAGCTGATTGATTGTAACAATGATGGAATTTTAGATAACTACACCACATTTGCCACATTGGATAATCCCCGTGGATTACTACCTATAGGAAACAAGCTTTTTGTTTTGCATACCATTTTTTCCAAAAAAACTGGTAAAGCCAGTGGTATGGATCTGGTTGTTTTTGAGGATAAAGATAATGACGGTGTAGCCGATGGTCCTTCAAAACCACTCATTCAGAGCATAAGCTCTCCAAAATTCCTCCAGGACAGGGGTACAGATCATGCAACCAATGGTATCCGAATGGGTATCGATGGTTGGATCTATATTGCTATAGGTGATTTTGGTTTCCATGATGCACTTGATCGTTCAGGAAAAAGAATGACCATGCTGGGAGGCGGTATTGTGAGGGTACGTCCCGATGGCAAGGAAATGGAGGTTTATACCCATGGATTACGTAATATTTACGATGTGGCCATCGACCCCTATATGAATATATACACACGTGGTAATACGAATGATGGAGGCGGTTGGAATATTCGCTTCATACATCAAATTCAATCCGGTGAATATGGTTACCCGGTCCTTTTTAAGCATTTCACTGATGAAATTCTTCCTGCTTTGGTTGATGTTGGCGGTGGTTCCGGTACAGGTTCCCTATTCATGGACGACTCCACCTGGCCTGAAAAATTCAATAATGTACCCATGATGGCCGATTGGGGAAGAAGCCAATTATACATTCACCGTGTATCCCCGGATGGCCCTAGCTTTAAGCAGCAAGAAGAAGAATTTATCAAATTGCCACAAATCACTGACCTGGATATCGATGCTTCCGGACGACTATATATGTCCGCTTGGGATGGCGCCGGGTATACCGGTGATTCTAGTAAGGGATTTGTAGTTCGTGCCGTACCAAAAAATTGGCAATATCAACCATTCCCAAATCTTAAAAAATCATCTGTTAAAGAGCTTGCTGAGCTTATTAAATCGGGAAGCGCTGTAGCCAGATTGCATGCACAACAAGAGCTTATCACACGTTCTAAAAAAACTGCTTCTGAAACACTGTGGGAAATCGCAAGTGATGAAAGTCTTCCGCTCTATGCACGTGTCGCTGGTATTTTTGGTTATGCACAGGTGGCAGGAGAAGATGGAATAGATCAATTAGTAGCACTGACTTCAGACAACGCGGTTACCGAATTCGCACTCCGGGCATTGGCAGATAGAAAAACGCGCATAGATAAAGTTCCTGTTGATCCTTTTCTTAGAGAGCTTAAAAATCCTTCGAAACGCGTTCAAATAGCTGCTATTGTTGGCCTTGGAAGGCTTAACCGTCTCGAAGCTGCCAAAGCACTGTTAGAGGTACCTGTTCCTGAGTCGACGGCTGCTCCTGCCAAAGGTACCGAGGGACCCCATGCACTACCCAATTCATCAATTATTCCTGCACATATAGCAGTGAGATCTTTGGTAAGCCTTCAGGCTGTTGATGCCTGTATTGATGCCATAGGTGGTGATAATACACAGTTGGCGCTTTGGGCCCTGCGTTACATGCATGATACAAAAGCGATAGATGGATTGATAAATGCTTACGATGAAGCCCAGGATGAAGAATTGAAAAAGCGAATCATTAGCACTGTGTCACGTCTTTACAAGAAAGAAGCTCCCTATGACGGCTCATGGTGGTGGGGTACACGTCCTGATACACATGGCCCCTATTATAAATCTATTACCTGGGAGGCTTCGGATAAAATAAGAGATTTTCTAAGGGAAGTCTGGAGCAAATCAAACAAAAATGAGAAATTATTCTTTGCAGATCTCAATGGAAAACATCGAATGGGAATTACTGAATTTGGTGGGGAAGAAGAAACCCAGGTTCTGGCTCAAAATGATTCCGGAGTAGATTTGGAAAAAATCAGAAATAAAAAAGGACAAATCGGCAAAAGTTCCATAGAGGATGTTATGTTGGCGATGGCTGAGATCAAGGGAGATGCAGCACTAGGTAAAAAGCTCTTTACCCAGCAAGGTTGTGTGGCTTGTCATCATCTTAACCAGGGTGAAGTAATGAAAGGACCTTTTATGGGGCAGATAGGCTCTATTATGAATCGCGAGCAAATTGCTGAGTCTATTCTTAAACCCAACGCTTCTATCTCACAGGGATTTGCTTCTGTGCAAATCACAGCCAAAGGAGATAAAAGTTATGTAGGTTTTATTTCGCAAGAATCGGCAGATCAAATTACGATCAGGAATATTGTGGGGCAAGTTTTTACGATCAAAACTGAGGATGTTGTGAGCAGAAGAGAATTGGAAACTTCTATGATGCCACCTGGTCTGGCCAATTCTTTATCATATGAGGAGTTCGCATCATTGATCACTTTCCTTTCGGAACAAAAAGAATAACCCCGCTATGAGTTAGCACTTTCCGAATTAGATACAGGTATCAGGTCATATATTTAAAATTTTGAGTTTTTAATTTTGAATTTTTAATGAATGACCTGATGTCTGTAGATTCCAATATTCAATCTACACATTAGAACTCTATGGAAATGCTAACTATAAAAATGCTAAAAACACTATTCTAATCGGTCCTAAAAAAGTATCATTTGATATTGTTAGAAAGGCTCATTGTCTTGTTTAGGCAAGATTTTAGATAAAAGACTCAAGATTAAAGATTGCTGTGGCCTTTTTTTTCTGAGAAATAAAACGTCCAAATTTGCAAGCTTTTCATTGAATGGATCAATAAGCTTGCAAAGTTTGTGTGATAGGATCACTGTAAAAAAGATAATGATATTAAATTTTACAAAAGCAAGGTTTAATTGCCGGACTTAAACATATACGTTATTAGTCTTTATACTAAATTCTTGCTACTTATTACTATAGCGAGGGCTGTAGCGATGTCAATTAGCATAAATCAGAAAACATTTACGGATAACTCAAACCAAGATCATTAGTTCTGACCTCTTTTAATTTAGTCTTCAATTTCTCCTGAAAATCTGCAACAACCTTAGCATATTCTGGTTTTTCGGCCAGATTGGTAAACTGCTTTGGATCATTCTCCATATCAAAAAGTTCAATGCCTGAAGAGGCGTCCTCATCATATTGGATATAAGCCCATTTATCTGTTCTCAATAAGAATGTCTTTCCTCCCTGGGTTACTGAGAAAGCCATATCTCTTACTTTGAATGTGGGGTCATCCAAAGTCTTTGTCAAACTTTTACCCTGCAAATGTTCTGATGTTTGTAAATTAGCCAGTTCGGCAACTGTTGGATACAAATCCAATAATTCAGCAAAAGAGTGACAAACTGCAGGCTCCTTTCCTGGTACTTTGATAATCATAGGTACTCTTGCCGACTCTTCGTGCACACTTACTTTCATCCAGAAATCATGCTCTCCCAAATGAAATCCATGGTCTGAAGTAAAAATAACAATGGTGTTCTCTTCCAAACCTTCCTGTTTCAAAGTGTTCAACACTTTACCCACTTGTGAGTCCAAATAGGCCACAGAAGCGTAGTAAGCTGCAATTGCTTTCTTTTCCTGTTCCAGTGTCATCTGTGCATTGACACTCGTTACGTAATTGATGCCTCTCTCCGGAATATCATCCCAATCACCCTCTACTTCTTCCGGCATTTGAACCTCCTCATGTGGATAAGGGTCAAAATATGTTCTGGGTGCTACGAACGGAACATGAGGTCTGACAAAGCCCACTGCCAGAAAGAATGGCTCATTTTTGTGTTTTCTGATTAGCTCCGAGGCTTTCTCAGCTGTTTTTCCATCTGAATGCACCAAATCATCTCCATCAGCTTTAACGATAGTCATGACATTGCCTCCCCGCTTGGGTAATGTCCCATCAGGATTTCCCTGTACCAATTCACTCTCGCCCTCCGCTTTCCATTCAGGTCCCTGGCTATTGAAACGTTCTGTCCAGGAAGCCTCATCATCCTTACCATCAGAACCTTTTTCTATGTCAATCGGTACCCCCATATGGAATATCTTGCTTACCCTTGCTGTGTAATAACCATTCTCCTTGAATAACTGAGACCATGTTTTTCTGTCTGGCCCAATATTTTCACGCCCGCTTACATAGCCAAAAGTTTTGGTGGCATTGGGATAATATCCCGACATCAAAGATGCTCTGGAAGGACCACAGACTGGGTATTGACAATAGGCTTTGGTATATCTTACCCCCTCAGAGGCCAGTTTATCAATGTTCGGTGTTTTACAGGCTTTGTTCTCATAACAAGACAGCGCTGTAGCCGTCAAGTCATCGGCAATAATAAACAGCACATTGGGTTTCTGTTTTTGCTGAGCACAGGCCGTCATGACAAAAAATGAAATGGAAAGGATCTTTATATATTTCATTAGGTGTTAATTAGTTTCTTATAGCCATATGGGATCTGATTAATAAGATAGGTCTATTTTCTTTTTCCCCTATGACATGAAATCAAGGATTTCCATACAATGAAATTTTCATGATTTAAATTTTTACTATCACTTAGAATTCCTTACTTTGAAAAAGCTGCTAATACTCCAATGATTAGGTCATTACAATAAAAATGAGATAATACCTAAATCTCAGCCAATATTTCTATTGCTCATCTTCTGATTAACCAAAAATGCATAGCAGGACCTTCATATTGATTTTGTTTGCTGTTGTCTACTCAATCTCACTAAAGGCAAGGATTCTGACATCCTCTGATTCATGGGCTCTTAATAAATTCAATTCCTCTAATGATTCGACGATTGCATTGCAGCTATTGGAAAAAGGTAAAACCTATGGAAAACAACGGCAATTTGATAGCGCGGCCTACTATGCCAAGGCAAGCAAGGAAATGTTCCGGGAAATGCAAATGTGGGACCATTACCAAATGGCAGGTGGTGATTTAGTGCTTTCGCTCATTTATCTTGACCAGTTAGACAATGCTAGCAAGATTAACAAAGAGGTAAGAAAGGCATTTGAAGGTCAATTTACCTCCGATACCAGCAATTATACCAGGTTGCTCAATATACAGGGAGGTATATACAGTATGTTAAGAAAGCTGGACAGTGGCATTCTAATTATGGAACAATTGGTGGCTTTGGAGAAAAACATACCGGGACATGAGATCAGCATGAATATGGCCGGTAATTACAATAACTTGGGCACGCTATATACGGATTATCATATATATGATAAGGCACTAAAATACTATGATAGTGCCGCTATGATCCATGAGAAAGTCCTTAGAAAAGACAGCGAATATGCAGCCAGAATGTATTCTAACAAAGCTATTGTTTTAAAAAGTGCCGGAAATTTTGAGGAATCATTAAAGCACAACAGACAAAGCTTTTTAATTTTTAAAAATCTGTTGGAAGAAGATCACCCAAGACTGGCCCTTGGCCTGTTCAATATTGCACATGACCTAATTGATAGGCATGACAACGATGAGGATATCCATGAGGCATTGGAATTACTGGAAAGAGGTAAACAAATTTTGGATGATGGACATAATGAATCACATGTATACATGATCGATTATTATCGATATTCTGCTAAGGCTTACAAAATTTTGCATCAAAATGAATTGGCTATTGACCATTTGAACAATGCTATCAATCGTAACATTACTATTTATGGTAAAAGTCATCCGGATATTGGAATATTAAAAGGGGAGCTGGCGGATGTTTTTATCCAAATGAAATCATTTGATCTGGCGGAAAAGGAATTGGACGAGGCAATGGATCTATTTAAAGATGGCATTGCCTCTGATTACAAAAGAATTGCCCTGATCCATTCGAGAAAAGCTTTAATAGCCCAGGAAAAAAATCTATATCAAAAAGCCCTTGATTTATACAACAAGGCCATAGCAATCTATATTCCCCAAGTAAATTTTGCTAATCCTCTCAACAATCCGAAAGTAGAAGATCTGATCGTAGATGAGAATTTATTTATGATTCTACAGCGAAAGAGTGAAATTTTGCAGGCCCTGCATAAACACCGGCAAGATCCTGATTACCTGCATGCCGCATTGGATACCTATATGTTGATTTCAGACTATATAAAGCTTTCCAGGAAAGGTTTTTACGGAACTTTCGCCAAGCTAAAATTTAATGAAAAGAAGGATAAGATTTATCAAAAAGGGATCCACACAGCTGTGGAATTATTCGAAAAAACCAGAGATCCCAGAGCATTGGATCGCGCTTTTTCCCTGGCAGATGATCACAAATCCGGAATACTCATGGAAACTATCGGCAGTAGTGAAGCCAGGATCTTTGCCAATATTTCTGAAAATCTAATAGACCGTGAGAATCAACTCAAAGCCAGCATTGATTTCACCAAAAAGAGAATTTTCGAATTTAAGAATCAACCGGCAATGCAGGATAGTGTTCTAAGGAAATTAGAGGCAAAGCTATTTTTTCTAAACACTGAACTGGAGGGTCTTTCCAAAGAGATCGAAGCGAAGTATCCTTCCTACCATGAATTAAAATATAACTATGATCGTATAGAAATTGATAAGTTGAAAGCAGATCTATTGGGTAACAACCAAGCGTTAGTTCAATACTTCTTAAGTGATTCGATTTTATATGTCTTTGTTTTGGACAGGCAAGGAATTAATCATTTCCAAAAACCTTTTAACGGGGAAAATCAACAAAGCATTCTTCAATTTTTGTCTTCTATAAGGGATAGGGATTTAGCATTATACAGCGTCAAAGCACATGATTTGTACAAATATCTTTTGGCCGAAATAATTGATCATTATAAAACCCACAACGAACAGATTGATAATCTAATTATCATTCCGGATGGTATTTTAGGTTATATTCCATTCGAAGTTTTGATTAGCATAGATCCTGAGAAGAACGCCAATTATAGTCAGTTTAATTATTTAATTAAGGATTTTGAGATATCCTATCATTACTCCGCAAACTTACTATCCTTCAATAAAGAAAATAAAGAACCTACTGCTCACGACCCTTTTATTGGATTTGCTCCCGAATTTAAAGGCAATCGAAATCAACAATTACTGGCTTTCAATGAAGCTGAGCGCTCCTATATGGATAAAGTGAGCGCTTTACCTCAAGCGAAACAAGAAGTGGAAACCATTGCCAAATTACTCAATGGTAAAGCTAACATCGGTGAATCTGCAACAGAGTATAATTTTAAAGAACAAAGCAAAAATGCGCATATTATCCATTTAGCTTCCCATAGTTTAATTAATGATGTGGACCCACTTTATTCCAAATTGATTTTCAATGCGGAAAATGACACAGTTGAGGATGGATTGCTTCATACTTATGAACTATACAACATGAGGCTTCAAGCTGAGCTGGCTTGCCTCAGCGCATGTAATACAGGCATTGGAAAATATTACCGTGGAGAGGGTATCATGAGTCTTGCGCGCGGTTTCATGTATGCCGGTGTTCCCAATGTGATGATGAGCCTATGGTCGGTTTCCGATCAATCCACAAAGGATATTATGCAATACTTTTATGAGGAACTGGCCAATGGAACGCCCAAATCAGCTGCGCTCAGAGCCGCAAAATTGAAGTATTTAAGCACAGCAGACAACATCTCTGCTGATCCTTATTATTGGGGGGCTTTCATTTATCTGGGAGAAGTCAATCCGGAAACCAACCGAAATCCTGTGATAGTATTGATCCTTTTCCTGGTCCTGCTACCACTGACTTTTTGGATATTTATAAAATTCAGGGGCCGTAAAGAACATGTGGATGATTAATTGGGTGTTTTGTAACGAACGAGAAATGTGGATTAATCAGTTTAATTCCCGCAGAATTTCTTTGGCCTGGTGCTGATAGCTTTTCTCGGTCTCAACTATGTTTTGAAATACTTCTTTAGCTTCTTCCAATTGATTTTCCTTCAGATAGGCCAAACCCAGGTACCAGATTGCAGGCTCATGGATCGCTAATTCCGATTGATCAGCAACGCTGGCTAAATGACCAATTGCCTGGCTTGCATTACCACTATTCAAATAAGAAAGTCCATTGTAAAAAATGAGCATATAATCGTCCTTATTTGTTTCCAATAAAGTCTCAAAAACTTCGGAGGCCTGCTTGTAAGCTCCTTGCTCATAAAGTTTAAAAGGATCCTCCGATGTGTTAGCATCCCCGCTTCGTTCATAACCATCGGCGATGTTATAATAAGGCTTGAAATATGTACCATACAGTTTCTCAGTATTGGGTCCCTGTAGGAATAACATGTAAACAACAACAAAAATCAAAGATATGCCCGCTGCTATACTGATCGATTTATAGAACAGACTGAAATTCCTTTTATTGAGTGAAACGCTTTTGTCAAGGTCTCTAAGTCTTTGTTTAAGCGAGCTTTTATAATGCAGTTGCATCCCTTCCAACAACACCTTGTCAAGATCAACCTGCTTGGCAAACTCCGGATCATTATTGAGCTTTTCCTCAAATGCCATCCGGTCCTTTTCATCCATTTGACCTCGAAGGTACCTTGCTATCTCATCAAAATCCACTTTTGAATCTTTCATAATCAAGTAGTTTCAATCTTTCCATATCGTTGATATATGGTATTCCTCAACGCTTTAATGCACCTGGCCTTCTGTGTCTTGGCTACCTCTTTATTTTTATAATTCAACGTTTTAGCAATAGCCTCCATGCTAAATCCATCAAAATAAAATAGCTTCAAAATAGCATTACATGGCTCACCAAGTTTAGTAAGCAGGTCAATCACGAACTTGTGCTGCTCCTTTTGAAAAATCTTTTGTTCAAAATCATCACTTATGGTAAGCTGATCAAATCCTTCCTGAAGATCAGCAAATTTGCCATCGAATTTTAATCGATTGCGAATTAAGTTTTTACCAATTGCAAATAAATAAGTCTTTAAGGTGTGATTTAACTCAACTAGTTTCCCAAGTTTGACATTTTCATAAAAGGCAATGACTACATCCTGAAAAATGTCCAGTGCGTCATCTTTTTCTATACTGAATTTGTGTTTTGACCACTGCACAAATTCATTTTTGTATTGATTGTATAGAAAGTATACTTCTTCTTCGTCACCCTCCTTAATGGCACGAATAATGTCCTTTTCTAATGCTTTTTTTGCTTTCACCTATTTGTGGTCCAATAATTCAATAAGTAAACAAAAAATCGAATAAAACTAAAATAATACGTGTTTTTCAATATTGAACGAAAGCTTTCTAAACTTTCATCAATATCTCAAACCTCTTTAATGCTCACTACATCATTTCTCGAAATGAATGCTCTCAACAGCCAAGGTTTCAAATTTTTCTAAAAAAACTACAAAAAAACAGCACACGTTGTTTACCTCTTGTCTTTCAAGCTTACCAAGCCATACAATCAACTGAAACATCTAATAAAATTTTATCTCTATGAAAAAGTTAATGCACACTTTGGCCTTGTTTTCTTTTCTGACAATTTCCCTATTCAATACGAGTTCCTGTAGTTTAATTGATGATGCAAAAACTATCGATTTCGATGTGACCCTGGAAAAGGACTTTTTTATCAACGCTTCTGAAGAAGGTGGCAATACCTATGAGGATTCACAAGTACTGGACGCCTCCACAAATCCTGATATACGCGATAACCTTAGCAAGATTGAAAAATATGCTATTAACAAAATTGAGTATTCCATTGGTGATTATGTCGGAAGTGCCACCACACAATTTTCGGGGAGCATACAATTTAGCGATCAAAATAGCTCTCAGGGGCAATTCACAGCTTCTCTGAATGGTGTTAATCTAAATGCTGCAGTTGCTGCCGGCCAACAAACATTGCCTGTAAGTGATAGTGATTTAGCTGAACTGGAAAAAATTCTGAAAAACTCCAATAGCATAAAAATCTTCATGGTTGGCT
This sequence comes from Splendidivirga corallicola, assembly GCA_030442035.1. Lineage (GTDB taxonomy): Bacteria > Bacteroidota > Bacteroidia > Cytophagales > Cyclobacteriaceae > Splendidivirga > Splendidivirga corallicola. The sequence continues at coordinate 719,863 of JAUJEA010000001.1, forward strand.
CCTTCACGGAAATCCCGGTCAGTTTCACATTGAATATAAAGCTATCAGTTAATGTTGAAGCTGATGCCACCAAATAGAATTTGTAAAAGCTAAACCTGTAATAAAATGAAAAGATCAATTAATGCGCTGCTGTTTATTCTAATCACATTCCTGGCCAATAATAGCCAAGCACAGTTCCTTGAAAACCTTAAGACAGGTTTTAGGATCGGCCCGAATGTATCAAGCTTTGCCGGTGAAGACAGGGCTTCCTGGGGGCTGGGAGAAGATCCTAAACTAGTACCAGGCTTTAGCGCCGGTGTTTATGCTCAACATGAATTAAATAATGGCTTGATCGTTGAGTCTGGACTTTATCTAACCAGGAAAGGAGCTAAATACGAAGGTATGGGTTACGATATTTCCGAATCGGCTACCGTAGATCGCACTGATCGAAAAATCCTGACCGGAATTGATATGCCCTTTATGGCCAGGTATTATGTAAATGAACAAATAAGTGTCTTTGCAGGACCCCAAATATCTTTTTTGGTAAGTGCAAAAAATAAAATAGAGGAAGGCGGATCCAAGAGAAAAGAGGACGTAAATGATTCGTACAAATCTGTCGGACTTAATTTTACTTTAGGAGCTGGCTATGATTTTGAGAATAGTATCCATGCGCAGGTAAACTTCACTCCTGGTATTTCTAATATTACCAAATCCGAATATGAGGGAATATCCACTTTTGATGTTAAGGATTGTATTTTCTGGATATCAATAGGTTGCCCCTTTCCTCTAGGAGGCGAATAAAGTTCCAGGCTAAATGAGCTGATCTCTAAAGGTTATAATTAAAAATGTCCCTGTGGGCTTTTGAGTTATTCAACCAATCCGGATAAGACATATCGGTAGCTCGATTACTTTCCTGTAAAAATTGTCTTATCGTCAACAAAGCATATGGGGTTTCCAAAGGGATCCTTTGCATAGAATAACTTCTCGCCCCAGGGCATTTCCTCAATGGTCTCCACTTCTTTAGCACCGGACAACTTGATTCTTTCATAAATCTGAGTCAGGTTGTCCACAGCAATGTAGATATATTGATTGGGATGAAACTTCCATCCTTCTCCCGTATCGTCCCCTTCTGCTACCGGATCGTAACAAGCCAATATGATTCCTGATAAATTGAAATAATGCCTTCCAGGGGACACTCTGAGTCCTTCCTTTTCAAAAATATTGGAATAAAATCCCTGCGCCTTTTCAATATCATTTACTGGTAAGATGACTCTGTATAATTTCATGTGAAAGGGTTATTTAAGTATGTATTAATCTTGTTGTTTTTCAGCCACAATTCTTAAACCCACAGGCAAAATCAATTTATTATGTATCAGTCTATTTTCGATTTCCAGTATTTTGCGTGTAAAATCATATCCATTTTCCCTATCGACTATCGGGCCACAAATTGATCTGTATAAGTAAGCACCTCTTTCCATATTCATGATTTTAAAATATTCATGAACACCATTTATCATTTCTTTTCCGGTGTTCAGGGAGTGCTCATGTTCATGGTCATGCTCCCATTGTTCCAATGGTTCTTCGACATAGCCTGAGTTACCACCCTCAACTAAGCCGGCTTCAGATATCACTGAAATAATATCATAATACCATCTCACTGTTCCGTAATCTATATGCTCAAGATCGAATTCTTCCAGCATCAGTTTCCCCTCTCTTTTCAGTAATGATGCGGAATGTTGCAATGCATCCTTTAATCGATGAATATGATGAAGTGATCGGGTAAATATGATCACATCAAATGGGTCGTCCTGATAAGAAAGAAAATCGACATGCTTCGCATTCAATCCTTTGCTGATGGCTGAGTCAATGGCCTTTTGGTCACTATCCAAAGCTGTTACGGTGGCCCCTGTTTTCATTAGCTCCGCTCCAAATGCTCCTGTGCCGCAGCCCACTTCCAAAATCCTTAAACCTTTGGGCTCAATATGTTTAAACACAAAATCCATTGTTTGCTTCGTGAAGATATCCGGTATACTTTTTTTATGGTTCACATCTCAATGTTTGGATCGTATTAAAGTTAGGAGATTTCCGGTAAGCCTAATATATTATTTCCCGGAAAGGCAATTTTTTATAATCCTTTTAGCTGAGTTGATTTATCCAGATATCGGAGGGTAGCTTTCTTGGAGAAGATCAATTATTAGTCGTGTATTCTTTATATTTTGCTAAAATGCTAATTGACAAATAGCCATTTCCACCTTTTCGGACTTCTTTCCATCCACTTCTTTTCAGCGCTTTTTTTACATATCTATTGTGAAAACCATGAGCCACAAGTACGACATCTTTATTGTATTTGGCATCGTTTTCCAGGAACCTTGCATTCTTCTCTACCCTTTGTTTGGCATCTTTAAAAGATTCGATATGCTTATCGTTCAAACCCATCAACCAAAGAAGCCTTGAGCTGCCCGTCCAAAATTTTAAGGGAAGGGGAACATTAATAAATTTTATCAATTTTCTTTCAAACTCCCTGAATTCCGGCTTTTCTACCAATTGAAGTTTTTGGTCAAATAGAAGTTCAGCAGTATGCTTTGCTCTTGGCAATGAACTGTGAAAGGCTTTATCGATCACCAGATTTTCGATACAAATAGGATTCTCCTTAAACGCTATTATACCTACTGAATCATAATCATGTACAAACTTTTTTGCTGCTTTTCTATTTTTCCATCCCCACTTTTTAAGGTTAGGTTCCCCATGCCGGATTAACAGAATTTGCATCAAGTTTTCATCTTTACCTTGATAAATTTCCAGACAACTTTCCCTTTCTTGCTTGTTGTAGAATGCTTCGATTTTTTCCAGAGGATCAGTCTGAGCTGTTGAAAATCTACAATTGCACAACAGCAAAAGAATAACATACATATTTTTCAAAAGCACCGGAATAGTTAAATGTCTTAGGTTGAAGTTCTGTTTCACGAAAATAAAGAAAGAATTGCTAATAAATGAGGAATTGAAAAGAGGGCTTACTTTCAAATTGTAATATCGCTTAAAAAGTTGGTTGAATGAATAGCTTGCCCTCATTATAGTTTACATCGTTATAAAACCAAATGGGCCGTTAAAGTTCATTAACAGCCCATTTGATCATGAAATAAAGACAGATCCTTAGTTATAAGTCTTCTTTAATTTGTCCCAGTTATTATTAGCCACTGATACCAATTTACTATGGTTTTTCTCAGCCAGCCATAATTGTTGGGCATCCAGTTCCAGATTATACAAGTACAGAAAGTACTTTCCATCCTTCACTATAAACTTATTTGGATCAGGTCTGAATTTGGCGCCCGCATAAACACCAAAAGCGCAATAGCCGCCATATTGGGGTAAATATTTGTTAGGATTTTGATCAAACTTAGCCTTTTGTTCTTTTGAGGTGAAATAGTAAACCACTTTATCATGCTCCGATTTGAATTCCTTCACACCTCTTTGTGCAATGCCCAAATCCAGATATGATACCGGGCTATAACCTTGTAAGGCTATGTTACTGTTGTCAATATTGTTTGCTTTTTTGTCCTGAGCAAACGTTGCTGTGGTTATAAAAAGCACCACAAGTAGTGTTGAAATATTCTTTATACTTTTCATTTGTTTAAAAATTTATGATTTGTTGAAATTGTGAAACCTGGCCTATTATGGCAGTTTCATATGATCGTTTTAATTGATTCGTTACTGTCACTCAGTGAAACTACCAGAAACACCACAGCGGCATTTATCCAATAATAGTAAGCATCAATACCCTGAAAGCTGAAGAGGAATGGGACTGCCATAAATGTGGCGGCCACTAGTAAATCAATAGCCAAATGTCCTTCAAAGGGAATTGTTCTCAAAAGACCAAGTTTGTAATTGGTCAAAGCACTTGCTATCCATACGGCAATACCGGTACCAATGGAAAACCAAAACGCCAGATCGGATGACTCACCGAGATTCAGTATAATGGGAAATAGAATTAACCCAAGGCCGGCAGAATAATCTGCTACACCATGCATTGTTGGACTGATAAATCGCAGTTTCATTGTTTTAAGATTATGCGTTGAAATATTCTTCGTTGATCACTTTACCGTTATCGTCCCACACCCTTCGAATAATCTCGTGCCAATGAATTTTACTATTGTCTTTCATATCAAAATCAAAAGTAAATTCCGATGCTGACACGTTACCATCCACAATGGTGTGATGATGAGTAATGTTGTTTACTTTAGCTATTGCTCCAGTAAAACCTTCCATTTTTTCTACCATTTGTGATTTGTTACTGGTCGTAACATTCTGGTAGTCTGAAGTAGCTGCTTCTTCTGCAAAAAATTGTTTTACAGCATCTACAATTGCTCCTCGAACAACCATGCTGTCCATTTCCGTTGCTAATGTTTTAATATTCATTGTTATCCTTTTAGTGATTAAACAAATTTTGTTTTGACACTACAAAGGTGGGAATGGGGTATTGAATTGAGCCTACAAAAAAGGCGCTAAAGATTGTACTTTTTGTTTTTGAAATCGGAGGGAGATTCTCCTGTATAATGTTTAAAAAAACTGGAAAAGTGATTAGGCTCTTCAAATCCGAGCCGGAAGGCAACCTCATGAATGCCTGTACCTTCCAGGAGCATGGATTTCGATGTATTGATCAATTCATAGCGTATCAGAAGGCCAAGGGATGTTTGCATTTTATCCTTGACTTTTTTTGAAAGTGTCTTGACAGAAAGATTCATCTTATCGGCATAAAACTCAAGAGAGCGTTCCTGAGTATGGTATTTCTTAAGTAGTTCAATGATATTTTGTGAAAAAATATCCCGTCCTGAAAAATCAAATTCTTTTCTGAATTGCAATGGACTTTGTCCTACGGAATCTTTGAATACCCGATTAAAATATGCCGGATCCTTATATCCAAGATCAAAGGCAATTTCCTGTATACTTTGGTCGGTAAAGGCGACTTTCTTTTTGCTTTCGATAAGCTTTTTTTGGTTGAATAAAGCCTTCACCGTAATACCAACTTTATCTTTTACCAAGGCCTGGGCATTATAGTCATTATTAGTAATAAGGGCTGTAAGCTCCTGACTGGTTAACGTATTTTGATATTGTTCATCGACAACGTCTTTAATATCGAAAATGATCTGGTATTCGTCTTTGTTGGCCTGAAAGGGGTTTTGCCAATACCATTGCTTTGACGAAACATCAATAATCTCACTAATCTTGTTCGAAAAAACTGTATTGGTCAAATATTTCTTGCAATCCTCACAGTCGTTGAAATTAATATATCCCAAAGAGATCAAATGTTTGAATAGGACCCTTACATCTTTATTGTGAAAAACTGTCTCATTAGGAAACTCTATTTTTCTTACCTCGAAATTGTCGGAAAGGAACTTAATATATTGCCCTTTTTCCAGGTATATTGCCTTGTCTTGCCAGTCAAAATAATTCTTAAAATCTACCTGAATACCACCACTGCCAGCTATAACCTGGATCAAGGTGTATTGATTTATAAAATAAACCTTATTAATCTCCGGAGTGAACTTTTCAACCATAATGATGATTCAAACTTCTTACGGTAAAGATAATATACGGCTGATTGGTTTTTTAGATATTTTATCTTAATCTATTTTTGTATTAGCATCCCAAAAGTACTAAGAAAAGTGAGGGTCATTTTATCTGTTCGATCAACTCAAGCCGTTTGACGATCGTATTTGGTGTCAAAATAGTCCCAGGAGATAATACTGCGTTAGCACCCACTTTACAACCGTCACCCACAAGTGCTCCAAATTTCTCGATCTGTGTTTCTATAATAGTAGAGTTATGCAATACCGAAATCTTCTTATTTATCTTTTCATTATAATGGTTGGCAATAATAGCTCCGGCTTCAAAGTTCACATTACTACCAATGATACTATCCCCAATGAAATTAAAATGTGCAATAGCACTATTATTAAAAACCATACTGGATTTAATTTCACAGCCAGTTCCGATACTAACTGATCTTCCCAAATAACAACCACCTCTTAAGTACGAATTTGAACCGATAAAGCATGCCTCCTCAATTATAGCTGGAGCTTTTATTATTACATGCTTCTCAACAACTGCTGATTTATGAATTGCAACACCATTCTCAATGTTAAATTCGTCATCAAGTTCTGATAGAAGCTTATTAGTTATCTCTGGTAGTTGAGACGTTATCTCCCAGGGTTGCCTTGATTTTAAATTGGCAAAAAGCACCGAAAACTGTTTTATAAACTCTTCAATGGCCATCATTTCTCATACAATTCAATGGGTAAATTATCCGGATCAAAAATAAACGTATAACATTTACCGGTTATCTCATCTTTTCTGATTGGCTCCACCGGCACGTTAAATTTCTCTAGTTGTTCCAGTGCCCTGTTAAGGTCATCTACCTCGAATGCCAAATGTCTTAATCCGCTTGCTTCCGGTTTTGTTGACCTTTGTGGTGGGGAAGGGAAAGAGAAAAGTTCAATGACATATTCTCCATTCAATGATAAGTCTAATTTATAGGATTGTCGCTCTCTTCTATAAGTCTCTTTGATTATCTCAAGGCCTAAAACTTTGGTATAAAAAGTTTTGGACTCTATATAGTCAGAGCAAATTATTGCAATGTGGTGTATCCTGTTAAACATTGGCTTTCATTAGAGAATTTAGTTGTAGTTCGTATCTGATGCAATTTACATTTAAACAGCTTTGTAAGTTACAATATGACCAAGTCTAACCTTCTGGATATAAAATATCCCTGATTTCCCTCCAGGTGATCAATTTAATACCGTTGTTTTCAATTTTTGATTGGCATTTTTGACTTGTAAAAAAATCATAGTCAATTTGCCTCCATTCAGCTCCAAAGTTGGGATGATCTATAGCTATTCCCTGCATTTCCGGAACGTCAAAAGCTGTGTGGATCAGCACAATATTTAAGCCTGTTGGTAAATTGTCTAAGACACGCTCATAGTAAGCCTCAAGCTGTCCTTTTTCGAAGTCAGCGTAATTACCTAAGAATACATTGTCCACACAAAAATCGTCATTCGATATGTACAAATTGGGATCCAATCCTAAAAATTCGATCAGTTGTTTACTAAGCAATATGGGTAATTTATATGCTGCTCCCAGTTCTTTATATATTTTTATGAACTCTGGTTTCAGCCCCAGTGTGTACATATGAGAATCCAAATGCGTTGGCTTTAACCCAGATTGAAGAGCTCTTTCAATTTGCGCTTGAAGTTCCTTTTTGATTTCCTCACTGGATGTGTTATTCTTGAAATTTTCCCTGTTGTTATGCAAATAGCCATTTTCATCCAGTAAGCCTGGCACTTCAGTTTTTGACAATATCGGACCCCATTTATAATGTTTCCATTCACATGTTAAGGTAAGATGGATGCCATAGTCGTACTGCTCATGTTTTGCAGCAAAATCGGCCATTTCACCAAACCATGGGCATGGGACCATGATGCTGGTTGAATTAACCGATCCTTCTTGAAGTGCCTGAATGGTCGCCTGATTTTCGGCATGTGATAAGCCGGCATCATCCGCATGAATAATAAGCAATTTGGTGTTTTCAGGATATCCTAGTTTCTTTAAGGTGCTCATATCTCAATTACCTGACTGTCTTTTGGGTTATATGGTCAAAATCATTTTCTTGATCGTCAAACTTCCTTAATAAGTAGCTCTCCCACCGGACAAATCAAACACACAACCCGTATTAAAGCTGGCTTCTTTGGAAACGATCCAGCAGGAAAGTGCAGCCACTTCTTCAACCGTTCCAAGACGCTTCATGGGAATTTTATCAACCATATACTGCAGGGTTTTGGGATCTGTATTTTCATTAAACTCAGTAGCTATGACAGCCGGGGCCAATCCATTCACTGTAATACCGGTTTCTGCATATTCTTTGCCTATGCCTTTTACCAGTCCAATGAGTCCTGATTTACTGGCAGCATAACCGATCATACCCGGATTTCCTTCCTTCCCTCCTACAGAGGTCATATGTAGAATGCGTCCATAATTATGCTTGAGCATAGGTTCAATGCAATATTTGGTGATTAAAAATGCTCCCTGAAGATTAACAGCCAATACCTTGTTGAAGTCCTGATAATCATAATCCGTTATTTTTCTGGAAGTAGGGCCAACAATTCCTGCACAGTTCACCATGATATCCAGTCGCTTGTATTGATTGTATACGTTATTGACAAAACCTGATACTTCTTCTTCCTGAGTAATATCCAGGAGATTAAAATCAATGTTTGATTGTTCAGGAGCAGGTTTTTGACCATGACGCATATCGCCGATGATTACCTTGGCTCCTTCCTGAGCCAACCTCCTTGCTATCCCATTACCAATACCTCTGGCCCCACCTGCAACAATCGCAACCTGACCCTGAAATCTCTTGTTCATGACTTAGTCTTTTTTAGGAGTTTCTTTCTCACCTCCTAATTTAGTCAACATATCTCTGATATCTTGTCCTCCTTTGATACCCACTATCACCGTTACAATGAGATACCAGGCCAATGTGAGGAAAATTAAAGTTGTCCAAAACCAATGTTCCATAGTTAATTTTATTTACTTAAATAATGTTTTGCAATTGAGCCAAGCCACATGGCTAAAGCTGTCATTAAATAGGTGGCTACACCAATTTTATAAGGGCCGATGGCAGCCATTTGTTCCTGAGTTGCTTCTACTTGCTGCAGGATCAGGAAGCCTACTGGTATGATACAACCTGTTACAATCGCAGCAATAGCCCCCCAGTTATTGGCTTTTTTCCAATAACAAGCGGCAATGAGGATCACACTCATACTGGCCAGGTAAATCGTTCCGGTCACCTGAAGGTAAACCCAGAGGTCTCCTTTCATGGGATACCATAATCCATAAAGTAAAAGGAAAATACCGATGAAGCCGATTAAAATACGATTCCAAAGTAGTCCCTTTTTATCAGACCATAAACCTTTATGAATAGGCCGCATAATATCATTGTAAATAACCGAACTCCAAGCAATGAGATAGGATGAATTGGTTGACATATCTGCGGCCAGCATGGCTGCTACCAGAATACCAATTAAACCAACCGGAATTACAAGTGCCAACAGATTGGGCATTGCCAGGATTTCATTATCCACTGCAATACCTTCTGATCCGAAATAATGCAGCGCTGCGATTCCAAGAAGGGCAGGCAGGCTAAACCGTACCAGGAAAAATGGGCTGGTACCTTTGTATATTTTTTGTCCGGTAGTACTGTCCTTTGCCGCTAATACCCTGGAGATCATGGTCTGCCAGGTGAGTACGGAAGCAAAGGCCAAAAACAGATCCAGTAAGATCCGGTCTACACCGTATTCACCATTGAAGAATGGATTGAAGGCACCTTCACCAATGAGCCTTTCGCTGGAGTCAATCATTTCGTTCCAACCAAAGGTGAAGATCAAAAGACCTACTACAGCAATCAAACCAATGCTCATCACCACAAATTGGATATAATCTGTAACCAATACGGAGAGCATTCCTCCCAGGATTGTATAAATAGCAATGCCTATTAAAATTGCCGTCATGATCAATTCCAGGTATATCGGATCAAATCCGCATACGATGGCCAGGTAATCACCGGCCTGTCTTAAAAATACACCCATGTTCAAAAGACCTCCCAGCACGATCACTACGCCGGAAGCCCAGCGTACCTTCTCTCCAAACTTATTTTCAAACAGTTCGGGTAAGGTAATCACTTTCTGTTCTCGTAAGGGTTTTATACAAAAGCCGGTCCAGCCAATGATGAACATAGCTGCCGCCAAAGCAATACCAGGTGTGATACCGGCAAAACCATACTTGTAACCCAGCTCAGCATTAGCCATACAGGTAGCAATGCCAAATTCAGTAGCTGAAAGAGAGGCAATACCTAAGTAGAGATTGACACTACGTCCTGCAACGAGAAAATCATCTACTTTTCGTACATATTTTCTTACCCAAAGCCCGGCGGTAATAGTCCCAGCCAGATAGAGTAATATGATGGATCCATCAATGTACCAGTTAAAATTTGTCATAGTTTGTGGTCGATTAAAAAATTAGGAAATCTTCGAAAAATCTGTAATTATTTTTTTGAGTGATTGTATAACATACTGTGTGATTAATATCCCTTTTTCTTTTGTAGCGTTTGTTGGGTCACCAAAGGTCCCATTGGGGGTCATTTCTTTCATTGTCTGATAGTAGGAAGCTGCCGGTCCTCTCAACATATCTCCTGCGGCCCAGTCAAAAGTATTTGTATTTGCCCCAGGAGCAATTTTCTCTTTTCTAACCAGCTCAGGAGCAATCAATAGCATCAGTGAGGTCTCAAATTCCCCTGCATGCCCTACACCACCAAAACCGGTTTCATTCAGCTCAAGCAAGTTATCCATGGCAATCTTCCACCAGGTGACCATCGCTATATGACAATCAGGGTGAGCATCTCCTAGTTGTTCAATCAATACCTGTCCAATACCCTGGTTCCCTCCGTGGCTGTTCAAAAGTACTATCTTCCGGAAGCCATGGTGTATTACGGACCTAACAATATCCTGCACCTGACTACCAAATGTATCATGCCGTAAGGTCAATGTGCCTTCGAAATCCATATGATGATCAGAACAGCCTACTGCTACAATGGGTAATATCAACACATTATCCGGAATGACTTTATGAAGTTCCGTAGAGAAATGCTCACCAATCATGCGGTCTGTGGCCAACGGTAAATGAGTCCCGTGCTGCTCTGTAGCAGCCATTGGTAATACAACCGGTATATTTTTGTCCAGTTGACCAATTTCTTCGGAGGTCAGTTGATCCCAAATCATGATTTTACAGCCCACATTTCAATTTCAACCTGAAGCGTCATCAGCAAACCGGACTGAACGGCTGTTCTGACCGGCAGGGGATCGTCAAAGTATGTCTTGTACACTTCATTGAACCTTGGCCAGTCATCAAGATCAGTCAGGTAAACATTTACCTTGAACACGTTATTCAGGTCACAGCCGGCACTGTTTAACTGCTTCCTGCAATTATCCAAAGTATAGGCAGCCTGTTCTTCGATCGTTGTTCCAATCACCTTCCCTTCTCCATCAATGGCAGCCTGGCCTGATATAACAACCAGTTTATTGGGTTCCACCATCAAAACAGGGGAATAAGGGCCGGCTGTCTTATGTTGTCCCGCGCTCACAGGAACTCGTTTGCCGGCAGGAGATGAAGCAGTGTTTCCTAAAAAGTGAGGCATATATCCGGTAAATCCTGCTATCTTCCATTGACCTTGAATCTTCCGGCAACGATATAATGTTTGCCATTCCGTGGGTACAAATTCTCCTCCTGTTTTTTTGATCCCACCGAAAAACTTTTTATGAACCAAGGCACTTTCTCCGGAAATATCAATGTCTCTTAATACTGTTGCCCTGAATAAGGCCTCTTGCGGATCTTCTGCCCAGGACGTCTCTTTGAATATTTTCGCTTGTTTTAACCACTCTTTTTTATAAGATTCAAGATCGGGAAAGTTCAACTCCCAGGCATCCGGATTACCCAACCTTCCTGCATCTATACCCATAAAGTTCTCTTCAATGAAATCGTCTTCAACCATGCCCCAGTCTTCAGCTATAAACGCTTTGATATCACGGTCCACCAGCATGTCCCAAATGGCACGTCTATCAGTATCTTCAATTGGAAAGGGATTATTTTTCATTGGTTTTTACGTATTGAGGTGTTGGAATATTGATGTTTTTAAATTTCCCGCAATCGATAGGACTACTTTCGTATTGCGCATTGGAAATGCTGCAATAGATTGTACACCCATTGTAAATGGGCGCCAGATAGAAAAATTGCTGCGAGGCACTGATATTGAATGTTTTATAGGCCATATTCTTTGTAATTGATTTGATAATGTTTTATGGCATCCATATCAGGTTCTACTCCAAGCCCAGCGCCTTCAGGCAATACAACAAAAGGAGGCTCGAATTGCAGTGGCGTTTTTAGCAGGTCATGTTCTCTGATCATTCTTCCAAAAATGTCACTTGGCCAAATGCATGAAGCCGCCGCCGCAGACGAATGCACATACATGGCTTCCAGTATGCCAAGATCAACTTCCGACCCGTGCCAGCATGGTAATTCAGCAGCTACAGCAATGTGATCCAATCGTTGGAAATTCGCTAATCCACAATTAAAGTTGAATCCATCTACAGCTTCCATGTGAATAGCCTGGATGGCATCCTTGATCCTTTGACCGTGGAGAATATAGGGAAGGGAAACGTGCAATACGATAGGGATGGGGCTATATTTTCTTAATGTGGCATAATCATGCAATTTCCATCTTGGTATCGGATCTTCCAGACAAAGTACATTGCCGACCTCTTTCAAGCCATCAATGCGTTTCATTGTTTCGAAGGCATGTTCCCATCGCTCGTTAGGATCCAGGATCACATGCATATCCGAAGCTGCCTCTGCTATGGCAGCACACCAGCCAATCACATCATCCTCCAAATCGCTTTTGAATTTGATACAGTCATATCCCTGGGTTTTAAATTCCTTAACTAAATCAGGAATATCTTCCAGGTGTCTATGACTTGACCAGGCTCCTACCTTTACTTTGTCTCTTACCGGACCACCAAGCAGATCTACCAGACGCATATCATGCAATTTTGCAAAGGCATCCCAAATGGCACATTCAAATCCATCATGTTCGCGACAAAATGTAAAAGGGAGTTTTTGTAATACAATTTTTTCAATATCAAATCCCAATAGCACCTGAACAATGTCTTCCACCATATTCCAGTCATGATTTCTATACAATTCTCCCCAGCCTATTACCCCATTCTCAAGCTCCAGACTAATCAGCAGCTTTGGTAATTGATCAAACTGAACTGACCATCCTTCTTTAGCTCCCACAGGTAATTTGTGTAGTGGCTTTTCCATACCCTTACTCTCAATAGCTCCCCGATGAGCAGGAACGATAACTTCGTAACAATTGATTATGGTTATTTTCATCTTTCGATGTATTGAAGTGTAGGGATGTTGGAGTGTTGATGGATCTTAGTTGAGATTGAATTCATAAAACATTCTTTAATATTTACAGATTAAATTTTTCTGTGCTGAAACGGTTAAAAAGAAGGCTGGTGGAGCCATTGTCAACATAGAGCGTTTGACCGGTCACTGCTCTGCTAAGCTCTGAGATTAAAAATGCTACTGTATTGCCACAATCTTCCGGTAAGATATCAAAGTTTAATGCCTGCTGATCAATGATGAAATCTTTAACCCATTGTTCTGGGTCATCGGTCCATGTTTTGATCAAATCATAGTTTTGCTCAGCGTGAACATAGCCGGGACCAACAGCGTTTACCCTAATGTTGTACGGGCCTAACTCAACGGCCATTCCTCTTGTAAGTCCTTCGACCGCTGCCTTAGCACTTGCATATATGGCATATCTCGACATGGTGGAATGTGCATTCACAGAGGAAATATTGACAATACTACCTGGTTTTTTATGCGCTAATAATCCATTGACAAAGGCTTTGGAAACCTGCCATACTCCCTTGATATCGATATCATAGAGGCGATCAAACTCCTCTTCACTTACTTCATGGGCCATTTTACTCAACCCAACCCCAGCATTGTTTACCAATCCGTCAATGACACCAACTTCTGCAGTGACTTTCTCAAACATATTGGCTATTTCTTCAGGCTGACTGATATCAGCAGCAACCGGTATGGCTCCGGGGTACTTTTTAGCTGCTTGTTCTGCCTTTTCCATATCAATCTCATTGAGGATTACGGTTGCTCCAAACTTTGAGAGTGCCTTACAAACACCGGCACCAACACCAATACCTCCTCCACCGGTTACCAGAACTATTCTGTTTTTTAAATTCATATATTTTTAGGTTTTAGGCATAAGATCTCGGGTTACAGTTTTCTCTGTTTAAGCTAAAAATCATGGATTAATATCTGAATGCTCTGTCTACCTCTTCTTAGGATGACTTGACTTAGTTTAACAATTAACAATTAACAATTAACAATTAATCTGGAAACGGTATTTGTCGGGATGGGTTAAATTCCCATCAGATCTCAGATTTTAGCCTATATCATGTTTTTTGGTCAGTATGAAGATTATCTGATAGCCGAAACCTAATACCTAAAAGCTCAATTGCATTGATTACTAATTATTCATTGTTTTACATAATGCCATATTTTTCAAAAGCAGCACAGGCACTCATGCCGTTTTCTATGGCAGTTTTTACTGTTTTTTCTCCTCTGGCTTTTTCCAACGATTTAGCAATTACTTCAATTTCAATGCTTCGCGGTACGATGCAAACACCATCCAGGTCTCCGAAGATAATATCGCCCTGCTCTACCTTTACATTACCTATTTCTATGGGAACCCTAAAATCTATCACTTTACCTCGAGGCCCCTGATCCTGGGCATATCTCCCATAGGAAAAAGTTGGAAACCCAAGTGCTAAAATACCGGTGGTATCTCTCGAATAGCCATCAACTACCGCACCCACAGCACCCAGTTGCATCGCACGTGTACTCATAAGTTCTCCCCACAATGCATAAGTTGGAGACGATCCTGTACAGATGTATACCTCATTATGCTTTAAATCATCCAAAGCCTCCAGCATTAAACCAAAAGGCTTATCTGCCAATGCCTCCGGAATGCCCTGATCGATATCAGCCTCCAATACCGGCATCGCTCTACCTACCAACACCATCGTATCCTTCAGAGGTTGTATTTCAGGGGGTAAAAATTGATGCTGGTAACCTAATTGATCCATAATGTCTCCGATCACGGCGGAGAATAGTTCCCGTTTCATCAGATCGAAAAGCTCATCATCATTTGTCCAATGTTCCTGCATATTTCATGATTTTCAGGTTTCAAGTTGCAAGTTCCTGGTTAACTAGTTATCCACTTCGAAATCTAAAGTTTTGTATTTGTGACTTCTAATATTTTTTTAAGGATTATGTAATTCTGTGATTGGAAAAAGTTGTCACCTTTGTTTTCAATTCCACTTTGATCTCCCTCATACATGGCCAGCACCCATTTATTCTTCACGCCTGTCATTTTTGAATTCTCTTTAAGATACTTTAATATTTTGTTTTCCAACACTTTAGCTTCGTTATTCTTCAAGACTATAAGTCCTAATAAATTGTCAGCACTTCCTCCGGAGAAATATTCACCGGTATAATCGATTACTTTTTTATGATAATCCGCTTGCCGGTCACTTTGATTAAGCTGAGCATGGCAGTACGCCAACAGAAATTCCATTTTCCTCATATCCGGATCATATGGTTTTCCAACACCAATATTTTCAGGCCATTCCAATCCACTCTCCAAAACTGTGATGGCGCTTTTGTATTTCTTTTTCTGAATGTGTTGCAATGCTAATAGTATATGTGCCTGCTCATAGATTCCTCTGCTTTCAGAAGCACCTTCGAAAGGGAGAATGTTGATATCACTCAGAACTTTAATGCATTTGGCATACATATCATTATGAAGCAGCGATCTGGCATAGTTCAATCCCAGGTTATAATTCCCTGGAAATTTTTTAAAAGCACCACCGGCGATCTTAAGTTCTTCAGTATAATGCTCCTGATTCTTGTAATAATGCGTTAATTGGTTCCATACCAACCAGTCATCTTTTGCCAGCTCCATTGCCTTTTTGATATCTTCTTCTTGATCAATTTTTTTAATCTTATTTAATAGATTCGCCCTGGCCAGGTAAAAAGCAAAGTAATCGGGTTCCTCGCCACATGATGCTAAAAGCTCTGCAGCTTCCTCCGTCCTATTCTTTGCCCAAAAATTCAGCGCCGTGTAGTATTTCGTTTTCCAATCCTGATCTTTTGTTAATACCCAGGCAAATACCGATAAAGTTTCTCTTCTGAAGGGGAAAACAAAATCAGGAGGAATACTTAGGGCAGTCTCGATATATTTTTGAGCATTATTTTCATTGGAGCGATTTAAATATGCCAACCAAAATTGAGCAACCGGATTTTGATCGGTCATGTTAAATAATGCTATCGCCTCTTCGTTCAATCCTTTATTGTAATAATCAATGGCCAACTCCATGTAGGTCTGGTTGGGAAATTCATTTTGTATCCGACTTTTAAATCGTTCCAGGCCATTTGATGTGTTGTTCAGTAAATATTCCTCGAAATAAGCAAAATGATTGAGCGGGTCTATTTTTAAAAGTTCTTCAGCTATTGATTTGGCTTTTTCAATATCATCGTTTTTTCTGGCAATGGTGATCATTGCTTCGTAGGCTTTTACATTGTACCGGTTAAAATCCAATGCCTTCTCTGCGTAATGGCGGGCCATGTTCAGATTTTTCTGGCTTAGGTATATCTCCGACATCTGTGCGTATGACACTGATCGAAATTCCATAGATCTGGCAGCCCAACCTAAAGCTTCCAGGGCATTGACAGGATCATTCAAGGACCGGTAAATTGAACCCGCAACATAATTCGCTTCGGGATCGTAGGTATCTAATCTCAAAGCATCTTTAACCAATAGTAGCGCCTTTTTGTATGCACCGGTACCGTATAACAATTCTGCGAGGGAGATCAAGGCATTCCTATCAGTTGCATTCAGCTTCAAACAGGCTTCAAATTTTTCTCTGGCTCCTGCATAGGCCCGATATTCCATCATTTCCAGCCCTTCGGCATATAGTTTTTCCGATTCACTTTGTTTCATATCAACCGCCGATGCGAAGGGTCTGTCCAATACTTTAGACTTCGGATCAGGGTCGTAAAACAAATCCATTTCCTTAATGGAAATTTCGGGTGTGTCGTTTTCATCTATCACCAGATCCTTGGTGAATACATCCATCGGATTAAGCTGTAGTCTTTCACTATATACTAGCTCTTCTTTTACTCTCACCTCCAGTGTGCCCTCCACCTTTTGTAAGGCATTAATGCCCAATGAAACTTTATTCTTATTGATTGTTACATGTAAGGCACCGTAAGGGGAAACATCTGTCATTCCACCGATTTCCTTGACCGGAAACCAAATCTCCCGCCAGGTGTCAGTGGAATATGGGGCAAAGGTGGCCTGTGTGATAGGGTTTTGGTGGTCTCCCGGAAAATATTGATTAAATAGTCGACCGGCTTGAAATTCAATATATTGTCCATCAGTATCAGTTAATAGATCTTCCCATATGCCTCCTGATCTTGAAAGTGCCCATAACCACAATTTTTGTCCGGGCATTTCTTCGTATAAAGACCAATGTCCAAAACCAAACTTATCCCGGTGATAGTAGCCTCCGAAAAAATCATTGTATTCTCCAACTACATGATATGATTTATCATTTCCGTAGTCATTCTCTTTGTAAACAGATATCTTATTTTCATTAACATCATATGGCCAGGGCATGGGTTCACCACTATGTTTAAGGTATTGATTACCCGGACAAAAAAACTCAAGATCATCTTTAGCAACTGCGGCTGCAGTCATCCAGTTATAATACGACTGTTGCTGGGTAGTCGGATTATACCAAAGTGCCTGTGTTTCAAAATATGCAGCATCCTTAGGCAATGTAATGATTACCCGCCACTGGGTTCGGGAAGGAAGATCTATGTTACCCACAACACAACTGACACTACCATCTTCATTTTCTTTGATAAGATAATCGACTGGCGTAGCAGTAGCTGGTGTGTGACCAATGATACCGAAATTAAATTCAATACCTCCGGATGTCCATGGGCCGCGCATAGCAATATTTCTGAACTTCATCACCTCATTTCTATAAATAAATTCCTTCCCTGTCGATTTTTCAATAGCTCCCCAAACTTTCCCACCGGCCTGAGGTAATACGAAAAGTCGGATGTAGTCATTCTCCATGACCACCACCTTCCAATCCTTTGGCATCCCTTCGTGTTCATATTCATTGAACTTAAAATAAGGATAGATCTTTGGGTTCTCTGTTAAGATCGGGACAGGATTAGGCTTACCAAAGGCATAAGTTTTTAAAGACCTTATCTCTTCTTTGATGGTGGCCTTTTGAGCAAAAGCAAATTGCGCCAAATACAAATGCCCTATAACAATTGCAAGCAAAATTTTAGAAATAAGCTTAGGGATATTTTCTAATGATCTTTTCATCTTAACTCAATTTCATTGTTATCATACATCTTTCTGAATTCTTTATTTACTCTTAGATCACCTTTGTCACTGTTTTTGCAGAGACTCATAATAGTTTAAAACACTCACCAAGGACTTGGCAAATTCCTGTTCTTTTTTATTGAATTTATACCGATTTCTCTTAATAAAAGCCATAATCTCTTTATTGTCACCCAGACCCTTAAGTACATCCTTTATACTTTTTAATGTTGTAGGTCCATGTGGGCCGATCAGGAAATAATCATCATCATTCTCAAATCTAATCTGGCCATACATACCCTTATCTTTGATCAGCCGCTTTTTTCTTTTTATCAATAATTTCAACCGGGAACTTTCAAAAGCAAGTTCATAAGTACCGCTCTCCAGAGCCCCATCCACATCAGAATGATAAATGAACTTTCTTCCATCAAGGATAAAACTGGTAATATGCCCTGCATCAATAATGAGGTAATTAATATCTGCATGTTCTGTTTCACGAACCAAAATCAGATCATTGTATACGTCATATCTGAGGTCTATCTCATCAAAAAACTGATCTTTGAAAACAATAGAAGCTTTATCGTTCTTTTTTTCCATATCCAAAAATTGATTCCCCTTTACCCTGGGATATCCGTAGTAATAAAGCTTTCCATATTTCAGTAACTCATTTCCATCGACACTATAGTAATCCCTTTCAACATTGGTAATCCTCGATGCCTGTATCGTTGTTCTCCTGGACTCCTGAGCATAGCCCATTAAGCATGGAATGAACAACATACATACAACAAGCGCATAGGTCCTTATTCTACTGTTGCTAAAGTTTTCCAATATCATTTGTCGTTTATTTACTCAACGGTTTCACAGTAAATTCAGTCTTACCGTACAATGGATCACCATTTTCCGAAATTCCATTTACTTCAATTCTATATGTCCCATGATCATCTGAAGTATAAAATTCTATTTCTGATGCTTCAGTGTTATTCAATTGTATATTCGGCTTCCAATGCAGTACTTTTCTATAATCCGGAAGACGTGCTTTGGATTTTTCATTCTTATCATACTTCGGAGCATAAAATTCTCTTGGCTGTTCTAATCCATGGTATAATTTCTTTACAATACCTGCAGGAAGTGGTTGGTCACCAAAATCACCATTGTAGGTGATGAAGTTTACAATTCCTGAAAATTGTTGTCGCCTGGCCAAAAACCTTCTGGCCACTATGTCAATTTTTTCTACCTTCAAAGGATCAAAGTCAAAAATGAAATCCAACTCTTCCACGGGGATTCCATCTATCATCACAAGGGCAGGATCATCAAAGAAAATTGAATTGGCCGGTGAATTTAAATTGGCATAGAAATCCCAGACATAGAGGTTCCTTTCACCCTGCTTTCTTTTCCTCTTTATATATCTAATATATTCTACAAACAAATCATCCATTGTGGTAAAACGGGTATAATCATCCAATTGATAACTGAAATCCTCGGATCCATAAAATGGAATATTATGATTTTTTCTCGAGATGCCCACACCTCTTACCTTATTTTTAGCCTGATACACATTGGCGATCTGTGTATGAATGGCATAGTTCTCTATAAAGGAGGTCATATCTGTGTCTATTGGAACCTCTTTATAGATCCGCTGTCCTCCGGAGGACACGAACCAGGGCTTTAGTTTTATATCGGTGATTTTGAATTCCTCGCTATGGAACAACATTTCTTCATTTGAAATCCCTTGAGGAACCTCTGCAAAGAAATTGCCTTGTTCATCCACATGGGCTGTAAGCAACTCAGGTGATTTCCCCGGAAAAATAATGTTTAATGAGTGACCATTTAAACCCTCTCTCTCGACAGTCCCCTGAATCACGGGGGAAGTTATTTCAGGAATATTATTTATTGTCACAAAATTCCCTTCCAAAACATCTTTCCATAGGAATCTCCTCCATCCATGAGTGAGCAACAGGTTGTCAAGATGCTGTTTTGTGTCATCTTTGACATTTGAAAAGTAATAATCCGGGGATTCTATATGTCCTTTTAGATCCGATCCTAACAACAATGAAGTTTCAATGCTGTTGTTCTCAAGGTCAAGTTTTGGTGTATACTGGTAAACGGATAGAGATAAATTCGCTGTCTGAGATAAGACTTTCTTATCATTACCAATTTTCAACGTTACTTTTTCCCTATTACTATATGTTGACTTATTTGGTGATATAGATAATCCTTCTCGATCTTCAGGATATTTGAAGATCAATCTTTCACAGACCGGTAGGAGAGCACTATTGAACAGAGTAATGTGATTTATCCCATTCATGACTTGCTCACTGGGAATCAGAAATTGAGTTTCTCCCTTTTTGATTGATTTTGCTCTGGAAAAAACTTCAATACCACGAGCATGCATCATTAAAAAAACCTCATTATCTGCAACATTTTTGCTATGAACATTTACAATAACCAATTCATCTTCGGTAAGATGATTTACCTCCATGGTAAATCCGGAAACTGAAGGGGTAGGAAGCTGAACAGAATAAGGAGGGTTCATTCCATCATCCACAACTGCTTTATAGATTTTACTTACTTCAGGATGTAATCTAAAAACACCAATCCCATTGTGCGCTGTTTTGGTTTTTAAAACCTCTGTTCCCTCATCGTCAAGAACAGTAAGTGAGGCTTCTATGCCCTGTCCAAGACTATCTACCACCTGGTAAGCTACCTTACTTTCAACGCCATAAACCAGATCACCGCCTTCAGGAAAAAAGGAACAACCTCGAATGGAGGTCAGGGTATCAATTGGCTCCAAAGACATGAAAGGGTTAATAATTGAAACCATCTTTTCAAAAAAGAAAGCATGGTCGAAATTCTTCATAAGAGCGGTATAAGCCCTTATATAGTAGATTCCGGAAGGAATATCCTGATTTATGAAAAACTGGCCTTTCCCCTTCCCTTCTTTTGATTGGACTCTTTTCTTCATCAAGGACTGGCCTTTTCTATTAATCAGTTCAACATACAATACTTTGCTTAAGGAGGAAAGTGTATGAAGAGAGGCATCGACGCAATAGGATTTAAACCATAAGTTTTCTCCCGTGAAATAATATGGCTTGTCGATATGGAGAAACACTTTTTCCTGATACTCGCCGGTGACCATCTCAGAAAACTTATTTTTAAATGTCGGCTGATCTGACATAGATTGAGCCATTAGTCCACCAAACAGATGACAGCAAAGGAGTGTTACTATAGATGTTTTTTTTATTTTCAATTGTCCAATAATTTAGTCAATCCAAAATTCAGGTTTCACAACTCTTCCACCTTTAATTGTGCAGTCCGCACATATATCTTTGGTCACATAAAAACCCGTCGGACTCAGGAGACCTGCGAAATCATAAAAAAGATAGCCATTTCTTATTTTACTAAGTACTTCTTTCTGAGCTATGTCAAATGGTTGAGTAAACGGAATTTCAATCAACTCACAATCATCTACAAAGGATTTCACTATTACTCTTTCCGGCAAATCCTTATTATCAATAAAAATTCTCTTGGTGGAGACACCAGATGCCGAGAAATATCCCAAAACACGCTGATCCGGATTTGAAATATTCCTAATATTGCTTTGGATGGATTGTGGTTGCTTATCGAAAAGATTACCAAGCTCATTATTTGTTTCTTTAAGGCTTTTCCAAAAGAAATACTCCTCCTCACTCAAAGCTAATTGTTTAACCAAAATTGAATATCTTAAGCGCAATCTTCCTGTTTCAGTTGAAACAAAATTCAGCGGATGCTCAATAACAACGTCTTCCGAATTTTTTAAAGAAGAAACAATATTGATGGCCGAAGAGAGCGTATCGATCCAACAGATCTGATTTTTTTCTCTAGGAACAATATCAAAATTCTCTAAAAATTCCAATGCCGTAGCAAAAGGGACAATATAAGTCCAGGTCTCTATCCATTCATATTTATAGAACTTCGTGTTATTTTCAGGATCATGCGCATCAACAAACAGTTGGGCTCCTTCCAATATATTGCCATCATTATCTTCTTTTTGTTCATAATTCCAATAGACACGATCTATTGGTGGGGCCCTCTTTAACAAGGACCAGGAGGATTCATAAACTTCTCCATCCGACAAGGAAACCCGTAACCGATATCTTTTCCCTGCCTTTCCTATAATCCCTGTTTTTGAAGTAAAGTATTTTCCTTCACTCTCCTCTGTGAGTTGTTCAGTGATACCATTCTCCTCTTCAATACTCACCACAGCATTGGAAACCGGTTCAAAGCCATCACCTGATAGCGAACCACTTCTGGACAGTTCAACTAAATAAGGACCTGGTTCATCAGTTATCAGGGCATCTATCGTAAGAAAGTTACTGCCACCCGGGATCTCACTATCAAATGGCTCCACGCAACCACACAGAAGGCATATAAAAAAGAAATGAGCTAATATGAATGCTTTTTTTTCCATATGCTAGAACTTAAAATTGTAAGTAATTGTAGGAATTGGGACACTGAAAATAGAAAGCTGGTTAACACTGATGCTTCGGCCTTCGGAGCTGGAAAAAATAGAATAGACATTGTTTCTGCCTGTCAGGTTATATACTGAAAAAGACCATGAGCCATGGGCCGGTTTATTCACTTTATGGTTGCCCTCCAGATTGATCCCGACATCTAACCGATAGTAATCAGGAATCCTTAATTGATTTCTATCAGAAAAAGAGGCAAACACATTGTTTCTAAACTTATAGGTGCTTATCGGAAAAGTTACTGGTCTCCCTGAACTATAGGTGAAATTCAAAGACAGGCTTACTCTTCTGTTGAATTTATAATTGGAGATAAATGAGAGATTATGGGGCTTATCAAAATTTGACGGAAAATATTTACCGTTGTTGATTTTTTCACCTTCAAACAAGCCATTGGCCTTTACCTCTGATCTTGAGTATGTATAACTGATCCAACCATTAAGTTTTCCCACTTTTTTTCTGACCAACACTTCCACTCCATACGACCTCCCTGTAGCACCGATAACATCTGTTTCAAGCACCTCATTTATCAGCAAGTCCGCGCCGTCTTTATATTCCAATACATTTTTTGTTGTTTTATAATATCCCTCCAAGGAAATTTCAATGCCTTTATTCAGGAAATTCTTATATAAGCCAGCGGAATATTGATCGCCAATCTGAGGTTTGAGATGCGTATTACTAAGTCTCCAAGTGTCTGTGGGAGAAATGGCTATGCTGTTTGTTAATTGATGTATATATTGTCTGGTACGGTCATAGCTAAATTTTAATGAAAGATCATTAGCCAGCTTATATCTTAAGGAAAACCGATATTCAGGCCCTGAATATGATTTAATCACTGAGCCATTGTCAAATGCAATTGTATCTGTGATAAAATCGACCTCTCTGGAAATTCCAGATTGATATGTAAATACATTTCCCGGTCCAATTAAACTAAAGTGAGAAAATCTGATACCGGCATAAAGGCTTAATTTGTCGGAATATTCAAACTCATCTCCTAAATGTATAGCTCCTTCCAGGCCTTTTTCTTTATCAAGTATTTCCTGCTTAATAACAGATTGTTCATTCAATGGCTTAATGCTACCAGGGCTCAAATTGTAAAAGGTGCCATCAATACCAATTTTTATATTATGTCTGGCATCCGGTATCCAATCAATGCTACTTTTAACCGTAGTATTGTTGATGCTATAATCCAATTCAAATGCATTGGATGAAGAATTTCGACTATTCAAGTCATAGGTATAGTTGCTATAAGATGCTAACACAGAGCTGAATAATCTGGAATTAATGGTATGTCTCCATCTTACGGAAGCATTGGTATTAAAATATCGGTACAATGTGTCAGAATCAAGCCGGAATCGGTCTCTGCTATGATATGCAGAAAATGTCAGTGAATTCCTATCATCGATCTGATGTACTACCTTGGTAATAGCATCAGCAAAAAAACCAGCGCTATTGCTCAATGCAGGATCTTTCAATTGTCCTAAGATCCAATCCGAATAAGTACTTCTAAGGCCCAACAAAAAGGACGTAGTATCCTTTTTAATAGGACCCTCCAGTGTGATTTTTCCAGTGACAGGGCTAATTCCTCCCGAAACCGAAAATTTCTTTTTATTTCCGTCTCTCACAGCCACATCAAAGACGGATGAAATACGTCCCCCAAAATGTGCCTGAATTCCACTTTTAAAAAGATCTGCTCTTTTAATCACATCGGGATTGAAAGCAGAGAAAAATCCGAAAAGATGATTTGGGTTGTAAATGACAGCATCGTTGATGAGGATAAGGTTTTGATCCGCTGCGCCTCCCCGAACATTAAACCCCGATGAGCCCTCTCCAACTGATTGTATACCTGGCAATGTTAAGGTTATTTTCATGATATCGGCATCTCCAAGCATGGGAGGCATGGATTTTAATGCTTCATAATCAATTTTTACACGACCTGTATGGAGATTATCCACAATATCTTTTTCGCCTTGAATAACAACCTCTTTTAAGGAAACAATATCCTCTTCCATTTCAATGTCAAAACGTCCATCGCCATACAGCGTGATTAACTTATTTGTTTCGAGCATGCCCACGGATTTAAAAAAAAGTCTGTGACGTCCCTTGGGGATCGTGAGGACATAGTAGCCAAAAGCATCGGTTACCACACCTACAAATGGGTCATTTTTAAATACTGAAACACCAATGAGCGGTTCTCCTGATTTTGAATTTCGTATATACCCGGAGATCGTCGCTGTTCTTCCATCATTATCTCCATTTTTATCACCAATCTCAAATTGGATATTCCCGGTATCGGATATTATTTCGGATTCTTCACCTGTATTATCTTCGAAGATCTCCAACCGATTAGCAACACTGTTGTTTTGACGGATTCTATCAAAATAATCTTTAGGAATTTTAGTAACGAGTTCATGACCCTTAACAAGAATAATGCGATGATCTTCGGTTATGTAATACTGAATATTGGTTTTTTCTAAAAGCGTTTTCAGAAACATATCCAGATCCGATTGTTCCACTTTTAATGATATTTCCACACCATTGATCCATGCATCATCGTAGAAAAAGGAAATCGGATATCTGTTTTCGAGGTCCAATACGACGTCCTCAAATGGCGTGTTAATATAATCAGCGCTGATCTTGAGTGATGTCGATTGAGAAAACGAATAAGATGTTAGAAAAAAAAGAAGATTTGCTAAACAAATTTTTCTTTTATGGTGCCATAGTTTATTTCCAATGGTAATGCATTGCTGGTTCATCAGAATCGATAAACTTTAATTTCATCGTCATTTCTGGATATCAGTAGGTAATTGTTTCCATTGATTCTCAAACTTTCCATATCTCTAACTTCGCCCCTGACATTCAACCCGGAATTCAGTGGGTCGAGTATCTCAAATGAGCCATCACCATCACCTAAGAATACCATTCCGTAATTGGCATCGTATCTACCTGTACTAACCCTGGTTTGTGTTAAATTACCACCTAAAATAATATCAGGTTGATCATCGCCATTTATTTCGGTACATAAAATGGAATAGACAGGAGCAAACTGTGCCCTGATCGGTAAGGGTTTTACCTCAAAATTTCCTTTTCCATCATTTATCAGGCAAACACTTTCAAGCATGCTTGCCCAAAGTGTGTCAGCGCCTGAGAGAGATTCCGGTTCGAAAAAACTCTTAAGTTCAGCTTGTGCATATGATTGGTAGTCGGGAAATTTCTTTTTCAAAGATGCGATTTGTCCTATCAGCTCATCACGGCTAAAAGCCACTTCACTCTTGCCTTGGATATAATAGTTCATGATCGGATCAATCATACCATTCTGGTCAAAGTCACCATACACCAATGTGATAGGTTCTTCCGTATTGGCTTTATATTGGCTATTGGTACCCATGTTCCCGGCTATTAGATCACTATCTCCATCCTGGTCAAAATCATAAGACACCACTGTATTCCACCAGCCACTGGTATTTTCTAATCCATTATTTGTGATCTCCGTTAGTTTTCCATCTTTGTTGATGAAAGTTCTGATACTCATCCATTCACCTACCAGTACAAGGTCCTCATTTTGATCATTGTTAAGGTCTGTGAAAATTCCCTCTGTTACCATTCCTGGTTTTATCAGGTCTTCACTGATCTCCTGAGTGATATCTTCAAATTCACCCTGACCATTATTTCTTAAGACATAGCTCCTTGGAGAAACGGGATACCTTCCCGGAACCAATCTTCCTCCTACGAACAAATCCGGATCACCATCATTGTCTATATCCGTTGTTGCTACTGTACCTCCACTTGTTAACATCTCAGGCAGTGCGTTCTTTGCCCTGGAAAAATTCCCCTTTCCATCATTGATATACAGCCTGTCCTGAAGCAAGGGATCATGTTCCGTGAAATCACTTCCTCCACTTACAACATACAGATCAAGGTCATCATCACCATCCACATCCAGTAAAATCCCATCCGTATCCTCGCTCTGTTTATCAGCAGTAAAATCCGGAGAGGCCTTTTCTATGAAACTACCGCCACCTGATTGCAGGTATAATTTACCGCTTTGGCCTTTTGCTCCACCTAAGAATAAATCATCTAAACCATCAGCATTAATGTCTCCCCGAATCATACAGGGGCCCATAGTCGAAATACCATGGGGCAACAACCGATCACGCTTGAAATCAAGAAAGCCATTTTCCTCATGTTTAAAATCAATACCAAGCTTATCAGCAACTTCATCAAAGCTGGATCGCTTTATTTGATTAGGACGACCATTGGGTTGAATAGCTTCCCCTTGATCAAGCGTTAATGCGGTGTTTATCCGTACATTGGATAGCTTCTGTGTTGAGGAGTCAGGCCATATAACAATCAAGCTATCTATGTTAGTTGTTTTTCCCAAGCCAAAAACCAGAGATTGACTCACAGAAGATTGAAAGCCTCTGGCTGGCATCTGTTCCTGGTATTGAGATGTTCCTTTGGTTTTCAGGATCACTTTTGCACCAATACCTTTGGTATTTTTCCCCTTTCCTTTGAGATCGATTCTTAAATAGTTATTTCCCGTTATCTTCTCACTATTATTCCTATAAATGTGAGCTCTTTCGTTGATATTATTTACAATCAGGTCCAGATCACCATCGTTATCCAAATCGGCATAGGCAGCGCCATTGGAAAGTGTTTTTTGATCGAAACCCCAATCCACTATCTTTTTACTGAAAGTCAGGTCACCATTGTTTTGATAGATGTAATTCTCCTCTTTGATCGAGGGCATTTTACTGATCAATTCAAGTAATGCCAGTTCCTTATTCTCCTGCTGAGATTTTACTTTTTCATTCACCACGTAATTGATGAAATCCATGTCAAGGTAATTCCTCATGTAACCATTGGTGATAAACAGGTCCTTCCAGCCATCATTGTCATAATCTGCAATCAACGCTGACCAACTCCAATCAGTATTGGATATTCCGGCCATTTGACCAATCTCACTGAAATAACCGTTACCGTTATTGAGTTGAAGCATATTGCGCATGGTCTGGTAGTGAAAACCGCTATTCACCAATTGGTTGTATTTATCGTAGTTTTCAGGACCCAAAGACATCTTCTGACGATAATTACTTTCCGGTAGCATGTCTAATGTCACAATATCCGGTTTCAAATCATTATTGATATCTCCCCCGTCACAACCCATGGAAAAATGAGATACATGACCAAAATGATCTGCCAGTGATTCTTTGAAAGTACCATCTCCATTGTTCAAATAGAGGTAATCCTCTTCGTTGTAATCATTGCCCACATAAATATCGAACCAACCATCACCATTGACATCCGAAACAGTCACGCCCAAACCAAAACCCAATACATTATTGATGATCCCTGCTTCCAGGGTTACGTCAACAAACTTGTCACCATCATTTCGATATAACTTATCACCATAGTCAGGATTTACAAGTCTTTTGTATGTATCAAGTAATTTGTTGAAACCGGCATATTCCTGTACTGAATGGTTCAATAGATACATATCCAGATCACCATCTCGGTCATAATCAAAGAAGGTCGCCTGGGTGGAATAGGCTGAGTCATCAAGACCATAACTATTCGCACTTTCAGTGAAAGTAAGATCACCGTTGTTAATGAATAAGAGATTCTTTCTGTTGCCAGGTGCTACTGCGGCCGATCGACATACGTATATATCAAGCCATCCATCACCATTCACATCAGCCATAGAGGTACCGGTATTCCATAACCCTTCTGCAAGGACACCGGCATCTTCAGCAATCTCTTCAAATCTCAAATCTCCTTTATTCAGATAAAGGCGGCTTGCCACTAAATTTCCGGTGAAATAAATGTCTGGGAGACCATCGTTGTTGATATCACCTACGGCCACACCACCTCCATTATAGAAGTAGCCATATTTCATGACATTGAATTCCTCGGTTTCTTTTAGAACATTCTTAAATTCTATTCCTGTGTGATTCGCTGGTAAGTTTGTAAAAAGTTTGTCTTGTTTTTTTTCACAAGCAAACAGTGCAAAAACACATAAAAAACCGATGAAATTACTTCTTGACATGTTTAAAAAATTTTATCAGCAAGTAAAAAAAGTAAAAGAAAAAGTGCCGATTAATGACCGACACTTTTCCAACCTATTTACACAAATTCTACGTTATTTCTTATCCCACCAAACTTTGGTGTTATTCTTATCTGCGCCAGACAGAAGTCCGATAGCTTTTTCAACTTCAGGTCCGTTGGTGGTAAATTCACCAGACACAAAGACCATTCTCCTTACAACATCAGCTATGCCAACATCAGGATTATCCGAGGCGGATCTGGCATATTGTCTGGGATAACCTGTTCTTCTTAATTCGGCCCATGCTTCCCAGCCATTAGGGTATAGCGCTAACCATTTCTGTGTAATGATTTGCTCTAGTCTTCGTTCCAATGATCCTCCTGCATCATACGCAACCGGAATATCTGTTAACGGATCTGTTCCCGGAGCATATGGAACTGGAGTTGCAGTACTGGCAATATAGGCATCGACATCACCTTCTGCAGCATTTTCCTGCATGGAAAGTCGAATTCCTTCTTCATAGAAATCCTGCTCCGTACCTCCCATATTCCAACCGACTAAGGCGCCTTCAGCTCTAAGGAATGCAACTTCAGAAGCTCTCAGTACCACGAGTGGCGGATTTGATCCTCCTCGTGCATCGTTAAGGAACCTAGTTGCGACATCTGAGTTTAGATCATTTTGACTTACACCCAAAGCCACTTGCGTCTGTCCGTTCAGTAAACCTTCATAAGGATTACTATCTCCATCAGAGTCACCGGAAACAGCCGGGCTGAAATAGGTGGGCAATCGAGGGTCATCATAACCCTTCAGGACACTTTCCATGGCAGCACTCATTCTGAATTCACCCCAGTTGGTAATCGTTGTGAGTGGATTTCTATTCTGGCCATCAACTGCCACTTGTGCTTCATCGGAAATGCTTTCAATTACGCCATCAGCAACGGCTTTTTCAGCTTCTGCCTGCGCCTTAGCAGGATCTGCATATCTGATTCTCATGGCAAGACGTAACCTAAGGCTATTGGCAAATCTTAGCCATTTAGCAGCATCACCACCATAAACTCTGTCATCACTAGGGAAAATTGCCGCACTTGTATTCGCTTTTAATACACTTACAGCCTCATCTAATGTAGTAAAGAAATCATTATAGATGTCCTGTTGACTATCATAGGGTACAGTAATGTTCGCTTGCTCAAAATCAACATTGCCATAAGAAGAATAAATAACAGGTCCCCAATAATCTGTCATTCTATGATAACCATGAACACGCCAGATTTTGGCTACAGCATTTAATGCATCTTCACCGGCTTGCTCGGAAAGATCTTCCACCAATTTAATTTGCGGTGCCGCCTGGCCGTAGAAAGAACTCCAAGCAAGATCTGCCCATCTACCTACCTGAGTATACCGGTCGGATGGGAAGTTTACAGCTGTGGTAGCATAATACTGACACCAGAGATCCGAAAATAGATTTTGAGAAATTTGAAATCTCCAATGAAGACCATTCAAAGAAGTATATTGTGATTGAGCGAATGCCTGTCCCAATACAGAAGGGTTTTCAACAAGAAAATCCTCAGTCAAAACACGCGGATTTGTATTCGTTTCCTCGAAATTATCCGTACATCCATTAAAGCCCGCAACTACTAAAGTTGCTACTAGTATGTTATAAATTACTTTTTTCATAAGGCTAAATTCAACTTTAAAGTATTAACCGATTTACAAACCAAGTTTTATATTAAATCCAAAACTTCTCGAAGTAGGTGGTGCAAAGTTTTCAAAACCTACTGCAGCCACATTCGCGCTCGAAATCACGTCAGGATCAAGTATTTCTGCCTTGTTTGAAAGGAAAAAGAGGTTTCTGCCAACCAAGGAGAATTTCACTCTTTTAAATGGAGTTTTACTAAGGACAGACGCAGGAAGCTCATAGCCAAGGGCAATTTCTCTCATTCTTACATTGGAAGCATCTCGGACAAAGGCCTCACCAGTGGGTGAATTTCTACCACCAAGGGCAGTCCAAAGTGTTTCAGCATTTACAGAGACGTTATTTGGTGTTTCGGTTCCGTTTCCGTCAGCATCAGCTAAAACCGCTGTTTCTCCACCAAATATATTTTGACCGAATACAAGCGTTCCATCTCTTCCCTGAGCTGTAATTTCAGTCAAACCATCTGCTGCAAGAATAGCATCTGTGAAGGAAACTAGGTTACCTCCTTGTCGTATGTCTATCAAGAAAGTAGCTGAAAAGTTCTTGTATTGGAAAGAGTTAAAAATACCTCCTAACCAATCAGGATTATAGTTTCCAATAATTTCAGTAAGCCCTGCAGTACGTAAAGGTACACCAGTGTTAGGATCAACCAATACTCTTCCCTGGCTATCTCTTTCGAAACCTCTGGATACAATGTTACCAAAGGGTTCTCCAAGATCCAGTCTGTTGGTACCTAAGAAGCCACTTCCGTTAGGTGCACCTAAATTAAATACATCCGACTGCCCAAATAGTTCTTTCACTTCACTGGTATTCTTAGAGTAGTTCACCGTAATATCCCAGGTAAAATCACTTGTTTGTAAAGGTGTTCCAGTCAATACCAGCTCAATACCCTTGTTCTCTATATCCCCGCCATTCAACAATCTTTGAGAAGCATTGGCGCCAATAGCCAGGTTTTCAGTGAATATCTGATCATTGGTATTTGTTTTATAATAGGTAAAGTCAATTCCCAATCGATCCTCAAAAAGTCGGAGATCAAAACCAACATCTATTGATTTGGTTCTTTCAGGTTTTAAGTTGTCCAATGGAAGTAAACCTCCCAGTGTAAGGAATCCACCTGAAGCAGTAACCAATCTTGATAGTCTAAATGGACTTGTATCTCCGCCTGACTCTGCATAGTTGACTCTTAGTTTGGCAAAAGATATAATTTCAGGAAGTGAAACCAAATCGCTCAACACAGCTGACAATCCAAAGGAAGGATATGTAAAGCGGTGTGGTGAGGGCAGCGTTGAACTCCAGTCTCCACGCCATGTAGCATCAAGGAAAAGTGCCCCTTTCCAACCTATTTGACCAAAGCCATATAGCGAGTTCACATCTCTTCTGAAAATTGTTTCTGAAGCTGTGAGGTTCTGGGCATTTCCTATGGCAAAAAGATTAGGAACGTTCAATCCACCATTATTGGTACTAACTCCATTTCTTCTTTCTTGTCTCAAGTTACCTCCAACATTGATGTTGTAAGTAAACTCTCCGGATTCCCCGGCATACTGCGCTAGAAATTCATGATTCCATTCGTAAGACTGGCTGGAATTAATGCTGTAATTCCCTGTTTGCGCAATAATATATGTGTCGTTGTGCCATCTGTTTTCCCTGAATATGTT
Source organism: Splendidivirga corallicola (assembly GCA_030442035.1). Lineage (GTDB taxonomy): Bacteria > Bacteroidota > Bacteroidia > Cytophagales > Cyclobacteriaceae > Splendidivirga > Splendidivirga corallicola. The sequence goes on from JAUJEA010000001.1 coordinate 751,832, forward strand.
GGTTCTGTCAATGGCAGATCTGGCCAATAATTTCAAGCCGTCAACGATCTCATATTCCAAAGAAGCAAACCCTAATACCCTGTCATCGATGATATCATTCAGGTTTCTGTTTACCGTCCAGTAAGGATTGGCACCACCATTGTCTAATGGTAACCAGAAATTCTGCCTGGCATTTCCTGCAGCATCAATGTACTCAAAAGCGCTCGCCTGGGCATTGCTGACATTCCTTGGAAGCCGGTAGGCATGCCTGTTAGGATTATCAAAAGCTTCTCCGGTAGCAAGTTGATTTGAGACTTGCGATCTGATAAAATTAACTTTTCCATTGAAAGTCAGTTTGTCAGTCAGCTTGTTTTCTACCCTCAAATTGAAATTATGTCGGGTCAATTCATTGTTAGGTATTACACCTTCCTTATCATCAAAGGTATAAGAAAAGTAAGTTGTTCCTTTTTCTCCACCCGCTGAAATAGCAACGCTTGTAGACAAGCTTTTACCAGTTTGATAAAAATCCTTGACATTATCGGAATAAGCAGTGTATGGAATGGTTGATCCAGCCAGCGCAGGGTCCGGAGACCAGTTAGCTACCTGACTTCCATTTAAACTTGGACCCCAACTGAAAGTAGAAGCAGGAACATAAGTACCGGCACTACCTTGTCCAAATTGATTTTGATAGCTGTGCAAAACGAGGGCCTTTTCCGCTGTAAAAGTTTGATTGATGTCTATATTAAAACCATCTCTTCCTTTTTTAGTGGAAACTATAACGGCACCATTTTGAGCACGGTTACCATATAGGGCGGCTGCATTCGCACCTTTCAAAACCGAAATACTTTCAATATCATCTGCACTGATATCACTTAAACCACCGGAAGCTACTACCCCATCAATGATGTAAAGTGGCTCACTATTACCGGAAGTGGAACGCTCACCACGAAGCACAACCCTGGATTCTCCGCTAACACCACCACTTGACGTGTTGATGGATAATCCTGCTACTTTACCCTGTAGTCCGTTTATTACATCCTGATTTGGTCTGGCCTCACTTATTGCACCTAATTTTACATTTTGTGTAGAGTAAGTAAGTTCCTTTTTCTCCCTTTCCAAACCAAAAGCAGTCACAACAAGCTCTTCAAGTTGTCGTATGTCCGCAAGCATTGTAATATTGATGGTAGTCCTTGAACCAACAACTACCTCCTGAGATATATAACCTACAGCACTGTAAACCAGAATCGATTCTTCATTAGGAACATTAATAGAATAGTTCCCATCAATGTCAGTTACAGCTCCTGAATTTGTTCCTTTGATTACAATGTTTACTCCGGGAATTCCCTGATTGGTTTCATCGCTAACCTTACCACTTATTGTCTCGAAAGTAATGACTTCCACCGAGGCCCTGGATCTTCTGGGAGCACGGTCTACATTGATTCCAAGGTTTACCTGTTTAAAATTGAGCCTGGCCTCTCTGGAAATATCTGTTAGAATCTGAGCAACACTTGCATTTTTGTAATTCTTGTTGAGCGCCAATGCGCGGTTAATGTCTACCTTGCTATAGTTAAATTTGTAATCTGTCTTGGACTCAATAAGGCTGAAAACTTCTACTAACGACGCCTGTTTGAGTTCCAGATCAAGATAAACTTCCTTTACGCTTAGCGCTTTTTGTGCATTTATTTCTGTTGCGAGTAATAAATTCACAAATAAGCACTGAAGAAAAATGCCACAAAATGATAATTTCATAAGCATTACAATTAGTCGTAATAGTTTTAATTTCATACTTTTGTAAAGTTTAAGTATTAAACATTTGAACATTGTCAATGTTTGATCCTGTTTATCGCCAAATAAATTAGAAGATCAAACACTTGACGAAATGAATTAGTAATACTGCTTCGGCAGTATTACTTTTTTATGGGTTAATCTTTTATCATACAGCTAATGTTTAGTTGAAAATTATTTTTACATTCTTTTGATTTATAAAATAGTCAAAGTCCAAAGAGTAGCTCATTCCTTTCAACACATTTTCAAGACTCTCATTTTTGAACTCTCCGGTGTAATCTTTCTTTGCTTTGTATTGATTCTCGATCTCAAACTCTACATCATACCAAAGCTCAAGTTTATCTACTACTGCATCAAATGAAGCATCTTTGAAGTATATGATATCATCCTTCCACTGAAACACTTTGTTGTAATCAAAATTAGAAGCTTCAAAACTGTCCTTCTCTGTATTATACGTAATCGATTCTCCCGGATCCAAGAAATAATGCGTTTTATCACTTGACGGGATTTCACTGTTTTTAGGATATTTTTTGACCACAACCTTTCCGGATTGCAGCGCAACAAATACTTCACCGGAATTTGCTCTGCTCGAGACAACAAAAGAGGTTCCCAGTGCTGTGGTACTCAAACCTTTAGAAATTACGGAGAAAGGTCTTCTTTTGTCCTCTGCTACATCGAAATATGCTTCTCCATGTAACTGAACCTCTCTACTACTATCAGAAAAAAACTTTGGATAGCGAATGGAACTGGCTGAATTCAAAATAATTTTTGACCCATCACTTAGGAATACAGTCGTTTTTTGTCCCCGAGTGGTGGTTTTCTCAATCATCTCCATATGGGCAGCTTCCTGAATATTAACAGGAACCCTATATTGAAGTATAAGCAGGGAAACCAGAATGGCAAATGAAATAATTGCTGCATATCTAAGGAACAAATGCTTACCAACATCGGAGAACCATTGATTCCTTCGACCGGAAGCTGGTTTTATATAAGGATCCGTATCATCCTTAAGTTTCTTCTGCAATTGGCCAAAAAGTTGTTCCGAATCTATTTCACCCTGATATGGTATTTCATTTTTATTCCATAAATTATCAAAAGTAGCTTGAAGTGGATCCAAGGAATCCTCTTGCAACTGAGCCCACTGCAGGACTCTTTTCACCTCCTCCTCAGTACACTCTCCTTCAAAAAAACTACGTAATAGATCTCTGTCCACAATGTTTTTTTATTTATTCTCTCTTATTATATATTGCCACAAACACATCGATTTACTTACTCTCTTTTGATTTTTTTTAGAAAAATTTTGAAAGTATTTAAATGAAAAATAAACAAGCTTCTGATATACAGTTATTTAACCTCCATAAAAAAGCCCTCGCTACAGTAATAAGTAGCAAGAATTTAGTATAAAGACTAATAACATATAGGTTTAAGCCCGGCAATTTTTTTCTTTAATCTTGAGTCTTTTATCCAAAATCTTGACTAAACAAGGCAATGAGCCTTTCTAAAAATATCAAATGATACTTTTTTAGAACCGACTACCGCTTGGTCATGATAATCCCTAAATAATAATGAATTGAATCGTTGCTGGTTTTGTGGTCCCTGGCTTAATTGATTTGATGTTATTGAGCTATTATACCCAAGCATCGTTATGAGGGAGCACTTGTGAGAAATCACTTTTGGCTGAAAAAGCAGATAATCCCACTAAAGTAAAAAAAGTAACTGGATCAGTTTACGATCAAATCTAACGGTCAAAGTAAAAAATATTCAAAAAGCTGTGTTTTCACCAGATTTCCAAATTTCAATTTTTCTCGAAATATATGAAAGCAGAGCTTAATCAAGGATACCTACTGATCAAATTGTTTAAAATATTCGACCGGTAAAGTCCATGTTTTATTCTTGAATTTACTCTTAAAGAACCCAAAATGGCCAATCTTTTCCTCACCGAAATCCAGAGGTTTTATTTGCTCATAGGTAGTCTTGGCATTGCAATAATAACTCATCAGGGCTTTTGTCGCTTTTGCTGGAGCAAGGAGCCGGTCGTCTTCCATATTCACAAAGTGCATAGGTAACTTAAGATCAGCAAATTTCTTTATAATCTCAGGATCATCTTGCAGCACACCTTTCGGATGTATTCCCCAACTTCTCCATTCTCTGGCTACTCCTTTATGCAAATGATGTCCATTTCCCATAGTCCAGCCTGGTAAATAACCGTAAAGAGAAGTCAATACAGGAACCATAAAGTTCCAAAAAATCAATACCAGTATTTTTTCCTTTCCGGACCAGTAATGGTATGAAGCGGTTTGTGACCCCACCAAATAGGCTGCCTCTATTGCTTCGGCATTAAAAGCCATAGGAAAAATCTGTCCTGCTACGCTATGCCCAATCAGAAAAAGCTTTTCATAATAGTTCCGGGCCCATTCAATCACACTCGCCAGGTCTTTAGATCCCCAATCGCTCATGAATATCTCCACCTTATTCGAATTTTTGGAAACTGACCTGCCTAAACCCCGGTAATCAAAAGTAATTACATCCATGCCCTGTTGAGCAACATGATAAGAAAATTTATGATAGAAACTTTGTGGGACGGCTGTGGCGGAACTAATAATAACAAGCGCTTTTTTCTTCTCTCCTTCACTAAATAAAGTCGCCGTTAAATTACAGTCATCCACTGTATTGATGGTCACTATTTCTATCATTCCTTGTTTATTTTATATGAAATTGAACGTTAATTGCTGTTGCTTAATATTATTTTTCCGAAATGTTTGTTTTCTTCCATTCGATCAAAAGCCGATTGAACTCCGGCCATTGGAAAAACAAAATCAATGATAGGTCTGATACGATATTTATTGACAAAATCGAGCATTGCCATGAATTCCGGATCAGCTCCCATTGTTGTTCCCAAAATGGATAGTGGTTTCAAGAAGATCATTTGTGGGTTTAGTTTTCAGTATTTCCTACCTTTCTTCCAAATAAAACAAGGCGTCCCTCAGGCAATGCCAACTTCACTAAATTACTTGACCCTTCTCCAGCAGCGCTGTAGACGATTACATTGAAGCTATTCACTTTTTTCCTGAGTTCTTTTTCCCAATGATTTAAGTGATAATTTACACCATCCCTGGCTCCCAAACTAATGGCCTTGAAAATCTTTTCATCTGAGCCGGAAGTAACACAGTGTGTTACCTCCATGGGCAAGTGAAAGTTGTAGTGCCACGAGTACCCCCACCAATTCCGGTGATCAACAATTTATCACTTTTTTTTAGATTGGTTTTTGTAAAAAGAGTTATACGAAAATAAGTTTCCTCTGAATAGAACTATTTGAAAACAAGAAGTGATTATGACTTACCTGAAATGAATCAATATCTATTCATTTCCGGTTCTGCGTTTAATGTCAGAGTTGATATGTTCTTTTTCGAGGTGTTCGCGAACCGCCTTTGTCGCTTTATACAAATGGCTTTCCACCGTACGTTTGGATATTTTCAATTTATCAGCAATTTCATCATTAGAGAGTCCATGCTGCTTGCTCAACATGAAAATTTGCTTTCTTTTTTCAGGAAGGTTGTTCAATCCGATATGTGAATAAGCTTCCAGATCGGAAAAAATAATGTAGTCCTCCGTATTGTTATCAACACTTCCCTTAAGCTTATCAAGGAATAGATCCAGAGAAATGTTATTGATATTTTTCCTTATTTTTTTTAGTACCAGTCGTTTACTGATGATTAATAAAAAAGCATTAATGGAATTTTCAGACCGTAGTCTTTCTCTCTTCTCCCAAATAAAGAGAAATACTTCCTGAACAACTTCTTCAGCATCCTCAGCCTGAAGTCCCATCTTCCTGGAAACACTGTAAATCTTTTGATGATAAGTATCGAACAACTTACGAAAAGATTTTCTACAGCCACCCTTCAGCTTTTCTACCAGCCTTTTTTCATATGAATCTTCCAATTCTTGCCACTTATTTACGATTCATAAAGTTATTTGAGAGTGGGATGACCAATACCATTCAATCCCCTCTTTTACACAAAGTATTAAAATTAATAAAAAGTTCAAACTAAAACTTACATGATTCGAATTTTCCAAAGCTTCTTGGCCTGGCCATATTTAGAAAAAAAATATTGTCCAAAAACACTAGAAGCTTCTAAAAAAGATCAAATACTCTTGATTTACCATCTTCATCGATTGAGTTTTGTTTGGTTCGGGCTATGAAAGTTGTGTGTCTTAAATCACTAAAAAAGTAAAATCTTACACTAATTTTTAAAATTCAACCTGGCATTTATAAACTTACCCAAACTGGTTCCTTGATCCAATCCATTGTCAATGGCGGGCATGTAGTGTATACCCCCGTATAGCCGACTGATTGCCGCTTCTTCGGCTGCATTGATAAAGGATGTAAAGCTCCTTGCAGGAAGATTATATTCCATCTCAGTGGTATCAATAAACGCAAAGTTATCACCAAATATATCTGTCAATGTCATTGAAGCCGCACCGGAAACCACACTATGCCCACTGGTATACTCCGGGAATGGAGGTGTCTGAAGCAATGGAGTCCAGTCCTGATCAATGAGCTCATTGATCAATGTTTCCGGTCTTACCAACACGCTTCTCCACTTTTCGTCCCAACAACTGATGAATGCATCGGCCATGGCAACAGATACTTTGGTATAGGCCGCCACCGTTTCCATTAATGATATATTTGCTTGTTTGCAGGCTATGGATGTGATACCGATCCAGTGCCCACCTGGTGTTATTTTTTTGGTTGCAAACATCGTATGTCCGCTATGTGTGGAGACATAGGGATTACAATCCCAAAACTTAGCAATTTCTTCTTGTTCCGCATCAAGGTTTTTACCCACTTCATAAACTTCAAGCAACTCTTTATAAAATGTACTTGATGGATCAAGGTCAAACTCAGTAGGAAAAGGTGGTGTAAATTGTTCAGCAGAATCAAGTACAAAAGGCCTTATTTTGTTCCAGTGTGGTTCAATTCCTTCCATATAATCCGGGGGCGTCGGTTTCCAAAAATGATCCTCATATTGGATGCTATATTTTGGAAAGGTTCTGGTTTGTTTGTAATTATCCTTGTCGGCCCAATCTAAAATGTGTTGTGCCACCTGATCACCATAGGCAATAGAATTTTTAAACATCTGTTCCGACATGCCTGATTCCTTCTTCAACCTTGCCAGAAAATTGCTTTCATAATCAGCAATCTTTTCTTCCGAAAAGATAAGAGCTTTTCCAACGACTAAAAAAGCATGAATACTGGCCAATGAAAAGTCATAGGTCTTATTCTCATCTGGTTTGGGGGTTGCGGCAAGATCCCGCAATTGCCCGGACAAGGAAACATATCCGGGATGAGCATTGATCAATGTTTCATATGCGGCAATGGATGGATAGGCATATATTCTGCTCGCCACAGGTGGTGAAAAAATATCATAGACTATAACATCTGTTAATTTTTTTACTGCACTATGATAATTATCAGCCTTGGCAATTATGCTTTTATCGTATTCCTTTTTTCCGCAGCCTGTTGCTACAAATAGCAAGGTTAATCCTGTGATAACTAGCAAATAATATTGTCTGATCTTCATATTAGGGTTGTTTGTAATTTTAAATTTGGTCTATATTCGTTTGAAAATCGGGTGGTTTATCTTTGAAAGACCTGACTTACCATGTTCTTAGACAAAAATAAAAGTTTCGTCCCTCAATACCATAAATCCTGATAGCCATACTATTTCTTGATCGTTAAGTATATAAAGTTTCGGTTTCATTTCAATAATTATATTAACTAATTTAGCGATTTCCATTCCGAACAACTACAACTCAAAAATCATTTTATAAAGATTTAATTGTAATATTTAGTGGGTGTTTTCTAAAAATTAGTCTCTCATTTAGTATTTGGACTTTGTAAGCTCCTTTCATGAAAAAACCGATACTCATATTAAAAATTGGTACTGCGGCCATTACCAAAAATGATGGTGATCTTGATCAGGTGGCCATGGTGGAGATAGCCAGACAGGTTGCCCAGATACATAAGTCATATAATATCATTATGGTTTCCTCCGGAGCCGTTGGTAATGGTAAAAATTTTCTCAAAACCTATGAGGGGAAAATTACCGAGAGAAAAGCAGCAGCAGCCATTGGTAATCCAATGCTGGTTAACAAGTATGCCCAATTCTTTTCACCTTACGAAATTACGATAGCCCAAAGTCTCTGTGAAAGACATCATTTTTCAAGTAAGGTACAATTTGGGCAATTGAAGGAGACCTTTCAGGAGCTTTGGCGAAATGATATTATTCCCATCGCCAATGAGAACGATGTTGTCAGTAACCTTGAACTCAAATTTTCAGATAACGATGAATTGGCCACATTGCTTGCTGTAGGCTTTGGTGCTTCCATGTTATTGCTCTGTACTTCTGTTGAAGGGATATTGGATCACGAGAATAAGATGATTCCGCTGATTGAAAATATCGATGAAGATATTTTATCGCTGGCACGCACGGATAATTCCAGTCTGGGACTTGGAGGCATGATCTCAAAATTGACTTTTGCAAGGCTTGCCACAAAGATGGGTATAAAGACCATCATTTTCGGGAGCAGAACAGAAAACGGTATTCTGAAGGCCATGAAGGGAGAAACAGGTACAGTTTGTCTTCCTCATCAAAGCTCAGATCATGAGCGGAAAAAATGGCTTGCCAGTGGCAACCTGGTCAGGGGTAAACTTCTGGTCAGTAAAGAAAGCGCCAAGGCACTTCTCAATCAAAAAAGTCTGATAATCGAGGGGGTTCAAAAAGTTCTGGAAGATTTTGAGAAAGGTGAAGTATTTGAAGTACTGAATGGAGACAATACCTCTTTTGCCGTTGCGAGAGCCCAATTATCTTCAAAAGACATTGTTGAAAATTTAAACAATAAAAATCTGGAAATAGCAGGAAAAGAAGAAATCGTATTACTTTAAAATGCTCTTAATTTTAGACATCATATGGATTCAATAATACCTATACTAAAAAAAATACAGACTGCTTCATATACACTTAGCATGTTAAGGGATGATCAGAAACAAAAAATCCTGGAAAGTTTGGCTCAATTGATTGAAGAAAATGAAGCTGCTATTTTGAAGGAAAATGAGCGGGATGTTGTAAAAATGGATGATGAGGATCCAAAAAAAGATCGTTTAATTTTGACATCATCAAGAATTAAAGAGTTGGTTCATGGCACCAGAAGTGTTGCTGCCTTACCCGACCCAACCGGGCACGTTATTTCATCAAGCACATTGGAGAATGGACTCAAGGTAGAAAAAACAACCTGTTCGCTGGGAGTTGTGGGAGTAATATATGAGTCCAGACCCAATGTCACCATTGATGTTGCTGCCTTGTGTATCCGATCAGGAAATGCCTGTGTTCTGAGAGGTGGCTCAGATGCCTATCATTCAAATCAAATATTGGTTCAGCTAATTCATAAAGCACTCAAGGAAAATGGTGTTGACGAAGAGGCTATTCAGCTGCTTCCAACAGATAGGGAATTTGTAAAAGAAATGTTAGAAGCGGACCAGTATATCGACATTATCATACCTCGTGGTTCTCAGACATTGATTGATTTTGTAAGAGATAATGCCAAAGTCCCAACCATTGAAACAGGAGCCGGTGTTTGTCATACCTTCGTAAGCAATACAGCCAACCTTGAAAAGGCAAAGGACATTGTAGTGAATGCAAAAGTATCGCGCCCCTCAGTATGTAATGCATTGGATACCATTCTGGTAGAAAAAAGTGTGGCAAAGGAATTTTTGCCGATGATTACAGGTCCTTTAAAAGATCATCACGTTGAGATCTTTGCTGATGAGATATCCTATGAGGTGTTAAAACAAAAGCAATACGACTATCTCAATCTTGCTGAAGAATCTGATTTCGGAAGAGAGTTTCTGGATTTTAAATGTTCCATAAAAACTGTTGACAACATGGATGAAGCACTGGATCATATCAGAAAGTATTCGTCCAAGCATTCAGAAGCCATTGTTTCCGAGGATCCTGAAGTTTGTGAGCGGTTCCTTAACGCAGTAGATGCTGCTGCAGTTTATACCAATGCATCAACAAGATTTACTGACGGCGGCGTCTTCGGGCTTGGCGCGGAAATCGGTATCTCCACACAAAAATTGCATGCGCGTGGGCCATTTGCGTTGGAAAAGTTGACCACAGAAAAATGGATCGTGAGAGGGGATGGTCAGATCAGAGTTTAGCACAGGAACTTTGAGTTGGTGTTGAATTATGAGTTTTTAGTTTTGAGTTATGAGTTAAAAAAATAAATATCTCTTTTTAATTCTTTTGTCTTAAGTCTAATCTCTTGAATCTCCAATTTTTATATGCCATTATTCCTTGTTAAAATCATGGGATGCCCGTCGGTAACGATCAGGGTATGTTCATGCTGAGCTATGTAACTATTATCTTTAGGTTTCATGGTCCAGCCATTACTCATTTCATAAACGTACCTGGCATTTGTCGAAATAAAAGTTTCCAAAGCAACAACCGTGTTCTTTCTAAACCGCTGAAAGTTTGACCGGTCGTTAAAGTTCGGAAGTTCAAAAGGCTCATCATGCAGTTTCCTTCCAATACCATGGCCTACTAAGTTTTTAATCGTTGTAAAACCTCTTTTTTTTGCCTCAGACTCAATGAATGCACCAATTGCTGCAATTTTAACACCTCCTCTTATTCTACTTATTGCCGAATATAAAATTTCCTTTGAGGCGCTAACCAATGGCTCGAGTTGTTTTTTATCCTTTCCAAGCACAAATGAGCTCCCATTGTCTCCAAAGTAACCATTCAATTCTGCGGAGACATCTATATTGACAAGATCTCCTTCCTTAAGGATTACTTTATCGGATGGAACACCATGGGCTGCCTCGTTATTTATGCTGATGCAGTTCCATCCGGGAAAACCATATTCTTTTTTTGGAGCAGGATTAGCTCCATAGGACCTAAGAATTTGATAGCCGTACTCATCAAGTTCAAGCGTGGACATTCCCGGCTTGGCATAATAGGTCATTTTTCTTAGTGTCTCAGCCACTGCTTCGGAGGCCTGAACCATTCCTGCTAAATCATTTGAAGATCGTATTGACATTATATTTTGATTTTAACAACGCGCCATTTTGCGCTTTTTACCTATTCTTCCCTTATCCTGTACTTTTTTAATGTATTCCGACGCCAATGGGACCTTACAAGCAGTCCCTCCCACATCAACATTTACTTTTCCAACGTTTTTTCCCACTTTTAATGCTTTTTCTGTTAAGGCCGGAATATAAGCTCCCATTGCAATGATAAAGCCATTCATGGCATATCTTACCCTGTTTTGCGATTGGTGAATGTTTTTTTCAATATGATCCAGCAATTCATCAAACATTTTAATATCCAACTCTTCATCCCGTTTTATTGAAGCTAAATTGGATAAGGTAGACCAACCGGCTGAAGCAATGCTTTCATCATCCGATTTGATCCATTCCAATCCCAATTCATATCCATACTTACTTTCTGATGTGATCCAGGGCACGGTGTATTCACTCAACATATACCAGTAAGCACCTTTAACCCATTTATTCAGATCTTTTTTTGTCATCTTGTTTTCATCTGCAATAAGCCCCGCCAGGTACATAGCATCTGAAATCCCCGTATCATAAAGTTCAAGAGATCGCTCATAGTCCTTTTTTACCTTCTTTACGATCTTTTTCATATCCTGAATTTTAACACCGTAAAATGGTTCTTTGACTCCATGGTTCATCAATACCTTTTTAGTACTTTGATTTCCATAGGCTTTCAATTCTGATAATATTTCATCTACTGTCATCATAATAAGCTTTTAAGATTACCAATTGATGATAAATGAAGAAATATACCTCTCCATATTTGTATTTAAGATACAAAAGTCTTTGGAGAAATAAATTGAGCTTTCAATGAATCATAAGAAAAGCGAATCAAAAGTCGATGTGATAACCTTTATCCAATAACTCGCTGTACTTATTATGATCGAACTTATAATAGAAAGCCCCTTTCTTGGAAGAAGATTTATCTTTATGATTTTGCTTAATAAGCAGAGAGGTAGATAATATCTTTTTGCGGAAGTTTCGATCATCAAGCTCTCTTTGGTAGATCGCTTGATATAATTGCAATAGTTGTGGTATTGTGAAAAACTCCGGCAATAACTCCTTACCAATAGGTGCTGTCATTGCGATTCTTCTTATCTTCAATAAAACCTCCCGGATCATGTCATTATGGTCCAGAACCAATTTAGGAACATCATCAATATTATACCATTTGGCACCATGCGAATTCACAACGTGTTGTTTTTGCTCCTCCAGTTTTATCAGACTCCAATAGAGAATTGAAATAACCCTTCCTCCGGGGTCACGCTTTACTTTTCCATAACATCTCAATTGTTTGAGAAATACATCTTCCAAACCGGTAAAATCATGGAGGACACGAATCGCAGCATCTCGAAGGTCTTCATTTTTTTGTACAAAACTGCCGACCAGCGACCATCTGTTTGAAAGAGGTTTTACTTTTCGTTTGAATAAAAGCACCTTCAATTGTCCGTCCGATGTATCGTAACCAAATACAGCACAATCAACTGCTACGTGTAAAAGGTCTTCTTGCGTATAAAATTGACTCATAATAATAAAGATTGTCTAGAGTAATTTGGGGACGGACGCTTCGAAAATACTAAATCCTAAAATACTTTGCCAAAATAAAAGTATATATCACGTTTATACAAAGTATATGCTATGAAGGTTTGAATCAGATAAAAATTTCATTTTAAATCAAATATTCCAAAGAAGGGCAAATCTTGCATCCAACATTATCAAGTAATCTGAGGGATCATGAAATTAAAATTAAAACCCAGTAATATATCCTTAATCAGCCATTAATAAGTTTTTGTCTTATTTACTGATATCATGATTTAATTTTATCGTATTAGGTGATCAGATTGAACTATTCTCATAGTTACGCAATTTAAATCGTATTTGTCTTGCTAATATTTTAATAAACGTTATATTTACGTTTATATAGTTAACTTCATGAAGTTCCAAATTGCTAACCTTTGACCCTAAATAAAAATATTCCGTTCTAAGCTCAATGCAGGGAGGTTTGCAGAAACGATTGTTTTGATTTTTAAAATACACTGGTTGTAATCTTATGAATACCATCAGTCAAACCGAAACGTCAGGAGCATCTGGTTAAACAAATTTGTTAGTACAATGAGACCTTTTGACATCCATGATGATGCCCACAGACGATTAAACATTCTCACGGGAGAATGGGTACAGGTTTCCCCTCATCGCTCTAAAAGACCCTGGAGTGGTCAAACTGAGAAGAATGAAATTATTTCCAAGCCTGAATATGATGAGTCCTGCTATTTGTGTCCAGGAAATAAGAGGGCTAATGGTGATGTCAATCCTCAATATAATGGCACATTCTCCTTTTCCAATGATTTTGCAGCCATTCCGCCAGATACACCAAAGGGACAGTTTATTGATGGATTGTTACAAGCAAAAAGTGAGCAGGGTACCTGCAAAGTTGTTTGTTTTTCGCCACGTCATGACCTGACGGTTCCTGAGATGGAGCTTGACCAAATCATTCCGGTCATTGACCTGTGGATCGATGAGTGCGAAACACTGGGCGCTCTGGAACATATCAATTATGTTCAGGTATTTGAAAATAAAGGAGAAATCATGGGATGCTCAAATGCACATCCTCATGGACAGATCTGGGCTCAGGAAACTATTCCGGTGGAACCCTCCAAGAAACAAGAAAGGCAATTAGGATATTTCAAAATTCATGGACGTTCCATGCTGGATGACTATCTGGAGCAGGAATTGGTAAAAGACGAAAGAATCATTTTTGAAAATGATCATTTTGTAGCGCTTGTTCCGTTTTGGGCTGTCTGGCCTTACGAAGCTATGCTCCTTCCCAAACGCCGAATGTCGCGAATTACGGAAATGTCTCATGAGGAAATTGAAAGTTTTGCCGCTGCTTACCATCGCCTGACAATCAAATATGACAACCTGTTTGAAATATCTTTTCCTTATTCTGCCGGAATCCATCAAGCTCCTTTTGATAATGAAATACATGAAGAATGGCACTGGCACATGGTTTTTTATCCGCCATTGTTACGATCGGCAACGGTTAAAAAGTTCATGGTAGGATATGAAATGCTAGCAAACCCGCAACGGGATATTACACCGGAATTTGGAGCACAAAAACTTAAATCCATGCCGGAAGTCCATTACAAAAGATTAGTTGAACAAAACCTTTAAAATTTTGAAAATGCCAGATGATCAAATTCAAGGATTGATAAACAACATTATTAATAATGATGAAAGATCATTCAAGATCTTCATGGATCATTATTATCAAAAGTTTAAGAATATCTCACAGTCCTACGTACATTCCAATGAACTTGCGGAAGAGGTGGTCTGCAATGTGTTTCTTAAAATCTGGCAAAAAAGGTCCAGGCTTGGAGATATTATGGATATTGAGGGTTATATATTCATTTCTGTAAGAAATGAATCCTTGAATTTCATCAAGAAACGTTCGAGACGTCAAAATCTCTCCTTGGATAACGAGTTGTACTGGCAGGACATTACTAAGGGCATCCTGGATGGTGGAGATCCCGAAACGCTTACCTATATCAATGAGGGATTGTATTTTGTCAATAAAGCTGTTGAGAATCTGCCTCCCAGATGTCGTCTGATCTATGGTATGATCAAAGATGAGGGCCTCAAATACAGAGAAGTCGCCAACCTCCTTGGTATTTCAATCAAAACCATTGAAGGTCAAATGGCCATTGCTAAAAAAAGGATCAACTTAATCTTAGATAGATATATGTATCCTTCTTATTCAAAGGAAATTTCAGCTTAAAAACGGGGCATTATCACAAAAACTTCAAACATACAGGAACAGGAATCTTTGTTTCAATACCAGTTTCAATGAGTTCCCCCGTAGCCTGATCAATTCTAAATGTGACAATATTATTAGTGTTCTGATTGGCTACAAGCAGAAATTTGTCAGATGGATCAATAACAAAGTTTCTTGGAATTTCTCCACCGACTTTTTGATGGCCAATCGATGTTAGTTCCCCGGTGGCTTCATCGATTGAAAACATGGCAATATTGTTGAAATCACCGCGATTAGATGCATAGAGATATTTACCTGAAGCAGTGACATGAATATCCGCACTGGAAGCAATGCCTGTTACTCCTTCCGGCAATGAGGAAATCACCTGCACATTCTTAAGTGCTCCATGCTGATCAGTTTTATCAAAAACGTTAATACTACCATTCAATTCATTAATTACATACATCCATTTGTTATTGGGATGAAAAGTGAAGTGCCTGGGTCCGGCGCCTTCAACGGTAAGTACTTCATTTTCCAGAGTTGAAAACCGGTGTGTATCTTTATCAATTTTGTAGGCCACTACTTTATCCAATCCCAAATCAGTAGCGTAGATGAATGCACCTTCCGGGGCCTGTTGGATCATATGCATATGTGTTTTTTTGTTCTGTGCCTTGGCTATCTCATTATGATCCACCACAGAGGAAGCTTCCCCAAGTTCACCACTCTCCCCTATGGGAAATAATGAAAAGGTACCTCCTCCATAATTGGCTACCATAGCATATTTACCACTATTATCTACACTTACATGGCAAGGTCCTGCCCCCTGGGAAGAAACACTATTGATTAAATTCAATTTTCGATCCTCCCGGTCAATGCTAAAGGCTGCGAGGTGTCCTCCTGTATTTAATTCATTCACAGCATAAAGCCACTTTTTGTTTGGGTGAATTGCCAGATAGGAAGGGCTACTGCTGGCGGTACTGTCAATAATTCTCAAAGCACCATTAGCAGGATTCATTTCACATAGATAGATCCCGTGAGATTTGGCCGTCTCCCAGCCAGTATAGGTTCCGACAAAAAGCAAAAGTGGTTCTTTCTGTTCAACGACCTTTGCTGTCGATGATCCCCTGGTTTCACTCGAGGATGACTTATTCTCACAGGAGATCATTGCGATAATAAAAAGTAAGATGAAAAAATTGATAAATGACCTTTTTAGCATGATGATATTCGTTTTCAAGCGTAATTCATTTAAAGTGTAAGATGTGTTAATCACACAACAAATCAATGAATTTCATTTAAATAATTTCAGAACCTGTTGTTTCAATTATTTTACCTGCTTCTCTACTTCCGCCTTTACCGCCCTTTCCAATCTTTCTATCGCCTTCTTATGTTGCTTGATAGAGTTTATTCCGTAGGACTCAAACGCAGCAACAATTTCAGGCGGATCTTCCTCCGTACCCTTATCATCAATTTGCTCCATCCAATGATCCAGCAATACCCTCATAGACTCCAATTTTTCAGTCCATTCAGATTGAGTAGCCAGGTTATTTAATTCATATGGATCATTTTTAAGATCATATAATTCCTCCGGATCCATAGGCTGTAATAACCTGGATTGATATGCATCAAGCTCGCCTCTGTCCTTTAAAATATTTAGCAGATGATAAATCGGATGATTTGCTTTTCGATAGGCTGTTGCTGTTTCATTCACAGAGAAATCATGGTGATAATTCCTTATGTATTTTAAATCTCCACTCCTGACACTCCTTGATTTAAAAAAGGTCTCACCCGTTCTATCAGCAGCACCAAAAACCTGGTTTCTTATCTCGACAAGAGGTTCATCTAAAAAAGGAATTCCTTGAGAATTATAAGAACTTAACCCTGCCAGGGCTAGCGTAGTTGCATTCACATCGATCAAGCTTAATAGTCGTTCATCGGTATCTTTATAGCTGAGGTATTTTCTCTTGATTGCCGGATCATAAGATGAAATGATCAATGGTACTTTTAAACCTGATTCATAAAGATAATTTTTTGCCCTGGTCATGGGTCTGCCATGGTCTGAGAAAAAGAAAATTATTGCATTCTCCAGTAGATTGTTTTTTTCCAAATCCTTAATAATACGCGCCACCTGTTTATCCAACACCTGAATAGATTCAAAGTAATATGCCCAGTCTTTTTTACTAACCGGATGATCAGGATAGTAGGGAGGTAGTTTTACTTCATCCGGGTTGACCGGGCTGATGGTATCCCTGGCGAAACCTCTGTGAGTCAAGCCCAGGCATATTCTTGCAAAAAAAGGTTTTTCATTATCAATGCTATCCCAGTGTTGGTGTTCGTAAGTATCTGTATCATATTTAAATAACCAATCCGTTTTACCATTACCGGGATAAGATCTGATGTTGGCAGTTTGGTAGCCATGGTTTTCAAGCAAAGTATGAATCGGTAAAACGCCATGCTCCAAATCAGGTTTTAAATGATCCGGATAGCGCATGTGATGAGCTCCAATGGCATTTTGATAATACCCGGTTGCCAGTGCTGTTCTGCTGGGAGAACATGCTGCACCAGTTGCATATGCATTCATATATCTTATTCCGTGATTTGCCAAATCATCTAATGTTGTGGTTTTAACCTGGCTATTGCCATAACACCCTATATCAGGAGAAAGATCCTCTGCTATGATCCATATAATGTTGGGGGCAAAGAGATTTGATTCTACACTTTCCTTGCTCTGTTGGCTGCAGCCGAATGTGGCCAATAAACAGAGTGTATACAACATATTCTTCATCAAATTTTATTCTTTATTGTTCAAAAATTCCTTTATCAGATAATTGTAAGCGTACTTTTCCGATCTGGCAGCTTCCAACAAGTTGGATTTAATCAATGGAGTCAGATTCTCCGGATTTTCATTGAAAATCTCTAAATACAGTTTCAGTTGATTTTTGGTCATTTCGGAGGAAAATCCGGAAAGTATTTCCAAAGCAATAAGATGGGCCGATCCTGCTTTTTTGACGAGTTGGGTTTTGGTATTGATATCAGTCCGGCTGAATAGTCTGTAAAATTGCTCAGTATTATTTCTGTCCTCTAAAATGTTATTTGGGATCTTCTTGAGGATATAGGTCCTTATCAGAGGCTGTGTTTTCTCGAATATCCTGATAACCTGTTCAAAGTGTTTTTCAAATGCCTCTTTTGGTAGTTTTTTCAGGCCATAATATTGATAATCCTCATAATCCGAATATAAAAGATAATTGTTTAGTGAATCGGTGTAAATGGATTGTAGATAGGCACTGATATTTTTCTTAACCTCTCCATGCACTAAGTGCCACAGGGTATAACATGAATAAAGACCTCCTTGAACCACGGATTCTTTGATCTCCTTCTTTGTAGCGCTGGATATCCCATCTACTGCTCCAAAATCAGCTTTTGAAATTGAGACAGGTACTTCATCCACAAGTTCAGACATTTCCCTGTTTCTCAGAACAGAGTTATCATCCAGGAGTAATGCATGAAGTTTGGCATAATCCTCTTTGTCAAACGGATCATGTTCAAACTTGGTGAGAGGTTCATCGGGATCTATACCATAGCCTACATAGTTACCCAGAAGATTCCAGTAAATTTTGATTTTTGCCAATCTGCACTCACCATCCGCACACACAGGGGTTTCCAGATCCGCAAAGAATAGTCTTGGATATCCTTCTTTAGTAGATAATAATCTAATATTATGGTTAATTAAGGTATCCTTATTTGTGACGGTAAAAACCTCCATATCTTTTGAAACCTCCTCCCATTCATCATTCATTTCGAAGAATAATGGTTTATAATCGGATATCTTTTCTTCCCGAAATGATATCAGGCACAAGCATATTAAAATCGATAATCTTAATTTTCCGGCCACTGTTGACTTTCGATAAGCTCCATGTATTCCTTAAGGTGATTGGTGTAGATCTCCCTGGGGTTAACATTATATTTCTTGCATAAAACCGCTGCAAACCCCACTGCGGCCCCCATCTGCCCTGTAGTTCTCATAACTCTTGGGCCCCCTAAACCAATATGTGAACAGCTAAAATTACGACCTGCCATGAACAGGTTATTGATATTCTTTGAATACAGGCTTCTGTAGGGGATATAGTATTTATCTGTTTTATAAAAGATGGCTTTTGACAGAAAATCAGGTTGAGAAGCGTCTCGCAGATTTCTCTGAAAGTGAACATCAATCTCTCTGATTTCCATCACGACAGAGTCCGGAAATTTGGTGTATTCCTGAACATCTTTAAAAGTAAAAATGTGATCTCCCACCAATCTTCTGGATTCTCGTTTTCCGACGAGGTAGGAAACCCATTGCAATTTGTGATTTTTGTTTTCTTCCAATTTCTTGGCATTGGCAAATGATCCGAATATTGCCCGCAGCATATGATCCCTTATTTCTTCAGCATCATGTATCTGGTGTAAGTCATTTCTGGAGAACTCCCAGTACCACTCTCCTGCGATAGCAGAATGATCTCCTGCCACTTCCCTTGCCCATGGTACTTCTGGGAATATTTGAGGTTGTTTTAACACTTCTGTTTGCCATAATACAGAAGATCCCATAACAAAATCATCTGCTTCTTCTGGGCTCCAAAGCTCGCCCCATACATCCCAGGCTTCTCCGTATGTGTCAACACTTTCGCGACCATATGAAAATTCAGCACCTGCCCAAAAGCCGATCCAACCGTCACCGGTGGAATCAACAAACCGGGGAGCTTTAAATCGTATTCTCTCACCGGTGGCTGTATGCCTCGCATCCACGTATTGTATCAGATTATCTTTTGCTACAGCATCATAAGCTCTCCAGTTTAAAAACAAGCTAATATTCTTGAAACTTTTTACGTTTCTGTCTCTTTTTTCCTGATCGATCTTAGCTTCTGAAGAGCCATTAGGATAGTGTTCCGTATCAATCATTTTTAATATCCTTTCAAACTTGCCATAGATGCCTAAGGTATGCACTCTGATCTCACTACTGGCATTTCCTCCTAGTAGCGGTCTGTCATGTATCAAGGCTACTTTAAGGCCTTGCTCAGCCGCTGCTATGGCCGCAGCACACCCGGCTAAACCACCCCCGGTAATTACCAGATCATAGGTTTCTTCTTTTTCGGGTGCTGTTGTTTCACCCAATTTGGTTTGCCTCCAGACTGCCAATTCCTTAATGTCATTGGGAGGTTGTTCTTCGGATTGGCTCAAATAAATTGCATCACAGCGGCCATTAAAACCGGTTAAATCAACCAATTCAATTTCAACTTTTTTTGATTTTACAGCAGTTGTACCGGCATATTCCCAGGACCATCCGGGCATGGTGCCCAAAGTAGTTTTCAGTTCCTTTCCATTAATCATCACCCGGAATCTCCCGGGTGCTTCCCAATCACCAGGCACCCAGTTCTTTGTTCTCACCCAAACATGATAAGTGCCCTTCTTTTTAAACTGGATTTCAGTAGAGGCATTTTTTACCGGTACTCCCAAGCCATGTGCCATCAGGTAAGGAGAACCCATTTGTTCAACAAACTGAGGATCCACCACCCAGCCTCCTTTGTCAATAAAGCTTTCCGCTTCAATCAAAACTTGTTGGGCTCGCGCCTGGCTAAATATAATAAGACTCATAGCCAGCAGCATTACTTTCTTTGCTTTATAGAAAGCCATGCTATTGTTAGTTCTGTTCATAATGTAATGCTCTTTCATCATTTATTTGATTCTTCTCTTTTTAATGGAATATGTACATTTACCGTCGCGCCTCCTCTATTGTACAAAACAGCGCAGTAAAGCGTCCCGGGTTGTCCGTTTTCTATAAGCACCTGCGGTCGTTCCAGCCTTCCAACCCGTTGTACGTTTCCGTCTTCCCAATGTATATCAAGCCCTGACACCAGGGCTTTCTGTGCCGGTTCCCAATTCAAACCATCGTTGGATTTAAAAAAAGCCAATGAGGTTCCGGCATTCGTAAAAGTTCCTTTCATATCTTTTACAATAGCATAATACCGGTCATCTGAGTGCTGATACCAGATATAGGGGTCTTCCGCAGGAAACTTCTTCCCTTCTTTGTAAAAAATGAGTCCTTCCAATTTTCTGAATGGGCCAGTTGGTTCCTCAGGTTTATCAGCTACAGCGTAGGCTATTTCAGAATCAGTTACCCAAGCACTGAAACCCACTTCTTTAGGCCATCGGGAATAGAACATATGGTATTTTTTATCGTGTCCTTTTACCACAGAAGCTCCCCAAATAAAATAGGTAGTGTCCCTTAACACATAATTTTCCGGAACAGGCTGTACCATTGCTCCGATATTCAGATCATTTCCAACCTGGGCTTTTACATTAGAAGAAAAACAAGCAATCAAAATGGCTATGCTGTTTCGTATTATTTGTCTGGTCCTATCAGCAATCATGGATTTTCTTAGAAACTCAATTTTTAAAACTTATCTTTTAACTACCATAGAGGCTTTTTTCTCGAAATAGCCAAGTCCATAACTTACACTTACTTCATCTCCCTTCTTCAACTGTAAAACTTCATCCTTCGTATTGATTTTACCTCCTCTGTACTCAATATTTCCGATAAGGTATTTTGAATATGGGCTTTCCTCTTTCAGCGTTATTGTAGCACTATCACCACTGGAGGAGGTTGCTTTGATCTCCAACTTATCTATTTCTTTCGGATCAAAATTGAGTGGGGTTTTCAAACGTACTGTAAGTATTTTTTTCTTTGTGTTCTTGAGCTCTATTTCAGTGTCGCTATGCGCCAGATAGGCCATACTGATATTATATGCTGTGTTGAATTGCACCCATCCTTCAGTCCAACCCAAGTTTCCAATTTCCGGATGATTCGGATAATGATTTGTTTTTGGTGAACCATCAAAAACAAAACGAACGGGTTCGAGAAGCCCTATTCCTCCATGGTGATAGGAATACCAGCCCAAATCCACCCCTTCTATTTCTGATGGGCCGTCATATGAAAAGTGCCTGCCTGTGGGATTTCTTCCAAACGCATCATCAAAATGTGACCAAACCAATTGATTGAGTCTATTCTTTAAATCCTTGTCATTAATCACACTTGCGGCTGCTAAAGCGCAGGCAGGAAAACCGAGAATATTTCCTGTCTCATTCCAACCCGCCGGTACCCAATCTCCGCTGTCCGTGTACTTTCTAAAATCCCACATATTATCAGATCGACTTATCATTACTTTGGCCCAGTCGAGTACTTTCTCATACAGTCCCTCAGGAGCTTTCTCCTGATATTGATGATAAAAATAGGCAAATGCTCTCATGGTAATATGTTCGGACATGCGTTGTCCTTTTGTTGTTAGGGGATCTTTCCAATCAAGGTTGGTGATCATCCATTCTATTTGACTGTAAGCGGCATCAAAATATTTATCAGCATCAGCTTCGTTTTGTTTTTTCGCCACTTCATACATCATCAGGTTAGGTATAACCGAATGGCCGGGAGGCAGCTCCCCTTTATTAGTACCCATTTTAGTTTTCAGCATCAATAAATTGTGCTCAGGACTTTTGTCGTATTGAGTGGTAGACTTTTTACTTACCACTTTTTTAGTCCACTTGTTTTTCAGGTATTCATAAACGATGTCGAAGTTTTGTTGTGGGAGCCACTGTTTGAAATAGGGAAATGCATAAAGAAAATGAGCTAACTCTGCTTTTTGATGTTCGTGTTCTAATTCCTGGGAAATTTTAACATCTACATCCCAGTGGATCAATTTCACTATATCCGGAGCATTCTTATCATAAGGTTCAAGCTTACCCCATTTACCTTCATATTCTGATGGAAATGAACTGTTTGAAACATAGCTCACCTTTTTCTCCATTCTTTTATAAGCTTCGGGATTGGAAAGGTATAAAGCAATCATACTCTGTAAAGCCCAGTTGAAGAAATCTCCATCACGCCAGGCCCATGAGAGTGACCGGATTTTATCAGAAGTACCGGTATAATGTCTGGCTCCAATCATAAAGTCTATCATATTTCTATAACTCACATGCTCCAACCAAAAGGGAGCAATTCGGAATGGATAAGAAGTGAAAGTATCTATAGCCACTACATACTCGTCTCCGGTTGTTGGATTGAACAGGGTAAAATCGCCAATGTTGTTTTGAACGACGCCATGATATACTTCTTCTCCAGAAGAAGTGTTCTTTATTGTAAAGGGTGTATTGTCAGACACTTCGGGTGCAGTAAACCTTTTTGGCTTCTCCAGATTATAGCCACTTTGATTGACCAATATTTTCTTCACTTCGGTGGCTGTACTATCTACGTATTGATGACCATGGATCCCAAATTCACTTACTATTACAACGTCATCCACGTTTATAGATAGCCTGATGCGATCGGTTAATATTGCTTTTTCGAATGTTAGGGTGATTTCTTTTTGATCGTTGTCGGTATGGTTAACCTGGTTTCTCCAACTTCCATTGAGAAAGGTTTGAATAGCGAAATATGGAATCGGATCTCCACTGCTTGTTTCCATAGATGCCTGTACTTTCTTAATCTCAGTGGCTCCTGGGAGTACCACCGTCAGCCATTTATTTTTACCTCCTACGTCACTTATCCATGATGTCTCTTTATTACCATCTATTGCTTTATCAGAGGTATTACTTCCTTCCGTACTACTCGCAGTTGCAGTCCCCGCAAGTGCCAGGTTATTTTGGCACCATGTTTCATTACCCGACAATAGTAAAAGCAATACAAAAACTGCTATAAATAGTATATTCCTGGTATTAATCTTTTTCATTCTATATCACTTTTTTCAAAACTATAACGGGAACCTTGTTTTTGAATAATTAAGTGAGTATCACCGATATCAACTTTTATACAATTATCATCTTCGAATACCAACCTTTGTTCCTGATTACATTGCTGAAAAAGCAAAAGCACAGCGGTAGGAAACAGTCCCATACATACCTTCTTTATTATTTTCAACATACTTATTCTTCAATTATATTATAGTTGTGATTGGGAGTGATCTCAAAACTAATGTTTCCACTCACGGCATCTGTTTCGAATGGAACCCGCTTGTTAAGTGTTGTATCCACCACTACGAGTTTTTCGTTCGAACTCCATTTTTTATAGGTAATGATACTTTTTGCTACACCATCCGGATAAGTGAATGAAAAGGAAGTTTTTCTATCGGCAATAGGATACACTTTGGCACTTAAATGTGTGTTATCAGAATCTCTCAGAACAATAACTCCCTGGCCTCCCACAAAACATGGGGTTTTATCCAAAGGTATTTCGAACGCCTCAAGCACTACTGGTCCTTCGTATTTTTTGCCGCTGTCAAAATCAAACCATACACCATCAGGGAGATAAACATTCATTTTGCCTGATTGATAGTTCTTCAAAAGCGGGGTAGCAATGACAGACTTTCCAATCATCCATTGAAAGTGTTCAAGTTTTGAAGTCATGCTGTCCTTAGGAAAGGCTATGGTCATGGGAGTCAGGGTGTAGGGATATCCTGACTCATAGCTAGCCACTGCTGCACTGTACATATAGGGGGCTAGGGCATAGTGGAAATCAATAGCCTTCTTAAATATCTTTCGCTTATCTTCCGGCCATTTTTCAGGAAAAGCCCCTACGGCAATACCCGAAGTTAAGGACAGTAACCAAGTGTGTCTGATATTTCTATCAACATCCTTTATATTGTGCATATTATGAACCCCAGTCACATCGGAATATACATTGGGAAACCCTGAGGCCGCATACTGCAGATAGTTAATAGGAATCCGTCCTGATAACTGCCCTACTCCGGTATCATTAATTCGAAGCAAGCTACCAGGAGCTGTAAATTCTCCATTCCTGGCCATTACCAGACCTCCTTCATTGGAGATCTCCGTTATAGGTGCATTGTATACATTGGTTAATGAATCCAAATCCATCATGGTATCTTCCTTGATGCCATCAACTTCCCATTTAGCATATTGTTTTTGGTACCACTCGGCTGCCCCCGGCACCTCTCCATTCAGAAGATGACTTGGTACTATTGGAAAAATGTTTGAAGTGATCGCAAAAGGTTTTCCTTCCGAATTGTTCACCAGATACCCGTTTCGCTTTGCTTCAGTTGTAAGCTCATTTCCATAGAAGGAATTAACCTTCAGGTTTTTATCTCTTTTCTTGGTTTTAGGAAAGTAGGGCCCGCCTTCGGGGATAAAGTTAGTTCTCAAACCGATCATCCATTTGATATCGTGATCATTCATCCATGTTTTAAAGGTGGATGCATCTGAGAACTTCTCTCCCCACCTGCCAAAACTTGTTGTAGTACCTCCCTTATCCCAAAAACCGGAGCCTGTGACAGCCCACTTAATGGGATATCCATTTTGCAGAAACTTCTCCAATATACCTTTCACTGTCACCTGATTGGTATTCCAGCCCAAGGCATCCCATGATTCCCAACCTAATTCGAATAATCTGGATTTCGGCAGAACATCTACATAACCATTCTGATTACGAACAGATTTATAGTTCTTATAGATCTCAGTAGGTTCGCCTAAAAAATAATAGAATGTGGCTTCACCTTCCGTGGTGATATTCATTTGATATTCCTGATCATTTAAGACCACTGATTTCTTTCCTTTATCAAAAAAAACTCCAGCCAGTGAATTCTGCGGGAAAATTGTGAAAGTGCTTACCCAACGCTTTCCTCCACCGTTATTTTCAATAACATAAGTCTTTCGCTTGTTTTTAATGATGTTAAAATCTTCTTCATAGGCTGCAACATCGCCTAATCCA
Source organism: Splendidivirga corallicola (assembly GCA_030442035.1). GTDB lineage: Bacteria > Bacteroidota > Bacteroidia > Cytophagales > Cyclobacteriaceae > Splendidivirga > Splendidivirga corallicola. Next base: position 777,206 of record JAUJEA010000001.1, read on the forward strand.
TGAGCAACAGGCATACCTCCCAGCCTTAAGGAGATAGTATTCGTCCCTTTCTTTTCCGGTTCAATTCTGAAAGTAGCCACTTGATTCTTAAAAGAGATGTATATGTTTGCCTTATCTCCTTCAACATTGGTTGCAAGCAACTTCTTTTCTGAATTCCTTCTAACGTTTTCGGAGATGTCTTCCACATTGACCACTTCGCCTCCTGAAAACACCAAGCCAGTGTCAAAGTGAGCTGGTGCAACTATAGTTCCATCCGTATGACTAAAACTGATCTGAAATTGAGTTTTCTTCACTTGCAACTTAAAATTTCCATCTATTATTTCAATGAGGTTGGAATCGTTATAAGTGTTCGATTTATTATTGTGACAACTCCATCCTATCAATGAAAAAATTAAACCAGCATTGATTATGATTATTACTCTGGTATATCTAAGAATAGACTTTAAACCATTTTGGCTTTTGATCATTGTGAACATCTTTTTAAAAGGTCAAATCAAGTATTTTCCACTTTTCACTTCAAAATCTCTCTATGACGGTTTTCATTAAATCTTGAATATTGTATTAGTTTATCCTTATTAGTTGAAGACTGTCATTATTCCTGGCAATGAGTACAGCTTTTTTATTGTTGATTAGTGTTATTATGTCTGAATTCACAACCTCTCCTTTTACAAACAAACCACTTTCATATGGCATAACTTCATCAAAGTTTCCCTTACCATCACCTTCCATAAAAAGGCCATATCCGGCATCTTGCCTTGGCGTTTCTACCTCAAAGCCATACATATTTCCTAAAAGAACAATATCAAGATTTCCATCTCCATTTATATCACTGGAAATAATGTCTCTAATAGCCGTCATTTGTGCCCAATCCGATAAGGGCTTGATGGTGAAAGAACCATTTCCATTATTTTCCAGATAGCTTGTTGCGAAATTTTTGGCCTCAAAATGCAGTGCGGTCTCTATATTATTTTTCCCATATACTTCCTCCAGTCCTGCAGAGGCAAAGGCATGATAGCTTGGAAATTTTTCTTTTATAAAGGGCATTTGATTGGAACTACATTCTCTTCCCCGCAAGGGAAATGACTTACCCTCTTGATGAAATCCAAGCACAATATCCAATGTACCAGTCTGATCGAAATCCTTTGCGTAGACTTGAAAAGGCTCATCTTTTGAAGCCTGGTATTTGCAATTCAAGCCCAGATTACCTGCAATCAGGTCTATGTCCCCATCGTTGTCATAATCTGCCGCTTCAATACTGAACCACCAACCAGTATCATTAATCAAACCAGTTTGATCTGAGAAATCCGAGAATACTCCATTTGTATTTTTCAAAACCTTGATTGGCATCCATTCCCCAACTACAATCAGGTCTTTAAAACCATCATTATCTACATCAGCCCAGGCGGCATCAGTCACCATTCCAATTTCATCAAGTAATTCACGCGCAATATCAACAAATCGGATTTTACCTTTTTCCGAATCATTTCTCAGCAACAAACTAATTCCCGGGAATGGGTATTTTCCGGGATACTGGCGTCCTCCAACAAAGAGATCCAGGTCACCATCCTGATCAAAATCACAAGGTTTTACTATGGAACCGCTTGCAGCCACGGGATTCAAAAAGGGTTGGTCCGCTTTGGTAAAAATACCTTTTTCATTGATATACAGGCGATCGAAATAAAATTCCGATCCCGTTTCATACTCGTTGCCCCCACTAACAACATAGAGATCCGGATCACCATCATTGTCCACATCGAAAAATGCTGCATCAACATCTTCATATTGTTTTTCCTGTTGAAACAGGTCCTTGTTTGAAGGTTGAAATTTGCCATCTTTATCTTGTATATATAATGCACCGCTAAAACCCTTTGCACCTCCTATATAAAAATCACTCAGACCATCACCGTTTATATCACCAACTGTTAAAGCCGGTCCCTCTTGTGACATCTTATGAGGCAACAGGCTTTCGTTGATGAAATCATCAAAAATGTTTTCTTTATGAAAATGTGTTAATCCAATCTTTTCTGTCAGGTTAGTGAAAATTTTCGGCTTTGTTTGTTTTGCTAGCTCACTGGTTGCATGAGCATAACTAATGTCGATTGTTTGGTTTGCTTTAATATCTGGCAATACCTGCGTTTTACCATCCGGCCAAATTACCTTCAGGTGCTCAACCTCAATATTATTTCCTAATCCAAAATGCAATACATTATCAATTGATGACTGGAATCCCCTGGATGGATATTGCTCTATTAGCTGTTGACCGTGATCAGTTTTAAGTATTACTCTTGCTCCTATCCCGTTTGGGTTATTGTTGGGACCGTTCAGCCGAACTTTCAAATAATTACCCAAGCCCAATTCAATACTGTTGTTCCGGTAAATGAAAGCCTTGTCATCCATATTGTTAGTTATGATATCCAGATCACCATCATTATCCAGATCAGCATAGGCGGCACCGTTTGTGGCAGTTAATCTTTCAGTTGTCCAAATTTTGTTTTTCTTAGAGAAGGTGAGCCCACCTTTGTTTTCATAAAAGTAATTGTCCTTTTTTCGAGCTGGCATTTTACCTAGCATATCTCCAACAAACTGTGTTGTCAATATTTTTTTCAAAGGATCCTTAGCCTGATCCATCTGCTTATTAAATGCTTTCAGTCTTTCATTCTTGTAAATGATATAGTCGACATTTCTGAAATCACGTTTTATTCCATTGGATACAAAAAGGTCCTTATCCCCATCGTTGTCCATATCAAAAAACAGCGGTCCCCAGCTCCAATCCGTACTTGAAATACCTCCTAAGCTGGCTATATCTGAGAATACAGGCTTGTTGGATCCTTCCAGGTTTCCATTGTTGATTTGCAGGGTATTGTACATATATTGATGGTGGAATCCCTCTTCAACAAGAAAGTTGAATTGTTCAGGATTCATTCCGCTCATACTGGCTTTGATACCATAATTATCTTCAGAAACCATATCCACGGATATAAAATCCAACCATCCATCATTGTTGAAATCAGCTATATCATTGCCCATTGAAAAAGTGGAAATATGACCGGTTGCTTCATTCATAATTTCTTTGAAAGTACCATCTCCGTGGTTGAGATACAGTCTATCCTTAGCTGTATAGTCCTGCCCAACCAAAATATCCGGCCAGCCGTCATTATTCAAATCACCAATAGCGATACCAAGCCCAAAACCAATACCATCATTAATGATCCCAGCCTCATCCGAAACATCTACAAATTTGCCCCTATCATTCCTAAATAGCCGGTCACTGGTAAGTTCAGATTTTTCAAAACGTAATTGCTCCATATTCTCCTGAACATATTGAGCATCTACATTGTGATTTAATAGGAACATATCCAGGTCCCCATCCAGGTCAAAATCAAAAAAGACAGCCTGCGTGGAGTAATGAGGTAAATCCAGATCATAGTTGCTCGCCTCTTCGCTAAATCTAGGTATTCCAAATTCATCATTACCCAAATTGATATAAAGTTCATTCCGTCTCTTGTTAGGATCATTGAATGCACCCGACTTACAAATGTAAATATCGAGTCTACCATCAGCATTAATATCAACCATGGTTGTACCCTGATGAAAACCATATCCTCCTTTTACTCCTGAAAGGCTTGTAACATCCTTAAATTTCATACTACCCTTGTTCAAATAAAGCTGATTGTCAATAAGGTTTGCAGCAAAATATAGATCAGGAAGCCCATCATTATTCAGGTCACCTACAGAAACGCCGGCCCCATTGTAGAGATATTCATAGACAAACACGTTCATTATCTCATTTTCTTTGATAACATTGGTGAATCTGATATTAGTTACGGAATCTTCCAGGATATCAAACAGCTGCAATGCATTCCCGGTACCAATCCTCATTTTAGCATTGGTATTCCTTGCATCATGGTCACATCCCAATAGCAATAGAAATGTCATCCAAAGAATAAGATATGGTTTCCTAACGTTCATTGAGTCCCTTTGAAATCCTATTAGTATATAAGCAAAGTAATAAGGAGTGGCATTTACCCCTTATTACTTTAAACTTGATTCAACATGAAACTTACCGGAGTATTTAATAACCTCCCGGATTTTGTGTCACCAAACCTTCAGTAGCATCAATTTCACTCTGTGGTACTGCCCAGAGATAATCTCTTGCAGGATTGAAAAGTCGCACTTCAACCTCCCTGTAATCAAGATTACCTTTGATAGCACGTGGTTGGGAGGGAGCACCAGTATAATCAATGAAACCATCATCATCTATAGCTGGCACAAAGCCCAATGTTCCCCCGATTTGACTCCATCCGTTAGCGGGGGAACCATATAATATACCATTCATCACTTTCTCTGCAGTGCGCCATCTTCGAATATCAAACAGACGGAATCCTTCATTGGCAAGCTCTACCTTTCGTTCCCTTCTAATTATCTTTCTGAGTTCCGATTGATCAGTGGTTGTAACTGCAGGGTAGTTGGCAACATCACCTCTATCCGTTCCATAGGCACGTGCTCGGACATCATTAATCGCATCCAGTACACTTTGGTCAATGCTTCCTCCTTCAATCTTAGCTTCGGCATAGGTCAATAGCACTTCTCCGTATCGCATGATGATGATAGATAACTCTGATTGATCTACGTTGCCATCGCCCATTAAAGCAGGTTCATCAGAGAACTTCTTCCAGTTGTATCCCGTATAAGCACCAAATTCATTGGCTCCTGATGTAGTAAAATCCTGTCCGCTTACGGGATCGGTTTTAGTGACTCCTCTAAAATCAGCGGAATTCAGATTCAGGGTTCTGGTAGTGTTAACACCGCCTTCTACAACCCATGTTGCCACACTATCGGAATGGGTTTCAAATACTCTTCCTGTCCAAACTTCTCCGGGTACTACAATGGAGGCTTTAAGTCTTGGATCACGGTTGTCATAAGGGTTGGCTGGATCGAAAGCCGGGTCCTCATCAATAGGCAAACCATTGGTCGTTTCATAGGAATCTACCGTTTGCTGAGAGGGAACGAACTGTGCCCAACCACCAAATCTTGTTCCTTGTCTTCTGGGCAAATTATGCGTTCGGGTCCCCTCTTGGTAAGAAAGATCAAATATCACTTCTTCCGAGCCAGAACCAGCAGCAGTAAAAAGTGCTTCATAATCGGAAAACAGACTATGTGCTCCGCTGTTGATCACAGCTTCAGCCGCTTCCTCAGCTACTGACCAGTTTTCATTATATAGAGCCACCCTGGCTCGAAGTGTTTGGGCCGCCATAGCTGAGGCCCTTCCTCTATCACCAGCACCCCAGGTGGCTGGAAGTAAACCTGCGGCTGTTTCAAGATCTGATAATATGTTGGTCACAATTTCGGCCTTTGAAGCTCTTGGTAAAGAAAGATCTCCCAAAGAAGTTGCAACCTCGGTTCGATAAGGCACATCCCCAAACAATTCAATCAAATAGCCATAGAAAAAAGCTCTTAAGAAAAGTGCCTCACCTCTTATCTCTTCAAATCGTGCTGGATCAGTATTTTCCTCGGCTTTTGACATATTGTTCAATAAATTATTGGAACGTTGAATACCGAGGTACATACGATTCCAGAAACCACTGGCTAAGCCGTTGGTAGAAGTCATTCCTCCGGTCGTAACGGTAGCAGTACCCGCAACATTACCTCTGCTAAAGCCAAGATCGGTGGTATGATCCAATGCTTGGGTAAATGGCACTCCAATTGTATAATTAGCGGAAGCATAAATACCGGCCAGTGCTACTTCAAGTTGATCTTCTGAGGCAAAAAATGCTGCATCAGTAGGTGAGCTTGGATTGTCCAAATTCAACACTCTGTCCTCACATGCATTCAATGTGAATACTGTAAAGCATATTATTAAAAACCTATTTAGTTTTTTCATAATTCAATCATTTATCATTTAAAAACTAACATTAAGACCTATGATATAGGTAGATGTAATAGGGTAAAAACCACCTGAAGTGAAGTTGGGTACAGTTGGATCTATACCATCAGGTAAATCATCAAAAGTGATCAGGTTTTGACCGGAAACGTATATTCTTAGATCGCTAATACTAAATCTGCTCAACAAAGCATTGGGTAGCGTATAGCCAAGTGTTATGTTCCTGACTCTCAAATAAGATGCATCAAACAACCACTGGGTACTGGTTCTCCAGTTGTTGTGTGAGCTTCCCGGTGTCAATCTTGGATAGGACGCATCGGTATTTTCAGGTGTCCATGAATCTGTTTGCCATTCCTGGATTTTACCAGCGTTAAAGAAGGCATAGGCAACATCGCCTTGTAAAATAATATCCCGTTTACCAACACCGAGCAAAGAAATAGAAAGATCAAACCCCTTATAGTCAGCAAATAGGTCTAACCCATAATTCAGCCTTGACAATGAATTACCAATAATGACACGATCGTCCCCGTTTATAATACCATCTGCCTCATCCGGAATACCATCACCATTAGTATCTACTGTAAGTTGATCTGCATATCGAACATCCCCTGGTTGTACGGCGCCAAATTGCTGTACAGGAGCATTGTCTATCTCATCCTGACTTTGGAAGAGCCCAATGGCCTGATAGCCAAAAATGGAACCGATAGATTCACCAACTCTGGTTATGGTACCTCCGGGAGGTAGTTCATCAAGCTCTCCTAAATCGGTTACAGTATTTTGATAATTAGATATGTTAAAATTCACTCCATAGGAAATATCACCTTTCTTGTCCTGCCACCCCAAAGCTAAGTCCCATCCTTTATTTTCTACACTACCTACGTTCTGAACAGGTGGTGATAAACCGATTGATGGAGGCACTGTGTTCGCCTGAAGCAATATGTCATTGGTCGTACGTACATAGTACTCAGCTGTTAAAGATAGTCGACTATCAAATAAAGCCGCATCCAGACCAATGTTCTTAGTCTCTGTACTTTCCCATTGAATTGCCCGATTGGCCAAAACAGATTGCGCACCACCGGTAATTGGAATTCCACCAATAATCGGATTTGAAGTACCAACATTAAAGGAAGAGACATATGGAAAGTCACCCGCTATCTGTTGATTACCAAGTTCACCCCAAGAAGCACGAAGCTTCAGGTCCGAGATGATTGATGAGGTTGATAGGAAAGATTCCTCGGCAATTCTCCAACCAACTGAAAAAGATGGAAAAACAGATACTCTGTTTTCAGCAGCAAATCGTGAGCTTGCGTCTCTTCTAATATTTGCCTCCACGAGGTATTTATTCTTAAAGGAATAATTCACTCGACCGAATATGGATTGCAATCCGTTCAAACTCTCGCCACCACTATTCAGCTGCGTATCCGCATCTCCACTACTAAGCTGCTGAAATTCCTGAAGCACAAAATTTCTTCTGCTGGCACTGAAACTGCTGGAAGTATTTTTCAAAAACTCATAACCAAACGTGGCGCTTACATTATGTTCTTCAAAATCCCTGGAGTAGTTAGCAATAGCATTGAAGTTATCCTGGAATGACCGGCTATTGGATTGAGACAGGGAATTCTGATTAGGGAAAGTACCACTTTGTGATAGATCCTGCCAATCGTACTGTGCTCTGAAGCTCTTACCGGCATTATCATTATATTGGGGCGCATAGGTGACTGAAATAGTCAGATTATCCATTGGTCTGTAATTGGCCTTTAGGACACCCCTGAAATAGTTGAACTGGGAGACTGACAAACCACCAACTTCAGCGCCTGCAACAGGGTTCTGTCCATTCCAACCCGGTCCGTACGATCCATCAGAATTGACCGCAGTAAACAAAGGTGGAATACGATAAGCCTGCCTTGTAATTTCATTAAGCCCTGCGGAGGGAGCTTGTGTAATGGATCTTCTGAAGTTCAAATCAAAATTGATATCAAACTTATCACTTACTGTTAAATCTGTATTGATTCTTCCATTATATCTCTTGAAATCATAGTTAGTTATATTACCTTCCTGGTCCATATAGGACAAGGATGCCGAAACACGGGCTTTTTGAGTTCCTCCACTGATCGCCAGGCGATGATATTGCTGAAATCCATCTTCAGTAAATACCTCTTCCACCCAATCAGTATCAGGGCTCGCATCAGATCCTCTGGTCGCTATATAATTATCAATGAATGCTTGATCGTAGGTGCCAGGATTTGCTTTATTCAGGTTTTCGATATATCCCAAGCCATCCAGAAACTTGAGATTTTGTGTGACCTTCTGAACACCAAAATAGTTGCTATAATTTAGCTTCATTTTTTCTGATTTGCCCCTTTTCGTAGTGATAAGTATCACACCGTTTGCTGCTCTGGAACCATAAATTGCCGCTGCCGAAGCATCTTTCAAAACTGAAATGCTTTCAATATCATTCGGATCAACGCCATTGATATTATCAGGAATACCATCTACAAGAATAAGAGGATTGTTTTTACTGGCATTCCCTAGTGTACCAATTCCTCTAATACGGATAGTTGCCCCATCTGATCCTGGCTGACCACTACTTTGCGTGGCAACCAAACCTGGTGCAAGACCTGCCAGGGCCTGAGACGTTTGAAAGACCGGTTGACGTGCAAGCTCGCTTCCTTCAATGGCCTCCACGGATCCTGTCAAATTTATCTTCTTCTGTGTGCCATATCCAATTACTACGATCTCCTCCAATGTTTGCAGATCAGCTAGCATCACCACATCAACGGTGGTTCTTCCGGAGATATCCAGTTCCTCTGTCAAATATCCCACATAAGAAAACACCAATGTATTCTGATTGTCTGCAACGGTAATTGAGTATTTACCATCAATATCAGAAATTGTTCCGCTTTGTGTACCTTTAACTAGTACATTTACTCCAGGAATTGCGTTACCCGCATCATCCTTAATTGTTCCATTTACTGTCCTTTGCTGCGCAAACAGCAGCGACCCGGTCAGTAAACAGAATAAAAGCAAGTAAAACTTTTTCATGTGTTTAAAGTTTAGTTAATAAATTATTCAAAAGGTGTATCAAAACAGCATACTTCAAAGAGTGCCGCCGGAACTTTGTTTGAAGGGTGTTCCAATTCAATCTTTAAAGCCGCAGTAGTGATAGGTTTTTCAAACTGGATCCTATTAATGGTCTGATGATTCTGCTTCATCTCATAAAGGATCTCCTCGTTACAATTTTTAATTCTGTAGTTTTTCACACAGAAGGGCATTTCATGTTCCGGATGTTCCAATAAGGAGGACTCTAATGGATGATCGAAGTCGGTATCGAAATGAAGCTGAATTCCCCACAATGTTTTGGGTTCCGGCCATTTTAACTCTATCCTCGGATTGGGATCATCCAGATCAGCTACCCATGCATTAACAAGGCTATTAGGCCTGGTATATCCGTTTCTAATATGCTCAATTTCAAATGCTTTTAAAGCTGGTCTTATTTGCATAGCAATATTCTGACCTTCCGGTCTTCTGGCTGGTGTCCAGAATTCAAAGCTTTCAATACCAATGTCGGAAAGTGGTTTTTGTTTGCCATTATTAGACACAGCTCTGTGTATCTTGTTGAAAACAGAGACTATCCCTGTAATCCTTTTTTCGCTTGATTGTAAGCTTATCAAATCATTTTTCAGGAAGGTCAAAAAGGCATATTGTGTCTTTGGAACAGGCTTTTTAAAATCTATCTTGACCAATTGTTCTCCCTCCTCCAAATCGAAAACAAGTTCCTCATGGATGAGATCGGGCGTATAGTTATGCACCTTTGAACTTAAGCGCAACTGACATGTAAGCTGCGTTGGCTGATCAACATTTACTTTCACAATGAACTGATGACAACCATTTTCTTGTAAAGGAAGCAACTGAGCCATGGCCATAGAAAGTGACTGCCAGTCTCCGTCAAAAGGAATTTCGCTAAGTTCCAATGTATCTGAGACTGCAAGTTCTGCCGCTTGAATAGGATCTGATCCTTTATCGATTGGTATGTGAGGAATACTTTGACCGGCCAGATTCAAACGATGCTGCAATGTACTTATGTGACCTTCTTCGATTAGCTCGCGTGGCAAAATATCGTTTTCCACACATAAGGCTGCAGCCATCCCTACCGCCTGGCCGCCATGTGCGCATGTAGCCATAACCCTGGAAGAACCAAATGCCACATGTGTCGCGCTTATGATCCTGCCTGCATAAAATAGATTATTGATATTCTTTGAAACAAAACAACGGTAAGGTATCTGGTAAACACCTTTACCGTGCCATTGGTCACAACCCGGTAACTCACTATAAATACCTTCTGCAGGATGAAGATCGAAGGCCCATCCTCCAAAAGCAACAGCATCATCAAAGTTTCTTTGTTCTACAATATCACTTTGCCTGAGCATGTATTCACCCTCAAATCTTCTGCTTTCTCTTTTTCCAGGTATCGTACCTACCCACTCCAGTGTCAGATTCTCTACATCATCAAATTGTCCGCTATTCTTAATATAATCCCAGGCTCCGTATACGATTTTCCATAGCTCCCATTTGATCTTTTCGGTATCATGCACGGTATCCAAAATGCCCCCGTACTCTATCCACCACAAGCGGCAACCATATTCCTGCTCATTCAGATCCTTATACCGTGGTATTTCTTTGATATCTTTTAAAGCAAAGGCAGGAGGAACATATTTTACGGGGTTATCCGTCCGTTTACTATAAAAATACAGCGTATGGCCAAGCAATTCGCCGTAACCGTTCTGTGGTGCCAGCTTCTCCCCGAACTCATGGATGGATTCTGCCCCCATCCTAAAGGCTGCACCGGCCTGAAAACTCAATATACCGTCTCCGGATGCATCACAAAAAAGTGGTGCCTGAATATGATATTCGGTTGAGTTCTGGCTACAAAATGCTTTTATCTTTTGAATACGGTTCTCCGAAGATTTTTCTACCTCATTGGCAGCTGTATTGAGCAATAGGGTAATATTGGGTTCGTTGGTCACTTTTTCCAATAGTATTGTATCGAAAATAATCGTATTGCCCTCTTTGTTCCGATATAAATTTTCCAATAAGATCTCATCTATTACACCTCCCTCTCTGGCCCAACGATTGTTGTTTCCCATATGTGAGGTGGCACCCAATATCCACAGCCTGACTTCACTGGAAGCATTGCCACCCAATACCGGCCTGTCTTGTACCAGGATTACCTTTATACCGGCCCTTGCTGCGGTAACAGAGGCACAAACACCCGCCATTCCGCCTCCAACAACCACTAAATCGGATGTCAGTGCCTGGATTCTGTTTTCCCTTCTATTCTCATAAAATGTCTCTCGAATCACGTATTTCTCCTTTCAAAGTTGATAATTGGTTTTTAGTTGAAATCAGCAAAATGGCCATCCCTGTAATGCATATAACCATACCCATACCGGAAACCAACAACCAGGCATTTTCGGATAAAAAGCCAAGCACTATCATCATAATGCCAATGGCTATGATTCCCTTGGCGATCACCTTTTTACCATGCAAATTGTCCTCACCCTCGGATGTTTCTTCTTCAAAGTCCTTCTTACTATTTTGAATATCCTGGTAAATGAGGTATGACTGATTATGATACTTATTCAGATAGAAAATAACTTCGAATGCGGCCAGCACTAATACAGGACAAAAAACACCTAAGATCATTTCCTGAGCCCTTGAGAGACTCAGGTCGAATAGCACAGGGGCTAAGAATTTAAAAAAGAGGTTAATGATCAGACTTATCACCGTAGCTGAAAAAATGCTTGAGCCATTTTGTCTTTTTGAAAACAATGCCCATATAGGAGGAAGAAACATGGCACTACCGGTGATCGCTGCCACACTGAGTACCACTTCTACGATGCCACCCATTCTCTGAACCATCAACGCGATGATGATAGTCAAAGCTCCGAATATTGCGGTAGCCAATCTGGCTATTCTCATAGTCTCATTATTGGAAGCGCCGGGCCTGATACGTTTATACAGGTCATTGGTAAATACACCTGCGGCAATATTGAGTGTACTGTTAACCGAACTGGCTGTAGCGAATATCATTCCTCCCAAAATCAATCCTAATAAACCAACCGGAAGAACTTCTTTACACATCATCAAATATGCTCCTTCATCAGCCAGACCTTGTAAATCCGGGTTGAGTACTTTATAAATCATAGGGGGCAGCATCCAGACAAGCGGGCTTACCAAATAGAGGATTCCAAAGGTCCAACCTACTTTTTTAGCGTCTTTCGGTCTGGCCACACTGGTATATCTTTGGACATAAGCCCAGTTACCACCGATGTATATCATATTGTACAAACCAAAGGCAAATATGAAACTCCAGGTATAGTCCTCATTTTGTAGCGCAAAAAAGTCTGTCGGGGCTTTATTAATAAAACCTGAAATACCATTCACCTCTTCCAGTGCCAATGGAACCACGATCAGTACCGCCGCTGTTAACACGATGAACTGTAGTACATCCGTTACTAATACCGCCCACAGCCCTCCGGTAGCAGTATAAATTGTAATAAGGCCTCCCAACAAAATAATAATCAATGGCAAAGACATTCCTGTGGACACCTCGATGATTTTAGCCACAGGATAGAGAAAGGCCCCTGTTGTGAACATGGAAATGGCAAGAAATAAATAAGTGTAAAGCTTTTGAGTATTTTCACCCAGTCTTTCCGAGATAAATTGGGCGGCAGTAATGGTTTTCGTTTGATTCCATCGGGGAGCTATTAGAAAACCAACAGCCAAACCGGCAAGGCACATAGTAGACTGAATTGTAATGGCTACCAGACCATGGGAATAAGCTATTGATCCCCATACCACAAAAGTTCCAACAGAAAAGAAACTCATGTATAATGAAAGTCCATTGATCCACCATGGAACAGCACCACCGGCCGAAAAAAATGATTTGATATTTTTACCACTCTTCGAAAAAGAAATTCCGGTGATGAAAACCACCAGAGAGAAAATTATGATCGTCAGTGTATCCAGGCTTCCCATATTACTTTGTGTTATTTTAAACTTAGAAAAATTACAAGGATTTATATTGTATGGATCATATGAAAATTACCGGAAACGTTACCGAAAACGGTTTAAATTTTCGGAAACGTTTCCGAAAAAAAGTAATATTGTATAAGCGATGTTTTTCATTAGAAGCATATTACGTTTGTATTTGATAGAAAAATGAATTGGTGCCGGATGGTTAATTGAGATGAGTTACCATGCATCAATTACTCAATACGCTATTATGAAACACGTCACAATTAAAGATGTAGCTAAAAGGCTGAATGTCTCTGTTTCCTCGGTATCCAGGGCCTTTAATGATAAATATGATATCAAAAAGGAAACCAAGGAGCTGATACTCAGAACGGCCAAAGAGATGGGATACCACCCAAATCCCATTGCCAGGAAGCTCATGCAACAGAAAAGCTACAATATTGGTGTAGTGGTACCTGAATTTATCAATGAATTCTTTTCTGAAACGATCATAGGAATTCAAGATGTATTGATTTCAAAAGGCTATCAAGTGCTTATTATGCAATCTAATGAGCACTATGAAAATGAACTAATGAATGTAAAAACCCTGAGTGACAACATGGTTGATGGTTTGATTGTTTCACTCTCCAGAGAAACGCATAATACTGAGTTCTACCTAAAACTCCTGGCTGAGGGATACCCCATTATTTTCTTCAACAGGATCAATGATTCCCTTCCAGCCTCTAAAGTAATTTTCAATGATTTCAAGTGGTCCTTTTTCGCTACTGAGCACTTGATCAAACAAGGTTTCAAAAAAATCTATCATTTATCGGGTCAAAATCACCTCAGTTTGGCCAAAAACAGGATGAAAGGTTTTCAAAAAGCCATTGAAAAATATGATATGTCTCCTGAAGAAAACCGTGTTATTGAAACTGGTTTATTGATGGATGAAGGGGACAAGATCACACAGGAACTTATTGATAATCAGGATTTACCGGAAGCATTTTCATGTGTGAACGATCCGGTAGCATTGGGTGCTATGCGTGCATTAAAGCGCAACAAAATAAAAATTCCCGAGGAAGTAGGTGTTGTTGGCTTTACTGAAACACGGTTGGCTGATCTGGTGGATCCATCCCTGACAAGTGTTAAGCAACCTACTTATGAAATAGGAAAAACCACTGCCGAACTATTGTTAAAACAAATTAATAATGGTTTCAAGACCCCTGAAACCGTTTCACTGGATGGCCAATTGAATATCAGAGCTTCCTCCGTCAGGAAGACCATTGCTTGATCATTAAAATGGCATCATCATAGTCTGGCCTGAAATACACTGGTCTATCTGTGGTTGGCATAAAACCCGCTTTTTTATATGCTTTGATTGCACCAATATTTCTTTCAGAAGGTGCGATCATGAATTTTTTTACATGAAATTTTTGGTGGAGATAGCTACAAAGTGTAATCAATGCATCTGTTCCATATCCTTTTCCTATGTATTTCCTGGCACTTAGCCAGATATCAAGCTCGGTGACCTGATCATCAGGATAAATCTCACCATAGTTGATCTGGCCGATCGGTTGTTCATTTAGTTCAATAATAAAAGAATGTCCCAATAGAGGTTTTGATCCATCGAAGAAATAATCTTCATAATCATCTAAAAATTCTTCCCAAGTAGGTATAGGATGGTCAGGAAAGTTCGGTGGACCTATCATCAAAGAGGTCAGATCTGATTCAGCCATCCACTGATATATTGCTCTTTTATCATTCATGGTGGCTGGCCGAAGTGTTGTTAATGTGCCTTCAATCCTATGAGTCATTATTTGAAAGATTGATCGGATGGATCATTTTGACCACAACAGTTCCTTTATTGCGGCCCTATTTCTTTGATAAAGGTACTAATTATTCTTAGCCATGATAGACTGATCCCATAATCAAATGTGCAACTTTTGATTTTTGAAGCTAATGATTATACCAGTCTACATTTTCATATTCCTTGTTTCGTGCAGCATGCTCCCTGCTTTTTATTAAGAGATGTTTAGGATCTACTTGTATGCAACGATACCCTAGAAGATGGAAGATATCTCTGGCAAAAAATCTCGCTATCTTTTTATTAACCATCAGCGTATCTTCTTTGCTTCCTATTTTTTTTACTCCCGGTAATAAAGTCACCACACGCTTAAAATTGATTTTCCTGAGAATTGCCGATAATCGAAGTAATAACTTGGGCACCCTTCTGACTATAAAAAAACCATCATCACCCTGATCCTGATATAAGGGCATGAATATACTTCCTCTCATCGGGGCCAAAATGGGCTCCTTACCATTCTGTGCAAGCATTTGTCCTCTTTTCACAGGTTGAAAATTGAAATGTCCCGGATTCATCTTGAAATGCTGATTATTTTTTACCTCATAACGATAACAGATTTCAAAAATATCTCTTGCATGGATCGAATTCTTTGCCAGGATAGTATGATGGTGATGATAATCAGGGAGGTCATCCTTTGCAATAATACCGGCTACAACTAACACCAGATAAATAAATGATACATGATTCTCAATGGAAGACATGTCGTCATGCTGTCCGGCTTCAAAACCTACTGCAACATAACCCAATTCATTAATATAGCTTAACAAAGGGCCATCCAAAAATTCTTCTATTCCCATAATTACCGGTACAGGGAATTGCATGGAGAAATATCTGTTTAAAAGGGTATCGTTTACCGTAAGGAATGGGATGGTTTCACTGGATGTTGTATGCAAATCAATGAAATAAAAGGGGCCGGATTCATTTCGCATGATGGACATCAGGCATTGATACAAGTCCAATTGTTGCATTGTATCCTCATCATGAGATTGCAATGCACCTTCCTCCAGTCTAAGTATACGCTCGGTTGTCCATAACCGATTCAGGTCACTCGTGTGAAAGCGTTGTCCTTTTTCCAATGCCCATAGATTTCCACTCAATGCATAAATATTTCCTTGGACCGGCAAGTGCTCTTTTTTAAGTCCCGACATCACTTCTTTCAGGGCAAATATGCCTGATGGTTCATTGCCGTGTATTCCTCCGGTGAAAATAACCGTAGGCCCCGGTGAGGCACCTTTGACGACGTCAATAATACGATCTATTTCAATACTCTTATCCAGCGCTTTACTATAAACCTTACTCACTACGCAAATTGATAATATCTTTTTTTGTCATAATCCCAACCAGCCGGTTATTCTGTACCACTGGCAAACATCCTATATCATTTTGTTTCATAAGCTTTATAGCTTCATCCAGTTTTGTTCCCGGCTCTACACTGATAATGTTTTTCTCCATAATATCACTAACGGATTTGCTAATGCTTCTGACTGATCCCATATACTTTTTCATGCCATTCCAGGTTAACAGGCCTTTCAATTTACCTTCCGAACCTTCAACCGGAACATGATGGATATTTTTCCAACGCATGATGCTTATTGCCAGATCGGCTAAATCATGCTCATTGACTGTAAATAGTTCTGTTGACATCACATGATTTACAAATAACTTCTCGCTATTTCGTGAAGATGATTTTGCTGTAAGCATCGGCCATGCGTGTATTGGAAGCTTGTCTTGCTGATATTGGTAGATGGCTTTGGTCAGTTCCTGGAGTGCTTTATCCTGCCGCATATGCTTTTTTAATTTCCGGTAATTCGCTACTATCCATTGTGATCCTGTGATTCCAGCGATACGTTTTTCAATAATTCCCATATAATGATCCACATCTTCCCGGGAAATTTCTGTTTTACTCAATCCATCATAGGCTATTGGTAATAATTCCTTCAGGGCCAGCTCCGAAGCTGTATAGGTTCCTCCCATCCATTTGAATACCGATTCCTTCCCAGTCCTTGCTGCTTTGATGAAATTGGCTTTTACATCTCCAAAATCCATGAGTTGCTTCATGTCGTCATACTTAGATGGTCTTCCTTTCATTAGGCCAACCCAAAAAACAAAATTTGCCATTTCATCCACGGTACTTGGCCCGGATGGAATATAGCGATTCTCAATTCTTAAATGTGCTTTCTCCCCACCTACTCCATAACATGGTCTGTTCCAACGATAGACGGTACCATTGTGCAAACAAAGTGCCTTAAGCCTTGGTGTCTTGCCTGACTTCAAGACTTCAAGAGAATTTTCTTTGATATCGCTCGCCAAAATCACCTGATAGCGCGCAATGTCGTGTTTAAAAATTTCAGCCACTGAACCCTCTGCCCAGGAACTGCCGAATGTAACTCTTGGTTCTTTTGTCTTTAGTGCAAATGAGGAGCTTCTGGTGTCTATACTTTGCTGAAAAAGCGCTATTCTCGTTTCACTCCATAATTCACGACCTAAAAGCAATGGAGCATTCGTGCAAATACTTAGTACAGGACCCGCAATAGTCTGTGCCCAATTATAACTGGAAATGAAGTCTTCCGGAGCCACTTGCAAATGAAGTTGAAAACTGGTATTACAAGCTTCAAATAAAACCGAGTCGTGTTTGATCGACAATTCATCTATCCCTTTTATATGCAATTCAAAATCAGCGCCTCTCATTTCCCTGATCATATCATTCAAAGCCCAATATCTCGGATTCGGGGTCATGTAATCAGCATTCAGCTCATTTTTACTGACCGTAGGCAGTATCCCGCTTAGTAAAACTTTGGCATTTTTAGCCACAGCTGCGGATTGAGCTTTGTTCAAAAGGTCAATAAGCTGTTGGTGGATCAAGGAAAAACAGTTCCCTTTAAGTTCAACCGGATCAAGATTGATTTCCAAATTATACTGTGCCAATTCCGTTGTGAAATGCGGGTCGTTAATGGCCTGCAGGATGTCTTCTGAGCTTTTTGATGGCCTCCAGTTTTCAGTAATCAAACAAAACTCTTGTTCTGCACCAATTCGTTCAACGTCTTTTTCAAAAAGTCCCTTTTCCAGCATGATTTCCAAAGCCTTAATGTCGTCGAGCAAATGCCCTATGAATGCCGTACGTGCCCGTTTCCCTTCCGCCTTATTTACTTTGTGATCTCCCATATCAATAGTGTAATGACAAATTCATTCAAAAATGAAATCCTGTATAAAAAATAATGCGTCAGTTGTAAATTTATCCTATCGCCTGGTTAATCTAAATGACATAAATCATTCGCTATAAGAGCGTTTGAAGGGGAGGTGAAATTTTGAGTTTTGAATTTTTAGTTTTGAGTTAATGTACGTCCCTGATATAGGTTGACCGTTTTGTGTAAAAATCTAATAGCAAATTTTTTGGGAAGTATGATCACAGGTCAAATACCTGTCTGAAATCTTTCCCTTTAATTATTTCTTCTATCCTTTGTTTGATTTGATTCTTTTCCTGAAATGGTTGATTCTGAAATATCTCCTGATAGCTCTCGTCTATGGTAGTACTCATTTCATCATGTTTGAGTTTTACCATTTCATTGATCTTCCTTTTGTATGCTGCATTGAATTTTAAGTTTTTAGGGTCTACCCAACCGAAGTCAATGAAGGACCTGGTTTTTTTCTGGCATCGGCAGGGGTTAGATTTATTGATCAGGCCGCATTTATTATCCATAAAATTGTACAATTGCCTTCTTGCCCTTGATAATAACTGACGATAATTATCATTGCTTGTACCTAAAATTTCGCTGGCCGTCTGTGCATCCATTTCAAACACCTCTCCAAGAATATAAACCAATCGCTGTTGTCTGTCAAGGCACATGAGCATGCCGGCAGTACAACCGTACATCACATCATTGATCACCATTTTGTCTTCAGGAGTAGGTTCTCCATCTGCCGGGTACATCTGATCCGGTAATACATCGAGATCTTCGCCATATTTTTCGAAAGTGGTTATATTTTTTTCCATAGAGGTTTTGGGTAGATTGATCACATGATTGAAGGCAATCCGGTATATCCACGTTCTAAAGGCACTTTCACTTCGAAATTTTGCCAGGTTGGTAATAATTTTAATGATCACATCCTGCGTAATATCCTCCGCCTCGACTGGTGAGAGAATCATTCGCCAGATGACATTATATAGAAAGTTTTGATGGTTCTCTATCAATTGACCCAATGCTTTTGAATCTCCTTCCAGGGCGGCGGATCTCAATTCGAGATCTGCCGCTGATTTATAATTACTTATCATTATCTTATGCGTTTGAAAAAAGCCATGATCATCTCTTTTTTCATATCCATATGTTGCATGAAATTTAATAATAATTCGTGGGATTCAAGTTCTTTCTGAGCCCGCTCACAAACCGTTTCATTTTCCCACACACCAAAATCTATTCTAACCTCGGCCTTGCTCATAGATCTATAAGTCGTCACTTGTTTGAAGCCGTCATAGGTTTTTCCAAGGTAATTGAATAATGGTTCACGACTATCTGAAAAACCATTTTTCCTCTGATCATCCAGATTGATAGTCGCAAATTCAAAAATATCCGAATCCCTGACAGCTCTGAATTGAAATTGCGGGTTATCATCAATTTCAACTACATGATCAAAGTACTTGATCGTTTTTATTGCCTTTTTATAATCAGTGAAACGTTCATCGTATTCAAAGATTTCTGCCGCTCTCTTAGCATCCTCTAGTGTCTCCCATGCTACAACATCCAGGACCAGATTGGGATCTGATACAGATTGATAGGTATGTGAATTCAGGTATCCTTTGAAACCGGATAAAGCCGAAATGGTTTTTTGATTTAATGCCTTGAATTGAGATAAGGCTTCATCCGTAATCTCAAATAAAGCCATTTCATAGATCTTCTTACTTTTTAGATTTTTCATATGTGTTTCACACTTAAATTGATTAACTGATTTTCCCAGACATAATTGAAATGCAATCACTATTGCACTCAGTGCCAAAATTGATTTTTTCATTTTTGAATTGTTTTTAGCCTTTGGAGTGATTTGAAAATCGGTTGTGACAGATTCTTTGAAAAATTTTTGAAATGGGAAAAAAAATTATCGAAAACTGTAAGAAATCCTTATCTGATGCTATTAACCTGAAAAACAATTAACATGATGAACAAAACAGTTTTAATCAATCGTATGAAAAATAAAATAGCACCAAAAATTACGGTCAGGGAAACTTTACAGGTAAATCATTCCAAAGCGGACCTTCTCAATATCGTCACCAAAATTGCTCATAAATACGGACTCGAAGTGATTCCAACCAAAGAGGCCGTTTGTCGGCTCCAATTCTCAGGCAACATATTTGTGGATCTCTCAAATGTAAAGGTTGTGCTGGGATTCTCTCCGGATGCTGAAAAGTATCAAAAGCTTTCCTCATTAATGAACATAACCATGCCCGAAGAAGGCAGTATATTGTTGGAATCCTTTGAGAGGATGATATTAGGTACTCATGATGAAATAACCATTTACAAAGAAGTTCTCAAACAAAGAATTAATCGTTTTAAAGCCTATCTCATAGCTGAATCGATTATTTTAAAAGCTTTGACAAATTAAGCTATTATGTCCGCTGAATTTTATCAGGAATACATAGAGAGCAACAGAGCCATTATTTATAAAATTTGCCGGGCCTATGCCGAGGATGATCCGGAATTCCAAGATTATTTTCAGGAGGTTTGTCTGCAGCTTTGGAAAGCCCGCAAGAATTTCAACCATGAATCAAAGCTCTCAACCTGGATCTATCGAGTGACACTTAATGTTTGTTTATCTCTGGTGCGGACAAAAAGAAACAAGCCGCAGAAGGTAGAAATCAGAGAATATCATGCAACACGAGTTCCTGAAGATGAGGACCTGGAGGCGTTGCGACTGGATATGCTGTACAAGGCCATCAGAAAATTGAAAGAAGTCGATCGTGGAATTATTCTTTTATATCTCGAAAGTAAAAGTTACCAGGATATCGCGGACATTATGGGTATTAGTATGAGCCATGTTGGAGTGAAAGTAAACCGAATTAAAAAACAACTAAAAAATATGATCAATGGATAATATGGATATAGAAAACATCTGGGAAGCAGGACATCAATCCGGACGAAATATTGAAACCGTCGAAGCTACCGCAAAAAAATATAATAAAAAATCGCTACAACTGGTTGAAAGGATTTATAGAACCGGGCGTAAGGAACACCGCATTTTTTTGATCGTTGTTGGGGTTGCCATGCCTGTTCTGCTACTGACAAAGGCTTTTATAATAGCATCAAGTCTATTGATATTTACCGGTCTTATCATATGGAAATATGAAGTGGAAATGGGAATATTAAGAAAAATAAAATTTCAGGACAATACGCTAAACTACCTCATTTCAGTGAAACGCCTGCTCAATCGATTCATGCTTAATTACAAAATTGGGATCATGGTCGGTGTACCACTTTTGATGTTAGGAGGCATGATCATAGCACAAAATATTCTTGGAAAAGCCATCACACCTATGCTGATGGATCCTGTTTTCTGGTTTATTTTCCTTTTTGCCTGTTTTCTCTCCATTGGATTGTCAAGGCTATGGCTTCATTTCTGGGTACATACCTTGTATGGTAAAAAATTCAAGGAACTACAAAGTATGATTGAGGATCTGGAAACGGCCTAAAGCTTCCCTGACCTTATCATGGATCTATCTTGGCGGAGGTTTTCACGCATAATTAAAACGACACCTTATTTCGGGATGTATAAATTCCTTGGTCAATTAAGTTAATCTTGAAAGTTAGTGTGAGCATAGCACAGGTGAAGCAATTCATTGGCCTCAAGGTTTTCTAATCCAATAACTCAATCGCTTTTTCCAATATAAGATCTCGGCCATCATTGAAAGTTTCTTCAGTATTATTCACTACAACATCAGGAGCTATACCATGATCCTCTATGAGTTGAAAATCAATCGTTGCGGCCTGCCAGCTTGAAATATAATACTTCCAGCCATTTGATAAACTAAATATTTTAGGATTACCGGTAGCACCTCCCGTGGTATCCCCTACCTGCGTTACATTCGGCAGGGTCTTGATCATCAATACAAAGCTTTCGGCGGAGCTATAACAGCCTCGATTAGTTAATAGTATGATGGGTTTATCAAAATTAACAGGGTTAGAAGGTGATATATCGATAGGGGTCCAGTCGTTAAAATCATGATGTTCAGTACCGTTCCGGAATCTCACATATTCATAGATCCTTTCTTCCATGGTTAGCCTCTCCGCAAAAGCTTTGCCTACTGCATCATTCCCTCCGCCATTCTCTCTCACATCCAGGATAAGTGCATCTTTAGTTGGCAATGTTTGAAAAATGGTAGAGAATTCAGTATAATCAGCAGGCATCCCTCCCAGCCTTTTGATCCGGACGTAGGCGATGTTGGTGCTTTGGATATTTCCCAGAACAACACGGTTGTTATCAAAAATGATATCGGATAAGTAGTTCACAGCATTTTCAGGAGAGTTATCAAGGAATTGATCTCTTTTGCGGAATTGATATGTTTTATTGGAACCAATGAATCGGACATGCAGATCCCTTAAACTCAAGGTCACCTGTGCCAAAATGCTTTCTAATTCATCAAAGGTAGTTTCCTCATTGATATTGGAGCTGTTGGCATTGTACAACGAATCCCAGTCAATATCTTTAAGTTCAAAGTAAGCGTACGTCTGATCAAAATCATTCCATACCTGCTCGAAGGCTGTTACCGCATTGAGCATGGTACTACATTCATCATCCTTGCAAGCGGTAAGCAAAAAAATTGAACAAAACAATATGACGTTAGCTGTTCTCACTAGAAACAAATTTCATCAGAGAGGTATTCAAATACTATCACTATTTATTCCAAAAGACGCAATGTATTGAATAAAGGTACCTTTTTTCCGACATCTATGCATTCCTAATCTTTAGATTAACCTGAGATGCGTTTCACTTTTTACATTTATTTGTTTGACAAATAAGAATGTTATATATTTGATTGGCAAATACGAATATAATATGAAAGGAACCAACCTAGGTGAGTTTGAAGAATTGGTGCTTTTGGTTGTCGGAATATCCAATGGTGAGGCGTATGGCATTTCCATTCTTGAAGAAATTGAGCAACGCACGGGAAGATTAGTGACTGTGAGCACTATTCATACGGCTTTATATCGATTGGAGGAAAAAAGATATGTTTCATCGGAAATGGGTGGTGCCAGCAAGGAAAGAGGCGGGCGAAAAAAAAGATTGTACTCAATTACCGCCGAAGGGCACCAGGCATTGATGAATGCCAGGGCTATAAGAGAAGAACTTTGGGGTTTGATGCCAAAACTAAATTTCTAAGCAATGCATGGCCTCCCTGACAATACTAATCCTCCCAAATGGGCAGATACATTATTGGAGTTATGTTGTGCTGATCGCTTTTTAGAGGAAATCCAGGGTGATCTTCACGAGTGGTTTCATAAAACAGTAGAACGTAAGAGTTTGAGAAAAGCCAAACTCCTATATGCGCTGAACGTACTTAGATCGCTTAAAACTTTCCGGCTTCGCTCTTTGCAAAGCTTTATACTATTTATAATTGACAGAACTATGTTACAGAATTATTTCAAAGTAGCCATTCGCAATGTATTCAACCATAAATTCTTCTCGCTCATCAATTTAACAGGCCTGACTTTTGGTATTGCCAGTTGCCTCTTTATATACTTCTATGTGAAAAATGAATTGAGCTACGATTCATTCCATCAGCATAAGGATAACATCTACCGTGTTGTACAAACCAATCCAAAAACAGGTACTAAATGGCGTTCTGCCCCTACTCCATTGGGTCCGGCGTTGCATAATGAGTTCCCGGGGATCGTAATGGCGAGTATGGGTGAGGATCCAGTCTTTGTAGAACTTCAGGGAAGTAAATTCTACGAACCTAACTTCTACTGGACCGATTCCACCTTCTTTGATGTATTTAGTTTTCCATTAAAATCCGGGAATCCTTCCAAAGCATTAGCCGAACCCAATTGCATTGTACTTACTGAGAAGATCGCGAAAAAATATTTTAAGGACGAAAATCCTATGGGCAAGGTCATCAATGTCAAGATCTATGATGGGGACAAAATACTTCCTATGAAAATTACCGGGATAGCTGAAGACCCTCCGCCCAACTCACATATTCAATTCGATATTCTTGGATCCATGATCTCTGGTCTTGAGCTTTATAAGCAATTTGAGAACCATTGGGGATTTAACTGGTTGAAATCTTATGTGCTCCTGGAAAGTAAAAATGACGTTGAAAGGATCAAAAGTCAAATACCGGATATGATCGACAAATACCTGGGAGAGGGTTTTTCGGAGCAAAAAGGATTGTACTTTCAACCATTGAAGGAAGTTTACCTTCATTCAAAGGACATCAATAATAAAGATATCAAGGGCAGTATTGAATATGTTTATATCTTTTCCATAGTGGGCATTTTTATACTGGCTATTGCTTCCATTAATTTCGTCAACCTTTCTACTGCAAGGTTAACAGTTCGCGGAAAGGAAGTAGGGGTACGTAAGACCGTGGGGGCATTAAAATCAGACTTGATTAAACAGTTCTTGTCCGAATCATTCTTGTTGGCACTGACCAGCATTCTACTGGCGCTGATCCTTGTCGTTCTTTTATGGCCATTCTTTATTGAGCTTATTGAAAAAGAAATTGCGCTTGAAATACTGTTTTCCTGGGAAAACCTAACAGCACTTTTGATAATCCTATTCATAACCGGGATACTATCAGGAACCTATCCTGCTTTTATTCTATCCGCCTTCAAGCCTATCAATGCACTAAAAAGGGCCACAAGTCTGAGCAAAAGAGGCAACACAAATTTGATGAGAAGGTTACTGGTAATATTTCAATTTGGTATTTCAATTTTCTTAATAGTCGGAAGTTTGGTTATCTATTCACAATTGAATTACATGATCAAAAGTGATCTTGGTTTTGAAAAGGATCAGTTGATCAGCGTACCTGTTGAAGACAGAGGGCTTCAAAAGAGAATTGACATTTTAAAAGACGAAATGGGCAAGGTTCAGGGCGTTGAAAAAATCACAGCATCCGGCGAATCTTTACCAAGCTTCATGAACAATACCTGGTCTTTTTCATGGGATGAGGCCTCTGAAGAAGCAAAGCTTGGTATTGACGTAGTGGCTGTCGATTCTGATTACTTTGAAACCATAGGAGTTAAACTGAAAGAGGGTAGAAATTTCAATAAAAGCTTTCATACAGACTCTGCCAGATCTTTTATTTTGAATAATGCAGCTGTTAAAAGAATTGGATGGGCAAGTGCCTTGGAAAAGGAAATTCAAGTTGGAGGTCGTAAAAGAAAGGTTATCGGTGTAGTTGAGGATTTTCATCATTTCTCTCTTAAACATAACGTGAGATCCACAGCCTATTTCATAGCACCTCCTGGAAATAGGGTCAGTAATGACAACCTTATCATCAAAGTTTCTTCCAATGACATGGTTAAAACCATTGAAGGACTTAGTGATGTTTGGGATCGTTTTTCAACGGAGCAAGTTTTCGACTTTAAGTTTGTTGACGACGCTTATGATCAAACTTATAAGGCCGATCAGCGATTCTTTATGATCTTCGGTTTTTTCTCTGTCATTGGAATTTTGATCGCTTGTGTAGGACTTTTTGGTATGGTCGTTCATATGACTGAACAAAGAAGCCGTGAAGTAAGTATTCGCAAGGTCTTGGGCGCATCATTCCACAGCATTGTGGTCTTATTATCCAAAGAATTCACACGACTTATCGCTTTTGCATTTCTGATTGCAGGTCCGCTGGCCTATATCTCGACAGATCGATGGTTGCAACAATATCCGCATCGAATTGATGTTACCATATGGATCGTATTACTGGCTGGTCTTTTAGCATTTTTAATTTCCTGGATCACTATTGGCTTTAATACCATCAAGGCTGCTATAGCTAATCCGGTAAGGTATTTAAGAAACGAATAATAAATCCGGACCAGTTTAATAGTTAGTGTGGGTATGACTTAACTGCACAAGAAATAAATTTTTTTGGAACAAGTGCATAATTTTACTTTCATTGTCGGACCATAAAAGTAAAATTATGAAAACAATACTCATCACAGGAGCCTCAACAGGTATTGGAAGAGCTACAGCAGATTATTTCGCTCAAAAGGACTGGAGGGTGGCTGCAACCATGCGGCATCCGGAAAATACTGACTTTAAAGAGCAAGACAATTTAAAAAAGTTTCAATTAGACGTCCAGGACAAATCCAGTATTGCAAAAACCGTCAACGATGTTCTTGAAGAATTCCATAAGATCGATGTTGTCCTGAACAATGCCGGATATGGGACATGCGGCCCATTGGAAGCAGCTACAGATCAACAACTGCGTAGACAGTTCGATGTCAATGTATTCGGACTAATAGATGTGACCAAAGCGGTATTACCTCATTTTCGTAAAATGAAAAAAGGGATGTTTATCAATGTTTCCTCTATTGGGGGCCTGGTGACATTTCCAACGTTTTCGGCCTATCATGCCACTAAATGGGCTGTTGAGGGGCTAACAGAGTCCTTGCAATATGAATTGAACCCACTTGGCATTACTATGAAGCTCATTGAGCCGGGAGGTGTAAAAACTGACTTTGCAACCCGATCATTGGATCTTTTCGATTACAAACATTTGGAAGAATACGATCAAACCATGGAAAGGATCTCAAAATTATTCACGGATAGTACGGAAAGATCACAGAACTATTCTACCGCTGAACAAATGGCTGAAGTGATCTATGAAGCTGCTACCGATGGTAAGAGTCAATTACGCTATGTAGCTGGTAAAGATGCAAATCAAATATGGACAGCTCGCCAGAACATGCCCTATGAAGATTTCAGGGAAATGATAAGAGATCAATTTTTAGGAGATTAGCCAGATCATTAGAAGCGATCTTCTTCCACAAAAACAATATAGGATTGTCAAATTTCAAAGACGGGGTGACTGTGGGTTTTGAAATTTACTATATTCACAGCGCAAAAATTTAACCCAGGATCAAACGCTTTCTAACTATTTACGTACTCTAGGAAGCTGAACCAATAGGATCTGACATTAGATAAATGAACATTAAGCGCACCAAAAGACAGAAACAGGCAAAAACGTTAAGAACTTTTAGAAAAATACACAGGGTCACAGGAGCCCTGCTTTTTATTTTCTTTTTCATAGTAGCATCTTCGGGATTATTGTTGGGTTGGAAAAGCCATAGCAACGGAGCCATCTTGCCTGAAACACAGCGTGGAAGTTCAACCAACTTGCAACATTGGTTATCCATGGATGCCCTACAAGCTATTGCATTTCAAACAGTAAAAGACAGCATTTCAACCAATCTGTCTACAGAACTGGACAGAATTGATGCAAGACCTTCCAAGGGTATTGTAAAATTCGTTTTTGAAGAGCAGCATTGGGAAGTGCAACTAGACGCGGCTAGTGGTAAAGTGCTTAGCGTAGCAAGGAGGAACTCAGACTTGCTGGAGGATATTCACGATGGTTCTATCCTGGATAATTGGTTTGACACCAGCAACAAACAAATCAAATTGTTTTATACCAATGTCATAGGTTTGGCTCTTCTAACATTCACAATTACCGGTTTTTGGCTTTGGTATGGCCCTAAAAGAATGAGAATGTCTTAATGATGAATTATGAATCAATGCCGTTTAGTTAAGGGGATATGATAAAAGCTTTCAGGCGTCAGGTATCAGATTTCAGCCTAAATGATGTTTTCTAGCGTACTGGAAAATTGTCTGACACCTGAGACCTGATATCTGACGGCTTATCTTAACGGCATTAAATTATGAATTCATGTTTTTAATTCATAACTCAAAATTCATCATTCAAAATTACTCAAGCTTTTTTATCACCATACCTCATCGGAGGAATCTTCTGCCCTTCTTCAGAGGATTTTATCAATACATCCAATCTTTTTAACCTTGTTTCTTCTTTCTTGGCGCTCATCACCCAGTGGATCGTGGCTTTCCTGTAATAAGGTGCCATGTTCTCGAAATACTCCCAGGCCTTTTTGTTTTTCTGTATTTCTTTTTCATAATCTTTATCAAGTGCCACATGTGCTTGTTCATATGATGCCTGTCCGGACCTTTTTTCATCTCTTTTTTTATAGGCAGCCAAACCTTCGGGTTTCATTAAACCCAGTTTAGTTAGTTGCTGTACCTTTTCAATATTTACTGCGCTCCAGTGACTTCTCGGTTTTCGTGGCGTAAAGCGGATCTTGTAGGTCTGATCATCAATCTTCTTGCGGATACCATCAATCCAACCAAAACAAATAGCCTCATCGACAGATTGCGACCAATCTATACTGGGAATACCTGTTCCTTTCTTATAATACCCAACCCATAACGCTTCTACCTTATTATGATTCTTCTCAAACCATTCTCTTAAATCAGCTTGTTTTTCAAAAAATGTAGGTTCCATAGAATGCTCATGTGTTGAAATGATTATTTAGGAAACAATTTAAGAAAAATGAAGGAATTCTAAGTTTTGAGTTTTTAGTTTTGAATTTTGAGTTGAAAAGCTTTCGTGTATTAGGTCTTAGGTTTCAGATTGTCTAACTATTAAAAACATTCTCTAGAATAATATCAAATACTTTGGTGGGTTCGATTGAATTGTTTGCCGACAAATCAAGATTATTGCTAATTAATAAGGGCCAGTCACTTTTCGATTCCGGTATCCGGCCATGAGAACCCTTGATTAGGGAAGCATCCAATGGAATTACATCCATCATTGTACGAAAACCCAGTTTCTTTTTAATGAGCTTTGAAGCAATCAGAGGGATGGGAAATTTTATTTTGGGATTGATAAACATTTCCACTGGATCGTAACCAGGTTTTTTATGAATATCTACCATTCTGGCAAAATCGGGAGCTTTTTTGTCATCTAACCAGAAGTAATAATTGAACCAGGAATCTTTATCGGCAATAGCAACAAGATCACCGGATCGATCGTGATCCAAATGATTGGTTGATTTTTCATCCTTTCCTAGTACTTTTTCCACACCTGCTACTTGCTCCACAATTTCCCGTACTTCATTTATTTTCTCCTGATCATTGACATAAATATGGGCTATCTGATGGTCAGCCACAGCGAAAGCCTTACTGGCACCAGCATCCAAAAGTTCCAATCCTCTTTCCTCTCTTATGGCAATTAAACCCTTTTCTCTTAGTACTCTGTTCAAAGCAATGGGACAGCTAACATCGGTAATACCATATTCCGAAAGCACCAATACCCGGGCGCCTTTCTTCTCATAGAATGTGATCAGTTCCCCGCAAACCGCATCAATTTCTCTCAGGTCTTTGGCAATGCTTGGATGTTTGGTTCCATGACGCTGCAGATTATAATCCATATGTGGTAAATAAATGAGTGTGAGGGTTGGATCATGCAGATCATCGGTTATTTTGGAAGCATCGGCAATCCATTGACTGGATTTAATGGAAGTATTCGGTCCCCAAAAATTAAACAAGGGAAAGACACCCAGTTCGGTTTGAAGTTTGTCCCTCAGCTCCGCCGGATTTGAATATATATCCGGAATTTTTCTCCCATCCGCTAAATAATTAGGGCGTGGTGTAACAGAAAAATCAGCAGTTGAGTACATGTTGTACCACCAAAACATATTGGCAGAAGTGAAGGTTGGATCCTTCTGTTTCGCAATGTCCCATACCTTTTGTGCCTCAACCAGTTTATTTGATTGCCGCCAGAACTTTACTTCACATTCATCTTTAAAATACCAGCCATTGCCAACGATTCCATGTGTATCAGGATATTTCCCCGTCAGGTAAGTACTTTGGGCCGAACAAGTTACTGCAGGTAATACTGGTTTGATTGGAGTCTGTGATTGTGATGCTGACCACTTTTTCAGAAAAGGAGTGTGAGGACCTATTAAACTTGAAGTTAGTCCAACAACGTTTAAAACAACTGTTTTTTGCATTGATTTGTTTAAAGATCAACCATTCATTTCATTAAGCACCCATTGAACTTCCCGCTGTATAGACGTTGAGAGATCTGTTCTAAGGTCTTCCGGTAACACTTCCCAGGTATATGTCTCAACCTCCAAATGATTTGTCACCTGCATTTGTTTTAGCAGTTCCAGCACTTTCCTGATATCTTCTTGTGTGGCCTTCAGGTATCCGTATGCTTCAACAAAGATTGGGACATGAAAATGAGTTCTCCACTCAAGTGTACTATGATTATTAATATTTTCCAGGGCTCTGGGCAAGTCGTTGTACTGAGTATATCCTCCGTTCTCTTCTCTTGCAATGACCTGATGCAGGTAGGTGGATTCATTGAAAGCGGCAAAAGCTTCTTCAATAGGTTGTCTGGCAATTACATCTTTTGGGAGATCTGCCTTCAAGGCAGCGCTAATTTGGATCTTACCGATTTTAATATTGTGTTCTCTGAATTGATCAAAAACGACCGAAGGTTCTTCATAACCTACTGCAAAATGACAAACATCATAACAGACCTGGATGTGCTCTCTGACTATTTCAATGGCCTTGTCAGGAGCAACATTTAAATCTTTGGCCAAATGATCCATGGCAAAAGGGATAAGCCATTTTGAATAATAATCAATTACTTCCTGACTATTTTCAATTAAGCCGTCCGGCTCAGGTTCAATATCCAGGTGCATCGAAACACCTTTTTGTTTTTTTATTTCATTTAAAAAAGCAGCTATTTCCACCAAATGTCTGGTAGACACTTCAAAAACATCATCAAGTTCTTTTGGGTCGTCGGAGAACCAATGTTTATACGACAATGGAGAGGTTGAGATCCCTCCATCGATTCCCTTAGGAAGTAATTCTGCCAGGATGGTGAACAAGCGCTTGGTGTAATCTACTCTACTTCTCGTTGTCCAATCTGGCTTATGAACATCATCCTTTACCACTTGTCTATGAAATCCCCCAAAGGGGAAGCCATTCATTGTATAAACATAACAATCCATCACTTCCAGCCAATCTTTAAATGAAGCCAAATGGTGATCTTCCAAAAGTTGTCTGCTGGCCAAATCAGATAGTCTTAGGCCAATACCAAAGGGGTTGTCAGGTGATATGTTTTGTTTTATTTGAGGTAAATGCGCTTTCAGGCTATCAAAGACCTCTGGCCATGTTTCTCCGGGATGTATGTTAGTGCAGTAGCTCAGATGATAATGATCGGAAACAATCATGTGGTGCTTATCAGATTACAAGTGTTTTATTTTGGCTGCGTTGCAATACTTCAATCGATCTTAAAATAAGGTCTTGATCCATTTCATGAACCTCTTCTCCTTTTCCAATTTCCCTAAGTAGCATAATGGTTAATGCTCCCCCTAAGTGTTCCCGAAACTCAGCAAGACCTGCTAAAATCCGGTGAACATCTTTATTTTCATTATCCAGTAGTTCCGGCACAAATATTTCAAAACCAAGTTTCAATAACAGTGCTAAAATCCGTTTCCATTCCTCTTCCTTAAGCCATCCTTTCAGACAGGCATAAGTGACGTCTAATGCCATACCAATGGCTACTGCCTCTCCGTGTCGCAGTTCGAAATTGGTAAGTTGTTCAAGTTTATGGGCTGACCAATGGCCAAAATCCAATGGTCGGGACGATCCAAATTCAAACGGGTCCCCACTGCTGGCAATATGATCTAAATGTAGCTTAGCACACTGATAAATAAGATATTGCATGGAGGCATTATCTCTTTCCAAAAGTTTTGTTGCGTGTTCCTCTAAAAATGTAAAGAATTCCCTATCCTTGATAAGGGCCACTTTAACGGCTTCTGAGATCCCTGCACGCCAATCCCTGTCATCCAGTGTCGATAGAAAGGTAAAATCATTGATCACGGCAAACGGCGGAGCAAATGAGCCCAGAAAATTCTTTTTACCAAAAGCATTGATACCATTTTTTACACCTACTCCGGAATCATTTTGAGCCAATACCGTAGTTGGTATTCTGATATACCTTATACCACGATGTGCCACAGCACAAGCGAAACCTGCCATATCCAATACAGCGCCTCCTCCTATTGCCAGAATATAAGAATGTCTATCAATACCTTTTTCATTAGTGATAGACAATATTTTATCCAGGTAAGTCCTGTTATTTTTGACCTCCTCTCCTCCCGGCACAATCAACGGTTCTGATACAAGGGTTGCTACCTCTTCCAGGTGCTTACAGTAATTTTTTATTTGATCGACAAGCTTTGGATGATTTTGGCTTACTCCCTCATCAATAACAAAAAACAATTTTTTTTGTGAAGCAACGCCGTCTGCACTTAATACCTCTTTCAGAATCTGGTTCTGATTTTGAAAGATATTTTCTGAAAAATATACAGGATATTGAAAACTTACCGAAAAGGATTGTTGAAGTAATTTCATATACACTTAGACTCACGATATTCTGCCCACCCGTAAAAATATTCAAAATTTTCCTATTCGAATGCTAAATAGCGGCTTTATTACTGTTTAGATGGAAATCTAATGGGATATTAAAGTCTTGAAATGCTAAATTTTTTATCGCTTGAAAGATTTCAATTTGAAAAATTTTAGTCTTACATCATATTCCTCAACTTATCCAGTTGAAACTTTATATTCTTTAAAATGCTGTCCTTGCCTTAAAAAGGTGGGAGGCTGTTGAGAGCTATTTACTAATAATGCTGCCCCCAACGCAGTGCCCGAGGGGAAATCAGATAAGCATAAGCGGTATTCGGGAAGCTTATTGGTGAGCATTTGAACAAATACTTCGCTTGAACTTAATCCACCATCAATGAAAATGTTTTTAACAGTATTTGTACCAAGAACGAGTTTCAAAGAAGCTATTTGCAAATCCGTCAGTTCATCCATGAGATGAAAAAATGCATCTTCGTATGACTCAAACATGGACAAATTAAAGCCAGGATTATTTTTAAAACCAAAACGCTCAGGTTTCAACACACTATGATCAAACAATAAGGCTTGCGCAGAACTCCTCTTAGAATAGAAGTTGGATTTGAATTTTACTTTTTTATACGACTGATATTCAACTCCAAAAAATTCACTCAATAATTTCGCCTGATTACTTAAATGCTTCCCTAAAAATAGGCGTGAAGCTTTTATTGATTTTCCTGTTGTACCTAAGAAATGTAAGCAGTCTCTATTAAGTTCAGATTCCGTTAATTTATTTTGGTTGAAGGGATTCAGACAAACGCTCCAAGTTCCGGTTGAAATGAGTACAAATGACTCTTTGCAAATGTGCAGGTATGGCACTAATGCGGAGGAGCTATCATGTATACCAATGCCTACTTTGATACTTCTGTTGTTTATTGAAACTGTAAAGGTCTTGGTGCTTACTTCAATGCAATCGGAAAGATATGATCTCAAGTGTTCCTTCCCCAGCCAATTCGCATATTGATGTTTATCGAAATCCCACATGCCTGTATGACAACCGATGCTGGTATAATCCGAAACATATTTCCCTGTAAAGAGTGAACTTAAATACTGTGGAAAGTGAATACTTTTATATAGTTTCTTAAATAGATGTGGTTTTGCATGTTTTAAATAGTAAAGCTGTAATCCTGAATTTAGCATACCCATGGAAGGACTGGCAGTAATTAATGAAAATTCGTCCTTACTAAAATAGTTTTCAAAAAATGTATGCTTTAATTGTTCAGGATATGGTTTTAGATAATTATAAAACGGAGCTACGGTATACCCATTTTTATCAATATGGACCAATGATGCCCCGTAAGTGGAAAAATTGATAGCCCTTAGTTCATATCTGGGATCCTTACATATTTGATCTATGCGGTCCTGGATCCATATAACCAATTCCGTAAGATTTTCACATTCAAAACCATCGTCATCCAAGACCTCTCCGAAACGTATGTATTCATGAGAAATTTCATTCAACTCCTCATCAAATAAAAAAAGCTTCTTATTGGTTTTACCTATGTCGAAAATCAGTGTTACCGGCTGTCTCATTTAAAGACCTGTTGATATCGTTTTTGTCCCTCGCTTTTGAATCAGATTTTTACGTATTTCAAGCTGCCTATAAACTGTTACCGGATCAAAAACTCCTCCCTGTCGCAGTCTGGAAGCAGCCACAAGGGGTCTTACGTCAGTCCGAAAAGCATCTTGTAAAATTTGCTGGGCCCTGGCTACATCATTTTTCCTCTGGGCCTCTTCCAAATTAAGACGATTAACAATGAGCGCCTGAGCGTAGGCAATCTTAATCGCCTCAACTGCTTGCAGCAAATCTTCCAAAGGATCTTTTAAATTATGACTGGCATCAATCATCCAGGAGAGTGGTGGGTTCCCAGTATGTTCCGTGCCATCAATTAATTCGTTAAATATCAAAAATAACTGATAAGGCTTGAGGCTTCCCGTGGTCAGGTCATCATCTCCATATTTGCTGTCATTAAAATGAAAGCCTCCCAATTTTTCTCTCATCATTAAAATGGCCACAATTTGTTCAATATTAGTATTTGGCAAATGGTGCCCCAGGTCAACTAAACTCAAGGCTTTTTCACCAAGCTGACTCGCCAATAAATGAGAGGTACCCCAATCAGGTATGACCATGGAATAGAAATTAGGTTCATAAGGTTTGTACTCAATGAGCATATGCCAATCTCCTGGTAAATAAGCATAGATCTCTTCCAGGGATTCCTGTGTTCTTTTCAATGCCTCTCTAAAATTATGCTGCCCGGGAAAATTTGAACCATCTGCCAACCAGACTGTAAGTGCTTTGGAACCGAGAGACACTCCATGATCGATTACTGATTTATTATGTGCTATGGCTTCCTCTCTTACTGCCTTATCAACATGGCATAATGATCCGAATTTATATGAAAAGGAGGCATTAGGCTGATCCTGGAAAGTATTTGAATTAACTGCATCAAACTTTAATCCAAATGAATTTGCAAGAGATTTGATGGCTTGCGCATCATCAGGAATATCCCAGGGAATGTGTAAACTTATTGCGTTACAGGAACCACTTAGCTGATGTAACAATCCCACATCCTCAATTTTCTCGTCCAATGAACGTGGCTCTCCTCCCTCCGGAAAACGACCAAATCTGGTTCCACCTGTTCCCAGGGCCCAGCTTGGTATCGCTATTTGAAAATCATCTAATTTTTTTAATAAATCTTCTACCACAATTCCTTGATCAGTCAGGGATGTTGCAAGATGATCAAGTTGCCTTTTGTGTAATTCTTCATGAGCAAAGTTATGTTCCCAGATATTTTCTTTTGTGATCATACAATTCGTTTATGAAAGCCAAAAGTATTTATGCAAATCAACCCTCTATTAACGCACAAAGGCCGCAGCGATACCCCCATCAATATTCAATATATTTCCCGTACTTTTATTTAAGCAACCGCCTACAAAAGCAAATACACCATTGGCTATATCTTCCGTTGAAATTACTTCATTTAATAAGGTTCTCCTGGCATAATACGCTGGAAGTTCCTCTACATCGATACCATAAGCTTTTGCCCTACCCTTAGCCCACTTGCCTTCCCATATTTTGCTTCCTTCTATCACAGCATCAGGGTTTATTACATTTACTCTGATTTTGTCAGGCCCTAGTTCTGCTGCTAACAACCTTGACATGTGTGTTTGCGCAGCCTTTGCTGTTCCATATACCACATTATTGGGTCCCGATGTTAAAGCATTTTTACTGGCTATATTGATGATATCCCCTCCAAAACCCTGAGCTCTTAGAATTTCAACACTTTGTTTAGCCACATTAAACTGCCCTTTCGTTAAAACATCCATTAGCAGGTTATAATCTTCCTGCGTAGTTTCTTCCAGTGGTTTACTAATAGCCATACCTGCGGAGTTAACAATAATATCAACCCCTCCGAATTCCAAACTGGCTTTTTTGAGCACTTCCTGTATACTTTTCAAGTCTGTCACATCCATTACTGAATAGGTTGCTACATCTTTGGAAAAAGTTTGATGGGCTTCCACAAGTCTTTTTTCATCTATATCAGTAATAACCACACAAGCTCCTTCATCTGCAAGCTTATCTGCTATGGCTTTGCCAATACCACCGGCACCACCAGTGATCAAAGCCACTTTTCCGGAGAGTGGTTTTGCCTTGGGCATTCTTTGCAATTTAGCTTCTTCCAGCAACCAATATTCAATATCGAAGGCTTCCTGAAGTGGCAGCGCCACATAATCCGAAATGGCTTCAGCTCCCTTCATGACATTGATCGCATTGATATAAAACTCACTGGCTACTCGTGCTGTTTGTTTATTTTTTGCAAAAGAGAACATTCCCACTCCCGGCCATAGAACAATAACAGGATTAGCATCCCGCATCGCCGGGCTATTTTCTCTTTTATGACCTTCATAATACTTTGCATAATTTTTCCTGTAGGCATCAAATGCAGGCTCCAGTTGAGCTCTAACCGCTTGTTTATCCGACAGGTCTGCTTCTTTAGGCAAGTCCAATACCAAAGGACATATCTTTGTCCTTAGGAAGTGGTCAGGGCAGCTTGTTCCTAAAGGAGCCAGTTTATCAATATCATAGCTATTAATGAATTCCAATACCCTGGCATCATCCGTGAAGTGCCCTATCATTCTTTGATTACCGGATGCCATTCCTCTCAATACCGGTGCCAGCATAGCTGCCTGATCAAGCCTTTTTTCTTCAGGAAGTGACGCTACCTTGATACCGCCGAAAATAGCGCTCTTTTTGCCATAATTGTTTTCGAGGTATTCACTAGCCTTTTCAATACTTTCAAGAGAATTCATGTAGCATTTATAGGCAGTATCACCCCAAGTAAATAATCCATGCCCTCCGAGATACAAACCTTTCAAATTCGGGTTTTGATTCACTGCTTCCTCCAACTTTAGGGATAGATCAAAACCAGGTCTTTGCCACGGTATCCATGCAAAATCATCTCCGTATATTTCTCTCATAATGGCTTCTCCATCCCTGGAAGCAGCAATTGCAATGGCTGCATCAGGATGCAGATGATCAATATGTTTGTATGGAAGCAGGGCGTGTAGTGGTGTATCGATCGAAGGAGCTTTTGAATCCAGGTCATAAATACAATGGTTAAACAAATCCATCATCTCGTCCTCATATTCCAGTCCTTTGTAAATGTTTTTTAAAGCTCTCAATTTATCCACATACAGGCCAGCCAATCCGCTCCTTTTCAAAGTACCAATATCTCCGCCGGATCCTTTTACCCACATTACCTCCACTTCTTTTCCGGTAAGCGGATCTTTTTCAAAAGTTTTACAACTGGTATTACCCCCTCCATAGTTAGTTATTCTCAGATCAGCACCTAATATATTCGACCGGTATAACAGCAGGGCTACTTCATCTCCCCGGAGCGCATTTTCCTTTTTTTCATCCCATAAATAATCTACATGCTTAAATAATTTCTCTTTTACCGGCATAGTATTGTTTTTGATTTTCTTATTCGTAAGTCATATTACATACAAATGTAATTGCCATTCATTGGCAGGCTATCCTGTACTTCCCTGTCGGGGTATAAGCGGGTAAATACGTTTAATAAATTAAAATATCCGCTTATGACCTGGGGCAGAACCTGAAGTTTGTTAAAATCTGTCCACCTTAATTTACATACATTTTCAATTATATTTGTTTTGTAGGTATCCTCAATTTATAGGTATCCTCAAGAGATGACAAGTATCCATAGGTTCTTAAACATTGATAGGAGATGAAGGAATTCCTAAAACTCGATCTTAATGCTGATTCAAGCATACCAAAGTATAAACAAATCGTGAATGGCATCATTGATCAAATTGAATCAGGACAGTTAAAATTCGGGCAGAAAATACCTTCCATAAATAATCTGAGTGAGGATTATTATTTATCCAGAGATACTGTAGAAAAGGCCTATATTGAATTAAAAGAAAGAGGCATTGTCATTTCCGTAAAGGGTAAGGGGTATTATATCAATGCCACTGAGCCTTTATCCAAAATCCGGGTTTTACTGCTATTCAATAAATTGAGTGCTTACAAAAAAGTGATTTACAATGCCATTGTTCGCTCATTGGGTGATAAGGCATATGTAGATCTTTTTATACATCATTGTGAAATCGCACTTTTTGAAAAAGCTGTTCAGGAGCAATCCGTGGATTATCACTACTACCTAGTCATGCCACATTTTAAAGAAGTTACAGATCAGGAGTTGGGCAAAACCCTGAAACTGATCCCTTCTGACAGATTGATTATCATGGATAAGGCTATAGAGGATTTCATACCTCAATTTGGGGCTGTTTACCAGGATTTTGGATCAGATATATATAACATTCTTTGTGAAAATTTAAATCTAATCAATAAATACAGAAAACTGTTATTAGTCTTTCCCTCTGATACGGATTACCCCTATCCTAAAGAGATTATATTTGGTTTTAAGAAGTTCTGTATTCATCATAATTTGCCTTGGGAGTTAATGGATGAAATATCGGCAGATCATCAAATAACTCCTGGTGAGTTATATATCACTATAGCAGAAACAGATATCGCTAATCTGATTAAATGTATACGGACATCAAAACTGGAATTGGGAATAAGTATTGGCATCTTATCATATAATGACACTCCTTTAAAAGAAGTACTTGAGTCAGGCATTACTGTGATGACTACCGATTTTGAAGCAATGGGCAGGACAGCTGCTCGAATGATCCTGGAAAAGAAAGGCTCCTTCGTAAAGAATCATTTTAAATTGATTTTGAGAAATTCCCTGTAGCCAAGGCTCTCAAATTGAAAACAATCTATATCCTATGTTTGAAACAGGTGGGTGCAGGATACCTGGTTCTCAAAAAAAATATAGGTTGGCATTTTATTTTTGAATTTGAGGATCTCAAAACATGTCAAAAGGCGAAAGCAATCCATCATCTAGTGAGTTCGAGCGAGAAGAAGTACCTTCAAATGCCCAAAAAGGTTGGAAGAGCTTTTTAGGAATGTATGCCGGAGAACATGCCGCGGGAACAGAATTTATGATCGGCCCTTTATTTCTGACCGCTGGTGTGAGCGCTTTTGATTTAATTATAGGTTTACTGCTTGGTAATTTTATAGCAGTTTTGTCCTGGCGTTATTTGACTGCCCGGATAGGAGTCAAACATCGATTAACACTATACTATCATCTGGAAAAAATAAGCGGTAAAAAACTGGTGGTTTTTTACAACCTGGCCAATGGTGTTTTGTTTTGTTTTCTGGCAGGCGCCATGATTACCGTTTCAGCTACAGCAGTAGGGGTTCCTTTTAATATGGAAATGCCACAGCTCACAGATACGCTACCCAATGGTCCAACATGGATTATCATTGTGATATTGGTTGGTGCGGTCATTTCTATTATCGCTGCAAGAGGTTACGATACAGTCTCAAAAGCGGCTAATTGGATGTCGCCCGTTATTGTATTGGCTTTTATATTAGCTGGTGTTGTTGCGCTGGGACAGTTAGAGGTCACCTCCTTCAAAGACTTTTGGAACATATGGGCTGATGGATCTGATCCATTTCCAGGACAAACAAAATTCACTTTTTGGCATGTTGTTATCTGGTCGTGGTTTTGTAATGCAGCCATGCACATAGGTATGTCCGATCTGTCGGTATTTCGTTTTGCAAAATCTTCTTCTGTAGGTTGGACTACTGCCGCTGGTATGTATGTGGGCCACTATATGGCTTGGATTGCAGCAGCACTCCTTTATGCCGTTTATTTGAAATCTCCGGAAGCACAAACTTTCTTGTCTGAAGGACAAGCACCTCCTGTGGCTCCTGGTCCACTAGCATTTAATGCATTGGGGGTTTTTGGAATAGTGGCTGTGATCCTGGCAGGTTGGACTACCGCCAATCCAACGATATATCGTGCAGGCTTGGCCTTTCAGGCTATTATGCCCAAACTTTCCACTTTTCGGGTCACCATTGTTGCAGGATCCATAGCCACGCTGGCTGGTTTGTTCCCGGCTTTCGCTATGAAGCTACTTGGCTTCGTGGCTTTATATGGCTTTATACTGGCACCCATAGGAGCCATTATTGTATTTGAGCATTTCTTTTCAGAACGTTTTGGTATTAAGGCTTTTTACGCAGAGAAATCAGGCACTCAATTTAACAGGGCTGTATTCCTGGCCTGGCTGATCAGCTTTGTAGTATTTTATTTTGTTTCTCTGAAATTTGATGTATTTCTTTCTTTTCTGACACTTCCGGCCTGGCTATCTTGTGGTGTACTTTTTCTTGTTTTCAGCAAATTCTATCATAGAAAATAGATTCTATGACTAAAATTGTTATCATGCTGTAAGAAGAAATTATATAAATTGAATTTTACATCTGTCGTTTAGTCAAGGCAGCTATACTCAATTAAACAACTATGCTCATGTATCTACCAAAAGCTAAATTATTCCCGGTTACCTTTCTATTAATGGCCATGATTCATGTTCCCCTGTTTGCCCAGGATGTCCCTACTAATCAAGGTGGAAATGAAGAAGGTTTCAAATCCATCTTTGATGGTAAAACTTTAAAGGGATGGAAAGGAGATCAGGTCTATTGGCGTGTTGAAAATGGTGTAATCGTAGGTGAAATAACTCCCAAAACAATCTTAAAAAACAATACATTTTTAATCTGGCAAGATGGGGAACCTGAAAATTTTGAACTAAAGCTAGATTGCAGAATATCAGTTAACGGTAACAGTGGTATCAATTACAGAAGTAAAGCGGTATCGGAGATCTCCTTGGCGCTTCAAGGTTATCAGGCTGATATTGATGGAAAAAATCAGTGGAGTGGTCAAAACTACGAAGAAAGAGGTCGTGCATTTCTGGCATTGCGCGGTCAGATAGCGAGGGTAGATTACAATGGAAAACCTCAAATTATTGGAAGCACAGGCGACAAAGAAGGGTTAACTGACTTCATTAAGAGCGATGACTGGAACGAGTATCATTTAATTGTACGGGACAATATCATGATCCATATGATCAACGGGCATGTCATGAGCATTGTCATTGATGATGATCAAAATAACAGAGCTATGAAAGGTTTAATAGGGGTTCAGGTGCACGTTGGACCTCCCATGAAAGTTGAATATCGCAACATAAGGCTTAAGGAATTTTAATCTTCTAGAAGAAAAATGAAAAGGCGGGAATGTGCAGGACGGTTTTGAAATTTATTGGGAATAGTTTAGCAATGGTCTTTATCAGGCTAAATATGTTTGCTATATCTCATTTAACACCCAATAATGAAAGCGCTAAAAACACAAAGCTTCCTATCAATCCAAATATTTATATGTATAATATTTTCTGCATGTGGAGATCCTACCGGAAATAATGAAGTTGATTATACAGATTTAGGCAATGCTTCCTGGATAGGCGTACGTGAAAACCTTCCAACAACAGATTCTCTCTTCTATTTAGAAAGTCCTTCCCCACTTTTCAGAAAGATATTTATGGCAAAAGATAATATTCGTTCAGCCTCTTTGTATATCACTGCTGCAGGCTACTATCGGGCATCTATCAATGGAAAAAGAGTAGGAAAAAGTTATTTTGATCCTGCATGGACCAATTTTTCCAAAAGAATATATTATTCTGAATATGATCTTACAACAGAAATCAAAAAAGGTTTTAATTGCCTGGGCGTAATGCTTGGCAATGGTTTTTATAATCCATTGCCAATGAAGATGTGGGGCAACCTTAATCTAAGGGATAACATGCCTTCAGGGAAACCAATCTTTATTGCCAGGTTGAAGTTAGAATATCAAAACGGACAAAAGGAAGAGATAATCACAGATAAATCCTGGAAATACCATTATGGCCCCATAAGAAAAAACAATGTGTACCTGGGAGAGGTTTATAACGGAGGAAAAGAAATAGCCGGATGGGAAGCATCCGGCTTTGATGACAGCTCATGGCAGCAAGTCATAAAAAGTAACAGTCCGGGTGGAAGTTTACAAAAGGCCTTTTTTCCACCTATCAGGATTACCGAAACCAAAAAGCCAATCGCTATAACTGCCCTGGAAGACGATAAATATGTAGTAGATATGGGCATAAATTTTACAGGATTATATAAGATCCATCTTAAAGGGGAGCCTGGAGATACTGTCACATTTCGTTTTGGAGAAAGAATTTATGCAGATGGAAGGCTTAATCCTATGACCACCGTAGCGGGTCAGATAAAGAAAAGTGGTACCGGAGGTCCTGGCGCTCCTGAAATTGCATGGCAAGCAGATCAATATATCTTTGGTGAAGAGTCAGATACATGGTATACACCTGAATTTACTTTTCATACTTATCGGTATATGGAAATAGACGGATTGAATCACACACCAACTATAGAAGATATTGAGGGTTTAATGCTACACACAAATGTGCGTGCAAACAATGATTTCGCTTGTTCTTCACCGCTGGTAAATGATATACAAAATGCCACCAGACAAACATTTCTATCTAATTTGTTAAGTGTACAATCCGATTGTCCTGCCAGAGAGAAGTTTGGCTATGGCGGTGATTTGAATGCCACCAGTGAAGCATTCATTTACAATTTTGATATGCAGGACTTTTATCGCAAAACAATCTACGATTGGGAAGATGCCATGAACGATAGTACGTTTGTAGATACTGCCCCTTATGTAGGACTACAATATTGTGGGTTGAGTTGGGAATCTGCGTTCCTCACAACGCAATACAATCTTTTCCTTTATTACAATGATACAGCCATCATAAAAGCGTTTTATCATAAGAACTTAGATTGGATGGCAAAAGTTAAGCATCTTCATCCGGAAGGTATTGTTAAAAGTGGTCTGAGCGATCATGAATCTTTACAACCTGTTCCTGTTGAATTGACTGGTACCACACACTATCTTCAATGTGCCAGAATCATGCAAAAATTTGCATCTTTTATGGGTGATGAGGGGCATCAAAAGGAATTTGAAAGCTTGGCTAACAAACTAAGCACCATTGTGCTGGAAAAGTTTTGGAGAAGGCCGGTTACTGGCTCCATTAACAAACAAACCTTATTTGCCACTTTGCTCTATCATGACATTATACCACCAAATGAAAAACAGGCAGCTATAGATTCCTTATTGAAGTCAATAGCAACACAACCATCAGGGCATTTCAATACCGGCATTTTTGGAACAAAATATATCTTGGAAGCCCTTTCTCAAACCGGAAATACGGATATGGTTTATGATATTGTAAATAGTACTGAATATCCCGGTTGGGGTTTTATGATCGACAAGGGTGCCACCACCATATGGGAAACCTGGAAAGAAAGTGACAATGTCTATTCCAACTGTCACCCTATGTTTGGATCAATATCCGAATGGTTTTACAGATGGCTCGGGGGAATACGTCCGGACCCAAATTATCCTGGTTTTCAAAAATTTATTATCAATCCATCTGTTCCCAATGCACTGAGTTATGTAAATACTTCCTACCATTCTCCTTTCGGTAAAATTGTGTCCAACTGGACAAATTCAGGAAGCAATGATCAGATATTTGAAATAACTGTACCTCAAAAAAGTATAGCCAAGATTAGTTTGCCAATAGCAGAAAATCAAAAAATAAGTTTCTTAGAAAGTAGTAATGGTTATTCATTGACATCTTCACAAAAAGAAGAAAATCAGATCAACTTTGAGCTACCTTCAGGTGAATATGTTATTTCCGTCTCAGGTAAAACCAATTAAACAACTAACCAGCTAAAGCAGCTAATAGATTCGGTTGCGCCCTAGAGTAACTGAAGTTAGTGATCTATCGGTGAAATTCTTATCCGCTGCCCAATGGCAAAGGATCTTCTTCTATTCTTGATTGAGACATCAAAGGGACAGACTACCTAAACCAACATAATGCGCAAATCTGGAAATTCTCTAACCTAACAGGGCGATGTTATAAAGTAGACTCAAAGGACACCGATTTATCAAACTTTGGCATAAGAATATTAAATCTATTGATTCAACATAAAAAATTGGATCAATTGTTCTTTGAGCACTACTAAATTTCAATTCCTATATATCCGTCTTACTTTAATCGCAACCTACCTCGTCAAATGTAAATCTTGAAAATCGATTGGGGATTAAATAGAACTTCACAGAGTTAACATCGCTTAAGTCATCCTTCTTTTTCCAATAACCATCTCCATGGTTCCATAGAGATCATTGTTTGGAGTTTCAACAGTGTGAGTTATATCATTGTTATGTTCAGGACAAGAACTCATAGGTTTACAGCTTCAAAAACCTGAAAAGGTAATTATTTAATTCCGGTCTCATTGCTACGTTAGAAACACAAATTTTCCTAGTGAGAAAAATCAGCATTCCCTTTGAATCCGGTAATTAAATGA
Source organism: Splendidivirga corallicola (assembly GCA_030442035.1). Lineage (GTDB taxonomy): Bacteria > Bacteroidota > Bacteroidia > Cytophagales > Cyclobacteriaceae > Splendidivirga > Splendidivirga corallicola. The sequence goes on from JAUJEA010000001.1 coordinate 821,291, forward strand.
TTCCTTATTTTTGGAAATTTAGTCCAATATACCCTCAGAGCCGTCCTGTACTATCCTGTTGTCATATTAGTATCCTAACTTGCTTATGACTTTGATTTACTTTAAATAACCTTGTATACTCGTCCCCATGAAAATTAAAAGGTCGAAAAGTGAATATTGGTTAGTCTGACGGATCAAACTTTCGAAGTTCGTCGGAAGTATGATCCGTCAGTGAATTTGCAGAAAGCGAAAAAGCAAAATGGGCTTCTGCTCTTCAGTCTGAAAATTGAGGTCCTCTACATTTTTATTTGCTCATCAAATCCTCCCAACGATAGATTTGAAATGTCCTGTCATCTGACATGGCCACAAACATGCCTTGAGGAAAATCAGGCCCAAGATTAACGGAAGTGGTTTCCGAACCATCGCTTTCTATAGTGGAGGTATTTACAATTTGTATTAATGTATGTTGATGAGGATTGTTTTTTGACCCTTCCCTTGGGAAAAGATGAAACTTATTCGCCTGTTGATCTGATACCAGAATATAACCTGTTTTTTCATTCACCTTATAGATCGAAATCCCTTCATGATCATCTGTAAACCCATCAGTGGCGAAAAGTGCCAATTCAACATTGCTGCTGTCAGGGTCAGCATAATATTTGCGTACGCCTACATTTTCATCTGAATAATAGAGGTATCCCAATTCGTCATCAACGGCAATCGCCTCGATTTCCTTGATGCCGCTATATTTTCCGATGGCCTTTACTTTGCTTGCAGATACCTGCCCATTACCTGAATCCTGCAATTGATATTGCCACAGATATCCATCGACAGGCCCTTCCTTTCTGCCTACAAAAGCGAATATTGATCCGTCTGATGGTCTTTTATACAGGGCAATACCCATGGGTAATCGCTGTTGTTCTCCTTCAAATACTGTTATACCTCCTCCATCAATAGCCTCCATTTCCGGTAGTTTGAAAACTCTTATGGCATTTCTTCCGCGTTCCGTTGCGACCGCTATATCAATTGTGTCTCCACCGAGTATTAGCCCATACTCAACATCCACATTATTAGGCCTCTTCAGTCCAAGGACGGTTTTATCTTTTTGAATTTTTCCTTTAAGATCATACACATATAGACCTCCATTTTCTTCCCCTTTATCAGTACCAATAATCAAACTTTTCGAAGGATCCTTGCTGTTGATCCAAATGGCGGGATCATCGGTGTCATTGAGCGAAGGTTCCGTGATAAAAATTGGTTTTAGAACTACCTCTCCCTGATCTGCAGCACTTGCGGCAAGATTTTGTTTTTTATCGGATTGACAAGCGACAGTAAAGAGGCCAACCATGATAAAATAAACTGTGAAATGTCGAAATATTGAAGTATTGAAATTTAGAAGTTTATGTAGGTGTGTATTTTTATTTTTCATGTAATTAATGCTTTTTCTTAAAAATGCGGAAAGTTTGAAGCATCAGAGCTGCTCCAAACTTTCCAATAAAACGTGTTTCAAAAAGGTAATTTGAATCTCTAAGAACTACTGTGATCTGATTCTAGTTACCCCTGAACAAGTCGAATTTCACACCAAGGTTCATTCTCACATTGTAGAATTCTTCCTGCATGGTTCTTTCTGAAATTCCCTGGTAGTATCTCAAAGGTTGATTAGTTAGATTATTCAATTCGAAGAATACTCGCCAGTTTGGTTTGAAGGCATAAGATCCATTGATATCCAGGAAGGTCTGTTTATCATAGAAGCGATCGTCAAAGGCTTCTCCTCCTAATTCATCAAGATAATCGCTGGTAAAATTTAATGAAGCCCTTAGAACTAATTTTTCCGATTCATATGATAAGGAAGCATTCAACATATTTTCAGCTGTTCCTGTCAATGGAAGGTCCTCTCCTTCTCTTCCCTGTACGCCTTCAGTGCTGGATTGTGTATTGGTATAGTTAAAATACACACCAAATCCTTTCCAAAACCCCGGGAGGAAATCGAGTTGTCTTTGGAAAGCAATTTCAAATCCGTAAACTTCAGCAGTACCACCGTTTTCAGGTGTTGTGAATTCCAGGTCGGAACCATAAACAGGATCGTTGAAATTCTCGATCACCCTTTCATATATAAAGTCATCAATGTCTTTGTAAAATGCTCCGGCCGAAATCAAGCCAATGGATTTGAAGTAATTCTCAGCCATCAGATCAAAATTCATCGATTTGGTTGGTTGAAGGGCAGGATTTCCTCGTACAAGTTCTTCATCATCAGGACTAAATTCGGCAAAAGGTACAAGATCAAAATAGTTAGGTCTTGCCAGCGTATTTGTCCAGGCCAGTTTTACAATGGTATTCTCTGAAATATCGTATTTCAGGTGAACACCAGGTAAAACATTGGTATAACTGTCTTCTCCGGAGGTTGGTGTCACAATATCATTATCAACATCAAATGAGAATCCTTTATAATCAATATTAGTATGCTCCAGTCTGACACCTATAACAGCAGAAAGCTTTGAAGAGATCTGATAATCGGTCATGATGTAGCCGCCTAAGATATTTTCATCTGCCTGGTAATTGCCAGGTACATATTCCCCGGGTTCATCAGACTCCTCAAATAGTGATGCATTTTTCAAATCCAGGTTCCCTAAGAAATCGCGGTCCGCAAAATAGGAAATCTGGTACTGGTTACCATTTAAATAATCAGCATCACTTTGGTCAATGCTGGGTACAGCACCTAATGAGGCACCAAATGCATCTTCATCCACTGGTTCGTAAGAGAAAAAATTATTGTCTCTTTCCTTTGATTTGCTTCTTTGTCTTAAGCCAAATTTCAATATTCCCTTATCACTGATCGGAAGTTGAAAATTAATCCTGGAGTTGATGTCTTCCTCTTTGGTAAACTGATTTTCTTCCGTGATCTCATTGAAACCAATGGCTCTCCAACTATTTGGATCTACCGGCGTGACCAGTGGTTTTTCAGGATTGCTAATATCCATGATCACTTCAATATCACTTTCCCTGTAGCGGATATATCTTTCATTAGGTCTTTCCTCAGAAGCTCTGCTATAGGTAGTGGACCAATCTAATTTTAGTTTATTGCCAATTAAATGATCTCCACCAAAGGTTACGTTTGAAGTTCTCTGATCTTCGAGCCTCCTGTTGTCAACCCTGTTGTTATTTATACCACCTTTTGTTTGTCTTCCTATTCTTCCCAATGTTTGGAACCTACCATTTCCGAGAGAGGTAATATCTCTGTCTTCAGCAGCATCACTTAACTTTCCTACTCTGTACCGGTATCTGTTCTCCCAATCGTCTCTCCAGTTGTACATGGTTGAAAGGAAAAGTGAGTTATTAGTATTTATCTTGTAATCAAAAGCCAGAGAGGCACTTCTTCTAACCCTCTGAACTTCATACTTCCTGATATCGAATTCATCAAGAATAACGCCAACATTGTCGTCTTCTACCCAAACGGCTTCTATGTTGTCCGATCCAAAATTGTGGTTATTATATGAACCGCTGAAAACCATACCAAATTTTCCATTGGCACTTCTATTTCCCAGAATTACTGATCCCGTCCAGATTGGTTTTTCCGACAAAAAATTATATCCTGTAGCTGCAGTACCTGAAATTCTCAAACCATTGGTAGCTGTTCTTGTAACGAGATTTACAGAACCTCCTATGGCATCTGCATCCATATCAGGTGTTACCGCTTTATTCACTTCGATGGTTTGGATCATATCCGCCGGGATAAGATCCATTTGTATCCTTCTGTTATCTCCTTCGGCAGAGGGTATTCTCTCGCCATTCAATGTAACCGAGTTAAGCTGAGGAGCAATTCCCCGGATGATAATGTCCCTGGCTTCTCCCTGATCATATTGCATTGTGATTCCGGGAATCCTTTTAATAGCATCCCCAACATTGGCATCAGGAAATCTTCCAATCTGATCAGCCGCAACAATGTTCGTGATATTGGCGTTGTTTTTTTGCTGATTCAAGGCTTTTGCCTGTCCCTTTAAGCGGTCTCCTAATATCAGCACTTCCTCCCCTATCACCACACCTGGCTTCAGTGAAAGGTTTACTTCTGTTGTTAAAGAAGTGACAACCTCTATTTCTTTGGTAATAGTTTCATATCCGATATAGGTTACCTGAATCGTAAACCTCCCGGTTGGTACATTTAAAATGGTAAAGTTCCCATCAACGCCAGAGGCCGTTCCAACATTGTCGAGTTCTGTTAAAAATATAGCCGCACCCGGAAGTGCCAACCCAAATTCGTCTGTAATCTTCCCTTTTACCGCTCCATTTTGTGCCCAAACGGAAGTGCAAAGTGAGAAGATCAATAATGTCATGAAAATTGATGTCCGTAGATATTTCGCCATAATCTGAATTAGTTTAATTACGGTGCGAAACTAAAATCTATAGATTATGATATGATTAGAGACCTATTAAGGAAATATGAAGAAAAGCGGACTATACTCGCCAGAAATTAATATTGGCGTAAAGATTGGATAACTAAGCAAGGTCAAAGATGCCATAACTTACGTTTAAGGCCTGAAGACCGATATCAGAAACCTGCAACAACTTTGTCTTAAAAATTACTTCGGTACTATTTTGAAATAGCGTAAGATTCATTTGCTCTGATTTATTTTTACTTTTAACGCAAGCTGTTTAAAATCAACCACTTAAGAAAAGGCACTGAAAGGTGTGCATGAAAAACTACCCCAAGTTAATTAGTTTTTGATTTTTTTAATTTTCTATAAGTGCTTGACACACAATTGAAAACCGCTGGAAAAGGGGAATTGAGGAACTTCGGTGTTTTCGAAATGATCGGTAACATTTGTCACATCGAAAAAATTGGTGAAGGATGCGATTTCACTCATTGCGAACATTTTAGGATGAGATCCGGAAATCCAGGTGCTGAGCCACCAAGAAAGATCTGCAATTCAAACTTTAACAACAACAATTTTTCTCTTATGAGGATGACGCGCTGATCAGTTAATGTGTAAAAGCAATATTGAGATAATTGAAATATACGGAAAGGACGGTGGAGTTGGTAGAATAATTTGATTGATGAACTAGATATTAACATGAGAAAGGTTGTTTGTGTTCTGTCTATCATACTGATGCTAAGCAGTGGCAGGCTCTTTGCCAATGACCCCTATTTTTCACAATTTTATAATGCCCCTCTCATATTGAATCCGGCCTTAACGGGAATAGCCTTCGGAAACATCCGGATCATGACAAATTACAGGAATCACCTGGCCTCCATTGATCCATTCCAAACTTATTCTGTGGGTATTGATATGTCGCTCTTCGAAAAAAATGAAGGTGGCAGCTTTGCCGGAATTGGTTTAGTGGCCACAAATGATCTTGCCGGCTCGGTACAGAAAAATTTACGCGCCATGTTTTCCCTGGCCTATCACAAATCTATAGGCTCCAATAAAAACAATTATTTGGCTATTGGTTTTCAAGGTGGAATTGATCAAACCGACCTTAACTTCACAAATCTCACAACACAGAGCCAATGGGTTCCGGGCAGCGGAGTAGATCGTAGTTTGTCGAATGGTGAGTTGATCTCAGGAGATAATCAATTGTTGATGGACTTTCAGGCCGGTTTGCTATGGTATTCATTTTTGAATAATGGTTCAACCATTTTTGCCGGTGTGTCAGCTTTCCACCTTACTGAACCTAATAAATCCTTTACTGGTATTGAATCAAAGTTGTCAAGAAGATATGTTGTCCATGCAGGGAGTAGGCTCAGCATGAGTCCCAATTTCAATCTTGTTCCCAATGTTGTATTTATGAGACAAGGTTCAGTGAATATCATTCATTCCGGTGTTGCTTTTGAATATGACAAATCTGTCAACAACGATTACCAGGTATTCTCCATTGGGGCCTGGCTGAGAAATACGGATGCCGTGATCATGAGCGCGGGATTGGAATATAAGCGATTCAGTTTTGGGTTAAGTTATGATCTTATTATTTCAAATCTGAGTGAAGTGACACAAAAAGGAGGCTTTGAGATCAGTCTGGCTTTCAATTTTAAGAAATCAATATCCAAAGTAAACAATTTATCTTCAGACCCTAACCCCAGGCTTTGATAAAGGTTATGAGCAGAAAACATCATTTTTTTGAGTATATGAAACTTTTATTGGATCAATATCAAAACACAAGATTCAATCGGGCATCGGTGTATCTCAAAAATCTGTTGGTAATTACAATTTGTATAATACTGGTTTTCATTTCAACCGGATCAGTGCATGGTCAAAAGATCAGAAACTTCAGATCAACAGTTACTCAAAACAGTTTGGAAGAAAATAAAAGAATAGCCGACGAGCTATTTTCAAAAGGTCTGTACTATAGTTCTCTCAATTATTACCAACACGTATTGGATGGAGATCCAGCCAATTATGAAAGCATGTATCAGATGGCAGAGGCATATTATGAACTCAGGCATTATGATAAAGCAGCAGAACTATATCAGCAAGTGATGGATGGCAATTTAGAGGACTTTCCATTGAGCACCTACAAATACGCTCAGGCATTGCAGGCATTGGCACAATACGACCAAGCCATAAACATGTATAATAATTTCATTGGTGCCAATCATCAGGATTATGCATCGGAAATAAAAAGTGCTGGAAAGCATATTGAGTCCTGTAGGTTAGCTCAAAAGCTATTGAGGAACAGTCCGGATGTCGAAATAAGCAAATTGTATGGATTACCAGGAAACAGCAGTTCCAATTTTGCCGCTATTCCGTTAAACGATAGCATCATTTATTTTACAGGATCCGAAACACTTCACAGAAAAAAGAATCAACGGTTTGAAAATTTCTCTGGGAAATTCGATACTGTTTATTTCAATAGAATATTTCAGGTTATAGACAAATCCGGAGCTGTTAGTAGAAGAGAAATGGTCAAAATACCATTGTCTTCACAGTATCAGAGTATTGGTAGTCCCTCCTATTCTTCAGATCTTAAAAAATTATATTATACTATTTGCACAACTAATGAAACTACCAGTGCATGTGATCTATATTACAGTGAAAGAAAGTCGAATTCCTGGTCAAAACCTCAAAAACTTAACGAAGTCATCAACCCACCAGGATCCAATACCAAGCATCCAATGATTGTATTGGATGAAACTAATGCGGAGGTCTTATTTTTTTCATCAGATCGTAAAGGTGGGTTTGGTGGATATGACATTTGGTATTGCAAAAAGGATTCACTTGGAAAATTCAATGCACCGGTCAATCTTGGTAAGGCGATCAACACTTCCAGCGATGAGATAACTCCCTTCTTTGATATTCACGCAGGCAATCTTTATTTCAGTTCAAATGGCCATGTCGGACTGGGAGAGTTTGATATCTACATGGTTAACCTGAATTTTGAAGATAGAAATGGAAAGGTTTTTAACCTTGGTTATCCCATCAACAGCAGTTCTGATGACTACTATTTTAACTTGTACGAATACGGTCAAAAGGGTTTTCTAACTTCTAATCGACTGGAGGCAAGAAACAGTGAGTCCGGAAATTATTTTGATAACATTTTCACGCTGAGGTTCTCCAAGAGTTTTGCATTTCAAGGCCTTCCGGATTATATAGCAGAAGTAGGAACCGTTGACGAAGAAGATGCTGAATTTAATCTTTTTGATGAAAAATTTGCGTATAAAACATTGACACCGGAAGATGTATTGGCAAACCTTTCCCCTGAAGAGGATATACAAATTTCCGGAAACCTGATGAATGCTGACGGCACGCCCGTTTCAGGTGAAGACATAACCTTATTGAATGAATCCGGAGAAACAATTGCCACGACCAAGTCGGATTCCCAAGGGTCATTTGCATTCAGAAATTTACCTGGCGGCCAGTTTTATAGTGTTGCCCTGGATGCAATCGATGAGGGAACTAGTATATCACTTGATTTCAAAGACAAGGATGGCAATTTGCTGACAAGTGCCAATGCTGAAAATGATCCCCGTTTTTTTAAATTCAAAAATCTTCCGGACAAACAATTTACTGATGCTCTTTTAGCTGAAGAAGATGTTACGATTTCAGGATCTTTGATTCAATCGGGAATGGCTGTAGCCAATAAGCAAGTTTTTCTTACTGATGAGGCCGGAAATATCATTGCTTCCACTACTTCAGATGAAAATGGAAGGTTTGCTTTCAGAGGTTTACCGGGAGGTTCAAAATACCTGGTAGCCATGGATGAAAAAGATCAAGCCATAGAGATCAATCTGGAACTCAGCAACGAAGCAGGTCAGCCTTTGGCTAAAACCAGTTCAAAAAGTGAACCGGCACTATTTAAATACCGGAATTTAGATGATAAGCAGTATAAAAATGCGCTTTTAGCAGAAGAGGATGTGACTATTTCCGGTACATTATCATTAGACGGAATTGTGGCAGCCAATAAGGAAGTATTCCTGACAGATTCAAAAGGAAATATTGTTGCTACCACCACTTCCGATGAAAATGGAAACTTTCGCTTTAAACAATTACCGGGTGGTGAAAATTACTCGATCCTCCTAAATGAGCAGGATCAAGGGCTGGAAATAAATTTGAATCTTACCAATAAGACCGGAAAAGTATTAGCCAGTGCCAATTCAAAAAGAAATCCCGCATTATTTCAATACAAAAAACTCAGTGACCAATCATATGAAAGTGTGTTATTGGCAGAGGAAGATGTTTCCATTTCCGGTACCTTGATGAATGGTACACTGGCTGCTGCAAATAAAAAGGTCTTGGTCGTTGATGGAGATGGAAACGTGGTAGCCTCAGCAATATCTGATGATAAAGGCTCCTTTGACTTCCGAAAGCTCCCGGGAGGTGAACATTATACCGTATTACTTGACGAAAGCGATGCTAATCTTGGCATTACTTTAAATCTTACCAATCAAAATGGTCAGGTCATTGCCAGTGCCAATTCAAAGCAGGATCCAAGGTTTTTTCAATATAGAAGTCTGAATGATCAGGAATATGAAACAAGTCTATTGGCAGAAGAAGATATCTCCATAAGTGGAACACTTTTACAGGATGGCACCTCTGCTGTTAACAAAAAGGTTTATTTAACCGATAGTGAAGGAAATATTGTTGCTGAAACAACTACTGACGAAAAAGGAGGATTTAATTTCAAAGATCTACCCGGTGGGAAAAATTATCAGGTAGTCATGGAAAAGGACGAGTCAAATCTGGAATTGTTTGTTGATCTCAAGAATAAAAATGGAGACCTTTTAGCAAGTGTTAATTCAAATGAAAACAAAAATTTCTTTGCCTACAAAGACCTAAACAATCAGGACACTCAGCTCAATGATCAAAATGTCTCGGATGCCTCCTTCAATTTAAGTGAGGAAAGAACCTCTGCTTTATTATCTTCTATCAGATCAGTAATGACCCATAAGCAATATTTATCAAGGGTGGAATCAAAATACAGTATGGAAGAACGAAGAATACTCAATTTGAGGGTGCAGATCGGTGCTTACAGCAAACCTAAACCCGGGCTTTTTGATGGATTGATTAATGTACCGACAATTGACGAGCGTTTTGAAGGCGGTCTTGTAAAATATTTGACAGGCAATTTCAAGAATTTATCGGAAGCAGAAATATTGAGAAAGCGTACCTACGATCAGGGTATTCTGGACGCTTTTATTTCAGTTTACCTGGATGGGAAAAGAATTGCAATATTGATTTATTAACATGGATAGTTATGCACGGATCAGATAAAAAATCAGAAATAATGAGGGAACAGTTTTTTATGAAAAAACTCAAAAAAAAAGGCATGGTAGCTTTCTTGTTGTCCATAACTATCACGCTATTTTCTTTTAATACGGCCTCACCACAAGCAGGAATAGATGTTAATGCAAAAACAAAAGCAATATTCATCTACAATTTCTCAAAGTATGTTGAATGGCCCCAGTCTGCACTCAGTGAGAATTTCAGGATTGGTATTTTAGGTGAATATCCTAATCTGTTAAAAGAACTTAACAACATGGCATCAACAAAGAAAAGAGGATTTCAAAGCTTTGAGATCACAAATTTCTCGGCTGTTGATCAAATCAACCAATGTCAAATTTTATATGTGGATAAAAATAAAAGTGAGGAAATAGAGAATATCATCAAAAAGCTTAATGGAACCAGTACTTTATTGGTTACGGATAAAGAAGGATTTGCCTTAAAGGGTGCCGCTATCAATCTTCTGTACAATCAGAACAAGCAAAAAATGGAGATCAATACGACAACCATTGAAAAGTATAATCTCAAAGTAAGTAGTCAATTATTAGCGCTGGCTATTGTCGTAAACTAAATTCCGGGAAACATGAAACATATTAGGTTTATCATACTATCACTATTCTTGTTTTGCAGTTTCTTGGTAAACGGTCAAGACAATTTACTGCAGGAAGCACTCACCCTATATAAGGAAGGGAAGTTAATTGAAGCCAAGGCTAAAATTGATCAGGCAGCTGGGAACGAAGAACTGGCAGGTAATATCAATACCTGGTATCTCAGGGGCTTTATTTATAAGGACCTCTATAAAAATCATCCCGAAGAGGATGTGACATTGCAATATCGTTCAGAATCAATTAAAGCCTTTAAACGGTTATCGACATTGGAAGGAGCAGAAAAATTCCAATCCGACATCAGTAAGAGCCTGAAATACATTGCTACTACTTACTACAATGATGCCATTAGGTCATTATCCAATGCCAAATTCAGTAATTCGGAAAGCTTTTATGATCATTATAAAAATGCCATTGTGCTGGCTGACGCCCAAACTGATTTACAGGCCAGTGAGGTAGATTATTACTTATCTCTTGGTTCCAAATATATGCAAATGCACAAAGTTGACAGCATTGGAAACGGAGTCTATCTGCAGAGTGCTGAGAAATCTTACAATAAGGTATTGGCTATAGATGCTAACAATATCAAGGCCAATTATAACATTGGCGTGCTTTACTACAACGAGGCGGTAAGTCTTATTTCCAAAATGGATTACGATGAATTTGATTTGGTACAATTCAGTAGTATTGAAGACAGGTCCATAGAATTATTCAAGAAGTCACTTCCTTTCATGGAAACAGCCTATCGATTGGATCCTAAAGACAGAAACACCATTGAAGGTTTGGCAGGCATCTATTTCAGCTTAAGAGATTTCGACAAATCAAATGAATACAAAGCCAAGTTAGAGGAGCTTCATTGAAACTAGAAAATCACACACTGGATACTATATTGGTAAAGGGCAACCGATTGATGGTTGCCCTTTTTACAAAAAATCAGCTCTACACTAAAATTTGAATATCACATCAAAATAGGCAATTCTGCCCGGCTCAGATATCGGTTGTCCTGTAAAAGGATTCTTTGAGTTCAGATGATTAACATAAAAGGTATCAAACAGATTGATAATACCAGCCTGCAATGATAGGTTTTCCTTCAACCTTATACCTGATTTTAAATCAAATACAAAATAATCATCCGTGGTCAATTCTGCCCTCGTAATGGCCACACGATCTTGTTCGCCTGTATATTTACCATGGACTTCAACAAAATAAGTCTTATTTACCGGCTCCCATCTTAAACTACTTCCCAGGCTAAAGGGGTAAACTCCTAGAGCAGGCTCATTGAGTAACTCATCCTCGCCCCATAAATATTGTCCCGTCAGACTTAGCGTTAATGCAGGATTAATTGAATAAGCCGATGAAAAATCCACACCATAAAACTTAGCTTCTCCATTGACATATTGATAAACCGTATTGGGACTCAATGGTAATCTTTTTTGGAGGTTGGTGGCCTGCAAAGTCACATAATCGTCAATAAACTGGATGAATGGGTTGACAGAAAAGCTAAATTTAGCATAGTTTGATTCTATCCACAGATCAAATTGATTGGTTCTTTCAGGGTCCAGTGTCGGATTTCCTACAAATTCGGCACTTGTTTGCGCACGGCTGGAAGGGAAGCGATCGGAATACAATTCAAGTGGATCAGGCATTCTTACACTTGATCCGGCACCCAATGATACCGACCAATGGTTGTCCAACGCAAAGTTCACTGTGAAAGAACCGCTCAGCCCATTTTCAGATCTGTCTAACGCTTCTCCAACATTGCTCACGAAGAACTGACTGATTGTATCAGCCTTGGATTTCAATAGATCAAATCGTACAGCTCCGGAAAGTGTGGTGATGTCACTGACTGTGATTTCGGTTCTTGCAAACAGCCCACCTACCGATGTGGTAGCGTCTGGCCATACAATATCTCTGAACAGTTGCATAGGTTGATCATCATTCCTGTCGATACTTCTGAAAGCAATTCTGTTCGAGCTATAAAAGTCACTTCCGAATTCAAGATCCCAGTTTTTGTCTGAAACTAATTTTACGCCTATTCGACCTCCGATAATCTGATTTTCAGTTTCAACAGCAATTTTTAACGGAAAGGGGGGTACCCTGTTAGGATTAGCTTCAGCCGTGGGTTTACCTTCATTGTTCATTTTATGTTCGAGATGATTTACATAGAAGTTGACATCCAGATTTCGAAGCAACTTATTCGGAAAGTTTACCTTCCAATTGGCCGCAAGATTTTTAACATCAAACAATTCAGCTGTTAATAACCGACCGGGATAGTCGATGTCGTCCTGGAATTGTAAACCACCGGATAGTGCCAAAGATGATCTTGGTGAAAAATCATATTTAATTTTAGCCCTTATCTCACGGGATAGAAAATCTGCAGGCACCTCCTGACCATCGCCATCTTTGTAATCATCACCGGTTCTCCAGGCTCCCTGGACCCGGTATCCGAATTTACCTGAACGGCCATAGAGCGCTGCGGAGCTTTCGAAAGCATTAAGATTTGAATCGAATCCACCTGAAACGGTTCCCTGAATCTTCTTTGTATCCTGAGGTATATCCTTGGTCGTAACTTTTATAGCGCTAAAAGCACCTCCGCCCCAGGTTAGGGCATAGGGTCCCTTAACAACCTCAATGGATTGAAACATCGTAGGATCGTAATGACTCAACGGAGAATCCATTCTTCCGGGGCCTGCGGTAAACATTCTCGTGCCATCGATGAACGTACCTATCTGAGTCTCTCTCATTCCTCTTACCACTGGGTCCAAACCAACAGGTCCTCTCCTCACAGCACTGACACCTTGCAACAACCGAAGTACATCTCCGGCATCCCTGAAATTGGATTCTTTAATTTTTGCACTTTCCAAACCTGTTTCAGGTTTCAAACTAGGTTTGAGTGCGGTAACGGTTACTTCATCCAAATTCGTAGCACCTACGCGAAGTACAATATCAAGTGTTAGTGTTTGATCAGATTCTACACTTACTTTTTGTGTATAGGTGATATAACCAACAAAGCTTACTTTTAGAACATATTCACCTGGCGATACTTGTTGAATTCTGAATGCCCCATCAGTCTCACTGATGGCTCCCTTAACGGTATTCAACAAACCAATGCTAGCACCTGAGAGTGCTTGTCCGGTTTCACTATTCTTAATAGTACCGGAAATACTTCCCGGATTCTGAGCTTGTGTTACTACAGACAGCATCAGAAATATTGAAAGGAAAATCGTTGTATTTATAAATGATTTATTAACGTGTTTCATGCGTTTATAATTTATTGTCAAGGCCACATGGAATTCTATAAATTTTGTTTATCCCCAGTTGAAACATTAGGGATTCCGGAATTTATACTCATCTGACAACCTTAAATTGAAGTTTTGATGCTAAGAGTATTTCGTCAATATATCACTAATGAGGGTAGCCAAATAGCGCTATTTAAAACACTCAATTTCATCAAACGATATTTTAAAATGTATAAGAAATGAAGCTTTGAACAAACATTTTCAAGCACTCACTGGAGTATCTGCTTTTTGTGTTTATATCAAAGAATTGCGATGACCAATGACAAACCAGATTGTCTTTCAATCAGTCAAAAAGGGATCACACTTGATCCTGGGGATGGCCATCAAATCTGCGGGACAGGTGGGTGAAATATGGCTTTAGAATAGAGATAGTGGTAAAGATTAGAAGAAGGAGTTGAGGCACCCTGAATATAATGACATCGCAGTTCCTCCACTTCAATATTGAACCTTATTCCAATTGGATAGTCTTCCATTTTAACACCGGGAAGCGCTTCCTGATTTTCTTCCTGTTGAGAATCTTTTAGCTTATTGGCCAGATAACATTGTCCATTACAAACTGTAATAGGCTCATCTTTGTTAATACATAAGAACTCAGCAATATAGTCCTGATTGGCATAATATTCTATAAGCGGTGCTATTGGCTTAAGAAGTCCTCCCAGGTACAAAAAAATGAATCCGATGGCTAATAAAGCTCTCAATAATTTAAGTTTGTTCAAAGCTAAAGTAAAAACCGATCTTTCAAAATGATTTTTGTCAATGGTCTTGGACAAATGAGTTTTTCATGTTTTGGCAAATCAACTAGTACATTTCCGCCTCTTGCCTCAGGGCTGTCTCATTGATGACTTGAATATTCTTTCCCACCAGTTTAATGATGGCTTCTTTATTGAAATCGGAAAGTGTTCTTATACAACTGGCCGTTGTAGTAAGTGCCAGGTTGGCAATTTCTTCTCTGGAAAGAGCTACATCCAGAGAATTATCTTTTCGCAAGCCAAAAGTATCTGATATTCTCAGAATGGCCATGGCAATGCGTTGCCGGAGGGGTTTGCTCAACATGTCGCTATAGTTGTTGGCAATATCACCGAATTCAGTGAATCCTTTTTCCATAAGCCTTAGTGTAAAATCATCATTGGACTTTATCAGGGCTAATATTTTATCCTTCGGAATAAAACAAATAATGCTTGGTTCCAAAGCGATGGCAGTTATATCATAGTTTTTATTTCCTAAAAGAGATTGGTATCCAAATGTATCTCCCTGTTTTGCAAAACCTACAATTTGCTCAATTCCCAAACTATTTATTTTAGTCAGCTTTATTTTTCCGTAATGCACAATGTGTACTCCGAATGGTGTAGTTCCAGCCATGAAGATCGTCTGCTTTTTCTTGTAGGTCACAGATCTTTTTAAAGCGTTTATTTCTTCAAGTTCAGCTCCTTCGATCTTGTTGAAAAGCGACTTTTCACGTACCGGACAAACCATACAGGCAGGTACCTTATATTTTTTAAGATCCATTACCCTAAAACTAATTCATCCTGATCTAAATCTGTGAAACTAGATATCAAAATATGATGCAGATCATATTTTTAGATGTCACAGAAAATAATTCAAAAGAACTCCTACCTATAATTTAGTGGTACAATTAAAAGATGAAACAGGTCATGCCTGGGATCCCGACACGTCGGAGTTGAGACTCACAAGGGGATGACTAAACTTAAGTATCACAATTTCATCAGGCTACAAATTTTAGACACATAAAAAATACAAATGAGCAATACTGTTAAAAAATATAGACAAAGTGAGCCATTGGATTACTTTGGCTCCACAATTCTCTTTTTCCTGGTTAATGCGGTGCTAATCGCTTTTACCATAGCAATACATAGTGTTTTTCAACCAAGAGGAATTATCTACGGAGGAAACTGGATCAATGAGATAGGTGTATGGATCCTCATCATATTTAAAATAGGAGGAGCCAATATTATTCTTTGGCAGATCATTAAGGAATTCAAATTAAAGAAATAGAAAATGCAAGAGTTTAAAAAATTAGTATTATTCATCAGTAGTATTATAGCCATGGGCTTACTTTCACTAATTATGACCATAGCATACATTTTTGAATGGAATCAATTCGGGGACCTACTACTAGCCGTTGGATCGGCTATTTCCATAGCATTCGTTGCACTGGTTTTATGGCTTTCATCCACCAGGTTAAAGGAACAATAAGATCAGAACTATTTTCTCCTATATATCACAAACTCAAAAGCTTCCTTATCTTCTTTCTTGGCGATATCCCAATCATTAATATCGAAATCAGGAAAATAGGTGTCTCCCTGGAAACTCCCTTTTATGTAGGACAAATACATTTCATCAACCAAAGGAATTGTTTGTTCGTAAATTGTTGCACCTCCAGCAATGAATATGGTTTTATCAAACAACCTCGCTTTCCTTAAAGCATCGTCTACCGAACTGCAAACAATAGCATCCTTCATTTCAAAAGATGATCGACTTACCACAATGTTATGTGTTCCTTTGAGATCTTTGCCAAATATTTCAAATGATCTTCGTCCCATGATCACAGCATTTCCATTGACAAATGAGAGATATTGCTGGTATTCATCCGGAGCATTCCAGGGCATTCCTCCACCGCTTCCAATAACCCGGTTATTGCTCATAGCCGATATGATGATTGTTTTAGGCATATTTTATTCAATTGGTAATGAGTAATTAAGAAAGATGACTGCTTTCTTAGATCAATAGCAAAACTAATAAGATAAGAGGTTAAAAAAGTATTGAGTCTGGTTCGTATTTCTCACCACAACATGTTAAAATATTCAGGATCAAGCAATATTTGTGTAAAGAGAATTTTCAATATGATTGCCTATCACTTTTTAAACAAATCCTTGAGCACTCAGGCTTCAGGTTTCAGCAATCAGTTTTGTTGTGAATCAGCCCTTTAACAGACTGATAGCTGACTGCTGAGACCTAATACCTCCAATTAGCTAGAACATTTTTATAGATAAGTATATCATCCAAGTTTACTCATTAGGATTCTTATTTGACCCAACATCAACACTTCAGTACCGATAATTTCATGCTTCTTCTCTCTCTACTTGACTCCATAAATGCAGAAAGCCGAACCTTACGATTCGGCTTCAACCCAGCAAATTTCTAAAACCAAGTATAATATGTATGCGGGTTATCTTAAGTCTCTTATATGCGAATACATCTTTTCGCGAATTTCTTGATTTGGGAGTTTGCCGTAACCGGCCTTCATGTTGTCTACGAGATGATGGGGCTTTGAGGTTCCGGGAATGACACAATTTACCGCAGGATGGGCCAGTAAAAACTTCAAAAAATACTGTCCCCAGCTATTTATATCATACTCTTTAACCCAATCGGGTAATGCTCTTCCTTTAACCAAACGAAAAAGTGAGCCCCCTTCGTAGGGTCTGTTTACGATGACTGCCACATTATGTTTCAAAGCAGCATCCAATAGCCCTCTTTCTGCATTTCTTTTTCTAATGGAATAATTGAATTGCACGAAATCTATTTTTTCCCTTTCAATAATATTTTTCAATCGATCGTGTGAGGCATCCGTATAATGGGTGATACCAATGTACCGGATCTTTCCCTCTTCTTTCCAACGACGCAATGTTTTAATATGAGTTCGCCAATCTATCAGGTTATGGATTTGCATAAGGTCCATTTTGCTCCTTTTCAATTTATCCAAAGAAGCCCTCATTTGGTTGATGCCATCGCTTTCTCCTGTAGTCCAAACTTTTGTAGCGTAAAAGAACTCATTTTGAAGACCAATTTCTTTGGTCAAACCCCCTACGACTTCTTCGGAACTTCCGTACATTGGTGAAGAATCTATCAATTTTCCACCATGTTGATGCATCAGTTTAAGTACCTCTTTCAATGTTGCTCTATCAGAAGCATTCGATCCTACATCAAAAGTCAGCCAGGTTCCAACGCCAACGACAGGTAACAACTCCCCTGATGACTTTATCTTCCTTTGCATCATTTTATTGTTTTCAGACAGGAATTCAAGGGGTTTTCCCAGTAACTGACTGGCACTTGCAAATCCCATCAATTTCAATATTTGTCTACGAGAAATGTTACTTGCATTCATAATAAATTAATTTATGTCATCAACACTTTTGCTTCACCGGTTTTTTGTGCTTTTAATTTTTTATTGCCGAGAGAAAAACCGGTAAAAGACCATAATCCGGCAATTGGGACTACTAATAAGGCAATTACTGGTAAGCTCAATCCAAAGGAGATCAATCCTGCAAAAGCCCATCCTACAACCGCATCGCTTCCTCTGTAAAGGACAGTATCAATGAAGTTTTTTGCCTTATAACGATCTTCATGGCTTACCAATGTAAATAAAATTTCTCTTCCTGGCCTAAGCAATGAAAAATTACCTGCTTTATGAATGACCTGAACGACAACCAATACAGGCAATATGGTGATTAGACTTAGTCCGGAAAAACCTATCATTACCAGGAATGGTATAAGTGCCAGCGCTATGGCAAGTCCGAATTTTTTAATGATGCGGCCTGTCAGGAAAAACTGTGCGGTAATTGCCAAGGTATTTGTAATCAGATCTACCAAAGCAAAATAGGAAGTTCTGGACGAACTACTATTGAATGTCTCTTCCACAATATGAGCTTGTTCAAAATAAAGAAAAGTTGAAACTGTGGTATAAAAAATGACCATGGCCCCAATTCCCATCAAGTACTTTGATTGAAAAAAGGATTTTACTCCTGCGAAAATACTTCCTCCAATAGCCCGATCATCAATGTTATTTAACTTCACCGGATGATTCTTTTTTTCATGTTGTACCTGCGAGATCAATTTTTTTATACACCAAACACTCATCAATAATAGGCCTATGGCAATTAACAAAAGGTTCACAGGACCAATAGCATTGACTAAAAATGCAGCGATTGCCGGACCACAGATTGCTCCGGCACTTCCGCCGGCCGATATGATGCCAAATAATCTTTTTGATTGCTCAGTAGTGAATATGTCTACCATGAAACTCCAAAAAACCGATACAACAAAAAGATTAAATACACTGATCCAAATAAAAAAGATGGGGGCCAGTATGAGTATGGAAACCCCGATCTTGAATAGAATGAAAAAAACTAAAATATTGGCGATAAAGAAGAAATAAGTTCCCGGTAAGAATTTTTTCCTGGGATAGCGTTTAGTTATAAACCCAAAAACCGGGACTACCGCTAAAGTAGTTATAAATGTTCCGGTAAAAAGCCACTGAAGATTTTCGGCCCCTGTTGCTATTCCCATCTCATCCCGGAATGGCCGCAAAATATAATATGCACTTAACAGACAAAAGAAGTACAAGAAAGACCATATGAGCGCTGGTATTTCTGAGTCATTGACAATAAACCAGCGCTCTAACCATTTTGATATTCTAGCAGATAATGTCCTTTTCAATTCGGGTACAACATTTTGTGATACCCAAAGATTGGATAAGTGTTATCCGGATAATATTAAATTAATTAAAACGCCTGAGTGATTAATTAATCTGTCATTTTTGAGTGTTGAAGTGTTAGCGTTGATAAGTCCATACTTGGAAATTTGAAATCGTAATTACAATTACTCCGCGGTGATAGAACCATTCCGAAATTCAGATGGGGTCATCTTCATAATTTTTTTGAAAGCAGTATTGAAGGATGACAAAGAATTGAAGCCGCAGTCATAGGCTACACTGGAAATTTTTTGGTGGCCGAAATTTGGGTCTTTCAATTTGATCTGGGCTTCCTGAATACGATATGAATTAATGAATTCTGAAAAATTCTGGTTGAACTCATTGCTAAATAAATGCGATAAAATATAGTTAGGCACTGATATCATCTTAGACAATTTCGATAGGGTGAATTCAGGATCAAGGTAGGGTTTTTCATTCCTGATAGTTCCCAGCAACTTTTTCTTATATCTGTCCAATGCTTCCTGAGAGACATTCAGGTTCCTGTATTTTTCCTCTTTTAGTTTTTTCTGAAATATTTGTTGGTTTCGCAGTCCATAAAAACTCAATACATAGATAATACATGAATACAACACCGGTCCGAGGAAATAAGAAGTAAGGCCCAACACATAGTTAGAAAAATAGGCCATTCCTAATACAGTAGTCCCTATCCATAAATTCCTGATCCATTTATAGTTCACCTGATCGGGATCTATCTTTTGCTCTTTTATCTTTCTATAACCTGATACAAGTATCAGAAGAGCGAGAATCATATAAACCAGGTGATAATATAATAGGAAGGTATAACCTCCTGCATACCAGAAGTCATTGAGTGTCAAATTTGTACAAAGTATGACCAAAATCAAGGCTGGCAGGACATGAAGAAGATTTAGATTGTTAAACGTCCTTTCCGGGTAGATATAATAGTATATATAAAGCAACAAGAAAGGACCGGAAGCGGCATGGGCTGCAAAACCAATATTCAATACCCAAAGTGGAACATCATCCCAAAAGCCCCAAAGGACAGATTTTGTGACACGAAACGCTAATGCAAGAAAAAGAGCCACCAATAAAATATTGGAGATTTCAGCCCTTTTTTTTAAACTCAAAACATAAAAAGCCAGAAAATAACTTTGAATAGCACCGATGCTGCTTATTAAAATAGTCAGTTCTTTAGACAAGGGCATGTTTAGTTATTTTCCTCTAATTTAAGGATTAGGCAATTTAAGTCTTACCGGACATTGGGGTAAATCTTAGGCTTAGCGTTCCGATAATTTACCATTTTGCTGTTTAACCAATTGCCTCAAAACATGTGTTACTACCCTCGCTTCCTCAATATTAGAAATTCTCATGGTTAACTTATTGAGGTATTTGCCATCTTCACCATTTTTAGTGGTCTTTACAAAATTCTCACCACCCCGTACCTGCGCCTCCACAAAAATTTCCTTACCTCTCACTTGAAAGTCTATTTTTCCACCATCTAGGTCGGTAAGATTCACTTCCTGCGTTCCGGATTTACTGTCATTGGTATTAACTGACTCTAGTTTCACCAGATTATGTTTTTCTTTATCATATGAAAATGATTGTTCATGGCTATCATCATTGATATTAACAGTGCCAATCTTTTTCGTAAGGAAATCAAGCATTTCAGTGGAAGATGGATCCTTTTTCCCATTGACCAAAATGTTTTGACTTTGTTCACCGCTTAGTTTTATAAGATTCCTGAAAGCTGATTCCAGTGCTTTAGCATTTTCAATATCAGAAGCAATGATATCAAATTTGTTCTTATACGCGTCCAGTTGGTCACCTTCAAGCGAGGCAATAAAATTCTTCTTTGGTTTTGCTTCAACATTGATCAATACTTGGGTTCCCTTTGTTCTGAATGCTATTTTACTTCTGTTCAGATCAATGGGATTAAATGTAAAAGTTCTGGATTCATCTTTACTTCCATCACTAAGCTTGTAGGACAGCACCTGAGGGTATTTATCCATCACGCCGAGTGATTGATCAAAAACATGATCATTGATATTCACAATCCTGATATTATCGATCAAATACTTAACCGTTTCTTTGTAAGATAGTTCAGAATCATAATCGCTCTTTTGGTTTTCATCGGCATAGGCTTTCAATGATTCAAGGGCTGCTTTTAGTTTCTTTCCTCCAGCAATATTTTCGGCTCGAATCGATACTTTATTTACAAAACGCTTTACTGCACCATCTTCACTGTATTTAACGTAGTTCTTTTTCAGCTTGGTTTCCGCCTCAACAAAAAGCGCATTGCCTTTAACCTCCAGGCTGATTTTGTTTTTGTCGATATCCGAGAAATTCAGATGGTAGGACACAGATGTGGAGCGACCATTGTCCGTAGAAAATGTAACAATGCCATTCTTCGACTTATCATAAGTAAAGCTTTGATCGAACTGATCATCATTGATCGTGATTGGTTTTATATTTTTCTCAAGAAAGTCCAGTATGGCAGTCGCGTTTCCTGAATCATCAAAATATTGCTTTTTGGTGTCTTCAGCATGCTCAGCGATAGATTTCAGATTATTAACTATTTCTCTGGCATTTTCAATATTCTGTGCCTGAATGTTTATTTCATTCACGTAGTTACCTAGTTTACCATCTGTTTCATATTGAATGAACTTCCTGTCCCCTTTGGTTTTAGCTTCAACTAATACAGCATTTTTCTTAGTAAAAAACCTGATCTTATTCTTATCCAAATCCACCAGATTGAAATAATAGGTATCGCTTTTATCTCTCTTAGTATCATGTACCACAAAGCTAATCGCGAGATCCTCTTGTGCCACCGGAGAAAATTTTTGTTCAATTATATCCCCCTTTAACTCTTTATTGATGATCAATTTCTTTAAAGCGTCAATATTGGATTGATAGTCTTGCGAGATAGCTGATGAACTTATTAGAAAGATCAATATAAGATTTAGGGACTTCTTCATTATCGTTTTTTTTAATTTAAGAATAAGAAAGACTATTGTGTATTGCAAATGCTGAAAACTGTAGTAGCAATGCATGAAAATTTTAACTTTATTAGATGAAGTTAAAGCTTGTGATTTAGCCACCAAAGTATTATCTCCTCGATACCAGATGCTTACCAAGTACAAACCACAAGTTCTTCTCCCCTACAATAAAGTTACAATTTTTTACCTCTACTCAACAACATCGGACGCACCAAAACCTTATTCATTTAAGAATCCTGGGTTACTTATCCCATTCCTGTTTACCAAACTCACCATTGCCTGAACTAGAGCTTATTAGTTCAACCAACGGAGTCAATGGGTAAAGGCTCCTGCAGCTTTTATTTTAAAACTTTATTCAACTAACCTGGGTATAGAAACCGCTGGTGCAGGAAGCGAGATCTATAGCCAATCAAAGAAAAGTATTATGATAAAACAGACATTAGATTCGCAGATGCTCAAGATCTCTGAAATTCAAAGTAAGCATCAGGAGGAATTATTGAACATGCAAAATGTTGTTGGTGTCTCCATAGGACACAACATAAAAAACGATGTTGAAAGTGATAAACCGGTTATCTCTGTATTGGTAAGTCACAAATTGGATAAGGGTTTACTTGGATCCGCAGATCTTATACCAGCAAAATTGGATGGAATTGAAACCGATGTTGTGGAAACCGGCGAATTATTTGCAGGTAATTTATTATCAGAGAAGGTCCAGGAAGATGAAATTCAAGATTTTGAACAGGTGGGTTCTTCCAGTCCATTCCTGACAAGAAGAATTCGGCCTGCTATGGGTGGCTACAGCATAGGCCATCCTAAAATTACTGCCGGTACTTTAGGAACATGTTGTTACGATTTGACACCTTTTCCCAGCAAGCCCGACAAATATTATATCCTAAGCAATAATCATGTCTTGGCCAATTCAAATAATGCAAAGATCGGCGACCCAATATTACAACCAGGCCCATCCGACGGAGGAAGAGCTCCAGGTGATATTATTGCCAGATTGAGCCGTTTTATTCCTATTCGCTTTATGACGGAAAAATCCAAGCCATGCAATTATGTTGATGCTGCCATTGCCGAGGGCAATTTGCGAGATCTGAATCGAGAGGTGTACTGGGGTGGTTATATCAAGAAACTCTATGCTGCTCCAAAAGTTGGAGATATTGTGCAAAAAACAGGTCGCACCACTGGTTTCACAACTGGTAAAGTCACTAACATTAATGCAACGGTCAATGTCAATTATGGAAATGGCAAGATTGCCAGATTCTGTAGACAGATCGTGACTGATTGCATGAGCCGCGGAGGAGATTCGGGTAGCATTGTTATGAATCGAGAGGAAGGTGCCGTAGGCCTATTGTTTGCAGGATCAGCTACCAGAACTATTCTCAACAATATTCTTTACGTTCAGGCATTGCTGAGGATCAGAGTTACAGAAATTTAAAAGAGTAAGTTTATTCTGAAATAGTTGTAACTTAGGGTGAAAGTGACTAAGGCCGCTTTCACCCTGATAAATATTTTAAACATGACCATTGAGACAGCAATAGAGGAACTTCAATCGTGGTTGGATATTAAGTATATTGAGGGTATCGCACAGGGTCAGGAGAATGATGAAAGTTGTATAACAGTTTTTATATCAAACTCGCAGATTCGTGATGTTTTACCATCTAATTACAAAGGTTTTAGGATAGTGGTTGAAGAAACCGGAACCTTTAATAGTTTGGGGTTGTAGGTTTTATTTTTTTGCCCTTTATAAATCCGATTGGGATACACAGCTCACTCCAAATAGTAAAGTCAACAATCCTTTGTGAGTTGAAGTTCCAGGTAGTGTAAGGTAGTTTCTTTTCTAATTGGGATCATATTTTTTACCAAATCAGTGTTTGTAATCATACCACTCAGTTACAGTTCTTTTTTTACTTCATTGATGGAAGAGCTGATAGGAAAATCAGAACTGAAGCCATCTGAAATATACCAACAAAGTCACCTGGCTTCTTCATAGAAATTAAATAATCAACCCGCTAAATGATCTCACTCATAAAGTAATTGAAATTGATTATTGACCTAAAAGTTATCACTTCGACTCTTTTTATGTTTCATTATTGCTTCATCTTTACAATATCGTTATTGATGGCAAAGCATCCTCTTCCCGCATGTGGTGACACCTCAGAATTGTTTTGAAAATTTTTGTACTCAAAAAGCATTTTTGAGTAAGCAATGCTTTATAATGGTACAAAGCTGCCCAAAACAGAGAAAAGACTGAAGAGTTTTTGGCTGGTAGATTACCACACTACAGGAAAGCAAATGACACAACCCATCCATTTAATACTATCACCTTATATAATCCATCTTCAAATCTACGGAAGATCAAAGCACCATAGTGTGCCATTAATTCCAGAGATGATGAGGTCCACCCTCCAGAATTAGGCATCATGAAGAAAGAAATTAAAAAAAGGCTATTATATTCTGCTACCTATAGTGGAAGAAACCAAGTGAATACGGAACACATTCAATCCAAAAATTTGAGAAAAATACCTGAAGGAATTGTTGATGATAGCAGAGGGGTGATGAGGATGTTTTTGATCAAAATCTGAAAAACCGCCGTTTATCATCCATTTACGGACACCGGGGTTTGGTCTGAGAAACCTCACCCCGGGCCTGAATGGTTATCAAATGATTTCTTCACATAGCGGATAATAAATTAATAAGAGCCAACTTAATCTTTCAGACCGGTGTCACCTTCTGAAGAGGTATTTTTGTTTGGTAGTTCATTATCTTGCTCGAGTTCCTGGGCAATAGTACGTCTTCGAAGGAGTTCTTCTAATACCTTGCTAGCGTCGAGTCTACCATGACCAAATTTCTTGTCCCATCCCTCTCTTCCTAAATCTTTAGCAAACTTGCTCAGCAATTCTCTAATACTATACGGCCCTAAATCAGGTTCATAGGACAAAATCAATGCTGCAACACCGGAAACCAAAGCACATGCTCCAGAGGTGGCACCGAAATTCTCCATATATCCCTGACAATTTGAAGTGGTGAACAGGTGGGATCCCGGAGCAGAGATGGTTACTTCAGGACCACAATTACTTATACTTTCAAACCCATCTCTTTCACAGGTGGCACTGACTGCTATAATGCCCTTTGGTACAGGAAGGTTTGCAGGATATTGAACATCTTTCTTCCAACAATTGCCAACCGAAAATACAACTGTGCAACTATCCTGAATGGCCCTATCGATGGCATTGTTCAAACAGGTGGAGGGCGTTCCTCCTACCCAACTATTATTGATCACATTGACCTCTGCGTCAACAGCCATATCGATCGCCTTTGCCAAGCGGCTGGTCAGTACAATGTTCGATTCTCCTCCGCTAAACCTGGAGAATGCTTTGATAGAGAAAATTTTTGCATTAGGAGCAATACCGGCTATTCCATGCCTATTATTATGATTGGCGGCGATCAAACCGGCACAAGCTGTTCCATGGTTTTCATTATGTCCTAGGCCCAACCGTGCCAGGGTTCCGGTCAGATCCCGGTTGCCCACTATTTTTCCTTCAAATTCCGGATGACTGATATCTACCCCATCATCAATGATTGCCACCGTTACCGGGTTATTTTCTTCTTTGCTTATTTCCCAGGCCTGACATATATTAATATCGACATTTTCATCTCCCATCCATTCTCCGTTGTTCTCAAGGTACCACTGAGCTATAAAGCGCGGATCACTAGGTTGATCTGCTGAGCATAAGATGGTGTCTTCCAGGTGAGTCTCTCCAGGATTTATACGATTATCGTATTCAGTGGACCTAACTATCCTAATGAAGTTGGGTTCGGAAAATTTGACTTTGGAATCATCAGACAATTTATTGGACTGGTTAAGCCATTCAGTCTCCGCTACTTCTTCATTAAAACTTATGATGTATCCCTTATCACAAGAGGTTTCTTCTATAATTTCTGCATTATACTGTGACAGCATATTGTTAATATCATTCTCGGTCAATTCATCATCAAATTGAACAATAAATTGATTGATCACCATTTGAATGGCATCGCCGGTTTCAAAAATATTGTTTTCTTCTTTAAGGCTGGGAATTTGTTGCAGTACGTCTCTTGTGATCCGGTTTAATCTGTGTTTTCTACCCCCTCTCTGATAATGATAGAACAAAATATTATTTTCTCTCAGCAAGACATCTTCAGTTCTTAAAACAATCTTGTTATTTTTCTTTGTTAAAAATTTAAATAATTTCGGTGGTGGCGCTGCCTCTCTTAATGCGGTACTAAACTGCTCGACAACACTATCTCTTTTTTTCTCCGGTACGTTATCTATCCTCAACAGCCTGGCATTCCGGGATGGCTTGAGAACGATCATTTGATTATCTACATAATAGTGATCTTTTTTTTGCTTCCACCGCTCCTCCTTTTTATCGTTCTTAAAAGATCTTACCTGGTAATGTTGCGCAAGGGCATCGGAATGACCTAAGCTTGCTATGAACCACATAACAAGCATGGTCAAAATAGCTGAGGTTTGTTCATTTGTTCTCATAACATTTTTTTTTAATAGTTAATAATCATGCTTTATATTTCCTTTTTTATACAAATACCTTACATAGTTTAAGATAAAGGTCAAGACCATTTCATATTTCTTTTAAAGGATATACCCTATTTATGCCATACCACGAAAAGTATAGGCAAGGCCTTGAAAACATTCGCTTTCTGCTTAAACAGGTATATTTTTCTTTTTTATGTTTTTTAATTTCCTTAACTTGTTTCTAAGAAAATTCATAATCGGTTCTGGAATTTTGTGTTAATATTTTGCGATTTAAATAGTAACCCTGCACATGTGATTTTTCTCAGTTTTCCTCTCATTTCCATGGGTTACTTAGCAACCGGTGACTTACAAACGATAACAGCATGAATGACAAGAAAATAATTCAAAGGATTAAGTCAGGCGACAAAAAGGAGTTGGGAAATATCTATACACATTATCGTTCGGAATTTTTATCCTGGATCATGAGAAATTATCAATGTGAACTGGATGAAGCCAAAGATTACTACCAGTTTGCCATTATGGTCCTGTACAAAAATATTTCACATGGAAAACTGGATAATTTAAAAAGCAGCATCAAGACTTATGTATTTGCCATTGGAAAAAACCAGCTACTGCTACATAAAAGGAAAAATACGAAATTCAGTCGTGATATTATTTATAATGTGATCGACCACTCGGAGGAAGAACAAAAGGAAAAGACGATCTACAGCAATAACATAGAGCTCATTCACAAATGCCTGGAATCGATTGGTGATAAATGCAAGCAATTGATTGAGCTATGCTATTTCAAAAAATTATCTATGGATAATATCACTGATCTGCTTGGGTATAAAAACAGGGAAACTACTAAGAACCTGAAATACAAATGCATGCAAAAACTCAGAAAGCTGGTTGAAAATGAATCTTCACAAACAATAGATCAATTTATATGACGGATAAAAGGGAAAGCGATCTTATGCTAATCGAGCGATACCTGGATGGAGATCCGGATGTCGATACTGTTAACGAAATCGCCAGAAGAATGGAATCGGATAAACATTTCAAGAATCTCGTCGAGCGTGAAAGGGAATTAAGGCTGGGCATCGAGTATGCTTCTTTAAAGAATGCCTACGATGAATTACAGGAACTGGAGGCTTCTTTACCTGATTATTCTCTTTCAGAACGCAGTAATGCCAAAATCTACCGGTATGCCGGAATTGCAGCGATCATTGCCTTGCTGATCGTATCCGGTATCTTTTTGCTGAAAAAAGAGCAACAGGATCCGGCAGACCTGTTCGCGGAATACTTCGAACCTGCCTCCTATGATTTTTCGGTGCGCCTGAGAAATGGTAATTCAACGGAGGATATAGAGGTAGCACGTGGAGCACAGGCTTACAAAAACGGTGATTATACAGCAGCCATTGTGGTATTTGAAAAAATGATTGCCGAAAGTAAAAGCCCCATGTTCCTATATTATCTGGCCAACGCACAACTAGCAGAGGGCAATTTTCAAGGCGCCGAAGCTAATCTTTTGAAATTCATTGAAATATCGGAGGATTACAGGCATGAGGCGCATTGGTATCTTTCGCTTGCTTATTTGCAACAAGGCCAAACAGAAAAAGCCAAAGAACAACTACAACATCTTGATGCGGAACGAGGAGACTTTTCCGGGAAGGCAGCCGAGCTGCTCAAAAAGCTGGAATAGAAATTTCCTGGAAGGTCTTGATACGGCCCCCGGTTACCTTTTCATGGTTGATTTATAAAGGGTGATACTGAAAACATGCAAAAATTTCTCACCAAACCAATAACTGCCATGAAAAAAATATTCGCCGTATTATTCCTCGCATCGCTGATTTTGTGTTCATCCTGTATCGTCAGTAAAAAACCCTGTGTGTTAAGACCTAAAAAGACTCATGCAGGTGAAGGCCATGTACATGACCCACCTCCTGGGGAGAATTTTAATTAAGAAAATATGGGTGCTACAAAAGTATAATCCACATCAAACCAAAGCTTATTGGAGATGTCCATCAGCTAAACTAAAAAATAAAAAGGTTAGAGGTCAAATAGGGTCTCTAACCTTTTTGTTTTGCCGAATTCCGTTTTTTCAGCCAGATCATTACCATTATGAGCAAAACACCTGATACAAGCGGCAGAATAAGGCGTCGATGACGCTTCATCTCAAAGGAGAGATCATTCCCCATGAAAACAGGCGCAGCCCAGTTAAACGGATGGGCTTTCATCCGGCTTGCATCGCTGAGATATTTCAATTTGGCATTCCTAAGCGCTGTATCGGTTTTCTTACCGGAGGCCATTTCTTCGTAAAAACCTATGATAATATCAGAAGTCCTTTCATCATCAACTTGCCAAAGCGTCATTAATACCGAAGGACAACCGATCGAAAAAAAACCTCTTGCCATACTGTAGAGCCCTTCTCCCAGATAGTCTTTTCCTACACCGCTTTCACAAGCACTTAACACCACCATCCGGGAATTTATATCAATATTGTATAATTCATGCAAATATAAAGCTCCATCGTTAAGTGAATCCTCAGGAGATGATTTGAATAAAAGTTTTGTATGCCAGGCACTTTTCGTACTCCCCAGGCCATGTACCGCAAGATGTATTACATTGAAACCACGGGCCTTTTCCTTAAACAAGCCTTCTGTGGCCGCTTGTCCCATATATGATACACCTTTCATGATGGCAGCCACATGCTTTACTTCCTCTGCGGCTCCATAAAGCTCATCTTCCTCAGCGGCACGCGAATTTAATTCCGTGTTTGCTTTGAGATCCGAATAACTCATTGCTAACCATTTGGGTTTGATAATTTTTTTATTTTTTGAACCGGATAACAACAGATTAGCACTGAAGTGATAACCAAATGTAAATACTTTGACCAGATAAGCTAAATTCCGGTAATCTGTTCCTTCATGATCATTCGGTTGAGCTATTAAGGCTTCGTAGGGAATGAAATTTAAAGGCCCGTCTCTCACAACAGTCAGTTTATCATTCATAGCAGGTGACAATTTTTTGATCACCGGCTGCACAAGGCTTGTATATAAAAAGAAAGAACTTTCTGAAAATCTACGGAAATGATCCTGCTGCGCGTTCATCGAAATCGGATTTGATAATTCTTCCAGAAATACGTTGAGATGATCATCAAGCTTCTCACTCCTGTTTATTTTTATCAAAAAAGGATCTCCAAGCGTGTTAACGGCTACGACATAAACTGCCTTTGTTCCCCAGAAATATTCAATAAAATGGGTCTTTTCTTTCTCTGCGTAGGCTCTTAGTTGAACGAGGCTGATATAATCATCCTGGTATTTCAGCTGGTGGAATTCCGGATAGTTCTTTCTGAGCATTTCACGAAAATCTTCTTTTTCCTGGGTGAGGCGTTTCAACCGTACTTTCCAATTGGCAATGTTATCCTCCGGTATGTCTCTACTCTTTTCTCTATTTAATTTTCTATAGAGTTCTGCCAAACCGGACTTCAACCTTTGTTCCTGCGCTTTAATTTCTCCGGGTATCTGCATGGCCTCGTAAGCCTTCATCCCTTTTAAGGTTTCCAGTAATAAAATTGATTTACTTTTTTCCATAAAAAAAAGTGCATGATCAATATACTTTGTCAAATCGGTAGCAAGGTATAAGTCATATGCGCAAGCAATGGCGCCCTCATAGATCTCCCGGAAATTTTCAGAGGCATTGAGATTTGCCTGTTCCTGGTCCAGGTTTGCCCTGTATTCAGCGATCAAACTGTCTGTTAGTAAATAGCTGTCAATCAAAAAATCAAATGAATCTATTGGTAATCTGTCTTTGAGTATTGAAGCTTTACCAGCAATACTCATGGCCAAATTCCGAAAGTAGTACTCATTTGTAATACCTTTTACTTGGTCGAGTGTTGGGTTTGATCTAGGGTCTTTGTCTTTAAAAGATGGGGTAAGTGCGGTCAAAGCCGAATGATAATAGGTCAGGGCGGAATCTGATCTTTTTCGTATTCGGAATAAATCTCCAATTTCCCGCAAACGGGTGGATACTTCTCCTCCATTTGAACCATTCTCATTTTTTTCAAGAGACAAACTTTTATTGAAGTAATACATTGCCGAATCGTATTTTTCATATTTTTTATGGAGCCATCCCAGATTCATATATGTATTGGACAATTCGTGATCATTAGAATTGTATCGGATATTAATTTGTATACTTTTATGGTAATGTCCAATGGCCTCTTCATATAGGTTAAGCTTACTGATGGCCGTACCCCAATTATCATACATAACAGCCAGGCGAAAATAATTTCGGTTGATTTCATAATCCTTCACCACCATTCTGTATGCAGCAATTGCCTTATGATATTCCTTTTGATTGAAATAAATATTACCAGCCATGGCCTGGGAGTCAATAATAAGGGTCCTCGGCTTGGGTGAAATGACTTCGGCCAAAGCAAGTGCCTCATCGGCATAAATTCCTGCTAATGGAAGATCACCCAATGCGCGATAGGATGAGCCAAGGTTATAGCAGTTTTTCGCCAGATCGAGATCATTCCTCTGAATAAGGGTCTTCCTGATCTTGTATTCCTTATTAAAATAGAATTTAGCCGAATCGAATTGATAGCTAATGTAATTATAGATGTAACCGATTCCACTGTATGTACTGGCTATCCGTTCATAATTTACACTTTTTACATCCAAACTTTTGAGCCAGGCGTTCAGTGCTAATTCGGTGTCACCGATTTTATGATGCACCCTACCAATATTATAGTATGTATTTGCCAGCAGTTCGCTATTTATGTCAAATCTGTCAGTACCAATCACCCACGCACTGTCTAGAAAAATTTGTGCTTGTTTGTATTGCTCATCTATCAGAAAAATTTCAGCTAATTGATTCAGTGTGTAAACAATTCCTTCCCAATTTTCTCTACTTTTAAAACGCTTGGCAGCTTTCTTGTATAGACCCTCGGCTTTCTTATATCTCTTTTCTCTTAGTAAAGAATCAGGAATTATTATGTAAGGATGATGGAAAGGCTTATAAGCAGAATCACTATTTATTAAAGGACTAACGGGTGGCTGCCCATCAATCCTTATTGTATTTTCTCCTTGGCAAGCGCAAAAGATAGGTAAAACCAGAAACAATATTCCAAAGTAAAACAAGTGCTTAACCTTTGGAAGTTGCAACCAGGTATCCATAACATTTAGAATATGATGAAATAGACTAGTTATCAGGAGAGAAAAATCTCGTTATGAATGTAACCTTTTTTTTGATTGGATGCAAGGTATTGTTTAGCCACAAGTAGTATCTGTTTTACCTATAATTTAATAGGAACTAAACATTTCATAATTAAAGCCTTCTTTTAAAAAAATAAAACCTTTTCCAAGATTTACCTGAATTGAAATGACAAAAATTGTTTTATAGAACATTAAAAATGGGCCGATATTTTGAAGTTGCCCCACTTCATATGAGATTGTTCCTTTACTGGATTAATAACGATGTAATTTCGGTTTCTTCCAAAGCTCTGTTAAAGACAAGCACATCATCAATTTTTCCATGGAACATTTCCCCGGGTCTTAAATCGGCACGAGCACCAATAACAAAATCCTCGTTATCATAGGTAAATCCTGTGAAAGTATTTGATTCTGCTTCAAGCTCAATGGCATTGATATAAGCTTCAAGATCCTCTGTTTCAGCATCGTAGACAATCGCCACTTGAAACCAGGTTCCTTTATCAATATCAACATGGAATTCGGCAAGTCCTAGTCCACCAATTTCCAATTGCTCATTGGTAAGGTCAAAATAAGCATTTAATGAAATGTTAGGTGTAAAGGTGTCATTTCTCGTATCAAATAATCTCATTGCACCGGTTTCTCTTGCCTGGTCATCCATAAACATCCACATAACAATCGATATACTTCCTTCAAAGTCATGTGATGGATCAGCCACCCGGATATAATCACTCGTACCGTTAAATTGATAAGCAGCATTTGGATTCAGTTTGCGATCTGATGTCAATGTAGCTCCTTCAACTGTTCCTTTGTTATTTCCAACGGCATCATCGGCATTTCCATTAAACGAAAAACACATTACCTGTCCGGCAATATTGATTTTGCTGCAAACTGCATCATTCTCAGGTTGAGGAGCATTATCCTTGTTTTTATCACAAGCAGAAATTAAAACTACCATTACAAAACTCAGGACTACCATAGTCCAACGTTTTTGTGAATTTTGAAATAACCTTATCATATCTTTAATATTTAATGTATCACAAACATTTTTGAGGTCTTTGGTAATTGGTTGCGTTCATGCTGATAAGGTTACCCATGCCCCCGTTTTCAATTAAAACAAAGTTTGATGATTCAACACTTGATGATCGCCGGGTAGGACCAGATCTAAATATTATTTGATTAAAAATTGCCCAGTGATCTTAAAATTCTTAGATTGTAGATTTAACCAATCGACCAAAACATGAAATTAAAATCTTTCAGTCTGTCGAGACTGAGAGAGTTTCTCTTTTCCAGGAAGAAAAATGGTCCTGCGACCAATTTAAAAAGAAGGGATGTTATTAAAGCGTTGGGGGTTTCCCTGGTAATTGTTGATCCTCTTACCCAAACCATAGTTAAAGCCGCTCATAAAATTGATGTAGATACTTTCGGAGATCTGCTGGCAGATGATTTAATCGCTGTAGATCTATTACGTCCGGATGATCTGCTCAAGTTGAGAATTGTATTTCACAACTGTAAATTTCAAAAAAAGGAACAAACAACTTTTGTAGTAAAGAAAAAACCTAAAAAAGCTGGTTTTATGGTGGTCAATCTTCCTTCTCAGCATACCTTGGAAGAAGCCTATAGCGAAAATGCCAGCAACATCAAATTACCCGCAAAATTCATCAGAGCGGGATCAAGCCGATTGGTATATGAGCTGCCGATGGAATTCGAAGGGATCCCATTGACCATGGAAAAGCTGTTGGATTGGTCTGGTTATACCCTAAAGGTGAATTACCGTGCAAGGGCTATAGAACCTTTGATCATGAAGTTGGTAACCCCCTTTACCAAAAAGTCAAAAACGATTTTGAAAGGTTCCAAAATTCTGCAAAACTATATTCCCAATGAGTCCAAAGAACTAGCCAATCGCCGATTAAATTTATCACCCAACCCAAAATACAAACTTCAGCAAACAACATTATACGATCAGGATCGCATAAGAAGGATTACGCCAAGCGATAATCTGCAACAAGCCGATCCCAAAGTAACAAGAGCGGTCAACCGCAAAGCGCTGTTGAAAGTAGCGACGGCAGGCAAATTGGAAACATCAATTGAAGCACCTGCCAGGTTGTTTATTTCTCCTAATCAGCTGAATGATTTTGTGCACACAAAGGGGATAAAACCAAAATTGGTAGCTTATTCCTATCCGAAAGGTGATATTAACAAACTTGGCAAAAGTAATAACCTGGATGCCCAGGAAGGTAATGTTGTGGAACTTTGGCATACCCGGATGGGTGTGAAACTGAAAAACGGTCAGGTTAGTGAACAAGGTTTTGATGGATATAGAACAATCAGAGCACTCTGGAGTACTGACCATAATCAAAAGAATATTGATCATCCTTTCAAGGCCTCACTTGACAGTCGTGACAGGTATTTTCTGGTACATGAAACCTCCGATTTCAATATAAAAGGGTATACACCAAGACCGGTGCAAGCAAAAAAACTAATGCTTACGGCTCTTGGTGCCTGGATTGATTTTTATGGTAACTTTGATTATCCGGATCGCGTGGGAAAAGGCCTGGATCTACTACAGTGGGAGCATCGATCTACCTTGGGGAGAGATCATTATGTAAAAGTGGTTGAAGCCGGATTCCTCTATCCTTTTGGACATAAAGCTTCTTTAGTCAAGATTACCGAAAGAAAATTTGACAAATCAAAAACAGCTGTCAATCGCAAGCGTATGTTCGTGGTGGTTATGGAACCTGAAAAACTTTATGCAGCGAGAGATAATCAAAACAACTTTGTCCCCTTTCCATTCCAGTCGGTCAAAATAAATACTTCCAGGACCCCAAATCTTGACGATCCGCAAAATCTCAAAAATCTGGGAGCCAATTACAATTTCTGGTTGATGGTTGGAGGGCAGCCATTCCTTTTTAATATCGAAAATACAGACAAGGAAGGGCAAACTACGCAAATGCAGATACCCATGATCTTTGTCAGTGAAACGGCAGCATTTGATACAAGTAAAATGCAACAGATCAATGGGCTTTATAATTTTGAGGCTCAAAAAACTTCTGCCAGTGCCAGCGGCCAGGTGATTGCCTATGCAGAAAGTCTTGTTCCCGGAGACACCAATCTGATCACTGAAAACATGCGTTTTGGTGCCATCAAGTTTAACAGTGGTAAACAAAACAGGGTCAAGTTCCATCCAACTATGGCATCCGCTCAGGTGCAGGTAAAGGTCATTGAAGAGCTGACCGGTGATAAAAGTCCTGTGGCTGTTCGATTATATGATGACGAAAACGATGCGGGTGTTTTTATTGAGGTCATTGCCAATAAGATGCTTGATTTTAATGGTGGCACAGACAAAGCCGGCGGCATCATGAACCCAAATACTTCTATCCGCGCTTTATCGAAATTGCAGGGAGCAGTAGGTGGAGAAATTGATAAAATGGCCAATCTGGATTTTGATCCCGAAGCCTTCTTCAATGAAAATGCATCCCTTGGTGGTGCTGCGAAATTATTTGGGGTTATTCCAATTTTTGAGCTGTTATTTGGAAATATCAATATAACCAACGAAAGTGCAGATCTAACCAATACCCTCAATGGCTTTAAAGGTGAATTAGAAGATATCCAGGCACAGATCCAAGCCAAAAAGGAAGCTTTGGAAGATGCTGCAGATGCTGCAAAAGCTGAATTACAACAAGCCATAAATCAATTGACCGGTGAACTCAATGATATCAGGAATCAGTTACAGGATACTTTAGATAATCACGTACCTAAGATCCCCGGACTGAAGATGTATAAAACAGATCAGGCCGTAGTGGTGGAATACAAATGGCTGCCAGAGCTTGAGAAGGAAAAAGATCTGTTCAATATCCTCAAGTTCAAAGTGAACGGAGATCCCAAGAATGCCATGCAAATAGGCTCAAAATTAGTGAGGCCTTTTGACCCTGATCAGGGAACACAAATGAGCGTGGAATCACGTTTGGATGACTTCAGTGTTGAAATCGCCAATATCATTGGGGTTAATTTTGAATTCATACGTTTCGGTTCGGGTTCCGGGAAAAAAGCAGATGTAAAAGTAAAATTGGATCAACAGGAGGCAATTATCTTCCTGGGTCCTTTGGCTTTTGTGAATAATCTTCAAAACATCATACCAGGTGATGGATTTGCCGAAGGACCTTATATCAATCTTCAACCAACCGGCATCAAAGCAGGATATGAGTTAGGAATTCCTAGTGTTGAAGTGGGTATGTTGAGCATTGCCAATATTACGCTTGGTGCTTATGTACGACTTCCGTTTACAGGAGCACCTCTAACCATTGGTTTCAACTTCTGTCGCAGAGAAAATCCATTTTTATTAACGATCTCATGTTTCGGAGGAGGTGGATTTTTTGCATTGGAGAGTTCCATCAAAGGTCTGGTGATGGTAGAAGCGGCATTTGAATTTGGCGCTGCTCTGTCATTCGATATTGGTGTGGCCAGCGGTGGGGTTTCTGTGATGGGAGGCTTTTATTTTAAAATGGAAGTTGTTGAAGAGGACCATACGGTTACCCAGCTCACCGGTTATATAAGACTTAATGGATCATTGAGCATTTTAGGGTTGATCACACTCGCAATAGAGTTTTACCTGGCGTTGACCTACCTCATTGAAAGTGGCAAGGCCGGTAAATTATACGGAGAAGCTACAGTCAAAGTAAAAGTAGAGATACTCTTTTTTAGTAAGTCGGTTTCAATGACTGTCAGAAGAACCTTAAAAGGTGCGGATGCGGATCCGACTTTCGCACAAATGATTGAAGAATCAGATTGGTTGGCATATTGTGAGGCTTTTGCCTCTTAAAACACACTCGCGCCCATTTTCAATGGGTGTGCGATCTAAAAGTGCATTTAAAAATGCACAATAGATAGGCACGCTTTATAAAAGCGCGCCAGTTTTAGATTATTTAAAATAAAATTTAATGAAGCAAACTTTAATTTTTACTGCTTTACCCCATCAAAAAGTTGAAGAAGGTGGTCAAACATTTTTGAGAGTTTCCGTTGCTATATCTATTCGCCTGGAGCCAGACAACAACAATGCAACACTTTTTGATTTTCAGGAGATGCTTATTTGGCCTGAAAAAATCTTGCAGGGACAATATTTTTTCCGATTCAAGAATGGGTTGGATATAGAAGCTCAATTACTTTCCAACAAAATAGATGCTTCCCTCTGGCATGCATTGATGCATGACAAAATAAAAGTCAAAGGCTTCGACAACCCGGATTTTACCAAATACCGGATCCATAGTTATCCCGTTAGTCATGTTAATGATTTTGTGTTGACCAATTATCAAAAGTTTGCCATATCCAATCCTACCAAACTTCTTGATACGGCCGAATTCATAGATGAAAATGGACTTGCCTCAATTTCAAGATATCGGCCATTGCAACAAAAAGATTACGAAAAACTAAAGCAAACTGCAAGGCGAACGGAAATTAAGGAAGGGGAAGTAATTAGAAAGGACGAGTCAACAGAGAAACGATTTGATGCGCTTTTAAGAAATAGAAAATTCCTTCCTTATCAGTCGGCTTCTCAACCAAAAATGGATTTTGTGCAACTTAGAGATTTTCATAACGTCAACAGGGAAGGAAGGAAAACACCACTGGCTAAGATACAAAAACCGGAATTTGAGTTTCATGATATCCTATCTGTGGTTAGCAGCTATCCTCAAATTCAGCGAAAAATGGCACTGGTATTGGATTTTCAAATTCCACTACAGGGAAACATTCCTAATGAAGGTTTCATGAACCTTGTTCCAAAAAATCTGGATTGGGACATAAACACAGATATATCTTGTCCAAAAACAGCCTTTAAGGTCACCAAGAAGGGATTTTATGTCAGGTCAAAGGGTAATGCAAGCAATATAGATCATGGATTACTTAAGATCAACACACCCGCTTTTACTGTATTTCAGGTAGATGCCGATGGTGCAGCACTAAAGCTCAACAACCTGGTGGAAAACAAGATCATTGAAGATATTAAATTCAAAGTAGTCAATATCAATGTAAGCGGCAGCAAAACCTTGAAGGCAAAACACTTGCCCGATGAAACACCTGAAGAAGCAGGATTACCGGCACTACGATCGGCAGGTATAGCTATTGCGAAAAATGGGTTGTCAGAACACCTCCACCTCAAATTCCAACAAGTAAATAATCTGAATGCAAAGCTTTTAAATCAGAATAAGCTGGATAATAATCTTAAGATCATTTTACCCGATGATCAGGACGCCTTGTACGCCGACGATACTACACAAGGCTATCGCATGGATGTTGCTTATAGCGATGATCCGGAAAAATGGTATTCACTGCATTGGAAGCAGGATCAATTCACTTATTTTGATAAAAACAATAATGCTTCGGAAATAACCGGAATTGATCCGGACGAGGGCTTTGTACAGCTCGGAGCAGCTGAAGATACGGAATCGGCCGAAGATATATTTGTTGGTGAGGTTATGTGCCGGTGGGAAGGCTGGAGTCTCTCCGTAAGAAAACCAGGTTATGCCATCAACGAGGAAGATGATTCACATGATCGTGATTATGTTAACACGGATAAGCAAGTAGAACAAAAGAAATATCAACTTGATCAGGATCTTGAATTCAAGCTCAATGCCATCCCATCGATTGTAAAGGGCACATTGCCGAAGCTGCGCTATGGCCAGGAATATATGCTCAGGGTAAGAACAGTAGATTTAGCTGGTAACAGCATTGGCTTGGAACAACAGGCTGAAGATCCGAAAAAAACAGTTATTCGCAGCTTTAAGTATTTAAGGTATGAACCGACCGCCAATCCTATTTTATTGTTGGGAAATGAATTGAAAGATGGTGAGGCACTGGAACATGTTGTTGTGCGAAGTAATTATAATCTTTCAACCAGTGAGTATGAAGAAAGATACAAATCAAATGACCAAAAATTCGAAGACAATGCCCAACGATATTTACTGCCTCCACGCCATGGTCAATTAATGGCGGAATGCCATGGAAAATTTGACAAAGCACTTGGAAGTAATCCCGAGGTCGCAAAGACTATGTACCAGCTAATTACTTCAAAAGAAGGACTCTATGAAAAAATGCCGGATGGAAAAGACAAGGTATATAAAGAAAATGAAGTAGAGATCATTTATTTACCTGATCCAATGGGTGCCGGTGTAAGCCTGTTCCTTGCCGAAGGTTATAATGACACACATACACAGAGTTTCCGCCCAAGGCTCTTCAGCTTCTTTACCAATGATGAAATTACGGGAGGAAATACAAACATCAATATTCCTGAAAATGACTGGTACAAAGGAAAATATGTAAAAATCAGATTGGTCGAAGGATCTCTTGATGCACAATGGAACGCTGGCCAGAGAACTATCACCGTTTCAATGCCCAAGGGTCAAAGAACAAAACTTAAGTTCAGTACCTGGTGGCGTGCCGATGATATTAAAGCGTTTTCAGCAGTATGGAGCTTATTAGCTCAAAAGAAGCCAGGAGGCTTGAAAGAGTTGGAGAAATTGGCCGCTGCTGGTAAACATTGGATGATAAGTCCTGGAAGAGAACTGGAACTTGTACACGCTGTTCAACAACCTGTCGAAGCTCCCGAAATACTAGAAATTATGGCCGATCGTAATTACGACCAAACCTCAGCATGGATCAACAGTCGATTTAAAATGCATGGCTTCAGTACTTTAAAAATAGATTTTAAATCTAAATGGAAAGAAGTCCGGGATCTACCACATCATGTGGAGCCCGAATGGTATGACCGAACAGGTGAGATCGATGATATTCAAATTGAATACCATGACAAAGAACGACAAAAAGGAATTTTTCCTCAAAAACAACAGAATAAACCAAAGAAAAAGACAGGAGAACAAAAAATCCTGGTGCAAGCCATCAACTTGAAGGATATGGCCTTAAGCCAGGATTTTGGAGACACTAAACATCGCATGGTTGATTATAAACCTGTGGGTACAAGCCGATACCAAGAGTATTTTGATAAACTGATTCAGCAGGTTAATGTACCGGTTACCAGAGATGGAACTTATTATGAAAAAGTTATCATACCCAGCTCAGCGCGCCCTTCACTGCCTGAGATAGATTACGTTATCCCTACTTTTGAATGGAGAAAGAAAAAATCAGGTAACACTTATCGCCACAGGCGACTTGGAGGTGGACTTAGAATATATTTGAAAAGACCATGGTTCTCATCAGGAGAAAATGAGAAACTAGGTGTTGTACTAGAGGGTTCAGGTCCTATCAATAAAAAGGTAGCAGCCAACATTCAGGGGGCAACGGTAAATTATAATCGATTAGTAACACAATGGGGGGTTGATCCCATTAAACTCTCTTATCCCTCCGGACGTACTGGTCCCAGAACCAATGATTTCAGATATTCTCCGCATATTGATAAAGGAGTATCCTATCCGGGAAGAGAAAATTATAAAGTTGATGTTGCCGCTTATACCGTAGATTTTGATCGGGAAAGAAAGTTGTGGTACGCAGACATCGCCATCCAGCATGAACAAATGTATTTTCCTTTCATAAAGTTGGCACTCGCACGATATCAGCAACATTCTGTGAGAAAGCAGGGTAAGGATGTATGTCTGTCAGAAGTGGTTTTTCCTGACTTTGTCCAGCTTGTACCTGAAAGAATTACAACCGTGGATTTTAAGAAGGATGATAACAATGCCAAATTTACGATTACCATTCAGGGCATGATGTCATTGTTAAAACTTTCTCCAACTAATTATTTTGTGATTACCTTTTTAGCCCCGGACCTTGCGCAACCACAACGGCTAATCATAGATGATGATACCAATGATAAAAAACTTACCGATGAAAAAGTGACAATTACTTTAACATCCAAGCATATTCAAAACAACTTTTTTACACTTTCCAAAGAATTTAAACTTCCCAAAAAATATAAAAAAGATCCGTTTATCATTGTGATTGAAGAATACGAACGTGGAACCAAATCTTCTAAAAAGTCCTTTGTTGCAGCAAAGGCCGGTAATGTGGAAGAAAATCAACCTCGATTGGTTTTTGCGGATCGATTTGATATTAATGCTAAAGAGTAAATTGGGTTGCATTTGAAATGCGATTGTAGATGGACACTCATTGGAAATGAGCGCCAGATGTTTAAGATTAAAAAATAATTGCGCGCTTTTGTAAAGCGTGCCTATCTACTTGTGCATTTATAATGTACATCCCTATATTTATATTTTAAATTACTAAACCAGCTATGTCTAAAAAATACAAAGCCAGAAATCCTGATGGTATTTATTTTATTACCTCTACGGTTATCGGATGGGTAGATGTATTCATCAGAAAAGAATATTTCGATATCATCATCCAGTCGTTGAAGCATTGCCAGGAAAATAAAGGTTTAACTATTTATGCCTATGTGATTATGACTAGCCATCTACATCTAATTGTAAGTGCAGATGGAGACTATTCTTTATCAGATATCATGCGAGATTTCAAAAAATACACTTCCAAGGCATTGGTAAAATCTATTCAGGAAATCAATGAAAGCAGGAAAGTATGGATGTTGAAAAAATTTGAGTATGAAGTAAAGAGAACTGGAAGGGGCGAATACTTCAAACTGTGGCAGGATGGCTATCATCCCATTGAATTGATCACTCCTAAACGGATGCAAAATTGTTTGGACTATATTCATAATAATCCTATTGAATCCGGTTTTGTTGATGAACCTGAAGATTATACCTACTCATCTGCAAAAAACTATTCAGGTAATAAGGCCTTATTAGATATTGTTTTTCTTATGTGATTATCGGTATTGGGCCATTTTAATTCAGGAGTTACCTGCAATGACATTTTGAAATCTGTAAATAACAAGAAGGCTTCAGAAAGCGTAAGTTCAAATAGGCTACATTATAAATGTAATTGTGGATGGGCACTCATTGGAAATGAGCGCCAGGTCAATGCTTTTTTTAGGTTTCAAAAGCAATTTAAAATTGGACGGAAAGAGAAAATCCCCGGAAGTGCGGTACAAATTTTACTGATGAGACATTCCTTTGACGAAGTTTTATTCCTTCTTTTTTGTTTTTGTATCTGTCATTAACTGTCTTCACTGCAAAGTAGCTCATCGCGCCACTTACCAGAATGTCGGATAACCAGTGGGCCCGATTATAAACCCTGGCTAATCCTGTGGCAGTACCTAAGGTGTACAAAGCAATTTTTATGGGTTTGCTCTCGATTCTTTGTGCGATGACTGAAGTTATGGTTAATGCCGAAACCATATGTCCGGATGGAAAGGAATGAAATGCAGGCTCTCCATTGAAAGGCTTAAAAACATCATTGCCCAGACCGGCTGAAGGACGTGCCCTTCCGGTAATTGACTTTGACAAGGTTTGTATCAATGCTGTGGATGCAAGGCTACCGAATATGATCACGCCACTGTCCCGCAGGAATTCATTATCAATGGCTACACCGGTTCCATACAAAAGTGAAAATACCACAACCGCCGGACCCGGTTTTCCCATTACATCGGCAAATTGCTCAATACGCATGCGTCTGTCAGGATTATTATTTCGAGCAGCCCAATCATCAAAAGGTTGATCTACAAATGAAATAATGACTGCACCAGCTGCTACGCCTGCGAAAGTGAGCCAATTTTTCTTTTTCCACCTTACCGGTGAGGACATCACATGAGTGAATCCATCTGCCATGTAATAGGTATCTGTTTTAAGCCTCGTCCAAACATTATCTCTGGCCTGAGCAAAAATTAGCTGAGCATTTAAGACCATAATAAACAGCATGCTCACAAAAATTCCCACAAATCTTAATCGGGCCGTATTTTCAATGCGCATTTTTGATCTTTTATAATAT
Organism: Splendidivirga corallicola; assembly: GCA_030442035.1. GTDB lineage: Bacteria > Bacteroidota > Bacteroidia > Cytophagales > Cyclobacteriaceae > Splendidivirga > Splendidivirga corallicola. Next base: position 863,924 of record JAUJEA010000001.1, read on the forward strand.
CGTTGGTAAAATTCCACAGAAACCAAAGTTTCAACCAGACAGTAACGATGGAATGCAGAAATAGTTTTAAATCCAAAGAAAAGATTTTAGATGGATTAATTGTGCAATGAAAAGGCGTTCATCTATCGGGTATTTTCAGAATTCTTTTGGACAAACCCTTCCTTTCGATCAATATATCGACGTTCGAAGTAAAGTACTAGAGAGCCAAGATTTACATTTCCTGTGCAAAGCGATCTAAGTTATTCCAAATTCCTTGTGTTTGCTTCTCAACCCTTTGGCCACATCTTTATGATCCTGATCCTTAATAAATTCGACCATTAAGTTACCGCCAACCAATATTTTGGGGTTTATCGATAATTTATATATTTCCCCATATATCATTTTTTTTGTACTATAGTTGTAATCTCCGTGTTTCCTCATATTTCTTTTATAAGAAATCCAGTTTGAAATTAAAATGAAGGGATAAAAAAGAGGTAGCAATAACACAGAGGTCACTTTTATTCTTGTGAAATGATACTTTTTTATTTTAAAACCTGATAGTCTGGCTAAAACTCGTAGTTTTTGAATTCCTATTAAGAATATGTGGCCAAAATATATTTCGTTGGTAATCTTTTGATCGGACATCCAAATACTATCAAGCTCATTTGGAGGCATTATTGAATTGAATCTTTCGCTTTCTGATAATAGGTAACTCAATTTTGCACGAAGGTTAGAGTAATTAGGTGTTGTTATCAATAAGATTCCATCCTTCTTTAAGACTCGGTTAAACTCCTTTAGTGCTCCAAACTGATCACTGAAGTGTTCTATGCCTTCCTGACAAATTAATGCATCGGCTTGCTTGTTTGAAATTGGAAGTCCGTCGAGAATGTTTGCTCTTTTACAGTCAATACCTTCAATTTCAAAATATTCCGGGAATAAATCCATTGGTACAGGATTGGCACCTATATCCCTTAAGATCCTTGATGTTATTCCATTACCTGCTGGAAAATCAATCACATTTTTTCCCTTAAAAAAATTCTTATTAGCATGTAAAAATCTTTTAACATAAAATTTGATGCTTTTTGGATTGTCTTCGTATCTCATTTTATCCATTCCCTTTTTGCTCGACAAAAGATGATATATACACTTCGCTTATTTGGCCTTTACATGTCTTTTTCAAAGATATTTTTGATCCTTCTGGCAATTATTTCATTGCCGTTGGCAGAAACATGGCATGCATCCACATATATGTATTCATCACGGTCAAAAGCGTCAGATAAATTATATATCCAGTCGTAATTCCTTTCTTTGATCTTAGCTTTGAGTAAATCATAGAAAACCCTGTAAGTCAATCTTTCAGCTTCATTGCCCATATTGGCACCTATCTTTCCAATCTCTAAATGGTCAATTTTTGGATTACCGACATACGAAACAGGTTGTAATACAGCGATGAAATCCCCTCCCTTACTTGTTACCAATGAGTGAGCCATTTCCCAACATTTTATAAGTCCCTCTGCCACCATTTCCATTTTCTCAGGATTGGAAAAACAATCATAGCCATATTCAGAGGTATCAAAGGATTTCAGGTTGATTTCTTTTTTATCTTTAAATCCGTCATGTATTTTCCCGGTAAGCTCAATCGTATTTTTCATAAATATGTAGTTCAATCCTTCCACAATTTTGTTTTGAAATTTTGCTTCAAGCTTTTTCTTAAAATCTACTAGCTTAAGGTGGGACGGAAGTTCCATTTCATTTCTACACAAAATGAGTACCTCATTTACCCCATCATAAAATACCACCTTATCGATGGGTTCATCTTTGTATATAAGATTACAAAGCCTGGCCAGGCTTTGCCGGCTTGTATAGGCTATCTGGCCATGGTTGTAAATCCTGTATCCTGGATGGAAGGCATCAAAAAGAGCGGGAATTGTATGTTGGTCATCTGCCCCTTGTCCCCACATAGTGGAACCTCCAAAAAATCTAATGTTTCCTTTATCAATTGATGAGGAAATTTGTTTCGGAACATGAATCCGATCACCGACGTCATTGATCGTTAAGGTAGGTCCCTGATAGGGTTTATTTGTCCAACCAACAAACGGTTTGTAAATATTTTCAGCGTTTCGAAAATCTGTGAAGATCTTCTCCGCATATTCATTTCTATCCTTATAATTCGGTAATTCTGCTTTGTCCGGTTTAAGCACTTTCCTCATATATACTCCGGACAACCAGTTTATAAGGACCAAAAAACTCAATAAGATTAAAATATTATAAACTACGACTTTGATTCCTTTTCTCATTTTTGTATTTGTCATTAGAAATCTTTCATAGCACTATACGCTTTAGTTTAGTTTCTATGGAAAGATTGAAAATCTCTTGATATACTTTTATAATAGTGATACAGTGTGATGCTTTCTCGGAGGGTACCCAATTGAATACATTCCAAAAAATTATCTCACGAATATTGGTATTGAACTACATTTGTTTAATCTTCCGGAAAAGGGACAACTATTTCATTTACAGCAGAAACCCTAAAGAAACCTAGTCCTCCATTACTGATATTTGTCGGGGGTGAAGCAGGAGCGGGACTGAAAGTACCACCATCATTTCTTATTTGTTCTTTTAAAGATTCATAATACTTAAAAGCTGATTTGCTGAGCGTGTGTATTTCGATCTCAACATCACGGCCGGAAAATAAAGGATCAAGGCTTTCTCCCACTTCAATGCCACTATCGAGGTTAAGGTTTTCTACACGGGGCTTTAAAAATTCATCATCAAACGTTATGAAGTCTTCATAGAGCATTGTCCAAAGGTTATTCCTCAAAACATTTTCTTCATGGTTTCTGAAGAAAAACATATAGTAATTCTTATGATCCTGGGGTTCATCAAAAGAAACAACTGGTATTTTGAATGGCTCAGGTTGTCCGGAAGTCAGTATTTTATCAACAAAGGTCACTTCATCAATTTTTGGCGGAGCAGATGGCATTGATGCTTCAGCCTTATATTCCTGTCCGTTATATTTAACGGTCAAAGTATATGTCCTTCCTGGCTCGCCTCTGAGATCAGTAGTAGTGCGATAGAACCCAAGCTCCGCCCACGAATCTGCTACTGCGGCATTGGGATAGGTTTCATCCCAGAGTTCAAGTATATCAATATTTCCCAGATCATCCTGAATGGTAACTATGGCATCGGTTACAGGTTCAAATACAAAGCGATCATCTATTTTCTGGATAAAACCAAAGGCCTCATCAGTTGTGAAATCCTGTAACCTGGTGCTGCTTTTTGAAACACGAACAAAATAGGGCCCCTCATCATTGGTAATTAAAGCATTGATCACAATCCGCTCGTCACCCGTCAAAGAGCTTTCATTTACTTCTTCCAGGCAACTTGTGAGAAGCAACATAGTTAGAAATGTAAAAACTGAGTGAATATATTTTGTCATTGATCTAAAATTTAAAATTGTATGTGATGGAAGGCATTAAGCCAAACAGAAACATTTTAAAAACCCGTGTTCTGGCATTTTCCTGATGATCAACATAAAATGTAAATACATTTTTTCTGTTGTATGCATTGGTCACCCCGAAAATCCATTCACTTTTCCACCTACCCGTATTTTTACCTTTAAGTTTGGCACTTAAATCCAACTGATGAAATGAGGGGAGCTTAAAAGCATTTCTGTCTGAGTAATAATTAAAAGGACGATTATTGGCATTAAATACTCCCTGGGGCACCGTAATTCCGGAACCGGATATGAAGGAGTAATTAGCCGATAATTGCCACTTGTCATTCAGTTGATAAGATGTGACCAAGGAAAAATTATGCCTCCTGTCATATCGTGGTGAATAGGTTTTATCATTGTTTACTCCGGGAACATGTCTTTCCACTTTGGACAATGTGTAACTGGCCCATCCGGTTAACCGGCCTTTATTTTTTTCAACAAGCAGCTCAAGTCCGTATGCTTTACCTTCGCCAGTTCTTATTTGTGTTTCAATATTCTGGTTTAAAAAAATATCCGCATTGTCTTTATAATCTATGACATTGTTGATCCACTTATAATAAACTTCGCCTGAAACCTCATATTCATTTTCTTTCAGGTTTCTGAAATAGCCTAAAGCTATCTGATCGGCCGACCTGGGTTTTACGTTGTTATCCACTGGCAGCCAAACATCCGTTGGAAGCCCAACAGTGGAATTGCTTACAAGGTGTAAGTATTGATATGTGCGATTATACGAGGCCTTTAAAGAAGCCTCTGCGCTGAGAAGATATCTCACAGAGGCTCTGGGCTCAAATCCATAAAAGCTATTAATTATTTCCCCCTTTCCAAACACCTCCTCACTTTGCAGTATCAGGTTATCATCATAGATGTATTTTGTTCCTGCTCCAATATTATGAAAGGTCGAAAGTCTTAGGCCGTAGTTCAAAGAAAGTTTTTGGTTGAAGTTCAATTCATGGCTGATATAAGTTCCCGCTTCAATTGCCTTTTTCGTATCCAATGAAAATGCCTCAATGACAGAGTTGCTGCTACGAGGCTCTATTGTCCCGGGCATAAAATCATGATCGGTCAGATTTATTCCAAAATTAAGCGTGCTTTTTGGTGAAGTGTAAAAATCAAAATCAAGTTTGATTCCTTTTTGTTTGAAGTTGGCAGACCACTTGAAATCACGGGCATCATTGTTAATGATGTAAGCATAATCGAAATTGCTATAGATCAATGTGAGGTTACCAAACAATTTCGGACTGAATATATGATTCCATCTGAAAGTCCCCGTTAAATTTCCCCAGTCAAGTGTATTGTCCTCAAAAATTATGTCATTAAAAAAATGATCGTCACCGGTATAAGTAGAAAAATAAACTCTGTTATTCTCATTGAGTTTAATGTTCACCTTCGCATTAAGGTCATAAAAATAAATTTCACTATCGGTTCCAAGGCTTTTAGCTCTAGGGATGAATCCTTCTACTAATTTAGCGAGTTGGTTTGCGGCATACCCCACATAGCCATACCTTCCGGATACCAGGTAAGAAACCTTCTCTCCAATTGGTCCTTCTACCGTTAACCGACTCCCTATTAGGCCAACTCCCCCATTGATACTAAACTTTTTATCATTACCTTCTTTCATCCGGATATCCACCACAGAAGAGAGGCGCCCGCCATACTTAACAGGAATAGCTCCTTTGTATACTTTAATGTCTTTAATGGCGTCTACATTGAAGGTAGAAAAAAGTCCCATCGAATGAGAGGGATTGTATACGGGTGCTTCATCCAGCAAAATCAGATTCTGATCATATGAACCTCCTCTGACCGAAAAATTTGCAGTTCCTTCATTTGCACTTTGAATGCCCGGCAGATATTGAATACTTTTAAGAACATCCGATTCTCCTGCCAGCATAGGAGTGGCTTTGATCCGATTGATTTTCACAGAGTGGAGGCTCATTTCGGTATTCTCAACATGTTCTTTTTCTTTGCCATCCAGAATGACCACTTCTTCCAGCTCGGAGATACTCGTTTCAAGTTCCAAATCAAACTTAAGGTCGTTTTCCAGGCTTACATTTCTTTCTGTTTTTTTATGACCTATATAGGAAAAGACCAGCGTATAGTCACCGGAAGGTAAAGTGAGTGAGTAAAACCCGTAGGCATTAGTTACAGTTCCAATATTTAGCTCTTTCACATAGATTGCCGCACCTAACAAATGCTCTCCGTCAGATGCACTTTTGATCGTTCCATTAATAGTAACTTTTGATTTTGATGATTTTCTTTTCTTTAAAATAATTTGACCGTTGATATTGCGGAATTCTAAATCAGTCTGCCGGAACAATTCCTGGAGAAGATCTTTGAGTTTCCATTCTTTTTTGTTGAACCTAACCCTCTTTTCAGGGATACTGCTCTCATCATACGAAAAATTGATACCGCCAATTTCATCAAGCTCGTTCAAAAATTCGAGGATGGTTCCATTCATTCTTTTTAACTTGATCGTTGTGTCCAATACATCCTTATTTTGAGCAAACAGCCATGTTATGGAAGCTACCAGACACATCAATAGTATTATAATTCTCTTTATTGTCATTTTTTGTAATAATGCTTAGATGATGTAATGATCTTTAGGGCTATTTGATATGAATTGACTCTTGCCTATGTTCAATATTCACATCCAACACAGCCTCCAAGACTTCCAGAACATTTTCTATAGGTTGATTGTCGAAGGTGCCGTTAAAAGTAAATTTTTGCCGTATTTCAGCAGCACATGTTATTTCCAATTTGTAATGTCTTTCCAGGTCTTTTACGATCTGACCCATCGAAGCTCTTTTGAAAATAAGTACGCCTGTTTTCCAGGATAGGAAATTGAGATCAGTGTTTTTGCCTTCGTTTAGTTCATCACCCTGTTTGTCGTAAACACCGATTTCCTCCTTGGCTAGCTCTACATATTGATTTTTATTCTCAGTATATACAGCTACTTTTCCGGAGCTAACAGTAACCTTTACATTTTCAGGATTATTTTGATTGATATTAAAAGAAGTTCCCAATACTGCTACTTCTATATCTCCAAGTTGAACGATGAATGGTCTTTCTACATCACGCTGCACTTCAAAATAACCCTCACCTTCCAACTTGACGAGCCGGCGATCCTGCTCAAATATTTCCGGGAAGTGAATGGTACTGTTTTCGTTGAGCCACACCTTTGTGCCATCCATCAAGGTCACCGCTTGTTTTTCAGAAGCCTGTGTTTGATGCGTTTTATACACCACAGAAGTCCCTTCTAAAACGATCAATCGGTAAGCAATACCCAGTATCAAACCTATGATAAGTACGGCTGCAATTCTGGTAAACCAAAAATAGCCTGGTCTTTTTTGGTTGGATTTGATTAACGCTTGCCTTTCATGAACCTTTACTTTCACATGTTGCCATCCCTCCTCAATTTCATGATCGGCCATTTCATAACCGGAAATCGCTCTCTCCTTTTCAAAACCAGTTTTTATTTCATTTAAATAGGCACGATTTTTTTCACTGTCATTTAACCATGCTTCAATTTGCTGGTTTTCAGCGTTCGTGGTCTTTTTAATGATATACTTCAGCAAAAGTTCTACATTCATACTTAGTGATATTTGAATTTGCTACAAGATTGAATTATAAGGTTTATCCAAGGCCATTCAACCATGGACCATTCGACAATTCAACCTTACGACAACGAACCTATGCTCCACCCTAAATATTTTTTTACTTTTTTCTAAAATCTCAATGTGGCGATGAGTAAAACGGGCAAATACCAGTATTTTTCAAGAAATGATCTAATGGTTTTAAGTGCTGAGGAAATATGAAATTCGACGGTTTTAATTGAAATTTCCAATTTTTCACTTATCTCTTTATAGCTTAGTTCCTCTTCCCTGCTCAGGGTAAAAATTATTTGGGTTTTTTGCGATAAGCTTTCGATAGCTGCTTTTATAATCTTGGCCAGTTCCATTGACTCCATATGCTGAACTTCCAAATCATCAACCGAGGTATGTACATCCATAAGTGCTACACTACGATCGAGATTACGGACCTGAGCTTTTAAATGGTTAATGGATCGATTCCTTACTGCCGTGTATAGATAGGCTTCCTCCGAAGTTTTAATTTGTAGTGAATTACCTTTTTCCCAAAGATTTGCAAATACCTCCTGAACTATTTCCTTTGCAATCTCAGGATCTTGAACAAATTTATTACCATAGGCTACCAATGGGGCATACAATCTCCTGAACAGGTTTTCTATGTGAGATTCAAAGTCCTTAGTCAATGATTACTTTTTAAAATTCAAATTCCTAAATAAACGGCATCAATCAAAAATTAGTCTGAAGCCTGGAAATTATTCTTCCAAATCTTCCTCCTTTAGGTCATGATCCACTTCATCAATAAGCGTTCCGAATTTAGTATAGTATTTCCAGAAACCAGTCTTTTCACCGGCCTTATAGTTTCCCACCGATTCGATCTTCCCATTTTTATAGTAATAGGTCCAACTTCCCTCCATTAAACCATTAAGCATTTCTCCCTCCTCTTCAATTTTATCATCATTATAAAATCGTTTCCAAGTACCATTAAGCATTCCGTTTTTGTAGTTGGCCTGGATCAACAGCTCATTCTTTTTACTGTAACTGAATTTTATGCCATTACCATCTTTTAACGTACCTCTCGGAAGTGTATCACCTTCAATCGTGTGGTAAGGTCCTACGCTCATAAGTTTTCCTTTTTTCCAGAATTCTTCCTGCATTAATTTACCATTATCATGGAAAAGACCCCAAGTACCATCTTCGGATCCAAACATGAAACTTCCAATGGACTTAAGCTGTCCATTGTTATGATACTCAAACCATTGCCCCTGCTGCTTTCCTGCTTTGAAAACACCTTCCGAAACCAATATACCTGACTCACCAAAATATCGCCAATTGCCAACCTCCAAATCTGCCTCATATTTTCCCAACGAATAAAATCTTCCATTTTGAAAGTAAGTCTTCCAGAGACCCTCTCTTAACCCGGTTTTATAAGCACCTTCTACACTTTTTTTACCGTTCGGATGATATTCCAAATACGTACTATCAGGCAGGCCAAGTTTGAAATGCCGTATTGATTTCATTCTTCCATTGAAATAAAATTCACGCCAGGTACTGTCAGGTTCATCATTTTTATAAAAATGTATTTTGCTTGTTTGTCCGTTGTCAAAATAATAGTTCCAGGTTCCCACTCTTTTACCATTATCATAATTCGTTTCGGACAATTTCAACCCATATTCATTGTATTCGATCCAAATACTATCTCTTTTATCCATAGCATATCTTCCTTTCACTGCGAGATTACCATTGGGATAATGTTCTTCGAAAAGTCCATTTTTTTTGCCACTTCTGTAGTTTACATTGGACAATAATATCCCATATAAATTAAATTTCTTTACATTATGATCCTCGGAGTCTTCTTTGTAACTGGTAAGTGCGGATAGCACTCCCATTCTATAATATTGGCTCCAGCTTCCCACTGGTTTTCCATTTTCGTGTCTACCTTTTAATCGTGTGCCACCTGATGAATAATACTCTTTGTAAGGGCCGTGTAGCAAGCTATCCTTAAAGAAAGTTTCTACCTTTGGCTTTTTATTTTCATAGAACTCATTGTAAACACCGTCCAACAAATCCTGCTTATATTCTATTTCTAATTGTACCGTTCCTCGTACATCATGAATCTTCCATATGCCTTGTTTTTTTCCATTCTCAAAAGGTCCTTCCTGAAAAATACTTCCATCCTTTCTGTAAACTCTCCACATTCCTTCCCTAAGGCTGTTTTGTATGGTGCCTTCAGCCCTCAGTGAACTGTCAGCATTGTAAACGATGCTTTTCGCAACCTGTGCGGAAATTCTTAAAGAAAAAAATATCAACAGTAAAGACATCAACGTTTTCATACAAGGCAAATTGGATTATATACTTTAAATTAAAGAATACTATTAAAATGAGTACACAATACGAAAAATTTTTGAATTTGCATCTGAGAAGTATTCTCTAAGTGCTAAAGATCGTTTAAAACGAAATATTTTTTTATGATTTTGAACCCACACGATTGGTTCAGTCCCTGGTGTATCAGTTTTGTGTTTTGAAAAATCTCTCTAGACACATAGCAACCGTTAATTACCGTGCACCAGTTGGCTATTCCCAAAGGTTCTGGATTATTTTCTTAGCTGATTGACTTGATTGTAGGATAACAAATTGAACAATTAAAGAATATTTTGGTGCAATTTGATTTTTCAAAAAAACATTACACCTCAATCTTTGTTTTCTCTGAATGGTATTTCAATAGTGTACGGATTCCTACTAATTTTGGTGAAATTTTTGAGCATAAAAATCAAGTTATCGGTATCAATTGAAACATTTGAATTTTATATTAACCCTATTTTTGCTAGCTATACCAGTTTTAAGTCATTCACAAGAAAGAATAATTAAAGCTCACATTCTTGATAGTCAAACAAAGCAACCGGTCAAAGCAGCATCTATAACAAAAGCAGGAAGCACCGATAGAGTAATGAGTGACTCAAAAGGTCAATTTACTATTCCAATCACCGAAAGTGATAAATTGATCATAGCACATATCAGTTATACTACGAGCGAAATCCCCTTACCAGAACAAGATGCCTTCAGTGTCCTGGTCGAAAGAAAATATGTTAAACTTAATCCACTGAACCTTGACACTTTTCTTTCGGATTCACCACGATTTTCTATCTTAGAAAAAGAGGGAATAAATATCCAACCAAATTTTGCCAGATACAATGGAGGTTGGCAGGAATTCTATACCGATTTAGGTGAGAAAATTCTTAGCACCTCTAAGTTCAGAGATGTTGATAGCGCTTTTAGAGTGAAGGTTCAATTTGCTATAGCCGAATCAGGAAAGCTTGAAGTGATTAGTGTCGAGGAAAATCCTATTATTGAAAAAGTTTTTTTAAAACAATCTTTACTGGGTCTTGATGAATGGATTCCTGCTAGTCAAAACAATATTAACGTTCCACAATTTTTCCAGCTAAATATTATCAAGAACGAAGAAATATTTGCAATGGTAGAGGACCCACCCAGTCCAATTGGTGGGATGAAATCATTTTATCAATATGTACAAAAGAACTTACAATATCCACATAGAGCCCGTACTTTGGGAATAGAAGGTAAAGTCTTTGTACAATTCGTTGTTGATGAAAAGGGTAAATTAACAGAGGTACAAGCTGTTAAAGGGATAGGAGGTGGATGCGATGAAGAGGTAGTCCGTCTTATCAAAGAATGTCCAGATTGGATTCCTGGTTATCAGGATGGAGTTCCTGTTAAGGTAAGAATGATTATACCCATCACTTTTGAATTGGATTCAAATAGTTCTATAGGTCAGGTACCTTTGCACAGCTTTCTCCGTGTTAGAGTACGATACCCGCTGGCTGCCCGAAAATCTGGAGTAGAAGGCACTCTCTATGCGATTTTTGAAATTGACAGATCTTCAAAAAAAATCGTAAATATTGAAATTTTAAATGACATTGGAGCCGATTGTGGTACTGAAGTCAAACGGGTATTAAACGATTTTAAAATATTGCGATTTGATGAATTAAAGCCAAACATGAAATACATTCTTCCAGTTACCTTTGGCTTGGAAGATTTACCTGAACATAGAAAACAAATAGAACTTCCCGAAGGAAAGCTCCTGGATGAGGTAGCTGTCATCGCAAGAGGTGTTGATAGATCCTTGAGAAATTCTGACGGTAATTTTGTTCCTAAAAGAAATCCTCAATTTCTTTCTGTTGAGGAAGCCGTTGTTTCAAATAAAAGTATTCTAAAATTATCGCTTGTTAACAGGAAGTTGAAAGAACTTTCACCACAAATAAAAGAGTTAAAGTCTTTGGTTTTTCTGGATTTGGAAAATAATAACTTATCAAGTTTGCCAAGGGAAATTACTCAATTAAAAAAACTTGAAGAACTGTATATACCAAATAACCAACTGACTAACTTACCAGAAAATTTTTCGAATTTGACATCATTGGAAATTATCGGATTAGCTCAAAACCGATTAGATAAATTTCCAAAGCAATTATTGACCCTTAAGAATTTGGAAGTGCTGGATTTAGGTGGAAATAATATTACTGTTATACCATCTGAAATTTATGCAATGAAAAATCTAAAGCTTTTAGTGCTTAGCGACAATAAAATAAAAGAGCTTCCTTCCGAGATTTACCAACTTAAAAAGTTAGAAAAACTATATTTAAGTGGAACATTAATAACCAAGGAAAAAGCAAAAGAAATACAATCCCGATTGAAGAAGGCAGAGGTAATCTTAGATTAATACTCCTCCGAACATGGCTTTCCTGAAAGAATAAACATCCGAGATCATTGAAAGCAATAGTTGTCTTTCATAATAATTGTCAACATCAATCAGAAAATTAAAAGGCACATACTTAGGGTTTTGAGTTTTTAGAATGTATAGTCCAGAGAGGTGGGAAAGAAAAAAGTATATTGTTAAATTGCATTGAAGCAAAGAAGCGTTAGGCCCGTCATTAAATATAAAATGTGCCATAGGGACAGGGCTTAGTTATTAAACAAAAGATTAATTTTATTATTCATAAAGCAGCAAAAGAAATGTATACCTTCCTATTGTTTAGTAATGCAACTTTTCTCATATGGCGTACATCTTCGTCAATATAATAGCTATAAATTTTTATTGAATAACTTGAAAAGCAATAAACCCAAAACCCTGAATAGTACTATGAAAAACATGTTAAAAATTTCTGTGGTTGCTATCTTATTTATAACCGCAGCCTGCAACAATCAACAAAGTGAAACCGGGAAGTTTGAGACTAAAAAAGCAGAAAGTAATGGTTATACTTATGAATATGTAACGAATGATCCTTTGAAGGTTCGAATTTACACTTTGGAAAACGGATTAAAAGTTTACTTGAGCGATTATAAAAATGAGCCCAGGATTCAAACTTTAATTGCGGTAAAAGCCGGCGGAAAGAATGATCCTGCCGAAGCCACCGGATTGGCACATTATTTAGAACATATGATGTTCAAAGGAACGCAGGACTTTGGCACATTGGATTGGGCTAAAGAAAAACCTTTACTAGATAGCATCGAAACCATGTTCGAGCACTACAGAACATTAGAAGATGCGGATGAAAGAAGAGATTATTATAAGTTAATTGATCAGGTTTCCAATGAGGCTTCGAAATATGCCATTCCAAACGAATATGATAAGCTAGTCAGCGCAATAGGCGCAAAAAGAACAAATGCCTATACTACTGAAGATCGAACAGTTTATATCAATGACATCCCGGCAAACCAATTGGAAAATTTCCTGAATATTGAAGGGAAAAGGTTTAAACACATTGTGAATCGATTGTTCCATACAGAACTCGAGGCCGTTTATGAAGAAAAAAACCGATCTCTTGATAACGATTACTGGAAAACATATGAAACCCTTTACAGTTCCATATTCCAGAAGCATCCCTATGGTACACAAACGGTAATAGGTACCATTGACCATTTAAAAAATCCTTCGATTACAGAGATTATCAATTATTTCGAAAAATATTATGTTCCCAACAATGTCGCTATTTGTATGAGCGGGGATATCGATTATGATAAAACCATTAAACTTATCGATCAAACGTTTGGGGATTGGAAACCTAACAATGAATTGCCCAACTGGAATAAAGTAATGGAAGATCCCATTACGGCCCCGATAGAAAAAGATGTTTTGGGTCCTGATGCTGAAAGAATTTCATTTGGGTTCCGGTTTGATGGCAGGGGTAGTGATGATTATAAAATGGTCACGCTCATTGACATGTTATTGAACAACAGTGAAGCTGGTTTGATCGATTTGAACTTGGTACAAAAACAAAAAGTACTGGAAGCAGGATGTAGCGTTGACGATTTAAATGATTATATTATTCACACTTTCAATGGCACACCGAGAGACGGACAAAGTCTTAAAGAGGTGAAAAATCTAATTCTAGAGCAAATTGAGCTAATCAAAAAAGGGGAATTCGAAGATTGGTTAATTGATGCGGTCATTACCGACCTGAAAAAATCAAAAGTACGGCAAACTGAATTCAATTGGGCAAGAGCCAGTGATCTTGTCACAGCTTTTACCAATGACATTCCATGGAAAAATTATATCTCCGAAATTGATGACTTAAAGAAAATCACCAAGCAAGAAATCATTGATTTCGCTAATGAGCATTATAAAGATAATTATGTGGCAGTCTATAAAAGGACCGGAAAGGACACTACTGTCCAAAAGGTAGAAAAGCCGGAAATCACAAAAGTTGCCCTTAACACTGAACAAAAATCTCCCTTCTTCAAAGAATTGTTAGAAAATGATGTTGAGCCTTTAAAACCTGTTTTTGTTGATTATGATAAGGACATAAAAAAGGCTAAAATGAATAAGGATATTGAAGTACTTTATACATCAAATACTGAAAATGATCTGTTCAGTTTGTATTATTTATCAGATGTTGGCAGTAACAATGATCCTAAAATGAAAATTGCTGTCGAGTATTTGGAATATTTAGGCACGGACAAATTAACCTCTGAGGAATTCAAGAAAGAACTTTACAAACTTGGTTGTTCGTTCAGTGTTTTTGCTGCTGAGGATAGAACCTATGTGGTACTCAGCGGGCTTTCCGAAAATATGGAGAAATCCATGCAGCTTTTTGAAGAGCTATTAGAAAGTCCTCAACCTGATGAAGAGGCTTTAAAAAATCTGGTAGATGGTATCTTAAAGGAACGAGAAGATGCTAAGAAAGATAAATTTGCCATACTCTACAATGGTATGATGAGTTATGGTCAATACGGATCCGAATCACCATTTACCAACGTACTCTCAAATAAAGCATTGTTGGAGCTCACTCCCGACGAGTTAATAAATATTATTAAAGGATTCACAAAAACAGAACACAGGATTCTTTACTATGGTCCAAAAGATGAAAATGAACTGGTTACCATTTTAAATGAAAACCACAAATTACCTGAGCAATTACAACCCGCTCCGGAGTTAGTGGAATACATCAAAACAAATGTAGACAACACACAAGTCTATTGGACAGATTACGATATGGTCCAGGCTGAAATTATGTTTATCAACAAAGGAGAACCTTTTAACAATAACTTGGCTCCTGTGAGCAGATTGTATAATGAGTATTTTGGCGCTACTGTCTTTCAGGAAATCAGAGAGGCCCAGGGATTGGCTTATTCAGTTTGGGCAAACTATGGTTTAGCTGGTAAAGCCGACGGACACGATAGCTACATGGCTTATGTTGGTACCCAGGCCGATAAACAATCCGAATCGATGGAGGCACTTTTGGATATTATCAACAATATACCAGAATCCAAAACAGGATTAGAAACTGCTAAAAAAGCCATTATGAATAAAATTGAGAGTGAGCGTATTACTAAAACTTCTATCCTATTCAATTATGAAAATGCTAAAAGGAAGCAGTTGGACTATGACGTCAGAAAAGATATTTATGAGCAAGTTCAAAATATGACTTTGGAAGATGTCAAAGCCTTTCAGGAAAAATACATAAAGGATCAGAATTACAATATTATGGTTTTGGGTAATAGGGATAAATTAGATTTCAGTGCACTACGAAAATATGGATCTGTGAAAGAACTTTCGTTGGAAGAGTTATTTGGCTACGAAAAAGTAGAGAAAATTCACATTCAATAATGAAACTATGCAGGAGGGTAATCTATTACTCTCCTGTATTGACAAGATTCATAAAAAATTTAAATGTACTCAAAATAAATTCCGGAACTTCCAACCATTTTTTAAGATCTGTTTTTACACTGAGCTTTACAAAGGACTTGTCCCTTAAAATGCTTTCAAGATCTTTATCACTCAGATCATCAACTGAACAATAGTTTTGAGGATCATAATCATGCTCCCATGGTGTAGTTTCATTAACACCAATAAAAAGTTGCTCTCCTTTCAATCTTTCCTTCCTGGATAATATTGTTGGACGTAAAACCTCCAAGGCCTCGCCTTGTATGTGAAGTGTCAAGTTGAAAAAATGTCCCCACCAAAACATGGAACGACAGGCAAAAACAGAATTATCAGAAAATAACCTGGGATAGTCCAGCATTACATAGGGAAGCCCCTTATAATTTTCTCCTCTCGAAATTTTACCGGATCTTGACAGTGTGCCTTCCGGGAGTTTGTAATTATTTTTGGTAATATGATTTCTTAATTCTTCTTCAATCTCTGAAAACATTCTAACAACCTTTTTTATCACAGTGGATTTGGTCAATAAGAAATCAACATCTGTGATGTAGGCAATCTCCTTTTCAGATAATGGTGAAATCGTCACTATTAATTATCAGGCCTTTGAATAAGTTTGATGACAACAGTATGTTGATCTGCCTCTTTATCCAACAAATGGAAAACCAGTCTTGGGTTATCTCCGTGTATATCCTGTTCTACCTCCGTGATTGTATAAGCAGACAAATGTTGTTCAATCTCTCCTTTGAGTTCTTTCAATGCATGTGCAAACTCTACTTCCAAACTGCTTGGATTATAAAATTCCGTTTTCATATGTTTAAAATTCTAAGTCGCTGATGTCTCGACATTAATTTCAATCCTTTCTCATCAAATCGGAACAGGCATCCGTCTCATCCAGAGGTAATTCCAGAATAGAATGTTGACAGTTCCTAAAACCACAATCATCTTTCAATAAATAAAATTATTAAATCCTATCATTTTGCTGGAAAGGAATGGCATCCTTTTTTAAAATAAATTAACGCCAATTGATTTGAATTTTTTGAGTAAAATTTAAGAAAATATCTCGTGACTGCTTAATATAAGAAAAAAAAACCTCAATAAAATCATAAAAGAAATGATGTTATTGAGGAATTAGGAAATATTAAAATCTGTAAAATAGGTTCGGTTATTCGAATCGAAGTGATTCAATAGGATCCAATTTGGAAGCCTTAAAAGCGGGGACATATCCTGAGATAAGTCCTACTGCTATACAAACAATCACTCCGACAAACATCCATAGCCAAGGTACAATAAAGGTTCCTGACTTTATAAAGTTAGCCACTAAATTACCAATGGCTACTCCTAAAATGATACCCACAACACCACCTAAGAGGCAAATAACAATAGCTTCAATTAAAAATTGTTGCCTGATTTTTAATGGTGTAGCACCCAATGCTTTCCTAACACCAATTTCCCTGGTCCTTTCAGTCACGGAAACCATCATAATGTTCATCAATCCGATACAAGCTCCGAGCAGAACTATGGAAACAATTACAAATCCACCAATTCTGAAATATCCTGCTATGTTATCCAGCGTTTCAGCAATAGATTCACTTTTACCAATTTCAAAAGATTCAGGTTGGCCAATAGGATCCCTCCTGACAGCTCTCATTAGACCTGTGGCCTCACCGATAGCAAAATCCATTTCTTCAGGTCTTTCAACAGAAGCCTTGAGCCTGTAATACAATCTACGGCCGGCAGCCATTACATTACCCGTTTCCATTGGAACAATTACCTGGCGATCTCCTCCACTTCCTCCTCCCATTCCGCCTCTTTTCTCCAAAACACCAACCACCTTGAATTTTTTACCATAACAAGTAATATCCTGATTAACAGGATCTTGATTATTTTCAAACAGTGATTCTTTTACGTCATGTCCTATAATAGCCACCTGCACACCATTCTTAACTTCCATATCGGAAAAGTTCCTGCCATCAGCCAGATCATAGCCTTGGGTAACTAAATAATTTCCATCAGCTCCGTAGATGCTAACGTTTGGATTAGTTTTTTTTGAAAGGTGTTTTATTTCAGCTATCTGCGTAATCCGAGCTGAAATACTTATGGTGGCAGGGTAATTATAAAGTTCTTTGAACTTCTTCATTTCCTTGTACTTGATTGGAGGATATACTTTTTGCGCTCTCCCCTGATTTCTTCTACCCCTCCGGCTAATATCTCGTATATCGAACGAATTAGCTCCAAAACTGGCTAAACTGTTATTTATTGAAGCCTTAGCTCCATCAATTGCCGATAAGATCCCAACAAGGGCTGTAAGACCCAAAGCGATGATCATGGCGGTGAGTACCGTTCTCAATAAATTTGCCTTAACCGCCCTTAGTGCCTCCTTAACGTTTTCTACATAATTCATGGTAATGTATTAAAATACCCCAAACTCGATATTTATTCTTTCGATTTTTAAATTAACTTTAAATAGAAGAAATCGTAAGAACTTTTATATAAATTTCGTTAGAATTTACACGATCGGTTTTAAACTACAGGTGAATATGCGCAGTTTGATCATTTTGGGATTTTTTTTGATATTTCCTTTCTTTTCCAAAGCTTCCGAGATCCTGATTCCAATGGATGAAACACAGTCCAACCATCTCAAGGCATATGGAATAGCTTATTGGATTTTGCAAAACGATATTGAGGTAGATTGGCTGCTTAATTATAGAGGGGGCAGTTTCAAATGTAAATATTATCAAAAATTTGAAAATGAGCTGATCATCAGGGGGGTCAGCTATGAAGTAATTTCAGATGCACACGCATCACAAATTATCAGCGCTATCTCAAGTCCTTCATCCAACACGGATATTATGAGATTGGAAAAATTCCCCAAAATCGCTGTTTATTCCCCAAAAAGTAAACAACCCTGGGATGATGCCGTTACGTTAGCACTCACCTATGCCGAAATACCTTATGATGTTATCTTCGATGACGAGCTTATGAATGATGAGCTTCCAAAATATGATTGGTTGCATTTGCATCATGAGGATTTTACCGGTCAATATGGAAAGTTCTACTATGCTTATCGAAATGCACCATGGTACATTAAGCAGCAGAACGATTATGAGGCTTCAGCCAGAAAACATGGTTTTAGGAAAGTTTCGGATCTAAAGCTGGCGGTTGTAAAGAGAATAAGAGATTTTGTAGTTGGCGGAGGTTTCCTCTTTGCTATGTGCTCCGCTACCGATACCTACGATATCGCTCTATCAGCTGATGGAGTAGATATTTGCGATTTTATGTTCGACGGCGATCCACCTGATCCCGATGCTCAAAAAAGATTGGATTTTACCAAAACCTTTGCTTTCCAGAACTTCACTTTAGAAAGAAGTCCTACCGTGTATGAATATTCCAATATAGACAATCAACAAAGGGAAAGAAGACTTACTGAAAAAAATGATTATTTCACCTTGTTTGAGTTTTCCGCCAAATGGGATCCTATTCCGACTATGCTTACACAAAACCACACCAGAATTATCAAAGGTTTTATGGGACAAACCACCGCATTTAAGAAAAGGTTAGTAAAACCGGATGTGGTGATCATGGGTGAAACGAAATCAATTAATGAAGCAAGGTATATTCATGGCGTTTTTGGTAAAGGATTCTGGACCTTTTACGGAGGGCATGATCCTGAGGATTATCAGCATTTCGTAAGTGAAGATCCAACAGATCTGAATCTACATCCGAATTCACCTGGATACAGACTTATATTGAATAATATCTTATTTCCTGCTGCCAAGAAGAAGAAACAGAAAACATAAACACCACATTTCCGGATTTTCAACTGAAAAAATAAATCAGTGAAATCATGAAAAGGGTTAAACATATTATTGCTGCAATTCTTTTTTCATTGACATTGAAAGTCAATGCCTCTTATATTTTTGTTCCGATGGATGAAAATCAGGCGAACCATTTGAAGGCTTATGGGTTAGCTTATTGGGTATTGCAAAACGATGTTGAAGTGGATTGGCTACTGAACTATCGTGGCGGTAGTTTTATGATGAAATATTATCAAAAATTTGAAAATGAACTGATCATTAGAGGGATTAGCTATGAAGTGATTTCTGATGCCCGATCAAGCCAGATCATCAAAGAAATATCCAGCCCTTCTTCGAATACTGATGTGATGAAATTGGAGAAGTTTCCAAGAATCGCAGTATATTCTCCCAAAAGTAAACAGCCTTGGGATGATGCTGTTACTTTGGCGCTCACCTATGCTGAAATACCCTACGATGTTGTTTTTGATGATGAAGTGTTGAGTGATAAGCTATTGCTTTATGACTGGCTGCACCTGCATCACGAAGACTTTACCGGACAATTTGGAAAGTTCACTTATAATATGAATCAACCCTGGTTCATACAACAAAAAAAGGAGGCTGAATCAATTGCAGCCAAATACGGTTTTACTAAGGTTTCTCAGTTAAAACTGGCGGTGGTAAAAAAAATAAGGGTATTTGTCACGCAAGGAGGATTTTTGTTTGCTATGTGCTCAGCTACTGACACTTACGACATTGCATTGTCTGCAGATGGGGTAGATATTTGTGACAATATATATGATGGAGATCCTATGGATATTGATGCTCAAAATAAGCTGAACTATGAAAATACTTTAGCCTTTACCAATTTTAAATTGAAACTCAATCCAAGGGTTTATGAGTATTCCAACATAGATAACCAGATGCAAGAAAGAAAATTGAGAGAAAGGAATGATTACTTTAATTTATTCGAATTTTCAGCTAAATGGGATCCCATACCTACCATGTTAACTCAAAATCATACCAGGATTATCAAAGGTTTTATGGGACAAACCACCGCATTTAAGAAACACCTGGTTAAAAAGGATGTTGTCATTATGGGAGACACAAAATCTGCTAATGAGGTAAGATACATCCATGGAATATTTGGTAAGGGATTTTGGACTTTCTATGGAGGGCATGATCCTGAGGACTATATACATCAGGTTGGTGACAAACCAACGGATTTAAATCTTCATCCAAACTCACCGGGATATAGACTTATTCTTAACAACATACTTTTCCCTGCTGCCAAGAAGAAGAAGCAAAAAACTTAGAAGTGTTATCAGATCCCGTCTGTGAAATCAGTGCAAGCTTTGATGCTGGTGCTATTTAAATTATTCTTTCCGATGTTACCACCGGCAAGTACGACATCTCTATTCAGGCCATCGTCCAAATGGACTTTAACGCTGCCATCAAAGTTCAACAGATCATCATAGGTAAATTTGCTCTCATCGCCAAGAATACTAAATACAGTGGTACTTTTACCGCTTAAACCTTTTATAGGCTCAAGTAAAAGTGCTAAATCCCCATCATTACCGATGGCCCCATAATGGAGGTGCAAGGGATGCAGAGCACCGTCCTGTGTATTTTGTAGAGAAACCTCCGCCTGAATACCATTATCTGTTTTTTGTTTGAAAATTATATGGCCTGCTATATTATAATCAGATGCTGAAAATAGCTGGTAGGTCACTTCGTTGCCCGTAAACTCGCCAAGATTGGTAGGCTCTGAATCACTACAGGAAACAACGAACACACATGAAAATACTAAAAATGCTACAAGTATTGAATAATTCTTCCTCATCTCAGTGATATTTATAATCATCTAAATTTAGCAAATCAGTGACAAAAAAGAAATATGCCAAATTTGCTTTATGCATATTAAACGATTAGATCGGAAAAAATATTCACACTTAAAGAAAATTTTTACTGATTATTAAGGATAGCCCAAACTATATTTTCCGGGGTGCATTCAATTTTTATCTCGTTGTATAATGTCTGATCTACAAAACCTTCTTCAACTGATCGTACAAAGTGCTCAAGAAGGTGATCAAAATATCCCTCTATGTTTAAAAAGCCAATCTTCTTTTTATGAATTCCCAATTGAAACCATGTAAAAATTTCGCAAAATTCATCAAGGGTTCCAAAACCCCCAGGCATAGCTATAAAAGCATCTGACAATTTATACATCAAATCTTTTCTTTCATGCATGGTTTTCACGACATGGATTTGCGTTAATCCATCATGTGCTTTTTCTCTATTAACCAATGACTGCGGTATTACACCAACAACCTCTCCTCCTTCATTTAGGACACTATCTGCGATAGCTCCCATGAGACCAACATTTCCTCCACCATAAACCAGTCTGATATTATTTTCTGCAAGGATTTTACCCAGTTCACGTGATGTTTCTTTATAGATCTTCCGATTTCCAAAACTGGATCCACAAAAAACACAGATAGATTTCATAGGTGTTTCATCAAAAAGTTTTCAGTTAATAGCAATGCTTTAATGCATCCTGTCTCCTCTTACTTCCAGATTTTGTATGATTTCAGCTTCGATTTCCAGAAATTCTTCCCAGCGTTTCATAACCACATCCTCCGGCATATACTCCTTGGCCAATTGCAAAAAATTCTTGTAATGTCCTGCTTCGGAAACCATAAGTTCATAATAAAAGTGCTGCAATTCTTCATCGGCAATATTTTTCCATAGCAACCTGAATCGTTCGCAGCTCCTGGCCTCTATTAGGGCATTTACAAGTAATTTCTCCATCAATTGCGTTTCCCTACTTCCTCCCTTTTGAATGCTGGCATTTAAGCGTTTCACATATTCATCCGTTCTTTGCTTACCCAATGAATATCCTCTCTTTTTTAACTGTTCCAGCACTCGCTCAAAATGGTTCCATTCTTCTGCAACGACCGGAGTAAGCATTTCCACCAGTTTCTCCCTTTCGGGGAATTGAACAATTAGTGAAATACAGGATGAAGCAGCCTTTTGCTCACAATAGGCATGATCAATAAGAATTTCATCGATAGATTTTTCTGCAATGTTAACCCATCTTGGGTCGGTAGGTAATTTTAACCCTAATATATTTTTGTCCATGTTTAATCAAAAAACAACCAGTTAATTCCAAAATCAAAAGTTCTAGGTTGTCCAGTATAGTAAGGTGTTGTAAAATATCCGTCAGCGGTTAATCCCTGCCCAACATTTGTCATCTTAAGAAAACCCCTGAATCTTTTCACTTTGAAGCTCATATAAAGATCAATCAGAGGGTAAGAGGATACCTCAAAGGTATCTTGTAAGAAAAACTGCTGCGTGATCGGATCATAATCCATAGCAAAATAATTGGATTGCCAGTGAATATCCAACCCGAATTGTGCCAGCATTACCTTTTTGAATAAATTATTTTCATAGTAAAACTTGGTATTCACAAATATCTCCGGGATACGAAACTTATCCGCTGCATTTCCGGAAAGTTTGGTATAAACAAAGTTGGTCTTGAGATGAAGATTTTTCAGGAAGTTATAATGGATATCCAATCCTGGAGAAATGATAGAAGCACTGCCTGATGCTTGCTCAGGCAATTTCTGTTGATTGAAATAGATATGCTTATCAACAGTTGAAAGTGCAACATTTGGCCGCAGGGAAAGGGTGCCCAGATCAAATTTCAAGAATGCCTTAAGTTGATTAGCCAGACTTGAGGAAAAATTATTGTTCCATTCATAGTGGTTTCCAAAATATTGTTGGGATAGAAAGGATGGCAGGTACTTGGCGCTGGCAGCTGAAACACCAAATTTCTGATGTTCTAAAGAAGCTGAAACTCTATAGTTTCCACCTAACAAATATTCTCCAGCAAACTTGAAATTTGTTGAATCCAAGAGTTTATATCTAATGTTAAATCCACCGTAATCTTCATGATTGAAACCTATGGGATCCAGATATTTATGAATAAATTTCACAGATCTTCTTTTCACATAGAAGCTGTAAAAGATATTTTCTACATCCCCTTTAAAACCTACTTCATTTTCAAAAACCCGAAACTTTGACTTGTCCTGGGTTTCGGAAGTAGAAATCAAAAATTGATCGAAAAAGCTACTTTCCGACGAAAGCTCAGTATCAGTGAACCTATGCAAGGAATTACTTCTGTCCAGCGTATGATAGAATTGGATCTTATCCGAAAACTTGTATTGATGATAAATATGGTAGCTCTGAAGTACCTGTTCACTCTGCGCATTTTGCAACCAAATTTTTGCATCAGTATTATAACCAAATAGATTGGAAGATGGATCTATTTCAGGCGGGACAATACCCCCAGATTCCACCACTCTATGACTTAATCGAGAGAAATTCGCTAACAGTTGATATTTCTGATCTTTCGTTCTGAATCTTGTATAAAAATCGTATGCATAGGAAACTACATTTCTATCACCTTCACCGGAAGAGTTAATCTGCTTATCCGTATTTATAGCGGTCACATCAAAACCAATATTCCAATTTGGATTGATATTTCTACTATAGGGAACCTCTACCAATGATCTGCCTTCACCTCCAAATACGATTCTTATACTTGAAAAAGGAGATTTAGTATCAAAATATTTAATCTCATCAGGGTCTCTAAAATAAAGGTCATATACATAGAAACCGGAAGTCTGCCCAATAACTTTGGGGATCTCATAAAAAATGGGCCTTATAGCAGTCCCCATATTACCCAGATCCTGCATCATATAATTGTTGCGATCTACGAAATTGAAACGTTGGAAATTATCCGGCAAAGTATCTAAGCTATAATATTTAGGAAGATTGTATTTTACGTCTTTTTCTAAGACAAAATGAGTTGTATTCGGACCATAAACTGACTCCTCATGCTCCTTTCTCTCAAATTTTGTTGTATCAGATGTAGTCCTGTTGCTAAAATCGGTTGGGAATTGTGCGAGCAGGTCCGTCACCGATACCCCCAGAAACAGAATCAACTGAAAAATTACCTTCTTATAATGCACGTCCAAAAATAGTTAATTCAGTTTAAACTTTGTTTTACGATTTTCTTGATTTTGTTATCAAAAACGTGGCCATTTTTCAGGAAGTAACTTTCAATAGGAAGGTAATACAAAGGTAAATCGATTAACTGCGATCTCAAATCCATATTCAACAATTTCACCATATCTTTCTCTGTTGTCAAAATCGACCTTTCAGGTTGTTGAATTTCTTCAAAGCGATTTCGAATCTTAACGATATCGGCTTTTGAATAATTGTGGTGATCACTGAATGTCAATGTGGTGATTAAATTAAAGTTTTCTTGAACATAGTCGACCAATGGCTTGTCCCGGGCAATTCCGGAAAAAAGTATAACATTATCTGAAAATATGTGTTTAGCATCTTCAAATATTTTTTTTGGTTGGCTATATTTTGTTCCGGTGAAAAAAACCTCTGAATCCTTTCGTTTATATGGACCTATTTTTTTGATTATGTCATCCATATCATACTGAGTTAAATCCTCAGGACATTTTGTTATAATGATCATGTCTGCTCGACCGGCACCTCTACGAGGCTCTCTCAGTCTCCCGGAAGGCATAACCCAATCATTATAAAATGGTCTGTTGTAATCAGACAAGAGAATGTTGAAATCGGGAACGACGCTCCTATGTTGATAAGCATCGTCCATCAAAATCACTTGCGTTTCTTTATTCTGAAAAAGAATTTCCGGAATTGCCAACGCTCTCTCTTCTCCAACAGATACACAGATCTCATGTTTAAATTTTAAGTAAATCTGGTATGGTTCATCTCCAATGGTCCTAGCGCTATCATGATCATTAGCGATTCTAAACCCCTTGGTTTTCCTTCCATATCCCCTGCTTAAGGTCGCCAATCTAACATCTTTTCTAAGCAGTCTTATTAGGTATTCAATCATTGGGGTTTTACCGGTACCCCCAACAGTTAAATTGCCCACGTTAATAACAAGAGTATCAAACTTGAAAGATCTTCTGTAACCAATATTATACAGATGATTTCTAAAACGGGTCAATGCATAATAAATAAAAGAGATAGGTGAAAGCAGGATCCGGATAAGATACATCTATTTAAAAGGTTACAAGTAATTTTATATAAATTTGCTTCACAAGAATTCGGGCCTGCAAATTTCGTCAAATATGATTAAAATAAAAGATGTAATCCAGTATTTGGAAAATATAGCACCGCTTAGTTACCAGGAAAGTTATGACAATGCTGGTCTTATAACCGGAGATTTGCAACAAACAGTGAGTGGTGTTATGATCTGTTTGGATTCTACCGAGGACGTTCTCCAAGAAGCTGTTCGAAAGGGTTGTAATCTTGTTATTGCGCACCATCCAATTATTTTCAGAGGCCTGAAAAAAGTTAACGGTTCTAACTATGTAGAAAGAACGATCATTTTTGCTATTAAGAATGATATTGCTATTTATGCCATTCACACAAATCTGGATAATGTCCATACCGGTGTAAACCGAAAAATCGCTGAAAAAATTGGTCTTGAGAATGTCAAAATATTGAATTCAAAAAAAGATACTTTAAGTAAGCTAGTTTCATTTGTACCCAAAACAAACACTGACGATGTTCTTGAAGCATTGAGCAAAGCCGGTGCCGGAAATATTGGGAACTATGAAAAATGCAGCTTTAGAGTGACCGGCACAGGCGCTTTCAAACCTAATGAATCCGCTAACCCAAGTATAGGAGAAAGAAACCAATTGGAGGAAGTACAAGAGGACAGGATCGAGGTCATATTTCCTACTTTCCTGGAAACCCGTATACTGAATGCCCTGAAGCAGGCACATCCCTACGAGGAGGTAGCGCATTATATTCAAACCTTAAGCAATAAGAACCAGGAGATCGGTTCAGGAATGATTGGCAATTTGCCTGAATCAATGCAGGAAACTGGTTTTCTCTCTTATCTGAAAGAGAAAATGATGCTCAATTGCATTCGCCATACTGCATTGCTAAATAAACCTGTACAAAAAGTAGCCATATGTGGAGGATCAGGTAGTTTCTTGCTCAAAACCGCTATGGCTAAAAATGCAGACGTATTTATAACAGCTGATTTTAAATACCATGAATTCTTCGACGCGGATAACCAAATTTTAATATTGGATATCGGTCATTATGAAAGTGAAGTTTTTACAAAAGATCTCATTTATGAATTATTAAATAAAAAATTCACTAATATTGCACTTTATTTGACAGAATGTGTTACAAACCCTATTAGTTATTTTTGATACATGGAAAGCACCGTTGCAAAAAAACTGGAATCTCTGCTAAAACTTCAGGAACTTGATTCAAAATCAGACGAGCTGAAAAAGGTTCGGGGAGCATTGCCTGAAGAAGTAGGTGATCTTGAGGACGAAATTGCTGGCTATGAAACCAGGATGAGCAAATTTACGCAGGAGCTTGAAGATCTTGAAAAGGAGATTGATAACAATAAAAATGCTATCAAGGATTCCGAAAAACTCATTCAAAAATATACTGATCAGCAAATGAATGTTCGTAATAATAGGGAATATGATGCGATTAGTAAGGAAATGGAACTCCAGCAATTGGAAATTCAAATCAGTGAAAAAAGGATCAAAGAATCATATGTCAAAATAGAAGGGAAGAAGGAAGAGATTGCTGCCACTGAAGAAATAATGAATGAAAGAAACAGGGACCTTGATAGTAAAAAGAAGGAACTTGACACAATCGTTTCTGAAAGTGAGGAAGAAGAACAAAAAATAGCCAATGCCAGAGAAAAGGCATCAAAGAATATTGAAGATAGATTATTGAACTCCTACAATAAGATCAGAGACAATGCAAGAAATGGTCTGGCAGTAGTATCTGTTAAAAGAGGTGCTTGTGGTGGGTGTTTCAACATTGTTCCTCCGCAAAGACAAGCTGATATAAGGGAGAAAAAGAAAATTATCGTCTGTGAGCATTGTGGGAGGATTTTAGCAGATGTTGATCTCGAGTCGATGGTTGAGGAAAAGAAACCAAAGAGAACAAGAAAAGCCAAATAAATACAAATTGACATCATTTGACTTTTAAGAAGTTCAAGAAGAATATAACAAAAGGGATGTACATCATAGTGCATCCTTTTTTTATTTTTGTAATTCTTGTGCTCCATTACCTTCCAAATCCTTTATTAGCTCAAGAAAATTTTCCTCTTGCTATTGAAAAGGCCTACCATGAAATTTTGAAACTCAAACTTGACACAGGAAGGGAAATGCTTTCCAATATTTCTGATCAAGAAAAAGAACATGTTGCTTATCTCTTCTCACAAAACCTGGCTGATGTTATTGAAATTTTGGTAACTGGTGATCCAACACAGTATTCCAAATATGAACAATTAGAAAAAGAAAGGTTAAATAAAATAAGGGAAAAACCGGATTCAGATCCATTTAAACTATTCGGTTTAGCAGAAATAAAATTGCAATGGGCTTTCGTAAAAATGCGATTTGGTGATGAACTGAATGCCGGATGGAATATCCTATCTGTAAACAAGTTAATTGAGGAGAATCGATCCAGGTTTCCTGACTTTTTGCTCAACAACAAGACTTATGGTACTGTTCAGATTATTGTGGGGTCCATTCCAAGCAAATATCGATGGATACTAGGTTTGTTTGGTTTAAAGGGATCTGTACCGGAAGGTCTGACTACCCTTTCAAAACTTCAAGAGCATCAGAATATATTTCAATTGGAGGCTTCGCTTATTGCCAATATGGTCGCTGTTCATTTGTTGCAGGAAGACGAATCGAAAAATTTCGAAAAGATCTTTCGAGATCATCCAGACAATCTGCTGGTTAAATATTTTTACAGCGCCATTTTAATGAAACATGCACAAAGTGAAAAAGCGCTCACATCATTGCGTCAAGCTGAAACACTTCAAAAAGGATACCTGGACTTTTATTTTCTTGATTATTTGAGAGCAGAAATCCATCTTCAGTCAGGCAATTATGATCAAGCACTATTGCACTATAACCAGTTTATCGAGCGCTACCAGGGGAACAATTATATCAAGGCTGCCTATTTTAAAATTTTTCTATGCCATTGGCTCAATCATGAAGATCAGTTGGCTCTTGATAAATTTGATCTGGCTAAGGAAAAAGGAGAGATCATCTCAGATGCTGATAAGTACGCCAATAAACTTTTGAAGCGGAACGAGTATCCAAATCGATTGTTAATGAAATTGAGATTGGCAACGGATGGTGGGTACTTCGCAAAAGCCATACAACTGATGCATGAAGGTGAAGCTGGAAAATTCAACAATCCCAAGGATCAGGTGGAGTTCATTTATAGAAAAGCAAGGCTATTTCACAAACAGAACCAACAGGACGTGGCAATAGAATTGTACAAGAAAACAATCCAGGATTCCGAAAATTCACCCTGGTATTTTGCTCCCAACGCCTGTTTACAACTTGGACATATTTATAAATCAAAAGATCATAGAGGGTTGGCCATTTTTTATTTTCAAAAAGCATTGGATTATAATGACCATGAATATAAGTCAAGCATCGATCATAAGGCAAAATCAGCACTTGAAGAGTTGAAGTAATAATGATCGTAAAATTATAAGTCGGCCATAATGCTCTCTCTTGTTACCCATGTATTGTCAGTCCTGAAGAGCCATTTATTCATTCCAATATTTCACTGAAATTGACGCATAATTAGGTTATTTCAACTCTTGAGAAATAAGAAGTGAAATTGATGCAAAAATTTTTTACTTTATGTATCAATTATCACTACTTCCGGGAGGTAATCTCATTTCATCGCAGCATTTCGAAAGGATGAGCATTAATAATTGAATGTTTTATGATAATTATGGGCCGCATGCTTTGGGGATGGCAAATTTTCAATCATAAATCCGGATTAGCTCTGGGTGCAGTAATATGTTGTATTTTCCTGTTTAACGCTTGTATTTCACAACCGGAGATTGATGAAATTGAAATGTCCTACTCAGATGATAAGTTGATTGGTATCTATCAACTAAACGACAATTGGGAATTCTACTGGGGAAAACTTCTTGACCCCGAAGAGATTGATCATACAGAGATAAATCCTTACCACGTAAAACTACCCGATTCCTGGACAACCTTTTCAGATTTAAATGGAAATACATTTCCAGCCCATGGTGATGCAACCTTCCGGTACAGGTTAGACCTAAAAAAAAGGACAACCAATCTGGGGCTGTTCATACCAAAAATATGGTGTGCAAATAAAACGTGGGTCAATGGAAATCTTGTTGGAGAAAGAGGTTCACTGGGAAAAGAAAACTACAAAAACCTGATACTTGAAAAACTTGTACTGCTGGAGCCATCCAGTAAACTTGACGTTGTGATACAAATCTCCAACTACAGTTTATTCAATAGCGGAATTATTGAGCCTATCAAAATAGGAGATTATAATCTCCTCAACCAACAAAAGCAGACCAATGGCGCGTTGAACATATTTTGGATAGGTTGTGTTTTTGTCATTGGTTTATACCATTTCTTGCTTTATTCAAGCCGAAAAGATTTTTTGTCATTACTGTACTTTGGCATCATTTGTCTGCTCATCATCGTAAAACTTTCGGTTTTTGGAAATCACTTTATTTATGAATTTCTAAAAAATGGAATATTGAATTTCAAATGGCAAAGTACTTTATATTATATTTCCACTTACATGCTGGCAGCGGTGGGGCTTTATTATATTAAATCTCTTTATCCTCAGGAAACATCGCTTAAGATAACCAGAATTTTCGGGATAATCATCTCACTTTATTGCTTGTTTGTATTGTTAACACCCGTAAAACTTTTTTCACCGACTATTTTTCCATTTCAAGCAGTTATACTCTTGTGTGGTGCTTATATCATTTATGTGTTGATAAGAGCATTCCTTTCAAAACGGCGGGAAGCCAATATTCAACTAGTTGGTATTGTTATCATGATCATAGCCTCAATCAATGATGCGCTTGATGAATTTGGAATTGATATTACCAACCAACACGAAATGGTACCAATAGCTTTTGCAGCTTTATTAATCTTTCAAATTATTGTAATCGGCAAACGATTCACACATACCTACGCCGAATTGCAAGATGAGGTAACGGAAAGAACGAAACAGATTAGCATGCAAAAGGAGAAGATCGCCGAGCAGAATATGATGTTAAAAGAGAAGAATGAAACATTAGCCCAACTCAATTCCGAAAAAGACAACCTTATGAATGTGGTGGCACATGACTTAAAAGCGCCATTTAATAAAATCAGAGGACTCCTTAATATCGTACAAACCCTGAGCGAACCAAATGCGGAAGTGCAGGAATGTTTGGGCATGATTGAGAAAGTATCAGACTCAGGAGAAAAACTCATAAAAAACTTATTGGATATCAATACTATTGAAAGTGATGATCAGGAATTGGAAGTCAAAGAATTGAATCTTGGTGACATACTGGATCAACTGAGCAAAGCATATCAACTCCAAGCTTCCAACAAAGAAATAAAATTAGCAAGCACGATTGACGATCATGAAATTTTAACCCTGGAGACCAACGAAAATTATCTGCTTCGCATAATGGATAATTTGATCTCCAATGCTCTTAAATTTTCAAAGAACAAAACCACCGTTGTTCTGAAAGCAGGGAAGTATACTGAAAATGAATTATTTATTTCAATCAAAGATGAGGGCCCTGGGTTCACTGATGAAGACAAAAGGCTGCTATTTAAAAAATTCCAGCAACTAAGTGCCAAACCAACCGGTGGAGAATCTTCCACAGGACTTGGATTA
The DNA here is from genome assembly GCA_030442035.1 of Splendidivirga corallicola. Taxonomy (GTDB): domain Bacteria; phylum Bacteroidota; class Bacteroidia; order Cytophagales; family Cyclobacteriaceae; genus Splendidivirga; species Splendidivirga corallicola. The sequence continues at coordinate 894,743 of JAUJEA010000001.1, forward strand.
GCCATTATAAAAATTCTTGTAGAAAAACTTAATGGGAAGATTACCTTGGATTCTACACCTGGAGAAGGAAGCACTTTCACATTAACATTGCCCGGGAAGACCGGATAAATTCACAATTTTTTAGTTTCTGTTTATGATAATCAGACTAAGGCCAGACTATTTATTATATAATACTAAATCAGGTTTATTTCATTTTATCGTTTTTATCTTGCAGCTTTTGAACAATGGGTTGGAATTTTTCATCTATGTGTTGATTGAACCATTCATCGATAATGGCTCTCTTAAACCTCCATTCCTTCCCTATCTTGGCAGCCGGGATTTTTCCGTTTTGCGCCCAGGTATAAATAGTTTGAGGTTTCATTTTCAGATATCTAGCCACCTCCTCAATGGTCATAATGTCGTTCATGGCTCAATATTAATCATCATCAATACAAAAATCTAACATTGGATTTGATTAGTCATTTTGCTTAACAATAATCTCCTCCCCTTTTGAATTAGCATCATCCAATTCATTCAGAGCAGTTTCATTATGGTCCTTTTCATCCGGTTTTTTCTCCTTGTTATCTCCATTGATAGGTTCAATTTCAGGCACTTGTTTACGTTCATCTTTTTTCTGCTCATTTTTTTGAACACCTAGTAATTTACCAATTGAGCCTAAAGTTGTGGAATAAAAATTCCCTCTGGTAGATTCTCTGAATAATTGAAAGGGCATATCCTTACTGCCTAAAAAAGGTCTTAGGTTCCAGGACAATTGTATGCCAACAAAGGCAAAAATAACCACCCATATTCTGAATACGGAAAGCCCAATCTTGGGATAAACTTTGGTACCTTCAAAAGCTCCTTTCAGTGACTCCAGCACTACTCTCATACCAAAAAAACCGGCAAACATAAAAACAAATACATGCAACAATTGTAAAAAATTATAATTGTCTCCTGATAGTTGAAAATAAAGCACAATAGGTGCGAAGGCCAGCATGATGGTAGTAGTCATAAGAAACCCGCCCATCAGAATTACAAAAAGCTGCTTAATCTTGATTTTGGACCCTAGAATCAATTGTACAATGTAAAAAGATGGAAAGCAGATAATTAATGTCAGCGAGAATAATAGCCAAAGCTTCACACCTGTGACAAGTGCTTGTTGAAAACTATTATAACTTCCCATGATTATCCCATAGCAAAAAGTAAAGATACACATCAGAATTACCTGTGCCCATATAATGTTTGGGGAATAATTTCTCTCTGTAATCCTTTGAAAATGCTTTTCCCGATCTTGCAGCACATCAAAGGCTTCTTGAAAAGGTATTTTGGACATAACAAAAAATTTTAAGTTTCACATTGCAAGTATAATTTTATTTTTATCATTTTAAAATGTTTATTACTGTTTTTTATTGTTTTATACTGTTTTCTTATTTTAAAAATAAATACTTGCTTAGATAATCACTATGCAACATCAAAGGAAGTTCTACGACGAGGAAAGTCTAAATTGGAGTCTAATCCAATATTTATGCATAAAATGCACCATCAAGAAACTCAACTTGCCGGATATGGAATGGTGTTGTTTCCACCAAACTGGTTTTAGGTGCGAAAGCTTAATCGTGGGAATAAAAGATTGTAGGTAATGAGCAGGAAGAAATATTTAACTACCAAAAAGTCGTCCAAGTAGACTGGTTTTCTTCAATTCAATATTAAAACCAGCAGTTGTTACAGCCTCCTCTATTTCAGCTTGATCCAATGTATTTCCCCAGACTTTGAGTTCTTTATCTTTAGATTCAATATTGACCTCCCATTTATCAATAGCTTTTATACTATCGAGAATAGGTGTAACTGTTTTAATACATCCTCCGCAATTAATATTCGTTTTAAATCTGAGGCTATTCATGATCTCGACGGCTCTTTTTACTATCTTTTTTAATTCTTTGCTGGATAAAATCGCACTTAAAAATACAAAAATATGTTCCAAAAACGTTGAAATAACTATTGAACCAGGGAAAATTCAGCAATTTTGAAAAAAAAATTAATTTTTCACAACCTTTTATATGAATTTTGCATTAGTATATTAGGAAATTATTTATTAAATTCGCGGATTTAATAAATCAAAGTAAACAGAGCAGTAATTTAACAAAAATTTGGAAATCTCGATTGATTTTTTATAATGGCGTGCGCAATACGAATCAAATGTTGGGTTCGTTTAATTCAATGTGGTTACAAAACACCATTAAATAATATTAAGAAAAGATTATAAGGGATTCGGAAAAATATAAACTCTTAAAAACAAAGGCATTATAAAATTTGTTCGTCTTAAAATTAAAATTAACTGAATGAGACAACTTAAAATCACGCAATCGATTACCAACAGGGATAGCCAGACCCTTGAGAAATATTTTAATGATATTTCAAAAGTGGACCTGTTGACGCTTGAGGAAGAAGTGGATTTGGCGAGAAGAATAAGAGAAGGTGATGAAGTTGCCTTGGAGAAGCTCACCAAGGCAAACCTGAGATTTGTGGTCTCGGTTGCAAAACAATACCAAAATAGCAGAATACCACTCAATGATCTTATCAATGAAGGAAACCTTGGATTGGTAAAAGCAGCTAAAAAGTTTGATGAAACAAGAGGATTTAAATTTATATCCTATGCCGTATGGTGGATCAGACAATCAATTATGCAAGCTTTAGCCGATCAGTCAAGATTAGTAAGACTTCCTTTAAATAAAATTGGATCATTGTCTAAAATTAACAATGCTGCAGCTATTATGGAGCAGCAGTATGAGCGTGAACCAACTGCAGAAGAACTGGCTGAATTTCTCGACCTAAGCGTGGAAGAAGTGAGAAATACCATGGATTCATCAACAAAGCAGGTTTCAGTGGATGCTCCTTTCGTTGAAGGTGAAAGCAATTCACTACTTGATGTATTAGAAAACGATGAAGCCGATACGGTAGAAGAATCTCTAGAATACAGAGATTCCTTGAAAGTGGAAATCGATAGAATTCTCACTATTTTATCAGAAAGAGAAAGAGAAGTTGTAAAGAGGTTTTTTGGACTGGGTTATGAATCTAAATCTTCTTTGGAAGAAATTGGTGATGACCTCGGACTTACCAGAGAAAGAGTCAGACAAATTAAAGACAAGGCAATTCGTAAGTTGAGTTCAAATTCTAACATCAACCTTCTTATCCCTTACTTAGGGTAGGATAGAACGACATATTGAAAATAATCATTTAAAACGTTGCTCTAAAGAGCAACGTTTTTTGTTTTAGCACTTGACAAGGGTTACTATTTTTTGATAGATTGTATTAGCCAAAGAGAACCCACATTTTTAACAATTCCATATGTTAAAGAAATTCTTTCAACCCAAATTTTTATCAATACTTCTCCTTTACTTTTTTGGCATACTGCTGATCTCTGTGCATGCCCAGAAACCCAAATGGGGTAAACCTACCAAACAAGAAATTTCTATTGATCATTGCCCCTTCGAAAAAAATGCCTCTGCCATAGTACTCAATGATTATGGTGAACTTGAAATCACACGGAATAGCGAATTATATATTAAAAGGCATACCCGAATAAAAATACTTAATGAAACTGGCATGGCTTTGGCCAATGTGACTTTACCCTTTTATACTAAAAATAATTTGGAGCAAATCACAACGGTTAGGGCACAAACCATTAATGTCGACGAAAAAGGCAAGGTAATAAAGCAGGCATTGAGCGCCAGTGAAATTTACGAAATAGATCAAAGCGAAAATTGGAAAGAAAAGCGCTTTACGCTGCCAAATATAAAAATCGGTTCAATCATCGAGTATACCTATATCACCTTAAGCAAAAACATCACTTTTCTGGATGGTTGGGTTTTTCAAAGGGAAATTCCAACCCTACATAGTGAATTCAGGATTGTGATTCCCGAAGGTTTGGATTACAGGATCCTATATCAAGGAAAAAAATTGACCAACAAATATGGCAATGAAGCACTTAACAATTGGTCGCTGGATAATATACCTTCAATTAAGGAAGAACCCCATATAGCGAACTACATGGATTATGCTGAAAAGATCACTTTTCAGCTGGCGGGCTATTACAAGTCGGATGGGCTCCATCCAGGGGCAGGTTCAAGCTATCAATCTTTGATGACTACCTGGGAAAAATTAGCCACCGAACGACTGAAAAGCGATAATTATCTCCGGTACCTAAATAAAAAAAATAGAGCTAAAGACATTTTACTCACCATTGGTGACAAAATAACCAATGACCTGGAAGGAGCAAAGAGCATTTATAATTACGTCAAGAACTCAATGCAATGGAACGGAAAGTACCGATTATTTACACGCCAAAGTTTGAATGCGCTGTTAGAATCAAAACAAGGAAATAGTGCTGAGATAAATTTGTTTTTAACCTTATTATTAAGAAGAGCCGGCCTTAAGGCAAATCCGGTATTACTCAGCACCAGGACCAATGGAAAAATATTCAAAGACTATCCATTCCTGGCACAGTTCAATCATCTAATTTGTAATGTCAATATTGATAACAAGGATTATTTACTCGATGCAACCGACCCGTTCAGGCCCTGGGATTTAATCGCCAATGCCGATTTAAACGGACTAGGCTACTTACTTGATCTCAAAGAATCACGGTGGCTCAAGATTGATCCAAATCAAAATACAAAACGGTTGGTTTTCTCAACCATTTCATTCGATTCTCTTTCAAATTGCTCTGTAAAAACCACGTTGAGTATGTCTGGATATGAGGGACTGAAAAACAGAAAGCAATACTGGGCTGATAAGAAGAACTTTTTGAACACAGCATTTGAAATGGGGAACTCCGAACTTGAAATATTGTCATTGGAACCAAAATATGTAGAGGAAATAGATGAAACGTTTCAATTGGACATTCAACTGACCCCTTCGGATAATCTATTTGACGGAAATACGGTTTATTTTCAGCCGGTAATATTTAACTTTCATGTAGAAAACCCTTTCAAATCCGAAACCAGGCAATATCCGGTAGATTTTAGTTATCCGTTCCATGATCAGATCATCTCAATAATTGATATACCTGTGGGTTATGAAGTAGCTGAACTGCCGGAAAATACTCATATAAAACTCTCAAATGACTACGGGGAATTCAAATACAACATCTCAAAAAACACTCGAAGAATCACGCTCAGGACAGATTTTCAAATAAAAAGATCTATGATACCAGCTAAGGAGTATTTAAATCTTAAGGAATTCTACAACATCTTAATTTCAAAGCTTTCCGAACCTGTTGTCTTTCATAGACGATAAAATATTCCGAAGGTACAAATCGGTAGCCAGGAGGCTTTAAATAATAACGTATTTTACGGGAATTGTAGCTTAATATGAGTGATTGGACAGCATTTCTTTAAGGAAAGCAGTATATTATTTATACAAAGTTTTCTTTGATATTCTCAATGACTAAACTAACCTTCTTTCTGTTAAGCTCTTTAATGCTTTTTACTGGATTTCATTGTTTTAGCCAGGGAACAATGGCTCGTGATGAGCTTGAAAAAAGAAGCAAAACAATCAGGGACAACTACACCAATTTCTTCAGCGCTCAGCAGCTATTGAAAAACGGTAAATCTTATGAGGAATTTTACCCTTCTTCAAAGGGAGATCAATTTTTAATTGCCGGTGGAACTCAGAAAGCGGATATCATATTCCAAAATGTTGCTTTTAATGATATTGATCTGAATTATGATATCTACAATGACCTGGTATTGACTTCATATGTCCAAAAGAATGGGTTAACCAAACTAGTGATTCTTGATACCGACAAGGTTACAAAATTTAGGTTGGGGCAAAGTGATTTTATCAACATCAATTTGAATTTCAATAAATCACTGGAAGAAGGGATTTATCAATTGGCTTTTGACGGCAAAAAATCCATACTTTTAGTGAAAAGGAAGAAAGAGCTCATCAACACAATCACACCTACAGCCGGAGAAGCACGCTACAAATTCATCAGGGCTGACCGGCATTTTATCATTAAAAATGCGGAAACAGCCTTTGTTAAAAGCAAAAAAGAGTTGATGGCTATATTCCAAGATGATGATAGAATGAAATCATTTATAAAAAGGCAAAAAATAAAATTCAAAAATGACGATGAAGATATCATGGCAAAACTTGTTAGAATCCTGACATATTATGAGCATTTGTGAAATGGTATTGGATGAAACAAAAATCACCTATGAACCAGCGAATACCCAAACGCATGATCGAATAATCTTGAAATGAAGCATTGGTTAACATTTATTTTTATGTTATTGGCAGGCAGCCATGGTTTTGCACAGCAAAATCAGATGATCATTTCTGCAGAATACAATGATCAATCATTTAATCATGTTGTTCGTGATATTGAAAAGAAGTATCCTCTAAAATTTTACTACAGCCAGAACTGGACCGATAGTCTTTCTGTCACACTGAAAGTAGATCAGGTTCCAATAACTACTTTTTTGAATGAACTTCTGGGAGGAACGGAAATATATTTTCATGTCACTCAAGACAATCGAATCATTCTAACAAAGGAGCATCAAATAATCGCACATCTTCCGGACAACTTTTTTGAAGAAAACAAAGCCAAAGAAAACCAAGTTCAAGACTTAAGTATTTTTGACATATTGGAGGAAACAGAAGGTGATGACAACCTGACAAACATTGAAAATCAGATATTTAAGATTGGCTCACCCAAGAACCGCTTTAAAGGTGATAAAGCTACAATCGTAGGATATATAAAGGACATTAAATCGGGGGAAGCCTTAATCGGATCAACTGTATTTAAGAAAGAACCCTTAGTGGGTACAACAACAGATGCATTTGGTTATTATGTACTAACACTTCCCAAAGGAGAGCATAAGTTGTTTTTTAAATCCGTGGGCATGAAGGATACCAAAAGGAAAATCATCCTTTATGACGATGGGAGGCTTGATGTGGAAATGACAACCGATATTATTCCTCTTAAGGAAATTATTATCAAAGGTGAAGAGGACAATGTGGAAAATGTACGTACTGGGATTGCAAAACTGGATATCAAAGACATCAAAACAATCCCTACTGTTTTGGGGGAGGCAGATGTAATGAAAATAACTTTAACATTACCGGGTGTTCAATCTGTAGGCGAAGGGGCATCAGGTTTTAATGTCCGGGGTGGTGCTACGGATCAAAACTTAATCCTCGTCAATGATGCGGTAATTTATAATCCAAACCATCTTTTTGGTTTCTTCTCAGCTTTTAATCCCGATGTTATTAAGAGTGCCAATTTATATAAGAGTGGTATTCAGGCTCATTATGGTGGAAGGATCTCTTCTGTATTTGATGTAGCCATCAGAGATGGTAACAAGAAAAAATTCACGGTCACAGGAGGTATCAGCCCTATCACCGGCAAACTTACGCTCGAAGGGCCAATTAAAAGGGATACCAGTTCTTTTATCGTCGGTCTTCGCAGTACTTATTCAGACTGGCTGCTTGGTTTGCTCAAAAACCCGACATTGAGAAACAGTAGTGCCTCTTTTGCCGATGTCATTGCCAAAGTTAACCATCAGTTAGACGATCGAAATGGCCTCATTGTATCGGGATATCACAGTAGAGATAAATTCAGATTAGATTCCGATTCATTGTATCGGTACTTTAACAGCAACGCTTCCATTCAATGGAAACATACTTTCAATAACAAGTTTTTTAGCTTGGTTTCGGCCAACTTCACCAACTATACTTACGATGTTACAAGTGATGAGAATCCCTTAACAGCATTTGAGTTAAATTATAAAATCAATCAGATTGGTATTAAAAGCGATTTTAACTTTTTTCCGGACTCAAAGCATAGCCTCAAGTTTGGCATAAGCAGCAATCTATATGACCTGGATCCAGGCAATATTAAACCCCTGGGTGAGGCTTCTTTAATTGAAGAAATAACACTTGACAATGAAAAAGGACTTGAAAGTGCTATTTATGTAGGTGATGAATTTGAATATTCCAGAAATCTAAGTCTTTATGCAGGACTGAGATTATCAGTGTTCAATTTAATTGGTCCCCGGGAAGTCTTTTTATATCAACCAGGATTTGCAAGATCCAAGGACTTCATTATCGACACAGTCTCCTATGATCCGGGGAAAATCATAAAAACATATTTGGGGCCAGAGTACAGATTCTCATTGAGGTACAAATTAAGACCGGATCTATCCCTAAAAGTCAGTTATGATAAAATACGCCAGTACATTCATATGCTTAGCAATACTACTGCTATTTCTCCAACCGATACCTGGCGGCTGAGTGATGTATACATAAAACCTCAAATTGGCGACCAATACTCTGCCGGATTTTATAAAAGCTTTTTCAAAAGGGGCATAGAGTTTTCTCTTGAGGGCTTCTACAAGACCACCAAAAACTTATTGGAATACAAAGATGGGGCGGAACTAATAGTTAATGAAGTGTTGGAAACAGACGTTATCAGCTCCTATGGAAAAGCTTATGGGGCGGAATTTCTTTTGAAGAAAAAAACCGGAAAACTCAACGGTTGGATTAGCTACACCTATTCAAGGGCTCTTATCCAGGCTAATGGGCAGTTCAAGGATGAAAAAATCAATGATGGGGATTTCTTTCCAACGAATTTTGATAAACCTCATAATGTCAATGTGGTATCAAATTATAAATTAAACAGAAGGGTAAATGTTTCTCTGAACTTCACCTACAGCACAGGCAGACCAACGACTTTTCCTATTACAAAATATCAGTTTAAAGATAATGTCTACGGCTTTTTTACCGAACGCAACCGGTTCAGGGTTCCTGATTTTATGAGATTGGATTTTGCCATAAACTTTGAAGGGAACCACAAAATAAAGAAGCTGGCACATGGGTCCTGGTCATTGTCAGTATACAATGTAACCGGCAGACATAATGCTTACTCAGTATTTGCACGAAGTGAGGATGGGAATATAAAGGTATTTCAGTTATCCATATTCAGCAGACCAATTCCAACGGTAACTTATAATTTCAAATTCTAATGAAAAAATTACCGGCCATCGTTTTCATAGCAGTCGTTTCTATTTTGATTCTAAATCGATGTGTAGAACCCTTCGAAGTGGATATACCTGCCGGAGCAAACAACCTGCTGGTTGTTGATGGTCTTATTACAAACCAGGCTGGACCATATACTGTGAAGATCTCAAGAAGTGTTTCCCTTCAGGAAAATGAATTTCAAACCGTTAACAATGCTACAGTAAGTATCGAGGAGGAAGGTGGTCCTATCGAAATATTAGTTCAGACCGGCGAAGGTCAATACCAAAGTCATGAAAATGGTATAAGAGGTGCAGCAGGCAAAAGATATAGATTAACCATCGCATTGACGGATGAAAAAAGATATGAATCCTCCTGGGTAACACTGAAGCCCAGTCCTGAGATCGATCAGGTATATTTTGAATTTGAAGAAAAAGACACTGAAGATGAAAATGAACCATTGCCTGGTGTACAGATTTTTTTAGATACCCATGATCCTGATAATAATACACGCTTCTACCGGTGGGAATGGGACGAAACCTGGAGGTATACTGTTCCATTGGCAACAAGCAGAGAATACCTTGGCAATGACCTTATAAGAAGACTCGATACTGTTAAAGGTACCTGTTGGCATCATGCCAGTTCCAACACCATAAGCATAGGTTCCTCTCTGAAGAGTACTCAGGATGTTATTTCAAGACAGCCTCTGTTATTTGTATCCAATGAAACAGATAGACTTCGTAGAAGATACAGCATTCTGGTAAAGCAATACGCGATCGATCAGGATGAATATATCTTTTGGAATGCACTTCAGGAATCAAATAATAATCCAGGTTCATTTTTCGATAAGCAACCGCAATCTACAACAGGCAATTTGAGAAGCCTGGACAACAGCAATGAGCGTGTATTGGGGTATTTTAGTGCAGCGGGAGTTTCTACGAAAAGAATATTTATAGACCGAACGGATATACCAAGAGATGTTAAAATCATAACCGGACTTGAAGCATGTAATCTCAAACTTATCGATAAAAGCCCTACCTCAGAGCAACAAGTCTTTGATGCCCTGGAAAGTGGAATGGTATTTTTTGATCTCAAGGAGGATTTCTTTGGAAATGTCACTGGCTACTTTCTCACCACCCGGCCTTGTGCAGATTGTACTGTCTTTGGTGGTTCTCTTGAAAGACCTGCATTTTGGGATGAATAATAAACGGTGTCAAACACTATGTTAAGAGTTAAATTTATATTTTTAATTATATGTTCTTCTACAGCCTGGTTCGCTTTAGGTCAGGTTTCCACTTCCCAAACATTTACAATAGACCAAAAGCTTCAAGACTACTCCGTAAAAGATCCGCAGGAAAAGGTTTTTATACACACTGACAAGCCTTTTTATTTCACCGGTGAAACTATTTGGTTTAAAGCTTATTGTCTCGATGCTACTTATCATACGCTTAATCCAATGAGTAAGGTACTGTACATCGAGTTGCTGAGTAATAACAATCTTCCCGTTGAACAAGAAAAGGTCAAGCTCGAATCCGGCACAGGCTCAGGCCAATTCTTCATTAATGCTGATTTAAGTTCAGGAACCTATAAAATCAGGGCCTATACTTTATGGATGAAAAATCACGATCATGATTTCTTTTTTGAGAAAACCCTTACCATCATTAATCCATTCCGATCCTTACCAAAGGAGTTGACAGATACTGCCAAAGCCAACGTACTCGTATCTTTTTTCCCTGAAGGAGGCAACCTGGTAAATGGTCTGCAAAGCAAATTAGCCATCAAAGCCACCGACAGCACTGGTCAAAATTTGGCTGTAAAAGGCACTATAATGGATAATCATGACCAGGAAGTCACCACATTTACAACTTCCAGGCGAGGCACTGGAATAATATTATTTACCCCGGAAACCGGTGTTCATTATACGGCCTTTGTGGAAAATTCCAATGGGGATTCACTCCGATTCGATTTACCGGAAGTTTTGCAAGATGGTATGGTCATGAGTGTAATAGAAAACCCACAGGATAGGACGTTTGAAGTGTCAGTTAATACAAAAGACAAAGCAAAAGAACAGATCTATCTCCTGGTTCATACACGTGGCCATGTCGGGATTGTGCAGAGCCAAAGATTAATAGACGGACACACGCAATTTATATTCTCCAAAGAATCGATTCCGGCTGGAATCAGTCATGTTACGCTGTTCAATGAGTCACTCTTACCAGTATGTGAAAGACTAATTTTTAAATACCCTGATCAAGAAACGACTCTTGCATTGAATCATAATAATACCTCCTATGGAAATCGGGAAAAAGTTAGCCTGACTATGGATGGAACAAATAAATTTGAAGGGGCCAATCTATCACTATCCGTATATAAGTACCAATCCAAGTTGGACACCCGAAATAACAGTATAAAAACCGATATTTTACTAACCTCTGATCTTAAAGGATATGTTCAGGAACCTGATTATTTCTTCCATGATATAGACGATTCGGTGAAAATGGATCTCGATGAATTATTATTAACGCAGGGATGGAGAAGATTTGAATGGTCTGATGTGTTGGAAGAAAGACCACCTGTTATTCAATATCCACCGGAAATATTAACACCAATTCTTTATGGAAAAATTAATGCAGGCAATATCGAAAATGGTCTCAAACCCAGGTCTGTTGTTGTTGCATTTCCCGGCAAGTCCGCTTTAGTAAGTAGCGCAAAAATCAATGATGAAGGTAATTTTTACATTGAGGTTCCGGACTGGCTCAGAAACAACAACATGCTTCTTTGGTCAGATGATTTGGAGTTGGAATCGCACAATATTCAAATTATATCTCCTTTTGAGAAATCACAATCATCTCAAAAAAACCATCTGAGAATAACAAAAGACCTAAGAGGCTTCATCGAGAACAATAGTATCAATACCCAGATCTCCAATGTATACTTACCTTTCACAAGAGTTCGAGGAGAGGGAGCGGCCGGTTCTCCCATAAAAGTACCATTTTATGGAAAACCAGACCTTCAATACAATTTGGATGATTACACCCGTTTTCCAACTATGGATGAGGTCTTTATAGAATACGTGAAATTTGTATACAAAAAGAAGAGAAATAAAGAATTAAATTTCTACGTGGCTGATATGTATAACAAAGGAAATACCTTGGAGAAACCCGCATTGATGATGATCGATGGTATTCCCGTGCGAGATGTCAACTTTGTAATGCAATTCGATCCATTAAAGACAGAAAAAATACACATTATTAATAGAAAGTATCATGCCGGAGATCAGGAATTTTATGGAATAGTAAATTTGATCACTTATAAGGGTGATTTCGGAGGACATGAACTTCCAAAATATATCGTAAACAAACTATACAAAGGATTACAACAAACCAGAACTTTCTTTTCTCCTCAGTATACGCTGTCTGAAACAAAAAAAGACAGGATCCCGGATTATAGAAATGTGCTACTTTGGGAACCGAATATCAGCCTTACCTCATCAGGACAAGCTACCGTTGAGTTCTACACTTCAGATGACAATGGAAAATATCGAGTAGAGGTTAATGGTATCTCCAAAAATGGAGATCCAATATATGAAACGTCTGAATTGGAGGTAAAAAGCAATAACTTTTGAGGGTTAACAAACTCAACTAATTGAAAGAATGGTAAATCTTATTTTCCACTCGCATTTCTGTAATCCGTTCTTTAAGTATTGATCTCTTAAATTAAACATCAATCGCAAAAATATCCATCCCTTAATTTTCATTCATTTGGATCAAGTCTGAAAATTAGAGGAAGAAGGAAATAATCGCTTCATACTTACAAAAAAAATCTATTGAGGGGAAAACTTATCTCAGGATAGGACATGGGGCGGATGAAAAACATTCGTGCCAGAATCATTTTAATTTTCATAGAAGATTAATCCGGAGCACATTTTAAGTTCTGTGCTCAAGGTTTTCTTCATAATCCATTTATTTCTCATTTATCACCCGTTTTAACATAGGGGCAATGCCCAATGATCAGGTCTATATAACCATCCGATAATGGTTTAAAATAAGTTTCTAAAGAATGGTGAAGTGGAGCTATCTGTCGTTGGTTTTCCAATTAAATTTTTCAGCCCTAGTTTTTTCAAATATTCCTCTTGATGTCCAAAGAGAATTTCATAAGCATTTCATAAGCTTTGGTGATACTATAGAAAGCGAAAACATTTCAATACCAAAACATTACGTTTGCTTTCGCACCAACAATAAAATCAAAATTGATGGTGAAATCAATGAACAGGATTGGAATCTTGCTCCTTGGACAGAAGATTTTCAGGACATTGAGGGAGATGTAAAGCCCAAGCCCAGATTCAGGACAAGAGCCAAATTATTATGGGATCACAAGTATTTATATATTGCAGCCGAATTGGAGGAGCCACATATTTGGGCAACGCTAAAAAAAGATGAATCCATCATCTATCATGACAATGACTTTGAAGTATTCATTGATCCTGATGGAGACACACATCAATATTATGAACTAGAGGTGAATGCATACGGAACGAAGTGGGATTTAATGCTTCCAAAGCCATACAAGGATGGAGGTTATCCAATCAATTCATGGGAAATCACCGGATTAAAAGTAGGTGTTAAACTATACGGCACTCTGAATAAACCGGATGACACTGATGATAAATGGACTATCGAACTGGCACTTCCATGGAAAGTTCTCAAGGAATCAGCTCCCGGAAAGCGTCCTCCAAGAGATGGCGATCAATGGAAATTAAATTTCTCCAGAGTTCAATGGGATGTTAATATTGAGAATAATGAATATGTAAAGAAAAAGGATCCAACAACCGGAAGGCTACTACCGGAGAATAATTGGGTTTGGAGTCCTCAGGGCATAATTAACATGCACTATCCAGAAATGTGGGGATTGATACAATTTTCCAAATCAGCCGTGGGAACAAATCCGAAAGTTTTTGTGGACAACTCCAACGAATCAATCAAATTGAAATTAAGGGAAATCTATAACAAACAGAAGCGATACAGAAGAAAACATGGAAGTTATAGTTCAAGTGCGGAAGAGTTGAACCTGAGTAAGAGCCTTATGAGCTTGAAGCCTGAGATTAAAACTACAGCATCCATGTTCGAGGCCGTTTGTTATGATCAAAATACTGGTATTCGATGGCATATTAGAAGTGATGGCAAAATTTGGAGGGAATAATTTCTTCATTTTAAATTATTGGAGTGAGCCTTATAATCTAATTTGATCTAACTTTTTAAAATCGATTTGATCAAATACCTAGTTGAAGGTATATTTCATATATTAGAAAATATATTCACTTATCTAAAATTTTAACTTACATGGCTAGAAAAATAAGAATGGGTATGGTAGGAGGTGGAGAAGGCTCATTTATAGGAGCTGTTCACAGAATGGCTGCAAACCTGGATGGTCAAATAGAACTAGTTTGTGGTGCTTTCAGCAGCTCCGCAGAAAAATCAAAAAGTTCAGGTGAAGCCCTGTTTCTTGATCCGGAAAGGGTTTATGGCAGTTTTGAGGAAATGATATTAAAAGAAAAAGAGCTTGGCGAAGACAAAAGAATGGACATGGTTTCCATTGTTACACCAAATCATATGCATTTCGCCCCCGCTAAATTAGCTCTTGAGAATGGCTTTCATGTAGTTTGTGATAAACCTGTAGCATTTTCCCTGGAACAAGCCAAAGAATTGGAGCAAGTTGTGAATAAATCAAATCTTATTTTTGCCCTCACTCACAATTATACTGGGTATCCTATGGTCAAAGAAGCCAGGCATATGGTAAAGACGGGCAAAATTGGAAAAGTAAGAAAAGTAGTTGTAGAATATCCCCAAGGCTGGTTATCCACTAAACTGGAAGATTCAAAACAAAAGCAGGCAGATTGGAGAACAGATCCAAATAAAGCTGGTATTAGTTGTTGTATGGGCGATATCGGATCGCACGCAGAGAATTTGGCAGAATACATTACCGGACTTCAAATCAAAGAACTAGCTGCAGATCTAAGCACTTTTGTAGAAGGTAGGCTATTGGATGATGATGGGACTGTTCTATTGAGATTTGACAATGGTGCAAAGGGATCTCTATTTGCGAGTCAAATTGCTGCCGGGGAAGAGAACGAACTCAAGATAAGAATTTGGGGTGAAAAAGCTGGTTTGGAATGGTTACAATCAGATCCGAATACACTAATTGTCAAGTGGTTGGACAAACCCAAGGAGATTTATAGAACCGGCATAAACTATGGATATTTCGCTGAGGAAACAGCCAATGCTACACGACTGCCCTCTGGTCATCCCGAAGGATATCTGGAAGCTTTTGCCAACATTTATAAAAATGTCGCAAAAACAATCAACGCCATCAATGACAACCGGGATGTATCCGGTTTAGATAAAGATTATCCAAAAATAGAAGATGGTGTACGTGGAATGGCTTTTATCGAGGCAGTGGTCTCTTCAAGCAATCAAAATGCAAGCTGGGTACAACTAGCCGATTGGTTATAATGGCATAGTTCCATAGTATATTTTTCAACAAAGAATTTTTCAAATAATCGTCATGTCTGATCTCACAATGAATATAAATTACCGCTGAGATTCAGATATGTGAATTGATAAAATACAAAACAAATTATACTTGCACACATACTTTTCCTTCAGACAGGGCAAAGTATGATCGGGCTAAGGATTAAATATTGAGGCACCAGTGCACAAGTAATAATTACAAATTTTGAATTGAAAAACCTACACTTCAATATCTCAACACTTTAAATATAAACGCATGAAAAACATTAAAGGGCCAGCCATATTTCTGGCACAATTCCTCGGAGATGAAGCACCTTTCAATAATCTTGAAAATATATGTAAGTGGGCAGCCGATCTGGGTTTTAAAGGGGTCCAAATACCAACCTGGGATTCGCGTGTAATTGATTTACAAAAAGCAGCAGAAAGTTCTGCCTATGTGGATGAAATAAAAGGAACAGTCAGCGCTGCAGGTTTGGAAATAACCGAACTATCCACACATTTACAAGGTCAATTGGTTGCCGTACACCCCGCCTATAACGAATTGTTTGATGGCTTTGCTCCAAAGGAGCTTCATGGAAATGCCAAGGCAAGAACCGAATGGGCGATTCAGCAATTGAAATATGCAGCAAAAGCAAGCAGAAATTTTGGTTTGGATGCACACGCTACGTTTTCGGGAGCTTTGCTTTGGCACACCGTTTATCCTTGGCCACAAAGAACTGCAGGGCTTGTTGAAACTGGTTTTAAGGAATTGGCCAATCGATGGTTGCCGATTTTGAATGAGTTTGAAGATAACGGTGTGGATGTATGTTATGAGATCCATCCGGGAGAAGATCTTCATGATGGAATTAGTTTCGAACGATTTCTAAAAGCAACCAACAATCATTCCAGGGTAAAGCTACTTTATGATCCAAGTCATTATATACTTCAACAATTAGATTATCTTGCACACATTGATATTTATCATGAGTACATAAAAATGTTCCATGTCAAGGATGCCGAATTTAATCCAACCGGACGAGCAGGTGTTTATGGTGGATATCAGGACTGGATTGACAGACCAGGAAGATTCAGATCGTTGGGAGATGGGCAAGTTGATTTCAAAAGCATCTTTTCAAAGCTAGCTCAATACAACTATGAGGGATGGGCTGTATTGGAATGGGAATGCTGTATCAAGCATCCGGAAGATGGAGCCAAAGAAGGGGCGAAATTTATAGAAGATCATATTATTAGGGTAACAGAGAAAGCTTTTGATGATTTTGCCGGAACTGGTTCCAATGAGGAATTGAACAGGAAAATCCTGGGAATATAAAAATCATGCGTATTCCCTTTTATCGTTTATATTAAAAGTTAACAAATGAAAATTGCCAATATCATTCTTGCAGTCATTTTTGTACTGTTTGCTGTAGTGCAGCTTAATGATCCTGATCCATTATTGTGGGTAGCTATTTACGGACTGGTTGCTTTAATTTCAGCCTTTGCTGCTCTAAAAAAGTTCAATACTACTGTTATTCTGATATCCATGGCTCTTTGTCTTTTGGGGTCAGTCTATTACTTTCCTGGCCTCATTGAACTGTTTCAGGAACACGAGGTTGCCGATTTAACAAGGAAAATGAAAGCTGATAAACCTTTCATTGAAGAATCCAGAGAAAGTCTCGGCCTATTGATTGCTTTTTTGGCATTGGCTTTTCACTATTACCAGGCTAAAAGAATAAAAAAAAGAGCCGGTTGATATCAACTGGCTCTTTTTCGTTTCAATTTATATTTTTTTATTCAAACTCGAATATTTGAGCATTGGGATAAAAAGCTCCCCAGGCAAACCAAAATCCAATATATGATTTGGTACCAGCTAATACAGTTCCCTCTCTTGGCCCACCAATAGCTTCTCCAAAGGCATTCCACTGATTACCTTCGGTATCTTCCATGATCACTCTCGCAGAAGCTCCTTCAGAAGGTGCTACAAATGATAATTCTGTACCATCCTCTAATTTCCTATTGAACGCAGTGAGAAAGTTTTTATCCTTATTACCAACAACAACAATCAATTCTCCATTGAATGCCTCTTCAACAACGCGCGTCCCTCCATTAAAAGAGGAGAATCGATAGGTTTTGGCTAAACCTCCAACAACAACCCCTAATACCCTTTCTTTTCTTGGAATCCTGCGGTCATCTGGGCTAACAGCAAAAATGAGTCGCTCGTTGTTCACCTTATAATCACCATAGGGGTAAACGCCATAGCTTCTTGATATACCAGTATTCGTTGAAACAACCTTGGTATTAGGATACATTTGTTGCCAAGTGGCCCAGGAGGTTTCAAATACCTGAAATGTTTCCACTTTTGTTCCCAACAAACTGCCATTTACACAATCAAGTCTCATCTGTGACCAGTTACTATCGGTCAAACGATCGTAAGGAATAAGATTAGATTGATATAATAAACCGGAAACGCCAAAGGTAGTAACTGTTCCGTTCAACGTTCTTTCCCAACCAATAGCTGTTCCTGTAAGAGGGCAATAAGTTATTGCCATAGGGTGCGCATCCACTTCATCATTGATGATCTCATGCCAGTCGAGTATGTCATGAGGGTAGGCTCTGATATCATCTCCTCTCTTATAACCAATCACCAAGTCACTGTCTGTTAAATAAGTGGCATCCCCTGCTGTAACGAATTGGGGGTTAGAAAGGGCTGGTATCCCATCCTTTCCGGGACCTCCATCGAAAACCTGATTTATGGGAATACTCCAGGCTCCGGAACCAGTTCCAGGATTTCCACCACCGGGAAAAGGGTTAGAATCATCACCATTTCCACATGACCCAAGTACCAAAAAAGAAATCGCTGAAAAGAAAAGAAAGGTATTTTTCAGTATTTTCATAGTTGTAGCTTAGTGTGTTGTCTTAACAAGATTTTCTTAACTTAAAAATGAAAAATTTAAGGAATTAATTCAATATCCCCCATTTTTAGTGATATGAATCTATTGTTCTTTGTTAACTAATGGAACAATTAAAAGCTGATTTTTAATTCCAAAAAGTTTTGTAAAGATTAAAAAAGAATGGAAATGTCGTTTGAACGACATTTATGAAAATAGGAATGGGGAATCAAAGGAAATAACTGAATCCCAATACATCGCAACTAGTTATTATTCTTAAAGAGTTTCCTGAAAGTAGCATGCGTCTTAAAGATCGTCCCACCAATGGACTCATGTACCTTCATCATTTGTGGATTAAAATCTCCCACCCAATTATGTTCAAGCTCTTTGTATGGAAAGCTGGTTTTTGGATCATAAGCAAGTTTCGAAAAAGCAGTGATCAGTGCAGATTCAATACCCCTGCCCTGAAACCTTGGAACAACACCGAATACCACACCGAGAATCTTGTTGCACTTTCCTGTCTTTTTGTACCACAGAAATCTCAATTTTTCCCAAATCCCAAATCTGCCTCCAAAATGTTTAACAATTTGATTTATTTCAGGAAGCATTACAGCAAAGGCAATGGGTTGATCCATATAATAGGCGAACCAGATAAGTCTCCGGTCTAAAATGGGTTTAATATTATTCATGAGTGCATGAGCCTGTTCTTTGGACATTTCTTTGGCATCCGAATACCCTACCCAGCTTTTATTATAGGTTACCCGAAAATCTTCTGCAACCTTGTCCAGGCCAATTTTTTCAATACTGCAAAATTTATAATCCGGATTTTTGAAAATACGATTAGCTCTTGCTACAACTTTTTCATCCAAGCCGCCTTTGACCTCTCTTCTATAGGTAAATTGTTTATAACTCACATCAAAGCCATAGGCCTCAAAAAAATCTCTGTAATAAGGAAAATTGTAGGGCACACAATAGTTTGGTTCGTAATCTCCATCGATCAATAGTCCCCACCATTTATCTCGTTCACCAAAATTAATGGGGCCGTCCATAGCCTCCATCCCTCGTTCCTCCAACCAATCTTTACACTTGTCGAATAATTTAAAAGCAGCCTCCCGGTCGTCGATACATTCAAAGAAACCCATACCTCCTGTAGGCTGATCATATTTCTCACTGGTTCTATAATCTATAAAAGCTGCAACGCGACCTATTGTTTGCTTTTTATCATTTTGCAGGATCCATCGCTCGCACTCTCCATTCTTGAAATATTTATTTTGTTCTGCGTCAAAGACGAACTCAATATCTTTATCGAGTGGTCTTATCCAGTTCTTATTATCCTTATAAAGCCTTACTGGAAGCAATAGGAATTCCTTTCGAGTTTTCCCATCATTTACTGGTATAAGATTCATTTATTGTTTTTTTCTCAAGGGACAAAATTAACTATACGCCTCCGGGATACAATAATTTTGATCATACATTTTTCATTTTATGAATGATATACGTCCAAATCCCTGAATTATTCCTATCTCATCTGGTTATTTCTCTCTAAAAATAATGCAAACAAAGGACTACTATATGATTTAGGAACTATTTTATAAAATAATTGATATTTTTGCCGATTCGTCAATCACCTTCTTAGCGATTCGGTCATGAGGCAGAAACTTTTAAGTGACAGTTCGAAAGAGCTGAGCTACGAAATTCGTGAAATTGTAAAAAAGGCAGAACTTCTACAAAAGTCAGGAAAAACCATTTATTGGGAAAATATTGGAGATCCTATCCAAAAGAATTGTGCCTTTCCTGAATGGATGAGAGATATCCTGAAGGAATTAATAAAGGATAATAACACCTTTGGGTATTGCCACTCAAAGGGTGTTCCTGCAACCAGAGAATTTCTTGCCGAAAAAACGAATGCCCTGGGTGGAATAAAAATTGGGCCTGAAGACATTCTATTTTTTAATGGATTAGGTGATGCCATATCAAAAGCTTACCAATATATTGAGCCTACGTCAAGGGTAATAGGCCCCTCCCCTTCCTATTCAACACATTCTTCCGCTGAGGCGGCTCATGCCTTTCATCATCCCCTCACCTATACCTTGGATCCTGACAATAATTGGTATCCTGATCTTGACGACCTCTATTTTAAGGTGAAATACAACCCTAACATAGTTGGGATTCTGCTCATAAATCCAGACAATCCTACGGGCATGGTTTATCCATTGGATATTCTGGAAAGAATTGTTGAGATAGCCAGGGAATTCAACCTGTTTATTATTAGTGATGAGATCTACCTTAACATTACTTATAACGGAACGAGAACCTATGCATTAGCTGAAATAATTGAAGATATTCCGGGCATAGCCATGAAAGGGATTTCAAAAGAATTTCCATGGCCAGGGGCCAGGTGTGGCTGGATGGAATTTTACAATAGGGATAAAGATCAGGAGTTTGACAGATTTTGTGCAACCCTGGAAAACGCCAAGATGATCGAGGTATGTTCTACCAAATTACCTCAACTAGCCATTCCAAAAATCATGTCCGATCCCAGATATGAAGATTACAAAAGAAATCGTAATGAAAGGATAGGAAAGAGAAGTCAGATTATTACTGACATATTAAGTTCTGTCGATGCGTTGAAATTCAACCCGACCTATGGTGCTTTTTACAATACTATTATCTTCAAAAAAGGTGTTTTGAAAAAACATCAGAAATTGAAGATTGATGATCCTGAGATTAAAGCACTGGCTGAAAGCTGGGTGAAAACGGAGTGTACCCCTCTGGATAAACGTTTTGTTTATTACCTTCTTGCGGCAACAGGTATTTGCGTGGTACCTGTATCTTCCTTCTGTTCTGACCTAATGGGTTTTAGAATTACCTTGTTAGAAGAAAATGAGGAAATGTTGGTGCAAAATTTCAACAACTTGAAGGAAGCCATTTTGGAATACATAGCCTCTTAATACCGCCTCAAGGGAATTGTGATTTTAGTGCTGCAGGAAGGAATCGTAGATCACTTGCTCAATATCTGTCCTTGTATTCAATTGATATAATCGGGTATTGGCTCTTGTAGGATGGACTCTATTGGATAGGAAAATATATACCAGCCCATGCTTTGGATCAGCCCAGGCTCTAGTACCCGTGAAACCTGTATGTCCAAAACTTTCAGCACTGGCATCTTTAGCCGCATTTCCATTGGGTACATATTCAAGGCTTGGTTTGTCAAACCCCAAACCTCTTCTATTGTCGTTCTCAGGAAATTGATAGCTCGTAAATTCTTTAAATGTGCCCTCACTGACGTAACGTTTTCCCCCATACTCACCCATGTTCAGATACATCTGAAACAATTTGGCCATATCGTTGGCATTTCCAAATAGTCCTGCATTTGATGAGATGCCCCCCATCATGGCAGCCCCCTCGTCATGTACTCTGCCATGGATGGCGACCTTTCGAAATGGAAAATCACTTTCGGTAGGGACTACCTGTTCTACAGGAAAATATTTATAGGGATTGTAAACCAGGGTTGAAGCACCTAAAGGTTTATAAAAATTGCCATAGAGATAACTTTCGAAGTCTTCATTAGTAATATTGGAAATTATTTCCGGAAGCAGATAAAATACAAGACCTGAATATTTATACTTTTTTTGAGCCTCTAAAGGTGATTTCTTTATGGCTTTGTAGATTTTTTTTTTATAATGTTTATGTAAAAACAATCCATCAGCTACTTTGATAGGATAATTTGCTGACGAATCTTTTTTTAAAGTTTTTGGTTTAAATCCACCATTTTTTTTGATGGTACTTTCCCAATATGGTATCCAAGGTTTCAACTGCGCCTGGTGTGCCAGTATGTCTCGAAAGATCAGATCTCCTTTGTTCGTTCCTTTAAAAGAAGGCCAATATTTCCGCAATGGGTCATCCAGATTAAATTTCTCCTCATCGATCAGCTTCATAAGAATGGGCAAAGAGGTAGTAACTTTAGTAATGGAAGCCATATCATACAGATCTTTTTTTCGTACTGGAATAGTGTCTGTATAAGAATGAAAACCATAACACTTGTGAAATACAACCTGTCCATTTTTTGCAATTAACACCTGGGCTCCCGGCGTTGCTTTTAATTCAATGGCCTTCTCGACCAATGAATCAATCCTGAGGTTAAGGGTCTCAGAGTCCATGCCCATTTCCTCAGGAAGTGTGTAACCTAATCTAATACTACCTTTTACATTAAGACCGTCTCCAAGTTTAAAATCATCATTTATGCTGACAGGTAATTTTCCTGAAGCTCCAGTGCCTCCAAATATTAACTGAGCGGCTAATTCCTGAGCATCTCGTGATTCCTGATAAGTCAAAACCAATCCTTTGGCCTTTGATATATCCTTGTATTTGTCGAGTGTATATGCATTTCTGAAGACAGAGATAATTGTCTTTTCTGATTTAGCCAGTTCATTGATAAACTTTATCAGGGAAGGTCCATAGGCATTGTTATTAGAGGGTCTTTTTCGCACCTGGTGAACTCCTGCAATTACAAGATCATAGGAAGCCAGCTTTTTCTGAATCTGCTGGATAGATCCGGCACTCGATTT
The DNA here is from genome assembly GCA_030442035.1 of Splendidivirga corallicola. Classification (GTDB taxonomy): domain Bacteria; phylum Bacteroidota; class Bacteroidia; order Cytophagales; family Cyclobacteriaceae; genus Splendidivirga; species Splendidivirga corallicola. The sequence goes on from JAUJEA010000001.1 coordinate 917,699, forward strand.
TAACCCCAATTGATAGTGATCCATTTCCATATATTGGCTTAGGGTCTTTTGAAAATCGGTGCGTTTCGACTTTCCGATGGAGATTGATGCTACCTTTATCTTATCCAGGTTTTTTACTGGAATAATTTTATTTTCATTTTTAAGCACGGTGAGGGAGGCTCTGGTTAATCGCCGATTAATAAGTCTAACTGAAGGGCTATTCAAATCTTCGACCAAGTTAGTTAAATCAATCGATCCCAATTGATTGAGTCCTGCTCTGTACTTGGCTCGTAATAACTTCTTACATCTTTTTTCGATGTCTTCACGGGTTATTCTTCCATTCTTGATTGATTCCTCAATAGCGATAATAGCCTTTGGGATATTTTCAGTGAATTCCAACAGGTCATTTCCAGCCTCAATGGCTCTCACATCTGCTTCTCCAACCTTGAAATGCTTAGTAACTCCCTTCATATTCATAGCATCGGTAACAACTAATCCTTTAAAGCCCAGATCCTTTTTAAGGAGATCCGTAACAATAGGTCTGGAAAGTGTTGATGGGAGATTTTTGGTCGAATCCAGGGAAAGTACATTCATGTGAGCAATCATAACACTACTCACACCACCATCTATCAGGCTTTTAAAAGGAAATAGTTCCAATGAATCTAATCGACCCTTTGAATGCTTTATAACGGGCAAATCATAGTGTGAATCTGTACCTGTATCACCATGCCCCGGAAAATGTTTGGCTGTTGCAAGAACACCATTGTCCTGCATTCCTCTCACATAAGCCAATCCCTTACTTGCCACATTGAATCTATTTTCACCAAAAGAGCGATAGTTTATGACCGGATTGGATGGATTATTATTGACATCTACCACGGGAGCAAAATTCATATGCATACCCATTCGCTTGAAATTCTCTGCCAGTTGCCATCCCATCTCATAAATCAAACTATCATTCTGAATCGCTCCAAGCGTCATTTGATATGGGAAGTTAACAGTACTGTCCAGACGCATTCCAAGTCCCCACTCCGCATCGATGGCAATTAGCAGAGGTACCTTAGCAGCCTTTTGATATTTATTGGTTAATCCGGCTTGACGTACAGGCCCTCCCTGGAAGAAAATAAGACCACCGATGTGATAATCTTTGATGAGTTTTAAAATCTCTTTCTCATGATCAGCACCACGATTGGAATAGGCAGCTGCCATAAAAAGCTGAGCAATCCTTTGTTTTTGTGTAAGTTGGTTATAGACAGAATCAACCCAATGATTTTCAGCAACCATTTTGTCTGCATCTTCGATAACCTTTATTTGTGCCTTTGCATTAAAGAAATGGCTCCCCAATAAGAAGATACTGAACAAACACAAACATTTAATTTTTAAACGATTCATAACACTCTTGTTCTATATAATCCAAACTTACTCTACCTTAGTAAAATTTACAAATGATTGAAATTATTGCATGATGCCCTATTTATTGGATTTATTTCCAACGATTCTATGGCATCTATCGTGCCCATTCTGATCTTGATCCACCAAGATTGGTATATGAAGGACAAGATGTTCCAATACGATCAAACCGATTTTTGGTGATATCCATCATTTGGTCCATAATTTCGGTATTTTTAATAACAAATAAGCATGATTTTTGAGAGTGATTAGACCGACTCTATTTTAAATTTAGCCTCATAAGGGTTTTATATGAACACCTTGTTTTTATAGTGATAACTTACCTATTAGTATGTTTGGTACAAGAAGATTGATTATAGTTTTATCTGTAGCCATCATTTCAATGGCTTCAATTCATTTAAGTTTCAAGGAAAAAGAAGAAAAATTTGACGAGAGGTCATACTCTCAAATAATTCCAGGAAGTGATATTTCGATTGAGATGATCGCCATTCCCGGTGGTGAATTCATGATGGGTAGCCCTTCAAATGAGAAGGGTCGAAATTCCGATGAAGGGCCGGTACACAAGGTGAAAATTGATCCGTTCTGGATGGGCAAATATGAAATTACCTGGAATCAATACCGTCTTTTCAGGGAAAGACTAATTGATAATAAGCCAAGTAAGTTCACCAAGGGAAAGGAAATAAACATTGAGGTTGACGGGGTATCAGCAGCCACCGCTCCGTATGTGGACATGAGCTTTGGTATGGGTAAAGACGGATACCCGGCCATCAATATCACACAATATGCTGCATCTACCTTTTGTAAATGGCTGTCTGCAAAAACAGGTTATTTTTATCGATTACCAACCGAGGCCGAATGGGAATACGCCTGCCGGGCGGGAACAACTACGGCTTATCATTTTGGCAATGATGTTTCCAAACTCGGTGAATATGCCTGGTTCTATGAAAACAGTGATGGTGCTTATAAAAAAGGGGGATTAAAAAAACCAAATCCCTGGGGGCTTTATGATATGCATGGTAATGTATCGGAATGGACGATAGATCAATACCTTCCTGAGTTCTATACTCAGACTAAGGGTTCGACAGCAGTTAATCCACTTGCAGAACCCAAAGTGTTATATCCCAGAGTGGCCCGTGGTGGTTCATGGGATGATGATCCTGAAGTACTAAGAAGTGCCGCCAGACAAGCCTCAAATAAAAGGTGGAAACAAAGAGATCCTCAGCTTCCAAAAAGCCTTTGGTGGCATACAAACGCTCCTTTTATTGGTTTTAGAATTGTACGATCTAAAAATATTCCTAAGGGTGATGAACTCAAAAAATATTGGGTTGGTCCAATAGAGGATAAATAATTATAAAAGCATTAAATTTAAGATAAAGAACTAAAAATCAAACCTTATGAAAGACCGCATGAAGAAAATCACTGTATCTGGTGATACAGGTAAATCAAGAAGAGATTTTTGTAAAAGTTCGGCTCTTCTGGCCGGAGGATTTATGATGACCCAATTACCAGTTCAGGCAAGCGCGTTTGTCGAGGGTAGTGATAAACTTAAACTGGCTCTTATAGGTTGCGGTGGAAGAGGAACCGGAGCTGCAAATCAAGCGTTGAATGCCGATGAGAATGTTCAGCTTGTCGCTATGGCTGATGCGTTCAGAGATAGATTGGATGGAAGTCTTAGTAACTTGGAAAGCAAGTTTGGCAAATCCAAGAAAATCAAGGTAAAAGAATCCGGTAAGTTTGTGGGTTTCGATGGCTATAAACAAGCTATCGATATGGCTGATGTTGTTATCTTAACCACACCTCCGGGCTTCAGACCAATCCATTTCGAATATGCTATTAATGCAGGTAAACATGTGTTCATGGAAAAACCTGTTGCCACAGATGCTCCAGGCATTAGAAGGGTATTGGAAGCAGCTAAATTGGCTAAAGAAAAAAAACTCAACGTAGTGGTTGGTCTTCAAAGGCATTATCAAACAAGCTATAGAGAAATTGCCAAAAAAATTAAAGAAGGTGCGATTGGTGAAATTGTTTCAGGCCAGGTTTATTGGAATAGCGATGGTGTTTGGGTAAGAGAAAGACAACCAGGGCAGACCGAAATGGAATACCAAATGCGTAACTGGTATTATTTCAATTGGCTATGTGGGGATCATATCAATGAGCAGCACATTCACAATATAGATGTTGCTAACTGGTTCATAGGCGATTACCCTGTTTCAGCTCAGGGAATGGGAGGCCGTCAGGTTAGAAATGGCAAAGATCATGGTGAAATCTTTGATCATCATTTTGTGGAATTTACCTATCCATCCGGAGCAGTAATAGCCAGTCAATGCAGGCATCAGCCAGGTACTATGTCAAGAGTGCAGGAAGTATTCCAGGGAACAAAAGGAAGCGTTAAAACAGATTCAGGAAACAGGGGTACAATCAAAGACTATAGTGGTGGTACTATCTACAATCACCGCGGAAGAAATGATCCAAATCCCTACCAGGTTGAACACGATGAACTTTTTGCCTCTATCCGATCCGGTGGTGTCATTAGCAACGCTGAATATGGAGCAAAAAGCACTATGACCGCTATTCTCGGAAGAATGGCTACTTATTCCGGACAAGTGATCACTTGGGATGAAGCGATCAATTCCAAGCTAAGTATCATGCCAGAAACTTACGCATGGGATGCAAACCCTCCAGTAATGCCTGATGAAAATGGTCATTATGCTATACCCGTTCCAGGTAAGACAAAAGTTATATAAGCTGAGAATTGAAAAAAATGAAAAGAAGAAAATTCGTTAAGAATAGCATAGCCCTTGGATCAACAATTACACTGGCCGCCTCCCAATCAAACTTGACCGTGGCTAAAGATAAAACAGCAGAGAATAAAATAGAAAAACACAAATTCAATCTGAAATATGCCCCGCATTTTGGCATGTTCACCAATCACTCCGGTAAAGATCTGTTGGATCAACTGCAATTTATGTCTGAAGTTGGATTTACAGCGCTCGAAGACAATGGAATGCCAAGGAGATCTGTGGAAGATCAAAAAAAGATTGGGAAAAAGATGGAGCAGCTGGGAATGGAAATGGGTGTATTCGTTGCTTATGCAAATTTCAATGAGGTAACTTTTGCCGGCAATAATAAAGATGCTAGAGAGGGTGTACTCAAAAATATCAGGTCAGCGGTTGAAGTGGCTAAAAGATGCAATGCCAAATGGATGACTGTGGTACCAGGCGCTTATGATAAGAAGTTGCATTGGGACTATCAGACAGCCAATTGTGTAGAGCTATTGAAAAGGTGCAGTGATATACTGGAACCTCATGGACTGGTTATGGTACTAGAGCCACTTAATTGGCACGCAAACCATCCGGGTGTCTTTCTAACTAAAATGCCACAGTCCTATATGATTTGCAAGGCTGTGAACAGTCCATCTTGCAAGATCCTTGATGATCTCTATCATCAGCAAATTACAGAGGGAAATCTTATCCCAAATATTGATATGTCCTGGGATGAGATTGCTTATTTCCAGGTAGGAGATAATCCCGGAAGAAAAGAACCTACTACAGGGGAAATCAATTATAACAATGTATTTAAGCATATACATAAAAAAGGCTTCAATGGCATCGTTGGGATGGAGCACGGCAATTCTCAAAGTGGAAAAGAAGGGGAACTGGCTGTTATTGAAGCCTACAAGAAATCCGACGCCTTTTTATAAGTGAAGGATTTATTAACAAAATATCGCTGCATTAAATAAATAATAAAGGATCAACTGTTTATAGTTGTTTTTAGAATCAAACATAAAAGGATGCTTATCATTGCATCCTTTTTTCTTTATAGTTATTCCTGTTCAAATATACCATTGTAATTATTCCCCATGTAGGCTCCCCAATCCACTCCTTTACCAACTGGAATATTCGTTTTCAATCGGCTGATCCTTAAGCCGTCATATGTATAAACCCTATCCGGCCTTGTCATGTTTGTATAGATAATGTCAAGCAATCCATCTCCGTCCAAATCACCTACCCACGGTGTTGAAGCAACATTGGATCCAACATAAGGTTCGACAATAGCAAACTTTCCTTGATTGACAAAATCATAGACAAGAAGTGAATTATGAATTGTTTTTTCACCTTTTTCATTAGGCAGAAAAAAATTCACATTGATCAATACATCATTGTTTCCATCGGAATTAAAGTCTGCAATAATGGGAGAACTTGTTTGATAGAAACCAATGCTGTCCATAAAAAGAATTTCTCCTTTGGAGCCATCAACCAAAAAAGGTCTTGTACTTTTCAGGTCCGGCCATATGCCCAGAGCATATACCGCAAAAAAATCGGGAGTGCCATCTTTGTTAATATCACCTACTGCCAAAGAGGAATACACCTCCGTATTGGGAATTTTGCCTCCCCAAATAATTTGATTATCCACTCCACTAAAGGCCATCATCCTTCCATCCACAGCATTGACAATAACATCCTTGACACCATCCTTTGTGACATCTACTAGAACCGGAGGTGATATAAATCCCTTGTTCTCTCCGGTAGCCATTAAGATAGAATTAGATAGATCCCCCTTCATCAATTGATCAAGCGTAGTCCTAAAAAGATTTCCACCTACCGTCTCTCCTCCAGTTCCATAAATGATATCCAGTGTGTCGTTATTATTGATATCATCTACCACGACTGACATATAAATCTCTCGCTTATCGGGCATATCAGCACTAACGATTAGTTTACCTGAAGCGCCGCTTATCACCATCAAATGTCCTGTTGGTCGGTTGGGGTCATAAGGCTCAGCGGTTACATCCCCACCATTTGAAATAAGAATATCTTTTACCTGATCACCATCCTGATCAGGAATGAATTGCGGGTTATAGAAATTGTAAAGCCCATGTTTTCTGGAAGCGACAGTGTCACCCTCAGGGAAATACTCCCAAATAATCTCACCGGTTTTTCCATTGATGCTCATAAATTCGGCAGATCTACCACCAATAAAAATGTCTACTATCCCATCTCCAGTAATATCCAGAAAATCCGCCGATCCGAAAATCTGATCTCTGGCAGATACATTCCATAAAAGCTCTCCATTTGCTCCATTCAATGCAATCACAGAGGAATCACAGGCATTAAATTCTTCACGACCGGCACCTAAAATGATGTCTAAGGTGCCATCCCCATTTAAATCGGCCGTTCTTGGTGATGAGAAAGTACCTAATCCATCAAATACTGTGCTCCACACCGGCTTTTGCAACTGCGAAATTGCGTTGTGATTTATTGTTTGAAATATCAAAAAAAGAAAAAACAACTTCTTCATAATTCATCTCCAGGTTTTCAATAATCCAATTCTACCAATTTAAGGTTAAAGACACAATGATTCTAAAAATCCCGAAGATTATTTTGGCAGAGAAGAAATGAAAGCATTTGATTTGTGCCGAAGTGAAAATAGAATTTAATGCAAAATCAAAAAGCCACTTCGTAAATGAAGTGGCTTTTTATACAAATTTACCTAGTGAGTTATTTATCCCACCATAGTTTCAGGAACAGATCATCATCGGGAATTTCCGCTCTATTTCGTTGTTTTTCAGAAATAGGATATGGTAATCTTGTAGCAAAATCACCACTTGCAATAGGTGAGGTGAAATAAGATGACGGATAAGCAAAGTTATGCCTTCTTAAATCGGTCCATGATTCAATTCCCTGCAAAAACATGGCTTTGTATTTCTGGGTCATAATCTCTTCCAGTGTAATGGTAGCTCCGCTGGCACTGCCATAATTAGCAATATAATCCGCTATTTGAGTATCAATACCAGCCAGAATTGCATCTACATTACTAGTGATAGCCACATCAGCCAAGTTTCTTGATTTAAAGCTATTTAAACGACTTTTTAAGCGAGGGATAACAAGGTCCAAATGAGCTTGTACAGCCTCTTCGAAGGCTGACTCGGCCCTGGCTGAGTTTCCTGCCCTTAAAGCTGCTTCAGCCTCAATGAACTTAACCTCAGCTGCAAGAATTATCGGCATAGGTGCATCCTTCTCAGAGTATACCAATCCTACTGATGAACCATACTCACTAAGTGTAGTGGGGTCCCCAATATGCTCTCCTATTACATCCAACACGGTAGTATCTTTACCACTTAGGTCAGGACGATAATTAAGAATTTGCTTGCCGCCATCCGAGAGTTGATCAGGATCAGCTGTTACATTCACTTTTAAAGGATAGAAATAAGCAAATAACCTAGGATCATTAGTCGTTTTTAGCATGTCCAGGAACCGAAATGAAGCATTGATGATAGCATCAACCTGCATTAGATTGAGATTATTAAAATGATCTGTATTTCCCTCATATTGCATTTCAAAATTCATGCTCGTATCCCATCCGGCGGCTATTGCTGCATTTATTTCATTCAAAGCTGAGGTTGCAGATCCCTGTGGATCTACTTCGCTTAGATGATTGTAATATCTCGCCTTCAGCAGATGAGCCAGAATAATCCATTGGTTTGGATCATTATTAAGTAAGAAGTCTCCTTTCAAGGCTACACTTTCTGATTTACTTAATTCTGTAATGGCGTCACTCAACAAGGTTTGGATCGTTTGATAGATGGCTTCCTGAGTATCGTATTCAGGGTAAATTTGATCACTACCCTGCAATGCCTGACTATATGGGATATCACCCATAGCATCGGTTAAAGCACCTAATGCTGTAGCTTCAATGATCTTGCCAACACCAATATAATGTGCATGGGAAATGCCTGTAGCTTCTATCTCATCATACATTTGATCCAAATCCTTCAACGCTCCATGGTACAGGTAAAATCCGTCACCTCCATTACCTTCCAAATCATAAGTATCAACATTCTCTCTGCCATCTCCGTTGGAAAGGTATTGCGCAAACAAGGATCCAAAGCGGTCATTTTGCTCGTCTCCAAGAAATTCAAAGACTTGATTCTCTGCGTAAGTAAGCCTCATACTTACCGAAACCTGATCCGGTGTATTGGAATCTACATTGGTATCATCAAGAAAATCGTCACAGCCGAAAACCAGCAACAGAACCAATACAAGAAGTTTATTTATATTTTTTAACATAACTATCAATTTTGGTGTTTATTAAAATTGCGCTAAAATCTAGCTTTCAGGAAGAAGGTTAAGCTTTTGGTGCTTGGCATATTGAAAAAGTCATATGCTCCCAATATATTGCTATCTGAGCCAAAAGCATTTGCCTCTGGATCAGTTCCGGAATAATCGGTTTTGATCCATAGATTTCTTCCGCTTGCTCCAATTTCAATGTTTTCCAATGGCATTTTATCTAAAACTGATTTTGGAAGTTTATAACTCAATGAAACTTCTCTCAACCGAACCCATGAAGCATCTTCAACGAACATACTGGTAGCACTTCCGCCTATCCATCTCCAATAAGCACGATCCAAGGGAATGGCTGTAGTATTGGCTTCTCCTGTACTGGCTACAATACCTTCAAAGACTCTGGTAGTATTGGGTGCATTGTCCGCTGAATACCAACGGTCAGCCGTTATGGCATCACGGCCTGCATAGACAAGTGCAGCTCTTGTACCATTAACAATATCTCCACCTTGCCTGATGTCAAGAATTGCTCTCAGGGAAATTCCCTTGTAACTAAAAGAATTTGTGATCCCCATGGTCCAATCAGGATTCATATCACCCAAAGGCACTTGTTCCTCTGTCAACAGCGGATACCCGGCATCATCAATCAGCAAATTGCCGTTTGCATCTCTTTGCCAATCAAAGCCCTTGATTACCCCAAAAGGTTCTCCTTCCTTGGCAATAACAGACATCGTTGCAGGAAAACCAATCTCATCAAACAGAAACTCATCATCAAATTGATCGCTCACTTCAACTACTTCATTGGTGTTTCTTGTAAAATTGATGGCAGCATTCCAAGTAAAATCAGGGGACAGGGATATATCATTAAAGGAAAGGACCATTTCCACTCCTCTATTCCTAATATCCCCGCCATTGGTCACAAAACTTGTATAACCTGAGACACTGGAAATCGGTGCCTGGATAATCTGATTGATAGTGGATCTGTTATAATAAGCCAGATCAAGACCGATACGACTATCAAGAAAAGCCAGATCCAGTCCCACTTCCCACTCTGAAGTTTCCTCATTTCTCAGGTCCGAGTCGATCAGACGATTTTCAACATATGCCCTTGGTTGGCCAAATACACTATTGTCCAGAAATGTTTTCTGTGCGGTAGATTCCGCATCGGTATCATTACCTACTGTTGCTACCGAGGCTCGTATTTTTGCAAATGTGATCGAGGAAGGAAGATCAACCAATTCTGAAAGAATGAATCCAACATTAGTTGACCAATACCAATAGTCTCTGTTTTCTTTGGGTAAAGTAGAAGTTATATCATAGCGCAGGGTGGCACTGATACTCAGGAAATCCTGGTAAGAGAGTGTCCAGTCGGTAAAAGTACCAAACTTCCTTATACTCCAGTCGTCGGTTGAATAGCCGATGTTCCTTTTATCCAAATTGCTCATGTCTCTGAAACCTCTTATCAGAACTGAGTCTCCGGAAGCCACTCTTTTGGTAAAATCTTTACCAAAGTAATTCCACCCTACCAGACCAGATACCTCCACATCATTATTGATTTGTTTCGTGCCCCGAACAATAAAATCCATATTGTAATCCAACCTGGTTCTCAGATCTTCCCACATGGCTCCCAATCCACTAATGGCATTTCTTTGATCAATAGCCCACACACCAAGACCCTGTTCCCTGTAGTAGTCTTCAAGGCTATTGGTAAAATCAACACCAAACTTATAGCTGGCGGAAATAACTTCCGATATTTTATAGTCGGCGCTAACGTTACCTATAAAGCGATCCGTCACTTTATTAACATTATTTTCATCCACCATCCTCATTGGATGCAAGCCCCAGAGATTCGGATAAGTTCTATCACCATTCTCATCATAATAAGGGCCTCGAGCATCTGCCCATGCAGCCAGATAATACAGTTGAGGCAAGAAACCGGTCCGACCAATTCTTGGGTTATGTGCATTTGACCGGCTGTACGATGTTGATCCTCCGATGGTCAGCTTATCATTCAATTTCGTTTTTCCTCTTAAAGAAAAAGAGTGCCTTTCAAATTCCGAAGTGGGTACAACCCCTTTCTGATTAAAGTTCGTATAACCTGTATAGAAACTTCCCTTGTCCGATTTTCCTGAAATACCAACACTGATTTTATCCGTATTACCTTTATCCCAGAATCTTTCCAAATTATCTTTATACACTCTTGGAACAGTAGCGGTTTGGTCAAACCCCCAGGCATTCCACCCCCATTCACTTCCTTCCTGAAGTAATGGCCCCCAGCTTCCTCCAGTGCTTACACGCCAACCAGAAGAGCCAAGATCATAATCAAGATACATATCCGGCATCTGTGTGATTTCCTCTGTAGAATGGGAAACACTAAAGTCTACATTAAATCCTTTACTGGCGCCAGAACCATCTTTAGTAGTAATTAATATAACACCATTTTGAGCTCTTGAGCCATACAGTGCCGTAGCAGAGGCTCCCTTCAAAACTGAAACAGAGGCAATTTCGTCGGGATTAATATCCATTGTTCCATCAATAGAAACATAAGAGGTGCCTCCACCATCTCCGTTATTGATAGGGACCCCATCAATAACATACAAGGGTCTGTTGCTGTTAAGAGAAGACATTCCTCTGATAACCACATTCGGGGCAGCACCTGGAGCACTACTTGATCCAATAATTTGTACCCCAGCCACTTTACCACTCAGGGCATTTAGTAAATTAGCTTGCCCGGCAGACTCAATTTCTTCCGCATCCAACTCCTGAACAGCATAACCTAGTTTTGCTTTTTCTCTGGAAATGCCTAAAGCAGTTACCACAACTTCACCAAGTTCGGTAACATTTGGACTCAATGCGACATCAATAGTATTTCTTCCGTCAACAGCGATTTCCATAGCCTCATAACCAATGTAGGAAAATACCAAAGTGCCATTTGTGGCCACATTAATTCTATAGGAACCATCAATGTCTGTAATAGTACCTTCAGCTATTCCTTTAACCAGAATATTAACTCCTGGAATAGGTTCATTACCGTCACTGGAAGTGACTTTTCCGGTGACTGTGATTTCTTGTCCGATTACGTTAAATGAAAAGCAGACAAACGCAAATAGCGATAGTAGTAGTTTAATCATAAATGGATTTATTTAAGTTAACAACTAGTTAAGCTAAACTTTGCGTATTGTGATTTCTAAAGGTGTGATGCAATAAGATGTTGCATCGTTCAAATTCAAAAAAACTCTTTGCAGACTCCTGGCCGTAGGAAGAAAGAGGAATTTTCAATCTTGGTTTTACCAAAGTTACATATTTTAGATGCGACAAATGTTTTCCTATTTTATCAATAGGTTACACTATTTTATCTAACTTTTACTTTTTCATCTCACAAAAATACAATTTAGCATCGCCAGCATTTCTCAACAAAATAGCAACAATACGTCTACAAATACTCCCCCTGTAATGGTGAATTACTATTCCTTTATATACCTTGAAGCAGAAGAAAAAAGCTGGAATTCGCTGTGGATATCTTATCTATAAATAGGTTTAGTTTAGTCAACCTACTCTGATCCTGGCAGCAGCGTACTAACATGAAAATCAGTTATGTCTTATTATAATATCGTATTGGCTGAAAGAGTTGAATTTCCAAATTGGAAAAACATAAAACTTACCACCCGTTTTAAGTGATATCTCCAAAATCGATAGATGGACTCAGCAAGCTCACCTATTTAATACATCTCAAAAATTCTTTTTGAATACTACTAAAAGCTGATTAAAAGATTAAGTTTTCCATTGAAACTACCTAATCAATGCCTCAGTCATTCTTTTTGCAGAAAGGACCTTTTCCGGATCTGCCATTTCAATTACATATTCATCTAATGAAGGATGTCCTATTGGAATGCCTCTTCTCTGATATTCCATATTGCTTCTTCTTGGACTCCGGGCAGACATATGAAATTCATTAACACCTGTTTGTGCACTCAACTCCTCTATATTCTCCGAACTCACACCACTTCCCGCCATTATTTTGATCCTGTTAGCAGCGACTTCATTTAGTTCTTTAATAAGACAAGCTCCATCAATGGCCAACGCCTTTTGACCTGAAGTCAAAATTCTATCCATCCCCAAGTCAATAATATCCTCAAGCGCTTTCTTTGGATCCTGGGTCAGATCAAAAGCCCTGTGAAAGGTTTTACCTAAAGGGCCGGCTAAGTCCACCAACTCACGACAGCGTTCTTTATCAATCTTACCATCTTTTGTAAGAATTCCAAATACAACACCGTCCAACCCTAATCTTTTAGCGGAGAGAACATCTTTCTTCATTACTTCGAATTCGGCATCCGTATATAAAAAGTCCCCTCCTCGCGGACGAATGATGGCATAAAAATCTATACTAAGATGTTTTCTAGCAATTTCCATAGTCCCCACACTAGGTGTCGTCCCTCCATCATAAATATTATCGCACAGCTCAATCCTATCTGCGCCTCCCTCCTGAGCTGCGATAGCAGATTCAATAGAGTAGACACAAACCTCAACAATCATTTTCTTTTGCATAATGGTAGCATTATATTATGTTTCATAACATTTTAAAGAAGCTACACCCACACGTACGACAAAAAAGAATGCAATGAACAGTGACCTGATCAAATGTCAAAGCATCTAACCAACTGCACTATTCATTTTAACTATATGATTTTTATCATTTTCATAAACTGCACAATTAAAGCCTGGATGGATGCAATACCCTCCATATTCACCAAACTTATTAAGTGCAAGGAAGCCAACTTGTAAATCCTTATAATTAGGATTCTTACTGATCACGCGCTCTACAGCCAATTTACAGGCCTCTTCAGGGCTATGTCCCTGCCGCATAAACTCAACCACAAGGTGAGTTCCGGCAACTTTGATAACAGCTTCACCCAAGCCCGTTGCAGCGGCTGCCCCTACCTCATTATCTACAAATAAACCAGCTCCTATAATAGGGGAATCACCTACCCTACCCCTTATCTTATAAGCGGCACCACTGGTGGTGCAGGCGCCTGATAAGTTTCCATGATGATCAAGTGCCACCATACCAATGGTATCATGGTTTTCAATATTAATTACGGGTTTATATTCAGATGTTTTCAACCACTCCTTCCAATCCTTTTCAGAGTTTTCGGTCAGTAAATTTTCTTTCTGAAATCCATTTTCCAACGCAAATTGCAATGCACCTTCTCCTGCAAGCATAACATGGGGTGTTTTTTCCATCACCATCCTGGCCACAGAAATGGGATGCTTTATATGCTCCAAAAAGGCCACAGCACCACAATTGCTATGTTGATCCATTATGCAAGAATCCAGTGTTACTTTGCCTTCACGGTCAGGCCGCCCTCCATACCCGACACTTCTATCCTTTGGATCAGCTTCAGGAATTTTTACACCTGCCTCCACAGCATCCAATGCAGTTCCATTATTATTTAAAACTTCCCAAGCCGCCTCATTTGCTTTAAGATTATTCCATGTCGAAATAACGACAGGCTTATTCACCACTTTATCTTTCTGGCCTCTTTCATTTTCTGATTCACCTGAGGTTTCAACACATGAGCTGAAAGGAAAAGCTCCGCTTACAAAAGCACCACCAATGATAGATCTTTTTATAAAATCTCTTCTGTTTTTCATGTCATGCCTTTGTTTCAATATTTATAATGGTCTGCGTTATATACCTAATAAACATTATCTTTAGATTTTTCCAGTTCTTGCCAGGCCAGCGCAGCAGCTCCGAGTACCGCAGCATTTTTATCCTGTAATCCCGATGGCAACAACTTTACTTTATTCCTATAGACATATAAAAGATTTTCTTCCATATACCTTTTAGTCGGTTCAAAAATAAAGTCTTCCGCTTTTGTTAGGCCTCCAAATAGAAAAATAGCCTCTGGACTTGTATGTGCCACAGCATCCGATAACTTCATACCTAAAATTCTACCGGTGTATTCAAATGCTTCCAAGGCGATTTTATCTCCATTTTTCGCGGCTTCGGTAATTAGTTCTGCCGAGAGGTCATTAAAGCTTACACCATTAAGTTCACTAGTACCATTATGGTCGGCAAGCAATTTGTAAATTGTTCTCTTGATTCCGGTTGCAGAAACATAAGTTTCCAAGCATCCCCTCTTTCCACAGGCACAATAGCGACCGTTAACATTTACCAATGTATGTCCTAGCTCTCCAGCCATTCCATCATGTCCATATATCAATTCTCCGTTCACCACAATACCACTGCCAAGTCCTGTCCCCAACGTAATTACAATAAAGTTCTTCATCTCCTGGGCTCCTCCAAATCGCATCTCCCCAATAGCTGCAGCGTTAGCATCATTGGTAAGCACAGCGGGAATATCATAATAAGACTGAAGCAATTTCACAAAATTGACACTACCCTTCCATCTTAAGTTGGGAGCATTTTCAATGGTCCCATCGTAATAATTCCCGTTGGGCGCACCAACACCTATTCCGATGAGTTCAACAACCTCACCCAATGCACTGATATTCTTCTCGATATTTTCGTGCAAAGCATCGAGAAAAGATTCCACACTGGCATGAACATTAGTGGAAATACTATGCTCACTTAACAAAGTTCCGCTTCTGTCAACGAAACCAAACTTTGTATTTGTTCCACCAATATCAATACCTAATACTACCTCTTTCATTAAAGTTCAATTTTAGTTTGATAATTTGTATCTGTTTTTTGTGGGTTAGGTTGTCCATAGCATTCAAAGATAAGTGAGATATCTCAGGTAACAAAAAACAATATTACTATCGTTTAGCTGCTTATGCTATAGTCAACGCATAACTGATACGATAACTTATCAAACCATTATTTATCCTCTTAATTTTTCATATTATAAACACATATGTAGCCTATCATTTTCCATGACCCTAAATAATATTCATATTCAAAACCAAGAATTTGGGCTATACAACCAGGAAAAGTAAATTTCTTTTAAAAAAATCCTATATATCTTCTCACCACTTACAAACCAGCAGCATGCTTTTAGTTAAAAGTTTTTCATTTACTTGTCCTGAACTTCGGCAGATAATTTCATCCCCCATTTTTAGTGATTCTAAGGTGCAAAAAAATCATTACAATTCATCACTTGACAGTCAAATACTGCTGGTGCAAATCCAAACTGTCAAAATCTGAGGATTAAAATAAATCACCCAACAATTCAACATAAAGTTTGCAATTAAAATGCAATAATCAAAGAAAATGCGCAGAAAATAGGCAATAAACACAATGATTATGCATTTATTTGCGAGATTAAGGGGATTTGATTAAATTTAATGCATCTTTTTGCAAGAAAATCTAAAAAGGTCTGATTTAATCATTTTCAAATGGATCATGTGCATAGGATTTATTCAAACAATGAGGATGTTCTACTGGAATTGATTAAATTCAAATAATATAGTATTGTAACTACAGAGTCGGGATTTGTTCAACACCCTGGAGCTTTCTTGCAACGTTTGATATTACTGAAATCCATCAATTCTCAAATAATTTACTGTATGGCTTATCTGAAAATTGAAAAAAAAATATCGTTAACCTTTATTTCTATATTGCATTTGCTTCTTTCCTGCACATTGTCCAATGCGCAAAGCAGCAAAAGTCTGTTTTCATTACTTCCTTCATCACATACCAATATTACCTTTTCAAACAATGTCCCTAATAATGAAAGTATGAACATTCTTGTTTCTCCTTATCATTATAATGGCGGTGGTGTAGCAGTTGGCGACATCAACAATGACGGACTCAGCGACATTTTTTTTACCAGCAATTTCGGACCTGATAAACTCTATTTAAATAAGGGCGATCTAAAATTCGAGGACATCACAACCTCCGCAAAAGTAGTGGGTTATCAAAGTTGGGAAACGGGGGTAACCATGGTTGATATTAACAATGATGGCTGGCTTGATATTTACGTATGCCGATCTGGACAAGCTCCAGGAACACCCTCCTCAAATTTGCTTTACATAAACAATAAGGACAATACGTTCTCAGAGCAGGCAGTAAGTTATGGCCTAAACGACCGAAGCTATTCAACGCAAGCCACCTTTTTTGATTATGATTTGGATGGAGATTTGGATGTTTATATCACAAATCACAACATCAAGGAGACATACACTTATGATTTTGAACTTGGAGAGAACTTCAGAGATCCAAAAGTGGGAGATAAGATATTCAAAAATGAGGGTGGTTATTTCATTGATGTCACCTCTAGTGCTGGAATCATCGGAAAAAGTATTAGCTACGGTTTGGGCACCATGATAGGTGATATTAACAAAGACGGCTGGCCTGACATTTATGTATGCAATGATTTTGCAGAAAGAGACTATTTATATTATAACAATGGGGATGGTACTTTTTCAGAGGTACTAACGAAATCAGTTTATCATACTTCCAATTTTTCCATGGGAGGGGATCTTGAAGATATCAACAATGACGGTTGGCTTGATATTGTAGTGGTTGACATGGTTGCGGAAGATAATTATCGTCAAAAGACTAATATGAGCAGTATGAATCCCGAAATCTTTTGGGAGAATGTAGAATTCGGATTGCATTATCAATATATGTTTAATTCATTACAAATTAATAATGGTAATGGTAGTTTCAGTGAAATTGCGCAATTGGCTGGAATCTCAAACACCGATTGGAGCTGGGGACCGCTTTTCGCTGATTTTGATAATGATGGGAACAAAGATTTATTCGTAACAAATGGTTTAAGAAAAGATACGCGTAACAAAGATTACATCAATTGGTTAAAAGAAAACTATCCAAAGGAAATTGGCACAAGAGCTGAGAAATTGAATAAAGCCATTGATAAAATGCCCTCACAAAAAATTCGTAATTATATGTTTCGCGGAGGCAACGAACTCAAGTTTGAAAATGTGACTGAGCATTGGGGGTTTAATCAAACTTCCTTTTCCAATGGGGCAGCTTATGCTGATTTTGACAATGATGGAGATCTGGATTTGGTCGTCAACAACCTTGATCACGAAGCCTTTGTATATCGAAATAATAGTTCGGAACAAAACACAAACAATTACTTAAAAATCAAATTAAAAGGTCCAGCAAAGAACACCATGGGAATCGGTGCTAAGGTTGAGGTCCTGACGAGCAATGGAAAGTTGTATGATGAGCTATATATGTCCAAAGGCTATCAGTCCTCTGTAGAACCTCATTTTTTATTTGGTTTAGGAAATAGTAAAGTAGTTGATAAATTAATACTTACCTGGCCAGATGGCAAAGTCCAGGAGGTGAAGAATATCGAGGCTAATCAATCTTTAACACTGAGTTATTCAGATGCGAGCTCGGTGCAGGAACAGAAAGATCCACCGCGCACATTATTCAGTGATGTTACAAAGGAAGTAAGATTGGATCATAAACATGTGGAAAACGAATTTGATGATTTTGAGAAGGAAATTCTTTTACCATATAAAACCTCACAGCTTGGCCCCGCAATAGCTATAGGAGATATAAACAATGATGGTTTGGATGATTTTTATATAGGTGGAGCTAAAGGTCATTCTGGAAGTCTATATACTCAAAAACCAAATGGGCAATTTATTTCCAATCCAATTGAGGTGTTTGGTTATGACAAAGAAAGTGAGGACATTGATGCGGTATTTTTCGACCTAGAGAACGACAATGACCTGGACTTATATGTGGTGAGCGGTGGCAATGAGTTTGAAGCAAATTCACCTCTCTTGCAGGACCGGATTTACATTAATGACGGACAAGGGAATTTCTCTAAAGGAGAAAATATTTTGCCTGAAATGTTGCAAAGCGGCGGTTGTGTAGTCCCTGGAGATTTTAACAATGATGGCAACACGGATCTTTTTGTTGGTGGGAAAATGGTACCACAAAAATATCCTTATCCATCAAGGAGTTACATCTTACAAAATATCGATGGAAAATTTACTGATGTGACTGATGATATTGCACCTGATCTCATCAGTCCAGGATTGGTAACTGATGCACTTTGGACAGATTTCAACAATGATGGCAATCAGGATCTCATCGTAGTTGGTGAATGGATGCCTGTTCTTCTGTTCCAAAACGCTGGAAATCGGTTCAACAACATCTCCTCAGAAGCTGATATAATCAACCAGACTGGTTGGTGGTTCAATATTAGCAGCGGGGATTTTGATAATGATGGAGATGAGGATTTCATTTTGGGTAACCTAGGGCTGAATAGTAAGTACAAGGCTTCTGAAGAGAATCCATTTGAAATTTATGCCGATGACTTCGATAATAATGGGAAAGTAGATATTGTACTTGGTTATAACGCAAATGGCAAACTTTATCCCGTTCGGGGCAGGGAATGTTCTTCTCAACAAATGCCATTCATTAAAGAAAAATTCAAATCATACCACGAGTTTGGTATAGCAACAATCAATGATATATTCAGTGATGTAGCATTACAAAAGTCACTTCATTTAAAAGCAAACACATTTGCGAGCAGCTACATGGAAAATAAAGGTAATGGAAAATTTGAGATAAAACCTTTACCCAGCTTAACGCAAGTATCAGTGGTCAATGGAACAGTTGTGAAAGATTTTGATAGGGACAATAACCTGGACATTCTGATAGCAGGCAATTTGTATCCATTTGAAGTGGAAACCACCAGGGCTGATGCCGGGATTGGCCTATTGCTAAAAGGTGACGGGAAAGGTAATTTTGAGCCTGTTCCAAGTTATGAAAGCGGATTCTTTGTTGATGGTGATGTTAGAGAACTCAAATCTCTAAAGCTTGCTAAAAATGGATTTGGCATACTTGCCGGGAAAAACAATAGTAATCTACAACTGATAAAGCATCTTCCTGTAAATCTAAAATGACGCCCCGCCAACTGTGTCTTTAGAAAAGATAATTTGAAGAATTCAACAACAAAATCCAAGATCTTTTACATAAACACTCAAACACTTCCGCACCTCAACACATCTATTGGAAGTGTTGCCAACCCTGAGCCTTCAACCCAACCGTATTTCCTGATTTTGTGGTGAACACATTTCCTTGCTCTTTTTGGGTGACATAACCGATCATGGCTATATCAGGATGTTTTTTTATTTTTTCGTAATCATCTTGTCGAATGGTGAATAGAAGCTCATAGTCTTCACCACCATTCAATGCACAGGTAATCGGATCCAGCTTGAATTCTACGGCAGTATCAAAGGTGGATTTATCAATAGGAAGTTTGTCTTCGTAGATACTGATCCCTACTTCGGAGGATGTAGCAATATGTAGAAGTTCAGAGGCCAATCCATCCGAAATATCCATCATAGCAGAAGGGGCCAGGTTCATTTCTTTCAATTCATGTATAAGGTCCATTCTTGCCTCAGGTTTCAACTGCCTTTGTACAAGGTAATCATATCCGCTAAGCTCAGGTTGCATATCAGGATTTGAAAGAAATACTTGTTTTTCCCGTTCCAGTACCTGTAAACCAACATAAGCTGCACCAAGATCACCAGTAGCACAAATAATATCATTGGGCCTCGCCCCACTTCGATAACAAATATTTTCTTTTTCAACTTCTCCAAGAATACTCACAGAAACTATGAATCCCGAAGTTGAAGAAGTGGTATCTCCTCCTACCAGATCAACACGATAATTTTCACAGGCAAATTTTACACCTTCATAAAATGCTTCTATCGCTTCCAATGAGAATCGATTGCTAATCGCAATGCTCACTGTGATTTGCTTAGGGATACCATTCATTGCTGCAATGTCAGAAACATTCACTGCTACTGCTTTGTAACCCAAATGCCGGATGGGAACATAAGAAAGATCAAAATGGATGCCTTCAACCAACATGTCTGTAGAAATCAATAAGAATTTTTCACCGGCATCCACTACAGCTGCATCATCTCCAATGCCTTTAACTGAAGCCTCATGTTGTAATGTAAACTTGCTTTTGATTCTATCAATAAGTCCAAATTCACCGATTTCCGACAATTCTGTTCGTTTCTGTTTTTGCTCCATGGCGCAAAATTAGAATATTTCAATAATATGCTTGTGTTATTCTAATAATTATTCATTGGTGCTTTGGAAAATACCAATGTAATGTGCCTGTTTAGAAAGGCCCCATAAAATGGTCCTGTTTTCCTAGTTTTGCCCAAGCAATGATAACTTAAACGAGATATGTATTATTTAAAGGGTAGTAATCTATTAAAATCTCTGGTTTTCTTATTAGTAATGATCATATTGGGTACAGCTTGTCAGAGAAAGTCCCAATATCAGACAAAACATGGTAAAAGAAAATACAAGCAGTACAATTCCATCCAATACCCTAAAACACCAGGAAAAATCAATAAAAACAAATGATCACAATTCCTGACAGAGTTCGACCAACAGCCCATTGGTGGATTTTGGATGTAAAAAGCATACTTTTTTATTATCAGCACCAATTTTTGGCGTCTCATTCAAAATAACAAATCCTTCTTTGCTCAGCCTTTCCATCTCTTTTTCAATATTTTCAACCTCAAAGGCAATATGATGAATGCCCTCACCTTTTTTTTCTATGAATTTTGCAATGGCACTACTTTCATCAGTGGCTTCCAGTAACTCGATTTTTGTGTCACCAATTTTAAAGAAAGATGTATTCACATGCTCTGATACTACTTCCTCAATTTTATAGTGATCAGCCCCAAACAATGAAGCAAACAATTTATTGGAATTATTCAGGCTCTTTACTGCAATACCTATGTGTTCAACTTTCAACATTTTATTTAGAATTATTCTTAATAATTTTTAATTTTGTTAGAATTTTTCGAAACCTTTCGGCGTTTCGGAGAGTTATCATCCCTAAAACTACTATTTATAGGTATATAATCTACAGGATAAATTTAGAATTATTATGATCAGTGTAACGGACAAAGCAAAGGATAGAATTCTTGAATTGAGAGTGGAAGATAATCATTCTGAGGCTCATAATGTAAGGGTTTCAGTACAGGGTGGTGGTTGTTCCGGTTTGATGTATGATTTATCCTTTGATGATAAAATCAATGAATCTGATGAGATATTTGAAGATAAAGGTATCAAGATATTAGTTGACAAAAAGAGTTTATTATACCTCTTAGGCACAACACTGGATTTCTCGGATGGCTTAAACGGAAAAGGATTCCAGTTTATCAATCCAAATGCCTCCAGAACCTGTGGTTGTGGTGAAAGCTTTGCAGTTTAGTCAATTTGAATAAGACATAAAAAAAGCAACTTCACATGATGAGGTTGCTTTTTTTATGTCTTATTTTATTCTACTCAATTTAGTAGGCTCTGACCAACTTGCCTTCCATAAAGTATATAAATGCCTTATTAACTACTCTATTTCCACCGGGAGTAGGATAATCACCGGTAAAATACCAATCCCCCAAATGTCCCGGACAAGCTTTATGCAAGTTCTCGACGGTCTGGTAAATTACCTGCACTTCAGCATTCATGCCCTCGGGTGTTACGATCTCAGCAATCTTATTGGAGATTTGCTCATAAGTAAATGGATCATAAAGCTCCTTTACATAATTAGGCTGCTCCGTATCGGTTTGTGAGGCCAGGCATTTTTCATAAACTTCATCCAGTAAATATTCTTTACCACTATCAATCAAAAGTTCCAGTACTGCCCTGAACGCAATGAAGTCTTTCATTCTTGACATATCAATACCATAACAATCCGGGAAGCGGATTTGTGGAGCGGAAGATACAATGACAATTTTCTTTGGTCCAATCCTGTCAAGCATCTTAAGAATGCTTTTCTCCAGGGTGGTGCCTCTGACGATAGAATCATCAATAACAACCAGGGTATCTTTTCCCTTATTGATGACTTCATACGTTGTATCATAAACATGCGCCACAAGCTCATCCCTGTGTTCATCATCAGTAATAAAAGTTCTTAGCTTGGCATCCTTAGCAACAATCTTCTCTACCCGAGGCTTGAAAGACAATATTTCTTCCAATGAATCAGGATCCGGCTTTCCATCTATAATAATATCCTTCCTTTTATTGATCAGGTAATCCTCAATGCCTTCCAACATGCCAAGAAAAGCAGTTTCAGCCGTATTGGGAATGTAAGAGAAAACCGTATTTTTAAGATCGAAGTTAATGGATTTCAGAATGTCAGGAATCACCAGCTTACCGAGATTCTTTCGTTCGTTATAAATATCAGGATCAGAGCCTCTGGAAAAATAGATACGCTCAAAACTGCATGATTTCTTTTCCAGTTTGTCTCTGAAAGGAGCTTCTCTGTAATCACCGTTCTTTTCAATGATCAAGGCATGACCGGGTTCCACTTCCTTGATATCATTATACTCTACATTGAAGGCCGTTTTTATAGCAGGTTTCTCCGAAGCCACAACAACCACCTCATCATTTGCATAATAATAAGCTGGTCTTATTCCCGAAGGGTCACGAGCTACAAAAGATGCGCCATGGCCAATCATGCCCATCATAGCATAACCTCCATCGAAATCTTTACAGGAACGTCGCAGAACCCTTTGAACATCCAATTCCCGCTCAATCAAATCTGTGATTTCCCTGTTATTCTTAGCGCCTTTATATTTATCAAATAATAATTGATTTTCTTCATCGAGAAAATGACCTATCTTCTCCATCACCGTTACGGTGTCTATCTTCTCTTTAGGATGCTGGCCCAGGTTAACAAGATTATTGAACAGCTCATCAACATTGGTCATGTTAAAATTACCGGCCACCACCAAATTCTTACTACGCCAATTGTTCTGCCGTAGTATAGGGTGGCAATTCTCCAAAGCATTTTTACCATGCGTGCCGTATCTCAAATGCCCCAGCCAAACTTCTCCGGTAAAGGCACAATTTCTTTGCAGCCATTGAGCATCGTAATATTTACTTTTCCCCTCTTTTTTTGCCTTTTTATATTTTTTACCAATTTTATCAAAAACGTCAGAAATTGGTTGAGGTTCAATCGAACGTACACGGCTTATGTACCGTACACCTGGCTTAATTCCGATTTTTATGTTAGCTACTCCAACACCATCCTGTCCGCGATTATGTTGTTTCTCCATAAGGAGATAGAGCTTGTTGACCGCGTAGGTTGGTGATCCATACTTTTCAATATAGTAGGAAAGTGGTTTTCGCAACCGAATCATTGCTATACCACACTCATGTTTAATTTTATCGCTCATTACCCTGGGTTATATTGCAAAGTTAACATTATTCATAAAGTCCGTCAAAAGTTCTGACCCAAAGAATCTAAAAATGCTTGTAAAACGACAATCCATTTTCATATCCTTATATACTTGCTAAGAATCATTATGTTTTTGAACCGTATAGTTATAGTGATGGTTCAAAAATCCTCAGCTTCCGTTCATTAATCAAACGAATACGTATAGCACAAAGGATAAAAAGGAAGGCTTTTAGTGCATTTTGCCATAATCAATGTCTTTACAATAAGGCATTTATAATAAAGTGATTTGACCTGAAATTCGGTTTTGAACATTTCCACAATATTTAGCTTGATAATCCCTCGTTTATATGGTGTAAAAAGGCTTGAAAACGAATGGTTTGACTTTAAAAAGAGGAGGGTCAACAAAGAAAATAAATGAATTGTCAGCAAATTTCATGTTTTGAATTGAAATTGATAGTCTTTGTTAACTGTATTGTCTAATTTTGAATCGTTTTAAATTAGGTGATGTTAAAGAGAGGATCACCTGAAATCAAATAAATAAAAGAATAAGTTTATGTCTAAAAAGAACGGTACTGTAGAGCTCGACAAAGTAGTGATCCGGTTTGCTGGTGATTCCGGTGATGGGATGCAATTAACTGGCTCACAGTTTACTTTTACCTCTGCGCTATTGGGAAATGACCTAGCTACATTTCCTGATTTTCCTGCAGAGATCAGGGCACCACAAGGGACAGTGGAAGGCGTATCCGGATTTCAAGTCCAGATTGGTAAGATTGACATTTTTACTCCCGGTGACCAAGCCGATGTACTTGTTGCTATGAATCCAGCTGCTTTAAAGTCCAACATCAAGTGGATAAAGAAAGGCGGAAACATTATTGTTGATTCTGATTATTTTGAATCAAGAAACATCCAGAAAGCAGGTTTTGAAAGCAATCCATTGGAGGATGGCAGTATGGATGACTTCAATGTTATCGAAGCCCCCATTACCTCACTCACTAAAACTGCGCTTGAAGGAACTGAGCTGGACAATAAGAGTATCGTTCGATGTAAAAATATGTTTGCACTGGGGATCATGTATTGGTTATTTGACCGATCAATGGATCAAACCATCAGCTTCCTGGATGCTAAATTCAAGAAAAAACCGGTTCTGGCCGAAGCCAATAAAAAAGCACTTCATGCTGGTTATAATTATGCCATTACCATTGAAGCATTGCCATCGGCCTACAATGTGCCAGCGGCAGTTATTGAAAAAGGTACTTATCGCCATATTTCCGGCAATCAGGCAACTGCCTGGGGACTCATGGCAGCGGCTGAGAAGATCAACAAAAAATTGTTTTATGGCAGCTACCCTATTACTCCGGCTTCCGATATTTTACATGAGCTCTCGAAATATCGAAACCTGGGTGTAATTCCTTTGCAGGCCGAAGATGAGATTGCTGCAGTCTGTTCCGCAATTGGAGCCAGCTATGCCGGGCAACTGGCCGCGACGGCATCGTCTGGCCCAGGTATAGCCCTAAAAGGAGAAGCCATAGGGCTCGCTATTATGGCTGAGCTGCCTTTGGTTGTTATTGATGTCCAAAGGGGAGGTCCCTCTACAGGACTTCCCACGAAAACCGAACAAGCGGATTTTAACATTGCCATGTTTGGCAGAAATAGTGAAGCACCATGTATTGTAATTGCCGCCAGTACACCGGCAAATTGCTTTGATTTTGCTTTCGAATCAGCAAGGTTGTCCATCGAACACATGACTCCTGTTATGTTTCTCACGGATGGTTACCTGGCCAATGGATCGGAACCATGGAAGTTTCCAAAAATGGCTGATTTACCGGAAATTAAGGTCCCGGAAGCTAAAATGAATCCGGAGAGTTTTGAGCCCTATTTAAGAGATAATGAAAAACTTTCAAGGTATTGGGCTACCCCCGGAACAAAGGGTCTTGAACATAGGATTGGAGGTCTGGAGAAACAAGATCTGACCGGAAACGTATCTTATGATCCGGCTAACCATGAGAATATGGTAAAACTCAGAGCAGAGAAGGTCGACAGGGTAGCCAACTATATTCCCGAGCTGGAGGTTATTGGAGAAAAGTCCGGGGATATCCTGCTTGTTGGATGGGGCGGAACTTATGGAGCGCTGCTAACTGCCACAAGAGAGTTACAGGCTAAGGGTAAAAAAGTTGCACTTGCTCATTTTAACTACTTAAATCCACTACCTAAAAACACAGAACAGGTATTAGGTAATTATGATAAGGTATTGGTTTGTGAATTGAACATGGGCCAGTTTGCAAATTATTTGCGAAGCACTTTCCCATCTTTGGAATTCCATCAATATAATAAGGTACAGGGATTGCCTTTTACCGTTACCGAATTAAAAGAAACAATTATAAATTATTTAAAATAAAGTCATGGCTGAAAACATTGTAAAAGATCAAAGTAGTGGCACAGCATTAACCAAAAAGGATTTCTCAAGTGATCAAATGGTTAGATGGTGCCCTGGATGTGGGGACTATGCTATTTTGTCAGCCATACAAAATGCAATGCCCAAACTCAACAGGAAGAAAGAGGACTTTGTTTTTGTTTCAGGTATTGGCTGTGCGGCTAGGTTTCCATACTATATGAACACATATGGCTTTCATACGATCCATGGAAGAGCTCCTGCAGTATCGACTGGGGTAAAACTTGCTAATCCGGACCTTAGTGTATGGCAGGTGACTGGTGATGGCGATGCATTGGCCATTGGAGGGAACCACTTTATTCATGTACTGCGAAGAAACATTGATATTAATATTTTACTTTTCAATAATGAAATATACGGATTGACAAAAGGTCAATTTTCACCCACGTCACGTACAGGACTTGTTACAAAATCCACTCCTACTGGTGTAATTGATCGCCCTTTTAGTGCTGGTGAATTAGCTGTTGGAGCAAATGGTACCTTCTTTGCCAGAACAATCGATACCAATCCAAAATTGATGACTGATATTTTTGTGGAATCTGCACAACATGTTGGGACATCATTGATTGAAATTCTACAGAACTGTGTCATATTCAATGATAAGACTCATGCGGCTATAACGTCCAAAGAAACAAAAGATGATTTTCAACTTCATCTGGAGCATGGTAAGCCGATGATCTTTGGTAAAGAAAAAAATAAGGGGATCGTACTTAAAGGATTTAAACTTGAAGTGGTTACTTTGGGAGAAAATGGTGTAAGTGAAGATGATATCTTAGTACATGATGCAAGCGATGAAGATCCGACTTTGCACATGATGCTTATCAAAATGAAACCACCTCACATGCCAATGGCACTGGGTATAATCCGCGCGGTTAAGGCACCTACCTATGATCAGCAAGTGCAAAATCAATTTGAACAGGTAAAAGCCAGTGCAAAGATTAAATCCATGGATGAATTATTGTCCAGCGGTAACATCTGGACAGTTGAATAACAATTGATTAACTTTTCTATCAAAATGCCTATTAATCACTTTGATTAATAGGCATTTTGATTTTCACACCTTTGTTTGGTAAAATCAGTGCAAACGGATTTAAGATTTGTGATAAAGTCATTGAATGGCTTTGACCGATTGTTCGTGGCAATGTAAAATGAGCATTTTCACTCAAAATTTTCCCTAACTATCAATCGCTTGGTTGTCCAATATTCAATAACTTCAACACCTCAACACTTGAACACTTAAACACCATACCACTTATATTTCCATTAAGGATAAGACAGCTCCATTGAATATTATGGCAGACATTTAAATACGTTTACCCTGGGTAAAATCAGTCGGTTGAAAGTCTCTGATAATTTTGTATATTAGGCAAATACCTAGCATTAAAATATGAAACACTCCGGTCATCATTTCATTGCGGTTTTCGGAGGGGCAGTATCAGGAGCGGAAGCCGCATACCAGTTAGCCAATCGTGGTTTTAGAGTTGTAGTTTTTGATCAGAATATATTGCCATATGGTAAGATCGAAGATGGTCTTCCAAAATGGCATAGTAAACTTCGGGATAAAGAGGAACAACGGATCAATGAAAAGATCGATCTTCCCAATGTCCGTTTTGTGCCAGGTGTAAAACTCGGCAAGGACATAGATTTTGAGGATATCGCAAGAAACTGGGGTTTTACCGCCGTGATATTAGCTACAGGTGCCTGGAGGGACAGACCACTTCCTATCAACGGAATTGATCAATATGTAAACCGGGGGCTTTATTATCAAAACCCATTTGTTTATTGGTTCAATCACAATCATGAACCCGAATTTGCTGGTGAGAAATTTGATATTGTAGATGGTGCTGCAGTAGTTGGTGGCGGCCTTGCATCCCTGGATGTTGTAAAAATTCTCATGATAGAATCCGTACAAAAGGCATTGGCAGAAAGAGGGCACCGTGTAGATATGTTTACCTTAGACCGAAGTATTGCCAAGGTACTGGATAATTTGAATCTTTCGCTTTCTGATCTTGATCTGGAAGGTTGCACCTTATATTATAGGCGGAGAGATATCGATATGCCTCTATCTAGTATACCTACAGACACTCCCGAGCAATTGGAAAAGGCGCAAATGGTTAGAAAGAAGATACTTGATAACTATCAAAAAAAGTATCTTTTCAAATTCGAACCTTGTCACATGCCTGTGGATAAAATAGTAGAAGGTGAACGGCTGGAAGGCATCGTATTTAGAAAAACCAAAATTGAAAATAATAAAGTAGAACCCATTTTGGGAAGTGATGTTGAAATCAGGGCACCCTTGTTCATTTCTTCTATTGGCAGTATACCTGAACCGATTCCCGGAATTCCTACACAAGGCCAGGTTTTCAAAATAAGTAATGCCGAATGTTGTCAAATAGAAGGTTACGACAATGTATTTGCAGTCGGCAATGCGGTCACAGGGCGTGGAAACATCAATGAATCCCTGAAACATGGCCGTGAGATTACTGAAGAAGTAATGGACAATTTTTTGCAATGGCAGGAAGAGGATTATCAAAGCTGGCTAAGAACAACAGAATCCACTGTCGAGAGCAATATCAATGCTATTGTAGATACAATCAAAAGAAAAAAATTTATGCCTGATGAAGTGATCCAAAACATTTTGGATAAAACTGAAGTGCTTCAAAAAAAGGTTGGGTACAATGGCAGCTATTCTGATTGGGTAGATAAAAATCTTCCGGTTAGATTGGAGACCATGCTTGAAAACGAATCTAATACAGGCAATTGATTTCGTATAAATTTCAGTCGGCTATGTTAATATTGCTAGTATAGAAGGAAGTTTTTAACCCGAGAGACTTGACAAGAATTATTTGGTTCATTGTAAGAAATCATAAATATTTTTTTGCAAAACTATAACAACATACTTCCCAAAAAACGATCCCATGAAATGCATCAAATTTAACTTTTACCTGTTTATTTTTCTCATCCTACTATTAATCAGCCCAGAAAGTCAGGGTCAGAAAATCAATGAGTCAATAGAAGAGGCACGAAAAATTGTTTCAGCGGTCATGGCAGAAACGAATGTTCCTGGAATGGCTGTATCGATCTCAATTGATGGAAAAACAATTTGGTCTGAAGGGTTTGGTTTTTCCAATATTAGTCAACAGAAAACAGTAGATCCTTCCCAAACGCTGTTTAGAATAGGCAGTGTTTCAAAGCCATTGACTGCAGTGGCAGTGGGACTTTTATACGAACAGGGCAAATTAAACCTTGATGCTGTGGTACAAGAATATGTTCCTGATTTCCCGAGGAAAAAATATGATATAACGACAAGGCAAGTTGCCGGGCACCTGGCTGGGATAAGACATTACAGGGGAATTGAATTTATGAGCAATATTCACTATGAATCTGTCTTGGAAGGGTTAAAGATATTCCAGAATGACCCGCTTCTCTTTGAACCTGAAAGCAAATATAATTATTCAACTTACGGATGGAATCTGATCAGTGCTATAGTGGAGGGAGCATCAGGGCAACCTTTTCTCGATTATATGCAGATCAATGTTTTTGATCCTATGGGTATGAAAAACACATACGCCGACGATGCCACAAAAGAAATAGCGAACAGAACTAATTTCTACAGGTTTGATGGAAAAAAAACAACCCTGGCCCCAGCGGTTGATAACAGTTACAAATGGGCTGGGGGTGGCTTTATTTCTACCAGTGAAGATTTACTAAAATTTGGAAATGCTCAGTTAAATGCAACTGTACTGGAAGAACAAACCATTCAGGAACTGATCAAACCACAAAAGACCAAGGATGGAAAAAGTACCAATTACGGAATAGGCTGGCGCTCTGGCACCGATAAGTTTGGCAGGTATTGGTATGGACACACGGGTGGTTCTGTTGGCGGTATTACACAATTCTATATTTATCCAAAAGAAAAACTGGTCATAGCTATGGTAAGTAACTCTTCGAATGTCAATTACAATGAAGCTCCTTTTAAAATTGTTGATATCTTTCTCCGCTATTCTAAAAAGAATTAAGAGTACTCATCTGCATAAGTGTAAACGGTTCAACCAAGCTTAGGCATTTGAGCCTTAATGTTAGGCTCTTCCATACCTGAATCGAAAAGTGTAAGCGCAGGCGGTTATAAATCTTTGGCAAAATCAATGCTTTCTACTTTACACTCGAAGAAGTAACAAATAGTACTTTTCCTCTACTATCAACAGCCAGGATTTTGTGGAGTGTAGTAGCGCTGACTATCTCTGATCTTAACCCGATCGGTATAAAACCATACATGGTGATGAGATAATAGAAGTATCAGGAATCTTACAAAGCGAATGTCCGATATTAGGTCAATAAACCGCTTTAAAGTCATTATAGCTGATTTTTGTTTATTTATTTCCAAAAAACCCAATCGTTGTTTTCTGCCTTATTAAACTTCAAAGGTAATATGTGCTTTGAATTTCAGTACTTTTTAATTGGCCTTCCTGTTAAATTCAAAGTTTCAAAAATTTACAATTAATACATTTTGTATGCGCTTAAGAAAAATTCTTAATTGGAGAATTCCGTTAATGTTTATTCCACTGCTGGCGTTATCGTGTTTCAACTCCGACGATTATGATTTTAACAAGGTATCCGAGATTGAATGGAGTCCTTCTCTCGCCGGAGCGGTCATGCACGGTGATCTGTCAATAGAGAGTTTACTGGACAATTTTGATAACATCGAGCTATTAGCCTATCCCGATGGATTGCTTTATTTTTCTTTTGAAAGCAATGCGCAATCCGGAAGGTTAGATGATCTGATCACATTATCAGATGTTAGTTTCAATCGTAGCGTGAATCCGCCTGCTGACATTGTCACAACAATTCCCTCAGCGCTGGAAATTATGAACACCACTTTTGAAGTTGACATGCCTGTGGTAGATAATTTGGCAGAGCTTGATTCAGTCTTTTACAGGACTTTAGACCTGAACCTCACAGCTAACACCACCATCGATGAAGATATCGATATCATCATTACTATTCCAACTTTCGTGATGGACGGCACGGTTGTAGAACGTCGATTTTCGTTAAATGGCAGTAATCCATCCACAAATATTAATGACAGGTTAGAGAATTTAACCGTTGACCTCACACAGGGAACACCAGCTTACAACAAGTTTCTTATAAATGTAAGTGTTGTTGTACAGCCCGGAGCGATTTCAATATCCACGGCTGATATGGTTAGCTTCGATTTAAGGCTCACTAACCCGCAATTCGGGTGGCTGTTTGGTGATTTTCTGAACCAGACAAGGCCGGTCACCAGCAATGATATTGATTTTGAAATATTTGAGAGCACATTCAGGGACGCTCAGGTGAGTCTTGAAGGAGCTATGATGAACTTCGTTGTGACTAATGAGTTTGGAGTTCCAATACGATTGAATTTCAATGATTTATACGCTGTAAATGAACAAAATAATCAGCTAAACCTGAATATAAGTCCAGGCAATCCTATTGATTTGGCAGCACCGTTGACTATAGGAGAAAGTGAAGAAACAACTATAAGCGTTACCAATGCTTCAGAATTATTTGATTTCGAACCAGTTCGTTTTGTCTATGATCTCGATGCTTCGGTTCTTGACGACAATATTGACAATGGAACCAATTTCATCGCGGATACAAGTCAGGCCAACATAACATTTTCTGCCGAAGTGCCGTTGCACGGATCAGCTTCCGGGATTGTCATCCGAGATACTGTTAATCTTGATTTGAACGAAATAGATGGTGATATTGATATTGAAGCGGAACGCGTGATCATCAAAGCACTCATTGAAAATGAATATCCCGTTCAGGCCAGAATTCAGGGCATACTCACCGATGAAAATTTCAATTTTCTAGATTCTTTGTTATTGAGAGATCAGACTTTGTTGGTAAGGGCCGCAGAGACGAATAATAACTCTATAGTAAACCAGGGAATCTTCAACGAAGAAATAGTGCTCGATAACAGCAAAATCGACAACTTATTTGATGCATCAAAACTCATCATTATTGCGAGGTTAAGTACATTCAGAAGCCCCGATGGCACATTCCCAAATGTCAAATTCTTCAGGGATGCTTCAGTGAATGTAAAACTTGGAATAAGAACTGATTTGAAAGCCAATATTAATCCCAATACTGAATGAAAAAAATAATAATTGCAATACTTATGTGCGGAACATTTTCAATGGTTCACGCACAGCAAGAGGTAACCTTTCATTTTATGAGAGCGGTGCCGCAGTCAA
Source organism: Splendidivirga corallicola (assembly GCA_030442035.1). Taxonomy (GTDB): domain Bacteria; phylum Bacteroidota; class Bacteroidia; order Cytophagales; family Cyclobacteriaceae; genus Splendidivirga; species Splendidivirga corallicola. The sequence goes on from JAUJEA010000001.1 coordinate 950,007, forward strand.
CTTATAACAATCCGGCTTTTATACCAAAGCACGATACCTATATAGGTCTTTTTGCTCTTTCATCAATCCATGCCTCAGTATTACATAGTGGGTTTAGCTATGATGATGTTATAAGAAGACTGCCTAGTGATTCACTTAGAATAGATTTGCTTGCTTTGCAAAATGCGATTAAAAACAAGAACTATATTATTAATGAAGAAGATATAGATCTATTCAGTATGGGATTCAGGGTAAACCCAAAAATGTATCTTTCCCTTAATCTTTCAGCAAAAAATTACCAGGTTATTCAATATACTGATGATTTAATAAATCTACTCATCGATGGCAATGCAGCCTATCTAAGCGAACCACTTAATTTGGAAATTAAGGCCAATGGCATGTCTTATATTGATGCAGGGGTTGGACTTTCTTATCAAGTGAATGATAAATTAGTAGTAGGTTCCAAAGTTAAATACTTGACGGGGCTATTGAATGTGACAACCAAGCAGGCAAATCTTTCTCTTGAAACTGGTGAGTTTTATGAGTTAACTATTGCCGGAGATGCACATATCCAAACTTCCGGAATCAATGAAATAACAAACGGTGATTTCGATCCCGATATTTCTGATATAAAAGATTACTTCAGCAATAACGGATTAGGCATTGATATAGGTGCCACCTATCAGATATCAGACAGGATCAATGTTGGTCTGAGTGTTTTAGATATAGGTAGTATCAAATGGAAGAATGATGTTAGGGAGTACATGCTCACAAGTGAAACCAGTGAATTTACCTGGCGAGGAATAAACGTTGATTCACTTATCAATGGCAATGCGGGAAATGAAATAGACCAAATGGTAGATTCCCTTGAAAATAATTTTGATTTCAGAGAGGACAGTCTTGGAACGTATAAGTCTGCATTGCCGATGAGAATATATTTAAGTGGTTCATATAGACTACCTTATAATGTTACATTGGGGGCAGTGCTCTTCAATGAGAAGTTCAGGGATTTTCACCAAATAGGTGGCGGTGTTGTTGTAAATAAAGGGTTTGGGAAGACACTGGACCTATCATTATCATATTCGGTTAAAAACAACTCATATAACAACCTGGGTTTTGGACTGGCAGCCCGGCTCATTCCACCACTTCAATTGTATATAGCAAGTGATAATTTACTGAGCACCTCTTTAAAACCTAATAGCGCCAAAGGTGTCAACTTAAGATTCGGTTTGAACTTCGTTTATAATTGGCATAAAACACCTGCGGCCATTCCAAGCTCTTTAAGATAAATAGATTAATAATAAGGAATTCAAAATACTAAGAGGAAGATGAAGGCACTATTGAAATACACAACCACAGCCTATTTGATCACTGCTTTTGGGTGGTGTTTTGCCCAGCATTCAATGCAACCTATCAATCTTGGTAACGGTGTAAACTCGGAATATGAAGAGATAAGCCCCGTACTTTCACCTGATGGGCAAACACTATATTTCGTGCGTATGAATCACCCTGAAAATAAATATAAGAAAAAAGGAAGTCAGGATATCTGGTATTCGGAACTTGATGCCTATGGTAACTGGAGCAAAGCAGAGAGAATGCCTGATCATATTAACAATTCAAAATATAATGCCATACATTGGATCAGTCAGGACGGCGATAGAATATTGGTTCAGGGTGTTTATTCCAAGAAAGGCACAGATTGGAAAAAAAGAGGTTTTTCGATCTCAAATAAAAATCAAAATGGATGGGGCAAACCAGTCCCGCTTAAAATTCCCGGATTCGACAACATGAATGATGGCGCATTTAGCGGGGCATTTTTGAGTAATGATGAACAAGCCATAGTACTGTGTTTCAACAAGGTCATGGGTGCCAGGAACGGAGATTTATTTGTCACACTTCAAAGAAAGGGGCAAAAGTACTTGCGACCCGTTAAAATCAAAGCGCTGAGCACAAAATACGACGAACAGGCACCTTATCTTTCTGATGATCAAAAGCGACTTTATTTTTCCAGTAACAGAGATGGAAATTACGATATTTATATGAGCGAACGCCAGAGTGATGGATGGAAGGAATGGTCAGAACCAGTTAAAGTAGAGTTTGGTGTTAATAGTGATGAGTGGGAGTCTTATTTCAAATTGATCAATGAAGGTAAATCAGCCTATTTCTGCTCCACTAATAACTCGCTTGGAAATTCTGATATTTTCATGGTCGAGCTTGATGAAGAAAAGAAAGAACTTCCTCGCAATATAATTGTAAAAGGAAAAGTAATCGATGGCACTACGAATGAACCGTTGCTTGGATCATCTCAGATGAAAATTTTTGCAAATGGCAATCCTTTACCTGATGATGCGGTAGACCTCAGTGAGGCCTCGTTTATCTATGCCCCAAAAACCCAGGATGATGTCATATTTACTGCAACGTCGGAAACATATACCATTGATACCTTAGAGGTAAATCTGAGTCATCAGAATAATGACACGTTGAACATTCAATTGATAGCCAGATCGGAGCAGATCGTACAAACACCTCCGGTTCAAAAAGTTGACAAGGAAGTTTCGGCAAGCAAACCATTCATAATAAAAGGCAATATCTACGACAAAGCATCCGGAGAGCTGTTGGGTTCCAATGACAATCCATTTGTTACACTGAATGGAGTGGTACCGGAAAATATCTCCTACAATACAGGCTATTACAATTTTGAAGTTGAAAAGCTCTATGAGTCTACCTTAAAGGCATCAGCTCCCGGTTATTCAGCTGTTTCAGTAACCATTGCTCCCTCAGATTCAAATGTAATAATCCAGGATTTCTATCTGGAAAAGGAAGATTCCTACATTTATGTTTATGGAAGAATACTAGACAAAGAAACTGAGCGCCCTGTGACCAGTCTTGAAGGTTTGAGTATCACCATTGATGGTGAGAGCCTGGAAGGAACGGATATCAATCAAATCGACAAGACTTATAGAGTAAGAGTTAAGAGCGGAAAGATTTATGCCATCAATGCCAATCTGAGTAATTACTTTGGGATAAGCGAGAATATTGATCTGAATAGTACGCCTAATCATGAGTTGCAAAAGGATCTATACCTGGCTCCAATCAAAACAGGGCAAACTGTAACACTTAATAATATACTTTTTGAAACAGGCAGTGCCAGGCTCAAGGATGAGTCCATTCCGGAACTAAGAAGAGTAGCGGATTTCTTTATAGAAAATTCTTCAATGGTCATTGAGATCTCAGGCCATACTGATGATGTAGGCAGCGAAACATATAACCAAAAGCTTTCGGAACAAAGAGCTAAATCCGTTGCAAAATACATTGTTCTCAAAGGTTTGCCTGTAGAAAGGGTTGAGTTTAAAGGGTATGGAGAGTCTAATCCCGTGGCCAGTAACAGAACCTCATCTGGCAGGGAGCAAAACAGGCGGGTGGAGTTTAGAATACTGGAGGATTAATGATGAATTTGGAATTTTGAATGAATACCAATTGAACTAAGCACTCAGAGGTCAGATTTCAGGTATCAGGCAGCGGTCAGCAATACTGAAAGCTGCTAAAACTTCTGTTATATTAACCAACCAGTTGTTTCAGGTCTTCTGACCTGAAACCAATAATGTGTGGTAAGGTCTCAGGCCTGATCGTTGGGTTGCTAACTTCACACTGAGAAAAATCAGTTCCTGTCCTATTAACCTTCTTATCATTTTCTTGAAGTCAAAATCTTATAATCTCAAGGCCAAGTCCCTGGATTCTATGCCAGCTTCCAAACCTTAAGGCTTAGGCAATCGACACAATTGTTTGCAAAGCTGATGTGATATTTTACGCTAATAAAATTTTGAAATTAAGTTTTGATAGTTAACTTTGTACTTCAAAGTACTTTTAATATGAAAGAAAATCAAGACTATCTAAACGATATTTCAGAGATTCGGTCGATGATGGAGCGCTCATCTCGCTTTATTTCTTTGAGTGGTCTTTCGGGTGTTTTTGCTGGCATTTATGCGTTAATTGGTGCTCATATTGCCAATGATATCATGAATCCTGTTAACTATGACATAACAGAAAAATTAAAAACCCTCACCACCAGCAATTTAAAGCTGCTTATGCTAGATGTTACGATTGTACTGGTATTGGCGATTGCTACAGGGATTTTTTTTACTGTCAGGAGGGCAAAAAAGGCTAATCAGAAGATTTGGGATAGGACCGTTCAAAGGTTATTGATCAACTTATTCATTCCGCTGGCTGCTGGCGGTCTCTTTTGTCTAACCATGATTTTCAGAGGGGTGATTGGTTTCGTAGCTCCCGCTACGTTGATTTTCTATGGTCTTGCACTCATCAATGCAAGCCGCTACACAGTATCTGATATCAGGTCTCTGGGTCTTGCAGAAATTGCTTTAGGTCTTATCGCAGCTTCATTCCCAGGGTACGGACTTATCTTTTGGGCCATTGGTTTCGGCATTTTACATATTCTGTATGGCGCCATTATGTATTTTAAATATGAAAGAATAAGCGCAACCTAAAGCAACTTATCCAAGCAATATGTTATTAAGTTTAAGTCAAAAAAAAACGAGGGGTATTGAAAAATTTTCTAGACAAATTCAATAAAGCATTTGAAAGCAGAATCAGGCTTGGTATCATGTCGGCACTGATTGTTAATGATTATGTTGATTTCAATACACTTAAAGACCTTCTTTCAGCAACGGATGGCAATTTAGCCAGCCATTTAAAAACATTAGAGAAACTAAATTTTGTAGAAATGAAAAAAGAGTTTATCGGACGAAAACCCAATACGCAATATAAAGCCACAGAGATTGGTAAGGAGGCTTTTCAAGGACATTTAAATGCCTTGGAGAACCTAATCAAAAACAACAAATAATTTTTTTGCCATTTTACTTTGTAATTCAAAGTACTTTCCAACTATTAATGTCATGAAAAAAAACGATATCATCATCATTTGTATTACCATTCTCTACAGTGTTTTGTTCTTTGGAGAATCAGCCGGTATAAACTTTCTATTCTTTAATCTGGTCATAATAGGAACCTTGCGTTCTCTTCATCCCAAAGTAGCGCTCAGCTCAACCATAGTTTTAGCCATGGTTGGATCACTCTTATCATCCATAAATATTGTTTGGCACAATACACATTTGTCTGTAGTGATGAATGTGATTTCCATTGTGTTCCTTGGGGGTGTCTTTTTTAATCAACAAAACTCTTTTTTTGTTGCGGGGATTAACAGCTTCTACTCCTTTTTTACTTCTCTCATTATAAACATTAGCAAAAAACTTTTCACCTCTAATAATTCCCAACCCAATAAATCATCAGCTTCGGAAAAATCCTATAAAAACATCTTAATATTTTTGATTCCTGTTTCCATCACCATCCTTTTCATTTCTCTATATGCCAGTGCCAATCCTGCTTTCGCCCATTTAATTCAATATATTGATCTTAGTTTCATAAGCTGGGAACGGATCCGCTTCACATTAGGTGGAGCCTTTCTTGTCTTTAGCTTTTTCCGACAGGTTCAAATCTCTTCTTTAACAGCACTGGATCTAAACACCTCCAATTTTCTATTAAGGTCAGCAGCAACTAAAAGAAAAATTCCCAATTTAATTTCCCTGAAACATGAATATAAAACCGGTTGGATTTTACTCTTAATGCTTAACATAGTTTTATTGATATTCAATGGCACTGATTTATTTCATCTGACAGTTGGAAAGTTACCCGAAGGAGTAAGCTATTCAAGTTATGTTCATCAGGGTGTCAATACTTTAATTATTTCAATCATTCTTGCGATAGCCATTATCCTGTATTATTTCCGAGGCAGTATCAACTTCTATAAAAAAAACAAATTGTTAAAACAGCTGGGGAATGTTTGGCTTATGCAAAACCTGGTACTCGTTGCGACTATCGCCATAAAAAACTCCTTGTACATTTCAACTTTTGGACTAACACAAAAACGGATTGGGGTCTATGTTTATTTGATTTTGACCGTGGCTGGCTTGATCACAACTTTCATAAAAATATCCAGAACAAAAAACAACTGGTTTTTAATAAGGATCAATACAATAGTTTTCTACATAGTTTTTATTCTGGGCACTTTCTTTCATTGGAACAGCATCATCACAAGGTATAATCTTCAATATGGTCCGCAACCCGATATTGAATACCTTATAAGCATTTCAGACAATAATCTTTACAACCTTCTAACAATTAATCAGCCAGACATTGTCCTAACAGACCGGCAAAACGTGCTGCTTCAAAAAAAGAAAACGGAATTCCTGAGAAAGGGAAAAGCACAAAGTTTCCTCTCATGGAATCACAATGATTGGCAAACTAAGCAAACTATCGAAAGCCATGTTGAATTTTAATGCTTAAACCTATCATGATCAACATAATTTATATTAGTCTTCGATTAGGGCCTGTTGCCATGGTCTATTTTTTAACAGGCCTCTTGTTCGTTGACCCATTAGAATTAAATCACTTAGTAAAGGACATTATTCCCATCTTTTTCCTTGGATCAATCATCTGCACTTGCATCAGTTTCTTTGCTTCTTTAGTCACTTATCTTCCGATTATACAATTGGAGGAAGGCAAGGCCAAAAATGAACTGATACTTTTTAAGAAGTATCTTCCATTTTTCGTCCTTATCATGACCTGCCTCCCAATCACATTCCTCTCACTTAATTGGGAAAATTTAAGAAGCCATATTTTAGTCATCCCAATATTCTCAAGTGCTTACCTAACAGCCATAACCGGATGGTTTTGGCACACCAAAAGAATTGTTAAGAATAATATTCATCGTTAAATCAAAATATAATAACCATGATTCTATCAAAAACATATATACGAAGTTTTGGCCCTATTTTATCACTACTCCTGGCTTCATCCTTCTGTTGCATATTGGTTACCATGAGGCTGATTAAAACTGGTAATGTTTCATACATCTTTCTTTTATGGAATCTATTTCTTGCCTGGGTTCCAGTGTTCTTTGCTTACTTATTAAAGGTACAGGTCACAAAAGGGTCACAACGGATAAATCTCTGGAGGTACTTCATACTTCTGGGTTTATGGCTAATATTCTTTCCCAACGCTCCTTATATCATTACCGATTTTGTACATCTCAATGATCAACCCTATGTAAAGGAATGGTTTGATCTCTTGCTTACTTTTTCTTTCGCGTTTACAGGTCTGGCAACAGGTATTATTTCCATGCACTGGGCTCACACCGCAGTTAAGAAAAAATTCAATGGCCAAATAGGTTGGCTGTTCATTGGCGTTTGTTCGGTTTTATCAGGCTATGGCATTTATCTGGGCAGGGTATTGCGTTGGAATAGCTGGGATCTTGTTACCAATCCTTTAAATATTTGGAAGGACATTTTTATTCAAGCATCCACACCATTGGCTCAGTATATGACGCTTGGTTTCGGTGGTCTTATCTTTTGTGTTTACCTGGTTTTCACCAGTTTCACTTATCTCAATCAAAAGAGTTATGTCAATCGTTAAAAAAAGTATTCTTAAATGTTTACAAAGTTTCAGATTTGCTCTTCGAGGAATCATTTACGCCATCCGACAGGAAAACAACTTCATTTATCACCTCCTGGCAACTTTTACAATAACCTGCCTGGGAATCTATCTGGAATTTTCACGTATGGAATGGCTGATCGTTGTGATCTGCATTACTACAGTGTACGCTGCTGAAATATTTAATACGGCTATCGAAAAGCTTGTTGATATGGTTTCTCCCAATCATAGAAGAAGTGCCGGCATTGTCAAAGACCTTTCTGCCGGAGCAGTATTGGTTGCATCACTCGGAGCATTGATTTGTGGTCTCATTATTCTTTCTAATCATTTTTCATCTTAAACAAATAAATTATGAATTTCGAATATTGGTTTTATTACTTTCAACAAAATCAAAATCACTTTGCCCATATAGATTTTGACGTAGAACCTTCTTTAACCAACCATGAAAAATGTTTGGTAACCTCCTCAATTCAACAGTTCCAAAAAGGTGAAAATTCGGAAGGTAAACATCTATATAACTATGCCAAGGCATATGGTGATCACTTCTATTTACAGGCAATTAAACTTTTTATCAAGGAGGAGCAGGATCATGCTAAAGTCTTGGGAAAATGGATGCATCTGGAAGGTATTCCTAAAATCAAAGGTCACTGGGTAGATGGAGCCTTTCGTAAAATCAGGAATTTATTTGGTCTGGAGCTCTCCATTACGGTTTTGGTTACTGCGGAGATTATCGCTGCGGTGTATTACAAAGCGCTTAAGCTGGCTACTGGCTCTTCACTGCTCAAATCGCTATGTGATCAAATTTTGATAGATGAAGATAAACATTTGGAATTCCAGGCCCACACCATGGCTATTCTGAACCGGGAACAAAACTATGCCTCAATATTCACCAAAAGATTGTTGCACAAAATGTTCATGGCCGCCACAATAATGCTTGTTTGGTTCTATCATGGATCTATTTTAAAAGCAGGCGGATATAATTTTTTAAAATATTGGAAAGATGTTTTCCAGGTATTCAATACTGTAGACACCCTTATATGGAATAAACTTAAAAAATCGATGGAAAAAGCTACTCATAAAGCAGCTGCTTAAATCACATAACATAGAAGATGCGTATTAAATGAGCCCTTGATCATTTTAAAGAAATTGTGCAGCTATGATTTCAATCAAGGGCCGTTTATACGCAAAAAATAACTTTTAGTCAGAGAATCTTACCGGATTGGAAAATATTTATTTTTAGTTATCAGTATTTCTATCATTTATTCGTTAATTCATAGATTTGATGATGTCTTCAGAGCCATCCGGATCTATTGAAAAGTTTTTCAATGAACAAACGATACCGACATTGCTGATGTACCCTTATGGCACCAGGCAAATAGGTTCAAAAGCAAAGCGAATATTGCCTACTTGATATGCTAAAAAAAATCTTTCTCTGGGGTATTTTTTCTTTTGTGCTAGTAGCCACTGCTTTTATTGTTTACAGGTTTTTCCTGATTCCCGAGGGTAGTCTAAAGCCAATTTACCTTGTCCCGGAAGATGCCATTTACATCATTGAAACCGAAGAACCAGTCGATAGCTGGGAAAAGATCCGTTCCAGTCAGGTCTGGGAGCATCTTCAGCAAAATGCATATTTCGCCCACCTAACTAAAAATGCCAACAGTCTGGATTCTTTGTTCCAAAACAACAAGACATTGTTTAAACTGCTAGGATCAAGAGCACTTGTAGTATCGGCTCATATGTACAAGCGTAGCGACTATGATTTTCTCTTTGTGGTTGATCTTCAAAAGGTGTCCAAACTGGTTGAACTCAAAAACTACCTGCAGTCTCTTTTGAGCGATAACTTCAAAGTGACCAGGAGGGATTATCATGATCGGGAAATTATTGAGCTATATGATCGTGAAAGCAGGGAAACTTTGCATTTATCTTTCATAGAAAACCTTTTGGTGGCATCCTACACACATACACTCGTTGAAGCATCCATTGACCAGCTAGCGGAACCGGTTATTGGCAGGGATATCCATTTCATTGAAGTAAACAAAAAGGTTGATCATGATAATATGTTCAGAATATACGTGCAGTATGGTTATCTGGATGATTATATGTTAACGTACATGAATCAGCATAATGAATATGTTAAAAGCCTTAGCGAGTATTTAAAGTTTTCGGCTTTTTCGTTTAATTTTAAAAAAAATCATGATCTTCTGCTCAATGGTTACACTAATATCAATGAAGATTCCGCTTCCTATCTTCAGGTAATCCGCAGGTCGGGAAAAGGAGGATTGAGCATTACAAAGGTTGCCCCGCAAAGAACTGCTTTTTACATGGGCATGGGATTCGACAGCTTTGAGGAATTCTATGATAATTTTGAAGCGATAATCCAAAATCACCCTGAAAAATTCAAAGAATACCAGGATGGAACAGATAGAATTGAGAAATTTCTGAAAATCGATATAAAAGAGAATTTCATTAGTTGGGTGGATGATGAAATTGCTTTTATTCAAATGCAAAATTCAGGTTTAGGAAAGGAAAATGAATTTGCCCTTGTCCTGAAAGCAAAAGATAGTGAAGATGCCAATGAACATCTTGAATTCATTATCAAACAAATAAAAAGGAAAACCCCGGTAAAATTTAAAAAAGTAGTTTATAAAGATTATCCGATCAATTTCTTATCTGTAAAGGGTTTTTTCAGGTTAATCTTTGGAAAGTTATTTTCTAATTTGGATAAACCCTATTTTACAATCATAGATGATTATGTCATTTTCAGTAATCATCCTCAAACGTTGAAAAACATCATTAACGACTATCACCAGGAAAGTACCCTGGCCAACTCCGATGATTTTCAAACCCATATGAAGCAATTTGATCAAAGCTCCAATCTATTCCTCTATGTAAATACTCCAGTACTTCATGAGAATCTCAAAGGATTTGTAAGTAAACAAACCAGTTATGATCTTGATCGAAACAAAAATTTTATTATCTGTTTTCCTCAGGTAGCTTTTCAAATGACTTCTTCAGGAGATCTTTTTGAGACAAAACTTGCCCTACAATATCTTAACCCTCAAATAGTAGAGGAAAAAATACAATTCTCTCAAAATCCTGAAAAATTTTTATTGAGTGCAGTAGGTCCTATTCAGGACAACGATCCCACTGAAATATCCAATGCCGTCCTTATGGATATGGTGGAGGAAGAAGAGATCATAGAAGTTGCAGAAATAAGTCCGGATGATCTGGATGCAAAAAAGCATCAGGAGTTCTATGAGGATGGCGCTCTGAAACTTGAAGTTCCGTTGAAAGACGGCTTAAAACACGGAACCTACAGAGAGTACTATCCTAATGGAAGCATTAAGATTAAAGGTAAGTATAGAAGGGATCAACAAAACGGTGTTTGGAAGGTATATGATGAAGAGGGGAATACCATAGAAAGAAAAAGATATCGTGCGGTTAAATAGTTAATATTCAAACCAATTGACGGCCTGACATTTTTTTATAATTTTGCGCATTCAAATGCGAGACGAATCAGTATGAAACGTAACTTGTCCAAAGACAATATCCCTGAAAATACTTCCAAAAACACCCACAATGTAGTTTTCGAACTACTTTTTGAAGACAAGGATACCAATATTGTTATGGACATACCGTCAGGGGCCGGGGCATTTACCAAACGACTTTTGGATGCCAATAAAGAAGTGCATTCCGCTGATATTCAAAATATATTGCAGGTTGACAATCCCAACTTTCAGGTATCTGATATGAACAAGACACTTCCTTTCGAGGATGGTAAGTTTTGTGCGGTGGTTTGCATCGATGGTATCGAACATATTGAAAGGCAGTATGATTTTATTCGAGAATGTCATCGTGTTTTAAGAAAGGGTGGCAAACTAATTTTATCTACACCAAACATCAGTTCGATCCGATCAAGATGGAGGTGGTTGACAACAGGCCACCACAACAAATGCAAAGCTCCATTAAATGAAGTCAAGCCAACACCGCTTCACCATATTGGTATGATATCCTTTCATGAAATGCGATACCTCTTGCATAGCAACGGCTTCACCATCACATCGATTAGAACAAACAGAATAAAATTAGTTAGCTGGTTATATGCATTATGGATGCCCTTATTATATATCAGCACCAGCCTGGTTTATAAAAAAGAAGAAAAGGATCCGGACCAGCGTAAACGTAACAAGGAGATCAAAAAACAAATGTTTTCAAGCCCAATCCTTTTTGGAGAAACCATGATCATAAAAGCGACCAAACATTAAGCAGCAAGCTGGCTTAGTATCTCGTCAAAACAAGCTCTTTTCAGGAATCATCATTGTATTATTATATAACAATAGTTCATCGATAAATCCATTATGTCATATGTGAATGATCATGAAAAGCTGTTAATTAGCCTTCATTGCTTTGGAGAAAGCTCAAAAAAATCACGTCGGATTTTCGGTTGATTTCCATCACAGATCATAAATCACTGGACCTCAACAATCTCCCCTTACCCAGGTATAGGAAAACTTCATCAAAAAAAACCTGTAAATCATTCCATTATCAACGATCAATATCCATTTTTTAACACTGTATTAATTTGGTGACATTAAATATTGGAACAATTCAAATTGTTTTAACGCTTTACAAATGCTATATTTGGTACGCAGAAAGAAAAAAAGGTGATTTGAAGTTTCCACTAGAGAAATGTGCATTTCACACTTTTTTTTCTGGGTTTCTCTAAAATTGGCTGTTTATAATTTTACGCTATTAACAAAATCTACAATCAACTGTTTTAACTATGCAAGGGAAAGTTACATTACTTTTTTTGTTGATCCTTCTGCCGTTTGGAATTATGGCTCAGACCGGTCCTGGAGGTATTGGAAGAACAGACGGCACTTCGGAATTGGTTTTATGGTTAGATGCCGGAACCATAAGTGGTAATGACGGTACTTTCGTGGTGATATGGCCAGACCAATCTGGCTACGGAAGTGATGCACAAGAGGATGGGGTTAACGGCTTTCCAGTGCTTAAGCAGAATATTATTAACGGTCAATCGGTGGTTAGATTTGGTGGGACCGATGAATTTTTTAATGGTACCTTATCCAGTGCCTTAAGTGCTCCTTCAACTATATTAACTGTAAATTATTTCAATGCTCTAAGTCAAGGTTCTAACCATGACTACGTAGTAAGCGTTGGAAATGGAACCGGGCAACATACTGGGATTGCCAGAAGAAGTAATGCCATCCAAACTCCCCCTGAGGCTGATCGCTATTATAGCTGGGAAACCGAGCCGAGAACAGGTGTTGTACTTAATGGACAAGAATGGATGGCCATCACACAGGTGCAAACAATTGGCGCACCACGGCATTTCATGTATCTGGATGGAGCTAGTCAAACAGTGGAAGACTACGGAATTGATTTTAGCAGTACCGTAGGTAATTATTCAGTCGCTAATTACATAAATGACAGAAGTTTAGATGACGAACTTAATGGCGACATTGCCGAGATCATCATATTCAACAGAGAACTAAATGCTGCCGAATTAAATATCATACATTCCTATCTTGATGCCAAATACGGAATAAACATGACCGATGATAAATACGCTGGAGATGATTCCGGTATCAACCGCAATGTGGCGGGAATTGGTACGGAGGCAACAGGCAGTATGACGGTAGCATCATCGGCTGGATTAGGGATGCAAATTGCATCAGGTTTTGGGAATGGAGATTATGTTATGTTTGGGCATAACACAATTAGCAATGGTACCAACACAACAGATATCAGCGATCCTCCGGGAGGAGACGAATTGGAAGGAAGATGGGAACGCACATGGTTTGTAGACATGACTGGGGCCGCCAGCGCGTCGGTAGATATTACTTTTGACTTCAGTGAATCAGGGCTAACCGGTGTTCCGGATGGTGATGCAAATAATTACAAACTAATCTATAGGACAGGTTTCTCAGGTGATTGGACCATTGTAGCAGACGGAAGTAGTTTTAGTGGTGATCAGATTTTATTCAATAATGTTAATACATCAGTGTTTTCCGGTGGAGATGGCTTCATCACTTTAGGGACAACTAGTCTCTCAGCTGCACCGTTGCCAATAACTCTGGTAAGTTTTGAAGCGCATAAAAGAAATAACATCAAGGGTGAAACTTATGTTGACCTGAAATGGGCCACAGCCTCAGAGATAAACAATGATTTCTTTACGATAGAAAGATCAAGCAGTGCTGAAGATTTCGAGGTTTTGGCGACAATAAAAGGAGCCGGTAATAGCAATGCCTTATTGAAATATGCCTGGCAGGATGATGAACCATTGGCAGGTATCTCCTATTACAGATTAAAACAAACAGATTTTGATGGCACATTTACCTACAGTGACATCAAAACCGTTAAGATTCAAAATGTTTCCCCGGTGAGACTATATCCAAATCCTGCTAGTAGTACATTGCATGTTTATTTGGAAAATGAGACGGAAGACAACCAGGTAAAATTGACTTTATTCAATTTGCTTGGCTCCGAATTAAAACAGATAAATCATCAATTAGGAAAAGGCATCAATGTAGTTGACCTAAACACAGTTGAGTTAGAGAGTAATATGTATATTCTGTCTATTGAGAGCCAGAACGGAGAGCATCAAAGTGTGCATCGTTTTGTTGTTGAAAGATAACTGGTTTATTGCCTCTTTAATCAGTTGATGATTAGTTAAGATATTAGGAATATACTCATTTCAATTCAGAGAGCCAGACACGAAGGATCGTGTCTGGCTCTTTTTCTTTTTAGATACCATTGAACTGGATGCACTTCGAAAATTTACCAACCTTTTTCGGGTTTATATCACCAAGAAGTTCGAATAAGATAATTTCATCCTCTCCATCCACAATTAATATGAGATCCTTAATGACCCGGTTCCGTTCGATGGCCATGACCCTGATATCGCTATCATCACTATCGATGGTCATAAGTTCTTCAAAGTCCTCTCTTTCAACTCCTCTATTCAGTCTTCTAAATTCCTCCCTATCCATACCAAATCTGCCTTTGGGAATCTTCAATATTTTAATTGATTTTATTTCCTCTCGAATTTCATCGAAGTCGTCATCATAGTCATCTTCGTCAAACCATTCAACAAATGAAAGAAAGCTGCCATTTAGGTTTATTGAAAAAGCATCTTCATGGTCTTCATATGCTCTATACACATCCTTTAGTGTTGAACTTTGAGCTAAACCAATAGATGGTAAACATAGTATTACAGTTAAAATTCGAATCGTTTTCATATTCTCCGTTTTTGATTTATGCTTTATAAGCTATTTAATTTGACCTTTCGTTTTAGCACTTATTTTATCAGTTCCTATCCAATCTATCCAGTTTATCCAATCCATCAATATCCATGGATTTAGAAATTTTGGCTATCGTTTTGATATCAATGATACCTAAGAGGCTCATTAAAAAGAATTCATTATCATGCCCTGAAAGCATAAGTAGTTCCTTAATTATTCCTTTGGATTCCTTTACCAGAAACTTAAATTCCTCATCCCCTTCTCGTACTACCATGAGCTCCTCATAGCCATTTGTATTTAGCTTATCATATACTTCGTTATATAGGCGCACACCATCAACATGATCTGAGGTAAGTATTCTAAGTCCGGTCAGATCATTGAGCTGTTGCCGGATATACTCTTCATCATCATCCATCGGTATCTCAGACATAATTCCAAACATTTTTCCCGAGATGTAAATGGTTGTAAAATCATCATCATCCATATATTTATCAAAGAATTTGATGATGGCATCGGTATTGCTTTGAGCAACGGTCATAGTGCTCATAAAAGCTATGGATATGGTTATGAATATTTTTTTCATCGTATTTACTATCTATTCTATTTATTATTTTCTTTATTCTGTTTATTGAAAAGTGCTGCGGCTTTATTCATTTTTGATAATTCCTTTACTTGATCTTTTCCTTTATTAATCTTGGATGAAATCAGGACCAATGCCTTTTTAACTTCATCGTAAGCCATTTCCGGATTTTCAATTGACCCTTTAAGCACCAAATCATTACTGGATGTTTCGAACCTGTCCCTATTGAAAAAATATACTGTGACGACAATCACAATAAAAGCAGCTGCAATCTTCGCAACATTCCTAAACAGATTAAATCTTTCTCCAGAATCCATCTTCCCCTCTGAGTCTGTCAAAGTGTTCAAAACACCTTCTTCAAAATCTTTATCCAGAAAATCTTTACTGCCTTGTTTATCAAAGTATTGGAATAAAGGGGCAAAAGATGCCAAATGGTCGGGAACTTCTTCTGTACTAAAAAAAGCTCTCAGCTCTTTTTCCTGATCGATACTTGATTCTCCTTTCCAGTATTTGTCAAGCAGAATTTCAATTCTTTTAATCTTTGCCATTTTTCTAAGTTCCATAAGCTTCGGCATTTAATAATTCATGTTTGATCTTCTTCCTTGCTCTAAAGAGATTCACTTTCACCTGATTTAAATCAAGTTCCAGGATCTCTGAAATTTCCTGATAAGAAAATCCTTCGATGTCTCTTAACCTGATAACATATTTCTGCTTTTCGGGTAAAGTTTCAATTGTGTTTTCTATCAATTTCATCGTATCGCTTAACTCACTGTAATGATGCGGATCAGGTGCATACGTTGCAATTTCCTTATGGTCATCTACTCCGGGTAGATTAAAATGCTTTGATTTAAGTTTATCCAGCGATTGGTTTTTAACCATTGTCATACACCAGGCTTCTATGTTATTGTAAAAACTGATCTCTTTTCCTTTGTGCCAGATCTTTATCAGAACTTCCTGCACGACATCCTTGGCCTCTTCTTCATTTTTAAGAAAACTCAAAGCAAAGCGGAAAAGCTTGTTTTTAACCGGTAATACAAGTTCTTTAAAATCTTCCAGGGTCATTGTATCTGCGAGACGACTCAAAACTCAAATTGTTACAACCTAACTAAATTTTTATGATAATCCATCTGAATTTATTGAGTAAAGGGTCTTCAGGAATGATATACTATTGAAGTAATTGTATAACAATAAATACCTCAAATGTGAAAATCGGATTTTAAGGGATCATACAACTTGAGGTGTATCAACTTACAAAGTGTGTACAGGAATGTTCAAAAAAGTGTACGTTTTTGTTACACAATTTTTATAAAAAAATTGAAAAGTATTTTTTAAATTACTGAAAAACAATTACTTATATTTTTTGGCACATGTATTGGCTATAAGAAGAGCAAAGGTCAAAACTCAAAATAAAATACAACAATGAAAACTAACGCAATGCACACACAGGTAAAAAGAACTACAATCACTCTTGGAACATTATTCCTTTTACTAATTGTTTCTGTCAACATTTCCCTGGCTTCAGCGGAAAAAGAAGAGAACAAAGAAATCAAAAACAGTGAAGAACTACTCATTGAGGAAATTGAATCTGCATTATCCGATGATCCGGTAATAAAAGATTTAATTGATTTCTCCAACGAAACTCAAAAAGTATCAATTTACGACATTGAAGAAAACTTGATTTTTCATGGAGAACTAAATCAAAGCGAAAATGAAGAGATCATAAAATTGATTCATAGGAGTGATTTGTTAATGAAGATGGGTAACACTTCCTATTATAGGTTGAACAAATAGTTGATTTTTGGTTGATTAGTTTAAAAGAGGGCATAAAGCTCTCTTTTTCCTTTTATCGATACCAAGAATTGCTCATATTATATATAAATAAAGATGCAACCTGCATTGATAACTTAACATCTAACCTAAAAAACTAATCTCTAAATCCTAAAAAAATGGATAAAAAGCTACAATCACTACTATTGACAACGCTGTTTATGGTTGTTCCATTCTTGATGGAAGCCAAAGAGTTTGTTTATAAGCTTGACGAAATTTACACTATTAAATTAGGTGGTAAGATCAGTCTTTCGAGTCGAGATGCAGACATTAAAATAGTTGGCAGCGACCGAAAAGATGTAAGAGTTAAAATTTACAGAAAGGTAGTTATCAGAGGCTTCTACAATACAAATGAAGATAAATTCAAAGTAGATGTTTTTGAGGAGGGCGGTGACCTCTATATCAAGGAAGTTTCTCGTAAATGGACAGGTGGTGTAATGGTATATACTGAAAAAGAATATACTATACTCGTTGAAGCACCAAATAATGTAAATCTAAAACTTGATGGAGATGATGATGATTACATCATTAAAAACATTGAAGGAAGCATTAAATTAGATAATAATGATGGGGACGTGGTTTTAGAAAATTGTACCGGGAAAGATTTTGATCTAAAATTGGATGACGGCAATGTTGAGATCTCAGATGCCAAAGGTTTTTTTAGTCTTTATCTTAATGATGGAAATTTTACAGCAGAAAATTGCTCATTTGATGAACTGGATGTCAGAGCAGATGATGGAGACATTTACATTGAAACCTTTATAGCTGAGAATGGCGGTTACAATTTAAAAACTGATGATGGCGATATCAGAATCAGAGTGCTTGGAGGAGGTGGAGAATTTGAAGTACAACATGATGATGCTTCAATAAGAACTTCGAGTGTCTTTAAAACAAGTTATGATTCGGAGCATAGAAGCAAGTTCACACTTGCCGGAGGTAATTCAAAAATATACCTACGGACTGACGATGGCCGTATCGATCTTATAGCCAGTAGGTAAAGATTTCAGATACTTTATTTTAAGGGACCCAGTGGGTCCCTTCTTCATACAATTGCCATCCTTTCCACTCCCTGGGTAAAATATGTCCCTTCACAGCTAAAATCTTGCAATCAAATAAATATAGTTTATTTTTGAGCAAAACGGTTATTTGGAATCAAAGCTCACCGATGGTGTTTATTTAGTTAATATTTAAGATATCGGATGGTGAGCAGTTTGGTTGTTTTACTTACCTGTTTCATATAATAATTCAAATTATGAAATCACGAATTGTATTTTTAACTATTTCAAGATTGACACTGCTGTGTTTCGTGGTTATTTTGAATACTGCTTCGCTAAGGGCTCAGGATCAATATAACCTAAAATTCAAGATTGAGGGACTAAAAGATACAACTGTCTATCTTGGTTATTATTATGGTGAAAGCACCTACCTCCAAGATACAACACGGATTAATGATCGTGGTGAATTTGCTTTTACTAAATCAACAAAGCTGACTGAAGGGATGTATTTTCTTGTTTTAAACAATACGAAGATCTTTGATATAGCCATTGGGAAAGACCAGGATTTTACAATTGAGACGAGCACCAGTGATTACATAAGAGCCATGAAAATTTCAGGTGATATAGATAATGAACTGTTTCATAAGAGTCTTTTATTCAATGGTGAACGTTATATGAAGGCACAACCATTACTTGCCGTCCTGAATGATTCCACAGCTTCGACAAATGAAAAAAACAATGCACAAAAGTCTTTTGATTTACTGAATAAGGAAGTAAGAAACTACCAAAAGAAAGTTATTGAAGAAAACCCGGATGCCATTGTTTCCAAACTATTCATTGGCCAAAATAGAGTCGAGGTTCCTAATACTCCAAATGGAGAGTCCGATTCGAGATTTAAGCTGAACTATTATAAAAAACATTTCTGGGATAATTTCAATCTCTCGGACGAGGTTATGATACGCCTACCTGAACCATTCTACTTTAGAAAAATGGAAGAATATCTGGATAACCTTTTTGTACAATCGTCCGATTCGCTTACTCCTATAATTGATTATTTAGTGGAAAAATCAAGTCACAACCAGGAGACCTATAAATATATGGTCTGGAACTTAACATTAAAGTATCAGAATCCCAAGTTCATGGGACTTGATCAAATATTCATCCACATTTATGACAAATATTTTGAAACAGGTGAAATGGACTATTGGGCAAATGAAACGCTCAAAAAAAATTTAAAAGAAAGGGCCGATCAACTGCGTAAAAGCCTCATTGGCAATATCGCTCCAAACATGATCATGCTCGATTCAAAATTAGCCCCCAAATCGATGCATGATATTAAAAATAAGTATACAGTCCTTTATTTTTATGACCCCGATTGCAGCCATTGTAAAGAAGAGACTCCCAGGCTCAATGAGTTCTATAAGAAAACAAAATTTGATGTGGAAGTATTTGCTGTCTGTTCAGACACTTCCATGGTTAAAATGAATAATTATATTGAAGAGAATAATTTGACCTGGATCTCAGTCAACGGTCCAAGAACTTATACCGGAGCTTATCAGGAATCCTATGATGCCAATACTACTCCTACTATCTTTTTGTTGGACGAAAACAAAAGGATCATAACAAAAAAGTTAGAGGCAGCCAAATTGGAAGATTTTATCAGGAATTACGAAAAATCACAAAATTAATAATAAAAAAAGCCTTCCCAATAAATCCAAAGGGAAGGCTTTTTTTATCTTATGATTTCATCAATCATCATCATCTTTAAAGATATCACTTTCCTCTACCGTACCGCCAAGCGTACCTGTTAACGAAATAAATTCAACTCGCCTGTTCAGCCTTTTGCCCTCTTTCGTTGCATTCGTTGCGATCGGTTCGGTTTCACCATAACCTCTGGTATATAATCTTGATTCATGAATACCAAATTTTATGAGTGCTTCCTTGATCGCTTTAGCACGGTCTTCAGATAACCTTTGATTAAACCTGGCCTCTCCATCACTGTCTGTATGGCCATCAATTCTAAAGGTAAGATCGGGATGCTCCTTCATTAGGGTGGCAATCTTATTCACAATACTAAATGATTCGGGCTTGATGGTTGATTTGGCTACATCGAATAAAATGTCCCTTGTTACAAATTTTCCTTGTGTAACAACTTGTTCGTATAGATCCATACCCTCTTCTGGAGTGGAAATAACACAACCATTCGCATCCGTTACATTCACTGTATATTTACCAAGAATAAGATTCTCAATATCCTGGGTGGTTGCACCATTACTCCACTGATATTGATAAGGCTCTACACCACCTTCCACTGAGATGAAAATAGCTCCACTATTATCACCACAACATTTTACATTTCGCACGGAATCTATAGTTAAAACAAGTTCCTCAGGCTCCTTGATCTTAGTGTTGATCGTATTCAGACAGCCATTAGCATCTGTGATCATCACAGAGTAATCATCTGCCGGAATATTTTCAATATTAGGTGTTGTTCCTCCATTACTCCATGCATAGACGTATGGTTCAACACCACCTTTAGCTGAAATTTCAATAGCGCCGGTTTCATCTCCAAAACAATTAACATCTTTTTTCCCATCGATAGTTGCCACAAATGGAGATGGTTCCTCAACAGTGGCTTCCAAAGTACTAACACAACCATTGCCTTCTGTAATTGTCAATTTATATGTTCCGGCTCTTAATCCCGATATATCGTCTGTTGTAGCACCATTATTCCATTCAAATTTGAGAGGCTGAACTCCTTCCAATGCTGTTACATGGATCGCACCGGTATTCTCTCCGTTACATCTGATATCTGTAATGGCATCTATTGTCTTCACCAGACCTGGTGGCTCTTCAATTGTAGCATTTAACACACTGGTACACCCATTAGCATCCGTGACCGTTACTTGATACTTCCCGGCTGGAACATTTTTAATGGATGCCGTACTTGCCCCATTGTTCCAGAAATATCGATAGGGTGCTACTCCTCCGGAGGCTTTTACGCTTATGGCCCCGGTTTCATCACCAAAACAATTAATGTTAGCAATGGAATCAAGTGTTACAGAGAGTGCCTCTGGTTCTTTAATAACCGCAGCAATACTTTCAGTACAGCCATTAGCATCTTTTACCTTAACCGAGTAATTTCCGGCAAGCACATTTACAATGTCTTCTGTGATGGCCCCGTTATTCCAGGTGTAGCTATATGGAGCAACACCTCCTCCAACAGTGATATCCGCTAAGCCTTTGTTATCACCTTTACATAAATTATGGTATACGGTGTCAAGGTTCAAGGTAAGCAATGGTGGCTGTGTAACTTCAGTTGAAGCATTTACAATACATCCATTTGCATCGGTTACGGTCAACTTATAGTCTCCAACTGGAATATTACTTAGATTTTGCAATTTCGAACCATTGTTCCAATTGAACTTATAAGGAACAGTTCCACCCGCCACACTTACTTCAATGGCACCTTTTTTCTCTCCATAACAACTGATATTTTTCACATCATCAATCGCTGCTGTCAATGCGACTGGTTCCATGATCGTAGTAGCCAAATTTTGCACACAACCTTTGGCATCGATAATAGTCAAAGAGTAGTCTCCGGAAGGAAGTCCACTAATATTTCTCGTGCTGTCACCGTTTGACCAATGATAAACATAAGGAGCTGATCCTCCTGATACATTCACCTCAATAGCACCTTTACTTTCTCCAAAACACAGATTATTGGTGATTTTACCAAAACTTGCTACCAGCACCGGTGGTTCTGAGATTGTTGCATTCACAACTTGAGTACATCCGTTAGCATCAGTTATTTTACAGGAATAATTTCCAGCCAATACACCACTTATATCTTGCGTTCTGGCGCCATTGCTCCAGTTAAAGTCATAAGGCTTCGCACCTCCTGTTACATTAATTCTGATCTCTCCGTTAGCATCACCATTACAACTAATATTCTTCACTTCTAATAATGTAGCTGTTAGAAGGTCAGGTTGAATCACTTCTGTTTCGACTATCTCTCGACAACCATTGGCATCACTTACCGTCAAAGAATATTTCCCTGCTGCTACATTGAACAAATCTTGCTCTTTTGAACCATTGGTCCAGGCGTATTTATAGGGGCCTGCACCGCCCGTAACCGTAACACTAACCGAGCCGGTACTGTCATTGTAGCACGCCAAATGACGGATCTCATCTATCTGAATATTCAGTTTTGAAGGCTCTGTTATTTTCGTATTGAGTACCTTATCATGGCCATTGGCATCTTCGATTGTCACAGAATAATCTCCTGCCGGAATGTTAACCAAATTTTTAGTCGTATCGCCATTACTCCATATGTATTTGTAAGGTGGAGCTCCACCACTTACAGAAATATCAATAGCTCCGGTATTTTCTCCACTACAAAGAATCTCCTTGATTGATTCTATCTTAGCCATTAAAGCTGGTGGTTGCTTGACAAAGGCTGTTATCGATTTCTCGCATCCATTGGTATCTTTTACCCTCACAGAATAATTACCCGAAGGAATATTTTTTATGTCCTGTGTAGCAGCTCCATTACTCCAGCTATACTTATAAGGAGATACGCCCCCGGATACTGAAATATCTATGGCCCCAGTACTTTGTCCATAACTCAAAATATTTGTAACATTTCCTAAACTTGCCAACAATTCCGTAGGCTCATTTAACGTAACAGAAATTGTGGAATCTTTACAGCCATTGGCATCAGTAATGCCTACTGAATATGAACCTGCAGGAACATCGATAAGATCCTGAAGCTTTGAACCATTGCTCCATGTATAGGCATAAGGAGTAGTACCACCCACCACAGAAATATTCACAACTCCATTGGATCCTGCATTACAGGAAATATCATTCTTACTTATCAACTTACTCACAAGTTTAGATGGCTGGGTAATAGTAGCACTTAAGCTTTGCGAGCAACCGTTGCGATCCGTTATGGTTAAAGTATAAGAGCCTGCTGCAATATTAGTCAAGTTCTGGGTAGTGGCACCATTACTCCACTTGAATGCATAAGGTTTAACTCCACCCCTTACTTTTACAGCAATAGCACCTTCCTTAACACCATAACATTTGATTTGTTTTATATCTGCCAAAACAGCCTCCAGCAATGGTGGTTGTTTCACAGTTGTGCTAATTGATTTTGTACAACCATTTGCATCCGTCACATTTACCGTGTATTTACCTGCCTCTAAGTTTGAGATATCCTGGGTAGTAGCGCCATTACTCCAACTGTATTTGTAAGGAGCCACACCACCTCTAACATTTAAATCTATAAAACCCTTCTTTTCACCAAAACAATTAATGTAAGCTACAGTATCGAATTTCAGTTGTAACTGAGAGGGTTGTGTAATGGTGGCTTCAAGTGTTTTGGAACATCCGTTCCCCTCGGAAATTTCCACTTGATATTTGCCAGCGGGTACTCCTACTAAATCCTGGGTAGTAGCGCCATTGCTCCATTTGTATATATAGGGCCCTACTCCTCCCGTTATAGAAATGTCTATTGATCCACCATTTTCTCCATAGCAATTAACATTGGTAACAGATTTAATAGCATAATCAACTGCAGTAGGTTGCTTAATAGTGGCGCTCACTTTTTCCGTACAGCCGTTGGCATCAACTGCTGTCAAAGTGTACTTTCCAGCTACCACATTGTTGAGATTAAGTGTAGTGTCCCCATTACTCCACTTGTAATTATATGGTTGTACACCACCACTTACCCTAACTTTAACTGCTCCGGTATTCTCCCCGTAGCACATAATATCTTTTTCCGATTCCAGGATCGAAACGAATCTGGGCGGCTCAACAATTTGTGCTTCAACGCTCTTTGAGCAACCTTTAGCATCTGTAATAATGGCCGAATATTGCCCTGCTTTTAAAGATTTCACATCCTGAGTAGTAGCATTGTTACTCCAGGCATATTTATATGGCGCAACACCACCGTTAACAGACAGGTCTATGGATCCTGATTTTTCACCATAACAATTGATATCCACTACATTCAATGCGGCTTCCAAAGCGGTGTTCTGTTTAATGGTTGCGCTCAAAGAATCAATACAACCGTTGGCATCCTTGATCTGTACAAAGTAATCACCGGCGCTGACACTTACCAAATCCTGAGAGGTTGCACCGTTGTTCCATTTATAGCTATAGGGCAATACCCCTCCGGATACACTGATATTAACTGCTCCTTTGCTATCGCCAAAGCATGAATTGTCAACTACTTCATCAAGCGAACGAACCAATTTGGGTGGCTGCGTTATAGTTTTACTTAATGTTACGGCACATCCGTTTGCATCTGTTATTTTTACCGTATAATCACCGGCTTTAATATTGGAAATATCTTTTGTAGTTGCACCATTACTCCAGTTATAAGTGTATGGAGTAACACCTCCAGAAACAAATATGTTAACAGATCCCGAATTGTTGCCGTAACAATCGACATTTTCAAACGATTGCTCTTTTACGGTTAATAATCTTGGCTCTTTTATAGTCGTTGAAATAGTCTGTACACATCCATTGGCATCTGTTACCTGGACACTGTATTCTCCCGCTTTAACATCTTTGATATCTTCTGTTTCAGCACCATTGTTCCAAACGTATTTGTATGGTGCTACACCTCCTGAAACTGATACATCAACCGCACCTGAGCTATTTCCATTACATTGGATATGCGTAACATTGTCCAGCGTCAAAGCCATAACCGGAGGTTGCGTAATTGTAGCGCTCAAGTTTTGCTCACAATGATTGGCATCAATGATTTTTACTGAATACTCCCCAACAGGCACATCAGTTATATCCTGAGTGGTCATTCCATTGCTCCATCTGTATTTGTATGGTGCCACACCTCCTGAAACGTCTATATCAATGGCTCCTTTGTTCTCTCCGTGACAAAGAATATTTTTTACCTCCGCCACTTTTGCTATGAATGCCGGGGGCTCGGTTAAGGTGGTATCAACACTTTGTTTGAAGCCATTCGCATCTGTTACAACAACAGAATATTTTCCAGCTTTAAGGTCCGAAACATCTTGTGTAGTTTCACCATTGCTCCACTTATAGTCATAAGGTGCCACACCTCCGTTCACAGAAATATTTATCAAACCTGAAGCGTCGCCATTACAATTAATATTCTGGACATTATCCAGTTTAACAATCAATGATGTTGGTTGGGTAATTGTAGTATTAATAATTTTAGCACAACCTGTAGCATCAGAAACACGCAGTGTATAATTACCCGCTTTCAATTCTTTCAAATCCTGCTTATCGCTTCCATTGCTCCACTTGTAGGTATAGGGGGCAACACCGCCTGAAACCGAAACATCAATAGCGCCATCTTCTCCATTATTAAAGGAAACGTTTTTGGCTTCTGTGATCTCTACATTTACACCTGGTGGTTCTGTAATACTGGTTTGCAGTACATTAGAACATCCATTGGCATCAACAACTTCTACAGAGTAATTACCCGCGGAAATACCAGTTATATCTTGTGTGGTAGCACCATTGCTCCATTTATAGGTATAAGGGGTCACACCACCATCGACATCTATATTAATTGCTCCTCCATTGTCACCATAACACCTGATGTTTTTAATATCATCGAAAGAAAGCGTAAGTGCTTTTGGTTCTATCACTCGTACAGTTGAAACCTCTGTACATCCTTTCGAATCCATTACGGTAACATCATAGGAGCCTGCCAACAAATTGCTTATATCCTGAGTGGTAGCACCATTACTCCACTTGTAGGTATAAGGAGGACTTCCTCCGCTTACCGATATATCGATTCTACCAACACTATCCCCACTACAAAGTATATTACTGACATCATCCACCGATCGAATAATCAATGGTTTTTCCTCAATTTTTGCTGTAATGATTTCCTGACAGCCATTGGCATCGGTGATGAGTACGGAGTATACACCGGAAATTACTCCCTTCAAATCCTCAGATTTACTGCCATTACTCCAGCTATAGGTATAGGGGGCGACACCGCCTGAAACTGAAATATCAATTTCTCCCTGATTATAACCATAACATAAGATGTCTTTCACAGATTCAACCTTTGCTGCTAATCTCTCCGGTTCTGTTATGGTAACACTCAATGTATCACTACAACTAAAATTATCATACACCGCTACCCTGTATTTGCCGGCTTTTAAACCTGTAACATCCTGTGTAGTATCACCGTGACTCCAGTAATACTTGTAAGGTGGGAAACCCCCACTAGCTTCAATATTAATAGCGCCTTTGTTGTCTCCAAAACAACTATTGTTTTTTACCGATTGTAACTTTACAATAATTTTAGGTGACTGCGTTATTATAATATCTACGCCTTTTTTTTCGTCTTTCTCTTTCTTCTCTTGCGCTGCCACCTCACCGAGCAGCGAAAAAGTCAAAAGGAATGTAAGAATAAGACCAAAAGGATACCTTAACATCGTAGTATTTTGTTTTTTGTTAATTAATGTGAGATAATTTAGTATAATCACTAAGTATTCAAAAATGAGCTAATTGGGGGGCAGGTAATTTTATAACGACCTTTTGATGTTAAATCGATAAAAAGGTGATGACAAAGAATTTTTGTCACACAAATCAGCATTCATTTGGGGGAGAAATTACAACCTTTTTAAGGCAACTCAGAAGCGCCGACCAGGCCATGGTCAACAACCGAAACTGACAATACAAATCAACCGTATATTGTACTTATCCTCAAAAAACAGGCAATATTTGATCGGATATCGAATATACTCAAAATTCTGCTTGTCGTACTGAGATTATTTCTCAAAGGGTTTGAACGAAAGATTGTACTTTAACAAGATTGCTGAATTAGCTTAGGAAAGTACGAGGGTGTAATGAAAACTCATTTTCAACATTTTAAAAGAGCTTTAAAAATCCGGGATATCAATGATCGTGACATCAGAAAAATTAAACACAAATGACAGGAATTGATTGTTAAATTAATATTTAGTGTTTCTAACAACAATTCGATATCGATTGTTCCTTATCAAAAAAATAATTAAATCAACCAATCATTTTAATTCTAATTGGACCAAGAATGACTTTTCTGTTTTCTTCTTATGATTAACTACCTCTATCCATAATCTCTCAATTCCTTTTCTAATTAATGGGTCGACATCATAGCGCATTTTGTTATGCACATTTTGATCATAGTTGAAATTTATCGTATCGATAAGACTATCAGTATATGCATTGAATATCAATAGAGATAATGAATCTCCTTGCTCATAATCCAAATTCAATGTGATGAAATTCCGCGATTTTGTTGGTATATTATCAATATGTTCGGCAAATTCATAAATTGTCAAAATTTCATCGTTAATGGTATTCAACAGAATCTTATAATAGTATTTTCCATATTCTACTGTATCGATATTAGTATATTTCAATTGTGTTTCACCTCTTGAATTTTTCTGAAGTGGGACCCTTCCGATATTTTTGAATTTTGTTTCTTTTTCCGCTCTCCTTAGTAAACTGAAAGTTAAGCCATCACTTGCTATGGATTCCGATATCTCCCATTCAATGCTGTGTAGTTCATTAAGCCTTGAGGTACTAACTTTCAGGTCTACATCAAAATCTTTAACAGGTATCCCTCTTGGACTATCACTGAGCTCAATTTCGAATCCACAGAAATCCTTAAGATATCCATCCACATTTAATAAATATGTATGATCCTGTTTGAGCGTTGAAAGCTCAATAAAAAAATCATTTTGAGTTTCAAGCGAAACACAATCCAAAATTTCATAAGAATTTGTCTCACATGGAATTCCATCAATTACCACGAGTTGAATACCTAAAAGATCTTTGCACTTTTGATTGTATATGTTGATATAATAGTTACCAATATTCTCAACTTGAAAGAAGAACCATTGATCATTGTGATACTCTATGCATTTACCGGTTAAGCGCTCGTCGACACAATTCCATTGTACAGTGCAATCTGTGGTATTGGAAGGAACTGATTGATTCAGTTTTAATTCAAGTCTGTTTTCAATTTGATCGTTTGAGACCTGAGCTACAGAAGATACTGGCAATACGGAAACAGCAATAAAAAATATCAAAGAAACTTGTTTTTTCTTCAAAACACCCATTAACATTTAATTCATTTAGAACTCTAAATCCAACAAAAAATTTGTTAAACAAGAGCCAAGGTGTTATAAAAACATTTCATTTAAAGTTTTATTGCGATGAAAAGATCAACAGAAGGTTATTTTATTTAAATAATTTAAGGATTCGGTTGTTTATAAACCACTCCATCTTTCATCACGAAAGTTACCTTTTCTAGCGTTGCTATATTTTTAATTGGATCCTCATCTACAGCAATGATGTCAGCTAATTTTCCAGACTCAATTGATCCCAATTTATCATCAATTCTCAACAACTCTGCTGCTACCATAGTAGCCGATTTAATGGTGAGCATAGCGGGCATACCTGCCTCCACCATATAACCAAATTCTTTACCATTCTGTCCATGCGGAAAGACACCGGCATCTGTACCAAACGCAATCCTGACACCCTTCTGATAGGCACTGGTAAAAGTTTGTTGAATTTTAGGACCGAGCTCTAAGGCCTTCGGAACAACTAATTTTGGATAGTACCCTTCAACCTTTGCTTTTTCAGCCACAAATCTCCCCGCTGAAATCGTTGGCACATAATAAGTACCATGTTTCTTCATGAGGTCCATAATTTCTTCATCCATCAATGTTCCGTGTTCTATTGAATTGATACCAGCCAAAATGGCCCTTTTCATTCCTTCTTTCCCATGAGCATGGGCCGCGGTTACCATACCATAATCTTTAGCTGTTGCTACAATGGCTTGCAATTCCTCATCAGTAAACTGTGGACCCTGTCCATCCTTTGCCACACTCAACACACCTCCAGTAGCCGTTATTTTTATTACATCAGCCCCATTCTTATACCGCTGTCTTACTGCTTTTCTTGCATCTGCAGACCCATTGATCACGCCTTCCCTGGGTCCTGGGTCATCCATAAGTTCGTATTTCACACCATTGGTTGGATCAGCATGCCCTCCCGTGGTAGCAATACTTTTTCCGGCTGTATAAATTCTGGGTCCCGGGATATATCCACCTTCAATTGCTTTCCGCATAGAGATATTTACCCCTGTGCCCCCAAGATCCCGCACAGTGGTAAAACCTGCCATTAAGGTTCTTTCCGCATAACGTATCGAGCGAAAGGCAACATCGGTTTTATTCAATCTAAATTGATCTGAATAACGTGTAGGGCTCGTTTCCATCTCCAGGTGTACGTGCATATCCATCAAACCGGGAAGAACTGTTTTTCCACTTAGATCGATAAGCTTGTCATCCGCCCCCGGCTTCTTAAATCCTCTTTCCACACTTTCTATCTCATTACCATTAACAATAATTGTGATCTTTGATTGCGGTCTATCCGATTTTCCGTCAATTAAATTACCACAATGAATATATGTTTTTTGTGAATAACCGATGAGGGCAAAAGTCATCAAAGTTGCAATCAATAAGTATCTAATGAGGGATTGTCGTTGCATCATATTTATTGGGTTTACAATTAGTCTTTGAATTTGTATGGAGGCCGGAAAATACTATTGTATCTCCACCTTATCCCTGGTTTGAAGAAAAGGAAGCCACTCATCCAAGGTATAACCTGAAAAATCTCTTAAGAATATCACATAGGAAGGCTTAAATGGTTCTCTCATTGGATTCATCCCAACCTCTTTGGGAGTATAATCACCCTTTTTGGCGTTGCATCTTTTACAGGCGGTTATGAGATTCTTCCATGTTGATTTTCCTCCTCTTGAGCGAGGTAAAACATGATCTAAGGTGAGATCCCGCGTGGAACTACAGTACTGACACTTGAAACCATCTCTTTTGAAGATATTGTTTCTGGTCAGTACTACATTTCGTTTATAAGGAACGTTTATATATCTATTTAACCGTACAACAGCGGGAACCGGATAGGTCTGGCTTACAGTTCGGAGGAATCGGTTAGTTATTTTTTTTGTGAGTTCAGCTTTTTTCAAAAATACAAGAGTAAAGGCACGTTCTACCGTGCATACTGCCAGTGGCGAATAATCCTGATTTAGTACCAATACTCTATTGCTCATAATTAACCGGATTTCAAAATTCTTCTAATTGAAAACAATCTATGTGAATAACTGTTTAACTCTTCATTGAAAATTCCTTCTTTATCTATCATATCGATTCTTACAAAACCAGAAGCGTGTATCACTTTTTGTTCATCTAAAATTATCCCCACATGATTTACCTTCATCTCATCATTAGCAAAGAATGCTAAATCACCGGGTTCCTGATCATCAAAATTCTCTACAGCAATACCCTGTTCTGCCTGCATGCCTGAATCTCTCTTCAATTTATAACCACATATTTTGAACACTTGTTGTGTAAATCCTGAACAATCGATTCCAAAAGGAGTTTTACCGCCCCAGAGATAAGGGGCATTTAAAAATTTTTTGGCGACACCTTTAAGATACTCAAAATCTCTCTTTTGACTCAAACTTTTTGATTCTCCATTAAACGCTAAATGCTCTTCTACCTTAAAAAGTTCATTGGTTGATATGGGTAATATACTACCTATCAAAATATTTATAGGATGTTTCTTAAATAAAATAGTGGAGGAGAGATCAGTAGATATTTTGTAATCCGAATGATTGATCTGGTCAAAATATTCATTTGAGATTTGGTGGTGTTGCTTCAAAGAAATCCAACCCTCATAATCATCAAAATGAACTCTGATTTTTACCCATCGATTATCTTTTGATTTTTTCAATATTGAATAATGATCTCCAAAGAGCAACTGTGTAACCAATTCACTCTTATCCGAATGTTGAGATCTGACCGGTACTATACTTAGTCGACATACCCCCTTTTCATTATGCTCCATATTGCTCTTGGCTCATTTGTACCTCAATCATTTCTTCCGAATGACATTATTATTCAATGCGTTCTAATCAATATAGTGAATATATAAAAGGTCAGTCAATTTTCATTGGTCATTATAGTTAAAATTGGATGCTCAAGCGAATGATTTTCACAATACCAACAGACAAACCACTCTTCCCGCAAAATACTTGATATCAAACAAATAACTAACCGGCAGTACGATTTCCGTATTAGAAAGGCCTGATAAAATATTAGATTTGTCGTTCTGCTAACTTCTCAAAGGAGTCTAATGGACCGATCTTTGCATTCATTGAAGAGATAAATCAAATTTAATGTCATCTTGAAAAGAAACTTTGGGTCAACGCTTATTTTGTTATGTATATTTTTTAGCCACCATCTCTGTGCTCAGGAAATTGAAGTAACACAAGAACTGATCGAATTCTCAGGAAAGATCCTAAACAAAGAAGACCAAACTCCGGTTCCTGGCGTTCACATTATCAATAAAAGAAGTAAGCGTGGAACGGTGAGTGATATAAGTGGTAATTTTCATTTAACTTTGAGAAGATCAGATACATTAATTTTCAGTTCGGTGGGATTCCTATCTCATCAACTTACCTTTGAGGATTCTTTGAACAATCACCAATATATCACCGAAATTCTTCTTACACCTTCAACACAGGAACTTGAAGCTGTAAACGTATTTGCTTTTAAAAATGAGGAGGATTTCAAAAAGGCAATCTTAGCCCTTGAATTACCAGAGGAAGAAAAAATTCTAACAGATGTGCCAGGATTTTACAACGGACCAAAAAAACCTGTTAAAACGGGATTGGGAAGCCCTATTTCTTTTATAGCAGGGAAGCTGAGTAAAAGGCAAAAACAATTAAGAAAGTTCGAAGAAGTTAAAAGAAGAGATGCTTACCGGAAATCACTTAATTTGAAGTATAATAAAGACATTGTACAGGAAATTACCGGTTTAGATGATGATAAACTGGTAAAATTCATGGAATTTTGTAAGTTGGAAAATCAATTCATCGAAAAGGCCAATGAATATGAGATTATTTTAGCGGTAAATAAATGCCTTGATGAATTTAACAATACTCAAAAAACACATTAAACCTAACCAAAATCATGACTGACAATCAGTGCATCAGGCGTTCCGGAGTAGCTTTGATATTTTCGATGTTACTCTTTCATGGAACTCTTTTCTCACAATCCAACCGTTGGCAACAAGCGGTTGAATATAAAATGGACATCCAAATGGATGTTAAATCACATCAATTCAAAGGAAAGCAAAACCTTATTTATACCAATAATTCTCCTGATACCCTGAACAGGGTGTTTTATCATTTATATTTTAATGCATTCCAACCGGGAAGTATGATGGATGTCAGGTCAAGGAATATTCAGGATCCTGATGGACGCGTAAAAGACCGAATATCTAAATTAAAGGAAAATGAAATCGGTTATCAAAAAGTAGCATCGCTTACGCAAAACGGAAAGGCTGTGAATTTTGAGGTATCAGGGACTATTCTTGAAGTGACGCTTAATGAACCCATTTTACCCGGAGCAAAAACCGAATTCAACATGGAATTTAAGGCTCAGGTTCCTCTACAGATCAGGAGATCAGGAAGAGATAATCATGAAGGGATCGCCTATTCAATGACACAGTGGTATCCGAAATTAGCAGAGTATGATCATGAAGGCTGGCACTCAAATCCTTATATAGGTAGAGAGTTTCACGGTGTATGGGGAGATTTTGATGTTAAGATCACCATAGATTCGAAATACACCATCGGAGGCACAGGATACTTACAGAACCCAGATGAAATCGGTCATGGTTATGAGGATGCGGGTACGGAAGTTAAACATGGCAAGGGTAAATTAACATGGCATTTCGTTGCAAAAAATGTTATGGATTTTGCCTGGGGAGCAGATGCAGATTATACCCATACTACTGCACAAGTTCCCAATGGTCCCAAGCTGCACTTCTTCTATCAATCGAACAACAAAACAGAAAAGAATTGGACCGATCTCAAATCATATGCAGTAAAAGCCTTTGAGTATATGAATGAGCATTTTGGTAAATATCCATATGAACAATATTCCTTCGTACAAGGCGGTGATGGTGGGATGGAATATCCTATGGCAACTTTACTCCTTGGTGAAACATCATTCAGAGGTTTGGTTGGAACAGCAGTACATGAGCTTATTCACAGCTGGTACCAGCATTTGCTTGGAACAAATGAATCTCTTTACGCCTGGATGGATGAAGGTTTTACCTCCTATGCTACCAGTGAAGTGATGTCCGTATTATTCAACAGTAATCAAAATCCGCACAAATATAGCTATTTGGGTTATCTGAGTCTTGTAAAAGCAGGTTTGGAAGAACCGTCAAGTTTACATGCCGATCATTTTAATACTAACAGGGCTTACAGTATATCAGCTTATTCAAAAGGAGCCGTTTTCCTGAATCAATTGAAATACATTATTGGAAAAGAGGCTTTTGATAGGGGCATGTTGCGGTACTTTAATACATGGAAATTCAAACATCCAACTCCCAATGATTTTATTAGAATCATGGAAAAAGAGTCGGGACTGGAACTTCATTGGTATTTAAACTATTGGATCCATACAACAAAAACCATTGACTACGCTATTAAATCTGTAAAAGACCAAAATGATAAAACACAGGTAACGCTCGAAAGAATTGGAGAAGTAATCATGCCCATTGATCTTTTGGTGGAATACAAAGATGGTAGTAAAAAATTATACTACATACCACTTCGAGTCATGCGAGGGGAAAAGAAAAACGACGGATATGGCGGTGAATGGATTGTCAAGGAAGATTGGCCATGGACTTATCCAACATATACATTGGAAATTGAGGGAACATTGGATGATATTAAAAAAATAGAAATTGATCCTAAGCTAGGCATGGCTGATACCAACCGAGACAATAATCAATTAAATAAAAACAAAATAAAGCAGCTACAACAGGCTGACTAATCATATGCAATGTGGGTGATCCGATTGACCTCTTTGTTTAACTTTTTCAATCTTAGAATTACTTAAACAATTGACTCCAAGCAGGTCACCCGCATTCTTTATTGATCAATCCTAAAATTTCCTGTAAATCTCATTTACCTATTTTAGCCCTTCCAATTGTAATAAAGCCGTATTCTTTTAAAGTATTTCCTGCTTCTTTCAATCCTTTTTCCTTTCATAGCTTTCACTAAAAAGCAATCATTTAAAGGTAAGCCTTCGATATTTTTTCATAAATTTGATTTGTTTATTTAGTAACAAGTATATAAATATTCTGGTTTTCATATGACCGAGGAAAGTGCAAAACTTCGGATTGAGCAATTGACTAAGGAGATTAATTATCACAATGATCTCTATTATCAAAAGGATACTTCTGAGATATCAGATCAACAGTTTGATGAGCTTTTGAACGAATTAATTGCATTGGAAAAGGATTTTCCGCAATTAAAACAGGATGATTCTCCTACACAACGTGTTGGTGGTACTATTACAAAAAATTTCGAAACAGTATCCCATAAGTATCCTATGCTTTCCCTAAGCAATACTTATTCACAAGAGGAGCTAAGGGACTTTGACAAAAGAGTTGCCAAAGGATTGGGAGAAGAGGTCTATGAATATATATGTGAGCTGAAGTTTGATGGTGTGGCATTAAGTCTTACCTATGAGAACGGAATATTAAAAAGAGCAGTAACGAGGGGTGATGGCGAAAAAGGTGATGACATTACCACAAATGCAAAAACCATCAGAACAATTCCTTTGAAACTTCAAGCTAATGGTGTCCCGAATGAATTCGAGGTAAGAGGTGAAGTTTTTATGCCTTTAGCTGTTTTCGATCGTTTAAACAAAGAACGTGAGGACATTGGAGAAGTACCGTTGGCAAACCCGAGGAATACTGCTTCAGGAACTCTAAAAATGCAGGATTCATCGGTTGTGGCCAGCAGAAAACTGGACTGTTATCTATATTCCTTATTAGGTGAAAATACCACTACACATGGTGAGGCTGTAAAAATGCTTGAGCAATGGGGATTCAACGTTTCTCCTACTTATCGATTATGCAAGAATGTTGAGGAGGTAATACAATATATTGAAGAATGGGAGGAAAAAAGATTTCAACTGCCCCTTGAAACTGACGGAATTGTTATTAAAGTAAACAATCATCAACAACAAGAAAGTTTAGGTTTCACAGCTAAAAGTCCTCGCTGGGCTATTGCCTACAAGTATAAAGCTGAAAATGCTTCAACACGGCTTAACAGCATCACATATCAGGTTGGTAGAACCGGAGCCATTACCCCGGTAGCCAATTTGGAACCTGTTCTGCTGGCAGGTACTACGGTTAAAAGGGCCTCATTACACAATGCCAACGAGATAGCCAGACTTGACCTTCATTTGGGAGATCTGGTCTATGTTGAGAAGGGAGGGGAGATCATTCCGAAAATTACCGGGGTGGATGTATCGCAACGTGATAAAAAAAGCAACGCTGTTGAATTCATCACCACATGCCCGGAGTGTGATACAGTGTTAATCCGTCAAGAGGGTGAAGCCATGCATTATTGTCCTAATGACAAAGGATGTCCACCCCAGATAAAAGGTCGTGTGGAACACTTTATTCAGCGAAAAGCTATGAATATTGATAGTCTGGGTGAACGAACGATAGACCTCCTTTACAATGAGGGGCTTTTAAAAGATCCTGCAGATTTATATCATTTGACTTATGATCAAGTTTATAATCTGGAAGGTTTTAAGGACCTCTCCACAAAAAATCTATTGGCAGGCATAGATCAATCTAAAGAGATCCCCTTTGATTCCGTGTTATTTGCCTTAGGCATTCGATATGTTGGCAAAACAGTAGCAGAGAAACTGGCAAAGCACTTTCTAAGCATTGATGCACTGGCCGGTGCAAGTTTTGAAGATTTGATAGAAGTACCGGAAATTGGTGAAAGAATTGCCCAAAGTGTTCAGGATTTTTTTGGAGATGAGGATAACCTTAAACTTGTTGAAAGGCTCAAAGAAGCGGGTGTAAAATTGGTTTTGGATGAAGAGGAAGAAGTATTAAACAGCCATGTTCTTAGTGAAAAATCGTTCGTCATTTCCGGAGTTTTTGAAAATTTTAGCCGGGATGCCTTAAAGGAAGTTGTTAAAAAAAATGGCGGCAAACTTGTTTCGGGAATATCAGGCAAGGTGGATTATTTGTTGGCAGGTGATAAAATGGGTCCTTCCAAACTGGAAAAGGCAAAAAACCTGGGCGTACAAATTATTTCAGAAAAAGAATTTTTAGACATGATCAACTATTAAAATGTCAGCAATCTCCAATAAGTTTCTAGAAAGAAGGACCAATCTCAAGTTGAGAAAAAATGATGCTTCACGTAAAACTGTTAGTTATACTGAAGCTAAAAACATTGGAATCCTTTTTACAATTGAGAATAGGGAGAAGCATGAAAAAGTAAAAAGCCTCATTAAGACATTAAAAGAGGATGGTAAAACTGTTGATGTTTTATGCTTGCTGCTTCCGGGAAAAGAAAACTATGATTT
The DNA here is from genome assembly GCA_030442035.1 of Splendidivirga corallicola. Lineage (GTDB taxonomy): Bacteria > Bacteroidota > Bacteroidia > Cytophagales > Cyclobacteriaceae > Splendidivirga > Splendidivirga corallicola. Next base: position 986,653 of record JAUJEA010000001.1, read on the forward strand.
CACTTTTGATTATTTCACTCCAAAAGATTTCTCATTTTTTGGACAGGTGACGTCAGAACTGGTCGCTTCTTTTAATGACAAAGAGTTTGATTATCTTATTTACTTAGATATACAGCCAGATATTTTCGCGGAAAATATTCTTGCCAATTGTCGTGCTAAGTGTAGAATTGGGAAATTCGTAAATGAGCAGAAAAGCCCTTTCTATGAACTAATGATAAAAACACAAGAAACCCAAGATTTACAATTATTTATAAATGAAGTTTACCATTATTTAAAAGTATTAAGCTAGGATGTTGGAGAAATTCAAAGGAACGGGTGTAGCGTTAGTTACTCCATTTGATTCAACTTTAAAGATCGATTATTCAAGTCTACAAAAATTATTAGCATATACCGCTTCTAATGGTGTAGACTATTATGTTGTACAGGGAACCACCGGAGAGTCTCCGACCACAAGTGCCAATGAAAAGAAAGCCATTTTAGAGTTTATAAAAGAAAACAACCGGTATAACCTGCCGATTGTTTATGGAATAGGAGGAAATAATACCAACCAGGTTCTTGATACCATCAAAGAAACTGATTTAAGTGGTGTTGATGCCCTTCTATCCGTGGCCCCATATTATAATAAGCCGGCACAAGCTGGTTATATCAAGCACTATGCTGCTATTGCCGATGCTAGTCCTGTTCCTGTCATGCTTTATAATGTTCCGGGAAGAACAGGCTCTAATATCGAGGCGTCTACCACCATAGAATTAGCAAAACACCCAAATATCATTGCAACAAAAGAAGCATCCGGTGATATGGTTCAATGCATGCAAATCATGCATGAAAAACCAGATGATTTTTTATTGATTTCCGGCGACGACATGCTTACAGTACCAATAATGTCCATGGGCGGCTCAGGTATTATCTCAGTCTTGGCAAATGCCTTTCCGCATATATTTCATAAAATGGTTAGGCATTGCTTTGAGGGAGACTTTAAAGAAGCCACCAAAAATGCGTGTAATTTGTTGGAGATAAACCCGCTAATGTATAAAGAGAGTAACCCGACCGGTGTGAAACAAGTGCTTAAAGAATTTGGGATCTGCGAAAACTATTTAAGGCTACCTTTGGAAAGAGCCTCCCAGGATCTTGAAAAAGACATTAAAAAAGCACTAAAGGAAATGGATTTAAAAGAGGTTGAAAGAATCTAAGCTCTCTGCTGAAAGGTCTTTGAGATAAAAAAAGGCTGTATCAAAAGCAAAACTTAAGCATTGAGGATTTCAGATTTGAAATTGTTTCCACAATTGTACCTGAATGGATCAGGTGCAGCTTAAACTTTCGAGACAGCCTCTCTTTTTTCGAAATCTATAGTAATAAATGAATTACCCTTTATTCTTGATGTCCTGGACTTCCACTCTGATTTCTTGAGCCAGGTTTTTCAAATCCTGCATTCCCTTTCTTACTCGGGTTCCAGCAGCTTGATTGCCTTTGTCATAGAACTTTTGGAAATCAGCTTCTAGAGAAACGACCATATCTCTGATTTCATCAAATCTTTTCATGTTCAATAGTTTTTTAAGGTTTTTGATAAATAGTTTAAATTGGGTAGCAATATACTTAAAATGTTCTTAAATCAATAAAAACAGCGATATTTTTAAAAAAATAATCATTCTGCAAACATTGCAACACCTTCTTTTCTATACTCCCCACTAACAAGTTTGTGTTTTACAGACTCAAAAGCATTGATGGTTTCTTTCACATCTTCCAAAGTATGGACAGCTGTGGGAATCAACCTTAACATAATTACATCCTTAGGAACAACCGGGTAGATAACAACCGAGCAGAATATGTTATAATTTTCTCTCAAATCCACGATAATGCCAGTGGCATCATTCAAACCTCCGCTTAATAAAACCGGAGTAACCGGGGATTCTGTGGTTCCTATATTAAACCCTTTTTCCTTCAATCCACTTTGAAGGGCTCGCACAATGGTCCAAAGATTATCTTTCAACTCTGGCTTATTCCTTAGGAGCTCCAATCTCTTCATACCACCAATAACGAGAGGCATAGGTAAAGATTTTGCGAAAATCTGAGACCTGGTATTATATCTCAAATACTCAATAATGGCTTTATCTCCTGCTATAAAAGCACCAATACTTGCCATTGATTTAGCAAAAGTGGAGAAATAAAGGTCAATCCCGTCCTGCACACCCTGCGCTTCACCAGCGCCTGCTCCTGTTTCTCCCATAGTTCCAAATCCATGAGCATCATCAACCAAAAGACGGAATCCGAATTTCTGCTTTAAGGCAACTATTTCTTTCAACTTGCCCATATTACCAGACATTCCAAAAACGCCTTCAGTAATAACCAGTATGCCTCCGCCTGTTTCCTCAGCTATCTTTGTAGCCCTCTCGAGTTGCTTTTCAAGATTTTCTATATCATTATGTGGGTAGACAAATCGCTTACCCATATGCAATCTTACTCCGTCAACTATACAGGCGTGAGATTCTGAATCATACACGATAACATCCTTACGCCCAACTACCGCATCAATGATAGACAAAATGCCTTGATAGCCATAGTTTAGAAGCATTACGGATTCTTTGCTGACAAAATCAGCCAATTGCTCTTCAAACTGCTCATGCAAATTTGAATTACCAGACATCATCCGGGCCCCCATAGGGTAAGCCAAGCCGTATGAATTAGCAGCTTCAGCATCCGCTTTTCTCACCTCAGGGTGATTAGCCAAACCTAGATAGTTATTTAAACTCCAGGTTAACACTTCCTTACCTTTCCAACGCATTCTTGGCGCTATTTCCCCTTCCAGTTTGGGGAACATAAAATAACCTTCTTCCAAGTTAGAATGCCGTCCTAGCGGGCCTCTATCCGTGATTAATTTCTCAAATAAGTCCAAATTAAATCCCTTTTATTTTGCAAAAATAGATGATTTTTAAGCTTTAAAAACACACAAAGGTAACATTAAATCGATTTATGTCAAAAATGACATCTCAATTTTGTGTCATTGAGGTTTTTTTAAATTTAAATAATTGGCTAGCATTGTAGCTTACTTTCCGGGTTCCGCTCATAGAATATTAATATGCATAGAATTAAGAAGATACTGGTTGCTAACAGAGGCGAAATAGCCTTACGCGTAATCAGAACTGCCAGGGATATGGGTATCAAAACTGTTTCGATCTTTAGCGAAGCTGATCGGAATTCCCCTCATGTAAAATTTGCAGATGAAGCAATTTGTATTGGACCTCCTCCCTCATCAGAATCTTATCTATTGGGTGAAAAGATCATCGAGCTTGCAAAAAAACTAAAGGTGGATGCCATTCATCCGGGCTATGGTTTTCTATCAGAGAATGCCAATTTCGCCAAGAAAGTCGCTGAGAATGGGATCATTTTTATTGGGCCGTCGCCGGAAGCCATTCAAACAATGGGTGATAAGCTAGCCGCTAAGTCAGCTGTAGCCAATTATGAGGTGCCAATGGTTCCCGGGACAAGTACTGCAATCACTGACATAAAATCTGCTAAAGAAAAGGCTGAGGAAATTGGTTATCCGGTTCTGATCAAAGCCAGCGCCGGGGGTGGAGGAAAAGGCATGAGGATTGTAAATTCAGAGGAGGATTTTGAATCCCAAATGGAGAGAGCCATCAGTGAGGCACAATCGGCATTTGGAGATGGTGCCGTTTTCATCGAAAAGTTTATTAGCTCTCCCCGGCATATTGAAATTCAGGTTCTTGGTGATCAATTAGGAAATCTGATATACCTATTTGAAAGAGAATGTTCGATTCAGCGAAGGCATCAGAAAGTCATAGAAGAGGCTCCTTCCTCTGTAGTCAGTCAGGAAATGAGAGAAGCTATGGGGAAAGCCGCGCTGGACGTTGCAAAAGCATGCAATTATTATGGAGCGGGAACAGTAGAATTTATTGTGGATGAAAATCTTGATTTCTATTTTCTGGAAATGAACACAAGATTGCAGGTAGAACACCCGGTCACTGAAGAAATTACAGGTATTGATCTTGTGGAACAACAAATACTTATAGCTGAAGGTAAAGCACTGGAAATAAAGCAAGAAGATCTTTCCATCAAGGGCCACGCCATCGAGGTAAGAGTATATGCCGAAGATCCCACAAACAATTTTCTACCTGATACGGGATGCCTGGAAACTTACAAACGACCTCAAGGTCCCGGTGTTCGTGTTGATGATGGCTTTGAAGAAAATATGGATATTCCTATCTATTATGATCCCATGATTGCTAAACTTGTTACCTATGGGCAAAACAGGTCACAAGCAATTCAAAGAATGCTTAGAGCCATAGAGGACTATGAGATCTCAGGTATTGAAACCACATTGGATTTCTGCCGTTTCGTACTGGAACATCAGTCTTTCATCTCCGGAAAATTCGATACAAAATTTGTCGAAGAACATTTTGATCCTGAGAAGTTGAATGAAGAAAAAGAACGTGATCGTGAGTCTGCCGAAATAGCGGCAATACTAGCTGCAAGTTTTTTCAATAATCACCAGGGGAAAAGAAAAACAACGGTCTCGGACTCACAGAAGAAAAGTAAATGGCAACAGCGTAAGAACCATTAACATAGATGGCAGAAATTAAACCGATCAGAGCCTGGCGATATAACCGGGATCTGACAAAAAAAATTGAGGAGCTTACCTCTCCCCTTTTTGATGTAGTGTCGGATAAACAGCGACAAAAACTCTATCAAAATCCTTACAATAGCATACACCTATCAGTACCTCTGGGTGAGGACCCTTCTTTAACAGCTCAGGCTACACTTGAGGAATGGAAAAGAAACAAAATCATTTACCAGGACCTTATACCCGGCATTTATGTTTATTATCAATATTTCACCTTACCAGGTAGCGATCGGGAGTACTGCCGTAAAGGATTCATTTGCAATATACGTGCTTACGATTGGGATGAAAAGGTCATTCTAAGGCATGAAAATACAATGCCAAAAGCAGTAAACGACAGGATTGAGCTTTTGGAAAAAACTGAATTAAATGCCAGTTCCACGCATGGTTTATATAGTGATGTCAATTTCGAATTGGAAGCATATATGGACGAGAGCATGCTCAACCCTATCTACGAAACCGAAGATTATCAAGGAGTAAGAGATGTATTGAGTGTAATTCATGATGCTAAGATTGTTAGGAGATTTGTAGAGCTTATTGCGGAAAAAGAAATCATTCTTGCCGATGGGCATCATAGGTACGAGGGATCACTGGCTTATAAACACCAGAGAATAAAATCCAATCCACATCACACTGGCGATGAGGGATATAATTTTCATTCGATGTTTTTAACCAATATGGAAGCCGACGATCTGAGGATACTCCCTACCCACAGGCTTATCAAGGGAATTAACAATCTTGATGAAGAGGAAGTATTGAGGAAATTGGAAAATTATTTCACTATTAAACCGGTGGAAAATCCACATGACATCAATGAGATCATATTAGGGAAAAAATGGGCCTTTGGGCTTGTATTCAAAGAAAATGCCTACAAAGTCCGTCTGATACCTGATAAAATCAAAACATTGAGTTGGGCCTTCCCGGATGAAATAAAAGAACTTGATCTCACCGTGATGCATTACTTTATCATTGAAAAGGCATTGGGAATTCCTGGTAAAGATCAAACCAGATCCGACAACATAATCTTTGACAGAAGTTTTGCTGATTGTTTGACCAAGGTGATTAAGGACGAAGTACAATTAGCTATTATTACAAAAGACATTTCAATGAAAGAAGTAAAAAAAGTTTGTTTCAGTGGGTATACACTGCCACAAAAATCTACCTATTTCTATCCAAAGGTTATCTGCGGTTTCTTGTTTAGCTCACTAAGAGAAGATGAATTCGAAAAGGAAACTGATTTTAGCATCTAATTCTCCAAGAAGGCAGCAACTCTTGAAGGATGCAGGTTTTGATTTTCAAGTCAAAGCTTCTGATGTTGATGAGTCCTTTCCGACAGATATGCCTTCGCTAGAAGTAGCAAAGTTCCTTGCGGAAAAAAAAGCATTAGCACTTGAATCCATTGTCACAGATGAAATCATCATCGCTGCTGATACAATTGTAATTATCGAAAATCAAATTTTAGGAAAACCTCAAGATAAGGATGAAGCAATGAGAATGCTTCAAAAGTTATCTGCCAGGGAGCATATAGTGGCAACAGGTGTTTGCTTATTAAGCAAAAACAAAAAAATAAGTTTTACAGATAGCACAGTTGTTACATTCAGGTCAATCTCTGAAAAGGAAATCGACTATTACATTGAACATTATAAACCATATGACAAAGCCGGAGCTTATGGAATACAAGAGTGGATTGGTATGATTGGCATTGAAAAAATTAATGGTTCCTATTTTAACGTAGTAGGGCTCCCCATACATAAGGTATACAACGAGCTACTAAATTTTTAGCACTATTTTCTTCTGTACGCCTCTCCTATATTGAAAAAACCATAGGACGATTGATAGGCTTTGAAAAGGTTGGCAGTATAATTATTGTATAGGACGGCAACAGCTTCTAACATTTTTGATTTTATTATGTGATTATCTTCAAAAATCTCTAGAATATTCACCTGAGGAATAACCATCAACTCTGCTGTTTCGGAGGTAACAATTGCAGTATACAATCTGTATGTATCCTCTAATAAAGAATTATCTCCAAAGGCCTGGCTCGCCTTGACCTCAGAGATCACTTCAAACCGATCCTCAATTTCCAGATTCAGGCATACCATGCCTCTTTTCACAATGTAAAGTGCCTGGCTTGGGTCGTCCCGGAAGAAAACTGCTTCATCCATTTTATATTTTCTGGAATGTAAATAAGGAGTGAATTCAGCTAACTCATCATCGGATAATTTGTTGAATAACTGGATCCTCGAAAGAAAACGAAAAAGTTTTAACTCACTGTCGGAATAAGTCTTTTTAAATGGATTTATCATCTGGCCCTCGATTAATAATCTTGTAGATCATCCTGGTATTATCCGTAATTCTGAAACGATGATCAATTCTGTGTCCAACAACCCAGACAATTGAACTGCCCGAGGTTAACACAAGTACTCTCTCTTTCAATGTTAAAGGAATTTTCTCATCAATCATAAAATCACTTAACTTTTTTTTATGGTTCATGCCCAAGGGATAAAACCAATCTCCCTCCTTCCAATTTCTTAGTTTGAGGGGAAAATTCAGCTTTTCAAAATCCAGGCAGGCTACTCGTTTGCTTGTTGGCATCTGCAAACTTTCCCTCTCAATTTTTTCAAAATGCAATGTACACCAGGTATGATCAAAAGTATCCTGATCTTCTTCTATAAAGGTTGAAATAGTATGATCTGATTTTGGTATGATGATCAGATTTTCTCTGTCTACATTAAGAACAAAATCATGCGACTCGTATAGTTTTCCAACAACTCCACTCAGACAATTTTGATAAATATCATTCAATTGGGAATAGTTAAAGCTAAATGGTTTGATCAACTCATACAATATAATTTTACCACCTTCAATTTTGGCTATTTCGCTTTTATCAATAAAATGATGATCATCTTTTTGCTCGCAAACATGCAGCTTGACTTCTTCCACCTTTCGAAGAAAAATCTTTTCGACTTCCAGTAATTTATCCATGGTTGAAGTCAATGTTGACTCAAGATCGGGATTGATCTTCCTTAAAATGGGAACAATGCTGTTTCTGATAAGATTTCTGTGATATTTATTGGATTGATTGGAACTATCCTCCCTCCATTCCAGCTTATTTTGCGAGGCATATTCCTCAATACTAGTTCTTTGAGCAAATAACATGGGGCGAATGATGTTATGATGTTTGGGCTTTATACCTCGCAAACCTGCAATACCTGTCCCCTTGACCAAATTAAATAAAACCGTTTCCAACACATCATTTTGATGGTGAGCAGTGGCTATCCAATCGATCTTTTCTTCCCGAGTTAATACTTGAAACCAGTCATACCTCAACGCTCTGGCAGCCATTTGTGTTGATTGTCCGGAGTTCCTGGCAAATTGGGCCGTATCAAAACGCCTGCAATAACATTTTACATCTAATTGGTTTGCCAATTCTCTTACAAAAATTTCGTCTTCATCAGACTCTTTTCCTCTTAAGGAAAAATTGCAATGCGCCAAACTAAAATAAAAACCGGATTTCTTGAAGAGATGAGCCATTACCACGGAATCTATACCTCCACTTACCGCGAGTAAGACATGGTCCTTCTCATTTAATAGTTCCTCTTGCTTAATGTAATCCAGAAATTCCTGCAGCATATTTTGGCAAATTTAGAACTCCCAACACAAAACTAGCATCATTGTTGATAGTTAATTAGATCATTTAACTTATTTCAGGGTTTATCTATAAAGCTATGAAGATTTCTTTTTTCACTACCTTTGCTTCAACATTTTCAATATGAAAGTTAAGATTAACATTTTAATACTGCTTTTCAGTGTACTCAGCACTGCCAATGTTTGGGCTCAAACAAAGGTTAAGCTAAATAAGGCAGAATCTCTTCAAGGTGTTGAAAAAGATGGAGAGAATTATTCTAAGGTGGTTGGTGGCGTATGGCTTCAGCATGAAAATACGCACATCTGGTGTGATACAGCCTATCGATATACAAACAAAAATGCTCTTGAAGCTATTGGAAATGTAAAAATCAAAGAGGGCGATTCAATTACTATCACCGGGGACAGATTGTTCTATGACGGTAATACCAAGCTTGCGCAAATGCGAGAAAATGTAGTTTACAGGGATGATTCTATTACCATGTATACAGATTTTCTGGATTATGATATGCAGGGTAAACTGGCCTATTATTTCAATGGGGGAAAGGTAGTTGATAGCAAGAATGTCTTAACCAGTGAGAAGGGATATTATAATACAGCCTCCAAATTTGTTTCCTTCAAGGAAGAGGCCATACTAAAAACACCGGATGCTACCATTTTTTCGGATACACTCCAATATGACTTGAATACGGATATCGCTTATTTCAAGGGCCCAACAGAAATTATTAAACGAGACAGCACCAAGCTCAACGCCAATGATGGAGAATATATAACACGTATTGAACAGTCACGATTGAAAAGTGGTACCATAGAAACCCGGGAAAACATATTATCCGGGGATAAATTTTTCTTTGACGAAATCCAGCAATTTTATACTGTCACTGGAAATGTTGAAATGTTCAACAAAGAAAATGAGATAATTATTAACGGAAAGTATGCGAAGTACTGGAAGTTAGAGGGTATTATCAAAGTATATGAGGATGCACTCATGAAAAAACCTTTCAATGAAGACACCTTGTATTTAAGTGCTGATACGCTGGTTTCCATCGAAAGTGAAATTCCGGAAAAGAAACGTTTACTCGCCTACCACAATGTAAAGGTCTATAACATTGAAATGCAAGGTAAGGCCGATTCACTATCTTATCATTTGGCTGATTCAACAATTTTCATGTATGATGACCCTTTAATTTGGAACCAAGGCAACCAAATCGAAGCGGATTCCATTAATATGTTGATATCCAATAATAAAATTGATAAGATGTTTTTGTCTACCAATTCATTTGTGATCTCCGAAGACTCTTTATTACAAAAATTCAATCAAATAAAGGGCAGAGAAATGGTGGCTCACTTCCTGGAAAACAAGATCGATCAGATTGATGTATTTGGAAATGCTGAAAGTATCTTCTTTGCACCTACCGAAGCTGATACCATTTTGCTGGGTCTCAATAAAACGGTTTGCAGCAATATGATCATTGATTTTAAGGAAGGCGACATGAATAGCATTAAGACATTTGTAAATCCTGATGCCTCCTTGATTCCACCACATGAAATCCAGGCACCGGACACACGCTTGAAAGGTTTCAAATGGAGAGCGGAAGACAGACCGACAAAAGAGGAAGTGTTGTATGGAATACGTAAGGAAAAACCTGAAATTAAACCAAAAAAAGAAATAGAACGGATTGAGACATTAAATAAAGCAATTAAAAACAGTCCGGATAATTGAATTATTTGAGAAAAAACCTTATATTAATTAGGGTCTTCCAATGCTAGATTGTATTTAACTTAAAAAAGGAAAAAAAATTTTATAGATGTAATATAAAATGTTTGAATTTTAATATTGTTTGATAAAATTGACTTATTTTTACATTTAAATTAATCCAAAATTACGAACGAGGTTGAAGGCATTTTTCTCCATATTAGCAGCCATTCTTTTGAGCAGTTTCCTCCAAGCTCAAAGCCTCGAAATTATTGACTCAAGTGAAGAGGTAGTAGGTGTCATTGGGACTGAACTTAGAGCCGATATCAAAATCCGTAATATCTCCGACAAAGCTATATTTTTAAAAGTCAGAAGAGTTGAATCTCACATTTCAACAGGTGAAAAAAACTACTTATGCCTAAACGGTGACTGTTTTGATGCCAGCGTAGATTTAATTCCTCGTACTATCAAGCTAGACCCGAACGAGACCATTGAGGGTTTTGCAAGCGTTTTAGAGGCAGGTATTGCGGAATCCGAAAGCCGGGTTAAATATATCTTCTATGACAGAAATAATCCAAACGATGCAATAGAGTATGAGCAAATGTTCAAGGTTTTGGAAGAAAAGCCTAAAAGTCTTTTGCTCAACAATAAAAATATTCAGATCAGCAACGTCTATCCCAATCCAATTCATCAGGTAGCTTTTATCAACTATCAATTGTTGAATAGAGAAGCAAATGCCAAAATTGTTATTCATAATGTTTTGGGAAGTATTGTTGGTGAATACGCACTTTCTCCATTCGAAAGCAGAATTAAAATTGAAACTGCCGAGTTTAATCCGGGTGTTTATTTTTACACATTATACCTGGACAACGACAATATTTTGACAAAGAAATTTATCAAAGAAAGGTAGGCAACCACTCCAAACAAATCTGCATTATCTTTGAAGATTCGTTCAGAAACATTCTTTAGCTATTCTAGTTTATTTTAATTTTCACACTTATATTTGCACCCTTATGGTCAAAATGAAGAGAATTTTTTGCTCCTTGGCGGTAATTTTACTTGTTTTTACTTCCTGTAGCAAGTTTAGAAAGATAGAGAGAAGTGATGACCTTGAGAAGAAATATAACGCGGCAATAAAATATTATGAAGACGAGGACTATTTCAGATCAAGTGTATTGTTCGAACAAATTCTACCGCTTCTCAGAGGAGATAAAAGAGCTGAAAATGTACAGTTTTATTATGCTTATTCGATCTTTCATCAAAGAAGATATATAGAAAGTTCATATTATTTCAAGGTTTTTTTTGAGACTTACTCCAGGAGTGAGTTTGCAGAAGAAAGCCGTTACATGTATGCTTATTCCCTGTATTTGGATTCACCGGTTTTCAACCTTGATCAAACCAGTACGTATGATGCCATTGAGGCCATGCAGTCGTTCTTGAATACACATCCTTATAGCAAGTACAAGGATGAAGCAAATGACATCATCAATAAGTTACAGGTCAAACTTGAAAAGAAAGCTTATACGAACGCCAAGGAATATTATAAGTTAAGGGATTACGATCCTAGAAATCTAAAAGCGGCTATTATTGCCTTTGAAAACTTTGAGAAAGATTTTCCCGATTCAAAAATGAACGAGGAAATTAGCTATCTTAAGGTTGATGCTAAATATAAACTTGCTAAATTGAGTATTCCTCAAAAGCAAAGGGAAAGATATCAGGAAACCATAGAGGTCTATCAGGAATTTATTGATGATTTTCCCGATGGTGAATTTTTGAAGAAAGCTGAAAACATATACAAGTCATGTATTAATGACTTGGATAAACTAAAGTCAAGAAACAATTTGTAATTAATTATATTCAAAGATATGGCAGTACAATCATCTATAATCACGAGAGATTTGGAGCAATTAGCAGAGCCAACCGGAAACATTTATGAATCTATTTCGGTCATTTCTAAGAGAGCAAAACAAATCTCTACAAAAATGAAGGAGGAGTTAAACAGTAAGCTAGCTGAGTTTGCTTCAACTGTGGATAACCTGGAAGAAATTTTTGAAAATCGTGAGCAAATAGAGATCTCAAAATTCTACGAAAGAATGCCTAAACCAACGATGGTTGCAACAGAAGAATTTCTGGATGATGAGATCATGTTTAGAAAAGCAGAGGAGGATCAAGAAAAGAGCTAAAAATAAATTGCATGCTCCAAGGTAAAAAAATCATTTTAGGAGTATGTGGAAGCATTGCTGCTTATAAAGCAGCAATGTTAACTAGATTACTCATCAAAGAAGGCGCCGAGGTCAGGGTAATCATGACCGAAGCTGCCAAAGAATTTATTACCCCGCTCACACTATCCACACTTTCCAAAAATCCGGTTCTTTCCGAGTTTATCAAGGGAAAAACAGGAGAATGGAACAATCACGTTGAACTTGGCCTTTGGGCCGATGCCCTGGTAGTGGCACCTGCCACCGCTAATACCATTGCAAAAATGGCACATGGTCAATGTGATAATTTACTTACAGCAACCTATTTAAGTGCCAGATGTCCGGTTTTTCTTGTTCCTGCTATGGACCTTGACATGTATCAACACCAAAGTACATTGGTCAACCTGGCACAGGTAAGATCCTATGGTAATAAAATTATTGATGCGGAATACGGAGAGTTAGCCAGCGGTTTAGTGGGTACAGGAAGAATGGCCGAGCCAGAACATATCATGGCTAGTTTGCATGATCATTTCTCTTCGAAAGGTGCCTTAAATGGTAAGAAGGTGCTAATCACAGCGGGTCCTACCTATGAAATGATAGATCCGGTACGTTTCATTGGAAATCATTCAAGTGGTAAGATGGGTTACGCACTGGCACAAAAGTTAGCTGAGCATGGTGCGGAAGTCACACTTATCAGTGGACCATCTAAACTGGAAGTAAATGGGCATGCTGTCAATTTGGTTAAGGTATGCTCTGCCGAAGATATGTACCGGGAATGTGTGAAACATTATCCTGCCACGGATATTGCTATCCTCGCTGCTGCTGTGGCTGATTATACACCTGACGAAAAACATCAGCATAAACTAAAGAAAAAAACCGATCAACTGAGCATCAATTTGGTTAAAACCAAAGACATTGCAGCTGAACTAGGTAAAATTAAAAGAGAAAACCAGATCAACATTGGTTTTGCACTGGAGACGGAAAACGAAAAGGAAAATGCGCTTAAAAAACTAACCTCTAAGAATTTTGATTTTATTGTGTTAAATTCATTGCAGGATAAAGGCGCCGGATTTGGGCATGACACCAATAAAATAACAATAATTGATAGAAATAATACCCAGAAATTTGAGTTAAAGAATAAGATGGAAGTGGCTGAAGATATTATTAACTCAATAATCTCAAAAATTAATGCGTAGTCTGTTAAGCATCGTTTTATTTTTTTTAAATATACCAGCGATTTTCGGACAAGAGCTCAATTGCAATGTTATTGTCAATTTAAGCCCTCAGGTGCAAACAACCGAGAGACGCGTTTTTCAAGATATGGAATTGGCATTTTCCCAATTCCTGAATAATCGAAAATGGACTAATGATAATATTAAGATTGAGGAAAGAATAGACTGCAATCTGATCATAACCATTGAGGACATGCCTTCAGTTGGGAGTTTTGATGCCACTGTTCAAATCCAATCTGCTCGACCAATTTATAATAGCAGCTATCAATCTGTATTACTGAACCTAGCACAAAATTATGCCGATAACGATTGGCAATTTGAATATGTTGAATCCCAACCTTTAGATTTTAATGAGAATTCATTTCAAAATAACCTGACTTCCATGCTTTCTTTCTATGCTTATATCATTTTGGGCATGGATTACGATTCTTTTGGAAGACTTTCAGGAACACCTTATTTTGAGAAAGCACTTACCATCGTTAACAATGCTCAACAGTCGGGCAGACCGGGATGGGATCAATTTGTTACCCCTCCAAGAAATAGATATTGGATTGCTGAGAATCTCATGAACAGACAAATGCAGCCCGTCAGAGAGGCGATTTATGAGTATCACAGGCTAGGGCTTGATGTTTTCCAGGACGATGCGGATAAGGGAAGAAAGAACATCCTTGGATCACTAAAAAAAATTCAGGCAGCTTATAAAACAAATCCAACAGCTTTCTTGATCACGCTTTTCTTTTTTGCCAAGACCGATGAGCTAGTCCATATCTTCTCAGATGGCGACCTCTCCACCCGGCGAGATGCCTATAATTTGTTGGTGGAGCTACAGCCAACCAAATCAGATAAGTTTCAGGATATTTTAAACAATTAATAAAGTCCGCTTCCCTAATTATTTATTATTTTTATGCCTATTTATCGAACTTCAGATAGAATATGGAGTTACACATTTTTATATTTAATCAATTGTCTTGAACCTGATCCATGCTAATACACCTAACGATCAGAAATTATGCACTAATTAAAGAGTTGGAAATTGATCCTTCGGCAAACCTGAACATTATTACTGGTGAAACCGGAGCTGGTAAATCTATTATGTTAGGTGCGGTCGGTTTACTGCTTGGAAACAGAGCGGATACAAAAGCCCTTTTCAATGATCAGGAAAAATGTGTTATTGAGGGAATATTTGAAATTTCAGATTATCCGTTGAAACCTCTTTTTGACCAAGAGGAACTGGATTATGAATCTCAAACAATTATCCGAAGAGAAATAGCTACTTCCGGAAAATCCAGGGCATTCATTAACGATACACCCGTAACTCTGGAAGTACTCAAGAAAATAGGAAGTTATTTAATGGATGTCCACTCACAAAATGACACACTCCTATTGGGTACCAACAAATTTCAATTGTCACTGGTAGATAGTTATGCCAGGAACAAAGAAAAATTGTTAGAATATGAGACCTTATATACAGCCTATCTTGAAGCTAAGAAGAATTATGAAACGTTGATTGATCAGGCTCAATCATTGAAAGCAGAGGCAGATTATAACCAGTTTCTACTAACTGAACTAGTAGAAGCTCAACTTGAAGACGGACAACAGGAGGAATGGGAGAAACATTTGAAGATTTTGGAAAATGCTGAATCAATAAAAACCAGACTCAATGAAGCATTAAATCTCCTGGATAGTTCTGATTATTCTATTAACAATAATTTATACACACTATCCTCAATTATTACGCATATCGCACCATTCTCCGATAAATTCCAGTCAATAAAAGAAAGACTTGAGAGCTGTTACATAGAATTAAGAGATGTACATTCAGAATTAGAACAAGAGGACACTAACATTGAATATAATCAAGAAGAGGCAGAATCGCTGAAGGAAAAACTAAACATAATATATCAATTACAACAAAAGCATAGAGCGGAAACAGTTTCCGAGCTTCTGACAATTCAAAACACATTAAAGGACAAGGCCCACAAGGTGGACAATCTGGATCAGGAGATTGAATCTTCCAAAAAAAATATGGAAAGTTGTTATCAGTCAATGATCCAGTGTGCGAAGGAAGTTTCCAAAATAAGAACCAATGAATTTAAAAATATTTCAAAGGCAATTATCGAGTTATTGAAAGATCTTGGTATTCCGGATGCCATGATAAATATTGAAAATACAATCATTGATCCAGGACCATCGGGTATAGATGATGTCAAACTTCTTTTTTCTGCCAATAAAGGAATAGCGCCTCAGGAGCTAAAGAATGTTGCCTCTGGAGGAGAGTTTTCCAGATTGATGTTTTGCATTAAATATATCCTGGCCGATAAGGTGGCGCTTCCAACCATTGTATTTGACGAAATAGATACAGGTGTCTCCGGCGAAATCGCTATTAAAATGATCATGATGATGAAGGAGATGGCTCAGAATCATCAGGTGATAGCAATCAGTCACTTACCTCAATTTGCAGCCAGAGGAGATGCCCATTACTATGTCTATAAAGATAACAGCACAGATAAAACCGTCAGCAAAATAAGAAAGCTATCTGAAGATGAGCGAGTTGAAGAAATTGCTAAAATGATTGGTGGTGATAATCCAACAAATTCGGCTTTTGAAAACGCCCGCCAATTAATGAACCTTACTAATTAATTTTACAATAAATTCATATTTTTGGACCATCAAATAACCCTATAATTTTATTTCTATGGCTTATAATCTATTAAAAGGAAAAAAGGGAATCATTTTCGGAGCATTGGATGAAAAATCCATTGCATGGAAAGTTGCGCTTAAAGCAAAAGAAGAGGGCGCAGAATTCACTTTAACAAATGCACCTATTGCATTGAGAATGGGTGTAATAAATCAATTGGCCGAATCCTGTGGTGCAGAAATAATTCCTGCAGACGCAACTTCATTAGAGGATCTGGAAAATCTTTTCACAAAGTCCATGGAAATATTAGGTGGAAAAATTGACTTTGTATTGCATTCTATTGGCATGAGCCCGAATGTAAGGAAAAATAAAGCATATGGAGATTTAAATTATGACTGGTTTCTAAAGACCTTGGATATTTCGGGGCTCTCATTTCATAAGGTTATGCAAGTAGCTGAAAAGATGGATGCCATGAATGAATGGGGCTCCATCCTGGCACTTAGTTATATTGCAGCGCAAAGAACTTTTCCGGATTATTCTGATATGGCACAAGCCAAGGCAGTTCTTGAATCCATAGCCAGAAGTTACGGATATCGTTTTGCTAAAAGTAAAAATGTAAGGGTCAATACCATTTCGCAATCTCCAACCAAAACAACGGCAGGAACCGGTGTTGGTGGTTTTGATGCTTTTTTTGATTATGCTGACAAAATGTCTCCATTGGGAAATGCTTCCTCTGAGGACTGCGCAAATTACATCATCACCATGTTTTCTGATTTCACAAGAATGGTTACCATGCAAAACTTAATGCACGACGGCGGTTTCTCTTCATCAGGCATTACAGAAGATTTAATTGAAGAACTTAGAAAATAGGTAGGTGTTGATGTATTGAAGTGCTGATGTTTATTCAGTTCTCTCAACGTCAACACTCCAACACTTCAACACATCAAGACCTTTTTTTAATCATGCTCTCTTTTCCCAATGCTAAAATTAATCTCGGACTTAATGTCATTGAAAAGAGGACTGACGGTTTTCACAACATCTCTTCTTGTTTTTATCCGGTTGGTTGGAAGGAGATTTTAGAAGTAATCGAATCTTCAAACCTAGAGTTTACTTCCAGTGGATTGCTCATTCCAGGTGAGGAAAGGGATAATCTTTGTTTGAAAGCTTTTAATATACTTTCGAAGGATTTTCAAATCCCCAATGTGCACATTCATTTACACAAAATACTCCCGATTGGAGCAGGATTGGGCGGAGGATCAGCAGACGCAGCCTTCACTTTAAAGGCTCTCAACAAAATGTTTAACTTATACCTGGATGATACTTTGTTAGAGGAATATGCGGGAAAATTAGGAAGTGATTGTGCATTTTTTATTAGAAATAAACCCATTTTAGCGTTAGGCAAGGGAGATCAATTTGAGGAAATCTCATTGGACCTGTCTCAAAAGCATATTGTTTTGGTTTACCCCAATATCCATATCTCTACGCAGGAAGCTTATGCCGGTATCCGGCCTCAGAAACCAGTAGTACCGGTAAAAGAAATTATCGAAAAATATGATATCTCAGAATGGAAAGAGCTGCTAATCAATGATTTTGAAAAAAGTATCTTTCCGAAATATCCCCAAATACAACGGATTAAGGAAAAACTTTACACAGAAGGTGCATTGTATGCTAGCATGACAGGGTCCGGATCCTCAGTCTATGGTATTTTCAATCAGGTGCCGGATATTAAATCTATCTTTCCTGAATACAGCACATGGACCCCGGAGAAGTAGCTTCCAGGTGAAAAGGTTGTAAATACAAAAATAGTATAACCAGGTTTGAACCATTGAGAAAAATCAGGAATTGTTAAAGGGTGAAGCCAGATTACTTAGTCTTCCCTTAAAAAGCCCTCGCTACAGTAATAAGTAACAAGAATTTAGTATAAAGACTTATAACATATATCTTTAAGCCCGGCAATTAAACCTTGCTTTCGTAAAATTAATATCATTATCTTTTTTACTTTATCCTATCACACAAACTTTGAAAGCTTATTGATCCATTCAATTAAAAGCTTGTAAATTTGGTCGTTTTATTTCTCTGAAGAAAAGAAAAAAGCCACAGCAAGCAATTTCTTTAATCTTGAGTCTTTTATCTAAAATCTTGCCTAAACAAAGCAATGAGCCTTTCTAAAAATATCAAATGATACTTTTTTAGAACCGACTTAAAGCTTTTTCAAATATCTCTAATATTGACTTTACGCTGATAATATCGATTGATCAGGGGATAGATCAATACAGACATCAATATGATGAGCGTCCCAAGGTAAAATCCCCCCGACATCTTTTCTTTATCCTTAAAGATGATTACCGCTAAAATTATACCATATATTGGTTCCAGATTAATGGTTAAATTGACTGTATAAGCACTTATTCTTTTCATTAGCTCTACTGATACGGAAAATGGAATTACGGTGCAAACCGTGGCTAATATCACGATATATAAAACATCCATATTGTTCATTTCAAGATGGATCTGTCCATCTATCGAAAAGAATTGTAAATACAGGGGCAGGAAAATCGCTGTGCACAAGAAGGCTCCAATCATTTCATAAAAGGTAATAATGTATGGGTTGCTTTGTCTTTTGGTCATTTGGCTATTCAGGATAGAAAACATCGCAGCTAAAAAAGCCGCACCTACCGCCATAGAGAGGCCAAGAAAGTGATTGAATTCAAATCTGAAAATGACATAAAGCCCTAAAATGATCACCAAACCTATCAATACCTCAAATAGTTGTATTCGCTTTTTGGTCATAATAGGCTCAAGTATACTAGTCCAAAGTGTTGTGGTTGCCATGCCGGCAAGGCATACGGAAACTGTAGATACTCTGGCAGCCGCAAAAAAAAGGATCCAATGCAAGCCGATAAGAGCACCGATCCCGAGGATTCTTAGAAGTTCAGATAGATCAAGCGCTACATTTCTTTTTCGGTAATACAATAAAAACCCTAATGTTATAGAGGCAAACAGGGTCCTATAGAAAACCAATTCAACCGCAGGAACAGTAACAAGCTTTCCAAGGATTGCTGTGAATCCCCAAATAAGAACAATGAAATGAAGTTGGAGGTAATCCTTAAATGACGACTTCATTATCTGGGAACCGTTTTGTATAAAACAAAACCTACAATTGAAAATACAATATTTGGAAACCAAACGGCCAAAACAGGATTAGTATTTCCTGCTTCCGCCACACTTCGACTTAGAATATAAAATATGATAAAAATGAAAGCAATCAAAAAGCCTAGTGCAATCTGGAATCCGGTTCCGCCTCTGGTTTTTCTTGCAGAAACAATCATTCCGATAAAGGTTAGAATGATCACTGTGAATGGTGCCATATACCGGATATAGCGTTCAATTTCATACGTTGGCACCTCTGTTGAGCCTCTTGCTTTCAATTCCCTCACATATACATTTAGCTCATCATTAGTCAATGCTTCCCAGCGCTTGTAATTATTTTCAAAATCTTTTGGATGAATTCGAAGCAATGTATCAAGTTCTTTTCCTCTGGTAACGGTTTCCTTCAATCCATCAAATTCTCTTAATGTCCAATTCTTAACCAGCCATTTACCTTCCTCTTCTTTCCATTCTATTCTATCGGCAGTCAACTTTTCTACGACCTCAGTACCTTCCACAGTTTCGAGCGAAAATCTGATCCCGGTGTTATTCCTGTTACTATAACTCTGCATATAGAGAAAAGTGTTTGGTCCTTCCTGTATATGGATATTTCTTTCTGAAAAGTGAAATGGATTCTTTACGTATTTCACTTCAAACTCCACACGTTTTTTATTGGAATCTGGTATAACCCAACCATTTAAATAGAAACTAAGTGCTGCAACGATGATGGATCCGATTAGGTAGGGCCTCATCATTCTTGTGAAACTGATTCCTCCACTCAAAATGGCAATTATTTCTGTATGTCCTGCCATTTTGGAGGTAACAAAAACGGTTGCGATAAATACTGTAATCGGTGTCAGGAGATTCGCATAAAAAGGTATAACTACTTTGTAATAACCAAGTATCTCACCAATTGACAGGCTATGTTTAATGAAATCATCATTTTTTTCAGTGAAATCAATTACAGTGATCACTGCAACTAAAATAAGTACTACGAAAAAGTAGGCACTCAGAAACTTCTTCAGTATATATTTATCAATGACTTTCATTAACCTAAAGTCGCGTTGTTACTTTTTTAACCATATCATTTTTCCAATCAACAAAATTTCCTTGTAAAATTTGGTTTCTGGCCTCCGTCACCAGCCAAAGATAAAAGGTAAGATTATGAATACTGGCAATCTGTGCTCCTAAAATTTCCTTACTCACAATCAGATGTCTTAAATAAGCCCTGGAATATTGTGTGCTTACATGCCCACCCAGGCTAGTATCAATAGGGTTAAAATCATCTTTCCATTTTTCGTTACGCATATTCATTATACCCTCTGTAGTAAATATCATGCCATTTCTGGCATTTCTTGTAGGCATAACACAATCAAACATATCTATACCCAAGGCGATGCATTCTAAAATATTTTCCGGAGTGCCTACTCCCATTAAATAGCGTGGTTTATCGGTTGGTAAAATGGCGCAAACCTTATCGGTCATTTCATACATCATTTCAGCTGGTTCTCCAACAGATAGTCCGCCAATCGCGTTTCCGTCTCTCTCAAATGAGGCTATTGTTTCTGCAGATTGTTTTCTTAAGTCATTATAGGTACTTCCTTGAACAATGGGAAACAAAGTTTGTTCATAGCCATAATGCGATGAAGTATTGTCAAACCTATTGCAACACCTTTCAAGCCACCTGTGTGTCATATCCATTGAATTCTTTGCATAGGTATAATCACAGGGATAGGGAGTACACTCATCAAAAGCCATGATGATATCGGCTCCAATAGTTCTTTGGATGTCAATCGCTGTTTCCGGACTAAAAAAATGTTTTGATCCGTCAATATGCGATTGAAAAGTAACACCTTCTTCCTTTATCTTTCTGACGCCTGAAAGCGAATATACCTGATAACCCCCACTGTCGGTAAGTATTGGAAATTCCCAGCCATTAAATTTATGAATACCACCCGCTTGTTGGATGATATCCAAGCCTGGTCGTAAGTATAGGTGATAAGTATTTCCTAAAATTATCTGTGCTGCAATATCATCTCTAAGTTCTCTCTGGTGTACAGCCTTCACAGAACCGGCAGTTCCAACAGGCATAAAAATAGGAGTTTCAATTATTCCATGATCTGTATGCAATACTCCCGCCCTTGCCTTACTTCCTTTATCGGAACCTTTAAGCTCAAATTTCATTACTTACAAAAGTCGCTTTTTTGAATTCAAAGGCTCAAAATTATGCCTTATTATCCATATTTATTCTTAAAAATCAATTTATATTTAAACCTCGTACCATTATTCATTTATGAGCATTATGAATTGATACAAGATAGCAGTGCTCATTTAAAAGATGTGATGAAACCCCTACTACACGCATGATCCTGGATATCGTTCTTTATATTTTCATCGCTTCTTTGGCCATTCAATCGATCTTTTTTTTAAGCGTGATTCTTAAACTTGGCATATATAAAAGGGGAAACAGCAAGCAAAAAAAGATCTCCAACGAACCTGTATCGATTATCATCTGCGCACAAAATGAACTAAAGAATCTAAAAAAGCTATTGGGAAGACTATATGATCAAAACCACTCCGAATACGAGATCATCGTTGTAGATGATAAATCGAATGACGGAACTTTGGAATTCCTTAAAGCTGAAAGTGCAAAACAGTCAAATTTAAAATTCATTACTATTGAAAGAACACCAGGGCATTTTAATGGTAAGAAATATGCCCTATCTACAGGGATTGACAGTGCTCAGTATGATATTCTTCTTTTAACCGATGCAGACTGTTATCCAACCAGCAATGAATGGGTATCGAAAATGGCCACCTCTTTTTTAAACAATACAAAGATTGTTCTTGGATATTCTCAGTATAAATATGAATCCGGTTTATTAAATGCATTCATCCGGTTCGAAACCTTGCAAACCGGAATACAATACATTTCAGCAGCTTTATGGAACACACCTTATATGGGTGTAGGAAGGAACCTGGCCTATAGAAAATCTTTTTTCATAAAGAAAAAAGGGTTCTCAGGGTTTGAACATGTAACAGGAGGTGATGACGATCTTTTTATAAATAAACATGCTGATAGTACCAACACTGAAGTAATGGTAGGAGCTGCAGTCATGATCCTTTCATATCCGAAAAAAACATTGAAAAGCTTTTTCAAACAAAAGAAAAGACATCTATCCGCTGGTAAGTTATATCGAAAAAGAGATAAAACTAGATTAGCACTTTTATCGTTATCACATATATTATTTTGGTTGTCTTTTATTACTTTAGCAGTAAAAGTAGTTGAACCCATTGTACTGATTATCGGTTTATTGATTAGAGTAATATTTTTAACGCTAACCTTTAATCTCTCCGCAAGAAAATTAGGAGATAAGCCTTTTCCCTGGGTTTTACCGATATTAGATTTCCTTTATGTGGTCTATTATCTTGTTACAGGAACTACGGCACTGCTATCTAAAAAAGTTAAATGGAGTTAAATAAACAGTTTTCTGAAAAAGCATTAGAGGATTTCAGGCTTATAGATGAAGCCACTTTGAAAAACAATGAAAATGCTTATGCAGAGTTGATGAAAAGGTATAAGAAACCTGTTTATCACATGATACTGAAGATGGTGAGAAACGTGGATGATGCAGAAGATCTAACCATAGAAGCATTCGCTAAGTCTTTTAAAAATCTCCATAAGTTTAAAAAAGATTATACTTTTAGCACCTGGTTGTTCCGAATAGCCACCAACAATGCCATTGACTTTATTAGAAAAAAGAAGCTTGAAACACTTAGTCTTAATACCTCCTTCAAAGATGACAATGGTGATGCCGTAAACATTGATGTAAAAGACGAAAATCTTGATCCTCAGGAAGTTGCCATAAAAAGTCAAAAAATTGAGCTGATCAGAATGTTTGTAACAAAACTACCACCCAAGTATCAAAGATTGGTAAAACTCAGATATTTCGATGAGCTTTCTTATGATGAAATCGCCAAAGAACTAGGGGCTCCGCTTGGTACGGTAAAGGCACAGCTTCACAGAGCAAGAGAACTGATGTATGACCTGGTAAAAGGAAAGGAACAGCACATTTAGTTTTATTGATAAGTATTAAGAACCGATTAGTTCGGCCTGTTCATGCATCCTTCCGATATCATTTTTAAATATTTCCCTCAGCTAAGCACACGTCAAAAAAAACAATTCTATCAATTACAGGAACTTTATACTCATTGGAATCAAAAAATCAATGTAATCTCCAGAAAGGACATTGATCAGTTGTATTCAAGGCATGTGCTGCATTCATTGGGCATTGCTAAAGTATATCAATTTCAAAAAGGTCAAAAAGTTTTGGATGTTGGTACCGGTGGAGGATTTCCGGGCATTCCACTAGCTATATTATTTCCAGAAACTCATTTTTATTTGATTGATTCTATTCAAAAGAAAGTAAAAGTTGTTCAAGAAGTTGTTGATAATCTGGATCTTAAAAATGTCAGTACAGAACATATAAGAGCAGAGAAAGTTAAATCACAATTTGACTTTGTTATCAGCAGAGCGGTTACCCGGCTAAAACCATTTACAAATTGGGTAAAAGGCAAAATAAATAATGTTTCCAGAGCAGATTCCACTGGAATAATAAATAACAATGGCATTCTTTATCTGAAGGGAGGCGACCTTAAAGAGGAACTGCAGGAGATTAACCGGCCATATCAGATTTTTCCATTAAAAGATTATTTTTCAGAGGATTTCTTTGACACCAAAGTTGTCGTATATCTCCCTTACTGATTTTTGAAATTTGCACTTTTTAATCAATCCAACTTAGAGTCCCGGAACACCTTCCAAAAATTACATTTGCGTTTCATTTTGAAGTGCCTTCTCCCAAAATGAAACAAAACATTTTTCCAAACCGCTCAAAAAAGGCTTTCTGAGCACATATATAACGATTAACCCACTTGGCATAGGCTTTGAAAAAAGATGATCAAATTAAAATTTAAATAAGAAAAATAACCACTTGAAACAGGCCGTATATGAGAACCAATTTATCGGGACGGAGCAAACAAGGAGCTTGTAAAACCTCTGTGCCGTTACCTCATAGGCCTACAAATTTTAGACACATGAAACTAATGATCATCCTTATGATAATCGGCATTTTGGCTTCTGCACTTTTGTATAAGCTATTGTTTAGAAATGAAAAGTAAAGTACTTGATTATTACTAACATCATTACACCCTAACGTTTTGGAAATTGAAAATTTTATTTGAAAGCATTGGACACATAAATCAAAAAAAAATCATAGTGGTGTATGTTAGTGGTTAATGAAGCGCCCCACGCCCGTGGGGCTTTCATTTTTCCTAAACATTATTTTTATAACACTTTTTGCTGCAGTTGTATGACATCAAAATTTTCAAGAATAATAGCTAAATTTGGTTAGTTTCAACTTAAAGAAATCAACGAATTTACACCATTGAAAGATAGTTCTTCGAGAGATAGTAGTACGATACGAGCAATTTGCTATATCTACAAAGAGGGCGATGATAAAAATAAATGCCTGCTCACAGATTCCGATCTAAAAGTAATTTATAAGGCTGCATCATTTAACTTCAGTTTAAAAGATATTCAGGAAATTCAGTTCAAAAACAAGCGGCTTATGCTGCCACTAATTTTTGGGGGCTTGATTGCCACTTTCAGCCTGATCGCCATCTTTAAGAACTTGTTTAATCCCTGGCTTTCCTTGTCCGTGTTTATATCTGGTTCATTGATCTGTTATTATGGCTATATGGGTACAAATGTTTTAATAATAAAAGAGCAATCGCTTGAAAGTGATTTTATGTTGAAACATGTAAGCATTAACATATTGGCATTTGTAAAATATGCTAAAAAAATATTGCTCCTGGATAGAAATTTATTGGACCAGCACAAAACATGGATTTACCACATTGCTAATCCGGATAATTGGCAAAAAGCTGAAAAAGAGGGTTTTTACAGTGATCAAAGTTTGCAAACCCAAGGTTTCATTCATGCTTCTGATTATGATCAGGTTATCGCTACCTCTGAGAGATATTTTGAAAGATCGCAAGAACTTTTATTACTAGCCATTGATCCTGAGAAAGTCAGACCTGAAATAAAATATGAGAGGTCGCCCGAGAGAAATGAACTTTTCCCACATATTTATGGACCCATCAATTTGGATGCTATCAGACAGCTAATTTCATTAAAAAGAGGGTCAGATGGAAAATTTACATTCCCTTCCACTTTTTGATCTTCAAAATCTGTTTATCGAGTTTTGATTATTGCAAAAAGCAAAAGGTAATAATCGGTTCTTTCTATTATCTTTAGTCACTCATTAAAAACCTGAGTTGAATGCAGCCATCCGGCACAAAAAAAGACAGAAAAATTTATGAGCCCATTCTTCCAGGGCCTAAAGAATGGCCCGTAGTCCAACTAAGTAAGCACCGCAAACAGTTTATTCAGGAAGTCATTGATGAAACAGTGAAGAAAATCAATTCACTGGCATCTGATAAATCATCATTGGTTGAAGAAATCGAACAAACGCTGTATAAAGAAAAACTAAGAATCAAGCAAAACCCCTGGGATATCGATCCGGAAGATGAGCCTCTTTTCTGGGCCAGAGTAAAATCCAAGCTTGTTCAGATATCCCAAAACAGCAATGGAGAAGGTGCTGAACTTGTTGGTACTGTTTTAAATGATATTACACAAAGATATGCCAACGAAATTGCCGGTAACTTTAAACAATCCAGGTATAAAATCGCAAGAAGTGTTGCTACTTTTGGTTTTTCCCGATTGTTAAATGCTTCAAGAGTTAAAGGTTTCAGTTCTTTGTGGAGTAATCAACTAACATTACAGGATAAAATACACTTAACAGGTGAAGCTGAACATTTGCGAAAGCTTGCTAAAATAGGAACAGTGGTCATGGTACCCACTCATTTCAGCAACCTGGATTCAATTCTTATTGGATGGGTCATTCAAGCACTTGGACTTCCGCCATTTATATATGGAGCAGGGCTCAATCTCTTTAATATAGAATTGTTTTCGTATTTTATGGACAGCCTGGGAGCATACAAGGTGGATCGTCGAAAGAAAAATTTAATTTATCTTGAAACACTTAAAACTTATTCAACGCTTGCTATTCAAAAAGGCTGCCATAGCTTGTTTTTCCCTGGTGGAACAAGGTCCAGATCCGGTAAAATTGAAACAAAACTTAAGCTTGGACTTTTAGGTACTGCACTAGAAGCACAAAGATTAAATTTTGAAGAAAATCCGGAAAGTACCAATAAAATCTTCATCGTGCCTGTTGTGCTCAATTATCATTTTGTATTGGAAGCTCCTTCTCTCATAAACGATTATCTCAAATCAAAGGGACAAGAGCGCTACTATGTAGAATCAGATCAATACTCCAACTCATATAAAATCTTCGCTTTTCTGCTGAAATTCTTCACCAAAGGCTCTGATATATCGGTATCCATTGGCCGTGGGCTTGATTTATTTGGGAACTACGTGGATGATGAAGGTAACAGCCTTGATAAACACAACAGAACAATTGATACGAAGGACTACTTTATCTCCAATGGAAAAGTAACTTATGATCGGCAAAGGGACAGTGAATATACCAAAATGTTAGGAGCTGTAATTGTCAGGGAGTTTCACAGAATTAACAGGGTCTTTTCAAGTCATTTAGTGGCATTTACAGCATTCTCTGTATTGCGAGCTAAATATGACAATCTTGATCTTTATAGTTTATTAAGACTTCCTGAAGAAGATCTTATCATTCCTTATAAGGAATTCAGAGAAAAATTTGACCTCTTAAGAAAAGAGGTTTTTAAGCTACATAAAAAAGGCAAGGTCAATATTGCACCTCATCTGGAAGGTGACCTTGAAGACGTAATTGATCATGGTTTATCAAACGTTGGTATGTATCATTCAAAACGGCCATTACTGAAAAACAAGGAGGGAGATATTATTACCAAAGATTTGAATACATTGTTTTATTATCACAACAGAATGGATGGCTATGGACTCAAAAAATACTTCTAAACCGGTTGGTGTTATAGGCGCTGGAAGTTTTGGCACAGCAATAGCAAACATTTTAGCTGAAAATAGTGATGTAGTACTGTTTGCCCGAAAGCAGGAAGCCATTGATGAAATGCATAACCTTCGTATCAGCAACGGCCAAACACTACATCATAAAGTAACTCCATCTAACGATCTTGAATATGTTGCTTCAAACTGTGATATTATTTTTCCAATTGTCCCTTCCAGCAATTTTAGAGAAGCCATTAAGGACCTCTCCCCTTTTTTACATCCTTACCATATATTGATTCATGGCACCAAAGGCATGGATATCTCACTTCCAAATAATAGTAGCATTGAGGATGATGATCTTATACTGAACAGAGAAAATGTTCGAACGATGAGCGAAATTATCCGGGATGAAAGTGTAGTTGTAAGAGTAGGCTGCCTTGCAGGGCCAAACCTGGCTAAGGAACTTGCCGATAACCAACCAGCCGCTACCGTTGTCGCCAGCCATTTCGATGAAGTAATTGAAGAAGGAAAACGACTCTTGAGAAATGATAGATTCCAGGTTTATGGGAACTCAGATCTTATTGGTGTTGAACTTTGCGGAGTACTCAAAAATATCATTGCTATTGCATCAGGGGCGTTAAGTGGTATGGGACTAGGTGAAAATGCCAGGGCATTGCTTGTGAGCAGAGGAATGGTAGAAATGATCTATCTCGGAAGGGCTTTGGGTGGAAACATTGAGTCATTTATTGGTCTGGCAGGAGTGGGTGATCTTGTAGCCACATGTTCTAGTACATTAAGTCGCAACTTCACTGTTGGATCCAGATTGGCAAAAGGAGAAAAGCTTGAAGAAATAATGAGAAGTATGGAGGAAACCGCTGAAGGGATCAACACCACCAGGATTGTGAAGAAACTTGCGGACAATTATAAAGTTAGAGCACCCATTACGCAAATGTTACACAAAGTATTGTTTGAAGATTTAACCGTTGAAGATGCATTACAATATTTGATGAAATATCCGTTAAATGTTGATATCGACTTCCTGTAAATGTTTAAAACTTGTGCAACGTTCTCTTTCCATTACCCATCCTATTAGTAATTTTTCAAAATAATCTTGAAATGGCCCGAAAAATGCTATAAAGATTTTATTTAATTGTGGGTAAAAGAAAAAACTAAAGTTTGAAAATACATTTTCTACAATTCCTTAAAATTAGCCTGAAAACAAATGCTTTTGAGAAGAGGATTTGGATTATTTGTGCAATGCTTTCATTTTTTTCTTTTGTTCAAAAAACAAATGCTCAAAGTGACAGCACAATCGTCAAACTGGACACCATCACCATAAAAGGAAACAGTTATTTGCTTTTGGGTGATAAAACTATTTTTATCAAAAGCGATACTAGTCTAATCATTCCAGATACGATAAACTATCTGACCGGTAAAAGCAAAGCTGAGGTTTTTTATGAAAAATTACGATCTGGTTTTTACAAAAGAAAACTAACCAAACAAATATTCGATCTTGTATTTAGTATTCCACCTTCCAATTTAAAGCTGGATTCCGTAAGCGCCATTGAAAGTGAGGATCCCTACCTGAATTATACAAATAAGATTATAGGTGATATAACTGTTAGAAAGCTTGATGTTTTTGGGACATCAGTTAATGATACTACCAGGCAACCTAAGTCGTTTGCACAAAAGGCCATTAACAACCTCCATGTAAATTCAAGAGGAAGGGTCATCTTTAATAACTTACTGATCAAAAAGGGGGACAGGTTAAGTCCAATGACAGTTGCTGATAATGAAAGGCTCATAAGAGAACTCCCATTTATTAAGGACGCCCGTATTCACATCATAGAGCGTACTGCATCGGATACAGTGGATTTACTTGTCATTACAAGGGATGTTTGGTCTCTCACACCAGGTTTAGACTTCGATGGTATTAGCGATTTTGCTGTTTCTCTAAATGAGAAAAATCTATTTGGTCTGGGTCATGAATTAAATAATGTGTTCGCCTTTGACTCAAACTTCGATCCTTCTTTTGGTTACGAGGGTACCTATAGAATACCTAACATAAAGGGTACGTTTATTTCAAGTGAATTTAACTTTGCCGAGCTGTATCCCAGGAAAGGATTTACTTTCAGCATAGGGCGCAATTTTATCACGCCTGATATTATCTATGCAGGAGGGCTTCAGCTAGGTAAGCAGAAAATAAAAGAATTTAGAAGAATCAATGATGATTCAACCGCAATACTGCCTGCTTATGAATTTAACCGTCAGTATTTGTGGTTTGGACGTTCATTCAGACTTGGGTTCAGAAATAAAACTTTTGAAGAAAGGTCCAGGTTGACCATTGCATCAAGTATCGAAAACCGGCAATTCAATTTAAGACCTGTTGTTGGAAAGGACACCAACCAATTCTATCATGACAGGGTATTATCTTTATTCAGTATCGGTTTTTCCAATAGAAAGTACTATAAAGACCGACTGATATTTGGATATGGAAGAACTGAGGATATTCCTTACGGACAATTGTATGAACTCATATTCGGATTTGAAAATGGTGAATTTTCCAATAGAAAATATGCGGGAATAAGAATTGCTAAGGGTGGTCTGATTGAAAAAATAGGCTATTTTTATGGTAGTCTTGGAGCCGGAAGTTTTTTTAACGGCTCTGAAATGGAGCAGGGGACCATTAAACTGGAAGGAAGTTTTTTTAGCAATCTTTTCAACGTGGATAGCTACAAGTTCAGGCAATTCATTGCAGTTAATTATTCAAAAGGGATCAACCGGTTTTCTGACGAATTTATAGATATTAATAATGGAAATGGCATTCGAGGACTGAGTAGTACGCTGTTAAGAGGAACGGAAAAATTATCACTCAATTTTGAAACGGTAGCTTTCGCTCCATTCCAACCATTAGGATTCCAAATTGCCATTTTTGGCTTTGCAGATGTCGGTTTGGTCGCCAATGGTAATTCTTCATTATTTTCGAATGATGCCTACCAGGGATTTGGTCTTGGGGTCAGGGTAAGAAATGATAACCTCACATTCAAAGCCTTTCAACTGCGTTTTGCTTTTTATCCTTTAGTACCAAATAATATTTCTCAAACGGATCTGGATCTCACCGGTAATCAATCAGTTCAGTTCAGGGATTTTGAAATTAAGGAACCCACGATTATTCCCTTCAATTAAAAAACCTCAGGCTTTTGATAATACCTGAGGTCTGTTTGAATGGATATAAAGATTTCTTCTTTTTAGAGATTGTTTAAGTCTATTAGTTTCACTTCAACTCTTCTTCCTTCTTCTTTTTTCTCGTCTTCATTAGTCTGAGTTGCACCATACCCCTTTGCTACGATCCTTCTTCTCACAACACCCTTTTTATTGAAGTAATTGAGCACAGAAATAGCTCTTTCATCAGAGAGTTTTCTGTTGTATTCCATATCTCCCTCCGCAGAAGCAAAGCCAGATATTTCTATTCCCAGGGCCTGGTGGTTTTTAAGATGACCTAATATGGCATCTAGTTTGACTTTAAATTCATCCCTCAGCTTACTATTACCTTGATCAAAATATACTTTTGATATCTGGGACAGGAGTTTATCATCATAATCCTTGGCTATCAGATCTTTTTTATTTCTCTGAACTTCAGCAAGTTCTGTCACAAACAAAGTAGGCAATGAATAAACAGTAGTTCCATCAATGGTTTTGGCTTCCAATTTACTGTCATCGGTTTCATCATAATAGTAGATCCTCCTGGCAGCCTCTATGTTTGAGTTCTCCAAATCATTAAAATCAATGGCATCAATAGGATTTACGGAAAACATGATATCCAGTAAATACTCGTAAGCCGCTGTATCACCTGAACTAATAATACCATCCATGACATCATAAAGATCTATGCTATCATTCGCAACCAGCATGGCATCGTTAACCTTTCTGGGTTGGGCTTTTTCACCCTTCTTAGTGTCATAAAAGGCATTTCTAACATCTACTTCCTGCCCTACTACCACACCAAAGTGTTCAATTGTTTTGAGATGTATTTGTTGGTAGAGTTCATAGAAATAATCCTGATTAGGAACATTTACATTTAAAGTGTACGGCAAATAACCATCCGACTCAATGACCATATCATAATTTTCTCCCGGAGGGAAAATGATCAAATAATTTCCTGTTTCCTTATTTGGGTTATAGACGTAATCAACCTTTTTATTGGTTTTCTTATTGATTACCTTGATTTTAGTTGGAACGGGCTTAAGGTCTTCCCCTGCTAAAATTCTTCCTTTTATTAAAGTTAAAGGAATATTTCTTTCAGACTCAGGCATATCCATAGAATAGATATCTTGTAGTCCCTTACCTCCTTTTCTATCGGATGAAAAGTAAGCTTTGCTTCCATCTGCTGTTAATGTAAAATAATTATCATTAGCAGTGGTATTGATTGGATAGCCCATATTCTTGGGTTCAATCCATTTCTGACCTAAAAAAACGGTTTTAAAAATATCATTACCACCAATTGAATTTTCCCCGTTGGAGGTAAAGAAAAGTGTTTTACCATCAGGATGTATGAAAGGAGCGTCTTCATCGGCTTTACTATTTACGGTAGGTCCCAAATTCTTAACATTACCCCAATTACCGTTTTCCTGTTTCTCAGCTTTGTAGATATCCATACCACCATATCCACCGGATCGGTTACTGGCGAAATATATTGTTTTTCCATCTGGTGTCAGACTAGCAGTACTTTCCAGAAAATTTGAGTTGATTCCTCTGTCCAAGGGAACCGGTTGCGACCAACCCTCCGCTTTTTTATTCAGTTTATAAAGATTTCCTGTATTGTTTACATCTCCTACAAATACCAACATGCGCTCACCATCATGAGAAATACCCGCGGTTCCAACGTTAAATTTAGATTTGATATCAACCATTTCAGGTTCAGTCCAGCTTCCTCCTAGATTTTGGTAAGAAACATATATTTCCTCAATAAACTCCTGGCTGGAGCTCACTCTATCGGTGTTCGGTCTGAGCACCGTAAACGCCATGACACTTTGATCAGCTGCCACTACCGGATTGTATTCGGTAAACTCAGAATTTATTGGTTTATGAAAGCTCTGGATATTTACATCTTTAGGATTCCCAATAGCTAGCAATGCGTTTTTGCAGATTTTCAATTTAAAGTTTACCTTTTTAATTTCCTTTTTATTATAGGAATCCAGGCTCTTTTTATACTTTTCAAAACTTGCTATCGCTTCCTCAATCTTTTCATCTTTATGATAAAGTTCACCTAGCTCGTAGAATATAATATTTGGAATATTCTGATCTTTCCCGGCAACGGCCTTTTTTAAAAATGGAATTCCCTTTACTCTGTTACTAAGATCATCCTCATGATAATAGCAAAGGCCAATTTCGTAATTCACAATTGGGTCAGTGGATTGCCCGCCGGTTGCTTCAAGAAATGTTTTCAACGCTTCTTTATAATTACGAACTCTAAACAACTTCTCTGCCTTGGTTATCAATTTACTATTGCTTTCAGTGTTTTGTGCTTCTGTCTGAAAAGTAATACAAACAGTTGCAGCAATGATAAAAGCTGTTACGAATATTCTTTTTAGCATAGCTAAACCTCGATTAGTTGATGATAATCACCAAAACTAAGTGGTTTAGAGCTAAATAAAGAGTTATTTTAAAATCGAAACTTACAGGGATAAGAAAATCTATTTAGCTTGATTTTGGATGATTTCTATGGCTTCCAACCTTTGTAAAAGTGGTGGATGAGAATAATTAAAGAATACATACAAACTGTGAGGCAATAGATTGCTAAGGTTATTTACCGATAGTTTTTTCAAAGCTATCTGAAGCGCTTGACCGTTAAATGTGGTCGTTGCAAATGCATCTGCTTCAAACTCATTTTTTCTGCTAAGAATATTCATTAACAGGCCAGTTACTTTGGAAATAGGCGAATACAATATTGCAAATGCTATCAAATTCAAATGTATGGCTGTTTGGGTACCATTAAGAGCCAGTGATAATTCTTGATTGAATATCATAAAAGACATGATGAACAACATGACTCCTATCTGCAACACAGAAAATATGAAACCAAAAATGATATGTTTTTTCTTGTAATGTCCAACTTCATGTGCCAAAACAGCTACTAATTCTTCAACCGAATGATTTTTTATTAAGGTATCGTAAAGCACAATTTTTTTCTTCTTACCAATACCTGAGAAAAATGCATTGGCCTTAGAAGAGCGTTTTGAACCGTCAATAACGAAAATATTGTGTACCGGAAAATTAATCTTTTGACTATATGCCTTAATTGCTTCCTTTAATTCGCCATCCTCAAGTGGTGTTAGTTTGTTGAATAGTGGAACAATAAGTGTTGTGTAAAACATATTAGTCAACAGAATAACGGCGGAAATCACTATCCAGAAATATATCCAGAAGTTCGCATCAAGCATATTGATTAGGTAAAGCAATATCCAAAGTATGCCACCACCTAAAACCAGGGTTAATACATAACCCTTTATTTTATCAAGTACAAAAGTCTTGGGCTTAGTCTTGTTAAATTCAAATTTTTCTTCGAGCACAAAAGTGCTGTACCACTGAAAAGGAATGGTTATGATGTCGGAAGCAAAAAATAAAACGGCAAAGAAAGCCAAAGCCAGTATAATTGGATCCTGAAAAAATGGTCTTAACCAACTATCCAATATTCCAAATCCTCCTCCGTACAACATGAAAAATGCCAGGGCAAAGCTAAAGGCAGAGGTAATAAAAGAGAATTTGGTCTGTGCCCTGTTATAAGCCAAAGATTTCAAATATTTTTCTTCATCATAAATTCCCTTTAATGTGTTAGGGAGTTCATTCTTTTGGTTACTCAGATTCAAATAATCTAATACTCTGTCTAAAAGAAAATCAGCAGATATTATGACAATGATAATAGTAAGAATCACACTTGCATCCATTAATGTGAAGTTAAAGAATCAATGGCTTACCAAAAAGTCTGGTTGTAGAAATTTCTGGAAGTGACCTAAAATTTAGTCACAAATCACAAACGATTATGGCTAAAGTGAAAATTAGAAGCTTCTCAACAAGTGATCCTGCTTATTTTCTTAGAATTTTGGACAAGGTATCTGACGTGTATTCTTAGGTGGTTTTCTGGGATCTCTAAGACAGAAATTGTAGCTAATGGAAACTTCATGGGCACCACCGCTTGAGATACCAAGATCTGAAAGTGTGTAGTCAAAACTATAACCAATATGCATTCCATTTGAGGAGAATCCGATCAAGGCTATAGCAGATTCATTGTTTGGAAAACCTTCTAAGGACTTAACTGGTAATCCACGGTACGTCAATCCAAATACGATAGGTTCTAATGTGATATATACACCAAGGTCCAATTGATCAAAATTACCCTGGGTCTTATACTGAACTGTTGGAGTAATACTTCTTTCCCGTCTTTTAGGAATAATTCCTTTCGAATAAACAGCTTTTGGTAAATTGATTTTATAACCGGCATGAACTGAAAACTTTCTTGGTAATGGGCTCGATCCATCTTCCAACAAGGACTGATCTGGCTCAGTTAAATGGCTTGCCGCAAAACCTATCCAGAAATTTTGTGTATATGCCAAAACCCCAGCTCCAAAATCGAAATAACCCGTATTACCTACATTCAAAGGTTCACTGGTCAATGGATTAATAACATTACCATCTGCGTCAAATTGATCTCCAAATGTCAATCTGGAGAAATCCAGATCTCTGAAAGTATATCCTGCGGAAATACCAGGTCTGATCGTTACGAACTCGTTAATATTTAACTGATAGGCATAATTCAATGTAACACTTGTAGAATTCAGACCAGCCAATCCTTCCCTGTCATTACTGATCAATAACCCAACCCCGCTATTGTAATCTTCAAAGAAGTAATCTACATAAGCTGCCGTAGTGACAAAGGAAGCTGGAATTGCGGGCCATTGATTACGATAGTTCAATCCTGCTCTGCCACAACCTGTTGAACCGGTAAAAGCCGGATTCAGGTAAAGTGGAGCGGCATAAAATTGAGAGAATTGAGGATCTTGTGCCTTCACCTCAGTTGATCCAACCACAGCTATCAAAATCAAACAAACTAGGGAAAATCTTTGCATGTAGTAAAAGAAATAATATGGTTAGCGAAGATAAATAGAAAATTAATTTTTATTTATAAAGCGTAATATAAAGAGAAAAATTGTCAGATTATAAACGATATTTTCCCGGTTTAATATATTATTTTCGTAAAAAAAGATACAAATCACCCTGTTTTTTACGTATTAGTACAAGAGAAAATAAATACAAAAACTTTAAAGCAAGTGTAATGGGCAAGAGATTTTTACCTGGCAAAGGCGTGTATGTGATCGTAGGCTTAGTGTTTATTCTGAACATTCAAAATTCCTATGCACAAGGATTTTACGACTACAACTGGTATTTCGGTAACTCCAGAGAAGGGATTATCTTCAACAAGTTCAATACCGATCCTTTGCGCATCAACGATCAAAGTGTCCCATTTGGGGATGGCGGAAGTGCAGTTGCAACGGATCATATAACAGGCGATTTGCTTTTTTATTCCGATGGGCAGGATGTATATGATGCATCTCACAATGTTATGTCCAATGGAAATGGTGTTGGAACCGGTGCAGGTGGTAACCAACCGGTGGTGATCAGCCCGGTGCCGGGTCAGCAAGGTATGTACTATTTATTCACAAATAGTGCTAGCTTTAATACACCAGGTGAAATTAGGTACTCCATCATAGACATGAATGCTCAAGGCAATGCCGGTGCTGGTCAACCTCCTCTGGGAGAAGTTGTGGGTGGAAGTAAAAATATCGCAACAGGGATACTCAATACAGCTGAAGGAATGATCGTCATAGCAGGTGGTAGTCCACCCGTATTTTGGTTGATCGTTCAGAATCAAGTTAGTGGGGAGGTGACCTCTTACAGGATCCAGGCAGGAGCTAGTTTTACAAATACAAGTTCCGCTATTTTTCCAACTCCTCCTCCTATTGTAGCCAACTTCTCATATAGCAATGCTGCAGGGAAAATCGCCATGGCACCTCAAGAAGCCAATAAAAACATTGTTTTGTTAGACTTCGATATTGGGACCGGTATTTTAACATTGGATACAACTGTTCCCAACTCAGCTGTAAATGATGGTTTCCCTACTGAAGCCATTTACGATACCGAATGGTCACCGGATGGTACCAAGTTATATATCTCGAGACATGGAAATACTACTGCTCCCGGTGCTACGGGAGATCTCTATCAGTTTGATCTGAACAATACCTCTATCAGTCTGACCTCTCTGATTGGAGGGCCAATTTATCGAAGTTATGGCTTGAAGAGGGGGCCGGATAATCGTATTTATCATTTATATCAGACAAACCTAGCGGGTTCCATAGTTATGGGAAGGATCAACTTCCCTGATAGTGCAGCTGCCAGTATAGGATATGAAACTTCACCATTGGCAGGACCTTCATTTGTTTCCAGACAGTTTCCTGAGTTCGCTTATCCTGATGAGATAATGCTAAATCCAATTAGTTTTATGTATTTGGACAGCTGTCAAAACACTGCAACTAAGTTTTTTCCTCAATTTGATGATGAGCCGCAGCCGGAGAATTTCAGATGGGATTTTGGAGATGGTCAAACTTCTAATGCACAATCACCCAATTACACTTATCAGGCTCCGGGCAATTATAATGTGACCCTGGAAGTAACCGTTGATGGTGAGATCGAAACTTTCAGTCAGATGGTTCAGATCTTTCAAAATGATCTCATGGCAGATTTAGGAAATGATACTACTATTTGTCCTGGTGAAACATTAGTCCTGGACCCAAGCCCTCAGGGAGGCTCCGGTAGCTTTGCCTATGGCTGGTCTACCGGTGAAAATACTTCCACAATTACAGTTGATTCTGCGGGAACTTATTGGGTAGTAGTTACTGATTTGAGTACTGGATGTGATGCTTATGATGCTATTGAGGTACGTGTATTCGGAAACGAGGAGCAAAAGGCAAATTACTGGTATTTCGGACAGAATGCTGGAATTGACTTTAATGAAATGCCACCAGTTCCGTTAAGTGATGGCGCCCAAAATGCACCTGAAGGTGTTGCAACGGTTTCCGATGTTAATGGCGATTTACTTTTTTATACAGATGGACAAACGGTATATAACCGGGATCATGCTGTGATGTTAAATGGAGATAACATCGGGGGCGATCCCACGGCTACACAATCCACCATTATTGTGGAGTTTCCCGGGGATGAAACAATGTTCTACATTTTTACTACTGACGAAGCTTACGGAGACCTGACTTTCAATCTTAACTATTCTGTTGTTGACCTAAAAGAAGATGCCCCCAGAGGAGCTGTTACTATAAAAAACAAACCTTTATTTGCTGAAAGCACAGAAAGGATCACAGGTACGAATGGAGGTGGTTTCACATGGTTAATGGCTCACGAATACGGAAACAACTCTTTCCGAGCTTATCCGATAGATTCAACTGGTATTGGAACTCCTGTCATTTCCTCAGTAGGTTCTGTTCACAATAAATCCGTAGAAACAAATGCCTGGGGATATATGAAATTTTCCACGGACAATTCAAAACTTGCTGTGGCTCTTCCCGGAAATCCAAATTTGGTAGAGATATTTGATTTTGATGTGAACACAGGTGAGGTATCTAATCCTATACAACTGGATGTCATGGAACCGTTACCATCCTATGTCTATGGGCTGGAATTCTCTCCGGGAGGAAATAAATTATACGTAACAGTTAACGGTAATCCTTCACCATCCAAACTCAAGGAATATTATTTTGATTCTTTAAGGACCAGAATAGAATTCCTTGGTGAAACAGTTGAAAATGCCTCCTTGGGAGCTATTCAATTTGCACCGGACGGACAAATATATGTTGCAGTTGATGGAGCGGGTTCCCTTGGTACAATAAGTGCCAACGAAGATACCACACAGGTGTCAGCATTTAATGTAGCAGGATTTGCCTTGGCTGGTGGAA
The DNA here is from genome assembly GCA_030442035.1 of Splendidivirga corallicola. Taxonomy (GTDB): domain Bacteria; phylum Bacteroidota; class Bacteroidia; order Cytophagales; family Cyclobacteriaceae; genus Splendidivirga; species Splendidivirga corallicola. Next base: position 1,024,880 of record JAUJEA010000001.1, read on the forward strand.
CAACAAGTCGACTAGGATTACCTAATTTCATCCAGACCATTATACCACCTACCATGGATCCAACCATGTCGGTAACGCAAGCCTGTGCAGGACAGGAAACTCAATTCTCGGCGAGTGGTGTAACTCCTGACATCGATGAGTTCTTCTGGACCTTTGGGGATGGCAATACATCAAATGACCAAAACCCAATGCATACCTATGCTTCTCCCGGAACCTATAATGTAGCGGTACAAATTACCAACAGATGTGGGTACGATACCACCTTAGTTCAAACCGTTGAAGCATTTGCACCACCAACTACACGAGCTCCGGAGACAATACCACTTTGTGATGGACCGGTACAGATCACAGCAAGTGATGATACAGATCCCACATTGACTTTTGCCTGGATTTCTACTTCAGGCCAAACATTTGATACCAATATTATTACCGTTGATCAGCCAGGAACTTATACTGTAACAATTACGAATGGGAATGGATGTACAACAACAGGAGACTTCCTGGTGGCTGATGGGCGACCGCTAGTAGATCTGGGGCCTGATCAAACTGTTTGTCAAAATGCTAATTTCCCCGATCTGGATGCTAGTAACCCGGGAGCCAGCTTTGTATGGAGAATTGATGGTGCTGATCAGAGCAATAACAGCAGGTTACAAACTGTGGATACATCAGCACCCGGAACTTTCCAATATACCGTAGAGGTAACAGATCCTCTCACAGCATGTGTTGGTAGAGATACTGTTAATATCACTGTCATGCCTGAGCCTGACATTTCCTATGCAGTTACCACGCAGCCAACTTGTGGTATGTTCAATGGCGTTTTGGAAATCACCTTTAATGGTACTGGCGATTTCACTTACGATTTAACAGGCCCAATGAATTTCACTAACCAAATGGCCACAGGTCCAACCACGGCCAATATTCCTGGTTTGGGTGCAGGGACCTATACTTTGACTGTAACAGATAATATTTCGGGTTGTGTCAGAGTGGAAAATAATGTTATTGTGGAAAATGATCCGGCTGCATTCTCTATGACCGCAACCCCAATGGACGATACCGATTGCTCTGGAAACGGATCTGTAACTTTAACATTGAGTGCCGGCGGTGATTACCCTGTCACCTGGAGATTGTTTGATTCCAATGGAGTAGAAATAAACAATGGAAATCAAGCGGCTGCCATGAGTGCAACGGACTTTACCGTGTCCGGCCTTGGAGAAGGTGATTATACTATAGAGGTCACTAATAGCGGTGGTTGTATACAATCGGAAAGTTTTACTATAAATCAGCCTACAGAACTTCCGTTCGTTGCTCAGGCGCCGCTTGATGAGTGCGATCAGGCCACGCTGGAGATAACTGAAATTAACGGTGTACCCATTGCAAGCGTAAATCTCGCTGATTATCAAATTCAATGGAGCACCACTACAGGCAACTTTACCACAACCATTCTTGATGGTCCGGTAGTTGGGGCTGATCAATTGGGAACTCATGAATATTTCGTCCAGGTGACAGATCTGACCGGCACTTTTTGTCCGAGCACAGATACACTTGAGGTAACCATAACTGAGCAACTTGATGTAAGCATTCAAACCAGTGGCGATCCTTGTGAAGGAGAGCTTCAGTTAACTGCTCAGGTAAATAATATGATGCCTGGTGAATTCTTCACATATGATTGGGTAAGCCTTCCCGATCTGCAAACTGTAACAGCTACACAAAGTGGAAATTATGCTGTTCGGGTAAGAAGTAATTTAAGAATCTGTGTTGCTCAGGCAGACGTTAATATTACGGTCTATGAACCATTGGAAGTTACGTTGGCCGTGGATCAGGCATGTGATAATGGAGAGCCCTTTACAATTTCTGCCACAGCGAATCAAGCCAATGTTACCTATGCCTGGACTTTGAACAATGTTGCATTGAGTTTCGACACACCTGATATTGAGGTAAGTGATGAAGGGCAATATATTGTCACCATATCCAATGCTGATTGCCAGGCCTCAGACACATTGGATGTAACCAGGGCTCCATTTGATCAAGGTAGCTTACCAGCATCTGCTATCATTTGTCCCGCTGACACCGACCCAATGGCGAATTCTGTGGAGTTGGATCCGGGAAGTGGATTTGCTACCTATGAATGGTTATTGGATGGCACTGTGGTTTCTTCGAATCAGATACTTACTGCCACACAAGCAGGCACTTACGAAGTGCGTTTAACAAATGCTTTCAACTGCACGGATGTACAAAGTATCGAGGTTATAGAAGATTGTATACCTAAAGTGGCCGCTCCAAATGCATTTAGCCCTAATGGGAATGCCCAAAATGATGATTTCTTTGTTTTCAGCACTTTTGTTACTGACTTTGAGATATTCATATATAATCGATGGGGTGAATTGGTCTATCAATCGGCAGACAAGAATTTCAGGTGGGATGGTTCATTCAATGGTAAACCTGCTCCGACAGGAACTTATGCATATGTGATCAGGTTCACAAGTGATGTCGCCCCGGAAAAAGGAACTATTGAACAACATGGCGGTGTGACATTGCTTCGATAGTCCACAAGAAGAAATACTAACCAAAAGCTCCGGTGCCCCCTAACCGGAGCTTTTTTATTTCCCGTAGATCTTTCTGAAAATGGATAAAAACAACAATTTATTGCCCATTTAAAGATCATATTTGTATATTCAACATCCGATTAGTGCATCGTTTTGAGAAAGAGATACTTCTCTTTAAACTGATATTGTCGCCGTACAAAGTAACTAACCCAAACATGACCCATAAGTGAATAATCCGGAATTATTCTTCATAACAGTTTTTATGAGTTTTTTCGCCATTATGAATCCGGTTGGCAACATCACAGTTTTTAGCGATTTAGTAAAGGGATACAATTATGATAAAAAGAAACAAATCGCATTAAAGGGAGTAATATTCTCCTTCTTGATTACAGCAGTATTTATTGCAGTCGGAAACTATCTGTTAACCTTGCTAAGAATATCACTACCGGCCTTTCGAATTGCCGGAGGCCTGCTAGTTGTAAGCCTGGGTTTTTACTTAGTGAATGGAAAACGACCCAAGGCTCAATCTCCGAATGCAGATATAGATCGTTCGAATTTTGCTGATAATCGTTTAGCTCTTTCCCCGCTTGCGCTTCCGGTCCTTGCGGGGCCAGGCACACTGACCATCGCAACAAACTTTTCATCTATCTACTCAGAATATCTTCAGGCATTAGGGATTGTGGTCGTGATGGCATTGGTGTGTCTTATGATCTATTTTCTATTCATTTCCGCAAGTAAAATTGTTCAACTTTTAGGTGCAGATTTTATCAATTTTATATCCCGTTTAATGGGACTTTTAAATATAATGTTCGGAATGCAGATGTTGGTTACCGGTTTGAAAGAATTATGGCCAGTCCTTGAGGTAACATCATTTCCCTAAACGAATAGCAATTCTCCTGAAATTGAAAAAAGGATGAAGCATTAATTTCAGCCCCATCCGAATTTATTAAGAATCAATGTATGGCTAATTCATTTGCAAAACCAAATCGGTGCTTTCAAAAATTTTATCTGCAGATTTTGCAATAAATCCCTGATATAAGTTGCCTGACGCATCGGGATATCGTTTGGCGAATTCATAATAACAGGAAGGAACCCTAAAGCTTGCCTCTGCAAATTCTATGATCTGCATGTCGGCCAAAATACTCGATTGTTCCAAATATGATTCTCTGTCTCCTTTTATCTTCCCACCGGATTCATTCAATTTAAATCCATTTTCTTCCAGAAGATCGTTGAACACGTTTAAATCTTGAATATTGCGGAGTTTATTGATATCTATGGTAAAATGATTTGCACAGAAACCATAGACGTATAACCAAGCACAGTATTCGGATTCATCTCTAAGCTTTTCATAGATATTATGCGAAATAGTTCCCCAGGTCCTGCCTGAAAAAACCAGGCTATTTGATTCAATAATTCCATGCGGAATCTTGTCAATACAATTGTAAATAACATTTTTCAACCAATCCGAAAAATAATCCAGCTTCAATTCACTGATAAAAATTTTTGGCGCATCCTTTTGAAACCTATGTTCGTAATGCTTCGCCCTTAATTTTTTTTCTTCGAAATGATACTCACCTTTTTCCTCATAACCACTTAATTTGAAAATTTTTGCAATTTGATCGATATTAACTTTTGGATGATCAAATGTCCTGAAAGCAACGTGATCATTGCAAATGTTTTCTTCCCCTAGTCTCTTCAAAAAGTTGTGAATCTTTTCAGCTGAAGGAGTGTATCTAACATAATCCTTCCAAAGCAAATTCAGTAAGGCTTGATTTTCCACTTTTCTTTAGTATTTATGAGAAAGCAAAGTTAAATAAGTTGATTTTAATTAATTGAAAATCAAGTCATTTTTACTGTTTTTACATTACTTTTCTTTCATTTCAATTAAAAAATTATATATTCAGTGTTAATTTGACATTTATTTAGGGCTATTATGAAGTTAAATAATCAATTTGACAGTCTTGACAAAGAGATTTTAAAAAAGTTGAATGTAGATGCCAGAATTCCATTTACCCAATTAGCCAAGGATCTAGGGATCTCAAACTCCCTGGTGCATCAAAGGATCAACAAATTGAAGCAGTCAGGAGTAATCAACAGACCCACTTATATGCTGGATCCAAAAATACTTGGCTATGAGACAGCAGCCTATACAAGCATAGCAGTAACAAATGCCAAGTTCATCCATGATATTATCACCGAACTGGAAAAAATACCTGAAGTAGTGGAATGTTTCAATATTACAGGAAAGTATGCTTTGGTGATCAAAATCTTTGCAATCAATAATAGCCATCTAAGAGAAGTTTTGTACGAAAAGGTTCATCCGATCAGGGGTGTGGAAGGAACAGATACCATCATTACATTTGAAACAGCCTTTCATAGAAGTGTGCCTATTGAAATATAAAAATAGATGTATCATAATACGAATGTGGATCATACCTGAATATTAAAGAGAAAGGTAGGTAGATTTATGTTGAGGTGTTGAGGTGTTGAGGTGTTGAGGTGTTGAGGTGTTGAGGTGTTGAGGTGTTGAGGTGTTGAGGTGTTGAGGTGTTGAGGTGTTGAGGTTGAACTGAGATTTATATACTAAGGTTTCAAAATGAGGGTCATTTTTATAAAGAAAAAAGCCCATCCATAATGAAGGGCTTTTTGTATATACAAACTTTGACTTTTTCTTTAAGTTAGCATTCCACCATCAACTTGCATCACTTGGCCTGTTATGTATGCTGACATATCGGAAGCCAGGAATACAGCACAGTCAGCCACATCCTCAGGACTTCCACCTCTGCGTAAAGGAATCGCATCCCTCCAACTCTGCACGGTCTTTTCATCAAGAACCTCAGTCATTTCAGTTTCTATAAAACCTGGTGCAATGGCATTAGAACGAATATTTCTGGATCCCAATTCAAGTGCTACAGATTTTGTAAAGCCTATGATTCCAGCCTTTGAAGCGGCATAATTACCCTGACCGGCATTTCCTTTTATTCCTACCACAGAAGTCAGATTAATAATGGATCCGCTTTTTTGTTTCATAAAGGTTCTCGTGGCAGCTTTAACGGTATTGAAAACGGATTTAAGGTTTATATTGATAACCGAATCCCACATTTCTTCTGTCATCCTCATCAATAGGTTATCTTTTGTAATACCAGCATTGTTTACTAGTATATCCAATGAACCAAATTCCTCAACGATTGAGGCAATGAGTTCTTCGGCGGCAGCAAAGTCTGAGGCATCTGATCTATAGCCCTTGGCCTTAATTCCGGAAGCCTGAAGCTCCTTTTCAAGCGCCTCCCCTTTTTCAACGCTGGAAAGATAGGTAAAAGCTATATTGGCACCTTGTTCCGCAAATCTCTTGGCAATTCCTCTTCCAATCCCCTTTGAGGCTCCGGTGATTAAGGCTGTTTTTCCTTCTAATAATTTCATAAGTTTACTTTTTGTTTGCTTAATTTACAGCTCAACCAATGTTTAAACATCGAGCTGTGGTTCTTAAATCAAGATCAATCAGTCCATAAATTGTCGATATTTGCAGGTTTAAAATTGATCTCAGAAAAATTTGGCCTAAATTATACTTTCATTCTCAGAAATTAAAACCGAAAAGGTTAATTTCTGAATTGGCATATGGAAGATAATTATCAGAAAAATCAATATGCAAATATCGCTCTATAGATGAAAGTTACGTTAATAATCTAAGGCCATGTCTAAAACACCATACAAAGCGATAAAGGAGCCCGCAGGATCAGGCATCAAAACCAAAGTGATGATTGGGTTTGGCTTAATCATTTTTGGTGTGTTGTTCATTGGTTATGTAGGCTATAATAGTTTTAATGCACTGGTAGATTCCGTAACTGTACTTTCCAGCCCTGATAAGAAAATTGTAGTATTGAATCAGGTGTTAAAAGACATTGCCGAAGCTGAAAATGCCAGTAGAGAATATCTTCTAACAAGGGATCCCGAAGTTTTAGAGAACTACTTTGTATTTACAGGTTCGGTTGAAAGGGGGGTTGATTCTCTTAAAACCTTGTCTGATGGAGATACACTAAGGCTCGAGAAAATAGATGCTATCTCCGGATTAATTCAAGACAAGTTTACCGGCAGTAAATCCTTTATGGAACTCAAGCGCAGCCAGGATAAAGTTGATTATTATTCAAAGGCTATTAAGCAAATTGCTGCCAATCAGCGTACAATCGTTGATACAATTGCAACATCGGATTCGATTCCTGAAGAAGATCAATTAAAACAGGACAGTAGTCTATTTAAGCAAAAATTGGATTCGGCAATAAAAGAAAAGGAAAAAAAGAGATTCTTTGGATTTCTTGCCGGGAAAAAGAGACGAGAAAGAGATTCTATAGCTTTGGCACAAGCTCTTATAGATAAAATAAAAATACCAGACCAACCAAGGGAAAAGAGTTATGAAACTGTTGAGGAGCAAAGCGTCGAGTTAGAGACCATTGTTGAGATATTGGAGGAGATCAGACGAGATGCTTTTTTAGCACAAAGATTTGTCTCCCATAAAGAACTTGACCTTATTGCACAAAATTCCGAAGTTCTTGAGCAAATAAGAACTTTGATCAACGAATTGGAAAGGGAGGAAAGCCGCGCTTATAAAACAAATTATCAAAATGCTATTCGTACCGTTAATCAGTCAATCTTCGTAATAATCATTGTCGGTTCGATTGGTACTTTCAGTGGATTGGTATTCCTGTATTTGATCCTTAGTGATATTGCAAGAAGAAATCACTTCAGAAATCTGTTGATCAACGCTCGGGAAAAAGCTGAAAATGAAAGCAAGGCAAAAGAAGATTTCCTGGCCAATATGAGCCATGAGATAAGGACTCCACTCAATGCAGTTTTGGGATTTTCGGAACAGCTCAATAAAACGCAACTTTCCGGTCAACAGAAAGAATATTTAGGTGCGGTCAGAAGTTCTTCTGAACATTTATTGAATACTGTAAATGACATATTGGATTTTTCCAAAATACAGGCTAACAAGCTGATCATTGAAAACATTCCTTTTCGACTAACTGATGTTATCAGGGACGTACACAGGACCCTAAAACTCAAAGCATCTGAAAAAGGCATTGTATTAACTTATAGTTATGATGAGGATCTTGATCGATCACTTTTAGGAGATCCTTTCCGGCTCAAGCAAATACTATTAAATCTGGTCAACAACGGTATCAAATTTACTGAAAATGGTTTTGTTGAGGTGAGGGCTTATTTAACCTCGGAATCTAAGAAACTCGTAAAGGCCAAAATTGATGTTAAAGACAGTGGCATGGGTATTTCCAAAGATAAAGTGAAGGAAATATTTGAGGGTTTTAAACAATCAGATAGTAGCACAACAAGAAAATTTGGAGGATCAGGTTTGGGGCTTAGTATCAGCAGAAAACTCGCTCAGATGCTTAAAGGAACATTGGATGTGGAAAGTACGCTTGGCGAAGGTTCCACTTTTACACTGCTATTACCCTATGAAAAAATCACTGAACCAATTGAATCGAAGGCCAGTGAAAAACTTGAAATTAGTTCATTGGCTTCCGAAAATCTTCACTTTCTGATTGTGGATGATGACAATTTGAATATTCGTCTTTTATCAATCATTTTGGAAAAACTAGGCATCCATTTCGAACTTGCTTCCAATGGAAAAGAAGCAATCGAAAGAATCAAGGAAAAGGAATTTGATCTTATCATGACCGATATCCAGATGCCTGAAGTAAGTGGAACTGACCTGGCCAAATATGTAAGAGCGCAAGAAAATAAAAAAAGAGCTACCGTTCCAATAATAGCTTTAACTGCAAACGTAATGAGGGGTGATCTCAACCGTTATTTGGAGGCTGGCATTAATGATTATTTGTTAAAACCTTTCAAAGAAATTGATCTTTATAACAAAATAATTTCAACTCTTAAAATCGAGAGGTCAGCCAATGTAATATTGGCTGAAGAAAATCAAACGTCTGATAATATTGCCAATGGCCAGCCTTATGATCTGGAAGGGATACTTCAATTCACAGGAGCAAAAAATGGAATCATGATTGACATACTTAAATCTTTTATGGATAATGCGGAATTGGATATTGGCAAACTGAGATCACATCACAAAGAAAAGGATGTAAAAGGCATAAATGAAGTTGCTCATAAAATGTTGCCGTCATACCAGCATCTAAATGTAAAATCCGTTATACCCCAACTATTGCAACTCGAACAGATTAAGGATTTAAATGGTGAGGTTGAGAAAATAATAGATCATATTGATCAAGAAAGTAAGATAGTTGCTGAGCTGTTGGAAAAAGAAATAAATGAAATTGAAGTAGAGAAAAACGAATAGCCAGAAAATTCTCTTTTGATGAGTCTTTACGCTGAAATCAAATACAAACGAAACTAAACCTTGGACCAGCCAATCAGGCTTCTATATCATATTGCTTTAATTTGTTGTAGAGTGTTTTTCTATCAATATTAAGAATTCTTGCAGCCTTAGATTTGTTGTATTTGACCTGCTCCAAGGTTCTGAGGATCATTTCTTTTTCCTTCTTTTCTGTTACTTCACGCAGTGCCTTTCCATCTGTTTCCGTATCATCTGTTCCCAAGTCATGATCTGTGCTCGGAAATTTTATCTCATCCGGCAGGTTTTCAGAAGTCAGTAAATCACTTTGTTCCAGAAGTACGGATCTTTTCACCACATTTTTCAATTCCCGAATATTGCCGGGCCAACTGTAGTTATTGAACTTATCAATCACATCATGTTCTATAGTCTGTATATTTCTTTCCAGCTCCTTATTGGAAACTTCAAGAAAATGATTGGCAAAAATTGATATATCTCCTTTTCTTTCTCTTAGAGGAGGCACCTTTATTTGAAACTCGTTGATCCTATGATAAAGATCCTCTCTAAAATCACCTCGATTGACTGCTTTTTGAAGATCCTCATTTGTAGCTGCAATGAGCCTTACATTAACCTCAATATCTGTATTACCACCAACTTTACGTATTTTCTTTTCTTGAGTAGCTCTTAATAGTTTTACCTGGATTTCATATGACAGATTACCGATCTCATCGAGGAAAAGCGTTCCACCGTTAGCCACCTCGAATTGTCCTTTTTTATCTGTCACAGCCCCTGTAAAAGACCCTTTAATATGTCCGAACAACTCGCTTGCTGCTAACTCATCTGATAATGCACCACAATCAATTGCAACAAACGGCCGATCCTTTCGCTTACTCTTTTCATGTATTAGTCGCGAAACATATTCTTTTCCAGTACCACTTTCTCCATGAATTAAGATTGACATATTGGTAGGGGCTACCAGCTCAATATGTTGATGTATTTTTTTGAATCGCTCACTGTTTCCTTTTATAAATTGAAAACCCTTAACATCCTTCTTTGAAATTTCTCCACCATCCGATTGTATTTTCTTATCTTCAGCGGAATCCAATGCATTATTTATAGCCGCCAACACCTCATCGGCATTGATCGGTTTGGTTACATATTCATATGCTCCCATTTTAATGGCATTAACAGCAGTTCGAATGTTGGCATAGCTGGTCATTAAGATAACCGGGGTTTTCGGAATAATTCCTTTGATATCTTTCAAAAGATCCAGGCCATTTTTATCCGGCAATCTAAAATCCGTAAGAATAATGTCGAAAGGTTCTTGTTTAACAATTTTTATACTTTCCCTCGCATTATGTACTTCTTTCGTTTCAAAACTATTTTTGTTAAGAAAACTTTTGAGCATTAAGCAAAAGGTAGGATCATCATCAATTATCAATACTTTTGGCATAAATCCACAAATGGTAAAATGGTTTGTCTAACTAATCGGAAATATAAATTTAACCAGAAATGTTCAAATCATTTAATGATCAAATAAAAAAGAAAAAACCCTCCATGATTGGAGGGTCCCCAGACGTTTTGGTTGATTATGAACTTGTAATTAATGGTTGGATTGAAAAAGATCCTATTTTAACAGCTCTCCTGATCCAATATAAAATAACTTATCCCAAATTATTTGAATCAAGATTTCAATTTCCTTACTCCCTAATCCCTTGCTGCACACTCATTAAAGAAACTTCTGTAAGCTTTGAAAACTTCTATATTGACTATTATGACAATTTTCGAAGTATATATAATTCAAAAAACTAATCACTTCTTTCTAACTTCGTTAACGGCTTCCTCAAACTTGTCAGTAGTGAAATAATAAATAATAACAACGCAAATATTAATTTTCACAATTTAACCGGATCAAGTTAATCACCGTTGCCTTCTTTAAGGTAAAAACTGTGCCAAATAACCATAAAAAATGTTAAATATTGATTTACAGAAACTTATAAATGTCCAATTTTTTTTTATGTATTTGTCCTCATAAAAAAATGATGGATATTTACGCACATTGTGGAAAAAATCCCCAAAGTGTTACAAGCATTGAGATTTGGACTTCTCATAGAGATTCTCTTATATGATCAATTCAATAGGTTTAAAAAAAGGTGCAGAGAAAATATTTATTTCGGCTATAAATTAAGCGTTCCTATATACAGACTTTATGTTGAGGTCATTTTTTTCTAACAGCAAAAAATATAAATTTGTACGGTTTTAAAATTGAACACACAAAACGAATTTAATATATGTCAGGGAAATATGATTTAATTGTTATTGGAAGTGGGCCTGGAGGTTATGTGGCTGCCATTCGAGCATCTCAATTGGGTATGAAGGTAGGAGTTGTTGAGAAAGCTGAAATTGGGGGAATTTGTTTGAATTGGGGATGTATCCCTACCAAAGCATTGTTAAAAAGTGCTCAGGTCTTCGAATACATAAATCATGCGAAAGATTATGGTGTTGAGGTAAATGGAGCCTCAGTCAATTTCACGGATGTCGTAAAAAGAAGCAGAGAGGTGGCCGCTGGAATGAGCAAGGGGATACAATTTTTGATCAAGAAAAATAAAATTGACCATATTGCCGGTTTTGGCAAGTTGAAAGCCAACAAAACAGTTGAGGTCACGGATGACAAAGGAAATAAAACCGATTATACTGCAAATCATATTATTGTTGCCACCGGAGGAAGATCAAGAGAGCTTCCAAACCTGCCAATAGATGGTAAAAAAATTATTGGATACAGACAGGCAATGTCTTTGGACAAACAACCTTCCAAAATGGTTGTAGTAGGGTCCGGTGCTATTGGTGTCGAATTCGCTTATTTCTACAATGCTATCGGCACTGATGTAACCATAGTAGAATTCATGCCCAACATAGTACCTGTTGAAGACGAAGAGGTTTCAAAGCAACTTAGCAGATCTTTTAAGAAATCCGGGATTAAGATCATGACCAGCTCTGAAGTCACAAGTGTAAACACTAAAGGCAAGGGGTGCAAAGTAACAGTTAAAACAAAAAAAGGAGAGGAAGTCATTGATTGTGATATGGTACTCTCTGCTGTTGGTATCTCTACAAACTTAGAAGGAATTGGATTGGAAGATGTTGGTGTTGCTACTGATAAGGGAAAAGTGCTGGTTGATGATTATTACAAAACCAATATTCCAGGTATTTATGCTATTGGTGATATTGTGCACGGTCCGGCGTTGGCGCATGTTGCTTCGGCTGAGGGAATTATATGCGTAGAGAAAATTGCCGGTAAAGACCCCGAGCCATTGGACTATAATAATGTTCCCGGATGTACTTATTGCCAACCCGAAATCGCCTCTGTTGGATATACCGAACAAGCTGCAAAAGATGCTGGATATGAGATTAAAGTAGGTAAATTTCCTTTTTCAGCTTCCGGAAAAGCGAGTGCTGCAGGGGCTAAGGAAGGTTTCGTAAAAGTGATTTATGATGCCAAATATGGGGAGTGGCTGGGAGCACATATGATCGGAGCCAATGTTACTGAAATGATTGCGGAAGTAGTAGCTGCCCGTAAACTAGAGACAACAGGACATGAAATTATTAAATCAGTACATCCTCATCCAACCATGTCCGAAGCTGTGATGGAAGCTACAGCTGCAGCTTACGATGAGATAATACATTTATAGAAACAAAATTTTGCTAAAATAAAAAATCCCATTGATCTATGACCAATGGGATTTTTTATTTTTAACACTTGATTATCTCAAGAGACGTTGCCCTGCCTCCATGACAGCATAGCTTTTTGCCTCCTTAAATTGATCGTCTTCCATGTTTTCATCAGCCTTGCCACATGAAGGTGGCGTAAAGCTTCCTTCTGAAGACCACCACTCTGAAGCATGTTGCTTTGTTTGCTCTTTATCCACATCGAATAACTCAAGACATGTGTCGCAAATTATCCAAGGTTTCTCTCTTTTACTGTGTTTCTCGAAGATAAGGTGTCTCATCTTCGTTGCCGTCTTGTCCTGGCTTTCAAAATGAGCCTTTGTATAAGCCAGCGTCTCCGGTTCAACCATCAGTTTGTCCCAGAATTTTTTTGAAACCACTATTTGAGAAGAGGTGAGAACATGCCCATCTGAGTACTCCATACGAGATTTACAAACCGTACATTGGGCAGATGGTTTTTTCTTCTTTTTGAACAGGTTAAATAGCGCCATACGTTGTTGTTATAATTTTAAGAATTTGACCTTTAATACATTTTACCAAAGTAAAATTAAGCCAAAAGTAAGGAAATATTTTTTAATTCTATTGTTTTTCTTTTCATCAACTATCCCATTATACAAGACAGACATTATCGAAAAACGTTGCATTTACAATTTTAAAATGTTCTTTCATTCCTACAAAATCTTTTCATTTACCCCGTTTTTTACGGTATAAATTCCTGTAAAGCAAAATATGCCGAATGGCAGTTTAAGCTCACTCCAACCACTGAAGAAATTTATTATTGATAATCTAGCCTCTGTAAGTTTCGACATCATTTATTCAAAATACTAACAATACGAAAAAGTAAATTTGTTCTGACCAAAAAAGCGTGTCATGAAGGAAAAAGCCATAATTTACTTCTTATTGATTGTTGTGTCTTCAATCACCGCCCTGGCCCAGAACAATATAAAGCAGAATGAAAGAGCCATCTTTCTGATTCAGACTTTTAATGATCAGGGAAATAAAATGAACTCAGCCACCGGATTCTTCATTGATGCAGAGGGAACAGGAATAACTCAAAGTGAAGTTTTTGTAAACGCTGCCAGCGCCAGGGTAATTACGATTGACAGTACGATTCACAATATTGTCAAGATAACCGGTGAAAACAGCGTTACCAACATTGTACAATTTACCATTGATAACACTACCAAAACAGTACCCTATCTAAAAGTTTCAGAATCAGTTTCCAAAAAAGGAGGCAAATCAACCATCATATCAGCGGAAGGAATTCAAAAGAACGTTTCACAGGAAGTAACCATTTCAAATAGTACATCTATAGATCGTTATGGCAGTTTGATTGAAGTGGCCTCATCAATCAAAAAAATGCAAAAAGGAGCGCCATTATTGGATAATCAAGGTGCCGTTGTAGGAATAACTACCGGTAATTTTAATGGTAAACCAAACAATTCCTTTGTAATTGATGGTAAACTGATCAAAAAATTAAATCCGGGAAACCGAAATTTCAAAGATTGGGTCAAAAAGCATCAGCCAAACCATGCTTATTTAAAAGGCTTAATAGCTTACAATGCTGAACAATATGATGTGGCCCGTTCTTCATTTACCAAGGCTAAAAGTCTTTTCAAAAAAGACCATCAACTATGGTTTTTGTCAGCCCAAACAAATCTTGCTCTTAATAAAAAAACGGATGCCAAACAGGATTTGGATCAATTAATATCCCTAAAAGAAAATCATAAGGAAGCCCTTTCATTGCGTGGGCAGATTTACTATGAGTTGAAGCAATACGATAGATCATTAGAAGATCTAAATAAAGCCGTGCAATTAAAATTACGTAGTGCGGGTGTTTTTAATTTTAGAGGTAAATCGAAATACATGCTCAAAGATTTCGAGGGAGCCACGACGGATCTGGAAAAAGCGGTTGAGCTGGGGGTGAAGGAAGCCGAGACCTTCTATTTACTGGGGAATTCCAGATTCAGATCTGACAAATTTGAAGCTGCAATTAAAGATTATCAAAGCGCTATTGCCGGTGGTTTGGAAAATGAAACAATATTTAACAACCTGGGGAAAGCACATTACAATTTGAAGGATTATCAAAATGCCCTGGCTAATTACGATCGTGCTATCTCTTTGAAAAGTGATTACAGAAAAGCATTTGCCAACAGGGGTGAAACAAAAAAAGCCCTGGAAGATTGGGATGGTGTAATCCAGGATTATAGTAAAGCCATAGCATTGGGTTATAAGGATAAGCAAGCCTATGCAGATCTGGCATTTGCACAATACCAAAAAGGAGATCATCAAAAGATTGTTGAAGCCTATGATAAAGCGATAAGAAATGGCATTGAAAACGTGGAAGCTTTTTTACATCGGGGAACAAGCAAATTCCATCTTGAAGATTTCAAAGGAGCCATAACCGATTTGAAAACTGTCCTTCAAAAAGGAGGAGAAAATAAAGAAGTTTATACAATGTTGGGTATCTCCAGCTTTAAAGTGAACGACTATAGTGGAACAATCAAGGCACTTGATAAGGCTGTGGAAAATGGAGCTCAAAGTTTAGAAATATTTGAAAGCAAAGGGCTTTCAAATTATGAATTAAAGCAATATGAAGATGCTAGCGATGATCTGACCAAAGCCGTCTCATTAGGCTCAAAGAATGCGAAGGTTCATTATTATTTAGGGAATAATCTGTTTCGTCAGAAGGAATATCAGGGTGCTATCGATGTTTATAATGTAGCGGTTGATTTAGGGCTTAAAAATGAAATTATATTTAACAATCGAGGAAAAGCCAAATTTCTCAGGGAAGATTTCGACGGAGCACTAAACGATTATGATGAAGCCATGAAGTTGAAAAATGATTATGGAAAGGCTTATGGAAACCGAGGGCTCTTGAAATTCGGAAAGGAAGATTATGACGGAAGCATTGAAGATCTGAATAAGGCAATCACATTAGGTGAAAATAATAAAGACATCTATCAACATCTTGGTTCTTCTTATTTCAAAAAGAAGCAATATGAAGATGCAATTGCAAATCTCAGCAAGGCGATTGAGTCCGGAGCAAAGGAAAATATGGCATTCTCAGAAAGAGGGAGAGCTCACTTTTATCTAAAGAATTATAATGAATGTATTGCCGATCTCAGCAAGGTAGTTAAGGGAGGAAAGGCAATTGCTGAAGATTATTATTGCCTGGGAAATTCAAAACATGAGGTTCAGGATATTCAGGGCACTATAACCAACCTGGCAAAATCTGCTGAACTCGGGAAGGAAGACGCTTTATTATATTTTAACCTGGGAGATGCCAAATATCAATCAAAAAATTATCGCGGTGCCCTGAACGATTTAACAAAGGGGATTTCCATGGATGGTTCTTCTGTTCAATCTTATGGCTTAAGAGGCAATTGTAATTTCAGGTTAAAAGATTATCAGGCAGCCATAAGTGATTACAACAAAGCCATCGAGCTTGGCAGTAAGGAGGCTTTGATATACAACAATCGTGGTAAAGCAAAACAACTGATGGAAAACTTTGAGGAAGCCATTAAAGATTACGATGAAGCGCTTAACATTGATCCTTCCTTTGCAAAAGCCTATGAGAACAGAGGTGTCTCAAAATACATGCTTAAGGATTACAAAAGTTGTATCAGCGATTTTTCCGAAGCCGAAAAAATGGGTGATTTTGATAAGAAAATTTTATTCTATAAAGGGCAGGCACATTATCATCTTGAAGATTTTGCGCTGGCAGTAAGGTACTATTCGGAAGCCGAAAATGCAGGCACAAAAAATAAAGAATTACTTTTCAACAGGGCAAAAAGTTATTTGCAGTTAAAGGAATATGAATCAGCTGTTCAAGATCTTCAGGAAACACTAAAGCTGGATAATAATAACCCAGAAATATATTTAAAGAAAGCTGAGGCAAATATTTATCTGAGAAAGGATCTTGCAGCAATTGAAGACCTCACCATGGTCATTAACTTAAGTCCTGCTAATGTCGATGCCTATTACAACAGAGCCATGCTCTATACGGATAATCAGGAGCTCGGCAAAGCCTTAAATGACTTTGATAAAGTCATACAACTTGATCCAAAAGATGCCCAGAGTTTTTATGAAAGAGGTAACTTAAAATTGACCCTGGAAAAAACAAAAGATGCATTATCTGATTTTGATGAAGCCATTAAGCTGGATGCACAAAATGCCAGTTTTTACAAGAGCAGGGGAAATGTAAAATACCAGCTTGACGACAAGGAAAATGCATGTTCGGATTGGCAAAAAGCTAAAGAGTTGGGAGATAGCAAAGCTTCTTTTTTCCTAAAACAATATTGTAAATAGACTGACCCAGTAAAGCCTTTACTATAGTAACAAGTCCTTAGTCAATAGTCGGTTCTTAAAAAGAAAGTTTGATCAACATTTTAGCTGATTTCAACAGGAGGTTGAATGTCTTCTTCTTTCATGATAGTTGACTCAATGTGGTCAACCTATATCAGAGACGTACATTCATTCAAAATTCATAACTCAAAATTCCTCATTTAACACTGATTACCCTTACAATGGACTTTTTGAGAGATGCTTAAATGGCTTAATCAATTTTTTCATCGATCAAAACCTTTTTACGGGTTGGCAAAAGTCTGAATGAAAGTATGAAGACTAAAAATATAATGACTGCTGCAACTGCAAACGTTTTCGCCTGGATCATATCATATAGAAAACCTCCCATGATGAGACCAATGATACTTGCCAAACTACCTAAACTACCACCCAAACCCTGTATGGCACCTTGATATTTTTTCCCTGCCAATACAGCTAATAGTGAAAGAAAAGAAGGCCACATGATCCCATTACCCACCGCAAAGAAAAAAGCTGCCAAATAGATTAACACAACCTTTCCAGAGGAAAGCAATAAAAAATTTATACCCAGGATAAACGCTCCTACCAGAATTAAAGTAATGTCTGAAAACTTTCCGGATATTCTACTCAAAACCGGTCCCTGGACAATAACCATCATCAGGCTTAGGATGGAAAAAAAAAGTCCCATTTGAGTGACAGTCCATTTCAATCCGTCCAAAGCAAATACAGGAAAAGCAGTATAAAAGAAGTTAAAACCAAGATAAATCAGAAAATACAGCAATAACATGAACCTGACAAATGGCATGTTTTCCATTTCCTTCCATGTTAAACGTTTTTTATGTTTCTTTTCAGCAGTACTTATCTTTTTGGATTCCGGGAGCCAAAACACAATGGCCATAACACCTGCCATGGAAATTAACAGGGCGGTTATCACCGGAACAATTTCACCATAAATTGTCCCTCCTAAAATCCCGGCGACAGCCGGTCCTAATATAAACCCCAGGCCAGATGCAGCAGACATTTTTCCAAAATTACCCTTTCTATTATCGTCATTTGAAATATCGGCCAGGTATGCATTGGTAACAGAAATATTTCCGCCGGTAAGTCCATCCAAAGATCTGGCTAGGAATAAAATGATCAATGGAAGTGAAATAAAAAAACTATCAAAAAAATCACTATCAAACGAAATAAGTGCACTGATCGGGAATAAAAAAGCCAATATGAAAATCCCCCAGGATAAAAGTGTTCCTATCTGACTCAATAAAAGGGCCCTTCGTCTCCCCACCCTATCTGACCAAGCTCCAATGATGGGTGCTCCGATCAGCTCGAAAGCCGGATAAGCGGAAGCTGCGAATCCATAAACTACTGCATTTCCGCCAAACTCATGTACTAGAAAAACCAGGAAAGGTATGACAATACTGAAACCCAGAGCATTAATAAAATTGATTAAAAGGAGTGGGAAAATTTGGTAGGATCCAATCTTGGGCGGTAAGTCAGTATTTTCCAAATTAGTTCATTTTAGATCAAGGTAACAAATTTTGAACAGAAAGACAGCGTGCTTTTTGAATAGTTCTGAGATAAATATGAGTAATGGAGATCCCACATATTTCCAATGCTAATCAGTTGTAACATGACTTTAAAAACATTGTTGATGGATAAATCTAAATTGTTGCCGTTCAAATTAAATTTGCTCCGATTAACAACTTTTAACAGTATTTAACATTTTATTAACAGCATAATGAGCAATTTTACCGTTAAAGAAGTAAACCTAAACCTGGATCTTCTATGAAATTCAATCAATTTGTCACGGGAACTATCATAGCACTTTCACTTTTTTGGATAGGTAGTATTAATAAAAAGATCCTTAGTACCGTAGCAGACAATACTGGTGTATTCAGTACAGGTAAAGCAGAATCAGGTGCACTACTTGGATCTGTGAAAACAAACGTGACCACTGATGTAACCAAAGTTAATCAAATCAAAAAGATTCGTGTAAAGGTTAAAACATGTCAAGCCCAGCAGGTAAAAGAATGTTTAAAATCCAAAAGAATTCGTAGTATCAAAATATAATCCTCAACAACTCATTATGAAAGCTGACTATCCTTTCTAACTCACAGAAAGGTTAGTTGGCCGACATAGACATTAAACTTCCACTGATTAGAAACCTTTCTCAAAAACCAAAATGACGTGGTTTCGTTGTTTACGTTAGGCAAATTGGATTTTTTGGATTTCGTTCCATAAATTGTAAATTATCAACACATCTGATTATTTACATAGCAAAGGATATTCAAATTGATCAAATTGGTGGTCAGATTTTTCTGAATCCTTCTGAGCAACTTCTAAGAGTATAGTGCACAGTGGGAAATTGATACCTTTATGCGGAATAGTGGCTCTGTCGCCATTAATTCCTTTATGAACTGATTTTATGCCATTGATTAGCAAGGAGTAATAGCGTGGCAGTATTTAATTCTAAACTAAAGTGTAAAAAATGGCAAATATTATTCAAAAGAAACCTTGGGAACAAGCTGGTATTAAGCCCATAGATGAAGCTATCTACTACAATCGTAGGCAAATTATAAAGCAATTAGGGCTAACCACCATCGGTATGATGGCAGCCCCTTTTGTCCTTGGTGCCTGTCAAAATCCTGCTCAGCAAAATGCCACTGGAGATTCTGCTCCACAAGAAAAATCCAATACCTTCGATTTCGAGGGTATGAGCGATCTATATCCTGCAACAAGAAATGAAAAATATACACTAGACAGACCACTGACGAAGGAGTATGATGCAACACATTACAATAACTTTTATGAGTTCATCAATCCAAGAGATGTAAGTATCTATAACGTCTACAAATATGTGGAACCTTTTACTACCAGTGATTGGTCCTTTGAAGTTAGCGGATTGGTGAAAAACAAAGGAAAATTCGACCTGGAAGATATCATCAAAAAAATTGGACTAGAGGAAAGGACCTATCGATTCAGGTGTGTCGAAAGGTGGGCTATGGCTGTTCCCTGGACAGGTTTTCCCTTGGCAAAGCTTATAAAATTATTCGAACCCAAGAATGAAGCAACACATATTCGAATGGTTACTTATTCGAATACTGAAGAAATGATTGGCGTAAGAACACAACACTGGTATCCATGGCCCTATTACGAAGGACTCAGAATGGATGAAGCCATGAATGAGCTCGCCTTTATTGCCACAGGAATATTCGGAAAGCCACTTCCAAAGCAAAATGGTGCTCCGATGCGGCTGGTCGTCCCCTGGAAATATGGATACAAAAACATCAAATCCATTGTAAAATTTGAGTTCATTAACAAGGAGCCTGAAACATTTTGGCATAAAATTGCGCCAAACGAATATCCGTTTATCTCTAATGTAAATCCCGAAGTTCCTCATCCACGCTGGTCTCAGGCCATGGAGTATTTAATTCCGGATGGAGAAAAGAGACCAACGCTGAAGTACAACGGTTACGGCGAATTTGTAGCTGGCTTATATGAAAAATAGTACGTTGCAACCTTGAGGGTTGTGTGGTTGTCCAATATTTTAGAAAATCACAAATTTTAGGTCTGGAAAATAACCGATCAATGGTTTGTGATCCCCATTTATTTCCGTATTTGCAATTCAAAGTTTAACGTAACACATTTGCCACCATGAGAAAGCAAATAAAAACCTTCGCAATTTTCATAAGTATTCTCATCATTTTTGCTTTTGTCATTTTTGTGATCAACCAAGTGGCAGCTTTATATGCGAACGTAAGTGCTTTGAATCCAATGCTGGGCAACATAGTACTTGGAGCAATTTCTCCAATATTTCTTGTATTAATAGTTGTTCCAATAGTAATGTATCTACGACTTCCAAGTCCGCTTAAGTATCCGGAAAAAGAGTCACAACAGGCATATTACCTTAAAAAAGTCGCTTCCAGATTATCAAAAAACAAGTTACTACAAAACGAGAACTTTGATCTGGGTCAGGAGGAAGGCATCAAAGCAGCCATGCAAAAGCTGGATATTGAAGCAAATGATGTGATTTATAAAACAGCCAGCAATGTCTTTCTTACAACAGCCATTTCCCAGAATGGCAAATTAGATGCTTTGACTGTTTTAATTATTCAAACCAGAATGATATGGAAAGTATCCCATGTTTACTGGCACAGGCCGGCACTCAGAGATATGATCAACCTATACGCAAATGTTGCTGGCACTACCTTTTTGACAGCCGAAGTAGAAAATTTGGACATCTCAAAGCAAATGGAACCGATTCTCAGTGCGATGCTAAAGAGTCCCGGGCGTTCTTTACCAATCGTTGGTCATGCCGCTCACATTGTGATGGATTCATTATTGGAGGGTTCTATCAATGCGTTTCTTACGCTAAGAGTAGGCATCATTTCGAGAAGATATTGTAGTTCTCTACAAGCTTTTGACAAAGCTGAGGTTCGCAAAAATGCGTTCCTTGAAGCCTCTGGTATGTTAAAAAATCTGGTTGTAAAATCTTCAGGTAATGTGATCAGCAGCATTTTGAAAGCCACAAAAAATGCAGGCTTTAATACCATAAAATCAGGAGCAGGTGCCGTGGGCAAAGCTGCTGGCAACGTGAAGTCCGGTATTGAAAGTTTTGCTGAAAAAATTGGGGTGACAAAAAAGAAAAATGATAAAGCGGATGAAGGTTGATAAGTTCATTCATCCCTACACATATTATCAATTGCTCTAGCTCTTGTGCTCATTAATTATAATCAATTTTCATCAACCACAACAGCTAATTTATCTCCTTTGCTGTTAACCGCCAATCTGGAAACATTATTCAGGCCATGAGCAGATAAATCAGCTACCTGCGCCCAATCAGTACTTTTACCAGGAGTAAAACGAAATAGTTTGCTTCCATCGCTTATTAGTATGGATCCATCCGGTGTCCAGGTTATATCTTCGCGACCTGGTAATGTTGGGGTTAAGGAAGCAATTATTTTACTTTGGGTATTGATACTTTTAATCCACCACTCGTTTTCATCAACTTTGTGTATAAAACTAATGGCCTTGCGACCAGGAACCTTGTGTATTGCCCGGCCAATGTTTTTTGCTACCGCATCATCGGTTCCGCTGGAAAAGTTCATTACGTGGAGCGTATTTGGCTCTCCTAAAATAAACATATAGGCTGTGTGCTCACCAGCCCATGCATGATAGCCAACTTTATCTTTATTGAACAGTACAATAGGTTTTCCTCCACCTAAAGGATATTTGCCAAAGTCCTGAGCACCATTTCTTCTTTCAATGATCGTGGATATAAACTGTCCATCAGGTGTTAGCGTTGGAGAATATTCCTTTTCATCAGGTGTATTGGTGAAATGCGTGGTTTCTCCTGACTGATAATCATATACCATTATATCTGTAAATCCTTCTTTGTTAGCCGAGCTATAGTATAACAGAGGATTACTGGCATGGAAAAAGGGCTGATTATCGTAACCAATTTTGTCTGTTACCCTTATCTTATTTTTGATTTCAAAGGTGTTATTTTCATTCTTCAGATCAAACATGTAAATATCTGTACCCGGTTGGGCGTGTGTATTTATTACTAAAAAAAACAGAAGGCTGAAAGTTCCTGTTGCCTTTTTCATGATCAATTTTTTATAGTTTGAATATGAGGATACAAGATAATGGATTTATTCAATTAACCCATTCTCAGAACTTGTGCTATAGTAATAAGTTTTAGTCAGTAGTACTACCCTTGTCAATATTCGGACATATTCCTAATGTGTCTGAGTCGGATTATTCGTAATTACTCCTCCTCTCTGGAAATCTGGAAATTAAAGCTACTATCACGCACCCAGCCCCAAGGTGTCAGACACTTTGATTCGCAAAGATACATGCCAAACAGAAAGAGCTAAACTGATTAACAAGAGAAGTGTCAAACACCTCTCAACGTCCCAACTCAAAAAGCCACCATTTAAACGGTTTGGTTATGGGTAAAAACAGAAGGCGCAAAACGGCAATTTATATTCAGGATTAAAGGTTTTTCACTTTTTCTTTTTTCTTGAATCTTTTATCTGAAGTCTTGCTCAAGGGTTGACATCATTTGCTCAATGAGTATAAACTCATATTTTCCAAGAGAAACTGTATTAATATCCCTTTGCGATTTTATCCAAATTAGATTAAATTGCGTTGCTCCAAATCGATCAACTCTTCAAACCAGTTGATATTTTTCAAGATTTGGATACGGCTTCTGGGTCATTGTCGATTAGGTTAACTAAAATAGTTGACCTCTATGATTGTATTTATTCCGTCCAACAACCTCTTTCATACTTAGGATTCATTAACATATAAGCTTCCTCTGCTAGCAAATCCCTTGGATTTTGAATACTTTTAAAACACATGTTTCACAAATCAGTGATAGTTTTTGTTAATTGAAACACATGGAGGATCAAAAGGCAAAAATATGCACCATTTGTCATACGGAGTTGATTGGTCAGTATTGCCATGAGTGTGGACAAAAGGTTACTCACAAAAAATTAAGCCTTTCAACTGTTCTGTCAGATATGATGGCCAATATATGGTCAATGGAAGGCACCGTTTTAGCCACCATGATCCATCTGATTAAAGATCCTTTCAAAGTAATTAACAATTATTGGTTAGGAAATAGAAATTATTACCATAGTCCGGGAAAATTGGTTTTTTACTGCCTTTTTATAGCAGGGCTACACTTTGCATTCTTGGGAAATACTATACTTGGTATGAAGCTGACGGTCACCAATAATATGTCACCGCAAATAGGTTTCCTGTTGTTCTTTTTCCCATTATTACTTATTGCTTCTTATGTTACCTATTTCAGAAGAGGTTATAGCTTTCTAAAGCACTTCGTAGCAGTTATTTATATCTTTTCCTGCTGGTCTATTATTTTTATCATTTTTGATGATTTGGTAAGATGGTTATTTGGAAATATCTTAGGAAAGATACCACTCCTACTATTTCCCATTGTTCTTTTTGTTTGGATTGCACGTATTTTTAGCAAGAGAAAGAAATGGTCAATGATCTTATTGAATGCAATGCTGAATCTTTTAGTTTATATTGTGGTTACCACCATCATTGTGGTGGCGCTTTATTTCATCAGTCCACAATCAGTCCGACGTACCTGAAAGCCAAGGATTAAGTCATCTGTCACCAGAAGAATCAGGCAATATTTCATTTCCGTTTCTGGAAGACCTTGATATTATCACCTTTCCCTGTACAAACCGTATACAGCATTGCCAAATGTTTGAGATGTTGATTCAGGAAGTTAGTATATTTTGTTGCTTCCGTTTTCAAATTGAAGGGTTAGATTTATCTTTTATTAGATCTTATTGGAGAATAAAATGATGTCAATTTGCGTAAGCCCTTATTTTATGTAGGTTCAACTAACTGGTTTTTGGTCTGAAGGGTTTTATAATATTCTCGTTACATTCCAAAAAAGGTCCCTCAATCAGATCTATACAATATGGGACCGCTGGAAAAACGGCATCAAGACATTGTCTGATGGCTTTTGGTTTGCCTGGTAAATTAAGAATCAGTGTATTATTTCTAATTCCTGCCGTTTGACGGGATAGTATGGCTGTTGGCACATATTTTAGGCTTTCCATGCGCATCAGCTCACCAAAACCAGGCATCATCTTCTCACAAACAGCTTCAGTGGCTTCTGGTGTAACATCTCTCTTAGCCGGACCTGTTCCTCCTGAAGTGATTACGAGGCAACAGCCTTTATTGTCTGCCATGTCTTTCATGGTAGCCTCAATTTGATCTTGTTCATCCGGAATCACCGCATATTCGCTTTCCCAATCAGATACCAAATATTCATTCAAGGTTTCTACAATGGCCTTACCGGGGATATCTTCATAAATTCCCTTGCTAGCCCTGTCAGAAACATTGATGATACCAATTTTTATAGCCATATCTTTGTTTTAGATTCTCAGGTTATTTCTTAAAAAGTAATTTCTCGGACCTACCTTTTCTATAGATTTGTTGCCCCTTATCTAGTCCTTTTCTTAGTTCCTTTTGTTTTTCTTCAGGTAGATTAATGATTTCCTTGCACTCACCGGAGCAGCAACCTTCAAAGTTTGAAGCGCATTCATCACATTGAATGAAAAGCAAGTGACATCCCTCATTTCTACAGTTAGTATGTGCATCGCACACCTTTCCGCATTGATGGCATCTACTGATCACTTCCCCTGAAATCCGCTCGCCCAATCTTTCATCAAACACAAAGTTTTTGCCTTTAAATTTATTTCTGAGTCCTTTTGCCTCAACCTGCCTGGCATATTCAATAATTCCTCCTTCAAGCTGATATACCTTTTCAAATCCTTTATGCTTATAATAAGCACTGGCCTTTTCGCATCGAATGCCACCAGTGCAGTACATAACAATGTTTTTCTCCTTCTGATCTTTTAGTTGATCCTCTACAATTTTTAACGCCTCACGAAATGTATCAACATCAGGGCAAATAGCATTTTCAAAATGTCCAACCTCGCTTTCATAGTGATTTCGCATATCGACCACAATGGTTTCCTTATCATCTGTAAGCTTGTTAAAAGCTTCGGCGCTCAAATGTTCTCCTTTATCCGTTACATCAAAGGTATCATCATCAAGACCATCAGCCACAATCTTTTTTCTTACTTTTATCTTAAGCTGAAAAAACGATTTTCCATCATCTTCAATGGCCAGGTTCAACCTGATCCCTTTAAGGAATTCTATAGAATCAAGGGCTTCTTTAAAAGCCTCAAAATTAGCTTCCGGTAAACTGATCTGAGCATTGACCCCCTCGTTGGCTACATAGATCCTTCCCATCACTTCAAGCGCAGCGAATTGACTATAAAGATGATCTCGAAATAAGGATGGATTAGCAATATGAGCATATTGATAAAAAGACAACGTAAGCCTTCTGGTATCGTCTTCCTTGATTTTCTCTTTCAGTTCCTTTCTATTTACTCTGTTATGTAAAAGCATATTACGATCAATCTAGAAATTGTTCTTTTGTTAATCCAAGCCAATCTAATGTGGCGTTACAAAATATGTTTTCTATGGTTTCGTCATCCAATCCCATTTTCTCAATAAAAGCTCCAATCTCCAAATCACCCAAAGGAAAAGGATAATCAGATCCCAAAGTTACTTTTTTTGAACCAACTAATTTTAATACATATTCCAACATGTTGGGGTCATGCGTGATGGAATCAACCCAAAATTTACCAAGATAAGCTTTAGGATTTATTGGATTGTCGATAGCAACAAGGTCCGGTCTGCAATTAAAGCCGTGTTCAATTCTTCCTATGGTGGCCAGAAAAGATCCTCCTGCATGAGCAAAGTTTACCTTCAGATTAGTGAGTTTTTCAAAAATTCCTCCAAATATTAGAGAGGTGACGGCTCTGGCGGTTTCCGCAGGCATGCCCACCAACCAGGGCAGCCAATATCTTCCCATTTTATCCATTCCCATCATATTCCATGGATGCACCAAAACGGCCATTCCCAGCTCTTGACAAGCTTCAAAAATGGGAAAAAACTGTTCTTCATTAAGATTAAGATCGTTAATGTTAGAACCGATCTGTATTCCGGGTAAGCCTAATTCATCTTTGCAACGCTCAAGTTCTTTGATCGCCAAATCACTGTCTTGCATCGGTACAGTAGCCAGACCAATATAATGCTTCGGATGATCGTGAACTGTTTTTGCAATATCATCATTCAAAAATCTCGATAACTCCAGGCAATCCTTTGGCTTGGCCCAATATGAAAACATAACCGGGATAGTACAAATCACCTGAACCTGTGTATCGAAAGCAGCATATTCATCTATCCTTAGGGTACTGTCCCAGCAATTGCGTTTGATTTCGCGAAAAAATTTATCCCCTTTCATCATGCTTGCTTTACCATTCTCGTGATGATCAAGATAGATGAAATCCCCATATCCAAATTTCCTGGTGAAATTTGGCATCTTTTCGGGAATAATATGTGTATGCATATCTATTTTAAGCATACCTCAGGAGCTTTAAAAAGTTTAAAATGAGTAAGGCTAAATAATCTATCAATCTAATTTTGTGTCAAGTCATGCCATTAATTGCCTGCCGTTTTTTTTGAATTTCTTTTGGGTACGGGATCATAGCCATGTGTTCCCCAAGGATGGCACCTTGAGATTCTTTTAATTCCCAACCAGATTCCTCTTAACGGCCCCCATTCTTGAATTGCTCTCATGGCATACTCCGAACAAGTCGGTGTGTGACGACAATTCGGGCCAAGCAACGGTGAAATCGCCAGTTGGTAAAAACGAATCAATTGAACAAGAATAAAACCAAAAAAACGAGCAATCATTAATCATGCATTTATTAAGACAGGCTGAAATCAAACCTATCCAGCCACAAAGGTACTCAATTTCGATTTAAATCATGGAAGCAAAAAGAAGAGCAAAAGGGAGAAATCTCTGAAACAAGAAAGGATATGAGAAAACCCTAAACCATCTCATATCCTTAATTGTTATTGACACAATTCATTTACTCAGCACCTGTATGTTTTATTGTTAACTGAAAATCGTGTCATTCAGGTAAATTATTAACTTGAAAAATGATCAATTATTATATTGTTGAATACAATAACCAACATTCTCTATGATTTGTTTGAAAATCTGATTTAAAAGGAATCTTCACCTTTAAAGTAGTCCATATTAAATCATAGTTCGTGATGACCTTTTGGCTCCAGGATGTCCTTTCAATGAAATTTTTAGTACCGTTCCGGATCAATATTGATTCAAATAATACGCGTACAAGCAAGTCTGACTTTATTAAAAACTTATTGATCACGCTTTGATCAAAATTTCATAAATTCAGGCTTGATTGACCCTATAAAATTTCAACATTAAATAAAGAATAACGTTAGGAGTTAACAAACCGAAGCTGGTCCACATGCTATAATTTGTAAATCACGAAATGCAGAAAGCCAAATTACTATTCGATATTTCACCCTGGTTTATTGTTTTGTGTCTCATCGTAGGCTTGATATATGCCGTAGTGCTTTATCAGAAAGATGGACCATGGGGTAAAACAACCAACAAATTTCTGGCTGTTTTCAGGTTTCTACTGGTAAGCTTGCTTTGTTTTCTATTGTTAGGTCCATTTTTGAGACAAATCAATAATACTGTAGAGAAGCCCTCCATTGTCTTTGCTATAGACAATTCGAGTTCAATTAGTGAAATTACGGATAGTATTTCTATATCCGGATTATTAAAAGATCTGGGTAATCTTGCTGACCAAGTGGTTGACAATGGATACGATTTAGAATTAAGAACCTTTTCAGATACTTATAATACAACCGATGCCGGAATCACTTTTGATCATTCGAGCACTGATCTCAATACATTTCTCAAAGAAATTCAATCAGATTATGAAGGCAGAGGCTTATCAACGGTTGTATTACTTACCGACGGAATTTATACTCAGGGGATCTCTCCTACTTTCAGTTCTTTCAATTTTCCAATTCATACGGTTGGATTAGGAGATACCATACCCAAAAAAGATATTAGTATTAGCGCGGCATATTATAATAAAATAGCTTATCAAGGCAATAAATTCCCCATTGTAGTTGAGATCACCAACAATGGTTTCGTTAATGAGCAAGTGAATGTCACGGTAAAACAACAGGATAAGACCCTAGCCTCTAAAACCCTACAGCTCTTAAGTGAGAATTCTGTAGAAGATGTTGAGCTATTCCTTGAGGCTGAAACTGAAGGAATGCAGCACTATGCCATTGAAATCTCCCGTTTGGATGATGAGTTTACTTATAAAAATAATACCAGGGATGCCTATGTAGATATCATTGATGGAAGAGAAAAAATCCTTTTGGTTGCCCTGGCACCTCATCCGGATATTAAAGTATTGAGGAGTGCTGTGATGAAAAATGAGAATTATGAATTCTACATTTATATTCCCGGAATAAGTAAATTACCCAATGAAAAATTTGATCTTGTCATCTTTCATCAGATTCCGGATTTTTCAAGAACAGCTTCGAATCTTGTGGAGAAATTTAATAAAGATAAAACTTCACTCTTCTTTGTAATCGGGGGAAGGAGCGATTTGAAGCAGTTCAATACTTCAAATCATATCCTGGAAATTGATTCAAAGAATTGGGAAAAGGACCAGGTGACACCGGCCTTCAATGAAAATTTCAGCAAATTTAATTTCCAAAGTGAAAATAGATCGGCTCTAAATAGTTTTCCACCAATTGAAGTGCCATACGGTAATATAAATTTTAAACAAGCTTCCGAAGCAATCCTTTATCAAAGAGTTGGGAGCATTGTCACAGCAAAACCACTTTTAGCCGTTTCAGATGACGGAGAACAAAAATCGGCCGTACTACTAGGGGAAGGTTTTTGGCAATGGCGACTTCAGGAGTTTGCCAATAGTGAAAATCATGAAGCTTTTGATGAACTTATTTCCAAAGTGATCCAATATCTTTCCTCAAAAGAGGATAAAAGAAAATTCAAGGTTTATCCAATCAATAATGAATTTTTTGACTCTGAAAGTGTGGTTTTCGAAACTGAGATTTACAACAATATTTATGAGAGAATTTATAACCAGGTTGTAACACTTACCATTACTGATGAGCAAAATACTACCAGGGAATTTTCTTATGAAATCACACCTACCAATTCTCAATACTCAGTGACAGGTCTACCACAAGGTGTATACAAATTCTCTGCAACCACCAAGATTGATGGCAAAAGCGAAAGTAGTCTGGGGCAATTTACTGTTAAGGAATTACAAATTGAAAACTTGAATCTGACCGCCAATCACCAACTGCTAAAAAAGGTTTCCTACGAGTCCGGAGGAAATTTCTACCTGCCTGAAGATCTAAATGCGCTGGAAAGCGATTTACTTGATAAAGAAGCTCAGGGAATCATTTATTCAAGCGAAGCCTATTTACCTTTAGTCAATAATCCCTGGATCCTTATTATACTTCTAGCCCTCGTCACAACCGAGTGGTTCACAAGAAAATATAGCGGTGGGTATTAAGGATTATAAATCACCAAACCAAAGGTAAAGGCCAAATAACTTTAATCTTCGACCATTAGGATCGAAATACTATCCTTGCCAGGGACCAGTAATTGCCAATGTCAATCCGGCATGTTGAATATTCACGAACAAAACCTTTCCGGATGGTGAAAAAGTGGCGCCTGCAAATTCTGATTTATAACCGACATTTTTTCCTATTTTGTAAAATTCACCTTTTGGTGTCACCCCTACTATCCTTGGTCTGGAGGTGTCTTCACAAAGAATGATATCACCCCATGGTGCTATGGTAAGATTATCGCAATTGGTAACCAAATCGGTATCATTTGGCTCCACAAAAAGCTCTAAGGCTCCGGGATCATTGCTCTCGCCGGGGGTACCTTCCTGTTTGCTTGGAGTATATTTAAAGACTTGCCCTTGAGCAATTTTTCCACCATTAGTGCAAGCAAAATAAAGCTCCCTATCTCCGAACCAAATACCTTCACCTCGGGCAAATCGAGCTGCTCCCTGATCAAAGCCTCGAAATCTTAGATCATCTTTAGGCGCATCAATGTCTTCCAAATCTATCCATTCAACTTCTATCTTCTTTCCTATTGGAAAGGTCGGTAAATTCAAATTTTTCCAATTTCTTGTATCAACACTCTTTTGCCCTTTAATGGCAAGGGCCTGAAGTCTTCCTCCCTTAGAGAGTTGTTGTTTTTCATTAGGAATAAAACGGTAGATCAGTCCGTCATGCCGGTCCTCAGTTTGATAAACAATGCTTGTCTCAGGATCAACTGCTACGGCTTCATGATTGAAGCGGCCCATTGCTTTTAAGGGAATCGGATCACAGAGTTGTGGCGTTTCTGTTACAGGAACTTCAAACGCATAACCATGATTTTTCTCAAAGGTACCATCGGCTTTAGTCACATCTTCCTCACAGGAAATCCAGCTATTCCAGGGTGTCGGACCGCCCGCACAATTTCGGATGGTACCGGCAAGACTCATAAATTCCGATTCAATGGTTCCAGCTTCCTCATCATAGATCAACGTGGTGGTTCCGCCTAAGCATGGCGCTTCACCTTTGCCATAGTCGTATACCTTTTGCTTATCTACTTTCTCTAAAAGTTCATATTTTTTACCAAATGCTCCTTCCTTAACCGAATTTGTACTTACTTCATGATTTCTTATAATAATTGTTTTGCCATTGGATCCTTTGAAAGTGGCCATTCCATCGGCTTTTCCGGGTACCAGTAATCCGTCGGACATCTTGGTTCCCATTCTGGAAATTATCTTATATGAAAATCCATCAGGCAGATCAAGAATACCCTTTGGATCAGGTTTTAAAGGTCCATACCCAATTTTTGTTACTTGATTATTAGCCAACAAAGGTGTACTTGCATATCGCTGAAGGCCTAAAAAACCGGCAGCCAGAATGCCGGATGTTTTAATAAAATCTCTTCTGTCTTTTTTGGAAGGTGTCATTTCCCGCTATTTTTTAATTCATCAAATTAAAAGAAGATGTGCAATTAAAAAAATTCACAATCAATTTCTCTTCTATATACAATTAACTAATTGTTAATTCTGACCTTCGGCGCAATTGTCGGATACTTTACATCATTTTTTCCATATTTAGGGCTTTTAATTTGTAGTTTTGAATTGAGCTAGCATCCTATTATTTAACTCACATTTTATATTTATGAAAGGAGATGATGGTAAATTCTTTGAAGATGTTTATGAAGTAGTACGATTAATCCCCAAAGGAAGAGTTACTTCATACGGTGCCATTGCAGCATATTTGGGTGCTAAAAGTAGCGCCAGAGTTGTAGGCTGGGCGCTGAACAGCTCAACCATGCACGACGGGGTTCCGGCACATCGTGTAGTAAATAAAAGTGGATCCCTCACCGGTAAGCACCACTTTAGGGGACCCAACAGTATGCAAGACAGACTGGAACGTGAAGGTATTGTGGTTAAAGATCATGTTATCCAGGATTTAGATAAGCATTTTTGGGATCCCATGGAAGAACTGGGCTTATAATCTGTCATTTAAAATTGAATTTTCTATCTGCACTGATTATAACAAAGCTCTAGGAGTTTTTGGACGGCATTTAGAAAAGTTTACTTTCCTGTTAAAAACTTACATTAAAGCATTTCGAGGCTAATCTCAGCATTATTATTGAAGCAATGTCACCGGGTTACAAATAAAAAAATGAAGCAATCATGGTATTTTTTTAATTTTTTATTTTACTTTTGTCCTATAATTATATTTTTTCAAGGAAAAATATAATACTGAGCAGACAAACACTAACCTTTCTTTTTAGTTTAAATTAGTTTTATTGGATATGTGATTTCATGAGTTTGACGTGACTTTTGAATGATATTTTCATTATTTGTCACACAATTTGATTGTTGAGCTCATTTATTGCACGATATCCGGAGTACTTAGCCAAATTGACTATGAAAAAATTTATAGCTGTCTTGCTCATTGGAACCTTTGTTTTTACCTCATGTGGCCGTAGAGTTTATTTGAATGAAGCTAACAAGATCACGATTAGCAAAAAGAAAACCAGATCTCACCGGCCACGCGCTAAATCCGATCTAGCTATTGCACTTTTGATCGCTATTCCAAACATCATATTTTTTGGCAGTACGATTCAAAATCAAAGAAATAGATAAGGGGCCGGAAGGAAAATATGTGGAGTAAATTTTCATCATGATTAAGCATTATTTTTCCAAATAGCTTTCTTGAGGTTTCAGGTATTAGTTACATTGTGAATTAGCCCTTCAATATACAGATAGCTGATCGCTGAAACCTAATGGCTTTAAGATGAGCTAGGACAGTTTTAATGGATAAAGTATCCCAAACCAAGTTGACGCCCAGAATTTCTCCTGATCCAAATAATACTTAGAGATCCCTTTTCCTAAGTAAGAGCAACCCTAGGAAGGTTAAGCCACCGTTGACAATTAATATGGCAAAGCCAAATTTAAACCCTCCAAACCAACTTGCAGAGTAAAAATCGAGTATGAAGGAGATAATGGGTGCCAATAGACAGACAACAGGTACCCATTTATCCGATATCTTGATTTTGGTAAACAGACCAAAGGCATAAAGCCCCAACAATGGCCCATAGGTATAACCGGCTGCTGTAAATACTGCGCTTATCACACTCTGATCATTGATAACCTTGAATATGAGAATGATGAAGAACAAAAGGATGGAAAATCCAATATGAACCTTAACGCGAATTTTCTGCTTATTTTCCTCAGCTTTATCTTTAAAATTCAAAAAGTCAACACAAAATGAAGTGGTAAGGGCAGTTAAAGCAGAATCGGCACTTGAATATGCCGCCGCTGTAATACCCAACAGGAAAGTTACACCGGCAAATGTTCCAAGATGATTCAATGCCAGCATAGGAAATAAATCATCTGACCTCTCGGGCAGTGTGATCCCCTTTTCTATCGCAAAAATATAGAGAAGTGCTCCAAGTGCCAGAAAAATTAAATTAACAAAAACAAGTACAAAGCTGAACCAATACATATTCTTTTGAGCATCCTTTAGGTTACGACAGGTTAGATTTTTCTGCATCATATCCTGATCCAAACCCGTCATAACAATAGCTATAAAGGCGCCGGCAAGAAATTGTTTAATAAAGTGTCTCTTATCGCTCCAATCGTCTAGAAAAAAAATCCTCGAATAATCACTTTCATTGATCCTGGCAATCATCCCACTGGTATCCAGTGCCAATGTTTTTCCGATAAGGTAAATGCTAATGCCAACAGCAAGAAGCATGAATAGTGTCTGGAGTGAATCTGTCCAAACGATTGTTTTAATACCCCCTTTAAAAGTGTAGAGCCAGATCAAAACGATGGTCACCATTACTGTCACAAAGAATGGGACATTCCATGCATTAAAAATAGCCAGTTGCAATACACCAGCAACCAAAAAAAGCCGGAATGAGGCACCAATCGTTCTGGATAAAAGAAAAAAGAAAGCTCCCGTTTTGTAAGACCAAAAACCAAATCTTGTTTCCAGATAAGTGTAGATGGAGGTTAGATTTAATCTATAATATAGTGGCAACAAAACTGTAGCGATTACAAAATAGCCAAGCAAATATCCTAGAACCATTTGCATATAAGAAAACTGGCTGGCTTCTACCCAACCGGGCACAGAAATAAAGGTGACACCTGACAAAGAAGCTCCGATCATACCAAATGCAACAAGGTACCAGGGGGATTGCCGGTTTGCCGTGAAAAAAGTTTCGGAACTTGCATTTCTTGAGGTAAAATAGGAAATTAGAATGAGTACTGCGAAATAAACTGCTATTACAGTAATTACAATAATTGGTTCCATACGAAATGATTAAACCATAAAGTTGTAATTTTTTTTTAACTTTGAGAATTAAAGTTGGCTACAGTAATGCAATTCACCTATTTAGAAGAAGAATTAGTCGAGTGTTTGGAGGACATCGAATCAACCAAAGAACGCGATTTGATTGTTTATAATGACGACTTCAATACCTTCGATCATGTCATTGAAACGTTAATCAAGGTTTGTAAACACTCAGCTGAACAAGCCGAGCAATGCACTTGGATCATTCATTATAAAGGTAAATGTTGTGTAAAGAAGGGCACCTACAAAGAATTGAAACCGATGAAAGATGCCATCAGTGATGCTGGCATTAAGGTGGCAATCGTTTAAAGAGCGATCCAATTATTTAACTTCTCTCTATCTATGCATTTTTCTTCAAAGCTTATTGAAGACGCTGTTCATGAAATTTCCAAGCTCCCGGGCATTGGCAAAAAAACAGCCCTGAGATTGGTTTTACATTTATTGAAAGAGGAAAAAGAAAGTACTGAAAACCTCGCAACAGCACTTGTAAAACTAAGAACTCAGATAAAATATTGTAAAGCCTGTTATAATATTTCAGATGATGATCTATGCGCTATTTGCACAAGTCATAGAAGAGATGCATCCACTATTTGTGTGGTGGAAAACACACCTGATTTAATGGCTATTGAGAATACAGCACAGTACAATGGTGTTTATCACGTGCTTGGAGGCATTATTTCTCCGATTGACGGTATTGGCCCCAGCGATCTGAAAATAGCTGAATTGATTGATCGGGTTAAAGGAAGTGAGGAAGTAAAGGAAATAATATTGGCCTTAAGTCCAACAATGGAAGGAGATACTACCGCTTTTTACATTACAAAAAAACTTAAAGAGTTTGATCTTAAGATCAGTACAATTGCCAGAGGTGTACCGGTAGGAGGCGAGCTTGAATATGCCGATGAAATTACACTCGGTCGCAGTATTATAACAAGAACTGAATACCCTCAGGATTAACTTTTTGAATTTCATCACTTGAAATAAAAGGGTAATTTTCGGAGAAATTTTCATTATTTTATAAAAAACACAAAAATCCCAACATAGAGGGTTACCTATCCAACTAATCACCGTTTCTTAGAATAATACAACAAACAGGCTTTTTCTTATAATAAAGCACCACCCAAAATGGTCCTCTTTTCCCATAATTAGATTCATATAGCGCCATTTTACGATTACTCTTACTTTCTTACAGTTAACAACACATCCAATAAGTCCAACTCCAAATCAGAAGTATATTGAGTAAATTGCATTTAATAAACCAAAGCTGCTCTACCATGAAACTAACTGTTGAAAAAGTATATCGTCTCGTTCTCCTCATTTGTCTTATCATTGCTATCGTTAGCTGTGATGACAAAAAGGAAACGGTTGAGCCAGGTGAAGATGTTTATGTTGTAACGACATTTGCAGGAAATGGGCTGGCTGGTTTTGAAAATGGAACAAATCTCAACGCACAGTTCCATTCACCCAATGCATTGACTGTTGATGAAGCCGGCAATTTATATGTCGCAGATGGCTACAATCACAGTATAAGAAAAATCGATCCGTCCGGTGAGGTCCGAACCATTTCAGGAAATGGTGAATCAGGTTATGAGGATGGTCGTTTGGATAATGCCAGATTTACCAATCCACAGGGTGTAGCTTTTGATCTAACCGGTAATTTGTTGGTTGCCGAAAAAAACCAAATAAGAAAAATAAGCACAGCTGGTTTGGTTTCAACACTTGCCGGACAACGAGACTCATCCGGTTTTGAAAATGGCAGTACGGAAACCGCACAATTTCACGGAATAAAAGGTATCGTTGCAGACCACAACGGAAATATCTTTGTTGCAGATCAGTTCAACCATGTAATCAGAAAAATCGATCAAAACTTCGATGTGAGGACTTTTGCAGGAAATGGTTTGATTGGAAATGAAAATGGATTACCTGAAGAGTCCAAATTCAATCATCCGATTGATATATGCATCGACCAGGCTGATATGATCTACGTTGCAGACAAACAAAACAACCTGATCAGAAGTATTAACAAAGGCGGTGTTGTGCAGATTGTAGCGGGCAGTGTTTATGGCTATAAAGATGGCGCTCTGAGCGAGGCAAAATTCAAGAACCCCTCAGGAATAGCTGTAGATAATGATGGAAATATTATCATTGCAGATTCTCAAAATTTTAGAATTCGTTTGATCAATAAGGAGGGAATTGTAAGTACTATTGCCGGTGATGGTGTTAAAGGATATGCCAATGGCAATGGGCTTAAAGCGAGGTTTGGGGAAATAGTTGATATCACTGTTGACCATAACGGTTCCATCTACTTAGTGGACAAAACCAATCATTGTATTAGAAAAATCGAAAAAAACATTAATTAGTATCAAAGGTTTTATTGAAGTATTTGTGCAGATTAACTCACCCCGGATTGTCTTTAGTCTGAATTGACTTTTATAAAATTCAGATTCTCCAAAAAAGCAATTCAATATGCCCTTATTTTTGTCATTGCAGGAAAAATTCTTGTAGAAATTTTAAAATTTTTCAATTCCTAGTAACTAATATTCTAAATATCTAATTTTGGGCGGATTTTAAAACTTTAACCGTCAAAATTCATGAGTAATAATCTGTCGGATAGGATTGCATTCCTACAGGAATCTGCAACGTTGGCAATGGCAGCTAAAGCCAGAGAATACAAAGCAAAAGGAATTGATGTTATTAGTTTAAGCTTGGGTGAACCTGATTTTAAAACCCCAAAACATATTCAGGAAGGAGCGAAACAGGCTATTGATGAGGGTAAATATTTTGCTTATCCACCCGTCAATGGTTATCTAGATCTTAGACAAGCCATTGTTAAAAAGCTAAAAGACGAAAACAACATTGATTATACACCAGATCAGATTGTTGTCTCTAATGGAGCAAAGCAATCCATTGCCAACGTGATGTTTGCTTTGTTAAATCCGGGAGATGAAGTAATCATTTATTCTCCTT
The DNA here is from genome assembly GCA_030442035.1 of Splendidivirga corallicola. GTDB lineage: Bacteria > Bacteroidota > Bacteroidia > Cytophagales > Cyclobacteriaceae > Splendidivirga > Splendidivirga corallicola. The sequence goes on from JAUJEA010000001.1 coordinate 1,062,125, forward strand.
ACTGGGTTAGCTATGCCGCTATTGTTGAGCTTGCCGAAGCAACTCCCGTATATATCAAGGGAGGTCTTGAAAACGATTTCAAAGCTAATGCAGACCAATTGGCAGCGGCTATTTCAGAAAAAACAAAAATAGTTATCTACTCTTCCCCATGTAATCCTACGGGAGCAGTCTTTACAAAAGAAGAACTGGAAGCCATGGCGGAAGTACTGAGAAAACATGAGAATATCTATGTGATTTCCGATGAAATCTATGAGCACATAAATTACACAAACCAACATGCCAGTATCGCAAGCATCGAAGGCATGTATGACAAAACCATTACGGTAAACGGTTTTGCCAAGGGTTTTGCCATGACTGGTTGGCGTGTAGGTTATATTGCCGCTCCGGCATGGATTGCCAAAGGTTGTAACAAAATGCAAGGGCAGATTACCTCTGCCAATTGTTCCATTGCTCAAAGAGCGGCCCTTACGGCATTAACTTCGGATTTAGCGCCTACAAGAGAAATGGCAGCTGCCTACCTTAACCGAAGGAATATGGTATATGAACTTTTAAAAGATATTCCGGGAGTCAAGGTGAATTTACCAAAAGGAGCATTTTACTTTTTCCCTGATGTATCGTCATATTTCGGAAAATCCAATGGGGAAACCGTTGTTAACAATGCCAGTGATTTTTGCATGTACATTTTGGACCATGCCCATGTTTCCTTGGTGACCGGAGATGCTTTTGGAGATCCCAACTGCGTCAGACTCTCTTATGCTGCTTCGGAGGAAGATCTCAAAGAAGCAATCAAAAGAATAAAAGAGGTTTTAAGTAAACTAAATTAAAGCAGGTTTTACCTCTTCTCAACAACAAATACATGAACGCACAACATTGCCTGAAAATATTTAATCAAAGTATCATTGATTATCATAAATACGATAGTGTAGAACAAGCCATTGAAAATCCTTATGACGAGGAAAGTATCGATGGCTTGTTATACCTAAAAAACTGGATTGATACAGTACAGTGGCACTATGAAGACCTGATTCGCGAACCACATATTGATGCTTCCGAAGCAGTAAAATTAAAGAGACTCATAGATGCTTCAAACCAGCGAAGAACGGATCTTGTAGAAAAAATTGATGATTGGTTCGTTGTATACTTCAAGGACAGTGTTAAACAGGAAGGAAGTAAGCTGAATACCGAAACACCGGCCTGGGCTTTGGACAGGTTGTCCATTTTAGCTCTTAAAATTTACCACATGCAGGAACAGGTAGATAGAGAAGATACAGCCACTGAACACAAAGCATCATGTGAAGCCAAGCTGGCCATCTTGAATGAACAAAAGGCCGATCTCTCAAAAAGTATTGATGAATTGCTTGAAGACATTAAGAATGGCACCAAATATATGAAGGTATACAGGCAAATGAAGATGTACAACGATCCTTCTTTGAATCCTGTGCTCTATTCCAAAAAACAGAATTAAGACTTATGCATCTTTTGGTACTAAGGTTTTCTGCCATGGGAGATGTAGCACTTGCTGCTCCTGTGATGAAAAGCCTGCTCCAAAAGAATCCTGATCTTCAAATAACTTTTGTCAGTCAAAAGCATTTTGAGCCTTTTTTCAGCGAAATTCCAAGACTTCGTTTCTATCCGATCGAGTTGAAGAATAAACATAAAGGAATTAATGGCCTTTATAGATTCCAGAAAAAACTCAAAAAAGAAATTGACTTTGACTTTGTGATCGATCTTCACAGTGTTATCAGGACGCGTATTTTATGTTTTTTTCTTTCCTTATCAGGTTTAAAATATTTCCGGATAGACAAAGGGAGAAAAGAAAAAAGAAGGTTGGTCAGAAGGAAAAACAAACAATTAAAACCTTTAAAGCATACAACAGAAAGGTATCTTGATGTTTTTAAATCTTTGGAACTAAATCTCCCTTCTTCAAACTTACCTAATATAACGGCTCCAAAATCAGCTCTGGTTTCCCTTCAAGAGAATCTAAACCAACTTATTGATTCATCAAAGGATAAATGGTGGATTGGAATAGCTCCTTTTGCAAGGCATAGAGAAAAAACATTACCATTGACAACCATTGCTAAATTGATCCAACTATTGAACAGTGAACTGAATACCAAGATACTTTTATTTGGAGGAGGTAAGGATGAGATTCAGCAATTGGAAACATTGCATCAATCATATCCCTACACAATTAATGTAGCTGGTAAACTTTCTCTAAGCGAAGAACTTACGCTTATGCAGCAATTGGATGTAATGATCTCAATGGATTCATCCAACATGCACATGGCCTCACTGTTGGGAACTAATGTCGTTTCAGTTTGGGGAGCTACTCATCCCTTTGCCGGTTTTGGTACTGTAGGAAAAAATGAGCTTAATGTTATTCAGGTGAGCACACAAGAATTACCATGCAGACCTTGTTCCGTGTTTGGTAACAAACCTTGCTGGAGAAAGGACCATGCCTGTATGGAAAGGATCACACCAGTGGAGGTTCTGGATAAAGTAAAATCGGTTTTAGAGAAAGTATGATGAGGTTAAATCTGTAATTGACTATTTACTACTATACTCTTTTACCGTTTGAACAAAACATTTCACTTTTTCCGGATCAACATCGGGATAAACACCATGCCCCAGATTGGCGATGTGCCTGGTCGTACCAAAATCATCCAACATATTTTTTGTACTTCGCTCAATCTCCTTAAATGAACCATAGAGCGCACAAGGGTCCAGATTTCCTTGCAAGGTCTTACTATCACCAATAAGTTTTCTTGATTCCTCGATATCCATATTCCAGTCCAACCCAATGGTCTCACAATTCAATCCACCCATTTTCTCTCTGGCAAAATAAGCTCCCTTAGCAAAAACCGTTACGGGTACTTCGTTGATTGCATCGCAAATCTGATCGATGTATTTCAACGCAAACTCATCGTATTGCTCCGGTGATAGAATACCCGCCCAGGAATCAAAGATCTGTACAAGATCTGCGCCAGAGGCTATTTGAGCACGTAAATAATGAACTGTGCTATCCGTGATCATCTGTAGTAATTGATGGGATAGCGCTGGCTGCGTATAAAGCATTTTGCGTGCCTTAGAAAAAGTTTTGCTTCCACTTCCTTCCACCATATAGGAAAAAATTGTCCAGGGCGCCCCGGCAAAACCGATTAAAGGCACTCTGCCATTCAATTCCTTTTTAGTAATTTTTATGGCTTCGAGCACATAATTCAATTCACTTTTTGGATCGAACACTCGTAGCTTATCAATATCTTCTTCTTTTTGGATCGTATTTGGAAAGATTGGCCCCTTCTTTTCGATCATTTCATAAGGAAGTCCCATTGCCTCAGGAACTACCAATATATCGGAAAAAATAATAGCCGCATCCACATCCAAGATATCAACCGGTTGAATAGTCACCTCGGCCGCCAATTCCGGGTTTTTAACCAAATCGATGAACCCATTCAATTTACTCCTAACGGCTCGATATTCCGGCAATATCCGTCCTGCTTGCCTCATCAACCAGACAGGTGTGCGGTCGGTCTTTTCTCCTCTTGCCGCTCTAATCAAAAGATCATTCTTCATTTGCATGCCGCAAAATAAATGGAAAAATGCCTTATTTTCTTAAATGGGAAAAGATTAATTTCAATGAAAACCAAAGTGCCAGCAGTGTTATAGTATATTAAGTGTTAAAGCATATATAACTCAACATTGCCAAAGTTTGAAACCCGCTACAGGCAATTATCTTTTCAAAACCAAAAGATTGACCCTTAGCCTAATTATTCTAAAAGTTTTATTCCATGAAAACGATTCGATAACTTTGTATAAATAAACAACATAGACATGGGCTTTTTATTCGAAAGTTTTCAAGGCTGGAAGCAATATTGTGAAGAACATCAGCTCAAATTGTTCCATCCTGTTTTGGAATACGAAATGGAACAAAAAGATCGCCGGGAAGAGGAAATTTGGGATGGGCTTGCAAAGGCATACAAAGTAATGAAAGAGGCTGTGCATACGGGACTCGAGGAAGACATGAGCTCCATGTCAGGGATGGTAAATAATGGTGCAAAAAAAGTTTATAACAATTCTCTGACGGTTTTATCGCCGGAATTTCAAAAATTAATTGCCAGGGCACTGGCTGCCAAAGAGGTCAACTCCTGCATGGGCAGAATTGTGGCTGCACCCACTGCCGGGGCTTCGGGAATTCTTCCGGGAACAATGTATACTTTGCAGGAGATCCATCAATTGAGTGATGAAATGATTATTGAAGGACTTTTAGTTGGCGCCGGCATAGCATTGATCATTGAGCAAAAAGCATCACTTGCAGGAGCCGTAGGAGGTTGTCAGGCTGAAACCGGAAGCGCTGCTGCCATGGCTGCAGGAGCTATTGTACATTGTCTTGGTGGTAATGTCGATCAGGTCTTTAATGCAGTTGGTATCACCATTCAATGTATGCTGGGTTTAGTTTGCGATCCAGTGGCAGGACTGGTTGAAGTTCCCTGTATTGTAAGAAATGCCAGTGCTGCCGCCATTGCTAATTCATCCGCACAGATAGCCTTATCTGATGTAGATGCCGTTATTCCTGTCGATGAGTGCGTGGAGGCTATGGGTGAAATTGGACAAAGTATGGAAACCCGTTATAAAGAAACTGCACTGGGAGGTTTAGCCGCTACTACAACGGGTCAAGCGATTGCAAAAAAAGTGTTGATCCAGGATATAGAGATATTACCCGACAAAAAAGATCATGAATAGGTCAGCGATCAGTTTGATCTCACTTTATTCAATAACTCATAGATTGATCTTGGAAACAAAGAAGTGAAAAAATGTTGAAAAAGACAGCGACCAGAAAATAGCACTGAAAAGCATATAGGGAATAAATTTCTTTTTTGATTCCCCCATGGAAGTAATGAGCAGAGTACCGCCAATTGGAGTAAAAATAATAGGTGTAAGGAAGGTCACTCCAAAAACACCCCATTTCTTCCATATAATAACGAAGTTTCTGTTTTTTTTAGAGAATTTCTTTTTCTTCTTAAATATTCTGGATAAATATTTTTTTCTGAATTTTTCTCCTAAGTAAGCAAAAATGATCACACTGGTCATCATCCCTGCTACTGTGATCAAAACTGTTTCGATCCATGATAAACCTGACACAGTACCCATCGTGGGTCCTGCAATGAATTTTACCATGGTGAAAAAGTAGATCGTTAAATATTTTACCAGTTCGGCCATCTCTTAGATCCTTCTCTTCTTATCAATATTTTATTATTTTCCAGACCCGCAAAGCTATTCAGCATATGGTAGGGAAACAAGTAATTCAGATTAATAAACAGAAAAGTTTAATCAACCTAATATATAAACGTATTTTTTGCATTTTTGATCTCCTGATCAGGTTATAACCCTAAAGCTTGGTACCAAATGCAAGGTCTCCTGCATCTCCAAGACCGGGCATTATGTAAAACTTACTATTCAACTTTTCATCAAGAGCCCCTAACCAAATTGATGAATTAATAGAAAGATGTTTATTCAGATATTCCACACCTTCGGGCGCCGCAATAACAGCAAGGACATCAACATGTTTCGGAGATCCATACTTTAGCAATCCATTTAAGGATTTCACTAATGATTTTCCGGTTGCCAACATCGTATCAATAACTACCAACCGCTTATCCTCAATAGAAGGTGTAGCGATGTAGTCCATCGCAATTTCAAGTTCGCCATCTTCCGTTTCCTCTTGCCGGTAAGCACCAATAAAACCGCTATCCGCACAATCGAAATAGCTTAATACGCCGTTGTAAAACGGTATCCCTGCTCTTAATACCGGCACCAGAACAGGTTGCTCCTCAATCAAATCAACCTGGCAACTGTCAAGAGGCGTATTAACTGTTTTATTACCAAATGAGAATGTCTTTGATAATTCATAGGCCAGTAATTGACCAATCCTCTCCAAATTTTTCCTAAACCTCAATCTGTCGTCTTGAATACCTGTATCTCTTATTTCAGCCAGAAAATGATTGGCTATTGAATTAACATGATTTAAGATAAAAATGTTTGTATTCAGTTTCGATTGCTCCATATTTTTAGTCGTTCATTGAATATCTCTTTTGTAAAAATATTCAGATTGAGCTCTCATCACAAAAAATATCACGAATGATTATTACGGTCTATTTCCTTAATCTTTAATAAAATAAAAAAATAGGATCACTGGCATTCACAGGGTATAAAGTTCTAAAAAGTAATTCATTTTTATTTTAAAAAAAATCATGAAATATAACGTTTGTGTGGTTTATCCCCATTCAACTGAGATGATGGGAAATTCCTAATTTTGAGTGGTCAATTCCGAACTAAATACCAGTTTATGTGGGCTAAGCCTGATAATAAAAGCCGATGAACAAGAGGGTCTGATCATATGGTAATCATGATCTATTTAGAAAATTTTTCTATTGCCAGAAATTATCTCAAAATTTGCAATCGAAATGATTTGTTTAGGTGATCAAAAAATCTATATCTCTAACGACAAGTAAAACGCATAAGGCCATGACTAAATCTGAGCATCATTTCATCAGTGAATTACCAAACATAAATAGATGGAATTATTAAAGGAACTTTGTGAGATCCATGCACCATCCGGGAACGAGGTTTTGCTAAAGAATTTTTTGATAGACTATGTCAAAACTCATTCAGCCAACTGGAAAGTACAACCGGAAATAATTCATGGAAATGATCTTCAGGATTGTTTGATTTTAAAGTTTGGGGACCCAAGAACAGCTGTGTTTGCTCATATGGATAGTATAGGGTTTACTGTCAGGTATGAAAATCAACTTGTCCCTATTGGAGGGCCGGATGTAAAAAGCGGATATGAACTTATTGGAGAAGATGTGCTTGGCCCCATTGAATGTAAACTTGAAGTAAATGATGAAAATCAGCTAAGTTATAAGTTTGGCAGGCCAATCAAAGTAGGAACAGAACTCATATTTAAATGCAATTTCAGGGAAACCAAAGATTACATTCAATCCTGTTATTTGGATAATCGTTTGGGTATATACAATACACTTCAACTTACCGAAACTTTGGAAGATGGTCTCATCGTATTTTCCTGTTGGGAGGAACATGGGGGTGGCTCTGTACCTTTTCTTATTAAATATATCCATGAAAATTATAAGATCCGCCAGGCACTGATATCTGATATTACCTGGATAACGGATGGTGTAAAACATGGAGAAGGTGTGGTAATATCCATGCGTGACAGAAATATTCCAAGGCGAGCATTCATTGAAAAAATTATAAGCAAAGCACAATCATCTCAGATACCATTCCAGTTGGAGGTCGAAGGCTCCGGTTCCAGTGATGGAAGAGAAATTCAGCTCTCACCCTATCCCATAGATTGGTGTTTTATCGGAGCTCCTGAAGATCATGTTCATTCACCAAATGAAAAGGTTCATAAACAGGACATTAATGCTATGATTAGTCTCTATAAAATTTTGATGAAAGAATTATAGGTTGTTGATTTTAAAGACATTAAAGCAGGAGAAATTTACATTTCTCTCCAAACTTTCTTCATAGAAGAACATTTGTCCTAAAGAAATTAATATTATATTTGCCAGCCATTTTGCATGGAGTAGCGTTTGAACACGCTTCATTTGGAACTTTTATCTGCAAGTGACCGATATTAAGGGAGTTGCCTGTAGAATTTTAGTATGGATCAATTTAGCAAATGAAAATAGAGGATAAGGAATTTAAATTATACATTGACAGAGACAAGATCTCAAGCAGAATTGGAGAAATAGCACAGGCTATTAACGAACATTACAAAGACAAAAATCCTCTATTTGTCGCTATAATGAATGGATCCTTCATGTTTGCTTCGGATTTAATGAAAAAAGTGGATGTCAGGTCTGAAATAACCTTTATCAAGGTAACATCATACGAAGCGACACAAAGTACGGGTAATATCAAAGAGCTCATTGGACTCCAGGAAAATATTTTTAAGAGAAATCTGATTATTGTAGAAGATATTGTGGATACAGGCAATACCCTGAATCACTTAATCAGTGAATTTAAAGAGTTAGGGCCTCAATCTATTGAAGTAGCCACCCTTCTTTTCAAGCCTGATGTTTTAAAACATGAATTAGCTATTAAATATGTTGGGTTTGAAATTCCTAATAAATTTGTAGTGGGTTATGGTCTGGATTATGACGGATATGGTAGAAATCAAGAGGATATCTATCAATTGGTAAATTAATCTAATTTTTAAACGCAATTTAGGATAAGCATCAAAATCATTTATCTTTGACCCGCCTAATAGCAAACATAAACAATTGAATATGCTTAACATTGTATTATTTGGACCTCCGGGAGCAGGAAAAGGGACTCAAAGCGAGAAAATTATCGAGAAATATAACCTTACCCATATTTCTACCGGTGATCTATTCAGAAAGCATCTTAGTGAGGGAACCGAACTTGGCAGGTTGGCCCAAAAATATATGGATGAAGGTAATCTAGTTCCGGATGACGTTGTAATTGGTATGGTGGATGAGAAAATAAAAGAAAATAATACATCCACGGGATTTATTTTTGACGGCTTCCCACGAACCGTTGCACAAGCCGAAGCTTTGGATAGATTACTGGAAGAAAAAAAGACCCCTATCCTGGGCATGATAGCCCTTGATGTTCCGGAAGATGAGTTAAAAACAAGATTGTTAGAGAGGGGCAAGACTTCGGGCAGAGTGGATGATCAGGACATCCAAAAAATTGAGAATAGAGTAAAAGTATATTTGGATGAAACTCTTCCCGTAGCAAACTATTATAACGGTCAGGAGAAATTCACTAAAATCAACGGAGTAGGTCAAATCAGTGAAATATTTGATAATATCTGCGAAGTAATTAACACTTATTAAATCCTCCGGACAGATAAAAAATTCCGGAAAAGCTAATGGTTTCATTAGCTTTTCTTGTTTAGAAATATCAGATTAAATTTAATAACAAGTTGGCCTCTTCGAATTTCATAGACCATGTTAGAATTTATATGCGATCGGGACATGGTGGCCCTGGCGCTGTTCATTTCCGTCGGGAAAAACACGTCCCTAAAGGAGGCCCGGATGGCGGTAATGGCGGAAGAGGTGGGCATATAGTTCTCCGAGGTAATAAACAACTATGGACCCTTTTGCATCTTCGCTATCAGAAACATGTTCATGCAGGTAATGGTAAACCTGGTGAAGGTGGAAGAAGATCAGGCGCGGATGGCGAAGATATTGTTCTTGAAGTGCCGTTGGGGACAGTCGCTCGCAATGCTGAGACAGAGGAAATTCGAGCCGAAATCACTGAGGATGGCCAGGAAGCAATAATTTTACCTGGCGGGAAAGGTGGACTGGGCAATGAAAATTTTAAAACTGCTACAAATCAAACCCCCAGATATGCTCAGGAAGGGATTCCCGGAATTGAGGAAATCATTGGTCTTGAATTAAAATTATTGGCGGATGTTGGGTTAGTGGGTTTTCCAAATGCCGGTAAGTCAACATTGCTTTCGGTTGTTTCTGCTGCTAAACCTGAAATTGCCGATTATGCTTTTACGACACTCGTTCCGAATTTAGGTGTGGTAGACTATTATGATCACAAATCATTTGTAATGGCTGATATACCGGGAATCATTGAAGGAGCTGCTGAGGGTAAAGGATTAGGTACCAGATTTTTGAGACATATTGAGAGAAATTCCATTCTTCTTTTTCTGGTCCCTGCTGATTCAAAGGATGTTAAACATGAATACAACATTTTGTTGAATGAATTAAGAAAACATAATCCGGAATTGTTAGATAAAAAAAGGATATTGGCCATTTCCAAATCGGACATGCTGGATCAGGAACTTATGGATGAGTTATCAAATGAACTACCGGAAAATGTGCCTTGCCTGTTTGTATCTTCAATCACGGGATTTGGATTACAGACGCTAAAAGATTCCGTATGGAAAGCCATTAATGATATAACCGATTGATTATTATTGTCAGAATGCGCCATATTGTCATAATTATGAACATTGGCAAAAAAATTGACGGAGTGGCTTCAAATAACCATGTAAAATTAATTTTGAGCTAACAATTATTTTGCAATAGCAACGCTTGTTTGAGTTAATTGAATGTAACTAAGTTGTTACCTAAAGATACCGAAAATGAAAAAGGAGAATTTGGAAGATAAAGAGCAAATGAACGGCACTGAAGACACTATTGAGGGTCAGGAACAGGAGCAGAAAGCATCTTCACAAATAGAAAAAGAGGAAGAAAACAAGGAGGAAGAGATTGAAGAAGAGCTTTCCGAAGCAGAAAAACTTCAGGTCGAATTGACCGAATCAAAAGACAAATACCTAAGAATATATTCAGAGTTTGAAAACTACAGAAGAAGAACGGCTAAGGAGAGGTTAGAATTGATCAGCACTGCCAGCGAAGAACTGATCGTAAATTTGTTACCGATCCTGGATGATTTTGAGAGGGCACAAAATCAGGAAAACAAAAAGGCAGATGCAAAAGCCATGGAAGAGGGTTATCAGCTGATATACAATAAATTCAAAAATATATTGGAGCAAAAGGGCCTGAAAACTATGGATCACAAACAAGGAGTTGAATTTGATGCAGAGCTACATGAAGCCATTACTCAGATACCTGCTCCTAGCAAAAAACTCAAAGGTAAAGTGGTTGACGTCATTGAGAAAGGCTATTACCTGGGAGAAAAGGTTATACGATTCGCAAAAGTTGTTATAGGATCATAATATGGCAAAAAGAGACTATTACGAAGTACTCGGAGTTGACAAATCCGCTGGTCAGGATGAGATAAAAAAGGCATATAGAAAAATTGCCATTAAATATCATCCCGATAAAAATCCGGACAATCCTGAGGCTGAAGAAAAATTCAAAGAAGCTGCTGAGGCATATGAAGTGCTAAGCAGCCCTGAGAAAAAACAGCGCTATGATCAGTTCGGACACTCCGGCATGAACGGTGGCTTTGGCGGCGGAGGTATGAGTATGGAGGACATCTTCTCGCAGTTTAGTGATATTTTCGGAGAAGGAGGAAGTCCTTTTGACAGCTTTTTTGGTGGTGGAAGGGGAAGAAGAGCCCGCAGAGGCTCCAATTTGAGAATTAAACTCAAATTGACATTGAGTGAATTGGCCAATGGTGTTGAAAAGAAAATTAAGGTAAGCCGCCTTGTTCCGGCAAATGGGGTCACCTTTAAAACCTGTCATACATGTCAGGGAACCGGTCAAGTGAGAAAAGTAGTTAATACAATGCTGGGCCAAATGGTTTCAACAAGTACCTGCCCAACCTGTAGCGGATCAGGACAAATGATTGACAAAAGGCCTCCAGGCGTGGATAGTTCTGGCCTGGAACATAAAGAAGAAGTTATTCCAATTAAGATACCCGCCGGCGTTTCCGAAGGAATGCAATTATCGATGTCTGGCAAGGGAAATGCTGCACCTAATGGAGGGGCGCCTGGAGATTTGCTTATTGTCATCGAAGAAATTGAAGATGAACTTTTAAAAAGGGATGGCAACAACATCATTTATGAACTTTACACAAGTTTCATAGATGCGGCATTAGGGACAACCGTGGAAGTTCCAACCATCGATGGTAAAGTGAAAATTAAGCTTGAACCCGGCACCCAGAGCGGAAAAATATTGAGATTAAGAGGAAAAGGCATTAGAGATATCAATGGATATGGAAAGGGAGATCAGCTCATTCACGTGAACGTTTGGACTCCAAAGGAATTGACGAAGGAAGAAAGAGAAATTTTAGAGGGATTAAGGAACGCTCCCAATTTCAAACCGAATCCGGCTAAAGGAGAAAGAAGCTTCTTCGACAAAATGAAGGATTTCTTTTGATTTACTGCACTAAAACTATAATAATCAGGTGGTTTTATATAAAAACCACCTTTTTTATTCATATTTCCATACATTTCGCAACTCAACGGTTGAATTATCGTAAATAAGTGGCATGTGGAGGATAAGTATTCTATTGGTTACCATCTATTTAGTTGGTATGGATTTTTCTAGTGCTCAATTTAAAAAAAGATATACAGTTGAGGCTTCGGAAAATTTCGACAAATTGTGCTTTGTCCTTTCAGCTTCCTCAGGAACCTGCCAAATAAGACCAACCCATCATCCTAAATTAGTTACAATTTACTGCAAATCAGAAGACGAAAATTATAATCCGGTCTATGAATCAAGATTGGAAGAAAGGCAGCAGTTTGTAAAAATGGACCTTAAAGATAACCAGTCTGTTTCCAGTAAAGTTTTTGGAGGTTCTTATAGTGATTTGGAAAACAAGTGCAACATTTATCTGTCACATGATAAACCTTTCATACTAGATCTAAGCTATGGAGTTGGTAATGCATTTGCCGATCTTTCTGGCCTTCCCATTGAAAAACTAAAGATCAATACCGGAAGCGCTGATGTCAAAGTAGGCTATCAAAACGAAAAACCAAATACCATTGAAATGGATACTTTTGCTGTAAAAGTGGATATGGGATCATTGGATGTAAAAAGACTCAATTTGTCGAAAGCAAAAAATGTGATAGCAGATGTCGGCTTTGGTAATCTAACATTGAATTTTTCAGGTGAATCCCTTATAAAAACGGATGTTACAGCAAGTGTCGGAGCCGGTACGTTAGAAATTATTTTGGAAGACCAGGAAGTTCCGGTTATTGTCCATGTAAATAACTCTCTTTTATGCAGAGTGAAACTTAACAGGCATTTCAAAGAGATCCGAAAAAATGTATTTGTAAACAAAGGCTACAGCGAAGACGCACCCAATCTGTTAACTTTCAATGTGGATGTTGCCATGGGCAATATCCGATTCAAATAAGCTATCTCCCTCAAATAATCAGGACCTTTCATTTAAAAATCATTGAATTTATAGCTGCATAATTGCGCTGTTGAATTTGAACTTGTCAACTTAAATAGTTCAACCTTCCAAAGGTTCCATTTAATTCATCTTCATATCACCTTATCCAAACCTGTTTTTAACCATTCGTAATTTTTTCATGGTACCAATCTGCATTAAACATTAGATTTGGGACAAGAAAATCTATGAGATTTGGAAATATTAACAGCAAACAATATCAATAAAAGTTATGCCGAGCATGTTGCCCTGAAGAATGTGAGCATAAGCATCCCAAAGCAATCCATTTTTGGGTTGCTGGGCCCCAATGGCGCTGGAAAAACTACTTTAATCAGGATCATAACACAGATCATTGATCATGACTCGGGAGAGATTTTAATTAATGGTGAAAAGCTATCCCCCAAACATATCGGCAATATAGGTTATCTACCGGAAGAAAGGGGCTTGTATAAAAAGATGAGAGTTGGTGAACAGCTTTTATACTTTGCACAACTGAAAGGTCTGACAAGGAAGGCTGCTAAGGACAAAATCAAACATTGGTTTAAAAAATTTGACATAACCGATTGGTGGGGAAAGAAAGTAGAAGATCTGTCAAAAGGAATGCAGCAAAAAATACAATTCATTGTAACAGTTCTTCATGAGCCGGAGCTGGTTATTTTGGACGAACCGTTTTCCGGATTCGACCCCATCAATGCCAATATCATTAAAGATGAGATTCTCGAATTGAAAGAAAACGGCAGTACCATTATTTTTTCGACACATAGAATGGAATCCGTTGAGGAGTTATGTGATGATATTGCTCTACTCCATAAATCACAAAAGATATTGGACGGACCTAAGAAGCAGATTAAGGAGGATTTCAGATCCAATACTTTTATAGTACAGCACTTGCAAGATTTAACACAACTATCAAGTGATTTTGAGTTACTATCAAAGGAAGTAATTGAAGAAGACCATTTCGTATCAACAATCAAATTGCAAAATGGTAAAACACCCAACGATCTGATAAAAAACCTTATCAAAGAAGTGGAGATCTATTCTTTCACGGAAAAGATTCCAAGTATCAATGATATTTTTATTACTAAGGTAAAAGCGGGAGGTCATGAATAAAATTTTACTGATTATCAGAAGAGAGTACCTCACCAGGGTACGAAAGAAATCATTTATCATCATGACTTTGCTTGCCCCTGTATTCATGGGAACAATTTGGGTTGTGCCGATTTGGTTGGCAGTTCAGGGAGATACGGAACAAAAAGTCATTGAAGTTGTTGATGAAAGCGGTCTGTTTAAAGATAAGTTTCGTAACAAAAAAAACCTAACCTTTAACTTTATAAACAACAATATCAATGAGGCCAAGGAAGGATTAAAAAACAATGATCACTTTGGAATCTTATATGTTCCAAAATTGGATTTGGATGACCCCAAAGGAATTACATTTTTTTCATGGAGCAATCCAAGTGTTAGTTTGGAATCCACTTTGGAAAATGCCATAAAAGATCAGATTGAAGATATCAAACTTAGAGAATCAGGGATCGATAAAGCAATGCTTGAGCGCTTGAAAACATTTGTTGATATCCAGACCATCAACTTGGGAGAAGACGGTGAAAAAGAGAGTAATTCAGGTGTAGCTACCGTAGTTGGCATTTTTTCAGCCATTATATTGTATTTCTTTTTATTCTTTTACGGTGCTCAGGTAATGCGTAGTGTGATGGAAGAAAAAACCAGCCGGATCGTTGAGGTAATTGTTTCATCTGTCAAACCCTTTCAGCTTATGATGGGAAAAATAATTGGAGTAGCAGGTGTGGGCTTAACTCAGTTTTTGCTTTGGATCATTTTAACATTGGTAGTGGGAGTGTCAGTTTTGAGTTTTTTCAATTACGATATGTCCATGATGCAAAATCCTGAACAAGTCCAGGAGATTATGGCCCAGCTTCCTGACAGTGAAAAAGGAAAAATTCAGGCTATTGACAAGGCTATGCATAACATTAAAACCATTCCAATTGCCAAAATATTCTTCTCGTTCATCTTCTATTTTTTGGGAGGTTATTTTATTTATGCAGCCCTGTTTGCCATGATAGGATCAGCAATTGATCACGAATCGGATTCGCAACAGTTCATGTTTCCTTTGATCTTGCCTCTGATCATTTCCATATCCATAAGTGGTGCCATTATACAAGAACCAAACAGCAGCCTGGCTTTTTGGCTTTCTATGATCCCACTTACTTCTCCGGTAGTTATGATGATCCGATTGCCATTTGATATACCAGCCTGGGAATTGTTCCTGTCAATGTTTTTACTGGTCACCTTTTTCCTGTTAGCTACATGGGTGGCAGGAAGAGTCTACCGCGTGGGTATCTTGATGCATGGGTCAAAAGTTAATTATCGAACCCTGGCAAGATGGTTTTTTATGAGAAATTAAATCCATAAAAACAATCGTGATAACCTTGCAGATTTTAGCATAACTCGGATTTAATCAAAGAAACATAGCATTTCCCATGTTAATGGATTGCACATTGGGCGTAGACTAATTAATTTACAGGTACCATGGGAAACGAAATCGGTAAATATATCATTATCATTGGGAGTATTATTGTTATAATTGGAATCATGGTCTATTTCTTTCATGACAAATTGGGTTGGATTGGCAAATTGCCTGGTGATATACGAATTGAAAAAGAGAACTTTCGCTTTTATTTCCCAATTACCACAATGATCCTGGCTAGCATCGTATTGACCTTGTTTTTTCGTTTTCTTAAAAAATTTTTCTAGTGAATCCTTCTGTTTTTGTGCTTCGATCCATAACCATATATTTACCTAGATTTACGAATCGTCCATGAGAGAAGAAGAAAATATTGGTATTTATCAAAGTCAGGCGAAGTTAAGATGGATCGTATTAGCAATTGCAGGTATTATCAGTAGTGTATCTATTTTTTATACCAATAGGATTGTAGAGGTATTCAAAAAAAGAGAGCAAAATTCAGTCGAACTCTTCGCAAACACCTTGGAATACGTGATCAATGCTGACGTTGATGATGATATCCCTGTTGTATTCGAAGAGATCATAGCAGCCAACAACTCGATACCCCTGGTATTGACTGATTCTGACAAAAAGCCTGTCCAAAGTAAAAATGTGAAGATCAATGAGAACGCAGAGGAGCGAGAAATACAACTTCTATTAGAAAGGGAGCTCCAAACTATGGAACGGGAATATGAGCCTATTCTTGTTACCTTCAGAAATTCCGAAACAGGAGAAGTCACTGGTTATCAATATGTTTATTACAGAAACTCTGATTTACTAAGGCAGTTGCAATACTATCCCTATGTTCAACTCTCTGTCATATTTGCCTTTGGCCTTATTGTATTTATCATCTTCAGCTATTCAAAAACTGCAGAGCAGAATCGCGTTTGGGTCGGTCTGGCCAAAGAAACAGCGCATCAATTAGGAACACCTTTGTCATCGTTGATGGCCTGGTCCGAATATTTCAAAACCGATCCTGATACAAAGGATAAAGAGGTTATTCTTGAACTTGACAAAGATATCAGGCGCCTTGAGATGATCACTTCCCGCTTCTCGAATATTGGATCCGTACCGATCATAGAAGAGGAAAATATTTATGATGTAATAAAAAGCACAGTAAATTACCTTCAATCAAGAATTTCCAGTAAGGTAACAATCAATGTAACCGCTGTGACTGAGGAGACCTATGCTGGCATTAACCGCCCTCTATTTGAGTGGGTTATTGAGAATATCTGCAAAAATGCGGTAGATGCCATGAGTGGTGTAGGGACCATTGATATTCATATCATTAAAGCCAATGAAGGTCGAGTGATCATTGATATTAAGGACTCCGGTAAAGGTATTGCAAAAGGCAATATCAAACGACTTTTCCATCCCGGATTTACCACCAAGAAAAGAGGTTGGGGTTTGGGGCTTACTCTTGTCAAAAGAATTATCGAAAATTACCATAAGGGCAAAATATATGTAAAATCATCGGAGGTAGGAGTTGGCACCACTTTCAGAATTATGTTGGAGCCTTAATGCAAACGTTATGAAAATACTGTCCTGCTGAAATTGAAAGTTCAGAAACGCTAAAATAGAGTGTTGAGGTGTTGAAGTTTAAGAAGTGTTAAAGGAATTATTGATGATGTTGTCTTTCATAGTTTAATATTGAGATAATGGATCAACAGGTGCTTTGGGCAAACACAAAGCATCCGGGAGGTAGTGTTGAAGTTTTGAGGTGTTAAAGTTTAAAAAGTGTTAAGGGGATTATTGATGATATTTGTCCAAAAAACCATGGTTTGTATCTTCTCAAACCATCGATCTCCCCCTTGTTCGTAGGTTAAGCGTAGCGATAATCTACCAATGAATTCGATTGATTTTCTACCCGATGTGATAATAGTTCATACATCTTTAATTAGCTAATCTTCAAGACATATTCCATGTCATTAATTTTAACCTTTAGCTTTGGTTTAATTAATTTATCGATTAGTTTTGCAGTCGAAAATTTCATACATGCTAATTCTTAGGAATAAACAATAAAAAATGGCTAAAAAAGGTAAAATTACCCAGGTAATCGGTCCAGTTGTAGATGTTAGTTTTGATACAGAGGATTCTCTTCCTAATATTTTAGATGCACTGACGGTAACCAAGGAAAACGGTCAAAAAATCGTTCTAGAGTGTCAGCAACACCTGGGCGAAGATAGAGTAAGAACCATTGCAATGGATAGCTCTGAAGGTTTAACAAGAGGTATGGAGGTGATTGATTCGGGATCTCCAATTAAAATGCCTGCTGGAGAAGCCATCAAGGGAAGACTATTCAACGTTGTGGGTGAGGCAATTGATGGTATTAAGCAGCCCAAAGTGAACGGCGGACTTCCAATCCACCGACAGGCGCCTAAATTTGAAGAATTGTCTACTTCTACAGAGGTTTTGTTTACTGGTATTAAAGTAATTGACCTACTTGAGCCATATGTAAAAGGGGGAAAAATTGGATTGTTCGGTGGTGCCGGTGTAGGTAAAACCGTATTGATCATGGAATTGATCAACAACATTGCCAAGGCTTACTCCGGACTATCAGTATTTGCCGGTGTTGGTGAAAGAACCAGGGAAGGAAACGATTTGCTTCGGGAAATGATCGAATCAGGTGTTATCAAATATGGAGATGAGTTTTTCAAATCCATGGAAGAAGGTAACTGGGATCTCTCAAAGGTAGATGAAGATGAGTTGGCAAAATCTCAGGCAACTTTGGTTTTCGGACAGATGAATGAACCTCCCGGAGCACGTGCCAGAGTGGCACTTTCAGGATTGACCGTTGCGGAATACTTCCGGGATGGTGATGGCGAAGGACAAGGTAGAGATATCCTATTCTTTATTGATAATATATTTAGATTTACCCAAGCCGGATCTGAGGTATCTGCGCTATTAGGGCGTATGCCTTCTGCGGTGGGTTATCAGCCTACTTTGGCTACCGAAATGGGTGCTATGCAGGAAAGAATTACTTCTACAAACAAAGGATCCATTACATCCGTACAAGCGGTTTACGTACCTGCGGATGACTTGACCGACCCTGCTCCAGCAACTACTTTCTCTCACCTGGATGCAACAACGGTACTTTCACGTAAGATTTCTGAGCTTGGAATTTACCCTGCTGTGGATCCTCTGGATTCAACTTCAAGGATTTTGAGTGCTGATGTATTAGGGGATGATCATTACAATACTGCTCAAAAAGTAAAAGAGATTTTGCAACGTTATAAAGAACTTCAGGATATCATTGCGATTCTTGGAATGGACGAATTATCTGATGAAGATAAAGAAGTTGTACACAGAGCGAGAAGAGTACAAAGATACTTATCACAGCCTTTCCATGTAGCGGAACAGTTTACTGGTCTTTCCGGAGTACTTGTAGATATTAAAGATACCATCAAAGGTTTTAACATGATCATGGACGGAGAGTTGGATCACCTTCCTGAAGCTGCTTTTAACCTTGTTGGGACCATCGAGCAAGCAATTGAAAAAGGAGAGAAACTATTGGCTGAAGCTCAGTAAAATATCTTAATTGAATAATATGCAACTAGAAATAATCACTCCCGATGCCACCGTTTATCAAGGTGAAGTTGAATCGGCTAAATTTCCAGGCAGCAATGGTTCATTCCAGGTTTTGAAGGATCACGCTCCTCTAATTAGCTCATTGGCGAAAGGAGAATTGTCCTACAAAGATGCAGATGGTGAGCACAATATTATTGTAGATGGTGGTACGGTTGAAGTACTCAACAACCAGATCATCGTATTGGCTGAATCTGTCATCGAAGAAGGGCAATAAATAAATATTCATATAACCGTAGAAGGTCCTTGTGCTCACAAGGACCTTTTTTAGTTTTAAGATATTCCAAATTACCGGCTAACCCTTTTTAACCAAACCAGTCAGACCAGCAACCCAGAATGATGTAAATATCCACCCGAAAGCAATATGAAACCATAAATAAATTCTCAACAGACTTCCTTTTTTGAGGTTTGCACCTAAGATATTTATCTCCGAGCCTTTATTCGCATCAGGAAGCCAATAGTTGAGCTGATGAAGGTTGACGATGGGAACAAAAGCATCAATGGAATAAACAAATGAGTTAAACACCGGATATTCCTCTGCAACGATCAATGCCACTGAGGGATCCTTAAGTTCATCAGAGGAAGCATCAGATGGATAGATGAGTTTAAGAGAGTATCCTGCATCAAACACAAAGGCCCCGATAATAATCCAGACAATCATTAACCTAAAGGCTCTGTGTGGTTTGTAGCCATGGGAAACAAGCAATCCGAGCAGAAGGTTAACAAATTTATTCAACAGGGTCAGGTCCCCAAACTTTCTCAGATCATGCTGTTTGGCAATCAATACCTGTCTGGCCGCATTTTCATGACCGCTTTCTTGCAAAACCGTCGCCAACTGCTCATAGGGTTGTGGTGAAAATGGTTCTGTTTTTTGCAATCTAATCCACTTCAACCGGCTTTTATGATCCAATGGTGAGTTTGAATCAATGGATCCGTATGTAAATCCATCAAGGTACAATTTTCCCACATCCGGCCAGCTTCTTTCCTCATCCCACAGTGTGCCTATTTTACATGATCTCAAATCAAGTATGGTTTCACTGGTAGCTTCCACACCCCTGTAAACAAAGTAATTTTGAATTGAGGCACTATTAATTCTAATATTGCCTGTTATCTTAAAGTTGAGAAACACGTCACCATTTACTTTTGCGCCTTCCATATCAAAGGCATTTCCATATTCTTTAATGAATTCCCCTTTGGTACAATCAATGGTACCATCAATATTTGAACCATATAGTACCACTCCTCCATCGGCCTTGAAACCTTCCCGAAAAAAAACGTCTCCTCTGATTGTCGAGCCAGTTGCTTCC
This sequence comes from Splendidivirga corallicola, assembly GCA_030442035.1. Classification (GTDB taxonomy): domain Bacteria; phylum Bacteroidota; class Bacteroidia; order Cytophagales; family Cyclobacteriaceae; genus Splendidivirga; species Splendidivirga corallicola. The sequence goes on from JAUJEA010000001.1 coordinate 1,082,402, forward strand.
AGGGCGGTGGTATTTTTTCCTGAAAACTGCCCTCCCGAACAATCCAGGGTACTACCAATTGTAGCTCTGTACAATCTGACACAACCCGTAGCCTTAAAACCATCACGAAGCAGTACGTAACCATTGATATTTGCCCTTTCCATATTCAATGATTCCCCATGATCATTGCTAAACTCACCATTTCCACAATCCACCCCCCTTCCTACATTGGTTCCATACATACGAATTGCTCCCTCAGCTTTAAATCCTTTACTAAAGAATATATAGCCACTCACTTTGGCTCCTTCTAATTCTAATGCTTTGCCATCCTTATTGAGCAGTTCCGCATTTGTACAATCCAAAGTGCTACCAATTGATGCTCCGTATAAACCAATTTCTCCTTCGGATTTAATATTGGTTAGAAAAACATCACTTTTAACGGTAATGGCAGAAGCATTTATAGCATAACCGGATGGATTGATAAAACTCCCTTGGGAACAATCAAGAACTCCATCAATAGTAACTCCATATAATCTGACATCACCTTCTGCCCTAAAGTTTCCGTTTAAGAATACCCCTCCTCCTATCTTTGAAGCTTCGGCATTGATAGCCGATTTATCTTTGTTGAGGAAATGACCTCCGTTTCCCGAAAATGCACCATTAATTTTTGCGCCATAAAAACGGACTACTCCTTCAGCTTTAAATCCGTTACCCAAAAACACATTACCACCGATCACCGCTCCTTCTGCATTTAAAGCGTTTCCACCCTTATTAGAAAACGAGGCATTGCTACAATCCATATTCCCCTGGATCTTTGCCGCGTAAAATGAAGCACCCGTTTCCACAACTGCATCCCAATTAATGGATAAATCACCCTCAATATTTACCCTTGTGGCATCAATGTATGATAAATGGGAACCTGTTAAATAGAGTCCCTTAAGTTTTGCCTGCTGAAGTAACAAATGATTCGTAAACAGACAATATTCAAAATACAAGGGCACATGAATTGTTACAAAATCAAAATTCAAGGAATCAACAATCTTTGCTCCTTTAATTTTCAGTCCGCTGAAGGCCAGATAGGCAGAAGCAGCCTTATCTGTGCATAACCAGGAAATATATTCAGCCTGAAGCGTATAATCTTCAACTTTGTCATCTTTCTTCATGCTTTTGGGATCTCCTCCAAAATCTATTACTTCTCCTTTTGTAGCAGCTTCAAATAAACGTTTGCCATTCGCAGTCAACTTACCAAAATGATTCTTAGCCAGATTTAATAATTCGGTTGATGGATTGGATTTAGGTTCCATAGTAGTGTTAATCTATATTTTCTTTATAAAACTAGCAACTCAACAAAAAAACAAATCAAGGAACTAATGGTCGATCGAACAGGATATCTTGCTCCATTTGAATTGAGTTATTGTCAGATGATCAGGCATCTCAATACCAGTAAAATACTAAAATAAACAACACAAAAACAGATCCTGTTCAAGATAATTGCAGCTTCTAAATAGTCGATCCTAAAAAAGTATCATTTGTTTTTTTAGAAAGGCTCATTGCCTTGTTTAGTCAGGATTTTAGATAAAAGACTCAAGATGAAAGATAAAATTGCTGTGGCTTTTTTCTCTTTTTCAGAGAAATAAAACGACCAAATTTGCAAGCTTTTAATTGAATGGATCAAGAAGCTTGCAAAGTTTGTGTGATAGGACAAGGTAAAAAAGATAATGATATTAAGTTTTACAAAAGCAAGGTTTAATTGCCGGGCTTAAGCTTAAACCTATATGTTATTAGTCTTCATACTAAATTCTTGCTACTCATTACTGTAGCGAGGGCTTTTTTGGGGGGGACTAACCAGAGGGATTTTGTGTTGACAACGTCTTTGATCTGAATATGAAAGGCAGATCCTGGAAAAGAGATTTAAGATCCGAAGGGTAAAACTCAATGGCTTGTAGCCAAATGGCAAACATTACTTTTTGGTTCCGACAAACATCCTTCTGAACATTTTTTTCTCGAATTCCCAAAAGAATTTGAATTGCCCAAAAATAAAAGCATAACCAAGTAAGAGTATCTGATAAATAGGAAGGATCAGGATATAATAGATAATTGAAAACAATATTTCATACTGTTCCGATGCATCTATAAAATGCATCACAGGTCTTTTCAAAAACAGCACTGTAAAGCCAGTACAGGCAAAAACAATCAATACAATGATAACTTGAAAACCGCTTTTCAATTGCCATCTATCTTTTAATTTTTGTATAAAACCTGTACGAGCCATTATAACTCAATATTGATAAGGTTGAACTTTGAATCAGTTGTATTGTACAAAAGTTTGGTCAAAAATAATTCAAAAGCTGAGTACTTCCACTTTTGATTTACCAATGCCTAAAGTATTCACAATAAAAAGTTTATCATATTCCAGATCATCGAGCTGTTTGAATTGCTCCTGAGCAACAAAATGATTAGCCATAAAAGGTATGGTATTAGAATGGCCGACAATCACGATGGATCCACCTTTATGATTTCCCAGTATCTCTTCAAGCTTCGGAGCACGGGGATCATACTCTATAATGGTCAATCCCTTACTATCGGCAAGAGGTTTTACTGTTTGCCTGGTCCTTTTATAAGGTGTCGAATAGATAGCACTGATATCAACGTTACTAAGCATTTTGTTAAATAAGTTGGCTCTTTTGCGACCAATTTCAGTTAGGTCAGGGTCTTTTGTGCCATCAGAAGCTTTTTCCGCGTGTCGTATCATATAAATAGTGGTAATGTTACTCTCCTGGGAATACCCATTTTCAGTGTAAAAAAATATGATCAGAAAAAAGAAGCTTATAATGTTTATCCTATTCATAAGTCTTTTGATTGGAATTGGTATCAAAGAAATTGAAGGCTATTCGTATGGTGCCAATTTAGCATTTTGAGCCAATACTTTGTTTCTCTTTAAAATAAATTAATCTCAGAAGCTTTTTGTATTATCTTCTGATTTTTTATCAATCAATTTGTAATAAGGGTCTATCCCGGCTTTGTCAGGCTCTTCTTCTACCCAAATCTCTATTTCCTGATTGGATGATACAATTTTATGTTTCTTGAAATAAAGCACGCTGTCCTGCCATTTACCATCCATTTTCTTCCTGGAAAAAATCCCAATATCAATGTAGTCATTCAATGGAATCTCATGTTCTTCACCAAACCCATCAACCTGGTATTTTTTGGCATCCAATTTTAATTTTACTAAGAATCGATTATCCCTCTCTTCAAATGATACATCGGCAAATTTATTTTCATAAATAACAATAGAGCCCAGCAGATTGTGTACCGTCTCTTTTAAAGAATCAGGGGTGACTTGATCTATATATCTCAACCACTCATTAGCAGTAGTGTAAGGGGGTTCCTGAAACCTGACCGATTCTATATAGCCCTTTAAAGCCTTATTTAATCTTTCTTCTCCAATATAATCCTTCAATGCATACATAAGGACAGATCCCTTGTTATAGTGAATATATGACTGATTTTCAGAAAGCAGTACGGGCATCTCCATTTTTCTCTCTCCACTCCTTTTAGTCAGATATTCATTCATTTCATGTCGAAGATATTTTTTGATCTGATCCTCACCAAATTCATTTACCATGACCATCATAGCTGCATATTGCGACATGGTTTCCGACAAGAAATGAGATCCTTGCACATTACCCCCTATCACCTGGTGCCCCCACCACTGATGCGCTACTTCATGAGCAGTTACATAAAAAGGATAATCAATATCTTCTTCATCAACGTTCGCGATAAATCCGATGCCCTCAGAAAAGGGAACTGTGTTAGCAAAGGACTGTGCAAAGGAAGCATATCTGGGAAATTCCAATATTCTTAGCTGATGATGTTGGTAGGGCCCAAAATAATCATTGAAGTAGGTCAATGATTTTTTCATAGCATCCATCATGCGTTCGAGATTATATTCATGCCCTTTATGATAATAGATTTCCAAATTCACTTTTCTGCCATCATCAGATTTCCATTCATCTCTCAATACTTCGAATTTTGCAGAAATAACATTGTAAAAATTCAACATTTTGGAATCCATTTTATAATGGAAATAACGACGATCATTTTCCCGCCATTCCTTTTGTAAATAGCCTGGAACAATAGCTATCTGGTCTTGAGAGGTACCAACAATTGCTTCAAAATCGATCCAATCAGCATCATTGGTCAGGAAATTATTTTTTACAGCAATCGTATCATTTATAGGTGCCATTCTCAGCTTTGGGCCAAGATTTTCTTCTTTTCTAACATCATCATCTATTAGCTCTCCATATGGTTGATAGCCAATCTTTGGAAAATAAAAACTATTCAAAAAAGTACCATTATACACCAGAGCCGTCTCGAAGTTATCATGACTAAATCCTTTTTTTTCAAGGCTCACTTCAAATGTAAGTTCAATGGAATCACTGGGAAGCAAGGGCTCATTTAACTTATATATATAGTAGCCCAAAGGCTCATCCGAAACAAGAAGTTCAAAAGACTTGTTAAAGGAAACATTCTTTATGTCGAGTGTATTGTTAATGTCCAGATGAATGGAATCGAGTTCCAGAGAGGTTTTATTCTTAAGTATGAATGTCCCCTGAGCACTGAAGCTACGTTTTTCCGGATACAACTCAATATTCAGATTAACTGCCGTAATTTTCGGTTTTGGGGCATACTCGTATTTTTTATATTTCTTTTCATAGTCTGCCTGAAGTCTTCTCAATTCCTCTCCCGTTGTATATTCATTTAATATATTGGTATTATAGTAAATAAATCCACCACTACCCAAAAGAAGTGTCAATGCAACACAAAACAATATAAATGAGTTTTTTGAAAAATTTTGGCTGGCTTTTTTCATTCTATTCACCCACTCCATTTCGGCGCCTCTCATCCAAAAAGATTTTGAAGCAACGATCATAAGTAAACCTAAGGCACTCCAGTACAATTTGAAACTGATAAAACCGAGAGGAAAATGACCGTATCCGTTCATATCGGAATAATAAAGTCCAACATCGGAGCCAAACCTAAAAAGCTTGTGTTCCAGCCCTATCCACGGAAGTAAAGTGTTAGGCGCCAGAAATAAAATGATCATCAGGAAATATCCCAAAAACTTATTGTTTACCACGATTTGAACCAGAAAAGCAATTATGGCAAATAGCAAAAAGTCTATGACACGATAACCAAAGAGCGTTCTGATGTATAACCATAATTCGTATCGAAAATATCCTTGAACGGATTGGGTAATCAATCCGACCAGCATGATCAATCCCATCAAAAGAAATATAATGATGAACATTGCCATCAGTTTGGAACCATAAGCAAGCCAATTGGGTACTGGCATGGCATCCAGCATCAGGTGTACATTAAATCTCCTTTCTTTCCAAACAAGTTCTCCTGCATATAAACCGATAATGATCAGAATAAAAATTTCAAAATTGCCAGTTAGTATCTCAAGCATTTGATAAGTGACAGGAAAGGTGGGCGTTCCAAAAATCCTTCCTTGTTTACTAAGCGTAACAATCAGAAGAAATAATCCAAATATCACGATGACAATAAATACAATACTGCTTATAATGCTCCAGGCTTCTTTTCTTGCAAGCGAGAATAGCATTCTGATGTGATTTCGAAGAGAAAGGTCTCTGAAAACACTCAGCGTAGTAATTGTTCTGAAAGTGACCGTGCTGACAATAGTTTTGGAAGGTGTGATTCTAAATCCCCTTACATTTGAAAGTCCTCCAATGTGGCTCATTGAAAATTGACGATAGGCCAGTAAAAGAACAGTAACAGATATAGAAAAATAGATCAATATGTTAATCAATATCGTCCCTGTAAATGGAACTGTTCTGCTATTCCTATCAAAGACTGTCCAATACTCTGTTTCATGAGTAAAAGCAGTATTTCCGGAAGGGTCTAGCAGACTTGCAATGGTCTTATTGTCGATTTCATTAAATAAAGTCTGTGCCAGAAAAAGCAGGATTATGATAATGATAGCATTGAGATAGATAAAAATCTGATTCCTTGAGATTGAAACTGTTGCAAAAAAAATCGAGCCACAAAAAAAGGAAAATGGAACAATAGAAATGAGATAGGGCTTGATATAGTGATAAAGATTAAAAGGTCCGTATTTTTCCTGATCTACATAAGGCATCCAACTTGATATCAGCGTGCCGATCGCCAAACCCGAAAGAATGATAAGCGCTACAAAAAAAGATCCCAGGAATCTTCCGCCAAGGTAATCCAATTTTGAAATAGGCTTTGTAAAAAAAAGAGCATGTGTGCCGTGTTCAAAATCCCGATATACTGGCACTCCCATAATAGCCGCCACCAAAAAAACGTAAAATATCCACAAAAAGGACATGATAAAATGCAGGTTGTAGGGTGAATTGGCCAGGTTCTTCCCGCCACCGGTAAGTATTCCGGCAATTTCCGCATTGAATGCACCTCCCATAGCGCTACCATATAGCAGCCCTATAAGAACAAGCAACACAAAGTAGACATATGTCACAGGTCTTCTAAAACGATACCTGATTTCAAATAGGAATATTGATCCTAGCATTATTCTAAAAATTGATTAACCCAATTATGGTTAAATCAAATTGCTGACAATAGTTTATCATGCTTTTTCACCGTGGAAAAATATACGTCTTCCAACTCCGGAAGCACATTATCAAAGAATTCATCCGGCTCTTCCTCATCGTAAACCTTAACAATAACCTTCCCACCGAACAGGCGTGTTGATATCACGTTATATTTTTTATAAAACTCCGGAAGCTCTTGTTTGTCAATGACCGTTTTCCAAATTTTGCCTTCTATTCCATGCATGCTTTCCAGTGGATTTCCTTTCAACAGCACTTCTCCACGATGGATAATAGCCATCTCCTGGCACAAATCACTCACGTCTTCCACAATATGTGTCGATAAAATAATGATGATATGCTCACCAATTTCACTTAGCAAGTTGTGAAAACGATTTCTTTCTGCGGGATCCAATCCGGCTGTCGGTTCATCCACAATAATAAGTTTTGGATCACCCAAAAGCGCTTGTGCGATACCAAACCGTTGTTTCATACCTCCAGAAAATTTTCCCAGTTTTTTATGCCGTACATTGTACAGATTGGTCTGGTTCAATATATTATCAACCAATTCCCTTCTTTGATTCTTTTTACTGATTCCTTTGAGAAGAGCAAAATGATCCAGCATTTCCACGGCAGTCATTTTTGGATAAACACCAAACTCCTGAGGAAGGTAGCCCAGGATTTCGCGCACTCTTTTTTTCTCCTTGAGGACATTCATGTCATCCAGCATAATACTCCCGCTATCTGCTTCTTGCAAAGTAGCTATGGTACGCATAAGAGAAGATTTCCCCGCCCCATTTGGGCCCAATAATCCAAACATACCTGTGGATATTTCCAAGCTCACATTTTTTAGTGCCTGGGTACCATTAGGATAGGTTTTGGATAGCCTTTCAATAATTAATTTCATCACAGATCAGCAAAAAGATAATGTTCATTAACGAACAAATTTAACAGAGCTTTGCTTATAAAAAAATTACTGATATGTAAATGGCAACTATTATGATACAGGCGGTTGATGGATTGAGTGCTTAAGTGTTTAAGTATTTAAATGTTTGGGTAAAGATTTAAGATTGATAGTGTTGGAATTGACTAAGGGCAATATTTATAAATTTTGGCTGAGAGATCTGCACACTTCTTTTAAATCTAACGAATTCCTCTTTAAAGCTCCATTCTTTACTGACTTCCCTTTACTAAAGGGTATTGTCTTTTCATTTTGTGGCAGTCCTCACACATCTGAATCCATAAGCAATTGATCTGGGGCCACCAGCCCAGGAACCAAACCTTCTGTAAGCAATCGGACTATGTGGATTGAACTCTCCCTCTGGTTTATGGTGTTCATAGTAACCTCCTCCTCTATATCCATACCCTCCTTCCTCGTTGTTTCCTCTGGGCCAATCTTCATTGGTAGCATCGCCATTAGAAGTAATTTGGCCGTCTCCGTGACTCCCTCTAAAAGCCCTGCCCTTTGGATGACCAATGGTAATGGTCTTTTCCCATACACTTCCGGCCAAGTCCATTACCCAATAATAAGACGCTCCAAAAACAGCGCGGTTATTGTCTGTCAGCTGGTTCTCAGTCCAACCATTTATCATTTTAATGTCGTCATCTAAATCGACTATCCTCGCTATTTTACTTTTGTCTGATGTATTCCACGGATACTCATGAGATTGAGGTTTTCCAGGTCCACGACAAGCTTTGGTGAATTCCAATTCAGTCATGGGCCTGAGGCCCACCCAATCAGCATAGGCCAAACCATCCTCCCAGCTCACAAAATTTAAGGGCCTTTTAGGGCTCAAGGCTATATACTTACCTTCCTTCAATTTAATAGAACCTCTTCCCTGATAATAATCTTTACCTCCAAAATTGGCTCGGAAGTAGGTAGCATTTTTTCCAATACCATTAAGAAAAGCAGCATACTGACCTTGTGTGATCTCATATTTCATGATATAAAAAGGAGCAACTCCTTTAGGGAAGGTGGCCGGTACAGTTCCTTCAGGTATCCCATTGTAAATCGCAATATTGCTTCTGAAACAAAGGTCACCTTTTTCCTTACCAAGTTTAATTTCCTGGTTCTCCGAGCTTATCTGCATCAAGCCATCAGGATCACCATTATCATTGGATTTGTAAAACGAATTAAAGTGAAGCGCTGTAGTATCGGGATCACCGAGTGTGAACGATCCTTCCGGGATATAAACCATTTCTATACCATGAACATTGATACGGGTTGTACTCCTATTTATTCGCTGGGCTTTTTCCGTATCCATTGATACCCTGATCCGGTAGGACACATCACCACGATATTCGATTTTGGGATAAACAAACAAACCGGTTCCCTCAGCCACAATGTCAACACCTGGATCCGGGATATTTTGAGGATGTTTTGCTAATAGTTTCCAGTCGTTTGTCAACAGGTTTGCATGTCTGGAACCAAATTGTGTTGCATATTTTGCGAATATCCATGCGGCATCATGATTTTTTTTATTGCGCCAGGCATTTTTCCAATGTACGGTGAAAGTTAAATAATACCCTCCGGTAGTTCCGCCTAAATTGGTAACTACCACATTCTCCACAATAAGATCAGTAGCGTTAACAGCAAAAGAAGCACTGCCAATCACCATTAGGGAAAGTAAAAATGTTTTCATGTTGATAAAATTTATTTTCATTGGTTACATGGAATTCCATCAAGCTATTTAGAAAGATTGGGGAGGGAAATTTTGAATCCAGGTAGTAGCCTGCTTATAAAATATCGATCCAATGAGCAACGATCAGAAAGGTATTTAAAAATAGTGTAGGAACAATCCATTTAGGTACTAACTGATTTGTTCCAATGCATGGCCGAACAACTTCATTTCCTCCATGGTACCTATGCTTACACGACACCAGTTCTTATTCTCAAATTGCCAACTGCGAATACCTACTCCTCGTTGCCTCATTTTATCCATAAAACTCCTCGCTTCCATTTTTATCGGAAAGATAAAAAAACTCGTATGAGAAGGCACAAAATCATATCCCAGTCTCTTTAATACACCATAGGTATATTCTTTGGCTGCAGCATTTTGCTTCACACAATCCTGAACAAAGGCCTGATCAGCATAAGCAATTTCCGCAGCTTTAACACTTGTACTGCTTATGGTTGATAACCTTGTAATAAATTTTGACAAACGCTCGATTACTCCCGGTTGAGCAAAGGCATAACCAATCCTTAGTCCGGCTAAACCATATACTTTGGAAAAAGTGCGGGCTACAATGATATCATGACCCTTTTTGACCAGATCAAGCATGGAAGCCTCTTTGGCATTTGGCAAAAACTCATTGTAGGCCTCGTCAATAAAAACGGTTGTTTTCTTTGAAACCTCGAGACAGAATTCTCTTAGTTTATTGTGATCCACTATGGTGCCGGTCGGATTTGCCGGATTACAAATATAGACTAGTTTAGTATCGCGGGTAATAGTACTCTTCATGGCGTCCAAATCATGCACATAGTGCTCATCAAGTGGGACTTGTTGCCATTTCCCGCCAACTTTTTGGAGTGTATTTAATAGTGTCATGAATGTAGGCGCAGCAGATAATACTGTTCCCTGACTCGTTCCATAAGCAACTCCTGCTATTGTCAGTATCTCAGATGATCCTGCTCCTATCAGAATATTTTCTTCACCAAGTCCCTCATGTTGTGCAATGATCCTTTTTAACTCTCTCACTTGATCAAAAGCGTATCTGTTCCCATTCCCTGCAACACCAATCAACGCTTCTTTTGTTTTTTGAGATGGTCCGTAAGGGTTCTCATTATACATCAATCGTGCTTTTAAGTCTTTTGATGACACAACATCAGAAAGGATTTCTCCCGTGGGTAGATAGGCCCCTGGCTCTATTGTTAGCGCTTTAATTTCTTTACTTCCTAACAATAAGCCGGTGGTTAAGATCGCACCTGATTTCAACCAATCTCTTCTTTTCATTATAGTGGACATGTCGCAAGGGTTTGTGGTACATCAAATTATGAAATAATGAGCCGAAAAACAACCGGATAAAAACAGTTAAGTATGACCTGACTGAATTAAGAGGATCCCCGGAGAATGTTTAAAATAACCTATCAGATCAGCCGATTATTCTGGAGTGATCAACTATATGATTATTCTTCCTTATTTCACCAAAAAAGTGTACGGTATTGATACAAAAATTTTGTATCAATACCGTACACTTTTTATTGTATTTTTAAAGGGGATTATTTATAACTATCTGATAATCAATAGTTAATTTTTTTGGCACATGGTTTGGCTTTAGTGTTGGCACAAAGGTCAAAACTCAAAATAAATAATAATAAAAAAATGAAAACTTTCACTAACATATCCCAAAAATTAATAGTTGCCTTAAGCATATTAATGGGCGCCCTCCTCATCGTCACTACCAATGTAAAAGCTTCTACTGAAAGAGAAAAATCCAAAAAGGAAAATACATTAAATAAAAGTGAATATATCGAAATTGAAGGAGAGATAAGAGAAGCGCTTGATGAAGAAGCAATTATTATTGAGAGCTTCAAAGACAACTCCCAAAATCAAATAAAAGTATTCGGTCAAAACGATGAGTTGCTTTACGAGGTTTCTGTGAATGAAAATGAAAATGCCAAAGATGAAAAATTGCAGAAACTCTTATTTAAAAGTGACTTTTTAATGAATCACAACAACACTCTATATTACAGATTACAAGGTTAGTCTTATCAAAACCACACAAATGGTAATTACAGGGAGCTCAAAAGCTCCCTTTTTTTATTTCCCTTTATGGTTTAGGATGTTGGTGATCGAAAGTTGATATATCAAGTTCCGGTAAAATGTTGAATTAATAAAGAGCCATATCAAATTGTCTTCGATATTTTTTGGTGAGTTCATGTTCCTTTCCCAAAATACCAAACAATGCAATTGTAGCTTTTCTGGGCAGCTCATCACAGTAGTTTTTATCAAGGACAACCGCTTCTATGAGGTATTTTAGTGCAATATCTCTATCATCCTCCTGAAGGGCTTTTCTCACAAGATCAATTTTCTCATTCAAAACAGGATTTCCATTTTCAGCACATTCCATCAAATCTACCAAGTGCCTTACATTCTCCGCCCTCTCAAAAAGCTTATGTCCAATTTTAACATTGGAAACCAACACTCTCGCCAATTGGGGATCATCAAATACCTTATGTTGGGCAAGTAAAATTTTTGCCTCGTCAAAGTCATCATGAAGCTTCACAAAGGATTCCAGCGCTTTCAAATTAACATTTACACCATCCGCTTCAAGTATGCCTTTTATTTTTGCAAACTCTTCTTTCCGCTCGTCGGGTAAATATTCCTCAAGCCACTTCTCTATCTGATGTTTTGGGAGTGCTCCAACAAACTCCGCTGTAACTTCACCCCGATGGAACATTTTGACTGCCGGTATTCCTTTTATACCATATTGTTGCATCAATTCAGGATTCTCATCTGTATTCACTTTGGCCAGAATCCATTTATCTTTTCCCTGCGCTGCCAGCTCCTCAATCACAGGCCCAAGGAAGCGACAAGGACCACACCAGGGTGCCCAAAAATCCACAACAACCGGTAGCTCATGGCTTTTATCTAAAACGTCCTTTTTAAAATCTTTAACATCCATATCATTTAAATTTATTCAGTAAAGAACCATCAACCATTGAACAAAATCCATACCTCAAATGATTCCCTGTCAAGTTGTCTTGCACATAAAAAATAGGAGTAATTGGTTCATCAGTAAAAGTTATTACTATTTAATCATGAGTAGATTTTGATTATCTCAACAATCTCAAAAGCTTTGAATTTGTGTAAATTTTTACCACAATATCTGCCAAATCAACCAGGCAACAAACAGCATCACGAGCATTATTGCCACACCTTTCATTGATGAAGAGGATCTCGGAAATTCATATCCACATACGGGGCATTCATAGAGGCCCTTGTCTACTTCCATGGCACAGGAAGGGCATTCTCTTTTGTTTTTCATACTTAATTTTAAAAGCTACTCAAACATTTATTGCAGATGCTATAATGCCAAGTTGAATCGTGAAGTATCAAGCTTCAGACATTAGTCAGATTTTTCACAACCCACTTAGCTGAGTACTAAAACCTGATACCTTATTATCCCATACTAACTTAAAAGCACTAAACCTGATTAAGAGTCCTTCGCCGTCAGTACTTAATCTTATCTGAAATTTTCCAATTTATGAACAAACCTAAACAGGCAAAGAATGCAATAAATACCCAAAATTCGGAGAATCCAAATCGATCGATAAATGCCAATCCAATCGTAGGTGCCAGAATATGCGCCAACGACCATGACATCCAATACCACGACATATATTCTCCTCTTTTGGACATTGGACTCATGTTTAGGGCAATTGAGTTATTAAATGGGAAATAAAGTATTTCACCCATCGTCAGCAGCAATGTAGCTACAAAGCAAAGTATCAGCATTTTGGGCAAGAGAAATGGTAAGAATGACATAGCTATCAGCGCCAGCCCAGCCAAAACGGAGATCCTGATTTTTCTGGCAGCTTCTATGGCATGAATAACCGGCATCTCTATTAAAGTTATAATAAGACTATTGGTTGCCATCAATATACCAATGTAACGTTCATCAAAACCCCACTCACTTTTGATGAAGACCGGTACACTGTGAAACCATTGAATAAAAGCAAAACCCATAATGAAAGTTGAGAGCAGGAACAATAAATACAATCCATTTTTCTGTGGTTGCACCACGGAAATTTCTCCTTCCAAAGACGGAACTTCGTCCATGCTTAGCTCCTTTTCCTTCCAGCTTCTGGAAGCAAAAATGAAATAAACTGCTGCTGTCATACAAGTCAAGCCATCAATCCAAAATAGCCAATCGTACCCAAGTGAAGCAGCAACGAATCCCCCAATGGCAGGAGAAGCACTCATGCCGAGGTTTATAGCAAGGCGTAAAAGTGCCATGGTCCTTCCAGTTTTGGACTGATCGACATAATTGCCTACCGCTGTAGAAACTGCAGGTCTATAAGCCTCACCAAATGCAGCTGTTATAAAAATTAATCCAAACAGGCTGTAAAAGTCCTTAGCAAATTGTAATGAAATCAGCATGAACCCACTAATTAACAGACTGTTAATGATCACTAAATTTGCCCCAAAACGATCCGAAAAGCGCCCACCCAGATAGGAACCAATCAATGAACCAAAACCGAAGGCACCAACAATCATCCCAGCTTGCTTTAGAGGGAAGTTAAGAACCGTTGTAAGGTACACCGTGAGGAATGGTAACACCATCGTACCCATCCGGTTGATGAGTGTAAGGGCAGCAAGTACCCAAACTTCCCTGGGGTGTCCTGAGTAGGAATCCTTATAAAGTTTTGCAGTTTTGGAAAATGCGTTCATCTATTTCGAGCTTTAAAATAAAAAGCCCGGTCAATTATCGTTGACCGGGCTTTTGAACTTAATCATTTATATCTTATGAACTATTCAATAAAACGGTCATGCAAGTGCCATGTTTGCACTAGAATATATTTCGACGATTTATTGAACTGAGTCATCATTGTTTCATATTATTTGTTTGCAAATATATCAGAATTTTTGAAAACCGCTCCAAGGATATTCAAAAATATCAGGAAGTCAATTCCACGACAGTGATCCTGTTTCCATACAGATCAAGGCAATGAAAGAATTTGCTGCCGGGCACTTCTACCAACTTTTCCACTATTTTGACCCCATTTCCTTTTACATGAGTATATAGCTTCTCAATATCTTCCGTATAGAGTACAACCGTAGGCTGTCCGGCCGTTTGTTTTCCAACCTTATCCTCTTGTTCATCGGATTCGGCTTTCAGGAACCAAATACCAATGCTATCTTTTTTTGAAAAACCTATGTGTAAATATCTTTTCCCTTCAGGTGTGGTATTATCGAATATCGTATGACAAAAAAAATTTGTTTGATAAAAATGTAATGCTTGATCGAAGTCATCCACTAGGATCACAACTCTTCCGAGTTGTATCTTCATTTTCTTTTGGGTACCTGTAAATTTCATTTATTCAGTTTAGTTTATGCTTTTTGATATTTTTAGCTTTTGCCCTTTCCTCATCCACAACCAATGCTTCAAAAATATATGATTTCAGCAGATCAGTGTCAATCTCCTTCAAGCTCATAAAATCTTTCCAGTAAACCTGCTTCCTCTCCCCTTTTTCAAGGTAGTCAATGTCGTCACTCAGTAAGTTCCCATTAGTAAACCCTAACCTGACACCCTTGTTTTCGGAATTACCCCATTTTATGGATGCCGGCCAAATGAAACAGACATTGCTATGCCTTCTGTAATACGGAACGTTATAGGAGAGTTTCTCAATACAATCGGGCATGCAATCAAGAATTATTTGTCTCAGAAATTCAACAATCTTAAGCTCCTCCTCCGGTAGAAAATCAAGAAAATCGTCAATGGTGTTAAAATTGATCTGCTGCATTTTCCTTTTTTTCATTTCCATGATTTTAGTTTTCCTGAATAGGAAATCAGGTTAACAGTTCAATTGATCTTTGAACAGGTCAAAATCCTATATTCAGATCCAAACGTATTCGTTTGCCTGTCTCTTTGAATGTTTGTTCCGCAACCAACTGCCTGAGAGTATAGGCTCTCAGAATCAAATTAAACTTTTCCCCAAGAGCGTAACCGATCCTAAACTCAAATCCATTTGAATTGGATAACCGGGAGCCTGAAGCACCTTGTCCGGAATAATCCCATCGTCCCCAATCATTTTGTGCAAAATAGTCAACTATCGCATATTTCTCAATGTGCGCGTAATAAAGATGTAGTGCCCAGTCTCCCTTCTCTTTAAGTTCTCCTACTTTGACATTTAGTACGTAACCCTTACGCTGATCATTTAAATGGACGGGTATTGAATCGTTGGAGCCAAGATCATCAACGTTGTTATAAAAATCTATCCCTGCTACAATTTTAGGCTGGCTTGATAGTGTAAAAGTGCTTCCCAGATGAAGAATAGCATATCTAATATTGAATGATCCTTTTCCATCCGGAATGTTTGCAAGTGCATTGAAATAATAGAAGCCCGGAAAGAAAATGATTTTGTTATCCCAATGCTTATTCACCATTTGCAATCCCTGAAAATAACTATCCTGGCCAAAAGTTGCGTTGTTTGATGAAATGATGAAGTGCGCGGTGTTGATGTTTAGGGAATTAAAAAAAATTGTGTTGATCGGATGTGTAAATGAAATGGCCACTCCTTCAGGATATACATTGTCATTCCAGAATAATTCATCTTGCTTGAAGAATGGGAAAGTATTTTTTCCGATCCAGCCCTTGAACGATTTATGTTGAGCCTCAAAATAAATTTTTTCAAATCCCAGCGCTACCGTAGAGAATTCACCAGATTTACCTCCCAATGTAACGTGCGGACCTTGTTGATCATTCAGGTTCCCTGTCCTGATCTGGGCACCAAAACTTGCCCAATCGTTGTGTGCATAGTGTGCACCAAATCTGAATCGATATCTTAACCTGCTTCTATCCTCTCTGTAGGTACCGTCACCTTTTTTAGAGTCCCAATCATGTTCTACTCTAAACCTAAAATCACCGGAAAACTTAAGCTTATTTTCTGTGGAATTGTTTTGTGCCTGTGAATAAACATAACCCGTAAAAAACAAAAAAATGGGAAGGACAATCTTTTTCATGAAAAATCTAAATTCCGATCAAATTACTTTTTATTCGGAACCTTTAACAATGACATATATCAGTTTATCACTTCTCCCGATTAATTTTTGTTTTGATATAAGTTATAAACTTCTTTGCCTACCCAGGGCTCTTTGCGCATTAACTGCATGCGTTGATTTTTGTCCTTAATCCACCTGTAAACCCAGGAAACTCCATGTTTTTCGTAATAGTAGTTTTGACGGCTGTAGATCGGATCTTCCAAGGCTTTGTCCAAAGAGACAATTGAATACCCCTTGTTTCTGAAAAGACCGAGCAATTCATCAAAATAATCTGCATTGAGTTTATTATCGTGACAGAGATAAATATGGCTCACATTCCTTTGAATTGTTTCCTGAAAGTAACTTTCATAAAAATCAAGGAGCTTCTCTGTAAGTTCCAGATATAGCTGTGCAATAGAATCCGCTCTGTTAAGATTATCATCTGCCAATGCGCTTTTATACAGGGCATTATATATATAATCAGAGCTGCCAATCGTGAAAGGTGTCACATAATAATTTCTTTCATTCAAAAAATCAGCGATCTGCCTTTGTGAAATACTATCTTTCCCAAGACTGTTATATGGAAACCTGAAATATTTTGGGTATTTGTTCCGCTTCTCTAATATCTTTCTGGTGATCACTTCCCCTTTTAATATATCTTCTGTAAAATCCGAAAAGCTGGTGTTTGTATAATTGAGATGTGAAAAAGAATGATTTCCGGATTCAATCTGCTCATGCTCCAACCAATCCACCAGCAGATCTATATTTTTTGCATAATTGTCATTAGAGAAAATCAAACCTTCATTGATAAAAATAGCAGCAGGGATATTAGCGCTATCGATCTTTTGTAAGAGGGTAGCTGAATAGTCTTCGGATTCAAATAGGATGGTATTGGGCACGTCATCAATAGTAAAAGCTATTGTTTTATCCTGTGTATATCCTGGTAAGCAAAACAATAACACATACAAGCAGAAAACCAGCTCTCGAAATTTCTTCACAATCATGCTAGATTATTTGAGCAATAAAATTGAATTTGTTAAAGTCCTAATTTATCCATTTTATCCTTTTCATATCTACTGTCCTCAGCCGGATATCTTAGTAGATCATCGAATTTACCGGTTTCTTTGATCAATGCCCAAATAAGGCTTTCGCCCGCCGGAACATTGTCTGGTTGCTTGTCAAAGATTGGATCGTCATAGGCTTTATCAGCATCTATCACTTCCCAACCATTTTGTTTAAAAGCTTTGATAAGGTCACCCAGAAAAAGTGCGGCAGCGAGATTATGATGCAATAGTAAAGTATGGTTTATATGACGACCGGTTAACTTATAGGAAAGGTTTTCATAGTAGCTGGCTCTTTCTAACAAATGCTCAATATAGAATTTCTTAAAGTTCTCTAAATCAGCTCCGCGACTCTCTCTAAGTCTTTTTACCAAACGACTATCAATATACCAATCCGAAGCATCAATGGTAACATAACCATTCTTATATTTTTTTTCATTCAGAAAATTCCTGAACAGATCAATTTTTTGTCTGGTATTTCCCTCTTTTAGATAGGGGAACCTAAACAGTCTTAAATAATTATTGTATTCGCTGATAATAGAATCTGTTTTCAGGAATTCCCATTGAAACTTTTGAAACGTGGTTTTGTCGCTATTATAATTTAAATGAGAAAAAGTATGGTTGGCAATTTTATGTCCCTTTTCATCCCAGCTATTTAAAAGGTATTTTCCTTTTTCATCTATTTTATTGAAGCCAGTTACAAAAAAAATCGCCTTAAGATCTGATGCCTCCAGGTGTTCTAAAATCATTTCATTCCATCGCTCAAAACTATATCCTGGCCTGGCGCTGGTCATACCATCATCAAAGGTGAAACTGATTTTAGGTTGGGCTATAGACGAGTTGAAGCTAAATATGACGATTAAGATCAACAGGTTCTTTTTCATTTTTGTTCAATTGCTAAATGAGTAATCCAAAATAATCAATGTGTCAAGGATACAACAAATACTTTTTGCGAATAGCTTTGTAAGCAGTTAATTGTGGCTCCCAACTTTTTCTAATGTCATTTTCAGGAACACCATCGATGATTTGCTCTCTCAAGTTTGTGGTCCCTGCAAGTTTATCAAAATTTCCAATTTGATTACTTTGTGAAGCATCAAAAAACTTTTCTTTAAATGGATAAGCCTTATATATTTCAATCAGCCAGCTAAGATTTATTCGTCCGGATTTGTGCAATTTTTTTGCATCGTAATCACGTAGATCTATCCCATAACAGGTCTTATTTTCGTGCAAAGGGGTTTCACTCATACCTGGTATGCTTACAGGTTTAAAGGAAAAATCATAAACCTTGTTCAAATATGGATTTCCCAAAACAGTAAATGGCATCAAAGTTCCTCTTCCCTGACTGATAATTGTGCCTTCAAACAAGCAAAGTGAGGGATAAAGTAAAACAGATTGTTGGGTATTTAAGTTAGGAGAAGGGCTTACAGGCAAAATATAAGGCATATCATGTCTATAGTTTTCTACCTTTATTATATCAATGTCACATTTTGCTTTATCCGTAAGCCAACCCTCACCATTGATCATTTGGGCAAATTCTCCTATTGTCATTCCGTGGGTTATAGGGATTGGAAATTTTCCTATACCTGATTTAAGTTTCATATCCAAAACAGGTCCATCAACATAACCGTTGGGATTGGGACGATCAAGTATTATTAACCTTTTGTTGTACCGTGCGCATGATTCCATTACCTCATAAAGAGTATTGATTATTGTATAGAACCGACAGCCAACATCTTGAATATCAAAAATCATGATGTCAAGTGAATCAAGATCTTCTTTAGAAGGCTTTCTTTTTGTACCATAAAGGGAAATAATTGGTATACCAGAGTTAGGATCAATCTCATTCCTCACCTTCGCTCCATTACTGGCATTTCCCCGAAAACCATGCTCAGGCCCAAAAATTGTCTTAATATGGACCCCATGAGAAAGCAGACTATCAACACTTAACTTATTTCCGATAGTCGAAGTTTGATTCATCACAATTCCGACTCTTTTATTTTTTATATAGGGTAGATATTTTTCGATCTGATCCGCTCCTGGTCGAATTGGCTTATTGAGCAAGGCCGGTTTTCTTGTAAATCCAATGTCTAGCCCACTTGGTAAAAAAACTAAACCGAACAAAAGAAAAATAAAATCAAATTTGAGTGACATATGACTTTTTTAAAGAAATTATGCAAATTGAAATTCGGATTAATTTGGAATGATACACGTAATTTAATCCAACCCAAGTACATTTTTGTAAATTATTCTTTTTTTGATTCTATATATTACTTTTAGTTTAAAATCTCAATCAACAATTCCAAAGAGTTCTACTATTTTATTGGTCACTTACAAAGACTATCAACATGCTTAAACATAGCTTCACCATTGCTTTCCGGAAATTAACCAAGAACATTGGATTTTCTCTGATCAATATATTTGGACTGGCGCTGGGTCTTGCAGTTTTTATTTTCATTTTTCAATTCGTGAGCTTTGAATTGAGTTATGACAATTTCCACAAAAACGGAGATCATCTCTATCGGATTGAAAGCCAATTTTTCAAGAATAATGAGCTAACTGATGACTGGGCAACAAGTTCAACCGGGTATGGATTGGCTATGAAAAATGAATATCCGGAAATTGTTGATGTAACAAGAATATGGCTGGGAAACAGCGAATCGGTTGTTCAATTTGAGGACATCAAATACCGGGAAAGAAATGTTGTAGCAGCAGATGAGTCATTTTTTCAAATGTTTTCTTTTCCCATGATACAAGGTAGTCCAAAGCTTTCATTGAAGGAGCCGAATACCGTGGTCATCTCTGAATCTTATAAAAAGAAATATTTCGGAAATGAAAATCCCATTGGTAAAATACTGAAAATAAGTAATGTTCAAAATACATATTCTTGTGAGGTCACTGGGATATTCAAGGATTTTCCCTCAAATTCTCACCTGCATTATGACATTATTTTTTCCTGGACAACTGTATCCAGTGGTTGGAAAGCCATGGATAATTTTTGGTACTTGCACAAAGCCTATACTTATGTTTCGCTCCACTCCCCCACTGATGTCCAATATATTGAAAGTGACTTCCCTAACCTGGCAGAAAAAAACAAAACACTTGATGCTTTAAAAGATGTCACTTGGGGGGTAAAACTTGTTCCCATTGAAGATATTCATCTGAATACCTGGAAGGCGGAAGAAATGGAGATCAAAGGTAGCAGAAGGGTAGTCTGGTTTTTGAGTATCATGGCTTTTTTAGTCATGGTTATTGCCTGGATCAATTACACCAACCTCAGCACAATAAAGAGCATTGAAAGCATTAAGGAAGTTGGCATAAGAAAAACCATTGGCGTTGAGAGGCACAAGCTTATTTTCCAATTTTTATTGGAATCATTCTTATTGAGTATAACAGCGGCGATCATTTCTATTTTGCTGGTTATACTTGCCAGGTATTGGTTTATCGAGGCCTTACCAGGCATAAACATTCCATTTGAAATTACTCCAAAAATTGTGCTCAGCTTATTGCTTTTATTGATTGGGGGTATTGTTATTTCTGGAATATATCCTGCACTGGTCCTTTCATCAATCAAGCCGGTGCATGCACTAAAAGGGCAAGTCAAAAATTCATTGAAGGGAAATCTGCTCAGAAAAATATTAATATCATTTCAATTCATGGCCTCTATCATTTTAATCAGTTCAACATTTCTAATTTATAAGCAGTTGCAGTTCATGAAAAATCATGAGATTGGCATTTCTATAGACCAGATAATCACGATAAATGCACCTGCCTCCACGAAAAATTATATCACTGATATAAAGAACTTTAAAAATGAAATGCTACAACACTCAGGAATTAAAGCATTTACCTATTCCAGCGCAGTACCCGGCAAAGAAGTGGCCATGTTCCTTTCTAATAAAAGAGTCGGTAGTGAAAAGCATGCACTATATGAAATGTTAAGAACGGATTATGATTATATAGAAACATATGATTTGGAAATTATCAAAGGTCGTAATTTTTCCAGGGACTTTTCTACTGATGAGACTGCTTTGTTGGTGAATGAGGAAAGTGTAAAATCTTTAGGTTTTGAAAGCATCGACGAAGCACTTCATCAAGAAGTTTATCTTGAAACCAGTGACAAAAAATTCTCCATCATTGGTATTGTTAAGAATTTTCATCAGACATCATTGGAAAACCCTTTTACACCAATTATGATTTTTATCTCACCGGATTTCAGTTGGATCCCATACAAATATCTGTCTTTGAAAATAAATGGAAATAATGTTTCCTCCACCATAGCTAACATTGAGAATAAATGGAATCAATACTTCCCGGATTCACCAATGGACTACTATTTCCTGGACGAATCTTTTGAGCAGCAATATGCTAAAGAGGAATCTTACGAGAAGATTTTTATGTTATCTTCCATATTGGCAGTTTTTATTTCCTGTTTAGGGCTATTTGGATTAATCCGCTATACAATTGTTCTCAAAAGAGGTGAAATAGGGATAAGGAAAGTTTTGGGAGCTTCGGTTTCAAGCCTTTTAGGACTATTTTCCAAAAGCTATGTAATGCTTCTAATTATTTCATTTGTAATCGCCACACCGGTTTCGTATATCGTTCTAACAAACTGGCTTCAAAACTATACTTTCCAAACAGCGCTTGGCTATTGGATATTTCTTGCGCCATTGATCCTGCTCACACCGATAATCATCGTGACCATTGGTTCCCAGACATTCAAAGCAGCTACAGCTAACCCGATAGCATCTTTGAGACAGGAATGATATTTCTTAAAAGGTTTTGGCCGAACCAGATTAATGCTACTTTGACAGATTAGAATCAATTAAACCACTACCATCATCCCTTATCTCCGCTGTACTTTGTCAAGGATGGACGTATTTGTTTTAATTTTGGATTGAGATCCAAGTACATTTATTCTAGTTGAGCGATTTCTCTTTCAATCGATGCTATCAACTTTTCGGTCATCTCAATCGTAGATTGATAATTGAATGTTACAAATAACTCACTGCTGCTCCGGAAGGTTCTAAGAAGGTGATGATATTTTTTATTTTCCTTTAATTTCTCAAAATCCATCGGTTTCATTATCCCTATTGATTCAGGATGTGTTGCACTAAACATTTCTGTTTTATCAAAATGATCAGGGTTAAAACTTAGCATAACATGTTGAATATAGTCTGCCATGGTTCCTTCCACCTTTAACAGGTTTTCGTAAGCGCGGTCATACACATCGGTAATTTCATTTCTTAGATCATCATTAGTAATTAATTCTATCCCTCTTGACTTCAATGTTTCATAAGGCCCTGACTTACTAATGAACCTGCTTGACCAAAAGGCTTTGGCAAAGTAATAGGAAAGCGTATCATGGTAATTTTGATCTTTTTTAAAAACCTCCAATAAGGCCCCACAAGCCCGAATGGCTTCCTGATGCAATTCAATATTTAATCTCAAATCCGCAACATCGAGTAAAAGTGCGGCTTTTATCTCCTTTAGTGTTTTTAACTGAAGCTTTAAAGATTTATTTCTTTCGTTCCAATTGTTGATATTAACGGCAATCAGAATCCCCACCACAATAAGCACAATTTCTCCCACTGCATAAAGCAAGTACCTTTTTGCCGAATCAAGCTGAACAGCTTCAATACGCAATTTTCTAAAGATTTTCATGGATGGTTTACACTAAACAATCATTTTGTATAATTCAATTTAAGAAAAATACCTCGATTGACTGGTAATTCCACAAAGAGGATAAATTGAAGAACGTTAAAAAGTTGGGTTAAAGCGCTGTTTTGTTTTAATGATTATTGAAACTGCGCTTTCAAATCATCATTACTTCTCATTCGCCATTTCATAAAGTTTATTCACGGTCCTCCAATTCCTTGTTGTGGCAAAGACCTTTAGCTTATTTTCAAAGAAATTATTGCTCATTTTGGCCTTACCATATCCATGTGGTGAGAAAAAAAAGATATTTTTCCCATCCAAAATATACTCCTCAGGAGTGTAATCCACTTCTTTTAGCTTTTCAATATATTCGGCCGCAGGAATTTCATAAAGGAAAGTCACAAATATCCGTTTTGGATCCATATCATGCTCTTTCAAAAATGGATTATTATTAAGTACATAGTTGAATTCCGAAGGCAGTTTTACGGTAGTAGGCACCTCAAATCCATACTTCTCTAAAACCTTCTCTTTGATGTTATCTTCCAATATCCCAGGATCTACCTGTGCATGATCAAAAATTATATTGCCACTTTGAATATAGGTTTGAATATTCAGGAAATTCAGTTCCTCCAAGTAAGCTCTTAAATCAACCATTTTGATCTTCTTTTGCCCACTTACATTTATTCCTCTTAACATCGCAATATAGGTCTGCATGGATTAGCCGTATTTATATGACAAGGTTCGATCTCAAATTTAAAATTAATATTCTCTGTTTTAAAGTAATGATCTTTGTCTCAAATCCCAAAGCAAAAGCCTTCCCCAAAAGAATTGAGGAAGGCATACTAAATCGGATAAGTATTTGACTAAAATATATATTGAAGGCTTTAAGACCTCTTGTTATCTGCTTACAAGCCGAAACTAAAACCTTGGTCTCTTTTATTCAGGTTCAGCATATAAAACAAGTTCACCTAATTTTACTCCCGAACCTGCTTTGGTGATTCTGATATATCTTGTATCGACATTCACAACATAGGCTTGCCATTTACCTGACAATCAAATGTATAATTTTGATTTATCCTGAACATCGGTATTGTTACCTAATAAAAAAAATAGGCGATTGTACTGATCATGATTTCAACATAAATTAACAGGAACATTCCCAAAAGGTGAGAAATCAATAACTTACAGAAGCTTTTTAGAAACGAATAATCAATAAGTCTTTGAGCTGTGGGAACGTGTCAAATAAAAGAAACTCCTATTGGATTTGGTTAAAACATTATTGAAATATTTGCAATTCTGTTGAATATTGAAGTGATAAGGTTTTAAAAGATCAAAGTATTCCGGTCAGCCAACCGGAAGCTTTCGTAATCCGTAATTCAACATTTGTAATTACTATTCAAAATTCTAAAAGGCCAACTAATCCCCAAACGATATGCCAGTACCCCTTGCAGCTTTTAATAGATAGGAATCCTTTTTCACAAAATTATATTCCTTGGTGGCTTCCAATAAGGAGACACTGGTTATTCCATTATTTTTATATGCTACCATTTTTCCAAATTCCTTATCAAGCACCATTTCAAAAGCTTTTACGCCAAACAATGTTGCTAACAGGCGATCGAAAGCAATTGGTGTCCCTCCACGTTGCGTATGTCCAAGAACGGTCTCCCTTATTTCAGCTTCACAACCGGCCTCTTTGAGTTGATGAGACAATTGGTAGGCCACACCACCCAGACGGATGTGCTCAGCGCCTTCTTCCTTACCACTCCTGGAATATACCTCCCCATCCTTTGGTCTGGCACCTTCAGCCATTACAATGTTGACAAAGCCTTTCCCTTTTTTGTATCGTCTGTTAATATGTCCTAAGACCTTATTGATATCGTAAGGTATCTCAGGAATCAAACATATTTCCGCTCCACCGGCCAAAGCAGTGTGCAATGCTATCCAGCCGGCATCTCTGCCCATAACCTCCATTATCATGACTCTGTGATGACTTTCTGCTGTGGTGACCAGCTTATCAAAACTATCTGTCGCAATCTGAACCGCTGTTCTAAAACCAAAAGTAAAATCTGTTTGAGATAGATCATTATCAATGGTTTTGGGAACGCCAATAACATTAAGCCCCTTTTCATACAGTACCTGAGAGATTCTTTGTGAGCCATCACCACCAATATTAATGACAGCTTCGACTCCCAGGCTATCCAACCTTTCCATCAAGATATCAGTAAGGTCTATGTTCTCTATGGTGCCATCTGGGTTTTCCCTGGGAAAAGAAAGTGGATTACCCTTGTTAGTGGTTCTAAGAATTGTTCCTCCCTTTACATGGATCCCGGCTGTGTTTTTATTGTTGAGTTTAATAATTTCCATGGGCTCATTCAATACCCCGTTGAAGGCCTCCATACTACCTAATACCTGCCAACCTCTCTCACTTTTGGCACGTTTTACAACACCGCGAATAACGGCATTCAACCCGGGACAATCACCCCCTCCTGTAAGTACTAAAACTTTCTTTTTTTCCATGAATTAATTATTAAATAATAAAAACAGATTATCAACAAAACGGCCCACAAAATAGCACCGGTTCAATTTATTTAAAGCAGTTCTATTTTTTATTAATGAGTGTGACTCTTTTTTTATGAAGACAAGAAATGAGTCTTTTGTCCTAACATCAATTTTATCAACCAAAGGATTAATGAAATTTGCTGATCAAAAGTTCTTTTTTCAATTTTATAAGAGATAATAGACCAAAAGCAGGCCCAATAAACAATAGCACATAAAGCAGACTTTGGTCAAAATTTCCCTTGATCTGGTTAATAATCTGGATGCTCACTATGGTTATCGCAAAACCAATACTATTAACAATGGTAAGAGCCGAACCAATCGATTCTTTGGGCGCTGTTTGGGCGACCAATGTAGAGAATTGAGGAGAATCGGCGACCACAAATGTTCCCCAAATCAATAATATCAATAAAAAAAACGTTGAACTCAATTGAAATATAAAAGGAGAAATCAAGCAACAAAGTCCCGAAACAAATAAGGACACCCCTGCTACCTTTCTGCTTCCTGTATGCAATGATATTTTCCCACCAATCATGCAACCAAACCCACCTATAGCAATGATCACAAATGACCAAATGGAAATATTGAGACTATCTGCAGGGTTCAATACATTAAAGTAGGAGATCATCACCGGAACAAAAGCCCAAAAAGCATAAAGTTCCCACATGTGCCCAAAGTACCCAAAAGCAGCAAGCCTTAGCGCCTTGTGTTTAAAAATATCTACAAGCCCTAATAAGTTGAACTTTGAAGCGGGCTTTCTGAACGGACCGTCAGGTACAAATATGAATAAAATAATACCGCCAAGAGATGCGAGGAAAGAAGTGGCGAATAAAATATTCTCCCAGGAAAATGATTGAATACTTCCTTTAATAAAATGTGGAAACGCAGTACCAAATACCAATGCGCCAACCAAAAAGCCTAAGGCTGTACCAAGTCCTTTCTCAAACCAATCAGCAGCTATTTTCATTCCGACCGGATAAATTCCTGCCAGAAAAAATCCTGTAACGAACCTTAAAACAAGTAAAGTGTAGATATCTGTTGCTAAAAAATATACAGAAAGGTTTGCTACTGCTCCGATAATAGAGGACCATAGAAAAACCTTCCTGGGAGAAAATCTGTCTGCTATGGCCAGGAAGGCAAATATCAACGTGCCGGTAATAAAGCCGAATTGAACAGCTGAAGTGACATTCCCCAAAGCGCTTTCCGGAAGCTGTAAATTATTTTGGATATCGGTGATAATAGCATTAGTAGCAAACCATAGAGATGTTCCGGTAAATTGAGAAAAAATGATGATGGGTAAAATCCTGCGGGGTCTTTTTACAACATTTAAATCACTCAAATTTGGATTCTTTTTTTCTATAAAAAATTTAAGATGTTTTTTATATCAACAATCTCCTTGTATAAAGGTAAACATCTGCATTAAGTTCCCAAATTTTGGTCGCAATTATGACCATTGACCCAAACAATCACGGATTAAGAAAGACAGCACTCCTACCCTACAATGAGCTTTCTATAACATCTAAAAGAAGATTGTTCTAATACTTTAAGTTTTATTAAAAGTTAAAATATCGGGAATTGTGATCTCCGAACTTTTGAATATTAATGAGATGTTGCAATAAAAAAATCTAAATCATTGAACCTACTCACTGTCAAATTTATTGGTTTGCTATTATTCCTATAGTTAGGATCGGCAAATGGGCAGACCATTCAACCACTTTTTCAGGAGGAGCTGATCAATTCTGCTACATTTAGTCAACTTTTGAGAAAAGTTGGAATTTTGAATTCATAACTCAAAATTCATAATTAATTTGTTATTTATAATTCAAAGCAATTCCTATTTCCTTGGCTGACAAGGCCGCACCAACGATACCTGCATTGTTCAGGAGCATAGCTGGTTCTATCTTATCAGCGAGATCCAGATAGTCTTTAAACAATTCAAATTTTTTACTTGCTCCACCTCCTAGAATGATTGCGTCCGGCCAAAACAAAAAATCCAGTCGATTGAGGTATTCATTCAATCTTTTCCCAAATTCTTCCCACGTTAGCTCTTCATTTTTTCTTACGGCATTGGAAACGTATTTTTCCGCTACCATGCCATTCAACAGGATATGCCCTAATTCAGTGTTTGGCACTAATTTGCCATCTGTGAACAAAGCAGTACCTATTCCGGTCCCGACAGCAGCTACTATCACAACACCTTGCTTATCTCTACCTGCTCCAAAAGTCGCCTCAGCTAGCCCGGCAGCATCCACATCATTAACTAGGTGAACCGGACAATTGACTTGATTGCCAATCTTTTCTCCTGCATTGAGTCCAATCCAGGATCTATCAATATTCGAAGCGGTCATTACCGTTTCATTTTTAATTGCTGCCGGAAATCCACATCCAATGGGCTCCTTCCAATTGAAAGACCTGGCTATTTCTGCCACTGTTTCAATAACATTCTCAGGGGTGGCCGGTTGAGGTGTTGGAATCCTGAGTCTTTCATCCAATAACTTACCGCTCTCAATATCAACCGGTGCTCCTTTTATCCCTGTCCCTCCAATATCGATTCCTAAAATGTGCATAAAACGCAAAATTTGATTAATAACCTCAAATATGTTTTACTTCCAAAGATAAAACAAAGTGAAGTTGCAAAAAAAATGACATAGAATTATTATTAATTACTCATTACTAGTTGTTTATGAATAATTCCATCCTTCATGACAAAAGCAACATTTCTCAATGAAGATATATCTTTGGTCGGATCACCTTTTACAGCAATTAAATCGGCCAAAAGCCCTTCTTTGATACTCCCTACTTTGTGATCGATGTGAAAAAGTTTTGCATTGCCTGAAGTTGCAGACTTCAAAACATCACCAGTTTTCATACCGTAGGACACCATCATTTCTAATTCTCTTACATTATCTCCATGAGAGAAAACTCCGACATCCCCCCCGGCACATATCGTAACACCAGCATCCAAAGCCATTTTAAAAGAACGCTTTTTATTGATTATCCTTTCCGGATCAGGATCTGTCCCTTTTTTCCAACCACGATACTGTAATATAGCATCTCCGGCAGCTAATGTAGCACACAAAGCTACCTGATGCGCTTTCATTAATTCAAAAACTTCTTTTGTTCCTCCATCTCCGTGCTCAATGGTTTCAACGCCGGCTAAAATCGCTCTTCTCATGCCCTCGGCAGTTCCGGCATGAGCAACCACCGGTCTTCCACTACTTTTAGCGGTTTCCACAATGAGTTTCAGCTCCTCAATAGAAAATGTTGGCGCTGCCTCTCCATTTGCGCCCCATCTGTAATCAGCATAAACCTTGATAACATCAGCGCCTTTACCAATTTGATCCCTGACTACTCTCACCAAGTCTTGACCATCCGCAGGTTCTGCACCCAAAGGTGGCTGAAAATCAGGATGGAAACCTTTTGGGCCATAACTTCCTGTTGCGACAATGGCCCTTCCTGCTACAATCATTCTCGGGCCTGGAATGATCCCTTTTTCAATGGAAGTTTTAATACCTACATCAGCATAATCAGCACCTTCACTACCAAGATCTCTGATCGTCGTAAAGCCGGCCATCAAGGTTTTTTTGGCATGAACGGTGGCCCTTGCCACTCTTTCAGTTCTTGATTCTTTTAGCACTTGATCATTCCAGGAAGTTTCGTTGTACGGATGAAGCAGTATATGCGCATGCCCTTCAATTAAACCTGGCAGTAAAGTATGTTCGGGCATATCAACGGTTTTTGTTTGCCTCGAAATCTTGATTGAGTTTTCAGGCCCTATGGCCTTAATACGGTTAGCTTCCACTAGGACTACCCAACCAGTATGCAAATCATATCCATCAAAGATTTGCTTTGGCTTTAATAGATATTCGGAAGAAGTTTGTGAAAAGGACGGGGATAGAAAAATTAAAATACAGTATCCAAGGATTAGATTGGCTTTTAAAAGATATCTGATCATAAACTATTTTTTTGAGTTCACATTTAAATGTCGTGAATTTATGTTAAACAATCTTTTCCAAATGTTATAGAAATGACTTAATCAAAGATAATATGGTTAAAAATCAATTAATTACGAATGTCAAATTATGAATTACGATGAGCTTAAAATTCCTTATTCCTTTCAAACTTCAACACCTCAACACTTTAACACTTCAGCACTTTTAATTAGCTATTAAACACACTATCCGATTAACAAATAATTGCTATTTTTGCATCTCTTTTTAGAAGAATGGAAAAAATTAGGAATTTCTGCATCATTGCCCATATCGATCATGGGAAGAGTACTTTAGCCGACAGGCTTTTGCAATCGACGGATACGGTTTCCGAAAGAGAGATGCAAGAGCAACTGCTTGACGATATGGATTTGGAGAGGGAACGTGGGATAACAATTAAAAGCCACGCAATCCAAATGGATTATCAATATGAGGGTGAGAGCTATACACTTAATTTGATTGACACTCCCGGCCATGTGGATTTCTCATACGAGGTTTCCAGATCAATAGCTGCCTGTGAGGGAGCTTTGTTGGTTGTAGACGCCTCACAGGGAATCGAAGCACAAACAATCTCCAATTTATATTTAGCGCTGGAACATGATTTGGAAATCATTCCTGTGCTGAACAAAATCGATCTACCCGGTGCCATGCCGGAGGAAGTATCTGATCAAATAGTTGATCTCATCGGTTGCGATCATGAGGACATTATCCATGCGAGTGCTAAGGAAGGCATTGGTATTGAAGATATTTTGAGTGCCATCATTACCAGGGTACCGGCTCCTAAAGGAGATCCCGAGGCTCCGTTGCAAGCCATGATCTTTGATTCTGTTTTCAATTCCTATCGAGGTATTGAGGTATATTTCAGGGTTTTTAACGGTAGGATCAATAAAGGGGACAAAGTAAAATTTGTCAATACAGGAAAAACCTATGACGCCGATGAAATTGGTATCCTGAAATTGAAACAGGAACCAAAAGATGAAATTGGAACCGGTAATGTGGGTTATCTGATCTCAGGGATCAAGGTTGCGAAAGAAGTAAAGGTGGGAGATACAATTACCCATGTTCAACGCCCTACTGAAGAAGCTATCAAAGGTTTTGAGGATGTGAAACCCATGGTCTTTGCTGGTATTTATCCGGTTGAGACCAGTGAATATGAAGAGTTAAGGGCTTCCATGGAAAAACTACAATTGAACGATGCTTCCCTGGTTTGGGAGCCTGAAACTTCCGCTGCCCTGGGATTTGGTTTTCGGTGCGGATTTTTAGGAATGCTCCATATGGAAATTGTCCAGGAACGCCTTGAAAGGGAATTTGGCATGACGGTCATTACCACCGTACCCTCAGTGGAATTTCATGCCATAGGAAGCAAAGGTGATATGATGCCTGTGAATGCACCATCAGAAATGCCAGAGCCCAATACAATTTCGCATATAGAAGAACCCTTTATACGGGCACAAATTATTTCCAAGGCTGAATATATTGGGGCTATTATTGCCCTTTGTATTGATAAAAGAGGTGTTATCCAAAACCAGGTGTACTTAACTGCCGACAGAGTAGAGCTTACCTTCGAACTACCATTATCGGAAATAGTCTTTGATTTCTTCGATAAGCTAAAGACCATCTCCAGAGGATATGCCTCTTTGGATTATGAGTTAATTGGTTTTAAGCAATCTAACATGGTAAAATTGGATATCATGTTGAATGGTGAAAGAGTAGATGCGCTATCTGCCATAGTGCACCGGGATAAAGCTTATGAATGGGGAAAAAGGCTTTGTGAAAAGTTAAGAGAGCTGTTGCCAAGACAGATGTTTGAAATTGCCATACAGGCTTCCATTGGCACAAAAATCATTGCCAGAGAAACAGTAAGGGCACTTCGGAAAAATGTATTAGCAAAATGCTATGGTGGTGATATCTCCAGGAAGAGGAAACTGTTAGAGAAACAGAAAAAAGGTAAAAAGAGAATGAGACAGGTGGGGAATGTTGAAATACCTCAAGAGGCCTTTATGGCTGTGCTAAAACTTGAGAATTAATAATTGAGAATACGATAAACAGGGAGATTTGTAGCGAGGGAAAACATAAACCTAAAGACTATTAATTTTTTGAACATGGCACAAATACTTGATGGAAAAAAAACATCCAGCGACATTCTCAACGACATTACCCAAGAAGTAGCGGAAATAAAAGCTTCCGGAGGAAAAGCACCACACCTGGCAGCTGTTTTGGTTGGAGATGACGGAGCCAGTGTTACTTACGTAAATGCAAAAGTAAAAGCCTGCGAAAAAGCAGGTTTTGATTCAACCCTGATACATTTACCAGAAAGCACTACAGAAGAGGAGCTCTTGAACAAAGTGATTGAGCTTAATAATGACGATAACATCGATGGCTTTATTGTACAGGTTCCTTTACCTAAGCATATTGATGAACAAAAAGTGGTGGACACTATTTCTCCCTTAAAAGATGTAGATGGCTTTCATCCCATGAACCTGGGTAATATGTTGCTTGACCTTCCCGGCTTTGTTCCTGCGACACCAAAGGGTATTATGTTATTGTTGGAAAGAAATAACATTGAGACTGAAGGTAAAAATTGCGTGGTTATTGGCAGAAGTCATACAGTAGGCACTCCTGTAAGTGTGCTGATGTCCAGAAATAAAAAACCAGGAAACAGTACAGTTACGTTAACACATAGTAGAACTAAAGACCTGGCCAAAGTTGCTAGTCAGGCAGACATATTGATTGTGGCCATTGGAAGACCTGAATTTGTCACAGCCGATATGGTGAAGGAAGGTGCAGTTGTAGTGGATGTGGGTATTCATAGAGTAGAAGCTCCTGAAAGAAAATCCGGATTCAGGTTAAAAGGTGATGTAAAATTTGATGAAGTAGAGCCAAAAGCAAGTTATATTTCACCGGTGCCAGGTGGCGTTGGGCCTATGACCATTGCCTCTCTGTTACACAATACCTTGCTTGCAGCTAAGATGAAAAAAAAGCACTGAGGTGTCAGGCATCAGATTTCAGCCTTTCTGATGTCTTTTGGTCCGTATTAAGGTTGTCAGATAACTGTCGTGTAAAAGTGCTTAAGTTTAAAAAGTGTTAAAGTTTGGAAAGTGCTAAACAGATTTATGTTGGGTTATCAATCGTAATTTCATAGTCCGAAATTCGTCATTTGTAATTTGTAATTAACAAAGCGGTTCAATCACCCGCTCAAACAAAAATTAAGATGAAAACACAATTATCAGAAACAATTCTCGACACCCTCGAGCTTCCCGTAATGGAGGCTTTCTACACAATTCAGGGAGAGGGTTTCCACCAGGGTAAAGCTGCTTATTTCATTAGACTAGCAGGTTGTGATGTAGGATGCCACTGGTGTGATGTAAAGGAATCCTGGGATGCCACTAAATTCCCAAAGCAAAGGATAAAAGATGTTGTAGCCGAGGCTTCTAAAAGTAATTGCCGCTTGGCAGTTATTACGGGTGGAGAGCCTCTGATGCATAATCTGGATGTACTGACTGAAGCGTTGCAATTAAAAGGCTTCAAAGTGCACCTTGAGACCTCCGGTGCCCATCCTCTCAGTGGTCGATGGGACTGGATATGTTTTTCTCCAAAAAAATTCAAAAAACCTTTGCCTGGGATCTACGACTTTGCAAATGAGTTAAAAGTGGTCGTTTACAACAAAAGTGATTTTGCCTGGGCTGAATCCTTTGCAGAAAATATGAGGGAGGAATGTCTTCTTTACCTGCAACCCGAATGGTCCAAACAACATAAAATGTTGCCATTGATCATTGATTATATTAAAGATAATCCCAAGTGGCAGGTGTCGTTGCAGACACATAAATACATGGATATTCCTTAATCAGTCATAATATACGGTCCTTTGAAATATTGATCCCAATGACGATTACAAATAAAGAAGACTTCAGGAAACGCATGAATGATATGGGATCCGAAGGTATTCCTTTTTTATTTGTTATTGACTTTGAGATGAAAAAACCTGTCATTTTTCCAATAAGGGAAATGACACAGCATCCTATATTATTTGACATCAATGGTTATCGGAATTATGCCTATCATCCCTCAAAGCCTTTAAATGTTACGCTGAGCAAATTCCCCACACCTTACGAGGAATATGAGAAATCATTTAAAAGAGTGCGTGATCATTTGGCCTACGGAAACTCATTCCTGGTCAACTTGACTTGTAAAACAAAAATCAACATCAACAAAACACTCAAAGATATTTTTTACAATAGTCAGGCTAAATACAAGCTGTTGATCAATGAAGAATATCTGATTTTTTCCCCGGAAATTTTCATCAAAATTCAGGATGGAACAATTGCATCGTATCCAATGAAAGGGACAATCGATGCCGGATTGCCTAACGCCGAAAAAATAATATTGGACGATAAAAAAGAATTGGCAGAACATGTAACGATCGTAGATCTCATCAGGAACGACCTGAGCAGAGTGGCCAACAAAGTACATGTGGAAAGATTTCGTTACATTGACAAGATCAAAACAAATGAAAAAGAGCTGCTTCAGGTAAGTTCCGAAATCAAAGGGAATCTACCTGAAGATTATCCGAAAAGAATAGGCGATATCCTGTTTTCTATGCTCCCTGCAGGCTCTATTAGTGGGGCACCCAAGCAAAAGACAGTTGAGATAATTCAGGAAAGTGAATATTCGGAACGTGGTTATTTTACAGGTGTCTTTGGCTACTTTGATGGTAAAGATCTGGATAGTGGCGTAATGATTAGGTATATTGAAAAACAGGGAGATGACTATTACTTTCGTAGTGGTGGTGGTATCACTGTTAATAGCAACCCCAAAACAGAATACCAGGAAATGATCGATAAAATATATGTGCCGGTTAATTGAAACCATTAAAATCTCCAATAGAACAATCCACCATTTGCCATACCATACCCGGCGAATGCACACATCAAGATCCTCCCTTTTCAACTGTAAAGACTTCCTGGATCTGGAAAAAATTATCCATTTACCAGAGTGGCTCACTGATAACGTTTATAAATGCCGTATCATTTATTCTCAAACCATCGAAAAAATTGAATTTGAGCCCTATCGTAAAAAAGAAATCCAAACATTGAAACTCGTTCATGATGATACAATCGAATATAAGTTTAAGTATCAAAATCGACAAAGTATCAATACACTTTTCGAACTTAAGGAGAATTGTGATGACATTTTGATTGTCAAAAATGGATATATTACGGATACTTCTTATTGTAATATTGCGTTCAATGATGGTAGGATCTGGCTCACCCCGACAACCCCTTTATTAAAGGGAACTATGCGGGAACAACTACTTGAACAGGATAAAATAAAAGAAAAAGAGATTACACTGGATAGTCTAAGACAATTTAAAGTCTTCAAATTAATGAATGCGATGATAGGGTTTGATGGGCCGGAAGTTGAAGTAAGTAATATTGTAAAGTAATCGAAGTTTTAAAGTGTTAGCGTGTTGAAGTATGGTATTCTAATCGTAATTTGAAATTCAATGCCATTTAGTTAAGGAAATATTTTGAAAGCCTTCAGGCATCAGGTATCAGATTTCAGCTTAAATAATGTTTTTTAGTGTGCCAAAATTACCTGACACCTAAGACCTGATGCCTGAAAGCTTACCTTAATAGCATTAATTTAAAATTCAACATTTATCAAATATTTCAAATGAATAATGTGGCCAAATATCCAAGCATGAAACATTTCAGAAATAGTTTTTTTGTTTTTCTTTTAATATTTCAAATTTCTTCTCTTTTTGGTCAAAAAGGCCCGACCTATACTACCAAATCAAAAAAAGCAATAAGTCTTTATAATGAATCGGAGAACTTTTTGGTAAGGAGACAACTGCGAGAAGCTTTGACTCTTTTGAAACAGGCTTTGGAAAAAGATGATGCATTTGTTGAAGCGCATTTAAGATCGGCTGAGATTTATCAATTATTAAGAAATAAAAAAGAGGAAACCTACCATCTCAACAAGGTCATAGCTATTGCTCCTGATAATCCATTATTTGCGCATGCCCATGTTTCTCTTGCGGAATTGGACTTAGGCAGTGGGCAATATGGTCAGGCCAAAGAACGTGTTAACACCTATCTTAAACTTAATCCAACTGATAGCAGAATCGTGGCAAGAGCTCAACGTATCTTAAAAAACATAGATTTCGCAGAAGAAAAAATTAAACAACCTTTGGATTTTAAGCCTGCCCCACTTCCCAAAACAGTAAACAGACTTCCACAACAATATTTTCCTGTATTATCAGCTGACCAGCAATATCTTTTTTTTACAGGAAAAGAAGGCTTTTCAATGGCTTATGATGAAGATATTTATATATGTGAAAGGGATGAAAACGGCGTTTGGGGTGAACCCCAATCTATATCAGAAAATATTAATTCGGATGGAAACGAGGGTACCTGTACGATCTCAGCAGACGGCCGTACCATTATTTTCACTTCTTGCCTTGGTAGAAAGGGATATGGCAGCTGCGACCTGTTCATTAGTTATAGAGAAGGGGACAAATGGTCCAAACCAGAAAATATGGGGAGCAGAATAAATAGCCGTTATTGGGAATCGCAACCCTCTCTGTCAGCTGATGGCCGTACACTCTATTTTGTCTCAGATAGAAAAGGAGGAATTGGCAAAAGAGATATTTATGTCAGTGAGCGAGTAAAGGATGGCAGCTGGTCGGTTCCATATAATTTAGGAAAACCCATTAACACGCCGGAGGATGAAGTCTCACCTTTTATACATGTCAATGGGCAAACCTTATTTTTTGCCTCCAAAGGACATCCCGGTTTTGGAAATTTTGATATTTTTTCATCTAATCTGAAAGAGGAACTTTGGAACGTCCCGGAAAACCTTGGATATCCAATCAATACTTTTGAGGATCAGGTTTCTCTCTTTGTAACAGCTGATGGACTGCATGGTTACTATTCTAATGAAAGTTACGATAATGATGGGAATATCATTAGTCGTATTAATCAATTCTCTTTGCCGGAAGAAATACGCATCAAAAACAGAAGTAATTTCGTGAAAGGTGTAGTTTATGATAATGAGACGGGCAATGTTTTGGAAGCAAATATTGATCTCTATGACCTCAGGAATAATACATTATTATCTTCTGTCTCATCAGATGCCCAAAATGGGCGTTATCTCATGGTTCTTACTCAAGGAGCAGAGTATGCTTTATATGTCAACAAAAAGGGCTACCTATTTAAGAGTTTATCATTCAACTATATTGAAAAAAAAGAACTGGCTCCGATTGTTATCAATATCTATCTGGAGCCTATAAAAAAAGGTACAGCCACCGTTCTGAACAATATTTTCTTTGATGTGAATAAATATGAAGTCAAGGAAAAATCGACAACTGAACTGGAAAAGGTAAAAGCATTTTTAGCTGAAAACCCTGAGGTAAATATTGGCATTGGAGGCCACACGGATAATACCGGTTCACCTGAATATAATAAAACACTGTCCTTAAACCGTGCGAAGGCAGTTTACAATTATCTTATCGAAATGGGAGTGAATGCCAAACGTTTACGATTTAAGGGTTTTGGGCAGGACAAGCCTATTGCTGCCAATGATTCCGAAGCCAATCGTCAACTCAACAGAAGGATAGAGTTTGTGATCCTATAATTCAATTTTCCACTTTGTTTATATATTTTTGGCTCATGGCCGTTCACAGAAAATGGTGGTCAAATAATTGACAATTTACCATGAACAAATAGCTAAACCATGATTGAACAATACCAAAGAAAACTCAAAGCAAAGGAAAAGGAGCAGTTAGAGTCAGAAATAAAGATCATACAAAAAAGAAACAAATTTCAGAAGCGGGTATTCATCACCACATTGACAGTCAATATTATATTGGTAGCAGTGATCTTATATTTATTTTTTAATGTGCAGAATAAATCCATGATCTTCATCCTGGTGGGTATTTTGGCTTTCTATCTTTTCACTTCTTATTGGGGACATAAAAAAAGAACCTCAATCCATAAGGCCTCGATTAATGGGCTTAAAGCTGCTATCGATAAAAACGAAGTGGATGTAATACACTGTCGCACAAATACTGTATATCAATTACAAAAAATGTTTGGAATGGGTGAAGGTTTCCTTTTCAAATCCGGTGAAAAATATTTTTACATTGAAAATACCGGCATTTTTGATGTCGAAAAATTCCCCAACACAGATTTCGAAGTGGTTCGTATACCCCATGAGCATAAACACGAAATGGTATTTCAGGAAATATATAATGCAGGGGTTAAGTTAAAACCGGAAAAAAGTATCTCGGCCAAAACCAGGAGAGAAATGCTCCAGTTCGACAATTATCCTGAAAACTTTACCATTCTGGAAAATGGACTTGGTCAATTGGAAAAATATTTTGTTTAAACTTCAATAAATCTCTAAAGTAAGACGTCAACATTCAAAGTATGCAAGCAGTCAATCCCAATTACAAGGTACGTGTGGAAAAGTTCCTGGAAAGACAGCACTTTATGAAATTGGTTGGTTTTCAGTTAGATGTAATTGAGGCAGGTAGAACCGAAGGATGGCTGGAGGTCAAAGAAGCCCATCATCAGCAAACAGGATTGGTGCATGGTGGAGTTACGGTGACTTTAGCTGATATAGTAGCTGGTTTTGCAGCTTATACATTGGTTCCTGAAAATTGCCATGTAGTCACTGCAGAGTTGAAAATTTCATATTTCCGGCCTGGATTAGGCAGAAAACTGAGAGCCATAGGTCACGTTCTGAAATCAGGAAAAAGAATGAATTTTTGTGAAGCAGAAGTTTGGTCTATTGAGGATGGGGAGCGTTTCCTGATTGCCAAAGCAACTACTACCATGGCCACCATATACCCTGAAGATTATCCGGGAAAGAATGGCTGACTATTTGATACCACCGGCTGATGCTTTAAAGAAAAAGTTTCCCTTTAATCCCACTCCCGGACAATTAAGGCTTTTCGAACTCCTTGGCAATTTTATCCTGGATAAAAAAGAATCGAGTTCCTCGCTCATTATCAAAGGTTATGCAGGGACTGGCAAAACAACTGTAGTGGCCACATTGGTCAAAATCCTAAAGTATTACCAATACAAGTCTATGCTTTTGGCACCTACTGGGAGGGCGGCCAAAGTGATGTCGCATTATGCTGAAAGAAAAGCTTTTACCATCCACAAGATCATATATAAGCTGGTTCAGGATCCGGAGACTTCCGTAGCTTATTTTAAAAGGCAGAAAAATTATCACAAAAACACCATTTTCATTGTAGACGAGGCTTCTATGCTCTCGAATCATGCGGATTTCGGGAATCAAGGACTTTTAGCCGACTTGATCAATTTTGTCTTTGAAAACAGCACTAACAAATTAATTTTAATTGGAGATACCGCACAACTACCACCTGTTGGTCAGGTTGATAGTCCCGGCTTGAACGCCACAATATTAAATTCAGATCACAAATTGAAGACCAGTGAAATAGAGCTGACTGAAGTAATGCGCCAGGAAATGGACTCGGGGATCTTATTCAATGCAACAGGTATTCGAAATCAAATCAGAGCTAACCAAATAGCCATTAAATTTTTCACCAATACTTTCCCAGACATATTCCGGCTTCCAAATGAAAAAATGGAAGATGGATTGAGATATGCTTATGACAAATTTGGAACAGAAAATACGGTGATAATATGTCGTTCCAACAAATCGGCGGTACAGTACAATGAGTATATCCGGCGCACCATTCATTTCTATGAAAATGAGCTTGAAGTTGGTGATTTCCTGATGATCGTAAAAAATAACTATTTCTTTCTACCATCTGATTCACCGGTAGGTTTCTTGGCCAATGGTGATTTCGTTGAAATCATGAAGGTAGTTTCCTTTGAGGAGATGCATGGATTTAGATTCGCCACACTGGAATTGAGATTGGTTGATTATCCTAACGAGGATCATTTACAGGCCAAAGTACTCCTTGACACGCTTCACTCTTATCACACATCACTTTCGGAAGAGGACAATAGAAAGCTTTACCAAAGCGTCATGGAGGATTATCTGGATGAACCTTCCAAGAAGAAAAGAATAGAAGCTATGAGAAACGATCCATATCTCAATGCATTACAAATCAAATTTGCTTATGCACTCACATGTCATAAATCACAAGGAGGGCAATGGCCAGCCGTATTCCTTGATCAAGGTTATTTGAAAGAAGACATGATCAATAAAGAGTATTTAAGGTGGCTTTATACGGCCATCACCAGGGCAACTTCAGAATTATATTTGATCAATTTTGATAAGAAGTTTTTTTGATGGCATTTTGGATGATGCTTTTTATTTTATCGTTTGAACATCTGAAAAATGAAATCCACAATAGTTAGTGGATTCTAAAAAAGTATCATTTGATATTGTTAGAAAGGCTCATTGCCTTGTTTAGACAAGATTTTAGATAAAAGACTCAAGATGAAATTACTATGGCTTTTTTCTTTTTTTCAGAGAAATAAAACGACCAAATTTGCAAGCTTTTAATCGAATGGGTCAATAAGCTTGCAAAGTTTGTGTGATAGGATAAAGTAAAAAAGATAGTGATATTAAATTTTACGAAAGCAAGGTTTAACTGTCGAGCTTAAACCTATATGTTATTAGTCTCTATACTAAATTCTTGCTACTTATTACCGTAGCGAGGGCTTTTTTAGCGGGGACTAGTTAGAGTTCTCCGATATCCTCGTTCCACAATTCAGGATTTTTAGCAATAAAATCCCGCATCATTTCAATACACTCCCGGGAATTGATATCAACCACTTCCACGCCATGAGATTCCATAAATTCACGGGCACCGGAAAAAGTTTGTGATTCTCCTACAATCACCTTTGGAATTTTAAATTGTACTATGGTACCAGCACACATATAGCAAGGCATGAGTGTAGAATAAATAATGGTGTCTTTATAGCTTCCCACCCTTCCTGCATTGTTCAAACAATCCATTTCTCCATGTAAAATTGGATTCTTTTCTTGTACTCGCTTATTGTGTCCTTCGGCTAGAATTCTACCATTTTTCACCAATACCGAGCCAATAGGAATCCCTCCCTCTTTCAAACTTTTTTTGGCCTGTTCCAGTGCAGCTTGCATAAACTCATCCATCGAATCTTAATTTAATTTCCTATTTAATCGAGTAGAAATTCATTACAAAATATGAAATGCATTTCAGTATTCATTGAAGCAAATACATTTAATGGAAAAATTATACAGTAAAAAATATTAAAGTAGCCAAAGGATTCATAATATTTTAACCTCACCATTTGAACACAATTCCCTTTACCTCTTGGAAGTATGGATGATTAATGCATCGATACTATGTTTGGATTTTAGAGGCTTTACTTCTAGCATTCATTTATCATTATATTTCACCGTCCAACTAAGATTAATATTTTTTTCTCATGGCTCGTTCATAAATAAATGAAAATGTCTGATATTAGCCGACTGAATTTCATGGTAAAAACCAATGGTCCGATAGCAAACTTCTAGGTTTGTGATCCTCGATCTACAGACATTCTCATACCACCAAACAGTATTTCGATGAACAATCAGAAAGAAATTATCATAGCGGTAGAACAAGTAAAAAAATATTTCAAAGAGGTAAAAGCCGTGGATGGAATTGATTTAAAGATCCATGCGGGTGAGTATGTTGCCCTGCTCGGACCGAATGGTGCAGGCAAAACTACTTTGGTTGAAATGATCGAAGGTATCCAACAACCAAATCATGGAAAGATCTCCATCAAAGGAAAAAACTGGAAGCATCATCAAGATGAATTACATAGGATTATTGGCCTTTCATTACAAGAAACAAGGTTCATTGATAAGCTCTCCGTTCTGGAAACCTTAAATCTGTTTGCAGGTTTTTATGGATTGAGTAAGGGTAAAGTGAGTGAAATATTGGATCTGGTAAACCTGGAAGAAAAGAAGAAAACATGGGTAGTAAACCTTTCGGGTGGCCAAAGACAAAGATTAGCGCTAGGCATTGCTTTGTTAAATGATCCCGAAATTCTGCTCCTTGATGAACCCACCACGGGTCTTGACCCAACCGCACGAAGGGAAGTATGGGACATTCTGATGAAACTCAAAAATGAGCGAAATACCACCATGATCCTGACAACGCATTACATGGAGGAGGCCTCCTATTTATGCGAGAAGATCGTCATCATGCACAGTGGTAAAATCTTGGCTCAGGGTACGTTGGATGAATTACTCTCAAAACATGTAAAAGGGGAGGCAATTGATTTTGCTTTGGATCGAAGTATCAGCAAGGATGATTTGCCTAAAACAGAGAAGGTGATCAAGATTGATTATGATGAAGATAATCTTAACGGCGAAATTATCGTGGAAGATCTCGTTAGCTATTTGCCGAAGTTTTTGGATGTGGTCAAACAAAATAATTTAAACCTCACTTCTCTGGAATGCAGAAAAATGACTTTGGATGATCTTTTTATCTCCATGACGGGAAGACATCTGAATGATTAAAATTACTTAGAATTTCTATAATCTTTGATAAGCATTTATAAAAATCAAATATGCTAAAGGAATTAATTGAACTGATAAAAATACACTTCAAAGAGTTTTTCAGAGAACCCGGAATTATTTTCTGGGCCATACTATTTCCTATCCTAATGGCCTGGGGGCTTGGTACTGCTTTCACAAAAAAAGGAGAATTGATAAGAACGGTTGCCTATGTTGAACAGGCCAACACTGATTCGGATAATGGCCCAAGCTTTATTACTGCTTTATTAAGTAAAACTAAGGTCAATGAAAATGGGCTCTTCACGGCAACATTTGGAAACGATAAGCTGGGAATCACTACTTATAAGTTTGTTCCGAGCAATTGGGATGAAGCTATCATTAAACTAAAAAGAGGTGAAGTAAATTTAATTCTTGACCATCGCAAAGATTCGTTGGAGTATCATTTTGATCCATTGAATCCTGAAGCACAACTGGCTTATTTGCAACTCCATGGTCTCATAAATCAGCAAGATCTTAGTAATGATGAAGCCAGCATCCAACCGTTAACACAAATTGGTACACGGTATATTGATTTCCTGGTCCCAGGTCTGATGGCACTTAATGTTATGATGTCTTGTATGTGGGGTATTGGTTATTCTTTGATTGATAAGAGAATGAAGAAACTACTGAGAAGAATGGTTGCAACACCTATGCGAAAGTCCAGCTTTCTAATTGCACAGTTTATCTCCAGGGTTACGCTAAGTGGCCTTGAGGCAGTGCTGCTGGTAGTTTTCACAATGTTGTATTTTGATATTGAAATTCAGGGAAATATTGGAGCTTTGATTCTTTTATTTGTTTCCGGGAATATGGCTTTCACCGGCATTGCCATTTTGGTTTCATCAAGAACATCCAATACTCAGGTTGGAAATGGTTTGATCAATGCAGTAGTAATGCCCATGATGATTCTTTCAGGTGTCTTTTTTAGCTACAGGAACTTCCCTGATTGGACTGTTAGCATTATTGAGAAATTCCCTTTGACCCTGCTCGCCGATAATCTTAGAAGCATTTTTATTGAAGGAGCAGGACTTGCACAAGTATTGGTACCTACAGTGATATTGGCAGGTCTCGGAGTTATTACATTTTCAGTTGGTTTGAGAATATATAAATGGTATTAATTGCTGCCAGCAAATCATAGTAGCAATTGGCAATCCGAAATTTAAGATATTGATTTTGCAAATATATACCGATTGGTATATATTTGCTATGTTTATTTTTAATTATGGGAAAAGCACAGGAAACCCGTCATTTCATCATTCAAAAAGTAGCGCCAATTTTCAATAAAAAGGGCTATGCAGGGACTTCCCTATCCGATCTCACCACAGCAACCGGGTTAACTAAAGGAAGTATCTATGGGAATTTCAAAGACAAGAATGAAGTAGCCATTGAAGCCTTCAGATATAATTGTGGTCAGCTAACAAGCGAGATAAGAACCCTGATCAACCAAACAGAA
This sequence comes from Splendidivirga corallicola, assembly GCA_030442035.1. Lineage (GTDB taxonomy): Bacteria > Bacteroidota > Bacteroidia > Cytophagales > Cyclobacteriaceae > Splendidivirga > Splendidivirga corallicola. The sequence goes on from JAUJEA010000001.1 coordinate 1,125,917, forward strand.
GACTGTGTTCAGAAGCTGCTTATTTTTCTGGCTTTTTACAAAACCAATTTCTATCGTGTTTTTAAGAATGGAGGGTGTGCCATGTTAAATACGGCAGTAGATGCTGATGATACGCATCCGGCCCTTAAAGAGGAAGTGGTTGGAGCAATTGAATCCTGGAAGGGAAAGGTGGAAAGTATATTGAAAAAAGGAATGGAAAATAATGAAATCATAAAGGTGGATGTTGAACGGTTTTCCAGTAAAATGCTTGCCATGATCGAAGGGAGTATTATGCTTTCAAAGACCACAGGGAAAATAAATTACCTCTTATATAATTTAGAGGATCTGGAAACGGAAATTAAGAAACTTAAAAAATAATTTTTTTTGGAAAAACATATACCGATCGGTATATTTTAAATTTACAAGAATGAAACAAAGAAGAGTTGTAGTTACAGGATTGGGTGCCTTAACGCCCATCGGCAATACCGTTGAAACCTTCTGGAAAAATCTGGTCAAAGGTGTTAGTGGTGCCAATAAAATAACCCGGTTTGATTGTTGCAATTTCAAAACCGATTTTGCTTGTGAACTCAAAGACTATGACGTATTCGATCATTTCGACAGAAAGGAAGGTCGAAAATTGGATCGATACAGTCAGTATGCTCTGGTGAGTACAAAAGAGGCCGTCCAAAACGCCCAAATATCCTTTGATCAGCTGGATAAGGATCGGTGTGGTGTCATTTGGTCTAGTGGTATTGGAGGCTTTGAAACTTTTGAAACGCAGTTGGAAGATTTTTTCAAAAATGATAAAACTTCCAAATTCAATCCGTTTTTTATTCCGAAAATATTGGCTGATTCAGCAGCCGGATTGATTTCGATCAAATATGGATTCAGAGGAGTAAACTATTGTCCGGTTTCCGCCTGTGCCTCGTCCACTACTGCGCTGATAGAGGCATTTAACTATATCAAATGGGACAAAGCTGATTTGGTCATAGCCGGAGGTTCTGAAGCTCCTATTACGCAAGCTTCAATCGCGGGCTTTAATGCTATGAAAGCGCTTTCAACACAGAATGATAATTACCAGAATGCTTCACGTCCATTCGACAAAGACAGGGATGGTTTTGTGGCAGGTGAAGGTGGAGCCGCTTTGGTAGTGGAGGAAATGGAACATGCTGTCAATCGTGGCACTCATATTTATGCTGAAATAGTGGGTGGCGGCCTATCTGCTGACGCCTATCACATTACTGGAACTCATCCCGAGGGTTTAGGCGCTTTGTTAAGTATGAAACATGCATTGAATGAGGCTAATCTTAAACCGGAGGGCATAGATTATATTAATGCCCACGCCACCTCCACAGGTTTAGGCGACATCTCTGAAGTCAAGGCTTTTAATACACTCTTCAATGGGAAATTTGACAATGTACATATCAGTGCAACAAAATCGATGACAGGTCACTTATTGGGAGCCGCCGGAGCAATTGAAGCGGTGGCCTTGGTTAAATCAATCGAGACAAACGAGGTTCCTCCGACCATCAATAGTATTGAGAAAGATGAACAGATACCGGAAGATATTGACCTGACTTTCGGAACATCCGTAAGTAAAACCATCAATGTGGGGCTAAGTAATACTTTTGGGTTTGGAGGGCACAATGCTTCCATTGTTATGAAGAAACCATAAATGCTTAAAGCTGATATCTTAGAAACGAAATGCAGGTTTTATAGAAGAAATTGATTGAATTGCGCGGTTAGATACTTCTCATTTTAATCTTTTTCTTCATACCATCCACAGAAAGTTTGAATTTAGCATCGGTATCCATCATGTCATTCACAGATTGTACTGCGTGAATCACCGTGCTATGATCCCTACCTCCAAAATGATAACCTATGGCTTTCAGTGAATGATTGGTGTACTCTTTTGACAAATACATCGCTACCTGACGGGCAATAACGATCTCCTTCTTACGGGTTTTATCTTTAAGATCTTCCAGTGGAACATCAAAATACTCCGAAACAGATTTTTGGATATAGTCTATACCCACCTCTGTTTCTATATTATGAACGATCGTTTTGAGTGTTTGCTTGGCCAGTTCAAGATCGATTTCCTTTCTATTTAATGAGGCATGTGCGATCAAAGAGATAATTACTCCCTCCAGTTCCCTAATATTAGTATCTACACTGTAAGCAATATACTCCACCACATTCTCAGGAATGGTTATACCATCTGCCTGCATCTTCCTCTTAATGATAGCCACCCTTGTCTCAAAATCAGGTTGCTGAAGGTCAGCGGTCAATCCCCACTTAAAACGAGAAAGTAATCTCTCCTGTAGCCCCTTTAAATCTTTAGGAGCACAATCACTGGTCAGAATGATCTGTTTACCTGATTGATGCAAATGATTAAAAATATGGAAGAAAATCTCTTGTGTTTTTTCCTTACCCGATAGAAATTGAACATCGTCGATTATCAATACATCTACTTTCAAATAAAAGTTGGTAAAATCCTGAACATTATTGTTTTTCAACGCCTCAATAAATTGATTCGTGAAATTTTCAGAAGTGAGATAAACGACAAATTTGTTGACTGGTCCTCTTTTTATTTCGTTGCCTATGGCCTGTACCAAATGGGTCTTCCCTAACCCAACTCCACCGTAGAGCATCAAAGGATTGAAAGAGGTAGTCCCGGGATTATTCGCAACGGCATAGCCAGCAGAACGTGCCAAACGATTGCAGTCACCTTCTATATAGGACTCAAATGAATATTGAGGATTCAGCTGAGAATTTTGAAAAAGATGATCAACATTTTTTAAGTTAAAGGGGCCTGCATATTGCTCGTTGGCAGCTCCATTTTGTTGCCCTTGTACATTGTTTGTTGGCAGGTTAATTGTAAATGGTTCATTCTGCCTGTCACCCTGATCAATGATCACTGAATATTCAAGTTTGCCTTCTGGACCAAGCTCGGTATCAATAGCTTTTTTAAGTAGATGAACATAATGTTCCTCGAGCCATTCATAGAAAAATTGACTGGGAACTTGGATCATCAATACTTTGTTATTGAGACTTAACGGAATGATTGGAGCAAACCAGGTTTTGAAGCTTTGATCACCTACATGTTTTCTAATGATTTCCAGACAATTATTCCATATTTGTAGGTAGTCTTTTTGCATTAAAAGTAAACTTAAAATCGGTGATCTAATGTACCCTTTTAATTTTCGGGGGAAACAAATTTGGAGAAAAAAAATATAAGAAAAAAATGCATTTCGACTTGACTTTTTCGTATCCCTTCTAGACGCAAAAATAGCCTGAAAAAAAATTAAAATTCTTCAAAAAGTACAACTGATTTTCTCAATAATAATAAGCGGATGATTCTTCTCAAGAATCGGAAGAATAAACTATATCTAATACTTTTTTTAACTTATCTATTTTAGTTATACTACTGAATTTAGGAACAAATTCTTTCTGATTTTTCAAACAATTTTTAAGTTAAATTTGCAAGTCAAAAATGGCCTCAGGTTATGAGTCAAAATACCATCCAGAGCAACGTTAACAAAAACACCAAGGTAATTAAACAAATTGCCAGGAGATTGGGTTTTGACTTTTGTGGAATTTCCAAAGCAACATTCCTTGAGGAAGAAGCTCCTAAACTTGAACAATGGTTAAATCAGAAAATGCATGGGACCATGCATTATATGGACAACCATTTTGACAAAAGGTTGGATCCCAGAAAACTTGTGGACGGGGCAAAATCCGTGGTTTCCCTGATCTACAATTATTTTCCAAACGAGGACATTTCGCAAACTTCCGGTTTTAAAATTGCCAAATATGCTTATGGCAAAGACTACCATTTTGTCATTAAAGATAAACTTCGAACTTTTTTGTCAGATATTAGGGAAACGATTGGGGAGGTGAATGGCAGAGCATTTGTAGATTCAGCACCAGTAATGGAAAGAGTCTGGGCCAAAAGGAGTGGGATAGGCTGGATCGGGAAAAATAGTCTTCTATTAAACAGGAATATGGGAAGTTTCTTTTTTCTGGCAGAATTAGTTTTAGATATAGATTTAATTAGTGACGGTCCAATCAAAGACTTTTGTGGTTCCTGTTCGAAATGCATGGATGCCTGTCCTACAGATGCCATACCAGAGCCCTATATTGTAGATGCCAGCAAATGCATTTCATATTTTACCATTGAGTTAAAAGAGGCCATCCCTGAGGATTTCAAGGGCTCTTTTGAGAATTGGGTATTTGGTTGTGATATTTGTCAGGATGTTTGCCCCTGGAACAGATTTTCCAGGCCGCACCATGAAGATGCCTTTGTGCCACATGAAGCACTGAAACGTTTGGATAAGAAAGAATGGACTGAGATGACCAGAGAAGTTTTTAATGAAATATTCCGTAAATCAGCTGTTAAAAGAACGAAATATGAAGGCTTTAAGAGAAATATCAGCTTCGTAAGTAAAAATGAAAGGGCAAAATAAAAGCCCTACAAGAGGGCTCATCTTCAATGGTTAATTACCAATTAGTTTTGTGCTGCCACAGTAAGGAAACATTTGTTGAGAATGTTGAGATATACATGTCCAAACTTAGCATAGCACCAGTTCTTTAGTTCGTTTATTTCCTCTGCAACTAAAGACTTGATCGCTTTTCTCAGCTCCTTCTCGAAGAGCATTTTATCAAAACTTACTTTAGAAAGAATTACTTTAACGTATTCAAGCATTAGCAAATTTGTTTTTGGGTAAAAACTTCAATTTTTGGATTTGTATTATCGTGGATGTGTAATATACAAAAAATCCTGATAAAACAAAAATCAATAGATTTGGTACTTCTACCAGTTTTTAAATCAATTTTTCAATGTCATAACGGACCATCTCTTTGTATTATTGTCAACACAGTCATATATACATTCAGATAATTATAGGTAACAGGTTGGCTTTTAAATCAGCTGTAAATGTTGTGGGAATGGGATGGTGTTGATGTGTTGAAGTTGAACTGAGAATTGTATAATAACTACCATTAAATTAAGCTTTTAGGTATTAGGTTTCAGGTATCAGGCTGATACCTGAAACCTGATGCCTGAATGCTCTTCGATTTTTTCCTAGACTAAACGGCATTGATTTGTGTATTAAGCTTTTAAAATTTCTATCATTTTTTGTGCTGGAAATCAAAAATAAAAGTATAGAATGATCCTGGATTTGAACCAAACTCCAACACTTGATTACTTCAACACCTCAACGCTTTTAGCATTAAGATTTAGCCTTTAACATTAATTAACATTTTTCTTGCTTAAATTTGTGAACTTAAATTGATATTAGTGGTTCTGCAGTGTAATTGGTTAAATAGTGCGTTAACGATGAGTAGGTCAATTTCTTTTCTTTTGCTTTTATGCCTTCTTTTTCTCGGCACAGGATCTTATGCCCAGGAAATAAGTATTCAGCTTGGTCCGGATGAAATTGCGCTGAATCAACCCTTTACCATTACTGTTACCATCCAAAATGATCGGCTAAAGAATTATGAAGATTTCCCTGAAATTCCCGGATTCAGGAAAAGAGGCACCACTTCTTCGACCAATACTAACATTGTCAATGGGCAGATCTCCTCAGCACAGAGCATTATTCAGAATTATATTGCATTAAGAGAGGGTACTTTTCAAATAAAGCCATTTCAAATGGAAGTAAATGGCAAGCTGGTTCGTTCCGGTGGGAAAACAGTAAAAGTAGGACCTGCACAGCAAAGGAAGCGACGAGATCCTTTTGGGAATAGCCTCTTTGATGAATTTTTTGGTAAAAGCTCAGAACCGGAGGAATTTGTCAATGTCAAAGCAGATGCTTTTCTGGCACTAACGACAGACAGGAATGAGGTTTATGTTGGAGAAGGCTTTACAGCAACCCTGGCTTTTTATGTTTCGGAGTCCAACAGGGCTCACCTTGAATTTTATGATCTAAGCAGGCAGGTGTCCGATGTCACAAAAAAAATAAGCCCTCCTAATAGCTGGGAGGAAAACTTCAACATTGAAAACATCAATGGAGAAACCGTTGTCTTGAATAATAAAAGATATACCCGATTCAAATTGTATCAGGCAGCTTTTTATCCTTTAAACACTGAACCCATTGAATTTCCTACAGTTTCATTAGAGCTCATTAAATATCAGATCGCTAAAAACCCAACTTTCTTTGGAAGAAATAAAAAGGAAGATTTCCAAACATTCCATTCAAAACCTAAGAGGATAAGAGTAAAGGACCTCCCACCCCATCCTATGAAGGACAGGGTTCCGGTAGGGGATTATTATTTAGATGAAAAGATAAGCACTGAAAATATTGAGACCGGGCAAAGTTTTAATCTTCAATTTGGCGTTTATGGTGAAGGGAATATAGCTGCCATAAGCAAACCAGAGGTTGAAAGCACGGATGAATTTGAATTGTACCCTCCTAATATTCAACAAAATATCAAAAGAGGCAATGGTAGGGTGACCGGCTATAAAGCGTTCAATTTTTATGGAATTCCTAACGAGCCTGGTGAGTATAATTTAGGAGGTTATTTCAATCTTATATTCTTCAACCCGAAAATCAAAAAATACGATACGCTTTCCTCCAACATTACGATCAATGTAACCGGAGAAAGCAAGAAGAATCAGTATATCTCATCCAATGATCTCGGCACGTTTTATGATCTCATCGAAGGTCAGGACAATACTTTAGTGAGCCGAAGCAAGGATGTTTATCTCAAATTTTTTGCTAACATTTTTATTTTAATTATGTTAGCACTTTCACTTTTTTTAATATTCAGGAAATAATTAATGGGTAATTCTTACGGAAAGAGGTTGAGAATCACCACTTTTGGCGAATCTCATGGTAAAGCTATTGGGGTCATTGTTGATGGATGTCCGGCAGGATTAGCACTGGATGAAAACTTCATTCAGAGTGAATTAGACCGAAGAAAACCCGGACAATCAAAAATTACCACCCAACGGAAAGAAAAGGACGAGATGCAAATCTTGTCGGGCGTTTTTGAAGGAAGGACCACAGGAACACCCATTCAGATCCTCATATGGAATCAGGATGCCAAGAGTAAAGATTATTCACATATAGCTGAGAAATTCAGGCCATCTCATGCTGATTATACCTATCATCAAAAATTTGGTATCAGAGATTACCGTGGTGGTGGCCGAAGTTCGGCCCGTGAAACAGCAGCACGTGTAGCGGCAGGTGCCATTGCCAAACAGCTTTTGGCTTCGGAAAACATTGAAATCTATGCTTATGTCAGTCAGGTTGGTGACATTCGACTGGAAAAGAGCTACAATGAATTAGATCTCAGTAAAATTGAAGATAATATTGTTCGTTGTCCCGATGCAGAAATGGCTGAACGTATGATCGACTTGATTGATGGTGTAAGGAAGGACAGGGATACTATAGGAGGCATTGTAACAGGTGTGATTAAAGGAGTACCCCCAGGTCTTGGTGAACCTGTTTTCGACCGACTCCATGCTGAATTGGCCAAAGCCATGATGAGCATCAATGCTGTAAAAGGATTTGAATATGGCAGTGGTTTTGAAGGTGTAAAGATGAGAGGTTCGGAGCATAATGATCTGATGGTTACTGAAAACGACCAATTCAGGACAAAGACAAACTTTTCAGGAGGTATACAGGGAGGGATTTCCAATGGAGAGGATATATATTTTAATGTGGCATTCAAACCGGTAGCTACTATTATGAAGGATCAGGAGAGCGTTGATGAGAAAGGAGAAAGCACAATTGTTTCCGGTAAGGGCAGACATGATCCTTGTGTGGTTCCAAGAGCGGTCCCAATTGTTGAAGCCATGGCCGCATTGGTTATTGCGGATTTTTATTTATTAAATAAAACTTCGAAACTTTGATTTAAACAAATTGAATAATTTTTAACCTTATAGGATTCCATCTAAATAACTAAAATAACATAAATACCCGAGACAGATGAAAAAGTTACCAATACATATCAAAATTTTGATTGGAATGATCGTAGGTATCATTTTTGGACTACTGGCCATCAATTTCAATGTTAGTTCGTTCACGATGGATTGGATTAAACCATTTGGAACGATTTTTATCAATATGTTGAAGTTGATAGCTGTTCCCTTGGTATTGGTATCACTTATTGATGGCATTTCCAACCTAACGGATATGTCGAAACTTTCCAGGATTGGAGGAAAAACCATTGCATTTTATCTTGCTTCAACAGTAACAGCCATTACTATTGGTTTGATCCTGGTTAACTCTATCAAACCCGGAGAATTTCTACCTGAAGCCAAGAGAATTGAGCTGGGCGAAAAATATGCATCTGAAGCCAACCTAAAGGTAGAAGATGCCAGTGATATGCAGGAAGCCGGCCCCTTACAGCCACTAATTGACATTGTTCCTGATAATTTCTTTAATGCCGCAAGCAATAACCGGAATATGCTTCAGGTGATCTTTTTTGCTGTGATTTTTGGAATTGCCATGATCATGACTCCAACAGATAAATCGAAACCTGTGAAAGGCTTCTTTGACGGAGCCAATGCCGTGATACTCCGGATAGTGGATATTATTATGAAATTTGCTCCGTATGCTGTATTTGCTTTAATGGCAGGTTTAATAGTTGAAATTGCAGGTGATGATCCGGCAGGAGCACTTGATTTGTTTAAGGCATTGGGTGTATATGCTGTTAATGTCCTGGTTGCCTTAGGATTAATGGTCTTTTTATTTTATCCTTTGATTATTCATTTTTTCACAAAAATAAAGGTAAAAGATTTTTTCAAAGGGATATTCCCAGCTCAAATGCTGGCATTTTCGACCAGTTCCAGTGCGGCTACTTTGCCTGTTACCATGGAACGTGTTGAACAGAATCTGGGTGTTTCTGAAGAAGTTTCAAGCTTTGTTTTGCCACTTGGAGCCACCATTAATATGGATGGAACAAGTATTCACCAGGCAGTGTCTGCTGTTTTTATAGCGCAGGCTTTTGGGCACGATCTTACGATAGCGGATCAGCTTGTTATCGTACTGACCGCAACTTTGTCATCAATCGGCTCGGCCGCAGTTCCTTCGGCAGGACTTATCATGCTTGTCATTGTGCTGGGAGCTATTGGAGTTGAGCCAGCGGGGTTAGCACTTATTATTGCGCTCGATCGACCTTTGGACATGTGCAGAACCATTGTTAATGTAACTGGTGATGCAACTGTGGCCTCTCTAGTGGCTACCACGGAGGGAGAACAACTTGAGCTTGTTGATGATACCGCAGTGCTTGTGAAAGATTAGTTTTGGTCTGAAATTGAAATTTTGAACCAAATTGAACTAACTTTGTTCCTTATTGAAATAAAAATGTGAAGCGCATGGAAACTTACGATAAGGAAGCAATGTACGGCAGGGTGGTAAATTTATATTTGGAGGCCAATCCGAATCCGAATTCACTGAAGTTTGTGGCCAATTTTATGCTGGTACCTGAGGGTAAAAGCTATGATTTTCCTGATGCCGAAAGTGCCAAAGATGCTCCGCTCGCACAAGAACTTTTCAAATTTGATTATGTGAAGCGCGTTTTTTATATGAGCAACTTTGTAACAATCACAAAAAGTGATGAAAGGGAATGGGATGAAATCAAAACCGAATTAAAAACTTTTATCAAAGAATATTTAGAGGCGGAAAAGCCACTCTTCACCGAATCTTATGAAGAAAAACCTGTTATCAATCAGGATGACAGTGAAGTTGAAAAGAAAATAAAACAGATATTGGAAGAATATATCAAACCTGCCGTAGAACAGGATGGTGGGGCGATTAGCTTTGATTCTTTCAATGATGGTGTCGTAAAAGTTCTGTTGCAAGGATCTTGCAGCGGATGCCCTTCTTCCACTGTGACTCTAAAAGCTGGTATTGAGAATTTATTAAAAAGAATGGTCCCGGAAGTTGAGGCTGTAGAAGCCGAAGGGATATAAGATAAAGAGTATCTAAAGATGGGTGCGGAAGTGTTGAGGTATTCGTGTTGAAGTTAAGACCCAATTCAACTGTTTCAGGTATTGTCTATGCTTTTGAATTACCTGCCGCTGGGACTCTTAAAATCTTTGCTGATTGATGGTTACCCTTTCGTTATGAGAAGCTTATCTATCAATCGAATAGCGCACAAAATTGCCAGTTTCCCACTGAAAGGTTGGACCACTTTTTAACTTAAGCACTTCAACACCTCAACACAATACCACTAACCTTTCTCCCCAATTTAAATTGACCTTTAAAAAAACTGCTTGAGAAAGACAATTAATATAAGTAATGGTGAAATGAATTTCACAAAGAAAGGCCAGGTTTTCATGAAGAATGTATTCTCAATATCAGGACTCCCTTTTTTTATTTCTTCAATAATGGTATTTCTATGGGCAACCCAACCAATAAATACACAGATTACCAACCCTAACAAAGGTTGACTGTATTGAGTGGTTAAGCTTACCACCATATTCAAAATAGCATCTCCGCCAAATGCAATAATTAAACCTACTATCCAGAAAATCCCTCCGATAACCCATGTAGCAGTTTTACGCGAAGCTTTACCGGCATCCACCATATAAGCCACAGGAACCTCTAACATGGATATAGAGGAAGTCAACGCAGCAACAGACATAAGCAGGAAGAAAATAATTGCGGCCGGAATGCCAAGACCACCCATTATTTTGAATACTTCAGGTAAAACCTGAAATACCAGATTAGGGCCCGATATAAGATTTCCTCCTTCATCGAATATTTGCGTTCCGGCATTGGCAGCCACGTAAATCGCAGGAATGATCATAAGACCGGCCAAAAAAGCAATACCCACATCAGCCAATGTTACCAGGATCCCCAGCCTTGGCAGGTTTTCTTTATTTGAGATGTATGATCCGTAAACCAACATAGTGCCTACTCCTAATGACAATGAGAAAAACGATTGGCCAAGCGCTCCTAATAATAGCTCTCCGGTAAATGCCTTCTTAAAATCAGGTAATAAATATATTTTCACACCCTCGCCGGCTCCATTTAAGGTAAGCACATAAATGGTAAGCATAATCAGCATTACAAGCAGGGCAGGCATCAATCTGCTAGACCATTTTTCAATACCGCTTTTTACACCACCTGTTATAATAGAAATGGTAAGAAGAAAAAAGATGGTGGTGAAAGTTATGTTTCTTATAGGGTCATTTGAAATACACCAATCGGCGATGGCATTGGCACCAAGCAATCGAAAGATCGGCTCTACAAAATGAGCCATCATGGTCCCGGCAATAATGGAATAAAAGCTGAGAATCAAACTGGAGGTCAGAATTCCTATAAAACCAGCTGGAACAAAATTTTTCCCTCCTTTCATCTTTTGATAGGCTCCAACCGGATTAGAACGTGTATGGCGACCAATGACAAATTCGGCCATGAGTAACGGATAACCAACCAGAAAAGCCAGTATTAGATACATCAATACAAAGGCTGCCCCTCCGTTTTGAGCTGTTTGAGTGGGGAATCCCCATATATTACCAAGACCTATTGCTGAACCGGCAGCAGCCATGATAAATCCCAGAGAAGAACTGAATTCACCGCGATTAGAAGCCATATTTTAAGTTATTGGGTTAGTAAAATTGTTTGCAAATCATTCAAAAAGTGATCAGGCACAGTTTCGAATAAAGGTTGCAAATTAAAAAAAATCGTTAGAAATCATATCGGTAAGGCTTCCGATTTTCCAATTCGTAGTTAGTGGAGACTTTTTTCCAGTATAATTCTATGTTCTCTAATGTCTTCTTTTCTTTCAACAGCTACAATGTTAAATCCATTGGATAATGCAAATAAGAGCATAGGTTTGAGCCGATTTCTGGTTTTCATTTTAATCGTTTGATAGCCCATTCTTCTTGCCCAATTTTCCTGATAATCGGCAAGCTTACGTGCTATTCCCAATTTCCGGTAATCAGGATGAACGGCTCCCATCCAGCTATAAAATGAACCGTTATCTTCCCTTTGATAACCTACTTTAAACCCGGCAGGGGCTCCATCAAAATAAGCCATTAAAACAAGATAAGGAACATTTGAAAGTCGCTCTTGATAGATTTTGATACCATGGGGATCCTGAAATTCAGGAATGAGTTGTGAAAGAGAGACAACGTCATTGATTGTTCCTTCCTTGATTTCCAAACGATTCATCTGGATGTATTATAAACTGCTTCAAAAAACTTTTCCAGCTTAACAGGATCAAGCCTATCATCTGTCCTGACACCACTACAGAGATCAAGGCCAAAAGGTTGAACTTCATTGATGGCTTTTTTCACATTTTCAGGGCTTAACCCTCCTGCCAGGAATACAGGGACCTTAACGGTTTCCACTAGTTTACGACTAATTTTCCAATTATGTGTTTTACCTGTACCCCCCAAGACTTTGGTTGATAAGCCTGGATTTCCTGAATCCAACAAAATGGCATCCACCTCCTCAGCTATTGCCAGGGCCTCATCGATGGATTCCTCTCCCATAACATGGACAACCTGCACGAGTTTAATACCTGGCAAAGCATTCCTTATGTCCTGATAGTTTCCTTCTGTCAGTTGGTCCACGATCTGAATAGTGTTGGTATGAACTAATTGATGATGGCTGATGATGTCATTTGCCTTTGTTTTGCTTGTCAGCAAAAAAGTGGCGACAGGTGGGGATACCTTTCGAGCTATATTTCTGATATCCTCATCAGGAATGACTCCGGGGCCACTTGGCATCTCACCTACTAAACCCAATGCTGAGGCACCAAATTCTATAGCCATGGACGCCTCATTCTCATCCTTGATACAACATATCTTGACACGAGGTTTCATTTATTCGAGATTAGAAGCATGAGATAACAAAATCTACATTGAACTGATGTAATGGAGAAAAATTCAGGACTTATTTTCAAGCGACATTTCTTGGTAAAGGTTTAAAGTGCTATCTATTCTGAAACAATGGCTTCCTGGGCATTGTCTTTAATGATCCCGGCTCTTCTCAATAAAGGTTCTATGGAAGGTTCCTGCCCTCTAAAGCGTTTATAGAGTATCATTGGATGTTCTCTGCCTCCTGCTGATAGTATATTATCTTTAAAAGCGTTGGCAACATCTTTATTGAAAATACCTTTCGTTTTGAAGTATTCAAAAGCATCTGCATCTAAAACTTCCGCCCATTTATAACTGTAGTAGCCGGCAGAATATCCACCCTGAAATATATGTCCAAAGGAACAGCTCATATTAACACCGGACAACTCGGGAAATAGATTAGTTTCTTGTAAGATTTCATTTTCAAATGCTTCAACATCTTCAATATCTACCGGATCACCGTCGTGCCAGGCCATATCCAATTTACCGAAACCTAACTGACGCAATGTCGCCAGTCCTTCCATAAAATTGGAACTTTCTTTTATCCTTCTTATAAAATCCTCCGGAATCTTTTGATCCGTTTCATAATGCACTGCAAAGAGATCGAGACATTCTTTTTCATAGCACCAATTTTCAAGTATTTGGGAAGGAAGCTCTACAAAATCCCAGAACACATTGGTGCCCGATAGACTTTCATATTTGCCATTGGCCAGCATTCCATGCAATGCATGGCCAAACTCGTGAAACAAGGTAGTTACTTCATTAAAAGTTAATAATGATGGTTTTGTTTCGGTGGGTTTGGTAAAATTACAAACAATGGAAATATGCGGTCGTTCATTTTGACCATCGATCAATCTCTGACCTCGATAAGAAGTCATCCATGCTCCATTCCTTTTTCCTGGCCGTGGGAAAAAATCTGCGTAAAAAATAGCAACATGATCATCATTCTGATCTTTCACCTCATAAGCCGTTACTTCTGAATGATAAACCGGTATGTCCTTATTTTCTTCAAAACGTAATCCATATAATTTCTCAGCAATCTGGAAGACACCCTCAATCACATTTTCTAATTTGAAATAAGGTTTTAATATCTCATCTTCAATAGAAAATTTTTCTTTCTTTAACTTCTCAGAATAAAAAGAATAATCCCAACGTTGAAGCTCATCTGGTCCTCCAATAGATCTGGCATATTCTGAAACTTCCTGAAGTTCTTCCCTGGCCACTGTTTTGGCCTTCGATAATATTTCATCCAAAAAACCAATGACCTTTTGAGGTGATTTGGCCATTCTCTCTTCCAGAATAAAATGAGCATGCGAATTATATCCAAGCAGCATGGCTCTTTGATGCCTTAAACTGACAATTTTTTTTATAATATCTTCATTGTTATACTCACCTTCCTTGAACGCTCTGGAGGAAAAAGCTCTAAAGAGTGTCTCTCTAAGTTGGCGGTTTTCAGCATAGGTCATGAATGGCACATAACTCGGATAATCCAGGGTGATCACCCATTGCCCTTCTTTTCCTTTAGATTTGGCTACCATAGCAGCGGCTTCAATAGCACTTTCAGGTAATCCTTTTAGATCTTCCTGATTCTCAATCACCAATTCATATTCATTGGTTTCTGCCAGCACATGTTCACCAAATGTCAGGGACAATTTTGAGATTTCAACATCAATCTCTCTGAGCTTCTGCTTGTCTTCAGAACTAAGATTAGCGCCGTTTCTGACAAAACCTTTATATGTTTTTTCCAATAGGGTTCTTTCTTCAGGGGAAAGTTTCTCAGCATCAGTCTGTTCATAAACTGTTTTAACTTTGTTGAAAAGCTCACCATCCAACTTAATATCATTGGAATATTCCGTTAGCAATGGAGAAATCTCCTGTGCGAGTTTTTGAATTTCATCGTTCGTTTCAGCAGAATTCAAGTTGAAGAAAATAGTTGATATTTTCCCCACTAATTCTCCTGATCTCTCCAATGCTTCAATGGAATTTTCAAAAGTGGAAGCCTCGTTGTTTTCCTTGATATCCTGAATTTCTTTTTTGGCCAGTGCTATGGCTTCTTTAATAGCAGGCAGGTAATGTTCATTTTTTATTTTGTCAAAAGGAGCTGTCTCGTATGGTGTATTGAATTTTTCTAGTAGTGGATTCATATAGCTATTGTCAAGAATAATTGATGAGCAAATTTATGCAGAAAGCGTGAAAAACCGTAGTTCCTGCAAGAACACTTCAAATTCAAAGTTCGGCCACAATCTCACTACCCTGCCCATCCTTCACGATCAAGACTTCGATACTGAATGGCCTCCGCCAAATGTTCTATTTTGATATTTTCACTTCCGGCTAGGTCAGCAATGGTTCTTGAGACTTTCAGTATGCGATCATAGGCGCGAGCCGAAAGTCCAAGTTTTTCCATAGCCGTTTTAAGCAGTGTTCTGCCAGCTTCATTGATCTGGCATATTTTCTTCACCTTTTGTGACTGCATCATGGCATTGGAGTGTATTTCCTCATCGCCATTAAAGCGATCTAATTGAATTTTCCTGGCACCAATAATTCTTTCGCGAATCTGGTCACTACTTTCTGCCTTCCGGTCGGCAACCATTTCATCAAAGGAAACCGGTGTCACTTCTACATGAAGATCTATCCTATCGAGAAGAGGGCCACTTACTTTATTCAAATACCTTTGTACTACTCCAGGACCGCAAACACATTCTTTATCAGGATGGTTATAATAACCACAAGGGCAGGGATTCATGCTTGCTATAAGCATAAAATTAGAAGGAAAATCCACGCTTATCCTGGCTCTTGAAATCGTCACGCGCCTCTCCTCTAAAGGTTGGCGCATAACCTCCAGCACAGATCTTTGAAATTCCGGTAGTTCATCCAAGAAAAGTACACCGTTATGTGCGAGTGATATTTCACCAGGTTGAGGTATCCCGCCTCCTCCTACCAGTGCTACATCGGATATCGTATGATGTGGTGACCTGAATGGTCTTGTCGCAATCAATGAATTGCTATTCAATCTACCTGCGACCGAATGAATTTTTGTGGTCTCCAGTGCTTCCTGTAATGTAAGCGGCGGTAAAATGGACGGCAATCTTTTGGCCAGCATGGTTTTTCCAGCTCCCGGAGGACCTATCATGATCATGTTATGACCACCTGCTGCGGCAATCTCCATGGCCCTTTTAATATTTTCCTGTCCCTGGACATTGGAAAAATCAGCTTCATAGCCGTTAATACTATTGAAGAAAATATCTCTGGTGTCTTTTACCAGTGGAGTAATATTTTTAGTCCCTTCCAGGAAATCAATGGCCTCTTTGATCGTTTCTACACCGATGACATCCAGATTGTTGACAATGGCAGCTTCATCCGCATTTTCTTTTGGTAGAATAAATCCTTTATAACCTTGTTTTCGAGCTTCAATAGCTATTGGTAGAATTCCTTTGATAGGTCGTAATAATCCATCCAAGGAAAGCTCTCCCATAACGATATATTGATCTAATTGCTCTGTAACCAATTGATCTGAAGCCTTCAATACCCCCAAAGCAATGGGAAGGTCATATGCTGACCCCTCTTTCCTTAGATCCGCAGGAGCAAGATTTACCACTACTTTATTACGCGGCATCGTATACCCATGGTATTTGATCGAAGATTCAACTCTGTGTTCGCTTTCTTTTACAGCGCTGTCAGGTAAGCCACTCATCCAAAATTTTTTGCCCTGACCAACATTCACTTCTATGGTGATTAAACTGGCACTGACGCCGTAAACAGCACCTCCAAACGTTTTTGCCAACATATTACAACAGGGTTTTTATCTTGGTTAAAGGGTAGGTTTTAAAATATAGATTTGATGAGATTTCCCGGGTTTGTGGACCTTTACTAAGTCCTGTTAAGATTTCCGATTTCTTTTCCATAGCTATTTTAATTATTTAAGTAGGATCATTGTTGTTCTGATCATCTATTTGCTGGTTTTCAGTCTTTATTGGTTGATTCTCCTCCTTGACACTTTCTTTACCGGTTTGATCAATATCATACAATTTAGCCTTGATCTCATTCCTTTCAAACTCCAGCTTCCGCATTTGGCCTTTTAGAAAATTTGTGCGGAAAACATCAATAACCCATAGTACCAGAAATAAGGCAATACCTCCCCAAGCCCAATATTTCACAAAACTCCGAAAATTATATTCTCCGAAAAAATTCAAAAACCATTCATCTGTCAACAGAATAATCACACTGGAAATAATGTATAAAATGATAATGGCATGAAAAGCTAATTTGACCTTTTTCATGTGTTTATAAATAAGTGTTGAAGTATTGAGGTGTTGAGGTTGAGAAAGTGTTTTTTCAATTCAACATTCAAAAATCAAAATTTATCATTATTTCATTTGTTTAAAATTTGTAGTCCGCTGAAATTGTGACACTTGAATTTAATCATGCGCTTATGTATCTCAACCCGACGTGTCTGGGTTCCAGGCATAGCCTGTTTCATATAGCATACTCATTTGAGAAACCGCAGGCAAATTATGAAAAAAGAAGCAAATTCTCAGAAAGGGCTGTATTATAAATTTATTTTACAACTAACCCGGTCAACAGAAATACCTTTTTATTCATCCGCCCTTAACAAATTGTCAATATTTTTATTTTTTTGACATTTAACACAATTTCTATCAATCTTTGACAGTTTTTATATTATAAATCATTTTCGACACACATTTGACATTTAATTTCATAAATGTCAAATTTTATCTATTTTTGACAAAAACAATTTTTAATGTCAGAACTTATCCCATACGATCGAAATAAACCTCATAATCAGCTTCCTCTATTACCACCGCCTGATGATAAGATCATCACCATTGAGATATTACAGGCCTTAAATAAGGCTAACAAGGCGCTTGCTGAATTAAAGGGACTTGCCAAAAAACTACCAAATCAATCCATGCTGGTAAACACAATCGCTTTAAGAGAAGCAAAAGCCAGTACCGAAATCGAAAATATATTCACCACAGACGATGAATTGTACAGATCCCTTTCCGGAAATGATCTAAGTCTGAAGGGAAATGCCAAGGAAGTACTACACTACCGTCAAGCACTTTGGGAAGGACTTAATCAAATCAGGGAAAAAGGGATTATAGATGAGAATTTGATCATTAAAGTGTATCGAAAAATCAAGCAAGTGAATGATGGATTTCGGCCCCCTCAAACTGAAACGGTTATTAGAAAAAGAGGCAGTGGACTATTGGAAACCGCCGTTATCTATACCCCTCCCAGAGGAGAAAATGTAATCCAGGAAAAGTTAAGCAATTTGATTACCTACTTAAATGATGACGATCAATATGACTATGACCCATTAATCAAACTGGCCATTTCCCATTATCAATTCGAGGCAATTCATCCTTTCCGTGATGGAAATGGAAGAACGGGAAGAGTTCTGGCCATTTTATTAATGATCCAAAAAGGGCTTTTGGACGTTCCTATTCTTTATTTAAGTGCTTACATAATCCAAAACCGAGAGGATTATTATCAACTTTTGAACAAAGTGACTACCCTTCATATCTGGAAAGATTGGATGTTATACATCTTCCGGGCCATTGAAGAAACGGCTACTTACACTATTAACAAAATCAATGATATTGATCGGTTATTCGAAAAAATACAGGAATTGGTCAGTGAAAAATTGCCACATGTCCGTAAAGAGGTAATAGAAAAGATTTTTGAGCAACCTTATACCAGCCCAAAAAAATTGCTTGATCAAAATATCAAAAGTATCAATACAGCTAAAAAATACCTGAGTCAATTGGAAGACGAAGGGATTTTGATCTCTGAAAAAATAGGAAAAGAAATAGTCTATCTTAATATTGATCTATTCAACCTTTTATCCGAAACTTAAGGTTTCCATTCTTATCTTAAGAATTGTTGAAGATGAGTAAGTTTCAACCGCTTAGAAAATAAATACAAAATATTAAATGAACGATTTAAACATTCTCGACAAACCCTCAATTTATTTGGAGCTAGAAGAAAAGTGCAAGGAAATTGGATTCACCATGCCATCCGATCTTTATATAGGGGTTCTATTAAAAACATTGATATCCTCAAAACCAGCATCAAACTTCCTGGAACTTGGAACTGGAATTGGATTGTCTTTATCCTGGATGATTGATGGAA
The DNA here is from genome assembly GCA_030442035.1 of Splendidivirga corallicola. GTDB lineage: Bacteria > Bacteroidota > Bacteroidia > Cytophagales > Cyclobacteriaceae > Splendidivirga > Splendidivirga corallicola. The sequence continues at coordinate 1,144,869 of JAUJEA010000001.1, forward strand.
TGGATGCCGCCTCCAGGCTTACCACAATAGACAATGATCCGAAACTAACCGACATTGCCAAAAACTATTTTGGTGGGGAAAACCGAATTGATATAATTTGTGAAGATGGTTCGAAATGGTTAAAAAACTATTCGGGAGAAAAATTTGATCTGATTTTTGCTGATGCCTGGCCAGGAAAATATTCGGATATAACAACAGCTCTTGAGTTGGTCAAAGTTGGTGGGTTTTACATCATTGATGATATGCTCCCTCAGACCAATTGGCCGGCTGGGCATCAAGAAAATGTTGACAATCTAATTGAATATCTGGAGAGCAGAGAAGATTTTAACCTAACAAAAATGAATTGGTCAACCGGAATCATTATGGCAGTTAGGAAGTACTGAGCTGTTAGTTCAAAAGAGGTTTCCCGACAAATCTGGAATAGAAAAATTTTAGTCCCCATCAAACCAGCTATAAACAACCAGCAATATTAAAAATAAAAAAATCTCTTAAACCGGAAAATTTATGCCTTTTGTAAAAACTTATATTCACTTTGTGTGGAGCACAAAGAATAGACAACCTCTTCTTGATTCCTTCGATTTAAGACAGTCCGTGGAAACACATCAAGGAAAATGCACCAAGAAAAGGGATTTTCATTGATTTCGTTAATGGTTATCATGATCATTGCCATTGTCTGCTTTCTCTTGGAATCGATCAAACTATGAGCAAGGTGATGCAACTGATAAAGGGGGAATCTTCTTTTTGGATCAATAAAAACAATCTGTGCAAGAGAAAATTCGAGTGGCAGAATGAATATTTTGCTGTTTCTGTTTCGGAATCTATGCTCGACAGAGTTAGAAATTATATTAGAAATCAAGAAGAGCATCATCGAAAGAAAACGTTTCAGGAAGAATATGCTGCATTGATGAAGAAATATCATTTTGGCTAAAGCCAATTTTGTATTTCATCTACACAGGCTAAAGCCTGTGACAATTCATTGATCTTTGAATAATCTTTTAACCAGGCATGCTTCCTAACCTAGTATGAACAATGTCAATAATTGTTAATTAAATGAAATCTTAAACAAAATCTAAATTGCCTCCAGATAAATCCGGAGGCAATTCAAAATCATTTTTGATAGGATTTCATTTGATCAACAGCTGTTGATATGGCTCGAAACAAGCTATATCAACAAGGCTGAGAATAATATATTCAAACTGGATATGAATTACCACAGGCTTTAGCCTAAAATGAATATGACCTTTGGGATTCTTATATTTCCCGATTGTGAGATATTGATCAAATGATGCTACAACACATCATTAGGAAATTGTCTCACTCAATTTTCTTGAACTTTTGAGCACAAGGCTCAATGCATGGATAGCTAATAATCAAATGTGATTCCTCAATCTTATAAGAAATTTCATATTTGGATGGGCCGCCATCAATAGGGCAATTCCCGGGAGCAATTGTCATTTTATCAGGATCATAGCTACCGGAACTTTCCTGCTCATTCTGAGCATCGAGAAAACAGAAGGAGCCATTCGATGTATAAGTGCCATTGGATAAAAAAGTGATCGTCTTGTCGCTGTCCACTTCTTTGAACACTCCACTTCCATCTCCGGGATCCAACAATTGTTCAATCAATTGCCATTTACCAACAATTTCGTCTGAAATATTCGGTTCTTCATCCTCAGAACAAGATACCAAAGTCACCATCAAGGTGAGCATTATAACTAAAAATGTGTTTTTCATCATCATTATTCTTCAATCTTACCTGATAGGTAGACACATCACATTATGAATGAGTTGTGATCATACAATTTAAAAAACAAAAATTAACTATTCTTCATTGCAGATTATCAGTTCGTTTCAGTCTTTATTCCTTAATTTTGGAGTTCAATAAAAAGTGATGTTTTGAAAGTTAAAGGTAAAAAGAAGGATAAGGTAAATATTGTAACGCTTGGATGTGCTAAAAACCTTGTTGACTCCGAGGTAATGCTCACCCAATTGAAAGGAAATGATATTGACGCCAATCATGAATCCCAAAAGGACGATGCCAATATCATTATTATCAATACCTGCGGTTTTATTGAAAATGCGAAACAAGAATCTATCGATACTATCCTACGTTTCGCAGATGCCAAGGAAAGCGGCAATATAGAGAAATTATATGTTACAGGCTGTTTGTCACAACGCTATAAGGATGACCTTGAAAAAGAGATCCCATCGGTGGACGCCTATTTTGGCACCATGGAACTTCCAATGCTGTTAAAAAAATTCAATGCTGATTACAAACATGAATTGGTCGGAGAACGCCTTACCACTACAGCCAATCACTTTAGCTATATGAAGATCTCCGAGGGATGTGATCGTCCTTGTTCCTTCTGTGCCATCCCCTTGATGCGTGGGAAACATGTCTCCAGGCCTATTGAGGAACTTGTGAAGGAAGCCAAGTCCATGGTACGCATCGGCACAAAAGAATTGTTGCTCATCGCTCAGGATTCAACCTATTACGGACTCGATATCTATAAAAAAAGGAATTTAGCTGAGCTTCTTAAGCATTTATCCGATGTTGAAGGACTGGAATGGATCAGATTACATTATGCTTTTCCATCAGGTTTCCCTATGGACATTTTAGACGTCATGGCTGAGCGTGATAATATTTGCAATTACCTCGATATGCCCTTGCAACACGGATCCACCAAAATGTTACAATTAATGAGGCGCGGTATTACAAGAGAAAAGACTGAGCAATTATTGCATGCAATAAGAGACAAAGTACCGGAGATCGCCATTCGCACTACACTGATAGCAGGCCACCCAGGTGAAAATGAGTCTGAATTTCAGGAAATGATGGATTTCGTTGAAAAGAGTAGGTTTGAGCGTTTGGGAATTTTCACCTATTCACATGAGGAACAAACGCATTCCTTCACCATGGAAGATAATATCCCGGAAGAAGTGAAACAAGAAAGAGCCAATCTCGTAATGGACTTACAGGAAAAAATTTCCCATGAGCTAAATCAGGCAAAAATTGGGAATGTATATAAAGTGTTAATTGATAGAAAGGAAGGCGGAAATTTCATAGGACGAACGGAGTTCGATTCTCCTGAAGTAGATAACGAGGTGCTCATAGATGCCAGAGATCAATATTTAAGAATTGGCGACTTTTCAAAAATAAAAATCCATGATGCCACTGAATTTGATCTTTACGGGGAACCTATTTGAAACATGAATGGTTGTAACCTGATTAAATCAATGACCTATCGGTTCGCTAATCAATTTGCTCTGACAAAAAATTTATGAGAATAGAAAAAATAGCTTTAGGAGAGACGGGAAACTTCTCTCCTCTTTTTTTGGATTATCTTGAAGGTAAAAAACAACTTAATGGTTATTACGGAAAAGCACCGGTCATTGAGAACTTTAAGGAGCAAATTGAAAACAAATCTCTCAATCCGGAATCCAGAGGAGTATTGCATGAAGTACTCAAATCGCAATACCAACAATTAGAAACGCACGACTTACTCAGAAAGAATATCGATCTGCTAAAAGCAGATAATACCTACACTATTACTACCGGACACCAACTAAACATCTTTACCGGCCCTCTTTATTTCATTTATAAGATTGTCACGGTCATCAATATCTGCAAACAATTAAAAGGGAAGTATCCGGACTATAACTTTATTCCAGTCTACTGGATGGCTACAGAAGATCATGATTTTGCAGAAATCAATCATTTCAATTTATTTGGTAAGAAATATGAATGGGAAACGGATCAAAAAGGCGCTGTGGGTCGTTTTAATCCTGCTTCCATAAAATCCATTTTGGATCAGCTTCCGGAGCATTCCGAATTGTTTGAAGAGGCCTATTTAAAACATGGTTCATTAGCTGATGCCACCAGGTATTATGTGAACGCCTTATTCGGAAAGGAGGGATTAGTCGTGATTGATGCTGATAACGCTCAATTGAAAGGTTTATTCCGGAATATTATTAAAGATGATCTTTTCAACCATAGAGCCAATGATATGGTTGAATCGGCTTCTTCCGATTTAGCAAAGGAAGGTTACAGATCCCAGGTTTATCCACGTTCCATTAATTTCTTTTATTTGGAAAATGGTTCACGAGAACGTATTATCAGGGAAGATGACAGCTTCGTGGTAAGAAATACTGATTTAAAATTCAGTAAAGAAGAAATTGAGGATCAGCTTGAGAAGCATCCCGATCGATTCAGTCCAAATGTTATTACCCGTCCATTATACCAGGAAACAGTTCTACCCAATCTCGCCTATATCGGAGGGCCCGCTGAAATAGCCTATTGGCTGCAGCTAAAAAGGATATTTGATTATTATAAGGTACCCTTTCCCATTTTGATGCCAAGAAATTTTGCTTTAGTAATCAACAAGGCTAATGTTAAAAAGATCAAAAAACTTGGTTTGGGTTCGTGTGAGCTTTTTCTCGATCTACAATCCCTTAAAACAGGATTTATTGAGCGCAACTCAGAAAGTACTTTTTCCCTGGAAAGAGAAAGGGAAATACTCAATGAAGTATACCAATCGGTAAGCAACATCGCAGCGGCCGTTGATAAAAGTCTTGAAGGTTTAATTGGAGCGGAGGCAAATAAAGCGCTGAAGGGCATAGAAAATATTGAGAAGAGACTAAAAAAAGCAGAGGAAAAAAAGCAGGAAACTGCATTGATTCAATTACAGAATGTGAAAGAAAAATTATTTCCGGGAGGAGGGCTTCAGGAAAGAATTGATAACTTTTTAAATTTTTATTTTAACAATCCTGAATTTATAGAACAGCTATGCAATTGTTTGGATCCTTTCGATTATCGCTTTAATATTATATTAGAGGATGAAACATCCCATACTCGAAATACCTAGTTGTACTTGAATGATAGAATTCAGCTATGCATCTAAAGTTTCTATGGGTTCTGGATTTTAGCATATGAGAAAAGCTGATCTGCGAAAACACTTTCAACAAAAAAGAACAGAGCTTTCCCAGGAAGATTACCAAAGGATCAATAAAGCCATCATGTTGCTTTTCTTTCAGAGCATTGACATTGAACGGTTTAATCATGTGCATATATTCTTACCGATGAAACAGCGGAAAGAAGTTGATACATGGCTGATCATAAATGAATTAAGACAAAGAAACCATCAAGTCATTCTGCCAAAATGTGATTTCGGGAAAACAACACTTATCAATTATTATTACGATCGGGACACCAAACTGGCGACTAATTCATGGGGGGTAGAAGAGCCTACAGGTGGTAATATGGCCAGTGAGGAAGAAATTGATTTGGTGATTGTACCATTACTGGCTTTTGATTTCCGGGGTTATCGTGTCGGGTATGGCAAGGGATTTTATGACCGCTTCTTGACAAAATGCAGAAAAGATACTTTAAAAATTGGCTTGTCAATGTTTGATCCGATACCTCAAATATCTGATGTGAATGAGTTTGATATCCGTTTGGACATTTGCATTACCCCGAATAAAATCCACGCTTTTTAGAAGGCCTAAATGGACCTTGTCTTTCCCGGATAAGGGAGTAAAAAGAAAAAGTAATCTATAACTTTATACTCAATAGCCATTCAAACTAGAATTAAATGAAATCCACTGTGTTAAATGTTTTCTTAAAAAGCCAAATTGTCGTGGCACTGCTAATGTCGGTTAATCTACAGGCTCAAAACCTCAAATTTATGACCTATAACATCAGGTATGCTACTCCTCGGGATGGAGAAAACGCCTGGTCAAAACGAAAGGATCTTGTAGTAAATCAGATCAGATTCTATGAACCGGATGTGTTGGGAATTCAGGAAGGTCTTAATCAACAGGTCACTTTTATTGATGATGAGCTTGAAAACTATGTTTATTTTGGTGTAGGCCGCGATAATGGAAAGAAAAAGGGGGAATATTGCGCTATTTACTATCAATCGAAAAAATTTAGAAAAATTGATGGTGGTACTTTTTGGCTATCTACCACTCCAAATAAGATCTCGGTAGGTTGGGATGCCGCTTTAGAAAGGATTTGTACTTACCTTCTTTTGGAGGATAAGGAAACTTCAAAGAGGTTTTGGGTATTTAATGCCCATTTCGATCACCGTGGCAAACAAGCCAGAGAAAAATCAAGTGAATTGATCCTCGATCAAATCAGATCTCTTAACAAGGATACATACCCTGTTGTATTAATGGGTGATTTAAATGCAAAGCCACAGGATGCCCCTATTCAAATATTGGCAAAGGAGCTTAACGACACAAAAGAGGTCAGCTTAAATCCTCCATTTGGCCCAGACGGCACCTTTAATGGTTTTAGATTTCAGGAGCCTGTTTCTAACAGGATCGATTACATATTTGTTAGTAAGGACAATGTGGAAGTGCAAAAATATGCGATTCTTAGCGATTCAAAGGATGGTCGATATTTATCAGATCATTTACCGGTATTTGCCGAGATAAGATTGAAATAAAAAACTTACCGGTTAAGCTTTTAGTATGAGATCATTTAAAATTTGGATCTCATACTAAAAGCTCCTGTTCATTCTCGATTTATTCTTTGATCTTTTATTTCAAAACGTCTGAGATAGGTGCTCCAACAGGTTTCGTATTCTTGTAATCAAACTTCAGGAAGCCGGCCGCTGTAGCAGCAATTTGATCCATTTTAATCGGTTTGCTATTTGATACTTCTCCTTTCGGTTTTGTGTCCGGACCATAAACCATCAACCAGGTTTCATCAGCTCCATTAATTTTATCCCCGTGATGCTTCCAGGTCTCTTTAGGTACTGTACCTCTTCCATGGTCTGTGGTGATGACAAAGGTTGTTTTATCCTTATAATGCGGATCGGATTGTACAAATTCCCATAGATCCTTTAAAAACTGATCCGTTTGCCAGGCTGACCGGAGGTACGCACCATATTCGCCATCATGTGCAAAGTCATCGGTTTCACCGTAAGAAATATATACAATGTTTGGATGATGTTTCTTTAAATGCTCTTTTGCGTAATGGTGTGTAAAAGCATCATAGCGAACCGTTGCCCAAATTTTTGGAAGCTGTGATTGAATAGTATTCAAACTTTTCTCCATGCCTGTCAAATCACTTCCTTTGGCATTTTCAAAACCGGCATTTACCGGTATACCACTTCTTTCTTCATTGATAATGTATGGAAAAACATCCCAGGAGCCAAAAGCAGCCACCTTACCCTTATATTTGGGAGTTTCATTCAGTATTTCTAAAACTGTTTTGTTTGGGTTGTTGAATTTATTGTTACTATCGATGCTTTTATCCACATAACCAACCAGAATTTCGCTATAACCTGGATATGAAAACCAGTATGGATTTGTAAGGTTCACAAAACTACCTTTATCACGATTCCCATAGATCTGACCCATTTTTGCGATATCACTCCAAATAAATGGCAGCAATTTTTTTCTTCTCTCCTCCGCATTATTACTCCAAAAGCGTTTCTTCAATTCTTCAGGATGGTGTACGTATTCTTTATCTTCAATAAGATTAGCATCAGCCCCGGTAAATAGTTCCTGCCATCGAAATCCATCCCATGTGATGATAAAAATATTTTCAGTTTTGTTTTGAGCAGAAGCCGCAAGTCCAATACAAAAAGCAAAACAAAAAGTAGTTAATATATTTTTCATAGTTTAAATAGTTTGGGTCAAATAAGATCCGCAAGTTAATTTGATGACAAGGCAATTTACGAATCTCAAAGTTTAATAAATTGTAAAGAAATCAGATATTTCTGAACAGGTCCGTTAACATTTAATCGAACAGTTACTCTTTACGATGTACTTGTTTAGCAGAAAATTTGAAGAATCTTTCCACAGGCTGTAACCAATATCAACACCTTTTCTTCAAACTATTTTTTTATAAAAATCTGAAAATCAGATATATAAATTCTAAATATGAGAGTGGCATGGTTTTGATTCCCATTTTGGGAAACTAACAAAATCCTATTACCATGAAAATTAAAGCGTTTGTATTATCATTATTCTTGGTTTCCATTGCCATGTTGCATAGCGAAACCTTAATTGCTCAGGATTCCAAAAAAGAAATCAAAAAAGAGCAATTGCCTGAAAAGGTTAAAGCTACATTTAAAGAAAGTGACTACGCAAGCTGGACAATTGTAGCCATTTTTGAGGTTAAAGGTGATTCAGAGCAACCCACTTATGAGATCAATGTTAAGAACGAAGTTGAAGATTTGGTATTAACATATGATAAAGAAGGCAAGCTTTTGAGCAAAGCCAATAAAGACAAAGAAGGATAACGAACAGCTGATCAACAATAGCAGTGTAAGAATGATCACACATTGAGACACTGCTATTTCCTTTTTTCACAATGCTCTTCCTAACAGATAACATATAATGACTCCGGCTGAATTTTTATGTTGAGTTCATTATTAAGCTCAATAGGCTCGCCGTCAATATGCGCTAATTGACCATTATGCCTAATATTAATCTCCTTTCCTTTTATAGACTTGTAAAGGTCTGATTTATTGATCGTTCCGGAGAACAATCTGACTAAAACGTTTAGCCCTTTGATAATTCCTGGCTTTCTGAGGATACATAGATTTAAAAAGTTATCGTCCATGACTGCTTCCGGGGCAATAATAGCATTGAAACCATATTGAGCAGAATTTGCAACGCTGACCAACAATGCCTTGCTTTTTATTTCTTGTCCATCAACCCTTATATCATATTCTTCCTCATTGTATTGAAAGAATTCACGAAATCCAATTTTCAAATACGGCCACAGGCCCCTTATTTTACTTTTCGAAAACAACCAACCCACACGGGCATCAAAACCTATCCCGGCCATATTGATAAAAGTGAGTTCGTTGATTAGAGCGGTATCGATAACTCTCTTCTTGGCTGTGTTGATTAATTTTATTGCTTTTTTCGGCCGCAAAGGAATATTAAGATGGCGAGCAGCTCCATTACCGGAACCAACAGGCACAATGATCAAAGCAGTTTGACTTCCGATAAGGCCTCTGCTAACCTCATTTACCGTACCGTCACCACCAACAGCTGCTACAGCATAGTAGCCCTCATCAGCAGCTTGTTTACTTAGTTCTGTGGCATGATGCGCTCTTTTCGTATATTCTACTCTGGAATCAAAAAGATCGTGGTTGAGATGACTTTCAATTAACAATGGTAATTGAAACTTCCGGCTTACGCCTGAAATCGGATTAATAATAAATAATATCTTCTTTCTTGATTGCAAGGGGATCGTAAATTGAATCCTTAAATTTTTGAGCTAAAATACATCAAAAAGTATTTCAATTCATGGCAGTTAGAAGATGAGGTAATAGTCTTTGAGCAAATCGGCAAATTCCTTTGTATATGTTCCATCAGGTTGTTTAATAATCAAATTTTCAGTTTTCGTGTCCACCGTATTTATTCTTGAATAGTTTGTAATGATCCTTAGAATAGGTTTAGTAGCTTTATCTTTTATTATTAATCGATTTTGCGGGTAGAGATTTCTTGAGACCATCTCTTTTTCAAACATAAAACTTTGATCTTCGGGATACATAACAAACAAACTCCCACCCACTGACAAAAGTTTGTGAACACTCATTGCCAGATCTCCGAAAGACAAAGAATCATTGTGAATGGCTACGTTTTTAGAAGCATCGTTCGATCTTAAGTGGTTTTGAAAAAAGGGAGGGTTAGAAACAATAAGATCATATTGCTCCTTTTTATCTAAAGCAAAATCCTGAATACTGCTTTTGAATAATCCTATTTTATCCGACCAAGGACTGTTAGCGAAGTTACCTTCTGCTTGGAAAAAGGCATCCTTATTGATTTCAACTGCATCAATAAATGAATTTTTATAACGTTGGGCCAGCATTAAAGACAATAGTCCGGTACCAGTGCCAATGTCCAGAATTTTTTTAGGTGAGCTGACAACCGTATAGGCACCAAGAATACAGGAGTCCTGGCATACCTTCATACCGCACTTGTCCTGATCAATACGAAACTGCTTGAATTGAAAATATGTATTACCCATTATGGTTTACCCTGGTGAGGATTACTGATTTTCATAGCCTTTATCAATGGCTAAGTTTGGCCCCTCCGAACTTTCCACAGCCAACTGATCGCAACGCTCATTCTCAGGAATACCGGCATGTCCTTTTACCCATTTGAATGATACTTTGTATTTTTTATAAAGGGGAACAAATCTTTTCCAAAGATCCTCATTCTTTTTTCCTTTGAATCCTTTTTTCAGCCATCCCCAAAGCCATCCTTTTTCAACGGCCTCTACAACATATTTAGAATCTGAATATATGGTAACAGGTATATCCGATTGTTTTAACGCCTCCAGTCCAATAATAACAGCCAGTAGTTCCATTCTGTTGTTAGTGGTTTTTCTAAAACCACCACTAAGTTCCTTTCTATGCCCTTTATATTTCAACACGGTCCCATAACCTCCTGGTCCCGGGTTCCCTCTGGAGGAACCATCAGTATAAATAATAATCATTGGTTGTATTTGGTTTGCTTAATCAGAATGACTTTGAAATTAATTTGAGAGAGAAAACAACATCGCCAAAAATGGCAGAGGTTAATTAAAACTCTTCTTTAAAAACTTCTGAAAAGTACGAATTTCTTTTCTTTTGATTGCTGGAAAATTAGCTATTCTAAGTGTCTGATGCTTTAAATCACCATAACCATTACCGATGATAATGTCATGTTTTTCAGCAAGATCCTTGATATGTTCGAGTACCTTGGTTTCAGCTGTAATTGGAATAACTGTTTGAGATCTTACCGAAGTATTCTCAATAAAAAGGTCAAAAGTTTTAAATCCACCTAAAAATTCAATCCATTCTTCAAATCTTTGAGTAATCTTCTCATGGACCACTTTTATATTGGGAACGGATTTCAAAATTCTCATCAGCAAGTAAATACCCAATACATTGGGTGTATGTGTGGTTTGAAAATCTTTCATTTTCTCAACCATGAAAGTCAAACTGTTATAGTATTGATCATGATTCAATTCCAAAGCCCTTTCTATAGTACGAGGAGAACAAATTAAAACAGCAAGTCCTGCGGGAAGTCCAAAACATTTCTGTACAGAAGCATACCAAACATCTGCACTCGAAATATCAAGTTCCAGTCCGGCCATTGATGAGGTGGCATCTATGGCAATTAATTTTTCAGGGTACCGTGCTCCAATGGATTGAATCGTTTCATTTGAAACCTGTGTTCCATTGGATGTTTCATTTTGCGTTATACAGATTAATTCAGAATCACCTGAAATAGCTAGCTTCTCAACCTCAATGGCATTTTCAAGATCAAACTTAAAGCCTGAAACTGCCGGTAGTATTTTCTTCGTATAATCGTGCCACTTCTCACCAAATGCTCCGTTGTAAAGATGAAAGCTTTTCTTTTCAATAAGTGATTGCGCAATAATCTCCCAACATTCTGTTGCTGATGAAGTGTAAAACACGCTATAATCTTTTGGGATGTTTAATTTCTTTCTTAGCTGCTTAACACATGTTTTAGATATATCAACAAATTGAGGGCTACGATGATTGATTCCTAAAATACCCTCACGATAGGCATCATAGATAAATTCAGGTAATTTAGGGTAAACCCTGGATGGACCCGGATAAAAATTCAGCATTATCGATTCATATTATCCACAAAATATTGTAAAGCAAGCTCGTAACCGGAAAGTCCCAGTCCGGAAATCATGCCAACACAATTCGCACTGATCAAACTTTTATGTCTGAATTCTTCCCGGGCATAAATGTTTGAGATATGTACTTCTATTACCGGAGTATTAATGCCGGCTATAGCATCGGAAATAGCCACTGAGGTATGCGTATAGGCGCCAGCATTTAAGATAATGCCTTGAAAGTCGAAGCCTACCTCATGCAATTTATTAACAATTTCTCCTTCAATGTTAGACTGATAATATTCCAACTCAACATTTTCAAATTGATTACAAAGCGCTTCATAGAATTCATCAAAATTTTTCTCCCCATAAATACTTGTCTCTCTAACACCTAATAAATTTAAATTGGGGCCGTTAATTACGCTTATTTTCATAATAATGATGTGCTAATATGTTGAAGTATGAGGTATCTTCTCGGTATTACGGAACCCTGTTCAAAAAAACAAAGTTGAACAAATCCCAAAGATCCCATTGTTACTTTGAAACAGCGAAGATATGTTATTTTTTGGAAGATAATCACTTATTTTACCAATCATGAATTGGGATCATTATATTCACCAATTTGAGCACTACCTAAAATTGGAGCGCTCTTTCTCTCCGAATTCTGTTGAGGCATATATTCACGATGTCATAAAACTAAAACAGTTTGTAGAAATCTCCAATTTGCAGATAGACCCCTTAACAATTTCGACAAAACACATTCAGGATTTCATTGTTTATATCAATGAACTGGGCATGACAGCCCATTCTCAGGCCAGAATGCTTTCAGGAATAAAGGCCTTTTACAAATTCTTACTCTACGAAGAATGGATTGACCAGGACCCAACTGCACTTATTGAGGGACCTAAATTGGGCAGGAAGCTTCCCGACACATTGAATTTACTGGAAATTGAACAATTATTTTCTGCTATCGATCATTCCACTCCGGAGGGCAGCAGAAACAGAGCTATGCTTGAGACCTTATACAGCTCCGGTTTAAGGGTCTCCGAGCTTATCAATTTACGTTTGAGTAATCTTTATCAGGACATTGGCTTTATCAGAGTTATTGGTAAGGGTAGCAAGGAACGTTTGGTTCCAATTGGTAGGGAAGCATTGAAATATGTCAGTATCTATGTTGAAGAAGTTAGATGCCATATCTCTATTAAAAAAGGCTTCGAAGATCATATTTTCCTGAACCGGAGAGGTGCGGCACTAACACGTGTGATGGTCTTTACCATTATAAAAAATCTCGCGCGTAAAATAGGATTGAACAAAAAGATAAGCCCTCATACTTTCAGACACTCTTTTGCCACACATTTAATCGAAGGTGGAGCAGATCTCAGGGCAGTACAGGAAATGTTAGGGCATGAGTCTATAACGACTACAGAAATATATACACACCTGGACAGGGATTATCTTAAACAAGTAATTCAGGAATTTCACCCAAGAAGTTGATTTTTTCCTGGTAACACTTAAGTGGAATATCTTACTCAATTCGGATCCCTGGTAATTCTCAATTCAAGGATATAATCTTCGAGATCAAACTGTTTATCGCCTCCAGGAGATGAATTAAGGCTTATTAGTTCAATAGTGTAATCTTCAAAATTCACAGTATTCGTATCCACTGGACTCTTTGGTAAATTGGTCACAATATAACTTTCTTGTTTTTCTCCATCAGAAATAATGAGGCTTACCCTGTATCTTCCTTGCCAAATACAGAACCATCCCTCCCGGCACCTTGAATCTTCAATTACCTCATCGAAGTGAATAGAAAGTGCTGAAAATTGTTCCGTATCCTTATATTTAATGGCTATTCGCTTGTCAATTTCAACATTATCGTCACATCCGAAGATGGTTATCAGAAATAATATAATTGAGAAATTGAGTAAATTTTTCATCTGTTTAAAATTAGTAGGCCATTGAGATTGTGACACTTAAGTTTAATCATGACCTTGTGTGGCTCAGTAATAATTTCAGGCATGGTCTGTTTCATATGTCTGAATTTTAGATTTATCGAAACGAAACACTCAAGTCTGGATATTATATCCTAGTGTGCCTGATTCGAATGCCTTTGGACCAGGGAAGCATGGTTGGTGTCATAGAGTTATTTTCATGACCAAGTCCCCTTTATGAGTTTTAAATTAGTTGAAAGAAATGTTTAATAGTTGTTATCATAGAAACGTGATAAGCAATAATGGTTGTAAATCAAAGAACATTTTTTTCTATTTTTGCGGCTAAATTAATGCTTGTGTATAAATCTGTAATTCGACCATTCTTATTTTTATTCGATCCGGAAACTATTCATCATGCCATCTTCAGGCAATTAAAAATTGCATTTAAGATACCGGTACTAAATTTCTTTCTGAGAAAGTATTTCAGATATGAAAACAAAAAATTGGAAAGGAACTTATTTGGTTTGTCCTTTAAAAATCCGGTTGGATTGGCTGCTGGTTTTGACAAAGATGCCAAACTTGTAGATGAGCTGGCTGATTTGGGGTTTGGTTTTATTGAAATTGGTACGCTGACGCCAAAGGCCCAGTCTGGTAATGAAAAGCCAAGGCTCTTTCGTCTTCCTGAAGATAGTGCCATCATCAACCGGATGGGCTTTAACAATGAAGGTGTTGCATCAGCAGTAGAGAGGTTAAAGAGAAGAAATAGTAGGGTAATCGTTGGCGGGAACATTGGGAAAAATAAAATTACACCTAACGAGAATGCCACGGAAGATTACGATAAGTGTTTTGAAGCGCTATTTGATGTTGTTGATTATTTCGTGGTAAATGTAAGCTCTCCGAATACACCCGATCTTAGAGCATTACAGGACAAAGAACCTCTGACCAACTTACTCAGACATATCCAGCAAAAAAATTCTGAAAAGGAAACCCCGAAACCTATCTTGTTGAAAATTGCACCGGATTTAAACAAAGATCAACTTGACGATATTGTAGAAATAGTGAGAACAACCGGAATAGCAGGGATCATTGCTACAAATACAACAATAAGTAGGGAAAACTTGCAGTCAAGTGAATATAAGATAAAAGAAATAGGCCCGGGTGGTTTGAGTGGAGCACCCTTGAAAAATCAGTCTACCGAAATCATAAAATATCTACATAAACGTTCTGAAGGAAAATTCCCGATCATTGCTGTTGGTGGTATTTTTTCCGGAGAAGACGCGCTCGAAAAATTAAATGCAGGGGCGTCTCTGGTACAGATCTATACTGGTTTTATTTATAACGGTCCTTCTATTATAAAAGAGATCAATAAAAAAATCTTGAAATCATCTATCTGAATTATTCCGAGATTGCTTAATTCTAAGCATATTTGGAATTAGGTTGTTTCAAATTCTATTATAAATAATCTAAATTGAACTATAATTTATCCATATTATTATCTGTTCATTAGTTATATACACTGAAAGAATAAATGGCTAAAAATACCTATAAGTCAAATACATTTAAAAAACCTGCTAAGAAGAAAACGCCCAAAAAAGTAAGTACTTCTTTTTTAAAAGACAGAAGACTTCATTTGGCTATTGGCCTTTTTTTATTGCTGGGCTCCTTTTATCTTTTCATTGCGTTTGTCTCATACATGCTCACAGGAAAAGCTGACCAAAGTGTAGTGGAAAGTATAAGTGAAACCGGCATAGTAGCTTCCGGTTCAGAGACTAAAAATTGGCTGGGTCTTTTTGGAGCTATTACTTCCCACTATTTTATATTTAGATGGCTTGGCATTGCTGCATTTTTCATTCCTCCTATTTTATTTTTTACAGGATATAAAATTGTTTTTGGCAAAACTATTTTACCGATATCTAAAGTTTTGCAGTTCAGCATATTTTCAATATTCTGGGTTGGCCTGTTACTTGGTTACAGTATTAAAAATAGTGAAGCAATCAATGAATGGAACTTTCTCAGCGGAGGTTTGGGATACGAAATGGCCAATGTCCTTGACAATTTAATCGGTTGGGGAACAGTTTTATTGCTCATTTTTTCATTATTGGTATTTGTCATATACTTCTTTAATGCTACCTCCTTATTTGATTTCAATCTGAAATTTGGGTTACCCTTTAAGAAGACTAGCAAAACCATTAACGCAAACGCCGGCGATAGCGAGAAAGCATTTGATCACCCACAACCAGTAGATGTGGAGGAGAAGAAAGAATTGGAGTTTACGGAAACCGAACTTGATCTTGAGCCTTTCATCCCTGATAAGCCAAAAAAAGATGAAGTTGAAGGGGTACTTAAACTGGATATAGAAGATACCAGGGATTTCAAAGAGCCCTCCCCTATCAAAGAATCAAATATCAAGGAACCGGATTTCACCATTACAAAAGAAGAACCAAAGGAAAAATTAGCCGATCATGTGGAGAACTATGATCCTACATTGGATCTATCCTCTTATCTATATCCAACAGTTGAGCTATTAAATGAGTACAGCTCCGAGGGAGTCAAAGTATCTCAGGAGGAACTTGAACAAAACAAGGAAAAAATTCTGGAAACTTTAATCAATTTTAAGATTGGCATATCCAGAATTAAAGCGACCATTGGCCCAACCGTTACACTTTATGAAATTGTCCCTGAGGCAGGTATCAAAATATCCAAGATCAAGAACCTTGAAGATGATATCGCTTTGAGTCTGGCAGCTCTGGGTATCAGGATCATTGCCCCAATTCCCGGTAAAGGAACCATTGGTATAGAAGTTCCAAATAAAAACAGGGAAATGGTTTCTATGCGCTCAGTAATTACTACAGATAAATTCATGAAGAGCGATAAGGAATTGCCTGTTGTTTTGGGAAAAACCATTTCGAATGAGGTATATGTAACAGACCTGGCTAAAATGCCTCACCTCTTAATGGCAGGGGCTACAGGACAGGGTAAATCAGTGGGGCTCAATGTACTGTTAGCTTCTCTTATTTACAAGAAACATCCTTCTCAACTCAAATTTGTACTGGTAGACCCTAAAAAGGTTGAACTGACTCTTTTTAACAAAATTGAAAGGCATTTCCTTGCAAAATTACCAGAGAGTGATGAAGCCATTATTACCGATACGAAGAAAGTTATCTATACCTTGAATTCTCTTTGTATTGAAATGGACAATAGATATAATTTATTGAAAGATGCTGCTTGCAGAAACCTTAAAGAATACAATGCAAAATTTGTAGAGAGGCGCTTAAACCCGGAGAAAGGGCATCGCTTCTTACCATATATTGTATTGGTCATTGATGAATTGTCTGATCTGATGATGACCTCCGGTAAGGAAGTAGAAACACCGATCGCCAGGTTGGCACAATTAGCCAGAGCCGTGGGTATCCACTTGGTAGTAGCTACGCAAAGACCATCTGTTAATGTTATCACCGGTTTGATCAAGGCCAATTTCCCTGCCCGTCTATCGTTTAGAGTAACATCAAAAATAGATTCAAGAACCATTCTCGATACAGGAGGTGCCGAGCAGCTAGTAGGGCAAGGAGACATGTTGTTATCACAGGGATCGGATATCATTAGGCTTCAGTGTGCGTTTATTGATACCCCTGAAGTTGAAAATATATGTGATTTCGTAGGAGAACAACGAGGATATGATTCGGCATATATTCTTCCTGAATTTTCCGGTGATGAGGGTGGAGACAGTGTTTCGGAAATTAATCTTGCAGAAAGAGATACCTTATTTGAAGATGCGGCCAGACTTATCGTAGCTCATCAACAAGGAAGTACTTCGCTTATTCAAAGGAAATTAAAATTAGGTTACAACAGAGCCGGCAGGTTGATCGATCAGCTGGAGGCAGCAGGCATTGTAGGACCCTTTGAAGGCAGCAAAGCAAGGGATGTTCTTATTTCCGATGAATACAGTTTGGAACAATTATTGAACGAAATTGACAAGAATTAGATTGTTGGGGTAATAACAGCTAATTTCTTCTATTTATACTGGACTGGTCGGTTCGAATTATGTAAATTTCAAGAACCATATCAGCAATTAATTTTAAAAAAAAGTAATGAAAAGGATACTAGTTTTTGTTTTAGTTATATGTGGGATGACAAACATTGCTTTAGCACAACAGGATGCAAGGGCGAAGGGTGTTTTGGATGCTATGAGTAAGAAATATCAAAGCATTCCTTCTTTCAAAGCAAAATTTTCTCAAATTCTGGAAAACGATGAAGAGAGCATTAACGAAGAATTCAGTGGTGAGATCACCATCAAGGGACAAATGTTCAAATTGGTGATGGGTGAGCAGGAAATATTCAATAATGGTACCACCCAATGGACCTATCTTAAGGAAGTAAATGAAGTAAATATTGATACCTATGAACCTGAAGATGGCGAAATAAACCCTACAAATATTTACAATGCCTATAAAGAAGGATATAAATATGTTTATTTGGAAGATCAACAGGAAAAGGGCCGTTCTTTGGCCATTATTGACCTTATCCCTGAAGATAAAAGCTTACAGTTTTTCAAGATCAGAATGAAAATCGATAAAGGGGATAATTCATTAAAAAGCTGGAGGATGTTTGATAAAAATGGTAATCGATATGAATACCGCATTACAGCATTTGATTCTAAGTTTACAGCATCCAACAATTATTTTGAATTTAATCCGGCCAAATACCCCGGAGTAGAAGTGATTGATCTACGATAGCAACCGATGAGTTCCCCTGTACTGCATTAAGACAAATATTTTTTTATTGAATGCAGTCTTTGACTCAAGGCAACATTAAACATTATAAATTAAATATTAAAGCCGTTTAATACGGCTTTTTTTATTTTTGCACACATGACAAAAGACCAACTGTTTGATCAGATAAAGAAAAAGGAGTCTTACCTATGTGTGGGTTTGGATACCGATATAAAAAAAATTCCCAATCATCTATTGAAGTATGACGATCCGATCTTTGAGTTCAATAAAAGGATTATCGATGCAACACATGAATATTGTGTGGCTTATAAGCCGAATTTGGCCTTTTATGAGTCTCTTGGTGCAAAAGGTTGGGAAAGTCTGCAAAAAACATTGGAATACATACCTGAAGATATATTCACTATAGCCGATGCCAAAAGAGGAGATATTGGCAATACTTCCGGATTATATGCCAGGGCTTTTTTCGAACAAATGAATTTCGATTCGATCACCATTGCTCCTTATATGGGGGAAGATTCTGTTAAACCCTTTCTGTCTTTTGAGAATAAATGGGTGATCCTACTAGCACTCACCTCTAACGTTGGGAGTGATGATTTTCAACAATTGATGATAGGCAATACCGACCAACATCTTTTTGAGAAAGTATTGGAAAAAAGCCAGGAATGGGGAGGACCGGAACAGCTTATGTATGTTGTGGGCGCTACTAAATCTGACATGTTTTCCAAAATAAGAACCATCGTTCCCGATCATTTTTTACTGGTGCCCGGTGTAGGGGCACAGGGAGGAAGTTTGAAAGAAGTATCGGAATTTGGTATGAACAAACAGTGTGGTTTGTTGGTAAACTCCTCAAGAGGTATCATATACGCCTCAAATGGGGAGGACTTTTGGGAGGAGGCCGGGAAAGCAGCACTGCAAATTCAGGTTGAAATGAAAGACTATTTAAATAATTATCTTTAAATTGATTTAGAATTCAATTTAAAGTCAGATTGAATTAGAATAGCAATAACCAGCTAATCAATGTTTTTTCAGGATAGCATTGATTAAAAATTTATGAATCAGCTATGAAAGAAGATTTCCTTCACTTTGTATGGAAACATCAGTATTTTGACAAAAAAAATCTGGTTTCCACTAATAAAGAACCCATAAACATCTTTCATCCGGGATTTCAAAACTTTGATTCCGGACCGGATTTCAGCAATACTAAATTAAGGATCGATAATATAGATTGGCATGGTCATACTGAAATCCATATAAAATCGTCCCACTGGAATGCACATGCGCATCAAAGCAATCCGGCCTACGATCAGGTAATTCTTCATGTTGTTTGGGAAGATGATCGTACGGTTCATAGGTCGGATGGCACTAAGATTCCAACATTGGAGCTTAAAAATAGAATAGCATCATCTCAAATGAAACGTTATGAAGGGCTGATGCATCATAAGGGTCATATCCTATGTATCGATCAATTAAACAGTATCAACAATATCACAAAGCTCTCCATGTTTGACAGGGTACTTATGTCAAGGTTGGAATATAAATCTACACTTATCCAAAATATGGTCGGAAAACATTGCACCTGGGAAGAAGTGACCTATCAAACGCTCGCTAAAAATTTTGGATTCAAAATTAACGCTTATGCATTTTTAGAACTTGCCCGTGCATTGCCTTTAAAATATATACATAAACATTCGGATAGTTTATTTCAGATTGAAGCCATGCTATTTGGTCAGGCTGGCTTTTTAGAAGAAACATATGAAGTAAAATATTTCAAACATCTGAAACAAGAATACAATTTTCTCAGCCATAAATACGACTTAAAAAATAGACAATTGGCAACGCACTATTGGAAGTTTCTGAGATTACGCCCTGCGAATTTTCCAACTATTAGAATTGCACAGTTTGCAATTTTATGCCATATTCAAAGAAATTTATTTTCTCTTTTCAAGGAGGTAAATACTTATGAGGATATTGCTGAAATACTTTCGATTCTGCAATCCGAATTTTGGCAATATCACTATCACTTTGATAAAAGAGCAAAAAAAGCGTTGACTGGCTTAGGGAAGTTTAGTATTAATAATATCATTATTAATACAATTGTGCCACTAAGAATGGCATATGGCAGGTTAAAAGATAAACAGGATTTAATTGAAAATGCCATAGCTCTGTTGGAAAAAGTACCTGCCGAAAGCAATAATATCGTTACAAAATGGAGAAAAGCAGGAATAGATGTAAAGAATGCATTTTATTCCCAGGCGTCCTTAGAATTATACAACAGTTTTTGCAAGGAAAAGAAATGTTTGTTTTGTAATATTGGTATTTCGATAATCCGAAGCTCATGACTTTTTTAACTGTATTGGCTTACCTCTTTAATCTAACAGTGCTGGTGTTTGTCACGTGGTGGTTGTATAACCGCGTTAAAGACAATGCTTTAGGGGGACTTTTTATTCCGGGATTACTTTTTAAATTGGCTTGTGGAATTGGGCTTGGACTCGTTTACACCTATTATTATCGGCACGGTGATACAAATCGTTTTTTCGAAGAGGCCGTGATCTTAACAAACATTGCTTATGAAAGCCCGATCGATTTTCTGAAAATCTTGCTTATTAATGACATTCCCAGAGAAGCAAATCAAGTTCTCCAACTTAGTCAACAACCCAGAGCCTTTTTTACGGCAAAACTTTTGAGTATCGTCAACATTTTCACTTATAACAATTATTGGCTCTCAAGTCTGTACTTTTCTTATTTTGCCTATAGCGGTATGTGGTATCTTGCAAGTATGTTGGTTAGAACCTTTCCAAAAACGGCTGCGGCTGCGGCTATAGCATTTTTGTTTTTCCCCTCTGTGGTCTTCTGGAGTTCCGGTATCTTAAAGGAAAGCTTTGTTATGGGGTTCATTTCCTACATTGTGGCATTTTCACTCCCATACCTGGTTCTTTCCAAAAAAATACCCTACTACAAAATCGTATTAATGGTTTTCTTTCTGTATGCATTGCTTAAATTGAAATATTATTATGTTGGTGTGCTAATCCCTATAATGACCGCTAATTTCGTAGTGGCCTATCTAAGACTTAACTATAAGTTCATAAATCGCAACTACTATACACATTTAGGATCCTGGCTAGTGGTATTTATTTCGGTGCTCCTGCTGTCCACTACAATTCATCCAAATCTAAAGATTGGCAATTTCCTCACCCAGATGGTAACAAATCACAACTTGATATATGAATCATCCATGCCGGAAGATCTGATCATTTATTATAAACTTGATCCAACCTGGCAAAGTATTTTGATAAACTTGCCTCTGGCCATCTATTCCGGACTTTTCCGTCCAACAGTTCTTGATGCACATACAAGTCTTCAATATTGGGTGGGTTTTGAGAATTTGCTGTTAATGATTTTATTGATTTTCTCACTATTCAGGCTTAAAAACTTTGTTAAGTTTAAATATAAAAACCTGGTTTTTTCAACCTTCGTTTATATCATGATCATGGCCACATTTATGGCGATATCTTCACCTAATTTTGGTACCCTGGTGAGATACAAAATTGGCTTTCTTCCCTTTTTCATTTACTTGATTTGTGCAGATAATCCTATTATTGATGCCGTTCAGAAAAGATTGAACCTGAGTAAATCTTCTTAAATTTTGTTTGAAGAATACCCCAATCAACAAAAAAAATATAAACAAATATCCAGGGTGTGAAAATTGCACCAATGTTGAGCAAAAAGACTGTTCCCATATGAAAAAGTATGCCTGGCACTAAGAAAATCCACCTCCTCCGATGTAGAAATAAGATAAGGAAAAAACTCAATTGGAACAGCAGGGCTAACTTAGGCAATAAGGATGATAAAAAATCACTTTCTGCTATTGTTAGACCAATTGGTGCCTGGTGAAGATAAATGTAATGCCTGAAAGTTTCCTTCGATGCCCAGCCAAATCCGGAGGTAAACAATTTTTCCAGCCCGGAAAACAGATAGGCTAGTGCAATACACAGCTGAATAAGTGTAACTGGCCATTTACCAATGTATTCCTTGCCTCTGTTTCTTTCCAAAACTAAAAAAGGCATTACCAGCATCACATAGGTCAATGTAGTATACAGGTGATCAATTTTCTCAAAGGAATAATAAAACCCTTGAAAAAAAATAAAAGCAATAGTGCCTAGAACAGAAAATGGAAAGGGTTTGATATTAAAAATAATCATTAAGGAAGCAAAGATTATCATAACATAAGCAACTTGAAGAATCCATTCAGGCGGAAAAGAAATATGCAGAATACTGAAGAGAAGAATGGGCTTATAAAAAACTGATCTGTTTATAAAAACATCTATATCCATCCACCATTGATGACAATAGAATAGTACACCGCAATAAAATATGATGATCAGAATATCTGCATGTTGCCTGGCAATAAATCCCTGCCAAAACTGATCAAGTTTTTTTGATCTTTTCGCCAAGAGGAATAGACCAATGATGACACTTACAATAACATTAAACCTAATAACTACTTGATCAGCCTTATATTTAAAAAAATCCAGATCAAAACGTTTTTTTTCAACTTCAAATCTCGGATAAACTGTTTCAATTAATTGACTAAACCAAGTGTTGGACCTACCTATATAAATTTCTTCTATCTGAGAACGTAGATAAAAAAAGTAAAGAAGGTTTACCATTAAAAAGGATAAAACCAAACCGAAATACAGAATAAGCCTCTTATTCATTTTAGCTCAAAATTGTAAACAATGGTGCTGTCGCTTTGTATGATTCTTATCATTTGAAGGGTTGTAAATTGCTCGGGTTCCTTCATCAACGTTCGTAGTTTTTTTAAAAAAACTACATTCTCATTTCTGTAATAATGATTTCTCAACAAGTAATCCCAATTGCTTTTGCTTATACCGACTTCGTCCGGTTGCAGTAATTTGCGAGATCCTTGCCGGTCTATGGTATAAATTTGAAATTGCTCAGTTTGTATTTCGCGATGGACCGCTTCAGCAAACATACCGAAACGAAAGAAAGGATATATATTGACTTGCAATATAAAAGGCAGAACAAGCCCGCCTGTCATGATTGCAATAGCCCATTTTTTTATGTGCATCTGAGGTAGTTATGCTTTGATTAAAAAAGAGAGTATTTCTTATTTTGTAGTATAGACGATATAAATGTACCTTTGCGCGGCAAAATAAGCAATAATATGAAAAATCCGGTGATTATTTTAGGTTCGGGATTCCTGGGCAAAGCAGCTCAGGACATCTTTGAAAGTAATGGTGTTATAGTATATGGTTTCCTGGACGACAGTGAAGCTAATCATGGTAAAGAAATCAATGGGATTAGTATTTTGGGAGCCACGGATGATGACGGATTTTTAAAACTTATTGGAAAGAAATGTGAAGCATTTGTGGCAGTTGAGGAAATGATGCATAGAAAAGGATTAGTGAACCTTTTGACTGAAAGAAGAAAAAAAATGCCTGTGAATGCTGTCCATGGAAAGGCAATCATATCTCCTAAAGCATATATCGGTCATGGTAATTATATCGATGCCGGTGTTATTGTGAACCAGGGATCAGAAATAGGTAGTCACTGTATATTGGGATCAGGAACAATCATTGACCATGAAACAAATATTAAAGATTTCGTGCAAATTGGAAGCGGCAGTATTATTAATGCACAAGTGAATATTGAAGAAGAGGTGTTTATTGGTTCAGGAGTAACAATAGTTTCAGGAGTAAAAATTGGTAAAGGTGCCAGAATAGGTGCAGGATCGGTGGTTGTAGCCGATGTACCTGAACAAGAGACGGTTTTTGGAAATCCCGCAAAAAAGTATAATTTGAAATCTTAACCGGAACTTAATCTCGCGGAAATAATACTTTTTTATTTTAATATTAAGTTTAGGGAATCCTTCTTTATTGGATCAAATACAAAAAAGCCAATAAACGATGGTTAAATTTTAGATACTTATTGTAAATTGGAACATGGCATAGTGACTTGCAAAATTTATAATGGGGACCATCAAGTTATTGCGTCGCATTGAAACAATAAAGCTGACAATTTTTCCAAAATATGAGTAAGATTCCTGAGTCGGAGCTGATTTTAAACAAAGATGGTTCCGTTTATCATTTGAACCTTAAACCAGAACACTTAACAGATACCATTATAACAGTAGGCGATCCCGGAAGGGTTTACAATGTAAGTAGCCATTTTGATAAAATTGAATTCGAAATGAATAAGCGTGAGTTTATAACTCATATTGGTACTTACAAAGGGAAAAAATTAATGGTGGTTAGTACCGGAATGGGTACCGATAATATCGAAATCGTACTCACAGAATTGGATGCACTTGCCAACATTGATTTAAAAAAAAGAGAAATAAATGGCCAAAAACGTTCCCTTGAGATTATCAGGATCGGGACATCCGGTAGTTTACAGGAAGATCTGCAATTGGGTAGTCACCTGGTTTCGGATTATGCCATTGGATTGGATACATTGATGAGTTTTTACAAACTACCACTCACAGAATTCGAATCAACCATTTCTAACGAAATTCACGATAAAATCAAATTGCCTTTTGAACCATATTGTGTGAAAGGCTCCGAAGATCTTAAAAGACGTTTGGCTTTTGATATGGTAGAAGGTAATACCGTTACCTGCCCTGGTTTCTATGCCCCCCAGGGAAGAATGCTTAGAGTAGAACCTCGTTTCAAGGATCTCTTAAAAGATCTTAATTATTTCCATTATGATAATTTTTGGTTAACAAACTTCGAAATGGAAACAGCTGGTTATTATGCTTTAGGAAGGCTTCTGGGACATGAGGTAATTAGCTTGAATGCCATCATTGCCAATCGCATCAAAAATAAGTTCTCAAACGATCCCCAAAAGGTTATTGATTCCTTAATCCAAAAAGTTTTGGACAGAATATGATGATGTAAGGCTTACTCACTGAGTGCATGCTCGGCGTTGCTAATAGCACTTAACATTTTTTCCCTGACACTCTGGATTTTCTCTTTTTCATGTTGGTAATAATCCATAATATCCTCATGGGACATACCTTCGTTGGCCCTTTCAAAGTCATGCATCCAATCTGACATCCCTTGATAGGCATCCTCCAAATCAACCATTAAAGCTTTAAGTTCATCTACCTTCTCAGCATTTTCGGTTTCAAGGTTCGTCAGCGAATCAGCTCTGTGTTGAAGGTTTTTCTTTAGCTTTAACAAATAGTGATGCTTGGGCATCACATCATCGTGAATCTCTAAAGTCTCATCCAACAAGGCCTGCTCGGCTTGCTCTTCCTCACTAATTTCCTGTTGTTCAACTTTGGTGTCCCTTCCACCTGAACAGGAAATGATAAAAAGGCAAACTAAAAAAGCAAAAAAAATTGAAAGGTTTTTCATTAGTCCTTATTAAAATGTTAATGAATTAAATGATGATCACTTAGCTTGTTTTTCCTGAAAGTTATTCAATCCTTTATGTTTCACCGAGCCGAATTCATTTTATTTCAACTCCAATGGCTATTAAATATTTGAGATCATCTACTCCTACAAATTTATAATTGATTTTTAGAATAATGCTTTTGTGATTTCTTTTTTTGTCTTGACTTTGTAATCGCAAAGGCAAAAAAAATCCTGATATAATAAGTTATACCAGGATTTTTACCATTTGGTTTATGAAATTTGCTAATTCAACTTTATCTCCTCTATCTCATCCCAGGGAATATATATCGGATCGCCTTTATCCTCGAAAACCAAAACCCCATCATTTCTATCCGTAACATCTTGGGAATCAGTCAGCAATACTGATTTCCCGTTTTTAAGTTCAATTTTGGTGTAATCATAGTTCTTTGGCGTGATTTTGCTGATATTTCTTAGAGGGATTAAGTATTCGATATCATCCTGTTCTCCTTGAATGATCTCCATATCAAATTCCTCATCAAGGTCATAAATCAGTTCACCGGAAATTGACTCTCCTCTAATGGTTTTAATAACACCTTTCAATCGCTTAGTAGGCTTAAAACTAGAGTAAGCGGGGCCTGATCCTTTAGAACTTTTTTCAAAGGTTACCTTTCTGAATTCGCGCCATTTGATATCTACTCTGCCCATTCCCGGCATATTCACAATGATTCCGCGATTTCCACTATTCACATCGTTGCTACCGGTTAAATACATTTCTCTTCCTGATTGCAATTTAATAATACAACCGCGTCCGTCACGTTCGATGGATTTAATTTTTCCAAAAGCTATGGCAACATCCCCATCATCGGTATCACCATCTAATTTATCCGTGCTGATTCTCTCATCATGATCCCATTGGACAAAACCAGTAAAATCTCCTTCATCCGTTTCCACCGTACCATAAAGTGGTTCACCAAATTTATCACTAATATTAGCCGGAGTATCCAGAAACTCAACCGTTTCAATGCGACTCCATTTAAGTTCCAGTTTTCCAATTTCCTTGTCTAAGATCCGGATTTGGGCTCCTATATCATTGGATCCTCCCTCGAGATCAAGGCGTTCACCATTCTTTAATTCCAGCTCAATTCTTTCTCGACCTATAATATCAATGGACTTAATATCACCAAAATTGCATGCGAAGGAATGTGTATGATCTCTATCTCCCCAACCGCTTACAACAATATTGGACCAGCGCGAAGTCCAGGAATGATGCCTGTCTTCTAATTTTTCTCTATCATCCCGGGATAAATACCTGAGGTTCCTATTTCTGGGTTTGGAAGAATTGAACATATCCAACCAATATGCTTCCTCTTTCCCCCATCGAATCTGCCCTGTATAGGTGTTATTATCAATTGTGGTTATTTTACCATAAATAAAACCTTGATCCGACTGAGCTTCTACCTCTTGAAAGGCTATTGCAACGAACAAGAATAAGCCTGCCAAAAATAGTTTGAGTAGTTGTACCTTTTTCATAAGTTTAAAATTTAGGGCCTGTTGTAGTTGTGATAAAGAATTCTATTATCTCTTTTGGGATAATTACCAAAACTCATATGGAGGCCTATGTTGTATTCCTATATTTTAGTATATTCCAAATTTGCCTAACAGTTCTTTTAATAAGAAGTGTAAATCGATCTAACTGAATATATCAATCCCGAATCGGGATTTTAGAGTACCGAATTGTAAGTGAGAAATTGGATCTGATTATGGATGAAAAGAGATCAAATGGGTTAGACAATCGGTTTAACTTATTGATCCAACCAAGCTTTGAAGGTGGGTGTTTTTTCAGAACTAATTACGATGTCTTCCTCAATGTGAGGGGTTAGATAGAGTTTTAGCCTACCCTTGAAATAAGCATTAATTTCCTTTACAGCATCGATATGAACGATGAATTTACGATTGATCCTGAAAAAATACTTTGGGTCCAAAACCTGGTCTATTTCTTCCAATGAGTGATCAACAGGATATTTTTGACCCTCTTTGGTCAGAATATAGGTCATTTTGTCCTGAGTATAGAAATAGGCTATTTTCTCAACGGCAATGGCCTTGATCTTTTGTCCAACCCTTATCAGGAATCGCGTCTTGTATTCGGCCTTTTGCTGCCGGAGCATTTTGCTGATTTGCTCAAATGCGTCCTGTTGATGTTGATCACTGTTATTCAGGGACGCATATTTATCCAAACTTTGCTCTAACTTCTCTTTTTGGATTGGCTTTAGCAAATAATCTATGCTATTCACTTCAAAGGCCTGAATGGCATATTTATCGTATGCCGTTGTAAAAATTACAGGGCAATCAGGTCTTTTTTCCGAATAGATGTCAAAACATAATCCATCCGAAAGTTGGATATCACTGATGATCAGATCAGGTTCATTGTTTGCATTCAACCAATCGATCGCATCATCTACAGACTTTATGCAATCAAGGATCTCAACAGCAGGATTAATTTCCTTTAACATATTTTCAAGTCTTTCTGAGGCCAATCCCTCATCCTCGATAATTAAAACTTTCATCTGTTTATAGTTGTTTTTCAATGGTTAGATAGTATCTATATCTCCTCTATTTCGAGTAGGGGAACACTAACAATAAAATGATCTTCTGTTTTTTCAACCAATACTTTATCATCCGTATAATAACTGTACCTATTCATGATATTCTTCAATCCACTGCCATTACTATTGCTTGTAACAGATCTTTTAGGAGCCAGATTATTCCTAATAATCAGATAATCATTACCATCGGATGCTACCGTAATGGTCAATTGCTTCTTTTCGGATACTACATTATGCTTTATGCTATTTTCAATCAACATCTGCAATGTCAGGGGAGGAAGCGATCTCAGCTTCAATTCCTTCGGAACATCAATATTCAGGTGAATATTATTTTCAAACCGTATTTCGATCAAATACATATAAGCCTTTACAAATTCCAGTTCCTGTGCCAACGAAACCAAATCAGAAACCTCATTTTGCAAAATTATCCTGTATACTTCAGCGAATTTTTCAAGATACTTTTTTGACAATTCTGTATCTCTGTCAATCAATGAAGAGAGGATATTAAGATTATTGAATAAAAAATGGGGGTCAAGATGGTTTTTAAGTGCCTCAAGTTGCGATCTCACATTTTCTTTGTGAAGCCTTTCTGTTTCTATTTCTGATTTTCTCCATGATTTGAGGAGATGGACACCGAAGTAGATAGAAAAGATCGGGATAATCAGCAATGAGCCAAAAACATTCATGACGATGAGCTGCTCCAATGAAGGAGGGTCCTGCGTGAAAATATTCTTGAAAAGGCGATAAGAAACATTTAAACATAAGAGAGAATAAACAATTGTCAGAAGCAACTGCGTGAAAAACCGATATCCTGCATGTGTTAACCAGGGTAATTTTTTATCTAATTTTTTTGATATGAATTTATTGCCGAACCAAAGCAGCGCGATAACAATCCCGATCCATATAAGTGAAATATAAAATTCAACGCGTGGTTGCGTTTTTATCCCAAGCCACACAACGAAAATGGCCAGCAAGATGCCAGCCGATGTGATGATCCAGAACTTTGTTTTATTTCTCAAATCGTCAAAAAATTTGGTATAATGACCTTCGAAGTGGCTCAAAAAAGAAACCGCTTCGAAGGTCTGTTTTTTTCTAAAAAAAGTTGTTGTTGAGGTTTAAAGTCTTAATTGATATTTTATGGATCCAGAATTATCTCATCGATATTCTTCCATTTAACATATTCAGGTTCGTTGTTGTTATCTTCGAATATCAGCAGACCATCATTCCGTTCGGAAACATCCTGAGAATCTCCAAGGATCAATCGGTGGCCATTTTTCAGAATAACAGTGGAATAATTGTAATTTTTAGGTATTATTTTTTTGATATTCCTGAATGGAATTTTGTATTCCATGCCATTATTCTGACCGTCAAGTATCTCAAACTCCCAGGCTTCATCCAAATCGAAAATAATCAATCCATCCAGCGGTGTGCCGTCTATTACTTTTACAGTTCCTTTTATTCCTTTAGGAACTTTATATTCGTTATATCCTTTTCCCGATTTTCCATTTTTCGAAAATGTGACCTTTCGAAATTTTGACCAGGGAACATCAACCCGGCCAACACCATCAATGGTTACAATAATGCCTTTGTTTTCAGCATTAACATCGTTGGATCCGGTTAAATAAAATTCTTTGCCGGAATGCAACACCATATTCGTACCCTTGCCCATTTTTTGAAGGGATTTTATTTTACCAAAGGGTACTGCCAGTTTGCCCTGCCTGCTATCACCGTCCAATTTATCGGTGCTAATGCGCTCATCGTGATCCCATTGAATGATTCCGGATAGTGTCTCCTCATTCGTGGTTTCCAAAACTCCCTCAAGGGGTTTACCAAAAGAATCATCCAGATCAGAAGGGGCTTCTGAAAATTCTACACGTTTGATACGACTCCATTTGAGTGCTATTTCACCAATTTCAACATCCAATACCTTGATCCTGGCACCGATATCATTAGAATATCCACGGAGCTTCATCTCTGCTCCGTTTTTCAATTCTATAATCACGTCATCACTATCGATCACGCGTATCGTTTTTAAATCACCAAACTGACAGGCAAAGATGTGTGATGAACGTCCGGCACTGTATTTATCGTCCCAGATGCTCAAAAACTCCCAATTGAAGTCTAACCAATCTTTGGATTTTTTGTCCTCTGATTTTTCCTTATATGATTTGAAATTGAAATTTCGTGAGTCTGTTTTAGATGAATTAAAGTGATCACTCCAATATACCTCCTCACTTCCCCATCGAATTCTTCCAACGTAAGTCTGATTGGTTATAGTAGTCACTTTTCCATATATGAATCCCTGGTACTCTCCTTGTGCCAGACTACTGTTTGCTGAGCCGAATGAAAGCAGGGAGGATATCAAAAGTATAAAGCTTAACTTGCCCCTCATCATATTTAACATGTACTGAAGCTTTTCCATATTACAAATATGTAAGCATAATTCATAATTAAGAATGGAATAGTGACATAAGCGCATTTAACAAATCCGAAACGGGATATACCGTTTCCGAAACAAGATCATAAGCCATAAATCCGAATCTATTCCGCTATAAATGCATTGGCCACAAATTGATATACAACCAGCCCATATATATATAAGGTCCCTATGGCACCAGGTTCCTGACTTTGAAAAGTGTTGTAAATTGCCACACAACCCATAATTAGCAGTAAAGCTGAGTAGGTTATTAAAATAACTCTGGACTTCTGTTTTTTAGGTCGTAACATGCTTGAAAGAGGGATCATCATGGAGATACCCAGAATGCCAATGAAGAGTAGATATAAATCAGGAATGAAGATATAAGAGCCAAAACCTAAGAGACCAATGAAGGCAGAAACCGCTACCAAGTTTGATGCTATTTTCTCATCCCTTGACAAAGCATACTTACCATAAACATTGAATCTAAGAAATACATTGGCCAGAGGTGAAATGACCCAGGTCGAAATCGCAAATACCATGTAGGCGTAGATCAAAGGTTTTGCAACCATTCCAACCGTCTGGTTTTGATCCGCCCAACCATTGAGCAAGCGTACACCGAAATAAAGACCTATGATAATAGCCCATTGGACTTTACTACTGAGATTTGAGATCCAAAAGGTGTATTTCAAAAAAATCCGATAAACCAAGTATCTTGCTTTAAGTGCTTCCAGTAATCCTTGTTTGGCCCAGGTAAAATTCGGATTGTGTTGAAGTGCTTGTCTAAAGTGCTCTAATGCCTTTTTATGCTCCCCTTTCTCAAGAAGTCCCCAGCCATAGTTAGTATGTGTTACTTCATTATCGGGATTTTGGTTAAGCGCTTCGGAAATTGTATCGAAGGCTTCTTTCTTTTTATTTAGCTTTACCAGTGCTGTTGATCTCGTGTTCAGGCACATCAGGTTCTCCGGATCTATGGCCAGACCCTCATCCGCTTTGGCCAGTGCATTTTTCCAATCTTTTTTGTTTAAGAAAATGGCAGCCCAGATCCCAAAATAATCTGCTTCATAAGGATAAAATGCAATAGCACTCTTAATGTATTCCTCTGCTTTGGCGAATTCCTCCTGTTCAAAGAGTACTCGTGAAAAAAGATAAAGTAGTTGTGGGTTGTTTGGCTCCGTGGCAATTGCAGCCTTCATAGCCTCATTTGCTTCGTCAAATTCCTTCTTTTCGGAAAGACAGATGGCTAAAAGAGAAAGTGCTTCAACATTGTTGGGTTGTTTAGATAGTGTCAGACGCAATGATTTTTCCGCTTCATTAAATCTATTTCTTTCTATCAGAACCTTGGCTTTTTCCAAATGTGGCTCGGTCATAATTTCTTTATCAGGGTAAGTGTTTGTCTGGATGGGTTTTCTTGCGACTTTGATTTAATTATTTTTTGATATTGAGATAATCCAGAATATCATCGTAAAGTCCCGAATCGTTAGCATACAATGCATAGTTTCTGGCTGAAGAAAACCATTCTTTGGTTGAAGGTTTTAATTGCTTTGCGGCTTTGAGCAGATCCTTAGTCTCCATGGGTTCAGGAACACCGGTTTTAAATGAGGCTCTAAGTTTTTCTTCAATGCAAATATCAACCATAGCGCGAAGGTCAGCACCGGAAAAATTATCTGTTTTTTTTGCAATAGCCTTAAAATCAATATCATTAAGTGGCTTTCCTTTCAATAGGATCTCAAGAATATTTATCCGACTGTCAAGATCTGGCGGTTGAACAAAAATTATTCTATCAAATCTTCCAGGTCTTCTGAATGCCGGATCGAGATGCCATGGTGCGTTCGTGGCCCCCAAGATCAGAACACCCTCATTCGAATATTCAATGCCATCCATTTCCGAAAGGAATTGATTGATCAGTGCTCTACCGGCCGACTGGCGCATATCGGATCTGCTGGCACCCAGCGCATCAACTTCATCAAAAAACAGAACACATGGGGCATTTCGACGGGCTGATTCAAAAAGTTCATGAAGATTTTTCTCACTGTTTCCTACCCACATATCCAATATATCATTGATCCCTACGGAAATGAACTTGGCACTGATTTGTCCGGCTGTGGCTTTTGCAAGGTGTGTCTTACCACAACCGGGAGGTCCATACAATAAAATCCCTCCCCCAACTTTTTTTCCGTAAGCTGCATAAAGCTCAGGATGTTCAAGCGGCTGGATGATTTTTATATTGATCTCTTCCTTCACTCTGTCCATGCCCCCCACATGATCAAAATTTATATCTGGTTTTTCGAAAAGAGAATTATCAAGATCAGCCACAAAATTATTTTGTTCTACATCACCACCAGCATTGAAATTCCTGAGATTTTTATCTAATTCAGGATCTGTTAAGGTTGGATCAAGTACTAATACTTTCTGATATAGTTCTATGGCATCTCTGATCTCATTTTCTTTGTAGAGTAACTGAGCATAGATCAACAAAATATCTGGCGTAGCCTGGTCGGAATTCGTCAGTTCCTCAGCAATGATGATCGCAGTGGAATATTTCTTTTGCTCATAATAGGTTTTAAGTAGTCCTCTTTTAGCTTTAATATTGCCAACTTCAATTTCCAGAATCGTCTTAAATTCATTCTCTGCTTCAACTAGCTGGTTGGCTTTAAGAAGCATCTCGGCTAAATGCAAGCGTAATAATGTATTGTTCGGTGATAGTCTGAGTGCCTCTTTAAGGTTCTTTATGTTTTCTTCGTCCATTGAAATCTACCTGTTCGGGATCATTAAATTTTTAGTAAAAATATATATACTCTCGAAAGTGTTCAAAGAATTGATCAATATTATCGCAACACATTGATGGGAAATATTACAACGAAAGAAGTCGCTCTTGGCAAGATATTACCAGAGAGCGACTCCAATTTTAGATCTTTAGGGGTAATCAGATAGAGTGCCTGAACACGGTCAGGCACTTATCTATCTGAGCAAACAAACACTAACACAATAAAACACATTTCATTTATTCAGGCTAAATGACAGCCCTGTTATATCTTTAGTTTTGATGTATATCTTAGCAGTTTCATTTCTTTCCAGTCCAATATTAAGTGAAGGAACCTCGACTGTCTTATCTCCCTCTTTAACCATCACTTCCAATGAGCTGATCTGTCTCCAGTTTCGGTTTGCCTTGTTGTCTCCTTTTTGATAGAAGATTTCAATTAACTTACCGCCTGGCTTTTCAATCTTCAGTTCAAATCCGTCTATCTCAATGTTACGGTCCGCTATTATATCAAAGTGAGTGATGGTCTGATTTTCTTTGGATTCTCCATTGATAGTATTTTCTGACCTCTTAGGTTCCTGGTAGATCTTGGCTTCAAGTGTATTTGAAAACCGGTATCCCTCTTGTTTATTAACCCTATTGAATTGTGTACTAAATCCGTCAATACTAATGGCATAAAGACTGGTCCCTGGCTTAACCAAAGTTGGCTTTTTAGGTTCCCATAAATCCTTCTCTTTGGAAGTGGGGTTCACTGAAACCAGATGATTATAGTTGAAGCTTGTTGTGTCGTTCTTAGCATTCTTGTCAATTCTTCTGTTGATGAAGGCTCTGATAGCATACTCGCCTTTGCTCAAATTTTCCATGTTGAATTCAACTGACTTAAATTGACATCCTTCCAGACCGCCATTGATCACTTTTTGAGCATTTAACTTTTCTCCGGTGTGGTTATTTGTCAACTGAAGCGTGATTGGAATATCTTCATAAATGGTCTCACCGGAATTTGCAATCGTTACCTGGAAGAGTTGGTCTTGATCATTTTGACTTACTTGCTTGGTAGCATTAATACCGTAGAGAGAAAGGTCTTTTCCTCCGAAAAACTTTTTCCTTGCACAAAATTGATGCACATTCGCATCGATCAAGCTTTTTAACATCAGCTCCTGGCCATTGGCATTAACCATTGTACCATTAGCAGCGGCATAAGCAGGCTTTAATGTTCCTTCCTCCGTAGCCAGATTACTCCAGAAATCGATCATGAAAGGATCAAATCTTTGTGATATAAGCTCTTTAATTTCTTCTTGTCTTACAATATTGTTAAGAGAATCAAATGCTCTTGGGTAAGGTGTACTCACCCAAACCGGAATATTATTTTTATTGGCAAGGTTGGCTAATAACATAAAGTTCACAATCTGCTCATTTGGTTTAAAACCAGATAGTAGATCATTTGCCTGTAGATTCACCAATATTGCATCAGGATGGTAGCCAATTGCTTTGGTAATGTTGTTCTCTGCATCGGCGTGAGGCCTTCCGTAAGGTGCCGAATTACCTGAAGCCATCAGATGATATGAGTTGATCCCTTCTTTGGTAAGGTTGATAACTTCATTATCCTGATTAAATGTCTTAATATAGTCTCTGTATTTTGAAATCCAGATGGCTTCATTTCCAGTATTCTCCGTCCCATCTGCTGAGCCTATAACAACAATCTTAACTCTTGCTACCTCTAAGCAAGGCTCATCGTTGGCGTTTGCTTCACCTGACTTGGTAATGGACAAAATCGCCATCATCATCAAGAACATTGTTAAACTTAACTTTTTCATAGTGTTATTGTTTTGTGTGTTAGTGTTGTAATTTTCGATACCAATGAGTCAATACTATGCCACAATAAATAAACACCACACAATCAATGAGTTAAGCAAAAATCACCATTCTAAAAACGTCCCATAATGGGAAAAAAGAACAGATTTGACATATTGGGTTATTGCAGGGCACCAAGAATGGATGATAATCCGGGTTTCCTGAGATTATCCGGAAGCAAGGCTGGTAATTAGTGTTATACAATGTTGTGTTTAGGTGGTTGATTGATTTTAACCAATAAAAAAACATTGATTAAAGGTCTTTCATTAGATTTGAATCATGAACTATTTATCAGTTGAATCCATTACCAAGAGCTTTAATGAAAAGGTTCTATTCCAAAACATCAGCTTTGGGATCGAGCAGGGACAGAAAACAGCATTGGTAGGAAGTAATGGTACGGGGAAGTCTACACTTTTTAAGATCCTAGTAGGCTCTGAAAAACCTGATGGTGGAGATATTGTTTTCAGAAACGACATTAAGGTGGCTTTTTTGAATCAAAATCCAACTTTTAATGAAGAATTAACCATCATGGAAGCCGTCTTTGATGAAGAGAAGCCTATTCTGAAACTCATCAGGGATTATGAATACCATATTTCGATAGTGGATCCAAACACCGACCAACAGAAGAAGCTCCAGGAACTTATTGAGTCTATGGATTCTCACAATGCCTGGGATTATGAGAGCAGAATAAAACAAATATTAGGAAAACTTGGAATTGACAAGTTTGAACAAAAGGTCTCTTCGCTATCGGGAGGACAAAGAAAAAGACTTGCATTGGCAAAGGTGCTTGTAGAGGAACCTGACTTTTTGTTATTGGACGAGCCTACAAACCATCTTGATATTGAAACAATTGAATGGCTTGAAAACTATCTTGCCAATCAAAATATGACATTATTATTGATCACACATGATCGGTATTTTCTTGAACGAGTCACAAATCACATAATAGAGCTGGAAAAAGGACAGCTATTCCGGTACCAGGGTAATTATGGCTATTACCTGGAGAAAAAAGCAGATCGGGAGCAAGTAGAAGCAGCTGAAGTCGAAAAAGCAAAAAACCTGATGCGTAAAGAGCTTGATTGGATACGAAGACAACCCAAGGCCCGTGGCACTAAGGCAAAATATAGAATAGATGCATTCCATGAGCTCAAAGACAAGGCATCCACCGATCTCCGAAAAGATACTTTAACACTGGATGTCCAGACAAAAAGACAAGGTGGTAAAATTCTTGAATTGGAACATATATCAAAATCCTATGGTGACAAACACCTGGTGAATGATTTTTCATATGTATTTAAGAAAAATGACAGAATAGGCATCATTGGAAAAAATGGTATTGGAAAAACCACATTCCTAAATATTCTCACAAAACAGCTTCAACCCGATAGCGGGAAGATTTCAGAAGGTGTTACCACACTTTTCGGTTATTATACCCAGGAAAAAGTTTCCTTTGACGATACACAGAGAGTAATTGATGTCGTCAAAGAGGTCGCTGAAGTCATTAAGCTGGGTGACGGAAGCACCATAAGCGCTTCACAATTTCTGCATCGCTTTTTATTCCCACCTGACATGCAATACAACCCTGTTGGAAAGCTTAGTGGAGGAGAAAAGAGAAGATTACAATTGCTGAGAGTGCTGATCAAGAATCCTAATTTTCTCATACTGGATGAACCAACGAATGACCTGGATCTTCAAACGCTGAATATACTGGAAGATTTCCTTTTCAATTTTAAAGGTTGTTTGATGATCGTCTCTCACGATCGCTATTTTATGGATCGTTTAATAGATCACGCCTTTGTTTTTCAAGGAGATGGTGTTATAAAAGATTTTCCCGGGAACTATACCGACTACAGGGTCTGGAAACTGGAAGTTGAAAAAGAAGAAAAGATCAGGGAGGTTCCGGAGAAAAATCAAGAAAAGAAAAAAGAGAAATCTGAAGATGGCAAAAAGAAAAAACTCTCCTTTAAAGAAAGGCGGGAATATGAAGAGCTCGAGAAAGAAATTGAAATGCTTGAAGCTGAAAAAGAACAAATGCTTCAGGAATTGAACACAGGAGACTTAAATCATGAAGAACTCGCAAAGCTGGGATCCAGGATAGAAGAAACCGATAAAATGATCAATGAAAAATCCGACCGTTGGCTGGAACTTGCAGAACTTGCTGATTAAATCAAAACTGCCGGCTGGATTTAATGATGCTTTAAATAGCCTTTGTATACCTGGATTTAATCAGGGTTTTATCTGCCAGCTGGATCAGGGCAACCGCCATCACACCAAAAATAATAGGCCATCTTAATTTCCACAGGCCAGAAAAAAAGCCAAGCTCCACCTTGATATTCACATCAAAATACCATATAGCTCCCGAAGCAATTAATAAAACACCCAATATGATCAACACAAAGGGTGATATTTCCCGCCAGGTTGAATTCTTTGAATTGGCTTTAGCCACTACAGTATCTGCAAAATCAGTAGAAAGTGTAAACTCAGGCTCTGCTTCGAGTCCTTTATAGATAAACTCATATAGGCCTGCCTCTTCCTTTTCCTCTTCACTTAATTTGCTAATAGCCTCAAAATCGCCTTGATCAAGTAACTGTTGAATTCTTTGTTCCTTTTTATCATTCATAACAACTCCTCTTTCACAAGATATAATTTTAGTTTTTCTTTCAAAAGTTTTCTGGCCCTGAACAAATGGCTCTTAATTGTATTCACGGGTAATTCCGTCACTTGCTCTATTTCGGGCAATTTCATACCCTCCAAATGAAATAGCGTCACCACCGTTTTATATTGTACTGGCAATTTATCCACCATTTGGACCATAAAATCTTTCAAGTCCTTATTGGAAAACAGATTCTCAGGATTTTCATGAACAACAAAATGTGTTCTGCTTTGAAATTCCTCCTGTTCGATATCTCCCTCTATTGGGATTTTTTTCTTCTTTAAATAATTAACGCTATGTCTATACGCAATCGTGGCTATCCAGGTCGATAATTTCGATTGAAAATTAAATCCGGATAGCTTTTGATAGACCTTTAAGAAGACATCCTGACAGAGTTCCTCACGATCTTCCGGGTTATCTACAAGTCTCGATACCATATGAGCAACAAGCCTTTCATTTTGCTTAATAAGCAATTTAAAAGCCTGCATATCCCCGCTAATAATTTTATCTACAAGCGCTCGATCGGTAATCATTGGTGAGTTAGACAATGAGATAAATTTAAAGGTTGCAAGAATTTTCAGATTTCATATCCCTACCATAAGATTCCGGATAGATTTTTTGACAGAACGACTATTAATTCTCCTTTTTACATAACTCAAAATTCAAAACCACAAACTCAAAATTTCGCTTATGATTGCTATCTATTACGCTCGAATTGGATTTTCAAAAACTGTCAAATAGTGCATTTAAGCCACTCCCCTCTTAGGTTTTTAATTAATTTAAAGAAAATTGCAACCTTATACAATCAGGTACCTGTCTAATGCCCTAAATTGAAGTCAAAATAAAACGCATATTATCATGGAAGATTTTTTAATACCGTTTTCAGTTCTTGGAACAATAGCAGTGGGGTTATATTCAATCATTAAGCTGATCACTGATTACAAGCTGAAAAAGAAAATGATCAATAAAGGTTATGTTGATGAGGAAAACCAGGAATTATTTAAAGCGCAGGATGATTTACCCGGAAGATATTCTTCACTAAAGTGGGGATTGATAATTCTTGGGGCTGGCACTTCATTAATTATTTTAGAATATGTGCCATTCAGACTGGAAGACTCTCCGTTACCGTTTGGAATGGTTGCACTATTTATTTCCGCTGGTTTTCTCGCTTATTACTCAATTGTTAAAAATAAATAAAAATATACACCCGGATTTGTTAATAGAAAGGCAGGTATATCGTATGGATCTGTTACCTCTTCAAAAGACATAAGTTAAAACAAAATTGGGTCTAACTTTAAATACATAGTATTATGAATGATGTGTTAATTCCATTTTCAGTATTGGGAACCATTTTCGCAGGTCTATATTTTATTTTGAAAGCGATCATGGAATACCTTCTGAGAAAAAGAATGATTGAAAATGGCTTTGTAAAGAAGGAAAACATGGGGATTTTTCAATCATCAAAAAGCTTAAGCAGCAAATACCTATCGCTAAAAATCGGTATGGTCATCTTTGCATTGGGTATAGGATTGGTATTGATAGAATATATCCCTTATCATCGCGGCGACTCTCCTTTGCCCTTTGGTATCGTTGGTGTTTGTATCGCCATCAGTCTACTGATCTACCATTTTATAACCAAAAAGGATTTGGAAGAAGGTTCATAGCTCAAAATAAATAAAATCTATTCCATAGGTTTAGAGAAGAAATATCTCTGAACCTTTTGTTGTCAGTGGGCTATGATAACAGACAAAGATACTTGACCTGGTGTTGCACCATACTTCTATTCCATCCTCTGCCCTATTTTCATTTAGCCATTAATAATTGACAACCCTCCTATCAACCCGACCTTAGGGGCAATCACACTTGTTTTGATCATTTTAGTTAAGTTGCAAGAAGAAGATCCTATACATTCTTTAAAATCTGGCCTTCATCACAGTCAGTGAATTATGGAGTAGATCACTCAATATAGAAAGGATGCTCAAATTTTTGAATGTAGGGAGTTTCTGCAAAAGACATTATGAGGAAAACATCAAGAAAATTGGCTTGGATCATATACTGCCTCATCATCGTTTTATCGCAGGCATGTTCCAACAAACACAAATCAACATTATTAAATGATATCTACGCTCCAAAAGTAGTAGGTACACCTCCTCAGAACGCCTATATTGGTTTGATCCGGTTGTCAAACGGAGAAATAAGGCATTATGGCAATGGTTTGTATATCAGAAGTTTGGACAATGGTTTGACATGGGATAGTATCAACACAGCTCATCACAGCTACTATGGTTATGAAAGCCCTGTTTCAGGTGATTTTTCAGACTAATTTCTGGGCCGGAGCCTGGCAATGTAAGTTTGACCAGATCAAGTAATGGAATCGATGGTCAATGGAAAAAACACACCATTTTTAAGAATGGGGCTATCATGCTGAGAAAGCCGCTTTTTGTCAATGATAACAAAAGGGCATTGGTAGGCTTTCACACGGTACATAGAAACGGTAGTGGATGTTTCTATTCCGATGATGACGGACTCTCCTGGAAATTGTCGAATCAAGTCCAGGTAGCTGATCACGAACCAGGAGGTTTGCACAAGGGATATCGCTGGAATCATGGTGCGGTTGAACCCTCCTTGGTTGAATTAAAGGATGGCCGTATATGGATGCTTATGCGTACGGCTCAGGATCATCATTATGAATCTTTTTCGTCAGACCATGGCACCACCTGGAGTGAGCCTAAACCATCCCGTTTTTATGGAACCATCACCATGCCCAATATTGGAAGGTTGATGGATGGTCGTCTGCTTTTGATATGGAATAATGCTACTCCTCTTCCGGAATTACCGGGTACCAACGGCATCTGGGAAGATGTATTCACCAATCGTGATGTATTGCATTGTGCTATCTCAGAAGATGATGGTAAAAGCTGGATCGGGTTTAGAGAACTCTACTTAAATCCCAGTCGATATGATAGCATTTTCGCTACGAGGCTTCCGGAAGATACTAATGACAGAAGTGTCCATCAATCTGAATTCATTGAAGTAGATACAGGTAAGGTATTGGTTTCATTGGGTCAGCATCATTTGCACAGAAGGCTGCTTCTTTTTGATGTGGAATGGCTATATGAGAAGGAAAGATATACAGATTTTTCGGACGATCTGGAGCAATGGAGTACACAGAAATATATAAAGGGAATTAAAGGACATTGTGCCTATAACAGAAAACACGGTGCTACACTTGTCCCCCATCCTGAAAAAAAAGAGCAACAGGCAATGCATTTACGCAGCCTATCAGACAGTTCACTACTTTATCAAAATGATGGAGCGCTTTGGAATTTTCCGGCCGGTACGCGGGGTGAGCTCACTATCAAGCTCAAAATCAATCAAGGTTCCAAAGGGACCAGAATAAGTCTATTGGATAGATGGTTTAATCCCATTGATACAACCTCCTCCAAATTCGCTATGTTCAATTTTGAAATTCCGGTTATAGGTGAAAATACAGATCTAGCTTTATGGAATCAAAAAGACTGGAACGAACTGAAATTTAAGTGGTCCAATACGCAAGAAACAAATGGAAAGTGTCAGGTATTTTTAAATGATACACTGATAAATGAAAATCTTCCTATAAATTTTACCTCAATGAATGGGATCAGTTATGTTCATTTAATTTCCACCAGTCAAGAAGAAGATCCTGCCGGTATATTGATAGAATCAGTTTATGCCAAAACAAAAAGATAAATTGACTGATAGAAGCTTTTTAATTCCTTGACCATTTGTATCAATATGACAAACTTAATTGCACTTATAAAATATCATCTGCTTATGAGATCGATCTTTACAATTTTTTTTGTACTGGTAGTCTCCGCCATAGAGGCACAAGACCCAAAAATCATTGATGTTTTTGTAGGTGGGGAAAATGGATACGGTTCTTACCGGATTCCATCTATTATAAATACGAACAATGGTACACTTCTGGCCTTTTGTGAAGGACGCAAAACAAAATCCGATCACGCTGAGAACGATATTGTCCTCAAACGTAGTACAGACAATGGCGATACATGGCAGGCCCTACAAATACTGGCAGAGGATGGGGCTAATAGTTTGAATAATCCACAGGCAGTAGTTGTAGGGAGAACAGGAAGAGTTATTTTGATGTATCAGCGATATCCAAAAGGTTTTCATGAACGTGAAGTAGTTCCGGGTTATAAGGGAGAAAAGATTTGCAGAAATTTTGTGATGTATAGCGATGACGAGGGAAAGACATGGTCAATTCCTAAAGATATTACAGATCAGGTAAAGCGTCCTACTTATGTAACAAGTATAGCCGGAGGTCCCGGGATTGGGATTCAATTAACCAGAGGAAAATATCAGGGGCGGATCATCATGCCATTTAATCAAGGACCGTTTAATAAATGGAAAGTGTATGCTGTTTTCAGTGATGATGAAGGGGCTTCCTGGCAATATGGTGATACAGCACCAGACGCTGGACAAGGTGTGGGTAATGAAGTGCAAATGGTAGAACTCAGTGATGGTTCAGTGATGTTAAATTCAAGAAGTTCTTCCGGAACAAAACATAGAAAAATAGCCATCAGTCATGATGGAGGTGCTAATTGGACTGGAATGGTTGATGACAAGCAGCTTATTGAACCACAATGCCAGGGCTCAATTCTTCGATATTCATTCCCGGAAGATGGTCAAAGATCGGTACTACTTTTTGCTAACCCCGCTTCCAGAAATAGCAGGACTAATGGTTCCGTTAGAGCCAGCTTCGATGATGGAAAATCCTGGCCGGTAGTTCGTACCATATATCAAGGCTCATTCGCTTATTCCTGTCTGACCAAATTGTCTGATGCAGGAATTGGATTACTTTTCGAAAGAGACAATTATGACCGCATTTCATTTAGTCGATTAAACCTGGAATGGCTAAGAGCAACCAGTTTTTCCACCTATTACCTTCAAAAGAAAAGCCACTTTGAATCTCTCCCTGATGAAGAGAACGAAATAGTATTTCTTGGAAACAGTATCACTGACGGGGCCAACTGGGCTGAACTGCTCGGTGAAGCTAGTATTAAAAACCGGGGTATTAGCGGAGATGTTACAGACGGAATTCTTAACCGGATTGATGAGGTCACCAATGCCAGGCCATCTAAAATTTTCCTAATGATTGGTATTAATGATTTGGCATTCGGACTCTCAGTTGAGGAGATCTTATTTAACTATGAAAAAATCATAAAAGAAATCAAAATCAAATCTCCATCCACAGATTTGTACATTCAAAGCATTCTCCCTGTTAATGATCAATTTGGAAGATTTCGAAATCACACAAACAAGAAAGATGAAATTTTGGCGCTAAATAAAAAGCTGAAAGTGTTGGCTAAAAAGTATAAAGTTAACTATGTGGATCTTTACAACTCCTTTATACTATCGAACAATCAGATGGATCCTAAATATACCAATGATGGTCTACATTTGACCGGAGAAGGATATTTGCTATGGAAATCACTTATCGTTGATTTGGTAAAAGAATAGAACCCTATGAAGATTATCAAAAAATCAATCATTTGTGCACTCGGTTTTATCTGTATCTTAAGCTGTCAGCAGTCAGAATATAAGGGTATGACCATTTTCTCAAAGCAAAAACAGATACCTGTTTTAAAATACAAAAAAGACAATCCAATCCTAAGAATAAATCTGTTCATAAATGAAGGCAAAACACTGGAAAGCATTCAAATATCATCCCATGGCACAAATGATCTTGATGATCTAAAAAATATCAGGATTTATTATACCGCTAACGAC
The DNA here is from genome assembly GCA_030442035.1 of Splendidivirga corallicola. Lineage (GTDB taxonomy): Bacteria > Bacteroidota > Bacteroidia > Cytophagales > Cyclobacteriaceae > Splendidivirga > Splendidivirga corallicola. Next base: position 1,188,588 of record JAUJEA010000001.1, read on the forward strand.
TCAGTTTTTAATAATCAAATGCAATATGCCACTACTCAGTCAGCTGAGAACAGCATTCAATTCGAGGATAAACTTCAACTGAATCCAGGTGATAACTATTTTTGGCTATCATACGAACTGGCGGAGCATGTTGATCTACTTCACCATGTAGATGCTGCTTTAGAAGAAATCAAATTACAGGGTCATGCTCCAGTCAAATACAAAGAGCAAGGCACTCACCTACCTATGCGAGTCGGAGTTGCTCTAAGACAACATATGCAGGATGAAGTACATACCTACAGGATCCCCGGACTCACGACAACAAACAAAGGAACGCTTCTGGCTGTCTATGATGCGAGAAAAAATAGTTCAAGAGACCTGCAAGGTGATATCGATATAGGTTTGAGCAGAAGTATTGATGGTGGCAATACCTGGGAGCCTATGCAAACCATAATGGACATGAAAGATTGGGGTGGTTTACCGGAAAAGTTCAATGGCGTAAGTGATGCCAATATCCTGGTTGATCGTAGTAATGGTGATATCTATGCGGCAGGCCTATGGATGTACGGTGTGATCAATGAAAAAGGGCAATGGCTGGAAGGATTGAATGAGGACAGCACTGCCTGGAACCATCAATGGAGGAACAGAGGTTCTCAGCCGGGATTTGGTGTAAAACAAACCTCCCAGTTTCTTATCACCAAAAGCACTGATGATGGGGTAACATGGAGCGAGCCTCTCAATTTGACAAAAATGTGTAAAAAAGAAGATTGGTGGCTTTGGGCACCTGCTCCCGGAAATGGTATTACCATGGCAGATGGAACATTAGTGATGCCAACACAAGGAAGGGAAAGTCAAGGACTTCCATTCTCAAATATCACCTACAGTAGCGATCAGGGAAAAACATGGACCACCAGTTCCGCAGCATATACTAATACTACCGAAAGTGCAGTAGTTGAATTGAGTACCGGACAATTAATGCTTAATATGCGCGACAACCGGAATCGAATGGATAAAACGGAGCGTAACGGACGAGCCATATTTACTACATTTGATTTGGGCAAAACATGGACTGAACATACTACTTCGCATGGTGCACTTCAGGAACCCGTTTGTATGGCTAGCCTTCATAAACATAATTACGCCGAAAATGGTGAGAGCAAAAGTATTTTGCTTTTCTCCAATCCAAACTCCAAACATCACCGTCATAAAATGACGATCAAAGTAAGTTTTGATGATGGCGAGACCTGGCCAAAGGAATATTGGTTGTTATTGGATGAAGGCCCGGGGCGAGGATATTCCTGTCTGACCAGTATTGATGAAAACACCATTGGTATTCTATATGAAGGAAGCCAAGCGGATATGATCTTTCAAAAAGTAAGTCTCAAAGAGTTAATAGGCGAACGAGTAAATTAGACTAATAATTATGATTCATCTTCAATAATACCCACTCAACAATGAAAGCGAAATATGATAAAATAGGCATTGGTTACAATCAAACTCGGAAAGCAGACAAATACCTCACCGATCGTTTATTTTATCATTTGAATCCAGCTAAGGGTAAAACCTATTTGGATATTGGATGTGGGACAGGCAATTATACCATTGCGTTGAATCAAAAGGGTGTTTCGATGATCGGCATAGATCCTTCCGTGGAAATGCTAAAAATTGCCAAAGCCAAAAATGCTAATATCCAATGGTATATTGGTAACGTTGAAAATATCCAATTGGAGGATGAAGTTGTTGATGGAGCCATTGCCAGTTTAACAATACATCACTGGCCAGACTTACAGAAAGGATTTGAGGAAATGAACAGGGTGTTAAAGAAAAATAGTAGGTTAGTCATTTTCACCTCTACACCCCATCAAATGAAAGGGTACTGGCTCAATTATTATTTTCCAAAGATGCTTGAAGATTCAATGCATCAAATGCCAACCTATGAAAAGGTTGCAGCATGTCTTGAAAATAATAGTTTTCATATACTAGGCACTGAAAAATATTTTGTAAAAGAAGATCTGGAGGATTTGTTCCTTCAATCGGGCAAATACAATCCTTCACTTTATCTTAACAAACAAGTCCGGCGTGGTATTTCATCTTTTTCTTTGGCACAAGCAAAAGAAGTGACCTCCGGCCTGGAAAAGCTGGAAGATGACATCGAGTCCGGAATAATTGATTCAATTATCGAAAAATATAAGCATGATGAAGGGGATTATTTGTTTATCATGGCTATAAAGAAGTGAATGCATCATAAATCCTTTTCTGGAATATTTCTGTAACCATCCAAATTTATGAGAGTATTGTTGATGAGGCTGACCTGGTATCATCAAAATATGCATGGTCAAAGATGTGCCATTGATAAAAAATGATCTCTGTACATGCAACTATCCATATTATCTTAAGTCTTTAGTTGCGAAACCTCAATCACAAAATCTAACATACACGCTCTTAACCCTGAATTATTATGATTAAGAATTTTTTTCTTGTTGCCATCCGCAATCTTTCGAAGAATAGTCTGTATTCCATCATCAATATTTCCGGACTTTCCATTGGAATAGTTTGCAGTGTTTTAATCCTTCTTTGGGTAGCTGATGAGCTTTCATTTGACAAATTCCATCCCAAAGTAGACCGGCTATATCAGGTATGGGTTAATGCGGAGTTTGATGGTAAAATAAACACCTGGCGCTCAGTTCCATTACCAACTTATGAAGCCATGAAAACAGCCGATGGCAACATCAAACAATCGGTTGTGGTCGGCTGGGGTGGTGATCATTTGCTGAGTTTCGGAGATACCCGGATCATCAAAAGAGGTTACTTTGCCAGTGAGGAGTTCCTTGAAATGTTTGAGTTTCCTTTGATAGTAGGGAATGCAGAAAGCGTTATGGATGATCCTCCGTCCATTGTTATTTCGGAATCCTTGGCCACTGCATTATTTGGAGATCAGGATCCAATTAATCAGGTGATCCGCCTGGATGACGAAAGTGATCTGAAAGTGACGGGCATATTAAAAGACATTCCCAAAAATTCTTCTTTTCAGTTTGATTACTTATTAACCTGGAAACACAGAGAGCAGATCAATTCATGGGTTGTAGATAATCAGGACAACTGGGGCAATTATTCCTTTCAGATATTTGTTGAACTCAATGATGCCTCCAAGGAAATAGATGTTGAAAACAGTATTCGCGATATGCTGACCAAAAATGGTCAGACCGACATAAAACGTGAATTCTTTTTGCATCCCATGCCCAGATGGCGCTTACACTCCAATTTCGAAGGAGGTAAAGAAAGCGGTGGCATGAGTGATTATGTTCAGCTCTTTACCGTTATCGCAATATTCATTCTGGTCATTGCCTGTATTAATTTCATGAACCTGGCCACCGCCCGCTCTGAAAGAAGGGCCAAAGAGGTAGGTATTAGAAAAAGTATTGGGTCAAAACGATCCGAACTGATCATACAATTTGTGGCAGAATCAATTTTTATATCTTTTATAGCCACGTTCATTGCCATTATCATAGCACAATTGGTGTTACCTTTTTATAATAATCTGGTTGAAAAAGAGCTTTATATAGATTACACTTCTTTGAACTTCTGGCTTTTTACTTTGGGCATTATACTCTTTACTGGAGTCGTTTCCGGAAGTTATCCGGCTTTTTATTTGTCTTCGTTTAACCCTGTAAAGACATTAAAGGGTAAGGTGACTGTTGGAAAAAGTGCCGGCACACCCCGTAAAGTATTGGTTACATTACAGTTCGGTTTTTCAATTCTCTTAATGATCGGTACGGTGGTTATTTTCAGACAAATCGAACTGGTTAAAAGCCGGGAATTAGGTTACGATCAGGAAAACCTTATCACCATAAAAAATACAGATGACATTGAAAAAAACTATGATGTACTGAAACTGGAGCTATTGGGATCCGGAGCGGTCGAAGCCGTTACCAGATCGAATAGTAGTATTACCACAATTAATTCCAACAACTTTGTTGGCTGGCCCGGAAAGCCGGAGGATCTGCGGGTTATCTTCACTACTATTGCTACTGAATATGATTATGCTAAAACCATGGGTATCCGTGTTTTGGAAGGACGGGATTTTTCAGAGGATTTCAAAAACGATACGTCAGCAATTATTATTAACAAGGCAGCCTTGAAGCTCATGGACCTGGAAGATCCAATTGGGACTGAGCTTGATCTTTGGGGAGAAAAACGTACCCTGATCGGTGTGGTGGATGATGTATTGATGGGTTCGCCTTACCAGGCAGTCAAACCAATGTTTATGATCATGGATCCGGATTGGATCAGTGTCATTACGGTTCGTTTGAAAAAAGGTCAGGATCTTCAGGCTTCTATCAATACTGTAAAAGGTTTGTTTGAAAAATACAATCCTGCCTATCCGTTCGATTATTCTTTTGTCGATGTAGCATTTCAGAAAAAATTTACAACCATCAATATGACACAGGAATTGGCTACACTTTTTTCAATATTGGCCATTGTGATCACGGGACTGGGTTTATTTGGTTTGGCATCTTATACAGCGGAACAGCGTACCAAAGAAATCGGGATCAGAAAGGTATTAGGAGCTTCGGTTTCCAGCCTGATAACATTGATGTCAAAAGACTTTTCCCGGCTGGTGATTCTATCGTTTATTGTTTCTGCACCCTTGGGTTGGTGGTTATTGAACAAATACCTGGAAAGGTATCCCATTAGAGTGAATATCGACTGGTGGATATTCCCGGTGATCGGGATTGTTGTGCTACTGTTTGCCTTGGTTATTGTCACAAATCAGGCTGGAAGAGCGGCTAGAGCCAATCCTGCCAATTCCTTAAGAAATGAGTAAGAATAGATAACGTCATCCCTCAATTTGCATCTATTCATAATTAGCTCTGTTAATATGGTAGTGAGACAAAGTCTCACTACCGTTATATAACGAAAGCGATAGTTACATCATTCTATTCGATCACAATGTTGAATGGCCTCAAAAAGGACAAGACCTCCGGTACTGAAAACTTTGCTCCGGTTAGTTTATTCGCCCATGGATCAAATTGGTAATTGGAGGCATTTTTGAAATCCGCTCCGGACAGATCACATCGCTCAAAGGTAGCACCGGACAAACTTGTTCCGGAAAAATCGGACCCGGTTAAATCGCTGCTAACGAAATCCGTTTCTCTAATCTCACAATTCAAAAAGGAGGTTTCTTTTATCTTCAGATCGGTAAATACACATAATGACATTTGACAATGATCAAATTGAAAAGAAAGAAGCATTTTGCTGCATCTCGAAAAATCAATACCAACCAATTTACATTCTGTAAATTTTATAGACTGGAGCTTACACTCTATCACTTGAATATTGCTGAGGTTACAACCTTCAAAAGTACAATCACTAAATAACGACCCGGAAAAATTGGCTCCCGAGAAATCACAGTTTTTAAAATTGCAGTACTCAAAGGAATGATCGCTCAAATCACAATCAGAGAATGTCTCATTATTGAATACTTCTTCATAATTTTCTTTAGAATCAAAAGGCATATGGCTTTTTTATTGGATGGGCCAAAACTACTAAAGAAGTTGAAAAGGTTCTTTGTCTTTAATTGCTAAAATTCTTGGATCCATTATAATTCCCTTTTAGAAAAATTTAACGAAGAAATTTTTAGCAAACCGGTTTGATTGCTTTAAATAAAATAACCAATGATAATTGTGAGGACAGCGTCTGGTATTCACCTGAGATTATAGTGAACCAAGGAACAAGGCGATCTATACGGTCATTTAAAGCCTAATAAACGCCCAAGTTCAAAATTGATCCACCTTATTTTTATAAGCCTTAAATTCCAACAAATAATCATTAGGATCATGAAAAATCATTTTAACACGTTCCTGAGGTTCTCCTTCGTCTTGAATTTCCGGTTGTAGTTTGAAACGTGTACTATCTTTCAGTCGGTCATACAAATCAAAAAAATCCTTCCAGTCAAGGTTGATACCCCAGTGGAAATAGTCATTTTTTATGATCTTTTCCGGAGCCTCATGCAGCGTGACCTGATGGCCATATAAGTTTACATTAAACCATGTCTCTGTTTCTCTCTCAACAATACCACCAAGAATTTCACCATAGAATCTTTTTGAGGTAAGGTATTCTTTAACGGCCAGTGATAGATGAAAAGAATTTTCCATGTTTGTTTATTTGGGTTTAGTAAAAGTAAATTTCAGAGATTTCTTTGATATAATACTTTTTAACGTTTAAAAGTCACATCAATAAGTTGATTTCGGAGGCCCTATCTGATTGATGATCAGTAGGCCATCATAATATTCATTTGATTTTATTTCTCGATTGCCATTTAGCGTCACAAAACCATCCATTTCAATGCGCTCCTCTAACCATGAATTGCTGGCATTGGTAAATTCTCCGAGCATTATCACGCGTTTATTTTTCAATGTTCTTTCAAGAAATTTCAAGTCAGAAAAATCATCAGAGTCCAAAGACAATATTTCATTAAATGCACTAAAATTCTTTAATACCGATTGTTCATTTTTCTGTGCAAACAGTGAAAATGAGCTTAAATACAATACAACTATTGAATAAAGTTTCATACTAAAAAATGATTGTTGCCAAGCAAACTGTTGACCTAAAGATGAAAAAATGCCCGGAATGGTTGTTTGACATACCTGAAATGCCTTAACCTTTACCCCCCTACAGATAATAAAATAAAGCTAGTAACTTTTGTTCAGAATTCAACCGCTATTGATTGAAACAGAAACGAAAACCTGAAGATCACTTTTTCCCCCTGGATATTGAAATGGATTCCTTTGCCCACTCTACAAGTTTTGACGGATCATTGAGTATCACATCCGGAATTTGATAATAGGGCATTTTGCCATGCTTGGTTGCCCCAATATCCTCAAAACGTTTAACATTGGATTCGTCGGCCTTTAGAAAAACATCACCTGCCGAATTGATAATTGCAAACATTGCCCCACTTTCAAAAATACCATATCCACCAAACATCTTTTTATTGGTCACATCCCCGAGCTGCGACAAATCACTCACCAGTTGATCAGCCCTTTCAGCAGCTTGAGGGGTTAGCCTGGCTCCTTTTTCTCCCATTTTATTCAAAAATTGGTTTATTGGAAATTTACTTCATTTTTGGGATTAATTGATCAATTATCTCAATTTATGCTTTTAGTCCATTAAGTAACCAGATTCCACCAGATCTTCTTTGCCATTTATATTCAATATCCGGCCATCTTTTAGTAGCATAAGTTTCGAACTGATATCCACTATATGCTCATACAAATGGTCGGTGATGATAACGCCCTTGTTTTTGGCTTGATGTTTTAAATGCATAAACAACTGTTCTATCATAATTGGAGACACTCCGGAAAATGGCTCATCCAATAAAACAAATTTGCTTTCCGAGTAAAGCAAAAGCATCACTTCAAGAAACTTCCTTGTTCCTGTTGAAAGTTCCTTAACTCTTGCAGATCTGAAGGATTTAATATTTCGATCTGAAAGGATCAATTGTTGATGATCTTTATTCAATACAAATAACTTGATCACTTTTTCAACTTTGGATGCACTTGTCAAATAACCATTCTGAGGAAGGTATTGAACGCCATTCGTTTCTCTGAATGAACAAGGAGTATAACGATGATTGATCCTTACAGAACTATGCTCACTTCTGAGTGAACCGAAAATAATTTTCAACAGACTTGATTTGCCACAGCCATTTCTTCCTAAAACACCAACAATATCTCCTGTTTCACACTTCAAATAAATATCTGAGAGCACACTCTTCTGGCCATAATGGAGTACAATGCTGTCAACCTCAAGCTTATGTTTTTTCATAGCCAGTACAGAAAAAATCTAAAAACGGAAAAAATGATCGTAAAACTTAATATATCACTGAAAACCGCAATAAAAATGAGGTCCTTGGTACCAAAGCCTAGATTGTGATAGAAGTAAAGCTTCTGCTTATGGAACTCGTAGAAAATATATGCTATGAAAAGAAAACCTAACACCTTTGACCAGAACATAGGCATAGTAGCACTGGCTCGTGTATGAAAATACCAATAGCATGCGATCAATGTAAAAATAATGTTATAGGAAACAATGTCTCTATAGAAAATGAGAATCACTTTGAGTTTTCGGATTAAGGGATGCATGGGACCAGGTTTACAAGAGGTTACTCAAAAGCAAATACCTCTCCAATTTTGTCCTTTAGGAAACACAACGATCCATTGGTTTTATTTTTCAGAACCTTTTTTTCTTAACTGACCTTATCGGTAAAAAACATTGTGATCAGGAGCCTATAATATAAAGCAGAATGGAAAGATTAAAATCCGGAACTTCCTCAATCACAACATTTTTTCAGTTGATTCAAAAAATTTGATAAAATGATTAACTTCGCAGCACTTAGAATTTCACACCACTACAATTGATCCGAGGGACAAAGTAGTTTTTAGGGCGTGGACACTGCCTGCGTAAACAGTTTCAATAAAAAATGTTTTATTAAAATAGAAAAGTAATTTAAAATGAGTGGACAAAAAATCACCATTGAAAATGGCAAGTTAAATGTGCCAGACAATCCAATTGTTCCTTTTATTGAAGGTGACGGAACCGGAGTTGATATTTGGCCAGCTTCAAAACGAGTGTTAGATGCAGCAGTGGAGCGTGCCTACAACGGACAAAAGAAAATAGAATGGAAAGAGGTTCTCGCAGGCGAAAAAGCTTTTAACCAAACCGGTGAATGGCTGCCAAACGAAACATTGGATGCTTTCAGAGAATATTTGGTGGGGATCAAGGGTCCTTTGACCACACCTGTTGGTGGTGGCATCAGGTCACTGAATGTTGCCTTAAGGCAAATCCTGGACCTGTATAGTTGCGTACGTCCGGTACGATGGTTCGACGGAACTCCATCACCTGTAAAGGAACCGGGAAAAACCGACATGGTGATTTTCAGAGAAAATACGGAGGACATTTACGCTGGTATCGAGTTCCAGGAAGGTTCTGATGATGCCAAAAAGTTTGCAGATGTTCTCAATAACTCATTCCCTGATAGATTTAAGAAAGTTCGTTTTCCTAATACCGCAGGATATGGCATAAAACCTGTTTCTATTGAAGGAACTGAAAGGATAGTAAAAGCTGCTATTGAATATGCATTCGCTCATAAAAGAGATTCTGTTACGCTGGTACACAAGGGTAACATCATGAAGTTCACGGAAGGTGCATTCAGAGATTGGGGATATGCATTGGCTAAAAATGAGTACGGTGCAACAGATTATGAAGGTGGTCCATGGCAAATAATTGAAAAAGATGGTCACAAGGTGATCATAAAAGATGTTATTGCGGATGCCTTCTTACAACAGATTTTGCTCAGACCTGCAGAGTATGCTGTAATTGCTACTTTGAACTTAAATGGTGACTACGTTTCAGATGCCTTGGCAGCTATTGTAGGGGGGATTGGCATTGCTCCGGGTGCCAACATCAATTATGTAACCGGTCACGCGATTTTTGAAGCTACTCACGGAACCGCACCAAAATATGCTGGTCAGGACAAGGTGAATCCTGGTTCTGTTATTCTTTCGGGGGCTATGATGCTTGAGCATTTTGGTTGGCAGGAAGCCGCAGATCTTATCTATAAGGGATTAAGCAAAGCCATTTCAACTAAAAGAGTAACTTACGATTTTCACAGACTCATGGAGGGAGCAACATTGCTAAAATGTTCTGAGTTCGGAGATGAGATTGTGAATAATATGTAATTGAAATAATCAATATGGAAAAGGGTTGTGTCCATGGATCGGATGCAACCCTTTTTTTATTCTCCGGATTCTCTTAACAATACCAACAAGGGGCATCCATCGGATATTGGATTGATAACAAAAGAAAATGACCAGAGGTACACCTTTTCCTTTGAAAGCAATTGAACGGGTCTTGTAGATTTCTTAATTCAAAATCATTCATTTCACTCGTATTGTTAGCACAACATAATCGAACCTCATTATCTGAGATATCCTCGCATCAAGGTAACCATATACTATAGTTAGCAACTAATAAGGGGTGACGAGATCCTTTACTGTTCGAACATCTTCAGTCCTGATGATTTAAAAAAATAAAAGAAGAAGAATTTAAACAAACAGTAGCTTTAGAAGCTGCTTATGTGCAATTTGCTATAATCAATGGTGAATATTTTTATGAATAAGTTCAGTGGATTTTTGCATGTTATCATGACACATGCCTTCCTTATGTTAATGATAACAACAGGTTTTGCTCAAAATGATATATCATTGACTGACACCTTACTAGCCAACCAGTATTTTGAAAGGGGACGTTCCCTAATGGGCAATGCAAATTATGATAGTGCTATTTTTTATTTCCAAAAAGCATCTCCCATTTATCAATACAATAAACTGTGGCTTAAAGAAATAAACTGCCTGGATTATATAGCCGATACTTATCGTCAGGCAGGGAAGTTTGATGAGGCACTGAAAGTGGGAAATGAGGCGTTGGAAATGGTGCATGAAAAAATTGGCAAAGGCAACTTAAAAGAAGCTGAAGTGCTCAATACCGTTGGTATTATCTATGACTACAAAGGGGATTATGAAAAAGCATTGGATTACCAGCTTGAATCCATAAGAATTAAAGAAGAACTGCTGGGGGCAAACCATACTGATTTGGCTGATTCCTATAATAATGCCGGGATAGTCTATTACTACATGGGTGATTATGAACAGGCACTGAATTGCTATGGCAGGGTAGTGGAAATACAGCAAAAAGCTCTAAAAAAGGATCCCATCAGTTTGGCAAGCACTTATAATAATATTGGTATGATACACACCATGAATGGTGATTACACGATGGCTCTTCAATACATCGAAAAATCATTAGGGATGAAACTGGAAAATCTAGGTGAGCATCACCCTGACGTTGCCTCTCCTTATAATAGTATTGGGGTAGTGTATTACTACAAAAAAGATTTTGAACAGGCATTATATTATCAAAACAAGGTCTTAGAAATAAAAAAAGAACATTTTGAGGAAGATCACCCCTTTATGGTGCTTTCCTATAACAACCTTGGATTGATCTATGGAAATATAGGAAAACCTGCTTTGGCGTTGGATTACTTCCAAAAGTCCTTGTCCATTCAAAAGAAAACATTAGGTGAAAAGCACTCGGACATTGCCATTACGCACAGATTTATCGGGGAAATACATCTTAATTCAGGCAATTATATCCAGGCACTTGAAGCTTATCAAAAGGCTTTGATGCTAAGAAAACAAATTTTTGGTGAGAAACACCCGGAGGTAACGGAATCTTATAATGACCTGGCCCAGGTATATCTCCTCTTGAAAGGAGATCCTGAACAAGTATTAAAACTTAGTCAAAAGGCCTTAATAGCCAACGTAATAGATTTTCAGGATAGTTCATATTACAACAATCCATCACTGAAAAATTATTATAAGCAAAATTTTTTGCTAACATCACTGCGATTAAAGGCAGAAGCTTTTGAACATAAATTTCACGTCACAGGAAACGTTGATAATCTGCAAAACTCATTGGCCACTTTTAACTATTGCGATGAACTGATAGATCAAATAAGTAAGGATCGTCTGCAACATGATGACAAAATTGCTTTTGGTAATATCAGTGCACACATTTATGAAAGGGCTGTTGATGTAAGTACTGCTTTATATCATCAGCATCTTGAAAAGGATTTTCTACATAAAGCATATTACTTTTCAGAAAAAAGTAAAGCCGGCGTATTAAGGCAAACGTTATCCGGCTATTCTGCTAAAAATTTTGGATTGGTCCCTGATGATCTTCTGGCTTTTGAAAAACAGCTGAAAGTAAACAGAGCTTATTATCAGACCAAAATAAGAAACCATAAAAGCAGAACTCAGGGCAACGATTCACCTCAACTCAAGACCCTGGAGAACAAGCTGTTTGACTTGAATCGAACTTATGATTCCCTGGTATCGGCTTACGAAAAAAACTATCCCGAATATCACCAACTGAAATATCAAAATGACATTATCGATATTCAGCGCATTCCAAAAATTTTAACAGGTCAGAATAGTGCATTGGTCGAATACTTTTTGTCTGACAGCACACTTCACATTTTCACAATAACACCTGATAACTATCATATCTCAACAGTACCCTTGATCCAAAATTTTGATTCTTTGGTCCAAACACTACGTGAAAACATTTCCTATAGAAATCCATCCGAAGCTAATGAGGAATTGAACTTTGTTTCCATTGCCCATCAATTATACTTGCATTTATTCGCCCCGGTAAAGGCTCATTTAACTGATGAGATCGAAAGGATCACGATTGTCCCGCATGGTGTTTTGTCTCTGATTCCTTTTGAGTTGCTAATATCAGCAGAGTTAGATAATCAAGTTATAAATTATCGAGAATTGCCCTATTTGTTAAAGGACTACCAAATTAGCTATGCTTATTCCGGCACATTATGGGCAAAAAAGTATCATGAGAAAAGCGAATGGGAACAACAATTTGCCGGGTATGCACCTACCTATCAAACCTCATTACTGGCTGATTCAAGGGCCCTGGAGGAATATGGAAGTTTCAGAGATGAAATTACCAACTTAAAATACACAAACGAAGAGATACGAAATGCGGCCACCTTTTTCAAAGGCGCTACTTTTTCTGGTGAAAATGCAACTGAAGCACTTTTCAAAAAAGAAGGTGGTAAATATCAAATCCTTCACCTAGCCATGCATGCTATTGTAGATAAAGAGAATCCACTGCAATCGAAATTGATATTTACACAAAATGAAGATTCCCTGGAGGATGGTTTTCTTAATGCTTATGAATTGTATAATATGGAATTAAACGCAGAACTCGCAGTGTTAAGCGCCTGCAATACAGGCTATGGGAAGGTAGCCAAAGGTGAGGGAGTGATGAGCCTCGGAAGGGCTTTCGCTTATGCCGGCTGCCCAAGCATTGTGATGAGTTTATGGCCGGCGCAAGACAGAGCCACAGCCGATATCATGACTTATTTTTATGACGGTCTGTCTCAAGGAGAACCTAAGGACATAGCTTTACACAATGCCAAACTTAAATATTTGCAGAATACTGAGGATCTGTTTGTTCATCCCTTTTATTGGGCCGGTTTTGTAATACAGGGAGATCCCAGGCCAATAGAAATGCATTCAAAATTTAGATACTGGTGGGTTTTTGGATTGGTTGCTGGCCTTGTGTTGTTGGGTCTTTGGCAGTTCAGGTTAAAAACTCTCTCCAGAAAACATCCCTGAATCAATATAAAACATCATATAATCTTCTTATCAGGTCAATTTGTATAAATGCTCAAGTGCCTAGACTATTAACATTTTTTGCAGCTCGAAGCATTAGGAACATTTTTAATTTTATGCTAAATTAACTCTTCCAAATTGCAAAAAACTAACCATTTTACTTATGAAGTTCCTGAAATATTTTCTCGGCTTTCTGATCATCATTATCATAGCGTTCTTTGCAGTTGGTTTGTTTGTTCCAACTTTTTCCTATCAATCAAGTGTCAAAGTGGACGCACCTGTGGAAAAGGTTTGGGAGGTTTTTGTAGATGAGTCCAAGCTACCCTATTGGATGGATGGTTTCCAAAGCATCGAAACAATAAGTGGAAAAAGAAATGAAGTGGGCAGTATATATGAGCTTGTGTTTTTGCAGGGGGGTGAAGAAATCAAGTTAACTGAAACGTTGAAGGCATTCGAGCCGGGGAAATTATTTGCTATGAAAATTGAAAGTGATTTTCTTTCCTCGGATACTAAAGTCAATTTTGAGCAAGAGGGTGATCAAACGATCATCACTGCCGTTAATCGGGTTGAAGGAAATAATTTATTTAAGAAATCGATTTGCTTTTTATCCAAGTCCACCTTTCAAGAAATGTCCACCAAACAATACACAAAATTAAAGGACATTATAGAAAACGAATGATAACCCCATGTCAGATCAGGCACTTCTGAAAAAACTACACATAAAACCTGGCTTTCAATGCCTCGTACTTAATGCTCCCAAAGCATACCTTGACAGATTAGAGGGCTCGATGCTGCAATCGGAAGTCAAAGGAGCAAAAGACAGATATGATTTTGTCCAACTATTTGGAAGACATAGAAAAGAACTTGATAAGGTATTACCAGAAGCCATCAAAGCCAAAAAGAAGGATGGGTCTCTCTGGATAAGTTATCCAAAAAAGAGTGCTAAAGTGGATTCCGATCTTTCCAGGGAGGTATTATGGGAACAACTTAGCACCTATGGGTTCGATGCCGTTTCTATGATCTCTGTGGATGACGTATGGTCATCAATGCGTTTTAAGTTTATTGGTCAACAGCCTACTAACAAACCAACCATAAATAAAACACAGGTATTTGAGGCAATCATTGAAAAACCTGATCCAGGATCAGACGCGGCTTGTATATCAATCCCTTTCGATGTTCAGGATGTTTATGGTACCAAAGGCCAGGTGAAAGTCAAAGCCACTTTCGATGGATATGAATATAGGGGCGTCATTGCTAATATGGGGACGGGATCTCACATCATCATTTTAACAAAAGCCGTCAGAAAAGCCATTGGTAAAGATCATGGAGATCAGATCAAGGTGACACTTCTCAAGGATACGGAAGAGCGGGTAATTACCATCCCCGATTATTTTCAAAAGCTGTTGGACCAGGATCAAAAAATCAAGTCCTTTTTCAATTCACTTTCATATACCAATCGCAAAGAGTATATAAATTGGATGGAAGGCGCCAAAAAACAGGAAACAAAAGACAGGCGCATCTGGCAATCATTGGAGAAGCTGGAAAAAGGTATTAAAAATCCATTTGCAAAGTAGAAACAGTGGGTAATTTACCTCATTCAACCAATATAATTGGGCAATTTTGAAATTGTTCAATATTTATCCGTTTTCCTACCTGAGTATTATACCCCATTGATAACAAGAGTCAATACCTCGTAAAATTTGTAAAATAGCGGTTGGTAAGTCCGGATGGTCATCTGGGTTTATCAGAGATACTTAAGTTGAGAGATTTATCTAAAGACTTTGTGCCAACAGATTATCTCTTTCAGGTTCCGAAAGTTTAAATGATTTCGGGGTGATGAAATTTCAAATCCTATTGACCTACAGCTTCAAATTCAGTAAGATGAAGAGAATCAATGCATTGTTTATTGCGGCTTTTTTATTCCTTATCTCATGCCAGTCAAAACAGCACCTGGCAGAGCAGGGAGTTATTCATTTTGAAAAAAAAGCCTTGAATGAAGTACAATTATTAAATGGTCAATGGGAATTCTATTGGGATCAATTTCTCAAGCCAGAAGATTTCCAGCATGGTAGTGCTTCTAAGCCGGTTATGGTGGATGTTCCAAATACCTGGACAGTTTACACCAATGAAAAAGGAGAAACTTTTCCTGATTTTGGCTTTGGAACTTACAAGCTACATGTACAATTCAGTGAACCTACCGACAGTTTGGGACTCTTTGTACCAAAGATATGGTCTGCCAACAAAGTATGGGTCAACGGTAATTTGGTTAGCCAAAGAGGGAATATCTCAAAAGCAAATTATGAAAATCTGATCGTTGAAAATTTTGTGCCGATAGGGAAATCCAATGAATTGGAGATCATCGTTCAGGTATCTAACTATAGTTTGTTTGTTGGGGGCGTCATCGAGCCCTTTAAATTGGCCAATTACGATATGCTTAGCGCAGACAACAAGTTAGGGAACACTTTTAGCCTGATGTGGATCGGTTGTGTTTTGATCATGGGTTTGTATCACTTCATCTTATATTTTTATATCCGGAAGGTTTCCTCTTTGTTATATTTCGGAATCGCCTGTATACTCATCGTCATCAAACTTACGGTTTTCGGGGCCCACGATCTTTACATTGTGCTTAAAACATTCAATGAGCTTCTTAGTTTCAAATGGCAAAGTACACTCTACTATGTTTCAACCTATATGCTCGTGGCCATAGGTTTACTGTATATGAGGTCACTTTACCCGTTAGAAACAAATAATAAGTTTGTTAAAATATTTTTCTATGTAACATCGGTTTACTCATTTTTTCTGATCATAACCCCGGTGAGCATCTTCTCACCTACGATTCTACCATTCCAGGTAATTATGTTTATCGGAGTCATTTATCTTTTTTATGTCATTGCGCGGGCAACTGTGAAAAAAAGGAAGGAATCAGCCATGCAGGCTTTTGGTATGATCATCATGATCTTCGCTGCCTTGAATGACACATTACATGAATTCGGCATTGATATTATTGGAAATTCGGAATTCGTGCCCGTTGGTTTTGGTTTTTTTCTTAGCCTGCAGTTTGTGGTTATTGCCAAGCGATTTGCTAATGTCTATTACGGATTGGAGTCTTTATCCAATCACTTAGAGGAAAAAGTCATTGAAAGAACACAGGAGGTTACCCGTCAAAAAGAAGAGATTGAAAAACAGAATGGTAAGATCAAATCGAGTATTAACTATGCGCAACGGATCCAAAACGCAATGCTTCCTACCAATGGTTATATCAAGGAGATCTTCCCACAGTCCTTTATTTTATTCAGGCCCAGGGATGTGGTAAGTGGTGATTTTTATTTTGTGGATGAGATCAGGAAAAAAGATGTTCATTTGAAAATCGCCGGAGCAATTGATTGTACCGGACATGGAGTACCCGGTGCGCTGATGAGTATGATCGGTAATACTTTACTACACAAAATCATTCACGACCGGGAAATACACTGTCCGGCTGAAATCCTAACAGAGCTGAACATTGGAATAAAGGAATCATTAAAGCAAGACATTACAGCCAACAAAGATGGAATGGACCTTGCGCTTACGGTTCTTAACTGCAAGACAAACGAGTTATATTTTTCCGGCGCCTCACTTCCATTGGTATATGTAAAAAATGGTGAGCTACATTACGTGAAAGGCGATAAGATCCATATCGGAGGGATCCAAAAGGAATGTGGAGAGGAACAATGTTTTACCAGACACACCATTAAGATTGATTCTGAAATGGTGGCCTTTATGTTCTCTGATGGTTATCAGGACCAAATTGGAGGTCCCGAGGGGAGAAAGTTTATGATCAAAAAATTGCGTGAACTATTGTTTGAGAACTACGATAAACATCTCATTGAGCAAAAGGAGATCATTGATAAAACACTCCTTTCCTGGATCGGAGAAAATAATAAGCAGATTGATGATATATTGGTAATGGGTTTCAAAGTAGCACCCTAAAGTTATCAATCAGTAGAACTCACAAATAAATGCCATTCGCTTGATTTTTGTTTATCTTTTTCATTTAAAATTTATACAAACGGTTTGGATATAAAAAATTTTAGTTAATTGATTCAGAAGTTGATGAATTTATTTGGGTTTGATTTTTAAAAATCTATATTTTTGTCGAAATTAACTCAGAATGGGGGATCGCATTGCAAATAAAGAATTGCTCCGCTCCAGAAGTTTTTACTCAAAATGTAATTCGATTAATGTAAGGTCCTTCCCAAAAGGAGTTTATGTTGAAACCCTCAACTACACTGCATTGTATGCACAGGTAAATTCCAGCAGGAATAAATGTAATTTAATAATGCAGAAAAGAGCCGATCTGATGGATAAGATCGGCTCTTTTTGTTGTTGCTTCCTCCCAATCTTATACAAATTAGGATCAAGCAAAAAATCTGGGGAGCAATTACCTTTTGCTGATTACAATCCAAAAGAGCTTTTAATCCATTGTCCTTCAAGCACTCTTCCAATATGTTTCGGCCTTGAAGAAATTGCGTGAAGAAAACCGGAATTTAAAGTGTAAAGAAATCATTACTGTTTGAGCGTAGCGAGTTTAATGATTTTAGCTTTAAATGGAGGTTTTTAGCAAATTTCTTCACAGCCTTGATTTTTTCGTTCTTTTTGATCAAAAAGAACATCAGTATTAGCATGTGCATCACAATAAAATATCGTTGGAAATATCTCTCAAGGCTCTACTCTTTGAATTAAACTTAGCTACTCCCGCTTGACCTATAGAAATTCGGATCAAGCATTATTGCTGGAGGTGAGAATTAGATCCAACAATTCCCTATATGGGAATGTTATCCATACCTCCATTATTTTAACTCTGTTCCAACCTCCATACCATGTGTCCGTTGATCGATTGTTCATGACCATTGGTCGAATCCTTCTTTCATTTTGAAATCATTGGCCTGGAAATAGCATTAGCACTAGCGATATGAAAATGAAGCAAAAGAAAAACAACCTACCAACCAATCAACAATGTATTTAAAATCATAAATGAAATTATTATGCAAGAAGTATTTTTAAAAATCTATATGATTGTCAATGACGCTCTATATGCCGGGATCTTGATCTATCTATTTTATTATATAACCAAAGATCAGAACAATCCAAAAACCAAAAAACCAACCAAAAAAAATGTTCAGTCAATTAAAAAAGAGAACGAAGATTTACCGGTAATGAGAGCAAGGTCCAACAGGTATATTCCAGGTGCAAAAAAGTGACAATATTCTTTAAAGTTGGAAAATCATCCAATATCAGGTAGGTTATATTATTTCCAAAAAACTATTTTATCACAATTAGATTAAATCTATCTTAGATTCATTGAGAATTGTATTCCAAATTATTCATTGAATTTTGAATCGTTCTCACCAACCTTAACTTTTTCGAATAAACCCTCACTATTGATAGGAAGCAAAAGCATTCAAAAGCTTCTTTGAAAGGAAATAGTAACATCCCTCCAACCAGGCATATTTAATTAAATATAAAAATTATGGAGGACCTATTTCTTAAGATCTATCTGATCATTAACGATGCCATCTTTGCGGGTATCTTAATTTACATATTTATTTATTCCAGCAAACTTGATCTTGCCAAGGAAATCAAACAATCAAATGAGGACAAAACATCTTGAAGGTCAAACTCGCACGGAAGAAGTGATATAATTTATGACCTGATAAAGGCATACTCTCAATCTTTTTTCTTCTTTTATTCTCAATATATCTTTTCTGAGATCTGAAATGAATCTAAATTGTGGGCAAGACCCATTATCATAGATTTTCCCAATTACCATAACTGTTGGTGACATGGAAAGAGTAGTGAAGATATTGATGATCGCTTTTGGAACTGCTTTAGGTTTTGCATGCCTTGGGATGGTTCTGTATGAAGTATGGAAGGGAAGATATAGAGACATTACACTTTTAATTCCACTGGCTATTTTTCTGATAAGCGTTCCCAGTCTTATCTTTCATTTAAAAACACTGCCATTTTCCGTCGAAGAGGTAAAACTTAAAGCGCTCGATTTTGAATCTCCTGCGAGACCACATATCAAAATTGGAAAGATATTCTGGATTTGTAATTTTATTTATGCATTGCTCATACTTGCTTTTGGTATTTTTGCCGGCACCTTGGCTCTTCAGGCTTTCCCTGTCAATGGGCTTCCCAGAGGCTGGGAAAGGTATTTATTGGTGTTAGGCTTTATTTTTATTGGTGTCAACATGATAATAAATGAAATCAAATTGATCCGTGTATTTTTAAAAAGGAAATAATCAATCCAAACCGAATTTTCCAAAAATCTCAAATCCTATGTTTCTGGACAACAAAAGAGGTTATGTGCAAGACTGGATCACACAGCAATGGGTAAAATATACCGGCAAACGTATTAGTCCGGAATCATATCCCTGGTTGATGGGTCCTATTGGTGATGTTAGATTAATAAAAGATCAATACATTGATACGTTGAGAAAAAAAGAAAATTTGGTTCTCAAAGAAAATGTCCCTGGTTCGGGCTTGATAGAACATACAGACCAATTTGGTTTTACTGGTGATCAAAAGTCTACTATCAATGCACAGATATTGGATTTTTATACACACACCATCACTTATGATCTTGATTTTTGGTCGAAATGGTATGGTGGGTATAAATTCATGGGGCAACTCTTGTCTGTGATCTTTAGTAAAAGATTGCAACAATTAAACATTCCCCTTGATCCGTTGGAATCAACCAAAGGAATTGACAGTAACATTTTAAAATTGATTTCCGATCAGGAAAATACGAAGTACACTATCTGGTACAGAAAAGTAAGATCGACTGGTCAGGTGATCTATTCCGGTCTTTATGATACGGTATTTCTTGATTCGATCCGGGAACATTGCATCAGGGTTATTTTCCCATTACCAAATGGAAATGCCACGGTCATTATGAGGAAAGAGGTTCTACCGGATGGTTCATTGAAATTAGTATCCAGTGGCAAAAAAATCGGCGATCCTGGATTTTATTTTGTTCTTTTAAAAGGATCGACCTATTATACAAGATTTGTTCGATCTGTTCAGGAGCTTATTCATGTTTATGTAGATGATAACGAACAGTTAAGAACGGACCACCAGCTTAAGTTTTATGGTAGCACTGTATTTGGCCTGCATTATAAAATGATGAAAAGAAAAGATCCTCCAATTGGATACTGATTCACTGCTCCCTAAAATGTCCTATTAAAGGTTGATTTCATTTTGTTGACACAATGTCGCTTTTCATTAATTTGGAATTTTTTGTAACCATTTCAAAATTGGGAAGTAATTTTTGTGAACCTGATGCAACTCACAGGTTGATTCAGAAGTCTTTATACAGATCGAATTCGAAATCAAACTAAAAACTATCATCATGATCCGTCACAACTTATTACTGGCACTGCGAAATTTCAGGCGTTTCAAAAGCTCATTCTTCATTAATCTCATTGGTTTGACCACCGGCCTTGCCTGTACCATGCTGATCTACCTGTGGGTAAATGATGAATTAAGCATAAACAAGTTCCATGCAAAAGAGGCACGTCTCTATCAGGCTATGGAACATCAGCAATATGCCGGTAAAATAATGACAGTTACTTCAACTCCCGGTCTTTTGGCAGAAGCGTTGGCCGAGGAGGTACCGGAAGTAGAATATGCAGCAACAACTACCTGGATAAATCCTTTTACACTGACTGTTGAGGATCGCAACATTAAGGCCGATGGTTATTCTGTAGGAAAGGACTACTTCAATATTTTTTCCTATGGTTTGGTTCAGGGTGATGCTGATCAGGTATTGGCTGATAAGAATTCAATTGTCATATCGGAAGATCTTGCTATAAAATTATTTAATACGACGGAGGACATTATTGGAAAATCGGTTGAATTCCAACATGAAAAGAGTTTCCTGGTGTCCGGTGTGTTTAAGGGTACACCAGTGAATTCCTCTTTCCGGTTTGATTTCGTACTGTCTTTTGAGCTGTATAAAGATGAAAACCAATGGGTAGAACATTGGGGCAATAATGGACCCCGAACCTATTTGACACTCCGGGAAGGAAGTGACATGGACCATGTTAATGAAAAAATTGCCGATTTTATTAAAGGTAAAAACGAAGAGTCTAATGTAACCCTTTTCTTAAGGCCTTATTCTGAAGGATATCTTTATGGTAAGTATGAAAATGGTGTACAGGCAGGTGGTAGAATTGAATATGTCAGACTCTTTTCAATTGTGGCTATTTTTATTTTGATCATAGCCTGCATCAATTTCATGAATCTATCCACCGCCAAAGCTTCCAGAAGAGTGAAAGAAGTGGGTATCAAGAAAGCCGTTGGGGCCAAACAAAGTTCCCTGATCTTTCAATACATAGGTGAGTCCATGGTGATGACGTTCTTGTCCTTATTTATTGCTATTGCAATCGTTTGGCTGTTTCTACCCCAATTTAACGAAATTACAGACAAACAAATTTCTTTACAATTCAGTCCAAATCTCATTCTATTTTTCGTTGGAATCGCAGTGCTCACCGGGATTGTTTCCGGTAGTTATCCTGCCCTTTATCTTTCGGGATTTACACCGGTTACAGTACTCAAAGGGGAAATCAGGACTTCGATTGGTGAGTTGTGGGCAAGAAGGGGTTTGGTCATATTCCAATTTACTTTATCTATTCTTCTAATTGTTTCTGTACTGGTCATATATAAGCAAATAGAGTTTGTTCAAACAAAAAACCTGGGTTATGATAAAGAAAATATTATTTATTTCGAAACAGAAGGCACGATCGAAAGTAACCTTGAAACTTTTCTCACCGAACTACGGAACATTTCCGGAGTAGTAAGTGCCTCAAGTATTGGGCATAATCTGATCGGTCAACAAAATAATACCAGTGGTTTGGATTGGGAAGGGAAGAATCCCGATGACAGGATCCTCTTCGAACATGTTCGGGTGAATCATGAAATGATTGAGACATTAAACATTGAAATCATTGAAGGAAGATCATTTTCACAAGATTTCAGTACAGATACAAGTAAAATCATTTTTAATGAAGCGGCTATCAAAGTGATGGGATTAGAGGATCCGGTTGGTAAAACCATCCAACTGTGGGATGAGTACGATATGGAAATTGTAGGTGTGGCTAAAGATTTTCATTTTCAATCATTGCATGAAAAGGTCAGTCCACTATTTTTTAGACTTGCCCCTGACGGCACCTGGCATGTGATGGCACGTATCGAAGCAGGTAGAGAAAAAGAAACCATCGGAAAAATAGAGCATTTCTATAAGACCTTTAACCCCGGATTTGCATTTGATTATAAGTTTCTCGATCAGGAATTCCAGCTTCAGTATGCTTCTGAGCAGCGTGTATCTACGCTTTCTCAATATTTTGCAGGTATTGCCATTTTGATTTCCTGTCTGGGATTGTTTGGATTAGCAGCCTTTACTGCGGAAAGAAGACAGAAAGAAATTGGAATACGAAAAGTGCTTGGCTCCAGCAATCTCAACATCATTTATTTGCTTTCAAGTGATTTCACCAGGATGGTCCTGATTTCTATTTTAATAGCCCTGCCATTAAGTTATTTTGCCATTCAAAAGTGGTTGGAACGGTTCGCATTCAGAATAGAGTTGGAAGTTTGGTTTTTTGTTGGTGCTGGTTCGATAGCGCTTTTAATTGCCTGGATGACGGTTGGTTCACAAGCCTTAAAAGCCGCTAATACCAATCCTTCTGAATGCCTGAGGGATGAATAAATTTTGAAACCTTGATGTGATTTATATTATCTAACAAAAAAGCTTACTATAAAAGCTCCAGGCTCTATGATCCCGGAGCTTTTATATTGAATACTTGACAACTATTCTTCAATCAATACCCATCCACTCACTTGTGTTACAAAAGATGTTGTATGGCTCACATAAAGCTCATTACCATTATATAGCAGGTAAGCATCAAGATCAAAGTAAGGTTCACAAGAAACGGCAGTTTTATCCTGAAGTTCCAGGGAACCAATTTGAAAGCTTTTTACAAAACCAATATCGTTTCCATCAAAAGGCGTGTCACTGGTCATTAATCGACATGCTTGTTGTGTCAATGTGATATCATGCTCAGGCTGTAGATGCAAAGTATCATTAGCGTAAAAAAAGAAAAGAGCAGATTCGCCCCTGTCGGGAATTAGTGCATAGGTATCTCTTATGGTTATAGAATATTCAACAGGGCCGGTGTTGTTGCCTGATTTTGAGCTTGGTGAATCCGGAGTGAAATACTCCTTTAAACGAAATTTATTATTATTTTTCACTACCTCCAGCACCAAGGTATCACCGGTAAACTCAAAATCTCCATTTATATTCTCGCAGGTGCTTGTATACCTTTTGTAAAAAGACTTTTGTCCTGATTTCAAACCTGAAAGATTAACCCGATCCTCAAGGTCAGCTACTGGAACAACTTTCTCTTCGGAACAACTCATTAATATCACTGAAAAAAGCAAACCCAAAATTCCTAAGTTTCTCATGTATTCATCTTTTATAAATAATGCCGGCACTATAAAGACCTTCTTTTTTGTGCTCCTTTTTAAGACACACCTTTACAACCTATAGTTGAAATGCCTTTTTCCTATAAAAGTCTGAAATCATTTCAATGGAAAATCAGATTTTTGAAGCCCTTCCAATTAATACATCAATTCGAAGGCACTTTTATAAGCACCAATTTCGTGAATATAATCGAGGAATTTTTCATAGAATGGATGTCGGCCTATTGTAGCACTATCTCCAATGACAACCAGTTTTTTTCGTGCTCTGGTTATCGCCACATTCATTCTCCTTGTATCAGAAAGAAATCCTATCTCACCCTTATCGTTAGACCTAACAAGGCTAATGTAAATAATGTCTCTTTCCTGTCCCTGAAAGGAATCAACTGTATTGATATTAACTTTTGCTCTTAAATTTTCAGTCAGGACATCGCTCTCAAGTAGTGCTTCCTGAAGTAACACAACCTGAGCCTTGTAGGGTGAAATAATACCAATGTTTTCAACCAGGCCCATCTTTTCAGAAGCTTCAACTCTCCGGATATATTGCTTGAAGTGTTTGATCAGTAAATCTGCTTCTTCCTGATTAAATGAACTTCTGCTCTCCTTATCTATTTGCTCAAAAAACCCACAGCCTGCTGTATCAACAAATTCCAAAGCTTCATCGCCAGGAAATACAGACCAATCAGCTACATTAGTATTTGCGATAAGTTGGTTTTTATAAAAGAAACGACTTGAAAAGTTCATGATTTGCCGATGCATTCTGTATTGCTCCCTTAACATAACATCGGCCTTGTTATGTTTTATGGCCTTTTCAAAAAGTGTAACTTCCAATCCATTCTTTGCAGCTTCCTGTGATTTAATTGTTGGAGGCAGTTGACAATAATCTCCGGCAAATATTATTCTTTGAGATTTTACAATAGGTATCCAGCAGGCAGGTTCCAAGGCTTGGGCAGCTTCATCAATGAATACAGTTTTGAATTGCATGCCTTTTAACACTTGATTGTTAGCTCCCACCAAAGTAGTTGCTATAATCTGTGTGTTGGATAGGATATCATTAATAATATAGAATTGCAAATGTTCAGCTTCTTCCTTCAGCTTTCGGGCTTCCGAAATAAGTAATTTCCGTTGCTCGCGTTCCGAAGCTACAAAACTTCTTTTATATTTTTTACCAAGCTTAAAAAATTCCTCAGCTTTTTTTCTTAGCGATTTCAGGTTTTTATAATCCTGGTGATGAGCAATTCTAAAATCCAGTGTTTTGCTCAATATTTCCTCTGTCACTCTTGCCGGATGCCCAATCCTCAAAACATTGATACCTCGCTCACCTAATCTTTCCGCAAGAAGATCCACTGCCGCATTGCTGGGAGCACAGACTAGTATCTGGTTCTCTGATTTTAAGGTTTCTATAATGGCATGAACCAGGGTTGTTGTTTTTCCGGTTCCCGGAGGACCATGGATGATGGCCAGGTCCCGGGCGTTTGCAACTTGTTTGAAAGCATCATGCTGGCTTTCATTCAAACCCATGATCGTATCAACAGGATTTTCATTGAATGTAGCAGCTCTGTCTGATAACAGGATATCTTTTAGTTGGTTGACCCTTTCACCTTTGGTTTTAATAAGAAATTGCAGGGTTTGCTCCATTTCCCTGTATGAGTTCTCATCAAAAAGCAATTGAACTCCCAATTTACCATCGTGAATCCAGTCAGGTATATCATCAACATTCAGGGTGATTAACATTTCGTGCTCACGAACCCGATTGATAACGCCATTGACGGCTTCGCTGTCAGATTCACCACCATAAGCATTGGAGAAAAGGCTCACTAATTTGCCTGATTGAAAAAGATGTGGATCCTTATGTTCTAAGGGCCTGGAAATCCTTACAAGCAAGCGCTCGCCGGAATCAAACCTTGTTCTCTCAAGATGAACCGGGTACCAACAAACACCTTGCTTCCTTCTTTCTATAAGAGAAGTACCGGCCATTTTGAGCTTGTATTGAAGAAGATCTTCCTCCTTTTCTTTTTTGAGTAGTACCAGTAATGTTTTTAATCCTTCCTGAATATCTTTTTTCGGCATATCAATGATGCATAAGCTGCGAAGGTAAGGCTTTTGATAGAATTAAACCTGATCCATACCCTAGGCTAAACTTAAGTTTCCTGAATCAATCTTTATGGATCAATCCGAAAAGCCGGGGATTGCCTGGGAATGAGTGTTAAAGGGTTTGAGCATTTAAGTGTTAAATTTTAAAACCTAATGCAGCTAATTAGGTGGTTATTATCAATAGTCAGTTTTCGGCAAGAGGTTACAAAGTTTACCTGCTGATCGTTATTTTCTTATACCAGGCACTTACCGGTCTGCAGCATATAATAAAAATAGCTTCTATTCAAATAAGTCCCTTTTTTGATAGAATAAGACATTTTTCAACTTCAACACAATACCAATGACCTTTCTCCGCAACAATTCCGCTTGATCCATCTTTATTCGGGAGCCATATACTATTAGCTTAATAAAAAAATTCAACCCAATCAACCATTTCAAGCAAATGATCATTTACTTATCAATTAGAATAAAAGTTAAAGAGTACGATGAGGTCACTTTTTGAAATCTGAATTGTCTATCAATCAATGAAGAATACTAAAACCGTAAAGGAAATGATCAAAAGGCTTTCAAAACCGATATACCAAGTTTCAGATAAAGATTTGAAAAAAAAAGAAACCCGGATAGGGGTCTTCTTGGTCTGGGCTGTAAGATAAAAAACAGTTTAGCATAATCGGCTTGATATTCAAGTCTTAAATACTAAACTGTTTTTTGTGAACTCGGAGGGAGTCGAACCCCCAACCTCCTGGGCCGTAACCAGGTGCTCTATCCAGTTAAGCTACGAGTCCGGGTACCTTAAAAAAGGATTGCAAATCTAAAGAATAAATAACCTTAAAAAAAGAAAATATTGTCCATGATTTTTAAAATATACTATCTTTGCCACCTGACGCGACGATTAATGGTTTCAAAAACGCTAATAATGAGAAATTTAATTCTAGCCTTATTTTTTCTTTCCTTCACCACAAGCACTTTTGCTTTTGAAAATGACAATGATAAAGACAAAGGAAAAAAGAAAAAGGTAGCCAGTCCGGATCTTCCAGGAGCATTACTGATTGATATCGGATTTAATTTCCTGAATGATAATCCGGAGGAATTAGACATTGGCTTCTGGGGATCAAAAACTGTTAACTTTTATTATTACTATGATATCCCTATTGGCAAATCAGGCTTCAGTTTTAATCCTGGATTTGGGCTGGGACTTGATAAATTCAGCTTTGATAATAGTGTGACCATTGTTAGCGAAATCAATGCAGACAACCAGCAAAGGGAGATTGTGGTAAAACAATTATCAGAATTACTACCTAATACTGAAATAAAAAAAACCAAGTTAGCTGCCAATTACTTTGACATACCGCTGGAATTAAGATTCAACCTCAACAAAAACAATCATGAAAGAGGGATAAGGTTCGCTGTAGGTGGCAAGGTTGGTTTTCTGCTTAAATCCCACACCAAAATAAAATACAAAGAGGATGGCGATGTAAAGATCTCCAAGCAAAAGGAAAATTTCGGTCTTAATAAAATCAGGTATGGAGCTCATGCCAGAATTGGGATTGGTGGATTTGGTTTTTATGGTTATTACAGCCTTTCTGAACTTTTCCAAAGTAATGAGGGCCCTCTGCAAACTACTACAGCACCATTAAACTTCGGAATTACATTCGCAGGATTTTAGTTCTGGCTAAAAAAACAATTAAGGAATACTATTATTTTACTTAGTCTGAAAGGTAGTACGCTTTGTGAACTCAGGACACCTTCCGGACAAACTGAAGTGAGTCAAAGGTTGGTTTATTTCCCTTTGAAGTCCGGTTTTCTTTTTTCCAAAAATGCGTTGAGTCCTTCTTTGTAATCTTCAGAGCTTCCAGCTATATCCTGGCAATAGGCTTCGTACTCCAACATTTCATTTAAACTGGAGTTCTGTGATTTGTTTAGCATCTTCTTAATGATACCAATGGACCTGGTTGGTGCTTTAGCATAGTAATCCGTATAGCCTTTAACGGCGTCATCCAACTCATTGGCGGAAACTACTTTGTTTACAAGTCCCATTTCAAAAGCCTCTTTTCCACTCACTCTGGTTCCCATAGTGCTCATTTCGAAAGCTTTGGAAGA
This sequence comes from Splendidivirga corallicola, assembly GCA_030442035.1. GTDB lineage: Bacteria > Bacteroidota > Bacteroidia > Cytophagales > Cyclobacteriaceae > Splendidivirga > Splendidivirga corallicola. Next base: position 1,216,532 of record JAUJEA010000001.1, read on the forward strand.
GCCGATCAATCTGGGCAAAAAGTAGGAGGAGCCGGAATCCAATACAAGTGCAATGTTGATAAATACTTCGATCAATTTTGCTTCTTCCGAAGCTACGATTATATCACATGCCAGGGCTAATGAGCAACCGGCACCAGCAGCTACTCCATTTAACCGGCAGATCACGGGCTTTGGTAATTCTCTTATAGCCCGAATGATAGGGTTATAGCGCTTATGAAGCGAATCTGAAAATGATCTGTCTTTCTGACTGGCGGATTCTTTCAGATCTTGTCCTGAGCAAAATGCTTTCCCTTCACCTGTGATCACAAGTACACGAACTTCATCATCCTTCTTAACTGCTTTCAAAACATCCTGAATTTCATATGTGAGTCCATCATTAAAAGCATTGTAAACTCCCGGTCTGTTTAAGGTCAAAGTACCTACACCCGCTTCTTTGTGGTAGCTTAAGAAATCATACATATCAGACAAATAGATAGATTAAACCAAAATTAATGAAAAGCCCTAATAGGGCTCCGGCCAGTACTTCATCCGGTCGATGAACATTCAGATATAACCGGGCGGACATGATTGTTCCAGCCAGGATCACCAATATCATGAGTGGATAAAGCAATTGATTTTCAGGATATTTCAGATTAACTGCTAGTATTACCCCAATAACACCACTGACTGCTGCACTATGAGCACTTATTTTCCAAAAATAAGTGATGATAGTCAGCAGAAAGATTGTAATACTCATTCCGGTAAATGCAAAGCCAAAAATATCATTGAACCTCCCACCTTTAAAAAAGAAATAAGCGTAGAAAGCATACATCATGGAAACTACTAAAAAAGGCTTAATCCTGTCCATTTTGTTTTCCATCAGCAGGTTTTTCAATTCGGGATAGCCATCTTCCTCACTTACTACAATAACTGCTTCGTCATATGAGATATTTCTTTCACGTTGCAATCGACGTATTCTGAAGAATTGCAGGACGTAAGTAAGCCTAAACAATAGCACACTGATCAATGGCAAAATATAGGTCATGATGAAAATCATGCTAAGCAAACGCAGAAAGGCTTCACTTGATAGTGGTTTCAGGGATTCGGGAACAAAATAGAAAAGGGTAAAAAAAAGAATAGTAGGCATCATCAACGGATGCAACACATAGGATATAATTTTAGCCCAGTTATTAGTCACTACAGTTCTTTTCTCAATCTCGCCACTGGAATATTCAGCTGCTCTCTGTATTTGGCAACAGTTCTCCTGGCAATATTGTAGCCTTTGGCTTTTAACAACTTTTCTAATTTATCATCTGAAAGTGGTTTTTTCTTGTCCTCTTCATCAATCATCTTCTGAAGTGTATGTTTCACTTCTCTACTACTTACATCTTCTCCGGAATCTGTTGCGATTCCTTCTGAGAAGAAATACTTCAGTGGATAGATACCAAATTCAGTTTGTATGGATTTGCTATTAGCTACTCTTGATACGGTTGAAATATCCATATTGATCCTGCTCGCTATATCTTTCAGGATCATGGGCCGTAGTTTGCTTTCGTCACCTTCAAGAAAAAAATCATATTGAAAACGGATGATGGCGTTCATCGTATTCAATAAAGTTTGCTGCCTTTGCTTAATGGCATCGATAAACCATTTAGCGGCATCCAGTTTTTGTTTAACAAAAGTAACGGTTTCTTTAAGCTTTTTGTCTCGTTTATCACTCTTATCGTAAGCATCCAGCATATCCGAATAGGATCTGCTGATCTTGAGATCTGGAGCATTACGGGAATTCAGAGAAAGCTCGAGGTTTCCATTATCATTGACCAATATAAAATCAGGAATGAGGTATTGGGTCTTGACCAAACCTGTTGAAGTGCCGCCGGGTTTTGGGTTCAGCTTTGTGATCAGAATGATAATATCCTTCATCTGCTCTTCATTAATGTTGAGCTTCTTCATGATCTTATCATAGTGTTTCTTAGTGAACTCTTCAAAGGAATTGGAGAGTACCTCGATCGCTAACTGCACAATTTCATTCTGATCCAGTTTCCTTTTCAATTGAATGAGCAGACATTCCTGGAGGTTTCGTGCCGCAATACCAGGTGGATCAAATTCCTGGATCTTGTAAAGAATATCTTCTATTTCATCAGGATCGGTTTCAATATTTTGGGAGAAAGCCAGATCATTAATAATAGCATCAAGCTCTCTTCTAATATAGCCATCGCTTTCAATACTTCCAATAAGCTGATTGCCAATAATCCGTTGCCGCTCATCAAGCCTTATAAAACTCATTTGATTCAGCAACTGCTCGGTAAGCGTAGCAGTGGTTGGAATGGGCATTTCCTTATCTTCATCGCCGGGATAGTTTCCATCTCCCTGCATTTTGTACCCGCTAAAGTCATCATCCCGAAGATAATCTTCTACATTGACATCATCTTCCACACCATTGGTGTCATCAAAATCTTCGTTATTGGTTAATTCCTCAACACCTTCGTCTTTACCTTCTTCCAAAGCAGGATTTATCTCCAGCTCCTCCTCTACCCTGGCTTCCAATTCCACGGTGGGAATCTGGAGCAGCTTGATAAATTGGATCTGTTGCGGAGATAACTTTTGCGATAAAGTCTGGCTCAGATTAAGCTTCTGCATACCCTCCTAAAACAATTGTCAATTAAAATTCAAATTATGTTCGGGTTAAATATAAAGGGAAATACAAACAATTTTATTGTTTTTTCACCCAAAAATTTACATATGGATATTTGTCACAAAATCCTTACTTGGCGTATAGCAAACGAGCCTTTTTCACACCAAAACCCAAGTATTAATAACTGATTTCAAGCCCATCAATTCGATCCAAAGTTATAATATTTCTTTATTCTTTTTTGATAAAAACCATAGATTATCGTTTTTTTGCGGACATTTTATATTGCTTAAAAACAAATCATTAAAGGGTAAAAAGTGGCTATTTCAAAAAGAACTAAGATAAAGGAGCTTTTGGGTTCGAAAGAATATGGATCAACCATACTTGCCAAGGGCTGGGTCAGAACGAAACGTGAGAACAAAAATGTAGCGTTCATTGCTCTGAACGACGGCTCTATCATTCACAACTTACAGGTGGTAGCTGACCCAAATGAAATCCCGACTGAAACCCTTGACAAGATCACAACGGGAGCCTGTATCTCTGTTGAAGGCAAACTGGTTGAATCTCAAGGTAAAGGTCAACGGGTAGAAGTGTTGGCAAGTTCTATTGAAGTATTAGGACTTGCAGATCCCGAAAAATTTCCTTTGCAGCCTAAAAGACACTCTTTGGAGTTTTTAAGAGAAATCGCTCACCTGCGTCCACGGACCAATACCTTTGGTGCTATTTACCGGGTCAGGCATGCCATGATATTTGCTGTACATCGGTTTTTTACTGACCGTGGATTTTTGAATATACATACCCCGATCATAACAGGTTCAGATGCCGAAGGGGCAGGAGAAATGTTCAGAGTCACCACACTGGATATTGAAGATCTGCCCAAAACAGAAGAAGGAAAAGTCGATTTCCAGAATGATTTCTTTGGGAAGGAAACAAATCTAACCGTTTCAGGCCAATTGGAAGGTGAACTAGCCGCCATGGCTCTGTCTGAGATTTACACATTCGGTCCAACTTTCCGGGCTGAAAACTCCAATACTACCAGACATTTAGCGGAATTCTGGATGATTGAACCTGAAATGGCCTTTTACAATCTGAATGAGAGTATGGATCTGGCTGAGGATTTTTTAAAATACCTGGTGAACTATGCTTTAACAAACTGCAAGGATGATCTTGAATTCCTGAACAAAAGAGCATTGGACGAAGAGAAAAATAAGAAACAGGAAGAACGTAATGAACTTTCGCTGCTGGAGCGACTACAATTTGTAGCAGATAATGATTTTGAAAGAGTTTCATACACAGAGGCGATCGATATTTTGAGAAACTCCAAGCCCAACAAAAAGAAGAAATTTCAATTCCTTATCGATGCGTGGGGGGCAGATTTACAATCGGAGCATGAACGTTTTCTTGTTGAAAAACATTTCAAGAAGCCGGTCATTCTTTTTGATTATCCCAGTGAAATCAAAGCATTTTACATGCGTCAGAATGACGATGAAAAAACAGTAGCGGCAATGGATGTATTATTTCCTGGTATCGGAGAAATTATTGGAGGGTCACAAAGAGAAGAGCGTTATGATAAATTAGTTCAGAGAATGAAAGCTTTCAATATTGAACCGGATGATATGAAATGGTACTTAGATACCAGAATATATGGTACTGCTCCTCATAGCGGCTTTGGTTTGGGATTTGAGAGATTAATGCAATTTATCACTGGTATGGGGAATATCCGGGATGTCATTCCATTCCCACGAACTCCCGGAAATGCAGAATTTTAGGCAAAAAGAAAGGCGGTTGACACGCACTCAACCGCCTATAATCAAAACATTTACCCTATAATTTTTGAAACTTAAATGCTCTTCGATATCTGGTACGCTTATCCTTAATAATCAATAAGTAGTATCCAGATGAAAATTCCTTAACAGGTATTTTATAGTTTTCCTTATCAACTTTCTCAACTTGTACCGGTAATTTATTACCAATCAAACTATACATTTCAAAACCGATCTCCAGAAACTCATCTCCTTTCGATTTAATGTTGACAAACTCAGTGGCTGGATTAGGATAAAGATCAACATCATAGTTAATTTTAACGGTTTCCCCATTGACATTAGCAATATACTCCTTGCTGGATTGCCCATACAGTACTGATGGGATTGCAAACACTATCAACAAACTCAAGCACAGTATACATTTCTTCATATTGCAAAACGACTCTTTACGAAATTAAACTAATTTTATTGTGTTATAAGCAAAAATCACACCAAAATACAATTACTTCAACCTAATTTTTTTGTTTCTTTGGCCTTTTCTCAAAAATTTTCACTTCTCTCTTTATTTAGATACGTAATTGAAAAACTTTTGGATGGCAGAGCCTATAAAAAAAATCTATATCGACTTCAATATATTTTATTTCAGGTTGCTTTGTAGAGCGGCATCGGAAGGAATGTTACATATCTGAGATATTGAGGCACAATTCCACAGACCTGTTTCACTTTTCCACAGTTTGTAGGCATAGGTTTGTAAAATCGTCTTTCTGATTCATTCAAAGCAGTTTAAGAAAACTACTCAGGAATCTTTGATTTTTTCAATGATCAATAAAAAAAACTTTATTGATTGTCTTCCGGTAAAAATGTTGGAAACTATCCCATTACTTACATATTAAGCAATGCCAGAGGATCAAATTTGTACCGCCTATTTTTTCTTTATGAGATATTTCTCAGCTGATACAGAGGTGAAAGCATGGGGTAGATAATCAATAATGTCAGAAGCAATGAGCGATTCCTCACCAAGTTTTTCAGCGGCCAGATCTCCAGCCAATCCGTGCATATAAACACCTAGGATGGCCGCTTTCCTTGCACTATAACCTCTGGAAAGCAATCCGGTCAGTATGCCGGTGAGAACATCCCCACTTCCGGCTGTCGCCATACCGGGATTTCCGGTAGAATTAAAATAGACTCTTCCTTCAGGAGTGGAAACAGAAGTATGAGCACCTTTTAAAACTATCAAAACCTCATGCTTTTTTGAGAACTCTCTCTGAAGATCCAGACGCTCCAAATCATTCTCCCATGGCCCTGCCAATCTTTCAAATTCCTTTGGATGAGGTGTTAGAATTGTATTTGCAGGAAGCAAATCAATCAGATCATCATTTTGGGCAATGAGATTAATGGCATCGGCATCGATCACCATTGGATTCTTCACGTCCTTTAGCAGTTCTCTTAAAGCTTTTAATGACATCTCCTGAACACCGAGTCCCGGACCAATGCCAATGGCCTGGTAATTTTGAATAGTTGGTAATTCAGATATATATTCGAAGGAAGCATCTGTGGTGACCATACACTCAGGAACCGCGGTTTGTAGTACTTCATAACCACATTGTGGAACATGTGTTATCAAAAGTCCGGCTCCACTCCTTAAGCATGCTCTTGAGCTCAATACAATGGCCCCAATTTTCCCATAGCTACCGCCAATCAAAAGTGCTCTACCAAAAGTTCCCTTATGCGAATACTTCTCTCTTCTCCTAAGCATTTTTTTTATATCGGAAGAGCTTACATAATGGCTTTTACTCTTTTGGTCAGCGATGAAATCCGAGCTTAAACCAATGTCTACCACTTTCCATTCGCCCACAAAAGGGTCATTCTCCGGTAGTAGAAATGCCAATTTTGGTAATTGGAATGAAATTGTCATATGAGGCGTTACGATTGGACCTTCTGCGGCTATCGTATCGCAAAACAACCCGGAAGCTATGTCAACCGAAACTACTTCTGCCTGAGATTGATTTATCGCTCTGATCACGAAGGCATATAATCCTTCAACCGGCCTGGAAAGTCCTGACCCAAAAATGGCATCAATGATGATGTCAGTATTAAATTTTTCCGGAACCTGAGTATTATCATTGATTTCAGTGAGTGGTATTATGCCAGGAAGTAATCTGTAATTAATTTCGAAATCGGCCGATCCCGGCGCTTCTTTATTTGGACGAACCACAAGAACTGCCACCTCATAATTCATAGAGGAAAGCAGTCTGGCTATTGCCAGGCCATCTCCACCATTGTTACCTGTACCACAGCAAATCAAGATTTTGTTTTTAGTACCAAAAAGCCGGGTGAAATAATCCACAAAAGCATTTGAGGCCCTTTCCATCAAATCAATGGAGGCTATGGGTTCATGCTCTATGGTGTATGCATCGGCTTGTCTGATTTGTGGGGCGGACAAGATCTTCATCTGCAAAAATTACATTTTATATGATTGAAAGCCATCCAAAGTGATGGGCATTTTTCTCTATACAACACTATCATTAAATTAGTTGTTATTTATCATTCAAACTACTATTGATTTAAAAATTGCACAGAGTTTTCTCCTTATAGATAAAAAGTATTAATTTTAATTTCGTTTTAAATGAAGAAGAAAGTGTAAAAAGACCTTTTAGATATAATTCACCAACCAATTGGACGTTATAATATATTACGCGAACGAAAACCGAGATAATTATATCAACCAAAACTAAAAACCATGTTTAACAATAAGTTAGAAGAAAAAATGGCCGAGGATGTAAGTAACACAAGTAATTCCATTGGCAAGGGCACAACGCTTACAGGCAATATCGAGACCTATGGAAACCTAAGAATTGAGGGGAAAGTAAAAGGGGATATTAAATCAAAATCAAAAATTGTATTAGGAAAATCTTCATACATTGAGGGTAACATCCTTGCTCAAAATGCTGACATTGAAGGGGAGGTTAGTGGAACTATTGAAATAGTCGATATTCTGGTACTCAAACCTTCTGCCAAAATAAAAGGGAATATTAAAACCAACAAGTTTATCATAGAGTCCGGGGCACAATTTAATGGACAGTGTAAAATGGGCCAGGTTCAAAAGGAAATAAAGTTAGGAGAACCTGAGCTTGCAAACTCAAAGACCGGTAACGGAGGAAGCGTCGAAAACAAACAGGCCAAAAAGGACACTGTGCTCAGTAATTGATCAGAAAGAATCAATTTTATGACATAAAACATTTGGGACGTACTTATTACTAATTTAAGTACGTCTCAATTGCATCAGTCAGCTTACTCAATCACTTATTCATATCAATTGTAATACTCCAGCTACCTGCCTGTTTTATTTCAAAGTTGGTGGATTCTCCGCTATGTGTTAGTGTACAACGAAAAGGGAAAGTAACTCCGTAGATTTTAGCTGCCAGGTTAAAAGGCTGTACCCGTACAAAATTGCCACTCACCAAATCAATATCGAATTGTGGATTATTTACTGTTTTCCCTTTGGAATTTATGGTAACCTCAATCACATTCTCTTCATTTCCCTGAGCTGGGGCAATACGAACGTTTGTGACCAACGGAGACCTGGAATGCACTTTATATGGATCTTTGAACAAACCGATGTATTTGTTTTTCTTCCAAAATCCTTTTTGTGTAGTTCCCTTGCGCTCCCCATTATTAAAAGTCAGTATGCCTTCGCCTTCCTTAAGACCTTTTTTGAAATTCCCTTCATACACGTTTCCATTGGCCCAGGTATACTTACCATATCCGTCGGGAAGACCTTTTTTAAACTGTCCTTGGTATTTATCAACGCCCTCCGCAACTCCTTCACCGTTAGCCAGTCCTTTTTTACAGGCTCCTGCATAAGATTGGTTTAGAGACTCTGACAAAACCTTGCATGGTGCTTGCCCATAGCTATGTATTGCTATCAGCGTAATGGAAAGAATCGTTAAAGCAAGTCTGGAAATATTTATGGTTATTTTCATCGATTTATAAAATAGGTATTGAAGTATTTGAGTACAAATGTGTTTGATTGCTTTCCAAGATCTGGTTCGTCTTATTTAAAATTCTTGGTATTTCTGGTTCTGATTATTTGAAGATATTCATCATTATTTGCCAGGATTAGTAACCTCTCCTTCCCTCTCCTGATCAAACGCATGTTTTTTACATCATAGGGTGCATAAAAGCCGCTCTCCATTGGAGGAACCACCTCGAAGTTATTCGAACCATCTCCCAATAGTAATACTCCCATTCCGGCATCGTTCCTAGGTGTTTCAACTTCTGACACGTAAAGGTTTCCAGCCATTAATGCATCCAGATGTCCGTCATTATTGAAGTCATCAATGATAATGTCGTTAATATTGGAGAGTTGTGCTTCATTGGGCAGTTGATGCGCCCTGAATTCTCCATTGCCCAAATTCTCCAGAAACAGACTGGCAAATGTCTCGACTTTTAAATTCAGAGCGCTTTTTAAGTTCAGTTCTCCATAAATTGATTTAAGATCGGAGGAAGCAAAAGCATCATAAGTCTTGTATTTTTTTCTCAACGCTGGAATTTGCTCTGAGGAACAACTCTTACCTCTCACGGGATATTGACTTCCAAAATTGTAGTAGCTGAGTACGATATCGCTAGATTCATTATTATCAAAATCATCATAGTAGACTTCAAACGGCTCTTCCGGAGAAGCCTTGTATTTATAGTTCAGGCCAAGATTTCCTAACATTAAATCATCATCTCCGTCATTATCAAAATCACCCTTTTCAATACCGAACCACCAACCGGAAGAATGATCAATACCTTTTTGGCTTGTAACATTTTCAAAAGAGCTACCATTATTGCTAAAAAATGTGACTGGCATCCATTCCCCTACTACAATAAGATCTAAAGTTCCATTGAGATCAAAATCCGTCCACACTGCATCCGTTACCATGCCTATGGACTTTAATTCCGGAGCTACGCTTTGTGTGACATCATTAAACTTTCCACCTTCATTCCTTAGAACGAAACTGGATGTTGGCATTGGATAGTTATGAGGACTTAATCTTCCACCAACAAACAGATCCATATCACCATCGTTATCAAAATCCGCCGGAACAACTCTTGATCCGCTTGAGGAAAATTGTGGCAGTGCATCTACTGCAAGCTCAAAGTTGCCCTCACCATCATTGCGATACAAACGATCCTGGTAATGCTCACTCCCTGAATCAAATTCATTTCCTCCGCTAACTATATAGAGATCGTTGTCACCATCATTGTCAAAATCAAAAAATACAGCATCAATATCCTCCTGGCCTTTTTCGGCGATCCATGGCTGGGAAGGTGATTCCTGAAAGCCGCCGTCACTGGTTTGTAAATATAATTTTCCAGAATACCCGGCGGCCCCACCTATAAAAAAATCTTCTCGTTTATCACCATTTACATCTGCAACACCAAGTCCAGGCCCAAATTGTGACATTTTATGTGGTAATAAAACCTGTTTTTTAAAATCATCATATTGATTCTCAAGGTGACGATATTTGATTTTCAGATCTTCTGTTACATTTTGAAAGAGCGGTTCCTGAACTCTATTCTCCCGATTTGCTATTACCTTGATATTTTTCTTTTTAATGGTAATAAGCTGGTTAACTTTTACATTCTTCTTAAAAGTACTTGTTTCGTCTGGCCAGGTCACTATTAATTCATCAACCAAATCAAGTTGCCCCAGACCAAAATGAGCAATTTGTTCGGAGCATGAGAACATTCCCCTTACATTGGTAAATTCAAACAATTGTTGTTTATCAGCATACTTTATGATTACTCTTGTACCATAAACCTGCTCATCCGGGTTGGTTGATAGCTTAACACGGAGATGGTTATTGGCACTAATTTTTTCGGAATTGTTTCGATATAGATGAGCCGATTCATTGATATTATTTACAATTAAATCAAGGTCGCCATCATTATCCAAATCAGCGTATGCCGATCCGTTAGAGAATGTTTCCCGGTCTAAGCCCCAATCTTCGCTTTTATTCGCAAAGGTGAGGTCTCCATTATTCCTATAGGCGTAGTTGGAAAGTTTTTGTGATGGCAAAATGCCCAAAGTCTCTTCGATATCCAATATATCAAGAATATGAATGTTTTTGGTATTTGGTTGCTGCTTTACATACTCCTTTGCCTTCTCCCTGGCATACCTGGGCAGCTTTAAAACAGCATCAGTGTTTCTGATTTCCCTCATAATGCCGTTCGTCACGTAAACATCCTTCAAACCATCATTGTCAAAATCAGCCAACAAATTGGACCAACTCCAATCTGTTGAGGAAAGTCCGCTTAACTGTGCTATATCACTGAAATGATTATTCCCCTGATTTAACTGGAATGTATTGAACATGTATTGGTAATGCCCGCCTTCGTCAACCACCTGCTGAAAAGCCTGAGGGTTCATTCCGCTCATATTCGCCTTTGATCTGTAGTTATCCTCCGCAGCCATATCCAGCACATAGATATCCAACAAACCGTCGTTGTTCATATCTGCGACATCTACCCCCATACTAAAATTGGAAATATGTTTTACCGCACTGTCAATGATATTTGTAAATGTCCCGTCACCATTGTTCAAATAGAGGAAATCCGGGGCTCTAAAATCATTGGCGACATAAATATCTACCCATCCATCATTATTCAAATCTGCCGCGCTGGCACTATTCGGAAAGCCTGCCTGAAGTACCCCGGCCTGTTTGGACACATCTTCAAAAGAGGTTCCTTTATTTTCGTATAGTCTTGGGGCGTACTTTTCCTGCATGAGCCCATTCCATGAAAGATTGGAATATTTACCAGGTTCAGGAGGAGAATTCAATAGAAAGAGATCAAGGTCCTTGTCCTTATCATAATCAAAAAAAACAGCTTGTCTCGATCGCCCGGAATCATCAAGCCCATATTTACTTGCACTTTCAGTAAATGTGAGATCTCCATTATTGATATAAAGTTTATTTTTCCTCAGCAATGGTTTATCATCATACATTTCCTTGCAAACATATATATCATCTAATCCATCTTGATTAATGTCCACAATAGAAACACCTGAAGACCAGCCCCCATCATCCGTTATACCCGCTCGAATTGTCACATCTTCAAAAGTGAAATCTCCTTTGTTCAGGTATAATCTGTCTCCATTGATATTACCGGTAAAATAAAGGTCAAAAAGTCCATCCTGGTTAAAGTCTCCTACTCCGACACCACCTCCACTATAATAATTTTCATACAATAATACATTGCGATGTCTTTCGTCCCGTACTTCATTCACAAATGTTATATTGGTTTCTTCAGGTTTTAAAAGTGTAAAGAGCTTGGCAGGACTTTGGGCTAATACGAAATGCATTTGGCCACAAAGAATAAGTGCCAGGCACATTCTTGGAAAACTCAGGCGTTTTTCGATGGATCTATTTCCTTTTGACATAACCTTCCGAATCCATTCAACAATTATCTCTGATCCACAATATCAAATCCATGGATCAAACCTATTTTATTTATATTGAAGAGAAGCAAAGACCGGATAATACCAGTCCTTGCTAGCTCAAACTTACAATCAGCAAAAAAACCTACTCAAAATAAAAGTAGTTCCAAACCTATCAATCAATATCCCACCAAACCCTGGAGGCCTCATTAAAATCATTGGCATTGCCATATCTTGGAAGCACCGCTCTAACATTCTCTCCGTTTCTTACGAACTCATCTTGCGGGTATGGAAGTTTTCTGGGTATTCGACCAGGAGAATCACTGGCCTGTGTAAGTGAATTCGGATTAGGTGTTAAGTCAGGAAAACCTGTTCTTTTCCAGTTATTCCAAACTTCGTCGGCATCAAAGATGAAGCCTGAAAGCCAAAATTCTGTGGCTATTTTCTCTATTTTGGCTTCATCAGAATCATCCGATGTATCACCAGGATCATCAAATGGATTGGCAGCAATATAATCAGCTATTTGAGTATCACTAATACCTGGAGAAGCTGGCAACAATGCCAATGATTGCATTGAGGCTCTGATACCATTTTCATAGTGTACCTGAGGATCAGTTCCAACAAGACCTCTCACTGCTGCCTCAGCAAGTAAAAACTCGACCTGGGCATAACTGAAATGCAAGAAAGGTGTTTCCGTGGGTCTGTAAATATTAAAAGTTACTCTTACAGTAGCCGCTGAATCATCCGGATTGGGACTCCAGCCATAATAGTCAGTGGTATCCGTAGATATAACAACTCCTCTGGCCTGATCATGAATACCTCCATATATTGTCAACCTGGGATCCTCGTTAATTTTCATATGATCCACCAAAGTTTTATGCAACACAAAATGCTGATCACCAAGGGTAAAATTAAAAGCATTCGGCTCATTTTCAGTATGTCTCATGACAGGCATATCATCATTACTTTCCATAACACCGCCTGCAACAGCCTCATTAATTAAGCTTTGCCCTCTGGTTGGATCCACTTTCATAATTCTCATACCAATTCTCAACAAAAGGGAATTTGCCAACTTCTCCCATCTTACAATATCGCCATTGTAAAATTGGTCTCCCCGAACACCATCAAGCTCTGAGTCAAAGGCAGCTTTTGCTTCCTGCAATTCCTTGATCAGATCATTATAGATGACTTCCTGAGTATCGTAGGCCGGAGTGAAATCCCTCGTAGTAAGTGATTGCCCAGATTCGAAATAAGGAATGTCGCCATATACATCCGTCATCTTTTGGAAAAGAAATACTTTCCAGATCCTTGCGGCAGAAAGTGTATTCACATTCAATGGGTCATCCTGAAGCTGATCAATCAAAAACACCACATTTTTAATTGGGCTTCTATACATACCATTGAAATAGCGCGCCACAATGTTGTCACTTATAACATATTGTGTACCTGACCAGAATCCGGAAAATCCATATTGCATGAAGGCATGAAAATAATTGGTCCTTGGTTCCATATCCACCCTGGAGCTATTGATCAACACTTTTGAGAATAGCTGACCTGGATTGACACTGGTTACAGCATCCGGATCAAGGTTGACATCGGCGAAATCATTATCACATGACGAAATAATCCCCATGAAGATCACTCCAATCATGAATGTTTTTATATTGATATATTTTTTCATTTCTAAACAATTTTGATAAACAGAAGTAACATCTAGAGTTTGAGATTCAGGTTAAAACCAAGCGTTGTACTTGATGGAAGAGAGAATTGCTCAAACCCAAATCCATTGCCAATGGTTGTTGATGATTGTGGATCGATCAAAGGAACTTTCTTTGTAATGAAGAAGAGATTTCTTGCGACAAAAGAAAGTGAAGCCGATTGGAATGGTGTGTTACCGAGGAGATTACTTGAAAACGTATATCCTAAAGTAACCTGGCGCAGCTTAATAAACGAATTATCAAATACAAACAACTCATCGATCAAAGCTCCTGGATTACCGTTTATGTATGTATTCTCAGGGCTAAATGGAATATCATTTGCCACAAAATTAGGTTCATTCTCAGAACCGGTATTTCTGACACCGGATGGAATATATTCATCGGTCAATCTACCTCTTTCAGTTGCTGAGGTAATTCCCAACAGTGAAGCCATTCTATAGCTGCTAGAGAAAACCTTTCCACCCCACTGTGCATCAATCAAAGCACTCAATGTAAATCCTTTATAGCTAAAGGTATTGGTAATACCTCCTGTCCAATCAGGATTAGGGCTGCCCAGGAATACTTCATTTTCAATGATAGCATTTCCATTTTCATCCAGCATGACATTTCCATTACTATCAAAGACATATCGCCCTTCATCGGGAACTACTCTTTGAACTGTTTCTCCGGCTATATCATCTTCTATAACGCGATAAACAATATTTCCTTCAAAGTCTCTTCGTATAGGTGTTCCAAATATTGATCCGAAAGCATAACCAACTTTAGACCTGATCAGGTTGCCAAATGAAACCCCGGTTTCTGCAAGTTCCGGGCTCAATTCCGTTACTTCATTCTTGTTTTTGGCCCAGTTGACAGAGACATCCCAGTTAAATCCTCCTGCCTCTTTGGCTTGAAGGGGTGTACCATTCAATGACAATTCAATGCCTTTATTCACCATTGATCCGGCATTCAGGAAAGCCTGGTTATAACCGGTAGAAGCCGATACGGTTTGTGGCAATAAGAAATCCCTTGTTTCCTGTCTGTAGAATGCTACATCGAGTCCGATACGATTATTCAAGAATCTAAGATCCAGTCCAACTTCCAGCCCCTCGGTTTCTTCAGGCCGAATAGTCAATGGGGGCAAACTTCCTCCGTTGATCTCTGCTCCTGAATTACCATTTGTTTCAGGTGTTAACCTAAAGACCAGGTCAGTTCTGTGAGGATCAGCATCGCTACCTACTTCTGCCCACGAAGCCCTTACTTTACCAAATGTTAATATCTCAGGAGCTATCTCAAAAGCATCAGTGAAAGCAAAGCTTACACTTGCAGATGGGTAGAATAGACTATTATCCGAGGCCCCTGGTCTGATAGAGGTAAGTGAGGATGACCAGTCGTTTCTGGCAGTTAATTCAAGGAATAAATAATTCTTATATCCTAGCTGAAGGGAACCAAAGAAAGAATTGACTTTTTTACGGGATCGATCAAAACCAGGAAGGTTCAATCTTCTAAGATTACTGAGATTAAAGACATTGGGATCGGCAAAATCATTTCCTGAAATCGTAATTCTTTCAGATTTCACATTTCTGTGATTGCCTCCAAATGTACCGGAAACACTAAATAATTCATTAAAATCTTTATTTAGCAAGAAAAGAAAATCAACATTGTCTTCCTCAATGGTTCTTGTAGTTTCGCTATAGTTACCACCTCCATCAGCATTTGGATTCGGCCTTACACCGAAATGATCAAGGACATTGGAACGATCAACCCCTCCTCTTACCTGGAAAGATAACCAATCGGTGAAATCATATTTCAGGCTTAGGAACCCATTGGTTCTATTTCTCACATCACCCTGATTTACCCTTTCAGCCGCAAACCATGGATTAGGAGTACCACTTCCTACAAATATGAAATTACCATTCTCATCTTTTTGCCTTAAATCCAGAACATTGGTGGTATTTGTTAATCTAAAGAACGTCAATCCAAAGGCTCCTCTTCCATCACCCTGAAGTAATTGGCGGTTTTCAGCGTCTGTCCTTGACAGATCAATTTTGAAATCTGCTGATAACCTGTCACCGAATTTAGATGTTGCTCTTAAGCCTACGTTGTATCTGTCAAGATTGGCCGAATTTGGAAATGGAGATTCCGTATGTGTTTGACTCAACGAAAGCCGGTAAGTACTTTTTTCGTTACCTCCTGAAGCCGCAATGGAATTCGTAGTGCTCAAACCGGTTTCAAAGAATCTGTCAAAATTGTCGTTAACCGTATTGAGATTATATGGTTTGGTCTCCCCATCAAAATCAACATAAGTGTCGGTAGTATCAATTCTGGCTCCCCAGGACCATCCATTATTTACACCACTGCCATTACCACTAGCCTGTCCAAACAATACGCCTCCGAAACCGCCGCCATAAGTTGTTTGTAAATCATCTTCATCGTAAGAATTGATCAATTCAAAGGTTGTGTTGTTATTGAATTCTATACCAATTCCTTTACCATCCTTTCCTGTTTTTGTTGTGATCAAAATAACACCATTCTGAGCTCTGTTTCCATACAGTGCCCCTGCCGCCGGCCCTTTCAAAACACTGATAGATTCTATATCATCCGGATTAATAGTAATTAGACCATCTCCTCTGTCCACACCACCAAACGTTCCAGCTTCACCTAATAAGGAATTGTCAATAGGCACACCATCGATGACATATAAAGGTTGGTTATTACCAAAAGAAGCATTCCCTCTAATAATTACCCTGGTTGAACCTGCTAAGCCATTGTTGGCGGATTGTATGGCCACCCCGGCAATTTTACCGGCTAAAGCATTTACAAAGACGGGCTCTCTTGTTTCGGAAACTTCGGTACCAGCCACTTCGGTTACGGAATAACCCAATCGTTTCTTCTCACGTTCCAGACCAAATGCCGTCACAACAACTTCCTGAAGTTCCGTTACATCGGGATACAAAACAATATTGATATTTGTTTGTTGTGGTAATACTTCGATTTCCTCGGCAATGTATCCTATGTAGGAAAACACAAGTGTCACTGTTCCTTCAGGTACCTGAACTTCAAAATTACCATTGGTATCTGTAATGCTACCAGTAGTTGTTCCCTTTATTAGAATATTTACTCCAGGCAATCCAACACCGCTCTCGTCAGTTACAGAACCTGTTACGGTTCTTATGATCTCAACCCTGGAATCATCCGCCTTTCTGGATGTTTTATCTGATTTCATCGGTGTCACACTAATCTGATTATTTATTTGTCTGAATTTCAGGCGTGACTGTCTGGAAATTTCTCTGAGCACATCAGCTACGGTTGGATTTCCTCTTGAATTAAAGCTTACGTTGGCTTTTCTATTGATGTCATTTCTATGAAAATAAAACTTAAAATCCGTTGCATTTTCAATTCTTTGAAAAGCTTCCGCAAGAGATATGTTATCAAAGTCTTCCGTCAAATAGACTTCCTTCACACTCTTATATTGTGCACTGGCATTTGATGCCACCACCACAGATATGAATATACACTGTAGCAGAAGCGCGTAAATTGAATACTTAGATGCCATTTTAATAAAATGTATAACTTTAAAATGCATATATTTGTATGTTTTTGTGAAACACTAGTTTTATGAAACATGTTGCTCTTGATTCTTTGACTTACTTAAGTTGCAGCTTATTTTATTGTGAAAGATTCAAGAGTCTGGAGTCCGGGATACTATATCTCGGACTCTTCTTTTAGCTTGTATCTATTCCTGTCATATCTACTTTTATTTAGAGTTCAATCGTTACATTTTTTCCGTTGATTGTGTATTTAAAGTCTTTGGAAAAACTCATAATTCTTAGAACATTGGTCAGGCTCTCATCCTTGAATTCTCCATCGATGTGGTTATAGGTATCATCCATCTTGTCCTGATTTACCAATTCAAACTCGACATCGTACCACCTTTCCAGCTTTTCGATCACTTCCTCAAAGCGACTATCATTGAAATAGATAATCCCATCTTTCCACGACAGTGCCTCTTTTGGATCAAAATTCACCCTATCAAACTGATCCAAGGTATTGTCATAGATTAATTCTTCACCCACATCCAACGTGAAGCTTTTGCCAGTGGCCATCGAATCCGATCCTTGATACTGATCAATCACAACTTTACCGGTTGCCAAAGAAACATTGAAGGTTTTCTCACCGGGAAAGGCCCTGATGTTAAAGGAAGTACCAAGTGCTGTTGTTGTTATATTTTGAGTAGTCACTCTAAAAGGTTTAATCGAATCCTTTGCTACTTCAAAAAACGCTTCTCCATCCAAAATGAGT
Organism: Splendidivirga corallicola; assembly: GCA_030442035.1. GTDB lineage: Bacteria > Bacteroidota > Bacteroidia > Cytophagales > Cyclobacteriaceae > Splendidivirga > Splendidivirga corallicola. The sequence goes on from JAUJEA010000001.1 coordinate 1,234,331, forward strand.
TCCCTATTGTACTCACCAAAATCTTGTGCATACCTTAAAGTGCTTTCAGAATTCAAAATCACCTTTGAGCCATCTTTCAAAAAGATTGTTGCCTTTTGACCCCTGGGATTTGATTTTACGATATATTTTACCGGTTCTTCTTCGGTATTATTGAAATAATTAAAAATGATAAAAGTTAGTCCTATCGCCATAACAATAATGGCGGCTGTTCTAGTCCAGCTGAGTACATAATGCGAGCGATGGGCAGTGCTACTTAGATCTTCATTATCAGCTTCCACATTAATTTTTTCAGGAGAAGCCACATTGTGTTGTTCTTCACGAAAAGGACTTTTGTCATTTGTGAGATTTTTAGAAGGCTCTTCCTCTTCAAGCTGATCTAAAATGCTTCTCTTCAGTGTATCGAAGTTTACATTGGACTTCGGAATCACCCCGGACACTCTTTCCCAGCTGCTTTTAAAAAGTGCTGTGGCTTCTATTTCATTTTTGGAATCACATAGCCATTGATAAATCTCAACTAATTCCTCTGGCGAGCATTGCTGTTTTAAAAATTTATTGATTAGAGCCCTGTTCATTTTTGTATTAGATCGAAGTGATTTTTATGCTTCTACTATTTAATACACAAAAAATGAATGTACCCGTTACCCGGTTAAAATATTTTTTTGATTATAAGGTTAAAGTAGCGATTATAATAGGTAAGATATCAATGTAATTTCTCAGGTAATTAATGGCCTTTCTTATTTGGCCCTCTACGGTGTTTACTGAAATATCCAGTTGCTCTGCTATTTCCTTATTGGAAAGTCCATTTTGACGGCTCATGCGAAATATCAATTGACGCTGAACAGGAAGGCCTTCAATCGCTTCTTCCAGCAACCCTTCCATATCACGAAAAAGCACTTCATTTTCAGTCTGATTTTGCCCAACCAAACATTGATTCACGGAGACAAATGAATCCGGCTCGTTGATTTTCTTTCGAAGCTTGTTTAAAACACAATTCTTGGCAATTCTAAAAATGTATCCATTGAAAGACAGTTCCTCATTGATTTTCTCTCTGTTTTGCCAAATTTTTACAAAAACGTCCTGTACTATCTCCTCTGCTTCTTCTCTTGATTTTAGATATAACATGGAGAAATTAAACAGCTTCACAGCATACTGTTCGTAAATTTCATTAAATGCATTGAGACTGCCCCGCCTAAGTCCCCTTAAAACTTTTATGTCATTGAATTGAGCCACCAATAAGTTCTATCAAGTTTCAACCAAACGACAAGAATGATGAACATAATTGCCGTACATCTATCATTTAGTGGTGTGTATGGTGAATGTGAAATCGAATTCCTTAGATCTAAAAAGACCGGAGTATCGACCTTTTCCCTAAAGTACGACTATTGGGTTTTCGTATTGCAAGAGGAAAAATAGATAAAAATCTTATTTAAGATAAAGAATTTTCAGAGAACTTGTTGATATTTTTGACATTAAATTGGATAAAACCCCCATTTAGGGTTGGATGATAATTGGTACAACTGGTCATTCTGTCAACAACATAACTTGATCAACTGATCTCCATCCTCCAGCAATCCGGGTTATTCCCTGATTTTAGAATCTACGATCATCCGTTTCTCTTAGGAGATAGTTGATTGTTTTAGAAATATGGCCAACAATTCCTGCACTTTGGTAAACTAAGGTGTATATCATTCTGATGGTTTTGGGGAAACGGTATTACTTGGCTTATCCGGATCATGCTCTTTTGATAACGAAACCAAACCACTTATTGCACCCAAATTCATTGAATCCAAGGCTGAACTAGGGACAATGACCATCGAGCCCTTTTCTTTTAAGCCTTCAAATAACATATTCATACCTCTAAGATGTAAAGCAACGGGATTTTCCCTGTACTGGTCACTGGCCTCCGAAAATTTATGTGCAATTTCAGTTTCAGCCGTACCAAGAATTACGCGTGCTCTTCGCTCCCTTTCTGCCTGGGCTTCTTTGCTCATGGCATCAGATAAATTTCTTGGGATCATAATGTCCTTTATGCCTACAGTTTGGCAGGTAATACCCCATGGATTAGTATTATGGTCCAATATCTTTTGTAGGTCTTCGGCAATCTTTTCTCTTTCCTGAAGTATATCCGCCAGTTCATGTTTCCCGATCATATCTCTTAGTCCGGTCTGGGAAATGTAAAAAATCGCAGTTTCATAATCCTGTACTTCCAATGCAGCCTTTTCCACGTCCCAAACCGTCCAATATACAACTGCATCAACGTTAATAGGAACAGTGTCTTTTGTGAGGGTTTGCTCGGCTTTGAAATCAGTAACACGAACACGTTGGTCAATATATTTATCTATTTTGTCCAAAATGGGAATAATGAAAAATATTCCTGGTCCTTTCAAACCCTGGAATTTGCCCATCCTCAAAACAACCGCTTTTTCCCATTGATCGGCTATCCGAATGGACCTGGAAACAAAAAGAGCAATCAATACCAAAGAAGCTGCCAACGGAAAACTTATCAATTCAAAATAAAATAGTGCACCAAAAACGCCAAGCGCAACAATTATCACCGCTGCTGCTATGGGATTCCACATTCTGTCTATGTTTGTGTTCATCTTATTTTTGTTTTTGAAGTTCATTAATCATATCGCTTATTGAAAATCCATAGCTAAATGCGATGGAAGAAAACTCATTACATATTTCTCTCAGTTTTTCACCCTTTTCTTTGTCAGATATCTGGATCTTGATGTCACTTATGAATGTACCCGTACCCTGTTGCGTTTCTAAAACATTCTGAATTTCTAATTCTCTATAGGCCTTGGCAACTGTATTCAGGTTTACTTTCAATTCCACTGCCAATGATCTCACGGTTGGCAACTGCTCTCCTGCTTTCAGTTTTCCGGTAGCAATGCCAAATTTAATCTGATCGATGATTTGCCGATAAAATGGGGACCCCGCTTTCGGATCCAGTTTAAAATCAATCATTGTACTATTATCATAATATCATATTGTACTATATGTATAGTACAATATACAACTATTTTTTATATATCCAAAATAATCGGTATGACAGTTTTTGAGAAGTGACAAACAGAGGACTCCACACACCATTCTCCAATCTAAAATAAGTGGATTTACCTCAATTGGGCAGAACAATAAATTAGTGGCATGTTTTCAAAAGGATTTATAATAATATACTTTAATTTGAAAATGATAAACCAAAGTATATCATAATCTAATATGTCTATCCTTTTTTTACTGGCAAGCCTTGGTGTAGTAAATGGTTTGTTGATCGGCTTTTACCTTATCATCAAAAAGAAAAGAACGGTTGCTGATAGCTACTTTGGTCTCTTACTATTGGCATTAAGCATTCGGATCGGGAAATCAGTATTCTTTTACTTCAATCGTGAGGTGGATCAGCTGATTCTGCAAATCGGGCTTTCAGCCTGCATATTTATCGGCCCCTTCTTTTACCTCTATTCAAAAGCATTGCAAAAGCATGAGCAAGATTTCAAACGAAAAGATGGGCTGTTATTACTGGCGCTTTTGGTTGCCATTATTGGCATAGGTCTTCGATTCCCTTATCGATCATTTCCTGAAATCTGGAATGGATACATTATCTATGGTATCTATTCGGTATGGATCCTTTTTACATTGTTAGGTTTGTACTACAGTGGTAGGATGCTTAAAGGAGTGACTCTTTCACCTAACAAAATGAACGGAAACCAACAATATGTAGCAGCCATTGCTTTGGCTATGTTGTTCATTACCTGCACTTACCAAGTTGCTCTTTTTGTGGGATTCACATATATCTGGGGCGCCCTGATCTTTTCATTTACTTTTTATTACCTGTTAGGCAGAGCACTCCTTACCAAAAAATCCATCACTCCCAAAGTTCCTGTCCAGCTATTGGAAAACGGCAATGAATTATTGGCACAAGTGAATGATTTAATGGCAAGTCAAAAACCATTCATCAATAAGGGATTAAAACTGGATGAGCTAGCCACACAGGCAGGTATGTCAAAGCATACACTTTCACGCGTTCTGAATGAAGTATATGAATATGGCTTCTCGCATTATATCAAGGAGTATAGGGTAAATGAAGCCAAACAGCTTATAACCACCAGACCAGACCTTTCGCTTGAAGGAATAGGATACGAAGCAGGGTTCAATTCCAAGTCTGCCTTTTTTGAAGCGTTTAAGAAAATAGCGAATTGCACTCCCGCGGAATATAAAAAATTCAGATGATAACCCAGGACAAACGCCCTTGAACTTTCAGACAATACCAATTAATCCGAAAGGTTAATAGTAATGGAAATGCAGGTGGGATTGTGTTCAAGTGTTTAAGTTGATCAATAAAAGAATTGTATAGTATGATATGCTAAGCTGTTTTTTATATCTTCTTAATCACTATCGAGTTGGTCTTTCAAAATAAATTTGCTCTAAATAGTTTTCCTGAAATAATGAAAAGTTGTCCAGAATGATCATCTAATACCTCTTAATCCTCTGATTGTGCGACAGCGCTACGGAATATCCGTATTCTTGAAAGTATCAAAATCAATACATTCATGAAACGCATAACTTTTTCTATCATCCTTAGCATATTAGTCAGTACATCTGTTAACGGACAAACAGATCAGGATCTGATAAAAGAAACCATTTACGATTTTATTGATGGCACTACCTATAACTATCCTGACACCATAGCTTCTGCTTTTCTTCCGGGAACACGCATGTTTTTATATAATGACGAGGATTCTTTATGGATGATGACCTCCGAACAATACGCCTCTCTCTATAGCAGAAAACCTCCTGGCACCAGGAATAACAGGATAGGAAGCATCAAAACCATAGACATTGAAAAGGATGTAGCCTTCGCCAAAGTGCAGTTCATTATTCCCTTTTTCGGGAATCGATATTACGATTTGCTATTGCTCAAAAAGATACAGGGACAGTGGAAAATTATCGCCAAGTGCACTTCTGCCGAACCCATACCAAAATCACCTCAGGAAATGATTGCTCAGCCTGTAAAAGAGGTGGTGATGGACAACCTGAACCGACCATGGAGTATGGCATTCCTATCCGAGGAGGAAGCAATCATTGCCGAAAAAGATGGTGATCTGTTAAGGGTTAACTTATCTACAAAGGAAAAGCAGAAAATTACAGGGCTGCCTACCGATGTGGCTAGAAAAATAAAGATCGACACATCCAAACATTCGTGGGGAGTATTCCCTCCAAGAGCACACGGACAAACCAGGAGTTTCAATGCCGGATGGTTTCAGGTGCTACTGGACCCTGATTTTAAGAACAACGCTTACATCTACATATCCTACGCTGCAGAGAATAAAAAAAGAGAAAGCACCACCAAGGTCATCAGAGGAAAATTGTCAGGTAACAAACTTACCCGGATAGAAACATTGTTTTTAGCAGAACCCTACTCTCATGGGCTATTCCATTATGGTGGAGGGATGATCTTTGGATCTGATGGCAAACTTTATATAACCATCGGGGAAAGAAATCTCTTCGAACATCTTAATCCCGTACCACCCCTCTCGCAGGACATTACGGATAAAAGAGGAAAGATCATCAGGATCAATCCCGATGGATCCATCCCTGATGATAACCCTTATTTTGGTCCTGATGCCATTAAAGGACTTTTTGCATTAGGAATAAGGGCTTCACAGGGCCTAACGATTGATCCGGCCACAGATAAGATATGGTTCAGTGAACACGGAACCATCCAGGGTGATGAGCTCAATATACTAACCGCCGGTGCTAATTACGGCTGGCCCCATAGAACCAGTGGTGGGTACCGGTCAAAGGATTATAATCCACCCATTATCCCGGGAACAACCTTCACTGACCCTGTACATTTCTGGGACAAGACGGTAGCACCAACAGGACTTACTTTTTATTCAGGCCGGGAATTCCCGCAATGGAATGGAAACCTCCTGGTACCCGGTCTAAGTAAAGGCAGTCTATGGAGAGTGATTATTGCAAATGATACTGTGATCAGCGCCGAAGAGCTCTTTATCAATGATCGCGTGAGATTAAGAAAGGCTGTGGTATCTCCACGAGGACAGCTTTATCTACTGTCAGATGAAGAGCACGGAAAATTAATAAGAGTCAGGAATGTGAATAACTGATGGTAATCATGTTCTGGGGCAATGATGGGTTTGTTGGAAAAAAATTTAAAAACCAAACAATATCATCCTTGCATACTCCAGGCTAGCGTTTGCCTTGGGTCATATCACTTAACTAAATTATCATATAAATGAATGATTATTCATAACGGTCCAAAGCAGACGCTCTATTTTTCCATCCAATTCAATTTCTAACCACGCATGTAACTCCCCTTTGGATTGAATACAAGAATTAGTACCTTAAAAAATGTAGGACAATAACCAATTGCTATGCGTAGATTTAAGCATCTTTCCCCAGTCATATTTCTTTTTTTGTGGTTTGTATTTTCAAGTTATCAGACTCCTGACACCTTACCCAAACATGTCATTGATAGCATTGAAAAGAGAATTGAAAATGGTATCAATCCCAGTATTGCCATAGGAATTATTGATAAGAAGGGACCTAAATTTTTCAATTTTGGTAAAACGAGCAAAGAGGGGCAGCTAGTCGAAGAGCATACCATCTATGAAATTGGTTCGATCACAAAGGTCTTTACCGCTATATTATTAGCACAACAGGTAATGGGAGGTACCATCTCACTGGATGAACCAGTCAATTCATACCTTCCCTCTGAGGTAGTCATGCCTGTTAAAGGATCAGATAAAATAACCTTTGGAACCCTCTCCGACCACACCTCAGGATTGCCACGCATGCCAAACAATTTTACACCTGCCAATCCTGGCAACCCCTATGTTGATTATAAGGTGGAACAAATGTACTCCTTCATTTCCAGTTATGAGCCGACCAGAAAAGTAGGTGCAAAGTATGAATACTCTAACCTTGCTCAGGGACTTCTAGGACACATTCTCTCATTGAATACCGATCTCTCCTATGAGGCTTTAATGATCAGGAATATCGCTTCACCGTTGAAAATGGAAGAAACGAAAATAGTATTTGACCAAAATATGAAAAATAACCTGGCGATAGGTCATAGCAATGGTGTTGAAGTTGAAAATTGGGATATTCCTACATTGGCAGGTGCGGGTGCTATCAGAAGCTCAACTTCCGATATGCTCAAGTTTTTATCCGCGAATTTAGGGCTAACCGAAACATCGTTACGATCAGCTATGGATATGACCCATCAGGTTCGACACGACAAAGCAGGGGGAATGCGTGTTGGGCTTGGCTGGCATATCAAGAAGGGGGCAAATGGAGATGTCATTTGGCATAATGGTGGTACCGGTGGCTATCGTGCCTTTGCCGGTTTTGTCAAAGAATCTGGAAAGGGTGTTGTAGTGCTGACAAATTCAACAGCCAGTATCGATGACATAGGATTTCATCTTTTGGATCCTGATTCTGAGTTAAAGGAAGTTTTATCCAAGTCGGACGCAGTTCAGGTTCCCGAAGAAATATTGGAAAGCTATGTAGGCAGCTATGAGCTAGCTCCAAATTTCAGCATTGCCATTACACGGGAAGGAACGCAACTCTACGGACAAGCCACCGGACAAAGCAGATTCGAAATGTTCCCAAAAAACAATACGGAATTCTACCTGGTAGCGGTAGAGGCACAGATCACATTCCAGGTTCAAAAAGATGTAGTGGAAAGCCTGACATTATTCCAAAACGGACAGGAAGTAGTGGGTAAAAAAATTGAATAGTTTTATCTGATTAAAATATTTTCGGAACAAAGTGGGCATTGAAGCTCCCCTGACTGTTCAGGATATGCCATCTCGAACTAGTGTTCTTGGATCTACAATCTAAGCTTTTTTTGCCCTTCCTATTTCGCTACTTCAAGCCGGATAACATGTCCTTACTTCAGCATTTCGAGTCCATGAGGTCGAGACTATAAGTTTTTAGCAATGAAGATTATTTCCACCCTTGCAGCAGCCTTATAAGGCATAGGTATATAACAATTAAAAGATCATCCTTCAGGTTGTACAAAAAGAGTGCTTTCGAAGGGAACCATTTCACCAAGTCCTATTCCGAAGAAATCAGATAAAGGTGCAGAAACAGCTGCTTTTTCAGATTGGTCCCCAAACACCTCTATCTTCATTTCCCTTCTTGCTTCTTCTACCTAGCATGTATTCCCTATCAACCATGATCATGTAACAATTCCCGCACCTTTTTAGTCAAAAATCACTTTTATTTGATTTTGGGATCAGTTAAGAAACCTGCTTCATTATCATTGTGGCTAATGATAAATGACACTTCCTTACCTTTCTCAAAGGTTTTAGCCTTTTTAAACTTAAGAATACCATATCCATTAAGAGTAAAGGACTTTAACATGATATCTGCGTTATGAGAGGAAAGGGTCACTTTAATATTGTCACTTTGATTTTCGAGTTTAACGGTACCATATTGGTAGCCATTAGACCAGAAGTACTGGCCTTCATTTGAATTAAACTTCATTGTTTGGTTAACTGCTGAGTACTGGAAACCAGTATAAGCTAAAATGCCTGCCCAAGCTGCCATGGCTCTGGCATATCTGTGGCCGTACTCGCCTTCATTAAAAGGGTTGCGCTTATACCCGTCATAACGGTTGCGAATATCACTAAAAATCTTCAAGCCATTCTCAACCTGACCTTCATAGATCATATGAGCTGCCGTACTGTATTCAAATCCGGTCATCAATTCTGTGTAATACGGAAAAGGGAAGTCCAGCAACGTACCCTCCTTTGGATAAGATGCCATCACTAAGCCCGCTTCGTCCCCAATGGCAAAGCTCCTGAAGGTATTAAAGTGCTCATTGAAGTTATCTACATAGTTATACTTCATAATACTTTTGAGGGTGGACCGAACATTATCCTGGTCCAAGACATAGCCTAGCCCCGTCGTATGTGCCAGGTATTGCCCAACCAGTTGGTCTACCAAACATCCTTTGCCTAATTGGGCTACCTTACTCGCTTCCTCCGGTATGTGATGTTCATAATAGTCCCCATTAAAAATATTTGTGTCAATCCACTTTCTTCCTCGTTTGTACAAGTCGTTACATTCTTTTTCAAATTTCTTGTCGCCTAGATAAGAAGCCATTTCGGCGGAAGCTTTTAAAGCCCCTAAGTACCAACCTGCCATCTGAGGGTTTGGCCCCACATAGTTGATGTCCATGGTATTGTGCTGACTACCTTCCATTACCCCATCTTTGTTGGTATCCCAGATACCAGTCCACGCAAACGACATTGCTTTTTTTATGTTGGGCCACATTGACCGGAGCTTATCATCATCACCCGAAAGCTGCCAGTCACGATACATCTTGATAAGTGTGCCCATTTGGCCATCGGCAGCCCAGTGTCTAAATCCTTTCGCGTTGCTAATAGGTAAGTTTACCCGATGACTTTGGGCTCCTTGCTCATTAGTGGCATGCATAAATTCCACTTCACGAAATTTGGTAGACAAATCCCCGAAAAGGAATGGAATTGTTGACTCATAGTTCCAAACGTGGAAACAAGTACCATGTCCCCAACCTGATGCTTTCTCTGCTCCTATTTTAGTACCAAAGATACTTCCAGTGCCCTCCCATCCAAAGGGAAGTCCATCAGCAGTACGGAAAACAGTCTGGCTCCTCAAGTTATTCAGATTAAACAAACCTGCCTCTTTTAATACATCTGGGATATCGCTATTCGCTAGTGCACTGACAAAATTGATAGTTTCTTTTTCGAGCATTTCAAAATTAGCAGCAGTTTTTTCTGCCACTTCCCAGGCATTTTCGTATTGGGTCGCATAATAATTACCTACTATCGCTGTACCATGGTGGTGCAACATATTGTTCCAGGCTGTTCGATTAGGGAAATGCCAGGTGAGCATATAGGTAACCGTTTTTGATTCCCCAGGTTGAAGTGTTTGTTTTACCGCTAAAGTAGCAGGAGGAGTTTTGATTTTAGTAGTCGAATTTCCAAGATTGTCACCTATGAATTCTGTTTCTTTGGCATTTTCTGAAGAACTCCTTTCCGGATGATCCGTGATTTTGCCATCAGCGATAAAGTCGTCCCAAAACTCACGAAAAGTCCAGTTCCACCCTAACTTGGCCCAAGAAGTACGATAGCTTGCTTCTCCATCGGACAGGGTAGTCAATGCCATAGTTCCCCAGTTAATGTCTTTCTTGTCCACTCCTTCGGAGTACATGTAAAGCCCTTTGAGCTTTCCATTCTCTCTGTATTCGTTATAGTTGCCGTTTGGCTCGCCCGACCATCCATCCGTCCCAATGTAATTTGGCACCATGCCAACTAGCGATGTTTCCACTGATTCATCAGTATTGTTGGTCATGACATACCGCAATATCGCAACAGGAATACCACTTCTATCGGCATCCCCTACTACCAAAGGATTAAATGCCTCCAGTCGGATATCAATAGGTACATCACGGTGCTCAAAATTGATTTGGGCCATCGGATATGCAGCTGCAAAGGTTGCTTTCTCAAACCTAGGAAAACCTGAATTGACGGCATTGGCACCCCAATCCCCATAGTAATCTTTTATATCAATGGGGCCTTCAAGTACCTTGATCTTTGCATTATCATTCCCTTTTTTATAATAAAGTGCAAAAAAGGGGCCGTTGGCAATGGTAGGCGCCACTAATTTAAAGGCTGGTAAATATCCTATTGCCCCACGATTCATAATCTCCCAATCCCGCAGATCTCCTTTGCCTCCAATGGATACGGTACCTGTCCCAATCCCACCCAAGGGCATGGCTACTTCTGCTAAATGTTTGCCCTCATAGGTTTTAAGCACTGGCCATGTACTATTCCATTTTTGTGCCTTTACTGTACATACCAAGTGCAACAGTACAAATACTATAGATATTTTTAGTGTCAATTTATTCATTGATATATTATTTTTTAAAAAAGGAAAAAAAGAAAAGCACATTGCGGTATGCTTTTCTTTCTTATATAAGAATCATTAGGTAGGTGATCCGGCTAGTAACCAGGATTTTGAATTACTACGTTCCCTGAGATGTCAATTTCTCCCTGAGGTATTGGAAAAAGAAGATCGTCACTGGTCAAGGAAATATCTACGGCCATACCAAATTTGTTCAATTGCTGAGATTCTATCTGTGTTTCCATTATAGAAATAACATCAGTATCTGATAAACGCTGTAGGTCGATCCATCGATGAAATTCAAATGCTAACTCCCATCTTCTTTCATTCATTACTTTTTCCATAAAAGTGCCTGGATCACCTGGTCCAATATCCGGGAGTCCAGCCCTGGCCCTTACCTGATTTATAAAACCGTATGCTTCGGATCCTTCACCTAATGCTTCTGCGAGCATTAATAAAACATCGGCATACCTGAGTAGCACTAAATTAATGTCACTCCCCTGACCCGCTGCAGTGGGATCAATGTATTTTGAAATATAAGGACCTATATATGTTCCTTCCGTAGTAATTCCAAAAGTTCCAGTAATACGCAAATCCGAAGGGTCATAGGAATCAACCAAATCCTGTGTTGGATAAGCTGATAAAATAACTCGGTTACTCCCACCCGCAACTATCCCCTTTTCAGCGGCAACACTTGCAGGGATGAACGCATTATTTCCTCCCCAACCTGTTTGATTTGATGGATTAAAATTTACTTCGAAAATTGCTTCATCGGAGTTATCATTTCCTGCAGCATGGATATCAGCGAAATTTGGTAACAACGAATATCGGCCTTCTACTTGTCTTAAAGCTGCAACGGCTGCCGAAGCATTGCCTCTTTGTAACTCTACCTTACCCAGTAGTGTCAATGCAGCTCCACTTGTAGCTCTACCTATCTCATTAGTATTACCTCCCGCATACTCATCAGGAAGAATTGTAGCTGCCTCTGTTAAATCCTGTACAATTAAATTGTATACCTCACTTACATCAGATCTTGGTAAGATGGTGTTATCAAAATCCCGGGTTGGTTCAGTTCTCAAAGGCACTCCTCCCCAAATATTAACCAAATGAAAATATGTGAGGGCTCTCAAAAACTTAGCCTCACCTGCTACCCTATCGATCAGCGCTTTATCACCCACTGCATCAGGACCACTTGCAATAACATTATTGGCCAGGTTAACTATATTCCATAAGGCTTCCCAGGCTCCGGAGATTGGAAGATTTCCGGGTCCTTCATTAAAAAGATCGGTTTCTACTCGTTCTGCCTGATCCGTATGGTCCATACCTGCATTATCAGATCTAGATTCCAACAGGGTAAATAGCAAAGGTGAACCACCGTCTCCACGAGTAATCATTAATCTTTGGGCGGCATATACTCCATTGACTCCGATAACCATCTCATTATCTGTAGAGTAAAAAGTTGAAGCATCTATTCTATCTTGAGGAACTACATCAAGAAAATCATCACATCCCGAAAAAAGTGCAATGATCAATAGGACAAAGAGTGATCTATATATTTTCATTTTCTTCATTTTTTAATTGTTAAAAACTGAAATTAACTCCGAAGGTCCATATTCTTGGCAATGGGTTGCCAACGCCAATGGTAAGCCCCAACTCCCGGCCATCTGATACTCCAGGTATTCTGGATCCACCGAAGAGCGATGGGCCTCCGTTTGAAATAAACCTAAGATCAGGGTTAACTCCAATGAAATCAGTCCAGGTCTTAACATTCTCAATTGAAGTAAAAATAGTTGCATTCATGATTCCAATCTTGCTTAATAGTGTTTCAGGAATTGAATAGGTCAAGGTGATATTCTTAAACCTTAAATAATCAGTCTTTTGATTTCCCAGACTCGATACAGTCGAAATGCCATCATTAAATCTGCCAGCTGCCGGAGTTCGGCCGTCTCCTGGCTGGCTTTCTGAAATGTACCTTCCATCATACCAATACTCTTTAGAGAAATTAAGATTGGGAGCTCCGGGAGCCGCTGATGGAGCTCCAATTTGGATATTATAAAGGTCCAAGATATATCCCCCAGACTGCCCCTGAAACAATGCGCTCAGTTCAAATCCTTTGTATCTAACTTTTGTATTAAAACCAAAGACCCAATCAAGGTTTGTTCCTTCAAGATTCTGCCCATCAGGTCCAAGGAAATTACTGATTGCACCGTTTCCATCAACATCTTCATAAATGATATCTCCCGGTTGTGGTGTTGCCGATGCTGCAAATACCCCGTCAGGTAATGTTTGTCCTTCACGAAGAATACCTACTGCTCTGGTAACGTGAATATTTTGTAATTCACCTCCCACTGTTCTCCTCAAAGCGCCAAAGAAGTTTCTTATTTCGTCATCTCCACCCAGGTCAAGGATCTCCTGATCGTTCTTGGTTACATTACCCCCTACTGACCAACTAAACTCACTATTTTCAATCAAATTAACATTGGCTGCAAGTTCAATTCCTTTATTCCTCATACTTCCAATGTTGGTCAGAAAACCTGTAAAGCCTGAAGAAGCTACGAGGTTCCGAGAAAGCAATAAACTGGTAGTTTCGTTATTATAATAATCTAAAACTATATTGAACTTATCGTCAAACAGCGTGAGATCCAGACCTATGTTCAATTGTTTAGAAGTTTCCCAGGTCAAACCTGGATTCCCAGGAGATGAAATTCGAATTCCTGTAACTTGAGCACTTCCAAAAGCCTGATTTACCGGATTCAAACTTGGTCTAGCAATAAAATTAGGGATAGCATTGCTGCCAGTTGAGCCATAAGAAACCCTTAACTTGGCATTATCAACAAAGCCTAAATCTTGAATAAAGGGCTCTTTCGAAAGTCTCCAACCTAAGGCAAACGATCCAAAAGTTTGATTTCTGTTATTTGCTCCAAAACGTGAGCTTCCATCCCTCCTAACTGTGGCTGTTAAAAGGTAGCGCTCCTTAAAAGAATAGTTAGCCCGACCCAGCAAAGAAACAAGGGTATTTTCTGAGAGACTATTAAAGGATGTTAAGGTCTCACTATTACCAAGTGATAATATAATCGGTCCCTGAACTTGTAATTCAGACACATTAGCGCCCAATGCTTCAAATTGATCTTTTTGTAGTGTAAATCCTCCTAAAATATCAAAAGCATGATCTTGACCTATTTGTCGTTTGTATGTAACAATATTTTCATTTAGCCAGCCTACCTGTTGTTGTTTTGCAAGCCCCAATGTACTAACCACCGGGTAACCGTTACGAGTTATTCCATCATTAGGTGCATTATAAAGTCTCTCGAAAGAATCACTACCCAAGTTGGTTGATATCGAAGATTTTAGAATTAATCCTTCAATTGGTTCTATAGCAAGATTCATTCCCCCAAGGAACCTAAATATATCCTGTGTGCTCTTATAGCGTTGGACCGTTTCCAGTGGATTACCCAAAGGATTGAATCCTGTCATATCTGCGCCAACCGAAAAACTACCATCATTCCTTCTAACCGGAATGATTGGAGCCAATTGCACTGCTTGTGAATATGCAGAACTAAACAAACCTGCAAGACCATTTACTTCCGTGTTGTCCGATGCTGAAACTATAGAATAGTTTGGTGCTAAACTTAAGCTGAAAGTAATCCTATCCGAAGGATGGTATTCCAAATTCATTCGAGCGGAGTACTTTGTAAATCCCTGTCCGGAGATTACACCGCTTTGATCGGTATAGTTTCCGGATAACAGATAGGTAACTTTCTCAGTTCCTCCGGAAGCAGAAATCGAGTAGTTCTGAAAAGTGCCTGTTTTTAGAAGTTCGTCCTGCCAATCAGTGTCTGTTTGACCATCCCAAAAATTAGTTATAAAATCGGGGGTCACACCACCATTTGCCTCCGTATGGTATTGCACGTACTCCTGAGCATTAAGCACATCGTATCGAGCACTCTCAGGAACTGATGAGAATCCGGTGTTAACCGATACGTCAAACCTAGCATCACCTTGCTTTCCTTTTTTTGTGGTTATAATTATCACACCGTTTGCCCCTCTGGAACCATAGATGGCAGTTGATGAAGCATCTTTTAGGATCTCGATCGACTGTATATCTGCTGGATTGATGGACTGGGCATTTCGTTGATCAGTTGGAAAACCATCTATTACCCATAACGGCTCATATCCGGCAGATAAGCTGCCAATTGATCTAACAGTAATGCGAGAAAGCTGCCCTGGAGCATTATCTCGTGCCCCCACATTTAAGCCAGGTGCCAAACCTTGCAGAACATTATCTACGGAAGTCACAGGCCTTTGCTCTATTGTTTCGGAGCCAATCGAGGTGATCGCGCCTGTGACATCTTTCTTAGCTTGTGTACCATACCCAACAACTACTACCTCCGAAAGTGTTTCAACATCAGGGGTAAGTACAAAATCAACAGTAGTTCTTCCAGTTATGTCAACTTCCTCTGTTAAATAACCAACATAGGAAAAAACTAATGTAGTCGCATCATCCGGAACGTTCAGTTTATAATTACCCTCAATATCTGTAACAATTCCAATACTTGTATCTTTAACCAAAACATTTACTCCCGGAAGTCCATTTCCATTTTCGTCGGTTACTTTGCCTACAATGGTTTTATCTCTAAGGATTTCTACAGCCAAGTCCTTTTTTCGCTTATCCAAATGTCGAACGTCAATGTTCTCATTGATCTGTTTAAAACTTACGCCTGCCTGCCTCGATAGATCGAGAAGGGCTTCTTCAACTGTTCCCCTATTTATGTCTAGGTCAACTTTCTGGTTGAGATTGATCTTTTCTTTACTCAAAACAAAGTTAAAGCTGGTACGGTCCTCGATCATTTTGAGGGCCTTAAACAGGCTTACCTGGTTCAAATTGATGTCAATCTGAACTTCTTTAACACTCTTCACCTGTGCTTTGGACTCTCTCGCTATCAGAGAACTTAAACTCAGGCAAATGATACATAGAATACAAAATGAGAGCTTACTCAATTTTATAAGGGTTTGTAAAATTTTAATTTGCATTTGTTCGTGTTTATAGGTTAAAATCATTAATTGACTCGATTATCCTTCTCCCAAAAAATTTGGCGATAAGGAGCAGGATAATGGCTCTAAATACTGTCTTTGTCTTTATGTTTTCATAGGCATCTTATTTAAATTTTATTAATATGTCTTTTCCATTTATTTCATAGTCGAACTTCAGAGAATATCCCAAATTTTCCAACAATAACTCCAGTGACATATTTTTGAACTTCCCCGAAACAGTTATAGGAGCAAGTGGTGCCCCTTGTACTGAGATCTCCACTGCATACCAGCGTGACAATATTTCTAAAGCTTCATCCAAAGGTGTATCCTCAAAATATATAATCCGATTCCTCCAAACAGACAATGATTCGGCGCTTTCCTCGGTTCTTTTCAATTTGTCGAATTTGCTGTCAAAAAGCGCTACCTCTGATGGATTCAATATTATCTGGTCGCTGTTAGTAGTATTGTTGACCAAAACACTACCTTCTACCAATGCAACTTTTATATTCTTTAGAAAAGCATTTACATTGAACTCCGTTCCCAGTGCTGTAACAGAAATATGATCAGTGATTACCGTAAAAGGGCGAGTTTTGTCCTCAGCTACCTCGAAATAGGCTTCACCCCTTAGATGAATCTTTCGTTGATCAACACTAAAGCCTTCTTTGTAACGGAGTTCACTTTCCGCATTTAGATGTACAACGCTACCATCAGTAAGTTGGATTCTGGACTTCTGACCAGGCGGGTTTGATTTGATGGTCAGTTGAGTTTCTTGTACAACTGGTTGCTCTTCTCCTAAATTATAATAGATCCCCCATACAACTGCCAAGAACAGGACTATGAACACTGCCGCATATTTCATTGCAGACCTCCATATTGGTGTTTTCTTGTAAACAGACAGTCTATCATTACGATTTTGCCGGTCGAATTCATCCGCAACTTTTGTAATTTTCTTCCAGATCTGGTCCTTATTGGAATAATTCACTGATTTAGATTCCATATTCGAAGACGAGATTATCTGTCTGGCAACTTTGAGGTCTTGGAGATCAAAATCTTTAAATGCAGCGATCAAATGGGCTGGCAAAGCCTCATCATTATTTAGGAGTAAAACCTCTTTCCTGAATTCTTCATTTTCTACCAGGTACTGTATATTTCGGAATTCCTGATTTTTCAATTTTCTAATTTTTTATTTAATAGAGTCAGAAAGTAGAAAAACCTAATACCCTGAATTGAAAAAAAAATATTTTTTATGTAATTCTTAAAAAAATAGACAAAGTCAATTATTCCATTCAACGAAACTTATGTTTCATTAAGGATTTCATCCAAATAATGGCGAAAAAATTATGAGAGCTTGTATGGTTTTTCGGAGGTTGGATATGGCTCTCGATAGCAGGTTGTAGGCAGTACCTATTGTGATGTTCATAATTTTAGATATTTCTTCACCACCCAGATTCTGATAATACTTTAAATATATTACCTCACGCTGTTTGGGCGGGAGAGCATCAACAGCGCTTTTCAATTTTTCCGAATTGTCAGCCTGATCTTGAAATGGATTTTTATCTATAACATCTAGTGTTTCATCAAGTGTTATTCCCTTACTTAGCCTAAGGGTCTTAATCAGTCGATTTCTTAAGCACCAGATCAGATAGGTAGTTATGGAAATCTTTATATCAAGATTCTCCTTTTTTTTCCAAAGGTAAATAAACAACTCTTGGATCTGGTCTTCTACCAGGCTTTGATCAGAGCAGATATTTAGGCCATAATTCAAAAGTCTTTCAAAATTCTGATCATAGATATATTGAAATGTTGTTCTGCTCCCCTCTTTAAAGGAGTTCCAAACAAGTCGATCAGACGTTTTTTCTCTACTATAGTTCTGATTCGTATAAATATCCCGATGTGAAATGTTACCAGACAAATCGTTCTCTATATAAACTTAATTCTTTTTTGCCTAAAATAAGAAAAAGCTTCAAAGTTCAAACCGTTTGGTTCAAGGCCTTTCAAATGCCAAATAAAGCAATATTTTGTTATATTTGAGAGATTTATAGTTAAATCGTTAATTGATTCGAATCTGCTGTAGGATTGTTTGGCGATAGTCTTATAGCAAGGGATTTGGCTCAAGTTAAGCCGGAATTATATAAATAGTTCCGGCTTTTAAATTTGATGGTTTGGAAAAATGGATATGGAATAGATAGAATAAAAAATGAGTAATAAGTACCATTACGAAACAACAAACCCGGATCTCCGGTTTCTTTTTCCTCAGAAAAGAGTTATCTCATTGGATCCCAATTCATTAAAGAGGATCAACTAGTATTGATAAAGTTATTTTTTGAGTTTAAAGATAAGGGAGTAATGTCTGGTAGAATTTCAGATTAATTACTCATTCATAATCCTCTTATTAATAGATTTGATCATTAATAGTTAATTTCAAGATATAGACCCCGGGATATATTGAGGCAGCAACATCAAGTTTCTTATTGTATTTTGTATTATTTTCCAATATAAAAATAGTGCTTCCACTCCTTTCTTATATTGCTCTTTAAGCTGATTGAAATTGACCATTTGCTCGGTGGCATACACGAAAGAAACACTTTCCACTGTTTCGAGGTGGTGTTGGGTAAGGTTACCTCTTTGAAGATATTTGAACAACCGATTCCGGACAGCAACTTTTAAATAAGACTGTAAGGAAGAAATACGGATAGTAGCACGTCTAAGATATAAATGAATAGAACCTCTTTTGTCTGCATTGCTGCTTTTGCCAGATCTAGTTTAGTGATTTTGTATATGTGGCGAAGAAAATTTACTCTTCACCACAAGTATTGAAAAGACATGGCTTTATGCTTACTATCGAATTATGGTGTTACACCAATCTGACGCATCCAGTCTTCATTATCCCAAAACAACCATTCTTCTACGATCCTTCCGTCCTTCCATTTAGCAATTGTTGCTACACGAACCTCAAACTTCTTTCCGGTAGGCTGGATAACTGCTCCATTTGGAAGGGTCATAGGAGTATCAAATGTTCCTCTACACTTAGCTATACCTGCAGTCCAGTCTTCTTCACCAAATCCAATGGTATGCTCATAAATGTCAAAATCAGAAAAGGTCTTAAATAGAAAATTAAGTTCCGCTTCATGAGTAGGAAACATTCCCTCTGTTAAGGTATTATTCGTGTTATAAACCTTTACATCCGGAGCGTGAATTTCACCAATACGCTTCATATCACGGTTATTGAATGCTTCTAGATCAAGTTCATCATATAAAGCCAGGTTTTTCCTGACCGTTTCTTTCTCTTTTCGAAAGCCCTCTAATTCTTTTTTCAATTCAGAAACTTGCGCTTGTAACCGCTTAACTTCAGCATCGTTACCACAAGATAGTAATGTTGACAGGCCGATTACGACGACCGCCATATTTAATGGTCTTTTCATCTTTTTCTTCATTTTACAATTGAACAATTTGATTATTTGAGTAGTAGTAAAACAGGAAATCTTCCCTCTTTCTATAGGGAAGAAATGCGATAAATAGGAAAACATGCCACCTGGAATCAAGTTAGTCCATGAACCAAAAAACAATAGCCCGATTCGCAACAGTGGTTTGACATATATTTCCATGCAATTCACTATCCTTTGAATTTTAGGCCAGTAGCATACTCATAAGATTTGATCACCACAGATTTTACTATTTCCAGGTCTTCCTCATTGCGTGGAGCATATACCAGGATTTCCTTTATTCCCCTGTCGTAGAACATATGTCGCACTCCCCAATTTTTTGTAAGAATTTCTTCTTCCACTTCATCGGCAACAATAGCATGAATACTTCCATCCAAATGGAGATGTGTGAACTCTCTACCACCAGGAGGTATCATAAAAGCATCTATATGCCCCACGTCTTCGTTTTCATCCAGCCACATCGCCACTGTAGTGGGCACAGAAATTCTGGTGGGCTCTTTTCGTACTTTAGGAAAGGTGCTAAACATCCAATCATGATATTTTTGATAAATATCCCTTGGACTTTTATCTGAATATTGCAATTGAGGCGGTACCTGTCCAACTTGCGGTTGCTCACCTTTTCTTAAGGGTAATTCAAATTTTGTTTCCATTTTTTATGTCGCTTTGCAAGTAGCTTCTCATCACATATTGTGACAGCTACTTTCCCTTCACTACATTATTAAGATTTGTTTGAAACTGTAGACAAATACTCTGAGGTAAAATTGTCACTGAAGGCATCCAGCAGATCCATGAGTTATGACTTTATTCCTTTGTTATTTTACCTAGTACAAAAGTCAAAAGGAGTGGTCGAAAAAAAATTAAAATATTTTAAGAAATCAGCTCGTCGAAATTTTTTTTCGAATCATGCTTAAAAACTCAGGAGTTATGCCTAGGTAGCTGGCAATATATTTTTGTGGAACTCTTTGCAAGAGTTCGGGGCGTTTTTCGATCAGATCTTGATATCGTTGCTCAGGGGTATATGAAATATGTTGTGCTATTTTGGATTGTTGACCAAGAGCTGCATTTTGAAACATTATGTGGAAGTAAAACGCTATTTCAGGAATCTCTGAAAAAAGACGATCCCACTTTATACGATTAATGAGTAGAACTTCTGTTTTTTCAATGGCCTGAATAAAATATGAGGCCGGCTCCTTTTTTAAAAAACTGGTAAAATCTCCAATCCACCAATTTTCAGTACCAAACCTAATGTTATTTTCAACCCCTTTTGCATCGATGACAAAAACACGCAAACAACCTCTCACGATAAAGTACTCGAATCGAGAAATAGCTCCGGCCTTAAGCAAATATTCTTTTTTGTTAATTTCTTTACTTTCAAAGTAATCAACCAATCGGCTTGCACTTTGATCTGAGAGCTTTATATGATTTTGTATGTGTTCAATAAGTGTTTTGTACATACCATGCTCACCTTCTATGTCAGATAAAACAAATCTGCTTCCTATAAAAAATGTTTCTAAAAACTGAAATGAAGATAGCGATTTTCTCATACTTTCTTATTTAATGAAACAACGGGCGGACGCCCTTGTTTATAATGGGTTGTAGGATCACTGCCCATCGTGAAGCTTGTACTTTACATAATTAAACCTGCTACGCTCATCTTCCAATTTTTTTACCGCATTTACAAAAAATTCTGATACCTATAGATTATCTCCGAAAACGGTTGTTTCTGGAAACGATCAATTCATTAAGAACGAGGTGACCTTTTCACCAATCTAACATTAAGAGGTATGGATCAAACTATGGAATCATGGAAATCAATAAAAACACAAAAGTCACTCATGATAACGATGGGCGAATCAAACAAATTTTACACATTCAGCAGCCTTACAGAAATGAAAAGATCACCGGCTTAGACGATCTGGTGTTTGATTATCTGGATAATGTCTGTGAAAATTTAGAGATACCATCTCAAGCAATTGCAAAAGCTGAAGGTCGTAATATTGATACTTCAGAATCAATGTTAAGGTTAGAAGATGTAAAAAGAACCAAAGATTCCGCAGTATATTCTTTTCAGCAATATGTCCAAAGTCTCCCCATATGGGAGGCCGGATTAAGTGTAATTGGTAACACCAGATCAGAAAGCATTCGGATGTGTCACAATAATTACAGCTATAAAGTCAATATCGGAAAAGCCCCGGGAGACAAGGGTATTGAGCCAGACAAAGTAGATATAAAATTTCTAAAAGAATTTCTTCTGGATCAAGGTTTAAAAAGGGCTGAACAGAATGCGTTTTTAAAGGAAATTGCCAAAATGGCCGCCGAGCGTTTTGAGGTCTCAAAGATAACGCAATCCAGATCTATAATATATCAATATAAGAAGGATCACCGGATACATCAGGAACAGATGGGCCCTCATGATTCAATCAGTGGTCTCAAATTCGACAATTTTGATATACCACTCGATCCCGTTGATGATAGCATAGAAGAAAACACCTATTACAAGGTAACGGATGTTTTATTCACAGCCGGAATAAAAGATTTCGTAGAACCCTACAACTTCAGGATTTTCATAGAACCTCATACTGGCTCTATACTTTACGCACGTATCTTACTATCTCATGTAGATGGCTACGTATATTTGAAAGATCCTCCAACCAAAGGATCTTCTGGGCTTACAGGAAGTTCTCCCTCCGGTTCGCTTGACCCGTTACGTGACAGTGTCACTTTGCAAGGTTTAGATACCCCTTCAGGAGGTACTTACTCATTAACAGGTGAATATATAGCACTCGAGGACATTTCTGATCCAAACGTCTTGCCTCCTACCAATTCAGCTAATTTCAATTATTCGGTACCTACCGATGATTTCTCAGCGGTTAACGCCTACTATCACAGTGATAAGCTATTCAGAATGCTGTCTTTTTATGACATTGACATTCATGATTATTTTAATGGTACCGACTTCCCCGTTCGCGTTGACCACCGTGCATCAATCGGTTGCACTTGTGGCGGAGGAAATTGCAAAAACGCATCAGCACCAGGAAATTCAAGTTCAAATGGCTCCGATGGTTTTCGTTATGCATTGGTAGAGGCCAATACCCCAGTTGGAATCGCCACGGCCTGGAGGGTTGTTTTACATGAGTTTGGTCATGCTTGTCTATGGGACAATGTGAATTCCCCTAATTTTGGATTCTGCCATAGTATGGGAGATTCTTTAGCGGTAATATTGAATGATCCGGGAACTCAGGCAACCGATCGTTTCGAATCATTCCCATGGTCGAAAATAGATAGAAGACATGACAGGCCTATATCTGATTGGGCTTATTACGGACCAAATTATGATGGCAGCTATGGTACCGAACAAATCTTAAGTACTACCCTATTTCGTGTATACAGAGTTACCGGTGGAGATTATATTGGTTATCCGAATCATCAAAAGTTTGCAGCGGATTGGGTGATCAAAACAGTACTGCAAACCGTTGGGGAGCTAACCCCGGCAACTAATGCTAATTCTCCTGAAGAATTGTGTAATTCCATGATGAGTACAGAAATAGGTATTAATTCTTTTCTGGGCATACCAGGAGGACATTTGCACAAAGTAATAAGATGGAGCTTCGAAAAACAAGGTGCCTACCTTGCAACCCCCGTTACTGACAATTCCAACGATCAGGAAGGCGCTCCGGAACCTGTTGATGTGTATATCGATGATGGTAGAAATGGTATTTATGAACCTATGCTTGGTAATTTTTGGAATACCACAGACATCTGGAACAGGCTTATGGCTGATAACGGTATAACACACGACCCGCCAGTCGTTGGAGTAACCAATTACATATATGTCAGAATTAAAAATCGTGGCACTCAACCTGCAAGTAATATTGTGGTAAGAGGGTATCAATGCAATCCAGGCACTGGACTAGTGTGGCCAAACGATTGGACACCATGGGCCACACCATCTATTAACGTCCCGGGCACGCTGAATCCGGGTGCATCCACTGTAGTAGGACCTTTCCAATGGATACCTCAAAATGTAGGCCACGATTGTCTATTGGCCATGGTTGACGCAGATGGAGACTCAGCAAACGACAGCACGGTAACTGCCGGACCTATTCCCCATTATCGCCTGGTCCCATTCGATAATAATATTGCTCAACGAAATGTAGTCCCCGTAGCTGGTGGTGGTAGTGGATCCGGACTAACCGGATCATTTATCGACAGAAGATTTCTAGTAAGAAACCCATTTGAAAGGGAAGTGCATGTGACCTTTGAAATCGAGCAGCATAGCTTACTCACCAAATTAGGTCTGCAGCTCGGTTTTAAAGGTGTGGATATGAAAGAAGGTTTCAAACTTGGTGCAAGAGAAGAAAAAGAAGTAGAATTCGATGTAATTAAAAGATCCGGAGATTTCTCAAAACAGGACATAGCGTCGCAAAATCACCCACCTCAAGTGGAGGTATTGGTGTACACAGATGAGCTTCTTACCGGTGGAATGACTTATCGGCTTGATCCTGAAATAGAAAAAGATCTAAGAGGCAAACCTTATGGACAGGAAGATAAAGACGACAATGATCCTTGTAAGAAAAAAGGATTCTTCAATTGGCTACGCTGTTTGATCAAAAAAATATTTGGACATAGATAATCCTATCACAAATTTTGACTGGTCACTTGGTAAATATTAATGATGGATTCTTATGATTAGTCTAGATCAAAAAAGTTAACCAAAACAATGGAAGAGACAATAAATGAGATGTTAAAGCCGTAAAAAAGAAAAACAGTGTGATGGAGGATTGTTTCAAAACTTAATCGCTCACAGTCACACTGTTTTGCAGAGGGTGAGGGATTCGAACCCCCGGTACCTCGCGGTACAACGGTTTTCAAGACCGCCGCGTTCGACCACTCCGCCAACCCTCTGTAGGCTTTCCCGATT
The DNA here is from genome assembly GCA_030442035.1 of Splendidivirga corallicola. Taxonomy (GTDB): domain Bacteria; phylum Bacteroidota; class Bacteroidia; order Cytophagales; family Cyclobacteriaceae; genus Splendidivirga; species Splendidivirga corallicola. The sequence continues at coordinate 1,258,646 of JAUJEA010000001.1, forward strand.
GGGATTGCAAATGTAGATTTTTTATTTTTTTTAGCAAAATTGAAAGATGAAAAAAATTCAGTTTTTTATTTTGCCTGATCTCCATGGATACTGTGTGCCTTATGGATACTGGCATTAAGCTCATATCCAATGAGCAGAACAACCGATAAAATGAACTGCCAGATCATCAAAGCGATCAATACGCCAATGGATCCATAAAGTTTATTGTAGGTACTGAAGTTGGCCACGTAGTAAGAAAATCCATAAGAAACCAACAGGCATAGTAGGGTGGCGACAAAAGAACCTATCGAGAAAAAACGCCAATTATAATGCACAGCCGGACCGAAATAATAGATGAAAGAAATAGCTAGAAAGAATACAATGAATATGACAATAAACCGTAGTGCCAGGAACAATAAAAACAGGTAGTTATCAATATCGAACCACTCGAGATGTTGAATAAAATCTATCATAATATTACCCACCACCAATAGGACAATAGCCAAAACCAGTACTATGGCCAACATCATGGTCAATGCTGTTGCTATGAATCTTGTTTTAAGGAAGCCCCTTTTCTCGACAGTCTTGTAGCAGGCATTGAAAGCCTTGATAAGTGCCATCATACCATTCGTAGCCAGGAAAAGTGAGAACACAAAACCAAAGGTCAATAGACCTCCTCGTTGCTTTCCTATAATATCCAACACGGTGCTTGAGATGACCTCATACATATTCTGGGGCATCATTTGTCCAATAAACTCCATGATGCTTTCTACACTTACATCAGGTATCCAATCATGTATAAATGGAATCAATGTAAATAAAAAAAGGATGGCTGGAAATATAGCTAAGGTGAAATTGAAAGCGACTGCCTCCGCTCTTTCTATCACTTCATCTTTGGTTAGTTTATCGATAAAGATACGGATCACGTCATATAGATTGACATCAGCCTTTTTGAACCTGATCTTTTTTAACAAGGAAATCGTCCATTGATAAGGAGCGCTATTGGTAATATATGTTAAGAATTTCTTCTTCATATCCTTTTATACAAAATAAGGATCAAGCAGTTCCTGCATCTTTTTTGGTGGTCTGCAAGGTTTACCGGTCTCTGTATTCACAAAGACAAGCAAGGTCTCTCCAAGATGAATCAGCTGATCATCCTCATTGAATATTTCATAATTGAACTTGATGCGGACACCTGGCCTTTCATGTATTTTTGTTTTAATTGTTAAAAGATCATCATACCTCGCGGGTGCTATGAACTTGGAAGAATTCTGCAAAACCGGTAACATAATACCCTGGGCTTCCAGACTTTTATATGAAAAACCAAGGGCTCTTAAACTTTCAACTCTTGCCACCTCATAATACATAGCATAATTGCCGTAATAGACATAAGCCATTTGATCAGTCTCACCATATCTCACCCTGATCTGAGTAGAACTTTCGTACATATTCTTATCGAAACAATTTAGCTTTATTTAACACGCGCTGGTATTTTCTGGCATTGTTCAGATGTTCTCTAAGGGTACTTGCAAAATTATGGTAGCCTGAAAAGTCTTCCTTTGCGCACATATATAAAAAATTATGTTTTTCATAGTTCAAAACCCCATCAATAGCCCTGATGCTAGGCAGGCTGATTGGCCCTGGGGGTAACCCGGCATATTTATAGGTATTATAAGGTGATTCTATTTCTTTGTGTTTGTTCAGAACCCTTTTGATAGTAAAATCCTGCGCGGCAAAAATGAGGGTCGGATCCGCCTGTAGCGGTATATTCCTATTCAAACGATTAATATATAATCCGGCCACCTTAGGCAGTTCGTCATGCTTGCTGCATTCAGCCTGAACGATAGAAGCTAAAATGGAAACTTCTACGGGAGACATCTTCAATGCTTCGGCTTTATTGATCCGCTCTTCAGTCCAAAAATTCTTGTATTCCCTGTTCATTCGTTCCATAAGCTTGTCCGGAGAAACGGTCCAATATTCCTCATAAGTATTGGGAATGAACATGACCATGAAACTTTCCTTATCAAAACCGTAATTTGAGGCCACTGTTGAATCATTCAATAACACTTCAAAATGATTAGCTTCCATTTCCAACTCTTTTGTTATTTTCTCTGCCAGTTCATTTCGCAAACGAATATTATTGAAAGTGATATTAACAGGTGTTTGATCCCCGGATCTCAATAAGCGAATTGCCTCTATATTAGACATATTCTTGGTCAACTTATATTTGCCAGGTTTTACATTATCCTGATATTTCATGAGTTTTGCCATGAAACTAAAAGAGACCAGGTCCTGGACCATTTCTTTTTCACTTAGTGAATCCTGTACAGTCTTAAATGAAGCTCCTCCTGGTATGTATAGATAACTATCCTCCTTTTCTACAAGAATATTGGGAACATTAACGGTTTGATAAATGTATAGGCTAGAGGTAGTGAGCAAAATCGAAAATGTCACAACTACAACTGCGATGATCGTCCTTCTTTTCATTTCTATGGTTTTTAAAACCTGCTTCTAACAGCTTTTGTTTTTTGGATCAAAAGATTCAAAAAATAGTATCTATTTAAGATTTCTGCAAATTAGTAGCGATAACATATTGGATAATCCAACATCGATCGGGCAAAATTACGAATTAGTTTTTAAATCCTGCTTTTGAAAATCAAATCGGATTAGGTACAGGCAAGGTTACCTATGAAAATCAATTTAATTTTGGTATAATGCTTTTTATTACTTTTGAATAACTGTGGCATATCTCTTAAAGCTATATCCCGAAAACCCCGAATTGCGAAAAATTGAGCAAGTGGTTAAAATCCTCAAAGACGGAGGTGTGATCATTTACCCCACGGATACCATATATGCCATTGGCTGCGACATTTTCAATTCCAAGGCCATTGAAAAAATTTGCCACTTGAAGGGTATAAAGCCCGGAAAGTTCGAACTTTCATTTATCTGTCACAATATCAGTGAAGCATCAAATTATGTCAGGAATCTGAGTACACCTGTGTTTAAGGTAATGAAAAAAGCACTGCCAGGCCCTTTTACATTTATTTTAAATGCCAACAGCAAAGTACCAAAGATCTTAAAGGTGAAAAAATCAACCATTGGAATAAGGGTTCCTGACAATAACATTCCAAGGATGATCGTGGAACGTTTGGGAAATCCAATCGTTACTACCTCGATCCGCGATGAAGACGAAATCATTGAATATACCACCGATCCGGAATTGATTTATGAAAAGTTCCGGCAGCACATTGATGTAGTTATTGATGGAGGATATGGAAAAAATGTGCCGTCAACGGTAGTCGATTGTACAACAGAAAATTTTGAAGTTATCCGAGAAGGATTAGGGGATATATCAACGTATTTATAAAAAATTCATCCTAATTCTTACAAAGTTAGAAAGGATATTATTTTCTTTATGAAATTTTTGATCTTTAACCAATCTTTAAACTATATAACCGGAAACTAAAATCAATTTGATTTTGGCTTTCTGAATTGAACAGGATTTCTGATGAGTGCGGGTTCAAAATCAGTGTTGTTAGAGCTTCAATACTTACCCTGTTTGGAATATTTTGTTTGCTTAAATGAATACGATAAGATCATCATTGAGGCACAAGAATATTATGTAAAACAAACTTATAGGAATCGCTGTTACATTTTGGCCGCCAATAAAATAGACGTTCTTTCAATTCCGGTTAAAAGTGGTAACAGAAAAATCCTGATCAAGGATGTACAGATTGATTACAACCAAAAATGGTTGAATAATCATTGGCGAGGAATAATTTCCGCATATGGGAAATCTCCTTACTTCGAACACTTTGTTCATGAGTTTGAAAAAGTTTTCTTCAGAAAAAGGAAATTTTTATTTGATCTCAATTGGGATCTACTGACAATTTGTCTCAAAATTTTAAGGATGAATACAGAAATCTGTTTCTCAGACACTTACAATACAGACACATCTTCTGATGTACTGGATCTGAGGTCAGTGATACATCCCAAATCCCGAGATAAAAGGCTTTTTTACGAACCTTTTGTCTACAATCAAATTTTTGGCAAAGACTTTGCCGAGAACTTGAGCGTTATAGATCTAATATTTTGTGAAGGACCAAATGCTTTAACGATATTGGAAAATTCCAAGAGTTTTAGGTCTGAACAAAAGCAGTTTTAAATTCGTTGATAGTATATAAATCAACAAATATTTTAGAATAATTCAATACATAAATCGATAAAAAGGCTTAGATTTAAATCTATTATAAATCCTTGAATATGGAGGCAAAATTTTCAAATAGGGTAAAGGAGGTGATTTCACTTAGCAGGGAAGAAGCTCTCCGTCTTGGACATGATTATATTGGAACAGAACATCTTTTGTTGGGTATGATCAGAGAAGGAGAAGGAGTTGCCATTAGTTTATTAAAGAAGCTGGGGGTATCAATGGATGAACTACGGGCATCCATTGAACATGCTACAAAAGGATCGGCTACAAACAATGTTAAAAATTTAGCCAATATCCCACTTACCCGTCAATCAGAGAAAGTTCTTAAAATAACATACCTGGAAGCAAAAATTTTCAAAAGCCAATTGATAGGTACTGAACACTTGCTCTTATCAATATTAAGAGATGAGGATAACATAAGTACGCAGTTGCTTGAAAAATTTGATGTCAACTATGAAACCGTCAAAGAGCTTCTGGAATATCAAACAGAAAATCCCATGTCATCGTCAGACACTGATGACAGCGATGAGGATTCTGCAAGGATGTTTGGAAGCGGTAGTGGTTCAGGATCGTCAGGTAAAGAATCCTCTTCTAAAAGCACAGAGAAATCCAGAACTCCTGTTTTGGACAACTTCGGTAGAGATTTGACCAAGCTTGCGGAAGACAATAAAATGGATCCAATCGTTGGCAGAGAAAAAGAGATCGAAAGAGTCGCTCAAATACTCAGCCGACGTAAGAAGAATAATCCGATTTTAATCGGAGAGCCTGGTGTTGGTAAAACCGCCATTGCCGAAGGTTTGGCACTAAGAATAGTTCAGAAGAAAGTATCAAGAGTTTTATTTGGCAAAAGAGTGGTGACACTTGATCTTGCTTCTCTAGTTGCAGGCACAAAGTATCGTGGGCAATTCGAGGAACGCATGAAGGCTGTAATGAATGAGCTGGAGAAATCCCCGGAAGTAATCTTGTTCATAGATGAATTGCATACCATCGTCGGAGCAGGTGGTGCTTCTGGTTCGCTCGACGCTTCAAATATGTTCAAACCGGCACTGGCGAGAGGAGAGATCCAATGTATAGGCGCCACCACGCTTGATGAGTACCGTCAATATATTGAAAAAGATGGTGCTTTGGCCAGAAGGTTCCAGGTTGTCATGGTAGATGCCACGACTCCTGAGGAAACTGTTCAGATCCTTGATAATATTAAGGAGAAATATGAGGAACACCATCATGTGAATTATACTCCGGAAGCAGTAGATGCCTGCGTTAAATTATCCGACAGATATATCAGTGATCGATATCTTCCTGACAAGGCCATTGATGTAATGGATGAGGCTGGTGCAAGGGTTCATATCAAGAATATTCATGTTCCGCAGGAAATCATCAAATTTGAAGATTCCATTGAGAACATTAAAAAAGAAAAAAACAGAGTGGTTAAAAGTCAAAAATACGAAGAGGCCGCTCAGTTAAGAGATAAAGAGAAAAAACTCATTGAGCAATTGGAAAAAGCCAAAGCGAAATGGGAAGATCAGACTAAAACCAAAAGATATACAGTCACAGAAGACAATGTAGCTGAGGTAGTTGGAATGATGACAGGCATCCCAACCAAGAGGATTGCACAAAACGAAAGCAGCAAACTTCTGGGAATGGGTGAAGAGCTTAAAAAGAATATCATTGGTCAGGATAACGCCATTGATAAACTTGTAAAAGCTATTCAAAGAACAAGAGTAGGTTTGAAAGATCCTAAAAAACCAATTGGATCATTTGTTTTCTTAGGGCCTACTGGTGTTGGTAAAACAGAACTGGCTAAGATCCTGTCAAAATATCTTTTTGATAAGGATGATACGCTGACCAGAATCGATATGAGTGAATATATGGAAAAATTCTCCGTATCGAGATTGGTAGGAGCGCCTCCGGGATATGTTGGATATGAAGAGGGTGGTCAGTTAACTGAAAAGGTAAGAAGAAAGCCTTACAGTGTGGTTTTACTGGATGAAATTGAGAAGGCACACCCGGATGTATTTAATCTTTTGCTACAAGTTCTGGATGATGGTATTTTAACCGATGGGCTAGGAAGAAGGGTCGATTTTAGAAATACCATAATTATCATGACCTCAAATATTGGAGTAAGAGACCTAAAAGACTTCGGAACCGGTATTGGTTTTGAAACCAAGGCCAAAGTTGACAATACAGATGAATTCATGAAATCCACTATTCAAAATGCGCTGAAAAAGACATTCAGACCCGAGTTTTTGAATAGATTGGATGATGTGATCGTTTTCAACTCTCTGCATAGAGAACATATTCATGAGATCATTGACATCACATTGGACAAATTGTTTGAAAGGGTCATTTCACTTGGATATACTGTGGAGCTTACAGAAAAAGCCAAGGACTTTCTCTCTGAGAAGGGCTATGATCCTCAGTATGGTGCCCGACCACTCAACAGAGCTATTCAGAAATACCTGGAAGATCCGGTAGCTGAAGAAATTCTGAAAGGTGATTTAAGTGAGGGCGATATCATCGTGGCTGATCATGATGGGAAAAGCGATGAACTTAAATTCAAGGTCAAACATAAAAAAGTCAAGAAAGAAGAAACAGATGAATAAGAGAAAGGGAGGCATTAGCCTCCTTTTTTATTTTCAACGTTCTTGGTCTGAACTTTCTCTACACCCTTCCAGGAGATTAATAATACACCTCCAATCACAATCAAGGTTCCAATAATTTGATAAAAGGTAATTGATTCATTCAGGAACAAATATGCTAATACAATAGTGGAAACAGGTCCTATACTGGCTATGATAGAAGTATTGGATGAACCTATTCTCTTAATTCCCTCTGATATCAGAAAAGATGGAAAGACTGTTGAAAACAATGCGATCATGGCTCCTAGCCAATATACTTCCGTATCCAATTGCACCAATATCTTTTCATAGTGTATTACAGAGTAGTGCGCAATAACACAGAAAGCTGAAACACTCATAGCCATGGCCGTAAATCGAATAGAACCAATCTTGGGGATAATGGTACCGCAAGTCACCAGGTAAATAGCAAATATCACGGCACTACCAAAGATGAATGCACTACCAATCCAAATGTTTTTCTGATCCTGAACATTTACATCGCTCATAACAGCAATGGCAATTCCCAGGTATGTTAGAACTATGGCAATCAACTGAATCCTGGTGATACGTTTTCTGAAAACAATGGATGAGAAAACAACAACCAGGGTCGGGTACACAAATAGAATTAGTCTTTCGAGACTTGCAGTTATGTATTTTAAACCGTAAAAGTTAGATAGGCTGGCCAGGTAATAGCCTGTTATTCCCGAAAATATAATCAGCCACCAATCTTTTTTAGAAAGTTTTACTTTGTCTTTTTTCTTAGCACTAACATAAGCGATGATAAGATAGACAGGAAAAGCAAACAACATCCTTAACATCAAAAGAGAGATAACGTCAACAGGATGCCGATAGGCCAATTTTATAAAAATCGCCTTGGCGGAAAACAGAATGGCCCCAAAAAGAACCATTGAAATAGCCACTAGATTCTTAACTTGGTTTTTATTCATTGAGCTTGGAAGAATTTGGGAACAGTGGTGAATTGCTTTTAACCCACAAATGATCAGGCATTCTATTGGAATATTATTCATTCAGATTCCAACAAAATGCAAACCTAAAAACAAAAAGAAAAAAGCCTCAATAAAGAAGCTTTTTTCCCACTACTAATAATTGAAAAATAAACCGAACGAGTTTTCCCTTAAACCTGAACTGTTTTCCTTGAATCAATAAATGAAGCCAACCAATCCCCTACTTCTGAAGTTGAATATGCTTTGTCTTCAGCAATATCTTCAGTAACTACTCCCTCATCCAAACTGGAATTTACAGCTTCTCTAACACACTTCGCTTCTTCTAATAGATCAAGCGAATCCAACAGCATGGCGGCTGACAATACAGTTGCCAATGGATTGGCAATGTTCTTTCCTGCCGCTTGCGGATAAGAACCATGGATAGGTTCAAAAACGGATGTATGCACGCCAACCGAAGCTGAAGGCAACAAACCGAGCGAACCCGTAATGACACTAGCTTCATCAGACAAAATGTCCCCAAACATATTTTCTGTTAATATCACATCGAAATGCTTGGGCCATTGAATGAGCTGCATAGCCGCATTGTCAACAAACATATAGTCAATTTCTACTTCCTTCTCTTCTTTAGACATTTCCTGTACCGTTTCTCTCCACAACCTGGAAGTAGCCAAAACATTGGCCTTGTCCACAACAGTCAGTTTCTTATTCCTCTTTCTGGCATAGCTAAATGCCAGCTTAGTAATTCTTTCAATCTCTTCCTTGGTGTAAACACAGGTATCAAATGCCTTCTGTCCATTTTCAGACCTTCCCCTTGGCTCACCAAAATAAATACCACCGGTAAGTTCCCGAACTACAACAAAATCGGCCCCTTCAATTAAATCCGGTCTTAACGGACTTTTGTGAATAAGCGAGTTAAAAGTAGTAACGGGACGTATATTTGCATATAAGCCGAGTTTTTTACGCATAGCCAAGAGCCCTTGTTCAGGGCGAATCTTGGCTTTTGGGTCATTGTCGTATTTTGGATGTCCTATTGCGCCAAATAAAACGGCTTGACTCTTCATACATAGTTCGAATGTTTTCTCAGGAAATGGATCACCTGTCTCATCAATGGCGCTGGCTCCAACCAGTCCATACTCGAAATTGAACTCGTGCCCGAATCGCTCGCCAACTGCTTTTAATACCTTCACCGCTTGTTCCACGATTTCCGGACCTATTCCATCTCCCGGCAATGTTGCTATCTGAAATTTCATTCTTTACTTTATTCTTCTTTTGATTGTTTGGGTGCGTCTTAATCCGATCTCAAACTCTGGCCTGCTCAAACGCTTCTATTTTATCTTTGATATTCAATAAATAATCAATATCATCAAATCCATTCAATAAACATTCCTTTTTATAAGGGTTTATGTCGAAATGCTCCCTTGCTCCAAGAGATGATATTATAATTGACTGCTTCTGCAGATTTACCTCAAATTTAGTTGTAGGATCCTGCTTAATTGCTTCAAATATTTCATTCAGGAAACCGGCCGTTACCTGCACTGGCAGCAAACCATTGTTCAATGCATTATTTTTAAATATATCAGCAAAGAAACTTGATACTACTACTTTAAATCCATAATCATGCACAGCCCATGCTGCATGCTCCCTACTTGAACCGGAACCAAAGTTCTTCCCTGCTACCAATATTTTTCCTTTATAGGTTGAGTCGTTCAACACAAAATCTTTTATGGGTTCATTCTCTTCATTGAATCTCCAATCTCTGAACAGGTTTTCTCCAAAACCGTCCCGAGTAGTAGCTTTTAAGAACCTTGCGGGTATTATCTGATCCGTATCAACATTCTCAATCGGTAGTGGAACTGCTGTAGATTGTATTGTTACAAATTTTGCTATTCCCATTTCTTATACTCGTTATTCAATTTTATAAAACTTCTCTGGGGTCAACAATTTCACCCTTCACTGCCACCGCTGCTGCTGTTAAAGGACTGGCCAACATGGTCCTGGCGCCGGGCCCCTGCCGACCCTCAAAGTTTCTGTTGGAAGTAGAAACTGCGTATTTACCTGTTGGCACCTTATCTTCGTTCATGGCCAGACATGCCGAACAACCGGGTTGTCTTAATTGAAATCCGGCTTCTTCCAGTATTTCTGTGATACCTTCCTCATGCGCCTGCTTTTCTACCTGCTTTGAACCAGGTACAATCCAGGCCGTTACTCCGGAAGCTTTTCTTTTACCCCTCACAAAATTGGCAACTTCACGAAGGTCCTCAATCCTTCCATTAGTACAGCTTCCAACAAAAACATAATCTATTTTCTTTCCGATCAAAGCCTCACCAGGTTTAAGATCCATGTAATTCATAGCCTTGCTGAAGCTGTTTCTATTCCCTTCGCTTATCTCATTCAAACTAGGAACACTGCCATTTACCTTTGTACCCATACCAGGATTTGTTCCATAGGTAATCATAGGTTCGATATCTGCTGCATCAAATGCTATTTCTTTGTCAAAAACAGCATCTTCATCGGAAAATAGTAACTTCCAAGCCTCGACTGCCTTATCAAAATCAGCACCTTTAGGGGCGAACTCTTTTCCTTTTATATATTCAAAAGTGGTCTCATCAGGTGCGATAAGTCCTCCTCGTGCTCCCATTTCAATACTCATATTGCACACAGTCATTCTCCCTTCCATCGAAAGAGATTTAATTGCTGATCCTGCAAATTCAACAAAATAACCTGTACCACCACTTGCAGTCACTTTCGAAATAATATATAACACAACGTCCTTGGCTGTCACACCTTTTCCCAGTTTACCATCCACCGTTATTCTCATCTTTTTAGGTTTAGGCTGCATGACACATTGTGTAGCCAATACCATCTCCACTTCACTGGTACCAATACCAAATGCCACACTTCCAAAAGCTCCATGCGTTGATGTATGGCTATCACCACAAACGATTGTCATTCCAGGTTGAGTGATCCCCAACTGGGGCCCAATAACATGCACAATACCTTGGTATGGATGATTCAGTCCATATAATTGGATATCGTGCCGTTCACAATTCTCAGTTAGTTTATTAACCTGAAAGCGCGACAGCTCATCTTTTATAGGCAAGTGTTGATTGATGGTTGGTACATTATGATCGGGCGTAGCAACAACACGGTCGGGTCGAAAAACCGATATGCCTCTCTTTTCAATACCGCCAAAAGCCTGAGGGCTGGTCACTTCGTGGATCAAATGTTTATCAATATATAAAACATCGGGACCTCCTTCTATCTCAGTCACCACATGCTCATCCCAGATTTTATCAAATAATGTCTTAGACATAGTGAAATCTTGATTGACTAATTGAATTGATTTTAGACTACTCCGCTACTTCTTCCTGTGTTATGAGACTCAAAAGGTCTTCGTCTTCAATTTGCTTTTTCTCATCTGCCATTTCTAGAAATCTCATGTAAATAGGTTCTAAATCACTTTTATCAAACAGATAACCAAGATTTTCCAATCTATGACGCAAAGCGGCACGGCCACTTCTGGCTGTTAATACTATGGACGAGCCATCCGCACCGACATCTTTCGGATCAATTATTTCATAATTCTCTCTATGTTTCAGAAATCCATCCTGATGGATTCCCGAAGAGTGTGCAAATGCATTTTTACCAACAATCGCCTTGTTGGGCTGAACAGGCATTTTCATCAACCTGGAAACCAAGCGACTCATTGGATAAATCCTTGTGGTATCAATATTTGTATCGACTTCAAGATCCTGATGGCTCTTCAATATCATTGCGACTTCTTCCAATGAAGTATTACCGGCCCTCTCTCCGATGCCATTCAAAGTGACCTCCACCTGACGAGCGCCATTTTGGATCCCGGCAACGGAATTGGCCGTAGCCAAGCCAAGATCATTGTGGCAATGAACAGAAATAATGGCTTTGTCCACATTTTGAACATTGTCCATCAGATGTTTGATCTTTGCACCGAACTGCCATGGTAGTGTGTAACCAGTGGTATCAGGAATATTGACCACAGTAGCTCCGGCCGCAATGACCGCTTCTACCATCTGTGTCAGATAATGTACATCGGCTCTACCGGCATCTTCCGCATAAAACTCAACATCTTCCACGAACTTCCTGGCATATTTTACCGCAGCAACAGCTTGCTCCAGTACTTTTTCTCTGGTTGATTTTAGTTTATGTTCTATATGTATATCGGAACTACCTATTCCTGTATGTATTCTTCCTCTTTTAGCCTGCTTCAGCGCCTGAGCCGCCAAGTTGATATCCATCGGTATCGCTCTTGATAAAGCGCATACAGTTGGTTCGCTTACCGCTTTGGCTATTTCTACCACTGAGTTAAAATCACCAGGACTTGAAACAGGGAAACCGGCTTCAATAACGTCTACACCCAACTCTTCCAAACCCTTTGCTACTTCAACTTTTTCTTTTGTGTTTAGCTGGCAACCTGGTACTTGCTCTCCATCCCTCAATGTAGTATCAAAAATAAAAACGCGATCTTTCATAATTTGACTTGCATTTACATTATGTTTACTCTCGAGTCAAAAAAATGCATAACTCAGAAACAAAACTAGCCCAAAACCAAGTCGTACTAAAATAATATTAGAAAGTTTTTACGATATCCAACATTTGTTTTTATAAATTTACATTCTGAATATCAGATATTTACAAAATAATATTCCCGATGCCCAACTTGAATTCAGAGCCATTGTTTCAACTGATCAAATCTTTGACCAAAGCGGAAAAGAGATATTTTAAATTGTTAGTAACCAGAAACAAAAGTGCTGAAGATGCCAAGTTTTTAAAATTGTTCGACTTAATCGACAAGCAGCAAGAATATGACGAAGCCAAAATTTTGAAAAAGGAGTCTTCGCTCAAGCCAGGTCAGATGTCGAACCTTAAGGCACATTTATACAAGCAAATACTCCAAAGTCTTCGTAGTCACAATACCTCAGGAGATATTTCGATTCATATCCGGGAGCAGATAGATCAAGCCACAGTGCTGTATAACAAGTGTTTGTACAAGCAAAGTTTTAAGATCCTGGAAAAAGCAAAGCAGCTGGCTGAAAAAAATGAACGGCCATTATTATTACTTGAAATAATAGAGTTCGAGAAAAGGCTTGTCACAAAACTGATTGAACCGGGAATGGAAAGTCGGGTAACTTCCATTATGAAGGAATCGGAAAGAATACAAGACAAACTGCGAAGCCTCAACAACTTTTCAAACCTTTCCCTCAAACTGTATTCTTTCTACATGAATATTGGATTCATCAGAGACCATAAGGATTTTGAAATTGTGAATAGCTTTTTCTATTCAACTATGCCCAATTTTCAGGAAGATCAGCTTTCTTTTGATGAAAAAACCTACCTGTTTAGCTCTCTGGTGGGCTACTATTTTTTTATTCAGGACGATGAGCGGGCCTATGAGTATGCAAAGAAATGGGTTGGTATGTTCGATGATAACCCTGATCTGATCTCATCCAAACTGGAGATGTACATACGGGCCCTGAATAATCTACTGATGGCCCAGAATAAATTATTCAGATACAGTGAGTTTGTAAAAAGCTTTAAAAAGTTTGAAGACATTCCCAGGATCAAGAATTTGAATCTTACCGATAACATCAAGTTGCTGTGGTTCAAATATGCCTCGACACACAGGATCAATCAACACTTTCTGTTAGGACAGTTTGATGAGGGAACGAAAATCATTCCGGAGATTGCCGATAATCTAAATGGCTTCATGGATAGACTGGATATGCATTATATCCTTATTTTCTATTACAAGTTTGCCTGCATGTATTTTGGCAATCAGGAATATCGTAAAGCGGTTTTTTGGCTTAACAAAATCATCAATGCTAAAAATGTGGACCTCAGATCTGATATTCAGTCTTTCGCCAGAATCCTGAATCTAATATGTCATTATGAGCTAGAGAATACTGATTTAGTGGATTATTATATTTTATCTACCTATCGCTTCATGATCAAAAAAGAAAATCTTTATCTTTTCCAGCGGTATATTCTTAAATTCTTGAAAAACCTCAATAACATTAAACCGGACCAATTAAATGATGCCTTTATCACGTTACGAAATCAATTGTTGCCATTGAAAAAAAATCCGTATGAAAAACGGGCTTTTAATTATTTTGACATCATATCCTGGCTTGAAAGCAAAATTCACAACAGGCCTGTTCAGGATGTTATCGGGGAAAATGCAAGAAAAAGAATTAAGTTGATTGAAGATTCCGATCCGGTCAAAAGTTGAGCGGGTCAAAGTGTCTGAAGTGCCCATTCATTTTAATGCGTTCCTTAGTGCTATTGATTTGTTCAAGGATGGGAATTGCTTTTCTCAAATGCTCAATGATATAGAGTTGCCTTTCGCTCTCCTTATTCAACATGAGTAGCTTGTATTCCTGTGTCGGGGACAACCCAATTTTATGGGCTATCTCAAAAGCAGTGAAATCACGCTGGATCTTAACTTCCTTGGAAAGATTGATTTTTGAAAATAATTCCTTAACTAACTTAATGAGCTCCTTTTTTGAGGCTGCAGTGCCATCATCAATATTTTCAATTTGCGTAACCTCACCACCGGCATATAATTTCCCTTTTAATGGGTTTGTAAATTTTAGAATTTTAATGATAGACATGCCTTTTGTAATGATATCCATTCTACCATCGTCATAGGTTTTTACCACCTTAATAATTTTCACCTCCGTACCGAACTCTATTTTTTTATTGACAAAGGAGGGTACACCAAAAGTAGAATCCGACTCAATACAATCTCTTATAAGCTGTTTATACCGGGGCTCGAAAATGTGGAGATTTAGCTCCTCATCGGGAAAAACCACGATATTCAATGGGAACAATGGCAATTTAATACTCATAAGGATTGTTGTAAATTAAGACTTACAAACAGCTGACCAATAAAGTCCTTCTGTGGATAGAACGCGTATATCAATATAGGCAACTATTACATTTAGCCCAACTATTTCCTATAATTACTCAAAATATGTTGGGTAAATTATTGATATTTAATAATACTAATATAATTTTTAACTAATCGAATAATATTTCTTAAAACGTTTTTATTGGGGTAACCTTTAAATCGATTGTGCAACTAACAGACAAAAAAGAAAGAGCCTTAAGCAATGAGGATATCTTTGATGGGATCAAACATCGCGACAGAGTGGTTTTAAGATCAATTTATGATTCTTACTTCCCAATGATCATGGATCTCATCCTAAAAAACAGTGGTAATCAGGAGGATGCAAGAGACATTTTTCACGATGCGCTGACGGTAATATTTGAAAAGATCAATAAAGAGCAACTTAGTATTAGTAGTAGTTTTAAAACTTACTTTTATGCTATTTGTAAAAACCTTTGGTTGATGTCGCTCAGAAAGAAAAAAACAGCACAAAAAATAAACGATTTGAACCCCAATATGGAAGATTCAATAGAAATCAACGAGCAAGATCTACTCTACCATCAACGGTACAAGCTTTACATGAAGCACTTTGATAAGATGGGTGAAGATTGCAAAAAGATATTGAAACTCTTCCTGCAAGGAGAATCATTGAAAAACATAGCAGTGGAAATGGGCTTTACCGATAGCTATGCAAAAAAGAGAAAGCATACCTGTCAAAAGCAGCTCATCCTGGCTATTGAAGGTGACGGATCATTTAATGAACTCAGAAGTTAATGGAACAACATATCAATGCACAAGATTTGGAATTGATTGAGAAATATCTCTCTCAAGAAGCTACAGCCCAAGAAATATCAGTCATAGAAAAACGATTGAAAGAAGATAAAGCGTTTGCTGAAAGATTATCCATTTTCCAGACATTAAAACAAGGAAATGAAATGGATATCGAAGGCTTTAGAAGTGATCTCGACGATATCTATCGTGATTATGATCAACAGCCTCAAGAGGAAGCAAAGGTTATCCAACTCAACACACATCGCAAGAGATCCTTTTATTGGATCGCCGCCGCAGTGAGTATTTTATTGCTTAGTACGGTATACCTCATTATTAATCAAGCAAGCGTTTCGAGCCCTCAGGACTTGTATGCAGCACATTATACCACACCCCCTGAAAATATCAGTACCAGGGACGAGCAAGATGACCATCTCGTGGCTGCCATTCAGGCATATAATGTAAACGATTTTAAAAAAGCATTGGAGGAATTTGAAATCTTTCTTTCCACTAATCAAAATCATATTGGCGCCATATTCTATCAAGGAATCTGTGAATTAGAGCTTGGAAAAACTGACGATGCTATTGAGCATTTTAATACCATCATTAATGAAGGTGATTCCGTTTATCTCAATTCAGCCAAATGGTACCTGGCCCTTTCCTACTTAAAAGCTGACAGGAAGCAAGAGGCAATCAAAACACTTGAAGACATCAAAGATTCAGGTAGCAGTTACGCTGCCAAAGCAATACTTATTTTGGAAGAACTCGACTGAAACACAGCTGATTCAAGATATTAGCATATCTTGATCTGTCTTCATATCCTTCAATAATTTTCTTAAATTGATAGAAAGTCGCTTTACAAAATCATGGCATGAAAACAGGGCATCTGGTTTTTATATTGTTTTTTTTCCAGTTCAATATTGATGTCTTTTGTCAAATTGAGAAAGACACACTATTGGCTAACGAAGCACTAAGAAAAGCCCAAACACTATTAGATTCATTGTCATATGAAAAGGCCATTCCTCATTTTCAAAAGGCCGGAAAAATTTACAAGCAATATAATTTATGGGACCAATTCACTAAGAGTGCTTATGATCATGCTTTTGCACTAAAGAGGTTAAAAGAAAAGAGGCAATCGGTATTTATGTTAAATGATATCATAAAAATTGCACAAACCAAAAGCAAATTGGATCCTTTGTTTATAGCCGGAGTTTATAAAGAAATTGCTTCAATAGAATATGATCTTGGGAACTATGATGAGGCCGAGGTCAACTTTAAAGAAGCGCTCAAGTTTACGATCCGGGAACTCGGTGAAGATTCTCCAAAGGCGGCTTCGATCTATAACAGGCTTGCATCTGTCTATAGAAGAAGATCTCTTTATGACAAAGCTTTGGATTATGCTCAGAAGGCTTTAAGAATAGCTAAAAACAAACTCGAACCTACAGATCCTGATGTTTCAGGTTACTATCATAGTCTGGGTTATGTTTACTATAAAATGAGTAGACTCAACGAAGCTATTTATAATTATAAAAAATCTCTCAAATTACGTATTGAGGCTTTTGGGCAAAATCACCGGTATGTGGCCGATAGTTACCTTAACCTTGGTTCGGTTTACGACAAGAAAGGAGATTACGAAAATTCTATACATCATTTTGAAAAGGCTTTAAAGATCTATAATGAGATATTGGGAAATGAACATACCATGGTGGCCAGCTGCTACAATAATCTTGGTATTATTTCTCGTAAATTAGGAGATCTCGAAAGATCCCGCCTTTACCACGAAGTTGCCCTCAACATAAAAGTCAAGGCGCATGGGGTATCTCATCCACGTGTGGCAAAATATTACTATAACCTTGGCCTGGCTAACGAGCTTAAAGGAAACTATGACAAGGCCCTGGAATATTATCAGCAATCACTCGATATAGAAATAGAAGCCTATGGTAAAGACCACCCCAATGTCGCAGGTCAACTTGGCGCTATTGGTTATGTTTATTTCGAACAAAAAAAATATGACAGGGCCTTAGAACTTTTAAACAAAGGGCTGGAAATAAATATCAGAACCGTTGGAACTAAAGATAGATATACACCTGCCTTTCTTGCCAATATTGGTGAAGTATATTATGATATCGGTAAGTATGAGCAGGCCATTGGATATTATCAGAAAAGTTTGACAATGTCCTTGGACATATTTGGAAAGTATCATCCGGATATTTCAAACACACATTTAAAATTGGCCCGATCCTATTCAGCGCTTGGAGATCGTGAAAGTGCTCTGCTTCAAAGTCAGCTGGCTTTAACTACGATTTCACCTGCTTTCCATGATCAAAACATAGAGGTTAATCCTAATCCTGACATCATCTTTGATAAAGTGACCTTGCTTAAAGCGTTACAAATAAAAGGCAATGTTTTAACAACGCATGCGAAGTCAGATGATTTGAATGAGCTTTTAAATGCCTTCAATACTTACGAAATCGCAATTTCTATCATCGATGAACTCAGAAACAGCTATGCACTCAAGAATTCCTATCAACAGGTAACATCCGAAACATCAGATTTTATATCACTTTTTGAAACAGCTATTGAAGTTGCCAATCGACTTTCAACGCTAACGGACAAACCATTTTTTTACAAGGACAGGGCATTCGCTTTTGCTGAAAAAAGTAAATCAGTATTGTTGTTAATGGGTCTACAGGATACTCATGCCAAAACATTTGCCGGTGTACCTTCGACCATCATATCCAAAGAAAATGAAATAAAGGCCGATCTTATTTATTTTAAAACGCTTGTCCAGGACGAAGAGATCAAAGGCGAGGAGGCAGATATTGCAAAACTGACCGATTGGAAGAAACAGATCTTTAACCTGAATAAAAAGAGTGATTCATTGCTCAACGTTATTCAAGAGGATCATCATGACTACTTTAGATTGAGATATAACAAGGATGTTGCCTCTATCAATCAAGTTCAATCCATCTTAAGTGAAAACAATGCTTTGATAGAATATTTTATCGGACACAAAGCAATTTATATATTCAGCATCACTAATAGCAATAGTCATATTACGAAAATAGAAAAGGACCCGGCCTTCTTTACTCATCTTGAAAAAACACGCATGCTCCTTGCCGGGTCGGTGAGCAGGCCTTTGGATTATGCCAAGACCACGCATACGCTGTATCAATATCTTTTTAAGCCAATACAAGATTTAATCAAAAGTTACCATATCACTTTGGTCCCGGATGGTCAGTTGGGGTACATCCCTTTTGATTTATTGGTTAAAACACTTCCCGGACAAGACATACCAAGTTTTTCCAGTCTGGATTACCTGATAAGAGATTACCAATTTAACTACGCTTACTCCGCCACGATCTTATTTGAAGCATTGTCCGAATCCACCTCAGACAGAACCAATCAATACCTGGCCTTTGCTCCAACATTCAATGATCCTGATGAGCAGGAACTATTTGATCAAACAACATTATTAGCATCCAATAACTCAATCCGAAACCAATTGGTACCATTGGAGGGAGCTAAAGAAGAAATTGAAGCCATATCCAGTTTCGTGAAGGGAAAATTCTATCACGGAAATGTAGCAACGGAAAATTTATTCAAAGAAAACATCAATGATTATGGCATTTTGCATCTGGCAACACATGCCATCGTCGATGATGAAAATCCAATGAATTCAAGATTGCTTTTCACTAGCAACAATGACTCGCTCGAAGATGGGAATCTTTACACCTGGGAGTTGTACGGACTGAAGCTGAAGGCACAGCTTGCCGTATTGTCTGCTTGTAATACAGGTGTGGGGAAAATTAGAAGAGGTGAGGGTGTGATGAGCCTTGGCAGGGCTTTCAGTTATGCGGGCTGTTCTTCAATCATTATGAGTCTTTGGCCTGCGCAGGATATTGCTTCTGCTACTATCATGACTGACTTCTATAAAGGCATTTCAAAAGGGCATTCTAAAGATAAAGCATTGAGGGATGCCAAGTTGAAATATTTACAAAACGCCGATGATCTTTTTACTCATCCGTTTCATTGGGGCAGTTTTATATCTCAGGGAGATCCAAGGCCTATCAAGCTTGATGAACCATTTAATTATTGGTGGTTATTAGGACCAATGGTAATTATTCTATCATTTTTTCTTTACAGGAAGAAAAAGTTTTCTTAAATAGTTGATCTAAAGCAACCAAAATATTTTAAACCAAATCTGTAGTAGTCGTTATGAAGCTTCATGGGGCCCTTGTTTCATTACTGTCCGCTTTCTTTTTATTTACTATTTACGGAAGAGCACAACAAATTCCGGCTATCATTGATCAAGTGCAACATCTATCGCTTGAATACAAATATGATAGTGCCACCTCTCTTTTAGATAACGCCATCAATAGTTCGGACATAAAAGATGATCCATTGAAATTATTGCTTTTGCAAAATGAATTGGCCGAGGTAAAAATTAAGCAAGAACATATTCGAGAAGCCAGGAAAACTTTGGAGCGAGCATTATCAGTATATTCTTCAAAGAAACTGAACAAAAAAGATTTGCTTGGGCGTCTTCAACTCAATATGGCTCAAGTTACCAGCTTTGAGCGAGATCGTAAGAAAACTACGGAATTGCTCGCCATGGCCATCAAGAATTTAAATGGTCAGGATTCCACTAATAATTTTCATTTGGCTAAAGCACATATCTTAAACGGACACAATTCTATTCGGCTGGCAGAATTTGATCTTGGTCGCAAGCAATTGGACCGTGGCCTGACATTGCTTGAAGTTGTTGATAAAATAAATGCTCCAACAGTTTGCAATGGATATTATGGTATCGGATTATTCTTTGATCAGGTTAATAGCGACTCAATGCTTTTTTATCTGAAGCAGGCGCTGGAAAAAACGAAGGGTTTTATCAATCAGAAAAATCCGGTTTTGGCAAGAGTGTATAATAAAATGGGCAGCGTTTATAAAAGTCGAAGTGATTTCGAACTTGCCGAATCATGTTATACTACGGTGTTGGAGATAAGAAAATTTCATTATGGTGAAATGCATGAAGCCACTTCAGCCATTTATAATAACCTGGGATTGCTTTACCAAACTTTTTATGATGAAGAGCGGGCTATCGAGTACCTTATCAAATCAATGGAGATTGACAAGGAACTCTTCGGAAAGGATCATAATTATGTCGCAATCTCATTAAGTAATTTAGCAAATTCATATAAACGCCTGGGTCAATATGAGCAGGCTATTGAAATGTTAAATGAATCCCTGCGTATTCGAAAAAAACTTTTTGGAGAAAAACACTGGAGGTATGTAGCAGCACTAAATAATCTTTCTCTAGTTTATGAAAGAATGAAAGAATATGAGAAGACCTTTTTTTACCAACAAAAAATAAAACGGCTTTGGGCGGAAATTTTTCCGGAGGATCACATAAAACAGGCTTTCATCGAAAGGAACATTGCAGTAACACTCAACCTAAAAGGTGACTATGATAAAGCGTTGGAATATATTCAAAGTGCCTACCGAAATCTCCTTCCATCTTTCGATGCTGCCGACTTCAGTGTCAATCCTGATCTGGATGAACTACCTATTTCTGAAAATATCTATGAGTATATTGACTTAAAAGGTCAGATCTTACTGAGCAGATATCAAAGAGACGGGAATCCCAAGGATCTGCAAGTTTCACTTGAATGTACCGAGCTTTTGTTCGAATATGTAAAAAAATTCGGAACAAGGTTTAGCAACAATGAATCCAAGCAAACCTACATTCAGGATATTTACAGACAATATGAGATTGGGTTAGTAGCAGCACACGAATTTTATAAATTGACCGGTGAGGAAAAATATTTGGAAAAAGCTTATGAATTTCTTGAACAAAGCAAAGCCTTTGTCCTTTTGGAAAATATTCAAAATGAAAAGGCTCGTGATCTGGCCAATATTCCCACCGAACTTATTTTAAAGGAAGATTCCCTAAAAAGAAGGGCATCCGAACTTAAAAATGAAATATATGCTCACGAAAAAGCAACCCAAAAGACCGACACCAGCAAGTTGATCCAGCTAAGATCAGACCATTTGGAACTTAACCTGGCATTGGAAAAAATAAAGCAATCTTTGGAGCAAACATATCCTGATTATTTCGATTTAAAATATGAGGATAAAAACATTGACTATGTTGCTATTCGAAAAGAAATGATAGGACCGGATGATTTAGTCGTTGAGTATTTTATAGGACCTACAGAAATATTTGTGTTTGGAACAGATGCAGAAGGCCTCTCAGTATATAGAAGCGAAAAAGACAGTTTACTACAAGAAAAAGTTTTGAACCTCAGGAAGCTCATCAATGAAAGGTCTTCTGATATAGGTGAATTCAAGAAGATAGCATCCGGTCTGTACAATGACCTGATAGGTGTATTGGATTCCAAACTGAAAAATAAAAACTTAGTCATTGTTCCTGATGGCATTTTATATTACCTACCTTTTGAGCTTTTATTAAGCGATACACAAGGCACTGAATTCAGTGGTCTCTCTTATTTAATAAAGGAACATCAAATAGCCTATCAGTATTCTCTTAAAGTATGGCATGAAACAACACAAAAGGATAAGGGAGATGAAGTATTGGATTTGTTGGCACTGGCTCCTGATTTTAATGAACTAGTTAAGCCCGGTGATGATCTTTTGGCTTCTAATGATGTTGTCAGGGGATCATTGGCACCATTGGAAGGAGCTTCCAGAGAATTGCAAAATATACGGCAAATTATCAAAGGTGAAGTATTGAATGGAGTGAAAGCGAGTGAGGGAGAATTTAAAGAAAAAGCCGGACAGTTTGGTATCATTCACCTGGCCACACATGCCATCATCGATGATGAAAACCCCATGCAGTCCAGGTTATTATTTACACAAGACTCCACTACCAAAGAAGATGGAGATCTCTATAGCTGGGAGCTCTACAATATGAAACTCAACGCAAAACTGGCTGTGCTATCAGCCTGCAATACAGGATTCGGGAAAATCCATCATGGAGAAGGTGTCATGAGTCTTGGCAGGGCATTTGCCTATGCAGGATGTCCATCAATTGTTATGAGTTTGTGGCCCGCTCAGGATGCTGCTACATCAGATATCATGACTTATTTTTATGAGGGATTATCTCGAGGGCTACCAAAGGACAGGGCATTGAGAGAAGCCAAACTCAAATACATTAATAACTCGGAAGAGTTGTTTTCACATCCCTTTTATTGGGCCAGTTTTGTCTCTCAGGGAGATCAGGAACCCATTGCCATGAAAAGGCCTTATCAATACTGGAAGACTATTATGATCATGGCACCTTTCATTTTTATTATTGTGCTTCTGATTATACGCCTGCGCTCACGGAATAAGGAAATTACTTCGATTGATTAGCCGGGAAAAATTAATTAGTCCCCCCTAAAAAAGCCTTCGCTATAGTAATAAGTAGCAAGAATTTAGTATAAAGACTAATAACATATGTGTTTAAGCACGGCAATTAAACCTTGCAAATTTGGTCGTTTTATTTCTCTGAAAAAAAGATAAAAGCCACAGCAATTTATTTTTCATCTTGATTTTTTTATCTAAAATCTTGACTAAACAAGGCAATGAGCCTTTCTAAAAATATCAAATGATATTTTTTTAGAACCGACTTCTATGTTGAAAAGCAAGAGTTTCCTTTAACAAAGGATTATTTCAGGTCTTTCCGACTTGAGATTTTGAACAAATTACAGAGATCCTGTCTCGATCTTTTAAATTTTTTAGATCAAGCAATATTTGATAAGGAATCCCAATCAGGCTTAAACTTCTAAAAATGAGATTCCTGCTTGCGCAGGAATGACGTCTTCTGTTCAATAAGGCTTAAGTTAATGACATTGGGTTTGAAGTGTTAAAGTTTTGTTACAATCGGAATTTGTCATTCGTAATTCAGTTAGAATTCAACAGTCACTTCGATCAAACAAGATGTACTGACACCATCAAGGTGTCTGACATCGGTACTGTCTGAAATTGTGTTGGGGTGTTGATGTATTTAAGTGTTGAAGTTCTGTCACTTTTTGACATCAATCGTAATTTGTCATTCATTCAAAATTCATAATTTAAAACTCAACATTCCCTCCAAGTTATCTTTTTTGCAATAGCGTTAGAAGCGCAGAGGTACTGATACCTAATGACTCTTTACATTAGCCTTTTTCAAGGTATTCACGTATGAATATGAAGCGAATGAATTTTTTATTTTTTTTCAATTTTCTTAAGTTGTTCTTCGTTTAAAGGGAAATAGTTATTAACAAATTATGTCGCCTCCGATATTTGCCGGACTTTCTCTACAAGATAAAATAAACCTCCTGTACAGGGAAGGAACTTTCATAGTGGCTATTCGCTACTATGGTTATAAAATCAACCTGTACCTTTTAAAAAATTTCTATGTGGAGGTCTTTTATAACCACAAGCGAGATGAAATCGAAAAAATAGAGTTGATGGAAAGATCCCACAAACGAATGAAATTCTACACTGACCAAATCCGACTACCTGAATTTTGTTAAGAAAGGTAAAAACTGGTCTGCTTTAATCCATAAATTTTTCGTGAAGCTTTAATACCTGGAGAAGAACCAAGGTAGTATCATCATTTTTGATTGTGAAATCCGCTTTTGCTTGCCTTTCCGACTCCGGTAGCTGTTTGTCAATTATAGCCAGCACTTCCTTTTCATTTCTTTGGGTGTCACGCATAAGTGTACGCTTGATTCTTAAAGCGACCGGTGCATAAATGGTAATAACGGTGTCAAGGGATTTATATGAACCGGACTCAAATAACAGGGCTGCCTCTTTGATTACATACGCCGAGCTACCATGCTTACCTACCCATTCTTTATAATCTTCTCCAACCGCGGGATGCACCAATCCATTGAGTTGTTGTAATTTATCCTGGTCCGAAAAAACATTGGCCGCCAGGTATTGTCTATTTAAATCACCACTTTCAGAATAAGACTGAGGTCCAAAAGTTTCTTTTATTGATTCAATTAATTCTCTCTTATGGCTCATCAACCATTTGGCCCTGGTATCCGCATCATAAATGGGTACACCTAAACAATTAAATACCTTGCAGATCAAACTTTTTCCCGAGCCGATACCACCGGTAATACCTATCTGCTTAGGGAATTTTTCCATACATGATTTTTATTGTGTCCGGTTGTAGTGTGACATCCCTGACAATATCCGGCACCTGTATCATTTTCAATGGTAAGATTGAGTCTATTGGATTCAGGTTTTTGAAATCAGCTAAAATTCTGAACTCCCTTTCATCCAGTTGATTCAGGAGTCTGTCCCCAATTTTAAAATTGATATTGATCAATGTATCACTCAGATTCAACGTACTATCCTGAGGGAAATTCATCATTTCAAATGCGGAGGAAATAGTGCGCTGTTTAAATTCATCAACTTCAAACGAAATATCAACATTTTCAGGATGCACTTTTACAATATCGTTATTAAAAATGTTGGTAGATATTCGATCATCGAAATCCTGATCAATATCATTGTCATCGATTTTCAATACCAAAGTATCTGAAAGTTGCTCAATAAAGGAACTGTGCCCCTCGATCATGACTGAGTCAGGCACAATATTTACCGAGGAGATAACATGAAAATCACTTTCGGTCGAAATACTTTCCTCATGAACATGTACCAATACCTTCCTGGTTTTTTTTCTCTCAACGTTAAAAAAAATGGTATCATCAATCACATAATTCACCTTTAGATCCGCAAGCTGATCATCGGCAATTGGTTGTAGGTCATCCTTTGTCAGAAACTTAACATCTGCCGGAGATTTCAGGTCAATGACGATTGGATTAAAATTGAACCAAAATGTTTTTCTAAAGAGGTTCCACCCCCTTCCTGAGACATCAAGTGATAGCTTTTCCGGAGGAGACGCCACTGTGACAAGGCTGTCACTGCTATTTTCAAATTTTAACTGAATGGGATAATTGATCTTTGTTGTATAATTATCCTTATTCAAAG
Organism: Splendidivirga corallicola; assembly: GCA_030442035.1. GTDB lineage: Bacteria > Bacteroidota > Bacteroidia > Cytophagales > Cyclobacteriaceae > Splendidivirga > Splendidivirga corallicola. Next base: position 1,284,101 of record JAUJEA010000001.1, read on the forward strand.
CATTTAAAAACCAAAAGGTAGTGGCCGTCACAAGACAAAGTACCACTACCTTCCATTTTTCATTTTGACTCGATGTATTTGATTTACTGAGCCAATTTAATATGTTGCTAAGTATGTTCAATATCTTTTTTATGACTTAGATTTTTCAGCATACTTTTTACTAGCTTCCAGTGAAATTGAAGATTTTTCAAATTTTATTTTTGCTCCCTTATCAACTTCCAAAACAACATAATCTTCTTCAATGGTCAGGATCTTGCCATGGATACCTCCTACGGTAACAACTACATCTCCTTTTTTGATGCTTCCCAGGAAGTTCTTTTGATCCTTTTGCTTTTTTTGCTGTGGCCTAAGCATAAAAAAGTAAAAGATAATGGCGATTCCTCCGAACAAAATTAAATTGCCCCAAGCACCTCCGCCGCCATTGGAAGCTTGTAATAAAATAAATGTTTGCATTGCTAAATTTAGGGTCTAAAATATATTATTTTCTTACAGGTCCGTCAGGCAATTTTGCTGCAGCCGTTACTGTTCCTTTTAATTTCAATCTTGTTACTTTAGGATTGGTATTGGCAGTCACCGTAACAGTTGGACTTTGAGCACCTGACTTGTTCTTACTGTCAAACTGAACCACAATTTCACCAGTTTCCCCTACTCCAATTGGTTTATCCGGTTTTTGAGGTACAGTACAACCACAAGAAGCGGTAGCACTTTGAATAATCAAAGGAGCTTCACCTACATTTGTAAACTTAAAAGTATGGTTCACAATTTCGCCGGCTTTGACCGTACCGAAATCAAACTCTTCCTTTTCAAACTTAAAGACCGGTACCGGGCCTTCTACCTCCTCGGTTGATACGTTTGCGGCTAGTGAAGATATTTCAGGTTTGTTATTCGATGCTGTACTTGAGTTGCCCTCAAGTTTAGCCACTCGCTCTTCCAATGCTGCCAATCTTTCTTCTGTTTGGGCATTGCTGCATGCCATCATAACTGCCATCACCATTGCGAGACCGGCAATTTGTGAAATGATTCTTTTCATGTCTTAACTATTTAAATTATAAGTTGTTGTATTCGATGATAGTATCTTATACAAATTAAGTAAGATTATAACGTAATTAAACGTAATCAATTCAAGTTTTCAATAATTTTTTGTGTGAATTGTTCCGTATTGGCATTTCCTCCAAGGTCACCTGTGCAATCAATCTTATTCTTCAGCGTGTTATTTAAAGCAGCATCAATTCTCTCAGCATACTCAGACAAATCAATATGATATAACATCATAACAGCAGATCTTAACAATGCTGTTGGATTTGCAATGCCTTTCCCTGCAATATCAGGGGCAGATCCGTGTACTGCTTCAAAAATCGCTACATCATCTCCTATATTCGCTCCTGCCACAACACCCAATCCTCCAACCAGACCTGCACAGAGATCGGATAAAATATCTCCAAATAGGTTGGTAGTCACTACAACACCAAACTGCTCTGGTTTGATCACTAATTGCATACACATGTTGTCGATGATCTTATCATCAAATACAATGTCGGGATAATTTTCTCCTATTTCCTTTCCAGCATTTAAAAACAAACCTCCTGCTCCTTTAAGGATATTGGCTTTGTGAACCAAGGTCACTTTATTCCTCCCGTATTTTTGAGCGTAATCAAATGCTGCCTTCACAATTCTTTCACAACCTTTCTTGGTAATCCTGGCAATTGAATCCGACATTTCCAATCGATCATCATAAAACTCAATACCGGAATACAATCCTTCAATGTTCTCTCTGAACAACACAATATCCACGTTGTCGAACTTTGAGTCAACTCCCTGAGTAGTTTTGCAGGGGCGGACATTCTGATAGAGATCAAATGTTTTCCTTAATTGAACATTGATACTCTTGAAACCCTTCCCCACCGGTGTGGTAATCGGGCCTTTCAGTGCAACCTGGTTCCTTGTAATCGATTCAATCAATGATTCAGGTATAAGCTCACCTCTTTCTGCCAGCGTTGTTTGACCTGCATTCTCTCTTTCCCACTCGATAGGCACCTTAGCGGCTTCAAAAATCCGACAAATGGCCTCGGTAATTTCAGGGCCAATCCCATCTCCCTCAATTAGTGTAACTTTTCTCATTTATTCTTTATGTGCTTCGGTTCCTTTTATCTGACCTATTAGCTCATCAACATCTCCGAGGAGTTTTTCTGCTTTTTCCTTGGCGTCATTAATTACTTTCTGACTTTCAGTTTTGGCCAATGAGTCAGGAATATTCTTCCCTTCTATCAAATCATTGATGAATTCCTCTAATCTCTTTCTATACTTATCCAGGTTATAATTCAATTTGTCCCTTGTATTGGACCCTTTGTCAGGTGCATATAATATTCCCAATAATGCACCAGTGGCAGCGCCTGCCAAAAATGCCAATAGGGTATTTGATGATTTACTCATTTTAGTTTATTTATTTATTATCGATTAAACCTCTTCCGCTTTTTTTAACCAACCCTTCTGCCATCATCTCTTCTGCTAATACATCCAGTATTCCATTAACAAACTGTTTGCTCTTCGGTGTGCTGTAGTTCTTAGATAGCTCAATATATTCATTAATGGTCACTTTTACCGGAATACTGGGAAAATTTATCATTTCACAAATGGCCATCTTAATAATAATTTTATCAATAAGTGCCAATCTGTCTATATCCCAATTCTTAGCTTTTACTGCGATTTTCTCTTCATAATCAGAATCATTTGCAATAGTCTCTAAAAATAGTTTTTCAAAGAAATCCCGATCATCTTCCCAATTGTAGGATAGCTGACTTTGTTCAAGTTCTGATGTACCATCTTCAGCTACTTCGACAGATTTTATGGTCTTTAGTACCATACTCTTAACAATAGCCCGGTCTTCCTCCCAGTAGAGGTCAATCTCCTCAAAGAACAATTGAATCGTTTCGTGCTTAAAGATGAGGTTTTTAGTAATGTGTTTAATTATATTTTTATCATCTTCCAGACCCGGGTCAGAAATTTTTTGATATTCAAGAAATGTCTCATCTTTTGAAAGTAAATCTCTGTACCAGTGAAGCACTTCTGCACCATGGTTCGACCAACTGATGTTCTTTCGGATAGCCTCCTGTTGAATTGCTGAGTCATCATTGATGGCTTTGATGACTTTATTATTCAATAAATTAATACTCCGAAACTTTTCCGGTTTCTTAAATCTATCTCCCGAAGCCAATGAGCCAAATTCTGCCAATAATAACAACACGGACAGATAACGGTTATTGACTTTTTCAGCCTCTGTTACCATCAGGTTTTTCAGAAACTTTTTATCCTTAGCTCCATTTTCATTATAAAAACGAAAAGCGTGATCAACAGCAGATCTAATAACCGGCTCGATTTCTCCACCCTCCTGTATGTCGATCTTTAAGTGATTAAAATTTTCCCTAAAGATCCTTTGTGCATTTTTCTTATTCTCTTCCAGAAGGCCTAAATTCTGTTCTTCCATCGAATTTAAATCAGGCGCAAAAGCTGCCTTGATCTCTTCCAGTGCCAATTCATAGTTTGCCTTTTGGCACTGATCAAACGCATAAATGTTTTGCAGCGCCTTTACCCTCAAAGATCTCCTGTTAAGCATACCAACAATTAAAAGAACGGTTTATTTATTTGATTATATAAATGCTATTTTGAAACTGTGTTTCCGCAAGGGAAACCGTTATTCTCATTATTTGTCAACACAAAGCCTATCATTAAAGTCTCCCGGCTTTAGTAAGCAAGTTTGACATTTCCCATATCTGTTATCCTTTTCAAGGCAAGTTTCAAAGCTGCTTCTTGTGTCGTGATATCTTCTTTTTCCGCCTTATTAAGAATATCAAGCGTAATGTTGTAAATTGTTTCAGCTTTCTGATATACCTTTTCTCTTTTATAGCCGCCTTGATACTCAGCATAACAATTCATGACTCCACCAGCGTTGATCAGAAAATCCGGTGCATATGTAATACCTCTTTCTATCAACATTCTGCCATGTATTTGCTCATCAGCCAATTGATTATTGGCCGCCCCAGCCACTACTTTACACTTTAAGCGACTAATGGTATCATCGTTGAGTGTGGCACCCAAAGCACAGGGAGCATAGATATCAACATCCATATCGTAGATGTCTTCCTGTGAAACTACTTTTGCACCAAATTCCTCGGCTACTTTCTGCAATTTGCTATCGGAGATATCGCTGATAAATACCTCGGCTCCCTCCTTTCTCAGGCGTTCCACCAAATAGGTTCCAACCTGCCCAACTCCCTGAACAGTAATTTTTTTGTTTTCGAGGTTATCACTTCCATATACTTTCTTCGCAGCTGCCTTCATACCCATATAAGTCCCATAGGCTGTTACAGGAGAAGGATCTCCACCGCCACCCATCACTTCTGGCAAACCAGTTACATGCTCGGTAGACATGGCCACGTATTCAATATCACTTGTTTTCATATTGACATCTTCTGCCGTGATGTATTTCCCTCCAAGATCATCTACGAACCTGCCAAATCTTCTAAGTAGTGCCTCAGACTTTATTTTAGCAGCATCCCCAATAATAACAGCTTTGCCGCCGCCAAGGTTAAGTCCGGAGATAGCATTTTTAAAGGTCATCCCCCTTGACAGGCGAAGCACATCTCTCAACGCCTCTTCTTCCGATGCATAATTCCAAATTCTGGTACCTCCCAAGGAAGGGCCCAGCACCGTATTGTGTATACCAATGATTGCTTTTAATCCGGTTGGTTCGTCATGGCAGAACATAACCTGCTCATGGCCCAGCCTTGAAATTTCTTCAAACACTGAAATTTCCTCTGCGCTTTCTATTTCTTTTACCTCAGACATTTCAATCGTTTCGTTATCTTTGTGGGTTTATAAATGTTTATTGTTTACTCGAAAAATATCGCAAATCTAGTGTTTTTCCGCGAGTATTTCAATTTTGCAAAAGTAGCAAAACAATTTAAAAATTAACCCGTTTCTTACCTTTAGTGAAAGAACTTAAGCATCTAAACAAATACTTATTTAAGTATAAATATCTCCTTTTATTGGGGACAATTTTCATCATCATTTCAAACATTTTTGTCATTATCCCGGCACAAGTGGTCCGATATTCAGTTGATATCATTACCGCCGACGTGTACCTGAATAATATGTTTGACGGATTTGATATTCAGGAACATTTTGGAAGTATATTCATTTTCAATATTGTCATCTGTGCGTTGGCCATTTTGGTGATGGCACTCCTCCGGGGAACTTTCCTCTTTCTGGTCAGGCAAACGGTGATCGTCATGTCAAGGCATATTGAATATGATCTGAAAAACGAAATCTATGCACATTATCAAACGCTTCCATTGAGTTTTTACAGGAAAAACAATACCGGTGATCTCATGGCAAGAATTTCAGAAGATGTGAGCAAGGTAAGAATGTACCTGGGTCCGGCAATTATGTACGGCATTAACCTGATTTCACTGTTTCTTATGGTCATCCCCATTATGTTCCTGGTCAATGCCAAGCTCACACTCTACTCATTGCTGCCACTTCCTATCCTTTCCATTAGTATTTATTATGTAAGTGACATTATGAACCGAAGGTCTGAGGAGATCCAAAGAAGTTTGTCCGGTTTGTCAACTTATGTTCAGGAAGCCTTTTCCGGTGTTAGGGTTCTGAAGGCATTTGTCAGAGAAAATAGTTCGGTTCAGGAATTCGCGAAGGAAAGCAGTACGTATAAAGATAAATCATTAAGACTTACTTTTGTTAATGCCTTATTCTTCCCGCTCATCATGTCATTAATTGGGCTTAGTGTAATCCTTACAATTTTTATTGGAGGGACCCAGGTGATCAATGGTACTATTACCTTTGGGAATATTGCTGAATTTATCATGTATGTTAATATTTTAACATGGCCTGTAACTGCGCTTGGATGGGTGACCAGTATCATTCAAAGAGCTGAAGCTTCCCAGGAAAGAATCAACGAATTTCTAAACATCAAGACGGATATTGTTTCCAGACAAAACGTTCAAAAACCAATTCAGGGGAAAATAACCTTTGATGAAGTAGGATTTGTTTATGAAGATTCTGGTATCGAAGCCCTTGATAAAGTTTCTTTTTCAGTTAACCCAGGTGAATCATTGGCTATCATTGGGACTACCGGATCAGGGAAAAGTACTGTGGCAAATCTAATACCAAGAATGTTCGATAGCACATCAGGTGCCATTTACATCGATGATGTTGATATTCAGGATTACGATCTTTCCAATCTTAGAAAGCAGATTGGTTATGTTCCGCAAGATGTTTTTCTTTTCTCAGATACAATCAAAGACAATATTGGTTTTGGAAACGGAAATCTGCCCGAAGAAAAAATTGTACAGGCCTCCAAAGATGCCGATCTGTTTGATAATATTTCCCAATTCAAAGATGGCTTTGATACAAGAATTGGTGAAAGAGGCATAAGTCTTTCCGGAGGTCAAAAACAACGCGTGTCCATAGCCAGGGCATTGGTCCGAGATCCTCAAATACTTATTCTAGACGATTGCCTTTCAGCTGTTGATACCAAGACAGAAAATGCTATTCTTAACAGCCTCAAGAAGATTATGATTGGAAAAACATCGATCATTATTTCACACAGGGTTTCTTCAGCCAAACTAGCAGACAAAGTAATTGTTTTGGACAATGGCCGAATTATAGAGCAGGGCACAAACGAATCGCTACTGGCTTCCAATGGTGTCTATAAAGAACTTTATGACAAGCAGCTCCAGGCTGATGAAGTGGAAGAGTAGCAACAGTAACAGTTCTTAATTTTTAGTTTTGAGTTATGAATTTTGAATTGAACTTCCTGAATCTTTCAGGCTATCATCGATGTCAGACACCTTCAGTGTGTCAGTACATCTTGTTTGATCGAAGTGGCTGTTGAATTTTGAATAGTCTGCCTTAATCTTCCACCAAATGAATTACTTCAATGGCATGATCTGAAAAATACTTTTCGATGAAGATTGGTTGCAAGTTCAGGTTTTGGGATTGTGCAAAGTCCCGTATTTTTTGATTAATGGTTGAGGGATCAGGTGTAACAAGGCGATGACCTTCGAAATAGGCTCTGATCACTTTGCTGACCTGAAAAGTTTTAATCTCGAAATTCGGGACATTCAGTTCTGAATCTTTGTCCACCATAATCCCTGCAAAGCAATCGATTTCATTATTTTCTTTGTCTACATCCTTGTAGTATAAAATGGCCAATGTCCCTTCCTGTTGCTTCCCTATCACTTCCTTAGCGCTTAAAAATATGGTTCTCAAAGTATCACTCGTAGCTGAACCTTTGAATGGTTGGCCAACCATCCTAATGTCATTGACCTCCCTGAGGCTCACTTGCACCTCATTCCAGCCACCCAAATAGGAATACATGAAAATTGCGACCGCACCCAGTATAGTAAGTGAGATAGCAAAAACTATTTTTTTGTTCATTTATAAGAAGAAGTTGTATCGCAGTCCAAGGCCTCCAAAAAACTTAAGCGGGGCACCTTGATTATTAATATCTGCAAAAAAACCAACTTCTGCGAAGGAAGTCAATGGCATGGTGGGAATTAAAAATTCAATACCAATAGCAGCCTCAGGACCGTATCCGTTCAAGTCGCTGATAACGCTTCCAATATCTATTTGAACCGGGTTGCTATTTTCAAATTGATAAATGTACTCTATTTGAAAATATCTATATTGAAATCCTGCGGCCATATACCAATCCAAATTGCTATAACCCGGAACAGAGTAATGATATGCTAGTCTGGCTTGAAATGCCATAGACTTATTGGTATTGTGACTAAGATAGGTTACTACTTCCGCATCCACAGGAGGGTTATCTTCAAAAATACGTTGATTGGCCTGATTGTATAAACTTCCAAAAGTCTTTCCTGCCACCAATTCAAATGCAAACTTCTTGGGTAAATAAAGTTTCATCGTTAAACCATAAGGATCGCCCAACTTACCTCCGATCCCAAGGTTTTGGCCCTTACTTCCATCAATGATCGGACAGGCAAATTTTTTGAGTTTCTTACCATTGGTCCTCATTTGGGCTTGACAAACATTGGCAAGAAGTAACACAACACACAGGGCTGACAGGTATTTCACACTTTTCATACGGCACATTTGAATACAAGAAAAATGCAATTTCCCAGCTTCTGACAAGATTTACTATTAAAAAAAACCTGAATTAGTACTTCAGTATTTTTTGCAGAAAGTATTCTGTCAGGTGATATGATGATAAATTTCCGAAAAATGTTGAATGATAAATTAATGCCATTTTTTAAAGAATATGATAAAAGCTTTCAGGTATTAGGTATCCGGCTTCAGCCTTTATGATGTTTTTAGCCTGCCAAAAGATTATCTGATACCAGAAACCTGATAGCTAAGGGCTTACCCTAATGGCATTAAAGATAAACCAGAACAAAAAGAGATTGGTAGGTATCAATGGTAGACAATGAACATTTGTCTGTCAATAATCATATTTGGTCTAAACAACCTCCTTGTACTGCATCTTATGAAGTTGTGTATAGTAACCATTCAAGGCGAGCAACTCCTCATGTGTTCCTTGCTCTTTGATTTCACCCTTGTCCAGAACAATGATCTTATCAGCCTTCTGGATCGTGGAAAGTCTATGCGCAATTACAATGGCTGTCCGGTCTTTCATTAGCTTTTCAATGGCTTCCTGGATCATTTCCTCTGTTTCAGTATCAACAGAAGAAGTGGCTTCATCCAACACAATGATCTTCGGGTCGTATACCATGGCACGAACAAATGAAATTAATTGCCTTTGTCCGACAGACAAGGTACTGCCTCGTTCCATCACGTTGAAATCAAATCCATCCGGAAGCTTTTTGATAAATCTTTTGGCACCAACTAACGCTGCTGCTTCCTCAATTTTAGCCCTGCTGATCGATGTATCGCCCAGCGTTATGTTATTCGCAACGGAGTCAGAAAATAGAAACACATCCTGTAGCACAACACCGATATTATTTCGTAAAGCTGAAAGTTCATAATCATGGATGTCTCTTCCATCAACACAAATGCTACCTTTATTGATATCATAAAAACGGCTCAGCAGATTGATAATGGAAGATTTGCCTGCACCTGTTGCTCCCACAAGCGCCACCGTTTCTCCTGCCTTTACATCAAAAGAAATGCCCTTCAGTACATATTCTTCATCATTATACGCAAACCACACGTCCTTAAAGCTGACATCTCCTGTCAAATTATCGGTGCTATAGGTCCCGTCGTTGGGTATATGATCCTGATTGTCCAATAACTTAAAGATCCTGTCTGAACTTACAATTCCCATTTGCAATGTATTGAACCTGTCAGCAATCATTCGAATCGGTCTGAAAAACATCTGAATATAGATGATAAACGCAATGATAACTCCAAGTGTGACACCTTCATGCATGACACCTCTTGCACCATACCAGATCAACAATCCAATACCCATGGCCTGAATTACTTCCGCAACAGGATAATACACTGCATAGTATAGTACCGAGCGCAAATTAGCTCTTTTGTGTTCACGGTTGATCTCTTTGAACTTTTCATATTCACTCTCCTCGCTATTAAATATCTGCACAATGTTCATCCCGGTAATATGTTCCTGCACAAATGAGTTGAGATTGGCTACCGCATTCCGTACCCTGTTGAAGGCCACTTTCACTTTTTCCTTAAATACATAAGTACTGATCAACAGCAACGGCAATGTTGACAGGCAAACCAAAGTCAATTTCCAATCTGTCCAAAACATGATTCCGAGGATGAAGACCAGTTGTAACAGATCTCCGATCATGGCTGCCAGTCCCTGACTGAAGACTTCAGAAAGTGTTTCTATATCGGAAACATTCCTGGTAACTAATCTTCCAATGGGTGTCTTATCGAAAAATTTTAACTTTAAATTGATGAGGTGATCGTACAGTTTGATGCGAATGTCTTTAATCACATTTTGTCCCAACCAACCGGACAAATAGGTATGTGAATATTGAACAATGGCTTGAAAAATCAACAATGCAACCATTAAAATGATCATATTGATCAACCCATGCATATCTCCGGTAGCGATGTGATTGTCTACAGTTAATTGGATAAGGTACGGCCTGGCAGGGGCAAGCACACCAAGAAATACGGTCAGAAAAATGAGAAAGTAGAACTTCCCAATATAGGGCTTCACAAAAGTAAAAAGCCTTTTCAGGATATTGAAATCTACTACATTTCCACTTTTAGTATTCGTCTCAGACATTCAATTCGCTCTTTGGATCGGACAACCCTTTTATATACGGGAAATTTCCACTTTCAGTCAACTTTTTTAATATTTTATAAATACCATTTAGCCAATAAAGCCTTCAGGTGTCAGATCTCAGCTTTTAGCACGTTTTTGGTCTGTACGAAGATCATCCGATACCTCAAACCTAATACCCAAAGGCTTAACTTAATGTCGTCTAAAATCATACCTTCTCCATTATGCAAAAAAGATCCAGGCTGTTATCCGGGTCGTCTGAGAGGAGATAATCTTCCTGGTGAATGGAGCTCACCAAACTATTGTCAGAACTCTTTAATGAGTTTCTGTTCATTCTATTCAAAATATCGTATGGAATCCTGAGAAGTGCGGCCGGCAGGCGATACTGTAAATTAAAAATATCAAATCTTGTTATCTTTCTGACCGATTTTTTATTCATTTCATAATACTCCATTACTTTTTCATTTCCTGTTATCCCCTTCATTTCAACATTACCAAAAACACTTTTAACAAGGTCGGATAATTCCTGAGCGGTATATTCCCGAATATGCCATGGGTTTCTAGTCAATGTCATTTTAATATTGGGTGTGGTAATCAAAGCTTTGCCGCCTGGCTTGAGCACTCTATGGATTTCCTCCAAAAAAAGTTTGTCATTCTTTATATGTTCAATAACCTGGAAACTTACTATCCAATCAAACTCATTGTCTGGTACATTTTCAAAAGGAGGGAATACGGCTTGCTGAAACCGAACCTTTGGATAAGTTTTGCTTAATTTCTGGATTATTTCTTCAATTTTATCGAGTGCCAGATATTCCTCCGCCAAAGGGGATAAAAGCTCGACTCCTCTTCCCTCTCCACATCCAAGTTCCAATAATTTACCCTTTACATAAGGTTGAGCCAGGTAATAGGCTCTAAGCAATCTTTGATGTATTGGGTTATCAGATACAATTTTATCGGAAGTAATTTCAGTAGTATAGGTAGCCATAAAATGTTTGTGTATGGAAGCCAGTACATATAATGATCCCATTATACATTTGAACCCTTATCATTCAACACGGGCAAAATTAATCGAATATAATCAGAAAGGAGATATGAATTATTAATAAATAGCAATTGTCAATTTAAGAAAACTACAAGGATTTCAAATCAACTCTGTTTTTTCGTTCCGATCTCTTTTGTTAATTTTATTGGGGAAATATGCTGTAAAAACTTGAACAACCTTATTCTTTCTCCAATGTTAAAATCTACTTCATTGTTTTTCTTTCTTTTGACAATGACCGTTTCGATCTTGGATGCTCAGGATCTTACAAAAGTAAACCTCTCCTATAAGTATGATTCAAAATCTGAAGTACATCTCCAATATGCCTACGCGGCAGATGACGACAAGGCGGTACTTTTCCTGAAGATCGGTTTGGAAAGAGGTGAAAATGAATTGGAAGATGACTACGAATTAAGCTATAAAACACGCAACAATTATCATGGGAAAGTAAGCTCATCTCAAATCATCACAAAGGATCAGTTTTTAAAACGAGAAGACAACCATTTCCATTATCAACTGGATATTCCCTGGACTGGTGAAGGTTTGTTAGTGGAAATTTACATGCAAAACATAAAGACAAAAAGGCAATTTTTCTTTGATATACCAATAAAGAATGAGCAATCATTCTCTAAAACAGATCTTCTATTCTTTGAGGGTGATCTTCCGTTATTCACCAGTTATGCAACAACTCAACAGAATCTGACCTTGAAACCACTGCTGAGCACAACGGATAAGGTATACTGTTTTAAGTATGCTTTCGATTTTACACCGGCGGATTTACCAATGTCTGAGAGAAGAACCGCCAGCAAAAAAAATATGGAGATAGATTCTGTCTTTACGATCAACACCAATCAACCTTTTAACCTAAATGATGAAGGCCTTTATTTTTTTCAAAAGGATACAACCAAATTGGAAGGGATGGCTATTAGAATTACCAATGAATATTATCCTAAACTAGCAAGGATAGATGATTTGATCAATCCGCTCATCTATATAAGTACGGGATTGGAATTTAAAAGCTTACAAAACGTGACTGATAAAAAGGAAGCATTGGACAGTTATTGGTGGAAAATGACAAAATCCCGTGACAGGGCAAAAACCATTATTCGAAACTATTACAATCACGTCGAAAAGGCCAATCGCTTGTTTACACACTACAAAGAAGGTTGGAAGACAGACCAGGGAATGATCTTTATGATATTTGGTCAGCCTGATGAAGTTTATAGAACCGACAATGCCGAAACCTGGATCTTCAATAAAAAAGAAAATTTTCCAAAACTTAAATTTACCTTTGCCAAAGTAAAAAATTTATTCACCGCTAATCACTATGAATTAGTGCGAAGCAGAAGCTTCGAGAGGTATTGGTATCAAACGGTAGATTTATGGAGAAAAGGAAGAAAGGGTATATAAGAAACGACAAAGCTCCAAGCTATGACAAGCAGGAGATTATTTTTGGCACGAGGGCCATCATTGAGGCAATCAGAGCCGGAAAAGAAATTGAAAAATTACTGATCCAAAAAGGATTAAAAAATGAGCTGATCAGTGAATTAGTCTCCATTGCTTCCAGCCATAAGATCCCATTTACGAAAGTCCCCATTGAAAAGCTTAACCGGATCACAAGAAAAAATCACCAAGGGGCCATCTGTTTTTTATCTGCCATTACCTACGCTTCTTTGGATAATATTATCAATGCATGTTTTGAAAAGGGTAAATCACCCTTTATTATACTGTTGGATAGAATTACGGACGTTAGAAACCTTGGTGCTATAGCCCGTTCTGCGGAATGCGCTGGTGTAGATGCTTTGGTGGTTCCCGATAAAGGAAATGCACAGATCACCAGTGATGCCATGAAAACTTCTGCGGGTGCACTAAATTTCCTCCCTGTTTGCAGAGAGCATAATTTAAAAAGCACTATTCAATATCTGAAAGACAGTGGTGTTCATGTTTTAGCCTGTACGGAAAAAACAGATCAATTAATTTATGCGTCAGATCTTAACCAGCCTGTAGCCATTTTGCTTGGCTCGGAAGAAAATGGTATTTCGCCCGAATACTTAAAGTTGGCCTCCGCATGTGCAAAAATACCATTGCACGGAAATATCGCCTCACTGAATGTATCTGTCGCAGCCGGAATTGCCATTTTTGAGACAGTAAGGCAAAGAGGGCAGATTATTTAGTTTTGAATTTTGAGTTATGAGTTGAAAAAATGTGTAATCTTAAATAGCATGCTTTTAAAGTCGTAGTCTTATGTTGATCTTGTTTAATAAGGCTACCAAAATCATCATGACTATTGAAAACAAGAGTGACCAGAAGATACCTAAAACTCCGCTCGACATGAAATCCGGCTTTATGGCTATCCCAATAAATCCAAGAAGAGCATAAAGGATATAGGGCAAAATATAAATAAGGAGTGGATTGGATGCAGCAGGTTCAATATACTTAAACCACCTTTTCCAGCCCAAAACATCCAGTATCAAGTACATAAGCAGGAAAATCAGACAACAAAATCCTGCACTGTAAAGGCTCCAGGTAGGTGAAGCGTGTATTTTGGAAATCCCGTGCAATGGTCTTAACAAAAACCCGGCGATAAACAAGAATAAGGCAAAACCTAAAATATAAAGGATCCAATGTTTGTGCTGATTTTTGAGTCCCCTGGAAAACAAAATACTCACAATCAAGCCTGAAAGTGTAATAGCTGTATGAGATGCATTGCCAGATTGACCCTGCAGCCATGCCAGGTAACTAGGGAAAGGTTCAAGGCCATTGATATTCATAAGCAAATAAAAGGCAATACAGAATCCAAGTGAAGTCAGTAAAGCAATCATATCAGTTTTGAACAGCAAATAAAACAGACATGTAAAGAAATATGCCCAGCCAATCAATCCCAGGATCCCCCACCATTGAGGTTGCATGGCACCACTACCATCCCCACCTTTATAAAGAATAAAAAGTATTAAAAGTCCGAGGATACCCAACAATCTTAGTGTATATTTTTGCCATTGAGGAATACCTTTGGAATAGTGACTCCAGATCAGAATCACACATACATACATAATAAGTGCCCATAAATAAATGGAAATACTCATTACTTCCTGATTATAGCCGGATTCCGTATTAACCATGAAAACACCAATGATAAGCAGAGAAACGCTTCTGAGTAAAATGTGCCCAAAAATCTTCAACTTACCTTCACCTCTTCTTTCCCTTGCGGCGATAGCATAAGGTATAGACATGCCTACTATAAATAAAAAAGCTGGAAACACCAGATCAACAAAGGTCATGGTATCAGCTTCGGCAGCCGCATGTTTCATCCAATCAGGTATGTTTGAAATTCCTGCCAATTCATTCACAAATATCATGGTAAGAATGGTCATACCACGAAATGCATCTATGGAAGCGACTCTCAACGCTTTGGGTTTGGGTTCTGGCATTCTGCGTTTCTTATTTAAATAATTGATCAATATACTCAACTCTGTAAACTCTGTCGTTAGCTTTCATTTTCCATTTTACAGCACCGGATCTATCTAACTTCAATATGGTGCCCTGGGTAGAACTGACACATAAAAAATCATTGTCAGGCAATAAAGCAGCACTTCCCATAATAGGTGAAAAAAGGTCTGCGGGTAGGTCAACACTATGAATAAGCCTTGCTTCCCTTCTTGGTTGGTCGGGTGAAAGTATCAATATTCTCGATTGAGGCCGATCCGTACTTCCATTGTCAAACAACATTAAATGTCCCTTATCATTGATATGCGCATAATGCTGATATTGAAATTGTGCTTCCTGCGATAACTGAAAATCCCCACCCTGCCCTAGCTTCCAAATTACATTGCCCGATACATTATGTATTTTCCATACTTGTGATAACTTTCTGAATGAAACAAGATAATGGCCATCTTCATCCTGAAATATCGAATTGGACCAGGGTTGAACATATTTTTTTGCATCAATTTCCTTAAAAACATCAAAGCTTGACCATTCCCATTTTTTTTGTCCGGACCTATCCAGTACCAAGATGCCATCACCTGGCAAACCATTTTCATGTTCATCGGTTAAGAACATGATATCGTTATGTTGGGTTAATTGCACATCATGATGCGCAATTTTACTAAAATCACCCTGGCCATAACGTAAATACAGAAGCGTATCACCGGCAAGTGTTGTTTCTAAAATGATATTCCCTGAAGCGAAAGGGTTATTCTGATCATCCTCTAACGTTAACAATGTTCCATGCTTTGTAAATCTTGCCACCTTAATATTGTGCCTGGAGGTTTTATACCATACTATCTCACCCAGATGATTGGTTATAATCAAACATGATGGGGCAGCTATTTTATGAAACATGAAGTAACCCGATTCCTGTGTTATAATTTTATTTTCGGCAGGCTCATAAAAGTGCTTTACCCAATCTGGTATGGTACCAGTACGAAAGGAAAAAACCTCGCTTTCATAATAAGATGCTCCATTTTCTAGATTTATTCGAAAATTATATTCGAGATTTTCTTTAAGCGCAAACACATTGATTTTATGGATCAGTGCACTCTCAGAAACTTCGGTAACCCTAGCAGAATTTTCTCCCTTATCACTTTCCCAATAACTAATATAAGCGTCAGTCATTTGTGTAATTGAGAAGAGAATCGTTTTTCTTAAAACCTGGGAGGTATCTTCCTCAAGCTCGAGGTTTGCTATGTTAAGAGTAAGTTCTATTGCTTCTTTATCACAGGACAAAGAAGACAATAGAACTATTAGACAAAGAAAATATAAGGATAAACGTTTCAATTGAAGCGTATTTTGAATAAGTCTTTGTTAAAGAGAATATAAGAAAAGAGCTAATAACCTCATTTAAGAGATCTTATTGGCATAAGGCATTAGCTCTTGTTACTCAACATGAAATTTTTATTCTACATCCCACCATACTCTTTTCAACCAATCATCCGTACCACCAAGTCGGCCAACGGCATCTGTGTAATTCTCCGGATTATTTTGGGCTTCGAATTCAGGGTAAAAAAAGCGTCTTGGAACTATTCCTCCTGTACCACTGGAATACCATTCCACTGAGGTAAATGGTGCTAGTTCCGGATAACCGGTTCTTCTCCAATTAGAATAAGCTTCAGCACCATTCAGGAAAAAATTCACCCACATCTGCTCATTGATAACCCTGATCTTGCCTTCATCATCTGGTGGTAAAGGATTGGCTGCTATAAAATCATCGATGGTCGTTTGAGAAAGAGTTGGGGAACCGGGATAATGTGAAACATGTTTAAGCGCAGCGTCTAATGCACTTTGATAGTGGGCCTCCACATTGGCAGTTCCCCAACCTCTGACGGCAGCCTCTGCCATAAGTAATTCAACCTCAGCATAGGTCATGTGAAAAAATGGGGCATCAAGAGCACTAACATACCTGCTGGGTTGAACGTGTTTCACGCCATGTGGCACATAGGCCACGTAATTATTTTCAGCGTCAAACAAATCTCCAAAATCTGACCACTCATTCCACCACATAGCACCGGGAGTTATGCCTATCATAAGATGTTCTGAAATATCGGTACCATCGGCCAAATAAGTACCTCCGTAAATTCTGAGGCGAGGGTCACCGGTATTGGTCATATGATCAACGAATGTCCTGGTAAGTCTGAAACCTTCGGAATTTGGTGAGGCATGAAAGACTTGCGATCTTCCATTCCCTCTGTTCTCATCAGCCAAAAAAGAAATAGCACTGTGGCGCATCATACAGATATCTTCGTTGCTCTCCATAACACCACCCGCTATAGCTGCTTCCACTTGCTTTTGTGCCTCCGTTGGATCAACCTTTAGTAGTCTGAATCCTAACCTCAATCGGAGGGAATTTCCAAATTTTCGCCATTTATCAACATTCCCTTCAAAGAACAAGTCACCCGAAACATCAGACCTGTTGTTATCAAAAGCATTATTAGCCTCCGCCAACTCCTTGAAGAAATCAATGTAGATCTCTTGTTGATTATCATATCTGGGCAACAAGATCCCATCTGTAAATCCTTTTATCGCTTGCGAATAGGGAATGTCTCCATAAAGGTCTGTTAATCTTGAATAGATATATACTCTTAGAATTCTGGCAGCTGAATGGATGTTTATATTTTCAGGATCATCTAAGGTCCTGTCAATGAGATTTTGAATATTTTTCAGATCCCTGGGATAAGTATTCTCCCATAAGGAATACCAATGTTCCTTTTCAACGATCCTGTACTGACCACCATGCTGGGTCCACCAGGAGCCACCCAGGTGTTGGACCATGGGTGAGCATATCCCCAGGTCATAGCGCCAAACTTCCTCTCTTTTCCCTGAAAGATCCAATTGTACCTTGGCCAGCTGAATACCCGGATCCAGATCGTTATAGGCGTGTGGATCGGAATTGATTTCTTCAAAATCATCGGTGCAGCCAACGGCAATGAAGCCACATAAAAATGTTAATAGAATATATTTTGAGATTTTCATAATATCTTGTTTGATAGATTGATCAGAATTTGAGGCTAACATTAAATCCGTAGTTTCTCCTGCTTGGAAGAGACCCGTATTCCAAACCTTGCCCGTTTCCATTGTTATAGGTGGACTCCGGATCTATGTTCGGTACATTTTTAAATATGGTCCAGAGATTCCTTCCTACGAAACCAATTTTGACACTTTGAAAAGGTAAATTTTTCAATAGATTGGATGGCAATTTATAACTAAGAGAAAGGTCTCTAAGCTTGACGTAGGTGAGATCATAGACAAACTCTTCCGGGATATTGCTGGCTACAAAACCCCAATAATTTGCTGGGTTTACCACAATGGTATTTTCTTCGTAAATAGGATTTCCCTGATCATCCTGTCCCGCGATAACTACTCCTTTGCCTATGTAACCACCACTTATTGGTAAAGGCACAAAATCGTCAGGGTTGTTACCGGCATCTATCCAGGCATCCCTGGCTTCGGTATTGGCGGCCACATATTCATTCCATCCATCGCGCCCTTCCAGGGTATTGGAATGAGCACCTGAAGAATACATCGTGAGATTTGTGATCGCAAAAATATCACCACCAACTTTTACATCCAGGGCTACTTTTAGTGATAAACCTTTATAGGAAAAAGTATTGATCATTCCGCCTGTCCAGTCTTGAAGCGAGCTCCCCAAATCAATGGGTTCCTCCGTGGGTAGGGGAAGGCCATCTGCCCCATGGACAATATTTCCGGTATCATCTCTTTGATAACCTTTACCGGTGATCAAACCAAATTCACTTCCTTCTTTGGCAACAACTTTAACCCCCGCCCAACGCGCATCAGCAATGGTGATTGCTTTGATATCCTCATGAAGGCTGCTTATTGTATTTTTATTCCTAGCATAGTTGAGAGATATATCCCAGCTAAACCCATTTGTATTAATGGGAGTAGCATTGAGTAAAATTTCCAGGCCTTTGTTTCGCAGTTCACCAGCATTGACTACAGCACTTTGATAACCCGATACTTCCGGAACAGGAAGGGCCATGATCAAATCATTTGTTACCTGGTTATAGTAAGTCAGATCCAGCCCAATTTTATCATTGAATAATCGAATGTCTGTTCCAATTTCATAGGAGTTAGTTCTTTCCGGTTTAAGGTTAGGATTTGGTAATACGGTTCCGGAAATAGCCCCCAATGCTTGTCCCAAATGCTGACGGCCGGTCAAACTATAGGTAAAATTCAACCTAAAAGGATCCGTATCCCCTCCTACCTGAGCCCAGGAAGTTCTTAGTTTAGCGAACGTAAGTACATCCGAATCAATGTTAAAGGCTTCAGTCAAAACAAAACTTGAAGATACGGATGGATAGAAATAAGAATTATTATCAGATGGAAGTGTGGAAGACCAATCTTGTCTGGCTGTTAAATCAAGGAATAGGAACTCCTTATAGCTTATCTGGCCAAAACCAAAGAGTGAATGAATCTTTTTTCGGGGATTACTTTGCTCAATTTTGCTTTCTTTGAAATTAATCAGGCTGGCTTTCTCAGGAATAATAATCTCTGTTCCCGTAATCCTGGTACTCTTCAGGTCATTCTCTGTTAAATTGCCTCCAATACTTGCAGTGACATAAAAGTCATCGCCAATATCAGTCCTGTAGTTCAACATACCCTGATAGTTGGTTTCTTTTACCACAATGGTATTTTCTGACATCAGGCCACCTTCACGGGTTGGTGTTGATTCATTATAAAATTCCTGATGATTGAAGGTATAGTAATCTATGCCACCTTTAACTTCAGCACTGAATTTTTCATTAAAATCATATTTGAGCGAAGCAAAACCTATGATTCTGTCCTTGAAACTTTCATTGAATGTTTCATTAATAGTCCAATAAGGATTTGCCCTAAAAATATTACCAGTCCAGTCCACATATTGACCATTTTCATCTTTATAATATTGCAGCCATGATTGATCAAAGTTGGGCGCCAGTCCAATAATACCGTTACCAATATTAGTTACTTCATCCGTTAAAGCAGGCCGATTCTTAACGTTTTCAGTAATATAATTCACTTTGGCATCCAGGGTCAATACCTCTGCAAGTTTGGTTGAGCCCCTGAGGCTGAATGAATTTTTTCTGAGCTCACTTTTAGGAAGGATGTCTTCATTATCTATGTTGGCTACTGAAAACCGAATACTGGAATTTTCTGTCTCACCGGTAACAGCTAAGGAAGTATTAAATGTTCTTCCCGTTCTGAAGAGGTCTTTGACATTATCAGGTATCAATACAAAGGGCCTGGTGGTTCCGTCTAATTGATCAATCGTTAAATCATTGCTAAGCCGAGGCCCCCAATTAGATGTTACATTTCTCGCCTCATTCCCATCTCTTGGTAAACGCCCATTACTACCCTGACCATAAATAAGTTGACGCTCATCTAACCTGGTTGAAATTTGATCGAATGTAGTTGTGTTACTAAGTTCTACTCCAAGACCCTTACGGTTTTTACTGCCACTCTTAGTAGTAATAAGGATGACCCCATTCAAGGCGCGGGTTCCATAAAGTGCAGCCGCAGATGCTCCTTTGAGCACGGAAATGGACTCAATGTCATCCGGGTTTATGTCCGACAATCCATCTCCTAAATCAAATCCACCCCATTGAGAGGCTTGACCTAAGGTTGAATTATCAACAGGAACACCATCAATGACATATAATGGCTGATTGTCTCCATCAACTTCACTAATACCTCTGATAATGACCCGCTTTGACCCTGTTGGACCAGCGGTGGTTTGCGCAATGTTTACTCCGGCTACTTTGCCAGATAAGGAGGAGATGGCATTGATCTCACCGTTACCTGCTATATCTTCACTGCTCACTTCACTAACGGAGTAACCCAAGGCTTTTTTCTCTCTTTTTATCCCAAAGGCCGTTACGACTACTTCTTTGAGTTCCTGCAAATCGGTAGCGAGTGAAACGTCGATGACATTTCGGTTTTCAACATTGATCTTTTGGAGTTCATAACCGATATAAGAAAAAATAAGCACAGCGTTGGCTGGTGCAGAGATTGTATATTCACCATTCGCATCGGTAATGGTTCCGGTAGCTGCATTTCCTTCGACAATAATGTTTACACCAGGTAAAGGTTGATTGTCATCAAGAGATCTTACAGTGCCTGTTATCTTCGTTTGTGCGAGTAAGGGCTGCAAACAAAATAGCCCGTAGATAATAACACTTAGTAGAGTTTGCTTCATATGAATATTATTTAAGGTTGGTGTCTTTTTCCAATTTGACATGTTGAGTATGTTTTTCAGCATTTTCAATGAATCACCATCTCGGATGATCAGTAGACAGATCTCATATAAAAATCCAAATGTTGAAAAATGAGCGGTGAGGTTGAAAAAAAGAGGCCGGACAATTTTGCTACATATCTAAAATCAGGCCGGACATTTCTTGGACAAACACGGATTTTAGGAAAATAATCACATTACTTCCAAGAAATGTGATATTATGGTTTCATATCATTCAGGGAGTTTTATTGATCTTATAGTCTCTTTTTTTGATGATTGAGGACAGGGAAAGTTATAGTTAAATGAAATTAATTCCCGTTCCCACAGGAAGAATGAGGCAACCAAAGTTCAAATTTCTTTGATAAACTCAACCAGATTCACCTCCGGGTCAAGTTCAAGTTTTTTTCTTAGGCGATATCTCCTTTTTTCAACACCGCTGGTTGAGATATTCATCAAGGTGGCAATTTCCTTCGTTGAAAGATCCATCCTCAAAAAAGCACAAAGTTTCAGCGAAGTCTTAGTTAGCGCTGGGAATTTAGCACTAAGTCGCTTGAGAAAGTCCTGATGAACCTGATCAAAATGAAATTGAAATCTTTCCCAATTGTTATCCAATCTGGTGTCGTGGTCAATTACTTTAATGATCTTTTTTATGGACGTCGGTTGTATCTCATTATGGCTGGCTAGTGCATTTAAGTTTTTCCTAAGTTGATACAGGAATTCATTCTTTTGCGAAATCTGGACTGCCACCGTGGCCAGTTCTGTATTTTTATGAGCCACTTGTTGGGCTAATTTTTCATTGATCAGCTTTATTCTTTCCCTATCTGCTTTGATCCTTTCTTCTTCAACTTCTTTTTCTTTCAAAAGGAGTTCCTTGTTTTTTTCCTCCACTAAGCGTTCCTTCTGAAGCTTGAATTTTTGGACAATCCACAACGTCAAAAGTATTAACGCTAATAGTATGATAGTACCATAGATGATATAAGCCTTTTTGGTTCTATACCAGGGCGGTAAGATCTTAAAATCAAAAGTATCAATGGCGCTCATATTGCCAAACATATCTCTTGCCCTGACACGAAAGATATAAGCTCCCTCTCTGATGTTGGTATATTCCTTTCTCGTCAAATTTGTCCATTCCGACCATTGGGGACTTCCTTGCTCCTGGAGATCAAATGCATATTGATAACTTAGACTTTTGTGATCCTGAAACAATCCCGCCGAATAATCAATGCTTATTCCATTGAGTTTGTATGGCAAGGTCACCACTCGATCCATATTTGCATTGATAGCTCCCAAAAAAAATGCAGAATCCGGATTAGTTGCGCTTTCTATTTTCCTGATCCAACTTGGAAATTGATGCTTCTGTTTTTCCTTTCTATTGGAAATGTTATAATCCAGATCCAGGTGTGCAAATCCCTCTTGTGTTCCTATGAAAATATTTCCACGATCATAAACATTTACATGTTCATAGCTTCCAACCAACTGGCCGCTCATTTCTCTAATGATATTTTCATTAAGCAAAATGTAGGATCCATTGTCAAGCGGATTCAAAACCCTGATATTATCTTCTTGAATGATCCACAGGTTCCCATCCTTGTCCTCAAAAATTTTATCTACATATTTGTTGTTTCCCAAATGCCGGTTCACGAAGTCAAACAATTCAAAAGTATCATTTTCAACATTGTACCTCGCAATACCATCAGAGGTTGTAAACAATACACCCATCTCAGTATCTAAAACAGAGGAAACATAAAATGGCAATCTTTCGTCCTCCAATCCATAAAATTGTATACTTTCAGTGCTTTGCAGGTCATTGGAGAGTGTCAATTTGTAAAGGCCCTTATTACCATGACAAACCCAAATGACCCCGTCTTTATCTTGTGCCATAATCCTGGATGGCTCATTGAATCCTGTTAACTTATTGGCAAATTTCCATCCGCTTCCTGTAAGCTCAAAAACCAAAATACCTTGGGCAGTTCCTACTAAAAATTGATGAGGCCTGTCTTCCAATTTCAAAAATGTCCATGCATTTTGTGTTGCTTTTAACAATTCAACATGGCCTCCCTCAACCTTAAAGACACCTCTTTCATGGCCCATAAAATGATTCCCATTTATTTCAAAAAGATTCCAAACCTGTCCTTCGGCTTTCTCAATGAACTGAAAGCCCTCCAAGTTTACATTAGACCGATTGGCATGATACAAACCCAAATTACTGCCCAGATAAATATCACTTGTTTTTATTAACGAGGCATATCCCATTCCCAATAAACCACTTGCTTCCCTGAAAAAAGAAAATGCATTACTCAATGTGATATGGGCTACTCCATTATCCAAAGCAGCCCATAAATTATTTTCTCTATCCTTATAAAGGGCATTTATTCTGTTGCTGTTAAGCCCTTTGCTTTTATCGATATGCTGTATCAATTTTCCATCCTGATCTACGATGAATAAGCCATGTTGATAGGTTCCTAAGGCAATGAAGTTTCCCTCTAGTGGAAAAACACAAGTGATTTCACTAGTTGCTATTGGACGAGGTACTGGATAGGAAATCAACTCAGAACCATTGTAAAGGTACAAGCCACTATTTTGTGTAACAATGAGCTCCTGATCTTCCCTGCATGGAAGAATATCAACAATTTTTGCATCTTTCAATGACACACTCCAGGTTAAAGGGCTTAATGCCTCATTTTCCAATATATTCAGCGGTCCCCCAATCGTTTTGACATAAACACGACCATGCACTGCACCGATATATTGAAAAAATGCTGTTTCATTTGTTTTCCTTTGTACCGTAAACTCTTCTGAGGTATAAGTGAGCAGGAAATGATCTGTTAGAAAGATAGTCTTTTCATTTGAGTACAAAACACTTTTTACTTCTCCAAATTGTCTGTAGGCGGTGTCAATTTTATGTGTTAAAGAGCTGTAATAAAGCTGTCCCTGGCTATCTGTCACCAAACGCCCGAGTTCATCCACAGAACCAACGTATATTTCTTCATTGTGTCCATTTGCCAATGTAATGGCTGTTAGTCCGTTAGGCAGTTCAATTTTCTTCCAAGTATTGCCATCAAATTCAAGTACCCCATAGGCATTGCCGACATATATCAATCCACTGTTGGCTTGTATAAGAGAAAAATTTCTTGGATGTGAATTATAATCCTGTGAGCCATAATTACTAATTGAGGGTAATCCTATCTTTTTCACCTGAGGGATGACCGGTGTAGCAGTGCTCAATAAAAAAATAAACCAAAGGAATATGAATCTGTGCCACATTTTTTATTAAATGTTTCTTTAAGATTTACTGACCAATTTGTCTGAAATAAGATTAATAATCAAATGATTGGCTAAATCAAGCTTAATCTTTTTGGAAATGTATCTATTCTATATTCATTAGAATAAACTATAAATACCTGAAATAGTGATTTTTGATCAAGTTGTTTTCGCCTCCGATTCCGTAATTGCCCTATATCCTTCGGGGGTGAGGGTTAAGAGTGTTTTAAGGGAAATTCTGCACTCCTGAGAAACTGCCGATCAACTTAACCCTCAAACTTCAATGTTTGTTATGTTTTCTTAGCTCCGAATGTGTGACATACTTACTGATCAGAATACCGACAATAATGATTGAATAGAACTGTCCAAACACTCCAAAAAGTGCAGCAGCCTTTTTGGCTTCTGGGGTAATCGGGGTGATATCTCCAAAGCCAATGGTCGTCAATGTGATATAACTGAAATAAAGATAATTGTCAAAGTTCCCAAACACTTCTCCATTAATACCTTGAAATGATCCCGGTTCTGCAAGGTCTATGGTACTGAATGCAAAAGCGCCTAGGACACCTACTAATAAGAAATCACAAAAAGAGGCCAGGATCACATTAAAAGTTATTTCTCCTGATCTAAAGATTTGTCTCAAGATCTCAACAAAAATGATAGCAAAATAGACACTGAAGTAAGCATAAAATATGGGCCATAGCGCATTACTCGGATCATCGCTTAGGACAAAGCGGGAAGCCAATGGGATAAGCATCAAAACGCTTAGAATAGTCATCAACAGCCTGATCGGTTTTGAGTTTCGAATAAACAAATTGATCACACTGAACATGAAAAGCACCAGAGAAATGGGACCGGCAAACTTATCAGCAATCTCCTGAGGGAAGAAGAGTGATTCAAACAAAATAAAAATCAAGGAAATTAATAGAAATTCATATCGCTTGTCATAGAACCATTTTTTCCTGGCTTCCTTGCGTTGCTCTTTGCTTAATTTATTCAAATGAACTTATTTAAAAATTTAAATTTTAGATTTTCCTCAATAGCATTTTAAATGCGCTCCGGAAATGAAATCTTAACTTTACCTTTTCCACGTCAAAATTCCTTGATAGCTGAAGAAGGCTCAAAACCTTTGTATTTAACCCCAAATAAAATACTATAAAGCACAGGGATGAATACCAGCGTAATTACTGTGGCGAATAGCAACCCTACCATAATAGCCGCCGCCATAGGTTCCCACATTAAACCTCCACTTACATAAAGTGGTATCAAACCTAATGTTGTTGTAAAAGTGGTCAGCAGGATTGGTCTAAAACGTTGAAGGCAGGCCATGACCACAGCCTCCTGTGGTGTTCTTTTAAATTCCGTCAGCTCGATTTGTATCCGGTCGATTAACACGATGGCATTGTTGATCACAATACCGGCCAGTGAAATAACGCCTAAAAAGGCCATAAACCCAAAGTAAGTTCTCAATGTTATCAATCCAATCACCACACCGATGATACCCAATGGAATAGTACTTAATACCATGAATGTCTTTCTGAATGAATTGAATTGAATAATGAGGAGTAAAACAATGATAAACGCTGACAAAGGCAAGTAGGCAATCACCGCCCCCATATTTTCCGAGGTACTTTCAGCATCTCCCCCAAGCTCAAAATTATAACCTATGGGCCAATCGGCTTGTTGAGAATCAAGCCAGGGATTGAGTTGCGACATAATTTCTGCTGCGGTAAAGCCATCTTTGACCTCACTTTTTATGGTAATAGTTCTATAAAGATCGCGTCTGATGATTTTAGCATATTGCCATTCCGGTATAATTTGAGCCACCTGAATTAATGGTACACTTTGTCCGGAATTTTGTGAGTAAATATTCAGTCCTTCCAATGATTGTACCGTTTGTTGTTCGCTTGCTTCATTTCTGAGCATGATGGGCACACTTTGTTCATCTTCCCGGAATTCGCCCGTTTTAAAGCCATCTAAAACAGTTTGCAGGGAAATGGCAATATCCTGATTAGTCAGCCCTGCTTTTTGAGCTTTTGTCTGATCAATATCTACTACGAATTTTTTGATCTTGGGGCCCCAATCATCATTAACATTTTTGGTACCATTGATGGAGGTAAGTTTTGTTTTTATATTATTGGATATATCAAAAAGTTCAGTGGGATCGTTTCCAATGACCCTTATTTCAATAGGTGTTCCTCCACCCCCCTGACCCAGACGTTTTACTTTGATATCGGCATTAGGAAATTGGTTAAAAGCAAACTCATCCAACACACCAATAACCATTTGATTATCATCACCGGAACTAGTATTGATCAGCATATGAGCATAACTTGAATTTGCCTCATCCTGTGAGTAACCCAAATCATAAGATTCAGGTCCTTGTCCAATAAATGCTGACCAATCCAATACACCTTTGCTTCGTTGTTCGTTGGTCAGCAATGAGTCTTGCATGAACTTTTCGATGCTTGCAACCACTTCTTCCGTTCGTTCGATCTTCGTTCCCAAAGGAAGGTTAATGTCTACTGTTATCAGGTTCCGTTCACTATCCGGAAAGAAAATAAATGGGACCAAACCAAATCCAAAAAGAGACAATACAAAAACCACCACAATACCGACTACCATCAGGGCTTTGAATCTCAATGCTTTTAAGAGCAACGCTTTGTAATAGACTACTAACCTATCAAAGATTGATTTTTTTGATTGCTTCTCTGGTTTTTTCACCTTGATAAAGTAAAATGCCAACAAGGTGATCATGGTCAGAGATAATAGCCATGAACTAAGCAGGGCCAGAGTAATTACCACGAAGATAGGCCCGACAATATCACCCATAGTTGATTCGGCAAGGAAGAACGATAGAAAGGCAGCTGAGGTTGTAAGCGTTGAGATGAGGAGAGGGATCATCAACTCACTGCAGGAGGAGATGGCAGCATCCAGAACTTTGCTTCCTTTTTCCATTTTCACCATGATGGATTCGGAAACTACAATAGCATTGTCCACCATCATACCCAGGGCCATAATCAAAGCGGCCAAGGTAACCTGATTTAGACCAACACCAATTAATCCCATCAACATAAGCGTCATGACAGTCACCATAGGTATCAGACTGGCTACCACAAGACCGGTTCTAAAGCCTAGAAAGAGCAACATGACTGCCAAAACAATCACAATACTTTGCACCAGGTTACTCAGAAAATCATTAATACTGGTATCCACAAAACTATCCAAAGATGCCAGCCTTTGTAGTTCAAGTCCTATTGGGAGTTTAGCATTCCAATCCACAATTTTTTGATCTATCTGCTCACCAAGGCCGATGATATTAGCACCTTCTTTTAAGGAAACAGATAAAGCCAGCGCTGGCCTGCCATTGATCTTGACCAATGTATTGGAAGGTTCCTGATATCCTCTGGAAATTTGCGTGATATCTCCCAAATATACTACCTGGCCATTCTCTCCCACCGGAATAATGGTCTTTTTGAGGTCATCAATTTCAGTAAAATTTCCGGTAGGCTCCAGAATAATTCTTTCGTCCCCCAAATTGACCTTACCTCCTGAATAAATAATATTGGTTGCAGCGATGGTGTTTTGCAATTTTCCGGATGATAAACCGTATTCTGTCAATCTTGCATTATCAAATTCCACAAATATTTGTTCGGGCTGCACACCGCCAAGCTCAACTTTGGCAGCATCCGGAAGTTTAATGATCTCATCTTTGATATCATCCGCATAATCTTTCATTTCTTCAAAGGAATAACCATCACTCACAAGGCCCAGCATAATACCATATACCACACCCACATCGCTATCATTCAGACTTGGATGAACGCCCTCTGGCAAATCATCAATCTCATCTAATTTCCTTCTCAGTTCATCCCAAATATTCTGTAATTTCTCAGGTGCCACCTCATCCTTAAGTGTTACGGAAACAACTGAAAGACCTGTTCTGGATGTACTGGCAATCTCTTTGACTTCCGGTATCTCCTGCGCTTTTTTTTCTATTTTATCACTAACAAGGGATTCTACCCGCTCCGGGCCAGCTCCCGGGAAGCTGGAAACCACAGTGGCTACACGCACCGTATATGGTGGCATGCTGTCCCGCGGTAACGTTTGATAAAGTGATAATCCTAATACCAGAATTACAATGAGTATTGAAATGGTGATGCGGTTTCTGTCTATGGCAAACTTGGTAAGGTTCATAGGGTAATCGGCTTATTGAAGTTTCACTTTCATTCCATCCAGCAACGTTTGAAGTCCGGCCGTAGCAACCAGGTCGTCTTGTTTCAAACCTTTTTGTATCTGAAAGCCTTCTGATGTTAAGGCTCCTACTTCAATATATCTTTTCTTTGCAACCCCGGTTTTTCCATCTTGTGATTCAATAATAAACACAAAATTGCTCTGCGGATCTTCTCCTACTGCGGCAACAGGAACCATCAGGGAAGTTTCTTTGGATGTTTGCTCCTCCTGTTCAAATTGAAAGGTAACATTGGCTGCCATTCCTGGCCTGGCTGCCGCTATTTCATCTGTAAGCTTGACGGTAACAGGGTAGGTGGAGTTTTGAGCATTGATGGCATAAGATACTTCGGATATTTTGCCCTTAAAACGTTGCTGGTTAATTGAAGGAAATTCTATTTGAACTTCTTGTCCATTTTCAATATTTGCTATATACGATTCCGGCACTCCAATTTCTACCTCCAATCCATCTCCTGCACTCAATATTACCACTTGCTGACCAGCCGAAATATTTTCATTCTCTTCAACATACACAACATTTACAATGCCTCGCATTGGAGCCCGAAGAACAGTATACTCGAGTTGCGATTTAGCTTGTTTTCTTCTCTGCTTGGCTGCTTTTTCATTGGCTTTGGCAGATTCAAATTGTGCTTTGGCAGACTCATACTCACTCAACGAAGCATTTTGATTTTCATAAAGTACAGCCACCCTTTCATAATTCGATTTTGTTTGCTTTTCCTGTGCATCAGCACTTTTTACAGAGGCGTCCGCCTCTTCATATTGCAGTTCAAAGTCTGATGGATCCAGCCTGGCAATAAGCGCACCTCGATTTATTCTCTGCCCCACTCTTACGTCTACGGTTTGTATGTTGCCCGCTACTTTAAAGCTTAGTACAGTTTCGATACCGGCTTTTGCAGTTCCTGAAAAAGTCCTGCCAAAGGATCCGCTGGATGTGCCTACCTTCGCATATTTCACAGGACGAATAACCTCCTCTGTTTTCGTTTCTCCTCCCGAGCATGCACTTAAGATGCTCAAAAGCAAAGTAGCAAAGATTAGATTAATGTGATTAATTAGCTTTTTCATCAGTTTGTGATTAAGTATTTAATTGTCGATGTTGAGAAAATGTTGATCATTAAACTCAAAATTCAACATTCAAAATCCATCATTTAGGATAACTATTTATTAGTAAAATCAGTGAGTTTATTGAAGAAATCAGCCCTGGCTTCTGCTGAGGACAGACTGTAAAAGAAACCCACTGATCGCTCTACGTTTAATAGGTCAATTAAAAATTCATAGCCGGCATTTGCGGCGTTTTGTTGCGCTTGGATGGCCTGATTCTGGGCATCGATCAATTCAATTACAGAAACATTACCTTCCGAATAGGCATCCTGGACTAGTTCGAAGTTTCTCAGCGCTGCCACCTCCGCATCATTACTCAATTGAATATTGGCATAAGAGGCACCAACCCTTTCCATATTACTCCGTATTAGCTGCTCCAACTGACTCACCAAATTACTTTTCTGAAATTCTAATTGCTGTAATTCAATGATTGCTTTTTGATGTTGTGCAGAACGTTTTCCTCCTGTGAATAATGGTAAAGAGGCAGAAAGGGCTAATTGCCACGTCAGATCATTTGGCAGTACAGTCCCAGGCGGAAGAGACGGTATTTCCGAGCCTGCCCCGGATTTATTGAGCAGGTAATCAGCCCCTCCGGAGAGAGCAACACTAGGTAAATATAAATTCCTTTTTGTGAATTTCAGAAACCTTCTTTGCGTTGCCAGATTGGCATCAATCTCTCCGATCTCAGGTAAATTGTTTATGCCTTCTTTCACCATGAAATCAGTAAATATTTTTAAATCAGCCGGATTACCAACAGATTGAAATAATTTTGGATCGTTAGTCATCAGTCGTGGATCATTCAGATCAATTTCCTCCGTTTCAAATTCTTCATCCAGCGGACGAACTAAAATCTGATTTAAAGCGATCTCTGCTATTCTTCTGTTGGCCTGTGCATTGTTAAGTTCTATATTGGCCAATGCAATGCTACTTTGCCAGCGATATAAATCCGAAGGGCCCGAATACCCCACTTCCTGCCTTACTTTGGCTAAATCCAGATTGACCTTGTTAAGCCGTATATTCTCTTTTTGGATATTCTCAAGAGTCTTAGCTCTTAATAAATTAAGATAGCCTTCCGCAGCATTCAAGATGACGTCCAGTGTGGTAGCATCTCTACTACTTTCCAACGCTTCCAATTGGTTTCTGGAAATAGCTACGTTGGCACTGGCTTGTTCGGAAAAAACAACCTGGCTTAGTGTTGAGGAGGCGAGACTTGTTCTTTCCGGTTGTTGACCATTACTGCTTTCAGCCCTGTCTCTGTCAATGATCCTGGTGGTAGCCGAAACATCCAATTGTGGCAGTAAATTCGAACGAGCATCCTGAATATCCTTTGTTCCTGCCTCTACTTGTTTGTTGGCAATAGAAAGATTCCAATTGACATTAAGCGCCTCTTCAATGGCTCCATTCAAACTCAATTTTCTAGGCAGGTTTTTTACTTCCTCATTAATCAATTCTGCGTTGTTGAGAAAATCCCACGCAGGACTGAAACCTATTTCTCTGGCAGTGGCCATATTGATGGTGAGACTGGGATGATAACTCATATCCACCCTAAGCTCTGAGGGATCCGTTTTGTCCAATATCCTTTCAATATTCAGTGCAATCCTTCTACCTACTCTTTGTACATTGGAGCTAGGGGCTATTCCCGCCAAAATCCCTAGTTCAACCAAAGGCTTACCGCTTATTGCAAAGGAAGGTATTTTTTTAGCATTGATTCCGGCGATGAGATCCAACAAATCCCCAGGTGAAATAGAAAATATTGGAGCAAAATAAACAGCATCGAAATCATTTGTAATGGAAGCTAGCACAGGATCTATATTTTCCCCTACCGGGATTATCTCCAGGGTCGCTCCCACAGAATCAATGAACGCTCCAAAATCCTTGGGCTGTTCGTTTGATGGGTCGTGTAAATGTTCATCTACTAAAACCACCAATTTCTTAAAAGGTGATAATCCATAAAAGGTTCGAATATCATTTATTGGAGAAAATGGTGCAATAACGTAGGTAAGATTACTGACACCACTGGTGAAATCCGAACTCAAAGGTGTGTTTTGAAACGTTGGATCAAAAATCAGTGAGGCAATAACGGGTTTATTATAAGGTCCGTTACTACCAAGTATCCCAGAGCTGATGTAGCCAACTCCAATAATAATGTCTGTTTCACTATCCTTTTGAAAAATTTCCAATTGCTCCTGTACCTTCCGTGTATCCCAGTCGGCATAATGAACAGCCTTGAAATTCAGTTCATGTTCAGAACCTAACAAATAGGAAATCTCATCCTTTATTGTTTTGATAATGTAGTTAATGGATTGGTTATTGGCATCTGCTATGATGCCAATATCAACCTTTTTATCCGAGGTTTGAGCGTTAAGTGTGAGACACAAAAATAACACCGGGACAGTGGTAGCTACTATCCTTTTCATAAGCTTCACGGGTTAGTTCCAATTATATATAATTAAGAAAAATATATGCTAAAATTCAAGTATTACGGCTTTAATCATCGCTCTTAAAATATGCGAATTTTTAGTATTAAAGTCTGTAATAGGCGCAGGCAAAGTTAGGAATAGAAAGATTCATGAGTTGAAAGAAAAACGACAAAAAATCTATATGTTAAGGTTTTGTCACGTAAGCCTGTACGGAAGTTCCAAAGATCCTTTTAAATATCAATAAAGAAATTGGTTTTGAAAAGCTTGACGGCTATGGTTAATAATATGATTCCAAAAACCTTTCTGACTATGGCAAGGCCATTCTTACCCAGAAAACGTTCTATGCGATGTGTGTTTTTGAGTACAATGTAGACCAGGATAAGATTTAAAACTATTCCGATAATGATATTCTCTATTTTGTATTCAACTCTTATAGACAATAGAGTAGTCAACGTTCCTGCTCCTGCCAACAACGGAAAAGCAATTGGCACAATGGAAGCAGTTTCAGGAGCGGCGTCCTTGAATAAACGAACACCAAGGATCATTTCCAATGAAAGGAAAAATAGTATCAGTGCACCTGCCACTGCGAAGGAAGCCAGATCCAGGCCAAATAATTTCAACAAAAATTCTCCAAGGAATAAAAACAGGATCATGATGATAAAAGCTGCCAGGGTAGCTTTTTCTGATTGCACATGCCCTACTTTTTTCCTTAAATCTACAATGATTGGAATTGAGCCAAAGATATCTATCACTGAAAACAGAATAAGCGTTGAATTCAGTATCTCTACAAATTTGAAATCCATGGTGCGAAAATAGAAAAAAGAACCGAGCCCCCTCAGTTCTTTCAACTAAACCTTAATTAAACGTATGAAGAAAATTCTACTGCCGTAAAGGTATAGTCAGGACATTAATTCATTTTGGAGGAATGATTATGATAGTGTTAAGTTTAAAGAATCATCGAAACCGTTTATACCAAAGCTGATTCTTTGGGCAATATCCTAAATGCACGGTTGCTCATTAATTGATAAAAGTATACTTTGTATTTGTATAAATCTGAAAACTCAATACAATGAAATACAAAAGGATGCCCATTGAAATTGAAGCACCTGAAGGCTATGGCTATGAAAATATTGATTGCAATTTATCGGAGAGTTCTTTTACTGATCAAAGAATCAAAAACCTTGGTATTGATATCAGCGAATTACTGCTTTATTACGGTGATCATCTGGGAAAACCAGAACTCAGGGAGCTCCTTTCTTCAGAAATAAGTTTCCAGCCTGATGACGTTCTGATAACTTCAGGTGCTGCATCAGCACTATTCATTATAGCAACTTCTCTTTTGGAAACAGGGGATCATGTGGTAATTGCCAAATCCAACTATGCTACTAATATAGAAACCCCCCGGACCCTGGGAGCAAACATTTCTTATTTAAAAATGAGTTTTGATGAAGGCTATAACCTTGATCTCAATGAATTGGAAAAACTAATTACTAACAAAACAAAATTAGTGAGTTTGACCTATCCTCATAATCCAACCGGGGTGCACATTGATCAGGAAACATTAATGGCGATTATCGATCTGATAGAGAAAAAAGGAACCTATTTACTCATGGATGAAACATATCGGGACATGTCCTTTGTGCCAAAATTACCGGTGGCCGCTACATTGTCCGACAGCGTTATCAGTGTATCTTCCATGTCCAAATCATATGGGCTGCCCGGGATTCGTATTGGTTGGATTTTGTCAAAGAATAAAAAACTAATGGAAACTTTTCTGGCAGCCAAAGAACAGATATTTATTACCAACTCCATTGTGGATGAAGAAATTGCCTACCAATATCTAACAAATAAAGAACAGCATTTTACCTCTGTCAAGGACACTATTTTGAAAAATTTCAAAGTTCTTAAAAACTTTATGGAAAATCAGAAGCTGCTCGAATGGATTGAGCCGCAAGGTGGCTGCGTATGTTTTCCCAGAATTAAACTCGATGTTGATTTAAACACAGAAAGATTTCATGAGGTATTACTCAATGAATATGCCACTTATGTGGGTAAAGGGCATTGGTTTGAGGAAGACGGCAGGTATATGAGAATCGGTTACAGCTGGGACAAGACTGAAAAGCTGCAGAAGGGTCTGAACAATATATTGAAAGCTATTGAGGATGTAAGGAGATAAATATTTAACTTTTAAAACCATGGCAAGATCAATTACCAAGGAACTTATTGTTCATGGAAATATTCATCGCGTTTTCAAAGCCTTGATCACACCTAGTCTTATTACAAAATGGTGGTTTGCCAATACTGCCATTGTGCTACCCGAAGAAAATGGTATTTATGCAGTTTCCTGGGGAGTCAATGAAGATGACCCTGACTATGTTTCCGTAGCAACCATTCAAGAGATAGACCAACCTTACCGGTTGACTTTGGTTGATTTTAAATACCAATCCAGAGAAGGAAAGCTACCTTTTGAGGCAGACTTACCAGTTGAATTCACATTGGAGGATTTAGGTAATAACACAAAATTAACGCTCATTCAACATGGCTTTCCTGATGATGATGTGGCCGATGAATTTTATAAAGGATGTGTTAAGGGTTGGAATGATACTTTGGTTTCCTTTAAAAATGTCGTTGAACAAACAGAATAAAGTTTGAGCATCAAATAAAAAGTGCCTGTATTGCCGAAGCAGGATACAAGCACTTTTAATGTTAGAAAATTAATTCTAGTTTGGCTGTGGGGTCATCCTAAGATAGGGCTTTACCTCTGTGTATCCTTTAGGGAATAAAGCAGGTATTTCCTCATTGGTGACAGCCGGAACAATTACACAGTCCTCACCGCTATTCCAGTTAGCAGGAGTAGCTACTTTATGATAAGCTGTTAGTTGCAATGAATCAATCACCCGTAAAAGTTCATCAAAGTTTCTGCCCGTGGATGCCGGATAGGTAATCATTAATTTAACTTTTTTATCAGGTCCGATTACAAACACAGATCTAACAGTCATCGTATCATCGGCATTGGGATGGATCATATCATAAAGGTCAGACACCTTTCTATCCTCATCAGCAATGATCGGAAAGTTAACAGTAGTGTTCTGGGTTTCATTGATATCATTTACCCAACCTTCATGGGATGTTAAACCATCCACACTTAAAGCGACTACTTTTACATTTCGCTTTTCAAATTCAGCGGTATATTTAGCTACTGTTCCGAGTTCAGTTGTACAGACAGGTGTATAGTCAGCAGGATGTGAAAATAAGACTCCCCAGCTATCTCCCAGCCAGTCGTGAAAATTAATTTCTCCTTCAGTGGATTGAGCGACAAAATTGGGCGCTTCATCTCCTAATCTAATGGTTGCCATAATTTTAATTTTGAGATTTGTTAAATGGTAATATATTGTACATAGTTAAAGTATAATCAGCTCATATGGAAGCAAATTGCGAACGTTTTATTGTTGTTATTTAGAACAAATAAGGAATTGTCAAAACCAAGACTTATAAGGTGTTGTAACAATCTTTATTTTACCCTTTTATGGGTGAGCCCACCAACATTCTTCCGTTCACAACCTATTAGTTAAACGAAAAAAAGAAAGGTAAACAATGACCATTAAAAAAATTATCTTTTAACACCAATCAATTCCAAATCTAATTTGATATATTTCTAAGCATCGGAAAATTCTATGGGAAACAATAACCATTTACTGGGTGTGTTATTCGCTTTTGGAGCCACTTTGTTCTGGTCGGGAAATTATATTGTCGCACGAGGTGTTTATGAAAGCACGCCTCCAGTGACACTTGCTTTTTGGCGATGGACGTTTGCTTTGACTGCAATACTGCCATTTAGCTTTAAATATTTTTCAAATCACTATCTAAAACTTATCCGGAGGCACTTCAAATATTTGTGTATCACAGCATTATTTGGAGTAACAATTTTCAATACATTGGTCTACATCGCCAGTCATACAACCAGTGCATTAAATTTATCTTTAATTGCCATCACCTGCCCTGCATTCATTCTTATTATTTCGGCCATTTTCTTAAAAAAGAAACTATCCGTTCGAGAAATAACAGGATCCATAGTGGCCCTCTCCGGGCTTGTCGTTTTAATTACCAAAGGATCTCTGGAGCAGTTGATGGAGTTGGATTTTTCGATTGGAGATATCTGGATGCTGGTCGCTTCTATCATTTTTGCTTTGTATAGTATCTTTCTAAAGGATAAGCCGAAATCAATGGATCTTGGTTTCTTCTTGTTTATAACTTTTTTATTAGGTCTTCTATTTCTGGTCCCCTTTTATATTTGGGAATTCAATTTGGAAGGGGCCATTCCCTTTACTTCTGATAACATACTTGTTTTTTCATATCTGGGAATCTTCGCTGCGCTACTATCTTATTTCCTTTGGACACGAGCTATTTTGTTAATAGGCCCTATCAAAACATCAGCCATTTACTATACTTTACCGGTTTTTAGCAGTATTGCAGCATATTTGCTATTGGGAGAAAATATTGAGGCAGTACAACTGTTCAGTATGTTCATTGTGGTTACCGGGATCTTACTTTGTACGATAAGAACCTAGCCCATGGACGTACATTGATGAATTTCATTGTTTCTCCCAAAAAAAAATTAGAGCGAGAAATATTCCTCACTTTACTACCTCAGGCACATTGACAATGAAAGCTGTGTAACCCATCTTCCTGATATGCGCTGTTGATCTGTTGAAATCTTTTCAAAATTTCAAACATGTTCATACAACGGAAATAGGCTATTCTTTGAAATTGAAGCTATTTTTGTTATATAGCATCATGCCAAAACAACCAAAAATCATACTGGTCATTTTAACGATTTGTCTGGTTTTTCCCTCCACGGAGCTCTATAGCCAAAACTGGGAGGCTAAATTCAACAAAATTGAAAGGCTTTACAGAAAAGGGAACTACAAAATTGCCTTGGAGCAAAACAAGATCCTAAAAGCGAAAAGCCAAAAAAAATTAGGCAAACAAAATAAGCTCCTGCCAAAACTTCACTTTAATGACTCCAGAATACATGCAGGCGCAGGCTACATGTATGCCTATAAGGAAGCAGTCATCCGAGGGTTAAAGGCTGCAGAAGCAGCATTTATCGGCAACAAAGCAGCCTATGTGGTTGCCGCACTTGAAGGCGCAGAGATTCTGATTGAAAACCAGGACTACCTTGATGCATTGCCGGTACTTAAGGAAGCAAGAAAAATGCTTATTGACCAAAATAGTTTAACGGAAAGCCTGGAGGGTGAAATCAACTATAAGTTAGGGAAAATATATGCAGCGCAGGGTTTTTATAACAAGGCCCTGGAAGTCTTCAATGAGCAAAAGCACCGCATGTTGGTGAGAACAAGTTCCTTTGAAACATTTGTCGAAATTAAAAATCCCAAAGTTCCCTTAAAAAAGCTGAGCAAGCTCGAAGCCAAAAGAAGAAAACAAGCCTATGCAGACTATCTGACTACCACTGCCGATGTCTACAGGAAACAAGGAAATTTTCAAAAGGCAGATTCTGCCTATGAACATGCTGCCAGGTGGATCACAAAAAATCTCTCAAGAGATGATATTGCGTATGCCGACAACTTATTCAGGAAAGCTCAAATGATGGAAGAAAAAGGGGATGAAAGGGCTTCTGTCAAACAATTTGAAAAGGCACTGGTAGTAGCACTAAGAAAATATGATCCCAACCATTCAGCTGTAATGGTTATGACCGAAAAACTTCTGAAGAAGTATCGTTTGAATGGAATCAATGGCAAATTCAGATCTCTGAGAGAACAATTTAAAAGCACCATCAATGAATACTATGATGAAAAGAGTATTCATTATATTGGTAATACAACGGTGGATTTTTATACCAGGTTAAGCGAGAAAAGTACAGAAGACCTGGAAAAGGAAGTGCTTAAATTGATGGAAAATAAAGCCGCCTATCCTAAAAACC
Organism: Splendidivirga corallicola; assembly: GCA_030442035.1. Lineage (GTDB taxonomy): Bacteria > Bacteroidota > Bacteroidia > Cytophagales > Cyclobacteriaceae > Splendidivirga > Splendidivirga corallicola. The sequence continues at coordinate 1,322,090 of JAUJEA010000001.1, forward strand.
ATTATAAACGAATCGAAATACTGCAGTTCCTCTATAAAACTTCACTTGCTCATCTGAAAGTGAGTGTTGCTGAAAAATATCTCAATGACATTCTGGAAATTCAAAAGGAGCGATATGGTTCATATTCCGTAGAATATCACATAACCAAACTACTACTGGCCAATCACTACATTAAATACACTGATAATCTTAATCTCGCCAGGGATATCTACAGTGAGAGCTACGATCAGATTGTTTCAAAGGAAATTTTACCGGGACACATCCATTATATCGACTTTATCAACAATATTGTCGCACTGCATGAATTTTCCGATAATTATGCGGAAGCATCCAAAACGCTTGAAAGTGCACTTAACGCTACCAAAAAGGAATTCAATGATAAGAATGTTCGCTACGGTGTGGCGCTGGATAAAATTGCTAATCTTCAGCTAAAAATAGGAGATTATGATAAGGCTGTTCAAAACATCGCCACGGCACTTTCCATTCTAAGTGAACAGAAGGATGAAGGAGTGAATGGTTACCATTATGCCAGTGCAAAAGAAACGGAAGCCAAGCTCTTAGCCATACAAGGTTTCTATGATGAGGCCAAATCGTCATTATTGAAGGCTCAACGGGTCAAACAAAAACTTGTACACAATCCTCAATTCTATTCAGATAATTCAGAAGATGATTTAGCGGATCTTTACATAAAAATTGGTCGCTATAATGAAACCCAGGAAATACTGGAGAAAGCTATTTCCGAGAAGGAAAGGCTATATGGAAAAGAAAGCAGGCAACTCATCCCGTCTCTAACAGCACAAGGTCAACTTCAATTTATCTATGGTGAGTTTACAGAAGCAGAAAAAACTGTTCGGAGAGCTCTGGATATTGCTGTTAAACAATACAATGAACGTTCTACTAAAACTGCTCCTCCCAGACTATTGCTCAGTGAGATATATGCTGAGTTGGGTGATTATTCCAATAGCTCGGAATTAGCAAAAAATGCATTGGAAATTTTAGAAAGCCGATTTGGCAAAGAACACATTGAGGTCAGCAGAGCTTTGGTTCAATTAGGAACTATTCAATTCCATCAACAGGAAAATTTAGCAGAAACCGAAAATTTATTCTTAAGGGCCAGGCAAATCGTAGCTGAAAAACTTGGTGATGATAATCCTTTATATGCCAACATTCTTAAGAATATTGCAGCCATATATGTTCAGGGAAATGAATTTGAGAAGGCGCATGAATTATTAAATGATGCGGGACAGATCTGGGCTGAAAAAATAAGTGCTCGCTATAATGTCAATGCTGCCAATATTTATACCCTATTGGGTGACATTTATTTTAAACAAAAGCTTTATAATATAGCAGAAACCAACTATTTGAATGCCAACAGGCTTTATGATAAAATATTCGGGAAAAATCATCCGGCTTATGTAAAGAACCTTTCCAAACTGAGTAAAACATATTACATGCTTAAACTCAACAAAAAAGCTAATGATTATATTCTGGAAGCACTGAGCAATTACAAACAATATATCGAAGATTACTTTCCCGCTCTTTCAGAAGGGCAAAAAACCAAATACTGGAATACGATCAAAGGTGATTTTGAATACTTCAATACCCTGGCATTGAATGATCCAAATCTGGTAGATCAAATGTATGATAATGCTTTAACAAGTAAAGCACTTTTGCTAAGCTCTTCAATCAAAATAAAAAAGCGTATTCTGAATAGCAATGATGATGACCTCATCGTCAAGTTTAATGATTGGGCTTTAAAAAAAGAGGTTCTTGCCAGCTTCTCTTCGCTAAATGTCGATCAGCTCAAAGAAAATGACATCAATCTCGATGAACTCAACAAAGAGGTAGAAACATTGGAAAAAGAGCTTAGTGAACAATCAGAATTGTTTTCAAGAAAGCTTGATAAAAAGCCACTTACCTGGAAAAAGATCAGGTCTGTTCTCGAAAAGGATGAGGTAGCTATTGAAATGGTAAGATTCAGACTTTTTAATCATGTCTTTACCGATTCCGTTATCTATGCCATACTTTTTATAAGTAATGATACCCGGCAAACACCTGCTTACACTTTTTTAAGGAATGGCCGGGAGCTGGAGCAGAAATACTTTAACTATTATAAAAATGCCATCCGGTTCAAACTGAAGGATGAGCATTCCAATCAAAAGTTCTGGAGGCCAATTGCTCAGGCTACAGGAGGTTATCAAACCATTTACCTTTCACCTGATGGTGTCTTTAACCAGATCAATCTGGAAGCCATTCCAACAAACAATGCCCGTTATGTCCTGGACGAAGTCAATCTGGTTCAGATAAGCACCACGAGAGATCTGTTTTCCCAAAGGACGCAGCAGCGCAAGGAAACAGTTTCACTCGATCAAACTGCTTCGATATTTGGAGATCCGCAGTATTATCTGAACAGCAATGCCGATGATCAGCTTATTAAATCCTTACCCGGAAGCAGGGAGGAAGTAGACAAAGTCCAGGCAATATTATTGGAAAATGGCTGGAATAGCTCACCTTACACACAAGATGAGGCGACAGAGTACCAGGTTAAGTTAGTTGAAAACCCAAGAATTTTTCACGTAGCCACCCATGGATTTTTCGAAGAAAATAAAGTGGAGATCTTTGATGATTTTCAATGGTTACACAGCAAAAACGAACTTCAGCAAAATCCATTGCTTAAATCAGGTTTACTATTTGCCGGAGCAGGAGATGCACTCAACCGGAATTCCACAAACTACAACTTTCAAAATGGGGTTCTAACGGCTTATGAAGCAATGAATCTTGAACTTGATAACACAGAATTGGTAGTCCTAAGTGCCTGTGAAACAGGACTTGGTAACATTGGTATTGGTGAAGGTGTCTATGGCTTGCAAAGAGCCTTTTTACAGGCTGGTGCTAAATCACTGATCATGAGTCTTTTCAAAGTATCCGATCAGGTAACATTGGAATTGATGGTTAAATTTTATCAAAAATGGCTTACTTCCGGTGACAAGAGACAAGCCTTTATTAGTGCCAAAAAGGAAATTAGAGATGAATTCCATGATCCTCTCTATTGGGGAGCCTTTGTAATGATCGGAGTTGATTAATAAACCATAACCTCAGCTTCTTCATGAGATTATTTAAGTCGGTCCTAAAAAAGTATCATTTGATATTGTTAGAAAGGCTGATTGCCTTGTTTAGTCAAGATTTTAGATAAAAGACTCAAGATGAAAGATAAATCGCTGTGGCTTTTTTCTTTTTTTCAGAGAAATAAAACGACCAAATTTGCAAGCTTTTAATCGAATGGATCAAGAAGCTTGCAAGGTTTGTGTGATAGGATAAAGTAAAAAAGATAATGATATTAATTTTACGAAAGCAAGGTTTAATGGCCGGGCTTAAACCTATATGTTATTAGTCTTTATACTAATTTCTTGATACTTATTACTGTAGCGAGGGCTTTTTTAGGGAGGACTATTTAAGTATAATACCAACTTTCAAACCTATGGTTAGGTTATATTTCCATATGCTTTCAGGGGTTAACAGTCCTGTATCATCAATTATATCGTCATCAGCCTGAAATCCCGTTGTACGGATGTGATTCCATTTATAGCCCATCCCTAAAAAAGTATCTATAGATACAATCTCTTTGTAAAGTCTATTAACACCAATTTTCAAATGCATTCCGTAATTTCGATCAACGGTCCTATAGGTAATCTGTCTGTAAAAATCACATCCATTCTGGTTATCACATCCTATACCAAAAAACTTAGCATCCCGATGATAAACGTAGGAGACAAGTATTTCACCAGCCAAATAAACACCATTTCTGGATTGCCTTTCAAAATCAAAATAATACCGTATTTCATTTTTAAGTTTAAAACCACTTGTCTTTTCGTGATCGTCCTCCAAAAAATCCAGGTTTACACCCTTAAAGGAAGTTACATAACCAACTTCATGTTGTAAATATAAATTGTTCTTCAGCCTGTGCTCTAAAGCTAATTGAGGAGTTGAGTATTTGTCCCACACACTTAATAAATCAATCTTAAGTATCAATTTGGGTGGGGCTTTATAGGTCTTGAAGAAGGATGTATCGGAGTAAAACTGTGCCTTGCCTCCAAATGTTGTTATTAGGTTTAAAAAAACAGGAAGGCAATATTTTAACAGCTCAACCTTTTTCAATGATTTAGTTTATTGGGATTTTACTTAACAGACTGAGTGATGCTATATCCGAATAATCATATTGATAAAGGCCATCCTTTCCAATCACCAGTAACAGGCCGTTTAAAGGGATTAAATCGGTTGCATGAATATCCGTGATATGCGTTTTTTCTATTAAGTTGGATGGGTCACTACTATCAAAGGCCTTAAGCCCATATGCTCCTTCGCAAACAAATAATTTGGTTCCGTCAATTCCCAAACCATGGGGGTTGAGCATGCCGTAGGTAGCTTTATTCACCGGATTTTTCAGATTGCTGATATCCACTACATCTAATAAGTTTTCACCAAACCGGCAATCTGTTCCGGATCTCAGTGTCACATAAGCGTAGTTGCCTTGTACTACTACCGGATCGCATGATGTTATATGTTGATATTCTGATAATTTTTTAGGTGTACCAGGATTTGAAATATCAAATATGTGCATGCCATCCTGGGCACCAATGAATAGATTTTGCCCATATGGGAATATGGTTTCAATTCCAACCCCTATTGGAATTGTATTGCCTGCTATCGGGTTTGAGGCATCTTGAATATCATATTGATGCAAATTCTTATGATCCACAATAAATAAATGATCTCCACTAATAGTAAATCTGGCTAGAGAGCCACTCTTCCCCGAACCATCAGGGGAAGGTATGGAAGCATTATCACTTCCGCAACCGGATAATAAGAGTAATGGTACTAGTAATACCTTTAGCATATCATAAAGCTGGTTCATCATCTATAACATTTGGGGTTATTTAAAATTGCTTCCTCCCATCCGATGACCACTCCTTTTGATTCGTCTACACATTCAAAGTAAATATTTCTTTGCGGAGGGAATAGATCGTTGGCTGGTAAGGCGTCTTTTATTCTTTTTAAGATTTTTATTTCATCACCATTGGAAAGTTCGATGGCAACTAAATCACGGTGATTATCAACATACAGGACATTCTGCTTGACAGCCATATCCACATTACCGGGAATGTTAATAAATGCGATAGGTTCAGGAGACCTCGGATCAATGTTGTTGATGACATGGATACCTTTTCGCAATTCATTGATATACAGAAACTGTCCTTTAACATATATTTTACCCGGATTGGTCAATTTTCTAGGAGGCTCCACCTGAATCATCTTCAGTGCACTCTCAGAATCATATATAGGTCTGAGACCTTGCACTTCGCCAACTTTTTCCGGTCTAAAAGTATCATCCTCCGTAACACAGCCAGCTATCAAAAAGCATATGATAAAAATATGCCCTTTGAAAAAATTGCTTCTTAACATAGTTTGGTCATTTTCATAGTTCAAGTTGTAATTCACATGACGGGGAAAAAACTTTAATGGTTGTTTTTTGAGGATAATCAAAAAGGAGTTTTAGTTAAGTTGTTCAAAACAATTTCAAGCCTGATTATCAGTATCCAGGAAATCATTTTAGTGCTGATGTTAATACAGGTTTATCATTTTTTTTTTAGAAATTTAACATACAAGGCTTCTCCTGCCAATATCTACTGATAAGAGCTAAACAATCAATAAAATGAAATTAACAGCATTGACTCCGATGTTTCTTACCAACGAATTGGAAGAAACAATCGATTTTTACGTAAATATTATAGGATTTAAATGTGAAGCTTTTGAGAAAGAATGGGGTTGGGCCATGCTGAGTATGGACAATGTCAATATTATGATAGCCAAACCATTGAAAAACGAAGTTTTTGAGGCTCCAAAATTCACAGGATCAATTTACCTGTTTCCGGACAATGTTGATGAGGCATGGGAAATGTTGAAAAACAAGGCAAAGGTTTCATATCCGATTGAAAATTTCGATTATGGGATGCGGGAATTCGCTATTTATGATAACAATGGCTATTTACTTCAGTTCGGACAAGAAATCGAAGAAAACCAAGTCCAAAAATAAACCGATTGTTTTAATAACTCAATGTTGAAACCCTTATCCCAAAATAGCCTTAGAATATGGAAATCATCAAACCCAATAAGGACCAGTTCAAACACATATCAGATTTCCCTTATAAAGAAAATTATATAGCATTTAATGAAACTCAAATGCACTATATTGATGAGGGTGAGGGTGAAATTATTCTGGCGCTTCATGGTGAGCCCAGTTGGTCATATTTGTACAGGAAGTTCATACCAATACTCTCCTCAAACTACAGATTTATTGCCCCTGACCTGATTGGTTTCGGAAAGTCAGATAAAATTGCAGGCTGGAAAAATTATTCATTTCAACTACATTACAATTCTTTGACCAATTTCATTGAGCAGTTGGGCTTAAAGGACATCACTTTGGTTGTTCAGGATTGGGGTGGATTGTTGGGTTTGAGCATTTTGGGAGAAAAACCAGAACTATTCAAACGGGTGGTCATTATGAATACCTTTTTACCTATTGGCAAGCCATTGTCTGCTTTTTTTAAGGCTTGGAGAACTTATGCAAAGTTTCATCCTTCCCTGCCAGTTGGCAGGCTATTGCAAAAGGGAACTTATTCTCAATTAACAAAGTCAGTAATCAAAGCTTATGAAGCGCCTTTCCCTTCAAAGCAACATAAAGATGGCGCCAAATCATTCCCTCAGTTGGTTCCAAGTAAACCAACTGATGCAGGTGTAAAAGAAATGAAAAGGGCGAGGAAAGTTCTTTCGGAATGGGAAAAACCGGCTTTGGTATTATTTTCGGATAAGGACCCTATTATGAGCGGGCTTGAAAATTTCTTTTATAAATTGATCCCTACCTCCGGAGACTACGCTAAAATTACTATCAAAGATGCCGGCCACTTTTTACAGGAGGATAAAGGTGAGGAGATTGCTTCTTATATTGATCAATTTATGAAGGGTGAACTAAGGATTGGGTAATGATTAAAATATTCAAGTCAAGAAATTAAATAAACCATATTGCAAAAAAGGATTGAAATTAATGATGTAATTTTAGTTTTCTGAAAAGTGTCTTAAGAAAAAAACATTGCCAAAGAGAGCTCAGTTGACTAATACAGAACTTATAGCCATAGGATCAAAGTGGTTTGAGGAAAGAGGCTGGAGTCCCTTCAAATTTCAAAAAGATACCTGGAAAGCCTATTTAAATAATCAATGCGGGTTAGTCAATGCTCCTACCGGAAGTGGAAAGACATATTCATTAGCCATTCCTATACTATTAGAATTTTTGAGGAACACTTCCTTTTTAGAAAAGAAAAAAGGGAATGGGCTTCAGGCCATATGGATCACCCCGATCAGAGCGCTGACCAAAGAGATCCAGCAGGCCACTCAAAAAGCCTGTCATGACTTGGGTATTGATTGGAACGTAGCCATACGAACCGGAGACACACCAACATCGGAAAGGACACAACAAAAAAAACAAGTTCCGGAATTCCTGATCACCACACCGGAAAGTATGCACCTGCTTTTGGCCCAGAAAGATCATCCAAACATTTTTAAGGACCTTAAAGCAGTTGTAGCCGACGAATGGCATGAATTACTTGGTACGAAAAGAGGGGTACAGGTCGAGCTTGCACTATCCAGACTTAAAACCTTGTGTTCCAATTTAAAAGTTTGGGGTATTTCCGCTACCGTTGGTAATATGGACGAAGCGCTTCAAGTATTATTAGGTTCTGACTACAACAGTCAAAATGTATGTATAATCAGATCAGGCATAAAAAAGAAAATTGAAGTTGTCTCGGTCATGCCGGATGTCATTGAAAAGTTTCCATGGGGAGGTCATTTGGGAATCAAATTGTTGGAGAAGGTCATTCCAATTATTCATAAAAGTAAAAGCACACTCATTTTTACCAACACCAGATCTCAATGTGAAATCTGGTATCAAAGGATTTTAGAGGCCGAACCTGAACTTGCTGGTGTATTGGCTATGCACCATGGCTCCATTAACAAAGATCTAAGGGACTGGGTGGAAATGGCGCTTCACTCAGAAAAACTCAAAGCGGTAGTCTGCACATCCAGCTTAGATTTAGGCGTAGATTTCAGGCCTGTTGAAACCATTATCCAGATCGGAGGAGCAAAAGGTGTCTCCCGTTTCATGCAAAGGGCAGGACGTAGTGGGCACCAACCAGGGGCTAAAAGTAAGATCTACTTTGTTCCCACACACTCTCTTGAATTAATTGAGGCCGCAGCCCTGAGACACGCTATCAAAGTAGAAAATCTGGAGGATAGGATTCCTTTCATCCGTTCATTTGATGTTTTGATCCAGTATTTAGTGACATTGGCTGTAGGAGGTGGTTTTAAATCGGAGCAAATCCTACCGGAAATACGATCTACCTTTTGTTATGCAAGTATCAGTGATGATGAATGGTATTGGGTACTAAATTTCATCACCAGTGGAGGGAATGTATTAGAGGCCTACGATGAGTTCAAAAAGGTTGAGATCGAAAAAGGCATCTACAAAGTCACCGATAGAAGAACTGCTATGCGCCATAGGCTATCAATGGGAACAATCGTTGGTGATGTCATGATGGAAGTGAAGTATTTGAGTGGAGGAAGGATAGGGTCTATTGAAGAATGGTTCATTGCCAGCATGCAGCCGGGAGATGTCTTCTGGTTTGCAGGTAGATGCCTGGAGCTTTACCAGGTAAAAAGTATGAGTGCCATTGTCAAAAAAACCAAACCCAGAAAGGGGAAAATACCTAGCTGGCAGGGAGGGAAAATGCCACTCTCTTCAGAATTAGCGGAAGAGTTACGACTTAAATTGAGCGAATCACTGAGCGATAAAGCAAAAGATGTTGAATTGAAAAAGGTAAGGCCCTTATTGGAAATGCAAAAGGAGCGGTCACATGTTCCTATGGAGGATGAATTTCTTATAGAATATATTACCACTAAGGAAGGGCATCATCTTTTTGTCTATCCTTTTGAAGGAAGAAATGTACATGAAGGAATGGCTGCCCTATTGGGGTACCGTATTTCGGAAATTAAAGCTATGAGCTTTTCTATTGCCATGAATGACTATGGTTTTGAGCTCCTTGCTGATGAGGAAATCCCTATTGAAGAAGTTCTTGAACTTGATGCATTCTCGTTGGACAATTTACTTTTGGATATCCAAGCCAGTATTAATACAAATGAAATGGGTCGAAGGCGGTTTAGGGACATAGCTACTATTGCTGGTTTGGTCTTCCGGGGCTTTCCAGGTAAAGCTATTACAGGGAGGCACCTGCAATCCTCCTCACAGTTATTCTATGATGTTTACCTGGAATATGAACCGGATAATTTGTTATTCAAACAAGCCATGGAAGAAGTTCTTGAATTTCAATTGCAGGAAACACGTATGCGCAAAGCATTGGATCGCATCAATCATCAAAAGATCGTTTTGAAATATCCTGAAAAACCCACTCCTTTTGCTTTCCCCATTATGGTTGAGCGAATCCGTGAAAAATTCAGTTATGAAAAACTTGAAGATAGAATTAAGAGAATGACACTGAAACTTGAAAAAAGTTGAACCTTTTACCATTTTGAAACTGTTCCGGTTTTAGATATCAGATTTCGGTCTTAAATTTGAACCGACCTGAAATTTGCTAAGGTTATATATTATAAATTTTGTAACTATTGTTGATCATCAATTGATTAGATATGGCGTTGACACCCTCAAACATGCTGCCCTTGGGAACCAAGGCACCGGATTTCGAACTTCCAGATACAATTAGTGATAAGAAATTAAGCCTTTCTAACCTGAAGTCTGATAAGGCTACGGTTGTCATGTTTATTTGTAATCATTGCCCCTATGTAGTTCACGTACAGGACGAAATTATGAGTGTTAGTAATGATTATTTAAGTAAAGGTGTATCATTCATTGCTATTAGCTCTAATGATATAGAGAACTATCCTCAGGATGCTCCGGATAAAATGAAAATCCTGGCTCAGCAATTGAATTATAAATTCCCCTATTTATACGATGAAACTCAGGAAGTTGCCAAAGCTTATGATGCAGCATGCACTCCTGATTTCTACGTTTTTGATAAAGAAATGAAATTAGTCTACCGTGGAGAGTTGGATGGTTCAAGACCAGGCAATGATGTACCATTGAGTGGAGTTGCGTTGCGGCAAGCTTTGGATAGTGTTCTGGCCAATGAACCTGTAAATACGGATCAAAGGCCTAGTATGGGTTGCAATATTAAATGGAAATCCTAGACCAAGATCTTGCCCCATTATTTTGTATTTTTCCAGGGAAAGAATATTTTTATATCAAAATAATTTAATTAAAATCCTGAATCTATACTTGCACGGAAAACCCAATTGCTTATTTAAGCTTGGGTTTTTTGTTTGGATAAAGTTTTTTTCTTCGAGCTATCAGATTCTGAATTTTCGGTTGCAGGTTATCCTTAAAGCTGATACCTATAACCCAAGTGCTTTAAATGCTAAATTCTATGGCCATTGATTCGTCAGCACCTATTGGAATTTTCGACAGTGGAACAGGGGGTCTGACTGTTGCGAATGCCGTGAAGAGATTGCTTCCGGAGGAAAGCATTATTTACTTTGGAGATATCGCACACTTACCTTATGGAGATAAATCTCAGGCAGCCATTCAGGCTTATTCTGTTAAGATATGCGAAGTACTGTTACAACAACGGTGTAAGCTTGTCCTCATAGCCTGTAACTCTGCCTCCGCTGCCGCTTTCGAATTAGTGAGAGAATATGTTGGAAGTAAAGCGAAAGTCATGGATGTGATCACTCCGGTGATAGATTATGTTCGTGAAAATTATGCCCACAAAACCATAGGCCTAATCGGAACAAAGCAAACTGTGAGTTCCAATGTCTATCAAAAAAAAATAGATCAATTAGGAAACGGAACTATTTTAAAGTCATTAGCAACGCCACTATTGGTACCAATGATAGAAGAAGATCTGGCCGATGATAAAATCAATCAAAGCATCATTAACAATTATCTGAAGAAAGACAGCATACAAAATATTGAGGCTTTGATCCTGGGTTGTACGCACTATCCTTTGATCAAGAAGCAGGTTGAAAATTTCTATCAGGGTAGTGTCGATATTATTGATTCATCCGAAATTACTGCACGGGCACTTAAAGCCTACTTGCAGTACAACAACTTGCTGAATACGTCAGGTATTGTTTCAGAAAGATTTTTAGTATCGGATTATACTGATGCATTTGAACATTCTACCAAATTGTTTTTTAACAAAGAGGTGCATCTCGAAAAATATCCAATTTGGGAATGAGTGGGTCCATGAAACCGAATTCTCTTGTCATTCTCCAGGATACGTGACGCTGGAAAACTCAACAACAAATTTGGCTCCTTTGCCTGGTTCGCTCTCACACCAGATGTTTCCATCCATCGCTTCAACGTATTTCTTAACTATTGAGAGTCCTAGCCCAACAGATGATTCCCCACCGGTAGGCCTGGCGCTTAATCTTTGGAATTTTTCAAAAAGCTTAGACATTTCTACCTCGCTAATCCCAGGACCTTCGTCTTGTATCTCGGTCCTGATCAAACCCTCGGGTGTTTTAAACAATCTTACTACTACGGATTTGCCCCGATCAGAAAATTTTAACGCATTTGATATTAAATTCTCATAGATCTGGGTGAGATAATTTTCATCTAAACTGGCCATGAGATGATCCCCGTCTATCTCAACTTTAAATTCAATGTTTTTCTTTTCAGCATCAATTTTGAATTGACTCAAGGTTTGTTTTAAAACATCGACCAACGCTATATTTTTAAACTCAATATTAATTTCCTCATTTTCCAAAACCTTGGTATCAAGGATCTTGGATACCATTTTTACTAACTTTTGGGCTGAATGATGTATCGTATTCACATATTCTTCCTGATCCTGGGCTAAGCCTGACCTTTCTGCCTTCATCAGCCCCACCAAACCAATGATATGATTTAAGGGTGATCTCAAGTCGTGAGCCACAATATCAATGAGATTATTTTTTTCAATATTCAGCTCTTTCAACTTTTGATTTTGTTGTGTCACAGTGGCCGTCCTGTCGTATACTTTTTGCTCTAGGGTTGCATTGAGGCTTACTAATTCCTTTTGATTTTCAATTATGGTGTGCAACATATAAGCGATCACAATCATCAATAGGCCACAAAAAACGTAAACCAGATAGCTCAAATACTCATTTTTTCTGACCTTGGTCTCAAAAGCGTTTTCAGTTATTGCGAACAGTTCTTCACCTTTACTCACTGTCGGGACATTTAAAATTTGTTGTATATCCTGTTCTATTTCTACTTTCACGCCTAAGATTATGTCAGCATGTTGTAATATAACTGCTATTTGATCTGCTGTTACAGTATCGAGTGATTCCTGATTTAACTTAAGATCAGTTATTATCCGATCAATATCTCTCCGGTCTACTACATCGGGACTGGCAATATAGTGAAGTAAGAGTGGTAAAAGTTCGTTTAACTGAGATATCCCGGTCTTTTGATGAATACGAGCAATCAAAAAAGGAATATGATTAACGGAGTTTTTAAAAATGGAATTTCTGGCTTTGAACTGTTCTATTTTATTCCATTTTGATTCGTACAACTCCTGAAGTTCATGAACTCTATCTTTCAGTGTATTGTCCTCTGAATAGTAAGCGTCAAAGGACCTATCATCAAAACTTAAGATAATTTCACGAATTCGCTTTTCATAAGTCACCAAAGCATCATAATGAAATAAAGAGGCACCTTTTAATTTTAGTAAAGCCTGGTTCGTAAGAATATCAAGCTGATGAATTTCATTGAGGGCGGCTGATACTTTTTTGTTGATTTCATAGTTCGACGTAAGTTGTTTGACTATCCACCAAACAGCCATGGTCATAACGAAAAACGTAACAAATATGTAGATTAATTTTTTCAATAGTCCAGCAAAAACTGATCTCCTGTTAGAGTATTTAGAAAACTTATGATTTTGTCAACTTCTTCATTCGACAAATTTATTCCCAGTTGATATTCAGCCATGATTTCTACCATCTCTTCTAAAGTCTTGATAGAGCCATCATGTAAATATGGAGCAGTGATGGCAACATTCCGCAAAGACGGCACTCTAAAAACAAACTTGTCTTTTTCATCCTGTGAAGTATTAAAAAGGCCGTAATCGATTTGCTTTACGGAGTCTAATTCTTCAAAATAATCTTTTATTATACCAAACTTCTGAAATGTATTCCCTCCTATAGTGATCCCCTGATGACACGAAGAACATCCCAATTCTTTAAAGAGTTTATAACCTTCTTTTTCTTGCTCTGTGATAGCACTGTTTTCTCCGGATAAATATTTGTCAAAACGTGATATGGATATCAATGAAAATTGAAACTCCAGGAGCGCATCAATTATGTTTTTTGATGTTACACCATCTGTAAAGATCTCATCAAATTTTCCAGAATAGTTACTATCATCAGCTAGCTTTTCAGCTACCTCTTCGGGCGTTATACCCATTCCGTTTTTCAGATTTATACGGATTTGATCTTCCGGGTTATAAATTCTTCCATCCCAAAAAAGCCTGGCATAATATTTTGTATTATAAATAGAAGGGGAATTGAATTTACCGGGGAAAACATGTCCGGCCTGCTCAGCAGGATGCGCTCCGGCTTTATCCAGTGCATGGCAGCTTATACAAGCCATATCATTGGAAGAAATTGTAGAATCATAGAAAAGCATTCTCCCAAGCATCAACTTTGCTGAATCTTTCAAAGCCAAAGCCCTCAATGGCGTTATTGGCTCAAATGTGAAATCGTCAATGTGTGATGCACCAACCACATGCTGTGCACGATCTGGAAGAGGTCGATTTGAATCTTTATAGTAGAGGAAAATAATTGACAAACAGAAAACGACCGAGGAAACAATCAAGAATATGAAAATGGGTCTATTCTTCAGCATGAAATTTGTCAATCTTTTACAAAACCGTTATTAACCGCTTAAACGTACTCTGCTTTCCCAGTTAATAAACTCAAAATAATTTAAGATAATTTTCCGGCAATTAAAAAACTCAATTTTAACAAGTCATTATCAAAGAGGCTCATAAAGACAATACCTCTGTTTTCGGATCTAAATCTTATTATTAAAACCTCAGAAAATACTATTTAAGATTTTACGGTGGAGTTAAGGTATTGTTGTAAACAAAGCATCATGTTATGGAGTTGCCCTAAGCCATTAAAAACCTGAACAGAAAGAATTTTGTAATTGAAGATCCATTGAACAATTGTAAGATACTTTCTTAATACGAAAATTGTTCATCCCCTTAAATAAAAAATCGCCCCAAATTACTTCAGGGCGATTTTCATTTTATCAGGTTAATTAACCAATAGAGATTCGCTTGAATGCTTCTACTGTTAATCCACTTTTAACACTGTCAAGATATTTTGCAACGGATAATGAAGAATCCTTTACAAACGCCTGGTTTAGCAAGGTATTCTCCTTAAAGAACTTTTGAAGCTTTCCTTGTGCAATTTTCTCGATGATCTGCTCAGGCTTACCTTCAGCTCTTGCTTGCTCTTTACCAATTTCGATTTCCCTGTCAACCACTGACTGATCAACCTCATCTTTATCAACTGCGACAGGATTCATAGCAGCAATTTGCATGGCCACGTCCCTTCCGGCATCAGAGGTATCATCCCCATTAGATCCTTTTAATGCTACCAATACACCAAGTTTACTACCGGCGTGGATGTAAGGAACAACTTTTTCTCCTTTTAATGATTCATAAGCAGAAATCTCCAACTTCTCACCGATCTTTCCTATCAATTCAACTATTTTCTCATTGATTGTCAAATCTCCCAATTTTGTGCCTTTCAAATCATCAATCGATGCAGGTCTGTTTTCAAAAGCTACATTCAAAATAGATTGACCAAGTGCTTGGAATTCTTCATTCTTTGCAACAAAATCAGTTTCGCAGTTCAATGCAATAATAACTGATTCTGTAGCATCATCATTGGTCTTTACAAAAACAGAACCTTCACTTGTCTCTCTGTCAGATCTCGATGCTGATACTTTTTGTCCTTTTTTTCTTAGTATATCAATGGCAGCCTCGAAATCTCCATTAGCTTCAGTAAGTGCCTTTTTACAATCCATCATTCCGGCACCTGTTTGTTGTCTTAGCTTATTTACGTCTTGTGCTGTAATAGCCATTTTACTTTTTCTCCTTATATATTGATTGATAAATATTTATGTTCCTTTATTAACAAAAAATTGAACACTGAAAGCAATGTCCAATGTTCAATTTTTTCATAAGTTAACAAACTATATGTTAATTATTCTTTGCTTGCTTTCTCTTCCTTGGCTTCAGTTACTTTCTCTTCTTTTGTCTCCTTCTTCGAGTTTGCAGCTTCTGCTTCAGGAGCTTTCTCTTCAGCATCACTCTTAGGAGCATCTACTTCTCTCTTTGCAGCTTCTTCCTCCTCAAGCTTTGCACTCTCTTTGTCTTGCTTTCTTTCCATCAATCCCTCTTCAATAGCATTGCTAATTTCAGTTACAATCAAAGAAATTGATTTGAAAGCATCATCATTTGCCGGAATTGGGAAGTCCACTAAATTAGGATCAGAGTTGGTGTCTACCATGGCAAATACAGGGATATTAAGCTTTTGAGCCTCTTTAATCGCTATATGCTCTCTTTTGATATCCACTACAAAAAGTGCTGCAGGAAGTCTTGTCAATTCAGAAATACCTCCAAGTACCTTTTCCAACTTTGCCTTTTCCCTACTGATCATCAATCTTTCTCTCTTAGCGAGATTATTGTATGATTCATCTTTCATCAATTTATCAATTGATGACATTTTCTTGAGAGATTTTCGAATGGTACCAAAGTTGGTAAGCATTCCACCTAACCATCTTTCGGTTACATAAGGCATTCTTAATCTTCTCGCCTGATCAGCCACAAAGTCCTTTGCTTGTTTTTTAGTAGCAACAAACATTACTTTTCTACCCGATCTCACCACTTGCTTGATTGCTTTAGATGCTTCTTCGAGGCAAACAAGCGTTTTATTTAAATCAATAATGTGGATACCATTTCGCTCCATAAAGATGTATGGTGCCATTTTAGGATCCCACTTTCTCGTCAAGTGTCCGAAATGAACACCAGCATCTAGTAAGTCTTTGTATTTTAAATTGCCCATTAAAAATTTATATGAATAATATATTAACGTTTGCTAAACTGGAATCTTCTTCTAGCTTTTCTTCGACCATATTTCTTACGCTCAACCATTCTTGGGTCTCTTGTCAGGAAGCCTTCAGATTTAAGCGATGGTCTGAATTCAGGATTTACTTCGCACAAAGCTCTGGAGATAGCCAATCGGATAGCTTCTGCCTGACCTTTAAAACCTCCTCCTCCAACATTAATATCAACATCATAGTTTCCTTCTTCCTCAACAACATTCAATGGTTGCTTGACCACATAACGCAAGATATCTGTTGGGAAATACTCTTCTATTGCACGGCTGTTTACTTTAATATCGCCTTTTCCCGATTTTAAATAAATTCTGGCTACGGATGTTTTCCTTCTGCCTATAGCATTAACAACGTCCATTCAATATTTTATTTAGATTGTAACTTCTTTTGGTTGTTGTGCCTCATGAGGGTGCTCTGCACCTTCATAAACATGTAAATTTTTAAATATTTGTCGTCCAAGCCTGTTTTTTGGTAACATACCTCTAACGGCTCTTTCAACCAGTAAAGCGGATGATTTTGCTTTCAATTGCCTCGGAGTGGTTTGTTTCTGCCCTCCAGGATATCCTGTGTAAGAAAGATACACGCGATCATCCCATTTTTTTCCTGTTAATCTCACTTTATCTGCATTGATAACAATTACATTATCTCCACAATCTACATGAGGTGTATAATTAGGCTTGTTTTTCCCTTTTATGATTTTAGCTACTTCACTTGCTAAACGTCCAAGAACTTTTGAATCAGCATCAACAACTACCCAGTTCTTTTCAACCGTTCCTTTGTTCGCCGAAATCGTCTTATAACTTAAAGTATCCACCTTTTTTCTTAATTAAAATATCTAATAAATTATAGTGCCCTCAAAAAGGGACACAAAGATAGACTCTAATTATTTGAAAAGCAATATGAAGCTAAAAATATTTGATTTTGTCGGGATACTGCCCAAATTTTATTTCTCGTACATATTTTTGTGGTCCTAAACATTTTTCTCCAGCTGCTTTAACAAAACATTGAAATCTTTTGGATAAGGTGCTTCAACACTGACTTCTGCACCATCTCTTTTTTCAAAGCGCAATCCAAATGAATGAAGCGCTGTTCTTTTGATCAATGGTTGCTCTTCTGTATACCTTTTTAAATTATATTTCCTTTTGATGGATGAAAGAAAAAATGGCTTGCCTCCATATTTCGTATCACCAATAATTGGAGTCCCGATGTGTGAAAGATGTATCCTGATCTGATGCATTCTTCCGGTAATTGGATGACATGATAGCAATGTATGGGCTTTATAAACTTGAAGGGTATTGACAAATGTGTTGGATTCCTTGCCTCTGTTTATATTAATAGTTACACTGCCGTTACCAAGAACCAAAATTGGCACATCAATCTCTTTCTCCTTAAAATCATGAATACCATCAACAACTGCGTGATAAGTTTTACTGACAAGCCGGTTTTCAAACTGAATGGACAGCGCACGGTAAGCTTCGGGGTTTTTGGCAATAGCTATAGCACCTGAAGTCTCTTTATCAAGCCGATGACAGACCTGGGCATTTTCAGCATAATCTCTGGCCAGGGATAATAAATTAATTGGATCATTTCGATCATCCAGACTGGAGATCAACGGAGGTTTGTTTACTACAATGTAATCATCGTCCTCAAAAAGTATTAAAGATTCAAAATCTATTCTTTTCATCCATTCAAAATTGACCGGCAATAAAAATCTTATATCGGCCAGGAACCTGTGTTCATCAGATTCATGCTAATAAACATCCTCAGGTTTTGGTAATGACCGATTGAAATGCAAAACTACTAATATTGTGTGAAGTGTTGGAATGTTGAGGTGTTAAAGTAAAAGTATTGGAATGTTGAAGTATGCTCACCTAATCGTCATTCGTAATTCATTAACGATTTCTCCAGTCACTGAAATTTACTACTCTCCCCAAATTGTCAAGGTAAAAAGTGATACAATGCCGATTGAGATAGCCCTTGTCATTTTTGTGGTTGAACTTATGATAAACAACATATTTATAGGGAGGAACATCAACCTGTACTACGTCTGACCATTCGAGGGACTCATAGCTTTCCCAATTAAGTAATTTGTCTTGCAGCCATTCCTCAACATGCTTTAGTGCATCTTCGGATTTTATCATCAAATACAATAAGATAGTGAACAACACAAATACAATTAAAATTTGTTACTCCTCAATTATTGAATCATTAATAAATAATTACCATTGGTATGCTGCAGGTTTTGAAAGCCCAAATGTAGAGATAGTATTGAGTTTCAACCAATCGGAAGTTTAAAGCTAAATACCGATCCTTTATCCACTTCACTCATCACTTCTACCTTCGTATCGTGCGCTTCAAGTATATGTTTTACAATAGCTAATCCGAGACCTGTACCACCTTTGTCTTTGGAGCGACTTTTCTCAACCCTGTAGAATCGCTCAAATATGCGATTGATATCTTCTTCCGGTATGCCCCTTCCGTTATCTTCTACAGATATAATAATATTGTCCTCTTCACGCTCGAAGTTAATAACCACTTCACCTTCTTCTTTGGTATATTTAATAGCATTGGAAAGTAAATTAAGCATTACCTGATAGATCCGTTGTTGATCCGCTCTCACAAAAACTGGATTGGAAACGCCTTCGGCAAAATTGACTTTTATTGCTTTCTTTTGAGATTTGCCTTCCAACTGCTCGATCACTTCCTGGGTGAGTTCATAAATATTGAAGCTTTCGTATTGCATTTTTATCTGTCCTGTCTCCATTTGTGACAGTGTCAGAAGGTCTTGTACGAGCATATCCAAACCATCCAGGCTTTTGGCTGCTTTCCTTAAAAATTTCTGTCTTACTTTCTTGTCTTCAATTGCCCCATCCAGTAAAGTGTGAACAAATCCTTGCGCGCTAAAAATGGGTGTTTTCAGTTCATGAGAAACGTCCGCAATGAATTCCCTTCTGAAAGCCTCCATTTTTTTCAGTTCGTCAATTTCTCTTTGTTTAATGGTAGCATAGGAGTACAGTTCAACATTGATCTTTCTAAAAGGATTTGCCGAACTCTTTTTATTCAAGTCCAGAAAGGATGGATCTTTGCTCTTTATTTTATCAAGCACATCATAAATTTTATTGACTTCATTAAAAATCAGAAAGTCAAGGATGATTTTAATGAGTAAATAAGCAGCAGCAAAGGAAATGATGAATGCCACCAATAACGCTGTTTTGGAAACATCTTCTACCAAAGACAAAAAAGCCGTGGTAACAAGGGAAATGGATATGGCTAAAAGAAAAGCCAATACCCTGGAATTGATAAGCATAGGTGCTGTTTTGCTTTATTGAGGTTTCAATTTAGGCAAGTTGAAACTTGTAACCAACACCTTTAACGGTAGTAATGTATCCCTCACCAATCTTTTCTCTTACTTTTCTTATATGTACATCAACAGTTCTGGCAAGCACATAGACATCTGAGCCCCAAATGTTTTGCAAAAGATCGTCCCGGTTGAAGACTTGGTTTGGATTTTGAGCCAGGAAATATAACAATTCAAACTCCTTCTTGGGAAGAGAAATCTGATTACCATCAACTGAGACCGTATAGCTTGTTCTGTCTATGGCCAAATCCCCGATATTAACTTTACTATCGTCTTTCTTCTTTTTATTCTCTCTTCTAAATAAAGCACTAAGCCTACTCATTAAAGCTCTTGGTTTAATGGGTTTGGTGATATAGTCATCAGCCCCCACGTCAAATGCAGCTACCTCAGAATATTCCTCAGCTCTTGCGGTAAGAAAAATAATGAATGTATTATTGAGCTCAGGAATCTCTCTGAGCTTTCTGCAAGTTTCCACACCATCTTGCTTTGGCATCATAATATCCAATAAGATTAAATTAGGCTGAAAATCTTTAGCGATTTCCAACGCTTTGATGCCATCAAGAGCAGTCTTTACCTGATATCCTTCTTTCTTCAAATTGTATTTGAGAAGTTCAAGAATATCTTCCTCATCATCTACTACAAGCACTTTGTAGTTTTGCTTGTTGGCCATAAGATCAACAATTTAGTTTTAGTTATTATTTAAAAGTTCTTCTAATGTTTCTTCCAACGCTTTACCTCTTAGGTTTTTGGCGACTATCCTCCCTTCCTGATCTACCAAATATGCTGCCGGAATACTTCGGACATTATATTGAGCAGCTCCTGCGCTGTTCCAACCTTTAAGATCAGATATGTGGTTCCAATCAAGTTTATCACTTTCAATTGCATTGACCCAACGATCCTTGCTTTTATCAAGTGATACTCCCAAAACCGTAAAACCTTTATCTTTATACTTATGAAATGCTTTAACAACATTGGGGTTTTCTTTTCTGCAAGGGCCACACCATGAAGCCCAAAAGTCCACCAAGACCATTTGGCCTCGCAGAGATGACAGTTTTTTCATTTCCCCATGTTGATCCGGCAATTCTATATCCGGAGCCATTTCACCTATTTGCGGTGTCGGCTTAGGGAGGTTTTGAAGTGCCACCTTCATAAAGCGTGACTCGGAGTATTCGTTCTGGTATTTCCTGGCAATGTTCCAAACATTATCTGAGGCCCCATAATGGAACAGGTTGACCAGGGATAAATATACAACCTCACGGATGGGTGAACCTGCCTCAGTTTTTGAAATCAATTCCTCTGAGGTCACCAACCAATCTTCAACATTTCTTGGAACAAATCTTTGATAATAAGCGAAAATTTTACCCTGCAACAT
Source organism: Splendidivirga corallicola (assembly GCA_030442035.1). GTDB lineage: Bacteria > Bacteroidota > Bacteroidia > Cytophagales > Cyclobacteriaceae > Splendidivirga > Splendidivirga corallicola. The sequence goes on from JAUJEA010000001.1 coordinate 1,343,111, forward strand.
ATCTCCACGAGTCAACTCAATATCAGAAAAAAACTTTGGCTTTAAAAAGTCTTCAGCTGTTACAGTTTTTTCTGCATGAAAAAACCTGGCAATTTTCGCCATAAAAAGTGTTGGGTGATCTTCATAAATACCTTTGTAAAAAGTATTCTGATATGTTTGCAAGGAATCAAATCTTAATTGAATGGATTTCAAAGCTTCAACATTCCCGTGTTGTTGAGCGGATTGAACTTCCTTGTTCAATAGAACGCTTTTCTCACTTATTTCCTTTGTAACGGCCAGATATCGTTGGTATATCTCATTTTCCAATGAACCGGAAAACCTGACACTTGTTTCAATATTTTTCAGATCGGCTTCAACTTGCAGACTTTCTTTACCCAGGATTAAAGCAAAACTTTGTTGCACACCAGGACCTATACGATAGAATCCTCTTGGTATCTGCTTGCCAAAGCTTAAAGTGTAAATACCATCCTTCAAACTTGCAGAATCATATTTGATCAATTGAGATCCGAACGTTTGGTAAAGAAAGATCTTTGGATATAATTGGGGGTTGGCTAGTTTGACTTTGATGGTAATAGGAGTTGCCTGACATATCACAGCCAAGAAAAAAAAGACAAATGTTAGCTTTAAAGCCTTTCTTATCATTTTTGAAGAATAATATCGCCTCAAAATTAGCCAGAAAAGCTTTTAATAAAAAGCAGGTAACAATTTCTTAATACAATGGTAATTTATTGTTGAATTTTGTTCCTAATGTTCTTGTAACTCTTGATATCTACTTCAATAGCACCAACGAACATATCAGCTTTTATCTTCAGCGGTAGTTTGTTTTTATCTTTTGATATCCAAACCTTTATTGAATTTTCATCTTTAAAAAGAGAGTTTTCAGGTAAAACCGGGGCTAGTTTATATGCTTCAAATCTACCTACTTTTGTCTTAATTCTTTCAGTACCCAACATCTTGATCTTCATGTCATAAATCTCATCATCGAAAAAGGCATTAATGTTGATGATGTCACCGCTTTTATATTTACTCAAATCAAGTGTTCTTAAAAAATAATAACCGCTGACCAGATCCTGTACATTATTAGGCACAGCGAACTTATCTTTCTTTAATAATTTCCTGGTTTTTTTATCCAATCGGGCTACTGTGGCTGTATCAAGATCATGATTGAAGTTGACAATTTCGTTTTTGCGATACCTGTTCTCCTTGATATAACGGTAAAATCTGTGTGGAACAATGGCGGCAGTGTCAATATAGGATCCCCAATTATCTCTAACCTTGTAGAAAACATCAATGATACCTGCAGTTCTGCCGAAAACATTTACCTTGAAACAGGGCCTGCCGTTGATCTGGTACACCGTTTCGCTAATTTCCATCGTAGCAGTTGCCCCACTAAGAAAACCCAAATGAACTCTGTATTCCAGTTTTTCACCACTTCTAAAACTCTCATTTTTTATATATCGATAAGTTTTTTTGGTAGAAGTAAAACTGGACAATATCAAAAGAAACAAGATTGTTCTAAGCGACAGTTTCATCCTTTAAATATTATATTAATAACTCAATGAGTTCAAATTTCAGACCACAATGACATTTCTTCCCAAAAACACTCCACTTTATAAGGCAATTTTAAATAATTATGTGTAAAACACGTTGATTTTCATCAAGATGTTTCGCTTATAAAGCTTTATGTGTATAACTAATTCACATTTTATTATTCTTAACAAATAAAATTGCCCAAATATTTCATTTCTACATTACCTCTGGCAATTTGAAATGACCCTTTTAAAGACAGCAAAAAAAATTAAAAGTAACCGTTAGGACAAATTTTAAACATTATTGCCACTTACTTTAACAAAAAATTAATGTCGACTATGTCCTATCGAATCTTACCTAATACAATTCACAAGGCACTAACCCTACCTTATAGTGAAGGATATTTTTTCTTTAGATAGATAAGGTAATTTTTAAGATCTCCGTTGAAGTTCTCATTGAGTTCCTCTTCCAAAATATCCAGTTTGTCATTGTAGCGGAGAAAAGACATAAAATAAGTGTTGTTTGGAGAAAAATCTTTGTAATAATTATTGTACGCTTCCTGTCTGTGAAGATTGAGTGTATCAATAGTCCCAATAATGCTGGTAATCATCTCCTGTTTCTTTTCTAATTTAAAAGTATTTGAATGAATTTCAGAAAATGCGTTGTATAGGCTATCCAGTTTTTTAGCTCCTGACAAAATGTGGTTTTTAAACTTGTGTTGATCTTCCAGTCCCTGAATGAATGTTTTATATTCATCGGAATCGAGACCAAACTTCATGGCTATGAATTTCTCCGCACCCTTATCTCCGATAAAAGTGGCCAGGTTCTCATTGAATTGTACACTGTCTTTTACAAACAGCGTCCCATGGGTTAGTTCATGAATAATCAAACTTGCCAGATCTCCTTCCTTCCTTAAAAGCATATTGGACAAAATCGGATCTTTAAACCAACCAAGCGTTGACCAACCTCCGGCTGTTCTGATATTTGTATCTAAACCTTGTTCTTTCCAAATCGCTTCTTCCTCAACAGCTTTATCATGATCAAAAAAACCTTTATAGGGGAAAGAACCTATAAAAGAGAATGACCATTCTTTAGCCTTCAATTCAAAGGGGTCACAAGCTGTCACCACCCATAATAAGGGTTTTCCTTTCTGATCAAATATGGTGGAATAGTTCTCAGAGTAGTTAATACCAAGTGAGTCAAAGGCAAATCGCTTGACCTCTTTAACCAATTCCAACTTGCGCTTTAGAGAATCAGGAAATTCAATATCCTTCAAAACTTCCTCTATCGGTTCCGCATTCATAACCACATGTAATTGACCTTTTGCCTGGATATAGCCATAGTAGAGGAGCTTTCTATTTAAAACACCTAAAAGTATTAGAATAAAAAAAATGGTATAAATAATCCGCCTTTTCATACTGATAGTAGGTACTGAAGATTTAAGTGTTAAAGTTGAGGAAAAGTCTATCAAATAAATATTCCATCATATTTGCTGAATATCTTTTCTCATAGTATTCAATTCAATGCCATTTAGTTAAGAAAATATTTTGAAAGCTTTCAGGCATCAGGTTTCAGCCTAATACAATGTTTTTTAGTGCACCAAAAAAAACTGATACCTAAGACCTGACACCTGAAGCCTTATCTTAATGACATTAGTATTCAATTCTTCCAGACACCAAAAATTGTAAATTTTTCATTAGATTTACATCAAACATCTTTTCAACAATAAACCAGCTATTACGCAGTTCAAAACCCTTATAAGCTCTTGTTAATTGTAGGGGTAAATAGTAACTTCACAAATCATAAAAGTAAATAATTTCAATTTAATACAATGGGTGACAATTCAGAAAAATTAAAGGCTTTACAGCTAACTATAGACAAGCTTGAGAAAACCTATGGCAAAGGGGCCGTGATGAAATTAAGTGATGAAAAAATCATGGACATACCTGCTATTTCGACCGGTTCGCTTGGGCTGGATATTGCATTGGGCATTGGAGGGATACCAAGAGGAAGGATTATTGAAGTGTATGGACCTGAATCTTCTGGAAAAACCACCCTTAGCATGCATTGCATTGCAGAAGCACAAAAAGGAGGTGGGCTGGCAGCTTTTATCGATGCTGAACATGCATTTGATAAAGTATACGCAGAAAAATTGGGTATAGACACTGAGAACCTCCTGATCTCACAACCGGATAATGGTGAGCAAGCACTGGAGATTGCTGAGCATTTGATCAGATCCGGAGCTATTGATATCATTGTCATCGACTCTGTGGCAGCTTTGGTACCAAAAGGAGAATTGGAGGGGGAAATGGGTGACAGCAAAATGGGTCTTCAGGCCAGACTAATGTCACAAGCCCTGAGAAAGCTTACAGGTACAATTAATAAAACAGGTTGTTCGTGTATTTTCATTAATCAACTCCGGGAAAAGATAGGTGTGATGTTTGGAAATCCGGAAACAACAACAGGAGGTAATGCACTAAAGTTTTATGCTTCCGTCAGACTGGACATTAGAAGAATAGGTCAAATAAAAGAAAGTGCCGATAATATTCTTGGAAATCGGACCCGAGTGAAAGTGGTAAAAAATAAAGTAGCACCACCATTTAAAGTAGTGGAATTTGATATCATGTATGGTGCCGGAATTTCCAAAGTAGGTGAAATTATTGATTTGGGAGTAGAACTGGATATTGTTAATAAATCAGGTTCCTGGTTCTCATATCAGGGTAACAAATTGGGGCAGGGACGTGATGCTGTGAAGAGTTTGTTCCTGGACAATCCTGAACTAATGGATGAGGTAGAAGCGAAAATAAAGGCAAAAATAAAAGGTGAAGACGTAGAGGAGCCAGCACCACAAGATTAATAAAAAGATATCTTAACATAACAAAGGGCCACACAATGGCCCTTTTTAATTTCTGTCCTTTTCTTTCCTTCTAAGATCTAATAGCAATTACCGGGTCCAATCGGGCAGCTAGTGCAGCAGGAATAATTCCTGCAAACGTCCCGATGAGCGCCGAGATCCCAATGCCAATTACTATGTTCTTGAAGCTTAATACTAATTCAAGGTTACCAAGCGGAACGAACGTGATCAGGTAGACCATAATTAATCCCACCAGTCCTCCTATGATACAAAGGAATACTGATTCGAATAGGAATTGAAACAGAACAAAATAGTTTTTGGCCCCCAGGGATTTCTGAATACCAATCAGATTGGTTCGTTCCTTTACAGAAACAAACATGATATTCGCAATTCCAAAGCCACCAACCAGAATGGAGAACATTCCAATAACACCACCAACAATACTGATCACATCAAACGCTCCACCAATAGCATTGGCAATAGCCTCCGTACGATTCAGAGCAAAGTTGTCCTTTTGCTTGGGTCGTAGCCCTCTTTTCCTTCTCATCAAACCTTTCAGCTCTGACTCCAGTTCCACCAAACCAATATCCTGATCATATCCTTTTACTGCAATGGTAGAGCCAATGCCTCTTCTTCTTCCGCTATAATACAGTTTTAAGAAACTTTTGTATGGAATAAAACAAGCGTCATCTTTACTTGGAGCACCCAGCAGATTATCCCCTTCTTTTTTCATTACACCAATCACGGTGAACTTATGATCCCGTATCTTAACATCTTGACCAATCGGATCACCAAAAGGGAACAATTCATTGGCAACATTATGTCCGATCATCACCGTATTTCGCGCACTCAAAACTTCCTGTGGTGTAAAGTATCGACCGGCATCGACGTTAAATTCAAATACATCTTTATAATCGTGCGAAACCCCCAATAAAAAATTTCCGGTACTGCTGTTACTACCACTTTTATATGTTTGTCCGCCGCGAACAGCATAAATAGTAAGACCAACAGCCTCCTCCACCCTTTCGGCCAAAAACTCATATTCCTCATACACCGGTTGTGGCCTTCTCCAGTATTCCCACCAGGTATATTCGCCTCCACCTAGACCATAAGGCCATTTTTCCACGTTAATGACATTACTTCCAAGAAAATTAAAACTCTCCTTAACGCTCTTCTCCAATGAATCAACCACGGTGAATACTGCGATGATTGCAAATATCCCAATTGTGACCCCTGCCAGAGACAAAATCGTTCTAAGCTTATTTACTTTAAGAGCGTTCCAGGCAAACCTGAAACTTTCCAAGATTAATTTTACTACTTTCAAAACCTATATGATTTAGTTTAAACTTAGGTTTTTAATTTTGAAGAAGTGAATATTAAATAATTTTTACACTACTCTTCTTGCACTTCTCAAACAAAAACAAATATTGTGAAACTTTTAACAAACAAATCACTAGATTTGCAGACTAAAATTTTTTGAGTCATTTAATACCGTAATATTAAATATGAAATTATCAGAATTCAAGTTCGATTTGCCACCCGGTCTATTAGCTTTATATCCGGCGGAAAACAGGGATGAGTCAAGGCTAATGGTGGTTCATAAAAAAGACGGAACTATTGAGCATCGCGTTTTTAAGGACATCATTGAATATTTTGATGATGGCGATGCAATGGTAATCAACGATACAAAAGTATTTCCAGCAAGACTTTACGGCAATAAAGAGAAAACGGGAGCAAAGATTGAGGTTTTCCTATTAAGAGAGCTTAACAGCGAAATGCTGCTTTGGGATGTTTTGGTTGATCCTGCCAGAAAGATAAGAGTGGGTAATAAATTATATTTTGGTGATGGTGATCTTGTTGCCGAGGTAATAGACAACACTACTTCAAGAGGAAGAACGATCCGGTTCTTATATGACGGGACCAGCGAGGATTTCTATAAAACAATAGATGCATTGGGTGAAACCCCGTTGCCTAAATATATCAAAAGAAAAGCGGAGCCAGAGGACAGAGACAGATATCAAACAATTTATGCCAAACATACTGGTGCTGTGGCTGCTCCTACTGCGGGTCTTCATTTTACACAGCAGGTATTGAAGCGCCTGGAAATTAAAGGAGTGGATATTACGCCTATCACATTACATATAGGTCTTGGAACCTTCCGACCTGTAGATGTGGAAGATCTTACCAAGCATAAAATGGACTCTGAGAACTTCAGAGTTGGGCAGGAAACAGTTGATATTGTTAACCAAGCGTTAGACAACAAAAAGAGGGTTTGTGCTGTGGGAACTACTTCTATGAGAGCCTTGGAATCATCGGTTTCAGCTAGCAATCGCCTGAAGGCCAATGAGGGTTGGACTGATAAATTTATATTTCCTCCGTACGATTTCAAAATTTGCAATGCTCTGATCAGCAACTTTCATATGCCTGAATCAACATTGTTTATGATGGCCTGTGCTTTCGGAGGCTACGATCTTATTATGCAGGCTTATGAAACAGCCATCAAAGAGAAATACAGATTTTATAGTTACGGCGATGCTATGTTGATCGTCTGACATTTCGAAAAAGAAATACATAAAACCTGCTGGTATATTCACTAGCAGGTTTTTATTTTTTAGGACCCTTGTATAAATTAGCTACCGTGATGACAAGTAGTTGAAGTGTCAAAGTCTACAAGAATTAAAATGAAGGCCAAGGAATATGCCATTATAGTAGCTGGAGGAAGCGGAACGAGGATGAACAGCCAAATCCCAAAGCAGTTCTTGGTCCTGGCAGACCTTCCTGTCTTAATGCATACCATTAATGCTTTTGACACATATTCTGAAAATCTTCCAATAATTTTGGTATTGCCAAAGAAAGACATTCCTGTTTGGGAGAAGCTATGTATTGAGTATAATTTTACCAGACCACTCAAAATTGTAGCAGGGGGAGCCTCACGGTTCCAGTCAGTAAAAAATGGACTTTCCCATATAGAAGACAAAGGGTTAGTAGCCATTCATGATGGTGTACGACCTATAGTTAGTAAAGATATTATTGCCAATTCATTCAAAGTTGCAGCAGCCAGACAAAGTGCCGTGGCAGCAGTAAAGCTAAAGGAATCAATCAGAGTCCAGGAAAACGGAAGCCATACAAAAGCCCTGGATCGATCCCGTTTTCATTTAATACAAACGCCACAGACATTCGATATTGCACTGCTTAAGGAGGCTTATCAAGTAACTGAGCAACCTGTTTTCACCGATGATGCAAGTGTCGTGGAATATGCGGGGCACAAAATAACATTGTTTGAAGGCAGTTATAAAAATCTCAAGATCACTACACCTGAGGATTTATTGGTAGCTGAGGTTTTTTTGAAAAATCAGAATGTTTAAAATTGGACCATCTCTTTTTAATTGGATGGTCCAATTTTAAACGAGTATTTAATTAGAATCCAGGATTCTGTACCCAATCGGAATTTTTGAGAATTTCGTCCTCAGGAATTGGCAATAACTCACTTTTCCCGGTAATAAAATTGCTGGCATCCCGCTTACCGTGGGTCGTCAGCATTTCTTTCGCGATTCCCCATCTTACCAAATCATAGAATCTGTGTCCTTCAGCACATAGTTCAGTTGGTCTTTCAACATGTCTGATATGTTCTCTAACTTCTGCTTGTGACAAGCTAGCTGGAATAGGTAACGCATCTACTCTCGAACGTACTTCATTGATCGCATTAAAGACCTCAACAGATGGGCCACTAGCTTCATTCAATGCTTCAGCATACATTAACAGAACATCGGCGTATCTAATTAATGGTATGTTGTAATTGGATGACCACCATCTGTAGGGTTCATAACTTTCAACAAACTTAACCCAGTAGACATCGGTACTACTGCTTCCGTGTACCTCTTCGTAGGTGTACCTTTCATTCCTCCATATCGATATGGAATTTGGATTTGGGAAAGCAATTGTTTCCAAAACACGGCTCGTATAAGATCCATCAGCCAAGGTATCTTGTAACAATGTTTGATACAACCAATCCGACGGATAGGCTTCTTCATAGCCCGCACCATCAAAGGAAAGCAGGTGTAAGCCAATATAATTACTCTCCCATCGATCATTTTCTCTGTCCGCACTGAAATTAGCTGTGAAGATATATTCAGTATTAAAATCATGCTGCCCTTTAAACAACTGGGCATAATTGCTGACCAAGCTGTATTCACCTATTACTTTTTCAAATTCTGTTACTGCTTCGGACCATTTATTTTGATAAAGGTATAATTTACCAAGCAAGGCATCAGCAGCACCTTTAGTTGCCCTACCGGCAAATTCATCAGGGTAGGATGTAGGTAATTTTGATTGTGCAAATTTCAGATCGTCTTCTATAAAGCTCAAAATTTCGGCAGCGTTCGATTGTGGTGGAAAAAATTCCGATTGATCAGATACCGGCTTTTCCCATTTGGGTATATTGCCACCAAAATTCTTGTACAATTGAAAATAATAAAAGGCTCTCAAAAATCGCGCCTCAGCCACATAAGCCTCTTGTGCTTCAGTAGAAATCTCCTCAATGTTTGGTACTTCCTGGATCAATAGATTAGCTCTGAATATTCCGGAGAAATTAAAGAACCAAAAGTCGCTACTGACCCCGTTTCCAGGAGAATTGGAAAACTGAGCCAATGCAATCCATGAGCCAACATCATCTCTTCTTGCAACTTCATCACTTCTGTAGTTGGGTAATATGTAATGATATTCAAATGGAGCTGCCCAGGCCTGTGAAGGCTGTAGCCGAGAATAGGCAGCTGTGAGTCCCTTAATGACATCCGATTCGGATTTCCAGAATGCCCCTGCATTCAACTGGTTTGGGTTTGCATCCTCATCCAGGAAATCCTCAGAGCAGCTTGTTGCAAGCCCAACAAACAATATCAGTATTAAATATTTTTTCATTTCAATGATAATTTAAGTGGTTAGAAAGAAGCTTGTAATCCAAAAGTGAAGCTCCTAGGCAAAGGATAGTTAGCATAATCAACACCTCGTCCATGAAGAATTCCGCCGGTGGTAGCCGGGTCATATCCTTCATATTTAGTGATTGTGAACAATCTTGTTCCTCCTACATAAACCCTCACTTTTTGAACACCTATTTTTGAAAGTAGATCCTTTGGTAAAGAGTACCCTATTTGCAGGTTATTAAGCCTTAAATAGCTGCCTTTTTCAAGATACCTTGTAGATTCTCTGTTATTTCCGTTCGGATCGCCGATAACGGCTCTTGGTATATCGGTATTAGGATTATCAGGTGTCCATGAATTAAGCCCATCTCTTCCGTAGTTCCACGTATTATCCATCCGTTGCAATTGACGCCTGGCGTAGTTATAGGTATTGTTACCAAACGTTCCATAGAAGTTAGCAGCAAGGTCAAAGTTTTTATAGGATGCAAGTAAATTAAGTCCTAAAAGAATATCCGGTGTTCCACTTCCCCTGTGAACCCTGTCATCCGTATTTAAGATCCCGTCTCCATTCTGGTCAACAAATCTCACATCTCCGGCTTCTGCAAAAGGTTGTAGTGGGATCCAGTCACCTGCATCATTTCTGTAACCATTCACTTCATTCCATTGATCCACTTCTTCCTGACTTTTGAAAATACCGTTTTCTTCGTAAAGCCAGAATTCACCAACTTGTCCTCCGGCATACAGTTTGGAAGGGCCATCCCAACGTTCTTCGCCCTCTTTTGCAAACTTTAACATAGTTGCCTTGGAATGTGAAACATTAGCACCAATTTCAAAATTAAAGGCACCTTTATAATTTTTATAAGTAGCACTAAGCTCCCAACCTTTGGTTTCCAACTCTCCAACATTTCCAGTAGGTTCTGTATTAATTCCAGTTGATCCGGACAGTAATTGGGCATCCAAAATACCAGTTGTTAATTTGTTGAAAACATCTAAAGAAAATTCCAACTGATTATTCAATACAAAAAAGTCGGCGCCAATTCCTTTAGTCCTGGTAGATTCCCATTCAATATTGAAACTAGGAAGCTCCAGGATGGATGTTCCAATGTCAATGGAACCATCAGTGCCAAATGGATAGTTAACTGCGCCCTGATCTATTCCTAATGATGGGATATAGGCATAGCTACCAATAATATTATTACCAATTTCACCATAACTAGCTCTAAGTTTAACACCTGAAACCACAGAAGTAAGTGGTGCAAAGAAGTTCTCCTCGCTTAACCACCATCCAACTGAAACAGATGGAAAAACGCCATGTTTATTATCAAATTTTGAAGAGCCATCTCTTCGAATATTAGCAGTAACTAAATACTTCTCCTGGAAGTTATAGCTTAAACTGCCAAAGAAGGATCTGCCTGCCACTCTGTTCGTGGAGCTGGAGGCGCTTAGGTTTTCCTGAGCACTTCCCAAAGTTCTCAGATCATTGTTTTCAAACCTGTTTCCTGAACCAGATAATCCTCTGTAAGTATATTCATTAACTGAAAAACCAGCAAGAGCAGAAATATTGTGATCACCAAAGCTCTTGAAATACTTCAGTGTTTGTTCTACCATCCAGTTTAGATCATTAGATCGCTCCTCAGACAATGAAGCAACATCGGACCGGTCAAAAACGCCCATTTCATAGGTTGGGGTATAATCATATTGATAGTAATTGCCAAAATCTACAGATCCCTGGATCTTATAGTTCAATCCTTTCAGAATTTCCATGTCTGCATAGATGGAAGCAACGACATCATACCATTTACGCTCATTGTCCTTCAACATATTCTGCCCAACCTGGTTGGATGCATCATTAAAGCCTAAACCAACAGGTGCTCCTCCAAAGCCTCCTTCATTATTGGGATCGTAAACAGGGATCAAAGGAGAAATGTTCGTGATCTGATACATATCGGCGAAACCAGTTCCAGCCGAGACTTCAGATGTCGTATGTCCGAGATTGATAGACTCTCCGATTGTTAACTTTCCCACTTTCAGGTCAGTGTTGATCCTGAGTCCCATGCGCTCAGCCTCAGTATCAATTTTTAAACCTGTTGTTTTCGAATAATAACCAGACACCCGGAAGTTTACATTTTCAGCGCCACCGGAAAAGCTGAGGTGATAATTGTCCTCACTGGCGTTTCTATAATAAGCATCCTGCCAATCAGTATCTGCAAAGTCTCCTGGGTTGTTCTCATAAGCCTGAACAAAATCAGGATAAGTTGACCCTGCGTTATCGTGAGCCAGTTTAAGTATTTGAATGTATTCGCTGGCATTGGCCAATTCAAGTTTTTTTGCCAGCCTGTCAATTTTTCTGAAAGTGTTAAACTCAAAAGTCGGCTTTTTCTTAGTGCCTCTTTTGGTTTTGACAATAATAACACCCGCTGCCGCGCGAGAACCATAGATGGCCGCTGCTGCAGCATCCTTCAGTACCGTAATACTTTCCACATCATTGGGATTGGCATAATAGGAATTGGTCCAAACACCATCAACGATAAATAAAGGTCCGTTACCATTGTTGATGGTTGTAATGCCACGCACGAGTATGCTGGGATCACTTCCGGGCGATCCTGAGGTATTGACAACATCAACACCAGCAATGAGTCCCTGAATACCTTGTGTGGTACTTACTGAAGCAATCTTTTCCAACTCTCGGGTATTAACACTGGCAATAGCTCCGGTAAGTTCTCGTTTCTTTTGGGTTTGATAACCGACGACAACAAGCTCATCTAATTGACGGACATCCAAATCCATGGAAACATTGAGGGTGGTTTGCCCATTCAGTTCTATTTCCTGTGTGCTATAGCCTATTGAGCTGAAAACCAAAATGGCATCCGAGGCTACATCAAGTTGATAGTTTCCTTCACTATTAGTTACTGTTCCAAGAGAAGTTCCTTTGATAATAATATTAACTCCTGGCAAAGCGTTTCCGTCTGATTGGTCTGTGACCTTTCCAGACACTTTTACACTCTGAGATTGTCCCAGAGCAGTTAGAGACATGCAGGCCATGAATAGCAAAGCCATCCAAGTGAACCCACTAATCCTGTGTAGAGATTTACTCATAATTGTGGTGTGGTTTTGATAAAAAATAGAAACAAAATTAAATATTGAGAAATTGATTATTTCACAATAATATCTTGTTTGGGAGGAGTTAAAAGGAGGTGTGTGTCGTGATTGTTAAAAAAAACCAAATTTTACTTCTCAAAAAATATATTGCGAATGTATAAAAAGAGATGAATTAATTCAAAGTATAATAGGGTTAATTTAACTCCCCATAAGTAACTAACTTATTGAAAAGATCAAACAGCTATTGATCTAAGCTCACAAAATTAGTCCTCAAACCAAGGTCCGATTAGTTGCAATACCCTTAACCCCACAAAGTTAACTTATAGTGCTTTTCGAGAAATACAGCCTGATCTCAAAATGAATACAAAGTCTAAGGTCTCTAAGGTGTTTCAAAAAATCGCTACAGATTATTAAATTTTTGATAATGTTTCATAAACCGCTCTTCAAAAAGTGCGGCTTCCTCAAGTTTACCAGAGGCTTTGAAAGCTTGTGTTAAAAAATTTAAGGTGACCAGGTTTTGCCTGATATTCTGTATTGCGTCTGGGTTCTTGATATAATAATAAGTCAAAGCTTCATCTGCCCTGTCACTCATAGTGGTTGCCATGTGTTTGGCTGTTTCATCTTCACCGACATTTAGCAATAATGACACAGACTGAGCAGAATTTATATCGTAGGGGATTGTATCATCAGGTATTGCATCAAGACTTCTTTTCAATACATCCCTCGCTCTGTCCAATTTTCCCTTTCTGATTAACGACTGAGCCAATGTGTTAAAATTTGACCTTGGATTGAGCATTTGATTTCTGTAATAAGCATTGTAATAAACATCTTTATTATCTAATTCTCTCCACTTCGCATTTTCCATCATATTCGTATACATTGCCTCGGTGTCCACTAATTCCTCATTTGGATCACTGTTCCTGACCGGAAGTAACTGATAGGTAAATCCTCTTTGCACCAAATAGTTATCTATTTCCAAACCGGTGGTAGCCGCCCCCGTGAAAGTAAAGCAGATTGGCCGCTCCCAATTATTATGCGCGATCAAATCAAGCAGCATGAGGTCTCCTTTGTAAATACCATTTTTCTTAATCTTAATTTCCATGCTGTCCTGTAGATATTGGACATTATCTTTTGACAAGGCATTCTTTGCCAAAACATTTTCTTTATTCACATTTATCTTAAAAGTTCTGGTGGGTGTAATGGTAAAAGTATCACCGTTGGAAGTTTTATTAACCAGGGCCGGATGTTGATCTTTAACCAGTTTCAAATATTGCTTAAGATCGACACCAGATTCAAATTTTGGATCAGCATTCAAATATACATAGTCATTCGTCCCTCGCTTAAAATCTTGCTTTTCAAATGAGAATGGAAGTACTTCCGAAGCATAGGCCTTCCGTGTCATTTGATCGATATTCCAATCCGCATTGAAGTATGTTCCAACGATCACACGTACATCTCTTCGAAAACCTTCGACTTCCTGAAGATACCAAAGCGAATAAGTATCATTATCTCCGCCTGTAAATAAAATGGCATTCGGAGGGCATGAGGCTAAAGTATTGTAAGCTGCATCTACGGAATAATATCTATTGGATCTATCATGATCGTCCCAACCCTCAAATAACATGATCCCGGGGACTATCAATGTGACAACAAAGGTCAATGCAGGAACTAATTTTGCATGACGGATATACCTTCCCACAAACTCTCCGATGCTTATCACACCAATCCCTATCCAAATACAAAAAGCAAAAAAGGAAGCTACGTAAATATAATCCCTTTCTCTTGGCTCTATTGGCGGAGGGTTTAAATAAAGAACCAATATGGCTCCGGTCATCAGGAAAAGGGTCATCACTACCAACGAGCTTTTAAGATCTTTTCTGAAACTAAAAAACAAACCTATTAATCCCAGTAGTAGAGGAAACATGTAAAAGTTGTTTCGAGCTTTATCATGAGCCATACCAGAAGGCAATTGTTTGTTGGAATCCCATACTGCTAACCAATTAGCATTTTGAACATCACTTTCTTTTCCGGAAAAATTCCAAAGAAAATAACGCCAATACATATGACCCAACTGATGCTGAAACATAAATTTCAAATTGTCAGCAAAGCTTGGCTTTTCGCCAGGTGCCAGATCAAGAATTTTCCTATAGGCCGCTACATGGTGATCTTCCTGACTGTAAACTCTAGGAAGGAAATTTGAATCTGCAGGATCATAAACAATATCGAATTTATGAGCAGGCACTTCATATTTTTTTTCTCCTTTCACATATACAGGGGCTCCTTTTTTCTGATCAACGATATCCGCAGTGAAATTCGGACCGTAGAATAAAGGTCTTGTTGGGTACTGCTCCATATTTAGATAGGAAACAAAGCTAGGCACATCTTCAGGATTTGTGGGATCCAGCGGTGGATTAAAGTTTGATCTGATAACAATTAAACTGTAGGAGGAATAACCGATCAGGACAAATGTAAGTGCCAATAATGCAGTATTTAGCCGTATCTTCTTTCTTTTCGTAGAATAAATAATTCCATAAATCAAAAAAGCAATTATCGAAACAGTCACGAATGCGGCTCCAACGCCAAATGGCAATCCAAAATTATTAACAAATAATATCTCAAATTGCTTTGCCAGAGTCGTGAGACCTATTCTGATTCCAAATAGTAAAACCCATATAATTACTGCACTAATACCAATGGTTATGAACAAACCAATTCTATTGAATGGATATTTTTTGAAATAATAAACCAGACAAAGCGCTGGAATGGTCAAAAGGTTCAATGGATGTATACCAATTGACAGGCCAATCATATAAGCTATCAAAATAAGCCATTTATTGGCTTTTTGATCGTCATCAAATAAATCCCATTTAAGAATTGCCCAAAAAACAAATGCTGAGAAAAAGGAAGACAAAGCGTATACTTCAGCTTCAACTGCAGAAAACCAAAAAGAATCTGAAAATGCATAGGCAAGGGCTCCAATGGATGCAGCAGCAATAAGTAAGGAAAACTGATTACCGGTTTCCTTGCCTTTTTGAATTTTCAAGATTTTTCTCCCAAGCATTACAATACTCCAGAATAGAAACATCACTGTCAGGGCACTACTGATTGCACTAACCATATTAACCCAAAAAGCCACCTGACTTACATCTCCGAAGGACAAAAAAGAAAACATCTTTCCTACCAGTAAATACAATGGTGCTCCGGGCGCATGTGGGATTTGCAGTTTATAAGCTGCAGAAATGAATTCTCCACTATCCCAAAAACTTGCTGTTGGCTCTAAGGTTAAAGTATAGGTGATTAATGCTACGGCAAATATTAGCCAGCCTGAGAGTATTGAAGCAATTTCTTTTTTCATGGGTCAGTTATCTAATCTTTTGGTTTGCAAATAAACGTTGGAAGTTTAATTATGTATGGAACATTTCAATAATTATCATCTCCAAACTATAGTTATATCTACTTAATCAATATTGAGATTGTTCAGTATTGCGTATCAAATATCTTATATTTTCAATAACAACTATTATTTGTTAAAAACTAGTTGCCATGTAACATAGGCTTTTTTCTCTTGACCATCTTCATTGACAATCCCTGTAGTTAACCACAATTTTCCTAAATCTTTAGCTTCAGGAGGAAAAGTTTCCCATAATTCATTGTAATCCCGATGTGCCCACCAAATAATGTATTCATAGTTTTGCTCTTGCGCATTGATGAGCAGCCTCTCTAAATACTTATTCTGTTCGCATTGATTGCCGGCAATAAACAAATCAAAAGAATCAACCGATAAATCTTCCGACAAATGACTGGTTTCTGCAAAAGCAATGGGCTTATCTATTTTTCCATGCAAAAAATCAAATGCCTCCTGAAAATCATCTTCGGTCTTAAGTCCTTTAAAAAATGGATAAAAACTAATGGACACAAAATCCATTTGATTAGCATAATTAACCAATTCATTTATATAAACATCCGGATTAGTGACATCAGGCTTATAAAGATTGTGCAGGGTAATGGATTCAGAGATTGCCAATGAAGGAAACACTTGTCTTATTCTTGTCTTCACATTAGTCATTAAAAGTTTGTATCCCTCCCATTTTTCGGGTGCATTTTTCAGCAACTCGTTCACCTCAATAGCAATGATTAAATAATCAGGATTGAGCTGGCTTGTAATATATTGAATGTGTTTGAAATAAGCATCTTCAATTTCGATATCATTCAAAGTAGTATAATCGGGAATTGTTCCGTCAAAATCAAATGCAAGATCGCTTCTTTCACTATTCAACAAACTTACTGACAGGGTCAGTTTTGCATCGGCTATCTTCCGTGATACTCTTCCGGCAATTTCATTTGTAAATTCCGCCGGTAACGGTAAATCATTTATCCAGGCATTCCAAGGAATTTTAAAATCGATATGTTCCGAATATATGTCTGTGTTTCCTTCAATAAATGCGTAAGTATTCTCAACGGATTCAATGGTTCCGGCATACGCCCAGGTGCTAAAACCCATTTCAAAATTTCTTGAGTTATACTCGCTAAAAAAATCGCTATTTATGCAATCCTTATCAGAATCATCTACATTGTCTTTACTACACCCAATGGCCATTAGGAGAACTATGGTGAAAAATAAAATGGTCCTATTCATTTATCTACCTTTATTGCTTTCTACCAATGTTGTAACTGGCTACTAAAAAACGACCCTTCAACTAAATTATGTTTTTTAGCAAGAAATATTATTGAATTCTCTCTTACAGCATAATTCAGGTACTTTATGATTCATTTTTGGTTAAGCTAACAGCCATGAATTGGAAAAACGGACTATCAGAAGCACAAAACAAATTGCACTAAACTTCCTGACAAGAAACCTCACAGTCAAATTCAATGTCGATCCGGTATTGATGTGTGATACCAAAAAAGTAGTTATAAAACTACCGTTTCACTTGTTTTGCTAAAGTTTTATCATACTCAAAAACTATCCAACTTGCCAGAGTATTTGCCTTCGTTTATATTTACCAAACTCAACAACATTGCCATGAATACTGAAATAATTCTCAATTTTCTGAAAGACTTAAAAGCCAATAACAATCGTGATTGGTTTATTGAAAACAAGAAGATTTATCAAGCTGCCCGAACTGAATTCCAGGATATCCTTAAAGCATTGATTGATGGAATTGGAAAATTCGATGATCGCATACAGGACCTTGAACCCAAGGATTGCATGTTCAGAATCAATAGAGATATAAGATTCAGTAAAGATAAAAGTCCATACAAAACCAATTTTGGAGGTGTCATCGCCCAAGGTGGCAAAAAATCCCCAAATCCCTGTTACTATTTACATTTTGAACCGGGCAATGTATTTCTCGCCGGAGGAATCTACATGCCCGAGGCTAATATATTGAAAAAGATCAGACAGGAAATTGACTATAATGCTAAGGTGTTAAAGAATGTCATTGAAAAGCCAGCTTTTAGAAAACTGTTTGGGGAAATCGAAGGTGACAAGCTGAAAAAGGCGCCAAAGGATTATGCCATTGATCATCCGGATATAGAATTGCTTAAGTTAAAGAGCTACATCATTATCCACAGATTAGCCAATGGAGAACCTGTCAAAAAAGATTTCATTGAAAGTTGTTTGAAAATCTATAAAATGATGAAGCCCTACAATGACTTTCTTACAGTAGCAGTATCCGATTAACATATAAATCAACAGGAATACTCATTTCAGTTGATAATGATTCGACAAGATTTTTTCGAAAAGTCTCCCTGGTAGAATTTTCTTTAAGGGAATGGTGAGTTTCTGTAAGGGCTTTCCGATAACATATCTAAGTTTAGGTTTCTTCTTTTTGATAATCTTCTCAACCACCTGAGCTACCAATATTGGATCGCTGGCTTCTGCTACTTCTTCATTTATCTGATTCAGGATTTTATCGAAAGCACTATAATAAGGCGATTCACTGCTTGCCGTTCCAACAAGTCTGTTTGCGTTAATATTCGTATTGAAATCTCCCAGTTGTAGTAAACAGGTTTTTATTCCAAAAGACTTTACTTCCATGCTCAAGGCTTCTGACAACCCTTCAAGTGCAAATTTGCTGGCACTATATATGCCGCGGAATGGCAGGCCCACGTACCCTCCAATTGA
Source organism: Splendidivirga corallicola (assembly GCA_030442035.1). Taxonomy (GTDB): domain Bacteria; phylum Bacteroidota; class Bacteroidia; order Cytophagales; family Cyclobacteriaceae; genus Splendidivirga; species Splendidivirga corallicola. The sequence continues at coordinate 1,361,634 of JAUJEA010000001.1, forward strand.
ACTTACGTTGATGATCAAACCATCATTTTGTTTACGCATAATGGGCAAAATAGCACGACATACTTTTATAACACCAAATACATTGGTATTCATCACTTTCTGAATTTGTTCAAGATCCGTTTCTTCAACAGATCCGGCAATGCCCAAACCGGCATTGTTGATCAAAACATCAACCCTGCCTTCTTGTTCAACTATTACTTTTAATGCTTCTTTGATTTCTCCTTCATTATTGACATCCATTTTCAGCACCCTGAATTTACCATTTGAATTGCTTTGGGGATTACGACTTGTGCCATAGACTTTATAACCATGTTGGGATAAATAATTAGCAATAGCCTCTCCAATCCCGGAGGAAGCACCAGTAATAAGAACAACTTTTGACATATTAAACAAGATTATTTAGCGGATGCCAAAGTTCGATAAAAAATATATCTGTTTAATCTACTGATCCCAAATTTGATCAATTTCTTTTGTGAATTAATTTTCTCATTCTGAAGTAACCTTAAAATATTACACCTGACATAAGTAGCATTTGAATGGGGCTGGTGCATTGTAAAAAACTTCTATCTTAGAAAACTGGAATGTTTCACTTAGAAAGATAGAATGAAGATGGAAAACCGCGCTGAATCAATTGAAACGGATCTTAGAAAATATGCTGTGATCGATACCACTAACCTGCCTCTGGTGTTGGTGACCTACAAAAATATGGATCCTACCTTGGAAGAATACAAAGCATATGCCAGTGAGCTATTTGAGGTGGTCCGAAACAACACCGGGCTTTTAATACTCCATGAAGCCTCAAAAACAAAGAAGTATTTAAGAGGTGATGTAAGGGCAGAAATTACCCGCCAAATGAAAACTACTGAAGAGATCAGTAAACAAAATGTAAGAGCTCAAGCTATTATCGTTTCATCGACCATTGCGAAAATTGTTACCCGAACAATTTTTGCAATCAGAAAACCTGCTGTACTAACCAAAGTTTTTGATAAACCGGAACAAGGTCTCGCCTGGTTGCACAGCCTTGATCATAACGATGGCTGAGATATCATTCGAAGCTTATGATCCTTTTTTCATCTACGATCCCAAAAACAGTGTCGACTTTTTTAGGTTTTATAATAGCCAGTCCTGTAAATTTTCCAAAAGCAGGGAGAATACCTTGTTTTTCTCCAAAATAATAACATGGTAATCTGGCAGATTGATTAGCCTTGCCGACCAGCCGGATCCCCGGATGGATATGACCTGCCAAATTATAAAATGGCTCAATGGGTTCTTCCAGAGGGTGGTGTGTCAATACAAAGGGAGGGTCGATGTAGGGCTCATCTCTGACGAGCATGTTATACTTTTCGTATTCCCGTTGGGCTAAAATATCGTGGTTACCGGATATCAGCTCAAATTTTATTTTGCCATGTGCTTTAACAAATGTTCCAAGCTTATGCCATTCATCATTATAATCGCTATGAAAAAGATCTCCCAGGAAAATAACCCTTTTAACATGAAAATCCTGAATAAGCCGATGTATCTTAGCATAAGTGGCATACATCACCTGCTGAGGAACCGCAATACCATTTTTACGAAAGTGCGACACTTTTCCAAAGTGAACATCAGCCAACAACAAAGCCTTTTTTTCCTTCCAGAAAATAGCTTTGCCCGGATGTAATACTAAATGTTGGTCCCTTAATTCAAATTGCTCCAGTGTCACTTCTTCTCATTTTATACAAAACTCGAAATTATAAATCACTTTTTACCGGATTTGGATTTTATTATTTTTTGCCAACTCAACCTCCTCTCAAAATTAAGAATAAGAAAACTATACCCCTGATTTCCAATTCAATGGCTGCAACCTTTAAATTTGACTAGTTCCATATATTCAAAATGATAGGCTGGTGAGATTATGGCCTCTAAGTTTAACCAGGCTCCTAAACGTCCAAATAATTATCCCGGACATAGTCCTTTTCATTTTATCACAATTTTTAACTAATTATACACCTCCCAAAAACTAATTTGAATAATCTTTTAATTTTCCGATAAAGTATCAACAGCCCATGAAAAAATGTCTATCACCTCTCTTCGCTTTGTTTGCATTGTCTCAGGTATATGCGCAACAAAAATTCATTACTAAATATGAACTATCAGGTGGCTCAGAAACAGCCACATATGAGGAGGGTATTTCATATTACAAAGAGCTCGCTAAAACCTTTCCCGAAATTGAAATGAAAACCTTCGGCTCAACAGATAGTGGTTTTCCGCTACATCTTATTATGATTTCGAAAGATCGTGACTTTGACGTTGCATCACTTAAGTCTCAGGGGAAATCTTTTTTGCTTATCAACAACGCTATTCATCCCGGTGAATCGGATGGTGTGGATGCTTCTATGATGCTCGTAAGAGATTTGGTTTCAAATCAAAAAAAGTATCAGGACATTTTCGACAATGTGATTATCGGGGTAATACCTTTTTACAATATTGGTGGTGTGCTAAATAGGAATAGTACATCCAGAACTAATCAGAATGGTCCCAAGGAATATGGCTTTAGAGGTAATGCCATGAATTATGATCTCAACAGAGATTTTATCAAAAATGACACGAAGAATGCCAGGAGTTTCGCTGAGATATTCCATTATTTGGACCCGGATATTTTCGTTGATACCCATGTGAGCAATGGTGCCGATTATCAGTATGTAATGACGATGGACATTGCACAAAAAGACAAATTGGGAGGTGTTCTCGCTGAGTATCTTGAAAATACTATGATGCCTTATCTATTTGAACACATGAAATCTTCCAACTATGAGATGATCCCATATGTGAACGCATGGGGAAATACTCCTGACAAGGGTTATCCACAGTTCTTTGATTCCCCCCGGTATTCATCAGGATATACAGCTCTTTTTCATACCATTGGCTTCATGAGCGAAACCCACATGCTTAAACCCTATAAACAAAGAGTGGAGTCAACTTATGCGTATATTTTGGGTGTTCTGGACTTAATGGCAAAAGATGGTGACAAAATCAAAGCGCTTAGAAGCAAAACAAAAGAGGCGGTTAAGAACCAGAAGAAATTTCCCATAACCTGGAAATTGGATAAAAGCCGCCATACCGATCTGACTTTCAAAGGATATGAACCGGAATATATCACCAGTGAAGTAACGGGCCTGGAACGTCTAAAATACAATAGGAAAAAGCCATTTGAAAAGGTAATTCCCTATTACAATCATTTCGTTGCTGATATTGAAGTAGAGAGACCTGATTATTATATCATTCCCAAAGGCTGGCACACGGTGATTGATCGTTTGAAACTAAATCAAGTCAAGGTAGAACAACTTCAGAATGATACTATCCTGGAAGTGGAGGTATATTATATTGATGATTATTCATCTCCAAAAGGGCCATGGGAAGGGCATTATTTCCATCGGAATGTAAAAGTAAGAAAAGTACTTAAAGAGGTCTCTTTTGCGAAGGGGGATTATATGATCCCTGTAAACCAATGGGTCAACAGATATATCATTGAAACACTGGAACCTCAGGCAGTGGATTCCTTTTTCAGATGGAACTTCTTTGATACTATTCTTGAAACGAAGGAGCACTTCTCATCCTATGTTTTTGAAGATAAAGCGATTGAGTTGCTGAAAAAAGACCTGGAACTAAAAAGAAAATTTGAAGAGAAGAAGAGAAATGATGATGAGTTTTCAAAAAGTGCATATGCACAACTAAACTTTATTTATATGAATTCCCCCCATTATGAAAAAGAGCATTTGAGATATCCGGTATTTCGATATACTAAGCTTGATTAGTTTTCAAATTCATCGCAACCCTGATTCCTATGCGCTGTTCGGCAAGACGTATATAAAACATAGTTTATGATGAATATCTTAGTTTTAAATGCACATCGCTAACGGAATTAATCGTGAAATTATAAATCCAGTAAAACAAGCTATGTATAAAAAAGTACTCAACAAGGTTTTCAATTGACAAAACAGAACTGCCTATAAAGGAAAAATATTGAAGGAGAAGAATAAACAAAAAGATCAGGAGCCAATGAAACAACTTGGATTTGCTTCTTAAATGAACTTTGCAAATCAAAAGTGAAAATATCAAAAGCGGACCAAGTATACTAAGCAATATCAATGCGGGTTCATTTAAATAATAAGATATACAATAGGCAGTCAAAGAAAACATTAGAATATTGTGAATTGAGGGTAACCATTTTATGCCCGAACTCTTTGAAGTTAGAAGTTTATTTGAAAGAACCGGCCGCCAATATATGAATACTGGAAAAATTATAAACATTATCTGAATTGTAAGGTAAAGTAGGAGACCGGTAAATTTCAGCCATTTTGGATGATCCATTATGGATTGTTGAATATGATGAAAAAAGGGGAAATCCGAAAAACTGTTGGATTTGAATAAACCAAAACAATAGAAAAGAACCGCCAGAATTAATGCAGGAAGCTTTTTAAAATTAATCCTCCCATTTTTAAAAGAATCACTTCCAAACAGGAATAAGAACATGGAAGAAAGAAATAAGTATAAAAGAAATGTTTTCCATTTTATATTATCCAAATAGCTCAAAACAACTTGTGTGTTGACTTTAAACAGAATAACTGACAGTAGGGAAATTGATGCGCCGATAAGCACAATAAAATGCAGATATAAGAAGAGTCTGTTTATCTTTCTCAATACCATCATTCAAATATTTATTGTAATCTGTAGCCAGAGGATTTATTCAGGCGATTTGATTAAAAATTGTAAGATCCATAGTTGAATTATCGGAAATGAGTCTTTCCATTTCTTGCTGAATTAGTGTAACGAAAATGCGAAACATTAAAATAAAATTAGCGATAAGAATAACAGATACAAACGAAAAAAGCATGGTCAAAATTTTAACTGATTTACTTGACAAGTTAGTTTGTCTTTCACAGAATGAACAACACTTTTGATGTTATTGAGTTAAACACGCACATTTAAGGATGAAATACCTCATTTTACAGATAAGTATAGAATGAAAACTTAGCCCTGTCCTACCAATCGCTATGATCTTAATCAGAATAGATACTCCGAGGGTTGTTCTGAAGTATAGTGTAATCTACAGCTTTAACGTTCTCAGTTGTTTCTCCGGTATTGGTAGTTCATATGTCTTTGATCCATGTTGCAAAACGCAAATCCTTTTTTTTCTGTCTACCTTATACAAATATTGAGTATTCATAATGATCGACCTGCTAATTCTTGAAAAATGAGGAACAGAAAGTAATTTCTGTATTTTCCCTAAATTCAAGGTAGATATTTCATTATTTCCATTCGAAAGAAAAATGGTTGTATAGTTTCCTTCAGCTTCACAATAAAGTATATCCTCCGTATTAATCAACAAGTATCCGGTCCTTGTGTTGAGTTTAATTTTATCGTAAAGATTAAATTGTCCAATAGAATGCAGTTTTTGTTGGTTCATATCATTTTTGTGTAGTATGCTCAACTGAGTTAAATAATATCCATTGCATAATGAAACCACTGGCTCGAATCAAAAAATCCGAGAACGATTGTCTTTTTGTCCTTTCTCCATTTGGGACAGGCTGATATCAAATCAATTCGTATGCTACTTTGGATTTCCTTTGCTCTTGCTATTTCTCCATAGTTGATTTTTAGAAAGATGAGTATTTCATCTTTCTAAAACCGGAAACATACATAAGCATAGCTTTTCTGAATTCCATTGAACTTGATTTCCTTCATCAATATTTATACTCCACAATTCATTAATCCATTTCCCGTCATATCCTATGATCCTTTTGATTCATCTATTGCAGCGATAAAAAATATTTTCTTCCATATCAAACAAGCTTTATCAGTCTCACCTCAGCATTGTTTCTAACTTCTTAGAATATTTCAAATTATTAAATTACTCACCCTCAATAAAAATCAAGATTTGCGATTATCTTGTCTAATTATTCTATGCTTAATGGGTCGTTAGGGTTTAGAGCTGGGCTAGTGTTATCTAATTACCAAATATAATATAGATTATATTTTATTGCGCTAACAGAACATGGCATAAATGAACTTATTGATTGAAACAGCCTAAAAACGTGATGAACAGCTAGAAGTACTTACTGTGATCAAATGGATTTTATATTAACCGAATCTTTGATCTAATTGGCCGATTAAAAAGACAGATCAGGAAAAAAAATGTTATTCTTCAATTAACGATCTCTGAAAAAATTACAAACAAGAATATAGCATATAGGCCAATCACAAAGAAATGCAATTTCAAAATTCTAAATTGAGCTTTTGTATAACCTTAATTCTTATATTCTCTTTGGTGAAAATCTATAAATTATACGAAACCTCATGATAAAATTTTATTTTCCATTTTTTAATTTGGCTATCTCCTCTCCCTTCCAATGGTCGATTGATTTATGAGTAACTTCACTTTCCGCTTTAAGTCTTTTAGCCCTGATATCGTTATCTATGTTCACTTTTTCATCAATCAAGTTTTCACTTTCATTGTTGAAAAGTGTTATTCTCTCTTTCGAGGTTTGACTTAGGTTATTAATTTTTTCTTCACTATTGACTTTAAAAGCGTGTTCGTGAGAGTCCAGCAGCTCGTCATATGGTCCACGATTTGAGATTAGCTTAACAAAAATTGGGGCTGTCTCTATGGCAATGAATAATAATATAATAAACCAATTAGCAAGTAAAATAGCCTGACTCTTTTTTGTTAAATTGTTTAATGCATCCATCCTGGCCGCCATGCCATCTAATTTTTCCCTACCTAAATTGGCTATATCAGTAACCACCGATGAATCCATCTCGGTTATTTCTGCCAGCTTAGCATCAATTAAAGGTTGGTTTTTGGCAGTGAGGTCTATGAGTTCAAGTTCTGCCTTATCGGCATCTGCTTTCTTCGCCCTGTAAATGGGCCCAAGATTGCGTCGCATCGACCCTCCGGTTCCGTCTGCTTCCTGTTGCGCAATGATCACAAGCTGATCTCGTTGAGCAGCTTTATCCGCTATTTCCCGTTTTAAATTGACAATTTCCTGTTTCAGCAGGTCTACTCTGCCCTGGTATCTGTTCTTTACCAAATCCTCCTGCTCTTTGAATATTTCCTGTTCCATCAAAATCAATTCCGCCTCAATTTCGGATTCAAAAATCTTGAGTTCCAGAGGTTTTGAAATAACCACAGCAATTAAAATAGCCAAAATCAACCGAGGTAATGCCATTGAGAATTGCCTCCAGGCATTACCATTCTTTTTCATGCTTGATACAATATATCTATCCAGATTAAAGATCATAGCACCCCAGACAATCCCAAATGCAATGGCTATGATTACTGAATCAAAAACCGTGAATAAGCCGTATGAAGCCGAGATAGCGGCGAGCAATCCCGTAAAAAAAATCGTGGCTCCTATACCAATGTATTTATTGGAGTCTGTTGGGCATCTTTTCAATAGGGCAATGTCGGAACCTGAACAGTGCCAAAAGAACTGTTTGAGGTGATTCATAACTTACTTGGTAGCTTTTAGTTAGAACGAACAAAAAAGAATACACGGTATATCGAAGGGCGGATTGTTGCATTCGTATTGTACCGGAAGGTATTGAGTGTTATAAAGTAGATTTCACAGGGAATAAAAAAAGGCTCCCAGATTTTAGGAGCCTAATTCATCCTACTTATAAATGAATATGTTACACTAATTTCTTTTGCATTTTTTTGGCTTTTGCAATTCTCCTTTGAAGGTCTGATGCATCAAAATAGAAATCTATCTTTCTTGCAGCATCCATGCTTTTGATATAGTAATTAATCGCTTTTCTTGGAAGTCTGTTCTTTAGATAGTAATCTCCCTTAACTCGAAGATTGAGAGGAGTTTCTTTTATTTCCAGAGAATGATCAAGCCATTTAGCAGCTTCTTTCATATTCACGCTCTTTTGAATACACATTTCAGCCGCTTTCGCATAAGTTTGCCAATCATCGGGACCGGCTTCCTCTACAGACTGCCTGGCCTTGGTTACAACCTTATCATCAGACAAGGCATAAGCGCCAGAGCTGGCAAAAATTGTTGTTAAAAGTAGCATTGCAGCTACCAATTTGTTGTTGAGTGATTCGTTAAATTTCATAACCTTTTTATTTGAGTGAAACAAATTTGACCATCTTTACTTGACTAAAGCTATGCCAAATTGCAAAAACACAAACAAATCATTGATTTTTAATAAGTTATAAATAATGAAGTTTTCCGAAGCTGACTCAAAGCGTTCGTTATTATGACAACTATTGGACAGTTACGAACACATAAGAAAATTTTAGAACAGGCATTGCAGACAGAATTAAATTTCTTGCTGGCTTCGATTGGGGTATATTTATTCTAAAATCCGGATATGTAAATGCAACCGCATTACAATTTAGGTCTTAGCCAAAGCCTGCTTTTTTGTTTCTGTTCAATTTCCTCTCTGTTCATCATTTGCTTTCGGAATCGACCTTCGTTATACAGCTCGGCCTGGTCGGCATAGTGAGGCCCAAAAAAATATCCGGACTGACCCGTCGGATTTACACTGACTGAGTTTTCCACATCGGCGAAATCCACAATGATACGCATAGCCGGCCCTCCGTATACTTTGCAATTGCCTTGTTCGTCCATTTCGAAATTCAAATTATTGATTGTTTCTTTTCCTCCGGGAACCGGAAATGGTCCTACATTAAACAATTTATTCAATGGTTTTACCCTCCCCAGCGGATGTGGATGCTCCAGGGTATGTAATTTCGCCCAATGCCAGGATTCTATATCTTCCCCTAACTTGTTGCTTAAGAGCTTTTCGGTTTTTTCCAATGCTTGTAAAAAAATATCACTTCTTGTCTCTTTTTTTGTAGGTGTATGTATATTATCCCACCATACTGAACTATCATTTTTGATAAGATGTGAAAAAGCTCGTTTGAATTGTAAGGTTCTGCTCACTGCTTTCAGTGATTTTTCTCCAAGTTCATCGGCCATGCCCAGATTCAGTATATGATAATGCAAACTGTGATATATGGCAGGTGCCACATCCTCCAGCTGATGACTCCCATTCCAATTTCGAAGCATTTCAAGCATCTGTTCCTGAAATTCACCAGAACCATTTAAAACATTGACCATTTCCCCAGCTAATGCTTTGTTATTGTCAGAACCGACATCCGTGCTTAATTTTTGAATGGAAGCCAAGTCCCATTTTTCCTGTTTATTCAGTAAATTTTGTAGTCTTTGCGCACGATCCTGAGGTGCATAATATCCGGGATGCAAAATATCATCAACTGAGTCGGGCTGATTGTTGGTTGAATACACGAATCCGGATTCCGGATTCTCCGATTTTGGGTTCATGGCAAAATCATAATAGCCCAAAGGCTCATCAGCTCCGCTTGCCCCATCTAAAAAAACTTTAGACCAAACATGTTCTGACCTTTTCACTAACCTGGCGGAGGCCCACCAGGCAATATTGCCGTGAACATCTCCATACATAACATTGAGGCCCGGAGCGTTGATTAGAGCGGCCGCTTCTCTGGCCTGATCGATACCTGTCGCATGCGCCAATTGATAGGTAGCTTCAAGGGCAGTATTTGGTTCTTTTAAAAAGGACCACCATACCGATACAGGATCTGTTCCAAGTTCACTGACATTTTCAAAAACTTCATTGATTAAAGGGCCGTGCCTTGTGGACCGAACTTTGAATATGACGTCGTCCGCATCTTTTACCTGAATGACTTCCTCATATTCCTGTAATTCTTCCCAATGATCATTGCTCCAGACTTGATTGGGATTCTCAGGGTTTAAACGTTCTTTGTAAAAATCCACATCATCATTTTCAAACATAGTGAGCCCCCAGGCTATTTTATCACTATGACCAATTAATGCAAATGGGAACCCGGCTGCATGATTTCCGTAGAATCTGAAACCAGGATATTCATAGTGCGCTTCAAACCATACTGATGGCTGACTGAAACCCATATGAGTATCATTCTCTAAAATTACTTTTCCCGATTTGGATCTTTTTGGTGCAAGCACCCAACCATTACTTCCTTGCCAAAGAGGAGCAGGGACGTAATCAAGTGCCTCAGAAACAGCTATTGCAAGTTGATCCGAATGATCCGTCACTAAAGTCGATTTGTGCGTTGGAATTCTGTATGCTTCAGGTGTTTCATCCAGGGCCAGATCGATCAGATAATCTTCACCAAGCGTCTCTTTGATTTTGGTAAGTACGGGATCCACTTTAAATCCTTCGGCAAAACCGAATGACATGAACCCTGCTATCAAATAAATATCTTCTGGCCCAAGTTTTTCTTTTTGGATCCCAAGTATCTGAAATTCAATAGGTGTATCTCCATGCTCAATAAAAGCATTGAATCCATCTATATAGGACCAGGCTGCTTTTTGAAAGGGTTTTTCCCTTGAATTAAGAAACTTTGCGGCAGAAGCCTCTGCCACTTTCTTAATACCGAGCGTTCTAAAAAGTTTATCAGTTTGAATTAAGTCCTTCCCTAATATTTCGGATAATCTTCCGGAGGCAACTCTTTTAATTATTTCCATTTGGAAAAGCCGTTCCTGCGCATGTACATAACCCAGAGCAAAATAGGCATCCTCTTCATTTTTGGCATAAATATGGGGAATGCCGTACTCATCATAAAAAACTTCCACCTCCTCTTGCAAGCCATGAAGGAATTGTTCCCCACTATAATTAGGTATAAGGCTATTGAGATAAACATAAGTGGCTATGCTGGAAAGCAGCAAAATGGCTAAAATGAAAATCAAAAAAATTTTGAGGAACTTCATGAGCTAATGAATCTATGTCCATCCAATATATCGAATTTTTCAAAACTCAGCTCAATGAAATTTTGGTTTGTGTTTAAAAGAAAACAACTGCTTTATGGAAAGATTGAAAACCGGTTGTTTTCAGGTCATTTAATGGCTTTAAATATTCTGTCCCACCTAATTTTGTCCGATAAATTAAACCAGCTCTCATGCTCATTCACTGACCACCAGGTAAAAACAGCTTTTCCAATAATATGATCCGAAGGAACAAACCCCCAATATCTTGAATCTAAAGAGTTGTGCCTGTTATCCCCCATCATAAAATAATAGTCGAGTTTAAAGGTGTATTCCCGAATAAGTTTTCCTTCAATATAGAGCTCATCACCCTTTATCTCAACTTCTTCATTATGCTCATGATTTTTGATGACATCTTTGTAGATGGCCAAGGTTTCATGATTGATCGCAATTTTATCTCCGCGTTTTGGGATATATATCGGTCCCATAAAATCAGCATTCCAGTGCAGCTCTTCAGACTTAGGAAATGCATCAGGTTCGGCTGCTCCGGCTTCATGCTTGAGCTCCTGAATTTCATCAATAAATGGTAGTTCCTGAAGTTTTTTCACCTTGTCCTCGCTTGTTTGAATGATATATCCACCATTCAATCTTTGTACATCTGTGATGTCGTATCGCCAAAACACACGATCCTTGATATTCTGCTGTGTTTTAACCAAATAACTCGTCTGCATTCTTGGAGGAATAGGTTGAGCCATATTATTTATATAGGGCAATTTCTCTTTTATCTGAAGTGTGTCGCCTGGTATAGCGATGCATCTTTTTATATAGGGTGTTCTGCCATCCGAGGGGAACTCCAATTCATCAGGAAAATGAAATACTACAACATCATTGTTTTTGATCTCGCTGAAACCCGGGAGTCGATAAACTGGCAATTGGATCCAGGTTAAATACGAAGGGATTTTAGTTCCCCAAATGAAATTGCTGGCCAGAGGAATCTGCAATGGGGTTTGGGGAGTTTTTGCTCCATAGTGTAATTTACTCACTATAAGGTAATCACCTACCAAAAGTGTTTTTTCCATAGATGGTGTTGGAATTTTGTAAGGAGTAAAAATCAACCATCTAACAAAAGTTGCCACCACCACAGCAAAAACAATGGCATCAATCCACTCTCTAACAGGGCTTTTCTTGCGTTGTTGTTTACCCTTTTTTGTAAATGAGAATAACGAGGCTAATTTAATATCCTTAAGAGAATTCATTGTTTATCAGAAGATATTGGTGAAGACGTTGAGTAGGTATTAATAAGGTTTTCTGTGTTTTATAATATTGGTTTATTTTATCGGCAGAATTATCTTCTCATAAAAAAGTTGTTCTTTAACATTACTTCTCATCATTATCCTTGGGCCCGGGATCATTGATGATTTTATAATGTAAAATACTTTCTTTTTGATGGGGAGTTCCCAAAAGCGCACCAATGGGTTGCCCTTTTGAAATATGTTCGCCCTCTTCTACTTTCGGATCTGAAATGAAAGAATAGACTGTTTGATAATCTTTATTATGTGTTATGGTTACTTCATATCCAGTATCTTTTCCTCTTTTGGAAACTTCCAATACAATGCCACTGGCGACACTAACGATTTCCGTACCTTTTTCAATTTTAAAAAGTAAATTGTTACCGCTCTTTTCCAGAAGCTCATAAGAATCCGTATTAAACGGGCGAACTGAAGGTTTCTCTTTGGCATTAACTACGATCACCAATAACAATAAGCAGGCGGCAATGGAAGAAAAATAAAAACTAAATCTTTTTAGTCGATTTTTTTTGCTCCATATCTGTCTGGTAACTTTATTGAGTTCAGGAAGTCCTTTTTCCCCAAAAGATCTTATTACCATCTCATAGGCATGATCAAAGTCTGACCCTTCCTCCATGCGAAATTCAACGGAACAACAAATATGATCCAGGATCTCAGTACTTATTCGATTATGGTTAAGTCCCTTTCTATGAATATCCGTAGCTATATAGTCTATTTGTCTTTCGCTCAGATTGATCATTAGCTTAGAGATAAGTTCGGTGAAAGTAATGTTCTCATTGTTAACATAAAATCGGCAAACTCATTGACTTTGGCTTCTGCTGTGGATACTCCTTCATTTGTCAATGAATAGTATTTGCGGATCCGTTTACCAATACTAACTGTTTCAGTAACCAATAAGCCCTCTGATTCCAGTTTATGTAGCGTTGGATAAAGTGCACCCTCCGTCAGTAAAATTTTACCATCCGACAATGCTTTTACCCTTTGGGTAATTTCATAGCCATACATCTTTTCATTCTCGGAAAGTAGTTTTAAAACAATCGTTTTTAAGGTTCCTTTTAATAGTTCTTTTGAATACATAAAACAAATATGCATAATATTCTTATGTATTCAAAATCTTTTTCCCTTTTTATACGTAATTTGTTCTTGCACATTGAAAATTACAGTACATGGCATCCATCATTGAAATTTCACAAAAGTTTCTATTGGCAACGAAACTCAGGAATTCCACAAAACCTTTCATTGAAGCACTGCGAGGTATACAATTCGATAAGCTTCAAAACGAATTGACATCCGATAAAGAAAAAAAAGCTTTCTGGATCAATATATACAATGCATTTGTCCAGTGCTTTGTTATCAATAATCCCGAATCATATAAGGATAGAAAAACCTTCTACCGAGGCAAATCAATCCAAATAGCCGGCCATCAGTTTAGTCTTGATGATATTGAACATGGCATTCTAAGACGATCAAAAATGAAACTTGCACTGGGCTACCTCAACAAACTTATGGTGTCAAGGCCGGAAAAGCTGTTAAGAGTGAGTAAGGTAGATCCAAGGATCCACTTTGCATTGAATTGCGGTGCAAAAAGTTGTCCTCCTATAAGATTTTATGAAGTTGAGAAATTAGAGGCTCAGTTGGATCTGGCTACATTAAGTTATTTAGAAGCGGAGGTTCAAATTGATCAGGACGAAAACACCATCTTTCTGCCCGCTATATTCAATTGGTTCAGAGGCGATTTTAATGGCACAAAGGGTATCAAGGATTTTTTAAAAAGGTATGAGCAAATTACAGGTAAAGATTCTCTATCTATGAAGTTCAAACCATATGATTGGTCATTGCACTTTGACAATTTCCGGGAATAGACATTTTCGAAAAAAAAAATTATTCCATATATCCTTATGCTTCCTTCTCTTTGATTTCAAGATGTATGGGAAGTTTATGAAGTCTCATACTTTCTCATCACCGCATACTTCGACTTAAGTGCTCAAATACAATTTTGTTTCCCGAAAAATATATCAGATTGATTCAGTTATATTATCTCAAAATTTTAAATGCCTTCACCTTGTTATGGCGGGCAGGATGTTTTGGTAATGCGCCCAAATATTCTATTTTTGTGCAAATTTTAATCAATCGAAAATGAGTGTTTTAGTAAATAAAGATTCCAGAGTTATTATTCAAGGTTTTACAGGCTCGGAAGGCACCTTCCATGCCGAGCAAATGATTGAATACGGAACTAATGTAGTAGGAGGCGTTACACCTGGCAAGGGTGGTCAGACGCATTTAGACAGACCTGTTTTCAATACGGTTAAGGATGCAGTTGATGAGAAGGGGGCAAATGTTTCCGTCATTTTTGTTCCACCTGCATTTGCCGCCGATGCTATTATGGAGGCTGCTGATGCAGGTATAAAAGTGATCATTGCCATTACCGAAGGTATTCCAACCAAGGACATGATGATGGTAAAGAACTACATTCAAAACAAGGGGGTAACACTTGTTGGACCTAATTGTCCGGGCGTTATTACCCCTGGCGAGGCCAAAGTGGGGATCATGCCTGGTTTCATTCATAAGAAAGGAACTATTGGAATTGTTTCCAGATCAGGAACACTCACCTATGAAGCGGTTGATCAAATTACAAAAGCAGGATTAGGACAATCAACCTGTATTGGTATAGGTGGAGATCCAATTATCGGAACCACCACTCAGGAAGCAGTTAAATTGCTTATGGAAGATCCTGAGACTGAGGGCATCATTATGATTGGAGAAATTGGTGGAAGCATGGAATCCGATGCGGCATATTGGATTAAGGACAATGCCACAAAGCCAGTTGTTGGATTCATTGCCGGACAAACAGCTCCTCCGGGGAGAAGAATGGGGCATGCCGGTGCCATCATTGGAGGGGCTGATGATACAGCTGCTGCCAAAATGAAAATCATGGAAGCATGTGGTATTCATGTAGTGGAATCACCAGCTGACATTGGAGAAACAATGGTAAAAGCATTAAACAAAGTTCAAATATAAAGCGAGTTAAAATACTCGCTTTTTTTTATGCTTTCCTTGAAACAGCTATTTATTCCTCTAAGAGATCAAACATTTTGGGCTTTAGTCCTTTGAGTAAAGGAGTTCAACATTCTTAGCGCTCTAAAACTTGCACACAAAAAAAGCGCTCTTTCAAGCGCTTTTGACATGGGTATTAAAATCTTATTTACTTGGCAAAATTTACCGCTCTCATTTCGCGAATTACAGTCACTTTAATTTGCCCGGGATATTGCATATCTTTTTCTATCTTCTGAGAAATATCAAATGATAAACTTCCCGCCTTTTCATCAGAAACACTATCGGCATCCACTAATACTCTTAGCTCCCGTCCTGCTTGTATCGCGTAACATTTATTCACTCCGTCAAAGCCAAGGGCCAGTTCCTCAAGTTCTTTTAACCTTTTGATATAAGAATCCATTACTTCTCTTCTGGCTCCGGGACGAGAACCTGATATTGCATCACAGGCCTGTACTATGGGTGAAATGAGTGTGGTCATTTCAATTTCGTCATGGTGGGCTCCAATAGCATTACACACATCCGCATGTTCTTTGTATTTCTTCGCCAGCTCCATACCCAGAATTGCATGAGGTTGTTCAGGTTCTTCAGGCCATACTTTACCAATATCGTGCAACAAGCCCGCCCTCTTCGCCAGTTTGGCGTTCAATCCAAGTTCGGAGGCCATACTTGCGCAGAGTTTTGCTACTTCCCTGGAGTGTTGCAGAAGATTCTGTCCATATGAAGATCGAAAGCGCATTCTGCCCACAAGCTTAATCAATTCAGGGTGTAGTCCATGAATGCCCAGGTCAATAATGGTACGCTCGCCGATTTCAACAATCTCTTCATTGATATTTTTGGTCGTTTTAGCCACTACCTCCTCAATTCGTGCCGGATGAATCCTTCCATCAGTTACCAATCTGTGTAGAGAAAGCCTTGCAATCTCCCTTCTTACAGGATCAAATCCTGAAATGATGATCGCTTCCGGTGTATCATCTACGATTATTTCAACGCCTGTGGCAGCTTCCAGGGCACGAATATTCCTTCCTTCTCTACCAATCACTTTTCCTTTTACATCGTCACTTTCAATATTGAAAACAGAGACACAATTTTCTATGGCATGCTCAGTGGCTGTTCTTTGTATGGTTTCTATGACAACCTTTTTCGCCTCCTTGGTGGCCATCAGTCTGGCTTCTTCCATTATCTCCTTGATGTGTGAAGAAGCCTTTGTTTGTGCCTCTTCCCTAAGGGTCTCAATGAGTTGATCTTTGGCCTCATCTTCAGTAAGGTTGGCGATCTTCTCAAGAATACTAACCTGCTGTTTTTTTACTTTCTCCAGATCATCTTTTCGCTTGGCTACAATTTCCATTTGAGCAGAAAGGTTTTCTTTAGCGCTTTCGAGCTCAGCTTCCTTTCTTTTTACTGCCTCAAATTGCTTTGAAATATGTTGTTCCCTTTGCTTTAATTTATTCTCATTGCTGATGATCTGATTCTTCTTTTTGTTTGCTTCTTCTTCAAATTCGGATTTCAGTTTCAGAAACTTTTCTTTGGCTTCAAGGATTTTATTCTTTTTGATATTTTCAGCGGCTAACTCGGCTTCTTTTACGATCAAATCGGCTTTTTCTTTTACTTTTTGCTCATTTTGTTTACGAGCTTTTTGAATAAGCAAACGGCCAATGACTATGCCCAGTCCTAATGCACCAATTGCTATAATTAGGTAAGTAACGATCTCATCCATACGTTATACGGTTTAGATTACACTAGTTTAAGTGCAGTAGGTAGGATTGCCAAGTTTAGCAATAAAAGAGGTATGTGGAAAGGAAAATCTACGTTAGATTAAGAGATCAGATCGCTCAGACTTTTGATTTTAGTTGCTAAATTTTCATCTATATTGAAATGTTCTTCCTCCATTCGCATCTTATCTATCAAACAATCAAAAGCGACCATTGCCAAAAGATCTTGTTTATCATCAATACCGAATTGGTTTCGATATGCTTTGATTTTCTCATTAATAGCCTTACCCGCTTTACGAATTCTCTCCTCATCACCCGCGTTAACTTTCATCGGGTATTCCCTATCACCAATTTTTATTTTGATCGAAAGCTCCTCCATTTAGGGTCTTCCTAAAGATCACTCACTTAAGTGAGCGATACACATATCAATTTCTTTAATATATTCGTTTATCACTTGCTTTAACTCGACAGTGTCCTCCTGATCAACTGCCAGATTACTCACAAGTTTACTAATTTTAAACTTATTTTGAAAATTATTTAGGTGTTCATCCTTTAACTTCATTGAGGACCGAAGTTCTTCATTTTCATTTTTGAGATATTTCACCTCGTCCTTCAAGGCTTTGTGTTCACTTAAAAGCATTTTCAGCTTTCTTTCCAAAGCCAAAAACTCTGAAGTCAGATTATCACGATTCATCTATTAATTATTTTCTTATAATTGCTCCAAGTTCATTTTCAAAAGAATGCATGAGTCGTTTCATCGTCTTATCAATCACCTTGTCGGTAAGTGTTTTGTTTTGATCCTGGAGGATGAACTTCAAAGCATAAGCTTTTTTATCATCTCCCAATCTTTCTCCTTCATAAACATCAAAAACGCTCACCTCTCTCAGTAACCAGTTCTCTTTTCTCTCTGTGATCTTTTTTATATCATCAAAAGATATTCCTTTGTTTATTACTAAGGAAAGATCTCTTCTTACTTCTGGGAACTTCGATATCTCCTGATAAAGCGTTTCTGTTTCACTTAATCTCAACAAATACTCCCAATCAAAATCAGCGTAAAAAACACCTTCTGTTATGTTCGTTTGATCGCTTATTTTTTGAGCCAGTTTCCCGAATCTCACAACTGTTTTCTCTTCCACGGAAAGATCAAGCCCATAACTGAATAAATCATCATGGATGGGAGTACTTCCGTAACTCTTAATTTTAAATTTATCTAAAATTTTATGAACAATAGAAGAAAGATCATAAAATTCTAACTGGCGTGCCTTATTGATCCAATTTTCATCCTGCGCATCTCCGGTCATAAATATTGCCAACCTCTTTTCTTCCTCATAGGCGTCTTTCCTCTTGAAATAGTTAGTCCCAAATTCAAAAAGCTTCAGGTTTCTTTGTCTGCGATTTTGGTTATGTGAAATTACTTCCAAACCTGAAAAAACCAATGTCTGTCGCAACACTTCCAAGTCCTCACTCAGCTTGTTGAGTACTACAACATTCTCATTCTCTTTCAAGTGTGAAGAATGTTCGGCATAGGATGGGCTTGTCAGAGAATTTGTAATGATCTCACTGAATCCACTTCCAGCCAACAGCTCTGAAACACTTTGTTGCAACTTTTCTTTGTCGATCTTTGGAAAATCAGACAGGAAATCAGCTCCAAAATGTTCCGGGATCTCCACATTATTGAAACCGTAAATTCTAAGTATTTCTTCTATCACATCTGCTTCCCGTTGCACATCCACACGATAGGGAGGAATAATGGCTTTAAAACCCTCTTCTGACTCATGACCGATGCTAATATCAAGTTGCTCAAGAATAGCTCTAATGGTCTTTTTATCAAGTTTTTTCCCAATAAGCCTGTTGATATTTTTGTAGGTTACATCAACTTCAAAATCTTTTATTGGTTCAGGGTAAATATCAATGATATCAGACGATATTTTTCCTCCACAAATCTCTTTTATGAGGATTGCTGCCCTTTTTAAAGCATACACAGTGATATTTGGATCTGTTCCTCGCTCATATCTGAAAGAGGCATCGGTTTTGAGTCCATGGTGCATAGCTGTTTTTCGGACATAGTCAGGAGAAAAATAAGCGCTTTCCAAAAAGATATTTTTGGTTTTCTCGGTAACACCGGATTTGGTTCCTCCGAAAACCCCTGCGATGCACATTCCCTCCTCCTCATTGCAAATCATCAAATCATTAGGTTCCAGCTTCCTTTCTTTTTCATCCAGGGTAACAAATTTCGAACCAGCCGGGAGTGTTTTAACAATCACTTTCTTTCCTTTGACCTGATTGGCATCAAAAGCATGCAAGGGTTGCCCTAATTCATGCAAAATGAAATTAGTAGAGTCAACTGCATTGTTGATGGGCGCAAGACCAATGGACCTTAGTTTATTCTTCAACCATTCCGGTGACTCAGCAATGGTAACATTGCTGATCGTCAATGCGGAATATCGTGGACAGCCGTTAGCATCTTCAACGCTCACATCAATTTTTAAGTCATTGTTGTCGATTGTAAAATCCTCCACCGATGGAAGGGAAATCGGTCTCTCCAATACAGCCTTCAGATCTCGTGCTGTTCCAATGTGAGAAGCAGCGTCAGCTCTATTTGGTGTCAGGCCAATTTCCAAAATGTAGTCAGGCTTAAGTTCGAAATAGTCGGAAGCTGGTGTTCCTGGTTTAAAATCAGTTTCCAGAACCATAATACCATCGTGGGACTCTCCGATTCCAATTTCATCTTCAGCACAAATCATTCCTTCAGATACTGCTCCCCTTATCTTGGCTTTCTTAATTTTAAAAGGATCACCGCCACTAGGGTAAAGTGTTGTTCCAACCGTAGCAACAATTACTTTTTGCCCGGCCGCAACATTTGGTGCCCCACATACAATTGGTAATGATGATCCATTGCCAACATCAACTGTAGTTACACTTAGTTTGTCTGCATCAGGATGTTTGTCACAAGTCAGTACCTCACCAATCACAAGACCATTCAGTCCCCCTTCAATTTGTTCGAATTTCTCAATGCCTTCTACTTCCAGACCGGTTTGTGTCAGTAATTCACTTACCTCTTCAGGTGTTTTGTCCTGAACATCGATGTAGTCTCCCAACCAATTAAGAGATATTTTCATTTCGTACGAATGTTTATACTTTACTAGATTCTTTAAACCACACTATCCTGATACATAAATTTCAGTTGGTATCAGGCACAACTTGTTTTGGTGGTTAAGTTAAAACAGGCCACTTTTGCTCAATTGGCAAAATTAATGATTTCAGTGATTTGCAAAGCAGGTCAGTTGATTTTTTGAAAAGTTTTTTCACCGGCCAATATGGCAATCTTCAAATGATTTTCTGCCGGTGGAAATGGACAACTATATTGATCATTATATGCACAATAAGGATTATAGGCCAAATTAAAATCAATCACTAGCTCATTTTTTTCGGGCATTTCAAAATCGAGGTACCTGCCTGCTCCATATGTTTGTTCAGCGCTAGTCTCATCAGTGAATGGAAGAAACAATAAGTTACTTTGCAATGGATCAGTGGATTGAAGTACCAATAATTGATGTGATGCGCCATTCAGTTCAAATTGAGCATGTGCAAATTTCTTATACCTTTTCTCTTTACCATCTGATGTGGCCATAGTCAAAAATGCATCTTGAGGGAAAGGAAGTAACTTGGCGACTATCTTGTAATTTGCATTTACGTCAAAATAGCTCAATCCCCTGAAAAACCTCTTGTCCTCTGCACTTAATGGCGATGATTCTGATTCTTTCATATAGAGATCTTTCTCATCACGCTCACCCTGAACGGATGCAAGATAGTCCTGTTCTGCTTCCTTTGGAACCTCCTCAGTGGTTCCACTGAAAGAATAGATCATTGTCCCAATGACAACCACTAAAACCACAATAAATAAAACCCTCGTATTTTTCATGATCGAATTGCTAGCATCTGCTATTTTCTTAAGAATCAGTTCCAAGCATAAATTTACTCAACTTCCATTATTCAAAAAATAATTATTGAGGAACAACATACTTTCTAAGTATTTATAACATTCCTTCATCTGCGAAGCTAAAATAACTTTCATCGGTAAAAATAATGTGATCCAGTATTGGAATTTCCATTACTTTGCCGGCGTCTTTTAATTTTTTTGTTAGCAGTATATCGGCCTGACTTGGTTGCAAGTTGCCGGATGGATGGTTATGCACCAAAATCACTGCGCTGGCCCTGTTTTCAAGAGCTGCTTTGAAAATCATTTTAGGATCGGCTACAGTTCCTGAGAGACCTCCTGTACTAATGGTATGTTTTTTAATGACACTGTTAGCACGGTTCATCAGTATTATCCAAAAAAACTCATTTGGTTGATCCAGCAGATCTGGCCTAATCAAATCATAAGCATCTTGCGAACATCTTATCTTAGGCCTTTCAGCTGATTCGGTCTTTCTCCTTCTCCTTCCCAATTCAAGGGCGCTGACTATTGTTATAGCCCTTGCCTCACCAATTCCTCTGAATTTCCGCAGATCATTAACATCAAGCTTAGCCAATTGATTTATATCATTCCCAACATCTTTCAAAATAATTTTCGCAATATCAACCGCACTTAATGATTTAGTTCCCGAACCTATTAATATTCCTATCAATTCGGCATTTGATAATGTTGCCTTTCCTTTTGAGAGTAATTTTTCTCTTGGGCGATCCTCTTTGGCCCAATCGAGTATTTTGAGGTCATTTTTTCTTTCCATGCGATCCATAGTATTGAGCTGGTTTATTAAATACTAAAATAAAAAAGCCTTATGTAATAGTAACATAAGGCTCAAATTTTTTGTATATCTTCTACTAGGCCAGGCTGTTTACATATTTTGCCAGCTTAGACTTATTGTTGGCTGCCTTATTCTTGTGAATAATGTTCCTTTTTGCCAGTTTATCCAACATCCCAGTCACTTTCTTGAAAAGTTCTTGTGCTTCTGCTTTATCGGTTGTTTGTCTTAACCTTTTAACGAAGGTTCTGGTAGTTTTGTGCTGATACCTGTTTCTAAGACGCTTTGCGTTATTTGATCTGATTCTCTTTAAAGCCGACTTATGATTTGCCATATTATTTTCAACTCAGTGAAATACCCTATTTTTTAAAGAATGCAAATGTAATACTAATTATAGAAATCACAAAACTCTTTTGATTAATTAGTGAGAGAATCGACTTTAAAATTCTGAAACAATATCTGTGGATCAATCCTCCATGTTATCAGAAAGATAGGTGGAATTGTGCCAAAGTGTTGAAGTTTAAGTTAAAAAGAGTTTTCTGACACGATAATTTGTGGAAGCCTTAAACCTTGAGGATAATTTTTGTTTGTGACTAAAAAATGTTTAATTGAACCAAATCAAGCTATGGATGTCATGACCAGAAAAATCACTTTTATCATTATTGCTGTAATCCCTTGCCTAACTGGCTTCAATATATGGGGATTCTTTGCTCATCAAAAAATCAATGAGCTCGCCATATTCAGTCTACCTCCGGAAATGTTTGCCTTTTATAAAAGAAATGTTATTTACATTACCGAAAATGCTGTAAACCCAGATAAACGGCGATATGCAGTAAAGAGCGAAGGACCAAAGCATTATATCGACCTTGATATGTATCATAAAAACAATGCCAACAGGCCACCGAAGTATTGGAACATGGCAATTGAAAAATATGGTATTGACTCATTGTTGGCAAAAGGGATTGCTCCCTGGCATATTCAATTGATGAAGCAATTGCTGACCAAAGCCTTCCAGGAAAAAAATCCAAAAGATATTTTAAAATACTCGACCGAGATAGGACATTACCTCGCTGACATACATGTTCCCTTGCATACCACCAGCAACTACAATGGCCAGCTTACCAACCAACATGGTATTCATGGATTTTGGGAGTCAAGATTGCCAGAGTTGTTTTCTAAAGATTACGATTTTTTTGTTGGGAAAGCGATCTATATCAACGACACCCAAGAGACGGTCTGGGACATTGTGATGCGATCCAATGAAATGGTTGATTCTGTACTAAACATTGAAAAACAACTGACAATCGAATTCCCTCCTGATAAAAAATATAGTTTTGAAGAAAGAAATGGCCGCCTTGTCAAAGTATATTCAAAAGCATTTTCAACAGCTTATCACAATAAACTCTCCGGAATGGTTGAACGCCGTATGAGGTCCTCAGTACACATGATCTCCAGTTTTTGGTACACCTGCTGGGTTGATGCCGGCCAACCCAATCTGGATGACTTATTGGATTTTAAATTCTCAGAAGAAGAAATAAAGATATTTCAACAAGAAAGCCTTAAATGGCAAAATAAAATTTACCGGGGACGTGATCATGAGGCCCTGGAAAACTAATTCAATATCTCTAGATCTCTATGCAGAAGTAAATCAAACTAATTTTTTGTATTTGATTCTTTTCGGTTCCCAGTCTCCCAAGCGTTTCTTTTTGTTTTCTTCATATTCGGTAAAGTTACCTTCAAACCAGTAGGTTTGTGAGTCACCTTCGAATGCCAGAATGTGTGTTGCCACCCTATCGAGAAACCAGCGGTCATGTGATATAATAACTGCACACCCTCCAAAATTATCAAGCGCCTCTTCCAGAGCACGTAGTGTATTTACATCCAGATCATTGGTAGGCTCATCTAATAATAACAGATTAGCACCCTGTTTTAAAGTCAGTGCCAAATGAACCCTGTTCCTTTCACCGCCGGAAAGCACTCCCACTTTCTTTTCCTGATCAGAACCACTGAAATTGAATTTACTTACATAAGCCCTGGAGTTAATTTGCTTTCCGCCTAGTTCAATTAAATCATTGCCGCCTGAAATGACTTCCCACACCGTTTTGTTAGGATCAAGGTTTGTATGTTCCTGATCCACATAAGCGATGTCCACAGTTGATCCTACTTCAAATGTACCATTATCCGGCTCTTCTCGTTTTGTGATAAGATTAAACAATGTGGTTTTCCCGGCACCGTTAGGGCCAATAATTCCAACAATCCCTCCTTGTGGAAGCGAAAAGTCTAAATTTTCAAAAAGTAATTTTTCTCCAAACGCTTTTGATACACCTTTTGCATCAATGACTTTGGAACCTAACCTTTCGCCAGGCGGTATAAAGAGCTCTAATTTTGCCTCTTTTTCTTTGGCCTCCTGGCCTAATAGTTTCTCATATGAGCTAAGACGCGCTTTGGCTTTAGCATGCCTGCCCTTGGGTGTCATCCTAATCCATTCCAGTTCACGCTGCAATGTTCTTTGTCTTTTCGACTCGGTTTTTTCCTCCTGAGCCAATCGATTTTGTTTTTGCTCCAGCCAGGATGAATAATTTCCTTTCCACGGAATACCTTCCCCTCTATCCAACTCCAGGATCCAACCAGCCACATTATCCAGGAAGTACCTGTCGTGGGTAACTGCAATCACGGTACCCTTGTATTGTTGCAGGTGCTGTTCCAGCCATAATACAGATTCGGCATCCAGGTGGTTAGTTGGTTCATCCAGCAGCAGAACATCCGGCTCTTGTAGTAGCAACCGACATAAAGCGACTCTTCTTTTTTCCCCTCCTGAAAGATTAGCAATTTTGGCTTCGGCTGGAGGTGTTCTTAACGCATCCATCGCTCTCTCCAACTTGTTATCGAGCTCCCAGGCATTATGATTATCAAGTTTTTCCTGTACTTCGCCTTGTCTTTCAATCAATTTATTCATGGCATTAGGATCTTCCATGAGCTCCGGATCAGCAAATTTCAGATTGATATCCTCAAATTCTTTTAACAGATCCACTATTTCCTGCACCCCTTCCTCAACTACTTCTTTAACAGTTTTATCAGGATCAATTTTTGGCTCCTGTTCCAGCAGTCCTACGGAGTATCCAGGAGAAAAAACCACTTCACCCTGATATTCAGTGTCCAATCCAGCGATTATTCTAAGTAAGGATGATTTACCCGAACCATTAAGCCCTAATACTCCGATTTTGGCTCCATAAAAAAATGATAAATGGATATTCTTCAGTACTTGTTTTTGAGGTGGGTAGATCTTATTTACCCTGGCCATTGAAAAAATGATCTTTTCGTCGCTCATTGTATTTCTGGTGATATATGGAAGATTAAATATCAAATTTCACAAATGAACCTGCTTAGGGCTTTCTTCATCTGTTGCGCAAATATGACAAATAAATGGAGTTTCACATTTGATTTTGTGCAATAATTTCACTATTATCCTTGTTTGGAAATAAATATGAATTATAAAAAAGTCTGATTTTAATGTAAATTTTTTCATTTCAGAAAAGTTTACCTTGGAGCAAAACCTTTTAAAAAATGCTCCGTTTAACCAAAAGTTTTATAGAAGCCTGCTTTTCATTAGGTTACAATTTGAACAGGTTGGCATATATATGAAAAAATTACTATTTGATTTTTTAAATTAAATTCTATTTTTGCGAAAAATTTAAACAAGTATTAAGGAGGGAAAATACTATGTATTGGACATTAGAACTTGCCTCTTATTTAGAGGATGCCCCATGGCCCGCGACTAAGGATGAATTGATTGATTATTCAATTCGTACCGGTACTCCACTTGAGGTGGTAGAGAATTTGCAGGAGTTGGAGGATGACGGTCAACCTTATGAGAGCATCGAGGAGATATGGCCGGATTATCCAACCAAAGAAGATTTTTTCTTCAACGAAGACGAATACTAGCTTAATAAAAGACTCTGTAAAGGCAGCATTTAAGTTTTGTCACTTAAATGCTGCCTTTCTTTGTTCATACCCTTATCCTATCATTTATATTAAAAATCCAGCAATATAGGATCAAGCCGAATTTCTGAGGGCAGATTGTACTAGGTATAGATTTTAAAGCCTTCCAAGTGGTGGGTTAATCTGTGCTGGGTGTCAGATATTTGAAAATATCAGACACCTCCGGTTTCAATTAACCTCCCTTGGTTTAATTAGAAATCAAATGTTGTGTCTCTTAACAATTAAGGCATTTAATGATATTGGGTAGATAGTGCTTCGAGCCAGCGAGATGTACAGACACCCTAGAGGTGTCAGACATCGGTGATAGCTTGAAAATTCAATGGTTCCAATCCCTGTTTCTTCAAATAGACATTTTCTGCTTTATTGTTAGGTTTTCAACATAGAAGGTTTTTTGCTTGATCCGTAATACACCATGCTAGAAAGAGGACATTTGGGACAATCCACATCTAAACACCATGATCTCAGTCAAGGGATCTGATCCAATCCCGGATGAGCGCTACTCCTTCTTCATGAACCATTTTCCTACCTAATTCCGGCATCATAATTCCAGGATCCTTAGATTCTAACCGATAAATAAAGATTGATTCATTTGGGCTACCTGGCACGATATCATATTTCCTTCCTCCGGAACCTCGTCCGGCAGCTACCGGTGTTTTAAGAATTCCAAGGGCAACCGGGTCTTCTTGTTCAATATTCAATAGCAAGCCGGATGTGTTGGCAGGAGCCCTCTCACTATGACAATGTGCGCAATTAATATCAAGCCAGGCTCTGGCTCGCTGATTCAGATCTCCTGTTGATGGATCGTCCCAAACAGCAGTCTTAGGCACCGCTGCGAGGTCAGGCAAACCCCTTAGCCAACCGATTTTTGCCAGGTGACTAAGTTGATTTTGATCACCTTTTCCATAGTTAAAGTCACCATTTAGTTGCCTGACAGTGGGTCCTATGGGTTTTATCTTTTGATCCCTAACGTGACATCCTTTACACTGATTTACATTTGGGATGGAGTAATTCAGTTTCTTTTTTTTACCCTTGTCATTTATCCAAGCAATATTCTTATTACCTCCGGCTACTTCAAGATAAGCTTCTGTCTGTTCATCATTCCAGATATAAGGCAAAGCAGTCCATCCCTGATCTTCATGTATAAGAAGTCTTGTTTCCATCAGTTGTCTTCCTTTGGCTTTATTTCTGAAATCCTTGTAATAGTAAAATGTTTTAATGAGTATGGTACCTACCGGAAATTCAAAAACATCTTTTTCCTGATAATCAGTTGAGGTTCCTGCGGGTAGCTTAATAAATCTCAATTTTTCGGCATAGTCTGAAAATAGTGGTGTATTTAGATCATAAGGCACTATCCCATTCCGAGGGTTCATATTGGCCATATTACCCTCAAAAAAATCATAGTCCGATAGCTTCAGCTTAAAGGAAGAAGCATTACTATCCTCATGATGATTTTCATAAGTGATGCTCCCAATAAAAATCACATAGCTGAATAATGATAATACCAACAAACGAAATTTCATTTTCTGCTTGGTAAACCCTAAGTATGATTTAAATCTAATTTTCTAAAGTCAAAACCACTTTTTTCAATGAGGGCAATGAACAATCGTATTTGGAAATATCGCGATCAATATTCTTGAAGCCATTTTCAGCATCTATGTTCGCAAATGATGCATTTTTATTATTGGTAATGCAAATACCATGATATGGAGAGGTTTCCTGCACACTTTTCCTCTTTTCATCCAAAATTCCATCATAAATAAATATGTGGCACATCTTTGCCAAACTTTAATTTAAATCTGAACATCTTTCCCATTCTCCCTTTCATAGTGGCTCTGACAGGGCGACGTTCATAAACATTGTCATGAATGAATATATTAGTAGGGTAAGGATAGTATAGCGAATCTTTGATCGGCTCTTCCGTCATATAGTAACTTATAATTGTTGTCCCTGCTGTTTTATTATTGATAATTTCATTTTCGAAAACCTCCACATCGCTGGTTGCAAGAATAATGATACCTGTACCATTCGGAACTTTCCCAACGATGTTACCTTTGGGTGCAAAGTTCGGGTAATTGTTTTCAGTCACTTTATTATTAAAAACCCTGACAAAGCCCCCTTTTTTTTGGACCAGATCTGGTAAATCGAATACCAGGATCCCACCGGTATTGTGATGAGCTGTGTTATTGTAAACGTCTGCATACAATGAATTTTCTATTTCGATCCCAGCCACATTATGACGTGCCTCACTATTTCTGACAATAATATTTTGCGATTGCCCAACATAGATACCGGCGTCAGAAGCACCAATTGCAATGCAGCTGTCAATCAACACATTTTTACAACTAACAGGGTACAAGCCATATGCTCCGTTGGTCTTTTTTGGTTTTCCTGTCCATTCAGCTTTCACTCTGTTAAAAATAATGCCATCAACATTCTGCGTTTTGATAGCATCTCCCTCAGCATTTTGTATTGTCAGATCTTCAATAGTAATATTCCATCCTCCTGTTATCCTAATTCCTTCTGCTCCCTCGTTCTGATTGGCAAATGAGAGGATAGTTTTATCCATACCTTTACCCTTTATTGTTATATTCTTTCCTTGATCCAGTGACAGACTTCTTGATATTTCAAAGAATCCTTCCTCTATATCGATGATGTCACCTGCTTTGGCCAATATCAATTTGGTTTGTAGTTCCTTTTCAAAAATGGAATGCGTATTCTGAGAATAGACAAGTGACGACAGGTTCATGAGGACAAAAACACCAGCAACTTTCGAAAAATGCTTCATGGTCATAGTTTTAATGGTTTGTCTTCTTTATCAAGTAGTATTGCTTTGGCTAAAGTATTTTTCTTTCTGTTCATAAGATATACATGAGATTTACCATCATATTCTAAGTCCATTGATGGAGATCCGAATCAGTTATTAAGTTAAGGGTTTTATATAAAGAAACGAATTTTGTTAAGGTGAGGTGCATGATAAATCTCAGTAACTTTCAATTAAAGTTATTTTGGTATTCTTCCATATATAAACCAGGTTTTCACCTGAAAGAAATTAACCAAATCAATATTGCTGAAAATCGAATTGTCCCCCTTTTAAATACCTGTTTACAAAGGCCGAAAATGCATTTTCCATAGTGATTTTCTGAAATAAAGGTATATTTTTGTTGGCCATAGAATAGTTTTTTGGAGCTGATCTCAATAATCATATGAATAACTTTCGAAAAGTAAATAATATAAGTGGTTGGGTTATATTCGCCATTGCCACGCTGGTCTATACTTTAACCGTTGAACCAACAGCTAGTCTGTGGGATTGTGCAGAATTTATAGCAGTGTCATACAAGCTGGAGGTACCTCATCCGCCAGGCGCTCCCTTCTTTTTATTGGTTGGGCGAATGTTTTCATTTCTTGCCATGGGTGATGTTGAGCAAGTGGCTTACTGGATCAATATGTCTAGTGTTATCAGCAGTGGTTTCACCATTCTCTTTTTGTATTGGACCATTGTGTTACTGGCAAAAAAAGTTCTTGGTATAAAGACGGGAGAAGAAACAGAATCACAATCCTACCTTCTCATAGGGGCTGGTGCCATTGGTGCATTGGCTTATACCTTTTCCGATTCTTTTTGGTTTTCCGCAGTTGAAGCTGAGGTTTATGCCTTATCATCATTTTTCACAGCATTTGTATTTTGGGCTATCCTGAAATGGGAACTGATTGAGGATCGAAGTCAATCAAACCGTTGGCTCATTCTGATCGCTTACATGATGGGACTCTCAATTGGTGTCCACCTGTTAAACTTGGTTACTATCCCTTGTCTTGGGTTGATCTACTACTTTAAAAGATATACTTCAAATTCATTTGGGATCATCATTACATTATTGATTGGCTTTGTTTTGATCGGCGTGGTACTGATAGGAGTTATTCCAGGTATCCCGAGTGTAGCCTATGCCATTGAAGTTCAATTCGTAAATAGTTTTGGTTTGCCTTTTGGTTCCGGAATTGTCTTCTTTTCTGTTCTTTTTATAGGTGGGATTGTCTATGGACTGATCTATTCTATCAGAAGACAAAAAGAGCTTATTAATACAGCGCTCTTATGCTTCTCTTTCATTTTGATTGGTTATTCCTCTTATTCGATTATTGTAATCCGGTCCAATTTTGATCCTTTGATCAATGAAAATAGTCCTGATGATGTTGCCAGTTTCATAAGTTATTTGAAAAGGGAACAGTATGGTGAATGGCCATTGCTTTATGGCCCCTATTACAATGCCGAGGTTCTGGACCAGAAACGAGGAGCACCGGTATATGTCAAGGGAAAAGATGAATATGAAGTTTCCAGATACAAAATAAAATACGAATATGATCCTGAAAGAAGTACGATATTTCCCAGGATGCACAGTAACAGACCGGATCATGTAAGAGCCTACAGAAGTGCCATGGGTCTCGGATCCGATGAAGTTCCAAGTTTCTTTGAAAACATTGTTTTTATGTTCAAAAGACAATTTGGTCACATGTATTTCCGATACTTTATGTGGAATTTTTCCGGGAGGGAAAGTGACGTACAGGATGCTACCTGGCTTACTCCATTTGATTCCGCGAGTGATCTGCCCGAAACCATCAGGAATAATAAGGCAAGAAACAATTATTATATGCTCCCCCTATTGCTGGGGCTATTGGGGATGTTCTTTCATTTCAAAAAGGATCAGAAAAGTTTCTCGGTTATTGCCATGTTATTTTTTCTAACTGGTTTGGCCATTGTCATCTATCTCAATCCTCCGCCAATCGAACCAAGAGAAAGAGACTATATTCATGTGGGATCTTTTTATGCTTTTGCCATCTGGATAGGTTTTGGTGTCATAGCATTGGCACAACTTTTGGCTAAATTTATTAAAAACGAGAAAATGGTTCCTGTGGCTGCAACGGTGATCAGCCTTGTGGTTCCACTCTTGATGGGTACACAGGGATGGGATGATCACGATCGGTCAAACAGATATTTCTCGGTTGATGCTGCCAAAAATATTTTAAATGCCTGTGCTCCAAACGCAATCTTATTTACCGGAGGCGACAATGACACCTTCCCGCTCTGGTATGTCCAGGAAGTTGAAGGGTTTAGAACAGACGTACGTGTGATCGTATTAACCTATTTCAACACGGACTGGTATTTGAACCAGATGCGGAGACAAAGTTATCTATCGGAACCTTTACCATTTTCAATTGCCTCGGAAACATATAAACAAGGTGGGTTGAATGATTATCTTCCACTTGTTGAAAATCCTAACCTGCAGGGCAGGGCAATATCATTGAGGCAATTCATTAAACTGGTTCGTGACAATAGTAAGGCTATTCAGGTACCCACAAGAATGGATGGTACCAACATAAATACCGTGCCGTCCAAAACATTTTTTATAAACGTTGATACAGCCAAAGTGCTTGCCTCAGGATTGATTCCTGAAAATTTGAGAGACAAAGTGGTTTCCCGAATGGAGATCCCATTGAAGGAAAGAGCACTTGAAAAGAAAGATCTCATGATCCTGGATCTTATTGCCACGAATAACTGGGAAAGACCTATTTATTTCAACAATACTTCCTTAATAGGAACAGGTATTGACGTAAGTAGGTACGTTGTTCAGGAAGGCAGCACGTTCAGATTGTTACCTGTATATAATGCCAATACCAATGAGAGTAATGTTAATACTGACCTCATGTATACAAATATGATGGAACGTTCTTTCTGGCGTGAGCTTAACAATCCAAATGTCTATTATAACACAGAAGACTATCTTAACCGTTCTATTACTCCATTCAGATCGCAATTCACAACATTGGCCAAAGCTTTACTGGCCGAAGGAAAAACCGAAAAAGCCCGTGAAGTGATCATGAAAAGTCTGGAACTCATGCCGGATGATGTGGTTCCTTACGATTATACCATAGCTGAAACCATTGATGTACTGCGTGATCTTGGAGAAAAGGAACTGGCTCTGGAAATAGCTGAAGTTGTAGTCAAAAGAAATGATGAGAATCTGGCTTACTACATTGATAAGGGCTATGGTGGAAGAAGCAGGGAAGTCCAGTTAGAAATATTTCTGATGAATCAGATCATAAGGACCCTACAGCAGGAAGGAAAGACAGAACTGGCCACCGAATACAACACCAAATTAAAACAACATTATACCAGGGTAGGGGGCTAAAAAGCTTTGTTAAGTCATTCTAAGGCTTCCTCAGATATGTAAATACCTATCTGAGGAAGCTTTTTTATTATTGTTTTAAGTTTCGATTCAATTGCTTTGTTCTAATTTTATTAATTTCGCCCAGCTAAAGACACTTTAAAATGCAGGATTTTAAGAAAATAAATAATATAAGCGGCTGGATCATTTTTATCATTTCCACTATAGTTTATGTACTCACGGTGGAGCAAACAGCAAGTTATTGGGATTGTGGAGAGTTCATTGCGGTTTCCTATAAACTGGAAGTACCACATCCTCCGGGAGCTCCTTTATTTCTTTTGATCGGACGGCTTTTCTCCTTTCTGGCTCTTGGAGATGTGACCCAGGTGGCCTTTTGGATTAATATGGTAAGCGTTTTGAGCAGTAGTTTCACCATCTTATTTTTGTTCTGGACTATTGTACTCCTGGGAAGGAAATTGTTGAAAATCAAACTAGGTGAAGAAACAACCTCTCAGACGTGGTCCCTCATGAGTGCTGCAGCTATCGGATCTTTAGCATATACTTTTTCTGATTCTTTCTGGTTTTCTGCCGTCGAAGCGGAAGTTTATGCCATGTCAAGTTTTTTCATGGCTTTTGCATTTTGGGCCATTTTAAAATGGGAATTAATTGAAGATGAGAGTGAGAGCAATCGATGGTTGGTGCTTTTGGCTTATGTTATTGGATTGTCCATCGGGGTTCACCTATTGAACCTTGTTACGCTTCCGGCCATGGGCCTGATATATTATTTTAAGAAATATCAACCCTCAAAATCCGGTATATTGGCCACTCTAATTGTGAGCCTGGGCATCATTTTAATCATTATGGTGGGCATTATTCCTGGTTTACCTTCCATTGCCGGGGCACTGGAAATATTTTTTGTTAATGCCATTGGTCTACCATTTGGGTCGGGTATCATTTTCTTCATCGTTATCTTTCTAGGGGTGCTTGTATTCGGGATCATGTATTCCATAAAGCGAGGAAAAGTATTGTTAAACACGGCTTTGCTTTGCTTTACTTTTATTATCATTGGCTATTCATCCTATGCCCTGGTTGTTATAAGATCCGGTTACAATCCACCCATTGATGAAAATAATCCTGAAAATATTATCAGTGTTGTATCGTATCTGAAAAGGGAGCAATATGGTTACAGACCTTTGTTGAGAGGTCAGTATTACACTGCTGAATTGGTCGACCAAAAAAGGGGGGCTCCGGTTTATGTTAAGGACAATGACAAATACAAAATTTCTGACTACAAAATTGTCAATGTCTATGATCCTGAACAGATTGTTCTTTTTCCCAGAATTTATAGTGGATCAGCAGAGCACAAAAAAATATATCAGGAAAAATTAGGTTTAAAACCTGGTGAAAAGCCTTCCTATATCGATAACATCAAGTTTTTATTCAGCCATCAACTGGGCCACATGTATATGAGGTATTTCATGTGGAATTTTGCAGGAAGAGAAAGTGACATTCAAAATGCCGGTTGGCTTACGCCCGTGGATGCGTTGAAAAGCGTGCCGGAGGCCATCAAAGAAAACAAAGGAAGAAATAACTTTTTAATGCTTCCGTTAATCCTTGGATTGATCGGACTATTCCTTCAATTCACCAGAGATAAAAAAGGTTTTTCAGTGACAGCATCTTTGTTTTTTCTCACAGGAATGGCTTTAATACTATATCTGAATTCCCCGCCCATTGAACCACGGGAAAGAGATTATATATATGTAGGCTCTTTTTATGCATTTGCCATTTGGATCGGGTTTGGTACTTTGGCTATGATTGATCTTTTAAATCAAAAGTTCAAAAATGCAAAGATCAATACCATTATTGCCACTTTGATCTGTTTGTTTATTCCCGGAATTATGGCTGTTGAAGGTTGGGACGATCACGACAGGTCGAATCGCTACTTTTCGGTAGATTCCGCAAAAAATTTTCTGGCATCCTGCGCTCCAAATGCCATATTGTTCACCGGTGGTGACAACGATACTTTCCCCTTGTGGTATGTGCAGGAGGTAGAAGGTTTCCGCACCGATGTTCGGGTGGTAGTATTAAGTTACTTCAATACCGATTGGTATATCGATCAAATGACACGTGATGCCTATGAATCAAAGGCTTTTCCATTTAGTTTAACAGAGAAGAATTACAGGCAAGGAACCAATGATTATCTACCCCTGGTGGAGAACCCCAACCTCAAAGGGGCCATGGATGTGAAACAATATCTAAAACTTATCAAAGAAGAACATCCTTTGTTGGCTGTTCAATCTCAATTAAGTGATAAGCTCAATACTGTTCCTACGAGAAGAATGTCACTAAGCGTAAACAAAGACCATGTTAGGTCGCTGGGTATTATTCCTAGTGATATGGACAGTCTTGTTCAGGATAGAATGACATGGAATCTCAAAGGCGGAGGACTGGATAAGGGTAGTTTGATGCTTTTGGACATCATTGTGAGTAATAACTGGGAAAGACCCATCTATTTTAACAATACCTCACTGAATCAAATAGGTGTCAATTTACAGGATTATGTAGTCCGTGAAGGAAATACCTATCGATTACTTCCGGTTAAAAATAGTGATCCCAATATTGAGCTGGTGAACACAGAAGTGATGTACGATAATGTAATGAACAAATTTCATTGGAGGGAGCTAAATAATCCAAACACATACTACAGCGAGGACTATCGAAATTTTGCCTTGAGTCATAGATCGAGTCTGAATGCGTTGGCGCAGGCATTAATTCAAAAAGGAGAAACTGAAAAAGCGGGAGAGGTACTCAGGAAAAGTATCGAGCTTATACCGGATGAAGCTATTCCATTTGATTATTCCAATGGTCAATCCGTTAAACTTTATCTTACGATCGGAGAAAACGAACTCGCTGAACAGGTGGCTAACAGGTTGGTAGAAAGGGCTGATCAGGTACTAACCTATTACGAAGAGAATAACATGGGCTTTGATTACGAAGTACAAAAGAACCTTGTTATCCTAAATGATTTGACGAATGCTTTCAAAGGAGCACGACAAAATGAGATGGCTCAGAAAATTGAGAATATCTTTATAAGACACTACGCATACTTTGATAATTAAAAAAATACCTGTAAGCGTCTCCACTTACAGGCATTTTATATCAAAAGGGTCAATCTGTAATGCTTATTAAAGAATAGAAATGCTTCGAAAGTTATGCCCGCTTCTTAATCTCCTGGTTTTTCTTATATTGCTGGCGAATTGAGCACGAGCCTTTATCCAATATCTTCGATTAGTAGGCAAATCATAAAAGATCACATTTCCATCATAATCTGTGTATTCCCATACTCTTATGGGATCTATATTGTTTTCTGCGTCTTCCTCAGTTCTATACAATGATACCCTTATTCCTTCCCTTGGTCTACCAGAAAATAATCCATAAACATGGACTTCCAAATCAGCTCCTCCACAACAATAATCATCATAGTAGCAACCTTGAAAAGTGAAAAGTATGGCAAAAAGAAGAAGGGTAAATTTGAGTTTGGGGTATATTTTTTTCATGACCTTTGTATTAAATCAAAACTAATTCAAAATCAACATGTAAGAACTTTTTAACAATTTCCATACCATTTTGAAATATCCTCTCAATACAATTGAAAATGAATGCTTTGCAAAAATCAAATCAAGAAAAAGCGTGTAAGAAATTAAAGCTTCTTATCGGTTACAAAATCAAAAGCAAACATATATACCTGTGCAAAAGAAGAGAGGAATGTGTTGGGATATAGTAACTTTTAAAGTTTTCCTATGATACGAAGAATTATTTTGATCGGTATTTTATGTGCTACGATGCCCATTATGAGCCATGCACAAAAAGGAGATTGGGTAAAAGGATCTGTTACTTTTTATGATAATAAAACTTTCAACGCACTTCTAAAATTTGAAAGAAAGCCAAAAGGAGAAACTCTTCATGTTTATGATGGAAAAGAAACAATGACATTCTCCAGCAAGGATATTATTTCATTCAGTTACTTTGATAAAACGGTTAATAATACAAGAACCTTTGTTTCAGTTCCTATAAGATCTGATTACAAGAGAGAGGCCTTTAATATGTTTCTTGAAATGTGCTATCAAGGTTCAAAAGTTTCCGTATTAAGTAGAACCACGACACCCTTACCAGGATCACCTGGTGGAAACCATAAACGATCGAACAAAAAAATTAAAAACTATACCTACGAAGCGCTATTTCTTTGGGACCATGAAAATGATATAGTGGAGAACTATTCATTACCCACTATGAAAGTTGACAAACTAGATAAGCTTCAGATGCCTAATAAACATCTGGTTTACAGCCTCGCCTGGGATTCAAGAAAAGACTTCAAAAAATTCATTAAAGAGAATAGGTTAAGCTTTTATTCCAAAGATGATCTTATCAGCATGATAGATCATTATAACTTATCCAATCAGCATCTTACCACCAAAGCAGAGTAATCCTTGATGGTTGCGCTAGACCTTGGCATAGGAGCCATATAGATGAAATTCAAGGATATAATAGCATTGGATCAATGATTGGTATGTTAATTATCGCTATGATCCAGGCTGTCGAATTCAAAGTATTCATCTTCATTCAGCTCTAATGTTTCTTTCTTCTTTCCTTTGTTTTTGAAAATGTTCTTCAATTCCTGTCCTTCCTTTTTCAGGTCACCTTTAATTTTATTGGCTACAGCTTTGGAATCATAAGTGATACGATAATCCTTGGCCGTCCCTTTAATAGAAAGAAATAAATTGCTTTGTCCCTCGCCGCTTTTCTCAATAGCACCAAAAGCCTCATCTTTATCCCTTTGACTTGCATTTTTTATGGGCACTTTAAGATTGTAGGAAATAAGTTGGTCAAATGTATGCGTACCTTGTACTTCAATAGTTCTTACATTTGAACTAACTTCCATTGGTGGCAGGTAAATTGTTTTATTCTCGATACGGATGTTATTTCGTAACTCCGAAAATCTCAAATGCGATAAACTTTCTTTCCGAATGAACCTTGAGACTTTTTGCATTGGCTCAAAATTATTTAATTCACCATTTTTTATAGAGGTTTGAACATCTGCTACCAATGAGCCCGGAAACCATTTCAAGTGCTTGTTAAAACCCATTTTTGTTTGAACCGAAGCATCGATTTGTCCTCTCAGATGATGATCTACTAAAAAGTTCTGATTGAAGTTTTCAAAAATATGAAAAATGCTATCAATATGAATCTGATTGAAAACAGCGTCAGTGGAAACTAATAAGGCATTTTTGGCCTTGGCACTCACACTTCCCTTGAGTCTTACAGTACCCCCGGCCGCCTGAAAATATAAATTATTGGTGTTGGCAATTTGATTTTTCACCCTTAAAGCACCCCTAATTTTACGACCATTGAATCGCTTGAACTTTAGCTTTTCCACATGACAATTAAACAACAAGCTAAGTCGAGGTGTGATATCCAAAAAGTATTTGGTCTCTTTCCTATCTGAAACACTAATTTTCCTTTTGTCAAGTAATAGTTCGTCCAGGTTGATGAACCTTGATTTGAGGTCTGCTTCAATGATGATTGGCTGTTGTTTGGCAATGATTAGAGCAATAAAGTTTTTAAAGTTACCACTTACTTTAAAATCACTGCTACCAACGCCACCCGACAGATTTTTTATAGTAAGATCACTATTGGAGAAGGATAGGTTTCCATTAAAATTCCTGAATGCCAATGCATTCTCCTTTAATGAAAAATTCAATCCTCTTACCTTTATAGCCCCGGAGCTTTTAACCCTGTTTGCATTGGAGACTCTTTTAAGATCCCGAAGTCTGCCATTGACTTTAACATCCATATCAATATTACCAGATGCCTCCTTAATGGCTTCAAGCGGCAAAAACTCCATTAAAGCCCCAACTTCAAATGAAGCTTTGATTGCACAATCCAGAAATGGTTCCTTGAAGTTTTCAATGAAAAAACTACCTTCAATTCCTCTGTTATCTATCTTTGCGTTTATACCTTCCAGCATCAATGAGGCTGATGCCAGATCATTAATCTTTTTATGATTAAAACTTCCGGTCAAAGAAGCATTGGTTAGCTTCTTTTTGTACTCAGGGTGAAAAAAAGAGGCATTGTTACAACCAAAATTAATTTGCAGAGATGGAGATTTATCCCGCCCTAAATCTCCTTTTATAGATCCATTAAAATAGACATCTCCATCACTTCTATAGGCGCTTAATCTTTTTGAATATTTTTCGGGTAAAAGAGAAAGCAATGTTTGAAAGTCTGTATTTTCTCCTCGAACTGCCAGATCAATAGAGCTTACTTTGTCAATCTTGTAAGCGCCATTGACAATGAAATTAGATTTCCTGATTTTCAGGTTTGAGGGTGAAAAATCCAACAGTGCTTCGTCGAGGTCGTATTGAAATGAGGTATTTAATGAGATATGCTTATCTTTAAAATAAGCTTGGTCCTGAATGCTAATCTCCTTGCTTTCCAAATCCCCTTTTAGTTGGATATCCAACTTTCTTCCTATTTGAGCAAAACGACTGTCAGCACTTTTAACCGCCAATATTATTTCTTGGTTCTTTCTTTCATTTATATAACTAAAATCAATATTATCCAGTTTTAGCTTTTGGAAATTAAAGCTAAACTCTCCGCCGGCACCTTCGTCGTTCTTTTTGACGATGTTGTAATTAAGCTTACCGGATTTCGTAATTCGAAGCTGCACATCAGCATCCTCCAGGTGAGCCTGATTAACCACATACTTCCCCCGAATAAGGTCCAGCAGGCTAAAAGTCAGATAGATCTTCTTTACGCTGGCCAGGTGGTTTTTGCTGGCAGGTAAGCTTTCCTGCATGGAAACGTCCTCCAGAACAATCGCCATATGAGGAAACTTCTTGAGAACAGAAAGTTCTATTTTTTTTACGCTGATGGGTGTATTGAGATAACCATTAGCCTCCTCTATGAAGAGATTCACAATGCGATCCTGGTAGACCATAGTGAAACCAATGCCTGCCAAAAGTAGCAACACAACCGTGAGGCTGATATAAGTAAACAGTTTTCTAATTCTCTTCTTTAAACCCAATATAACAACGCTTAATTTACCTTACCCCAAATATCTTGTTTATTCGAGAATTTTGGTATTAATAAAAATAATTAAAGTATAAATTAAACGAAGAAAACAGTCATTGGGTATATATACCATGTTCAAAGTCGGACATGATGTTTTTACTTCTTTGCTATTGTAGCTGGCCAATTATAGTTCAACCTTAAAGTTGACCGAGGCTGGCTCTGGTAGCTCCTTTGACTTTCATGGAAGTCATATCCTGAGCATATACGATGACCGCGCTTTTATCAAAATCAATATCATCTGGTATATTCAAGGAAATCACTCCTTTTTGATTCATTCCAATACTTTTAAAAACTCTTACAACATTATCATGCTTTAGTGTCAAACCACGATTTTCCCCTCTTGGCACATAATTTTCGAGTTCTCTTTCCACCAGTCCAAAATGCAAGGCATGGCTATCCAACACCTCATTCAATTTATAGGAGATGGACAAACTATTACTTTGCTTTTCGAGCTTTTCCAAAGTGATTTGAATTGAGTTACTTCGAGTCAGTGCTTTTTTGATTTGTTCTTGCGCTAAAGTTTTATTCGATCCTACAAACTCCGCCTGTCCGTTTACAACCATTTGCGGAGTATAAATATTTGAATTGTTGAAAGCATAAGCATAGGCGCTTTGCCTTTTATTAAAAGCTTCCTGACTGTATGGATCTTTCCAACCTAAATAATTCCAATAGCTCACATGAAAAGATAATCCAAAAACATGGGTTCCCTCTTCTTCAGCTTCATCAATAATATTACTCAACAGCCTATCTGCCGAAGGACAGCTTGAACATCCTTGTGAAGTAAAGAGTTCTACTACAACGGTTGAACTTTGTTCAGGGCTTTGGGTAAGATTTCTCTTCAACGTCAGAAAGCCAGATGCTAATGAGGCGAAAAGCAGGATAGTAATTAAGAAACCGAATTGTCTCAATTTTAATCTCTTCATGGACTTATGAGTTACTTTTCTATTTCTTACGATGATGTCACTAATGCAGGTGGGAAATTGTATGTGTTTTGTCGAATTAGAGACAGTTATGAGTGAAGTGTTGAAGTGTTGAAGTGTTGAAGTGTTGAAGTGTTGAAGTTGAACTAAGGTTGGTGTATTAAGGTTTCAAAATTTACATCATTTTGATGTTAATAACGCTTTAAATGAAAAAAGCCGAAACTAATTGTTCCGGCTCGAAAAATATATTTGCGTTGTTATCATTATTGTATAACATACGTAGGCACTATGTAAAAAGTTCTATTTTTTCATGAATTTGTTATAGCCATTAACAAATCATGTTGTGTGATAATATGCACCTTATTTAATTCGTCCCTAACGAGTAATGCTTTATTTTCTCTATCAATCAGGGAAGAAAGCACATCGACCGTGCTGTCCAGTGCCACAAATTGGAAAGGGGCATCCATAATTTCCTCCAAAGATTTATCTTTGATCTCAGGATTTTCAATCAATAGATTCAACACTTTCGAATCTGACACACTACCCACAAATTGATCCTTGCCTTTGACAATTGGAATTTGAGATATTCCTTCGCTATTAAACAATTTAATAGCTTCTCCAATTTTCACAGAAGCATCCAGCGTCAACAGTTTATCATGGCCGTTGTTCCAGCTAATAATATCTTTGGCCGTTGCAAATTCCCTTTGCTCCAGGAATCCATGATCCTTCATCCAGTTATCATTGTAGATTTTCCCCAGATACCTTGTTCCATGATCTGGTAAAATGATCACCATGATATCGTTTTCCTGCAGGTGCTCTCTAGCATAATCTAAAGCACCTTGTACCGCAGAGCCACTGGACCATCCCACAAACAGTCCCTCCTCTCTGGCCAATCGTCTGGTCATGATAGCACCATCCTTATCAGTGACTTTTACGAAAGTATCTATTAAGCTAAAATCGACATTCTTTGGAAGGATGTCCTCTCCTATACCTTCCGTGAGATAAGGGTAAATTTCGTTTTCATCAAAATTCCCTGTCTCTTTATAATGTTTAAAAACCGAGCCATAGGTATCTATTCCAACCGAAATGATCTCCGGATTTTGCTCTTTTAAATATTTAGAAACCCCACACATTGAGCCTCCGGTTCCAACACCTGCAGCATAATGGGTTATTTTTCCTTCTGTTTGTTCCCAAATCTCGGGACCCGTTGTTTCATAATGTGCTTTGGTATTAGAAAGGTTATCGTATTGATTCGGATAAAAGGAGTTAGGAATTTCCTTATTGAGCTTTTGAGCCACTGAATAATAGGACTTCGGATCTTCGGGAGGCACATTTGTGGGACAAACAATCACCTCAGCACCAACCGCACGCAATATGTCTATTTTCTCCTGTGATTGTTTATCTGCCAGTGTGAAAATACATTTATAGCCTTTTGAGATGGCAGCCAACGCCAATCCCATTCCGGTATTCCCTGATGTACCTTCGATAATGGTACCTCCTGGTTTCAGTATACCGGCATCCTCGGCATCTTCAATCATTTTCAGTGCCATCCGGTCTTTCATGGAATTTCCAGGATTGAAATATTCCACTTTCACCAAAATGGTTCCCTTCACACCATTTGAGACACTATTAAGGCGGACCAAAGGTGTATTTCCTAGTGTTTCTATTAATGAATTGTAATACATTCTCTTTTATAGGTTTTGAACCACAAAATTAGGTATAAAATCCAGAATTACATTGAAAGAAAGTGTTGAATCCGGAAGCCGAAGAAAAGAATATCTGATGCTTTACCCAAGGATCAATTGGCAGCAAGAAGGTATAAAACCGCCATTCTTATCGCCACTCCATTTTCAACCTGATTGAGAATGATGGAATGCTCGGAATCTGCCACGTCGCTGTTGAGCTCTACACCTCGGTTAATGGGCCCGGGATGCATAATGGTAATTTGTTTGTCAAGGGTATCTAACAACGCTTTGTTTATGCCATAATAGAGTGAATATTCTCGGAGAGATGGGAAGTACTTTATTTGTTGGCGCTCCAGCTGTATTCTAAGTACATTGGCAATATCGCACCACTCCAGCGCCTTTCTCACATCCAATTCCACTTCCACACCAAGTGAATCAACGTACTTCGGCAACAGGGTATTAGGTCCGCAAACCATGACTTCGGCTCCCATTTTTTGCAAAGCAAATATATTTGATAGAGCCACCCTGGAATGTAGAATATCTCCAATGATCGCTACCTTTTTACCTGCAACATCTCCAAATTTCTCCCTTATCGAATAGGTATCCAAAAGAGCTTGTGTGGGATGTTCATGTGTTCCGTCACCTGCATTTACAATATTTGCGTCAATCTTTTTCGCCAGAAAATGTGGAGCACCAGGACTTGAATGTCGCATAACCACCATATCCACTTTCATGGCTAAAATATTGTTCACCGTATCCAATAGGGTCTCTCCTTTCTTAACCGAACTATTAGACGAAGAAAAATTGATCACATCGGCTGAAAGTCTTTTCTCGGCCAATTCGAAAGAGAGTTTTGTTCGTGTCGAGTTCTCAAAAAATACATTGGCGATAGTAATATCTCTCAACGAAGGCACTTTTTTGATCGGGCGGTTGATGACTTCCTTGAAATTGTCAGCAGTTTCGAATATTAATTCAATGTCCTCCTGATTCAGATCTTTAATTCCCAAAAGATGTTTGGTACTTAATTGCGGCATTATTTTTCCTGCTTATCAACTAACCAAATATTGTCCTTTTTCTTTCCTTGTTCCTTTAGCTCAACTAATACTTTTTGTGATTGCATTGTGTTAACATGTTTGCCTACGTATTGAGGCTCCACAGGAAGATCCCGGCTGTAATTTCTGTTTACCAAAACTAATAGCTCTACTTTACTGGGTCGTCCAAAGGCAGTCATCGCATCAAGTGCAGCTCTGACCGATCTTCCGGTAAAGAGTACATCATCTATCAACACTACATTCTTTCCCTCTATGATAAATGGAATTTTGGTAGCATTTGCTTTTAGTGGGGTTTCTCTTCTTCTGAAATCATCTCTATAGAAGGTCGTGTCCAATTGACCTGTCAAGATTTCGGTATCCAGAAGCGATTGAAGCTTGGATTTGATGCGCTCAGCCAAAAAAATCCCTCGTGGTTGCAATCCTAAAATAACAGTGTTTTCAAATTGATCATGATTTTCGATCAACTGCTGGCAGAGTCTGCTGATTGTAATATCCAGCAGCTTGGAATCTAGAATTAATCTCTTTTGCATAATTCGCTCCGGCAAATATAGCCAAAAGAATAAATTAATCTGGGAATATTTTTTAAGAAAAGATATACCTGGACTTACGGTGCTTCAATGGGCTTGATATGAAGAACTGTCTGATAATTTTGAGTTTTTAGTTTTGAATTTTGAGTTAAAAAAATGTTACATGGCTAAATAGTGTTGACTGTTTTATGAACTGAGGTTACTTACTACTAATATTGCTATGTTGTCCTGCTTCGTTCTACTAACGACTAAAGACTAATTACTCAAGCGAGGGCATTTTGAGAGCGAGCTAATTATAGGCTATTTTATTAATGTAAAACACTTTTCGGTTAAGCTTCACATCCCTGTCCTTCATATTCTTGATGCGCTGTATACCGTATCCGAAGAACTTTTTGTCATACCAATGCTCCAGCCCTCCAAATTCGTAATCATTGTTATTCGCCACATCATCTTCAAATTTCAATTTGATATCATCAAAAGTTTTTCCTTCGATCACCTCATCACCTTTAATAATCTTCGATCTGATCACATTTTCGTACTGATACAATAAAATGACACGATCTTCTTCATACATGACATTGACAAATTGATCCAGGGAATAGCTGGTCACATCGTTTATTTCAAAGCTATTGTCCCACAATACCTTCCCTTGATCATTGAAGGCGATCACCACTGCATGTGTATATTTATAACCGGCAAAATTATAATTATTAAAATTCCTGTCGCCCCGAAATTGTGGTGCAGTTGTGAAACTCGATATATTGGATCTATTATACTTAGGATAAAAAGCTTCGCCTAACAGAATGTTGATCCCATCATGTTCAATAAGATCATGTACCAATAAGCGATATCTAAATTTCACTTTTTTACCTTTTATAGTCCTTCGGTTGATTCTATTTCTAACCCTTTCCTCCCTGCTTGCCTTCATGTAACTAAAGAAATTTTTGAGATCACCATAACTGATGTAGGTGATATCCTGCTGGTCATTGACACCAATTTTTGAAATAAAAATACCACTTGAGAAAGAGGACTTTCCATTGGCATATGTTCCGGCAATTAACTGATAGTCTGAACCAAAGCCAGATGATCTTCCGAAAAGAATGCTGTTGTTACCCTGAGTTTCCAAAGTTTTGTTTTGCAGCATAGTCCCTTCATCGTCAAAGGTTTTAACGGTTAATGTAGTTCTTTTATCATAGGTCTTTTCGGTTAAAAGTACACTGAAAATATCCTTTTCTTCGTCTACATTCACCTCAACCAGTTCACTTCTATTATTATAGATCCCAGGCAGTACCTTTATCTTTTTTTCGGAAAAATTATAAAGTAAAACAGCCGGCATATAATTAACATAACCTCCGAGAATTGCAGCATTTCCAGCCACTGTAAATTCGGTTAGGTTTAAAGGAAAAACATAATCAATATCAAAATAAGAATTGACGCCATCAGCCAGGTCCATAACCATTATCTGCAGACCATCTGTTTCAAAGGCTCCCTTCTTAAATAATAAATAAAGTCGATTATCACGATATTCATAACCCCGGATCTCATAATCCACTTCGAAGTACACATTGCTTTTCCATTCTTCCTCTAAAGAAGTATTATACTTAATAAACTCCCAGGCAATTCTTCCTTCGGGACCTCTTTCCCTGGTTTCCCTAAAAATGATCAGACCGTTTTTTTTCGCAGATACGACAAAAAAATATTCATCGGCAAATTCCAAATCAATCTCAACTCTCTCAGGTTGATGGATCT
Source organism: Splendidivirga corallicola (assembly GCA_030442035.1). Lineage (GTDB taxonomy): Bacteria > Bacteroidota > Bacteroidia > Cytophagales > Cyclobacteriaceae > Splendidivirga > Splendidivirga corallicola. The sequence continues at coordinate 1,406,433 of JAUJEA010000001.1, forward strand.
GACCAAATAGTTGCGTAGTGAATAAGAAAAAATAAAAAAAAGTAGATAGGGTAATTGTTTTGCACATACGCTATTTGTTTAGGGTTAGAAGCTCATTTTATTTATATAAAAGACATCTCTTTTTCTTTTAACATCCTCTTGCTCCGCATTCTTTATTCTCTGCTGCCCCCAGGCTATAAAGTAGTTATCGTACCAGTATTCTGCAGCTCCGAGGTCCGCTTTTTTCACTTTATCTTCTTCATAAGCAGAAGCAATTTTCTGCTCTTCGGCTTCGGATACCACATTGTTATCCAGTATTGTGATTTTATTTATTTTCCCTTCTAAATTATAAAAAAGGGTAATTTCATCGCCGTCTTGATAAACTTTTACCTTTTCCTTTAAATCAGGCGTTTTGATTTCATTGATTTTGAAACTGTGGTCCCACAATAAATTTCCTTGTTTATCAAACCCCGCTATCACCGCATGTGTGAATTGATTACCATCAAAAACCACCCTTGTTCTATAGCGAGATCTCGCATAACTATAGTAATTGTAATAGTTGTAATAATTATAATCTCGCACTCTCTTATATACGGGATAATAGGCCTCTCCGATCATAATATTTTGATCTCCATTGCTGATAATGTCGTGAATCAACAATCTGTATTGAACGCGAAGGTCTTTTCCTTTCGATTTTCTTTTCTCTACTTTATTCTCAATACGCTCCTGTTCCTTATCATTTAAGAAGGCAAAGAAATTGTTCAGATCGGTAAAACTATTGTATCGCACAAAGTCTTTCTGATCATTTGTAAACTTGGCAATATAGAAACCCTGTGAGTTGACACTCTTTCTGTATCCATAAGTCCCAAGAACAAGTTTTTCATCCTCCTTAGGAGAAGAAAGCTTGGCAGTAAGCAGATCATATTGTGTATCCGGAGAGATCAGGAAATCCTCAAATTTACTTCCCGACTCGAAATAGGAGCGGATAATACTTGTTTTGTTTTTGTGTATTGTCGAATTAAATGTTACACTGACAGCTCCATTGTCCGGGTTTATGAAAATATCCGTGGCTTCTACCGATTTTCCATTGATGGCCGCAGGTAATGTCCGTACTCTTGTAGTCTCAAGATTTAGCTCTTGTGCAATCGGAGCATTTCTCAGAGAGCCAACAATATACACCTTATTGTCAGAAATCGTAAAGTCATTAATTTCCAGCCTTTTCAACGCGTAAAAATCGAATTTTTCGTATGCCCCATCTTCAGGATCAATCTTCACTATCTGAAGATCTTCCCTATTTCCATGATGAAAAAGAAGGTATAATTGACCGTTGATAAATTCATACTTGGTTAGTCCCAGTTTTTTGGAAACAGCTATTTCTGTTTCCCAGCTTTTTTCAAATTCTACAGAATAGCAGGTAAACTTTATCAACGCATCATTAGCACTCTTCTTTGCTCTCGATGGATTGAATACTGCCACTCCAAATTCTCCCAGAGGAACCACTTCGGGTTGTTTTTCTCCAGACCTCACTTTTAATTCCAATCTTGTTTTGTTGTTTTCCTGCGCTAAAGTGGAAAAACTAAAGATTGAAAAAACTACTATATAAACTAATGAAATTATTCCTCTTCCTACCATAATAATTTAATGTTTAAGAACTCAACTCTAATATTATATCAAACTCCTCTTTCTTAACCGGTTGAACGGATAATCTTGAAATTTTGATCAGTATCATTTCCTTCAGCCTTTCATCGGCTTTTACCTGATCCAGGGTTACCGGTTTATCCAGTTTTCTTTCCGGGACCAAATCCACAACAACCCATCGATCATCATCAGTTGTGGGATCCTGGTAGTATTCCTTAACAACTTTGGCAATACCAACAACTGCTTTTTCATTTACACTATGATAAAACAATACCAAATCACCCACTTTCATGTCTTTCATATGATTTCTTGCAGCATAGTTGCGCACACCATCCCAGTGATCTCTTCCAAGTTTTACAAGATCATCCCAGGAGTAGGCATTAGGCTCTGATTTAACTAACCAATAGTTCATGTTTTTAGTAGTTTTTGATTCGAATTTTTAAATTATCTTTAGTTAATGATATGATTTCTATTTGAAAGTTTCTCTTACTATCCTCAAAAATTATTCCTAAATGTTTATCTCCCAACCGTTCCCATATTCCTAAACGCTCCAATATCCCATCTGTTGGAGCAATTTCATAATTTATGAAGGTTTTGTCGTCATTCAGGCGAAAACCCGTTCTACCCCTGGATGGCGGAAAATTATAGCTTTCAGGCCTGTAAACCCTAATTTCATGCTCATCCTCTTCCATCGACCTAAGCCATTTTACATGATAAATCTTATCCAGGTTTTTATTTTTTTGAGCCAGGCAATCATTAAATAACGGAAGCATCAAAATGATTCCTCCTAATACAGTATATTTAATGATAGAAGACCGGATCATTGTATCAATTGACGACGGTATAGTATGTAAAAAATGTTTCAGGGAGTGTCTGACATATATTTTCAGAATCACTTTAAATATGCTTGATCTGCAACATATTTGATTTATCTATAACGAAAAAATAAAATATTAAAGTTGGAAAACAAAGAAATTATTAGCCGATTAAAACAGTTAGCTAAGTTGCTTGAATTGCATGAGGCAAACCCATTCAAGGTACGCGGTTATAATAGTGCAGTGTTTCATTTAGAAAAGATTGATACCCGGTTAGCACAACTGGATCTGGCAGAGCTCCAGAAACTGGAAGGCGTCGGAAAGGGCATTGCAACCGCTATTGATGAGATCAACAAAACCAATGAATCGCAGCAATTAAATGAGCTGTTGTCCAAAACCCCGGAAGGTCTGATCCCATTGCTCGATGTTAAAGGGGCGGGTCCAAAGAAAATCAGATTAATATGGCAGGAATTGGGCATAACTGATGGCGAAGCTCTCTTAGAGGCCTGTAAACGTGGTGAAATCGCAAAATTGAAAGGCTTCGGAGATAAACTACAGGAGAACTTAAAACAATCGCTGTTATTCACCCATGCCAATGTTGGAAAGCTTCATTATAGCAAAGCTGAAGAATTGGCCGAAGGTTTGCTTGCCATGCTTAAAGAGAAATTACCACAGGCTTTGATCTCGTTAAGCGGAGAACTAAGAAGAAAGCTCGAGGTAGTTTCTTTGATTCAAGTTATCATTGGAGATGAAAATCCTTCGAAAGTTTTTGATCAGCTAAAGAATTTTGAAGCTTTAGAATATAATGAAAAGATCTCCGGGCCTTTCTCATGGCGGGGAAAGCTAAAAGAGAGTGCTACAGACATTGAAATAAAACTTTGCCAAAAAACTAATTTTTATAACGTATTATTCAAACACACCGGCTCAGACAAGCATCTTTCTGTTCTGGTGGACGAAGGCAAAAACCTCTATCAAATCATCTCCGACCATCAGCTGACTAACGAGAAAGAAGCTTATGATCTGGTAAAACTACCATTCATCGAACCGGAAATGAGAGAAGGGACATTTGAATTTTCGATGGCCATAGAAAACAAATTACCTGAACTAATAAAATATGATGACCTCAGAGGGATTTTGCATAACCATACTACTTATAGTGATGGGAAACATACTTTAAGAGAGATGGCTGAGTGTTGCCGGGACATGGGCTATGAATATTTAGGAATTTCTGATCACAGTCAAATCGCGGTATATGCCAATGGATTGGATGAAGACCGTATCTTACAGCAACATACTGAAATTGATCAGCTGAACAAAGAAATGGCTCCCTTCAAAATTTTCAAAGGTATTGAATCAGACATCTTGTATGAAGGCCAGCTAGACTACCCGGATGATGTATTAAAGACTTTTGATTTTATTGTAGCTTCAATCCATTCGCAGTTGAATATGGATATCAACCAGGCCACAAATCGTTTGTTAACTGCTATTGCCAATCCATATACCACTATGCTTGGTCATCCGACAGGAAGGTTGCTCTTAAAAAGAGAAGGTTATCCAATTGATCACAAAACAGTCATCGATGCCTGCGCTGAGTATGGCGTCATCATTGAGATCAATGCCAACCCCTGGAGACTCGACCTTGATTGGAGGTGGGTCCATTATGCTCTTGAAAAAAATGTGATGTTGAGTATTAATCCAGATGCCCATGATAAAAGTGCCTATGGTATGATGCAGTATGGTATACATGTAGGAAGAAAAGGAGGATTGAATAAAGAAATGACTTTCAACGCCCTATCACTTGAAAAGGTAGAAGAGCATTTTAACAAAAGAAAGGAGCTCGCCGCAGAGAAGATCAAATAATGTCGAAAAAGAAAATACTGATTATAAGATTTTCATCAATTGGAGATGTTATCCTCAGTACTCCGATCATAAGATCCCTAAAACTTCAAATAAGCAATTCAGAGGTACATTACTGCACCTCAAATGATACTGCTTTCTTGGTTGAAAATAACCCATACGTTGACAAAGTCTTCCAATATGAAACGCTATATCCTCTTATTCAATTATTGAAACCCGAGGATTATGATTATATCATTGACCTTCAGAATGATTTTCACACAAAAATTATTAAATGGCGGTTAGGAGTAAGGAGTATCTCGCCAGGTGAATCAAGTTGGAAAAAGTGGTTGATGACAAAATTCAAAATCCAATTGCTTCCCAACAAACATATAGTAGAAAGATACCTGGAAGCTCTTGAGCCATTAAATATCAAAACTGATGATAAAGGTTTGGATTATTTTATTCCTGACCGTGACGAAGTTGAAGAAGATTGGCTTCCTGAAAGTCACAGAAAATACTATGTGGTCTACGCCATTTCCGGCGATTCATCCACAAAAAAATTGCCTCTAAAAAAAATGATCCAGCTGTGTGATACAATCAATAAACCAATCATACTAATTGGTAATAAGGAAGATAAATCCACTGCAGCCGAAATAGAGAATTTTTTTACCCGATCAAAGCAATCCGGACAAAACGAAAAGATTCTTGAGAAGCTTAATAAAAAAGCGCTGATCTTTAATGCATGTGGTCTTTTTAATTTCAATCAGTTTGCTTCAATCATCAAGAGAGCCGGTCTCGTCTTCACCCATGATAATGAGTATATGCATGTCTCTGCCGCCTTGAAAAAAGAAATCTTCACAATTTGGGGTAACACTGTCCCCGGGTTTGGTAAATACCCTTACAAAACAAAATTCAGTGTATTGGAAAACAAGGATTTAGGTTGCCGCCCCTGTTCGCAAAAAGGTTTTGATAGTTGCCCGAAAAAACATTTTAAGTGCATGAATGATATAGTATTTAATTTTTACCTCCCTTGATTTGCGTTATTTACTGACGTCAACTATGTTAAAAAAACTACGCAAAATGCGGTGTTTTTTTCTTTCACAATTGGTTTGAAAGGTAGGTACTATTATTTAAATTGTGGATAACAAAAGAATTTCACCTCAATAGATGACTAACATTTATAGATTAGTAACAGTATTTTTCATTCTTTTGATTGTCTTTCCCTGCTGTCAATCGATGGCACAAAACCAGGATCATGGAAACTTTTTTAAGCTAGGACCCATTTACAAGTATGAATTGCCAAATCTTAAGAAAAGCGATAGCCTTTTGCAATTTGTACTTCCATATAACTCAGATAACAACATGAACTCAAATAGAAAAGCACAACCAATCAATCCATTAAAAGGTGAAAACTTCAGCACCTCTTTTTATCACTTGAAGGTTGCAAAATTCACTAAAGAAAATGCACCCAATATGCCAATGATGAAAATCAATGAGGATCATCGTTATCATATTTTAATAAAACGGTTAAGTAAAAAAAACTACTAACTGTTTTATAACCCCTTTCTATTAACAAGCGGTCAAAACTCGAATTTTGGAAAATTTTCAATCGGTCTAAAACGATTGTCGGTGAAATATTAATCAAGCTGTCTCAATAACGGTGTAGCAATAATAAATTGTTACGTAGAAAAACAATCATATATGAAGACACTGTATTTGGTTAGACATGCTAAGTCCAGCTGGGACTTTCCAGGTTTAGCAGATTTTGATCGCCCACTAAACGGCAGGGGTAAAAGAAATGCCCCTGAAATGGGTGCACGACTTAGATCAAGGAGCGTAAAGCCCGATCTACTTATATCAAGCCCTGCCAAACGCGCTTATGGTACCGCCAAGAGAATTGCCGAAGAAATAGCTTACTCAAAGGACAAGATCCAAACAAATAAGCTAATCTATCATGGTAGTGAAGCAAATCTGTTGGAGGTTATTAGAAGCCAGAATAACAACATAAATTCAGTAATGCTATTTGGGCATAATCCGGGATTTACAGATCTGGCTAATGTATTATCAGATGATTGGTTCGACAATATACCCACTTGTGGTATTGTCGCCATACAATTCGAAATTGAAAACTGGAAGGAAGTCCAGCCTAAGAAAGGTAAAGTGATATTTTACGATTATCCAAAAAAACCATTTCTCTAGTGAAATATGCGACAATGTGATCAATGGATAGTCCGGAGTGGAACAAAACTTAAAAGAAGAGCAAAGCGTATTGCTCTGCTCACCTTTGTTTATTTTATAAGATGAACTGACTAAGGTCTTTATTTTCAACAAGTCCTGACAGGTTTTCTTCAACCATTTCTTTTGTTATGGCAATTTTTGCATTTGCTCCAATTTTATCAGGTACATCAAAAAGAAAATCATTGAGAAGATGACTCATCACCGTATGAAGCCTTCTGGCACCAATGTTCTCAACCTCCGAGTTAATCTTGAAAGCGATCGAGGCTATTTCTTCCAATGCTTCATCCTGGAATGTTAATTCTACATTTTCGGCTTCAAATAAAGCTTCATACTGCTTTGTGAGCGCATTTTTTGGTTCCGCAAGGATTCTGTAAAAATCTTCTTTTGTTAAATTCTCAAGTTCTACCCTAATCGGGAATCTACCCTGAAGTTCCGGTATGAGATCAGAAGGTTTGGAAATATGAAAGGCTCCTGCGGCAATGAATAGGATGTGATCTGTTTGTATCACCCCATATTTTGTTGTGACCGTGCTGCCTTCAACAATCGGCAAAAGATCTCTTTGCACACCTTCACGGCTCACATCTGGCCCTCCTCCTTTTTTTGAACCAGCTGCAATTTTATCAACCTCATCAATAAACACAATCCCTGTGTTTTGAGCTTTTTGAATCGCCTCTTCTTTAACCTCATCCATATCCACCAATTTGGCAGCTTCTTCCTCCAATAACAGTTGTTTTGCTTCTGCTATCGTTACCTTTCTTTTTTTGGTTTTCTTTGGCATCATCCCACTGATCATTTCCTGAAGATTCATCATAGAAACTTCATCCATAACTCCTCCTCCGATCATACCAATTCCAGGGTTACCTGATTGCTTTATCTGAATATCAATTTTTCTTTCATCCAACTCTCCACTTCTGATCTTTTCTCTGAATTTTTCCCTGGTTCTTTCGTTCAATTCCTGATCATTTGTTGGTGTTTCTCCATTTTCCAGATTACCAAATCCGGTAGTTGTGGTCTGGGATGTTGGTTTCAAAGGAGGAATTAGTGCATCCAATATAATTTCTTCAACTATTTGGTTAGCCTTTTCCTTTACTTCCTCTTTTTTGTTTGCTCTAACCAGATTGACAGATTGCTCTACAAGGTCTCTGATCATACTTTCAACATCTCTTCCTACATAACCCACCTCTGTAAATTTTGACGCTTCTACCTTTGTAAATGGAGCATCTGCGATTTTTGCCAATCTTCTGGCTATTTCGGTTTTACCCACCCCGGTAGCACCAATCATCAAGATGTTGTTTTGAACAATTTCACCTTGAATATCTTCCGGTGTATTCATTCTTCGCCACCTGTTCCTTAGAGCAATTGCCACATTCCGCTTTGCATCATTTTGACCTATAATGTACTTATCCAGCTCCTCTACGATCTGTCTTGGGGTCATATATTTTTTATCATCAATCATGTGATTCCTCCTTCCTGATTAATTTTCTAATTCGTTCTCTTTAATAATTTCTTCAAATTACTGGTCAGTGTTAAGTGATTTGAGCTTCCAGCAACATGGTAAAAAGCTTTAGTATAAGCAAATTCAAAAGCTTTTATCCTGAACATCAGCCCCATGGTAAATCCGGCTCCTCCTGATAACTGTTCTAATCTCAATTCTCTTCTTATCAAATGATTATATCCTAATCTAATGTTAAAGTTTTTACTGGGTATAAATTCTGTGGCAAAAACAAAATGCCGAAAAATTTCATCAACGGTTCCGGGTTGTTCATTGCTATCATCCGTATTACTCGAAGGATTAAAGAAAGCCAATTCTCCTCTCAAAACATTCTGCGCAGTTATGGAAAATCTAAAAGGCATATGTTCCGGCTTAAATGAAGCTCCTAATTGTATATCTGCGGGGAGCTCGCTATCACTAAGCTCTGTATAATCCCGGATAATCAATCCTAGGTTCTTAAACAAGAGACTTATGACAAAATCCTTTTCGGGGTGTATAAATGCTCCTCCTAGATCTACAAGCACCACACTTGCTTTATTTCCGGCAATATTTGACAATGCAAACTTCAGGTTGCCACCTATGGTGAAACTACCGGCATTTCTGCTATGACCGATGTTGAAAGAAAACTCATTTGAATCGAAACTACCCAGGCCGACTCCACTTTCATCATAGGATTCTATACTTCCATAATCCAAATACTGAAGGCCAAATGCCCAATTGCCATACTTTTCACTATAATATCCGTAAGTGAGATTGCTATAATTAATACCTCCCAGAAAACTAAGATAGCTCAGAGACACGTGTTGATCCATGGTGCTGTCTATCAATGCAGGGTTGGACAAGAACATATTAACATCACTATTTCCGGAACTAATATTAACACCACCCAATGCTGCTACTTTAGCATTTCCGGCCAAATTGAGAAATTCAAAACTCTTCCGCCCCCCGACCTGAGCCTCAGCCAAAATAGATGATACTAATAATACTGCGAAGAGTGAAGTTCTTGGAAGCATACTCAATTGTTCGGTATTGATTCTATTACTTAACCCGTCTCTTTATGCTTTATTTTCCTCCGTTATCACAAAGTTCATGGGATTTTCTACTTTTTGTTTTAGAAGTGCGATATCAAGTACCTCATCAACTGTACTTACATAATGAATTCTGAGTCCTTTTAGATAACCATCGTTTATCTCTTCTATATCTTTCTTATTCCTTTCACACAGAATGATGTCCTTTATGCCTGCTCTTTTAGCTGCTAAAATCTTCTCCTTAATACCTCCAACAGGTAACACTTTACCTCGCAACGTAATTTCGCCGGTCATGGCCAATTTATCCTTAACCTTCCGTTGTGTATAGATGGAAGCAATTGAGGTTAGCATGGTAATCCCGGCTGACGGACCATCTTTTGGTACAGCTCCTGCAGGAATATGTATATGAAGATCATAATTATCAAATGTCTGATAGTGTATACCCAATTTTTCAGCATTTGATTTTAAATAAGACAGTGCAGCCATGGCAGACTCTTTCATCACATCTCCCAATTGTCCTGAAAGGGTTAATTTACCTTTCCCTCTACTTAGACTCGATTCAATAAACAGTATCTCACCACCAACCTGTGTCCAAGCCAATCCGGTCACAACACCAGGTAATTTGTTGTCCTGATAGAATTCTTTATCGAAAACTTCTGCTCCAAGAATTCTGGCCACATCATCCTTACCAATCTTTTTACTATAGTCCTCCTCTAATGCTATGGATTTAGCCACATTTCTGATAATCGATCCTATCTTTCTTTCTAAATTCCTCACACCGGATTCTCTGGTATAGTCCTCCACAATTTTGGTGATTGCACTGGTGTCAAATGAGATATCAGTGGACTTGAGGCCATGTTCCTTTCGTTGCTTAGGAATCAGATGTTTTTTAGCTATTTGAACCTTCTCTTCAATAGTATATCCGTTAATCTCAATAATTTCCATTCGGTCCCTTAATGCCGGCTGGATGGTATCAAGACTATTCGCCGTAGCAATAAATAATACCTTCGAAAGATCATATTCGACTTCAAGATAGTTATCAACGAAAGCATTATTCTGTTCGGGGTCCAGCACTTCCAATAGGGCTGATGAAGGATCTCCCCTGAAATCTGAATTCACTTTGTCAATTTCATCCAGAACAAACACAGGGTTGGCATATTTGGCCTTCTTAATATTTTGAATAATCTTACCAGGCATAGCACCAACATAAGTTTTTCTATGTCCACGAATTTCTGCCTCGTCATGTACTCCTCCCAGAGACATTCTGACATATTGTCTATTTAGTGATTTGGCAATTGATTTTCCAAGAGAAGTTTTACCAACACCGGGAGGGCCATATAAACATAGGATCGGGCCCTTCAGATCTTTCTTCAATTTCAAAACTGCCAAGTATTCAATGATCCTGTCCTTCACTTTTTCAAGACCAAAATGATCCTTATCAAGTATTTTCTGGGTTCTTTTCAGATCAAAGTTATCCTTTGTGATTTCCGACCAGGGTAGCTCAACCAGATACTCTGCATAATTGATGGCTACCGGGTACTCGGCAGCGGCTGGATTCATTCTTAGAATTTTATCCATTTCTTTCTTGAAGTGCTTTTTCACACTGTCAGGCCAGGCTTTCTTTTCAGACTTAGCCTTAAGCATTTCATATTCCTGGTCGGGTCCTTCATAACCTAATTCATCCTGAAGAACCTTCATCTGTTGCCTCAAAAAATAATCCCTTTGCTGGGCATCAATATCCGAATGTACTTTGTTTTGAATTTCCTGTTTCAGTTCCAGCATTTGAATATCTTTGAGCATAAACTCCAGCAGCAACGTTGCACGCTTCATGCCATCGTTTATTTCCAACAATTGCTGCTTATGTGATACCTCTGCATTGATATTTGAGGAAAGGAAATGTGTCAAAAAACTAGGACTATCAATGTTATCAAGAGTTATTTGAGCCTCTTGAGGGATTTCGGGATTCAATCTTAATATCTTGGAAGCCGCATCTTTCAAAGATTGAACCAAAGCCTTTAATTCCTTATTGTTGTGACTGGGAAACTTTTCTTTAATTGGTTTGATCTTGGCGGTCAGGAAAGGATCTTCGGTCAGGACTGATTCCAATTCAAAACGTTGCTTTCCCTGAATGATAATGGTAGTATTTCCATCCGGAAGCACCAACATTTTTATGATCTTCGCCACCGTTCCAATCCTGAAAATGTCTTTTTCACCAGGATCCTCCGCTGAAGTATTTTTTTGGGCAACTACGCCTATTATGCGATCCGATTTATATGCCTTTTTGACAAGCTTGACAGATTTGAGCCTTCCAACTGTTATAGGTATGACCACACCTGGAAATAGCACCGTATTCTTTACCGGTAAAATGGGTATTTCATCCGGTATTGGTTCATTGCTTTGTGTCTGCTCCTCCTCAGGATTAATTAACTGAATTAATTCACCTGTCTCCTCTTCCGAGAAATCCGCTAATATTATTTTATCTAACAACTTATTATTATCCATCATAGAATTTTCACCCCTACTATGTCATATTGACATAGTTTACTCCTGAATATAGTTTTTTTAAATTGAACCAATATTGGACAATACCTGTGCCAAAGTAATTTCTGTCTTAATTATTGTTTTTTATAGCAATAAACTTATCTCATCTTTAACGAAATTTACACTCGAGGGAGTAATTGTTTCGTGAGTTATATGTCTCAAAATGTTGTGGTTAGATTAATTCTATTAATGTTTATCTTAATAGTAAGCAGCCATTCATTTTCACAAAAGAAAAAATGGAGGGGTTTTAAGTTGAAAGGAACAACTGATTCTATCCAAGGCAGTTTAGACATTCAACCAATAGTTTTTGATAATATTAACAAGATACCCTATTTCTATGATAAGAAAAAGTTCAATCTGATAAGGAAATATAACACTGAAAAGAATTGGGAAAAATTGTACCAACCTCTTGAAGATTATGTAAAACGATTTGGTATAGAGAACTTCTACAAGGATACCTATTGGTTATGGCGCTATGCTCAAATAACTGAATTGAACGGTAATATTGAGAAGGCCAAAATATTATATAGACTGGTACTTAAACACCACAGAAAAGAGGCAGACTTCAAGAAACTCTCCTTACACTATGATTCGCTGAATCAGAACAATGCAGACAACTATGTTCCGCTTGAGTATTACTATGAACTTGTTGAATATCGCAAGGAGATTGATACTTTAAGGCCTCCTAGAGGTATTTTGATCAATATGGGGCAGGAAATCAACTCGGAGCATCCTGATTACGGGCCTGCATTAAGTCTGCACAACAACACTTTATTGATCACTTCAAAGAGAAATCAAATCAGAAGAGATCTGGATAAAATTGTAAACGAAGATCTATTTTTTAGTACCAGAATTGATGGGCACTGGCAACCTGCCAAGTCATTCAAAAATATCAACACACGATACAATGAGGGTTCCGCCTGTTTGTCAAGGGATGGAAAAACATTGTACTTTGCTCGTTGTAACTCGACCGATGGTTTTGGAAACTGTGACTTGTTTGTTGCGGAGATGCAACAAGACAGTACCTGGGGAAACATCAAAAACCTTGGAGAGATGGTTAACGGACCGAGTTGGGACTCACAACCTTCTTTGTCACATTCCGAGGACACTCTATATTTCGCCTCGGACAGAATAGGAGGGTTTGGCCTTTCAGATATATATTTCACCTACAAAAACAAGAAAGGTGAGTGGACCAAAGCACAAAATCTTGGTCCTGTTGTAAACACAAGAGGAAATGAAGTAAGTCCTTTTTATCACCCTATGCATAGTGTGCTTTACTTCAGTTCAAATGGTCATTTGTTAAATTTTGGTGATTTTGACATTTATAAATCTTACCAAGTCGATCAACGATGGGCAGAACCAAAAAATGTTGGTCCATTGGTAAATGGTAGTGGCAGTGAATATTATTTTACCATTGACTCAAAATCAAAGGATCTGTTTTATGCCAAAAGTAAAAAAGAGGAAATTGAAAATCTTGACTTGTTCTCATTCCCTTTACCTATGGGAGCACAACCAGAAGCAACAGCACTAGTTCAGGGTTCTCTGTTGGAAACAACCACCAATGAACCCATGAAGGGTATTGTCTCTATCATAGACCTGGATTCCGGTATTGAGGTAGCACCGAAGTTTCTGCGGGAGGATGGATCTTTCAGTTTTGATTTAATCAATAACAAAAACTATTTGTTGATCATCCAGGGAGATGATTTCTTCAGGATTGAAGAATTATTTTATCTCGATGGAGATTTTGAATACCACAGAAAAGTCGATCGGTTTTCCAGCAGGATCAAATTTGAATCCGTGGAGTTTGATAATGGTAAAGCAGAGCTGAAAAGCGAAATGTATGGTGATCTCAACAAAATTGTGGATTTTATGCTTGACAATCCCGATTTCAAATTAAAGATATCCGGACATACTGATTCCGATGGTAGTGAGCGGTTAAATTTGAAGCTATCAGAGGATCGAGCAAAAGCTATTATGGAATACATTACTTATTTTGGAAGTGTGGAGGAAGATCGAGTGGAGGCTATAGGCTATGGCAGCTCAAAACCTATTGTGGAAGAAAAGACAGATGAAGATAAAAAATTAAACCGGCGTGTTGAATTTGAAATTATCAGAGAATAAAAAAAGCTCCCAAATACAGGAGCCTTTTTTTGATTTATGTTTTATTCTATGTAAATGCCTTGAATACATCATTAAAGATAGCAAAGGCCATCAAGCACAATAGAAGAACCATTCCGACTTTTTGTGCTACCTCCAAAAATTTATCTCCGGGCTTCCTCCCCGATACTATTTCATAAAGTAGGAACATGACGTGTCCCCCATCAAGCGCAGGAATTGGTAACAAATTCATAAAGGCAAGCACCATAGATAGTAAGCCTGTCATGGTCCAAAAATTAAGCCAATGCCAGATTCCACCGTACAACTTCTTAGCAATTTCAATAGGCCCACTCAAAGATTTTGAGGCATTCACATCACCTCTAAAAATTTTTCTAAATGCCTTCAACTGGTCCCCGATTATTTTGAAAGCCTGGACGGTTCCTGCCGGTATGGCTTCAATAAAAGAATAAGTAACTGTATCTCGCTTTAAAAGAATATCTGCCTCAAAACCAATGGCTCCATTTTTGTCAATACTGGCCAATACTTCTTTTTCAGTGCCATCTCTTCTGTATTTTATATTAACTTCTTTACCCTTGTTTTTCCCCAGTTCTCTTCTAAGCTGGTGGAAGAATTCAGTTTGTATTCCATTTACAGAAACAATATAATCACCCGCTTGTAGGCCAGCTTTGTTTGCTCCACCTTCTTTATTCGTGATCCTTAAAATTTTAAAAGGTTGAAGTGGTTGAATAAGAGATTCTCTGCCATCACTGTCGGCAAGCTTGTTGAGGAAGTCATCCGGTATATCGATTCTTACTTCTTTACCATCTCTTTCGACAATGTAGTAGGCATTGGTAGCCAAAATTACGTCCGAATCATATGTGTCGGATATCCTGTCGTAATCCTCACCATTTACTTTGATGATCTTGTCACCCTCTCGTAAGCCCAATCCCTCGGCTAGCTCTGAAGGGTTAATTCCGTACTTGTTTACTTCTTCCTTTGAATAATATGTTTCACCATATTGGTATGCAATAATGATAAAAATGAAAATTCCGAGGACTACATTCATAATAATACCACCTAGCATCACAATCAATCGCTGCCAGGCTGGTTTTGATCGAAACTCCCAGGGTTGAGGTTCTTCTGACATGTTCTCTGTGTCCAGTGATTCATCAATCATACCGGAAATCTTTACAAAACCTCCTAGAGGTATGGCTCCGAAAGAGTACTCTGTTTCACCAAACTTCACACCAAAAATCTTTGGAGGAAAACCGATTGAGAACTTTTCAACCCTCATGCCAAACATCTTAGCAGCAATGAGGTGGCCAAATTCATGCAGGCCAACCAAAATCGATAAGCCCAAAATTAATTGGGCTGCCATTACTAATATTTCCATCTAACTTATAAATTCTAATGCTTTGATCCTTGTTTCTTTATCAGTATTAACGTAATCTTCAAAAGTCGGTGTTGTAACATGATTGATTTTCATCATGCACTTTTCAACAATATCAGACATTTCCAAAAATCCGACTTTATCCTTCAAAAATTGCGAAACTACAACTTCATTAGCAGCATTCAAAATACACGGCATGTTACCACCCTTGTTAATTGCTTCGTATGCGAGTTTCAAGTTCTTAAAAGTATTCTGATCGGGCTTCTCAAATTCAAGAGAAGGGTAATCTGCAAAATTAAACCTTGGAAAAGATGATTGTAACCTTTCTGGATAGCTCAGTGCAAATTGTATGGGTATACGCATATCAGGTAAACCAAGTTGTGCCTTGATCGAACCGTCCTCAAATTGTACCATAGAGTGGATTATTGATTGTGGATGAACAATTACCTCAACCTGATCAATTTCCAAACCAAATAGCCATTTGGCCTCAATTACTTCCAAGCCCTTATTCATTAATGTGGCAGAATCAATGGTAATCTTGGCTCCCATTTCCCAGTTGGGATGTTTCAAGGCTTGTTCTTTGGTAACGCTTTTTAGGAATTCTCTTCCTTTACCTCTGAACGGGCCTCCGGAAGCAGTAAGAACAATTTTTTCAATGGGATTATGAAATTCACCTACGATACATTGAAAAATGGCAGAATGTTCCGAATCTACCGGATATATATTCACTCCATTTTCACGCGCTAGTTTCGTAACCAGTTGCCCTGCTACCACCAGCGTCTCTTTGTTGGCCAATGCGATATGCTTTCCTGCTTCAATTGCCTTTATGGTAGGTGCCAATCCTACATAACCCACCAACGCAGTTAGTACAATATCCACCGAGTCCATTTGTACAACAGAGGATAGCGCTCCCTCACCTTGATAAACTTTGATGCTCAGTGGATCTAACGCATTGAAAACTTTTTCATAATGCGCTTCATTCCCTATTACAACAACATTGGGTTTAAATTCTTTGCTTTGCTCGATAAGCAGATCTGCGTTATTTTGAGCACTTAAGATTTCTACTTCAAACTTATCCCGATGTTCTCTAATTACCTCCAAAGCTTGTGTGCCTATTGAGCCGGTAGCACCGAGAATTGCAATATGTTTTTTTTCTGTATTAAACAATGTCGAAAAATTATTGTGCAAGAACGAATGGTGAGAGCCCCATGGCGATTTTTCTATCGTTCGATAAGCGCGGCACCTTATTCTGTCCCCCAAGTTTACCCAAGGATTTCATATAATTTCTGAAAGCGTCTTTTTGTAAACTGATTACTTTCAAATTAGTTAAAATATTTCCTGAAATCAGATCGTCGTAATAGGTATTTAATTTTTGCAAATGCAAATTTAGGGCTTTTTCGAAAGCTGGCAAATCATTTGGTGGATTGTCAAACTCTATATACCACTCATGTAATGGAAGACCGCTTTCAGGATTTACTTGAGGAGCCACAGAAAACTCAACAAGGTCCACTTCCCGGAATTCATCCATGGTCTGCTTCATGGCCTTTTCAACCTCTTCACCGATCACATGTTCACCGAAGGCGGAAATGAAGTGTTTTATTCTTCCGGTAACCAGAAGTCTATAGGGCTTTTTGGAAACAAATTTCACAGTATCTCCTATGGAATACCCCCAAAGGCCGGCATTACTATTGATGATAACAGCATAATTTACACCTAATTCAACGTCCTCAATCGTTAAACGCGTGGGATTTTCAGAGAAATATTCATCAGCAGGTATAAATTCGAAGAATATACCACTATTTACAAGCAACAATAGACCTTCTTCATGCTGAGAATCCTGATAAGCAATGAAACCTTCGGAAGCAGGATAAGTTTCAATAGAATCAATTTCCTTTCCGATAGAATCAAAAAGCTTGTTTTTGTATGGTTCAAAATTGACCCCACCATAAACAAAAAGTGAGAAATTCGGAAAAATATCCATGATCTTCTTTCCTGTTCTCTCATGAAGTTTATCAAAATACATTTGAACCCAAGGAGGTATTCCGGAGATCAAGGTCATATTTTGAGTAATCGTCTCCTCAATAATCGTATCAAGTTTTTCCTCCCAATCATCTATGCAGTTGGTTTGATAACTCGGCATTTGATTGGTCCTTAAATAGTTGGGCACATGATGGTTTACAATTCCTGAAAGTCGGCCGGTGTTAATACCGTTTTTTTTATCTAACTCAGGACTACCGGACAGGAATATAAGTTTGCCATCTATGAACTTTGCGTTTCCGGTTTCGTGGATATAACTCAAAAGTGCATTTCTGGCACTATTGATATGATTAGGTATGGAATCTTTTGTAATTGGAATGTATTTAACCCCGGAGGTTGTGCCTGACGTTTTCGAAAGGTAAGTGGGTTTACCAGGCCACAACACATCTTGATCACCCTCGATAATTTTCTTTATATAGGGAGATAATTCCTCGTAGTCTCTTATAGGAACATTTTTTTTAAAATCATCATAGGAGCGGATGGAACCAAAAGCATGATCTTGTCCAAAAGTTGTATTCTGTGCGCTTTTAATCAGCTTACTAAAAATCTTATCTTGACAAACTCCCGGATTCGTTGACCATTGCTTTTGTTGTTTTGCAATCTGCTTAGCAAATGGTCTACTCAATACTGATCGTATTCCCATAGTTTGCAAAAGTAATAAAGTAAGGAGATAGTTTAAAGTTAAGATTCATAGGTTATCACTTCCATATCGTCCATTCAACCCGACGGATTAAAAATTGGAGTGTCGAACAAAAATCAATTCATTCAAGATATCCCCCCATTTGTTAATTAAAGTTAAATTTTCATGATTATCTACTCCAAATTGACGCTCTTTTTTAATATTGTAGCTAAGTGTCTGTCAACGTAAATCAAGGTTTTGGATAATTGAGAAAACTTTCAACATCCGAAAAAAGCCGACGTTAATTAAGAAAATGGGGTTGACTCATTGAACGCCGGAATTTTGTACTTTGAGTAACAACTTAAACACTGAAATACTTTAACAATCAAATACTTGCCGTAAAAACATGAAAAATATAGTCACTGTCATCATTGTTGGATTTCTTGCCGGATTGGGTGGAGCTTTTACTTTCAGTATTCTTAATGAACAATCCAATTCCTCTAATACTGAAAAGTACTACGCTACCAATGACACTTCAAACCATAACTATGTTAACTACACGTCAGAATCCCGGAATAAAGAAATTGATAATCCATCTGATCGCATTGCTCCTAATAAAATTGATGCAAATGAGAATTTTGTGCTGGCCTCCAGGAATAGTACCAATTCGGTGGTGTTTATAAAAACTGTATCCGGACCAGAATACGGAAGTGGAGGCTGGCTGGACTGGTTTTTTGAAGGAAGGGGAACCCAACGTGTAGGTAGTGGTTCCGGTGTTATTTATTCCAAAGATGGCTATATAGTCACCAATAATCATGTGATCGATAATGCGGAGGTTATTGAGGTAATACACAATAAAGTTCCCTATGAGGCCTCGGTTATAGGAACAGATCCTTCAACTGACCTGGCTGTTCTGAAGATCGAAGCCAAAGATTTGCCAAATATCGCTATTGGCAGCTCGAAAAAACTAGCTGTTGGTGAGTGGGTATTGGCTGTCGGCAATCCTTTTAACCTGACTTCAACAGTCACAGCAGGCATCGTCAGTGCCAAGGGAAGGGAAATTAATATTCTGAGGAGCAAGTTCCCCATAGAATCATTTATCCAGACAGATGCCGCCATTAATCCGGGTAATAGTGGTGGTGCTTTGGTAAATGCTGCCGGTGAGTTGGTAGGTATTAATACCGCCATCTTATCCAGAACAGGATCTTATGCCGGATACGGCTTTGCGGTACCGGTTGACATTGTTAAAAAGGTTGTCGATGATCTGATCCAATATGGGGAAGTACAAAAGGCCTTTTTTGGGGCTGAAGTGATTGATCTGTCTCCGGAAATTGCTGAAACCATTGGTGCGGATAATCTATCGGGTGTGGTTTTAAGTTATATTCAAAGAGGTGGTTCGGCTGAAGAAATGGATTTCGAGAAAGGAGACATTATTCTGAAAATAGATGGCGAGGACATCAACACCAAGAGTGAATTCGAAGAGATGCTGAGTTACTACTCACCTGGAGATAAAATCACTATTGTTTATAAAAGAAATAATAAAATCAATACAAGGTCAATTACCCTGAGGAATAGAGAGGGAACTACAGGCATCATTAAAAAGGAATTGTATTCCTCAAAAAAACTTGGTGTGGATTTCGAAACGGTACCAAAAATTGAACGAGATCAACTAGGTATTGATCATGGCGTTCGTGTGGCAAAAATTAAAGACGGTTTCTTCCGACGATTGGATATTCAGGAAGGATTCATCATTACCTCAATTAACAGAAAGGCCATTAAAAATCCTCAGCAGCTTGCCAATATTCTGGAAGAGATAAGAGGCAAGGTCAGGATTGATGGCATTAATAAGAGGGGAGTGAGAGGTTATTATTCCTACTATTTTTAATAATCCACCCCAAAAGCTTGCGCCACAGTAGTAAGTCCTTAGTCATCAGAGGCTGTGTAAAAACGATTAAGAATCCATGAGTTATTCGGGTACCTATCTGAGAACTTTTGCATACGCGTAAATCTCAGACATTAGAATTTAGTTTTTACACAGCCTCATCAGCCATAAGTAAAAACTAATTGCTAAGGACTTACTACTAGATACTATTATTTAGTCAATTGTCGCTATACATTTTAGTTCAATAGCGATTGGTGTTGGCAGGCTTAAAACTTCCACGGTGGTTCTGCACGGTTGATTTTCGGTAAAATACTCTGCATAGATCTTATTATAGGTAGCAAAGTCCGCTTTCATATTAGTCAGAAAAACCGTTACATCAATCAATTTGCTCCAATCTGAACCGGCTTCTTCCAGGATGTATTTTATATTGTTAAATACCGCATGGCATTGCTCTTCAATACTATAGCTCACAATATTACCATCTTTATCCAACTCAACACCTGGAATTTCCTTACTTCCTCTTTTTCTTGGACCGACTCCTGATAGGAATAGCAAATTACCAACCTTTCGCGCATGAGGGTAGACTCCAACAGGTTCCGGAGCTTTTTGAGAATCAAATTTCGATGCTGACATATTATTTTATTTGTTTCATTCCGGTACCCAAATACGTTTTGCCCGGATCATTTCATGTTTTCCGGAAATACTCAGCCTGTCACCTGACTTCGTATAAAAAACAAATCCTTTGTAAGAAGTTAAATATTTAAAAGAGGCAGAAAAAAGGCCTCCCTGAGACTCAATGACCAATCCGGGATCCATTTTAGACAAAAGACTTACAAATTCATTTACTTCAATTTTTATAATTGCTCCTGAAGCTTTAATAGCATTTTGAATAGCGGCTACATGGGCCGCTGTTCCTGCACCATTCATATTTTCAATCTTATTGATTCATCAATGTTTCAATTTCTTCCACCTCAATGGGAATATTCTCCATCAAATCCATCAATCCATCCTCTCCGATTACAACATTATTCTCTAGTCTTATGCCCAGGTTTTCTTCTCTTATATATATCCCAGGTTCAACCGTAAATACCATACCAGCAGCCATTTTCTGATAGATATTACCCACATCGTGAACATCCAAACCCAAATGATGTGATGTTCCATGCATAAAATATTTCCGATAAGCCGGATTTTGTGGATCCTGGTTTTTGATATCGGTTCTATCAATAAGGCCTAATCCAAGCAACTCACTTTCCATCACTTTCCCCACCTCTTTTTGATACTCAGGTATAATATTGCCAGGAACAAGCATCGACATGGCCTCGCGCATCACCTTTAAAACAGCATTGTAAACTGCTTTCTGTCTTTCCGTGAACCTACCACTAACGGGTATAGCCCGTGTCATATCAGCATTGTAGTTAGCATATTCAGCCCCAACATCCATGAGTAAGATGTCTCCCTTTTTACATTCCTGATTATTCTCTATATAATGTAAAACACAAGCATTTGACCCTGAAGCTATAATTGGTGAATAGGCAAATCCTTTTGATCTGTTTCTTAGGAATTCATGGCTGTATTCAGCCTCTATTTCGTACTCTATTACACCAGGCTTAAGAAATTTAAGTACTCTCCTGAATCCTTTTTCTGTAATGTTACAAGCTTCCTGCATCAGCTCAATTTCTCGTGGCGATTTTATGGCCCTCAGTCGATGCATAATGGGTGCCGAACGCTCATATTTGTGTAATGGATAGCGTTGTTTGCACCACGTGATAAATCTTGAATCTCTTGTTTCAACCTGAATGTCAGCTCTTATATGTTCATTGGTATTAAGATAAACATATTCAGACTCTGCCATGAGTGTATTCAATACATTGTTAAATTCGCTCAACCAAAGTACTCTCCGGATTCCACTGGTTTCGGTGGCCTCATCCTTGGTATATTTATGTCCTTCCCATATGGCAATATTCTCATCAGTCTCTCTCAGAAATAATATTTCCCTATAACTTTCATCGTAAAAATCAGGCACCAATACTAATATAGATTCTTCCTGATCAATACCAGTGAGGTAAAAAAGATCGTTATTTTGTCGAAAATCCATGGTACCATCCGCATTAGTTGGCATAATATCATTTGCATTAAAAACTGCGATGGACTTTGGGGCAAGTTGGTTGACAAAACGTGATCTATTAAGCATAAAAAGTTCTTTACCTATAGGTAGGTACTTCATAATATGTTAATTTAGATTGACATAACTCAAAACTACTTTAAATGAATAAATATATATTCAATATAATTATTCTTTTTTACAGCCATGCTTTGTTTGCTCAAAGCAAATATTGGATCGAATTCAAGGACAAAAAAACAAACCATTCTGAACAAACATATATTTCAACCATAGCATTAGAGAATCGTAAACAATTTGGTTTACAAGAAAATCAGCATACCGACATTCCGATAAATCCCCTTTATATTCAACAGCTGAAAAGCTTTGGAATCAATGTGCTGCACCAGTCCAAATGGCTAAATGCTGTCAGTGTTTATCTGGATAGTCTGCAACTCTGTAAGGTTCGGGAATTAAAGTTCGTCCATAGCATAACGCCAGTTAATCGAAATGTTCAAATCACATCGTACAGTAGTAAGCCTGAGTTGGTTGAATACATTAGAGCATTGCAGCAAATTGGAGCGACAACCTTTGAAGATGAGGGATTAACAGGTAAAGACATCAAAATCGGTATTATCGATGTTGGATTTTCCGGAGCTAAACTTAGCCCAAACCTAAAGCACATTTTCAAGGAAAAACGAATGTTGGGTATCCGTGATTTTGTGGATCCCGAAAATAAACATCCATTTGGAGGTAAACGCTCATTAAGTGATGGGCATGGAACCAGAGTTTGGCGAAACATTGCAGGATCGAATGATCAAAAGCAGGAACAATATGGGCTCGCCAAGGATGCCAGTTTTTACCTGGCCAGAACAGATCATACACGATATGAATTCCGGGGGGAAGAGGATTACTGGATAGAAGCCATAGAATGGATGGACAGCTTGGGCGTCAGATTGGTTAATACTTCATTGGGTTATTCTTTGGGTTTTGATGATCCGGGAGAAAATTACAGCCCTGAAGATATGGATGGAAAAACTAGTAAAATAAGTATTGCCGCACGCATTGCAGCCGAAGAGAAGGGAATGTTGATTATTGTATCTGCCGGAAATGATGGAGACAATCCCAATTGGTGGGTCATTTCAGCGCCGGCAGACGCGAAGGGTGTGGTTTCCGTTGGTGCCACCAGCTCAAGAAACTGGTCAAAGATAGGGTATAGCGGTACAGGGCCTGAATTTCTCAATTATTTAAAACCAAATATTTCCTGTTATTCCAGCACCGGCACATCCTTTTCGGCCCCAATCATCACGGGATTGGCGGCATGTATCATGCAAAAAGATCCTTTGCTATCAAACTTTGAAATTAAAGAGATCATTGAAAGGTCAGGGCATTTATACCCCTATGGCAATAACTACATTGGATATGGAGTACCCAGTGCTGAAAGAGTAATTGCTTTGACAGAAAATCTTGATTCCAATTTTAACCGGACAACAGAAGTCCATGTACAAAAAGATTTTTTCAAAATAGAGAGGATTGAATCAAGTCCGGAACAAGTCGTTATTTATCACAAAAAGAATGATCAACATGTCTCTTTTCAGGAAATAATAACTTTTGATGACATGGAAATTACCATCAACAAACCCAAAAGTGCTGTCAGGTCCACTGTTGACCTAAAGGATCAGGTGATTGAAATATTTTGGAAGCACTGATCGTGAAAGGCTTGCAATTATGATCCAGGCAACTGCTAAATCAAGATCATCCAATCTCAATAACTACATCATCAGTTAATGGGTGTCCAACGCAGGTGAGCACATAACCCTCTTCTATTTCCTGTTCTGATAAACCCTCCTCCTCGTCCAGTTTAACTTTACCGGAAAGGCATTTACCTCTGCAAGCAGTGCACAAACCACTTTGACAGGAATAAGGCAGGTCAATGTCAAGATCAAGGGCGGTTTCTAAAATGGTGCTCCCCGGTTCAACAGTAAATTTGTGTTCTTCACCATCATAGATAATCATCACTTCTCTAGTAATGATTTCATCCGGCTCAGTTGCCTCTTCCTCTTTGGCTTCTTTCTTGATTGTTCCGGAGACAAAGCTTTCCTTAAAAATTCTGTCCTTTGGAATATTTTGCAGTGCAAGCAAAGTTTCGACATTGTTCATCATCCCCTCGGGCCCACACATAAGATAAGTAGTCTTTTCAGTACCCCAATCGGGCATTCTTTCAAACAGCTTCTTCAACATTTCATGATTGAGCAGTCCGGAGTGACCTTGCCAATTCATGGGTGCATTATCCAAAACATGGATAACCTGAAGCTTTCCTTCATATTGTGTCTGAAGATCGTCCAGATCATCTTTAAAAATGATAGAATCAATGTCTCTGTTGCAATAGATTAAGCTGACAATACTGTCAGGTTCTTTGGTTAACATGGATTTGGAAATTGACATAAGTGGTGTAATACCACTTCCCCCGGCAAACATTACCAGATGCCTCTTATTATCCTCCTTATATTCGGTGGTAAACACACCCATAGGCTCCATCACCCTCAAGGTATCTCCCACATTTAATTGATCGGGTAAATAATTTGACATCAGACCTCCTTCCACTCTTTTTACAGTAACCGCCACGTCTTCATCCACAAAAGGAGAGCTGCAAAACGAATAGGACCTTCTCACTTCTTTTCCATCAATATCAGCAATCAATGTTAAGAATTGGCCGGATTTATAGGCAATCCCATTATCTGGCATTTCAAATACAATGGTGATTGCATCTTTGGTTTCCTGAATGATATTCTTTACAGTAAGATTATAATAATGACTGTTCATCGTCTCTTTATTATCTTTTGCTTTATCTTTTTTCCTCTTAAAAAAACCAAGGGCCATAATAGAAAATAATTTTAAATTCAGAGCAAAACTAAGAAATCTCCAAGAGAACTCAAGTGTTGTAGCAACAGAGTACTTAAGTTCAAAAATAATAATGTATTAAAGTTGAATTGACATTACCTGATTAACATTTTTATTTGGTAAACTGTTGCAAAATCGAATAAATAATTCCTACTACTAATTCATGATTTAACCGAATCTATTTTAGTAAATTTCACCCCAGTTTACAGACAAAATACCTATTTTTGCGTTCTCAAAATTCACACCTCAATCATCATGATTTTAGATAATCTAACAGCCATTTCCCCGGTAGATGGACGGTATAGAAGGCAAACCGAACCTTTAGCCATTTATTTTTCCGAATTCGGATTGATCAAATATCGCGTTCAGGTAGAAGTGGAATATTTCATCAGTCTATGTGAACTACCTTTGCCTCAGCTCGCTGACTTTGACAAATCATTGTTCAGTGATCTCAAAGACATTGTTAACACATTTAGCAAGGAGGACGCTGAAAGCATCAAATCAATCGAGAAAGAGACAAACCATGATGTAAAAGCTGTTGAATATTTTATCAAATCCAAGTTTGATGATTTGGGTATTTCAGCATACAAAGAATTCATCCATTTTGGGCTAACTTCACAAGATATTAACAACACGAGCGTTCCATTGTCACTGAAGGAAGGTTTGAATAATGTATTCTACCCAATATTGTTGGAGGTAAAAAACAAGATTTCAGCTCTTGCCGATGAGTGGAAGCATATTTCAATGCTAGCCAAAACACATGGCCAGCCGGCCTCTCCTACAAGGCTCGGAAAGGAGCTTAACGTTTTTAGTGAAAGACTTGATAAGCAGATTGCTTTATTGGAAAACATTCCCTATGCAGCAAAATTTGGTGGAGCAACCGGAAATTTTAATGCACATCATGTAGCTTATCCTGAGTTCGATTGGAAGTCTTTTGGAGACAATTTCGTTTCCGGAAGTTTGGGATTGCAACGTAGCCATCCTACTACTCAAATCGAGCATTATGACCATTTGGCAGCTCTATTTGATAATTTAAAAAGGATCAATACTATCCTTATCGATATGGCACGAGATGTCTGGCAATACATAGCTATGAACTATTTCAAGCAAAAGATAAAAGCTGGTGAGGTTGGCTCTTCGGCCATGCCACATAAGGTAAATCCCATTGATTTTGAAAATGCGGAAGGTAACCTTGGAATAGCCAATGCCATTTACGAACATTTATCATCAAAACTACCCATTTCCAGGCTCCAAAGGGATTTAACAGATTCTACAGTGTTAAGAAATGTTGGTGTTCCCATTGGGCATAGTTTAATTGCATTGCAGTCATTAAAAAAAGGATTGAATAAACTGGAACTCAACCAGGAAGCAATTGACAGGGATCTGGAGGAAAATTGGGCAGTGGTAGCTGAAGCCATTCAGACCATCCTTAGAAGAGAAGGTTACCCAAATCCTTATGAGGCCCTTAAGGCTCTTACACGAACAAATAGCAAGATAACAGAAGACTCTATTTTAGAATTTATCACAACACTTGATGTCAGTGATGAAATCAAAGATGAACTTAAAGCTATATCCCCATTTAATTATACCGGGATTTAAATGATATAAACAAGATTTTAGATAAAAGACTTAAGATTAAAGATCGATTAAATTTTGCGAAAGTAAGGTTTAAGTGCCGGGTTTAAACATATATGTTATTAGTCTTTATACTAAATTCTTGCTACTTATCCCCCTGTTCGGGACAACATGTCACGAACAGGAGGAGATTCACGGTCAAGTTCTGATTCAGTCTGTAGAAAGCAGGTAAGCGCATGCCTTTATGCAGTTTGTTGTAGGGAGTTCATTCCTGTTTGAAGTTTAATCCTATTGGACATTTTGGTCGTTCATAGTCATATCCGTTCAAGTAAAGAATTATAGGTTCGTCCAAACCATCATGCTTAATTTCCCACATGTCAAGTGGTGCTTTTCCGTAGACATTTCTTTAATGATTACACGTTCATCGATTTCCGTGTTAGATTCCTGTGCAATTAAAAAGTTGACTGAAAAGCACAAAGTTGATAAGATTAAGTATTTCTTCATTTGCTCAGATTATTCCCTACAATCGCGTATATGAGTAGTAGCGGATTTCTACTCACAAACCTTTTGGTTTTGCACTGACCTTTGTTTTATGTTTATACTTTCGTTTTATCACTTAAACTGCTATTACTTATACACATTGTTGTGCGGTCGGCTTTTACTTTTTGTTTTCTTTCCAAGATTTTTCCATTAAGTCAAATCCGTAGTTCCAACCTTTTTCAGTTTCCGAAATAGTTCCTTCAGAAAGTTGTTTTAATTCTTCGTCAATACCTACACCTACTTGAATAAATGTCAATTGACAGCCACCTTTTGCGTCAGCTTGAATTTCAACTGTAATGGTATCCATAACAGGTGAGAAGTCAGGCATTCCACAAGTATACTTGAGTTTATGAGGTCGTTCAACTTCTAAATATTTTCCTGTCATAACAAACTTGTTTCCATCTTCTTCTCTTGTTATTGTGTACTGTCCACCCACACGAAGGTCAATGTCAAACTTAGTATCAGGTGTCCACCAAACTATCATATCTTTTGGGTTTGTAAATGCTCTATAAACCTTTTCCGGTTCAACGTCAAAATGTCTTTCTATTTTTAGTTCTCTCATTTTATTTTCTTGATATTGCTCTTGGGCACTCGATTTATCTGCTTTGTAATTACAAGCTGAAAAGGTCAAAAAGACCAAACTTAAAAATCCAATTATTCGTTTCATTATTCGCTTTCGCTTGTTTTCTTCGCTGCCGCACAACTAGTGGATATATGGTTAACTCCATATACTCATCTTATTTAGTCTAAATCTAATGCTTTTTTGGTTTAAATTGATATTCGTGGTATTATGTCCATTCCCGATTTTGTGAAAATATTGAAGGTTAAACGGTATAGCAAAAATACCATCGAGAGCTATGCACCCACTGTTCGAGACATGTTGTCCCGAACCAATGCCTTTGGACTTGTAGTCCGGGCTTTTTACATTTTCTTTAAGTGCTCTAAAGGCGGACAGCATGTCCTTACTTCATCACTTCGAGCCCGTTTGTTCGAGACTATTAGTCCCGAACAGGGAGGATCATTTGATATTTTTAGAAAAGTTCATTGCCTTGTTTAAGCAAGATTTTAGATCAAAGACTTAAGATTAAAGATCGATTAAATTTGCGAAAGCAAGGTTTAATTACCGGGTTTAAACATATATGTTATTAGTCTTTATACTAAATTCTTGCTACTTATTACTGCGGCGAGTTTTTTTAGAGGGGGACTAATTATCTTTTATATCTCTCAGCAACAAAGTACTATTTGAGAAATCATAAAGTGTCAGCTTCCTTAATTCAAAATATGCCTCCCAAAAGGTCTTGAGCGAACTTATATAATTGCGCTTAGCTTCATCTTTGTCCTTCAGAGCAATGTTAAGTGTGGTGATATCGGTTTTCCCAATAAGAAAATATTGCTTGGAGATCTCATATTTTCTGTTTTCCAACTCATCAGATCTTTTTCTTACCTTTAATTGTTCTCGAAGCATTTTAAAACTCTTGACCTTTGTAAATACTTCCTGTTCAAAATTAATTTCATCCTGAGCTACCTGGTATTCGATTAGTTTTCTATTGGCTTCTGCCGTTTTTATTCTGGATTTTTGACGGCCCCAGTCCAAAATTGGCACTGTGAGATCCAAACGCACCAATTGCTGATCATTTGGATCACGGTAAATATCGCTGAAATCCGCTCCTCGATTGTTTAGTCCATACTGTGCCACAAGGTCAAGATTAATACCATTCTCACCTCTGGCTTGCGCTACCTGACGTTCACTTTCCAATACTCGGCGTTTAAATGAAACCGGATCTACACGATTTGTTTTGGCCTGAACTAAGGCCACCTCCTCGTTTACATCGAAGGTCGGAATGTCTTCCGGCAATATCAATTCTATACTTTCATTCTCACCAAATCCAACAAAAGATTTTAGATCAAGGGTAGAAGTTTCAAGGTCTAACTCGGCCTGAGCAACATCCAGTCTGGAGTTAATGAGATTTGATTCTAACTGTAACAACTCATTCTCACCGATCTTACCTAATTCATAGCGCCCCTGAGCGATCTTGTATATCGTATCATTGTTTGCCAGGTTTTTGGTAGCAATTTCCAGGTTGATCTGGGCAAGCATTAAGCTGAAGTACCTTGTCGTGACATCTATGGAAATTTGTTCTAATTCTTCAAAATATTCCTTTTGGGATTCTTCATAGCGTAATGGTTCAATCTTCTTATCCCAGGCCCACGGATTAAATTGTAAGATGGGTTGAACCAAGCCAATTGAAATGGGGGTACCACTATATTGCGTAAAATCTCGATCAAAATCATCAAATCTATCTACGCTGGAATTGATAAAAATTCTCCCCCCTGTAGCCCCGATGGTCTGGTTCAATCTAAGTGCCAGATTGGAATTATTGTTTGAAACCGCCTGAAATACGTAGCTTCCATCATCCTGTGAAATGGAAGCAAACCTTCTTTGAAAATCCGGCAAGGTACCTGTCAATACTAACTGGGGATTGAAGTTAGATCTGTAAGTCTTAAATTGCCAAAAACGATTCTCTTTTCTCGTTTCAGCTTGGAGCCAAGCAGTTGATTGATTCCGGGCCAGTTGAACAATATCAAACAAAGTATATTTTTTTGACAAACCAGGCTGACTTTCCTGGGCTTTGACTGAAAAACTAAAAAACAAAAAGCTGATTAGTATAGGGGTTAATTTTCTTTTATTCATATCTGAGAGAAGTAATAGGATCCTGGTTTGCAGCGCGTTTAGCTGGTGTGATTCCAAAAATCAAGCCCACTGTAGCTGCAACTCCAAATGATAATAAAATTGATGTGAAAGAAATAATGGTTGGTATTTCAGCGAAATTCGATACAATGACCGCTAATGCCACTCCCAACAATACACCTACGGTACCACCGGAAATACTGATCATTACTGCTTCAAATAAAAATTGATAGATAATGTCACGCTTGGTTGCACCAATGGATAAACGTAAACCTATCTCTTTAATACGTTCCATCACCGATGCTAGCATGATATTCATAATACCTATACCTCCAACTAATAAGGAAATACCTGCAATAGCACCCAAAACAAAGTTGAAAATGTTTTTCGTTTTTTGTTGCTGCTTTAATAATAGCTCCGGAATTGTAATCTCGTAGTCCACCGTTTCATAATGTCGCCTGGCCAAAAGTCTTGAGATAATTTCTGAGACAGGAGTCATCATAGAAGTTTCTTCTACCTGTATTACCAACCTGTCGAGTTGATGATAATTGACAGGAGCTTTATTTTCCGATCCCCCATTACCTCTATTAGCTCTTTTCAAAATAGCCTCTGTTACTAGAGATCGGTTTTTATAGCGCATCAACACCGTTTTCAGTGGTGCATATACATCCATGTTGTAATCCCTAATCCCTAAACTTTCTATGCTTTTTGAGGACAAAGACCTTCTATTCAAAACTCCAACCACCTTTAACCAATGCCGGCCTACTTTAATTGTTTTTCCAATAGGGTCTTCCTGACTGAAAAATTTCGCTGCAATACCACTGCCAATCACACAGACAGGTTCTCCTTTTATCAATTGCTGTTTGTTGAATAATCGTCCTGAACGTAGGCTGAAGTTAGAAATATCAAAATAGCTGTTCTCAACACCAACTAATTTGGCCGATCTTCTTATACCATTTTTGATGATAAATGTTTCTAACAAGATCTCAGGACTTACTTTTTCAATGCCTGGGATAATATTTTTGATGCTTTCAACATCAAGTAAATTCAGGCCGGAGGTGAATTTCTTTTTCTCTTTTACCTGAATGGGTGATTCTTCCACTTGTTCTTCCACCTGTTCCACAATAGGTTCAATAACAATGTTATTCACACCAACAATCTTGATCTGTTCCAGGATTTCTTTTTGTGCGCCATTCCCAATGGCCAGCATGGCAATTACAGCTGCAACACCAAAAATTATCCCCAGGGCGGTGAGAAGAGAACGTATCTTATTTGCAAATACAGCTTCTAAAGCTATATCGAAATTTGATGAAATTCTTTGTAGCATGGGTCAATCTTTGGCGTTGAGAGCTACCTGGTCCTCTTTATCCAATAATTTCACTAAATCATTATCTATACCAGCAGGAACAGATAAGTACAACTTATCACCCTCTTCAATACCTCTTTCAATAATGACTTCATTGGTGTTCGTCTTGCCGATTGCAACCTCTTGTTTGGTCCCGTCACTTTTAATAACATAAGTAATGGTATCACCCTGGCTATGCAGGCATTCCAGTGGGACAAAAACTACATCTTCTACAACATCTGCAATGATTCTATTGCTGGTTGTCATAGCCGGCCTTAAGGTGGTATCACTTTCATTGATTTCAATATTCACCTGGAAAACCTTGGAGTCAGAATTGGGTTTTTGTTCGCCAACATTGGCAACATCAATAACTTTTCCGGTTAACCTTTTATCCGGAAATGCATCTAATCCCACATGCACCTTTTGACCAGTTTTTATAACACGTATATCAACTTCATTAACATATGTTTTGGATATCATTGTGGTGAGGTCTGGAAGTGTGGCCACCACAGGGTCCCAAGGCTGAATTTGAGCTCCTGTTCCTTGTTTTGTACCGTTCCAGGATCTCTTGTAAATCACCATACCCGGTTCCGGTGCCAATATTGTAAAATCGGCAGCCAGTTTGTTCAGAAAATCGAACTTGCTTTGATCTTCAGCTAATTTAGCCGCTGCTTCCTGCATCTGAGCAACCGCTTTGTTTAATTTCAGTTTATAGTTTTCTTTAGCCTGTTTGAAAGCTCGTTCCGCCTTCTGCAGCTCAATTTCCGCCTGCTTAATAGTAGCTGGTGGTTCATATTTCGATTGAGACAGTACAATTTTCTTTTCTTCAACGGCAAATTCCAAATTGACCAATTCATCTCTTGATTTCCTGAGTTCCAGTGCTGTATCCAATTTGGTTTGTGTGTACTTTGACAAGCTCTGTTGGAGTTCATTATTACGGGCCTGGATCTTGTCCATCAATTCAGATTTATCTAATCTGGCGATATAAGCACCTTTTTCCACTACAGTTCCTTCGTCTACTATATGATCAATTTTTACCTGCCAGATCTGGGCTGTTCTTAACCCATTCGGGCCCATAATTCTTACAGAGTTTTTCGCCTCCAGTTCTCCGGTAGTGGTGATATCAATTTGAAAGGTTCCTTTTCTTGCAGAAACAAAAACATCGCCGGTGCTTTCCGTTGATCTTCCCCATACAAAATAATAAATAAGAAGCAAACCCAATACGAGTCCTGTGATTGTGAGTACCTTTTTCTTCATGGTCAATATTCTTAAAAATCTTTTAAAGGTTGGTTGAAATCAATACTTATCAAATGATATTAATTCAAATAAGCAATTTTTAGGCTTAGTGAATTACAAGTTCAATCTTAATACTTAAATAAACGCTAAAAGGTTACTTTTATTGACTCAAAAATGTTCAAAAAAAGGAAGATTCGAACGTCTACAATGGTATAGACCAAAACTAAGCCTAAAAACCTTAAAGAACAACTAATTTTTTAGTTCAATTTTACTATTTGCGAGCTTGCCTTCTCACTTTAATTAAAGACACAGCTTTGTCCAGGGGCATTTTACCCTGATCGAAATCCCTTAATATGGAAGCATCCAGGATCAGGTCTATTTTCTGAGGGCTGCTGCAATCGTAACAATTTGGAAGATTGGCCGTGACCATCAGCACTTCATTATTTCCGAGACTTCTAAGTGTCTTACCGTATTGAACCATATAGGTTTTAAGTTTTTCCTCCAATTTCAAATATGATTTGTCAGGCTTCTCCTCCTTGGCATCACTTTTCTGAGTGGTGATGGCTCTTCCAATGGCCCTGGTTTGATTAGTATACCCAAGCTGACTTTGGGTACTATAACCGACAGCGAAGTAATTTTCCTGTAATCCGACATAATAGATCACCCCAAAACCATTGAGCCGCTCAAATGTGGAATTTCTTTTAAAATTAAAGTTTAGTTCTGCATCCGACTTGAACAAATTATCAAAAATTCCTGCTAATATTTCATACTCCTCATCCACTTCGTTTTTATCAACATTCTTGCTAAAGCTAATTTTGCTCTCAAATTGCGATTTACTTAACTTATTCGTCCTATAATCCTTTACGTCTTTGAATGAAGCTTGAGCCATGAGTTTCTGGAAGTTGTCCTCCATTCTGGTCACATTCCTCCCTCTTCTGTCCAGTCGATTCAAAAAAACCTGATAGGAACCAGCCGACAAATTATCGACAATCACCAATATTTTATCGTTGTCATTCAAGTGGGTTAATAAGTCAGCATATTTTTCGAAGAAAACCTTGAGTTTATTCCTATATGTTTCTTCATTTTTAACATTCAAGGTGGTTTCTTCAACTTGATCTGTTTCATCTTCATTTCCCGGAAATATCAGAAGCTCACCTCTCGCAGTTATACTAATGGGTACTTTAAAAATGACTCCAAATCCAGGTATGTAATTACCTTTTGTTCTATCAGAACCAAATAGATGATCTCTATTCCCATCAAATATTTGGTCCAAAATGCCTTCTACCACCTTAATATCTCTACTGATGACATTTTCTTCTGTGTCTTGGCCGAAGCCAGTATTAAATGCCAGAAGTGTAAGTATTACAATTCCTAATGTTTTATTTAATTTTTTCATGAGTTTAAAATTTTTAGGCCAGTGTGACTGAAATAGCAAGATTTAAAATGGTTCCCGCTATTTCATTGATTGTCTGGCATGGCCTGATTCGAGTGTTTAAATTTTGAGTTTTTGAGTTCTTAATCCAACGTTGTATTAGTTATCTTTTTCATTAACCGTTTCAATGATCCTGGCCATTATTTGTTCGGTTTCATTTTGTTTCAGATTTACATCCTCCCTAAATGAATTCAAACTGACTTCAATCAACTTCAGATCCTTGGACCTTTGTTCCTGCAGGTAATTAGAAAAGTTGATGAATGAGGCCTCCATATATTTTTCCTGTTGTAGTCTGAACGACTCCAACATTTTTATCATTAATTGTTGGTTTTCTTTACTTAGTTCCGAAACAATTTCCGAAATCTGCTTTGCCGAAATTTCTTGTAGATCAGATGAATTTCCAGTGATTGTATTATCCTTCAATGAGGCATAGAAACCCCTTTCAATCTCCTCTATACTTTTAAATATACTGTCATTGTTCAATGCAATTTGGTTTGAAACCAATTGATTTATAGAAGATCGGTAGTCTTGATACTGTTTTTCAAGATCATTATCAACAGGTACATTTGTATCAGTTTGATTTTCCTCAGATCCAAAACTGATCTTCAATGTCCTATCACTATAAACAATTTCTGTCCCTATGGCTTTACCCACTAAAAAGAAGATGAGCAAAGATGCTGCAATGGATGCCATGGGTTTTAGAAATCTCAGGGTTGAGCTCCAATCAATTTGCTTTGGATTTCCGCCCAGCATGATGATAGGTTCGTTTACTTCCTGATCTTCCCAATTTTTCAACACCGATCGCATGGATCTTAGCTCATTCAACTCATTTTTGACCTCTGGGTTTTCTTCTATATAATCTCTAATGGCCTTTGTTTCTTCAGTGTTCAATTCACCGTACAAATAGGCTATTAATTCTTCTTTGCTTGGTTTATAACTCATAATAAATCTCTTGATTCACATTCCATTTATCTAAAACCTTCTTTAGTGCCCGTAAGCCATAATACATTCTTGACTTAACGGTATTCTCAGATAGCTGAAGTGCTTCTGCAATCTCTCTGAATTTGAATCCCTCATATTCTTTCATGATCAGAATTACACGTTGGTCCTCCGGGATCTGTGCCATTGCCTTTTTCAGCATGGTTGTAATCTCTTCCTTTCTAAAAGTCTTTTCGGTTTCATATTGATTGGCGTGATATGTTTTGATATCAACCATATCCACCAACTCATCATTCTTTTTATGAGAGAAGAGAGAAAATACTTTGCTTCGCTTTGATCTTCTGTCCTGCTCGTGGCAGTAGTTGGAAGCAATTCTATATAACCATGACCGGAAGCTCTTGTAATTTTCCAGCTTGCTTATGTTTTTATGAGCCGAAATAAATGTTTTTTGTGTTACCTCCATGGCCATATCATGATCATTGAAATATCTCAACGAGAAATTATATATCCTTGAGTACCACTCTTTCACCAAGGTGGTAAATGCCTGTTCATCACCGCTTATTGATAGTTGAATTACTAAGTCGGGATCTAACATTTCGTGTACCGTGTAAATTTCATTTTTGTCATATGTACCTTTAGGATGTCACGAAAATTAAAAAAGTTTTAAATGCCTATTTTTTTCTCCATTTTCGTTGATAACCCTTTTCAAACGACAATCACTATATTTGTCAGCATTAAATTGTATTCGATTGAGATCCTGAAGTATCATGGGGATAAACTTAGGTAGTTATCCCCAGAGATTCATTCCAAGAACAGTTTTATGAAATACCTTATTAGTTTAATTATCAGATATGTCCCTAGAAAATATCTTCAGCGTTTCAGTCGCCTTGGATTAAGAATCATCGGATTATTCTATCGAGGCAATAATGTTACCTGCCCTATCATCAACAAAAGTTACAGAAAATTTTTACCATATGGCAGGATCCACCCCAGGGAAAATGCACTCTGCCCTGATTCTCAATCACTGGAAAGGCATCGGTTGATGTGGCTTTTTTTGAAGGAAAGGACTAATTTTTTCAAAGAAAAATTAAAAGTATTGCATGTTGCTCCGGAGGAATGCTTTATAAAAAAATTTGAAGCATTACATCAGGACAATTACATCACTGCTGATATTGAATCTCCATTGGCCAAAGTAAAAATGGATATACATCAAATTCCATTTGAAGAGAATAGTTTTGACGTAGCATTCTGCAATCACGTTATGGAACATGTGGAGGATGACATCAAAGCAATGAGTGAAATCCATAGAGTATTAAAACCTGGTGGGTGGGCTATTATTCAGGTTCCTTTTTTCCCTCCTTTGAAGGATGAGACTTTCGAAGATCCGAACATCACAGACCCCAGAGAAAGGGAGCAAGTTTTTGGCCAGGATGATCATGTTCGACTTTACGGAAAGGATTATTCAAAAAGACTGGAAAAAGCTGGATTCAAAGTGACAGAGGATGAATTCATCCATGAGATCGACCCTTCCTGGATACAAAAGTTTGCTTTGCCTAAAGATGAGATTATCTACTTCTGTACTAAATAAATTCGTGCTTTAAAACCTATTTTCTCTTTGTTAAGTCTCTTCCGAGTTCCTGCAAAAAACCCAACCCATATGCGCTTAGTTGAACAAAGGAAGTGGCAATGCTTAATAAGCCAACTTTTAAATTCCTGTTTTTAATGCTGGAATCCAGAAAGATTGAACCAAAATAAAGTATAAAAATTGATAGGGCTATTTTAAAAAGCTTGAGATGGATGAGTGGCAAAACAAGGAAGGTGCCTAGCAAAGCAATTAGAAAAACGGCCGGAAAGGCATGAACTAATTTCAGTTCCGATGAAAAAAAGCGTTTCACATTTATTCTTGCCCTTCCAAAGAAATGAAGCTGACGAAAAAAGGCTGGTAAATCAGTTCTTCTTTTATGGTATACAAAAGCATTCTCAATCAATCCTGTTTTGAAACCATGATTGATAATGCGAATACTGAACTCAATATCTTCTCCCATTCTTGTGATAATGTACCCATTTGTCTTCTCAAACACTTCTCGTGAAATCCCCATATTGAAACTCCTTGGGTGGAAAGTACCCACATGTTTTTTCCTTCCACGAATACCTCCAGTTGTAAATAATGAGGTCATTGAATAATTGATTGCCTTTTGCAAAGGAGTAAAACTGTCGTGTGCTCTATCAGGTCCACCAAAAGCATCAAACTTTTGCTTGTCTAAAACCTTTTCAACTTCTGCTAAATAATGTGGTGGGATCAGGCAATCCGAATCGAAAACTATTAAATAATCACCTTTAGCCTTCTGAAATCCAAAATTTCTTGAAAACCCTTGTCCGGAGTTTTCTTTATAGTAATATGAAATGTTCAGCAGATCAGTATATTTTTCTATGATAGCGTCACATTTCTTTTTGGACCCGTCTTCAATAACAAGCACTTCAAAATTCTTGAAAGTCTGGTGTGTAAGGCTCTCGAGCAGTTCATCAATTTCATTTGGTCTGTTATAGACCGGAATGATGATAGAGTATTGCCTCATAAATTACAATCCGATTTTCTTTTCGATTAAATAATCGCCTTTTTTATTGGAATTGATTGAGATCATCTCGGCCAGAAAGCCGGCAAGAAATAGTTGTACACCAATGATCAATGCTGTTAAGGCCAGGAAGAAAAGAGGTTGTTCCACTACGCCTCTTGCGCGCTCATTCAAAAAGAGGTTTATATATACTTTCTCCCCAATAAGATAAGTAGCAACAATAAATCCGAAAATGAACGACAATGTACCCATGGTACCAAAAAAGTGCATAGGTCTTTTCTTGAACTTTGACACGAAAGTAATAGAAAGAAGATCAAGAAAGCCATAGATATATCGCTCCAACCCGAATTTCGTTTGCCCATATTTTCTAGCACTATGCTGAACAACGCGTTCACCGATTCTATTAAATCCATTCCACTTTGCAATGGCTGGGATATATCGATGCATTTCACCATATACTTCGATACTTTTAACAAGTTCCGAGGTATACGCCTTCAGTCCACAGTTGAAATCATGAAGTTTTATCCCCGTTATTTTCCGGGTGATATAGTTAAAGAATTTAGATGGAATAGTTTTGCTCAATGGGTCGTATCGCTTCTTTTTCCAACCTGATACCAGCTCGTAGCCATCTTCCTTGATCATTTTAAATAATTCCGGAATTTCATCAGGACTGTCCTGAAGGTCTGCATCCATGGTAATCACCACGTCTCCTTCTGAACACCTGAAGGCTGTGTTTAAAGCAGCAGATTTTCCATAGTTTCTCTTAAACTTGACTGCTTTTACAGATCCATTTTCGCTGGAAATGTTATTAATGATTTCCCATGAGTTATCCGTACTGCCATCATCAACAATGACAATTTCATAATGAAAGCCGTGTGATTCCATCACACGGCTTATCCATTTACAAAGTTCTGTTATTGATTCTTCTTCGTTATACAAAGGAATAACTACAGAGATATCCTTCGATTTTGCCATATATTAAGCTTCCAATTCAGGATTATTATTCTTGGTAATTGCAGAGATGATCAAAGATAAGATAAATCCGCCAATTAAAGCTCCTAGAATACCGAATATAGCTATTGCAGTGGGAGAGGTAAACGCTGAAGAAAATTCAAGAGCGGTCTCAATTTCGGAATCACTCATTCCTTGAGATTCCAGTTGTTCAATTGTTTTATCCCTGATTGCCTGGAGCATGGAATCATCAATAAATTTGATGTAGATCAATGTAAACACACTTGAAATAACTCCAGAGACCACAGAAAGCAAAGTACCAATGCCCAGGCCTTGTCCATAAGACATAAATCCGTCGCCTTGATCTTTAAAGGCCTTGTGAGCCATAACAATCAAAATGATCGTGAATATGTAGCCAAGCCATCCAAAGGCGTTGTTAGCAATCAGGCCGACGACATTGAGGATGATGAAGTAAGCAATCGATATGAGTGATAAAATCAGACCATACCTGAATCCAATTTTTCCTACTGTAGGTTGTTGTTCCATAGTTTTAGAATTTACAGATTGTTTTTTCTTAAAATTATTGATATAATAAAAGACGTTATCAACCCAATAAATATCTTTCGCCAAAAATCATCAAGTGCTATTACACGAACGGTAGTGTTTTTTGTATCCAAAAGCAATTGTTCGTAAGTCTCCTGCCCAAATGTTTCAATAGTTTGGTCCTTGTTGGCTTCTATTAACAAAATACTTTTATCTATGAAATCCTTCAGAAGTCCCGGGTCAAAGTATGTTAAAAATATCCCTATAAACAGGGAAGACAATATAGCAATTATAGTATAATTAATAAACCCTATTGCCAAACCTTGCCAAAAGTGGAGGGTACCGTTATTTTTGTGGTCCCGAAATTCTTTAATGCTGAAAAATATAAACAATGGCAGCAAGATGATAGCAAAAGGTAGTTTCTTAACAGCGATCAAAGGATTTTCATGAATATAATATAACAATAAGAAAAGTGCTATACTCAATACACCTCCAAAAGCTCCATACTTTAAAGGAGTTAAAAGAATTGTTTTTTTTAACATTTTTGAATTACTGAGAAGATATACTAGGGTCCAGGAAATATTTTCCCTTGTTAAATGCTCCTACAACCTTTCCTTTAAGTTTCTGGCCGTAAAATGGAGAATTTTTAGATTTTGATTTATTTGTCGTATCGTTAAGAGTCCAATCTTCTGAGGGTTGAAATAATGTCAAACAAGCTAAGGCGTCCTCTTTTATTTCGGGAAGGGGAAGATTCAATAGTTCTCTTGGATTAATTGTTACTTTTTCAATAAGATCTTCCAAAGAAATTTCATTTAGGTATTCTAATAAAACCGGATAAAATGTTTGCAGCCCGGTTATACCAAAGTCAGCCAGATCAAATTCCAGGTTTTTACTTTCTTCATCCTGAGGTCGATGGCTGCTAACGATCAAGTCAATGGTCCCATCTTTTAAACCCTTCACCAGTTGTTTAACATCTTTTTTTTCTCTGAACGGTGGATTCACCTTATAAACCGTATCAAAATCTTCCAATTTACTATCATCGAAAGCAATTTGATGAATGCCTATGTCACAGCTAACCGCCAATCCCTTTTTCTTGGCTTTTCGAATTAGTTCAACTGAGTTTCCGGAAGAAATATTATGGAAATGAATTTTCCCGCCAGCATATTCCAACAATTGAATGTCCCTGGCAATCATGACCTCTTCCGCCAGGCTAGGCATTCCCTTCAATCCGAGGCCGGTACTTTGAACACCCTCATGCATACTTCCAAAGGCGGTCAACATGGTATCTTCCGGCCGATTAATTAATAATCCGTCAAACTTTTGAAGATATTGTAAAGTCTTTAATACAATATCGGTATTCCATAAGGGTTTTAAACCATCGGTAAATCCAACAGCTCCCGCCTCGAAAAGATCGATCATCTCAGTAAGTTCCTTCCCTTCGGTTTTGTTTGTTACTGCCGCTAATGGGTGAACTTCAGTGAGATAAGGATCACATTTTGACTTTAGATAAGTAATCTCATTTTTGGATTGTACGGTTGGCAAAGTATTGGGCAATATCGCCACATCTGTGAAACCGCCATACATAGCTGTTGCACATCCTGAAGCTATATCTTCTTTATATTCAAAACCCGGATCGCCGAAGAAAGTACCCAGATCAAACCAACCTGTAGATAATTGAACATTCCTGCAATCAATAACCTTCTTAGCACTTATCTTTTTGTTAGTGATGGATTTAATATATCCGTCCTTAATTAAAATATTTCTTCTATTCCCGTTAAAAGGGTATCTTTTATCAACAATTTCAACTGATTCCAGTAAAATTTCCATCTTATAAGTATCGAATGAATAAAATCTCCGCCAAAAGAAAGAGCAATGCAATAATCAAAGAATATTTCCACAAAGGCACACCGGCATGTGCTTCTTTTAAAGTACTTGTAAAATCATTGTTATCCCTGGCATTATATAATTTCACATTCCGTTTATCTTGTATCAAACTATTGAGATCATCTGCAAAATATTGAGCAATTAAAGATTCTTTTTTATCATGATTGAAGGACAGCACTTTGATCAATTGATCGTTCAAAGTTAGATCATAATAACCGGTCTTCAATGTGTATTTCGGCAACTCCAATCTTAACTCATTACCCATAATTCTTTGTGCAGGGATTAGTTCCTGATCATTTCCGATTAACTTGTAAACGCTATTTTTAACAATCGAATCAATTTTCAAAGTTACGGATGATTGGTTCAATGAATAGTACAGCTGATCGTTGGACTTACTACTTAAAGAAGCTATTCTGTACATGACTGGCACAAATAGTGCATGCTGATGAAAACTCGTGAATTGATCTTTTAAAGGTGTTCCCAATACATAAACTTTTCGATTCCCAATCAATTCACTTAAATACCCTTCCCTGTTCCTCAAAGTTAGCAAAGCTTGGTTTGGAGAATTTAACAAAATAACATTTTTGGCTAATGGCATTTCAAATACTTCATCGGTCTCAATGAAGATATCAGCAAAAAAAGGATTCGAAAAATCAGGAGTTCTTAGCTCATACTTTTCATCTTCAAGTCCTACGACATTCATTCTCAGATCTACCAGCCCTCTGTAAGAAGATAGATCTAATTGAAGCGAAGGGATTACAAGTAGGCTTCCTCCTTGATCCAGAAAATCAATTAGTGCCTGATGCAAGGAAGATGAAATGTTCGATATTTCATTTAGTACAATTAAATCTGAGGTATTTATGTAGCTATAATCAATATTATTTACTAAAAATGATGATAGGCTAAATAAGTTTTGATTGGCATAAACGTCTGCTAAACTCGAACCGGTATCATTGGATTTAATTTCCAATACATTGATTTTTTTATCGACATTTAAGGTGAAATAAAAATCATTATCAAATGTAACAGGAAATTCTTCGAAGCTTATGCGTCCTTTATTTATTCGTGAGAGTGATTGGTTTAATTCAAAGCTGACCAGTCCTCTACTCTCCGGTTCAATATTTACACTTGCATTGGCCACTTGTGTATCTCCAACAAATAGTTTCAGAGGTAGATCAAGTACTTCTTCCGAACCACTATTATGAATTGATACATTTAACTTATTTTTTTCATTCTCCAGTAAAAATGGGTTATCCAGGTAGACGGAATCAATGTAGACATTGGATAGATTCTGGTAATTTAAAGGAACTAAATAATACCGTCCCGATGAATCAAAACTGATTTCTTCCATTTTACCACTCGTGGATCTTTGAAAATCCGTTATCCAAAAAATATCTTTAGTTTCATTATTAAAATTGAGTTTGTCTTTGGATTGTCGGTTATTAATTTCTTCCAAGCTTCTTGAGACACTTGAAAGCGCCATCTCCGACAATACCTCTTTAATCTCATTTTTGCTTTTAAGTAAATTGGAAGAAGATTCGAAGTTGTTGGTAATGAATTTAAATTTTGTGTTTTGAGGATAGATGTCTACCAGGTCGTTAATAAAGCCCACTCCCTGATCAACAGCTCTTAAATCTGTGGCTACTTCGTTTGACATACTAAATGAATTGTCCAGGTAAACATAGACCAATTCATTTTTCAATTCTTCTTTTTCTCCTGAGATAAAGGGCTGTGCAAAGGCTATTACCAGAAAGAATATGAACAATAGCCTGGCCATTAAGATAAGCAAGTGCTTTAGTCTTAGCTTTGAGCTACTTACCTCTTTAACATTTTTAAGGAATAAATTGTTAGAAAAGTAAATCCTTTTGGTCCTTCGGAAATTAAAAAGGTGAACAATGATGGGAATTGAAAGTGCCAGTAATCCAAAAAGGAATTGTGGGTATAGAAAATTCATTGGGAACAAAAGTACAAAACAATACTTATTCCAGAAACATGAAACATTAAAATAAAAAGCTTTGATTAGCTAACAGAGAAGAAGTCATAAAAAAAGGTTTAGAGTTTTCTAAACCTTTTAGATACTATTAATAAAAACTGGCAACGACCTACTCTCCCACCTATGACAGCAGTACCATCAGCGCTACCGGGCTTAACTTCTCTGTTCGGAAT
>JAUJEA010000010.1 GCA_030442035.1 Splendidivirga corallicola
GAATTTTCATACAGAATCAATCGAAGTATTTTCAAAAAAACAATCTTTCATAAAACTATTGAAAGATTGATGAATCATTCATTGATATTTCAGCAAAATATCAGTTATACGTAAAGTAATAACTCTAAAAGTGTTAAAGTGTTAAAGTGTTAAAGTAATTTAAAATTTAGTGATATTTTTTTAAACTTTATTTGG
Organism: Splendidivirga corallicola; assembly: GCA_030442035.1. GTDB lineage: Bacteria > Bacteroidota > Bacteroidia > Cytophagales > Cyclobacteriaceae > Splendidivirga > Splendidivirga corallicola. Next base: position 196 of record JAUJEA010000010.1, read on the forward strand.
AGGTAAAAAAAGATGGTTTGCATCTCTGTAAAATTGATATAACCTTATGTCGTTTGATCCCGGAATTTATTTTATAAAAATTGAAATAACCAAGTGGAAAGATGGGTTGCCTCGACAATCCGACCTTTTTACCAAGTTTCATTTGGCCAATATGCAAGGTTTTATCAATTTGAAAGGCGGGAAGAAATAAGCATTACATTTTCAGCAAATTAATTGATCTATTAAAATGAATAAAATTCAAAAGTATAACCATTTTTTAATTGCCACCTTAGGCAGCATATCATTGATCATCATCATTATTGCAGGAATTACATTTCTTGTCGGTTGGTTATCTAAACCAAACAATAACAGGAATACACTGATAACCCAAACAGAGGCTCAGGACTTATCTCAGGAAAATCTGCGAAAGCAGGTGGTCTCTCTTCGCCAGATGAATTTGATGGACAGCGCTTCAGGAACTTATGTTATTCCGGTTTCTCATAAGACACTAAACAAGGAAGAAGCAAGAAATACATTTCATTTAGGTCTGTCTAAATCGTCTTCAAGTTATAATTATTACAATCCTTATTATAACAATCTGATCATCTACAACTTCAGAACAGGATCTTTCGAACCTCTTTTTAACGAAAGGATCAACATAACCCATTACAGGCAAATCCGAACCAAAGATGATAAACTATTGGTAATTACAGGTTGGATTGATGATACGAATGCCGATGGTGTTCTCAATGAAAAGGACAAAGAACATTTGTTCTTATATTCGCTTTCCAATGACCTTCTTCAAGAGGTGGATCTTGAAAAATTGAAGCTAATTCATTTTGACTACCTTCCGGATGTGGATAAACTGGTTGCCAATATGTTGTACGATTTAAATGATAATGGTAAGCTTGAAGTATCGGAAGATCCTGAAATATTGTTCGAGTATACTTTGGAATCGAATCAGTTAACGCAACTCATTGGTGATGACATGTTAAATGAGCTTCAAAACATCATTGACAGAAAGGAGTGAGAAAGTGTTAAAGTTGGGTAGGTGTTAAAGTGTTAAAGTATGAGAAGGTTTACTTATAAAATTTTCATTATAAGCTATTTTTGTTCGTATTATAGATAATATTAACTGATGATAATTTTAAGTTTTGAATTTTGAATGAATGACGAATTTCAAATGACGAATTACGATTCCATTGATGCAACTCAAATATTTCTGTACCCAGTCAAAATCCCACACACATATGGCAGTTGTCAATAGAGAGAGTTACTTCTCAACTTTAACACGCTAACACTTACCAACTCTAACACTTTTACTCTTTACCACTTTTTCCTATCTTCGCACAGCATTTGGTTTCCGACATTGTCGGGATTAAAAGGGAATCCGGTGCAATTCCGGAGCTATCCCCGTAGCTGTAAACTCTTTACAGACTGCTCATCCTAAAATGCCACTGTCCTGATAAGTTGGGACGGGAAGGCTGTGAGTAGCAGAGTAAGCCAGAAGACCTGCCAGGATGCTATTAGTTCGTTTAGGCTTTCGGTGGAAAGGCCAGGGCTGTAGCAAGAGCATGGTTTATTTTAGTCTTTTCCAGGAAAATCGAATTACTAAAATAACCTCTCTACACTCCTAACCTATTTTCTCGAAAGCTCATTGGTTAAATTTTAAACATTCAAAACAATGAGCAAAAAATTAATTTTATCAGTATGCCTGATCACATCATGGATCACAGGCTTTTCACAATCAAATGTATCAGCAGATACAGTCAAGTTAAAAGAAGTTGTCATTACAGCTTCCAAAGTTCCAACTCCATTAAGAGAGACTGCCAAACCAGTCCAGATCATTTCCAAAGAAGAGATAGAAAGAAGTTCAGGAAAAGACCTGGCACAACTGCTTTCCGATCAGGTTGGCCTGGTAGTCAATGGTGCCAACAGTAACCCGAGCAAAAACAAAAGTGTTTTTCTCAGAGGAGCAGGCAGTGAATACACTCTTATTCTGATTGATGGGCAACCGGTAAACGATCCCTCTGGCGTTGGTGGTGTATTCGATCTTCGTTTGCTCCCACTTGATCAAATTGAGCGCATTGAGATCTTAAAGGGTAGTCAATCCACACTATATGGCACGGATGCCATTGCAGGGGTTATCAATATTATCACCAGAAGATCTGGACAAAAACCTTTTGGAGCCTATGGAACATTGGGTTATGGCTCCTTTAATACTTTCAAGGGTGTAGCAGGGATTCATGGAAAAACTGGTGTTTTTGATTACAACGCCTCTTATATCCGAAACACCTCTGACGGCATCACAGAGGCATTGGATGAAAACAATATTGGAAATTTTGATAAGGACGGTTTTTCACAGAATGCCGTGCAAGTTAATTTAGGTATACAAGCCTCGGATCAAATAATTCTTAAGCCTTTTATCCGCTATACGGATTTTGATGGTGATTTCGATGCTGATGCCTTTACAGATGGTGCTAATCAATACACCTCAGAACTCATCAATCCGGGTTTGCAAGCGACATTTGATTTCGATAAACTTAAGATCAATAGTGCCTATGGATATACGAGCACCGACAGGAATTTCAGCACCTCTTTCGGAGAGAGTGAGTTCAGGGGCAGGTTGCATAATGCTGATATTTTTGCCAGTTATGCTGTGCAACAATATATCACTTTGCTGGCTGGGATCAACTATCAACGAGCTCAAATGCTGGATGATGCTTCTACGATCAAAGATCCGTCTACCAACATCTTTAGCCCATACCTTACCTTGTTGTTGCATAATCTCAATGGGTTCAATGCGGAACTTGGCTACAGGTTTAACAACCATTCCAAGTATGGTAATAATGCTACTTTCTCACTTGCTCCTTCTTATCAGTTAAATGAACATATCAAGTTCTTCACTGCATATTCAACCGGTTTCAAAGCACCAACATTAGCACAATTGTATGGTGCATTTGGCGCTAACGAAAATCTGGACCCTCAAAAGAGCAAAAGCTTCGAAATTGGTATTCAATCATTTTGGTTAAATGACAGACTGAGCGCTCAGGTAAGTTACTTCTCACGGAATGTTGAAAACATCATCGTTTTTGATTTTACCAATGGTTATCAAAATCAGGATGAGCAAGATGATCATGGTATTGAAATAGATGCTTCATACCAGGTGAATGAACAGTTAACACTCAAAGGACAATATGCTTATGTCGATGGGGAATTCATTACAAAAGATGGCAGTGGGCAAGAGCAATCGTTCTTCAATCTTATTAGAAGGCCAAATAATCAATTCAGTTTTACATTGGAATACCGTCCTTTCAGTGACCTGTTTATTTCAGCAGGAATGACGCATTCCGATGACAGGCTCGATTACTTCTGGAATCCTGACAATGGCTTCGCCAGAGAAGAAGTAAACCTGGATGCTTTCACATTATTTAATCTTTATGTGGATTATAAGTTATTGGAAGGAAAATTGACCGTATTCACTGACCTTAAGAACATTTCAGATGAGGACTATGTGGAAACTTATGGGTTTACTGCCCAGGGTTTTAATATACAATCTGGGGTCCGGTTCAAATTGTAATAATTACATAACTCACCTTTGGTTCCTGCTACAGCAGAAGGAACTGAAGGTGGTTAAAATAATAAGATCATGATTTCAAATCTTAAAAAAATATTCACTGCAAGGGTACTGGCTTTTAGCACTTTCATGATTGTTGTAGGCGTAGGACGCATTATTTTAACCGGTCCGGGCCATATACCCACACTGAGTAATTTCTCTCCTATAGGAGCGATGGCCTTGTTTGGCGGAGCTTATTTTTCCAGAGAAAGGGCTTTTATATTTCCATTGCTTACGTTATGGCTCAGTGATATTGTTTTAAACAAGTTGGTATTTTATGGTGAATGGAGACTTTTCTATGAAGGGTTCTATTGGGTTTACGGAGCCTTTGCACTTATGGTATTGGTAGGCAAATTAATACTTCAACATAAAACAACCATTAAGAATTTTGCCGTAGCAACCATTACCATTGTAATGATACATTGGATCATTACAGACATACAACCATGGTTATCCGGTACTTTATATCCAAAAACATTAGCGGGATATGGTGCATGTCTTATCGCTGCCTTACCCTATGAAAGAAATTTCCTGATAGGAACCTTGATTTATGGGGCTATTATGTTTGGCGTTTTTGAATGGATGCAATTCAAAATCCCGGCGCTCAGGAGGAGTACCCAGGAGCAGAATACTAATACTTGATATCTATTCTATTTAGTCCGATGAAGTATTGGTGGAATTGTGCTAAAGTGCCTAAGTGTTGAAGTATTTAAGTTACACTTGGCATCGTAATTCGTCATTTGAAATTTGTAATTCATTCAAAATTATCATCAGTTATTTTCATATAAATCAATAACAATACAGACATGATCACATTCATCACCGGAGGTGCAAGGAGTGGTAAAAGCAAATTTGCCCAAGAGTTGGCATTAAAGAATTCCAAAGAGCCGATCTATATTGCTACTGCCAAAATTTGGGATAAAGACTTCGAACAAAGAATAAAACAGCATCAAACCGATAGAGGGTCTGAATGGACAAACTATGAAGCACATCAGGAGCTGTATCAATTACCTATCCAAAACAGGGTGGTAGTAATTGATTGTGTTACACTTTGGTTAACAAACTATTTTGTTGAATACAAAAATGATGTTGAAAGATCCCTACAGGAATTCAAACTGGAAATCAATGCCTTATCCAAAATGCTCGGACATTTTATCATCATTTCCAACGAACTGGGAATGAGCATGCATGCGGAAACTGAAGTCGGGAGAAAATTTACAGACCTTCAGGGCTGGGCCAATCAGTATGTAGCTAACAAGGCAAACGAAGTCATTTTGATGGTATCGGGACTACCGATGTATGTTAAAGTGTTGAAGTGTTGAAGTGTTGAGGTATAAAGGTTAATGATGAATTTTGAGTTTTGAATTACGAATTTCAAATGGTGAATTACGATTGGTAACGAAACTTCAACACTTAAAAATATCGTTAAGACTGAAACCTGAGACCTGACACCTGAACGCATGATTGTTTTCTCCCAAACTAAACGGTTTGAATTTTAAGTGTATTTCACATAATATAAATATAAAAGAATATAGCGATGTTCAAATCAATTTTTAATTGGAGTGGTGGTAAGGATAGTGCTTTGGCACTTTACCATGTTTTAAAAGACAATAGGTATAGCATCGCAAGGCTATTAACAAGCGTCAACACAACCTATCAAAGAGTATCCATGCATGGAGTACGGGAAACGCTTTTAGAACAACAGGCAGAATGCCTTGGCATACCTCTGCAAAAACTACAACTCAACGATCAGCCGACCATGAGCGAATACAATCAATTAATGGAGGCTACAATGATAGGTTTGAAAAAAGAAGGATTTACACATTCGATCTTCGGGGATATTTTCCTGGAAGATTTAAAAAAATTCAGAGAGGACAAATTAAGTCAACAAGGATTCAAGGCTCATTTTCCAATTTGGAAAAGAAATACAAGAGAACTGGTCCATGAATTTATTGACCTGGGTTTCAAAACCATTGTGGTTTGCATCAAAGGAGAATTGCTGGACAAAAGTTTCGCTGGACGTGTGATTGATCAAGAATTTTTAAAAGACCTTCCAGCGAATGTAGATCCTTGTGGTGAAAATGGAGAATTCCACACCTTCGTTTATGATGGCCCCATATTTGACAAACCAATAGACTTTCAGGTTGGAGAAACTGTTTATAGGGAATACAAGGCCCCAAAAGATTCCGATGACAATTGTTTTTCTTCAGATACGGATAGACCTAATCAAATGGGTTTCTGGTTCTGTGATCTATTACCATGCTGACCTATAATTCAATGCTATTTTTTAAGGAAATATGATAAAAGCTTTCAGGTGTCAGGTATCAGATTTCAGCCTAAATGATGTTTTCCAACAATGCCGGAAATTTACCTGACACTTAATGCCTGAAGGCTTATCTTAAATGGCATTAATCTATAAAAAGACGTTGCAAATGAAATTTAGTATAGCAAAACCAGATGCCAACATCATTTCTAAGTTGAATGAAAAAATCAATCTAAAAACCAAGCCACTTGGTTCACTTGGATTACTAGAGGCCATTGCTTTGAAGATAGGCACGATACAGCAAACCTTAAATCCAACACTTGTGGCACCTCACATTGTGGTTTTTGCCGCTGATCATGGTATTGCTCAGGCAGGTGTCAGCGCTTATCCGCAGGAGGTGACATATCAAATGGTCCAAAATTTTGTTAATCAAGGTGCCGCTATCAATGTGTTTTCCCAACAGCACAACATTCAATTGAAAATTGTGGATGCGGGTGTTAACCATGACTTTGAAGGAACAATGCAAATCATCAATGCGAAGGTTAACCACGGAACACGGAATTTCCTAAAAGAGGCAGCCATGACCTCAGAGGAGCTTGAAGAATGCTTTGAACATGCATGCACGTTGGTTGATAACATCCAAAGTTCTGGCTGCAACATCATTGGTTTTGGAGAAATGGGTATTGGAAATACAAGTGCGGCAGCTGTGCTCATGAGCCTTCTGCTTGATCTGCCGATTGAGGACTGTGTTGGAAGAGGAACAGGGTTAGACAATGAACAACTTCAGCATAAAACAAACATCCTTCAAAAAGCCATTGATAATCATAAAAACGCTATCAAAACACCAATGGATGTTTTAAAAACCTTTGGTGGCTTTGAGATCGCGATGATCTGTGCCGGGATGCTTCGTGCTGCGGAGCATGGAATGGTTGTGTTGGTAGATGGTTTTATTGCCTCAGCTGCCTATCTCTGTGCGAGAGCCATTCATTCCAATATGGATGATTATGCCATATACTGCCACCAGTCTGATGAAAAAGGGCACAGGTTATTACTAGAAAAACTACAGGCCGAACCAATCCTGAAACTAGGAATGCGATTAGGCGAAGGAACAGGTTGTGCCATAGCCTATCCAATCATCCAAAGTGCCATTGTCTTTCTCAATGAAATGGCTAGTTTTGAAAGCGCAGGAGTAAGTAAAAGAGGTTAGTAGGTGTTAAAGTTTTCAAGTGTTAAAGTTGGGATTTTGGATATCTTATTGGCTGATCAATTTAAATTCCTATAAGCATGAATAGAAATTAACATCGCTTCTTAAAATATCACAAACAATAACGAATTAAAGCCCTTTAACACTAATACACTCTAACACTTTATGATAATTCACGAAATCAAAATATTCTTTACTGCGTTGATGTTTTACACAAGGATTCCTTGTCCGAAATGGGTGGACCATAGAGAAGCGTATGTCAACCAATCAACCAGATACTTTCCTTTGATTGGGTGGATCGTTGGCGTCATTGCAGGGGTCGTTTACCTCATATTTAGCTATTTGATAAATCCTATCGTTGGAGTTTTATTTTCCATTACTGCCTCTATTCTCACAACTGGCGCATTCCATGAGGACGGCTTAGCAGATGTTTGTGATGGCTTTGGAGGAGGTTGGACAAAAGACAAAATCCTGGTCATCATGAAAGATAGTCGTATTGGAACCTATGGTGTGACGGGTCTCATATTGATTATTTTATTTAAAGTCGCATTGTTGATTCAAATCATTAGCTATTTCGAGAATCAACTATTACCAATCGTTTTGGTTTTTATAACAGCGCATGCGCTTAGCCGACTCACCGCTGCCAGTTTCATTTTCACACATCCTTATGTAAGGGACACCGATGATAGCAAAGCAAAACCGGTTGCCAAAAAAGTTAAACTGTCCCATTTGTTGGTCGCGATATGCTTTGGTTTGCTTCCATTAATTGGAAGCGTTTTTTACTTTAAGAGATATGAGTTATTTGTGGTTCTGCTATCTATGTACCTTGCTAAAGTCTATTTAGGAAAGTATTTTACCAAATGGATAGGTGGTTATACCGGTGATTGTCTTGGAGCTACCCAACAGATTTCCGAAATTGTGTTTTATTTATCATTTGTTGTTCTATGGAAGTTTATTTGATCAGGCATACGACGCCTAATATTGCGAAAGGCTTCATTTATGGAAAGCGATTGGATGTGGATGTCACCGATACATTTCACCAGGAGGTAGATGAAATATTCAGAAAAATACCCACACATTTTGATTGGATATATACCAGTCCGGCCAAACGATGTACAAAACTCGCAGCGCAATTAAATGCTCCGGATAGATTGGAGGACGAAAGGATCACAGAAATGGACTTTGGGCTTTGGGAAGGAAAAAGATGGGAGGAAATTGATGATCAGGAGTTAGATGCCTGGATGAATAACTTTATTCACGAAGCACCTCCCGAAGGAGAGAGTATGAAGATCATGAGTGAAAGGATTATTTCGTTTTGGCAGGAAATGGTTCGAAAAGATCATCATAGAATTGCTTTGGTTACACACGCCGGGGTCATCAGGATTGTTCATGCGGCAATAACACAAACTCCACTCAACCATGCATTCGAGCTTAAGGTGCATTATGGCGACGTATTCCACGTAGATATTGAGACCGACACATTTAAGAAAATTGAGTGATGTTCGGTTTGGTGAGTATCGTTAAAAATCCGTTACTTCTATTTCTTTCAATTCTTTCCTCCCAACTGTTCAAAACATATTCTCCCGTACTACCGTCTTTGGACTTGTAGTCCAAGCTTTTACATTTTCATTACTACTTCAAGGCGGACAACATGTCCTTGCCTCATCTCTTTGAGCACTGCAGTAAGAGACTATAAGGCTCGAAAAGAGGGGGTGCACTCCGCCAGTTACCGCTGGTGGAGCCATCTACTCGATTGTGGTATCGTTTTTTTATGCAGAAATTGGTTTCACATTGATTTGTCCTCCGATAGCTTTCAGCACTTTCATTATTGTTCCGAATTGAGGTTTTGCTCCGTCTGATAATGCTTTGTAAAGGCTTGGTCGGCTCATCCCGGTTTTTTCCGCTATTTTGGTCATTCCGATTGCTTTTGCGACGTGTCCAATTGCCACAATCAAATCCGAACTGTTTCCATCTTCGAGAACAGTATTCAGATATTCAGCAATCATTTCTTCGCTGTCCAAATAGTCCGCTATTTCAAATTTTGTTGTTCCCATTTCAATCATTTTTTATTCGGTTCCAGATTTTCTTCGCTTTTTCGATATCTTTTTGTTGGGTTGATTTATCTCCACCAACTAAAAGAATAACGACTTTGTTGTCTTTCTCTTTAAAATATACTCGATAGCCTTTAGCATAATTAATTCGCATTTCGCTAATTCCGTTTCCTACTGGTTTACAATCTCCAAAATGTTCATCTGTTTCAAGTTTTTGGATTCGGAAAAGTATTTTAGATTTTGCTCTAATATCTTTTAGTTTTCTAATCCACTTATCAAATTCAGGCGTTTTTTTGGTAATTAACATTTAAATATGTATCCAATTAGATACAAATATAAATGATTTTTTTGATTTTGAAAAAGAAATTGGCTCTATTTGAGCGGTTCGACAAAATGAACTATAACGTTGAGTATAAGAGTAGTAACGGACTTTAAAAGTCCGTTACTACCTTTTCTTTCTTTCAATTCTTTCCTCGGTCCTTGAAAGTAAATACCACCACTCCTGGTTCCTGTCACCATCCCTGAATGTACGAACCGCTCCTGCCCTGACCAGGATTTTCCTTAATTCATCCTCCTCATCATCCCATCCTCCAAGTGTGTCTTTAATTGCACCAAAACTTCTATCTGTATAACCTTTGTGTTTCAATAATCTTTTGGCCGCCCGTTCAGCCATCACCTCCGTTTTATACATATTAAACTCCTGACGAAGTTTGAAATAGGCCAAAATACTGGTTATCAGTGCCGGTACGGTAGCGACTGCTATTGTTTCCCAAAAAGTCATGATCAGCTTGTTTTAATATGATTGATGGTCTGAATTTAAACAAAATGAAAGAAGTGTTGAAACCTTAAAGTATTTAAGTTGGAAAGTGTTAAAGTTTGCGGTTATTTGCAGGAATAATTTTCTAGGATTTGGAAATCAGGTCTTAGGTTTCAGATAAAAGAAAAGCAAACTTTTTAACTTATCCACTTTAATACTTGAACACTTTATGACCTACATTATCTGGAATCACGATGGCATGTTGTTTGACCTTGGATTCTACGCTTTGAGATGGTACTCTTTATTGTTTGCACTTGGCTTTGTGATATGTTATTATTTGCTTAAAAGGCGCTTTATCAAGGAACAGGTGCCTCTTGAAAAGCTAGACAAAATAACAATTTATTCCATCGCGGGTGCTGTCATAGGTGCACGACTTGGGCATTGCTTATTTTATGATTTTGAGTATTACTCACAGCATCTGCTTGAAATATTCTTACCATTTCAATTTGAACCTACTTTTGAATTTATAGGATATCGGGGATTGGCCAGTCATGGTGGTGGCATTGCTATCTTGATTGCTCTGATAATTTGTTCCAGAAAATACAAAATGGATCTGCTCTGGATCTTTGACAGACTTGCTGTCGTAGCCCCTATTGCAGCTGCCTCTATCAGATTCGGTAATTTTATGAATTCCGAAATCATCGGAAATCCCACAACAGTACCATGGGCGTTTATTTTTCAACGAGTGGATAATATTCCTCGTCACCCCGGACAGCTTTATGAAGCTGTGGTTTACTTGATCATTTTTGGTGTTTTATATACACTTAACAAAAGGCAGAAAAAGGGAAACGGCTTTATTTTTGGTTTGTTCATGATCATGGTTTTTTCAGCCAGGTTCATTATTGAATTTTTTAAAGCGGACCAATCCGCATTCGAAGCTGGTATGATGATTAACATGGGTCAGGTATTGAGTATCCCATTTGTTATCCTGGGCATAACTTTAATGGTTTTGAAAAGAAAAGAAGCTAAAGCAGATAAAGAAACTGAACTGTGAATGTTTCAACTTTAGTATGGGACTCCCAATAATTACTTTAATGAAATGAATTACGAAGCCAGGCTTTAGCTATCAGGTGTCAGGTGTCAGCCAAACTTTCAAAAGACTCAAGGCAAGAAAACTAAAACCTGAAAGCTGAGACCTAAAAGCTTTTTGATATAGGCAATTAAGAACTTTGACATTAAGCTGTAAATTACGATTTTGACCAAACTCATCGTAATTCGTAATTACTCATTCGTAATTCTCCTTAACATTTACTTTCCCATCAAGAAGAAACATTTTTTCAAACAAACATCAATTAAAAGCCAAGGGTTTACCTTTCAAGTAGTCTTGCTCGGTAACCGCAACACCATTGATCTTGCCCGTATCCCAATCCTGAGCTATTTTCCAGTTGCTATCAATTTTCTTCAGCACAATGTGGAACCGTGCATAATAATTTCGCTCTTCCTCCCCTTCCCTGTTTACTGTGATTTTGTAATATCCGACTTCATAGGCAACATCAGTCGATGCCACCCTATGCTCGAACCAAAACTCAATGGCTCTTTTGGTACCTTTATCCCTGTTTTTAGCAAAACCCTCAAGATTTCCATTTTTATATTCCCGACCTACTCTTAATTTCCAGGGCGTGGCACGCAAAACATCATCAGTATGAAGTGCATTGAACTTTTCGGCATCAAACTCAGCAAATGCCTCTATGAATGGTTTCCATACTTGTTTATCTATTTCTTTTTGAACATTGATTTCCTGTGCTTTTAAGACGGAAGATATCAGACAAAAAAGGCAAACAATTAATGAGTTGAATTTTTTCATGATCTTGATTTTTTATCCAAATAAATGAATCAAAACACCAATAATCTTTCCGAATTATAATCCTGATAATGTTTTTGATTATTTCAGCCTTGTCGATACTCCGAGGGTGTGGAACCGGTATGTTTTTTAAAGAGTGTGTTAAAAGTAGAAATACCATTAAACCCACTTTCGTAAGCGATACTGGCTATTTTCAGATGCTTATAGCGGGGATCTTTTAATTTCTCCTTAGCAGTCTCAATACGATGGTAATTGATGTAATCGGAAAAGCTTTTCCCCAGATGTTCATTGATAATTTGAGAAAGATGATGTGGTGTAACATTTAATAGTTGTGCCAGCTTGACTAAAGACAGTTGAGGATCTGTATATGGCATTTGAATTTCCATCAATTGCTTAAGCCGATCCAGGATTCTTTGGGAATCATCACTTTTCAATGAAGAACCTTGGTAGCGTTTTTTAAAATAAGATTCAAATCTATTCTTGCGAAATACAATCATGCCGATCACATAAAGACCCAAAGTATAAAGCGCTGCTCCTCCTGCATAACCAATATACTTGAACAAGGCGGGGGAATAAGCCAACATCAGTAAACCTGCAATCCATATCAATCTTTTTAACCATTGAAAAACTGCTTCATTATTCGCATTCACTTGTTTATGATGCTGTTTCGCATCATAGTATGTTCTGAAGGAGATTAAATAATAAACCAAAATAGAAATATAGGAGGCCCAGAGCCCTCCGTCTCTCCAAAATGGCCAAATGATGATTGGGCTGATCAATACCAGAACGAAATAGGGAATAAAGTGAATGAGGTAGCTCCTTCGAAAAGAAAATTTTTCCTGAACCCTTGATCTGAAATATAAAAGGAACAATGGACCGATCGCGAATTGATGACTGATTCCGAAGTTCACGAGAAAACGCCATAACTCGTAAGAGGAAAAGAGTTCAGGGTTTAATTCTTTTGTATGCACCACGATGTTTTTCGCAATTCTAATGCTTGTGACAAAAAGCAAGGTGGCAAAAATCTTATTGGAAAGAGTATTAGCTTTTTTTGACCAAAGCAATACCGCAAATAAAACCCCATTGAATGCTCCAAAGGCGGCGAATAATGTAATCAGATCAACTTTAAACATCCGAATAAGTGCTAAAGTGAAATATTCAAATCTTAAGGTAATGCAATCTTATTAAACTTTAACATTTTTAATTCACTCGAATCAGGATCATAGGAAATTGGTAAAGTTTTACTTTCATTGATCCTTAAATGATCCTTCATCACACCTTTATGCATAGTCAGTTTTTGTCCAAATAAATAAAAATGTAAGACAAAAACCTTTCAGGATGATCATCCTGAAAGAACTAAAGCAAAAAAGTGTTAAAATGTTTAGGTGTTTCAGTACTGAAGTAATTTGGTCTGATAAAATATTAACACCTTTGATATCATCACTTTGCAATGTTGGATGATTTGCTCAAAAATGATACGTTTGCAAACTCTTTAAGTCAGAGTAGGGATCTGAACATGAGGACCTTCATTTTGACAGGGCTGATTCCGGTTGTGACTAATAACCAATTGTAACATGAGTAAATCCATAGATTTGGGAAAGGACCCTATCAGATCTTTATTTTTTAAATATTATTTTCCCGTTCTGACCAGCACGATATCAGTAGCTATTCACCAATTGGTTGATGGAATTATTTTAGGCCATTATGTAGGAAAAGAAGGTGTTGCAGCGATCGGATTATACGTTCCTGTGCTTACCATTCTAATTGCTTTTTTGCTCACCCTTATGATGGGCGGAGCCATTTTGATTTCCAAAAATATAGGTGCTAAAAAATATAATAAGGCACAACAAGTATTTCAGTTCACCACTACTATTGTCCTGTTCATGGGTCTCACAATCACTATAAGTGCGCCGTTCATCACCAAGCCAATTGCACACTTTATTGCTGGGAGTGAAAATGAACTAATCTTCAAATACCTGTCAGATTATATGTTTTGGAGTTTCATTTTTATACCTTTTCTATTCTTGAGGTCCCTATGGGGTATTTTTCTGAATAACGATGGCGCTCCAAAAGTTTCCAAGAATGCTACCTTATTTGCTTCTATCCTGAATATTCTATTGGATGTCCTTTTAGTGATTGTCTTTCCTTTTGAAGTAGCAGGAGCTTCAGTTGCTACCGGCATTTCCTTGATGACAGCAACACTTTACATCTACTTTTACATTAAGAAAGGAAAGGGTCATTTAAGTTTCCAAAATTTCAGGTTTACATTTAAACTAAAAAAATGGAAAGCTTTGTTAAGCACAGGTTTTCCTTCTTTTGTATCAGAAATTACCTTTTCAACAGGTTTTTTATTGATCAATCAGTATTTATTACCCTATGGAAATTTAGCGATCGCTGCTTTTGGATTGATCAACTATTTGAGCATCATCTTGCTCAGAATATTCATTGCTGCCATGATTGCGGTGCAACCGATCATGGCATTTAACATCGGGGCAAAATCACCCGGCAGGGTTTTAAGCACATTGATATTTTCATTGTTCTTCACATTTATTGTTGGAGTATCTGCCACGGGGATAGGTTTTATTTTTCCAAGTCTGCTGATCAATATGTTTTCCAGTGAAGAAACAATGGCATTTAAACAACTCGCCGAATGGGCTCTTCTGCTTTATTTCACTTTGTACCTCGCAGCCGGGCCGAATTATATTCTTTCTATTTATATGCAAACCATTGGCAAATCCACTTTATCGGTCATCATCAATACCATGAAAGGCTTGGCGTTGGTAGCAGTGTTGCTATTTCTCTTACCAAAATACTTAAATATGGGGCTCGACGGTATTTGGTTGGCTCGTCCGCTTGCAGAAATAGGTACGCTCCTTTTTATTGTTTTTTTCACGCTTTTCAAGAGAAAAACCTACTATAGCCATGAGGTCATTTTGAGCAGTGATTCCAATAAGTGATACTTTAAATCGCAATACCAAGCAGATATTCTAGAATAGAATTAAGACTGATGTGTTGTCTTCACTCATAATTTGTAATTCGCAATTATTTCATCATTGCCAATTGATTTATGGAATCCCATTCTTTTTTGCATCTACATAAAAAAATCTACGAATAAAGCTTTGTGACTTTTAGAAAAGTCAGGAGTTTTATAATAAAGTTTCATCACGTAGAAGATTTAAAATTAAAAGATCTGCAATGCGTTTAACAAGTGAATCACATATTGCTTTAATGAAAAAGCTCACAATATATTTTTTAACCATTTCAACCTTTTTGGTGATTTCAGGCTTTTTTCTCCTGAGGGAAAACAAATCCGTCGCAAGGGATCATTTTGAGGGCCCTTTATATCAAAACGATTACAAGGAGCTATGGAAACAGGTCGATTCCCTATCAAGCAAAGAATTACCAGAGTCAGCATTGAAAATTGTAGACAGGATCTACGAACTGGCGAAAAGGGAAAGCAACCAGGCTCAAATTGTCAAAGCCATTATTCACCAGATGAAGTTCCGGTCATATAAGGAAGAGAAATCACTGGTAGCCTCTATCCATTTACTAAAAAAAGAAATTGAGCAATCTTCTTATCCCGCTAAAGCGCTATTACAATCCATGCTGGCAGAATTGCATTGGCAATTCTACCAACGGAACAGATATGTTTTCTTGAATAGAAGCGAGTCATTGGATGAAGGAGAAGATATTCAAACCTGGAGTATCAATAAACTGATTAAAGAAACAACACAGCTTTATAAAGCTTCGCTCAGTCAAAGGGATCAATTAAAGCATTTTAGCATAGATCATTACAAGGTGTTGCTCGGTGGGGATTCAACTTCAAGGTACCTGCGTCCCACATTATTTGATCTTATTGCCAACAGAGCCCTCACGTTTTACGCAAGTGAAGAAGCAACACTTACCAATGCGCAGGATCAGTTTACCATCAATAATCCGGGGTATTTGGCTGATTATAAGACCTTCACTTCATTTTCAATAAAAAGTTCCGATACAAATTCACTGAAATACAACGCTCTACTCCTTTATCAGGATCTGATGAATTTCCATCTTAATGACAAAGAACCGGACGCGCTTATTGATGTAGACCTGCAGCGACTGTCCATGGTTCGAATGAACAGTACGATTGAAAATAGTGATACGCGCTACTTTGAAGCACTGGAAAAAGGACATAACGCATTCAACGAACATACCGGTAGTACGAATTATCAGTTTGCCATGGCCAATTACTTAATAGAAACGGCAAACAAATATGAACCATTGAAATCCGAAGCACATCAATGGGATCTGAAAAAGGCTTTTGAGGTCTGTGAAAATGCTATCACAAGATTCCCCGGATCATTTGGTGCCAAAAATTGTGAACAACTCAAAAACAACATTCTACGAAAACATCTTGACCTCAAATTTGAAGAAGTCAACCTGCCAGATCAGCCATTGCGTTCCCTTGTTACTTACAAAAATATCAATACTATTCATTTGAAATTAGTAAAGTTGAATCCATTGGAAACCGACTCCCTTTCAAGATGGCGTATTCACAACAATAAAGAAAAAGAAAAGATCCTAAGTCTGTTAAGGCGTAAGAATGCACTTAAAATTTGGGAACAATCATTGCCGGACGATAAGGATTATCAATCACATAAAACAGAAATTAAAATTCCGGCGCTGTCCATTGGGTCTTATGCAATATTGGTAGCAAACAATAAGGAATTTGAAAAAAGCCCGGAAACTCTTTTAAATTATACATTATTCAGGGTTTCCAATTTGAATTTCGTTGCAAGATCAAGAAATGGCTTAACGGAATTTTATGTAACCGACAGGCATTCCGGAAAACCTTTAAAGGATATTAGCACCAGTTTTTACCATCAAAAATATAACTCTCGAACCAGAACGTATTCATCCAGGCTGGTAAGTGAGAAAAGGACAGATGAAAACGGTTATGTCAAATTCAAATCATCCCGTTCAGATCGTAATTATCTGGTATGGTTTGTTAATCGACATGATAGCCTTCGCTTTAATCATTACTATGACTATTGGGGCAATGATCGTGAACGGTCTCAAACGCAGACTTATTTTTTCACTGATCGCGGGATTTATAGGCCTGGACAAACCATTTATTTTAAAGGCATGGTTGTCCGAAAGCAAGACAGGGATGTTACACCCCTGGCAGGTCAAAAAATGAAGGTACGATTCCTGGATACCAATTGGGAAGAAATTGCTACAGAAACCTTTGTTACCAATGAATTCGGAACTTTCCAAGGTAGTTTCACTGCTCCGGTTGGGAAACTGAATGGAAAAATGCATCTCCAGACCGATCATGGTTCTGTTTCCTTCTCGGTTGAAGAATACAAAAGGCCAACCTTCGAGGTGAAATTTGATTCTTTAAAAGTAACTCCTCAATTAAATGATCATGTTACAATCAGCGGTAGCGCTACATCCTACTCGGGTGCCAATATCGACCAAGCAGATGTCCGGTACAGGGTAGTGAGAAATGTTTACCTACCTTATTTTGGCTATCGCAGTTGGACAGTTCCTTCCTTCGCTCGGGATGTAGAGATCAAGCAAGGCCGTTTGAAAACAAATGTTGATGGTAGTTTTGAGCTCGATTTCCCGGCTTTACCTGATCTCACTGCCAATCGTCAGGATAAACCTGTTTTTACTTTTACAATTTATGTTGATGTAACAGATCTTAATGGTGAAACAAGATCGAACACTATGAATGTCAACCTAAGTTATGAGACATTCAAAATTACAGCGACTATTGCGGAGAATGTTCCTAAAGAAGGAACAAACAAGTTTGAGCTTCATAGCGCCAATATTCAAGATGTATTCATACCGTTAAGTGGAGAAATTGTTGTTTATCAATTAAAACAACCCAATAGAATTTTTAGAAAGAGGCTCTGGGAAAGACCTGACAGGTTCACCATGACCGAAGGTACTTATTATAAAGAATTTCCCTACGATGTTTATGATGATGAAGACCAACCAAGCAGTTGGGAAAAAGGGGCTATTGTTTTCAGAGAAAATTTCGATACGGGAAAGAAAAGGCATTTTGAAATTGATAATCTCAAAAAGTGGAAAGATGGTGCCTATTTCATCCGGATCAAAGCTGAAAATGATCAAGGACAATCATCCTCCTTTGAGCATTATTTTAATGTTTTTGCACAGAAGAAAACGGGTGTTCCTATTAGTATGGAAAATTGGCTGACCATCTTAAAGGATAATGGTGAACCCGGGGAGAAAGCGCTATTCAGGGTCGGTACGGGGGCTGATTATTCCTCAGTATTATATGAAATAGAGCATAATGGAAAAATACTCAAAAGTTGTTGGGAAGAAACAGGTAAAAAACAAAAACAAATTGAGGTACCCATTACTGAAGACTTCAGGGGAAACTTCGTGGTGCATTTCATGATGATGCAACATAGCCGGGTTTATCATAAAACAGTAATAGTCAAAGTCCCAAGAACGGATAAAAAACTGGAAATAGAGACAATTACTTTCCGAAACAAACTGGAGCCTGGCGGCAAGGAAGAATGGCGCTTTAAAATCAAGGGACCTGATCAGAACAAGGTTTTAAGCGAAATGGTTGCTACACTTTATGATGCTTCACTGGATACTTTTCAACCTTTGAGTTGGCCTGCTGTTTTTCAGGGCACTTATTATCCGAAAGTATCCTGGGGTACAGATTATCGATGGAATCGTTTAGCTAATGCTCGTCCGTTTCCAGGAAATCAAATAAATTTTCCACATGTACAATTCAGAACCTATGAGGAGCTAAATTGGTTTGGCTATTATCAGGGTAGAAATTATTTGCGTAGAGTTCGTTTGGTTAATCAAGGAAACCAGGAATTGAATGAGATCGTAGGATCAACATTTGGTGTTGAAGCCGCAAAAGAAGAATTAGCACTTGAAGAAAAGGTCTTGGTCTTAGACTCTGAAGAATCGGAGGTAGAAGGTGATCTTGACGGTCAAGAGAAACCCTCTCTTCAAAACCAGCAAAGCGCGCCACTAGCACCGGTTATCAGAACAAACTTTAATGAAACAGCTTTCTTCTATCCTCAATTAAAAACAGATGAAAATGGGGAGATCGCTATTTCCTTTACTGTACCGGAATCACTTACGAGATGGCGCTTACTGGGTTTTGCACACACCAAAGATCTCAAGCACGGTTCCATCGAAAAAGAGACGATCACGCAAAAAGAGTTGATGATCTCGGCCAATGCACCAAGGTTTTTCCGAGAGGGTGATCAAATTGTGTTTACCGCAAAGCTCTTCAATTTAGCCAATGGTTCCATCAATGGAGAGGCGGAGTTACAATTATTCAATGCACTTAATATGCACCCCCTTAATGCAACCATGATCAAGGGAACAAACAAACAATCATTCCAGGTATCAAAAGATCAAAGTACTGTAGTAAAATGGTCGTTGGTTATTCCTGAAGGCATCAATGCTGTTACTTACCGGGTAAGCGCTAAAGCTGGTAATTTCACAGATGGTGAGGAAATGACAATTCCTCTGTTAACAAACCGAATGCTTGTAACAGAGTCTCTACCTTTGTCGATCCGGCGATCTGGTAAAAAGACGTATACATTCGACAAGCTTCTGCAGGCAGGGAAATCCCCTACCCTGAAAAACGAAAGGCTCACGGTGGAAATTTCAACAAATCCAGCCTGGTATGCCGTTCAGGCCCTACCTTATATGATGGAATATCCATATGAATGTGCGGAGCAGGTCTTTTCACGATATTATGCCAACAGCATTGCGAGTCATGTTGCTCATGCAAACCCCGGAATAAAACAAATATTTGACCAATGGAAATCACAAACCAAAGGTAACAAAGATGCCCTGTTATCCAATCTGGTCAAAAACCAGGAACTAAAATCCGTGTTGCTGGAGGAGTCTCCTTGGGTTATGCAAGCCAAGGATGAAGGAGAACGCAAGAAAAGACTTGCCCTCCTTTTTGATCTTAACAGAATGGAAAATGAGCAGCAAAGGGCCATGGATAAATTGCTGGAGTTACAGTTAGGAAATGGTGGTTTTCCATGGTTTGCCGGAATGCGGGATAATCGATACATCACACAGCACATTGTAGCTGGCTTTGGTCACTTACAACAATTGGGTGTTGAAAGAAACCGAATAAACAGTGATGTTCAAAACACCATCCGGCAAGCGGTAAATTATCTTGATGCCCGAATGTATGAAGCATATTTGCACCAGAATGATAATCCGGGTTTAAAACAACGACACATTAGTCATATAGAGAGTCATTACCTTTATGCCAGGAGTTTTTTCAAGGAATTTCCATTGCTCGACAAACATCAGGAAGCTTTAAATCATTTTCTGAAACTTGCTAAAAAAAGTTGGGTGGGACAAGGTGTCTACCAGCAAGCCATGCTGGCCCTGGCATTGCACCGCTGGGAAGATAAAAAAACTCCGGCTTCCATTCTGAAATCGTTAAAGGAAAGGGCCATTGTATCTGAAGAACTGGGTACCTATTGGAAATCAAACAATGGTGGCTATTATTGGTATCAGGCGCCTATTGAAACACAGGCACTTCTGATAGAGCTTTTTACTGAGCTTGAAGAAAACCAGGAATTGATAGAAGGCATGAAAATCTGGTTGTTAAAGCAGAAACAAACACAAGACTGGAAGACAACCAAGGCAACAGCAGAGGCTTGTTATGCACTTTTATTACAAGGCACAGATCTATTGGGTCAATCCAGTGATATTAAACTGAAATTAGGGAATGTTGAATTCGATCCTCAAAATACTCAATCGCAGGAAGCCGGGACAGGATATGTTAAGAAAAGCTGGGCGCCATCTGAGTTCAGCAATGATATGGGTAAAATTGAGGTAGTGCAGTCCAAAGATCAACTGGCCTGGGGTGCTGTTTACTGGCAATATTTCGAACAGCTGGACAAAATCACACCGGCCACCACACCATTGAAATTGAAGAAACAGCTTTTTCTTTCAAAGAATACTCCAGACGGTCCGGTAATAGAAGCTATTGATGAAAACAAGAAACTGAAACCTGGTGATTTGATCAAGGTAAGAGTCGAATTGAGATCTGACAGAACCATGGAATTCATCCATCTGAAAGATATGCGCGCCTCTTGCTTTGAACCTGTCAATGTTCTTTCCGGGTATCGCTATCAGGATGGTCTTGGTTACTACCAGAGTACCAAAGATGCTTCCATGAATTTCTTCATCGCCCATCTACCCAAAGGAACTTATGTGCTGGAATACGATCTGAGGGTGACGCATGAAGGTGATTTCTCCAATGGCATTACCACTGTCCAAAGCATGTACGCACCTGAGTTTGCTTCGCATTCGGAAGGGAATAGAGTGATGGTTAATTAGTTTTGAGTGTTGAGTTTTTAGTTTTGAGTTGGGAAGATGTAGATTCCTGAATAGAGAGCTTTCAGGTATTAGGTATTAGGTATCAGGTTTTAGTATTTTGTATTGCCTTTGTTTTTCCACTCATCAAAAACCGAATATTAGGCAACTTAACTCATCGGGTTAGAAAGCACTATTGGAAGACACTCAATTGAATCCTTGATTCTGTTTTGCCATTACTTCTCTGACGGTTTCAAGGACTTTCTTCAAATCTTTTTTGTAGATGGCCACGCTTAAGCTTGTGGAAGAATTATCTTTAAATATTATCTCAATATCGCTTTCATCCCCTTTTGTATAACCAGGACTTAGAAACTCCAATATTTCCACAGACTGAGAGTGAAATCCTCCTCCCTTTATAGATTTAATTCTTGAGATTTCATATCTGATTTCTTTAGAAAATACTGGGAAAATGGATGTTTTGAGGTGAACCAAATATTGGTCATCAACCATTAAATCATCTTTTCTTTTACCAAGAATCAATAGGGTGATTAAAACAAATGATATCAATTTCAAAAACTGAAATTGTATTTCGAGCTCCCAAACAGCAATGATCATCGCTAAAATCACAATGGCAAAGATTCTTTTCACCCATGTCCATGGTTTTGAGAAGTAATCTGTTTCGATTAATGGCTTTGGTTTCATAGCTTGATCGTGAACTTTTTTTTAAAACACTCCCTTCATTTCTTTCTACAAACCGCTGGTCATGTCTCCAAGGTTTATTTTGTGGGCTTTTGTGAAGGTGATGTCTCTGACCAATTGCATGTCTCCCCATAAATAGCGGTGACCCTTCATACCTCTGGTTGCTTTCATTCTTCGATTTAAGCGTGTTATTTCAATTTCAGAAGCTTGCCTTCTTTCTCCCAGTTTTCCATAAAGTTTAATAGCAGGAAAACTATTGAACTTTCCTTTGAATAAGGATTTTATCCAAAACCAAGTATTGCTGTTTACTGCCAGGACACAAATATTTTTGTTTCTTTCGGCATGTACAGGCAACTTGGATGGATATTTCTCAAAGTAAAATCCTGTCTGATCATGATTCAGAAACAATGAACCAATGGGTGTTACTGTCGGATTATTTTCCGCATCCACAGAAGCGATCGATACATGAAAGTTCGATCTGAAACTTCTTTTAAAATGCAGTCTGATCTTATTCCAATCTCTTTGAATATCCATTCTAATTAAACATCTCTCATTCCGTAGGGATTGGTAGGTTGTGCTTTCTTAAAAAAGAAAGTTTATCCCAATACCCTCTTTGAAGCATTATCTTTCCATCAACTATATGAAAAAAACCACAACCTCTTAATCCAACCGGGTCTTTCCATTCTAAAATTCCCCATTCTCCGTCCTCAAAAATATGCTCCACGATACAAACCATATCCGCTGCCGCGAATTCCTCTCTGAACATTTTTTCGATTGATTTTTTCCCTTTCACCGGTTCGTTAGCCACCTGATGATTGGTAGCCTCTTCATGATACAGTTCAGCCAACTCATCAGCATTTCCTTTGTTGAATAATTCCACCCACTGGTATATTAATTCCTTTGGTCTCATAATAGGATTCAATTTCAAGGTTAGTCCTTTCAATCACCTAAACTTACCAAAGGAGTTCTAATCCCACAAATATTTGAAATAGATAAGATATCAAATGGACATTACTGCTTTCTTTTCAATACCAACCTCAGTACATCAACTTTCCATCACCTCAACACATTAAACTTTCCCTGCAAAATATCAGCAACTCCCTGCAAAGTATTGGATTTTGTTATTTAATTGAATGATGTTAGAGGAAAGTTAAATTGGTATCACCATGTTCAAGACCTATTTAAAAACAACTTTTCGAAATTTATTAAAACGCAAAGGACTTTCCCTGATCAACATATTAGGTTTATCCATCGGGATGGCGGCCTTCTTAATCATTATCCAATACGTACGGTTTGAGACCAGTTATGAGCGCTTCCATGAAAAGGCAGAAGATATATTCCGTGTGACGGTTGATCGTTACAAAGCTGGAGAATTAGTTATCCAGGATGCAGAAAGTCATCCCGTATTAGGTCCAATGCTTAAGGAAAAAATGCCTGAGGTAAAGGATTTTTTTCGTATGCATGACCGGGAACTCTCGGTACTCAAGGTAGGGGAACAATTGTTCAATGAGTCCAGACTATATTTTGCGGACCCATCCGTATTTTCCATCTTTTCATTAAAGACATTATATGGCAATACATCCGTAGCGCTTCACAATCCCTGGGAAATTGTATTGACCAAATCCATGGCAAAAAAGTATTTTGGTAAAGAAAATGCGGTCAATGAAGTGATTAGCCTGGTTAATGATAAAACAACCCCACTTAAGGTTGTTGGTGTTATCGAAGATATACCACCCAATACACATCTTAAATTTGATTTTTTGCTTTCATTCTCCTCATTGAAAGAGCTTGGATACGATCCTGAATGGAATGGAAACAATGAATTTACTTTTCTATTAATGGAACCTGGAACAGCGGTAACAGCATTCAATGAAAAACTGGCTTCATTCTCCAAAGAGCTTAAAGAAAAGATCGGTGAGACCATTTTTGTTTCGGAACGCATCACAGATATTCACTTGTATTCCAACAAAACCTATGAACCTGAGACTAATGGTGATGCCCGTACTGTGTATTTCATGTTGATCATTGCCTTTTTCACTGTACTGATTGCCTGGGTGAATTACCTCAACCTGTCAACAGCGAGGGCCATGGAAAGAGCTCATGAGGTAGGTGTCAAAAAAGTAGTTGGCTCCTCCAAGAATCAACTCATCTTTCAGTTTTTGCTTGAATCGGCCATCATGAATTTTCTTGCCTTGGTGATCGCTTTTAACCTAGTACTGAGCGTAATGCCTATCTTCAGAAACATTTCAGGTCAACCTATCGTCTTGAATTTAACAGGAGATTATATTTTCTGGTTATTGCTGGGCGGTTTGTTTATCGTTGGAACCATACTCTCAGGTTTATACCCTGCTTTTGTTTTATCATCTTTCAGGCCAGCATCTATTTTAAAGGGAAAATTAAAAAACTCGAAAAGTGGTTTTTTACTGAGAAAGGGGCTGGTCGTTTTTCAGTTTGCAGTTACGGTTATTTTAATGGTAGGTACTTTTACCGTGGTGAGACAGCTTGGTTATTTAAGAGACCAGGATCTGGGTATGGACATTGATCAGGTTTTGGTTGTAGAACATCCATTGGAAATTCGGGGAGATTCCTTAGGTCCTGATAAAATGGATGTGTTGAGGAATCGATTCCTCGAAAATAAAGCAGTACAACGAATGGGCCGGTCAGGAATTGTTCCTGGTTTCAGTCATAAATTCCTCAATTCTACTACTGGTGTGAGAAGACGAGGCACCGAGGAAACGGATGGTGTTCATACCTACTATCACTTCGGAATCGATGCCTATTTCATTCCTAGTTTGGACATGAAAATTATCGCCGGACGTAATTTTGAAGACAGGGACCGGAACAGAGGACAAGTCATTGCCAATGAAGAGGCGATCCGGCTGATGGGCTTCACCAGTCCTGAAGAGGCCATTGGTCAGTACATTACCTTTGGGGACAGTACCAGGATTATTGGTGTGATCAAGAACTATCACCATCAATCATTGAAATTAGCTGTAGATCCTATGTTGTACTGGTACAGTCGCTCAGGCTTTTTCTCCAGTGTTAAAGTCAAAACTGAAAATATTAAAGAAACCATATCCGAATTGAAAGGTATTTTCAAAGATACATTCAAGAATAGCCCTTTCTCCTATTTCTTTTTGGATGATAAATTCGATCAGCAATACCGGGCAGATATTAGATTTGGCCAGGTATTTGGCTTGTTCGCCGGACTAGCCATCTTTATCGCCTGTTTAGGATTGTTCGGACTGTCATCATTCACCGTATTACAAAGGGCCAAGGAGATCAGTATCAGAAAGGTGATTGGGGCCACAACATCCAATGTGCTGATGCTCTTAACCAAGGATTATATGAAACTGGTGATTATAGCCTGTGTCATTGCCATACCAATTGCTAATTACTTCGTATCTGAATGGTTAGACAATTTTGCCTTCAAAGTAAATCTCAGTTGGTGGCTCTTCGCTATACCAGGTCTACTGGTGTTAATGGTAGCAGCTATCGCCGTAGCATCCCAGTCTTTCAAAGCCGCCACAGAGAACCCCGTTAAAAGACTTAGAAGTGAATGAGGTAATTGGTTATGGATAACAATCAGTCATTTGGGAGCGCTATAAAGGCCACTAGGAAATAAACTAAAGTACAGCAGATATGGAAGTTAAGCTCAACAATGAGGAAATTGAAATATTAAGGGAAGTATTAAAACAATTAAGGATAAGAAGAAGAACAGGTGAACTAGGTATTATTCACGGGGTAGACAGATTTGTTTCAGCTAATATCGTTTTCAAAAAACCTCATTTAGAATTACTTGATGGAATCGCGCAAAAAATTGGAGTTGCAAATGGAATTGGAAAAACTGAAAAATAGCTAATTAAACAATTTACGATTTCATTCGGCCACTTTAATACATCATGAATTCGTGTCTTAAAAGATTATAAGCCCAACTTGCCCTAAAACACAAGCAATTATTTTATTACTAATTCCTCATTATTAATTGTTAATCACTAATTGCCCCCAACTATTCTGCGTTT
The DNA here is from genome assembly GCA_030442035.1 of Splendidivirga corallicola. GTDB lineage: Bacteria > Bacteroidota > Bacteroidia > Cytophagales > Cyclobacteriaceae > Splendidivirga > Splendidivirga corallicola. The sequence continues at coordinate 25,981 of JAUJEA010000010.1, forward strand.
TTTGTAACCACACCGCCCTTCCTGTATCTAATGGATACTATTCACCAAAAAAAAAGAAAAATGAATGCTGTAAAAACACTAACAAAAAGCGGTGTGATGCTGGTAGCTCTTTTGACAATGCTATTATTACCAGCTTTGGCACAGGAAAATCCCAAACTTTCTGATCCCGAAGTAGCCCATGTAGCTGTCGTGGCAAATCAGATTGACATTGGATATGCCGAGATTGCTTTGAAGAAATCAAAGAATCAGGACATTCTAAAATTTGCAGAAACCATGACCAACGACCATACAGCCGTGATTGGTCAGGCCTCAGATCTGGCAAAAAAATTAGGCGTTACCCCGATGGAAAATGCTGTCAGCAAGCAATTACTGGCTGATGCAGAAAAAACGAAAAAAGAGCTTCGCTCCAAATCCCGTAAGGACTTTGACAAGGCTTACATTGACAATGAGGTAGCTTATCATAAAGCTGTAATTGCCGCTGTCAAAAACCTTTTGATACCAGAAACGGAAAACGCAGAACTCAAAGCCTTATTGGAAAAAGTACTGCCTGCCTTGGAGACACATCTGGAACATGCCGAAATGGTCCAAAAGAAGATCTGAAATAGATGAGAGAAAGAGCACTGAGAATCGTGAGAACAGGTATTGTGCTGTTCCTGGGATTAATTTTTTATGTTGGTTGCTCCTCCTCTACTGAAAATAAGAAAGAGGAGAGAAAGCCCGCTCCTAAAGTTCATACAGTGGAAATTAAACAAATGAAATTTGTTCCGGCTGAACTGCATGTGAATAAAGGAGATACAGTGCTTTTCATCAATAATGATCTCGTTGCACATGATGTGACCGAAGAACCGAATGGTAGCTGGACTTCCTCTGCCTTGCAAGCAAGTGAATCTTGGGCTTTGCAGGTTACGCAAAGTGCGGACTATTATTGTAGTCTTCATATCGTCATGAAAGGTAAAATCATAGTAGACTAACCATCATTTATCCCTAAAATAAACACCCCTTTAGCATCATTTCTCCTGTTGTAAAAGCATCTGGAAATAATTCCCGGATGCTTTTTTTGTTTGATAGGAACACATTCAAAGATCTCTCCTACCAATAGTGGCCTCAACCGGAAACCACCAATAAGTTTCGAGCTGTCATCTGTAAAACTTTCCCAGGCATTATGCAATGCATACCCTTTTGTTTGATCTGACATTTTCTCAGAACTATGAAATCAAATCATATTCGGCGTTTAGGGTAACCTTCCAAAGCTTATTGCAACTAATCAGCAAACACTGCAATAAAATCAGGCAGATTGTATAAAAGGAGCTAAACACTTGAAAAATGCTAACCAATAGAATCAATTTTAATCATAGTCAATCAAATCATCTGACCACCATTTTATATATCGTTGAACTATGTTGGTTTGCCCTTATTTTCGTATTTATTCCATCCATAGCACTCGGAAGTGATGGGCACGATCTTAAAAGGTATCAGGGAGGAAAGCCTAAACATGGATGGCAGATCCAAAACAAAGAATCTTCAATATCCTTCAGGCTTCGTAAGGATGGGCGACACAAAAGATACGGTGGCAAAATAAGCATAGGCAGCCCCTATCTTGAGGTAGGAGCCGGATATGGTATCTGGTATAAAGCCCAACAACCTAAAATGGCAAATTATCAGAGTCCAATGGAGGTATTTGTTGAATATGGGCACCTTGGAAATCCTATAAGCTATCAGTTGGGAGCAAATTTCAACACGGCTTTTGTTCAGGAGATCTTTGTGTTAAAACCTAAGGTAATTTTTGCAGGAGCTAAATACACCTTACCCAATATTTCGAACCAAGCTCCTTTTCGTATCCATCCCTACACAACAGCAGGCATAACCGGTTGGCAAACCAATCTGACTGATCGGGTATATCCTGGCATCATAAGCTATGAGTTTAAAACAGAAAAAGACAAAGGTGTTGGTGCTTACGCCGGAGCAGGTGTTTCCTTCAAATACAAGCAATGGTCTCTGAGTCCACAATTCACCTATTACCTATCGGGGATCGGACAATATCTCGCAGGAGCTTTTGAAAAACAAGATATCAATACAGGCTATATGTCGGCTACAGTACGGCTGGCATACAGGTTCCGGTTTGGGACCAATAAAATTGCCTGTCCCAGCTATAACTAACATACAATTTAACCAAAAACCAATTTTAAAATGACTAGACTAAATGCATCATATATCAGGATTTTTTTAATAAAATCTGCTTTTCTGGCTGCTTTGTTTCTCGCCAGCTGTAAAACTGAAGAAATCGAGCCAGTAAACATTTTCGAGGAAGAAAACCTTGAAGAATTGATCTCCAATGGTGAAACTACTTTTTTGCCTCTGGATGATATTTGTGGTGAAAATACACTATTTGTCAACAATAGCAGGATCAATGCGCTGGGTGATGGATATAAAATTAAGGGAACGATATTTTCGGAAAGTGCTATTGGCTCCATTGCTGTGACGAATGGGGAATTTGATCTATTGAGAAATGCTTCCGGAAAAATCAATTCCTTCGAAGGTTACGGAACTGCTCAATTTCCTAAAGCAGGTTTCCTGAATGATGCGCTTGTGATGGCTGATATTTTCGGTTCATGGACTGAATATGGTTCTGGGGATATCTTCAGAGAGGAAGATGAAAGTTTACCTTTTATGGACAATCAATGTTACTTCAGGTTCACCCTGGATCCTTTTAGCTCATTTGCAGAGGATGAAGCTGGTGGTCTGGCCATGATCAAGAATACACTCTTTGACTATGACCAGCTATACTATGATCCAACTGATCCTGCAGTATTTTTTGATGGCAAAATGCATCAGTATGATGTGAAGGAAAAACCACAGGCAACAGCCAATAAAAATGGGGAGCCAAAAAGATATAAAAGCAAAAAGCAGAAGACCAAATATTCCATTAGTGATGTAAGAATCGGTTTATCACTGAATGATAACTTTTTATTCAGACCATTAGAATTTAGCGATGACCTGGAAAACACAGTCGGTGGAACCAATTTTGAACCATTCGGTGCCGGTTTCTATATGTCAGGACGTATTGGCTTAAAGAAATATCCACTCATCTTTGAAGGAGAGTCATTTATATCCAGTCAGCTTGGCCTGACGCAAATTTTTGATCTGGGTTTTGATGAAGCACTTTACCGAAGAGCAGCCAATGGGAAAATATTTTTCGGTCATGAATTGTTGGAAATACTTCCATTGGACCTGGAGATAGAACTGGGAAGAGCCACCTTACAGGAGAACATTGATTTGAATGACTTATTCCTAAGGTTTGCCGGTGAATATGATATGGATACCAAGGACTTTTTTGAAAGAGTGATAGGAAAGGAAGCCACAAAGTTTCTTCCCTCCGCTTCAAGGAACGGCCAGATGTATGTAAATATAGGAAGCAAGCTTTCGGAATGGGAATTTTACATGATGAACCAATATCAATTGGAGATTCCCGGACTAACCAAAACTACTTTACAGAAGCAGTATTTCCACTTCACACCTCAAAGGGTTGCATTAGGAGGAGAAATGAATATTCCATTCGGATTAGGTGGAACAGAGGTAAAGGGGGAATTGAACAGTGACGGATCATTTCTTCTGTATGGAACAATTCATGGTGATATACCTTTTGGTAATGATGTGGCTTTAAAAGGGGAATTAACCTTGGAAGTGTCCAACAAAGGAGCTTTTCTTTATGGTATGGTCAATCTACCGGGTAGTGTTGCCGGCATAGAAGTAAAAGGGCAAATCACCGATGAGGGTATTTTACTTGAAGGACGGGGAAATGTAGATATTAAATTTGCGGACGGTGCGCAATTAGCAGCTAATTTGCATGTGAAAGCTTCTACCAGTGAGGGTGTATTTATCAACGGCTCTTTAATGACACCACTGCAAGTAGCAGCCGTAGCTGTTCAGGGAGAGCTATCTGCCAGAGGGCTAATGCTTGCAGGAGAAATTCATGGGAAAGTTGATTTTGGTGTAACCAAACTCCAGAGTGATCTGGTATTAAGTGCCTCGACCTGGGGAGGAGCGGAAATAAGCGGAATGATCGATGTACCTTTGCAAGTCATAGGCGGTAGAATGGAAGCCTATGGGGAAATCCTCACTAAAAATACCTTTAAGCTCGGTGCATCAACTACAGCCACCCTGGGATTTGATCCATTCCCTAAAGTGAGCCCATCAGTTAATTTTGCTTTCTCTGAAAAAGAAATTGATATCTCAGCCAAAGCCGAATTCTGTGCTCTTGGAGAATGTGTGGACGCCGGTATCAAGTTCAATCCAAACTGGTCAACCGGACATGTTGAGATATGTGTGAAGCCTTTTATCAAAGAGATTTGTATTTAATAAATAGTGCGTGTTGCAATGAAAGAAGGACTGCCAAAAAGATGGCAGTCCTTCCTTTTTGAAAAGTACTTTAAATATAGATTACCACCCCGCAATTCCATTCTTTATGATTCGGTCAAAATCAATAACAGCACTATTGGTCAATTGAATTTGTTCCTGGCCATTGAAACCAACGGTTTGCAATACTGCCTATAATTTCCTTACTTTCGATCAAGTTCAACTTCGATCAAGCACTTTTATGAAATCATCTTATTTAACTCTTATTCTGATACTTACAATGCTATGCTCACTAGGCTGCAAAAAGGAATCGGAACTCATTGGAACTGTTCATGATGTATCTTGTGCTGATGGCAGCGCCGAAATAGGTGGAGAAGTTTTTGATCTGCGATCAGTCAATGATTGCGGATCAGGATTGGTACTTTATACAAGAACGGTTACATCTGTGTCTGGAAATGTAAGCGCCAAATTGCAGATTAGTTGCGGAGCAGGATTCTGCATGTCCGGAGCCAAAGTACTTGAATGGAATGATTAAGTCTTTCATGGATAAAGAAACTTATCTGTTTTCATCCATTAGACTTTTTTTGTCTAAAATAAACCACAAAACTGGGAATCAGGCCCACTGAAACAATTCCGATAAGCATTAAAAACAACAGGTCCCTCGAAACATAATAAATATACCCCATAAAAAGTACTAAGGGTGTTCTTGCATAAATGGTTACAGGATAATATTTCCAGTCCTCATTTTTATAGATGTTATAAAGCAGGAAACTCACAATACACATAAATGTACCCACAAAACGAGGCATAATATCCCCATAGTCACCGGTAGACAAAAACAATTTCAATGTAACCTCCGGCAGCAACATAAACCCCAGCCCACCGATGGCAAGATAGCCAATCAGATATGAAAATGTGATCCTTTTCCAATTCATGATTCGTTGTATAAATACTCCATATCAGCATTGCCTTTATTGATCATTGAAACTGATTTACCTGACATGAAACGACGCAATGTGAACAATTGCGAAGAAGCTTTCGGACGCATTTCCAATTTATTATTCCTAAGCCCCTTAACAAAAATGGAAGCCAATTCTTCGGCATTTTCTTTTTTAAAGCCTTTTGCTTCAGGCATTTTTTCGGTCATGGGAGTATCCACCAGAGGTGGACACATTTCATATATGCTAACGTTTGTATTTTTTAATTGCTCTCTCAAGGATTCAGTATAGGAATGCAATCCTGCTTTCGTAGCACAATAAACAGGCGCCATACTGAATGGCACAAAGGCAAGTCCGGAAGTGACGTTAACAATGGCTGCTTCTTCCTTGGACATAAAATCCGGTAAGAACTTATCAATCAGTCGCATGGGTGCTACAAAATCGATCTCAATTTCTTTTTCGAGCGCTTCAAAAGTGTGATTACGTTTTTCAAAACTATAAAATTGAAATACTCCGGCATTGTTGATCAGCATATTCAAATCAGGATGCTGATCAGTCATAGTTTGATGCAGTCGCTCCACATCATTGCGATCAGACACATCACAACGAATAATGTCCAGTTGTGGGTTTTCGGCTTTTACATTGTTTAATTTCTCCTCACTTCTGCCACAGATGATCACTTTCTTTACTTCCTTGGATAATGCTTTGGCAAAAGCTAAACCAATACCGGAAGATCCTCCGGTAATAAGTACTTTTTTGTTGGATAAATTCATTTTGACCAGGTTAATTTTTAAACTTGCATTCTGCAATCAAATGTAACAATTAACTTGCATAGTACAAGTTACTTTAAATGAATTTTATGCGAAGATCTGATTGTCCGATAGGGTGTGCACTGGATGTTGTGGGAGACAGATGGACGCTTCTCATCATCAGAGACGCCTTGTATAAGGGATTTAAAAGCTATAATGAGTTTTTATCATCACCTGAGAAAATCTCTACCAACATTTTAGCGGCCCGCCTTCAAAAGCTCACAGCCTATGGAATTTTTGAAAAACAAAAAAATGAGCAAAATCAGCTAAAAATCGACTATGTATTGACGGAAAAAGGAAAAGACCTGGCACCCATTATGATGGAATTAGGAAAATGGGGCATGAAACACATTGACAACACGGTTGATATGTTAGCGAAAATAAGAGAAGCAAAGAACAATTAGGAATTGTGAATTAAAAATTACGAATTACGATACTCTGTGAACCTCGTAATTCGTCATTTAAAATTTGTAATTCTTCCAAATCGAGCAAATACCCGCATATTCAGTTGCTTTGGGAGATTTCGTTCATTCCTGCCGCAAAGAATCCACCGGATTTACCAAAGCAGATTTGACGGACTGGTAGCTAATGGTTAACCAGGCAATGATCAAGGCAGTTAAACCGCTCAAAACAAAGATCCACCAGCTTAAGGACGTTTTATAAGGAAAACCTTCTAACCAATAAGCTAAACCGAAATAAGCAAGGGGTACTGAAATGAAGATGGCCAGGATTACCAGTTTTGAAAACTGTGTGGTGATCAGAATTAATAGTTTACCTAAAGAAGCACCTAAAACTTTTCTAATACCCATTTCCTTTGTTTTAAGCTCGGCAGTAAAAGCCGCCAAACCATACAGGCCAAGGCAAGCTACCAGAATGGCGATGATGGCAAAAAAAGTAAAAATGGTCATGAACTTCTCATCCGATTTGTATTGCTGATCAAAGTCCCGGTCAAGAAACTCATATTCAAATATACCGGAAGGCATAATGCTTTTATATTCCTTTCTGATCAGCTCAATGCTATTTTGATAGTCTTCTGCCACAAGCTTTACAGATAAATAGCCTGGTGCCCTATCACCTTGCATGGTGATAATAAAGGGATCTATAGCTCTGTTCACAGACATGAAGTGAAAGTCCTTCACAATTCCGATCACATGGCCATTACGACGCTGCCATCTAAGCTGTTTGCCGATGGCCTCCTGAGGATCTGCCCAGCCCAATCTCTTCATACCCGATTCATTCAGTATAAAAGCCTCTTCCACGTCGGTTCCATGTTCTTCCGAAAAAGGACGCCCTTCTAATACCTCCAGATCATATTGTTCTATAAAATCGTGATCCACTGTCAGATATCGCATATCACTCCATTCCGCATTTTCATCCCATCCTAACCTTACCACACTGTTGTTTAGCTCCTTTCCTGGCACCCGGGACGATAGAGAAGCTCCCAGGACTTGGGGATATTTTTCCAGTGATTCTTTCAATAACCTGAAATTGGCAGAGGCATTATTAACAAACCGGGTCGGAATAAAAATGGTCCTGGCTTTATCAAAACCAAGGTCACGATCCCGCATGAAATGAAGTTGGTTGAATACAACAATGGTTCCTGTAATTAGTATGATCGATACGGTAAACTGAAAGACGACCAGCACTTTCCTTAGAATATTCCCCTTGGCGCTTGACTTAAAACTACCCTTCAGGGTTTCCGAGGGTTTAAAAGAAGATAAAAAGATGGAAGGATAACTACCGGACAACACACCCACAAATAAAGTAATGGCAACGATAGTAATAGGTAAAAGCGGGTTTCCAAGAAAATCCAAAGCGAGATTTTTGCCTGTAAAACCATTAATGGTATTTAATCCGAAAAACACCAATATCATAGACAGACACAAGGATATCACCGCCATGATGATCGATTCACTCAGAAACTGCACCATTAACTGATGGCGATAGGCACCCACTACTTTTCTCAAACCTACCTCTTTGGCGCGAAGTGCAGATCTGGCAGTGGCTAAGTTCATAAAATTGATGCAGGCTATGATCAGAATGAAAATGCCAATCACCAGAAATATGTATACATAAGAAGCCTTGTTGTTAGCCGATATCTCATATCTCAGATCTGAATACAAATGGATATCTTCCAGGTGTTGTAGGAAATATGCCTGCCGATAACCTGACCCGTCCTCCTGATCTGCGATATAACGCCTGGAAATATCAATGATCTTTTCGCTTAGCGCTGCGACGTTTGTATTTTTTTCCAATTCCAGATAGGAATAGGTATTAAAGTTCCACCAGCCGGTCATAAAGGCTCCCTGACTGTAACGTGTTTGTAAAGAGGCTAGAAAATCAAACTGCAAATGGGAATTGGCAGGAATATCGGCCAGGACTCCTGTGATTTTAAATTGCAATGAATCCTCTGGTAAGAGCAGCTCCTCTCCCACTACGTCCAATCGATCAAAGTATTTCATGGCAACCTTTTGAGAGATAACCATAGTATAAGGTTCCCTTAAGGCATTATCCGGATCACCATCAATCAAAGGAAAAGTAAATAGATCAAACAAATTGGAATCTGCAAAATGAATTGTTTCAAAAAAACGTTCATTACTCTCCGCCTTCTGTACAACATGATCGTCTCGTCTCTGAATACGAACTGCCTGCAAAATCTCAGCATAATCCTGAACCATTTGTTTCCCCACTACGGGTCCCATGGTGGCATTGATCTCACTACCGGCATCATTAGGCAAAAAGTATTCACATCCCAATCGATAGATCTGGTCTGACTTTTCATGGAATTTATCAAAAGTCAATTCGTCATGCACATAAAGGAAAATAATAATAGAGCAGGTCATGCCAATGGTGAGTCCGAGAATATTCAATACAGAATAGACCTTATTCTTGACAATTGACCGAAAGGCAACTTTAAGATAGTTTTTAATCATGATTTAAGCAGGTTTTAAAGGAATACTCAGGTCGATGAGAAAGGTTACAGGGCGATTTGTATAAGAAGTAATGCTATGCAAGGGCATGATCCATTCGAAAAATCAAAGTAATATCAGTTTTTATTAAAAAAAATCAAACATAGTGAAATGAAAACCAACGCCTATAAGCAGACCAAAATATCATCTCTAGAATTTGATCAAATTAAATATTTTTATATATTTAAGAAAATTATATATTCAATTATTGAAATATGGAATCAAAGGAATTTATCAGAGGAACAATTAAAACACTTGTCCTCAAGCTTTTGTCTGAAAAAAAGAAAATGTATGGATACGAAATTAGTGCCAGGGTCAAAGAACTATCAGCTAATGAAATACAACTTACCTATGGTGCCCTTTATCCCATATTGTACAAATTAGAAGCAGAAGGACTACTCAGTACTGAATCTGAATTGTTTGAAGGTCGGGCAAGGAAATATTATTCACTCACCAAAAAGGGAAATGAAGTAGCTAAAGTGAAAGTATCGGAATTGCAAAAGTTCATGGATATAGTTAAAAATATCCTTGCAGCACCTAAAACAAGCCTCGAATCATGGGGCTATTGACTTCTGAACAGCGTAAGGAGTTACGTGATTATCTTGAAAAACACGGGCTCACCTTTGAATCTCTTCAAACAGAAATGTTAGACCATATTTGTTGCGATGTGGAAATGTATATGACGCAAGGACTGGCCTTTGAAAAGGCTCTTGAAAAAGTAAAATCTGAAATACCTAAAAACCAATTAAAAAAAATACAAACAGAAACTATGGAAGTGCTCAATAAAAGAATCAGCTTAACAAATATTTTAAAATATATTAGTTTCTCATTGCTCTTAGCTGCCACCCTGTTTAAAATATTGCATTTACCAGGAGCGGGTCAATTGTTGTTGTCTTCTTTTGTCGGACTGGCGCTGACACTTTTTTCCGGATTATTTACAAGTCCCTTAATAAGGGAAAAAGAACGTGGCCGGGGTGCTTTGCTGGCTCTTATTGTGTCCATCACAGTGTTTCTTACCTCATTGTGTTTTCAGCTGCTACACCTTCCTGGAACGGCCTTTTTACGAATGACCTCAGTCATCTTGCTGATCTTAATACTATCCACTTACGCCATATATTGCTATCTTCACCCTGATAGAGCATCCAATCATATCATCATAGAATACCTGAAAAAAGATGGCTTCAACATCGAAAAAACATTGATCATTCTCTTCATTTTCGGGACTAGCCTAAAATTCTGGCAAAATGATTTTCTGTTTGTGGTGTTCTTCATGCTCCTCTTTTCCTATGGCAGTATTTTTTATTTCGTAAAATCATGGCAATATTATTTTAGAAAAGAAGTCAAATCCAATGAGAAATTATTACTTCTTTTTGTTTCCATCATCGCTTATGCGGCCTTCGTACTGCCCACAATACGATTGATTGAAGCACCCGCCAGAATCATAATGACCTGGGGCACTTTTTCATTGGTTTCTTTGGCCATTGCCATATACTACTTTTTCAACTCAGAAGATAATCAGAAATTGATTCTGGGATTTTTCAGCTTCCTTGTCTCAGTCCTGGCGATGATAAATCTTATTGCTAAAGCCATTGTTGTCAGCCCTACGGACAGTCAATACCTGTTAGGTTTCGCTTACAGTCCGGTTGTATTTACAATCCTACTGGCACTGTTTGTCATCTTTTTCAAAAAACCTCTTTTCAGAGCATTGCTGCTAATGACTTTGGGAATTTTTGTGTTCAGTTACCAGTTACCCGGAATTTAAATGAGGTAGAAGATACATAAGCTTAGATCTATCCAGCTTTAAGCTTACTTATGGTTAAAACGAATTGGAATCGATTTGACGCTCATCAATTGGGTGATAAAGATCATTGGATATAACATCATTTTACTGCTTTGTTTGTTGAAATGAATTTTGATAGTGGAATCAATTCACTTTCGTCATAAAACACTCTAAAATGCTCAAAATCATTTTTGTCATTGTCACTGCCTTACATGGACTCATTCATTTGTTGGGTTTTGTAAAGGCTTTTGAGCTCACCAATATAGCGCAGCTAACGCAAACCATTTCAAAAACAAAAGGTTTATTATGGTTAGCTGCTGCCATTCTTTTTAGCCTAACCATAGCTATTTATCTACTGAAAAAGGACTGGTGGTGGATCTTAGGCATTGCCTCCGTTGCTATCTCTCAAATTTTGATCGTTATGTATTGGCAGGATGCCAGGTCTGGTACCATCGCTAACATCATCGTTATCATAGCCTCTGTTCTGGGATATGGCGAATGGAAGTTTAACAAAACGGTTACAAATGAATTGGCATCGCTCCTACCTGAGAATCTCACCGAACCCAAGATAATTTCACCCAATACAATTTCCCACTTGCCATCAACTGTTCAAAATTGGTTGCAATTCAGTAAGGTCATAGAAAAAAAACAAGTCCAATTTGTACACTTATTTCAAACGGGAAAGATGAGAATCAAACCTGATGGTAAATGGATGAAGGTCAAAGCTGAGCAATGGTTCAGTACGCATGAACCAGGTTTTCTTTGGCGTGCAAGTGTAGGAGAAGGATCGTTCATGAAATTTTCCGGCATGGATAGTTATCTCAATGGCCATGGAAATATGCTCATCAGGTTGTATGCTTTATTTCCCCTTGTCAATGCATCCGGTTCAAAAATAGATCAGGGTGTTATGGTGCGCTATTTGTCGGAGATGATCTGGTTCCCTTCTGCAGCATTGAATGATTATATCACATGGCAGGAAATAACTCCTTCCCGAGTCAGCGCAACGATGACTTACAACAATCTGACAGTTACCGGTGAATTCAATTTTGATGATAAAGGGAGGATATTAAGCTTTGAAGCACAAAGGTATTTCGATAAAACCGGAAAGTTAGAAACCTGGTTCATAAATATTGATGCGGAGAGCTATCAAACCTTTCACGACAGATGCATTCCCACAAAAGCTAAGGTCACCTGGAAATTAGCTGATGAAGACTTTACCTGGTACGAACTTGAGATTAGTAATGTGGAATACGAATGAACCAATAATAAATTAGCTTAACACAATCCCTCCTTTCAGCCAACAGATCTCAGCATTGTTTTCCGGAATACATTAAAACTTAACATCATGATAAATAGTCTTTTATGGTTTAATCGATAATATTCCTTATCTTAACATAATGTACATGGACTGTACATATCAAAAAGCGAAGCAACATACGCTTTGATGATTGAAATTCCGCGATATTCATGGATTCAATCTGCCAGAGGACCGGCGAAATTACATGATGTTTCCCTGGGAAAATAGGGTTATCTTTAGGCCGGCATTATTGCGTTTTTTTAAAACTGTAAAAATTGTATTTGCTATGAAGATCAGCAATTACCCCAAATATATTCTTCTTATTACCCTGTACCTCCCTTTTTTGAATCCGATAAATACTCAAGCTCAAACTTTCACCAATCGAGCCAGCGAAGTCAATCTTGACCTGGATGGAAATAAAGATGGCGGGTTTTCATTTGGTGATATTGATAATGATGGTGACCTGGATGTGATCATCAATACGCACGACACAAGCATTGGTTCAAGAATCTTTTTTAATGAAAACGGTCAATATGTTGATAGAACAGCCACCAGGTGTAAAGGTTGCCTTAACGACACCATCCCATCAATGGAGCGATGTGTGGTTATTGCCGATTTCAACCATGATGGCTATAAAGATTTTGTCAGGAACACCTCTTTCAGGCTTGAAGTATATTTGAATAGTGGTCCGACCCCCCCAGCAGGATATGAGCCCTGGAGTTTTGGCGATATTAATCAAGATCCGAATTTTTCTATATACACCAATGATATTCTGGATCCCGACCCCCCATTTGGTATTCCTGATGGGATGAATACTGAAGGCGTTGGTGCTATGGACTATGATAATGATGGTGACCTGGATCTCTTTATAGAAAATCATAATTGGGGTATCGACATTTATGAAAATGTGATCAATGAAGGAAGCAATGAACTATTTGTCCATGTTACTCCTGATGCTAGTCCGCTCGGATTACCTGTTCTTGCCATCGATGGAGATTATGCTTCTGTAACCGACTATAACAATGATGGTTTTGTCGATGGTGTTGCCAGAAAAAATAATGCACCGGACTTTTTCAGAAATACAGGGAATGCTACTTTCGATTTTGCCTTTGATGTTGATCAGGCAAATAATGATAACAAAGGAGGTGTTTCCTTATATGATTTCGACAATGATGGGGACTTTGATCTTATCTGGACAGACAATGGCATCAATCAGATCTGGGAACACACAGGCCTCGGATCGGGTGAATTTGAAGCCCGAGGTCCTGAGATAACCGGAATATTGCACAATATCACTTTCGATAACATTGATGGGATAGCTTGTGGGGATGTGGATAATGATGGTGATGTTGATGTTTTCTTAACTGACAACAGTGGGGAAAGCTTTTTATACATTAACCAGATCAATGATCCTGTTCTGGGATCAAACGTTGGCAGTCCATTTACTTTTGTCCAAGATCAAAAAGGCATCAATGTAGCTGCTGATGGAGAGGGCTGTACCTTTGTAGATTTTGACAAGGACGGAGACCTCGATTTATACATTAATATAAAAAATGGCCCCAATCAACTATGGGTCAATGATCTCAATACCAGTTCCATTGGTCTCAATTATCTGTTTGTAAGTGTATTGGAGGACAGAAATATCGATGGCGGTACACATCCTGAAAGATCTGCTATAGGAGCCACTATAGTGTTAAAGAACTGTGAGGGTGAAATAGTCAGTGGTATCAGAGAAGTGAATGGCGGAAACGGGCACGGTACCCAGGATCCGGCTACGGTTCATTTCGGACTAGGTACCCCACAGGATTCCGTATACATCGTCGAAGTGAGTTTTGTCAATATACAAGGTCAAACAAACAGGCTTATAAGCGAAGTGGCTGTCAATCCCTTCAAAATCAATGGATACCATGAAGTGATTGTGACCCCAAGTTCTGTTTACAATGCGGTGGAAAACAATGCCCCTGACGCCACAGATGACTTAATAAATATTATGAGGGCTCCCGAAATTGAGACGATTGATGTTTTGAGTAATGATCTTGATCCTGATGGAGATAACTTTCAGATCATTGCAGTAGGACAGGCAAGCCATGGTTCCACAGAAATTTTGGCCGATGGTAGCATTCGATATACCTACTCAGGGTCAGGGGATTTTGAACAGGACCAATTCTATTATGTCATACAAGACAATCCACAGACTGTGCTATGTCCGATATTCAGTAAAACAGATACAGCCATTGTTACCATCGATGGCCGCAATATCCCCATACTGGATGCCGTTGATGATCGCTATACAACCACCCCTGAAACACCGATCACGCAACATGTGGATGAAAATGATATCATTCCAAATCCTGACAATACCGTATTTCAACTTGTCCCCAATTCCGGACCAGGTAATGGCGATATCGTATTTCTCCCCACCGGCGAGTTTACCTATACGCCTGATGCAGGCTTTTCAGGTGAAGATTGCTTCCTATATATAGCCATTGATAATACTACGAATGCGAGGGATACCGCCGAGGTTTGTATTGAAGTACCATGTGTCCCTCCTTTTGGCCTTGAAGATACTTACACCGTTTTTGCCTGTTTTACGACTGTGGAGGGTAATGTCGGTGATAATGACCAAATCCCCCCGTCAACAACTCCCAGATTCATCATCATCGATGAACCCAGCCGGGGCACGGTTAACTTGAATGAGAATGATGGTTCCTTTGTCTATATGGCACGAAGTATGAATTTCAATGAAGACAATAGCGACAGTTTCAGCTATCGTATTTTGAGTGATAATTGTGAAGGAAGTGATACCATCCAGGTTTCTATTCTGGCACCGGAGTTACAGGTTTATAAAGTAGTCACTCCCAATGGTGATGGCGCGAATGACCTTTGGATTATCGACGGCATTGAGCGATATCCAAATAATGTGGTCAGAGTTTACAATCGCTGGGAGGACCTGGTGTATGAGGGCAAAGGATACAACAACAATGATATTGTTTGGGATGGCAGCGCCAAACAGAATCCAAGAAGCAGGCCTACATTAGGAAGCAATAATGACCTTCCTTCCTCAACCTATTTCTTCGTCATCGACCTGGGTAATGGTTGTGAAACGATCAATGGAAATGTGCTGGTGTATAAGTGACAATGGGTAATGAGTAATTAATGCCGTTTGGTTAAGGAAATACTATGAAAGGTTTCAGGTTTCAGGTTTTAGCCTTTAGGATTTTTTCGTTCGATTGAAAGATCATCTGATACCCGAGACCTGATGTCTGAAGGCTTAACTTAATGGTAATGAATAAAAAATGGAATATGAAAAAATCTTTACAATATAATTTCTGTGTACTGGTATTGGTTCTTTGTGGCTATCTGCCGGTTTCAGCACAACAGGATCCGCTATTTACACAGTATATGTTTAATGGCATTGCATTGAATCCTGCATACGCCGGAAGTCATGAGTCAGTCAGTATCTCTGCGCTTTACAGAAACCATTGGACCGGATGGAATGATGGTGCAGGCGATACCCAAACATTCTCCATCCATAGCCCTCTGAATGATAATCATGTAGGATTGGGACTTACGGTGATGCGCGACAAGCTTTGGGTAACTGAGCGTCTGGATGTATTGAGTAATTTCGCTTACAGGATCCATCTGGGAAAAGGCAAACTATCTTTCGGACTGCAACTGGGGGCCAGAAAATTCAGTCTGGATCTATCGAAACTACAGGATGTGGCTAAAGATCTTGATCCCTTACTGTCCGATGTTAATAGCACTGTCTTCAATTTCGGAACAGGTGTTTATTATTACTCCAACAAATTCTTCATTGGTTTTTCTGTTCCACAGCTTGTCAGAAATAAGTTTGATTCCGATGACCTTTCGGTAAAGGAGGACAGACATTATTTTCTATCGGCAGGTTATGTATTGGGCAATTGGGGATCCGTGAAGTTTAAACCCAGTGTTCTCATAAAGGCTGTTGAGGGTGCTCCCATTTCATACGATATCAACGCCCACTTTCTTTTCCTGAACGATATACTTTGGCTGGGAGCATCGTGGAGATCTTATAATTCTCTCAACTGGATGGCAGAAATCATCATTCCAAAAACCAACTTAAGAGCTGGCTTTTCATTTGACCATGATTTCAATAATACCACAAGAGGGTTGCACGGATCTTCAGTGGAAATCCTTTTGAATTATAGATTCAAGCTTAACAAAGATGTTCCACTGACACCAAGATACTTTTAGTAAAAATAAAGCGACACACAAAATTGTTAAAGTATCCGATTGATTGATAAATACGAAATATGATTGAACGCCACATGAAACTGTCTCAACCAATCTTATTAATATATATTGCTTTACTGATCTCCATACCATTTACCTATGGACAGGATCAGCATGCTCAAACCAATGTTGTTCCAGGCTTTAAATACGATAACTTTTCCCTGACAAGAAAGCTTGTGCAGCAGGTAGTTGAACCTGATGGCTATTTTCTTCAGGCAAAGTACAGAAAGGCAGCCAAGCTGTACAGGCAATTGAATGCCCAACAAACTACACCTGACAAAGAATTGAGATTGCGCGAAGCAGCTTGTTATGTAGAATTAAACCGACTTGAGACAGCCTATGCCATCTATTTAAAGCGACCAATCGACAATGCAGAGAATCTGGTCAGGGAGCGGGACATAGCCGGAGAGGAAAAGAATGCATACCGGCTGATCCGAATTGAAAGGGTATTGCTGGACCAGGGAAGTATTTCGAAAACAACACAAATGGATATTACCGCAAACAAAACATCTGACGATCCTGACATTTTTAGATTAGAGGTTCCCGGATTTGAGTATGAGACAATTACCGTAGACCTAAATCCATCAGTTGGGGAAGCAGATAGTTTATTTCAGTTTGAAGAAAACTATACAAAGGCTGCCAGACGCTATAGAGCCATCAACAAAGAACAAGCTACCTTAAACGAAGAATTGATGTGGCGTGAAGCTGACTGCTATGTAAACGCTCAGAAGTTAGCGGTTGCTCACCGGAAATACCTGGATATCCCATCCGTACAACGTGACAGCAGTCTGATCAAGTCGTACAACAAACTATTAAGTAGCAATAAAATACGTGCAGCCAAAGTACTGGAGGTGATCAATTTCACCGAACCTAGTCCTCACGATGTTGCCACAGCCTTGTTAAATACTGACGGGAAATATTATGCTGCCAAACCTTACTTTAAAAGATACTCCAGGGATGGCACCTTATTGACACCAGGTGCCCGTTATATAGAAGAACATACTTTTGATTCTGTCCATGTTCGCCGATTGGATTATCCGGTCAACTCTATCTATGCTGATTTCGGAACGGGTTATTATAAAAATGGAGAGGAAGAAGATGTGATTGTTTTTTCTTCCGAGAAAAGTCAAAAAGTAGCGAGCGTGAATGGAGAAAATCGTTCGGTGCTTGAGTTGTATCAAACAACTGTTAACCGCAGTGATTCAAAGGTTTCCCCTCCCCAAAAAATACACTTCCGGAACGATAGTATCAAACAGGATCTGACATTCAATGAAGGGGGCCCAATGGTTTTTCTGGAAAACGGTACCAAAATGATTTTCACAAAAAACAGGTACTTCAATCAAGGAAAACTATTTAAAAGTAAAAGGGAAGATCTCTATAGAGGTGTGAATGATGGTGCGGAGGTAACGGATATTGTAAAAAGTAATATCAATGCACTAGGATTATATACTTCCCATAAAATTAATGATACTTTATGGTCTGCTCCGGAACCAATAGTCTTTGAGCAAGGAGCCATTGATTTCTTTGCAGATCAGGGAACGTATTCCTTTGGTCATCCCTCTTTGAGCCAAGATGAAACACGGTTATACTTTTCATCAGATGGACCGATAGAACCGACAGGATTTGAAAGTGGCACCTACATTTACATGAGCCGAAAATTAAATGATTCCATCTGGAGATATCCTCAATTGGTTCAGGGGCTGGCAGAGGTAGAGAGCAATAATTTATATCCATTCGTACATTACGATCCAAAAGAAAAAGTTGAACGACTTTACTTTGCATCCAACAGACCACGTGGATTTGGCGGCCTTGACATATACTGGGCTGAATTAGGGCAAGATGGATTGAGTATTGTCACTCCAAAAGCAATGTCTGATGAACAAAAGAAAAATAGCCTCCTGGCAGAACTGAATCCCAGTGCAATTGATAATGGAAATACGATCACGACCAAAATATTCAACCTCGGTAAAAACTTCAATTCCTCCCATGACGATTTCGCATTTGTCATCGATAAAAAAGGCGGGTCAGGGTATTTCTCCTCAGACAGGGACAGTGTGGATATAATTACCGGAAACGACAACATCTACCGATTTGAGGCCTTTTTAACACAAAACTTATTAGTGGATGAGAAAGTTTGTCAATGCGATGTAGTTCAAAATTATAAGCCTACGGCAAACATTCAATTCCAAGTTCACCAGATCACACCACAAGGCAATATTCCAATAAACACGTCCGGAAATGCTTTTTATGCTAAACAGGGAGAACGATATAATATTTCAGCAGTCCCAACCAAAGGTTATGCATCATTGGTGAGCAAAGAAATAACGGTCACAGAGGATAATGCTTCACATACATTGAAATTGGAGCCTCCCTGCA
This sequence comes from Splendidivirga corallicola, assembly GCA_030442035.1. GTDB lineage: Bacteria > Bacteroidota > Bacteroidia > Cytophagales > Cyclobacteriaceae > Splendidivirga > Splendidivirga corallicola. Next base: position 44,775 of record JAUJEA010000010.1, read on the forward strand.
TTAAGATCTATAGCATACAAAACAAACAAAGTGGCGGACAGGTATTCCTCACTTCAAATAAAAGTATACCCGAATTAAACCTTGAGAAGGGAACATTAATGGAATTCATTATTGGGAATGAAGACTCTTTTCTTAAGAATATCAGCACTGGGGAAACACTGGGTGGTCTGACCTTTGCTCCGGTTCAAGTGGAAAATACCGAGAATGAAGAACTCTCCTGTGGGTGTGTTGGGGAAAACAGGCCTGAAATGACGATGGAAGAAATAGCCATACAAAGTTTATTACAACACCATATCAATGGATCTTCCTGCCCTGGTATTGGAAACCTGAGATATGATTTTGACAGACTGGATATCCGGGAAGGTTCTTACGCTGATCTCAACAATTTGGTTTACTTAATGGAGGCCAACCCTAATATAGAAATGGAGCTCTACTCTCACGCCGATGAGCGGGGAAATAATGATTATAACAAGATACTTTCCATTGGCAGGGCCAATTCGGCAAAGGACTATATGACACTTACATTACTGTTGACACAAAGATTGAAACTTCGTGACGGTAATGATATTACAGCGCTTTCAGGGCTTCTTTACAAAAAGAATCAAACCATTGATTTAGCGCAGATCTTTGAAAGATTCAATATTAAGAATCAGGAAGATCAGGATCTGGTGCGTCTGGTCGCGAAAGCATTTACCAATTATGACAATGTATTGGAAAGAGTCAATAGGCACATCCCAAAGAACAACCAAAAAACAACCATTTTCAAAGAAATACTTAAAGAAGTTGAGGCTTCCGGCACCTACACCAATTCACTTAACGACATCAGGGAGAGCATTACGGCAATCGGAAAAGGTGAAGAAGAACTTATCTGTGAGAATTGCAGAAATGTAAGTCCTGGGCAGTCGGATGCTACAACCAAATGCTGCCATGAAATCAACCGGCGTACTGATTATAAGATCACTTACCCGGGAAGGGATGTGAGATAACAAATGGAACTCAGCAAGAGCTTAGATAGGAGATATTGGTTTTTCTTTCTGACATGGCTGGTGGCCCTTTCCACTTCCTGCACCGAACCCAAAAACCGACGTGAGGATGAAGTGAGAGCTGTTTTGTTTGGAATTATCGAGGCAGACAATAAGGCAGATCTCGATCAAGTGCTCTCCTATTATCATGAGGATGCCAGCTTGTTACCGCCGGAAAAATCTAAGATTGAGGGAATCAATAACATCAGAAAAAACTACGAAAGGATCTTTGACACATCAGTCTTGAGATTATCTGTGCAAGATGACGAAATCATTATTGAAGGAAATCATGCTATATGTACTGGAATGACAAAGGGTACCGTCATGTTGAAAACCGATTCATCGATAAAAGAGATAAATGACAAATTCATGATGATACTCGAAAGACATGAGGGAACATGGAAAATAAAGCGGTTGATCTGGAATTAAGGCATACTCCATTGAATCTCATGAACATAACGAAAAGGTATTCAACTTATCGGAATCATGGAACCGGATGCTGCGTCAATTGAAATTCAACAACTCCAGAACATTCTCACATCTCAAAGGTTTTGAAATAAATCCGGAAAGCACTGAACAGGCTTTCACCCGTTCCAGTTCTTCGGGCCACATGGTTGAAGACAGCATCCAGACAAACGGTCTTTTTTTGAGATTTGGTAATAGTTTTTTATAAGTTTCGATAAACTCCCACCCATTCATAATGGGCATGTTAATATCTAGCAGTATGATGTCGGGGAGCTCAAAGATGCGGCTCATTTTGTGAGCAAGATAATTAATTGCCTCCTTTCCATTAACACAAGTGTTTATATCCAAATGCCTGTTGGTAAGTGTTAAGATTTTTTTACTGATCATAGTACAAATCTCATCGTCATCAACAATCAGTACTTTTCTAACTTTTCCCATTAAAATTGTCGCTTTATCCTGAACTATAGCGGGGCAAATTAGAATTAAGTCATCAGAAAAATAAGAGAGAATTTCCAAAGAATACGCTTTGGGCTCCGGAACGGTAAATCAAGTTTCCGAGTTTATAATTAGGTGAGATTCAAAGCCATCCGATCGCTTTGTACAAAACCTTTTTCTTACTTGGTGATACCTCCACTCTGGAATTATCAGCCATAACCAAGTAGCTCTTCTTTGCCTTGATATATTTTTTCACATGTTTGAGGTTAACCATGTGAGAGCGGTGTACTCTCAGAAAACCACAACCTGCCAGGAGTGTTGCAAACTCACTCAATGGCTTTGAAACAAGTATTTTTGTTCCATTCGTAAGATAAAAATTAGCATAGCTGCGGTTAGCTTCTGATCTGACAATTTCATTAACATCTACAAAATCCAAGCCTTCCTGAACCGGTAACGCAACCTTTAAGCAATTTTTAATTTTTTGGGGTTCATCATCGGTTGGTTGCAATTCATCAATCAATGCTGCCCCATTGTGGTTTTTGCGATTTTGGATGGCTCGTTCTACAGCCTGAATCAACTCCTCAATAGGAACAAAAAGAGAAGATTGATCAAGGGCAACAAATTTTACCACTTTAAGGATATTCAAATTGTTATCTATGCTGAAGGTTATTTCAAAAGAGGGATCATTGTCCTTTACTCCCACACCAAAATAGTCTACTTCCTTGTATACCGCTTTCATTTTCCATTCAATTGTATTGTCACTAAGAATGATAAATTGGGATCTAGGGTTAACGATAGTATCCCAAATTACCTTAAGTTAAATTTTCCATTTAAGTATAGATCGCTCCAAAGTCGTTATGTTGAACCTTGATTGAGAAATAGTATCAAGCCACCACACAGAGCTTACTCAATTTTTTAGTTTCCCTTAGGAATTTCTTCCCGATATAGCCAAATTCCAAACGGAAATGACCAACCTGATTATGTTAGTGCGACAATTAATTATTACCTAACGTTCGGTAAAAAACTTTGTTGCATTTTTTGGAAAAAAATCTAATCCACTTAACTAATGGTATTATTAATTATTCTGTAAAAAATCTCTACGATTTTTATAATATTGTATCAACATCAACCCTATTTCTATGAAACCCTTTTTAATCATTTTTTTAATTATTGGTATCACAACACCGATATTCTCTCAACATACGCATTTTAATCGCAGAGATTCAATCCGCGGATCCATTACTCCCGAAAGGGCATGGTGGGATCTCACCTATTACCATCTCAACATCTCGGTGGATCCTACAGCAAAAAAGATCAATGGTTCCAATACCGTCAGTTATAAAGTAATTGATCCCGGGCAGGTACTACAGATAGACCTGCAGGCACCTTTGAGAATTTACAAAGCCATCCAGGATGGAAAAACTCTTAGCATAGACCAGGAAGGAAGTGCTCATTTCATCAATCTTGAAAAGAAGCAGGTCAAAGGAGCTGTTAATAATATTGAGATCTTCTATGGAGGGACGCCTCATGAAGCCATCAGACCACCTTGGGACGGTGGGATCACCTGGCAAAAGGACAATAATGGATTGCCATTTGCCGCCTCATCCTGCCAGGGCATTGGTGCCAGTATCTGGTGGCCTTGTAAAGATCATATGTATGATGAAGTCGATAGCATGCTCATGAGCATAACCGTTCCAGAGAATCTCATGGATGTTTCAAATGGTAGATTCCGTGGTGTTGATACTCATGATAATGGCACGAAAACCTATCACTGGTTTGTCAACAATCCGATCAACAATTATGGTGTAAACATTAACATTGGTGATTATGTCCATTTTTCTGAAAAATATGCAGGAGAAAAAGGAGAATTGGATGTTGATTATTATGTATTAAGAGATAATCTGGAAAAGGCGAAGGCACAATTTACAGAAGTTCCAAGGATGCTAAAAGCCTTTGAGCATTGGTTTGGGCCCTACCCATTTTATGAGGATGGTTTTAAATTGGTTGAAGCGCCCTACCTCGGTATGGAACATCAGAGTTCCATCACCTACGGGAACGGATACCAAAACGGATATTTAGGAAGAGATCTGTCCGGAACGGGCTGGGGATTGAAATTTGATTTTATCATTGTGCATGAAGCCGGTCATGAATGGTTTGCCAATAACATTACCTACAAAGACCGGGCGGATATGTGGATCCATGAGAGCTTTACCAATTATTCTGAAAACCTGTTTGTTGAATATCATTTTGGAAAGGAAGCCGGTGCGACGTATGTACGGGGAACAAGAAGAGCCATTAGAAACGATAGACCAATCATCGCTCCTTATGGGGTTAATGCTGTAGGTTCAAGTGACATGTATTATAAGGGAGGTAATATGCTGCATACCTTAAGGCAAGTTATAGACAATGATGAAAAGTGGCGAAATATATTAAGAGGATTAAATAAAACCTTTTATCATCAAACAGTTACCTCCAAGCAAATCGAGGATTACCTGAGTCAGCAAAGCGGCAGGGATTTAAATGCATTCTTCAATCAATACCTAAGAGATACCAGAATACCAGTTCTGGAATACATGTTTGAAAATGGCCAATTGCAATATCGCTGGGCAAATGTAGTAGCCGGATTTGACATGCCGGTCAAAATAATTATTTCAGGAAAATCACATTGGATACAACCTACAGATCAGTGGAATAGTAAAAAGCTACGTGCAGGTAAAACAGGGTTGAAGGTTGATCCTGATTTTTATGTTTCAGCCTTGAACATACTAGGCTCTTGATTAGTCCTCCCTAAAAAATCCCTCGCTACAGTAATAAGTAGCAAGAATTTAGTATAAAGACTAATAACATATAGGTGTAAGCCCGGCAATTAAACCTTGCTTTTGTAAAATTAATATCATTATCTTTTTACTTTATCCTATGACACAAACTTTGCAATCTTCTTGATCTATGCAATTAAAAGCTTGCAAAGTTGATCGTCTTATTTCTCTGAAAAAAAGATAAAAGCCAAAGCATTTATCTTTTTTTCAGAGTCTTTTATCTAAAATCTTGACTAAACAAGGCAATCAGCCTTTCTAAAAAAATCAAATGATACTTTTTCAGGACCCCCTCCATAATCTGGCTATTTGTTTAATTCCCGGATATTTATCTTGAAGTGTAAGCGCCATCATTGGAGCACAAGTGGCCATAGCACTGAACATATGATCCTCGTTCAGATCATCAAAACAAATACGATAGATATGATCTGCCTTTGAATTATATCTGTCATAGGACATCTGGTCAGCGACCATCATAATCACCACCAGGCAGATCGACATACTAACGGCCAGTCCAAAGACATTGATAAAAGTAAAGGATTTATTACGGTACATGCTCCGTGAAGCAACTTTAATGTAGTTCTTTATCATGGTTAAGGGTGCTTGTTTTAAAATTAGATTCCATTTTAGTCAAAAGGGTTTCACCCAACTAAAAAATTTAGTTGTCCAAGTGCTGACGTTCCGAAGTCACATTACTCATCGTAATTCGTCATTTACAATTCGTAATTCCTTCGAAGTCTGTTATTTCCATGATCTTACACTACTGGTTGTTGGACTGCTACTCTTCTCATTCAATAATTCCCTTCAACTTATCCTTGTAACTTCGGCTTACCTTCAAAGCTTTTCCATTGCTTAGTTTCACAATGTACTCATTGTTGAAATGCGGAACCAACTCCGTGATATAATCAAGATTGATAACACTTGATTTATGTATTCTTATAAATTGATTGGACGGTAAGGTATTTTCCATCTTTTTCATGCTATCGCGAACCAGGTAGAACCGGTCAGCCACATGGATCTTAATATAATAATCGTAAGCCTCAATCCAGATAATCTCGCCTAGAGGGACAAACACGATTTTTCCATCAGCTTTGATGATAAGTCGATCGTTGAAAATCTTATTACCGGAGGCAGATTCATTAAGAACAGCACTTTCCTTATCAAATTTTATCTCTTCCTTATAATGTGCTAAGAGATTTTTCAATTGATCGTTGACATTCTCCAGTTTTCTATTCCTGATATGTTGCTTGGCAAATTCCAGAGCACTAAAGAATCTTTCATCAGTGAAAGGTTTTAACAAGTAATCAATAGCATGTATTTCAAAGGCCTTTAAAGAATATTGATCATAGGCCGTAACAAAAACAACGGCCGGAAGTGGAGTTATTGAAATACTATTCAGCACCTCAAATCCATTGACACCCGGCATCTGGATATCTAAAAAAATGAGATCCGGTTTAAGTTCATCAATGGCGCTAATAGCCTCCAGTCCATTTTTGCAAGTGGTTACTATTTCGATGTCATGGTCAGCTTCCAACAGAAGGTTGAGCCCTTCTCTTGCCTCTTTCTCATCGTCCACGATAATCGTTCTGATCTTGTTCATATTCTTTGAAAAGGCAATGTAATCTTGAATAAAACACCATTGTCCTGCTCGAAAACCTGAAATTTGAAAGTCCCGTGATAAAGCCTGCGCAACCTGTGTGTGGTGTTTAATACACCAATTCCCTTACTACTGTTAAGATCCCAATCAGGAGGCAATGAAGAGCCCGTATTGAATACCGACATCTCTGTATGGTTATTTTTCTTGATTGATGAAATTTTGATCAACGCAGGCCCGATGGTTTTGGCTAAGCCATGTTTAAAAGCATTTTCGACAATGGGTTGTAACAATAAATTAGGCACCTTGCACGGTAATGTTTTTTCATCTATATCGAATTGAACATCCAGGCGATCCTGAAATCGAACAGATTCAATAGACAGGTATTTTTTAAGTAGATCCAACTCTTCTTCAAAAGAAACAAATTGTTTGTTTTCTCTTGCCAACGAACTTCTCAGCATATCGCTCAATCCTGATACCATATTGACCGCCTCCTTATTATTGTTTTTTCTGACCATCATGGCAATGGTGTTCAATGCATTGAATAAGAAGTGTGGCTTAAGTTGCATTCTCAAGGTCTGAAGGTGCGATTTCATCAGCCTGGATTCTAACTCCAATCCCCAGGTATACTGGTTCCTGAATCTGTGATAGTAATCCAATGCCAATAACATAATCAGAAATAGCCAATATAATAGTGTACCATATATGAAATCGGGATACGTTTCTTTCCAATGAGAAATCAATCCCTCCCAGGTATATGTCTCATAGGTCAAAAACAATCGCTCCAACAATATACCAATGATGCCTGAAAGTATCTTGTTAGTAACTCCACAGATGAGACTAGCGAGAAAATGTACTAATAAAAATTGTCTTCTGGTTGAATTTCTGGTATGCAAATACAAATCGAGTATCAAAAAACTCAGGATCCATAAACTCAAAAAAAAAGAAACAGGCCAGTTGATAATGCCATCCCATTTGTATAGTATGCCTTGACCTGATGAGAAAGCATAGGCTCTTACCATTTCGACCCAACAAATTAAAAACCAGAAAGCAAAGATCAGTCTGAACAGGTATTTGTTTTGAAAAACCCTTCTACTTTCCAGCATACATTGGCAGTTTATCCAAAGGTAAAGATAACAATGTGGAATTTTTGTTATGAATTTTTAGCTATGAGTTTTGAGTTCATTGTAATTCATTGATTTTTACCGAAAGAGAACTATTTTTAGAAAGCTTAAATTAACAAGTATGAAATTCGGAAGTGTTGACAACCCAGAAGTTATTGATTTTACTTTGCCTGATGATCATCCAGATGGTCTTAAGGTACTCCAAAAGGGCAAACCTAATAGTCTTACAGAGGTTTATGTTGGTTGTGCCAAGTGGAACCGACAGGATTTAAAAGGTTTTTATCCCCGCGGAACGAAAGACGAGCTGGCCTATTATTCAACACAGTTTAATTCTATTGAACTCAATGCTACTTTCTATAATTTTTATTCTCCTGAACAGGTAGCTAAATGGCGGGATAAAACACCGGATAATTTCAAATTCTTTCCCAAGGTGAATCAAGTGATCAGTCATTTAAAAAGACTTAATAATGTAGAATTGCTGGTAGAAGAATTTTGTGAATCACAACGTTCCTTTGAGGATAAATTGGGCATGGCCTTTTTGCAGTTGCACAATAATTTCAGTCCCAAGGACATTGACCGGTTGCAAAAAGTTATTGAAGATTGGCCTGCGGACATTCCATTGTCGGTGGAGCTGAGGAATACTGCCTGGTTCAATGATGCATCAGTGGCTAAGGAAACTTATGATCTTTTCGAAAAAAACAACATCACAAACATTATCACTGATACGGCCGGAAGAAGGGATTTGATGCATATGCGCCACACTACTACCACTGCTTTTGTCCGTTACGTTGGTGCCAACCATGAAAGCGATTACCAAAGACTGGATGATTGGCTGGTGAGAATTAAAAAATGGAAAGAGGAAGGCCTGGAAAAGCTATATTTCTTCGTACATCAAAATATTGAAAAAGAATCACCTTTACTTTCAGCGCATTTCATCCAGAAGCTTAATCAAGAGCTGGGATATGATTTAAAAATTCCTGCTACACCAGCCACACAGGCGGGATTAGGGTTCTGATTGAAATAAGTAATAGAGTGTTAAAGTGTTAGAGTATTTAAGTTGAAAAGAGTAAGGGAAGACTATATTTAGAAGAGTATAACTGATGATGCTTCAACTCAAAATTCAAAACTCAAAATTCAAAACTAAAAACTCATAACTAAAACCCAAAGTCTTTTTCATGAACTACCGTAAACTTGGCAATTCGGATTTGATGATCAGCGAGATAAGTTTTGGTTGTATGTCATTAGGTAATGACGAAGCAGCAGATATTCAATTGCTTCGCAGCGCCTTCGATCAAGGCATCAACTTCTTTGATACTGCTGATCTGTATCAAAAGGGCACGAATGAAATCATGGTAGGGAAAGCATTGAAAGATATTCGTGACAAGGTTTACATTGCCACAAAAGTTGGCAATCAATGGCGTGACAACGGCGAGGGTTGGGATTGGAATCCCGGAAAAGATTATATACTCACGGCTGTTAACAACAGTTTAAAACGTTTACAAACAGATTATATAGACTTATATCAACTTCATGGAGGCACCATTGATGATCCTATTGATGAAACTATTGAAGCTTTTGAAATACTTAAGGAAGCTGGAAAGATAAGGCACTATGGGATCTCTTCTATTCGGCCTAATGTAATCAGGGAGTATGTCAAAAGATCCGATATATGCAGTGTGATGATACAATATAGTTTGCTGGATCGCAGACCGGAAGAAAGTTGCCTTGCTCTTTTGGAAGAGCACAATATCGGTGTATTGGCAAGAGGAGGATTAGCAAGAGGACTGCTGGTTGATAAAACCCCTGTCCCCTATTTGAATTACACTTCGGAGGAAGTTAAAAGAGCAAAAAAGGCTATGACCCCTATGTCGAATGGTCGGAGGAACGAAACGCAAACGGCACTTAAATTCATTCTCTACTCATCAGCGGTCTCATCGGCGGTAGTAGGCATCAGAACACAGGATCAGTTGCAATCAGCTATAAAAACCAGTTCCCTTCCGGACTTGACAGAGGAAGAAATGCTGGGGTTACAAAAAGCCATTCCAATAAACCTGTATGAACAACATCGATAGGTGGTATTACAGTGTTCTATTATGTATTGTGAAAATTTATTTCAATTAATTTCAAGTAATCCCACAGCATTTTAACCTAGATTTGTTATTCACATTATCCCTCGCAAAATGAGCAATACTTTTATTCAGTCTTATACATTTGAATTTCTAAAACAACTCAAAGAAAACAACCACCGGGAATGGTTCAACGCTCATAAAAAAGACTACGAGAAGGCCCATCAAAATGTCATTGCATTTGCAGAAGACCTGATCCACGAGATGAATCAATACGATAATATTGAGACAGCTTCAGGAAAAAAAAGTCTTTACAGGATTTACAGAGATGTCCGTTTTTCAAAAGATAAGACTCCGTATAAAAGCAATTGGGGAGGTGGTATGAGAAGAGCCACAAAATGGTTAAGAGGTGGGTATTATTATCAGATCGAGCCAGGAAATACTTTTATCATGGGTGGCTTTTTCGGACCCAATGCCGAAGATCTTAAACATATTCGCCAACAAATAGCCCAGGACGATGAACCTTTGAGAGCGATCTTAGATGATCAAAAATTTAAAGATTATTTTGGATCACTTCGTGGCTCTTGCCTGAAAACAGCTCCCAAAGGCTTTGAAAAGGATCATCCTTCCATTGATCTGCTTCGCTACAAACAATTTCTCTTAAAACACAGTTTTACGGATGCCGAGGCACTGAGTGAAGACTTCGTGTCGCTCCTGGCAGAAGGGTTCAATAACATGAGACCATTTTTTGATTATATGAGCGAGATTCTCACAACAGATCTGAATGGGGTACCCATGGAATGAAAGAATGATGAATTTTGAATGATGAATTTTGAATGATGAATTATTGTACCCTTTTTAACTCAAAATTCAAAACTAAAAACTCATAATTATCCCCTCGTAATTCGTAATTGAAGATTCAAAATTAAAAAGCTATTTCTTCTGCAACTTAGCCCAGGTGTCTTTCAATGTCACCGTTCTATTAAATATCAGCTTAGCTTCAGTGGAATCAGGGTCAAGATTGAAATATCCCTGCCTTTCAAATTGAATATGATCCAATGCTTTTAAGGAAGTCACACTTGGTTCTGCTTTTCCCTGAATTATTGCCAACGAATCGGGATTAAGAAATTCTTTAAAATCCTTTTCTTTATCTCCCGTCGGATCCTCCACCGTGAAAAGCCGGTCATATAAACGGATCTCAGCATCCACAGCATGTTGTGCGGAAACCCAGCTCAAGGTAGCTTTTACTTTCTTTCCGCTTGTATCTGATCCGCTTTTCGTATTAGGATCATAAGTACAATACAATGTGGTAATCTCCCCTGTGGATTCATCTTTATCAAAATCCTCACATTTGATGATATAAGCATATTTCAAACGTACCTCTCTTCCAGGTCCTAACCTGAAAAACTTTCTTGGTGGATCCTCCATAAAATCTCCCCTTTCAATATAGATCTCTCTGCTAAAAGGGAGATCTCTCGTGCCTGCATTTTCATCTTCAGGATTGTTAATTGCCTTCATCATTTCAACCTCACCTTCAGGGAAATTGGTAATAACCACTTTCAATGGGTTTAATACACCCATTTTCCTGGGAGCCCTTTTATTAAGATCTTCTCGTACACTATGTTCCAACAAAGCAATATCTACAATACCGTTTCGCTTGGCTACGCCAATTTTGTCGCAAAAATTCCTGATGGATTCCGGTGTATACCCTCTCCTTCTAAATCCTGAAATAGTGGACATTCTTGGATCATCCCAACCATTGACATAATTACCATTGACCAGCTCCAATAACTTTCTTTTACTGGTCACCATATAACTTGGGTTCAACCGGGCAAATTCAATCTGCTGCGGATGATGCACATCAAGCTCTTCCAAAAACCAATCATACAATGGCCGGTGCACCTCAAATTCCAGTGTACAAAGGGAGTGTGTTACGCCCTCGATAGAATCGGAAAGGCCATGAGCAAAATCATACATGGGGTAGATACACCATTTATCTCCGGTTCTGTGATGCGCTGCTTTTTTGATCCTGTAGATAGCCGGATCCCTCAAATGCATATTGGGGGAGCTCATATCGATTTTAGCTCTCAATATTTTAGAACCTTCCTCAAATTCACCAACCTTCATACGCTCAAAGAGATCAAGATTCTCTTCAACACTACGGTTTCTGTAGGGGCTTTCTTTTCCTGCTTCAGTAGGTGTTCCTCTGGTAGCACTGATCTCCTCAGCGGTTTGATCATCTACATAAGCTTTACCTTTTTTTATCAGTCGGACGGCAAAATCATAGAGCTGATCAAAATAATCGGAAGCATAAAATTCGCGGTCCTCCCAGTCAAAACCCAACCACCTGATATCTTGTTCGATTGAATTTACATATTCAGTATCCTCAGTTGCCGGATTTGTATCATCAAAGCGGAGATTACATTTACCGCCATATTTTTGAGCAGTACCAAAATTAAGACAGATAGATTTTGAGTGCCCAATATGCAGATAACCATTGGGTTCCGGGGGGAACCGTGTATGGACTCTTCCGTCATTTTTGTTATTGCTTATATCCCCCTCAATGATATGTTCAATAAAATTTAAAGATTCTATTTCTTCTGCTTTATTTTCTGTCATGATTAGGTTAATTATCCTTACTCAAAATAAACGCTCAGTTTGAGTCTGCCTCTAACGCCGCAAAGATAATAATAAGTGTCGAAGTCTTGGAGTGTTGCGGGTTGAAGTATAAAAATTCTGTTTATACATAATCTCCTCTAAGTTTTGATCAAAGGTTTAAATCGATGTTTTGTATTCTTTATTTGGTCCCACTAAGTTAAGTCCTTAGGTATTAGGTTTCAGTCTCACCATGGTTTTGCAACCCTATTACAAATTGAGATAAGCGATGGTAATTTTGAGTTATGAATCATGAATAAATTACGAATTTCAAATGATGAATTACGAACCATCTTTAACACTTAATTACATCAACACCTCAACACAATTTCAGATAGTACCGATGTCAGACACCTTTATGGTGTCAGTACATCTTGTATGATCGAAGCGACCTGAATTACAAATGACAAATTACCATTGCAACGAAACTTTAACACTTCAACACCTCAGATCTTTATATGATAGGTATCAGATAATTTCTGGCAGGCTTAAAAACATCATCCAGGCTGAAACCTGACACCTGAAAGCTCTACGATTTTTTACTAAACTAAATGGCATTGATTCATTATTTTACAATTATGAAGGCCGCTAAACTATTGCAAATGAGCGATGTAACTTATGGCATAAAAAAAGATGGTAATACTTAAACCTTTTTTCCAAATTGTTGTCTAATTATTTATCATCCGAAGGCTTGTCAAACAAACGGCACTATGAAAGCACTCACACCGGAAGCTGTCAGAAAGCTAATCACAGGTAGGAGCCATCCTCCCAAGCAAAGCAACAACTTTGAATCCGGATCTCAGAAAAAGGTATCTTCCAAAAGACAGGAAAAAGCGAGGACCGATACAGGTTTGGAACCTTATTCCGGTAGCTGGGGAAATCAGGAAATAGCTCATTTACTTAGAAGAACTACATTTGGTATAAATTTCAACGATCTGGCCAATGTTTCATCCATGACTTTACCTGATCTTGTAACATCATTGCTTCAGGATGAAACACTACCGGACCCTCCACTGAACGTGCGGGATGGATATACCGGGGTTCCCATTGGACAAACATGGGTAAACAAATCCGGAGATTTTGATTTCAATCAGGACAAATTGTATTCTTTGGGAGCCTGGACCATGGGACACATGGTTCATCAAAACCTCACTTTACGAGAAAAAATGGCGCTGTTCCTGCACAACCATTTTGTCACACAGGTTGAAATTGTGGTGGAAGCAAGACATCTATACAGTTACAATAACCTATTGCGAGAATATGCGCTGGGAAATTTCAAAGAGTTGACAAAACAAATGACCATCAATCCCGCCATGCTGGTCTATCTGAATGGCAATCTGAATGAGGTTGGTGCTGCTAATGAAAACTATGCCAGGGAATTGTTCGAACTTTTCACCATAGGAAAAGGAGAGCAGATTGGAGAAGGAGACTACACAAACTATACTGAACAAGATGTACTGGCCGCAGCGAGAGTATTGACCGGCTGGGTAAACGATTACCTTGTCAACACTTCAAATTATATTTCAGAGAAACACGACAAAGGCGACAAACAATTCTCATCAGCTTTTGACAATGTTGTTCTTTCCAATAATGAAGAGCAGGAATATATAGATCTGATCGAGATGATCTTCAGCAAAAAGGAGACGGCAAGATTCATTTGCCGAAAATTATACAGGTGGTTCATCTATTATACAATTGATGATCAGGTCGAGCAACAGGTCATTGATCCGCTGGCTCAGATCATGGTTGATAACGATTATGAACTTAAACCAGTTTTGACCACCCTATTCAATAGTGCACACTTCTTTGATGAAGCCAACAGAGGCTGTCTAATCAAAAGTCCTTTGGACCTGACCATTGGTTTTTTCAGGCAATTCAATGTTGCATTCCCTGACAATGCTGATCTTATAAATCAATACGCCAATTGGCGTTTCGTTTATTTGCTTGCATTATTGCAAGAACAGCGACTAGGCGATCCTCCTTCCGTGGCAGGTTGGCCGGCTTACTATCAGGAGCCGCAGTTTTATCAGATCTGGATAAATGCCGCTACTTTACCCTTCAAAAGAGATTTGACCAACTTCTTTACGCTTGGACCTGGATATGAATCAGGAGACTTTATATTGGGTATTGATCCGATTGCCATGGCTGAAAGTGTGAGTCAACCAAGTGATCCAAATATCCTAATTCAGGAGTTAATTGACTTATTATACTCCATTGACCTGATTCAGGATCAAAAGGATTTTCTGAAGGAAGTTTTGATACCTGGTCTTCCGGATTTCGAGTGGACTGTGGAATGGAACAATTACAAAAGTGATCCTGATGATCCGAACAAGTTGGCTGCCGTCAGTTCAAAATTAAGGGCATTATTTAGCACCATGTTATCCATGGCTGAATATCAATTATCTTAAATATTGATCCATGAAAAGAAGAGAATTTTTAAAAAGGTCGGCTCCAGCGGTTACATTACCGTTCCTAATGGGGGGTGTACCAATCAGAGCCATTGGCAAATCTTCCTTTTTTGAACAGTTTGTAACAACCGGCGAGGAAAATAACAGAATACTTGTATTAGTTCAATTGAACGGAGGAAACGACGGCCTCAATACGATTATACCCCTGGATCAGTATAGTAACTTATTCAATGCAAGGTCCAATGTATTAATACCGGAGGAAAAAGTCATTTCATTAATTGATGATACCGGACTGCACCCTTCTATGAGTTCGGTCCATTCGCTTTTCCAGGAAAAGAAGATAGGCATTTTACAAGGGGTAGGTTATCCCAATCCTAATTTTTCTCATTTCAGGTCAACCGAGATCATGGTTTCGGCCTCTGATGCTGATGAGGTGATAAAAACAGGATGGCTGGGAAGATATCTTGATCGTGATTACCCTGAATATCCCGAAGGTTTCCCCAATGACAATACACCTGATCCGCTGGCCATTACCATGGGAGCAATCGTGTCCACTACATGCCAGGGACCTATTACCAATATGGGCATTGCCATTAGCCGCAATGACGCACTTTATAACCTAAATGGTGAGGATTTCGGAGAAGTACCCGATAACAATTATGGTCATGAATTAAGCTTTATAAGACAAACACAATTACAGACACAATTATATTTACAAACCGTAAGTGATGCCGCCTCCAAAGCACAAAACCTTTCTTCTCTGTATCCTGAAGCAGGTGAGAACACCTTGGCAGATCAATTGAAAATTGTAGCTCAGCTCATCGCAGGCGGTCTTCAAACAAGCATTTATGTGGTCAGTCTTGGCGGCTTTGACACCCATGCGGAGCAAATTCAAATGGGAACCGGGACTGATACTGGTCTACATGCAGACCTGTTACAAAAACTGTCAGATGCAATCCTCGCCTTCCAGGATGATCTGAATTTGTTGGGTCATGAAGATCGTGTTGTGGGAATGACTTTCTCAGAGTTTGGAAGACGAATCAGGTCAAATATAAGCTATGGAACGGATCATGGCACTTCGGGGCCGGTCATTGTTTTTGGCACATCCGTTAACCCAATCCTGCAGGGTGATAATCCCGAAATTCCGGCATCATTGGATCAAGAGGACAATTTACCTATGCAATTTGATTTCAGATCTGTTTATGGCTCAATTTTAAAGGACTGGTTCTGCGTGGATGAGCAGGTTATTTCCACGCTCCTATTCCGGGATTTCCAATACCTGCCAGTCATTAAAACGGATAATGTTACAGGTTTGGAAGATGAGATCACGGACGCATCACCTCTGGGACAAAATTATCCAAACCCTGCAAACAACTTTACTACAATCAAATTCAGATCCTCTGGCGGGCATTTGGAAGTTAGTTTATTTGATTTTCAAGGAAAGAAAATTGAAACGTTTATTAACAAAAATATCCCGGTTGGTGAGCATGAGCTACGTATTGACACGGGTTCGTTAAGAAATGCCATTTACTACTATCAAATGAAACATGCCAACAAGGTTTTCACCAAAAAGATGGTAGTTCAGCGATAATGCGTTACCAGGGAATTCACCACTTGAAATGATATTTGGTCATTCACATCAATGATAACAGGCATTTTATCCGTCTAATAATTTTGATTTTTTCATGATTCCCGTTTTGGGATGTAATATAGCCCCGTGTATAGGCAAGATTAAAGCCTCTTTTCGATGTCTTTGCTAATTTGGCGCGTTTTTGCCGTATTTCTTATTTATCCATTTTGGTCTTCATAAAAAACTCATTCTCAGTAGCAATAAGTTTAATAGTATATGTTGTGCGTTAAGCGATTTTCACATTGATTTTTCACAAAGCCTGTCTTCACCACGTGTACAGTAAACCACCCATATTTGTTTTTTCTTTGTGCCTGTTTTGCTCTAAAATTGATAAAAAATCAAACTTTGAACTGGGGTAAAAGATGCATATTACTTAACTCCATGTCTCTTAACAAGTTAAAAATTTACATTATTTCCGATTGATGAATGGATAAGTAATTACAAAATATTAGGTGCTATGACGAAGAAAACTATTATCGAAAAATTTGATCAATTACCAAAAGAGATCGTTTTGAAATTGATAGAAGAATATCCTTGTGGATTTGCTGACAACCTGATCAGATGCGAGGATGAGAATGGTAAGCGAATTTCTGCCTTACCATTTGAAACTGAAGAAGAATATTATTTAATTCGCATGAGTACTTCTGAAGCGCAAAGGAACTTCGACGATGTCAGAGTACTGGGTCCGCAAGACATGATCAACGAAGAAAACTTATCATTCGGTATGGACGACGGGTTTTCTGAGTTTGATGAGGACACAGTTGATTTCGGAGAAGAGCCTTTCATTTAATTGTCTTTGTTAGTATATCACTAAAGTTGACCTAAGGAAGTATGGAGAAAGTTTTAAATTCGAAATGTTGTCACGCATTCAATCCTGATTTTGTGGATAGTCCTGTACTACCACAACTGGATGACCCTAAGAATGTGTTCACATTTCATAAAACACTCTCGAATTACAAGTCAACTCCATTAATAACATTAAAGAGTTTAGCTCATCACCTCAATGTTGGTGAGATATGGATAAAAGATGAATCTAAAAGATTTGGTCTCAACGCCTTTAAAGGGTTGGGTGCTTCTTATGCGATACATCGATTTTTAAAGCAGTATCCCGGAGAAACCACGTTTTGCTCCGCCACGGATGGAAATCATGGTAAAGCACTTGCCTGGGCGTCAAAACTGTTTAATTGCAAAGCGAGAATTTTTGTTCCACACTATACTTCAGAGGGGCGGATCCGACAAATAGAGAAATATGGTGCGATCGTAGAAAGGGTACGGGGTGATTATGATTCAAGTATATTAGCAGCTATTGAAGCCAGCGAAAAAGAGGGATGGTCTTTAATCCAGGACACTTCATGGAAAGGTTACACTGAGATACCCAAATGGATCATGTCTGGTTATCTCACCAGCTTATTGGAAATTGAAAGTACACTTTTTAAAAACAAAGAATCAAAGGTGGACTTTGTGTTCTTGCAGGCCGGTGTAGGCAGCTGGGCTGCTAGCGTGGTTTGGTATTTACGTCAAAAGTATGGTGAACATGTTCCTAAGATAATCATTGTTGAACCAAGGGCTTCTGATGGTCTGTTACAATCCATAAGAGTAAACAATTTGGTTAAGTCCAAAGGAACCGGAGAAACGATCATGGCTGGCCTCAACTGTGGAACACCTTCTGTACTTGCCTGGGAAATACTCAAAAATTCGGCTCACTATTTCATGACAATCTCAGATTCCTACAGTAAGCTGGCTATGAGGCAATTGTTTTATCCCCACGTTAACGATCCGAGCATTATATCCGGAGAATCAGGAGCAGCAGGTTTGGCAGCTATACTTTCTATTTTTAATGATAGAGAATTGGTGCCTCTTAGAAATAGTTTAGGGATCAATCAAAACTCCAGAATACTTTTATTCAATACAGAGGGTGATACTGATAGATCCTCTTTTGAAGATATCACTTATTCTGAAATTAATTCAGGCCTTATCTCAGCTTAAAAATAAAACACTGTATTCAACCAGCCCTCATCAAAAAATTGAATTCTTAAATTTCAAGAAAATGAGTATCAAAAAAGAACCAGTTTCAATCATCATTAAACTCGTTCCAAATCTGTTCAGGACACACATCAATATTATTGCTAATAAGATCCTTGGCCGGTTACTTTAAATAAAAGCAGTTTCTCCATGAATTATGCATGTAAAAGGTAAACAGGCGATTAACTTTTACACAAAATATCCACAAAGAAACTTGCTTGAGGAAACAATCTATTAAAAAACAGAAAATCTATTCTGTCACACCACCGTATTCATCAGGATTCACTGCTTTGTATAGGAGAGCAGCTAAAATCCCTCCAGCAAAATTTCCTACCAGGAACACCCAGATATTGGCCCAGGAACTCAATCCCATGAGTGAAATTCCGGTTGCTACCGCAGGATTATAGGCACCACCTGAGATGGCTCCACCAGCGTAAGCCCCAACGCATACTGTAAAACCAATAGCCAGGCCAAAATAAGAATTACCGGCACTCTTATTTGAAGTGGCTACATTGAGCACAACAAAACAAAGGGCAAAAGTGAACAGTAATTCATTTAGGATAGCGGGACCAATTTCGATGGTACCTGCAGCTACTTCCGGGCCACCTTTCAGGTAA
This sequence comes from Splendidivirga corallicola, assembly GCA_030442035.1. GTDB lineage: Bacteria > Bacteroidota > Bacteroidia > Cytophagales > Cyclobacteriaceae > Splendidivirga > Splendidivirga corallicola. Next base: position 63,626 of record JAUJEA010000010.1, read on the forward strand.
TCAACAGCAAAAGCTGCTAATGAAGCACCTATTACCTGCGAGATCATATAAGGTGCCACATCTTTAGCATCACACTTACCCCTCATCCAAACGGCAAGGGTTACAGCGGGATTATAGTGTCCTCCGGATATTGGTCCACCAGCATATACCATAATCATTAATGTACTACCAATGGCCAGTGCTGCCATGGCTCCTGCACCAGGGTCGATCACTGTGAGTCCGATTACAAGCACCAAAAAAAAGGTGCCTACAAGCTCAACTAAATAATTTTTCATAGATAAAAAGGTTTAGGTTAAAATGTTTTAATTAATATTAGTTCCGGGAAAAATTCAGTAAATTGTAAAAGAGGACAAATAGATGATCCGGAGGGGATCACGATCACAATGCTGAGACATGGACGATGGATCAATGAAACGAATCACAAAAAATTGAACAAAAGAACTCAACCTGTTCTTGGTTAATCAGCACTTGAAACAATCAGATCATGACTCAATAGCCATCATGTAAAACAGTTTTCTCCTCATACTGTTTCAGGTCTGAAATAGAGTATAAGACATAACACGATCTCAAGCTTTAGATTTTAAACATCATCGGCATAAGACGATTTCATGTCTTCTACTATTCTTCAAGATAATCGTTTATACCTGAAAACCAAAGTTTTTGAAATATGAAATACAATGACTTATTGGTAAAACTGAAATTATTAGTCATCCTTAACCTGGTTATTTTTGTTCAATTTTCGGTTAATGCTCAAGAGAATAAATACCGACCTTTAAGCAGCAAAGAGGTTCAGGAACAATTTGAGCTTGGGAAAAAAGCGCTTGGAAAAGATGATTATGTCATGGCTATTACCCATTTCGACGCTTGTATCCGGGAAGATCCATATTTCAAAGATGCGTATTTTTCAAGAGCCATGGCCAAGGAATCGCTCGACGACCTTGAAGGAGCTCTTTTAGACTATAATATTCTGTTACATATGCAACCTGACCTAAGAGAAGCACTTTTCTCCCGGGGTGTTTTGCGATATAAACAAGAACAGTATGAGTATGCGCTACCGGATTTCGAAAACCTCTTGGAACTACCAACAGGTGAAACACAAGCCGTCTTTTTCCAACTGTCCTCCAGCAATTCCGGTATTGGAAGTATCAGTACCATGGAAACAATGCAAGCCGAAATCCAAAACTACTTAGGCTTAACCAATACAAAGCTGGAGAGGTATCCACAAGCCATAGCTCATTTTAACAAAGCCATCAATATCAATAACCGCAATCCTGATTATTTAGTAAATCGAGGTATGGCAAAGGAAGGCATAAGAGATTTTAATGGTGCAGAAGATGACTATCAAAAAGCCATTCAGCTAAATCCCGATCACTCATTAGCAAAATACAATCTGTCTCTGATTGCAGGTGAATCTTTGTCCGGATTTGAGTCTATTGATTTCTACAGTGATATTATTGACAGCGATCCTTCATTTCACCAAGCCTATGTACAAAGAGGTCTCGCCAAGTTCAACTTAAATGATATGCAGGGTGCACTTAGCGATTTTAATAAGGCACTTTCATTGGAGCCTGATAACATTGTAGCTCTTTTCAACAGAGGCCTTACAAGAGAAAAATTAAATGAACTTGAAACTGCTAAACAAGACTTTACCTCAGTGCTTTCTCTTGACCCAAACCATGAGAGAGCTCTTTTAAGCAGAGCAAATATTTCAGTTAAGTTTAAAGCTTATCAGGAAGCCATCCACGATTATGACCAGGCCATTGATCGTAACCCCACTTATGCACTGGCTTTTTACAATCGCGGTGTCGCCAAATTTAACCTGAAACAAAAAACAGAGGCTTGTCTGGATATGAGCATGGCACTCAAACTGGGAATGACCAACGCCGCTGAAACATATAAGAGAATGTGCCAATAAAGTACCCTTCTGTCGTTCTTATATTTTCATTACCAGTTATCAGGGCTTTCACTTTTAAAATTCCGAAACGAAATCAGAGAGATTTCTTTGAGGTGTTATTGGAAAGGCAGTGGTATTGTGTTGAAGTGCGGAAGCGTTAAGGTGTTTAGGTTGAAGTATGCTACAACTAAATGCTAATGTGTAAATTTTACTCATCCTGTTTTATGATTTCATAGGGTGCGGAGAGGTGTCTGACACTTCTCCTGTCAAATAAATTAGTTCTTTTTTTTGGTATTTCTCTTCATGGATCAAAATGTCTGAAACCTTAGGGTTGGTTACCTGAGAGACCACGGCTTTAATCATAAGTACTTGCGCAATCCCACGTTAAAGACTCTAAGACCAATGCCATTAACTTAAGCGTCATTCCTTGCTTGATAAGGAATCTCAATCAGGCTTAAACTTCTAAAAATGAGATTCCTGCTTTCACAGGAATGACGTCTTCTGTTCGATAGGGCTTAAGTTAATGACATTGACTCTAAGACTAAGAACAAAGACTTGATACTATATCAAAAGGAAAGCTTATGGTCCAAAAGCAGAATCCCTGCATACAGGATTTTTGATATTAAATCACCTCCTGCGATTTAATAATACTAGCATAAAACCGGAAAAATCCTAAAATGTATCTTTGAATATTACTCATTATATAAGGGAATTTGATATATTTCGGAGTCTAAATAACTGTAATATCCATTTTACTCAAAACCCACAAATCAACCTTGATCGTATGACAAACAGAAGAGACTTTTTAAAAAAGGCCGGAAAATATTCTGCCGCTTATGGAGCCATTGGCATAACACCATCATTGTTTTATGGTTGTTCCGGCGCCGCTAAGAAAGAAGAAGCTGCTGAACAACAGGCAGAAGAAGCTGTTGTAAAGGAGTTATTCTTTAAAATATCATTGGCCCAATGGTCACTCCATCGCGCATTGAAGGGCGGACAACTTGATAACCTGGACTTCGTAGCCAAAGCCAAGAATGATTTTGGTATCAGTGCAGTTGAATATGTGAATCAATTTTTTGGTGATAAAGCAAAAGACGAGGCTTACCTGCAAGAAATGAAAAAGAGAGCTGATGATCATGGTGTGAGCAATCTTCTCATTATGATCGATGGTGAAGGTAATCTGGGAGGAACCTCTGACAAAGAAAGAACACAAGCTGTTGAAAATCACTACAAATGGATTGAAGCTGCTAAATTCCTTGGCTGTCATTCCATTCGGGTCAATGCTGCCGGAAGGGGCACAGCAGAAGATGTAAAACTGGCTGCCATAGATGGACTTGGAAAACTTTCCGAATTTGGGGCACAACATGAGATCAACGTGATTGTAGAAAATCATGGAGGTTACTCGTCGGATGGATCATGGCTTTCAGATGTGATGAAGCAAGTCAACAATCCAAGATGTGGAACGTTACCGGATTTTGGCAACTTCTGTGTTAAATATGGAGACGGAGGTTGTGCGGAAGAATATGATCGCTATAAAGGGATGGAAGAATTAATGCCTTTTGCCAAAGGTGTTAGTGCCAAGTCGCATGATTTCGATGATGCAGGAAATGAGATCCATTCCGATTATAGCAGGATGCTTAAAATAGTAAAAGATGCCGGTTATAGAGGATATATCGGGATCGAATACGAAGGAGGCAAAATAGGAGAAGAGGAAGGTATTATGGCCACCAAAAAACTCCTGGAAAAAGTTGGGGCCACATTATCGTAAAAAGACATTTGATTTCGTACTCGAATAGTCCTGGCAAAAAGTTAGGACTATTGGTCAATACAATTGGCATATTAAATATGCCAATTTTTTTTGTCTTAGCGATGCTAAGGTGAGGGATAGGTATCAGCCAGCATTGACCAATACCGGCTGTTGTTCTATTCTAAGCTCACTTAAAACTATTTCTCAAAACGAACCCAATCGAGTTCCATAGTGGATCTTTCGGTTATCTGTTCATTTTTGAAAACGAAATAAACATCATGGAATCCTTCAGTCCGTTTTAACACTACCTCGCTTTCGATCCAATTACCTCTTTGAGAATTGTTTACAGATAAAGATCCAATTTCATCACCTTCCGGACTGCCCAATCTAACTGAGATCTCCCCCCCATTGATCGGATTTAGCCTAAATCTAAGCTTGGTAATTGCGCTTAAATCAATGTTTGAATAGGAGAAATAACTGTCATTTCTGGTATTGGAAATATAACCGAAGTCACCGCCATTAGGCCTTAATCGATAGATTTGATCATAGTCATCATAATCTTCCGCCTCGAGGGTAGGATTTCGAAGTAACATGGTTTTGGTAGTGGTCAATGGTGCTATATCATTAGCTCCTTTATCTGTATAACGTGCACTGAATACGTAAAGTCCTTCTCCTTCCGAAGAATGACGGTTCAATGGTAAAGATCCTGAAACAGACATTTCTTGATTGCCTGATCCATCGTTTATCGCCATGATGTAATCGACCATTTCTTGTGTCTCTTCAAGTGTATGCTGCGGATGAGCTGCCATCATACTGTGGCCCCAATTTCCACTGCCTCCTTCAATAATTTTACTGGCCAACATATCCCGGGCTCCTGATTGCGCTGCATATCGCTCGGCAATCTGCGTATAGCTGGGGCCAATAGATTTATTCACACGGTCATGACAAGACCTACAATCGCTATTGTCTATTAATGTTTTCCCCTTTAAAGAACCGGCAGATCCCAGGTTAAAGAAATCAGCCCCCAACAAGCCTAGGTCATATCCTTCATCAAGATAGTTGAAATTCACTTGAACATCCTGGCTGGATATTTTACCATTTTCAATGGATCCATCTTCCTGATCACTCACCTCAATTGTATAAGGGTATGTTCCTTGATCAAAGTAGAAGGACTGATTTCCTGAAAAGGCTATCTCGACTGTAGGAGGAGCATTACCTACTTTTATTTCCAGCGAGGTAACTGCACTATCACCTTTGGAATCATATAAAACCAATTGAGGACGATAAATACCCGGTTGTTGATAGGTAAACGAAGCTTGAATACCTTCACCGGTTCCATTAGCGGCATCTCCAAATATCCATTTGTAATTCAGCTTATCTTCTTCATCATAATCATACGAACCCTGTGCCGAAAAATTCACTTTCAAAGGCGCCGCTCCTACCGAAACATCGGCTACCATGGTTGGAACGGGCAGCCTGTTTCCTTGTGCATATTCTATCTTTATCAGTTTCGCATCATCATTATTAGCAAAATAATTGGCTCCATATTCCAACACATACATCGCTCCATCAGGACCAAATACCACGTCAATCGGTTTAGCAAATTCTACCTCGGGCAAAACAGGTTCTATTTTCTCCATATTATGGTTTGCATCAAAAGAAACCAGTTTCATCCAACTTCTGGCCCAATCAAAGATAAAAAGCTTACCTTCATAGTATGAGGGAAAGGCCGTTGAGGATTGCCTTCTCGGTTTGTAATAAATAGGACCGGCCATGGCGCTTCTGGATCCTTTGCCCAGCATAGGGAATTCCTCGGATTCTCCATAGGGATACCAGATCATAGCACTCTGAGCAGGGGGAAGCTCCTTGCTTCCGTTGTTATTAGGAGAGTCATTCACTGGTGCCTCAGGATCGAAATACGGCCCAAGTTCGCCCGTTTCAAAATCCAGATCGCGATAAGCTTTATTATTGGCAACAAAATAAGGCCAGCCAAAATTACCTGGTTTTCTTGCCTGATTCCACTCATCAAAGCTTTGGGGTCCGGGGGCTCCGTCTTTTCCGGAATCCGGACCAACATCACCCCAATAAACATATCCGGTTTTCGCATCTACAGAAAAACGGTATGGATTCCGACAACCCATTACGTAAATTTCAGGTCTTCCCAAAGAACCATCCTTAGGAAACAAATTCCCATCTGGGATACTGTATGAACCGTCTTTGTGCGGCTTTATCCTTAATATCTTGCCTCTCAGGTCATGTGTATTTCCGGAAGACTTTTGTGCATCAAAAGGTCCCCTACCAGAACGCTCATCCAGGGGGGAATAACCATCCGATTCTTTGGAGCTGGTATTATCGCCTGTGGCCAGGTATAGATTCCCATCTTTATCAAACAACATTCCACCGGCAGAATGGCAACAGGTTTCCCGCTGTACCGGAACTTCCAGAATGATCCTTTCTGAATTTAACAGCAGGCTATCTCCTCCAAGCAGTACAAATCTTGATAAGTTTTGTTTCGCTTCATCGCCCACCGGAGAATAATAGAAGTAAACATAATTGTTAACATGAAAATTCGGATCTATCGTCATTCCCAACAAACCATCTTCATAGTTTCCCTCCGTATGCACTTCCATTTTGGTAAGCAATCTTGTTTCATCTTTATCTGCTTCATAAAGTTTGATCGCCCCCTCCCTTTCAATGAATAAAACATCCCCGTTCGGTAAAACACCCATTTGAATGGGCTCATTGATATTATCATCCAGTACACTATAAACAAAGCGGTTATCCTCAGGGGCAACTGGCGTATGAATCGCATTCAGTGAAACACTGTTTTTTCCAATGGAAAAATCGAGCACAGCTGCTAATTGATCGGACCGAACTCCATTGATATAGTCATTGATCTCTCCAGGATACACGGAAACTCTTCCTCCATCAAATACAAAGGATTGCCAGTCCTCTGAGCCGCCACCTCCATGCATTGCTTTATATAGCCATGGCCAATAAAGCTTGTTAAAATCTTCTTTAAACAAAATCAGCCCTCCGTTCGACTGAACATATCGTTCGAGTGCATTTTGCTGGGTGGGGTTAAAAGATTCGATGGATTGAAAGGCCAGCAGTATCGTACTGAAATCATACAGTGAATCTTCTTTTAAAAGGGTTAAATCGTTGCGAATCTCATAGCTCAAGTCCGCTTGCGATTGAATAGCATCCAATGATTTAATTAACTTGTCTGCGGCTGCTTTGGTCAATTCCTTGCCATCATGAATAACCAGTAACTTCCTTTCAGGACGTTGAACTTCACAACCGGAGGCAAAAAACAAATAAAGACATATTAAAACTAGAATTGGATTTCTTAACACTATCATTTATTCAATACTATATTGGAACACATACTAAATAACAGCGCAATTTATCTAATCACCCAAAATAATCTATCAAAATGATAAAATATCAATGATTAAATGGTTAGCAGTAGGTATTTAGCAAGCAGTGGAATTTTGAGTTTTGAATTATGAATTTTGAATGAGTGTACTGTACATCCCTAAATAGGATTGACACAAAGAATGGAATTTTGTCTTTAATCTAACTTCTAAAATCTTCTCTCTAAATTGGAAACTTTATAGAACGTTTGAATTCTCCCGGGTTAATTAATCACCGATCCTTCACCCGGTATACAAACTTAAGCCCTGACCAATCTTCATCCACAGCGCATACTTTTATGTCTACCAAACCTGTAGATAAACCGGTCTCCCTGACAATACTATCTTTGACATCCGTAGGGATCTTAGATTTGCCTTTCGGCCATGATACCCATATCATACCATTCTTTTTGATCTTTTTCTTGAGTGACAATAGTTGATCTTCCAATTTGTCCTTGTCGGTAACAAAAAGGTGAACGAAATCCAGTTCTTCATCCTCAGGCCTTTCAATTATTTCTATGCTCTCGGGTAAGTCTTCAAGCAATTCAAAATAATGGTCGGGCTGATTATAAGGATGTATCTTAAATCCTTCTTTTATCCCGAGTTTCTTGACAAGGGGGGTTCCCGAATATCCTGCAGGCATAGTTTATGAATTTATATAAATACATTATTTGTTCACAGCATTTTCCAGATCCTTCATATAGGCATTCATGGTAGCGGTATAACCTAGTAAGAATTTTGATACAAATCGAAATACAGGATTGTATATCTCTCCGTTTTCAGTGATTGTCAATGTTGTTTTTCCGTTTTCCTCTTTCAGAACATAGGTCCATGATCCTCCAAAAGGAAGGTTATCATTTGTAATTCTCGATTGGAAACGTTGGTTTGCTTCAGAAACGACAACTTCAAATGTCATAGACTGATTATGTTTATCAGTTTCAGTCCACGATTGATCATTTACAACAAGCTCTTTCAAGCCGGTCCGCCAGGTTTTGTACTGGTCGAATTGAGTAATAAGATTCCAGATCCTTTTTCCGGAAACACTAAACTCTTTCGAAACCGAAGCCGTATGCTTCACCGGTAAGGACCAACCAATAATCAAAACAATTAATATTAGCAGTACCAAGATTCCCAGGAAAATAAACAACCATTTCATAATTCATTATTTAAATGTTGGTGTGGATATAATGATTTTTCGGGTATCAAATACTGCTCAATCAACCTTTAAGTCATGGCATACTTCCTCGTCAAATTTTTGATCTAATCCATATTTTCATCTGGAAGAACCCCTCTTGGTCCAGGCTTTACTCAGGCTTTTGCTCTTCATTTCCATTTCCGCAGCCACTGCTAATAATCCAAGACCATCCAGTGCTATCTTTCGCTCTTGAACGGTTAATCTTGTGAGCATGGCTTCCACTCTATCGGCATCCAGAACTGATTTTTTCTTTTTTATCTCCGCTCCTGCCTTGGTTAACGTAAGATTCACTTTTCGGGAATCTTTTAAATCCTTCTCTCTCTGCACATATCCCAGATCCACTAACCTATTGATTGTAATAGACATAGTCGATGGCGTAACGCCCATGTGCATTGCCAGATCGTAAAGTCCTTCAGGATCTTCTACATCCAAATGATCCAGGATACTGGCCTGATTAGCAGTCAACTTCACTTTGGTATCCGGATCCACCACATGTCGGGTATGACATGCAAAATAGATACGGGGGTAAAGATCCATTAATTGGCTTACCTCCTCTTTAATCATAAATTAAACATAGAAAAAATAGTTTGATTAGTCAAATCAAATTAATGGAATATTTTATGGGTTGGTCATAAGGGTTTCGGAATTCTTTTATTTCTTTATGCTTTTAACCCGGAATATGACTGGGCATATTGTTGACGTCATTGGAAAATCGAAAAACGGGTATCTGTGCTTCTATTTACATCCGATGTTAAAATGAATGGGATAACCATTTAGGCAGATCATTTTGTATGTAAAACATAGCATGTATCCTAAAAATCAACCGATTAACCAATAGACAACTAACATTTAACTCCTGAATTGAATAATTCAGGTCTAATCGCAGATATGATGAAAATTGTTATACTGGATGGCTACACGCTTAATCCCGGAGATCTGAATTGGGAGCCAATTACCTCTTTGGGTGAAACGGAAATCTATGACAGGACTCCTCAGGAATTAATTTTAGATCGTGTCAGGGATGCCGATGTGATTTTAACAAATAAAACAGTGCTCAACAAAGAAACCATTGACGTACTACCCCATCTGAAATTTATTGCGGTAACAGCTACCGGATTCAACAACATTGATACAGTTGCTGCCAGAGAGCGAGGTATTGCTGTGAGCAATGCCAGGGATTATAGCACACATTCCGTAGCGCAACACACTATTGCCTTAATGCTGGAGCTAATTCAGCGTTCTACCGATCATAATGCCAGTGTTATGAATGGTGATTGGGGCAATCAGGAAGACTTTTGTTACCGTTTATCTCCCTCTATCGAATTGGCTGACAAGAATATGGGGATTATTGGTTTTGGGAAGATTGGTCAGAGAGTAGCTGGTATCGCTCAAGCATTTGGAATGAATATTTTGGTGCACAGACAAAATACTTCTCACCCGGAACCTCCTGGCGTAAGGTATGTATCACTTGATACATTGTTCAAGGAAAGTGATGTTATTTCATTACATCTTCCCCTTACCAAGGACAACCAGGGCTTTGTAGATAAAACCTATTTGTCACTCATGAAACCTGGCTCTTATTTGATCAACACCTCCAGAGGCCCATTGATCAACGAAAGTGACTTGTTCACTGCATTAAAAAATGAACAGATTGCCGGAGCAGGATTAGATGTTCTTACCATTGAGCCACCCAAAGAGGGAAATCCTTTGATTGGAATGAAAAATTGCCTGATTACCCCCCATCAGGCCTGGGCAACCAGGGAATCAAGAAACAGGTTAATGCATATAGTAGCGGACAATATAAAAGCATTCGCTGCCGGAAAACCGATAAATGTGGTGAACTAATATGCGTGTCTTAGTAGCTCCCGATAATTTCAAAGACTCCCTTTCTGCATCTGAAGTATATGAGGCAGTCGAAAATGGACTGAAACGTTTTGATCCCGATATTCAAACCATATTCCATCCGATGGCGGATGGCGGAGAAGGTTCATTAGCAGCTTTGGGCCATTTTCTTGAATGGACCACCATTAAGTGCAAAGTGCATGATCCATTGTTCAGGCCTATTGAAGCTTCGTACCAGATTTCGGGAAAAACAGCATATATAGAAATGGCCCAAGCCTCGGGCCTGGAACTACTGGCCATAGCGGAACGTAACTGCCTAAATACTTCCACCATTGGTACAGGGAAACTCATTAAAGATGCTATAGATAAGGGCGTAGATAAGCTCTATCTTTTCATTGGAGGTAGCGCTACCAACGATGCCGGTATTGGCATGGCACATGCTTTAGGTTTTCGTTTTCTGGATCAAAAAGGACGTGTACTACAACCAACCGGCCGGAGTCTGGGGCTTATTGAAACCATTGATCGTGGATCAGCAATCTCCATTCCCAATCATCTCCAGGTATTTGTTGTTTCGGATGTCAATAATATTTTATTCGGGCCTTTAGGGGCTACACATGTTTATGCCAGGCAAAAAGGGGCTTCCGGTTCGGCGGTTGAACTTCTTGAAAATGGCATGAAACACTTTAGCTCAATCATTGCTAAAACTTTTCAAAAAGACATTAGCCGGGAACCGGGTAGCGGAGCCGCCGGAGGTATGGGAGCCGGTGCGATGATTTTTTTGAATGCTTCGCTGGTACCGGGATGTAAAACCATTATGCGGCTGTCCAACTTCGAAAAAAAACTAATTGATTGTGATCTGGTCATTACCGGAGAAGGAAGACTGGATGACCAAACCATTCATAATAAAGTGGTTTATGAAGTAGCTAAAAAGGCTCATCATCATAAAATACCATTGGCAATTATTGCCGGGAGGAATGAGGCTTCTGAAACTACCCTCAGTCAAATAAACCCCTGGAGATTATGTGTCATACAGCCTGAAGGAATGACAGTTGAAGAATCCATTAAGCGAAGCGCAGAGTTGATTGAAGCGTTGAGCTATGAGATGGCTTTGGCGTTTGATCAGCAAAAACCTGTATAGTATATTAATATATTCCAATAGAAGAATAATCATTAAAAATTCAAAATTTTCTCCGCTTTTCATTACTTACCATCGACTACAAAATTATTGAGATTGGGCTTTCCCAGGAAGTACCAATTCGTTCCCTCCAATACCATATGCCGGTATTTTTCCGGTTACATTAGAATAAAAACCTATTATTTTCCTCAAATCACTTTCAATGTCTCCCTGTGGAAAAAAAGGATCAGAAAAAATTGCACATTTATTTTTGTAGTCAAGACCAGCCATTACAATGGGCACTTTAGCTTTATCAGCTATATAATAGAACCCGGTTTTCAGTTTCTGTACTTTTTTCCTGGTACCTTCCGGCGTCACTGCAATAGCAAATCTTTGATGATGCTCAAAAATTGCCACCACATTATCGACCATATTGGTATTCTTGGTCCGGTTAACAGGGTAACCTCCAAGAGCTCTAAAAAACCACCCAAATGGAAATACAAAAAGCTCTTGCTTAGCTAAATATTTCACTTTCATCCTGGTTATACTTCTCACCATGACTCCCATTACAAAATCCCAATTACTGGTATGTGGCCCTACTGTGATCACATATTTGTCTAAATTGGTTGGAGGCTCCCCTTCTATTCTCCAGCCCATCATTCTAAAGATTAATTTAAAAATTGGTCTGAGCATATACTCAAAATAGAAATTTTTGAATGAAATTCATAAAAGAGCAAAAGAGGTTTCAGGTTTCAGATCTTAGGGTTCAGGCCTTCCAGGTGAGTTTGTTCTTATAATGGACAAAGATAATATGGAGGGAATTTTTAGTTTTGAATTTTGAATGAATTATGAACAATTCCTGAGTGCTGAGACCTAAGACCTGATTGCTAACCCTATTTTATGCCATTTTCGGGATACTTGGCGGTAATGCCCCGATAAAAATCTTTAATTTCTTCCATGTCTTTGTCAAGATCTCCTGTTGCTTCCATGATCCTCCCTACGCCGGCTACTTTCTTTTTATAATCCAAATAACCAAATACCATTGGGACACCTGCTCCATTAGCGACATGATAAAAACCTGTTTTCCAACGTTTTGCATAGCTTCTTGTACCTTCGGGAGTTACCAATACCACCAGTTGATCTCTTTCCTTAAAAAGATCTACCATCACATCAACCATAGAGGTTTTGCCGGATTTAAGGCCCTGCTTCGGTTTTCTATCTATGGGAATGGCTCCCATAGCTTTCAGTAATATATTCAAAGGAAACTTCATGAGCTCCTTTTTGATAGTATACTTCAGGGGAACTCCCATAATATAAAAAGCACACCTGGCATAAAGAAAATCCCAATTGCTCGTATGAGGGGCAGCAATCATAACTGCTTTTTTCACATCCATAGGAAAAGCACCAACAACCTTCCAGCCTTTTAACTTGAAAATAAGCAGGGACAAAAACTTCATCATGGGCCAACGTGTTAGAAGAGGGTATGTGAAAGGATCTTTGTATACTTCCTCAAACTACTCTTCACTCAATTTTTCTGCAAAAATCAATTAAAAAGTTAACTAAACAAACGTTTGGAAAAAATAAGTCAGCTATAAAGATCATCGAAGGATGTTAAATTCTCCGATATTGGATTTAGTATACTCATAGCCGATATCAAATAATTCTTTCGCTTTTCCCAGTTCCATACCCCCATATTTCCTAAGAGCCGGAGGTTCGATAAATACCTGGCACAACTCCCTCCTCTTCTGGGTATTCCCGTTAATAGCCATTAGCAGACTTCTTTCAATCAGTGTTTTAACATTTCTTAAATCAAAATTATTATCTATCGGGTTTGTATGACATCCGATAATAAAATCACAAGTATTTGTCAATGGTTCTACGGGTAAGTTATCTAAAATACCACCATCCACATAAAAACTTCCATTGTACTTCAATGGGTCAAATATGACCGGTATGCAGGAAGAAGCAAGAATTGCATTCACCAGAGCTCCTTCAGAAAAATAAGTCGTTTCCCCTTTTACAATATCGGTCGCGGCTACAGTTAATGGGATTTTCAAGCAGCCAAAATCATTTTCAGGTAAATATTTTAATAACAGGTCTCCTAATTGGTCTATTCTCAACAAACCTGTTTTGGCCAAAGCCAATCTCAAAGACCTTACAAAGCTTGTCCTGGTGATCATCTCCAGGATTTCATCAGGAGTATGACCATAAGCATAAAGAGCTCCCACAATAGCCCCAGCGCTGGTACCTGAAATTGCCGAAAACTTTATACCGTGCTCATCAAATGCTTTGAGAACACCCAGATGTGCAATACCTCTTGCACCTCCACCAGAAAGCGCCAACCCAATTTTCATGCGTATAAAATCTATTTCTAAAGGTCACATGGAATGCCCTAAACCGAGGTTAATCAAAGATGCCCAACTCATTATTCTTATCCTCCATCCCATAGGCATTTCATTTCATCTATCCAGTTACAATATTTCCTGAAGTGAAAATTTCTGATCAAGCCTGACTCCCTTATCGGTCATTTTCAAGGTACAACACTCGACTTCCGGGTCATGTTCAAAGAAAATGATGTATTCATTTTCAACAGCTTCTTTGAGAAAGACCTCCTTTTCTTCCAGGGTCGCCAGGGGTCTGGTATCATAACCCATCACATAAGCCAAGGGTATATGTCCCATTGAAGGAAGCAGGTCTGCTGCAAAAACGATCGTTTTGTCCTTGTATTTGATTTTCGGAAGCATTTGTTTATCAGTGTGTCCATTGGCAACAATAATGTCAAATTGCTCGAAGGGTGAGTCTCCCTGCAAATTGATGAATTTCAAATGTCCACTTTCCCGGATAGGATGAATATTCTCTTTTAAAAAACTGGCTCTTTCCCTGGTATTTGGATAGAGCGCCCAATGCCAATGGTCTTCATTCGACCAGTAATGCGCATTCTTAAAGGTTAGCTCCAGTTTTTCACGATCACCATTTGTATACCGGACACCACCACCACAGTGGTCGAAATGCAGGTGGGTCATAAACACATCGGTAACATCGCGCTCAGAAAAACCATTTTTATTCAATGACCCTAGCAGCGAATCCTCACCATGTAAATAATAATGACTGAAAAACTTGGCATCCTGCTTATCTCCAATACCATTATCTATAAGAATGAGTTTATCGCCATCCTCTATCAGTAAGCAACGCATGGCCCAGGTACAAAGATTGTTTTCATCAGCAGGATTTGTTCTTTGCCATAATGTTTTAGGGACCACGCCAAACATAGCCCCACCATCTAACTTAAAAAAACCAGTATTAATAATGTGTAGATTCATCTGTTTTAGCTATCCAGTTCACTTTTCAACTTTATCAATATTTCCTCGCATTTTTTAATAGCATCTTCATATGTCCGTAATTTGGTGTTTAAAAAATAATAAGATGAAAATGATTTATTGATGAAATAAGTGTCACTTAAAAATTCTTTATTCAAAATAACAGGCCGGCCGGTAAAACGAACATTCTTATTAATATAGGGAGACATCTCATCATAAATTGATCTTTCATGAATTTCATCCAAAAACTTAATGAATTTATAATGTTGATTGTACAACATGGTTAGATCATTTTTCAATTCAAAGTCCGAGATAATTTCAAGGTTTCCCGAGGCCTTCAAAGTCTCATAAGTATTGTCTTGAGATAAAAATGTGCTCATTGAATAAAGGCTAATTACATAATAAAACAATGAATCATGATTGTAATCGTGAGTAACGAGCACTTTTGTCAAACCTCCATTCATGCGATGGAAATAGCTTGTTGTATCTCTTAATCTGGCAAGCTCTTCCGCATCCCGGTCAATATCACTGATAAAACTTTGAATGTATTTCTTTTCGAGTTTTTGTTCCTTTCGGCTTTCTTTCCAGCTGTTAAGAGAAAATGCAATGGTAATACCAACAATAACTACAAAAAGTTCAATGAGGTGGTTCCTCCAGTTTACGTTGTTCATATCAAGTCATATTTGATTTCCCAGCCTGCCATGTCAACATTTCTGACCTAAACTACATATAAAAAAAATAACCGCAAACCATTTTTTTGACCTGCGGTTAGGATAAATCTTACGTTTCTTGTTATTCCTGAACAACGCCCATAGCATTGAACTTTTCGATGCGCTGGTCGATCCTCTTTTCCGGACTTAGTTTATCCAATGCTTTATAATGTTTTAAAATATCGGTTTTCAAAATGTCATACATTTCGTTAGGATTCATATGGGCACCACCCAAAGGCTCTTTGATGATCCCATCAATCAATCCGAACTTAAGCATATCCTTGGCCGTGAGTTTGAGTGCCTCAGCGGCATCTTCCTTATAATCCCAGCTTCTCCAAAGGATCGATGAACAAGACTCGGGAGCGATCACGGAATACCAGGTGTTCTCCAACATCATTATTTTATCACCTACTCCAATGCCAATGGCACCACCGGAGGCGCCTTCACCAATTACAATACAGATAACGGGTACCTTCAACATGAACATCTCTTTGAGGTTTCTTGCGATAGCCTCCCCCTGCCCTCTTTCTTCTGCTTCCAAACCACAGGCCGCTCCAGGGGTATCGATCAAAGTAATAATAGGCTTATTGAATTTCTCTGCCAACTTCATCAGGCGAAGTGCCTTGCGATATCCTTCAGGGTTAGCCATGCCAAAGTTGCGCATCTGGCGCTGCTTGGTGTTTCTTCCCTTCTGTTGGCCGATGATCATAAAAGTGTTCCCGTCTATGGTTCCAAAACCTCCTACCATGGCTTTATCATCCTTTACAGAACGATCTCCATGAAGTTCCACAAAGTCATCTGTAATGGCATAGATATAGTCAAGGGCATAAGGTCGGTTAGCATGTCGGGAAAGTTGGACTCGCTGCCAGCGTGTAAGGTTGCTGAACGTCTCCTGTTGCAGCTGAGTTATTTTCTGTTCCAGTGTTTTCACAGCCTCGGTTACATCCACATTATTCTCTGCAGCCAACTGCTTCATACTGGCCAGCTTCTCTTCCAGTTCGGCTATAGGTTTTTCGAATTCCAAAAGCATTTCTTTTTCAGGTTTAAGATACAAAAATAAAATTTTAATTCATTAATGGAATATTAACTTTAAGACCGGGTATACTTCCTGGCTTCCTTCAAAATATTCATTTCAATTGTATCCTAATTATCAAATAATTAATCGTTAAAAATATTGTCATATCAACGCACACACATACGGCAATGATTCTGCAAAGGAAAGCAACAAATTGGGTTTAACATACTCTCAAAATTCAATTTTGACAATTAAACGAAGTATTTTTTTGACTATTAGGCAGTTAAAAGAAAAATAAAAAATATTTAGTTTGACCTATTGCAAATAATCATGAATGCTGCTACATTTGCACCACTTCTTTGAAGGACACTTCTGGAAGCAGTTCTCAAAAGTTTTGGTCTGGTAGTTCAGTTGGTTAGAATGCCTGCCTGTCACGCAGGAGGTCGCGGGTTCGAGTCCCGTCCAGACCGCTTGAAAATTAGGGAGTTAGAGAGTAAAATTTCTAACTCCTTTTTTATTTGCAAACAATTCGGGCTTGTTTTTGAAAGGAATTATTTTTGGCTAAATCCAACCAAAGCATAGTTGTCTTTTTTCTTCCCAGGCCTTACCGGATTTAAAAACCAAAACTTCCACTATATATTTATTCATTTCCCCGCCGGCTTTGAGCGAATAACATTCATTATCAGAACATTAACAGTAGTGGAATAAAAAAAATTTATTGATTTTGTGATTTTTTAGGCTTTAAATGTACTTATAAGGTCGACAAAAAAATACTTAAAAAATGAAGCAAATCAATTCAACAATTTACCCAAGCATTGCTCAAAGCTTCGGTATTACGGGAATAGCAGTACTTTCAATTATAATTATGGGGATCATATCTCCATTTTTAAATACATTTTTTGGTGTGGAAGGGGGACAGCTTGTTTTCACTATTTTAGCTATGGGAATTCCATTATGGATCGTATCTGTTATCAAGAAAAAACAGACTGGTAGTGCAACTTTTGATTTATCCGTTAAAAACATAGGAGTACTTCCTTATCTGATAATCATGTCCGCTGCATTATTGATAGGTATAATAATGCCAATCGGCAGTTTAATACCAATACCTGAAGTCTTAAAAGAAAGCTTTGCAACCCTAGCCGGTCAAACAGGTATTTTCACATTTATATTGATGGTGATCGCCGCCCCTGTTCTGGAAGAATTATTGTTTAGAGGAATTATTTTGGATGGATTGTTAAAAAGATATTCTCCTGTAAAATCTATTCTTATTTCAGCCTTGCTGTTTGGGATTGTTCATCTTAACCCCTGGCAATTTGTAACAGGTTTTACGATGGGAATACTTATAGGATGGGTATATTCCAAAAACAAATGTGTATTGACATCGATCATCATGCATGCTTCAGTCAATCTAACTGCATATGTGCTGAGAATATTCCTGGATAGGGAACAACATTTAAGCGGTACGTTAACGGAAATATATGGTGGAGCTACGAATTTGACATTGATAATTGCAGCTTCCATAGTTGTTATATCCATAGGTGTATTTATATTAAATAAGGCATTCAACAAGGAGGATTTAGATATAAATAAAAGAGATGGTATAATTTCTAATGCATAAAGAAGAGTTCATACATCAGTTAAAAGAAAATGAAGGGATAATATACAAAGTGGTAAGCGTTTATGCTACGAATGTGGAGGATAGAAAAGATCTCTATCAGGAAATTGTTTATCAATTGTGGAAATCCCATCCATCCTTTAAACACGAATCTAAATTTAGTTCATGGATGTACCGGGTTGCATTAAATACATCCATTTCACAATTTAAAAGGGAGCAGAAAAGAATTGAACAGGTGCCTATTGATACTTTCCTTTTAAATAAAATGGAACAAATAGATAGTTTGATGGAGGAAGAAATGACCCTTTTGTATGCACAAATTCAGAAACTCAGTGTGATAGAAAAGGGAATCATACTTTTATATCTTGAAGGCAAAAGCCATGACGAAATTGCCACTATAACAGGGTTTACTCCAACGAATATAGGCACACGCCTATCCCGTATCAAGATAAAATTGAAATCTCAGCTCAATACAAAATAAAAAATTATGGAACTCGAACAAATGAGAACTCTTTGGAGAGAGGCAGACCTCAAAATAGAACAACATAAGATATTGACCAATAATTCAATTGAAGAAATAGCACAACGGCGTTTTTCCAAAACATTGAGTTTTATATCCCTTTCAGAGGGAATTGGGCTGTTCTGCACCCTTTTAACGGCACTTTTCATCTTATGGAACTTAGACAAGTTGGATACTTGGTATCTAACAATGAGTGGAATTTTGGCTGTTCTGGTTCTGATCATTTTACCTTTTCTATCCTTGAAATCCATAAAAAACCTGAAACGCATTGATATTGCAGGCACTACCTTTAAAAAGTCACTGAGAGATTATGCTTTGGGCAAAAAACAGTTCCTGGCAATCATAAAGCTAGGTTCTTACTTTGCCATTCTGATTTTTATTATTTCAATACTTCTTTTTGAAAAAATTATCAATGACAGGGATCTTATCAAAGAAATCAACCTGGTAGTCTACTGGTTCATCGTTCCAATTGGGATAATTTTTCAAATTCTTTTTTCAAGATTGATCTTGAAAAAGTATCATGAGGTCATTGATGTTGCCGAATCCATTCTTAAGGAATTAAATGAATAGCAATTAAGATTATGAAGAAGCTCTATCAGGATTCTTTACTAGCTGATTTTTTGGTTTAAAGCACACAACAAAAATTACAACCGGAGTTATAAGTTCGAATAAATCAAAATAACTATTTGAACCGTATTTGTAAGCTCAGAAATGAACTTCACCCAACCATTCCAAGTGACGGACAATTAAAAAAATATCCGAAAACCCACCTATGAATCGGAATAGCACACTGGAATGAAATAATGAAACATCATATACCTCTTTTCTAAATGCTGAAAAGCTATTTTCATAGAGAACTTTGAAAACAAAGAAACTCTTTGAATCCCAATGGATTAACAACCACTCTCAAAATTTATACTGCAATCGTTAATAGCCAGGTCATCCCATGATCAACAAATGAGGGAAAGGCATTTTCACAATAGCACACACTTCAAACTTAAAAGTGATCAATGCCTTAATTAATAAGGTAGTTTGATCGAAATGTTTCTTTCAATTAGCTTATTTTTCAAATGGTTATTGAAGATCAAGAAAATTAATATCAAAAAACCACTAAATATGACTGATAATTAAGTAGTTGCATTAATATTAGGGCATTTTTTTCTAAATTGCGAAGTTGATGGTCCATCCCTTACTGCCTTATAGTCACTGGCTTTTCAAAGTAGTTTTGATCAATGAGTAAAAAGAGGTCTTGCATTTTATTGATTTTATGGTTGTATTTTCTTTCAACCGGACATAGTAATGCTCAGGAATACAAGGTTGATAGCCTTATACAGGAATTCGGAAAGGGAAAGAATGAGGAAGCTCTTCATCCAATTTTTATCAGTATTGTCAAACAGCTAAAAGATTATGATGGAGAGGCAGCACTTTCCATTGTGAAAAGAATTGAGCGCATCACCGATAATCCAAATCTTCTTCAACAAATTTATATTCCATTATTAAAGGCCGATGTTCACAAAAAATTAGCACAAAAAAAAGAACAAATAGCCTTATTGGAATCCACTCTTCCCCTGGCTGAAAAGAATAAATTGCTTCATGCCAGTGCATATATATGCCGTGAAATTGCTTATGCCTTTAATCACCAGCAATACAAGTTAAATACTTTAAATTATTTTTTGAGAGCAGCTCAAAAATACGATTCCCTTCAAGATTATTATGCGTGTCTTCTGATATACGAAGAAATGGCAAGTTTGGAATTTTGGGCCACTAATCATGAAGAGGTTATAAAATTACTCGATCTATTCTTTGAGAATTATAAAAAGTTAGATACGGTAAAGCTTGCCGGAGATCTTAACTGGAGAAAAATGAATGCCTACAATACTTATGGCGTAACATTTACCAATCTAAAAAGATTTAATGAAGCTATAGAAAAGTATGACAAGGCTATGGCAATTGCTATCGAAAGAGAAGACGCTTTCTGGCAAGGTTTGATAAAGGGGAATTTGGGCAGGGCATATCGGGGGTTGAATAATTATCCAAAAGCAATTGAATTGTTTTTGGAAGATTTTAAAATGAGTATGAAGCACAACATTCATAGTAATGCTGCCAATGCTTCCTGCAATATAATCGACCTATATTCAAGGATAGATTCAATTGATCTGGCTAAGATTTATTTGGATAGCCTTAATTATTTAGTCAATATATACAATCTGGAAGTACCGTTAATTCCCAAGTATTACCAGGCTCACTATAAATATTTTAATGTGATTGGTGATTATGAAAACGCGTTTCACCATTTGGAAAAATATTTTTACTATAAAGATTCTCTTCAGAAGAGTCTTAGAGCAAGAGAGAGAACCAGATTGCATGCACAATTTGAATCAGAAAAAAAGCAGGGAGAAATTGCCTTACTTACCAAAGAAAGAGAGGTTATGGACCAGGAAATACAAAATAAAAACCTGGTAATATATGGAGGTGGTTGTTTGGTATTATTATTACTACTTCTCACAATAAATTATTATAGAAGTACAAAAAGAAGGAAGAGAGACAATGAGAAAATTGAATCTCAAAAAAACCGGATAGAAGAGCAAGTGGAGGAACTAGCTGCTCAAGGCAAGGCTTTGAGTGAACAAAACCACCTAATACAAAAAATAAATGAGAATCTTGAAAAAACAGTACAAGAACGTACCAGGGAATTACTCAATACCAATAAAGAATTAGATACCTTTTTATACAGATCTTCTCACGATATGAGGAGTCCGATAGTGACCATCCTGGGACTCTCAAACTTGATCCATTCCCTTGCCATAAGTGATGAGGTAAAGTCTATTGGTGATAAAGTAGCAGGAACAGCTGTGGGTATGAACAGCATGCTGGACAAACTTCAAATGGCCCTTGAGCTTAATAAAAACGGTGTGGTAAATAAAACCATTGATTGGAGTAAAATTATAGATAGCGTACAAAATAAATATAAACCACTGATCTCAAGCTTTGGTATAAAATTGCACACTGAGCTGCCTGAAAACGGTCACTATCAAGGTGATTCTAAGTTGGTTCAAATTATCCTGGATAACCTGGTTGAAAATGCGATCTATTTTTGCAAAAAGGGAAGCAATGAACATGATGTACATATTAGGATTTATCGTACTTCCGAATCCATGATCATGGAAGTGAAGGATGATGGAATTGGTATTGACGAATCTTATCTAAACAGGATTTTTGATCTGTATTATAAGGCCAGCCAAAATTCAAGGGGCAACGGACTTGGTTTGTATTTGGCAAATAAGGCTGTAGAGAAACTAAAGGGTCGTATCCATGTTGAAAGTAAACTCGATGCGGGTAGTACTTTCCAGGTGATACTCCCTATTTAAGAAGAAATCTACTTTGGATATAAATATCCAAAAAGACCCAGCAAGGCTGTCGCCACAATAGTACCCATAATAATGTATTTGAATATCTTTATTTTGGATCTCAATTTCTCTCCCAATGAACCAATTTTATTCGATTTCAACTCCGAATCAATAAGATACAAACAAGCCAATGATATTATTTGGGTGATCAAACTTAGCTCAATTCCTTTTAAAAATTCCATAGCTTTTCTTATGCATTACTTAAAATAAAAACAACCATACTGAGAGTACAGATTACGTTGTGCAGTTTTTAGAGAACCATACACCTTTCCTTCAACCAAAACTATCTTAAAACAGGAGACTTGCTCTTCTCACAGGAAGCATAACCATTATCCATAAATAATCTTCTTAATTATTTATGCTCTGGTATAAGGCGATTCGTATAGCAAATCAGCAGTGATAGCTTCCCTCTTGTTGATTAAAGCCAAGCCATAAAAATTTGAAAGGGCTCCCAAACACTTCATAAGGTGATAGAGATTTATGGTTTAAGAGAGCCCCTTCAAGCTAATCACCAATAACTTCTATTCCTTCATAAATCTCAGATTGATTTTCCGGAGTTGATTATCCAGGAAGCTAAGTATATAGATACCTTTTGGAATTAATGTCACATCAATGTTAGCATTTGTACTACTTGTTATTTCAAATTCGGAAATGATCTGCCCCAGCGATGAAAGGATTTTTCCTTTTGTGCCAATCTTGAGATTACCTCTTAAAGTCAGATGATCCTTTACCGGGCTGGGGTATAAAGCTATTACAGCTATAGATTCTTCCTGAGTTTCGAGTGCTTCTTTAACAGGAGTTGACACTATAGTATTGGCATTTCTCGCTGTTGATCCACTTGTACTGATAATCAATGTTGGTCTGGCCGTTGTGTTGGATGATTCTCTGCTGTGATATCCTACAAAGCTTCCGCTGCCTATAACCGTGGATTGCAGTACGATCGACAGTTTCCCATCCCCTGACCTTTCGGTCTCAGCTTGCGTTGTTACATCCCATTCTGTCTCGGAAGCGCTTCCGGTCTGGCTGTCAAGCACACTGCCTGCGGCAGGTTTGTTATTCCAGGTTATACTATTCACGCCGGATTCGATCCAGCTGTCATTGCTTACAAATTTGGCTTCTATTGTGGTAGCGCCAATGGTTGGGCCGCTGGAATTTGGTGTCATTTTTAACTTGGCACTGGTAATGGTTCCTGAAACAGAGGACAGATCAAAACGTAAATAGGCATGACGGTTGTATCCCGTACCATCTCTCTTGACAGTAAGCACTGTTCCTGTCCCAAAGTTTGCATTGGATGAGCCTCCATCGCGCACAAATGCATCAGCCTCAGGCTCTGTTGATAAGCTCTGACTTGAACTTGTACTGACAATTAACACAGGCCTTAGTGTAGCATTCGATGTTTCTTTACTGTTGTAAACTATCCAGTTATTACTTCCAGTCACGGTAGATTCCAAAACCAGCGACAGTTTCCCGTCTCCGTTCCTTTCAGCTTCTGCCTGTGAAGTGACATCCCATTCTGTCTCAGAAGGGCTTCCGGTCTGACTGTCCAAAACACTTCCGGCAGCAGGTTTGTTGTTCCAGTTAATACTATTCGTACCGGACTCGATCCAGCTGTCATTGCTTACAAATTTGGCCTGGATTGTGGTAGCGCTAATGGTCGAACCATTGGCACTTGGCACCAGTTTTAGCTTAGCGCTGGTAATTGTCCCTGATACGGAGGACAGATCAAAACGTAAATACGTCTGACGGTTATATCCGGTACCGTCTTTTTTAACAGTCAATGCTGTTCCGGTTCCAAAGTTAGTATTGGCAGCGCCACCATCCTGTACGTAAGCATCTGCCTCCGGTGATAGACTTTGTATTGATCCTGATGTGACTTGAAAGGTTTGTAGCACCTCATCGCCATAATAGGTCGTATTGCCTGAGTTTTTCGCTTTAATGGTCACTTCTCCGGTTCCGGTGAGTGTCAATGTATTTCCGCTAACAGTTGCCGGCCCACTGACCACTTCGTAGCTAATCGTTAATCCTGCAGCATCTGTGGTAGCATTCAGTGTTACAGGTGAATTGGCCAAACTCTGATCACCCATCGAAAAGGAGATATGCTGTACTGTCTTCCCATTTTTAATATTCTCCAGATGCCGATAGCGATTGAGCTCCTTCCAGGTACCATTACCACTGCCCCCATCCCTATATCCATTTATTCTTGGGTACCTGCCGTTTGGGCCGCTGTCTCCATCATAAAAAGTAGAACTAAAATACACATGATTATCCCGGTCCATCCATAAACGATGATATAAAATTATATAAGTCCCATTTGTATGATATGGAGAAGGCGGAGCAATTAACTGGGTTCCATATCCTGTTCCCCAATTTGTGGTGCTAATACTTGCATTTTTATAGAACAGGCCTCTCTGTATTCCTGCACTGGCTGATCTTTGCCTGTAGGCTACATGGATTTGATCATTATCATCTATCACAAGGGTTTCATAGCTAAAGTCCTGATTAGCGGTGGACATGATTGTGCCATATTGTGTCCATTCGCTGTTGTTTGAAATATTGAATTGTGCATCAGTGATGGCATGCGTAGTTCGGTAATATTTATCTGCATGAACATGATCTCCGGGAATATAATGGAGTTTATCATTACTGTCCAGAACAATGGCACCCTGACTATGTGAATCAATAGCATCGTAGGGAAACTGGAGTCCCATATACCGCTCTGTGATGGTCGCCGTACCAGACGCTGTTGCAGGACGCGTTATTTCAGCAATGTATCCCTGGTTAACACTACGGGTATCATTCTTACCCTGGTATAAGGTGTTGATCTTTGTTTCGTCAAATTTTGTATAGGTAACATAAGTCTTGCTCCCCCTGGTGACAAGTGTACTGTTACCACCGGAGTGAATAGTTGTAGCACCTCCTCTGGTTGTTATGGTAGTATAATTCAGGGTGATGGTCCCATTTGTATCCCTATAAGGAATGGCTAATTTCAGAATATTCACACTACTGATTGTCCATGGATAACTTTTCCAGGGGTCCCAGCCCAACTGGGCAAATGTTTCACCATTCTCGGTAATTAGTATTGCAGGCGTATCACCGTTTTTCAAATTGTGACCGGTGAATTCTTCTACGTTGGCCACCTGTATACTTCCTGTTAGCTTAATAACCTGGAAATTGTGCGCTTCAAGATCGTCCAGGTAAAGTATTGCCCATTGATTAGCACTACCAACTTTGTACTGCAGGGTCATATACAAATGGTTATCAGAAGTGATACTGATCCGACTGGCCCCATGATCAAGTGGTCCATTCGCTGTGGCAATGGTTTCTCCCGGGTGAGCGCTTTGAAGATCGTCCAGGTAATTGATCTCTTTCCATATGCCATTGCGTAAAGTACGGATATATCCAAATTCCTTATTGATATTAAATCCGTAAGGCCGGTTCTGGCTATCCCAGGCTGCTGCAGAAAAATGGTAATAATCCAGGTCATCATATATCTGATCCTCATTTCCATTAGCGGGCATCTGGAAGGGCGCTTCATTCTGTGCCGATACAATATTGAAAAAGGCACCTAAAAGTAATACAAATGCTGATAGAGAGATCGCTTTTCTTCCTTGATAAAGCATCTGGTTTTTTGTTGGAAACAGAAAATACCAGGCTAAACTTTTATTTAATGTTTTCATAGTACTTTTTGATGGTTAAAAAATGGTATAAGCTTAAAATGATAGAGCAAAATCAGTGTGCAATACTTCTTCCATTGTGTGTAATCTCTTTCATCAGTTAATAATGATACCTGTGACAATCACTGATTTTATATTGATCTGAGGACAGTCAAAAAAGTTTACCTTTCGAAAGGTTAAAATCAATTGGATTGGTCCGTATTATGATAAATTCATTTACTTACCTCTGAAAATCTACTACCGGTCACATTACTTTCTTTAGGTATTACAATGAGAACAATGAAACTATCTCCTTTTTCACCTTTTTCGGGAGTTTCCAAAGTATAACAATGTACACTGAGCGTTAACTAAATTTGATTACCTTTTTATAATTTTATGAACATGCGATGATCCTGACTGCGCTATAATTCTTAGTAAAAACATTCCTTTCTGCAAATTCTCTACATTCAAATCATAGATGTTTGAATTAATGTTTTCAAATTTTTGCACTAATTGTCCGGACAAATTTATAATGCCGATATGATCAATTTTCTCCTTGGAATGAACTGTAAAATTATTTTTGACAGGATTGGGATAAATTGATATTCTGGAATTATCATGTGTCCCAAAAAATACTGATGGCTCCGCCTTTCCCCCGGATCCGCTGCTACCGGATTGATAGGTAACAACAAGTACCGGTCTGTTGGCTGCAACAGAGGCTTCTTTACTATGGTAATGTATCCACTCGCCATTATTTACAACACCTTGCACCAGCAACGAAAGCTTTCCATCTCCTGCTTTTTCGGACTGTGCCTGTGCTGTAACATCCCATTCGGTAGTTGTTGTACTTCCTGCCTTGGTATCAAGTAAACCCCCTGAAGCTGGTTTGTTGTTCCAGGTTATCCCTGTCTCGTTCCATGAGTCGTCACTTACAAACTTTGCTTCGAAATTAGATGACGCCACATTAGCAGAATTACCTGAAGGTACAAGCTTTAATTTAGCACTGGTAATGGTTCCTGTTATCGAGGTCAAATCAAAACGGAAATAGGCCTGTCGGTTGTAAGAATCATTATTAAAACTTTTCTTGATTATCAATATATTACCTGTTCCATAATTGTCATTGCCATAGGATCCACTGCGAACGAAGGAATCCGCTTCCGCCGATAGATCTGTTGTTGTAGTTCCGGCAGGTTGAGTTGCAACAATCAGAACCGGGCGAACGGAGGCGTTAAAGGCTTCTTTGCTGTGGTAATGTATCCATTCACCATTGTTTATAGTAGATTCTATGTGCAATGAAAGTTTACCATCACCACTCTTTTCAGTTTGAGCTTGCGTTGTAACATCCCATTCAGTAGCTGTGGTACTTCCTGCTTTAGTATCAAGTACACTCCCCACTGCGGGCATGTTGTTCCAGGTTATTCCCGTCTCGCTCCAGGAATCATCAGTTACAAACTTTACCGCAACATTGATCGATCCAACGTTGGCAGAATTACCTGAAGGAACGAGTTTCAATTTGGCACTGGTGATAATTCCGGTTATTGATGACAGGTCAAAACGATAATAGCCCTGGCGGGTGTAAGCGTCACCATCGTTGCTTTTTTTGATTATCAGTGCATTGTTGGTGCCATAGTTATCATTACCATAGGCCCCACTTCGGACATGTGCATCCGCTTCCGGTAACAGGCTGTAGGTGTTATCTGTAACCTGAATAGTTCTAACCACTTCATCTCCATAGTAGTTAGCATTCCCTGAATTCTTTGCCTTTAATACCACTTCACCGATTCCCGTAAGTGTCAATACGTTACCGCTAACTGTTGCAGGACCGCTAATAACCTCATATGTTATGGATACACCCGGTACATTTGTCGAAGCGCTGAGTGTAACCGGTGAATCGAACAAAGACACATCCGCAGGTTCAAAAGTAATGCGTTGAACATTTTTACCATTGATGATTCTTTTAAGATAATCGTATCTGGTCATGATACGAACTGAATCAACATTTGCGTTAAAGGAAACAGTTGTTTGAGCGGCAAAGTATTCTTTTTCAGTAGAGAAATCAAAATTCCTCAAACAGGCTTGATAATACACATTTCCATTCTTATCGACTACTTCTCTTTGAGCCGGCGCATTGTATAGGGAGCCGCCATCATAATTTCCAAAAGGTGGATCTGTTACAAAAACATTCTTCCATGTTGACCAGTTATTTGAACTACTATTCGACTTAGTACTAAATCCCATCCATTGCCATGTCCGCCGAGCTGTACAAATAATTTTATCACTTGTTGTTATCACAGTAGAATTATAGGTAGCATCACTGGCTTCCCAGTCATGAAAAGTCCAGGTACCACTAATAGCATATGGATTTGGAGATCTTCCATAGTGAAAATCAAGACTACCTCCGGGGCCATGTGAGCCTTTAATATAATGCAGATAACCCTGACTGTCTATTGACAACGTAGGGAAATTGTGGTTATCCGGTTTAGGAGAATTAAAACCTTCTCCAAGTCCAAGATATTTTGTTGTCGCTACTCTTGTCGACCTGTCAATTTCTGCAATCCAGAAAGCATTCTCAGGTGTGGTTGTATTAGGGATTGTACTTCCCTGCCATGCAACGAATACTTTACCATTTTTTGAAACTGCCCAGGCCCTGCCTCCGGAATGTACAAATCTTGTAACTGCTTCATTGGAAAGATGAATTCTTTGGCCTAAGTTCAGGCTACCGTCCGGATTTTTGGTAGGAATATAAACACCAAAATTATCACCAAAAACACCTATTGCAGGTGTTACGGAAGTATCATTGTAACCTGTTTTCACCTCTACAATAGCGGATCGTTTTGCTTCTGTTTCTGAAAAAAGACGATGGACAGTAAAAGCAGGATTAGTAACGGTTATATCACTGGAATACACCAATATGCAACGTCCTGCTGTTGTTGCAGATTCATTAGCGACCCATATTACCATATAGAGGGCATTATCATCATCGATGTGTATGGAGCTATTGGAATGTGCCTGAATTGAAAATACATAGTCATAATCGCTGGGAGCGTTGAATTGGGACTTCATGGCGGCATTCACCACATCCCTAAAATGAATCTTTGTCCAAACTCCGTTCCTTAATGTCAACAGGTAGCCTGCATATGCTGCCGTTCTTTCAATATACAAATAAGGGCGGTTCTGGCTGTCAAAAGCCATCTGGTTCGATCCCGGATAATCCGTTCCCGGGTAGTTAACCAATTCTTGTGAATTACCATCCAATAGAAAATCTCTGGGTGGCACATAAAATGGCAAATCATCGATATGTTTTACCATTGGAAGATTTTGAGCATGTACAGTTGTCATTAGTGCTAAAGCCCAAAAGAGTATCAAGCTCAACCGGGCTGAAATCCACTTTGCCAACAAAAAAAAGAATGCGACACGAAAAAAGTGTTTCATAATTGTATTCATTAAGATTAAACATGTGAATCGCGAACTTCCTTGTAGCTTGGAGAAAG
This sequence comes from Splendidivirga corallicola, assembly GCA_030442035.1. Classification (GTDB taxonomy): domain Bacteria; phylum Bacteroidota; class Bacteroidia; order Cytophagales; family Cyclobacteriaceae; genus Splendidivirga; species Splendidivirga corallicola. The sequence continues at coordinate 92,562 of JAUJEA010000010.1, forward strand.
AAAAAATTTATGAGTTTCGAAGGCTTGCCACTAAATATTACAAGCTCTCAAAACGATCTGGCAAAAAATTCTAATGCGAACGTAACCTCATTCCCGGAGTCATTAAGATTTTTGACAACTCCGAAAAACCGAGATCCAAAGCTGGTATCTAGCACTTCTTATTTTTTAAAGCTAAACGATTGTATTTGACAATAAATACTTACTATTCAGCTCCTAGTTCAATTCTTAAGCTAGCTTCAGGTTATTAAACTTAAACCTACAATAAAATACCTGGCCTGTACATGCACTATTTAGTAAAAAGCTGGTACTTTTAAAGCTTCATTTCTCTGAATTGGGTGGGTGAATATCCGGTTTTCTTTTTAAACATCCGGCTGAAATAAGAAGGGTCGTTGTACATCAGATAATAAGCGATTTCCTGGCTGGTCATATTTGAAAAAGTCAGCAAGCGCTTGGCCTCCAGTATGACTCTATCACTAATAAGACTACTGGCAGTCCTGCCACAAACTTTCTTGGTAATTTTATTGAGGTATGACGGGCTTACATTAAGATGATCAGCATAGTAATTTACAGCCTGATTTGTTACATAATTTTTTTCTATCAGATCCTTGAAAGATCGGAAAACAACATTCATGTTTTGATTGATTCTCTCCTTTGTTTCTGTGATTTTGTTATGAAGTGTTTTTGTTTTTAGAATAATGATGTAAAGGCAAGACTTTATGATTTCCTCGCTGGCCTCTCCAGGATATGAATATTCATGTTTAATCGCCTCCAAGGTATTACACACAAACTTAAAATCAGATACAGTCATGTCCAGGTATGGTATGGAAAACTCACTAATTTTCACGTCCGGCAGCTTTCTATTGAGTGCCATAAATTCTTCTGTAAATGCAAGAATATATCCCTGAGCGTTTTGATGGTTTGAGATCAAATGAACTTGTCCTGGTGTAACGAAATGGATGCTATGGTTATTAATGGGAAACTTACTAAAATCGATTTCATGTGTCCCTGTTCCTTTGAGAAAAATACATATTTCATAGAAATCATGCCTGTGCGGCATATTGGTTTTTACAGGAAATTCGGGATATAACGGTTCATTCTTTGCAAGGGACTTCAGAGAATACAGCTTAAATCCATCAAATTTGACAGATGGGTCGGGAATACTGTAAAGCGGAATGTCCGACATATTTGTAGCCTGGAATTTACAATAAAAATCAAAGCAAAATCCAAAGATGTTTGCTTTGTCAAAGATTCTCTACTGCTCAGTGTTCAACTTTCAATTCCGGCACCGATACTGATTGTCAAGCATTATTATCTTGAATTAATCTTTGTTATACTAAAAATTTATTCCCCTAAACTCTTTACTAAGCACATAATTGAAATATGGTTAGCATTTCATATACTACACTGTTATATTTTAATGTTCCTCTATAGGTCATTTTAAGATGATGCTATTTGTTCGAGCAAAGTATCCAGCTGCAAACTCTCTCCTTTGCTGAGAGATAACTCTTTTACCTTCCCATCATATTTCACTTTACATTGGTTTCCCAAAAGAGATGTTATTTTAGCATGTTTCAATTTACCATTCTCCCATTCCAGGTCCACCTCAAAGCCACCTCTTGCTTTTAAACCTTTGATTTTACCTTTTGACCAAGCTTTCGGAAGTGCCGGAAGTATATCTATGGAACCATTGTGAGATTGCAACAGCATTTCAGCCACTCCTGCTGTAAAGCCAAAGTTACCGTCAATCTGAAAGGGAGGATGCATATCAAAGAGGTTGTCTTCCGTAGATTTTTGTAAAAACAAGTTAACATGCTCTTCAGCCATTTCCCCATCCAATAGTCTCGCTGAAAAATTAATAAGCCAGGCCCGGCTCCATCCGGTATGTCCGCCTCCATGGGCCAATCGGTAGTCCAGCGTCTTTCTTGCTGCCACAAACAGATCGGGTGTTTTATCTTTGGTGATAGTGTTTCCAGGGTGTAAGGCATAAAGATGAGACATATGTCTGTGTCCTTTCTCAGGTTCCTCATAAAATTGATCCCATTCCAATATCCTTCCATCCGGACCTATAGCTAACCCTGTTTTCAGATTGCTTCTTTTCTGTTTTACCTCTGCAATGAAATCATCTTCTATATTCAGAATCTCTGCAGCCTCTAACACATGGTCAAATACCTCTGCCATTATTTGCTGTCCCATGGCTGTATACAAAGCTACTGCAGCAGGTTTTCCATCCGGGGCGATATACGAGTTTTCGGGTGATGTAGAGGGAGTACCTATCCATGATTTATCTTTCGGATGCTGCACAAGCCAATCTACATAAAATTCAGCAATGGCTTTGGTAGCGGGATACATTCTATTCTTCAGAAAAACGGTATCACCCGTAAACTGGTAGTGCTCCCAAAGGTGTTGCACAAGCCACCCTCCCCCATGGATCCAGCTTCCCCAAAAAGGTTCCCGGGCTCGCATCCACGCGGGTGCCCAAAGATCAGTAGCCTGGTGAGCTACAGCTCCGTCACAACCATACTGTTCTTTGGCCGTTATTCTTCCACGCTCTATAAGCCGGTCGATATAGTCAAACAGCGGTTCATGGCAATCACTCAGATTGGTTACTTCAGCTGGCCAATAGTTCATCTGTAAATTGATATTGAGATGGTAATCTCCATTCCATGGAGCCTTAATATGCTCATTCCAAAGCCCTTGCAGATTGGCTGGATTGGTAGCAGGCCTGGAGCTTCCTATTAGTAAGTAACGTCCATAATGAAACATTTTTGCAATCAGATCCGGATCCTTTTCACCATTTCTTATGTGCTTCAGGCGAATATCAGTCGGCAGTGAATCCAGTTCATGCCCTCCCAGATCAAATGTCACCCTATTAAACAGGGATTGGTGGTCTTTTACATGGTTTGAAAGCAGTGTGGAAAGGGGCTTGTTTGACAGTGCCTCCAACGTAGCTTTGTTCCTGGCCAGATAGTCTTTATCATAATATGAAGTTGCACTCACAAGGTAAATGATAGCCTCTTTTACATTTTTCAAAAACAACTTTCCATCTTCAGAAATAATTTCTCCTCCCTGATGCTGTACTTTGACCCTGGTTTCAAAATTCACACCATAATCAATTGGTAAAGGTTTTGAATCCACCTGGCCACCGTATTGAGTGACCGTCCCCTTCATGCTTATTTCGTTAATCTCCGGATTGCTTACCATAATGGTGGGTTTGCCCTGATCCACAGGTCGGTCCAGACCTAACCGACAGCTCAGCCCTTGGGGACCATCTGCGTTTAAAGTAACTACCATAACATTGTCCGGTGCTGAGCAAAAGGCCCTTTCTGTTATCTGAGTCCCTTCTTTGGTATATGTTACGGTTACCAACGCCGAATCCAGGTTCAGTTCTCTGCGATAGTCTTTCACAGGAGCTTCATCGAAATCAAGATACAAGTCTCCCATTGTTTGATGAGAGCGCGTAATGTCTTTTCTGGAAAATTTTTCCACAATCATTTTATCCGCTTCATGGACCCTTCCTTGAAAAACCAGTTTGCGAAGCTCTTGCAGATCTTTTGGTGTACCCTTAGAATTTCCTAAATCGGGCCCACCAGGCCACATGGAATCTTCATTCAGTTGGATCCTTTCATGGTTCGGATCCCCAAAGACCATAGCCCCCATTCTACCGTTCCCAATAGGAAGTGCATGGTTCCATTGAGTTGCAGGCTGTTCGTACCAGATTGATATAGGATCCTGATCTTCATCGGGTATGGAGTTGTTACAAGAGAAAAGCACTATGAGCAAGGCTATCGGAATAATTATTCCAGCAAATTTCATTTTCATCAGATTACTTACTTTTGTTAATTTGAATAAATTTCAACTCCATATCAGACCGTTTTTGAATGTCAAGTTCTGTCCGGATTCCCTGAACTGGATAACGTTGTGCAGAAGACGGGCAGTGATCCAATATACTGTCCGATCTTTCTTCATATCTATAAATAAACTATCCTTTCCCATGAAAAATAGCCAATGCTTTTGTTTTAAAATCCCTCAACAAAATCCTGTTTAGTGGCAATTTTCCAGGTTTTTCCACTATTTGAAGACATCGCCAGCACACGACGGAAATCCCAGGTTTCGTAATCAGCACCACTGTTGGGCGTCCAGGATATGAAAATCCTGTCTTTTCTGTCCTTAACTATGTGATGGTAATAGACTCGATATCCATCCTCTGAGTTTTGGTCAACAAATAAACTTCCATTGTCATTGGTGAATCCATTTTTCACATCCCCTATCTGATATCGCAATTTATAAGGATTTCCAGCTCTAAAGAATGAATGCATATTGCCGGCGTTATCAATTAACAGAGTGCTGTATGTACGACCGTTACCGATATTTTTAGCTTCTTCCCATGCTGTTATGTCTAGTTTGTTTTTGGATTTTGTTTTAATAAACGGTCCTGTAGGGTTATTCGCATGAGCGCCACTCTGTATATGCAAATAGCCCTCCTGGTCAATTGCGATAACAGGGATACTATGCCCATCAGCAAAGGAAGGAGTAGCTTCGAACAAAAATTTACGCGCTACTTCGAATTTATTTGTCTTTCTGTTAAACTTTTTGATATATCCGGCATTATTCCCATCAGGATCTTTTTCCGGATCGGAATCATGGCGTGTGTAGGTTATAAAAGCGTGATCACCTTTTGTCGCAGCAAAACTCTCGCCACCGGAATGGTTAGAAAACCCGGGTATATTGCTGTCCAGCAATACAGGTTCATTGAAAACCAACTCATCTCTATCAAAATAACCATTTAATACGTAAGCCTGACCGTAGCTTTTTTGTGCCCATGGTTCCGGAGTTTTATATGGAAAGCCTTTTTGGCGTTTTAAGAAAACAAATAATGGAGCATATTCTTTGGTATCGTTAAAGCCATTTCTGACTTCCATTACCGACGTTGTTGCACTATTGGGGATAACATCTTTAACAATGAAGTCCCCACTAAAACCATCGCTTCCAATGTCCCTGGCATAGAGGACAACGCTTTTAAACCTGGGTTTATCACCCTCTGTTTTGTGCATAACATCAATCAGGGCAATCAAATTATCATTGTCATCAATCATCAGTTGACACGATCTGGACGCATTGTGTCCCTGGTACATCTTGTCATCTTTGTTGATGTAAAGCTTGTTACCAAATATCTCTTCCAGCTCGTCTTTATAACTGTAATATACCCATTCATTATTTCTAAGTGTCGCCACCTGATACACTCCATTTTGCAGGTTATGGCCCACCAAGGTATTGTTGATGATATAAGGTCTGTTGCTTTTATCAAAATCAATAGCCATGGGTGCTTCATAGTCCAGGTTATTGACAAATTCTTCAGAACTCCCTGTCTGGTTATGATAAAAAATGGCCTGTTCATTCTTTCTTTTAAGAAAGTAGCCTGTTGCTATAACTCCGAATAAGACTGTGATGGTATATGCTTTCAACATGCCTGTCCAATGCTAGTAATTTATATTTAAAATCTCCTTAGCGGGTAATGGAGGAAAAGGAGCATGAGGTTCCTGTTGATACCAAAATGCCACTGAAGACATATCGTCTTCCAGGGGCAGGTAGTTTCCTTCATCGTCCCAACCTAAACATTGAATTTGAATTTTGAAATCAGATTTGAACCGGATAGGATCGTAAATATGCCATCTGTATTGTCCAAAGCAACCTACAAACTCACCTTTATTCTCTACTTGATAGAATCCTGAATAGGGAGTATTGTAATCTACGTATTCGAAATTCTTCCATCCTTCATCAAAAAATTTTTTATAGGCATAAGAACCTAAAAAATAATCCTCTTCACCGGTTCCGTTAATGGTTGGATAATTGGTATCGCCATCGATAAAAATCTGGACTTCACCTTCTCCCCACCAAAGGTTACTGCGGGTTCCCCGAGAAAGAAAAGTGCCCACGTAATGTCCCCGCCCTTTAATATTATCCACAATTACATACTCCTCTTTAAAAGGTACTTTTTTAACCCTACGAAACTGAGCATGAAAATAGGCAGCGTCTTTAGGGACTTCGGTCAATGTATAATCCACCTGATAGTAAAGGGTAGTTCTTGAATCGGTCAGGTTGACCATTGTGATTTTACACTTTTTCCTGAATGGCATTTGCCAAAAGCAATTAAAGCCATTTAATGGGTTTACGCATACTGCCAGGGAATTAATACTGGTTTGATTTTTACTTCCCCATGCATTGCAAAAGAAGTCGCCAACAGGAACTTCTACCGAAGGGTCTGTTTCATCATCCCAATAAATCCGGATAATCCTTAACCTGTCATTTCCACCACGTCCTGGTGTCATCCAAATGTGGTTAACGATGCCTGGCCCGGTAATTTCGGCTAAAACTTTCTCCTCTTCCGGTTCGATAAAAACATAGGGATTGGTTTTCCATCCGTGCTTCCGAGCTGCACGACTGGCATTGCCCTCTTCAGAGCTTACACGACCTCCTCCACCCCTTTCTCCTGTCAGATTTTCAGGGCTTACAGAGCGGCTTTCAGCGTCACTTACCATATACAGGTTATTCATTCCCGGTATAAGAATGGTTGGGGTATGTGTTTTACAGGCAAACAGTGTTGTTGTTAAAACGAATAAGGTTATTATTTTAAGTTTCATATTTTCTCTCTTATTAAGTCCATTTTGCCATCCTTCTACTAATCATCTGTTGAAAAGCTCATGTTATCCAGTTTTCATTAATTAGATCGAAACATTTTCATTAAAAGTACAGAAATTTGCTTGCCATAAAAGGTTATTTCAATAAGTACTTCTTTCTTTCTATTAAACTCTATTTATGATGAGTTTAAAGGGATCAAAAAATGAAATCATTCTAAATCACTGAATTGATATCAGTAGCATATGCATTACTTTCAGCAACCCGACGTTTCAAGAGAATGTCCTATTTTTCTTATTGAACAGAAAAAATGTCCGTACCATAGTGATCTATTATTTTGTTATATGCTTCTGAGGCAGCTCCATTTCCCCAATCATAAATAGTAAATACACCGATACCTTCGCCTTGATCATTGGTGTACCCGCCGTGCCCGTAGTTTTCCATCATAAAACCATAATCCTTCTCATTAAAGAAGGGGTGACGTGCTTCCCATTGTACTTTTGATTCAGGGTTTTCGGGACAATACATCATGCTAAATGAAGCTTTCACCGCTGCAATTCCTCTTTGAACATATTCCTCTTTGTTTAGTAATTTGCCATATCTTATAATTAGTTCCGCAAACAACGATTGACGTGAGTCATTCCATTCGCCATCGGCATTCATCACTCCAAATCCACCGAACACTTTCACATGCATGAAGGGAGGTTGCCAGGTCTGTTGAGTCATTAGCAATTCATCCAGGGTACGCTGTCCCAACTCCAAATATTTATTCTTACCAGTTGCTTCATAGCAAGTCAACAAAGCTTCTGCTGTCCAATAAATGGAAAGCGTATTTTGTTTGAACATATTATTTCTTTCTATCTTTTTACCAACGAGATCTTCGCTTCCCCACCTGCTACATGACCAATATGTTTCATAATCTTCCCATCTACCTATAGGTATTATATCTTCAATGACTGAATTCATCGCCTTTAGTGCAGCGTCTTTATATTTATCTTCACTTGTTAAACTATATAGCTTCAATAAAAACGTTACTGAAACGGATACTCCCGGAGATTGTGGCAATATTTCCGAAGGCTCTCCATTATCCATTATCCAAGTGGGGAAGTATCCCTTTCCATCTTGAAGTTTTAATAATCCCTCAGCATAGTCTATGGCATACTGTAACAAACGCTCATCCTTCTCCAATTCATCATACCAGGTAAGCATGTGATAAGCTGTCCAGCTCATATCAACAATATGCATAGGAGCTTTTTTTGGATTTCTATCATAGGGGTTACGGGTTGAATTACCAAAATAATAAGTATCCCACCCTTTTGACCGGTTATATTTTTTCCCTTTTATATCTACGGTTTCCATTTCAGTGGCTATCAGGCCAGGAAACAAGCCGTTATTTTGAGGGAAGGATAAAGCCAGCTCTTTGGTTAAGTTGGCCTTTTCGATATATTCCGAATTGTCAATTCTACGTCCGTATCGATAAAGCCCCTGAGCTGATCGTAAAGAACTAAACCATGCATTATTCCAAATAGATCTGAACTCGCGTTCGCTTACCAAATCAGAATAATTAGGGCTTTGCGTGATATTTACAATAAATACCGGCGCTCCTACCTTTTTGCTGTTCAATTCAAATTCCTGCCATACGGCATCCTTCCATGAATCAAAAGCCCATTTATAGGTATGATCCACATATGTCTCCAAAGGCCGGTTAAGAGGCTCTCCATTATCCGCCAATGGTTTTCCCCATTTCTCCCACATAAACTCCAAAGGTTTTCTCCATGGATTTTGAATGTCTTTTTTATCTTTACTTAGCATTATATAAAAAGACAATTCTATTTCCCCATTCGCAAATTCAGTGGTATTTACCTTCTGAAATAAAACATGTTCCTTAACCACATAATCACTAATACCAATACTCAGTTTATTCCCAGGGGCATCCAGATCCATAAACCATCTGTATTTACTCTTTTTTCTTGAATCCAAATCCGGTATAACGGTGATAGATTTGAATTCAGACGCCAATATCAACGCCGGTGCCCTGAAAACGTGATCAGAGATAATATAATTCTCTCCTGGAGTTAGATGTGGTGACCATTGAAATTCCGCTTGAAAATTGGGATGAATATCAATTGACCATCCCCTTTGTCCCACTTTTTCTTTTAGGTTCAGTGTGGTAGTGATCTTATAAAGATTATTCGAGATTGCCTCAACTTCCAAACCAGGTGTATGTGTACCTATTTTACCAACATCAATAGCTTTAATGAATTTATCCAGATCATTAGTGCTCTTACAGGAAAAGCATAAAAGACTTAACAGGACAATGGTTAAATATTTGTTTTTCATTTTCTCCTATTTCAAGATGCTACAATTTCATTATTTTGTAATCTACCGATGGAACTTGTCCAACCTCCAAGGGTGTAATCCAATTTTCATCAATGGATACCAAGGACCATCTTTTAAAACTTTTTTCTCTACATCAGATTAAAGGCCATTGCAAATAACCCTAGGCAATTGGTTCAGCTTCCAATAAACACATCCCCTGCTCCATAGCAATACATCATGCTCTTCAAAATAAAGAAACAATTTTCACTGCACCTGCATTTCTTTCTAAATGGCATTTGCCAATAGGAATTGAATGCTCTTCCGGGATTTGCACTAACAACCAAAGAATTAAGGTGTGTATACTCTCCCCAACCCATGCCAAAGAAATCGCCTACGGGAACCTCAATGGAGCGATGTTCCTCATCATCCCAATAAAACCAAAGGATATAGAAACTTCAATTCAATAATTACTTAAAACTTTATTTTCACAATCTTTCAAAAATGCCTTCACGTCTATATAAACCTGTTCGCCTGTGAATCCAAATTTTTGGTTCAACTGGGCAGCAGGTGCTGAATATCCGAAATGATCAATTCCATGAATCCGACCATCCTGACCAACAAGTTCCCTTAGGCTGATACTCAAGCCAGCTGTCAAACCATACTTTGGTAGTTTTTTATCGATCACAGTATTCTGATATTCTTCCGTTTGCGTATAAAATAATTCCTGTGAAATCACCGATATAACTTCTGCTCTGATACCATCTTTATTTACAAGGAGTTCTGCTGCTTCGACTAAGGTCGACACCTCTGATCCACTGGCGATCAACAGTACATCCGGCTGTGGAACGTTAAGCACTTTATAAGCACCTAATTCAGCACCGAGTGCCTCTTTATATCTGTTTCCAGTTGTTTTGGCCGGAAGATCGTTTATGTTTTGTCTGGAAAATATAAGTGCTGTTGGGGTGTCATTATTTGCTAAAGCCATCTTCCAGGCAATAGTGGTTTCATGACTATCCGAAGGTCTTAAGGCTAATACACTTGGCTTTCCGGAATGGTTTTGTACCTTTTCCATTAATCTGATTTGTGCTTCCTGTTCTATGGGCTGATGGGTGGGCCCGTCCTCTCCCACTCTGAATGAATCGTGAGTCCACAAGAACTTGACAGGCAATTCCATGAGGGCGGCTAATCTCACAGCAGGCTTCATATAGTCCGAAAACACAAAAAAAGTCCCCACAACGGGTATCACACCACCATGTAAGGCCATACCATTTGCCAGTGATGCCATCGTTAATTCGGACACTCCTGCTTGCAAAAACCTTCCTGAGTAATCCTGACGATGCATGGCTTTTGTCTTTTTCAGAAACCCATCTGTTTTATCGCTGTTTGAAAGGTCAGCGGATGAAACAATCATATTCTCAACATGATCTGCCAGGTATCCCAAAACTGTTGAAGAGGCTGCTCTGGTTGCCTGGTCAGCTTTCTGTTCTATCTGACCAAAATCAATATCAGGAATCTTACCGCTTAAAAATCCATCGAGTTTCTCAGATAATTTCGGATTATTTGATCTCCATTTTTTTTCTTCAGATTTCTTTACGGCAGCATTTTCGACTTTTTGTCGATAAAGTCTTTGATAAAAAGTACTTACATCGGGATGAATATTAAAGGGCGTATCCGCATTGCCGCCGAGGTTTTCTATGGTTTTCCGAAAAGAGGCACCGGCAGCACTCAATGGTTGTCCGTGCAGTTCAAATTTCCCTTCCCAGCTTTCGCCTTTTTCTCCAATGGCCCCCTTTCCCATGATTGTCTTACCAATGATCAAAAATGGTTGTTCAGTTTCTGCATTAGCTTCTTTCAACGCCTCTCTAATTTGCCAATGATCGTGTGCATCAATGGTTTTAACCTTCCATCCCCACGACTCATATTTCATGGCGGTATTTTCACATGTTACTTCCTCAGTTCTGGTTGAAAGTTGAATGTCGTTTGAATCATAGAACATAATTACATTGTTCAAACCAAGGAATCCGGCAATTCTTCCCGCTCCTTGAGATATTTCTTCCTGTATGCCGCCATCAGTAATATATAAATAGGTCTTATGAGTCATCCATTCTCCAAACTGTGAGGCTAAAAACCTCTCAGCAATAGCAGCCCCTATTCCTAGAACATGACCTTGTCCAAGAGGACCAGATGTATTTTCTATACCTCTTTCAATATCAAGTTCGGGATGTCCGGGAGTACATGATCCCCATTGCCTAAAGTTTTCAATATCTGTTTTAGTATATTTCCCAAAGAGATACATTTGAGCATATAATAATGCTGACAAATGCCCGGCATCCATAAATAAGCGATCTCTAAATGCCCAATGCATATCATCCGGATCAAATTGCAAGAATTCCGAATAAAGGATATGAAGAAAATCCGCTCCGCCCATGGCTCCTCCGGGATGCCCGGATTTGGCTTTTTCTACCATCGCTGCTGCCAATACGCTTATATTGTTGGCACACAATTCATCAATTTCTTTTATCATAAGTTTGTTGGACACTATTAAAATTCAGCCCTAATTCCAGTTTTAAAATGTTGAACTTTTAAAATTAGGTGTGACCATATTTCCGTTAAATGTCAAGTTCCGTTAATTTTGTGTATATTTTGACATTGTAGTACAATGCTTATTACACGTGAAATTTCGAAAAGTGGAGATCCTTCCGATAAGAACCAGATTTTCAAAGGCTTAAAATTCAATATTTTATGCTGAAGATATTGGTGGTTTGAGATCTAAAAAGGCCAGTAAATGTCCTTTCCCGATTGGCGTCTGTATTGGAATAAAAATGAAGGTGCTTATGTATATTATGAAAAAAAGACCTACCTTCTGCCTGATAATATTTATCTCATTCCTCCTCACACTCCTTTTTCCACCGGCATCCAAAATCAAAAGTTAGCAGAGGAATCGGAATATTTTTTTAAATGTGGAAAAATTGACTCAAAAGAGTCTGAACAATGGCATCTTGAGCAAGGAAATATCCTTCATTTTTTCACTCACTTTACACTTGGATTTCCATATGATGATGTGAAGCCCGGTGTGTACATTGTTGATATTTCCGATGAAAGAAAAAATGATCTGAAGGACATCTTAAACTCCTTGATCTTTGATTCAACGAATTTTTCTTTGAAGGAAAGCCTGAGTATTTATCATTTGGTTCTTTCTTCCATTAATAGTTTACCTCAGTCCATTTGGTTATCAAAAAAGATTGATCACAGAATCATGACAATTCTGGAGTATATGGAAAGAAATACGGCAAGAAAGATGACCAGCGAAACGCTGGCCAGCCAATTGTTTGTTTCCCCAAGTTCTTTCTCAAGATTGTTTAAAGCCAATGTCGGTAAGAGTCCGAGCAAGTATTTAACGCAAATACGGATAGATAAAGCCTGCAACTTATTACTTCATACAAATACAAGTACAGATACTATTGCCGAACATTGTGGGTTTACCGATCGCTATCACCTAACCAAAGTTTTCAGCAGTATCAAGAAAATATCTCCGGCTGCTTTTAGAAAGGGGGATGGATATTATTGCTGTTCGCCTTTATTTTTCATGTTAGCAAGGCATTGCCTGTATCGTATTGCTATGCTTTAAAGTCAGCAATGCTTTGGGAAGGATCCTCAGCGACTTAAATGACTTATTACAGCAGCGCTCTGTCTAGATGCACATAACCCCCATCGACAAAAATAAATTCTCCGGTAGTTTTAGCCGCTTTTTCAGAAATAAGAAAAGCTACCATATCACCCATTTCTTCAATGGCAGTCATTCGTTTTCCCAGTGGTATTTTACTGATAATCTCTTTTAGTTTTTCCTCCGGTTGGCTGAATGATCTTATCCAATTTTCATATTGTGGGGTCATTACTTCAGCGGGTACAATGGCATTTACTCTTATTCCATATTTACCGAGTTCTACAGCCCATTCACGGGTTAAAGCCAGTTGTGCACCCTTGGACGCTGCATATCCGGAAGTATTACCTTGGCCGGTTATGGCGGTTTTTGAGCTGATATTAATGATTGTACCCTGGGTCTTCTTTAGCGCATCCAAACAATAATGAGCTAAATAATAGTAGTGTCCCAGGTTGCTGAGAAACGATTTTTTGAACTGACCAGGACTACCGTTTTCAAGCCCTACGCCATCATTTACACCAGCATTATTAACTAAAGCATTTATTTTTCCATATTGGTCCAGCGTCTTGTCAACAACCATTTCACAGGTTTCGGGAGATGAAAGCAATACTTCAATAAAAAAAGCTTCCTTTCCATCATTTCGAAGTTCACTCACAAGATTTTCACCTGTTTTCTTATCACGTCCGGCTATGACAGGAATACCTCCCTCCCTGACAATACTTCGAACTATACCTTCTCCAATACCTTTAGATCCACCTGTTACAATTATAACCTGGCCATCAATACTTAAATCCATTGCGATACCCTTTCTATACTTCGATTCTCTTTTTGTTATACTTCTATCAAGAATGACTTAAAACCTAGTTCAAAAATCATTTTAGCTTTTGCAGATAATAATGTCTATCATGTTAGTGGTGTTATTAAATGCTCCGGTTCATTCTATTTTGCTACGATCATAACTGCAGTAGTTCATGAATTAAAATGCAAAGATTACTCAAAAAAATAAGTCAACCTTTTTTAGAATAATTAATGACAGCCCAACAGAAAATTCCGATTAGAAATATCTAATAAGCATTATTTTAAACACTTTTTACCCTAATAATAAAATTATCCGGGTTCTGATAATAGGATCAATAGTTAGTAATACTAAGCTTTCATCAATTTCATCTTTGTGTTTAATTTCAGTTTTCCAATCTGCTAATAGCACTTATCCAACCACCGGAGTGTGTAATCCAACCTTCATCTGTGAATACCCATGGGCCATCGTTTGATGCCTTGGGTTCGGCATAGTAAAACTGTCGATCCGATTCAAAACCGTTACATATAGTACCAGGAATTTTAGTCCAGCTTCCTATGAATTCGTCTCCTATTCCGTAGATCATGCTCTTGGAAACAAATTTCCCATTCTCAGCTATTCCTGCATTCAATCCTGCAATCCATTGAAGATTACCCGTTGCTATTTGATTAAATCTCTTATCTCCTGTAAACTTACCCATTTCCAGAGCCAGTGCGGCTGCCGAACCGTAGGCCCCATTCATACCATGCCACAAGCCGCTAAATGTTAACAACCCCTCATTCTTAAAATAGCCCATTGGCAGTAAATAAAACGGATTATCAAAACAAGCCGGAAGAAAATATCCATAGGCAAAATCCTTTATTATAGTTCTCCATGTATTTACATATTCATGTTTCGGCCATAACCTGATCATTTCAAATAAGGGCACTATATAATGTGGGAAGGTGGCTCCTGCATCATATCCCATATGGTGATGCTCCCAGGCTTTTTCACTGTGATCCGATGAAGCATATGCCTTGAAGTGTCCATAATATTTCCCCTCCGGTTCATCTTTGGAAATTTGCCTCCCTGCAAGCATGTTAGCATAGCGTACTGCATATTCCTTGTATTCTTCCTCACCTGACTTTGTAAGTTCAACAGCGGTCCACATCATCATCACGATGTCCCTTGTTTTCCATTCTTCCGGACGTTTGTATCCTTTAGGTGCTCCATGCGCAATCCTGCTATATCCGTCATCTGGCTGTACTCTACCATGAAAGTCTGTCCCTCCCGGATGATGGATTGCGCCATTTGCGTCGAGCCATTTAAATGATCTCAATCCCCTTTGTAAGTATTCCACAGCCTTGTCTTTGTTATATTTCCTAAGTAAATGACCGGCTCTAGTAAAGCAAAGGGCTCCTTTAGCTACATCTCCTGTGATGACATTACGATGTTTTGGCCATTCATGAATGATGGCTCCTTCTCCTTTACCAAGCTCCCGCGCTTTATCCTGGCAAAAAGCGATGTAATCCAGCCCTACTAAGATTTGTTCTACAATTTTTTGTTGATCAGATGTTTGGATCTTATGAGCGGAAAACTCCAGCAGATCAAGTAGTCCTACAATCATAGTAGCATGACTGTTTACTTCTCTTAGATATCCACCGCAATCCTGCCAGCCACCTCCCTGGGCATGCTCTGGCCCATGTTTTACAACATTTTTATCCCTAAATTCGATCCGTGCTTTCAACTGATCCAAAGTAACTATCTTCCAGGTATCTTCCCAAAGCAAATTCGAACGAACCTTAAATGCGCCCGTTTCCAAATGGTCGTTACCCGTTTCAATTCTACAGGTAAATTCACCTTCGGTTTTCAAATCGGTAAAATCTACCAGCCACCAGAAATTTTGCCATTTATTACCCCAAAACTTTATCTTACCTCTAAACACCTCCTTTCCATTTTTAGCCAGAATAGTAAAAACAGCATTTTCTTCTATATACTCTTTATTCGCTCCTCTCAGGATGATGTGTTTAATATGATTGCTATCATAGCCTACCCTGGAATACAACACGCCACCTCTTGGATTATTTTCTTCTGTTTTTGATTGGGCAAATGCTGTTTGGGTAATCAATAAAAGCAACGGTATTAATATCTTATTCATCATTTCATTTTCATTTATTTCAAAAACATAATTTTATAAAGTCAAAATCTTCAAAAACCATCTCCTAGTTGAATCTCTTTCCAATGATGGTGAAGTGGCAATAGGATCATTTGATTTATTCGTAGGATACAAACTGTAATGGGTTGTTATTTACGGCAAACACCAGTGAAGATGGTCTGTTCTTTACCTTAATCAGGTTGATGTGTTTGATCTCTCCCTTAATCATTAATCCGCTTTGATGGGGGAAGTATGGTTCAAATCCTCCTTTGCCGTCCCCCTTCATATATATTCCGTATCCTGCATCATTACGAGGTGTTTCTACTTCTGATCCGAACAAGTTACCACCCATCACTACATCCAAATGGCCATCCCGATTAAGATCTTCTACGATAATGCTGTTTACCGATGAGATCTGTACCAGCCTGTCCATTGGTCTTATTTCAAATTTTCCATTGCCAAGGTTTTCGATATAGCTGGTGGCAAAATTAACGGCTTCATAATGGGTCGCGTTGTTTAAGTTCTCCTCACCAAAAACATCTGTTAATGTTGCTTGTGCGAACGCTTCGTACGTTGGGAATTTCTTTTTGATAAAAGGCATTTGATTGGAGGAGCATTCTCTACCCCTCAAGGGGAAAAGGGTTTCTTCTTCATAGTATCCAAGTACTATATCGAACGATTGATTTTCATCAAAATCCTTGGCATAAACATTAAACGGATGTTTACGACTGGCTTTGTATTTATAATTCAAACCCAGATTACCTGCTATTAGATCTAAATCGCCATCATGATCAAAGTCACCATAGTTTATAGTATTCCACCATCCGGTTTCATATAATAATCCTGCTTTCTCCGATATATCAGTAAAACCTTTTATTCCATTTTTAAATATCCGGATGGGCATCCATTCCCCCACAAGAATCAAATCTTTCTTTTTATCATTATCAATATCTACCCATTTCGCATCAGTGACCATACCAATATTCCTGAGCATGGGTGCAACTTGTTGCGATTTATCTCTGAAAAAGATTTGTCCATCGCTGCTATTGTTTTCAAGCAACAAACTACTCGCCGGCATGGGATACTGCCCTGGCACTTGCCTTCCTCCAATAAAAAGATCCTGGTCACCATCACCATCATAATCTGCCGCAACAACACAAGAGCCACTGCTGTTTATTTTGGGAATGGCTTGTGTATTCTTAAAAAACGTTCCTTCACGATTTTCATAAAAACGATCATTATAATAAACAGATCCTTCAGATTCCTCATTACCACCACTCACAACATAAAGATCGGAATCACCATCGCCGTCCGCATCAAAAAAAAGTGCATCTACATCTTCGTGAATTTTTTCCTTATCAAAAAGTTCTTCCTGAAAAGGTTCAAAAGAGCCATCCTTCTTTTGTATGTATATACCCCCTTTTTTTCCTTTTGACCCACCAACGAAGAGATCATCAAGCCCATCAGTATTCAAATCTGCCACTGCAAGTGCCGGGCCGAACTGAGACATTTTATGAGGCAGTAAACTTTCTTTTTTGAAATCATCATAGAGGTTTTCCTCATGTTCATAGTTAATATTCACATGATCGTTCGTGAAAATTAAAGAGGTAACCGACCGATCATTAGTCGATAATTCATCATGCAAAATGGATTTCTTTTTAACCTCCAACTCCTGGTTAACTTTTACCGCCTTCATTTGTTGAGAGCTTCCATCAGACCATATCACCTCAATCTTTGGTATTTGTTGGAATCTTCCCAATCCAAAATGCAGAACCGGTTCTACTGAGGACTGATACCCCCTGGATAAGATCAACTCCTGGGTTTGGATACTCCCTTCGGGCATCGTTACAGTTACTTTCGCTCCCAGTCCCAAACGGTTATGCTCGCCACCATAAAGTTTTACCCTCAGGTAATTTTGCTCAGGGTAGGCCTGCCTGGCTTTGTTCTCAAAGATAAGCGAACGGGCATCCTGGTTATTGAACACCATATCCAGGTCCCCGTCCAGGTCAAAGTCCGCATAGGCCACCCCATGGGTAAACCCTTTGAAACTTAAACCCCCGTTGCCCTGCTGCCTGCTAAAACTTAATGCCCCCTCATTGACAAATACATAATTGTCAACAGGGTTCACTGGCATCAGCCTGACCAGTTTGTGCTGGTTCCGGTCGGTTATTTTCTTTTGAAGGTATAAACGGCTGGAAAAATTCAAATAGTCATTGTTGTTCACCCCACGACGCATGCCGTTGCTCACAAACAGGTCCTTCCATCCATCATTATTCAGATCGGCAAACAAGGCTGACCAGCTCCAATCGGTATAACCTACACCGGCCATTTCTGCCACATCACTGAAAGTAGCATTGCCATTATTCAACTGAAGGCAGTTTCGCATATACTGGTAGTGAAGTCCCGAGGCTATGGTTTCATAAAATGTAGCAGGGTCCATGGCTGACATATTCGTCTTTTTCCCTGCATTATTATCAGCCATCATATCACATTGGAACAGGTCAACCAAACCATCATTGTTGAAATCTGCCGCATCAGTGCCCATGCCAAAATTGGATGTGTGAGGAAAGTATTCGGCCAGTCGGTCTGTGAAAGAGCCATCTCCGTTATTTATGTATAAAAAATCTTTGGCATTGAAATCGTTGGATACATATATATCAGGCCAGCCATCCTGGTTAAAATCCGTGATGCTCGCATTGAGCGTAAGACCATAATTTAATATACCTGATTGAACGGTAACGTCTGTAAACTTTCCCTCGCCATCGTTCCTGTACAGTTTATCGCTCTCTGAAAGCTGGGGGGAGGCATTCGCCTGTTTGAAAAAATCATTGGAGTTGTACAAATTAAATGTGGGATAAGAGCATATATAAAGATCCGGATCACCATCTTTATCATAATCAAAGAAAATGCTTTGGACCGAATTGCTTTCATCGTCTATCCCATATTCCGCTGCCTGTTCTGTAAACTTCAAATCACCCTGGTTCACATAAAGCAGGTTGTTCCTCCTTCCTGCAGGGTCGCTGACATTCACATAAATATCCAGCAGACCGTCATTGTTAATATCTACCATCGTCACTCCACGCGTCCAGCGAACCACCTCCAGTCCATCTACTTCGGCTATGTCAGTAATGTCTTTGAAATACAGGTTCCCTTCATTGAGGTAAAGCCGGTTTTTTACCATGTTACCACTGAAATAGATATCAGCAAGCCCGTCGTTATTGATATCCCCTACCGCAACACCTCCTCCCGAATAAATATTCGGGTATGTGAAATAGTTCAGCTTCTTGCCTTCTGTTATCTTATTGATAAAGTGGATACCGCTGCGGGCGGCAGGAACCTCCGCAAAATCAAGCCCCGAAAAGGGGGTCAGCCGTACTTCCTCTTTTTGAGAAAAGGTGCAGCCACCGAACCAAAAGACAACCAACAATACATCAAGTAAATATAATCGCTTCCCCATTTTTATCCCTCCATTCATTAGTCGCATCGCACAAATTGTACCGGGGCATTATTCTTCACAAAGCAAATAACATCATGCCCCTGCCAGTTCATCTTTAATGTGTGTTTCACCACGCCATCTACCACAATCCCTGTCTTTTGTGAGGTGACAGGGGAAAAATCCCCCTGACCGTTCCCTTGCATCAAAAGACCGAAGCCGGCATCGCTGCGGATCGTTTCTACTTCCACACCATAATTATTACCGGCTAATAATATATCTGTCTGACCGTCTTTATTAAAATCATCTGCCAGTATCGCATTCACGCATGATACCTGCGCTTCGTTATGAAGGGGTTTTATGCGATACTTGCCCCCTCCCAGGTTCTCGATATAGCTTGTCGCAAAATTGGTCGCCTGGTAGTGAAGGGCGCTTTCCAGGTTGGCTGCGCCGTATACCTCTGCAAGTGTGGCTTTGGCAAAGGCATCGTAGGTGGCAAATTTCTTTTTCACAAAGGGCATCTGGTTCGAGGTACACTCACGGCCCCGGAGGGGAAACAACGAGCCCTGGTTATGATAGCCCAGGACAATGTCTATGGATTGATTATCATCAAAATCATCGGCATAAACCTCAAAGGGCTCCTGGTGGGTCGCTTTGTATTTATAGTTATAACCCAAATTACCGGCAACAAGGTCTTCATCCCCGTCATTGTCAAAGTCTGCGGCAATGATACCGTACCACCAGCCCTTTTCATTATCCAATGAACTTTTTGCTGAAATGTCTTCTAAAATGGTACCGTCATTCTCAAATACCCGAACGCCCATCCATTCACCTACAATGACAAGGTCGGGGTATTTATCTTCCCCGGTGTTGGTCCAGACTGCATCGGTCACCATGCCCAGCTCCATGAACCCGGGCGCTACCTGCTCAGTCACATCTTTAAATAGGATCTTTGATCCGTTGCTCTCATTTTTTAAAAGGGTACTGGATACCGGGAAAGGGTATTTACCCGGCGCCTGCCGCCCCCCGATAAAAAGGTCCAGGTCGCCGTCCTGGTCAAAATCTGCTGCCTTCACGCTGGAGGCGCTGATGTGTAGCGACGGTAGCGCTTCTGTGTGTTTGCTATAGTTCCCTTTTCCATCATTGATATAGAGCCTGTCGCCATACCATTTTGAGCCCTGCTCATATTCATTCCCTCCGCTGGTTACATACAGGTCCGGGTCGCCATCACCATCCGCATCAAAGAAAAGAGCATCTACATCTTCATAAGCCTTCTCTTTTTCAAACAGTGATCGCCGGGCCGGTTGAAAGCTCCCGTCAGCTTTTTGGATAAACAAACGGGGTGCTGATCCTTTGGAGGCGCCGTAAAAAAGATCGTCCAGCCCATCCATATTCACATCACCCACTGCAAAGGCCGGGCCCGGCTCTGACATTTTATGGGGAAGTAAGCTTTCCCTTGCAAAATCATTAAACGCATTCTCTTTATGGGAGGCTGACAGCTTTAGCCGACCGGTGATGTCGCTGAATATGGCCGCTTTAGCTGGTGTTTTCCCTGGCTTTTTGTCAACCGATTTTGCATGGGATATTTCCAAAAGGCGGTTGGCGGCAATATCCCGGATCACCTGGATGCGATCATCGGGCCAGGTGATGGTCAATTCATCCACAGTGTTATGTGCACCCAGTCCAAAATGGATCACTGGGTCGGTGGACGATTGAAAGCCCCTTGTCAAATAGTGCTCATAATATTGACTGTCGCCTGCACTGGTAAGCTGTATTTTGGCCCCTAAACCAAAGGCATTCCCCGCAGGACCTTTCAGCCTGATCTTTAAAAAATTATGGTCTGTAAGTTGATCACTGTGGTTCTCATAAACAAAGGCATAGGCATCAATATTGTTCACCACCATGTCAAGGTCACCGTCATTATCAAGGTCCGACAAGGCTGCTCCATTGGAGAAACTGGACACATCAAGGCCCCATTCTGTGTTGGCCTTGGAAAAGGTCAGATCGCCTTGGTTCTCAAAAACATTATTGACCGCGCCTCGCTCGGGAATAAAGCGCGTTAAGGAGTAATAAAGTGAATCCCTGTCTATTTGCTTTTCATTGTTTTTTAAAAAGACCTTCTCTTTGAACCTCACAAAATCATTGTTCCTGAAGTCCCTTTTCAAACCGTTGGTGATGAAAAGGTCTTTCAAACCGTCATTGTTCAGGTCCTGAAGCAGGACCGCCCAACTCCAGTCGGTATTGGAAACCCCCGCAAGGTGTGCCAGCTCGCTAAAGGTACCGTTACCGTTATTGCGCTGAAGGCTGTTGAACATGTATTGATGGTGAAAGCCATATTCCACCGCTTTCCAAAACCTTTCGGGGGCCATGCCGCTCATGCTTGCTTTGATGCGGTAGTTATCCTCGGCCACCATGTCTACTGAAACAATATCCTGCAGCCCGTCATTGTTATAATCGGCTATATCAACACCCATCGAGTAAAACGATAAATGCTTGAGCTGTTGTTGGCTGCTTTCTGTAAAAGTGCCGTCTCCATTATTTATATACAAATAATCATGCTCATCATAATCATTGGAAACATACAGGTCCGCCCAGCCGTCTCCGTTAACATCGCCGGCTGCTACACCCAGCCCATAGCCTATCTCGTTGCCGATGATCCCTGCATGATCGCTTACATCGATAAACCTGTCGCCATCATTCCTGTAAAGTTTATCGCCAACCAGGGCAGTCCTTTTTTCCCTGTCAAATCCCTCGAACCTTTTGGTCAGTACATTGTGATTTAAAAGGTACATGTCAAGATCCCCATCTTTATCATAATCAAAAAAAAGTGATTGTGTGGAATAACTGGCATCGTCAAGGCCGTAAGCCTTGCTCATTTCTTTGAATTGGGGGATGTTGTTGGTACCGGTTCCCTGGTTGATAAAAAGCTTATTCCTGCGCTGTTCCTCGCTAAGACGGCCTGAACGGCAAACATAAATATCCAGCAGACCATCCGCATTCACATCGGCCATCGTTACCCCTGTGGTCCAGCTGGGATCATCGCTAATATTGGACTGCCTGGTCTCATCAACAAATTTAAGCCCGCCCTGATTGATATAAAGCTTATTGGGGGAAACTGAGGCGGTGAAAAAAATATCCGGCAATCCATCGTCGTTAAGGTCGCCGATCGCTACCCCACCCCCATTATAATAATATTCATACGAAAGACCGTTCATTGTCCTGGATTCAGGTACCGGGTTCTTGAAGGTCAGACCGGTACTATCAGGCACCAGAAGCGTAAAAAGTTCAGGTGGATCTATTTTATTTTCATTGATTTCAGGTTTATTACATGCCAAAAGACAAACGATGCCTAGAAGTAATAATAATGATCTGAACATGACTTAAACTTTAAATTATGAAACTTAAAAAAGACAAAAAGCTACTAGTAGTTCTAGTAGCTTTTTGGTTAAGTAAAAGCAATTTTAGTTGTATTCCTGGTTTTGATCCAATGTACCTTTAGAGAAATCTATCTGTTTTTGTGGTATCGGCATCAGATCCTTTTGACCCGAGACTCCCTTTTCATTATAAAATTCCCGTTGGATCCCCCACCTTCTTAAGGTATAACCGAAATTTGCCTCAAAGGCAAACTCAACTCTGAATTCATGTATCAATGCATCCCAGGTATCTTGCACGCTCATGGAAGCAGCATTAAGCAAAGGTAAGTCCACACTTTGTCTTGCACGAATTCTATTGATTTGAGCTACTGCTTCATCTTTTTGATTATTCTGTAGGTAAGCCTCAGCCAGCATCAACACAACTTCCGCATATCGTATTTCATGCCAATTTTGTGGCCCATAGTCGATAGTATGAGTAGCTCCAGTAGGAGGATCTACTACATATTTTCTAATCGCAAAGCCAGTCCCCTGTACTTGATCAACAAACGTCTTCACTGTACCATCATCTTTGGTAAAAGTATCTCCAAGTGAAAAGATATTGGCTGCAAATCTGGAATCATTTGGCTCATATTCATCGACTATATCCTGAATAGGTCTATGCAATCCCCATCCTCCATTGGGAATAAAACCTTCCCCGTTAGGAGCATAAAATAAAGAAAGCGCTGAACCTTCATTTTTACCAGCCACAGGTTCAAACTGAATTTCAAATACGGATTCACTGCTATTTTCATTAGAGCCATCGAAAAGGCTTGGGTAATCGTCTACCAATGCATACCCCATTCCTTCCAATTCCTGAAGTTTGCTCAGCGCTTGCGGGTAGTTCTCTTGCCACAATAAAATTTTAGCCATCATAGCCTTAGCGGCTCCCAAAGTGACTCTTCCTAAATCGCCTCCCCCATAACTCACAGGCAACCTGTTTTCAGCTTCCTGAAGGTCGCCGGCAATAAAAGCCAATGTTTCATCTACTGAGGCTCTGGGGATTAGCGTATCATCCAATGTAACCAAAAGTTTATCCACAATCGGCACTCCTCCAAACCACAAAAATAATTTATGGTAGAAATAGGCACGTAAAAAATATGCTTCGCCCAAAACACGAGATCTTAAATTTTCATCCATGTCCGGGATTTCCGGCACTCTGATCAACACCTCGTTGGCTCTTCGTATACCAATATAGGTCTGTTCCCAAATCCAGTTTACCTCAAACTGGGTAGGTTGCACACTGCCAATTCTCATTACTCCGTACCTGCTCAGTAGGTCAGGGTGTTCAATAGCATCATGAGCCCAAGCCAGTCCTAAAACATCCCAGGCATTTGATCCATGTCCGTTGATAGGCCCTCTGTGATCCTGCATTTTATCATACACAGCAGTTAGGGCCAGAAGTGCATCTTGCTCAGTTTTAAAGAATGTAGCGCTGGAAATTTGGCCATTGGGTTGCTTATCCAAAAAATCATCGCTACATCCCAGAAATGCAATGGCAATTATTATTATTAAAATATTATATTTCATAATTAGGGCATTTTAAAGTTTAATGTTTAAACCTATGTATATGGATCTGGGAACTGGATATCCACCATAACCGGTTTGTGGATCATAACCTTCAAAATCGGTGAAGGTAAATAAGTTCTGACCAGCAACGTAAGCTCTAAGAGAAGATAAATTGATACTCTCTACAAGTTCTTTGGGGAAAGTATAACCTAACTGAATATTTTGGATTCTGAAATAGTTAGTAGATTCCAAAAGTAAAGTAGAAAATCTGGCATTGTCGTTAGGATCTCCTGCAACAATCCTGGGATACAGGTTGCTTGTTCCCTCTCCATGCCATCTTCCTCTCAGATAACCAGCCGTTATTTCAAATGGCCGCACAAAATTATGGTATCCGGTATGACCGGTCCATCTGGCTTCACCGCCGGCTTGCCCTGTGCCTAATATATTCAAATCAAACCCTTTGTATTGAGCTAATATGCTTATTCCATAGTTATGGGGCGGAACACCCACACCTAACCAGTCTCTATCTTCTGTGTTAATTACACCATCATTATTAAGATCCTTAAATCTTATATCTCCCGGCGCTGTACCTGAAGTTTGAAATGCATGTGCATCCACTTCGGCCTGATTCTGGAATATACCATCGGCAATATATCCTATATCATAAGTAGAGAAAGGTCTGCCAACCCTGGATTTACCTATACTGGCATCCCTTGCATCTTCCGTTTCACTCAAACTTATAATTTCATTTTTGATATAGGTGTAATTAGGACTTACCTCTAAGTATAAATCTCCAATTGATTTTCTGTATGCCAATTCAAATTCAATTCCTGTATTCCGTATATTGGAAGTGTTTTGAATAGGAGCAGCTACCCCGGAAAGTGCGGATTGATCCGGTGAAAAAAGAATGCCATCGGTATCTTTGATAAAATAGTCAGTAGTCAATGACACAGAATTATCAAAAAGATTTAAATCCAATGCAATATTTTTCGTTGTGGTGGTCTCCCACTCCAAAGCAGGATTTCCAGATCTTGGCACAAAAACACCTGTACTTATTGCTCCTCCAAAAATAGCATCTGCACCGGTTCTATAAACCTCCTGATACGGATAATCACTACCAGACCTTTCATTTCCGATTTCTCCCCAGCCTGCTCTGATCTTCAATCTGTCAATAAAAGGAACATTGAAAAAAGATTCTTCACTCAATACCCAACCAACTGAAGCAGAAGGGAAAAATGCATCTCTGAAATCGGTATGTATTCTAGACGATCTGTCACGTCTGAAATTACCATCAAACAGGTATTTCCCTTTATAATCATATGAAACCCTACCTATCAAAGAAGCAATACTCCATTCAAAAGCATTATTACTGGCGCTGGTTTCATCAGGCGTCAAAGTAGCATCCACAAATTGCAAACTTGCATCATTGCTCAGGAAATTTCTTGCAGTAATATTTCTGAAAATTCTATTGGAACTTTGAGCGGTATGTCCAAACAAAACTGAAAAATTATGTTCTCCAACAGATTTGGAATAACTAAGCGTATTATCCCAAGTCCAAACAAATTGTCTCTGGGTTCTTGTATTCAGTATGTTTGTATCGTTATTATTGGCCCCAACAGGATCTGCAGGATAAGAAATTCTCGGTGTAAACGATTGAAATTGAGTAGTTACGAACTCAGTGCTTATGAACGTTTTAGCGCTCAAGCCATCTATAATTTCATATTCGAGGGATAAATTGCCCAGAATTCTGAGATTATCATCTACAGGTCTGTTACTTGCCAGTACTGCCAATGGATTTAACCGGGTATAACCCGAAAAAACCAAATCGCCATTTGCATCGTACGGAGCGAGGTTAGGTGGACTTTGTTGAGCATGAAAAACTACGCTTCCGTCATTGGTTTGATTGCCTTTAGCATAAGAGGCATCAACTGTAGAAGCCAGTTTCCATTTTTTAGAGATGGACAAATCCTGGTTCAACCTTATATTGTATCTGTCCAAAGATGATTTTTGTACAAGGCCCTCCTGGTGAAAATATCCTCCTTGAAAAGCATATTGATGATTCTCATTACCACCGCTTACTGATAAATGGTGATTTTGCTGATGACCGGTCCTGAAGATCAAATCCTGCCAATCGGTATTGCCTCTAATCGCCGGCGGTATCAAAGCTGACGTTTGTCCTGCATTGGTAAACCATTCTGTGTTAACCTGTTCATATTCATCAGCATTTAAAATATCAACTTTATTGGTAAGATCATCCCAGGTATAAAATGCATTGTATTCTATCACCGGTTTACCAGCCCTTCCTCTTTTTGTTTTAACCACAATCACTCCGGCAGCAGCTCTTGAACCGTAAATGGCAGCAGCCGATGCATCTTTTAATACGGTCATTGACTCAATATCATTTGGATTCAAAAAACCAAGACCGGTTGTGACTATTTGTCCGTCTATAACATACAATGGTTCATTGTTGTTACGCGTTGTGGTACCTCTAATGCGTATTGTGCCTCCTCTTCCTGGTCGTCCACCATTATTGGTAATTCTTACGCCTGCAACTCTTCCCTGCAATGCCAGTGTAGAACTTTGAATGGCATTATTTTGAAAATCTTCGCCTGAAACCTGCTTAACCGATCCTGTAAGGTCTTTTGCCTTCTTGGTACCGTAGCCTAATACAACAATTTCAGAAAGTGTTTCGATATCAGGAGTCAGACTAAAATCAACTATGGTCCTTCCTGTAATATCCACTTCTTCGGTCAAGTAACCAACATATGAAAAGACCAACACAGTTGCGTCATCAGGTACATCCAGCTTATAATCTCCATTAATATCTGTCACGACTCCTATGTTTGTATCTTTAACTAATACATTTACACCGGGGAGCCCATTACCATTCTCATCGGTAACTGTACCAGTAATGGTTTTATCAATAAATACTTCCTTCACGGAAGGTTTTGAGAACTTCCTTTCCGCACGGGATACGTCAATCACGTTATTTATTCTTCGAAAATTCAACGATGCTTTTTTTCCAACGTATTCTAAAATTTCATAAATAGAATACGCATCACCTTTAAAGGTGAAATCGACATCATTATTAATATCTTGCTTTTCAAAACTAAATTTGAATTGAGAGTTAGTTTCAATTTCCTTGAAGACATCAATAACCTTCATTTGTCTCTCTTCCAATGTCACGTAGACATCGTTCATGCTTAACCTTTGTGAATTGCCTTCATAGGCAATCGCAAGGGTGTAGAAAAGAGACTGTACAGCAACAATTTGCATCAATCTTTTTGTAATCATGAAAATTGTTTTTTGTAAGTTTGTTTTCATATTTTTAAATATGTTTTAATAGGTTAAAAATTTATTAAACATGAGAATAAGCTAGGTGATCGAAACGACCAAATTCATCACCTACGCTTATTTTTTTCTTTAAGAGGTATCGATTTTCATAGCAAATAGATTTATTTAAAGTTTATCTCAACTTCTTTTCCTTTAATCTCATAGGAGAATTTTTCCACAAAACTCATTCGCTGCAAAATCCTTTCAAGGCTTTCATTTTTATACTCTCCCGTATACATAATTTTCCGGTTCAAATTTTTTATTGTGATATCGACATTATACCATCTTTCGAGTACCTCCTTCACCTCTGCAATATTTGCATCTTCAAATACAATGGTTTTCTCAGTCCACTTGAAAAAATCTAATTCTTTTGAAAAAGATAGTGTAAGCTCGTTTACTTCTTTGTTATATAAAACTGTTTGACCGGGACTGTCGACCGTCCTGGGTTCCATATCACTTTGATCTACACTTACGGAAATTTTCCCGGTAACAAGCCCTATTTTGATATGATGGTTCTCAAATGCCTGAACATTGAACGAAGTGCCTAAGGCAGTGGTAACAACATCACCTGAATAAACTTTGAATGGTTTCTCCGGATTTTTGACTACTTCGAAGTATGCTTCGCCTCTTAAGTGAATATTTCTTTCTCCTGTAAAGTCACTTGAATATTCAATGCGACTATCACTATTCAACCAAGCCACAGAGCCATCCGGAAGAGCGATCTTGGTTTTTTGACCACGAGGATTTTCTTTGACTACCTGCGTAATTAAAGAGGGAGTATCTGTTGCATCAGTTTTAATGAAATGGAAATAATAAAATGAGGCGGCAAGAAGTATTAAAATGGATGCCGCTATGCTATAATAACCAAACTTTGTTTTTGCGGAAGATCTTTCCGGCTTATGTATTAAAATACCTTTCAGAAGTTCATTTTGTTCTTCAATGGAAACGGATTTAGGCTCCTGATATTCAAGCGTTAAAATAATCTCCTTTGCGGTGAGAATTGTTTCCAGTTGCTCGGGATGCCCTTTAATCCACTGTTCCCAAAAAAGCTGTGAATCTTCAGTCGGAGCAAGAACCCAATTTTTGAATTCAAGATCAAAAAGGAAGTCTTCTAATTTGTAATTTTCGTATGTCATTTGTCACTTGCCTTCTATATATAAGACTTACAAAGTGTTCAAACAACATCAAGAAAAATGAACTTTTTGGAAAACTTTGATCAGCAACCCGAATAGCTTTCCGCAGCCTTAGCCATAAATTATTTGAGAATATTCTTTCTTAGCTCTGTGAGAGCCCGGTAAATAAGGTTTCTGGCAGCTTTTACACTACCGAATTCCATAATTTCTTTGATCTGATTGTAATCGAGATTGTTATAATAAAAATAGTATATCGCCTCTTTTTTTCTATCAGACAATTGTGACAATGAATCATGAACCTTCTTAATCTGATTATCATTTAGCTGACGGTTTATCAATACATTTTCATGGGATGGTGTTGTATTGAAATTAAATGGGAGGTCTTCCAAATCAATTTGTTCATTCTTCTTTAACTTTTTCAACTCTGTTATAAGCTTATTTCTGACACAATGTAAAAGATAAGCTTTGATAGAGGTTACTTTGGGTAATTTGGATCTCTTCTTCCGTATATGAATAAATACTTCTTGTATACAGTCTTTGATCAAATCTGAGTTGCCCGAAAGCTGATACCCATAATTATACAGGATTCTAAAATGTTGATTGTAGATCTGAACGAATGCCGACTCTTTCCCCTTTCTGAAGGATTCCCAGAGTTGTTCATCACTTTGTGCAGGTGATTTCTGTTCAATCCGAACAACCTTCCTATCGTCACGCTGTTCATCACTTTTATCGTGAAAAGGTTTGTTCATAATCTACAATATTCTAATATATGGATAGGTAAGTTTAAAGAAATATTCGTTAATCGGAAATATTCAGGTGATAATCCAGTTATTTTTTAAGATAATAATATAATGCCGTTTGATACCAGATAGGACGTTTATCTGGGTAGTATTGCTCGATAGTGGCAAAAAAAGAATCATTGAAAGGGACATTGTCTGCTATCTGAAACCTGTTCATAGAAACAACCCTATTGCCGTTTTTTACATAATTTGGAGCATTTTCCTGGGAAAGCCCTTGATCAGTTGTATAAGTTTGATTGTGAAATGGTCTGCTGAATCGCTCAGGCCATCCCCAGGCATATCCAAAATAGTCCTCCGTGCCTGTACCGAAGGTCGAAGGAAACTTTTCCCCGTCTACATAAAACTTTTCATCACCTTCCCCCCACCACCAATGGGAAAATGTCTTTGGCATGTCATAACCGTACTCGATACCACTTAATGGATTTAACACAGTGAGCATCATTCCGCAGAATCGCCCTTTACCCTCTAGCGCCAGCAACTGTCTGTCAGGCCACCTTTCCTGCTCTATTTCGTGCAAACTCCTATTCCATTTTACATGAAAATAACCGAATTCATCCGATGAGATTCCAGCCTCCACTCCAACACTACTGCTCAGAGTGATCTTTCGGTCTGCTTTGTTGGTAAGAATTATAATTGCCTTTTTTCGAAAAGGCATATACCAGTTGGAATACATTTGACGTCCAGCCATTCCAAGTGGTATTGATGAAAATTGGTTTAACTCATTCCAACCGTGAATAGATGAACCGAAAAATGATCCTATCGGACAGCTAACCGCAGCTTCATTACTGCCATCCCAAAATATTTCAATTTCAACATTCCTTTGCAAATCATCCAGATAATCATTCTTTAAAACATCCAACTCGAATCTGAATATTGCCTTATTGCCCTCAATGGAATATAGGGTATCTGATGACTGAGGCTCAATCAATATTTCTTTATTGATTATTTCCTGGTTCGATACTTTATAGGGGCTTTGGTTTTTCGCTTGCAAGAATAACGATGCTGTCTGAGATAAAAGCTGTTGTTCTTCCTCATCAAAAGTCCCTTTAAAAGCCGGGATTGTATATCCTTCCGGAAATAGCGTGTAATTGATTTGATAAAATTGTCCCCAATCTTTGGAAGCCTTTATTTTACATTCGTTCTGAAAGCATATTGGAATATAATTGTTCTTACCTTTGGCACTTGTGTACACAAAGTCAGGGAAATTGAAAGGAGCATGTTGTCCGTCAAAAATTTGATCTGCCGGCATTGATAACACATCTCTACCGTCAATTTCAAAGGTTATCATGCCGGTTTCCGGTTTGGCCGACCAGATGCGGGAAATGACTCCAGTGCCAACAATATGGGCTAATACATATTGATCCCCTTCTTTTTTGACGTAACCATCACCATCACGATTAGCACTCCAATTTATATATTTTTTTTGCTCAAAATCATATTCACTCTTTCTGTCATAACTTGAGATCATATAACTTCTTTCCCCTTTTTCAGGAAGAATCGCAAGTTTTTTCAAGTTATAATATCGTTCAACAATATCCTTAAAGAGAAGCGTTTCATTATCCTCATGAGAACTGTTGGTCAATAAAAATAATGCTGCAATTAAGGAAATTTTATGTATCTGCATTTTGAGAATTTAGGAATTGGCTTTCTGCTCTTAATGATTCTATATTATACTTCTGTCACTACACCGGAAACTGAAATTTTCTTCACGTCTATCTTACCCAATTTGGTATCAATAAATGGTTTTCCCCCTTTCAGCCCTATGTTTGCAAACCCGGTTTTTGTGGATAGGAATGAAGTGAAGTCATCACCAATTTTAGAATCAATGTATAGCGTTTTTTCAACGGCATCATAGCGAACACCTGTAAGACCCTGAAGAAGTCCGTAGCTAGCCATAGCCCTGGCATACCAGTGGCCACATTCGTATTCATCAAAAGGATTTCGTATGGTGCCGTCATACCTGCTTCGACAGGCCCTCACAATCTCAAGGCCTTCCGCTACTTTTCCTTTCATCATCAGGTGAGAAGCTACCTGATACTCTATTCCTGTCCACACTTCATTGCTGTAGACAAAGGGCAGGGACAATTTTCCTCCCTTAGGCCAACTACAGAGTAATAGGCCTCCCTCCTTACCCACCGCATATGAAGGTCTTTGTGGGTTCGGATGATCGATCAGGTCTTCTTTAAGATTGTACTTATGTATAGCCTGGAGATGACTGGTGACTTTTTTATCATCAACGACTTCTTCCAATCCTGCACAGGAAGCAATCCACATCCCAAGTATTCCATCCGATAAACATCCCTTCCCATACTGATATTTGGGACCTTCCTTTTGCAAAAGTTTTTTGGCTTCGTCGGAATAATTGGTCCATCCCCTGGAAACTTTCACCGGGTCTTCGGCTTCCAAACCAGTCCATTGGATCTTCTGCGTGAAGTACTCTCCATCAAAGAGTTCCTCTTCCATATATTTTTTGCCTTTTTTTATCAATTTGCTATATCGCTTGTAGGGCTGTTTCGCTGCTTTGGCCATTTCTATCAATGCACTCAGTGCACCAAGATAGAAACTGGTGCACATGCCATCAGGCCCCCAAAATTCAATATCGTAGGTATTGTGGTGAGGTTCTTCGAGGATACCTTTTTCTTTTGGATCCCAGGTTCTGATACAATAATCAAGGCTACTTTTTACCTTTGGATAAAGTTTTTTCATCCATTCGGTATCTCCGGAGATGCGCCAGTCACGATACACTTTCATGATACCTCCCAATTGGCCGTCTGAGGCGGCATGATACCCATGGCCCACAGTACGGATAGGTAAAGAACTACGAAAAGTTTGATGGCCCTTATCATCCTGGCTTATGCCGAACTCGGTATCTCTCAACGACATTTCAAGGTTTGGGAACAGATGGGGCAATGCCTGGGCATAGTTCCATACATGGGTACAAGAGCCATGGCAACACCCTGAATCATCGTTGCAACCTTCCCATGCCCAAAACTTTCCATCGGTTTGGCGAAGTACGGTAGGAGACTTGAGTATGCCTAAATTAGCAGCAACCGCCTCAATCACTTCCGGTGGTAGTGTTGAATTGTAAAAAGCACTTGTGAAAGCCTGAGTTCTTTGATCCAGGTGGTCATAGTTTTTTGCCCAATAATCGACAACTTCCCGTACAGATTTGAATTTTCCGGAATACCAGGGTTTATAAGTGTCAGATTCCGAGCAGGAAGAACCTGGCTGGCATTCGCCCTTTCCTCCCAAACGAATATTTGTATTCGGCGCATACCAGGCAAAGAGTAGCTTGATGGTTTTTTCTTCTCCTGCCCCGAGCGTAAAAGGGACATATACCGAAGCGCCAGGTGAATCTTTGTCTAACGGAGGCTTTTCCGTAGTGTCTCCGGCAGTGATTTTTTCCCAGGCGATTGATAAGGAATCGAACCATCCTCCTCTGAACCAGCTAGGATCGACCTTTGCATTTTCCCCAAGAACAAAAGCAGCAAAAGCCCCCTCGTCTTTTGAAGATTTTTGATTTGCTGGTTGTTCCAATACAAAGCCGTTTTTAACAGAAGCGATCTTGTTTCCTTTGCCAACACTCATAAAGTTTTTGGCATTCCATGAAAATACACCTTCAACTCTTTTTCCTGATGTGTTTTTAAATGTATACTCAAAAGCGCCAACCGGAAGACTGGAGTTATCCTCGTCAGATGGAATAAAGGGGCTCCAACCCTTAATTTGTACCGAAACAGGTATATCGTCGTCTGTGAGTTCAATTATGCCATAAGGAAACCGGGCCTTAAAAGAAGCTGTTTCAAAACGTGGTAGCCCATGACTTTTGCGGGCTCCACCTCTTGCCGAAGCAATATCATCTCTTCCTCTCTGTCCAAATTTTTTCCAATCCTGCAAAGGTCCTTCAAGAACCTTAGTTCCCTTTTTCACGCCTTTTACATACAAGGCCGCAAAAGTACAAGGTTCATTAAATGTATCAGAGACATTACGTACAGACATATGGGAAATGGCTCCCGTACCTTCCATACAGAACATTCCTGCCCCTATGCCTCCAATGGGAAATGCCACTCTGCTCAGGTAATCACCAGAATATGGTCCGTTAAATGTTCTGTCCCCGTGATCTTGAGTGTCTTTGGATTTAATGTTACTTTTATTAGTAGCCTGGACTGTTTGTTCGCTTGTATCTATTGGATAGGGTACAGCCATCAATGCTCCTAATGATGCGGAATTTGTCAGGAACTTTCTACGGCTTGTAGCTTTTTTTTTATTCATCTTTCTTGTGAGATTTATTAACTAAGTTCTAATAATGCAGTTTTCAATTTTAGAACATTCACCACTTTTCCGAAATGTACATGCTCGCTGTTTTTGTGTAAAAAATATATATTCCATGTCTGTTACTTACTCTACCCTTATTAATTCGACTTTTTTCGAAGCAATTTCCAGTAAGTAAGTTAATCACCTCAGATACACCGAAGATTCCTATCAACCTATTCTTTTTCAAATAGAGCCACAGAAATCGTGAGTATACAGAAAGTGATATTGGAATAATTCAAAGATTGTATTTCCTTAAACTCTTAAGACAAAAGCTTATTTCAATGAGTACCGCTCCTTCAAATAGTGAATCATCTGGTTCATCTCGGTATCCGACAGTGCCCTTTCAAAAACAAGGAAACGGGCAATTTCTCCATCAAATGATTCCTTTCCCGGATGGTTGGTGGCATCCCGCTCCTGTCCTATACTCATTTTGGAAGGATTGGATTCAGGGTTAACTGTAATTTTTCCTTTTGCCCGGGGAGCAATATCATTCACAAATAGTTCCATGGTGACTTCTCCGGTTCCACTTGCCATACGTCCCATTACCAGATAATATTTTCCTTCCTTAAGGGGTTCAGGAGCGTCTACCAATGGGTTATTTGTATTCCATCGGCCCGGGCCAATTCCATTTCTCACACCAAGCCATGGACGGTTGTCATCAGTAAAACCTCCCCAAAAACCTTCATAAAATCCCTTGCCGTCAGTGTTGCTATTCCGAAGATTACCGAAAAAGGAATTAACACCAGGCAAATCAGGTACTTGCTCATACACTGACATCACCGAAAACCAGGTATGTCCACTTCCATTGATAAGATGATCAAAAGCATCTTCATTGTCATTAAGCAATTCCTGTCGGTGAAAGACAATCGTGTTATGCCCATTGAGCTCAGGAACATTAAGTACAAGCATTGGTCTGCCCGAACCTGCTATTTTCCTACCCTCATCGCGTTTAATAAAGTCTTTGATATCATTGTCAACCTGATTACGCCAGACATGAACCTTATTACCTTCTTCTATCTCAACATCGTAATCTGCATCCAGGTCCAAAAGAAGGCCATTGATTACGGGCATTTTGGCCATTGCACGTCCACTTGACCAGAGAATACCTCCCTCCACTAATTTTTGAAAATGTCTATCAGTATAGATCGCTTTTGTATGCCCCAATGAAGTAAAAAAGGAGCGTCCGCCATCATAGTGGTGATACCATGTAAAGGGATGGTCACCACCCATCTTTACCTCCCCTTCATAAGAATTTTCATCGAGGGAGATCAAAACATTGACATGCTCACGAGGATTGTGAGAAAAGGTATGATATTCATCGGTTATATGCCATTCTTCATCAAGATGTTGCGTGCTTATATGAGATCTATCCTCTACGATCAGTCGAGCTCTCTGCACTTTCGGATGATCGATAAGCCTGGTACCTATCAGGCCTTCAAACCACTGCTGAAAGCTATTTCCTTCATGCCAGATTGCTCCTGCACAATGAATCCCCACAAAACCACCTCCATTGCGGATATATCTCCGGAATGCCTTTTGCTGCTTATCGGAAAAGATACGTCCATGGTTACCGCAGTTATTATTAAAGACGACCACATCAAATGCCATCAGGGTTTTAGGTTTTAAGATGGCTGTATCTCTTGTGGATACGACTTCCCATCCGTTTTGCACTCCCAGACTTTCAATCATTGCCAGGGCTTTATCTTTTGAATTGTGTTCATATCCATTATCAGCCTGGAAATTGAGAATTCTAAGCGGTGATTGAGCAAAAACAATTTTCGGCAGGATGGTGGTAAATAATAATGTTACGATTAGATATCTCATCACTTATTATTCAATTTTGGCTAAACATAAATAATAACCAGACAAAGGAGTTAACATTTCCATGGGTCACTGAGACTATATTTTTTTGAATGTAAAACTACCATCGGTGTTTACACTTACTCTAAAACTATCTAATGTTCTTTCAGATAGTTCTCCCAAATTTTTACCATTAATATTCAAGCGATATAAAGCATCTTTCAATCCGTTTATCCTTAATTCTACTTCGTATGATTTTTTCCATGGTTGGGTTAGTTTGCCAAGCCTGTTTTCGAGTTTTACATCAATCATTTTTCCTTCTATCTTGGCCGATATCACCCGAATACCATCAACACCAACAAAGAGGTGGTTTTCAAAATCAAGATAAACACCTCCCAATCCTCTACATGCTTCAGCCAACCCCGTAAATACGCCGGATCCCTCACCCCAACTGGGGTGGGTTCGCATTGCGGACTGTGGGTGTGCCTCATGATCAATATTCTCGGGGCCGAGGCCATATGGATAGATATTAGTATGTCGATAAATATCATTGGATTTATGTCGGGGATGGTTCATCAATACCACCGATGATCTGGCAGCGGCTACAGCTCTTTCCAGTAAGTCCTGTCGACCTAATTGTTTGCCATACCAAATGTAGGGGCGAACCATCTCTGCCTGGCGGGCATCCATATAAGTGCCATTATCAGCATTGTCTACTGAGAACCCACCGAAAGGAAAGGCTGTATAAATGTAGTGTGGGTCCCAGGAACATTGATAAAAAGATACATAGTCAATACAAGATTCACCCATTTCCAGATAAACCTCTTTGTCTGTGGCCCTGTAAAGGGCGGCAAAGCCTTCAATACCCCAAAAAGTGGACAAAGTGCCCCTGGCTATTTGATGTTGCCAGCGATCACGTTGGAAGTGCAGCGGACGGTTACCACAGGAAAAAAACTGCTCCATATCCACCCATTTTTGTTCCGGTAGGATTTCTTTTTCCATATAAATGGCAATTTCTTCCGCACCCTGTAGGTATTTATCATTCTTTGTCGCGTTGTATAATTCAGCCAGGAACCACATACTTGCCGCCGGATGGGCGCTATAGGTGAGTATATCCATAGCTGCCATGTTACGTTGATCTATATATGATGGTACAGCCCCTCTGGAGTCTATTTGATCCAAAAGCCAGTCACCATAAGGGCGGAAGTAATCTACGATCCGTTCATCTTTTTCACAACGTTGGTAATAATCCAGCAAGTGGGCTGCTGTTTTACTCATAGTATAAACATTATAGGTATCTGATTCCCTGAGAAAAAATTTGTTTTCTCCGTTAACCGGATCGGTAAAGGCGGTTACCCATTTTTTATCGTTGGCATAATAAAGTGTAGGGAAAAGACCTTTTTCGTTTTGAGGTGCAGACAAACACCAGTTGATGATACGCCGTGCCTTTTCTTTCAAGTCAGGACGATTTAGTCTTTGCCCCCAATACCAAAACCCCTGAGCCTCCCTGGCATTGTTCCAAAACACAGAGTTATGCAGGGCATCATTCCACCATTCAA
Source organism: Splendidivirga corallicola (assembly GCA_030442035.1). Classification (GTDB taxonomy): domain Bacteria; phylum Bacteroidota; class Bacteroidia; order Cytophagales; family Cyclobacteriaceae; genus Splendidivirga; species Splendidivirga corallicola. Next base: position 129,393 of record JAUJEA010000010.1, read on the forward strand.
TGGCAGATCGGTAACCACCCATTTTTAAACCGTTTTCCTCCCATTCCAACCACGATCCGGTATTACGGTATCCTTTGAGGGGTAAATCGATGTTGATATTTTCGTAGGTAATAGGATTAAAGGTGATAGAATCGATAATACGAAAATACTCATCAAAGGGCATCGCCAGATGACGTTGGTTATCAAAGACAGGCTTTCCATACTGTTGCCATTGATGTTTTACAATCTGTTGAAACCCTTGGTTTCCGGGTGTTTCAGCTCCTACGAACAAATCAAAAGCATACTTTATTTCCGGGACTTCCAGAGTTCTGATCATACTAGTGTCATTAACCCTTTGATAGCGGATGTGATGGGTAATGATGTTATCCATATATCCAAAAGTTATCACAGGCTTTGTGGTAAGTCCGGACATGACATTAAGATCCAGGCCGGTGGGCATGGTGTATTTGTCCTGATCAAAAGGAACAGAAAAACGGTTCCTACCAATATCTATGGTCTTTCTGGCATCCGGAGACTGTATCTGGTTGGTATTAATGCTGTTGAGATCAGGTACCAAAGCTGTAAACAATTCTTTGTCCTGAAGGATGACTGCCGGAGCGTGATAAGCCCGATCGCCTATGACCTGATCTTTGCCTGGTAATATTTTAAAACGGTTCTGTTTAGAATCTTCGTTATCGAACTTCAAGGCAGGAGTATGAATGAAAGTTGGGATTTTGTCCAGATTGAAAGTGAACGTAGAAAGGGCATAATCCAACTTGGGAGAGGTCTCTTTCAACATAAGGGACACATCGAAATGGAAATAATTTTGGTCTTCTTGCAACGAAACTATTTGTGTTACCGGAACATCACCTGCTTCTCCCATGAGCTTAACCGCCTTCCCTTGCTCATTTTCAACAAGTTCAAAATCACTGACCAGGGCGTTGACAAGAAAACGGTGCTTCGAATCCAATGAAGTATTGAACAGTTGTACTGCCTCCTTAGGAAATTCACCTTGCGGCACAAAAGAGGCTGCCACTTCCTTCCACTCCAAACCTGCTTTCGCGTAAAAGACCTGCACCACTCCATCTTCATCTTTTGTAAAGACAGCCTTTATTTTGTCATTTCCTATTTCTATAGTGCTTGCTTTTTGATCATGATAAAGTCCATCTCTTTGTTCTTCTTCCAAGCCACAAGAAATCAAGAACATAATTGATATGCAATTCGCGATAGCAAACAAGTGCCCCTTCCGGAAACTAAGTTTTTTGATCATGAGCTGACGGTTTTTATAAATACAAAATTTTATATTTCTTCTATTTTGTTATAACGATAGGTTGGCATTAGCCAGATCGTTGGTAATCAGCCCCACTTTGACACCTTGCCGCTGTAATCTTCTTGCCGTAGCACCCACTAAGGTCGTTTTACCGGCTACCAAAAAAATCAGGGTAGGGTTCTTTTTTTGCACATTTTATTTGCCTATATACTTTATTCCACTGCCCATCTCAGCTTAGCCATCCTAATACCATCCAAATCAGGATTTAAGGCGGCTATAAACCATTGTCCCTTGTATAAAATCAATTCAGGAGCTGCTACTGGCAATCGGTTTACAAAGTAGCCCTCATCTGTATCTATTCCAAAATCAAGTGGGTCTTTAGATCGGTAAACCGTTGTAATATTGTTTTTGCCATAAGCCTGTGTCCTGAACAAATAATAGTATCCTTCTACATGGACCACATGAGGACATTCGTGGGCTCCCCACCCCCGGCCCGTTATGCTTCCTGCTCTGGACACCACAATACGGTCACTCCAATGAACCAGATCTTTAGAGGTACGGCAATAGACCGCCCCATCTGTTTTATGAGCTTGTTCTCCCCATAGTCCGGCTCCCGAGGTATAATAATTATAGTAAGTGTCACCTATTTTTATCACCATAGCATCCCGTGTATTTTGACCTGCTCCATCTGAGAACATGGCAGTCACTCTTTCCATATTGTCCTGGATGACCCGTTTAAATATTTTACCGTCTTTGCTTGTAGCCATGCATATAGAACTCCAATCACCATAAAACATAATCCAGATATCACCTTCACGTATCACATGGGGGGCCTGCAAACCTCCCGAAGTCTCGCCAACCGTCGGGTCAGCCCTCATTTTGACCCCTTTGGGCACCCAAATTGAATCGGTAATTTGTTGTCCTTCCCATCCATGAAAAAGGCGGGTCTTACCAGGATCCTTTGTCCCTCGGATACAAGACCATAGCTGCCAAGTACCATCTTCGGCCTGCCATACTCCAAAATCAACGGGTTGTTGCCTGTCACCTGTGAGTTCTCCTAAATCTGGGTTATCACCCACGGACCACCAGTCTCCATCAATGACTGGTTTTAGCTTTCTGTCTGATTGTGCATTTATGGCATGTGAAATCGCCACAAGACTTATAATCACTGCCAGTATTAAAAACCGATTTGTTTGTATTTTCATAGGTTTAGATTTCATTAAGTTTAATGGGCTTTGATTCCAACAAAGATCTGTTTACCGCTTCCGCAATACGCATAGCCTGTAAGCCATCTTCCGCGGTCATTGGCATTTTGTCTCTGAGCGTGTCGATAAAGGCCTCCATTTCTAGCTGGTAGGCTTTTTCATAGCGGTTATAAAAAAATTCAAATGATGCTCGTAATGTCCTCCTGATTCGTTATAAAACTGATTGGTGGTTTTTAAAGGATTTTCACACCGTATCATTCCTTTTGATTCAAAAATCTCCAATCCTGTGATTCCAATTTTTAGGAGTTCCATAGGTTTTTTTAATAATTATAATAGATGGCCATTAACTGTTCTCTGATGAAATACATCTATGATCAGCCTCAATACAATATTCCACAACCATGCATACTATTGTAATGTCCAGTCTTGATAATTTTGTGTATATTTTGATAATCCTTGACAGGAATGGCAATCCAATGAACAACCCGATCGTTTTGCATCGATTGAAAAGCCGGATGGTTTTGTCACTGTTGATTTTGAATTAGATCATTTAAAGCTCACCCAGAAGCACGAATGTTTGTGGGCACACAGGGCTAATGATGGACATTACGAACTTCTTGAGACAATGATCTTCGTGATGAAATCATTCGGGCTTGGTTATAAATATCTATAGTGATGAAGCTGAAAGCGGAGCAAAATTCAGCTGGATTTCTTCTTCATTATCGTCTGAATGTCATGACTACGAATACAGTAAAAATCCTTATCACAACTTAGTTCTTTTCTTAGCCTTCCTTACTCTAAACTTAATAGCATGATTACGTAGCACTGCTTTAGGTCCGGTTATTCTAAAGACAATCCAAACAATACAATATAAGAAGGTCATGAAACATGTCCTCCAATATTCCGGAAACTTATCAATTACTTTTCTTCCCATCCGGCCTAACTGGTTTTAACCTGGACAGCAGCGTTTCATACGTTAGTATTCCTCTTTCTTAAGACATCCACATATTGACTATGCGTAATGCCCAATCCTTAAGGAATTCGCCAAATATGTTCACAAATACAGGTGCCATCCAGGCTCCCATTAATAGCAGAAATAACACAATGGTTATATCGGTTCGACTGTGTTTTTTGATCTTTTTTAATAAGGTTTCCATAATTTAATTTTTCGATTGTATCATAAAAAACTTCGTTCAAAGCATGAGTAAAACAAAGAAAGACAATGCACCAAACTGTCGTGTATTACTTTTAGATCCTTTAACACGTTATCCCTTATGCTTATTTTGAGGGAATAAAATGCCATCAGATCAAGCTACGTTTCATTTCCCTATTTTCTTTGTTTTGAAAGATAGTTGGTAGGAAAGAGGGCCCATCTCAACCAACAGACCTCCCTTTCAACCAATCAACCACTATTTATCAATCATGTATTGTGTTTTATAAAATGTAATACTGTAGTTAAAACAGCTTATAACCCATTCCTAATTGAATGGACCTGTTGCGTGCATCAAAAGGAACAGGGCCAGTAGTGGGAAAAGCTAATCTGGTCAATCCTTCAACCCATCTGAAGTCAAAATAAAATTGTTGATTAACATTATAAGATAGTCCTGAAATTAGCCCTAAATCTCCTGTTAGATATTGATTGTTTATGGCACGAAGCACTGTACCATTGATTATACGAGAATCTATCAAAGCACCTGCTTCGACCCCTACGTATATATTTAATTTGGGAATGATGGTGCGGTTATATAGAATAGGAATGCTAACATAATGCAACTTCACTTTTTCATGGAAGAATCCCTCACTCTCACTCAAAGCACCTTTTTGAGAATATAATAATTCAAAATCCAGAGAACTCTTTTCTGATAGCTTTATTCCTTTTGTACCAAGCCCTATGTAAAATCCTGGCTTCAAAGTATTCTTTGTGAAATTTTTAATTAGGGAATGATCGACAATCAATTTGGATGCAGTAGCACCTGCTTTTAACTTCAGATTTAGTTTGTCCTGACCATAGCCAAATGAGGTTAAAAGCATTGCTACAAATAGAATGCTTACTCTTTTTATATTTACTGTTTTCATAATTAACTATAAAAATTTGTTTAAAGTATTAAAGGTGAAAAGTGGGAGGTGCTACAAAAAAGGATTCTGGATCAGACTTGGAACTTCGCACCCCCACCCAACATATTATTTTTCTTTGTCCTTATGAATTGCCAGAATATCAGAGTGCTTTCTGCTATTCATATCATGTTTACGGACCTCCCGGAGTTTTACATGCCGGTTAGAGTTTTCCAAATAAAAAAGCCTATATCCAAAGCCAATTGTGAGTAAGTCGTTATCAATTTTTATTTCATCCATAATCTTATATTTATACTGGTCATTAACATAGCCAGCATTTATATTCCAACATGAATTTCTTTACCGATCAAAAAAATTAGCATAACTTAATCCACAAACACGAAAATACGCTGCAACATCATTTGTATCAAAACAAACAGCCCGTCATTTACCCGCCAAATTCTTTTCAGCGCGTTTAACCTCTCCTACTCCCAACCGGATTTGCTTCCCGGAGCTAATTTTATGATCTATTTCCCTAGCTAAATGTTTAAAACCATTCATCGTCATTTTTAAAGTCTTATAGCCAGTAAAGAATTTATTGATGAGATCCGTCCCTTCGTTCTCGCGGACACACTTGTTTACTGGTTCGATTTCAAAAAAATGTTGCATGGGATTGTTTTGTTCTCTTGACTCTTTGTTATAGCAGTTTTCGGGGAATATGGTCAAAGATTAAAACCAACAAAGAACCAAAAATTATTGACTAATTCATGTTTATGAATTGTAGTCGCTCCCCATTGCTGTTCTTCAATCCCCATGAGGTAGTAGCGAAATGGTATGGAAACATTGATATACAGGTGTTCTATTCCAAACAGATCCATTTGCTGATAGCCAATTCCAAATCCCATTGTGGGAGTATGATTGTCAATCTTCATTTCATCCATGATCATGTGTTCATACTGGTCATTCACATAGGCCATACTACCACTCACGTACCAGTTTTTTCTCTTTCCAAAAAATTTATCATAACTAAGTTCATAGATTCTAAAATACCCTTGTACATTATCACCATCCACGGCTGCTGATTCCCATTTACTGGACAGGTGTCGCTCTGTTAGTCTTACTTCCCCCACCATTAACCTGACCTGATCTTCAAGATTAAATCTATAGCCAATTTCTCCGGCAAAATGTTTAAAATTATTCATGGACATTTCAAGGGTTTCATAGCCCAGAAAAAATTTACCAACCCTTTTTTGCGCCTCTGCATTTCTCAATCCAATTACCATTAATATGATCATGCAAGTCAACCTTATATTCATTTTTTGTTCTTCCTTAAAAATTTATATGATCTTGTTTTTTAACAAAATGCTCTCTTCACCCTTTACCAGTACAACCTCATATCCATAAACTTTCGCAATATTGATGAAGTTTTTTAGTCTGACATCTTTGGTTTTACCGGACTTTATTTTTTGAATTGCAACGGGTGAAAGATCAGTCATTCTAGCTAGTTGTCTAATACTCTTGGGACGACCCTCTTTGTTCAATTTTTCTATCAATTCAGATATATCAAGCTCTTTATCACAGTTTTTTTTTAACTGCTCGTTTAATTCATTTTTGTCAAATACCACGATTTTCTTGTTATGTTGGCGACTATTCATAATGCTTTTCTGGTTGTATAAAATACTGTCCCAAACATACCCTATAAATGAATGAGACAGGAATTATAACTACATGAATTGTACTAATCGATAAACAAACTGTATAATAAAAGTTATCGAAGCACTCAAATTGGATTATCTCTTTATTGTTGCAGCGCTGGTTAAGCTTTTTCGTCTGGGACTATTTTCAAGGACCCAATGCATTCGTTTTACCTGATCCTTGGTAAACATATTCATACATGCATCATCTGTATAATCCATGTAATTATTTCTCAGTGCCGGAGTTGTGCCATCACAAGCAAATATTATTTCCTGAAGGACACAATTTCCGGTAGGTTCTGTCACAGAGGGCGTGTCATCACAGAAATCATTTATCTTATCCAGATCTTCGCAATTCCAAATAGTTATAGGATCTCCACCCCATAGATGCAATAAGCCAAGAAAATGTCCCATTTCGTGCGTTAATGTTCTACCTAGAACATTGGGATCATCGTCTGATTCCCCAAAGTAAAGAGAGTTGATAAGGATGCCGTCACCTGTTTTAACTTCGATCACCATTTTATCCAAACCGGGAAGGTCTCCCTCCGGTGGATTGGCTACTCCAAAGAAAGTTTTACCTTGAGGCATTACCCATATATTAACATATTTATTTGGATCCCAAAAACCGTAATCAGGAAGCCAATCAAATGGCCCTGCTCCATTACGAGGTTCAATGATATCACCGTTTATTCTTCTAATGCCAGTTGATCTATTGCCAAGAGGGTCAATTTCAGCTAGTTTAAACTCAATTTGAGCATCTGCACCATCCGGATGTTCATTGTATCCTCTGGTCCCTTTCTTTCTCCTAAAATCATTATTTAGGTTTTCTATTTGTTTTACAATTCGTTCAGTTGACAAATTGCTACCTTCTCCAATGGTCTCTCCTGCTCGATGCACTATATGAATTACAACAGGAATTTCATACTTTGCCCCATTTTCCGGTCCCGGATCTTTGCTGTGATCATCCTCATCACACGCTGTCAAAAATAAAAATGACAGGAAGGCTAATACAAAAAGTTTTTTCATAATGCTGTTTTTTTTAAATGAAATTAGTTTTATTGTTTTTGTTATTGCTTTTAACAACTAACATGGGCAAGACTCTGAATATTTGAGAGGTGTTGCTGTAGTTTACCCGCCATTTGCACGCCATTTACCCGTCATATTCCATCCGGAGGATTTAACCGCTCCTACCACCAATCTGATTTGCTTCCCGGAATTAATTTTACCACCTAATTCACCAAGCAATTCCTGCTTCTTTTATCTTCATTACATAATTTTTAAGTATTTCTGAGAAAGCGATCGGTTTAATATTTGATGAGCAGGGAAATGCCGGTTGGTGGGATATCATATAATCGAAATGATGACATAATTGATGGACACAAGGCTGTTCAGCTAGCCTGGAAAATTCTTTTTTTAAACTTTGAAAAACTCAAAAGGCGTAAATCCCGAACTCTATCAGAAAGTTGACAAATTAATTGAGGGGAATTAAAATATAACGGTCATAACCGCTTAAAGATCATAATATAGATATCCTTAACATTGGCATCACCAAGCCCATCCACATCGCTTATAACCACTGCCGGCCAAACGGTTTATTATTTATCCTAAAACATCCTCCATTTCATTGATAAACTTTAAAGTTTCACGTTCAATATGTTCCGTTAATTTATGAGGAGCGTTAAAGTCAGGATTTTCTTCCAATATATGGTCAACAATTGAAAATCTGTTTTCTATAGTGTCAGGAATATGATACTTGTCCCAATCGCTGCCTTTGAAGATCTCCCAATATTCCTTTTGTATCTGCTTATTTTGACCTGCCAGCCATATTTCGAACTGTTCATCCTGATGATTGAATACGATCGCTATTTTTAGCTTTTGCTTTTTTAATACTTTAGGTGTAAATGGAAAATAGGTAATAGTCCTATCTCCAAAATATATATTCCCTGTTACATAATCATCGGGATAGTTTTTTATGAAGTAAGCTCTCAAGCTTTTCATATATCCTATTAATCCCATATTGGCTTTAGGAGTATCGTCGGTTTCTTTCTGTTTTTTACACGCTTTATCCAGATCGTTCAGTGATTCAACGGATTGCACCTTTTTGTTTCTTTCCGAATCGATTGGAATACAAATATCTACGATAAATTTATGTTCGGGATGTGTCCTGTGATCGTTGTGAAAGATTTCAAAATAATCACCATCCCTGAAAGTGTGTCCATTCTCAATAACCCATACACACATGCTCTCCCATGCTTTTGGAAATACGGAGGGTGAAATTTCAAAACGGCCTATGGCATACTTTCCTTTCCGGATGTCAACTTTAACGACATCGCCCGCCGTAGAAGTACCTTCCTCAATCGTCACGCATGCGCTCTGCCTTACTTTTGACATTTCCGTTATTTTGGGATTATCGTGATAAATGGTTATTGCTTTGAAATGGGGAGAGTCCGCAACGCCTTCCGAATATGCCCACTTAAATAGTCTTTCATACGTATCGCCTATTTTATCGGGTTTACCAATATGCATGATACCTGCCAATCTTATTTCAGGCAATTCTATTAGTTTTATTTGTGCATTCATGCCAATCCAATTTAGAATGTTATTAATGCTACAAATGTATTGCTCGTATGAAATGGTACCTTTACCAATCTTGCTATGATGCACAATTGGTCTTTTTTTAAAATCTGTCGGGCTTATTCCGTAAAATTTCCTGAATGCTCGTGAAAAGGAACTGGGACTATTAAATCCATACTTGAATGCCAATTCAACAAGAGGTTTGCTTGTGCCGACAGCAAGAATAGAGGCAATTCTTTCAATTCTTTTTCGGTTAACAAATGTATTTAATGGTTCTCCAACAATCGCTGAAAAAATCCGGTGAAAATGAAATGGAGAAAAAAAAGCCTTTTGAGATAAATCATCCAGCCGTAATTCCTGGTCAAGGTTTTTCTCGATAAAGGCAATCACATTGTTTATCCTTTTCCAATAATCTTTCCTTGTATCGTCTATCTCATTTTCCATGGTATAATTATGCTGTTTGGAGCCTCTAATAATCCCGGGATGCTGTTATTAACCTACGCAAATGAAGGAGTTAATTTTTTGGAACAATTTACCCATCAAACTTCGAACATCAGCAGGTACAACCGTCGGTATATGAAGGTGGTCAAGATTTGTTATATAGTTTTGTGTACGGTATTTTAATGCAGCATCTCATTTATTTCAAAACTTATCCATTCCGCTTTTTCCTTTGGTTTGTCGAAATCAACCCAAAATTTAGGTTTGTAAAAACTGTTAACTCGCCAAAAACCATCTTCCTTTTGTTTCTTAAGAATGAACCGTTTGGATTCATCACATCTATTGTCATTAAGTAAGTCGTTCGCTTTCAGCAGCCTCAATATTTCAATAAGATTAGTTTTGTAGGTAAATGGGTAGGTAAACTTTGTTATATCCTTTGTAATCGGAATATCTGCACTTTTTCTTTTATATACCTTGTGTTCCAGGATATATTCAAGTCCATTTTTCAACTTGGCATTTAATTCATGACTTCTTAATTCCCCTTTTCTATTGGCTTCTGATAAAGAGATCATTGATTTAATAACGCCAATGTAACAGGGGGTTGATTTCATACATCCTCCGTATTTCAGGATGCCTTTACCTTTCCATAAGTTATTACTATTTCTTTTTATGTTTTGATATTTTAAGATCCAATTGATCCCTTGCTGTACCTGTTCCAGATTTTCATACCTGAGAATTATAAGAACACTCGTAATCATTGCATTGTAACAAGCCAATAAATCATCTTTCTTTCCTGACAAAGAAAACCCTTCTCCGCAAAATGTGTTTTCAGCGAGTTTATCTCTCCATACCTGAACTTTCTTATAATTATATGAAAAAGGAATTTCAGATATTTCGAGCAATCTATGCAGTAAATTAAGGCTTGTTATTTCGAAATCTGCCAACAAGTTTTGGAATACGGTTGATCCGTCTAAATAGGGCTTTGCCTCTTCAAACGTTGAAATCAGTTGCTCCTTAATTTTATGTTTCAATTCCAAAGCTGCATCCATTGGCGGTTTCTATACTATGTACAACAACTGGCCATACATCACAACGCGGATATATGTTTATTTTAAAACTTTAATCTAATGGATTTTTAATAAAATTCATACCTGTACAAACCATAGGACCGCTACGCTTAAACCATAAGAGTAGTAAGAGAAGGTAAAATTGATAACCTTTGATCTTTTTGATTAATGTTTCCATATTTCTGATTTATTAAATACTCAGTGAAAATAAAACTTCCGTATTACTTGGGTATTGACCCTATTGCTTATTTATGATGGCTATAATACTTTCGTAGCACATAACTTAATTTTTAATAATACCTTTAATCCTCTCCTTTTTAGTCCCATTGCACGCACAAAGGAGGGGGTTTTTTCCCTACCCCGCTATCATTATATTGTGATTAAAAAATCTTATATCCCATTCCTAATTGAATAGATCTGTTACGAGCTTCAAAATGAACAGGGGTAGCACCAATAGCATGAAGAGGATTCAAAAAATTTAATTTAGTAATCCCTTCAACCCATCTGAAATCAAGGTAAAATTGGTCGTTAAAATCATAGGAAATTCCTGCAACTCCCCCCAAATCTCCTGTAAGGAACTGATTATTTACAGCATTGATCACTGAACCATTGATTATACGGGAATCTACAAGAGCACCTGCCTCCACTCCACCATATAGGCTAAATCTGTTAGAAATGTGGCGTTTATATAAGATGGGGATATTTACATAATGTAGTTTTACTTTTTCTTCAAATAAACTCACTTCTCTTTTTGCAAGAGCACCTTTTTGGGAGTATAATAACCCAAGGCTCAAAGATCCTTTCTCTGATAGTTTTATATCCATATTTGTACCTATGTAAAATCCAGGCTTATAGCTATTTTTTGTATAAGCTCCAAAGATGCCATTGCTAAAACTCCAATGATTATCAATAACACTCAATTTTGACATAGTGGCCCCTGCTCTGAGGCTAAAGGTTGGTTTCGGTTTCTCTTGCTGCTGCTGATCATCCTGACCATAGCCCATAGATGTGAAAAACATCATGACAAATAGAATGGTTACGCTTTTTAGATTTACTGTTTTCATCATTTACTTTTTAATAAAATTGTTTTAAAATGTTAAGAAAAAATGGGGGAATGACTTGCAACAAAGGATTTAAGGATATACTTGGAATTTTGCCACTCCACCCATATATGTTACTCTTCCCGATCTTTATGAATTGCCAGAATATCAAAGTGCTTTCTATCATTCATTTGATGCCTGCGGATCTCTTGAAGTTTTATAAGTCTATTAAAATTTTCGAGGTGAAATAGCTTGTATCCAAAGTCATGAACGGTATCAAATAATTCCATTCTTTCAATAGAATTCAATTTGTTATAACATTCAATTATTAGGAAAGGCTTGTATTTCCACAATATTTCCGGAATCGTTTTTAAGATCTCCTTATCGTACCCTTCAGCATCAATTTTTATAAGATTTAATCGATCCAGATCCTTTTTATAATATGCAAACAGGAAATCTTGTATGTTTTTCCCCTGTACTTCTAAAGTGTATTTATGCTTATGATTTTGTCTTTGTATTTGTGATAAATAACCACCATTGCAGAAAGAAGCATCACTATAATTAAATGTAAAATCTCCCTCCTCCTTAGTGGCCGCAAAGCAAAGGGGAACTATATTTGTTAACTCATGGTTTAGCGCTGCATTTTTCTCAAGGATCTTGTAGACATATTTGTTTGGTTCAATCCCTAAAACAAGTCCTCCCTTACCTACAGCCAGGGCCATGTGCAGGGTTGTATCGCCGGTATGTGCGCCTATATCTATTATCATTCCCCCATCATTACTAAATTGTCTGTAAAATGAGATTTCAGGCTCAGATATGATCTTTAACTTTTCAAAGGGATGCATCCATTGTGCGTACCGGATTTCGCCAATGCCATCAATGGGAAATTTATTGATCTCATACCCATACTCTTCGAATTTTCTCTTTAACTGATTTTTTAACCGCTTTTCTCTAAGCTTTTCTTTTAATTGACTGATCATTAGATTAAGCGTTAAAACCAATAAACAGCCAAATATTATTTACTAAGAAATGATGCCTGATTGTAGTATTTCCCCATTCACGGCTTTGTATGGGATTCAGGTAAAATCTGGCAGGCAAAGCTATGTTGACATATAGATGTTTGATCCCAAAGAGATTTCTCTTTTGCCATCCAATACCACCGCCAATTGTAGGGGAATGATTATCAATTTTCATTTCATTCATGATCATATGTTCATACTGATCATTAACATAACCAGTACTCAGGCTCCAATACCAATTCTTTTTCCAATCGAAGAAATTATCATAGCTTAGTTCATAAATTCTAAAATACCCCTCAACATTGTTACCATCAACACCAGCGGTCCGCCATTTACCGGTCAAATGCTTTTCTGAGAGCTTTACCTCCCCAATTACTAATCTCAGCTGCTTCCGGGGATTAATTTTATAACCTATCTCACCAGCGAAGTATTTGAAATTGTTCATAGTCATTTCTAAAGTTTCATAGCCAGCAAAGAGTTTGCTTATACGGTCCGGTTCCCCCTTCTTCTGGGCGTTCCCAATACCTGTTATAAAAAATAGTAGTACTATTAAGATTGTTTTTCTCATTACTTATTGTTCTTTTTAATTGTTACTGAAATGCGTTCTTTACCTCTCACTAATTCAACACAGTATCCAAAACCTGGACAATAGTGATGAAATTATTGAGCCTAAGATTTTTAGTTTTTCCTGATTTTATTTTTTGAATGGCAACAGGAGATAGCCTCGTCATTCCTGCTGATCTTCTTACACTTTTCTAATAATCTCCATTATTTACTTTTGATATGAATTCTGACATACAGCATTCTTTTTCATTAGCCAGTTGTTCTAACGCGTCTTCAAACATGCTTTCCATTTAATAAAAAAATTGTGAATTGTTTGATACAGTTAAAAAAGGAAAAACCCTTACCCAACCCCGGGAAAGGGTTACGAAAAATCTAACTACAAAAAACCATTGATTCTTTACTATCGTTTGATTGCCTTGGAGCTGGTTAAGCTTTTTCGTCTTGGACTATTTTCAAGCACCCATTGCATTCTGGATACCTGATCATTGGTGAACATGTTCATACATGTTTCATCCGTATAATCCATGTAGTTGTTTCTTAAAGCTGGTGTTCCATCACATGCGTATATTACTTCATCCACTGTGCAATTGCCTGTACGTTGTGTAACGGGTGGGGTATCATCGCAATAATCAGTTATCTTGTCGGTATCTTCACACTTCCATATGTCTACCGGACCCTTACCCCATAGGTTGAATAAGCCCAGAAAACGACCCATTTCGCGCGTGAGAGTCCTACCTAATACTTTGTTATTATCTTCAGGCTTTCCAAAGTATAGGGTATTAATCAATATTCCATCGCCGGCTACTTTATCTATTGCAACGTCATCTAAACCTGGAAGACTCCCCAAAGGCATCCTAGCAGTACCGAAAAACACTTTTTCTTGTGGCATTACCCAAATATTGATATAATCATTTGGGGGCCAAAAACCATAATCAACAATCCAATCGAAAAGATCTCCACCTTCACCGGGTCCGGGTTCAATCTTATCACCATTAACCCTCCGGATACCGGTAGATTTATTACCATTGGGGTCAAACGCTGCTAACCTGAATTCTATTTGTGCGTCGGCTCCGTCCGGGTGGATGTTCCAACCTCTACTCCATTTACTTCTCCTAAAATCACTATTTAGAATCGCTATTTGTTCGTTTATTCGCGGGGTTGAAAGGTTGCTACCTTCACCAACCGCCTCACCATCCTTGTGTATGATATGTACAACCACAGGCAACGTTTTGATACCATCATCTGGCGGAACGGGACAGTCATCATCTTTACATGACATCAAAAAAAACAACACCATGATTTTTAAAACAAACTTTTTGTTCATAGTCTACTATTTAATTTAAAAGTGAAATTTACTGTTTAAACATTATTAACCAGACTACAAATATTATAAAACGGTTGTGCTTATAATAGGCTGAAATTCAGAATGATAACTATAGTTATACAAAAAAAAGCCTATCAGCGCGATAAGCTTTTTTTTAAACGTTGTTAGAAACTTTTATGCAGTTCATTGACATATACTTCACATGCAACATTGTCCATTTTACACCTCCCCTTCAGGATTCTTTTATTGGTAGAAGGTCAAAAGGTGAAATTGCCAATACCCGCTGCATGACCATTGGCTTTAAAGTAAGGAAGTAAAATCATCACCTATTTTAGAATCGATATAAATGAATGTTATGTGAAATTCAGAGACCCTGGCAAAAATATAGCAATGTTTTATTTCTTGGCCTGTATTTTGTTTTGTCTGGATAGTAACGCTCACAAGCCTATCCGGAGATATTTATTTCGGAAGGGTTAAAACTGAAAATATAGAATAGTATGAAAAAATTATTAATTATTTGTTTTTCCATAATGTCATTAACTGCCTTTTGCCAGAACAGGCAAACTAAAAACATGTTAAGGGAAATTCAGGGTCAATGGCAGCAAGATGATAATGGAAATGTGACTTATGTACGGATTGTTGAGGCTAAGGGAATCTCTAAGGAAAAAATCTATAACAGGGCTTTAAATTATTTTATTTATGATTATGGAAATGGTAAATCTGCAATTCAAATAAAAGATCCGGATCTTGGGAGGATTGTTAACAAAGGACTTTATGATGATGTTCATATTGGTGTAGATCTATCAACTACTTCTTATATAGATACCTGGCATATTGTTAGGATTGATATAAAAGAAAACAGGGCCAGGATCATTTTAACCTTAACTGAATATGAAAAGAAGATAACTGATAGAAGCCCAATACCATCATATTCTACAGCCAGAGTTAACGAAGAATTCCCAATTAATCCTGGAGGGTTTTATAAAACTGTAATGGGAAAAGCTTTTGTGAAATCTCATGATCGGGCTATAGCAACGTTGGATCGTATTGAAAAAGCAATTAATGAGGGAAATACTGAACTTGAAAATGATGATTGGTAAATGAAGAATTGACATAATTCACATAAAACATAGTACAAACTCCAAAATGAAAAGAATGAGGATTTTGAAGATATTTAAAGGTAAGGTGATAATCCCCTACGGACTGTACTAAGTGCCTTATACATTGAATGCTGAGCATTTTTTTTTTGGATTTTCACACCTTTTCACCAAACAGATTGGATTTAGAAAGGTTGATTATTTTATGTTTATCTAACTCATGCTACTTGCAGGACCCCTGCGCTTAACCCAGACCGGAAGGGCAACGTCCCGGATATAGCACATGCCTCTGAGCCTTTTAATGTCTTTCAAAACATCGGGTTTGTATCTCACTGACAAGAAACCTCTTTGAGGCATTCTACTAGTTGTAGGTTAAGCGTAGCGATCCTACGACTCACTATGTACAAGAGCATCCGCTCGATCTATCCCAAAGCGCCTGTGACTATTCAATGTACAAAACTTCAAGTCTGCCTTCATTACCGGCATATTGATTTGCACTGCTCCACAACCAGTTTTCCGGTTCATTCACAAAACCTACCGCTACAGGATTGTTATGTATATAATCCAATCGCTGTTCCATCATCTCATTTGTCGACAACTCAATTGGATAATTATGCTGTAATTTGTAACCCCTTATTATCTCGACAATACGCTAAACTTTCAATAAATTTTTCTTTATAGATATCTTGAATAAAAACGTCTATCCAATTAACTACCGTAAATGTTACAAAATATAGCTTGCTATGGTCGCTGATGGTATATTTTCTTCCCATAAAATTTTCTAAGACTGGATTGAAGATAACGATTTTTTTCAGACTTCTCTGCTTTACGAAATAACGGGCGGACGCCCTAGTATATCATGGATCGTAGGACCGCTACGCTTAACCTAATACCAGGGGGTGTTATATTCAGTCTCCTTTAATTAACTCCAGGTATTTTGAAGTAATTGTTCTGATTCGCTTCAACCATATCTTCCATAGGATAAATGCTTGTATGCAAATGATCATCAAAACAATACCAATACTCATACAATGTCTTTGTTCAAAAGCTTCAACACCCGACAGAAAAAAGCCAAATACAATAGACAAGGCAAGCAATCTTGAAACAATGGACAAATAGGCATATTTTTTCAATTTAACTAAATATCTCATCAGTGAGTTAGCTATGTTGGTTCCATTAATGGGGTTATTGGTAACTTGGTATCCAAGCAGATTATGCACAAGCATTAAACCAACTGAAATAACCAGGGCAATATTCCAAAAAACAGGCTTTTGGTGTCCATCGAAGAAATTATAATAAAATGCCAGAAAAGAAATCCAGGCAATACTTTCGATAATTAGTTGAATTCTTATCCCTTTCAATGTGGGATGCTTATTGACATGTAGCATTCCAATCAGGGATTCCTTGCTTATTTCAATCGATTCTACAGAATTGAATTGTGATTTTAAGTTTTCGAGTTCCATAATTTACACTTTTAAAAGTTTCCTTAATTTTCCTTTAATTCTTGTCAGCCGAACACCAACATTATTCTCACTGATCCCTAGGACTTCTCCTACTTCAGCATAGCTGAGATCTTCGAAATAAAGTGAGAGCAGCGCACGATCTGCTTCTTCTAACTTTCGGATGGCTCTAAAGAGCCTTTCGCTGTTTTCATCTTCCGGCTCCTGAACAATTGCTCTGTTTAATTGCAAATGATCCTCCAGGCTCAACTGTTGTGTTTTAGGTTTTCTGAAGGTAGCCATGGCAGTGTTGAGTCCGATTCTGTACATCCAGGTTGAAAACTTTGATTTTCCCTGAAACTGGCCAAATGATTTCCAGAGCTGATAAACGATTTCCTGAAACAGATCTTCCTGATCTTCCCTAGTATCCCGATACATCCTGCAGATCTTATGTATGATCGCTTGATGTGAAAACACCTGTTCCAAAAAATACTCCTTGTCCTTCATTGCCTTTGAAAGTAATCAATTCGACCTCTTCCCTTTGCCTCTAGTCCCTCTATTTCATTAGCTTCATTTGTCTGAAATGCGAATCGGATGTCTATCTTCTTTGAAAAGAACTTAAGGTTGTCAGTGGCATGAAGCTCCAAAGGAGGATTAGGGCCGAGTTTGGCATACAGACTTCCTTGGTGAAAAATTACGTTCAAAACCATACCGTTCTCAGCCTGATAGCCACCGACTAATCTTTTCAGCTGTTCGGACGACAATTCGATGGTGTCATCAAAATCTTCCGGCAGTTCAAAAGGCAATCCAAAGACAATTTTCTCAATGTCATTCCTAATATCATCAATCGGTAAAAAAGACACATTGGTTAGTACAACGATACTCCATTTTTTTTCAGGATATATTGCCGCATTACATGAATATCCAAATGTACCTCCTCCAAGATGAAAAACTTCCGGTCGATCACCAGCTCGTTTTGTCAAGTACCACCCCCGGCCATAAAGTGATTGATCTTTCTGAGGGCTTTTCAATGACGACATGGGCATAAAGGTGCTTGCAATCACTTCTGTTCCCCAATAATTGTGGGTAAGGAAGCTTCGACACCAGGTGGTGACATCCCTGGCAGTGGCATACATATTTCCTCCACCTTTCATAGTTGCCATGTTCCTTGCCGGTGCTACGACCACACTGTCATCAGATATGAGGTGATAACCTGAAGACATATTTGAGAGAACGGTAAGCCCATCGTAAGTTCCGGACTCTTTTAGATTAAGCTTTCTAAGGATTTTCTTTTGTAGCAGGTTGTCGAAGCTATCTGAATAGATCTTTTCAAGGATGGTGGCGAGTAGGTAATAGGCAGGACTGGAATAGGCAAATTGACTCCCCGGTTCGAAAGCAAGCTCCATTTTGAAAATTTCAATCAATATTTGTTCTTGAGTTAAAGGCAGGAATGATTTTTCACTCCAATAATTATCAAATCCGGACCAATGGGGAACACCGGATGTATGAGACATTAGATGCCTGATGCTGATTTGGTTCCACTGATCATCTGGGAGATCCTGGAAATAAAGGCTGATTTTGTCATCCAACATCAATTTTCCTTCCTGCTCAGCTAAGTTTATCAATAAAGCTGTCAGGGACTTTGTCATGGAGGCTATCTTAAATTTTGAATTCGATTGGACAGGAACGTCAAATTCCCTGGAGGCCAATCCAATTTTTTTCTCTACGACATGTCCGTCATCGTCAACGACCATCACAATCCCATTAAAGCCAATTCGTCGATTCTGAATTTCAAGATACTCTGATAATCTGTGATCATAGTCAAGGGGTGTTTGGGCTATTGAAGTAAATGAGAGAAGCAACAAATATCCCTTGAGCAAGTAACTGAATAATAGTTTTAATTTCATCATTTCCCTATTTTTAGAGCATGTGTTGAGAAAATGAAGAAATCCTTACAGCCAATCAAAAAAATTTTTGGTTGATGGAAGAGTTGATTAAATATAACAACTGGCCAAATACCACAGTAATATTTATTCGCTCTATATTTTATCCCTTAAAGCTAATAACTTTATCAAATAGTAATTATCCTCTACCACATGTTAGTATGCCTGATGAGACAAGCTACCACTTATTTCAAACACAGATTTCCAGGTTTCCGCTCATTATAATCTTTTAATCAGGTACTGGTTTACTTGCTTATTCTTCATGATGCTTTCATAAAAAAACATAACCATTCTCACCAATCTCAAGGTTACCCTAAAAAACCTTCCTCTAAAAATAAAACATCAATTCCTCCTAATTACACCACACAATTCTCTGTCTTTAGCTCAGAGTCCCTTTCAGGTAACTCTGAGGTTGGTTAGTTCTTTTTATAGTTTTTTTCAATCTAAACGTTCAGGATAAGAAATTTGACCGCAAGGAATGAGCGTGCATCTTCCACAAAGGTCAAGTTTAAGCCCGAGTGCTAATTGCGAATTAGTTGATTTATCTTGGTTTATTAGACCATCACATTCGTGATAAAGATCTCCCTTGTTTTGTAAGAACAGCGCATTTGGAAGCACACCACAATTTGTAGGCCTGGAATATAGTGTTCCAATCGCTACGACACATTTTTCACCGGGTTCAATGGTTTCATTTAATAAGGGCCTGTCTATATAGTTCTTTAACTCATCAAACATGCTATTCGTAATTGTTATCGTATCCGCCCATTCTTTTGGCAATAGGAATACTCTGAACTTCTCATCACCATAAGCAGCCGGATAATCGTATTCCTTTGAGAAAGCTATTTGCAGATGAACCGGAATTGTACTGTCATTAGTAATAGTAATTGGTATATATCTAAGATTGTAGTCAGTACCCAGTGAGTCCGTGTAGCTGGTTCCGCGGTTGATACCATTGTCAATCAGCAGTCCGCTTTTCGACCCGAGGTGTTGGTTAGGGCCGTTCTCAATCTGCAATTCACCTTTTGATGTTTGCTGATTCCCTGAGCAACCAACCAGTACAATTAAAAATCCGACTATAGTCCTGAACATCATTGGTAATAATTACCGCTAACAATACCAATGTGGCATTTATTCTACAATATTGCAAACAAACTACACTAATCTTAAATCACATAACTCACACGCTTGCAACAAATGTGGCCACCGAAATATTTGACAAATTAATCTTTCAAACATTTATTAACAACCGTAGAAATACGGATTCTGTGAACCACCCGGTACGCCGGGTGGTTTGAAAGGCGTACCGTGGGCTTATGGCTCACGGCCATCTACTCGATTACCGCTCGTTCTTTGTTTGGCTCAAAATAGTTCACCTAGGGTATGAAAAGTTGATATCTATGATTATCAGATGTTTTGAAACAGGATCGCGAGAACGATTGGGAAGAAGTCTTGGGATCTTACCAATTAACCCAATTAACCGTAGTGCCTCCTGATCATGCCAGGGGTCAGATGATTTTGATATTAAAGGATAACTCACACTACCAACTGCATCAACTATACAAGATATCTTAACTTGGTAGTTAATCGAGTCCTTAGGAGGTTTTTGGGGTGATTTCCTAAATTTATCTATGAATCTCTGAAATGAAGCTTCGCCTCCGGGAAAACGCTCCTGTAAAGTATGTTCCTGAAGAATAATTCCCCGATCAGCAAAACGAGTGATAATACGTTGCTCATCAAGTTTAATCACATCATGAGCCAGGATAGCAAAGTCTATTTCCGATCCCTCCGGGTGATTCGTTAATATACATCGGTGAGCTTTGTACTGAAAGGTATAATTACCCGGGCTGTAAACATTCATCATTTCCGGAGGATTATGAACAAGCTTCCATCGTTTCTTTTGAAAAGGGAACTTTCTTTTTTGTTTAACAGCGACGTACTCGCCTATGGTGGACATACTTCTTAAAAAGGGTATAAAAGGGATCTTTATTGAGTAACCCTGTTTAATATTTCTAATAAACAGTGGCAGATGCTCTTCACCCCATTGCCAACCAGCGCCTTCTATTTTTATATAACATTCTTCATTGCTTGGGATTTTCGCCCGGAAATATCCCAAAGAATCTGTAGTTGTTTGTGAGAATATGGAATCCGGAAAATTGGTAAGAAACACATCAACTTTTGAGTCAGCGTACCAAAATGCATATTTGTTTTGTAAACAGGTATCCAAATCAATTATCTTTTCTGTAGATATTAAGCTATGGTTCATAGATGGCTTGAATGCTACTAATCTACCGTGAATTTCTTGAGCAGAAATTTGCAACGATATCGTAACACACATTAATAATCCCACCAAATTTGTTCCGTAAGAGCGTATCACCTTTTAATTATAGTAAGAATTTTTCCAATATATGATAGGTAACGTTTAGCTAAACTCCGTAGGCTAGTCATCTGTTAATATTAATAAAGGATCTGATTCTGATACCCTTTGCAACTAACTCATTAGTCGTGGAGGTTCTCGCCGATCTTAAGGTTTCTTAAAAATAAGCCTCCTATTTGAAATAAAAAACAATTGCTCCTGATTACACCACACAATCCTCAATCAATTGCTTCGATCCTATAAACCCAAAGTACAACTCCCGGACAGATGGTTTCATATATTTTTGAGATCTATGCACCGATCCCGAGACAAAGTCTCTGCCCATTCATAAATCGTTCAAAGGTCACCCGCTAATGCGGAAGACCTGGAACAACAGGGAACCTATCGAAGAGAGGTTAACGAAGTCCAATACATAATTCAGGTTAAAATTCGGGAAGCACATAGCTATATACTTTATAGTCCAATTCGCTCCATGCGCTTTCTTTAGGAAAGGGCATATCCAAAAACAGACCCTGGTCGTTCGCAACAAATTCTACTTTAATTTTTAATTTGCTTTTCCCGCTGGTCAAGGTCGCCGGAATCATAAATTCATCGTCCCTAAGTCTTCGGTTGGAGGTCTGCACTACTTTCTGTCGCTTGCCCAATTCACCTTTTGGAGCTGAATAAATACAGGTATTTGAACCGGCAAGATACCAAATACCGGCTTTTTTCCATTCGTGTTGTCCATTGCTTTCATCCAACACAAAAACATTGGCGGTCTGGTTGGGGAAGCTGTAATCCAATGTTCTTCGCAGCAAAACACCCACATTGTCTTTGGAAACATCCACGATGAAGGTGGAAACGCCCCGTGTGTACCGACCATCTTTCTCCTGGGCTGGAAATATTTCTTTTCCTTTCAGTTCGTCATAGTTCTCAGGTAGCTTGTGCCCCGAACCCCATTCTTTGGCTACTTTGGTCGGTAGCTTGTCTACACCCCATTCGTACCTGGATACGATGGTTTGAACTGCTGATGCGTCAGGAGATTCATAAGCATGCAAACGTTCATTCTCCGGGTTTCCAACATCTATGCTATCAGTCAGCACCAAAGACGGTTTCGGCAAGCCGTACCAGTAGGCTACTGCTTCATAGTGTTCCGTGGACAGGTTTTCTCCTCCATGTTCAAACCGGATAACGGCTCTCTTGCCAAAGGGCATCATGTCTGCCAATAAGAACCGGTAGGCTGACTCTATCAAATCTTTTTCGTGCTTTGCATTTTCTTTTTTGGTGGTACCGCAGGGGTGTCCGGCAAAAGGAAGCGTCATGTTTTTACCTCCCCAGTAATCGCCACCGCCACCCCATTCTTCAGTGCCTGTACCATAGGCCTGGGGTGTTTGGCTATCGTCAAAGAAAAACCTTGGATCTCCTTCCAGTGTGGGCAGAAACCCGTTGTGGGAAAATACGAAGGATGTACCTACGAAGCTGCCAGACCAGTCTTGTTGTCCTTCTATGCCTTTGGTATCCAGGTACACCATGTCTTTACCTAATTCGGGGTTTGGAATATCGGTATAGGTGGCGTGAAAGTAACTGCTTAATTGTTTATCGATTTTGAGTGGTTCGTATCTTATTTCATAAGCTACCTTGGTCTTGCCCGGGCGGATTCCTGTAAGTTCAAATTTGGCGGATTTAAAAAATGGCATAGGGTAGTAGCAGGATGCTTCGAGTTCTCCTTTTTCATAGTCGTACCGAATATTGACAGGAAAGCCTTTCACCAGGTATTCTTTTTCTTCCCGGTTGTAAAATGTACCTGCTCCAAAAAACATACTCAATGGGGCGTTGATGGACGGGTGTTTGTTTTTATCCCACGTTACTTTTAGGAACACTCTATCCAAATCAAGGGATTGCTCAATGGGGATTTTCATTTTAAAGGCCCGGACCACGGAAGATGGTTTGTTGATTTTTGCCAATGTGACCGTTTCTTTATCTAAAACGACCTCTCCTGTTTTGGTGGCAATGCCTTTCGGGGCAATATCGGTTCCTGCCTTATGTATTAAGTCAAGTACATCTTTATCTGGCTCTTGTTTGATATTCCATGACTTTAAGGGCTGTGACAGTTGGTTTTCATTGGCAAACAAGTTGTAGATGTAGTAACCTGTGCCATAGAAGGTGCGGGAGTAGGCAATCCGGAAGGATTCATTGAACGGCATGGGTGTCCAAATCAGGTTTGCCCCGTTGGTAGTGCCCCAGGTCCAATTCAATGGTTCCGGGAAAGGTTTTGAAGGAATGAAGGTGGATTTCCTGATTGTCCTCTTGGCGTTTACAGGATCGTCGGTCCCTGATTCTTTCACCACATAGTCGTTTCCATCCACGATAAAATGCCAGGGGCTGCCGTGCCAGTGGTTCGCCCTGAAAAAATACAGCATCCCCTTTCCTTTTACATCCAGGGACACGTTATGGTCCTCTTCCCGGGCGAATAAATAATGGCTTGCATCTGCCCATTCGTTACCTCCTGACCTGTCATAGGTACTTCTCATGTAGGCACGCACACCAATGCGCTGTAAGGGCCATTGGTCCCACATACGGTAAGCATCAAGTCCTACGGGTATGGTAGGTAATTTTGAATTCTTTTCTTCTGATTGTGCCATCAAAATGGTTAGTGAAAGGGACGTAACCAAGACTATTATAAACGTTTTTTTCATCCTTTAATCTATTGCATAGTTATCATTAACTTATTGTAATCGAGCTATGTCGTGTGTCCGTATTTCATCGCCCTGAATGGTTTGCAGTTTAGAAAACTGCACAGTATCACTCGTACTACTTTGTCACATTTTATTTTTTGGACACCTCGTTTCTTATTGCCATTAAGTCCTTCATCACCTTAAAAAGTGTTCCTGTTCCGTTACCCTTCTCCCTAAATTTAACATGAAGCCGGGAATATATTTTAAAAAATTGTGAATAGATTTCTCTGCTTTACGAAACAACGGGCGAACGCCCTGGTATATCATGGATCGTAGGACCGCTACGCTTAACCTAAGACAAGAGGGGGGCCGATTCTTTACAAACTTCAACTATACAAATTCTCTGCACTGTCCTTTTTTATAAGCAGATGATTGATATAGTAAAATATCTTCCTGATAGACACATTGTCCAATTTTTTTGGGTCATGCAGAAACTATGTTTGTCCACCACATATTTTAACCTTTATAGTCTAATCGGGAAAAATTGTCCTTATCGATGTTTTCCAATTCCAAGAACATTATCTGCTCAATCTCAAACGGACTTTTGATTCATCTGATTCTAATGATCAAAACCAAATTCAATATACAGCGAATTGATGCGATTGATCTATCCATTGCTTTGTATACCGGGATCTTTGCTTATGACTCCGATGGTGTTGTTTCCCCTTACGAAGCCTTTGTTTGGTGTTCCGGGGTTATTTTTCGCACTTGCGAGGCCTTTGCTTAGGGTTTCGAGGTTATTGCTTGCCACGACGGGTGTTTGTTTGTGTCAAAGCAGTTATTTTTAGATACAACGGAGCTTTTGCCTGCTATGTCGACCTTATTGCCGGTATCACACAAGAACTTACTTGCATGGCTGTATCCTTTCGAGGCCTGGTCCAGTTTTCTACTTGTCCCTCTTTTCAGCATCCTGTTGGTGTTGATAGAGAATCTCTCACTCAAAACAAAAAATCAAATCCTCTCAATTACACCACACAATTCTCAATCAATTGCTTCGATCCTATAAGCCCAAAGTACAACTTCCAGACAAATGGTTTCATATATTTTTGAGATCTGTGCACCGATCCCGAGACAGAGTCTCTGCCCATTCATAAATCGTTCAAAAGTCACCCGCTAATGCGGAAGACCTTGAGCAAATGGGCTATTTCTTTTTTATTCTGCTTTCTAAAGCTTGACTTATGGCCTGTGCCCTTTGTACTTTATTTTCAATTATTGCATTGTACAATTGCTGATTATCCCTTGGAAAATCTTGAAAATCATTTAACCTATTTGACAATAAAAGATTTTTAAAACGCTCTATTCTTCTTGCTCCATAAATTTTTGACAGTACTATATTGTCATCTTGGATAACTTTTTCGAAGTAATAATACCAACGTTCCCTTGAAATATTAGATAATTTTTCTTCAGCAATTTGAGCAGCTCTATGAGACACACCATAGCTATTACCTAGGTATACCGCTAAATACGCTTGAATACAATCAATCAATGCTGGAGAAGGAATTGTACTGCCTAAGCTAGCAAGTTTCCTAACCACAGAAGGTTCATTGTAAAAGTTGTTGAATTCAAAGTGAGTTTCAATAACGGCTGCAGCTGCCTTTTTAAATGTAACAGATCTTAGGTTTTCAGGCACAAAGTCAAACCCACCAACTTTTAGGAGCGCGTTTTTCAAACCAACGGATGCAATCGTACTACCCGCTGCCGTAACATCTCTGTACGCAGTTCCAATGTTCCATTTATCAATCTCACCCAAATGACTCCAAATACTTTCTATCAATAAATTCAGGTTAGCTAAAGAGTGTTCTAGTTTGGCTCCCTTATCATTTTTTATTGATGATAATAAAATAGACATGACAGTCCTTAAGTAGAAAAGAGGTGAGTTAATTAGCTGTTCAACCTGAGGATCTTTAATTGACAACGTTTCATTTAGTAATCTTTCTCTAAATTGAGAGAATTCTATTGCAATCGAAATGTCGGCTTCTCCCAAAATATATTGAACACTTGATTTAATTATTTGAACCGCTGATACATTGTCTATATCTTCACTAGCTTCTTTTGAAAAAAAATGAGTTATCAGTTCGTTAGCTTGTCTTAGTTTTAATGCCGCTGTTGTTCCAATCACTCCTAGCTGTTCAGCTAATTGAATCGTAGTGTAATCTGTTAATGCAGTATCAATGGTTGAGAACTCATCAATGTCTGTTCGACCTAACATCTCACCTATAAATTTCATACCTAGAGTGGCTATTGTTTCCTTCAATTTGACTATAGCTTTTTTCCAAGCATATTCAGCCGCCATGTCATAGGCTTCTATTTCAAAAGCCGCAACAATTTGATTTTTTTGCTTTTCAGTCAAATAACTAGCGTAGGACACAATTTGATTTGTGTCATTCACATTTGATGGTATACTAACTCCATCTGGTCCTTGCCAAAGTTGTACTTCGCTCATCCTTTTATCCAAATTTTTGAATTTCCGTCTTGCGATTTGTAAAAGCAAGCAGAAAATAGGTTTGAATTAATCATTGATTGATATGCTCGTGATCTTGCACCACCAACCGGTTGTTCACCATCCTCCTTTGTAATTGACTCAATAAACATATGATAGCCAAGAATTTTTGCTGTATCCGTAATCAAGGTTATTCCATCATGATTTAACATTGAAATCATAACTTTACTGAACGCCATAAGTGAAACTGATGATTCATTGGTTCTTTCTTTCTCTGTATAAACAACATAGTCAGCTATATCAATAGGTGATTTAAGATATATACCATCAGAAAGTGTTGATCGTAATTTCTCTATTGATTCTTTATTGTCTTTTACCACTCCAATCAAATTACCATGCCCTTGCTTGATTGCATCTGCAATGGTTTTATCAATAAATGTTGTAATCGGATTAGCAAATTCTTCATTACAACCTATTGTGATTTGTTGTGAAATCTTAACTATATCTTTGTTCCCTTGTGATTGGATTTTATCTAATGTTAAAGAGACTATTAATTTTTTCTTTAATCCTGTAAGTTCAACTGATTTGCTTCCTATGTTTCTCAAATAGGCGATATTGATATTTTCAATTTCAACCTTAAGTTCACCTACTGTTTGTTCGTAAATTGAAGGACTTGTTTCAGTCATTTCTGCATCAACCAGTCCATATTTCATATTTGCTCCATTTACTTCAATGTAAATAATCCAACTTCCTACTGCCAGAGGAGCACATAATTTGATGATTTTAGTAAATTCTGATACTGAAAGAGTTTCTTCAGCAATAAGAATCTCTCGATTCGATATCGTTTTGAAAAATTCTTGAGAGTTATTAGTGATCAAAACTTCAGGAAATAGATGAGTACCCTCTTCGTAATAATCAGAAAGAAGGTTTATTAACTCTAAAATACCTTCCTTGAGTATTGTGCTATTCTGAAAATTTTCATCCAATAAAAACTCGGCAATTGATGCCAGTGTGTTCTCACGCAAGGATGCTAATTTTGTTTCTTGGCTCATTATTATTTATTGTTTTCACTTTCGCCAATGCTGAGCTAAACACCCCTCCAACCGCTTGGGAGGGATGGTCGGTTTAGCTATTGTTGGCTGCCATGTTATTATACATGTTTAAAACACGAATTAGCTATTTCTCTTATTCTTGACCTTGACAATTGTCCTCTTTCATTTATTTTATCTTTTAGTTCTCTTTCATGTTTCATCGCACCAAATATTTCATAAAATTTCTTTCCATCCCACATTTCCTTTAGTTCGTTTTCATATAAATCTTGGTAGGTTCCAGAAATATTTAATCTGATTATTTCTCCGTTTTGGGGATCATAATTATTAATTTTTTTATTCAAGATCAAAGATTTTCCGTTCAGTTCAATGCCATACGAAAAAGACCACTTCATACCCAATTCTACAATTTCTTGATTCCAAGGTAAGGCAAGAGTGGCTACGATATAATCAATTGTTCTATCTACTGACCAATCAAAATCACAATTCATCTTGAAAAATTTATCAAATCTATTTGAGTGAAGGTATAAGTATTGCTTATCAGATGAATCTGAGTCTGGCCATGGGAATAATTTTTTTTCAGGAATTGATTTGGATACTTTATAATCTAAACTCAAAGCAGACAAAATGGTAGTCAAGCCTTTATCATAGTCTTCTCGAAAATCGGCTACACTTCTGTGAGCTAGCAAGGGAGGAATTTCAATTTCTTCAATGACAATTGGTAAAACAAAAGTCCCTTTTGAATTAATTTGTTTCATGAGAGCTGCATTCAATTCTTCATTAACCCATTTGGATGAAACGGAATTTTTTGAAAGCACTATTATGAAATATTTTGAGTCTCTAATTCCTTTATTTATTTTGTCAGGAATACTCTCACCAAGTTTAATATCAAATTTATCATACCAAACGGGGATTTTCCTTTGTGTCAAATCCTTTACAATTTTATCAACAAAGGGTTTATCAATGCTAGAATGTGAAATAAAAACTTTTCCTAGATTGTTCATTTTACGATTTTTTAAGGCAGCCAACAATTGGCTACCCTCCCGGTGTTATTTAGCCGCACCATATTTTATCTACTAAAGCTAATAGCTTACTTAGTCAAAAAATATTCTTTATTGCATGTCTGTATACTTCATAAGGCATATTACTACTCATTTTGGCCAAGCAAATTTCCAAGTTTCCACTCATGTTAATCTTTTCAATCTTATAAAATACTGATTTACTTGCTCATTCCTAACTGTGCTTTTATGGGAAAAGGTTAAAAGAAATACTTAGCATTTCCCAAAAAAAATTAACCTAATGTTAAAATGACAAAATTATAGCCGTTCTCGCCGATCTTAAGGTTCCTTAAAAATAAACCTCCTGTTTGAAATAAAAAACAATTACTCCTAATTACACCACACAATTCTCAATCAATTGCTTCGATCCTATAAGCCCAAAGTACAACTTCCGGGCAAATGGTTTCATATATTTTTGAGATCTGTGCACCGATCCCGGGACAGAGTCTCTGCCCATTCATAAATCGTTCAAAGGCCACCCGCTAATGCGGAAGACCTGGAACAACAGGATACTTTTTATTTAACTTTTAGAGTTTGCTGAAATGCATTCATTTGATTTTTTTCAACCAACCAATCATGAATACTTTTCACAAAGTTATATTCTTTTTCACTAACCTGATCGCTTGAAACATGTGAAACAATTTTCCTTATTTCATTCAATTGGTGAAACCATTTTGTTTGATCCTCTTTTTTTAATTTTTCATCTCCTGGTTTGGTGTAATGAACCATAAAAAAGTTGACACGCTTTTTATTTTCGTCCATATATGACCAGTTTTTTTCGGCAATTGTTCTGTAAAAGATCAAGTTTAGATTGTCCCATTCATCAGTTTCTTCAGACTTAGATCTAGTGCGGTTTTTTTGTCTCATTTCTTTTTCCGCCATCTCTTGTATTTGATGAGGTATTCCTTTTTTCCAAGCCCACTCTTCGCCATATCGATCAATTAACTTTTGCTTGTAATCTTTCATCATATAAGATTCAATCTCTCTGATTAAAGCATAGGTTGAATTGTTCAAAGCTTTTTCCTCATTTTCCATATATTCCTCTAATCCTTTAGGAGAGAATAATGGGTAAGATTTTCGTACTTCAGCCTGAAACTTACGCCAATATTTTGTGGGGGCACTGGCTCCCTTTTCTTTCATTAAACCTGATTTTAGTTCAGGGTCTATATTTTTGACGTAATCAATAACTGGAGTCAAATAGGAGAAAACTAAATCCATGTATTGATCTTTATTCTGATTTGTGAATTTTAGACGATTCTCGCTCTCTTCTATGTGGTCAACTATATCACTTAATAGCATTATTATTGAGGTAATTCCCTTATTAACAAATAAGAAACTTTGCTTTCTTTCATTAAAATCCTCCATAAGCTGACTCTTTAAAAACTTAAACGAGAGGTTTAAAAAATCATAAAGTCGTTCTAACGTATCATCTAAATCACCATTATAAAAAGTTCCTAATTCTATAATTTTGCTTTTTTCAACCTTACCAAGAAAATTTCCTTTTTTTAACCCATTTGAAACAGAAGCAGGAGTAATAACTCTATTATCTTCTCCAAGGGACATATAATCTACAAAAGCAGAGCCGTTTTTCTCACCAAAATATACCGCTATCCTAGATCTTAAAGCTTCTAACTGCTCTCGCTTATCTTTTGAGGTCCAGAGCATATCTGCTTTTAATGTTTCTCTTAAAGTCTTAGGGACGGCTTTTTGATTTTCATTAATTTGAATGAATAGGTTTACTTGTTCTTCTCTCGATAAGTTTACAAAGGCTACTACTGGTACCGTATTATTACTTTTGTACTTAGAGTCAGAATAGCCATATAATCTATGCTGACCATCAATTATAAAAGCAGAACGATATTTCTGTGGTAGGTGTAAAACTCCAATTTTTGAAATAGAGCTCTCAACTTGAGGAGAAGCAGGATCCCATCCAAGCTTTTTACCATCGGTATCAATATTAACAATAATGGAGTTAGGAAAATATCCTGGTTTATCTTCATTATCTAAAAAATCATGGATTTTATTCAACCTACTCTTTTTAATAATTCTTTGGTATGTGGGCATCATGTTTTCATTTGCCTTACTTCGATGAAGGACATAACTTATTTTGAGTAATTTATCCGGTTCAACTGAAAACGAATAATAAGTATGTCCTCCCATAGTTCCTTTAATTGCTGGAACTTTATTATCAAGCTCTGGTATGACTGTACCAGCAAAAATATCAGCTAATATTTGATACTTTGTTGCTAGCCCAATTTGAGAGTACATGTTCAAGTAGTAATCCAACTTATTTTCATCAAAGTGAATACCACTTATATCCAATAACCTTTTCTCATCTGAGTCACTCAATTCTAAGTTCTCAGTAAATAGAATGAATTTCTTCTTTAATGTCTGATCAGGGAATAAGTTCTTTATTGATTTTTCAACTCCTTGTTTTTTTGTTTTCCAAGCTTCTAAAACTTCTTTAAGATTACTGGTACCTTTTTTCTTAGACGATTTACATTCAATAAAGAGCACGGTTTCATCATCTTTTGCAAAAACATCAATTTGTTGAGTGTTTGGTGGAGTTAATTTATCATAAGGGAGTTTGAAATCGCTACTTCTATTCATAAAGTTGAAATTGAGAAGAGCAAAAAGCTTCCAAACTTTGTTTTCGAATAAAACATGGTGTGCTTTTAACTTTTTCATCCGAACAGATTTGCTGTAATATCTGTCAAATTCCCACCCTTTAACTTCGTAACCTGCTCTTACCATCTCTTTTTCTTCTTCGCTGGCACAAGGAATTGTTTCAAAATCAAATTTTTGTTTCCTATCTTTTAAAGTACTTTTGAGTTCATTTTCTGATACGAGTTTTCCAAAAATTTTAGCTTTAAAATTATTATCCATGTCTGTCGATGTTTGTGAAAATTAACTCACTGTATTTACCTCTTTTTGCTTTCATTCCTCCAACTAAACTAGCCCTAGAGATTTCAATCATATAGTTATTGGGTTTCGAAAAGATGTTTTTTACTTCCATATGAGCCGCATTAGTAAGAATATAATAGGCTCCAATTTCAGCAAGACAATCAATGAAAGCTGAAAGTTTACGTTGGGCATCTAGGTCGAATAACTTTGAGTTATATTTAATAAAACCATTATTGTTATGTGTGACAGTGTAAGGTGGGTCTAAGAAGACCAGATCATTTTTTTGAATGTCATTTAATGAATCGTAAAAATCTCTAGTTTTTATATCTGCAAATTGTAGCGATTTGCTGGCCTTCAATAAATTTTCTGGTTGAAGGAAATCTTTTTTTCGATGCCCAAAAGGAACATTATATTCTCCTTTCAGATTCACGCGATAAATTCCATTAAATGATGTTTGATTTAAATAAATGAACTTAGCTGCTTTTTTTATGTCGGATTTGATTTTTTTACTTCTAATTTGATAATAGAATTTTTCATCATTTCTAAACTTTGAAAGTTCATCTATTATTTCATTTACATTGCTTCTTAGAGCTTTATAAGTTTCGATTAATTCTTTGTTTAAGTCGGATAGTATGGCTTTTTGTGGGGCCAAGTGAAAAAATATAGAACCACCACCTAAAAATGGTTCGATGTAATTGTTAAAACCGTCTATTGGCAAATAGTTATTAATGTTTTTAACTAGCCAGTTTTTTCCACCAGCCCAGCGTAAAAATGGTTTTGTACTCGCGTTAACTTCTTTATTCATTCACTAACTTTGTTCTATTAATTGCATACAGCAATTGGCTAAATACACTGTGGTGTTTAGCCACACTATAATTTATTCATTAAAGCTATTAACTTTATCAAATGGTATTTATCTTCTACTACATGTACATACATGATTAAGTATATTACCACTTATTTCAAATACCAAAATTTCCAAGTTTCCATTCATTATTATCTTTTAATCTTGTATGGCACTAGTTTACTTTCTCATTCCACGCACTATGTTATCATAAGAAAGGGCTGGAAAAAAATACTTGACCTTTCAAAAAAAGAATTAACACAGTCTTAAAATGACAAAAACATAGCTGTTCTCACAGTTATCAAGAATATTCAAAAATAAATTTCATAACTGAAATAAAAATCCGTCCCTAGCAATTACACCACATAATCCTTTGTCCATGACACCGATTCTATTTCATGTGACTCTGAGAGTGGTTAGTACAGGATTGAAAGGTCACAACCTTTCGATTAAGCACTTAGTCAGAACTTTTTTTATTTTATCTTTTCATTTATAAAGTCAAATCAAAAGATTTGACAGACTTAGTTTAAAACTCTCGATCATGGATTAAAAACTTGTATTAACCACAGCTATTGGTGTATATTCGATCTTTTTATAATTCAATTCCTCTTAGCTTTCTGTACAATTTTAAAGCATACAAATCAGTCATACCAGCTATAAAATCTATAATATGCATAACTTTCACATATGGACTATTAGATTCATCAAATGAAAATTGTTTAGGCAATAAACCTATTATTTTATTTTGTTCCTTGTCTCTTAAATATTTTGGAGTTAATGAAGAAGTTACAAAGTCTTTAACCAATCCAGACATAATTCGAAATCCTGCAATTTCTAGTTGAACTACACTTTTTGCGTTGTAAATTTTGTCAATAGAAATGGTTTCAATTTTTTTCATTACAGATTGTAACTCTGGGATGCTATCGATAAGACTTTTGTCAAAATCACCTGTTAGAATAGCTTCTCTATTTTTCCAAAATACATCAGCACATTTATAAATTAAAGTATTGATGGATTTAGCTCTCAAATAGGCAATTGATTCATTTGGGTCACCTTCCAAAGATTTAGCTTGCTCTTTTACCCAGTTTATATCATCCCTTGGGCTATTTTTAATTATTTCTAAAAATGAATCTCTTACATCCAAATACGACAATATTCCTAGTCTGTGTGCATCTTCAAAATCTATAATATTGTAAGAAATGTCATCAGCTGCTTCCACAAGATACACAAAAGGATGTCTTTTATAGGCAATTCCAGATTCTATGTTGTCTCTGACAAGATTTAGTTCAGTTACGACATCCAAAAAAACTTTCTCATCTATTTTGAAGTACCCATATTTTTTTCTGTGTAATATTCTTTTGTCTGACGCAATAGATTCGCATGGATATTTTAAAATTGAACCTAATGTACTGTACGTAAGTCTAAAACCTCCTTTGTTTCTTCCCTTTTGTTGTAAAGTCAAGATTCTCAATGCATTGGCATTCCCTTCAAATGTCGTAAGGTCTTTCCATTCTTCATTAGAGAATTGCTCTTTAAATTCAAGGTCTTCAGTTTTTTTAGTATCTCTTTTTTTAAAATACTTTGAAATTGCTTCTTCTCCAGAATGGCCAAATGCAGGGTTTCCCATATCATGAGCTAAACAAGCAGAGGCAATAACATTTTTAAGGCTATTTCTATAAAATGGGCGAGCCTTTTCGTCGTCTTTTATTTGCTCAAGTGTAGATAATTTTTTACCTATTATTTTTCCTAATGACCTTCCAACACTAGCGACCTCTAAAGAGTGGGTTAATCTATTATGAACAAAGACTTCTTCGGGTAAAGGAAAAACTTGAGTTTTATTCTGCAATCTTCGAAATGGACTTGAGAATATAATTCGGTCCCAATCGCGTTCATATTGTGTTCTTATATCATCTTGACCTTTTTGCATTCCGTATCTTTTTGGCGAAAAGCAATTATTCCAGGTTATTTCCATCTGTTAGTTTTTATAATGAGGTACAACAATTGGACAAATACCACAACATGGCCCTTGTTTTATGAAATATTCAAACCTAGGATTTTCAATAAAATTTATGGATGTACACAAAGAGTTTCCAATATTCTTATTTGTAATAATTATTTAACTTTGTATCTCAAGGTTCTTTAAAAATGAGTCTCGGATTCAAAGCAAAAAATGACTTCTCCAGCTATACCGCACAATACTATGTCCACAGTTCAGCCGTTTCACCAACTACAAGATTCTCCAGAATGTTCTCTTCGACAAAATAAAAAACAACGTTTTATTTAATCTTCACAATTCTCAATAGAACATCCTAGTCACCTTATATAGGATTTTAAATCAGTCCAAGTTCTCTCCCTCAAATACTAAAAAAATACCATTAACAAGTTCCCTTGATTGAATCCAATGCTGTTTAAAAAATAACGTAGCTGTTTCGCCGATATCAAGGTGGCACAAAAGTGAAGTATCCTGTCAAAACAAAAAATAAAATCATTTCGAATTTCCTACATACTATCATATTGGTATGTTTCAATTTTTGATGCAAAAATCAGGCTGATGCTATCACCATTGCAGAAAACCATTATTCATCAAAAATTCAAAGTATTTCAGGGTAATTCCGGATATTGTTTACCTCTCATGCAAAACGACGGATAAGGCTGACGATCTGCTGACTAAGGAAAATATTCTAAGGTCCCAAATCCGGATCTAATTTCAGGTCATTCCTTCAGGATGGAAGGAATAGCTAAATCAGGAAGGCTGAAGGAGCATTTCTAAAAAGGCCGGAAACCAGGTGGATTGTTTGCAAAAAATGAAAAACAAAGATCATTTTTTTTCAATTACCTTACATGGCCTTGTGGTAGCACTTCATAATTTTTGGAATACTAAACCGGTTTAGTCATAAGCTATATTTCAAAAATCATGAAAGATGTATCCTTAGATAGTACATCCCGGAGGGATTGGTTTGTATCATCTACGGCAATGCTTCCTGATTTTTTATGAGTAGATCATATTTTTTTGCATACGCTTTGGGAGAAATGTCCTTTCTTTTCTTAAACTGTCTATTAAAATTTGATAAGGAACCGAAACCGGATTCGAAACATATCTGACAAACGGATTTTGCATTTTCCTGAAGCAGTTTACAAGCATGCCCCACCCTGATATCATTAATGTAATCGGAAAGTGTCTTTGAATGGATTTTTTTAAAATATCTGCAAAAGGAACTGGGATTCATACTGGTCAAACTGGCAATTGTTTGTAATGAAATATCTTGT
Organism: Splendidivirga corallicola; assembly: GCA_030442035.1. Lineage (GTDB taxonomy): Bacteria > Bacteroidota > Bacteroidia > Cytophagales > Cyclobacteriaceae > Splendidivirga > Splendidivirga corallicola. The sequence continues at coordinate 164,748 of JAUJEA010000010.1, forward strand.
TGAAAGTTCTGAGCAAGGAATTCATATACCTTATTTAATCTTATGTCACCATTAGCTTTATTGTGAGCCAGTGATTGCTGATATCCTTCGCTGCTTAGATAAACAAACTCTCCGGAAGTTGCCAGTAATTGCAAGATCTCGATCGATTCCAGTATTTTATCAAAATCATTTAATTCCATCATTCTATGCAGCCGATGCTCAACTTCATTTTTGGTTTTTCCAAAAAACTTGATACCTCTTTGTGATCTTTCAAGGAGATGTCTAATCATCTTCATTTCGGGAAGTGATAATATTTCTTTTTCATATTGATGCTTATGAAAATGTATGACAATAGCATCGGCAAATAGGCTGGGGATATTCTGAAAGTATTCCTCATCGTTCATCAACAAATGAGGCAAATTACTACCGATTAATATCAGGTCTCCCGGGTAGAATTTTTCAATACTGTCACCAACAAATTGAGTCCCCGTACTCCTTATGATCAAAACAAGCTCAGTTTCAGGATGGTGATTCAAGACTTTCAAAAAAGCTGACTCTTTGTATCTATGTATAGTGAGGAACTCATCTTGATTATTGTTCCCATCCAAATATTTGGGTTTCATTTTTCTTTGACGATTAAAATATATAGTTGTTGCCAATGCCAATTGACCTTATTTGGTTATTGCGGGTTTATCTTCAAATAGTCAAAGCCCGGTTCATTAGCCTGCGGACTATTCTCATTTCTGCCCTTGGCAACAAGCTTTAAGGTATTGTTTCCTTTCTTTATAAAACTATTTTGAAAAGTATCCTTTTCAAGACCTAGCTTCTCACGGTATAGGTCAAGATCCTCAAAAATGAGTTGATCATTTAAATACACATCAGTGATTATATATTCAGGGGCGTGGGTGAATATTAAACCTTCACTGTCTGATTAGGTCAATAGTTCTAAAAAGCCCTGTTTTAAATTTTGCGCTTCTCTTATTGAGCTTAGTTATGTGGATAAAATCAACTCATCGTATATGAGTGCTTATTAAACCTACAATTTTATATTCCATATAATATTATATCTCTGCATTTATACACCATGCAATTAATTATTCAGCTTGATCAGAATTCTGGCATCTCTGTTTATTCTTAAAATGTATATACCTGCCTGAAGTGTTTCGGGGTATCGAATTGTTGAGACTCTCCTATTAGGATCATAGTCGATGACCATCAATGGAAAACTTCTTCCTTCTATATTAAAAAGACTGAATTCATCGGAGTTTTCAGTGTTTTTAACACGTAAATGGTGATCCGTGATAGGATTGGGATAGACCAAATATTCTGATTGGTTAACTACCTGCCGGAGCAGTTTTCCCTTGAAGTATTTAGTGGCAAATTCAAATGCATCCCTTCCGATTTGCTCTCCTATCAATCTTCCCGGAATATCATCTGCAGGGGGGTGAATCCCTCCCCAAATTCTTGACAAACTACATTGATCAGATGCATCCCTGTAAGTAGCCCATTGAAGTTTTACATCCATGCTTGGCCCCTCTTCAAATACAAGGAATTCATTTTTGCGAGCGATAAATTCACCATATCCACCAGGGAAATAGGCATTTCCGGTTAATAAAGTCAGTACTTCTGCCGCCGCCCGGGAGAACGTTGAGTGGCCTGAAACGAAACCGGCAAATGGAGGTGTGACAAATGTAGGGCGTTGATACGGCCACCAGTTTTCTGCTAATATCCAACCTACCCCGGCTTGATCGGTAGTTTGATCATTTATATAGTCATGTCCTCTCCATGTATATAGTTTGATCTTACCCAGATGCTCTCCATTTTGCCCTGCAAGCGGATCGTCCAATGACTCTACCATTTCGATGAGATCTTTTTTTAATGGGATTCCGGCTATATGATAATTTTCCTTCGACACATCAGTACTTTGCCCCAAACCCGCCATATAACGTATAGCGGAGATAGGCCTGATGTAGTCATACCATCCCTTGATTCCCCATGCTGCTATCGCTGCATCGTGCATAGCGCCACCTAAAATAAAATAAGCTTTTACATCCCATTCAAGCGGATCCAGGGTTATACTCTTCCCACTCATTTTTTTCTCTAGCAAAGGATGATCGCTCACATAATTTAACAATGTAAACCAATGACCGGGTGGCGTTTCGGAATCCGGGCCATCCGCCCAAAATTCAGCAAGCACTCTTGCATAATCACCTCTTGGAACCATTTGCTTTGCATAGGGTGCATTGGTAACCGGGTTTTTGCTATGTCCCTTTCCAATATCGCCACCATCGATGGCATTATAAAAGTCGGAATACGCTTCATAGTTCTTAGGAAACAGATCACTGTCTATATTTCCAATCGCGCCCGGAGAAATATCCCATAAAACACCATCATTGTGATCGAGGTGCGATCCCCAAATGGAAACCAGGGAGAAGCCCCATTTATAGGCCTGACTCCCATCAGTGTCGTTTAATAAGTCAAGGTATGGCGGACTCATTGGATCATGATAAACCGTGTAATCATCTCTGATTCGTTGAAATTGACTTTTCTCATTTTCCGACAGTGAAAAAGGCGCAATGCTCCCCCATTCAGGGCTTAGAAAGTCGGGCGTTGAACCATCAACCAAATTACCACTTTGATCTATGAATGTATTCAAAGTTAATGGTTGCCATCTATTGGGGTCTTTCAAATTGTTATTTCCCGCAATGGTTGGATTAAGGGGAGGGTTTACAGGTTTATAATAGGCATTATCATATTTTGTATTTTCCCTGGAACCATCACCATGTCCATAATCTATAACCGATTTTGCTATAAAATTGCCCAAAGCTGCTGCATCTCCTTCAGAATAATCTGTTGATATGAAATTTATATCATAACCCAACTTATTCATCAACACATCAAATGTCTGTTTGGTATTGGCACTGTCTGGGGAATCTTGAAATCTGTAACAAAGCAGGCGGTAGGCGGCATAGCTTAAAGTCTTATTCCTGGCTTCCCCGATGGATTCTAAAGATCGAAAACCATCAAATTCATTGGTATAATGATGCAGTTTATTTCCGATCAAATAGGTTTTTGCATTGTTATCGAACACAGCCCAGGCATCATACATGGCAACGGCGGTATGAAAAAGATTTCGGGCATGGATGGTGGGCCTGGCATAATCGCCCCGGATCGCATTTAACAATGCCTCATTCCATAACCTGGCTAATGACTGGTTTTTGGATACATGCGAAACGTTTAATTCTATGGCTTCTGCTACCGGCTCAGATGAACATCCGGCGTTGGATTCAATAAGACTTATTTCACCACTGCCCGCTATTCCCCATTTAACCGATATCCTGTCAGTACCCTGGCCTGAAATGATCTCTCCCCCGGAAACTTCCCATTGTATTGTTGCTCCTGTTGCCAATGGATACGAATATTCTTCTACCCTTAAAAAGCCCGACTTCTTATTGCCGGTAATGGGCTTTGCAGGTAAATTGTAAATACAAGATCCATTATCAACGCCGGCGGCAGGATTGTAATTACATGCAGTTGCATCTATGCAACCCTTTTGTTTTGATGCAGGCTTAATATCAACTACCTCGTAGCCATTTGCCTCTGTGGCTAAGATCATTGTATTAATAGCAAGGTTTGTATAAGTATCAGTTAATCCCGAAGGCCACTTTATTTTTACCTCCCGGATCTCCGATGCCGAACCTATACCGAAGTGAACCGGTTGTAAACTTTGAGATAAAAAATGGATACCTGTATGGTAACGGTGAAATTCACCAGTATCGGTGATTATGGATACTGTTGTACCTATGGCATCCCTGTTGGAGATAGAACCTTCCAGTGAAACTTTAAACCAATTTAAGCCTTCAGGTTCACTGCCATGAATTAGCTTATTCTCATAAAAATAGGATGGTCTGTCGGTATTGGTTACATAGAGATCCAGATCCCCATCATTATCGTAATCAAAAGGCGTAGCACCTACACTTATGGCAAGATCATTAATGTTTACTGCTTCATTGCTCCGAATAAAACCTCCCTGACCTTCCACCAATAGATTTTTGAAATACACATTATAGTCCGAAGATTCTGTGTAATCAGCCCAAACCCAAAATCCATTGGTAACATATAGATCTTCGTCTCCATCATTGTCAAAATCTGCAAAACAAGTCCCCCAGGCCCACCCTGCATCTGTGACATTTTGACGAATACCTACCTCTTTGAAAGTGTTATCACCCTGGTTTTTTAACAAAATATTCCTGTCAATATTTGTAATGTATATATCAAAATATCCGTCATTGTTATAGTCTCCTATGGCCAACCCCATATCAGATTCATGGATATCGGCATTGTAATACTGAGCCTGGTCTTCAAAGCTCATTCCACCTTTGTTGATGAGCAATTCATTGGGATTGTCATCATTTGCCACATACAAATCCATCCAGCCATCCTGATTAAAATCGAATGGAATGCTGTGATAGGATGTTTTATTTTGATCATGCTCCTCATTTCCAAATTGAATTGTTACATCTTCAAAAGTTCCATCACCATTATTTAGATAAAAGATATTGTCCGGGCATGTCTTCCAATTGCATATGTATATATCCAAAAAACCATCATTGTTTATATCCAGCCAGATAGCACTTGTATTTCCACAATCGTTTTCCCCGGCCAACCCTGCTTCGATCGTTCTTTCCATAAAGGTGCCATCACCTTCGTTGTGAAAAAGTTGAATTTTAAAGGCGTGTGTGAAAAACAGATCCGGAAAGCCGTCATTATCATAATCGCCCCACGAAACCCCATATTTGGTTCCATCCAGTCCAATAAATGATTTCGAGTCCTGTTCGGAGGGAAATATATCCATAAGCCCGGATTCTTCTGTCACATCTATAAAATACCCATTCTGATTGTTAAACAATCTGCTATGACTACTTTCCACGCCATTTCTATCTTTGGACTTTGCCACAACAAAGAGATCCAGGTCATTGTCTTTATCATAATCAGCTACGGCTACACCATTATTTTCTTCCAGTACACTTAATCCAACATTGCGCTCAACATGTTCGAAAAATTGTGCGAATGATTTAGTCGCCAGGTTACAAACAAGCAAAAAACTTATAGCGTATATTTTGAAAGCTAATGTTTTCATCTCTTTTGACTAAGTGAATGGATTCAATTTATTTCGAAATAATGAGTGATCGTTATTGACATTCTTTGTTTCTTTTTATTTAAAAATTTAGTAAGCAAACATCATTTACAGGATTAAGGTATGACATTAACACCTACCTTGATACAGCGGAGATTGGTCTTCTACCGAATTGTAAATCTTACCCTAACCGAACAAAAAATTATAAAAGAGACTGCTTGAATTATTAAACAGTCTCTTTCTATCGTGGTTATCCGTAAATCAGATTACCAGTTAGGATTTTGAGTAAGATTGGGATTCAACTGAATTTGATCCAATGGTAATGCAAACAAATAATTCTTTGCCGGGTCAAATGACCGGTTCGAAGCATCATCTGCTATAATGAAACCACTGGCATCTACCTGCAGATCAACCCCTACGACCAATGCATCATTTGGGGGTACTGTTGCATACTCAGTACCTACAAACTTGACCCCTAAAATAGCATTTGGAAGTTCGGTCTCTGCCGTTTTCCATCTTCTCAAATCATTCAATCTGAAGCCCTCGTAGGCTAACTCTATTGTTCTTTCTCTTCTGATTTCCGTCAGCATATCCATAGCATTGGCTGAAACGAAACCGTTTGTTAATGATGGCATCCCGGCACGATCCCTTAACAGATTAATAGTAGCATCCAGGTCACCATCTGATATCATGCCATCTTTTTCGAAGAGCGCTTCTGCGAGGTTTAACAAAACTTCTCCATATCGCAGCTCCATATAATGGTAGAGGCTTCTCCCTTGTGCGGCACTTGCAGAGCCTGACTGAAATTTATAAGCTAAGTAGCCGCTTTTGGTAGGTCCGTTATTACCAGAACCAATAATTACATCATAAATCCTGGGACCCTCGTTCCAAGTAACAGTGGAACCGGGTTCTATGATGGTTTGTCGCATTCGTGGATCTCGATCTTGAAATTCGGAATTCCTCATGTCATAACCCTGAAACAACGGTGATTGATCAATAGGCAATCCATCTGTACATAAATACATATCGGCGAGTTTCTTGGTAGGAGAATTATGGTGTGTCTCTACCCATCGCGTGGTATTGTGAAATATATTGAGCTCATCATTGTAACGACGTGCCAAAATAGACTCCTCACTTCCCTGACCTGCCTCTATGAACAGATTATAGTAGCTGGCACCTGGTCCGTCGGGATGTGTATATATTCCATATTCATTGGTAGCCATGAGTTGTCTGGCTGCTTCTATTGAAGCTGTCAAATAGCTATTCGCATCCCCGCTTCCATGATACTTGGCCCAGGTACCCTCAAACAAACCTACCCTTGATTTCAATGCCAAAGCAGCTCCATGGGTTACCCGGCCCTTTTCAGATGCCGCTAGTTCGCTTTCTTTTGGCAAATTAGCAATGGCCCAGTCCAAATCCTCAAAAATGTATGCAACGACATCAGCTCTTGAGGCTCTTGGCGCGTCCAATTCCTCGGAATCAACATCCAAAACCCTTTTCACTAAAGGAACATCTCCATAGGTTGAGACTAAACCAAAGTATGCCCTTGCCCTGAAAAACCTGGCCTCCGCAGCAAATCTTGCTACTTCTGTTTTAAGATCTTCCGAAGCAGTTTCATAATTTTCAGTCAGCCTGGTAGTTCCACGTATAGTTCCATAACTCCCATTCCAGAAGTTTGAGTTTTGAGGTGCGATTAAAGTACCATTGCTTACGCTATTAGAAATATTACCAACGGTTATATCAGAATCCTGATCTTTACCCCCGTTGGAATGGTTACCCAGGCCATGATAAAAAGCGTTAGCTGCCTTTTCAAAATCTGCTGCAACCTTCCAGAAAGAACCATCAGAGATCGTATCTAAAGGGGCCAAATCCAAATCTTTTTCACAACTTGCAAAAACCCCGAGAATGGCTATAAGTATTATTTTATTTAAAAATTTCATGTGCTTAGAGGTTTTAAAATGATAAACTTAGACCCAGAGAGTATCTTTTGGTAAATGGATAGTTTGAAGGAGATCCATTTGTATGTTCCGGATCATACCCTCCCTCTACACTGTCAATTGTAACCAAATCCTCTCCGCTAAAAAATACTCTGAAATTTTGGACCCCAACCCGCTCTGTAATATGATTTGGGATAGTGTAACCAATTGTAATATTCTTCAACCGGGCATATGCTCCATTTACCTGGTTCATCGCTGAAGGTTCGTAATTCCAGAATCTAATACCACCGTGCGTTAACCTGGGGAACTTGGCATCCGGGTTTTCCGGTGTCCAGGTATTGTTGTAAAACCTTCGAAGCGGTGTTCTCCAGGGCCATACAAATGGTAACCTGAAATCACCATTATAAAATATTGTTCTTTTGGCCACGCCCTGTACAAATGCCGATACATCAAAATTCTTGAATTTGACACCTAGGTTGACCCCGAAATTTTTGCGAGGTGCATTTGTTCCAAGGTTTACAATATCGGCATCATTACCGTCAGCATCTACAAGGGATATTCTGCCATCACCATTAAGGTCTTTGAACCTGGTATCACCTATCCCGATATCGCCGGGAACACCATCTAACTGTCTGTAAGCATCAAGTTCTTCCTGATTTTGTATGAAACCATCAAAGGCATAACCAAAATATGTACCTAAAGCATATCCCTCACGCACATTTGATCCCAATCTGACTAAGTCACGCCCATCTAAATCTGTCAACTCGTTGGTATTATCATCAAACACCACTCTGATGGAGTAAGAAAAGTCATCATTAACTTTATCCGCCCAGCCTAAAGTGATTTCATATCCTTTTGTTTCCAATGTTCCAATGTTCTGAGCAGGAGGAGCCCCGCCTAAAACAGAAGGTAAGTTGACTCCCAATAGCATGTTACTATTTTCCTTCCGGTAGAGATCGATTGTTCCCGATAACCTGGAATTTAACAGCGCGAATTCAATTCCAACATTGGTAGTTGTCACATCCTCCCAGGTCCTGTTTTGGGAGACCAAACCTCTTTCCCTTGCAGATTGGGCTCTTTCTCCATTTCCAAATGGATAAACCTGATCTATAGTAATGAGGGGTATATAATCATAAAGATTACCAGTATTTAAATTCTGATTTCCTACTGTTCCCCTGGATACTTTTAATTTTAAATGGTCAAATATATTCAGGTTCTGAACAAACGATTCCTCGGAGGCCAACCAGGCAAGAGATACTCCTGTAAAATTACCCCACCTTTTATTTGGAGAGAAAACCGAAGTTCCATCTCTTCTGAAATTCAGCTCTGCGATGTATTTTGAATTAAAAACGTATGTAAGTCTTCCAAAAAAGGATCTTATTGCCCAATGAGAAGCACTTCCTTCATTAAATTGTCTATCCACAGCTCCTTGATTCAGCGCCCATATTTGATCCTGGCTGAAGTTCTCCCGCCAAGCCCTGAAATCTTCCCGCTCATTCTCTTCATGGCTGGCACCTGCCATGACGCTAATATCGTGTGAACCATTGATCACCTTGCGATAATCAATAAATCCTGTGAGGTTCTTATAATTAGAAGTTGAACTGGCTTCGGATGCAAAATTATTTCTTCTGTTGAAGCCTACAGGACCATTTTCGTAAGAATAGGCAGGAAGGACACGTCCGAAATTATTGCCATCACCTACCGTTCTATTGATTCCGAATTGACCATTTACCTTTAAGCCATCGATAATCTCATAGCTCAGGTTAAAATTCCCCCTTAAAGTCTCCGTAATATCAGTTCTCTTCCCATTTTCCTTGTCTGCCAATTGTCTTACATTAGCAAAGCCCCATTGGGTCAGATATTCCCCGTCTTTGGTGTAAATAGGTAGCCAATGGAATCTATCAACCAATCCATGGACAATCCTTGCCGAACCATCTGTAGGCTGAACAGTGTTTTGCCTTTCATAGCTCACTCTGGAGTCGAACTTGATCTTGTCACTGATCTGAAAGCCATAGTTGAACCTGACATTTAGTCGCTTTGAAGCATCCCAGGTATCTTTTAAAATACCATCTATATGATTATAACCTATTGAGATGGCATAATCGGAAGCCTCTCCACCACCTATCATACTCAGGTTATGGTTTTGTTGAATTCCACCATCATCATATATAGCATCCTCCCAGTTGTCTTCCACAAAAAATAAGCGTGCCGGGTCATTTGGTCCCCAACGAGCCTCAGCGTCTCTACTACCAGCCAGTACTTTGGCAGCAACTTCCGGTTCTTGCCAATGCGTAGTACCTCCTGTTGCTTCCACTGCAGCAATGTCCATCTCGACAAATTCTCTCATGTTCACTAAATCTGTTGTTCTGGAGATCTTATTTATCGAAAAGGCATTCGAATACGTTATCCTGGGAGCCTGTCCTTTGGAACCCGTTTTGGTGGTAATTAAAATAACACCACCGGCGGCTCTGGCTCCATAAATGGCCGCTGAGGCATCCTTTAAGACAGTGGCGCTTTGAATATCATTAGGGTTAATGGTATTCAAATCACCTTCTATACCATCAATTAAGATCAAAGGGCTATTTCCACCACCATCATTAACATTGTTTGTTGAAGAATTAATAGTGGATATCCCTCTGATTTGAAGGCGATATCCCTCCTGACCTGGTTGGCCAGTATTCCTGGTGATCGCCAGTCCCGGTATTACCCCTTGTAACCCATTGACAACATTGGTGATAGGTCTGTTCTGTAACATTTCGCCGGATACCTGTTCTATGGCACCGGCTACCGTTTTTCGGTCTCTTGTGGCATAACCAACAACAATCACCTCCGAGAGTGTTTCAAGGTCAGGTGTAAGTACAAAATCAATGACCGTTCTTCCTGAGATATTAACCTCTTCCGTGATATACCCCACATAGGAAAAAACCAATATGGTGGCATCATCCGGAACATTCAAAGCATAGTTTCCATTAATATCAGTAACAACACCAATGTTTGTATCTTTAATTATGATATTAACACCTGGCAATCCATTTCCATTCTCATCAGTAACTTTACCTGAAATAGTTTTATCCGGACTAATCTTAGTCTCTTCTCCATCCAGTACAAAAAATCCGTTTTTATGTTGCAAAACAAAGATCTGACTTCCAATACGTTTAAAGCTCAAACGATTCTTTCTTGATATCTTTGTCAATACTGATCTCAGGGAGCTCTTTGATGCTTTTACATCAATTCTCTTACTTAACCCAACTCTTCCTTCCTCATAGGCAAATTTTAGTTGGGTCTGTTTGGTTATTTCATCAAAAACATCCTTTAATGTTTCATTCTTAAGTTTTAAACTCAAATAGATATCATCCAATTTGAGGTCAGATTGAGCTTTTCCATTAGATGCCATCAACATACCTGTCAAAGCCATTTGAAAAATGAGCCCATAAAATGTATATCTAGACATTAGATAAATTTTTTGTAGAATTTTATATTTCATAATTTTGTAATTGTTAGGTATAACATACTTTAACACTGAGGCCCTCAACATCTTATTTGAACGTTGGATCAAGAGGGCTTCTTTTTTACTAACTTGTATCAGGTATTTTCATATCTTATATTATTTGGTTAAAATCCATACTTTTCTTCCTTCGATCTTAAAGTCAAAGCCAACTGAGTGGCTCATCCCTTTTAGTAAATTCTCGAGGCTCATTCTTGTAAATTCACCAGTAAACCCTTCTACATCGATATCCTTGTCATAAATAAAATCAACATCGTACCATCTCTCTAAAACTGTTACTATTTCAGCGAATGAGGCTTTTTCAAATCTGATAATATCATCTTTCCAGGCTAACTTAAGTTTTGGATCAAATAAGGATTTAATCAAATGATCGCTCGACTTAGTCAATGTTGCTTCATAATTAGGAGTAAGTGTGAGTTCTATATGTCCATTCTTTAAAATCTCAACCTTGCCTGTTACAAGGGAAACACTTAATGTATTTTCCTCAGGATATGCCCTGACATTGAATGACGTGCCCAGTACTTTTATTGAAACATCTCCGACATGCACGATAAAAGGTCGCTCTTTGTCTTCTTTCACATCAAAAAAAGCCTCACCTATCAGCTGCACCTCTCTTATATCATCTTTAAATGTTTCAGCATATTTTATAGTGGTCTGTGCATTCAATTTGATCCTTGTACTGTCTTTGAGAAGCAGGTTTGACTTTCGACCTCTCTCGGTGGTCCGTTCCACTAATGAAATAACCTTGGATTCGCTATATGAAGAATAATTTTTTAACCCAAAAAAAACTGTAGTCAGTAAAATAACACTAACAAAGGCGGCAATACCATAGCGTTTAAAACGATTCGAGCTACGTTCCTTAGGAACGTTGATTTTGTTAGCTTCTACAATAGATCGGAATTTTTCTAATTCGTATTGAAACTCCTTTTGCGGGATCTTGATATAGAGTTGGTCAATGATTTTTTTTGCTTCCAGTAGCGTAGCTTCTTTTTCAGGGTGTAGCCTTAAATATTCCTCCCATATGACTCGGTCTGTATCGGAATTCTCCCTGACAAATCGTTGAAAAGACTCATCCACTAAAAAATCTTCAAGTGTATAATCACTTAACTTTGGCATATTAAACGGTATTTATATCTATGATTCAACAATTGGGCTTTGGTACTCCTATTTTTTTCTTTTTTTTATCTTTAATGTCAAATCAGCACAAAGGATGTTGAAAACACTTGCAAATCTTAAAAAGTAAAATCAGCCGTGTTTAACAATACTTATGGAATCAAAAAAATCGGGGACTTAATAATACGGATGGTTGAATAAACTCAAAAAAGCTTTTTTAAATAGCTGATACGAAGAAAGGAAAGGCGGGATTTTCTGTCACGTTCCACTAACCTAGAAAAACAGCAAGAATGAAGTTAATGCATACATGATAATCAATTCCCGGAGCTTCTTGATGGTTTTGTGGGAAAGATTCTTAACTGATTGGTAATTAACAGATTTTTTTTCAGCGATTTGTTTATAGCTTAATCCTTCATAGAACAACATGAATATCATTTCCTTTTGACTCTTGCTCAAAGAGCTTATGGAATTACTAAGTCTTTTCATTAATTCACTCTCATTCTCTTCATCTATAAGCTTATCCTCATGTGAAAATATGATATCTGATTGATAGACCTGTTTCTGTATTATGTCATTTCGTTTTGAATTCTTTTTTAGTTCTCCCACAAGTTTATTCCAAAGTGTTTGAAGCAGATATGATCTTACGATCTTAACTTTATTCAAAGTTCTCCTTGATGCCCAGATATTCGTAAAAATTTCCTGAATACAATCTTTAGTGAGTTCTTTGCTACGGCAAATTTTCATTCCATACGAATACAGGATATGATAATGCCGTTTATATAGTTTTATCATTGCCTCCGAATCGTCCTTTCTGATCAAATTCCAGAGTTCGACATCTGTAAGTTCTATAGACAGATCCTTTTTTAGAGAATCAAGCTCCTCCGAATTTTGAACAGAAAACAACGAGTTCAACTCCATATTTAAAAAACTTGAGACAATTATCAATTTACAAATTTCATCTGATCCTCCTCATAAACCAGCAAATAATTTGCAACAAGCAATACATATTTTGCGAATTTGGAAAGTGAAACGTTCACATATCTGATTATCACTAAGATCAATATTATAGTTAATTGAAGGACCCCGTCATTCTATGACAAATCATTTCAAATCCTTCCATATTAAAACGTGATTCCGGAAATTTTCCACAGTGCTCTCGCTAACAAAATTTGTGCTCAGTATCATAATAAAGGCTCTGTATTCTAGATATATCGAATGTAAAACTAACAGAACTTTGATCATCCCATGCTCCATGTTTTTTTAATACTCCGTAAATTCTCAAATGCAGAAAACCCTCTTCAAAAACTAATAAACAACCGCAAAAATATGCATGCCTATAAGCTGATCTCCAAAGGCCGCCATGGGCAAGCTGCTATAGTTAGATCAAAGTATAATTGATTAACCGATGTGCCCGATGATAGTTTCCCACCCTCGATCAACAGCTTATTAGGTATCTGATGAGTTCATGGTTTTGGGTTTAAAGAAGATCGGATATTTGATCTGTGGAACAGGTCCGGGAATAAACTAAAGTTTTAAATGCATTTGCCCTGGAGCAACTTCTACTTTTACCTGAAATGTGATTATCTTATAGTATATTACGGTCCTGGGTAATAATGTAAAAAACCAATCCGACATGAATCGAAGAAAATTTATAGCAAGTGGTGTAGCAACCGGGCTATCTACAGCGACGTTTGGCTACAACACAAAGGAACAGAAACGGCCTGAAGAAAAACGCTATCAAAACGGTAGAAGTCCATGGCCTATATGCCTGGATACGGCAACCATAAGACCTGCTAAGAGCTTAGCAGAAAAAGTCGATATAGCCATTAAAGCAGGATACGATGCCATAGAACCCTGGGATGGGGAGTTGGCAGACTTTGAAAAAGAGGGAGGCAACCTAAAGGAACTGGGACAAAAGATCCGGGATAATGGTTTGTTTGTACCAAGTATGATTGGCCTATGGGGATGCATTCCGGAAAATGAGGAAGCCTTTCAGGAATCATTGACTGCTACGCGCAACCGGATGAGAATGGCATCTGAAATCGGATGCCAACACGTTCAGGCCATCCCGAATAAGGTAGGCGAAAATTACGATACGCGGTTTGTTAGTTCCTGTTACAAGAGGATACTGGAAATTGGCCTGGAAGAATATAACCTGAATCCGGCATTGGTTTTTGTTGAAATGTTTCCCCTTAAAACCATGGGGCAGGCCGTTGCGGTTGCCCTGGATACCAACCATCCGAAAGCCAAGATCATCCCGGATGTTTTTCACATGTATATCAGCGAAGGAGGATTTGAGGGCTTAAAATTATTGAATGGAGAAATGTTCGCCATCTTCCAATTCAATGATGCACCTAAAAACATGAAGCTGGAAGACATGAAAGACAAGGATCGTGTCTTTCCCGGGGATGGGATACTCCCACTGCCACAGATTCTAAGGGATCTGAAACAAACAGGTTTTAAAGGCTGCGTTTCCCTTGAATTATACAATCCTGAATATCACAAGCAGGATCTATTCCAAGTCGCTAAAACAGGACTGGAAAAAACGCTCTCGGTAATAGATAAAGCAGGTGTATAAATAGCTGAAATCTTTCAAAGCAAATGAATATGTTCAGATCAATAATTTTACTTATAGTTTTCATAAGTCCTCTCTTATACTCTTGCACAGATTCTCAAAGTCAACCTCAAAACCTCTTTAATGGCAAGGACCTGACCGGATGGCAAATAGACATTCCCGAAATGGACAATGATCCGAATGTCCCGAATCCCTTTATAGTGCGTGATGGAAAGCTTGTCAGTCTGGGAACCCCAAGAGGATCGTTGATCAGCGATGGAATTTTTAGCAACTACCGGCTACAGGTAGAATACCGTTTTGCCGGAAAGCCCGGAAATTGTGGTGTGTTAGTACATACATCAAAGCTCCGTGTATTTAACAATATATGGCCCCAATCTATGGAAGTTCAGCTAATGCATCAAAACGCAGGGGATTTTTGGTGTATTGGCGAGGATATCAATGTTCCCGACATGGAAACACGGAGAGGTGCAAAGGAAGAATGGGGTGTCACCCAGGGTAAAAAACGACGGATTTTGAACCTCACGGACGGTTCGGAAAGGCCGGTTGGCGAATGGAATACGATGATCATAGAATGTTTGGGAAGTTCGATCAAGGTATGGGTCAATAATGAATTGGTAAACGAAGGTTTTGATTGTACTGCGGAAAAAGGCAGGATATCGCTACAGGCTGAAGGTTCCGAGGTAGAGTTCAGAAAAGTGGAACTCACATCTATCAAATAATTGTTGAAGTAATCTGATAAACTGCAGTATTCAGATTACTTTCAGTAACTCAAGGTTCCAAGAGAATGCCCCGTTTTTTACTGTTGTAGCCTCCAAAATAAGAATAATCAGGGGGTTTTGAGAGTATTTAAAAATAAGGTGATAGTCTCCCACGGACTGTAGTGCCTTATACACTAAATACTGAGCATTTTTTTTTTGGATTTTCACACCTTTTCAGCAACCAGATGGATTTAGAAAGGTTAATTATTTTATGTATTTAGTTTTTCATATCCAAGATGGGCCCTGTTCGTGTTTACTAGTTGAACGGTGACCAAACAATCAGGGAGTAAAAGATTGTTGATCCAGCATCTGGAAGTAATCTATCGCGATTTTATTCTTCCCATTTTCTTTTCCCAGCACAGACAAAGTATTCTTCCCCTTATCAAAAGAAATGTTTGGAAGGTTCAAAACCAATTCACCTTCCCCCTTCAATTTAAGATCTTCAGAAATCGTTTTCCCGTTAAGCAGTAGGTCAACAGTAGGCGAATCTGATCGTTTGTGTGCAACCACTTTAAGCGTTCCTGTTCGCTTTTTGTCAGAATAAAAGAATCCTTTGATCGCCTCTCCTTTGCGGAGGTTAGAAATCAACAGAACACTTCTATTGCTAAACTCAGGCGTGGTAGGCTTGGTAAAAACCACATATTTAGCCTCTCCCTGGGTCTCAAAGGAAAGCCCCTCAGCTTCTATACGATCATTAAACCGAACCGCTCGCCTGGCACCATTCACATCGTTGGATCTCTTCTTTAATGACCCTTTATCCTTTACTGATCCGGCATCCTCCGTACCATACCAAAAACATGTCGGAGCATAGTCTACATTGGTTCCATCGACCCAATGCCATAATTCCATATCAAAATGCAGAGAGGTATTGAATGGCATGGCATCAAGAGAACGTACACGGGAATTAACGGTTAGACCTCTACCTCGATTGCCATGAGCAGTTGGCATGGATATAAAGGGCTGAGAAAAAGTTGCGCATCCAACCCATGCATAGCCATAGTAATCTTCGGTACCTGTACCGAAAATAGACGGAAAGCTCTCTCCATCGATGTAAATCTTTTCATCACCCTCGCCCCACCAAGGCTCACGACCTCCATTGGCCACATCGTTGTATATCGAAAGGCAATCCCCCACATATTTACCTTTTCCTTTGATCGTGATAAAATTCATATCCCGATGCGGATGGGATGGAATCTCTGAGTAAACTCTCCAATCTGCATGAAAATACATGCTACGATCATCCCATTTCCAATCAGAATACGCCACGGACATTTGATCTATTGTCACGGACTGCTCACCCAAGTTGTGTATAATGATTTCTGCTTTTTTCTGAAAAGGCATAATCCATCTACTTAGCATCCGTCCCTCCAAAGAGACCTTATGGTATCTCGTCTCAAACCGTTTTGCCAAGTTGTATCCTGTACAAAAGAAATCACCTACTGGCGACCAAACGCTCGATTGATCATCAAACTTGATTTCGACAACTGTAGACCGCAAAGCCTGTCTGAAATCCTCAGCATCTATTTTCATCATGAACTCGCGTATTGCTCGCTCTCCATTGATCTGGTAAGACACCTTCTCTCCTGCTCTGATAGTTTTCGTGCTATATTCATTAAGGCTCATTTTCACTCCACTACCCGACTTATTGGTTACAAGCTCGTTTTGTACAGCTGCAATCTTATTGGCACTCTTCTTAAGGTCATTCATCGAGAAAGTCCGAACCTTAGTGCCTTTCACATATTTACGATAGTTGATTATGAAATAGAAAGGCGAATCTGTGCCTTCATAGGTCACCTTACAACTCTTAGCGTATGGAATGGGCAGATACAAATTCACAGCACTCAGGATGTGGCCCCTGCCTGCATGGTTTTCCTGGAATCCTCCCGTCTTTGTTGATAAGATCCCATCTGCAAGCATATTACCTCCTAAGATATCACGAAACTTTCCCTCTATCTGCGGAGTACCTGATCCATCGAAATAAAAGCGTAATGTCCCATTTGAAAAAAGCCATGTGAGATTGGTCGACCAAAACCGCACGATCGCTCCCGCTCCTTCCACATCCATCAACACATGCTCGCTTCGACCGGAGTTCACTTCGGTACGTATCATTCCATCCCCGTCCTTATTCGCATACCAACCCTGGCCTGGAGATTTAGAACTCCGATCATAGCTACTAGCTTGGCCAAGGGTGTAATCATTAATTGGAATTTTAGGGAGTTCATCCCGATCAATCATTTCTTCCAGTAAAGTTTCAAAGGTTACATCATATTTTTGTTGCTTTTCACTACAGGATAGATGTATTATCAGTACGAAAAACGTTATATATCTTAAAATCTTTATTAAGATGTGCGATTTTTCATCATTGTTCATTCAATGTCATTTAGTTAAGGAAACATTTTAAAAGCTTTCAGGTCTCAGGTATCAGATTTCAGCCTAAATATTGTTTTTTAATGTGCCAAAAAATTAGCTGACACCTAAGATCCGATACCCGAAGGCTTATCTTAATGGCATTAATTGTTCATTATTTCATCTGTTTTGGATATACTTTCATTTCATAATATTTTTTATTGTTCATCCAAACAAGAAATTATAATTCGACCAATAATATACTTTACCTGTTTTAGTAAAACCTATCTTATCTCCAAATCATCTTTGGAAGGCAAAGGAGGAAATGGGGTATGAGGTTCCATCTGGTACCAAAAAGCTACTGAAGAGATTTTACTACCTTGTTTTAAATATCTTCTTCCGCTTCTCCATCCCAGATCCTGAATGGTAACTCTTAGATCCTTTTCAAATCTTATGGGATCTGTTATGTGCCAGCGGTACATACCAAAGCGTGTATTGGCTTTATATGTTCCATTAGGACGGATCACCTGATGCAGGCCGGCATAAGGAGTAGTGAATTCTTTATATTGTCCTCCAACATCAAAATTGTATGATCCGCAGAAATAATCCTCGGCCCCTGTTCCACAAATGGTAGGGAATTTCTTATCACCATCCATGTAGAACTTTATTTCGCCTTCTCCCCACCATCCATTATTATTTACTTGCCAGGCCATGTACGTACCAACATACTGGCCTTTTCCCTTGATATCATCAATAATGGTATAAGCTTCTTTGTCTTTGTCAGGATCAGGGCTTCTGAATTGTGCATGAAAGTACGCAGCATCATCGGGAACTTCTGTTAATACATAATCTACCTGGTAATAAAGCCGGGTTGCCTGGGTATCAATATTTTCCATGGTAATCTTGCATTTCTTCCGAAATGGCATTTGCCAATAGGAATTGAATGCTCTTCCGGGATTGACACTGACAGCTAACGAATTAAGGTGTGCATACTCCCCCCAACCCATACCAAAGAAATCACCTACCGGAACCTCCACAGAGGGATGTTTTTCATCGTCCCAATAAAACCGAAGGATGTAGAAACGCCAATTACCTGTTGGTGTCATCCAGATATGCTGGATACTGCCAGGTCCCTCTATCTCGGCTAGTGTGAAAGTTTCACCTGGCTGAATATTAATATAAGGGCTTACTTTCCACCCTTGTCCCAGATCTCTTGCCTCATGGGAAGCCGCTCCTTCGCCCAGCTTTGCCATACCTCCTTTTCCCTTTTCACCTGTAAAATTTTCCGGGCTAATCGACCGGCTCTTTGCTGAAGAGGTACGGAAAAGATTGCTCAAGTTGTTATTCAAGCCATTAAAAGGTTCCACCTGTCCCCAGGCACTAGTATTGAACAGGAATATAGTTAAGATGATCGTGATCTTTTTCATTTCTTTTTTTTAAGATTTTAAAAATTATTTGAGATGACTAAAGCGGACATCGTTGAAAAGTTTACCGAAATGCTCCGGTTACTTCTTCGATTGAAACTCCCAGCACCTTTTGCGTTATTCTATCAAGTACTTCTTCAGTACCTTCAAAATGATAGGTCATCTGGATATGGGTTCCTTTTTCTCCTGCTTTTAAAGCCAATGCCGGAGAAGAAGTTTCCAATTCGTAGAATGGTCCTAATGGCTTTGCCCCTGGCTCGGGCGGACCGTCGTTATAGGAGTTCACAACATCACCGGCATAGGGAGCATCCTGGATCTCCCAAAGAGAATTAACATAATCAACCACTCCTTCCGGTTTGTTGTATTGAACAATGGTGAGTGTTTTGCTGGAAGCATCAAAGGAACCCAGTACATTTTTTGCTCTGGTGGGTAATAGGCCTATTTTACTTCTAAGCTGCCCGTCTCCCTTAAAATAGATCACATCTTCCTTGACAACCAATCTTTCGGCAGGCACTTTACCAAAATATTCATCATTGACCGACTTGCCCAACTCACTTTCATCTCCGGCAATGTAAGGAACAATCACTGTGGTTTCGGGAGAAGGATTAAACATACCCAGCAGCCATATGGATAAAAGTCCTGTTTCCTTTTTCCAATCGGCCTCACCTGTGTTTGTCAGGGTATTGGTTGTCTGATAACCCACCGCTTTGATTCCATCCAATTGATCCAGACCCAATTCACCTTTGATCCGGTCATCAGATAAAATGGCAATTTCCCTTTCTATCCCTAAGTCAAAAACAAATCCGGAATAATTGGTCAGGGAAGCAGTTTTTGTAAAAACCGCTTTCTCTGCAGTAGCTTCTTTTACCTCATATGGTTCCAGATCAATCAGCCTTGGGGTCTGCCATGTTTCCAGATTAAATTCCTGGCCATTTTCGAAGAATATCGAAAATTGACCTCCTTCGGGTCCCAGCCAAAATCGCTCTTCACCTCCGAAAACATTGATATGCTCCAGTGTATCGCCCGATTCAAAAAGTTCACGATTGATCCATCCATAGCTTCTACCAAGCGCTCCTGAAGAACTACTGGTCATAACACGTCCTTGTAATGCGGGTGATAATGCTACTTTTCCATTACCTGAGGGACTTGAGAGTTGGATGATATCCGTATATTTTTCCAAAAAGCTCACATCTTCATGATAGCTTGTAAAGCTTTTGTTCGTTTTATCTGGCATTTTGCTTTCTTTTTCTGTTGTTTTCTTTGTATTGCATGCCGTGAGCAGCATTACAATTAATAGGGTATAAATACTACTCCATTCCCTTGCTTCATACTTCAGTTTATTCATAGGAATAAATGTTTAGGTTTAAATTGTGCTATCTGTATGATCTTTTCGTGCGAATTTCAATTAACTCTTTCATCACATTATAAAGGCCTTCTTCATGACTGTCGCCAAATGTGTTATGCAATTGGGAATAAAGTTCAAAGAGGTGTTTGTAAACCACATGTTCTTCCTCAACGGGAAAATATGTTTTGTCAGATGCTACTGATAACCGGTTGACAGCATCCTGTACGGTCCTGAATTCCGATGAATCCTTTTTGGCTGCCACTGCAGCCATAATAGCGGCACCGATTGCGACTGTCTGAGGGTTTTCAACCAATCGAACCGGATAGCCTATCACATCGGCATAGATCTGCATGAACATTTCGTTTTTGTGTCCAATGCCACCGGTGGCGATTACCTCATTGATCTTAACACCCTGGCTTTCTACCAATTGAATGATTTTTAATGCTCCGAAGGCGGTTGCCTCTATCAGGGCCCTGTAAATTTCAAAATCCGTTGTGGCCAGCGTTTGTCCCAGGATCAATCCTGATAATTGTTGGTCTCCAAGAATATTTCTATTGCCATTATTCCAGTCCAATGCCAGCAAACCACTTTCCCCGGCTTTCAGTTTGCTTGCCTTGTCGGTCAGCACTTTATGATAATCAACCTCTTTTTTGAGCACGTGCTGCACCCACCAGTTCAGAAGATCACCTACTGCCGCCTGCCCTGCTTCCACACCAATATGCCCTGGCAACACCGAACCATTAACGATACCCGCTACTCCCGGAAAATCATCGGGAGCCAAGGTTTCGGGGAAAGCCATAATATCACAGGTAGAGGTTCCAATTATCTTCACAAATACACCATCTCTTACTCCTGCCCCGATCGCGCCCACATGTGCGTCCAATGCGCCTACGGCAATAGGAATTCCCTCCGGCAGGCCCAGGCGTTCTGCCCATTCTCCCGACAGGTATCCAAGGGTTTCCTCGAAGGTATAGGCGACATCATAAAGCCTGTCCCTGAGTGCTGCCAAGGCAGGGTGCAATGATGCCAGAAATTCTTTGTCAGGCAAACCACCCCAGGCGTCGGAGAACATTGCTTTGTGCCCTGCAGCACAAATGTTCCGTTTGACCTGACTCACATCCTTGATTCCAGCCAATGTGGCCGGGATAAAATCCGATTGTTCTATCCAGCTATCTGCCGCTGCAAAGGTTTGGGGATCTACGTTATGGCAATGCCAGATTTTCGACCAAAACCATTCCGAAGAATAATTACCGCCACATTTTGCCAGGTATTCCGGTCTGTTCTTGCTGGCTTTTTCCGTAATTTCCAGTGCCTCTTTGATGGCCGTGTGATCTTTCCACAGCCAGGCATAGGCATTGAGGTTATTTTCAAATTCCGGTAGCGCTACCAATGGCAGCATGTTTTGTTTTACCGGAATAGGTGTGGAACCTGTGGCATCTACCCCAATTCCGATAATGTCGTTCACAACATGCCCATTGGAAAGGAAATCCTTTACTGTCTCTTTTACTG
Organism: Splendidivirga corallicola; assembly: GCA_030442035.1. Classification (GTDB taxonomy): domain Bacteria; phylum Bacteroidota; class Bacteroidia; order Cytophagales; family Cyclobacteriaceae; genus Splendidivirga; species Splendidivirga corallicola. The sequence goes on from JAUJEA010000010.1 coordinate 186,376, forward strand.
CTACTTCCATGCTTCTCAGGTATTCCAGCGGTGATTGCCTGGCAAGCAAAGGGTCATTTTTATCCAGGTAAGTACCTTCTACACCTCCTTCAAATGCACAAATCGCCGTAGCTATCATCTGGCCGGAATGAATATCCAACAGGCAAGCCCTCACAGAGCTTGTTCCAAAATCTAATCCGAGTGCGTATTCCATATGTCACTTGTTTCTCATAAGATCATTGAAAAGTTGGGAACTTGTCAACGATCAAATCATTCATCTCTTTCTCATCAATTTGGTTTGATCTTCTCCGCCATTGATTAAGTAAAGCAATGGTACCGGCCTGTCAACACCTTCTTCGAAATCCGGTTTCGCCGCCCATGGAGCAACTGAAAGTACATTGGCCATGTCCATCCAGAACTGCAACCTTGCACGATTCAGGTTCCAGGTCATATGGAAGTGATTGGCCGGCGCATAATGTTTGTATTCCACCATGGTGGCATGCTTTGGCATCACAAAGGTATGCGGCCAGGTAGGATTGGCTGTTTCACAGACAGCCTGTGCCAATTCCTCTGGAGGAAGTACTGTTTCGGTCTCATCCCAAACCATGGAAAACATACCTGACAATGAACTGTAGGCTAACCTTGCGGCTATCCCTTTTATCCCTTCCGGAGAAATAAAATGAACCGAATTGCCCAGGTATGAGAAATACTCCACCGCTTTGGGGAATGTAATCTTCTTTAATATCTCTTTGGGATCGGTGCCTGGTAATGCCGCCCAATCGAAAGAAGCAGATCCGGAATTAACGCCATCGACAAAACCTTTCTTTTCCCAGGAAGTCTCTCCGGTGAGCTCGATATTTTGTGCCTTCGCAAATTCTTTGATTTCAGAAGGTTCCCATACCTTTCTAAAATCCATGAAGAGCGGAGGATTACCTCCCGAAAGCCAGGTCATAAACAATTGAGTCAGCAGTGCCTGAACATCTGCTTCCGTAGCATATGGGATTACTTCTTTAGGCCCATTATGATCAAAGGTAGAGTTAAACAGTGATTCCATAATATCGGCGACCGGGAGAGGAATGCCCCGGGCATCCGATCCCCATTCCAGTTGACTCATGAATCCCCCTCCAACGGCATTCAACTCTTTCATCAGGTCACGTACGATCAGATAAAGGGCAAGGCTTTTATCAAGGTTGTCATTATCCAGCGCTTCCGGCAATTCAATACCTGCCGAACCTTCCTCCAACCAGCTCCTTAATCTCGCCAGCTCTTCTTTATCATAAGATTCTCTGCTAAGGAGGTCGGCCAATAATTTCATATCCAACCTTGTGATTTCAATCCCAAACTGGTTACGGGTAGCAGCCACATGGGGCAAAGCCGTTTCCATGCCCATGGAATCGTGTCCAAATACTACCACACGCTTACCTTTCAAGGCCTGAATGGTTACAGCCGCATAACACCAGTCGATGAGCTCTTTTTTAGTTGCTTCGCTCATTACCGGATCCAGGCCCGTATCATCCCAGCTTCCTACATTGATATGGATCAGTCGGCCCGACTGTGCCAATGCTCCACCCGTAGCATGTGTAAAAACCACACCCGGCCTGGGACCGCTATTTCCGGTAGTAAAATTGAATGGGATTTCCTGGGGAAAATGTGCGAGTAATGACATCACGGTCAACTGTGGAAAAGCCCAGGTATCCGGTACACAAATGATAACATTGACTCCTGCCTTTTTGAATTGTGCTGCTACCAGATCTGCCTGTTTTTCGCCATCGACCAAAACATCCGAATATACAACGGGCACTTCTTCCTTGGCTGGAGTAAGGATCACACCTGTGAGCTGGTCGGCGGCCATCTTCACGATATTGGCTGCCCTGATACGAGAATCTTCATCGATACGCGGATCGCATGTGGCGAATATCCCAATAACCGGTAGATCAGGCTTTTCAGTCCCCTCTTTATTTAGTTTTAATGCTGACATAGTTAGTTTTGATTATTATTTATTGCGTTTTCTTATTTCCGGATCCTTGTCGTTAAATCCATTCGACTCGCCAATCCGGGATTTGCTTCAAATTTTCGGTAAAATCTTGTCAATCATGCCTGTTATGTAGTTCGGCCTATTGATCTATAGCTGTACACTCCCACCAATACCAGGCAAAGTAACGGGAGAATAAATGAGAAATTCACCTCCGGAATAAATCCGAATAATCTCAAATCGCTAAGGCCGGTTCCTCCCATATCAATAATCCTTCCCTGAAGTGGAGGCATTAAAGCCCCTCCAACAATTCCGAGGATCAATCCTGCTGATCCGAGTTTAGCTTCGTCACCCATTCCTTTTAAAGCAATACCATAAATGGTTGGGAACATCAGGGACATAGCGAACGAAACACCGACCAGGCAATACAAACCAACCATTCCATTCAACACAATGGCACCAGCGCATAGTATGGAGCCCAGTATTGCAAATACCAACATTAGCTTCGCAGGTTGGATGTACTTAAATAAGAAAGTGCATATCCACCGGGCCGATAAAAACAATATGGTAGAGGCTGCAGCATACACTGTTGCATTGAGCTGATCATCAGCCGGTCTTGCAGCATTCAAGTTTGTCACATATTGATAAATAAATGTCCATACCATGATTTGACAGGCCACATAGAAAAATTGAGCCAGTACACCTTCGTAGTAGTCTTTGTTAGAAAATAGTTTTTTGATGGTTTCTCTAATATTGAGCGACTTTTCCTGTTTTTTCCTGTCTTCTATTTTCATAAAAAGAAAAAGGATCATAATTATTAAAACCACAAAACCAAAGACAATATATGGTGTACTGATAATTCCCAAATCGTGTTCAATGATCTGCTGTTTTTGCTCTAAAGACATGCTGTTAGCCGACGCTGAGCCGTTGGCATCTATTTTGGTATCTAATCTCTCCACTACAAATATTCTGGCAACAAGCTGACCAGAAAGGGCTCCCATAGGATTAAAAGCTTGAGATAGATTCAGGCGTTGAGTAGCGGTGGCAGGATCACCTAACCCCAAAATCATTGGATTGGCTGTAGTTTCCAAAAAAGCCAATCCAAAAGTCAGTATATATAATGCGACAAGAAATAATTCATAATTGATCAGCTCAGCTGCAGGAAAAGTAATCAACGCACCAACAGTACATAGAAACAGTCCCAATACAATGCCTGACTTGTAGCTATACTTTCGAATATATAAAGCAGCAGGAATGGCCATTGTACCATACCCACCATAAAAGGCCAGTTGTACGTAAGAAGCCTTTACATTCGATATATTCAGCACATTTTTAAATACTTCCACCATAGGGTTACTAAGGTCGTTTGGAAAACCCCAAAGAAAAAAGAGGGATGTAACCGCTATGAACGGTATTAGTATCTTGGGATCTACCAATTTCGGTTTCATCCCATTTGAATCAGGTTTGCTCATATTCAGAGGTTAGTGCTACAATTCATTCAACTTTTATGACAAATTTTAAAATCTCCGGATCAAATCATTATGACATGATCCGGGTTACCGTAAATACGCCAATATCTTTGGCACATTTCTTTATCGTCAATTTGTTGAAACTCATTAATATTCAGCTCCGTTAGCGGTTTTAAAATGCTGAACTTTAAAATTAGGTGTGACCATATTTCCATTAAATGTCAAGTTCCGTTAATTTTGTGTATATTTTGACATTTTGGTGCAATGCTTATTACGCGTGAAATTTCGAAAAGTGGGGATCCTTCCGATAAGAATCAGATTTTCAAAGGGCTAAATTTCAATATTTTATGTTGCAGATATTGGTGGTTCGAAATCTGGAAAGGTCAGCGAATGTCCTTTCCATATTGGCGTCTGTATTGGAATAAAAATGAAGGTGCTTATGTATATTATGAAAAAAAGACCTACTTGCTTCCTGATAATATTTATCTCATTCCTCCTCACACTCCTTTTTCCACAGGTATCCAAAATCAGAAGTTAGTCGAAGAATCGGAATATTTTTTTAAGTGTGGAAAAATCGACTCAAAAGAGTCTGAACAATGGCATCTTGAGCGGGGAAATATCCTTCATTTCTTTACTCATTTTACACTTGGTTTTCCATACGATGATGTAAAGCCCGGCGTGTATATTGTTGATATTTCGGATGATAGAAAAAATGATCTGAAGGATATCTTAAACACCTTGATCTTTGATTCAACCAATTTTTCTTTGAAGGAAAGCCTGAGTATTTATCATTTGGTTCTTTCTTCCATCAATAGTTTACCTAAGTCTATTTGGTTATCAAAAAAGGTTGACAATAGAATCGTGACCATCCTGGAGTATATGGAAAGAAATACGGCAAGAAAGATGACCAGCGAAACGTTGGCCAGTCAACTATTTGTTTCCCCAAGTTCTTTCTCAAGATTGTTCAAAGCGAATGTTGGTAAGAGTCCCAGTAAGTATTTAACACAAATTCGGATAGACAAGGCCTGCAACTTATTACTTCACACCAATACAAGTATCGATACTATTGCCGAACAATGCGGCTTCACCGATCGATATCACCTAACCAAGGTTTTCAGCAGTATTAAGAAAATATCTCCAGCGGCCTTTAGAAAGGGAGGTGGGTATTATTAGTGCTTATCTTTTAGTTAGAAATAATACGTAATTCACAATCAAAATAACCTAATCATTTGATCAGTATTTTGAAATGCGTATTAGTATATTCAGTTTCATTTTTGTAAATAAGCCTTCCAAAATAAATGCCTGGTTTTAAATCTCCAACATATAAAGTATTTTGTTGCTCACCTATCTGATCATTTTGAATATTCAGTGTTCTTAAATGCTTTCCATTATAATTAAATAGGCTAATTCTGACATTGGTAATTGCCGATAGATAATATTCTATTTCAATTGTGTGACTGGAAACAGGATTTGGATTGATTAAAATTTCATATTTCTTATTGAAGGTTGCATTATTGTTCAGTGCGGTAACCAATTTGTTCTTTACATTAATGTTGTAGACCTGCTCACTACAATGGCCATCTGGTGTATTAGTTTCCACAATAATTGTATCATTCAGGATCATGTTTCCCTGGAACTTCTCACCTGATGCCAGTGTAATGTAAGTAGTATCACGCTTTACCGGTTCTACTGTTAAATGTGTCTCTATTATCTCATAAAGATTTCCTTGTCCATTCTTAAGGGAATCATAATAAACACTTGGGCGCTTTTGATATTCTCCCAGAATAAGTAAACTATCACCCTCACATATTGAATAATTAAATATCGAGAGTCTTGGCTTTTCTTCTTTAATTGTAAGCGTCTGATTAGGATTTATGTTATAAATGACCTGTCGTGTTCCTCCTGTCCAGTATACCTCCAGGCTATCCATATGTTGCACATCCCCTAATCCAAAATGTGCAATGGTTGAATTATGGGACATATAACTTGAACCTCCATCTATTTCTCTCATTAATAATTGGTTATTGACATAAAGCTTAAGTTTACTACCAATTCCATTCTTATTACTGTATACACCTTCTAATTTCACCTTTAACCAATTTCCATTATAATCATTATTATTTTGCTGTAAAATAGCACCTGTCAACAAATCTTTATCATCGGCATTTTCAGGAATAACACTGATTGCAAAATCAATATCTCCATCATTGTCATAATCCCCTATTGCCAATCCCCTGCCATGACTATTAGTGATGTTTTGATCAACAGAAACATCAGAAAATGAATTTTCGCCTGTCCCTTTAAATAGGAGTGTTGATTCCGGAATGGGAGCAGGAACAAGGTTACCATTTACAACCAATAGATCAAGATTGGAATCATGATCATAATCAAAAAATGCGGTACCCCAGCTGGTCAGATCAGGAACTCCCACTTTTGCACCTGATGACATTTCCCGAAAGCCTAAAATATCATCGTTCTTATTGTGAAGTAAATTATCTGCCATATTGGTAATGTAATAATCAAAATCGCCATCTTTATCATAATCACCTATGGCCACACCCATACCATTAATTCCATAATTCATTTTAGCCTGCTGTGCCTTATTGGTAAATGTATTGTCCGAATTATTCATAAATAAGGCATTGGGAGCATAGGTATCACCAAAATCATTGGCAATTAAAATGTCCGGATTATGATCTGCATTGACGTCGGTAAAGGCAACTGCTAAACCAGCACCCCTGTCCAGTACGCCGCAAGAGGAAGCTCTGTTAATAAATTTGTTGTTACCCTGATTCTCATACAAAAAATTAGGAATGGTTCTTTCAATATTAGTGTCAAAAGGTAAATCCTCTCCATATTCTACATAGTTGCATACATATATGTCGAGTAAGCCATCTTTATTGTAATCACCAAAGGAAGCAGAGGTACTCCAGGCTTTTTCCGTAATTCCCGCGGCTTCTGAAATGTTCTCAAAAATTCCGTCGGCATTATTTAACAATAAAAGGTTTGAAAAGCCATCATCAGTCGTTACAAACAGATCTTTGTAACCGTCGTTGTTAATATCACCGGCTATGACTCCTCTTGTAAAAAAATCTGCGACTTTTGATAATCCAACTTCCGAGAAAACATTCGTAAATGTCCCATCTCCATTGTTTTTGTAAAGCTTATCGGAATCAGTGCCACCGGTCAGATATAAATCTTCATATCCATCATTGTTATAATCAAAGAAAGCCAACCCTCCTCCCATGGTATGGATATCCTGATATGTATGTTTAATCCCAGCCTCATCGCTAACATTTGAAAATCCCTGGGCAGTTGAAAACTGTTTTGTTAACAAAAAAAGTATAGTCAATGCTATTTTCTTGACATCAATTGTTATCATGAAACTAAAGGTTAATGAAAAAGGGCCGAACCATTTATAAGGAACGGCCCATATATATTAAATAGCTGGAATATTAGATTATCGTGACCAAAAAGTGAATTCACTTAAATTGGCTGTAACATCATTATTGATTGCGCGCGTCGGTACAATTCTAATATACCTGTAGTTGGCTGCCGCTTCATTGAATGCTACTTCAATTGTCCGGTCATTAGTATTACCTGTTACCTGATGTAATTTAACCCAACCTTTCGCTATCGCATCGGCCTCCCAATCAGCAATGGTACCATCTTTAATATTGGCAGTCTCTGCACCGGTTAGGTCATTGATACCCCAAATTTGCAAATCAGCGGGTTGTCTGTCTCTGCAACAACCCGGCCTACCGTCCAACCTGAATTTACCCGGTTTAGCCTCATCTGTTCCCAGATCAAAGGTCATTACAAAAGGATAATCACTATCCCCTCCTCCACTATGCCACAGATTGGTCCAATCAGCTATCAGATCATCTAATAAACTGGCGTATCCGCCTGCTGAAGCGTGTCCGTCTCCTGCATCTCCAGGTAATAAGATAGGAACGATGATGCTTTTATCCATTTTGAATTGATCAAAAGTTGTCTGAGTTGGTATTGCCTCAAAAACTTCGATAGCATTTTCCGTAGGCATATAAGTACTAGACACCACAATATTACCTCCCAATTTATAGCTATCAATAGCTGTTTCAGTTTCATCATTACCTACAATCACTGTCCTCTCCACTCCACTTGCATCTTCATATTTCAAAACGGTTTCAATGGTTCCTTCCGCCGGGTCTGACCATGTTATTAAAGCAGTTCCATCGAATGAAGCATTAACAGCAGGAGTTCTGTTAATCAAGGAAGCCCGATAATTCTCACCAAAAACTTTTGCATCTAATTCTGTTCGAATAGATTTTCTATTGCTTTCGTCCATTAAATACACATTAAAACTGTATTCATCTTCTTCCAAGTCCAAATCCAACTGGATCGTGTCCCTACCGTCCTTAACTCTTATGACATCAAATTCATGAACAATGGAACCATCAGTTGTCTCAATTAAACCCTTCTTTATTTTTGGGTCTGCATTGATTGCTATCCAAAAACGTAGCTTTTCAAAACCTGGGGCGGCAAAAACGGTATCTGGTTTTCCTATATATATTGTTTCTCCTCTGGAAGCAAATTCCTGAAATGTTTCTTCGGTTGTTTCACAGGAAAGAATTGCTATGGACACTACCAACATGTAAATCCATTTATTGGCTATCAAATTTTTCATGATTTCATTAAAATTAATTTTCATAATCACTCCTCTATTTGTCCGAAGAATTCTAATTCATTAAGATGCATGAAGGTACCTCCACTCCATGTTTCAAGCGTTACATATCTGATGTAACGAACATTAGGAGCATCGATTGAAAATACATATTCTTCTCCTGAAGCTGCTTGAGCAATATCAGCTTCACTCAATTCGCCAAGTGGTAAACGAGAAGGTTTAATTACTTCACCGTCTTTCACTAAACGGGTCCAGCCCTCAAAACTTTCGCTGGCATTATCTGGTAATTGGTCAATTCCCCACAGTTCAAACCGCCTGGGATTTCCATGTCTATATTGCCAGCCATTTACACGTTGAAAGAATTTAAACCTACTTAGTTTAGCTGTTACTCCCAGATCAATTGTGAACATATGATAGTATTGATCATAAGGAAGAATTGTGGGCCCGGAGGTGTTTGCATCCGTGTGCAATCCATTTCCCCACCAGGTATAATTAAGATCCCACAAACCCTCTGTTTGGGTTCCCCATGCTGGTGGTTCATCACTTGGCAAATTAACATTTACCCAAAAATCTTTGTCTAATTCAACTTCCAGTAGAGGTAATAATTCTGCTTTAATGGTATCGGTAATATTGTCCCATCTATCCACAGCTACTACTCCAAAGGTGTTTGTTTCTACAGGGAAACCCCTGTATATATGAAAATCTTTGTCGTCATTCTCAATGAATGCCGATTGTTGGTAATTTAGATTTCCATTTTCATCTTTAGCGTACAGAAGTAATTCAGCTCTTACATTGTCTTCATTATTATATCTGATCCTTACACCACCAAAATCTTCTATTAATTCAAAACTATCAAAAAGCTTTTCAATCGGTGATCTCTGAGGCTCAATCGCTGCTTTTACCACAGAAGATTTATTATCACTTCTGTCCACTACAACAATTTCAACCTCTTGATTTTGCCCTCCTTTCAGCCCTTCAATATCCAGGAAATTCTTATAAATAGAAGATCTGGCGGTCACCTGATTACCGTTTCTTACAAAAGTTGCTTCTACATACAGGGCATCGTCATTGGTGGGTATAGAATAACTGATTCTGGCCCCTCCCGGTTGATTGCTCACCGAGACTTCGCTTATTGGATCGGGTGGAGTGTTATCTGCTACCAAAGGCTTTTTTCCTTCCTCCTCCTCACATGACCACACCCCAAATACAAGACATAAACTTGTAAAGAGTATATAATAAATATTTCTTTTCATGATGTTTAAATTTTTGTTGTTAAGCTTACCATCCCGGATTTTGAACCAAATTCGAATTTCGAATAATGTCTTGCTCTGAAATTGGCCATAAATAATCCCGTCTTAGAAATTTGTATTTACCAAGCGTTACTACCTTATAGTAGTCTTCTGTGGTTTTGCCTAATGAATTCCATCCCTGAACATCTTTGTTTAAGAATTCAGAGGCCCTTTTCCATCTTCTGAGATCCCAAAAACGTCTACCTTCAAAAGCCAATTCGATCATTCTTTCCTGTTGTATGATTTCTCTTAAACCTTCCTTGGTTGATGGTTTGGATGGATTTTTTGAGTGAATATTCCATGATTCTACAACACCATTTAATCCCGCTCTGATACGTACTCTATCAATCCACTGAATTGCTTCTCCCGGTCCGCTGGCCTCATTCAAAGCTTCAGCATAGAGTAAGTACAGATCTGCTAGCCTGATCATTGGAAAAGGATATTCTGTTCTGGTATATCTATTGATCGTAGATGCTTGTACATTCTCATAGTAAACTATTTTTTTAGCCCAATATCCTCCCAGTGCCCAATCAAGTTCATTTTCCCTTCCACCCTGATCTCCTCTTTTGCTTTCAAGATGTAAGGCATCGTCGTCATCAGCTACACCATGGCCCATCCAAAGACCACCATCAAAACCGAGTGAGGCATAAAATCTGGGTTCCCTATGGAAATTCAATTTCGATGTTTCAAAGCCTACTTTTAGATAATGACGATGATCTGAGTCTGCCACTTCAGTATCATAGCGATTTGCATAATCATAATTTTTGTCCTCTTCGATGGGTACGCCATTTTCTGAATAAAACATTTCGGCAATATGCAACGGTGGACCCCACCAGGATTGAGCGCTTATTCCACCAAGGGCCGTTAATCCTGGTGCAATTTTAGCCTGTGCCCAATTTTGGAGTTGTGTCACAGGCGACTGAGAACTGCCCCAAATAATTTCCTCATTCCATGGATCAGTCAGACTACCTCTAATTGATAATTTAGTAATGGTGGAATCTGACCAAGATTCAGGAGCATTTGTAAATTCATATAATCTATGGCCGTTTGCCTCAGCTACTTCTATCGCTTCTTTGCATGCTTCAAGCGCCCGAGTCCATTTAGATTCGTCATAGCTTGTATTAATTAATTGCTCTCCATTTACTCCAGTGAACGTTGAATAATCTTCATTTCCATTAAAAAGAGGACTGGCAGCTGTAACTAACACTCGTGCTTTTAAAGCGTATGCTGCCTGAGCTGTGATCCTTCCTGATTCTCCGACAGGATCAGGAAGAACACTAGGTAAATCTGCAATTGCCTCGTCCAGTAGCTCAATAATGTAGTTGACAACATCATCAACAGGATCTCTGTTCACTCTGGTTGCCTCTACTCCACTGCTTACCTCAATATTCTCTCTTACGATTGGGATAGGGCCGTACATCCTCATTAAATAGAAATGATAGTAGGCTTTTAAGAATTTGGCTTCCGCGGTCCACCGTTTCTCCTCAAAATCTTCCAGATCAAAAGGCTTATCTAAATTTTCCAGGAAGATGTTACAATCACGCAATGCAATAAATAAATTACGGATTGTGCCATTGTTTCCCCAATAACCTAATTCCGGTGTTGTTATATTTTGACCACCCCTGTTAATAATTCGTCCTCCCCAATTTCTCGATACTCTTTCATTTACTGCTATTTCATCGCCAGCTGTAAGTGCCGGATTGTTGATACTGGCCATAGGAGGCATATAGCTGTATAGTGTCGCTAAAAATCTTTCTGCCGAATCTCTTGTTTTAAAGGCATCCTCGATTTTAGCTAAATTGTCCGGTACTACATCAATGAAATTATCGCATGATGTACCGACGACAATAAAGCTGAAAACAACTAATATTTTTATAAATTTAGTTTTCATGATATGTACTGATTAAAATCCAATGTTTACACCCAAATTAATCACCTTCTGTAATGGGTAATTAAGTCCATTACCACCCAGTTCAGGATCCCATAATCTGAACTTACTAAACAGTGCCAGGTTAGTCCCGGATGCATAAATTCTCAATGTGGAAATCTTTTTATTATCGCGACTGGTAATTAAATTATATCCTACCTCAACCTGTTTCAACCGAAGGAAAGATCCATCACGTAACCAAAATGTACTACGCTGTATATTATTTTCTACTGCTTCAGGAGAAAGTCTTGGATACAGGGCATAGGGATTTCTATCTTCTTCAGACCAATAGTCTTCAGCAAAAGCCTTTAATAATCCATTTTCACTTAATCTGCCATTTCCAAAATCTAATTGATTCAACCCAAAGTTTGAACCTAGAATACTGTTTAGAAATGGTCCCGTTGTTACTGGGTTGATAAAGAATGAAGTTTCAGCTAATCCTTGGAAAAAGACATTAAGATCCCATCTCTTGTAGCCTACAGAAGCACCAAAACCATAGGTTATTTTTGGAATTGTTGGTTTACCAATCGGAGCCTGGTCAAGTGTGGTAATCACACCATCTCCATTGAGATCTTTGTATTTAATATCTCCTCCACCATAATCAACTCCTGGTATTCCGAATTGAGTAGGAGAGTTTAATGCCTCCTCATTATCAATAAATAAACGTTCCGCAATATAGCCATGTGCTACACTTACATTGTTTCCTATGTTGGATCTCCAGGGAGAATTAACAGCTGTATAATTTGGTTCCTCAAACGCTGAAAATTCGTTATCAGCATAAACAAAAGTGGCTCTTCCGGTTACCCAAAAATCATTATTAAAATAATGATTTACATCGATTGAAGCATCAATCCCTTTAGCTACTACTTCACCGACGTTAGTTTTCAAGGGAGCTTGTAAGCCAAGAGTTGAAGGTACATCTTGTCTTTGCTGCAATATTCTGCTTCTGTTTTCATGGAAAGCATCTACTCTGAATTGTATTGCATCATCAAACAAATTAACCTCTAATCCCAGATTGGCTTTTCTTGCAAGTTCCCATGTGACTAATGGATTGGCGTATCTGCTTATACTAACTCCTGGAATCACATTGTTAAATAATTCTCCAAAAATTGCTGCGTTTGCTCCGCTGGTTAAATCAACCTCTGAGAGATAGAAAAATCTATCAGCTCTCGTATCTCCAATTTTATCATTTCCTACCCATCCAAAAGAAGCTCTTAATTTTAATCTACTAACAGCAGCGGAATTGAAAAAAGATTCGTTAGAGATCAGCCATCCTGCTCCAAATGAAGGGAAGAAACCAAAACGATTATTCTTTGCAAATCTTTCAGACCCGTTATATCCGAAATTGAATTCTAAGAAATACCTATTATCATAGTCATAATTATACCTTCCGGCAAATGTAATGTTTCTACTTGGCAATGATAGTTGCACACTATTGGCATTCCCGTCCAAAAATTCGCGTGCTGTAAAGACTAACAATCCGGAAACATTGTGCTTCTCTGCAAATGTCTGATAATAATTTGCCGCTGCTTCCATGTATAGAACTGAGTTGTTTGTTCTATCTCCTCCTATCAATTCGAGAGCGGTATTGCCCGATCCCTGTGCTGTCCTGATTAAATCATATTCCTCCGTGAAAGGATCGAATGTAGAAACTCTGTAAAAGAAAGGTTGGTAAGATCTTCTGTTTTCAAAGAATGAAGTGGAATTAACGTTACCTAAAAATCTAGCGCTTAAGCCAGGTAAAATAGAACTTAGATCTTGCTTGAATTCTAATTGTACTAAAGACAGTTGCCTTCTGGTATCTCGGTAACCCCTTTGCAGTTCTGCATAAGGATTGAACCATACGGGTACTGCGCCAAGATCTGATACAGATCCAAAAGATCCTCTTGGTGCCAGCCCATTCCCAAAAATGATATGAGGAACACCTGCAAGTTCTTCATCAGGATCATAAGTTGCTCTAAATCTAACCGGAGATGTTCTTACAGCTGCATTGTAAATTGCATTACCTCCTTGCAGCGGTCCTCGGTAATCGTCAATCGTAGAATGCAATCTAACAATCATCTCGGTATTTTCATGCAGGTCAATGTTCACGTTAGATCGTAACAGATAACGCTTTAAGTTGATACCATTAGTAAAATTGTTAGTCTTATCAACTTTTAAGAGTCCATTATCTTTATTGAAGGAACCGGCAACATAATATCTCACCTTTTTTCCTCCACCTCTAACATTAAGATTTACTCTGGTAGTGGAAGCTCTTTCTTTGAATAACTGTTCAAACCAGTCTGTTGCGGGATACAAATTAGGATTGCCGCCATCTATTGTTCCTTTTATTTGCTCTTCCCTGAAAGTGGGCACTTCTCCCCTTGTTCTATGAGCCTCATTCTGTAAACGCATATGGGTTACAGGGTCCGCTAATTCCACTGTAGATACGGGCTCACTAAAAGAGTTTTCTATTCTTAAGTTTATTCTTGCCGGCCCATCTTCCCCCGTTTTGGTGGTAACCAAAATGATTCCATTAGCGCCACGTGCTCCATAAATAGCTGTGGTTGTAGGATCTTTAAGAACAGAAAAACTTTCTATGTCATCAGGTTGCAATCTTGCAAGATCATCAATAGTTAGTTCTACTCCATCAATTAGTATAAGAGGTCCGTTCTGGTTATTAAAGGAGGCCACACCCCTGACAAAAAATTGTGCATTATCTTCTCCAGGTTCACCGCTGGTTTGGTAAGAAATTACACCGGAGACCCTACCGGCCAAAGCTGTAGTTAAATTACTAGATGGAATCTTTAATTCAGCTGGTTTCACAGAGGTCATGGCCCCCACCACAGCTTCTTTCTTTTGAGTGCCAAAGCCTACTACCACAATTTCATCCAGCTCTTCAATATTGGGATAAAGTGCAACATTAATAACAGACTGTGTTCCTATTTCAACTTCTTCAGCAATATATCCCACATAGGAAAATATTAATACAGAAGCATCATCCGGAACATTTAATTTATAACTACCATCAATATTTGTAATAACACCAATGTCATAGTCTTTAATCTTGACATTTACTCCGGGCAATCCTTCCCCATTCTCATCGGTTACTTGACCCGAAATAGCCTTATCATAGTTTTCATACTCTAAATTCTGCAAGTAAGGGTCAGTGTAATTCACTTTTCTGGTAACATGAATATTCTCATTGACTCTTCTGAATTTCAAGTTGGCATCTTCGGACATCAACATAAGTATTTGGGCCAAAGATTTATTTTTCTCTTTCAAGTTGAATCGTTGAGACTTATTAACAACAGCACTGTTGTATGTAAAACTGAAGGCTGTTTTTGCTTCCAAATCAGCCAATGCTTTATCTAAATTGATATTCTCCCAATCTAAACTTAGGTGGATATCGTGCACACTCTCATTTTGGGCAGAACCATCTTTCGCAAACAGGAAGTTTAGCAAAAGTGTCTGCAAAATTATTCCAAACAGTACGTGCCTAGACATGGTTAAAATTTGTCTTAGTAATTTTTCATTCATAATTTAGCTTTGTTAAAATGTCAAAATTTTAATAGAGCCCGTTCAATATTCGATTTGTGCATATTACAATATTGGACGGGTGGCCGGATTTAATACTTTTTTAAATCCGGCACTTTTCAGCTTGTATCAAACATTTGTTTATTATTTTAATGTGTAATTATTATTTCCCTTTCACGGATTTCATAGTTGAATTTCTGGGATGTGAAATTTATTCCATCCAACACATTTGATAAGTTCTCATTCTTAAACCTTCCATTGTATTTACCTTTGAAAAAATAGCCATCGGGAAGAATGAATTTGACGTTGTACCAGGCTTCTAACCTGTGCATCACTTCTTTTTCTTCGGCTTCCTCAAATACCAATTTCCCTTCAGTCCAGCCTAAACTTATATCGTAGTTGAAGTTTTCCTTAAAAATTCGATTGTTGTGATATACGACTGATTCATTGGGCTTAAGCTTAATAGAATTTCCATATATGTCATTGACAATGACTTCCCCGCTGACCAACATGACCTGTACTTTATTTAAAAGTGTATCGCAGTTTATACCGAAAGAAGTGCCTGTCACCTTTGTGGTAACATCACCGGTATAAATATGAAATGGTTTGCTCTTATCTTCTGCAATGTCAAAATATGCTTCTCCAACAAGAAATATTTCACGTTTATCGTTGGAAAATTTCTCCGGTATTTTAACATAACTATCACCCCTGAGTTTAACAACAGAGCCATCCTCAAGTTTGAATGTACTGCTGAATTTACCTTTACCAGATTTAGTAGTATAGTTGAGCGAGGCTACATTATTTCCAGAGCCATTAAAGTAGTGAAAAGAAAAAGCTGCAAAAGTTGTCAGCACAATGATTGCAGCTATTCTCTTAATCAACATAAATCTATTTCTTTTTCCTGAACTGGTTCCTTCAAGTTTATTATTTGCTCTAAGCAAATTTTCCAGAACCTCGTTTGAATCTGCCTCAGGAAATTTAAATCTTCTCTCGTAGTTTAAAGAGATAATGATTTCCCTTGCCAGGGCAACTTCATCTTTCTTATGTGGGTGTGTTTTCACCCATTTTTCCCAAAAGTAATTTGCTTGGATACTTTGTTCTCGAACCCAGTCAATGAAAAACTCGTCTTGAATAAAATCATCGACTGTATACTCTTCGTATTTCATACTATATGGATAAACTCAAAAAGCAATCTGAATTTATCTTTATAGTAGAGGCAACAGGTTAAATTACCCCACCAAAACAATTTTTTTTTTACAACTTAGGTGTGGGTATGAGTGCTTAATATCAAGATAAGTAGTGCGACCAAATCATCGCGAAGTGTTGACACGCCTCTGTAAATGTGTTTTCTGCTATATTTTCCTGATTTTAAACCCATGATTTGGGCTATTTCATCATGCGTAAAACCTTCATAATAAAAAAGCAATATTGCCTCTCTTTGTCGCTCGGGTAGCTTATTCAATGCCTGACGTAATCGATTTTTTCTTTCTTCATCTAATTGAGAATTGATCAGTTTTAACTCGGGAGAAATGATGATTCCAAATTTCCTGGTCCCAAATTCATCTGAAGATTGAAATTTTCTTTCCTGTTCAACGGCTGCTATTAGCTTACGTCTCAATATTTTGTATAGATAGTATTTTATTGATTGGACATCAGCGAGGTCTTTCGATTTTCTTTGTAAATAAAAAAAGGTTTCCTGGATGTTATCTTTAACCAGCTCATGGTTTAAACAAAGCTGCATTCCATAGTTATAAAGAAGCTCATTATAGGTCTTATATATATGGATAAATGCCTCCTTGTTTCCATGTTTATATGCGCTCCAAACTTCGGCATCCGTCAGCTCCGACCAAGTGCAATTATCTTTTTTTGGATGCTTATCTTCAATTGCATTTATTTCATTTTTTCTTTTAAATACAGGTCCGGAACTTATGGTTTTCATACGAGCTATAAATAAACTCCTAATGTAGCAAAAAAGTATTGCAAAATCAATTTAGCAAAATGAGTTAGTATATAGAGTCGAATAGTTATTTAGGCTGTTAAATTATCCGATTGTATTAAAAAAATTGTATTATTCAATGAAATTGATCCTCTATTTGCAAAGGAATTCTCTTCAGTTTATTTTATTGTTTATTTAGCAGAAACAAGTTTGTACTATTTAGTGTTCCATATAGTATCAGTTGAAATCAGGATATACATTTCAGATTGAGTGAGCTATTCTTAATTAGTCCGAAATTGTTTATCATATGTTACAAATCTGTTAAACTATTATGTCCGCTTATTGAGCCAAACAATTGTATTTTTCACCAAAAAAGTCAGATTGTATCTGTTATTTTGCATCAAAAAAATCATGTTAAAAGTGCTCGGTCCAGGTGAACGTAGCCACCATCAACAAAAAGAAATTCTCCTGTGGTTTCAGCAGTCTTTCCTGAAATAAGAAAAGCCGCCATGTCGCCAATCTCCTCGATGGTAGTCATTCGTTTTCCCAGTGGTATTTTATTTGTGATCTCTTTTAATTTCTCTTCGGGCTCGTTAAATGTTTTTATCCAATTTTCATATTGTGGAGTCATCACTTCGGCAGGTACAATGGCATTTACCCTTATTCCATACTTTTTGAGTTCCACCGACCATTCCCTGGTTAAAGCCAATTGTGCTCCTTTGGAAGCTGCATATCCGGAAGTATTTCCTTGTCCGGTTATTGCTGTTTTTGAGCTTATATTAATGATGGTGCCTTTTGTTTTTTTCAATGCATCCAAGCAGTAATAAGCTAAATAGTAATAGTGTCCCAAATTACTTAGCAAGGATCTTTTGAATAGATCCGGGCTACCATTTTCCAGCCCTACTCCATCATTTACCCCGGCATTATTGACTAAAGCATTTATTTTTCCGTACTTGTCCAAAGTCTTATCAACAACCATTTTACAAGTTTCAGGGGTTGACAACAACACCTTGATGAAAAAAGCTTCCTTTCCATTATTTTGAAATTCATTCACAAGATTTTCACCTGTTTTTTGATCGCGCCCAGCGATCACAGGAATGCCTCCCTCTCTGACAACACTTCGGGCTATACCTTCTCCGATCCCTTTAGAACCACCCGTTACAATCACAACCTGACCAGCTATATTTAAATCCATTGCTATTCCCTTTTTATTTCTATGCTTCGATTCTTTATTACCCTTTGAAGAAATTCTTCTAAACTTAATTTATACGTTTCTATCCATTTCTTATCCCATTTTACTCTTCCGGTCCTTATAAGCCCAGATCTTGTTTCTCCCGACAATCGGAAGTCTCTCCTTTTCAGATTCATCAAAAAGAAGATCTTCTACGCATTTATTGATCCCTAAGTGCTTTTTGAAATAAAGCGCAAAAATTATTGTACCGGAACTGTGCATCAATGTTGAATCATTTCAATTTTGTGTATTTTTTTACTTGAAGATCGTTTGAGTGCATGTTTCTACTTGGATCCATATTCGGTAAATCGAAGTAGCTCATTGCCAGGAAAAATGTATTTAAATTTAAACTTCCGGTGTTTTCGTTGAATATTTTATAATTCATATATAATACAGTACACAATGCCTAAAAGGGTGAGTCTGAAGAAAGTTTTTTAAAAAAACAAATCATTGAAAAGCAATACCATGAGCATGGCCGTTTTGTCTGAGTACATGTTAAAGATACTGCGCATATGTGATGTGGCGGCAGTCAGATGGCTTTTCACTGTATTTTTAGACACACCGAGATGCGCAGCAATTTGTTCATAAGACATACCCTTTTCATTTTTAAGTCTGAAAACAAGTCTTCGCTGCCTTGGCATTTGACATATGGCCTGTTCGGCTAATGTGAGATAATCATTGTAAATAATCTCTTCTTCTGTCGAGGACCGGTAGTAGTTAGCTGCAGTGGCTAATTGTTTCTGAACTTTAATATCCAGGGAGGCTTTATTTAAAAAGTTAATAATATGGTTCTTGGTTATTCTGAATACATAGGCCTGAAACGCCAGGCCTGATTGAATGGACGCACGGTTCTTCCATATTTTGATGAATACTTCTATGGTAATATCATCAGCCAGATCTTTGGATTTTAGCATTTTATAGCTAAAAGCATATACCTTGTCCTTGTAGATATCAAACAAAGTCTCAAAAGCCTTTTCATCTCCTCGCCGTACCTTTAGAAGTAATTGAAACTCCTTGATATGTCTTGTTTCTTTAGTCATACAGCTACAAACATTACAGGCTTTAATCGACTATAATCCCAAACGATCTATCTCATTTATTACTTGTTTTTAAGTAATCCGCCCCTTTTAGCTCAAAGAAAATCGATAAAGGCTTCTTCCGGACAATAATCAAAGTTAGCAGGTAAAAGCGCTATATCAATGTTGAATTCTTTCAATTTTGTGTATTTTTTTACAACGATGTTGTGAGGATCACATATTGATGATGATCTCTCATATAGACAGAACACATCATAAAGGCTAAAACCTATTTATTATGTAACTGACCTGAGGTGTTGAAGTGTTAAAGTTTCGTCGCAATCGTAATTTGTCATTCGAAATTCGTAACTCATTTAGAATTCAACAGTCACTTCGATCAAACAAGATGTACTGACACCATCAAGGTGTCTGACATCGGTACTATAATTGTGTTGAGGTGTTGAGGTGTTTAAGTGTTGAGGTTCTTATCCCAATCGTAATTCATCATTTGAAATTCGTAATTCATTTAGAATTCATCATTCTCTTCAAGTTGTCTTTTTTATAGGGACGAAAACCATAGAAATACTGAAACCTGAAGGCTTTCATAATGTTTTCTTAACCAAATGGCATTAAACTGTGCATTAATAATTTGTCTTAACTTTACTCCAGACTTTGTCTTGCATGTCTTTAAGACGGACTTCCACAGGAGCAATGGATGGCAAACCATTTTGTGGTTTGTTCAGGTAAAAATAAGCCGTCGCTGAAACATCATCTCGTCTATAATAATTGGTTGAGCGACCAGCCGGAAAATCATCACTGAATAAATCAGGAGCATTTTCCATATCTAAAAATCTTGTATGTTGTTGAAGTTTACCTTTTGCGTCTGCAACGTTCTGTCCATGGGTCTCCAATTGCCAGACCGGCAGCACTTCTCCTCCATTATTTACTATTTCTCTTAGTTTTTTCCGGTTGGTGTTCCCCATTTGCTGTATGGTAACCTTACAATCTTGGTGAAAATATACCTGATCTGCCGTATGATAACGATAAAATGCATAAATGTCCCACTCAGTATTTGAAACCAGAGAACCAAAACGTTTTCCATAATAAACACCTTGCCCCCAACCTGTACCAATATAATCTTCAGTACCTGTGCCAACCAAGGAGGCATGACCGGTGTCACCATCCAGGTATATTTTGACTTCTCCTTCACCGAACCATGTTCCCCTGTAGTGTTCTCCTCCTATCACTCCAACATTCGTTCCGATATACCTTCCCTGACCTGTAACCTTTGGTAGTATAACGAAATCTTTTCCAAGCTCAGTTTTGAAATTTCGACTCCAATGGGCATGAAAATACATTGCATCAGCAGGGATCTCTTCCATTTCCTGATAGTTGATATCATACCAGAATAATACCTGTGATGAGGCTTCATTTACAATCTCAATTTTAGCTCCTTTCCGGTAAGGCATGGGAATCGTAAAGTTGAAAGACCTACCTTCAGGGTTCGAAAAAAGCTCACTATCAAATGGTGCCATCAATCCCAATCCTATTCCAAAGAAATCTCCAATAGGTGCGGAAACGGCTGGTTTTTCAGCCCCATCCCAATACATATTGATAACGACGCCTCGTCGTTGCTCGGCATTCTTTGCTATCGTACCGCTCATCCACATTCTTTGGATTATTCCTGCCCCTTCTGTTTGCATGAGTACCTTGGTTTCGCCAGGAGCTACAATATAAAAGGCATTTCCTTTGGCACCTTCATTCGTAAATCCTCCCTTCCCCTTTGCTCCTGTCGGGTTCTCAGGACTAATCCATCTTGTGGTGGTCTTTTTCTTAGGAGCAGTATATAGTTCTTGTCCAATCGCAAGTTGTGTGACAAGGATCATCAATAAAAAAAAGTTTATTTTTGTATAATTTACTTTCATGAATATTTGTGTTATAAGTTTAAATGACAATTATCAATCTAATTTGTATCCTTATAGTCAAAGGCAATTAATGGGGCGTTATTCCTTGCTACCATTAGCATCTTTTTTTTCTCCCGGCCGATAGTGATCCATTTTATATCTCGGACTTCTCCTTCAATGAACAGACCGCTCTCCGTATGGTTTTTGAAGATAAAATTTCCTTTACCGTCGTTCAGACCTACAAAACCAACCGAAGCATCCTGCCTCCCCAAAGGAGGATTCAAATGGTGGAAATTTCCACCAGCTATGATATCCATTAAACCATCGTTATTCAGGTCATGTGCTATCATTGACGTGATAGGAGCCATATTGGCCTCAATTGGAAGTGGTTTTGTTTTAAACCGCCCTTCTCCCAGATTTTCTATATATAAAGAGGCAAATTCGTTTGCTTCCAGTATTACAGCATCGCTCAGTTCATCCTTTGAGAAGAGTTCATTGATAGTTATTCCGGAAAATGATCTGTAATCAGGAAATTTCTTCTTAACAAATGGCATTTGTCTTACCAACAAGTCTTTTTCGGCAAGTGGATATTCTTTTTCCTCCAAATAAAAGGTAATAATGGGATCAACTTTGCCATTTTCGTCAAAGTCTTTAAGATATAATCTTACGGGGCGATCAAGTGTAGGCGTTAATTTGGTATTCAATCCGATGTTACCAGCTATCAAATCCAGATCTCCGTCATTATCAAAATCTTCCGCTATAATAGTATTCCACCATCCTCCTGTACCGGAAAGGCCACTGGGGTTTTCAATTCTTTCCAATTGTCCCCTTCGGTTGGCAAAAATGGTGATAGGCATCCATTCACCGACTAAGATCAACTCTTTCCATCCATCTCCGTCCAAATCTGCCCATACCCCATCTGAAACCATACCTGCATGGTTCAAGCCATTCAGTTCAAGCTGATTGAACGTTGCCGATCCATTATTTTCCAACAAATAACTTCTGGGAGAACGTCCATAGTCTTCAATCTCTGCTCGTCCTCCAATAAAAAGATCAATGTCCCCATCTTTATCATAGTCTTCAGGGATTACCGATGAGTTTTGCCCAGCGATTTCATTAAAATCTTTTGATCTATCAAAGTTACCTGAACCATCATTTAGATATAATTTATCATGAGTGGCAGTTCTTCGGGCATGTTCATAACCTGCAGTGACTATATAAAGATCCATGTCTTTATCGGCGTCCACATCAAAAAAAACAGCGCATACTTCTTCCGAAAGGCTGTCTGTCTGAAAAGATCCTTGCTTTGATTTATTGAATGAACCGTTTGGCTCCTGAATAAACAACGCTCCGGGTTGTCCACTGGCACCGGTCACATAGAAATCCTGCAATCCGTCATTATCTACGTCTGCTACCGCCAGGCCAGGTCCTTCCCTTGATATTGCCCGGGGGATCAAAAACTGAGCGTAAGCGTCATGATAGATATTTTCTTTATGTTCAAATAAAAACTGTTCTTTGGAGGGGTTAAAGTATTGATGCTTAGGAATGTCAGGAGGATCTTTATAAAAATTTCCGGAAGCATCTTTTTCATAGAAATCCAAAGCAACATTAACCTGAACGTTATATATTGTTTCTTGCTTTCCTCCGGGCCAAACAATGATTATTTGATCCAACATTGAAAGTCTCCCAAGGCCAAAATGCAAAACGGGACTCACTGATGAAATAAAGCCTCTTACAGGGCTTTGTTCCTGAAAAAAAACTGAATCAGCATGTCTGATATATACCTTTGCACCAATGCCCTGGCTGTTGTAAGCTTCACCATGGAGTCTGATATCAATATAATTATTCTTGGAAAGCCGCTGACTGGATCGATTTTCTATCAATAATGCTTTTTCGTTAATATTGTTCACGACAATATCCAAGTCTCCGTCATTATCTAAATCCGAATAGGCAGCGCCATTTGAATGAGTCGGTTTATTGATAGCCCATTGTTCCGATACATTTTCAAACTGATAATTCCCAAGATTACGATAGGCTATATTTGAAACAGGATATTGGGGCATGAACTCTATCAACTTGCGACTAACAGACTCAACCCTGGAATTTAAAACCGACTTTATTGCCCGATTGGAGGTATAATTTAAATAATCAAGATCATTAGGTCTTCGATAAATTCCATTGGTGATGTAGATGTCTTTCATCCCGTCATTGTCCAAATCAGCTATCAAAGGCGTCCAGCTCCAATCAGTCGCTTCAATCCCCGAAAGTGGTGCAATTTCAGAAAATCTCTCTCCGGTATTAAGTTGGAGGGTATTTCTTGCCAGTTGTGGCTCGTAACCTCTTTCCAGAATAATCTCCCTCAAGGCATAATGATCTTCACCCATGGATTTTTGAAGCACTTCTTGCTTGTGCGGAAGCATGTCCAGTGTAATGATATCAGGCCGACCATCATTGTTAAAATCATTAGCATCATTACCCATTGAATATTTACTGGTATGACCAACCCAGCTGGTCAGCTGATCTGTAAATGTGCCGTCTCCATTATTGATATACAGATAGTCATTTTCATGAAAATCATTGGAAATATACAAATCTATCCATCCGTCAGCATTAATATCAGATGTAGCAACTCCCAGTCCGAAGCTTATAGGGTTGGAATAAATACCTGAAGAACTTGTGACATCTGTAAATTCTACTTCTCCTTTATCAAGGTTGTTCTTCAACAATCGGTCTCCGGTTTTGGCATCTATACGGCCTAACATTTCGTTTCTAGGGGCATAGGAATTAATGGTGTGTATAGCGTGGTTAAGGAGATACATATCAAGGTCTCCGTCATTATCATAATCTAAAAAAGTTGCTTGTGTTGAAAAGGTCCTGAAATCCAGGCCATATTGTTCAGCTTTTTCTTCAAATGTTAAATCTCCGTTGTTGATAAAAAGCTCATTTTTCCCCTTTTTCCCTTCAAAATCCCCAAGGTTGCAAACATATATATCCAATAATCCATCCCCATTAATATCCACCATGGACACTCCAGTAGTCCAATCGGACATTCCTCCAACACCCGCTTTTGCAGTGATATCTTCAAATTTCAAATTACCTTTATTAAGGTATAGTCTATTTTGACCAAGATTGGAAGTGAAATAGATGTCCTCAAGGTTGTCCCCATTGATGTCACCGACTGCTACTCCTCCACCATTATAATAGTACAAATAATTAAGGATATTGAAATCTGCTGTTTCAGGCAGGGCATTTTCAAATTCTATATTGCTTGTTTCAGCAGGGACGAAAGAAAAAAGAGTAGCATCGCTGGCTACTTCTTTACATGACAGTAAACCCAAAAAGCAGAAAATTACGACAGTCGTTTTTCTATTCAAGATCCAATTTATTAAATGTGATAAGGGGATTATTATTCCCCTTATCACAGAAATATTTCAAAATGATTCTAAGATTTATTAATAATCAGGATTTTGTACTAGCGTCGGATTTCCATCATCATCTCTTGTAATATCAATTTGATTGGATGGGATAGGCATAAAATCAGATGTAAAAGTACCCAATGCATTCAGCAATGGACGATCTTCAGTTCTGAAATATTCCAACATGGTTGGCTCCGCTATGTCCCAACGCACCAAATCAAACCACCTGTAGCCTTCCAGTGCCAACTCCAGTCTCCTTTCATGACGAACAGCCTTTCTTGCGAAATTCTGGTCCGGGAAAGAAGGATAGGGTTCTATCACATAATTAGCCGCAGGAGAACCATTAGCAAAACGAACTACTTCACCGTTTTTAGTCCTGTTCCTGATTTGGTTAACAAGGTCCAAAGCGGTAGCAAGGTCATTTTCTTCTACAGCTACCTCGGCTCTTAATAAAAGGATGTCAGCATATCGATGAATACTATAGTTTATGTTGGATATACCAAGCCACGATGATCCGCCATCCACATCCGCTTTAGTAGGCTGAAATTTTTTGGCCCTGTAGGGTCCGTATGTAACCTGATCTACCACATAATCCTGACCTGGAAACAAATTAGCATCTCCTGGTATTAAATCGATATCAAAATCTAAGAAGGGTATTCCTCTTCTGGCTACTGTATAATCCAACCTTGGATCGAGATTGTCTGTTGGTGGCACAAAGAGATCAGTAGTGGCAATCCCCTGATCATTCCCAAGGTCCACATCATTGAAGGTATCCAATAGTGGTAGTCCGTTGGCATCTGTTTTATGGGCATTGACTAAATTTTGAGAGGGTTGCAAAAACCCGCAGCAGCCATGCAACTGAGCTATACCATTTACCAGTCTTCCGTTCAGCTCTCCTACCCTCGCAATTTGCTGTATCTGAAAGATAAACTCGGTATTCGTTGTGGTGGCTTCATTGGCAATCACGAAGTTATCATTGTAATTGTCGAACAAGCGGTACCTGCCACTGCTAATAATAGCGTCCAAAAGAGGTTTTGCAGCTGAAAAATTGCTTTCATCCATATATAGCTTGGCTAACGATGCCTGAGCTGCGGAACGGTGTGCCCTTCCTACTTGAGTTGGTTCCAGGGGAAGCAATGATATGGCTCTTTCATAATCGGCTTCTATATCCGCGAAGATGTCACGATCGTTGGCTACCCTAAAATCAGAAACAGTTTCATCAATATAAGGAATACGATCAAAGTATCTTCTTCCGTAATGATGATAATGGGCTCTTAAAAAAAGAGCTTCACCCTCTATCCGGTTTTTGTCATCATCATTCAGGCCTTCAGCGGTGGCTAGTACCTGTAATACTGTATTGGTTCGGGCAACTCCTTCATAGACCGAACCCCATAAGGCATCCATATAGGGACTGGCTGGGGACATATCCCCTTGTTCAATCAGGTTCATGTCGGGCTGATCACCAATGGAGGATCCTTTCAGCGCATTATCAGAGGCAACTTCACCGTACAGCCAATTGGCGTGATCGTTCTGCCATCCAAGATTAGTCGCTCCGGAAGTATGGCCGTCCAGGCCCGCATATGCCGCTACCAATAGTGCGTCAAGTCCTTCCTGATTATTCAGTACATTGGGGCTTAAAGTGGCTTTCGGATTAAGGTCCACATAACTATCCGAACAACTCATTATACAAGCAAATGCCACAATCAGGGCCGCTGCTCTATGTAATTTATTTATTCTTTTCATTTCGTTTGGAATTTGCGTCATTTAAAGTGTTATGTTAAGGCCGAACAGTATGGTACGCGGAACTACATACACATTACCCCTGTCGACACCTAGTTCCAGGCCACCATTCTCACCGATTTCAGGATCAATTCCACTATAATTGGTTGAAGTAAATACATTTTGTCCCTGAAGGTATACTCTGAATTTCTCAAACTTGGCCACTTTAGGGATGGTATAGCCTACTTGTAATGTCTGTAATCTGAGATAGGAACCATCCTCCACATAGTAAGAGGACGCCTGTAAATTATCATTTGCGGTGTTCAGGTTATATTCAGCCAAAGTATTGCTTGGATTGTCAGGTCTCCAGGCGTTCAATACCCTTGTACTACGATTTATACCTTCCCGGAATTGAAAATCGGTAAAAATCTTAGTCCATTGCCATATATCATTTCCTTGCGAACCTCTAAAGAATGCCGTAAAATCAAAACCTTTGTATTGAGCCCTCATATTCAGGCTATAGGTAAAATCCGGATGCGGGCTACCTATAAAGTCCTGATCATTAAAGTCGATCACACCATTGTCGTCCAGGTCACGGAAGTTAAAGTTACCTGCGTTGGTCCCGTCCTGTATTACACCATCAACGATACGCCCATAAAAAGCACCAATTTCATGACCAACAGCCGTACGTGCTGCAATGATGTTTGGATTGCCGCCAGGTCCCTGAAAAAAGGCTTCGGGATTACCATCAATGTCCAACACTTCGTTTTTATAGGTAGACACAATCCCTGTCACTTCAAAATCCACTGAGTTGACCCGACCACTATAGGTTAAACTAACATCAACTCCTTTATTTTGTATTTCACCTAAATTCACAAATGGTGCTCTGGCGATTCCAGCTGCAAGAGGCACAGGAACTCGTTGTAGAAGATCCTTGGTTCTTTTGTCATACCACTCTACAGATCCCGATATTTTGTCGTTGAGCAAAGCAAAGTCTAGGCCTATGTTCAGGGTTTCGGAGCTTTCCCAAACCAAATCGGGATTTCCTCTACCTAACAAGGCAATTCCATTGGTTGGCGTACTACCATTACCCGCAGTGATGTCATAGCCGGTAGAATTGAAATTCGGATCTTGTGAAAAACTCGATACAAAATCGAAATTGCCTAAACTATTCTGGTTACCAACAGCAGCCCAGCCGGCCCGTAATTTAAGAAAATCGATAACACTGTTTTCTGCCAAAAAGGTTTCATCGGATAACACCCATCCCACGCCTACCGCAGGGAATAAATCAAAACGGTTGTTCGGTCCCAGTGCGGATGAACCATCCCGGCGTAAGGTGAAATTAATCAAATATTTATCCTTGAAGGAATAATCTAATTTTCCAAATAGCGAGGACAGGTTCCGCTCACTGGAACTACCGGTCAAACTATTAGTTGTACTGGAAGTATTGATAGATACAAAATCCAAATCCTCCGTAAAGAAACCTGTACCGCTGAAATTAACATTCTTGCTAAATAGCTCGATGGCCTCCGTTCCGACAAGAACAGTTATCGAATGATCTCCAAAACTCTTAAGGTAATTCAATGTATTCGTCCAGGTAAGGCTTGTTCCGAATCCGGAGAATTCATTTAAACTGTTTCCAGGATTTCCACCTTCCACGTTCTCCGGTCTGAAGGTTGTATTGTTGTTTTGCACATAATCAATGGCAATACTGGACTTAAATGTTAGATCTGAGGTAACATCGGCTTCTATATAGGCATTACCAAATATTCGCCATCTTCTGGCAATGGCATTATTAAGACGAATTTGACCAGCCTCGGGATTGATGAAATTGGTACCCAAACCCAGGATTCCATTCAAGGTACCGCCAAAATTGCCACCCTCGTCACGCCTTGGGATAAGTGGGTGAAAGATTTGTTTATGAATCGATACTCCATTGCTTCCGTTGCGTTCAGAATAAGCCACACCAACGTTTTCACCTATCCTGAGTCTGTCATCTAAAAACAAAAATTCTGTATTTACTCTTGTACTATACCGTTGAAAGCTGGTTTCAATTTGTGTACCTTCTCTATTCAAATAGCCAAAGGAAATACCATATCTGCTATTTTCGCTACCACCGGTAACATTCAGGTTATGATTCTGACTAAAACCATTTTGCGTTACGGCATCGTACCAATCGGTATCTGCAGATCTTAACAAACGGTTGGTAACAGGATCATAAGGCAAGGATGGATCTCCATTCAAAAATTCCGGGATCACCGGGTTAGCACCATTACCATAGGTTGGATGGCTGGGCACAAAACTAGCTTCGCCACCAGTACCTCTTACCGAAGCTCGCTGACCTTGCCATTCCATCTGACCCCACTGCTCTGCATTAAGTACCTCAATTTTACCAGGATCCCTGTCAATTGCAAAAAAGTTACTATAGGATACCTTGGTTGGTTGCCCTTTTTTTCCTCTTTTGGTTGTGATAAGAACAACACCGTTGGCAGCCCGTGCTCCATAAATGGAAGCTGCTGAACCGTCTTTCAAAACAGAAATAGACTCAATATCATCAGGGTTTATTTCATTCAATCCTGCTCCCGACGGAGCTCCATCAATAATATACAATGGGTCTCTTTGGCCAAAATTACTTAATCCTCTTATCCGAACCTGTGAGCCTCCTCCGGGAGCACCGGAAGTCACAATATTGACACCAGAAATTTTACCTTGCAATTGTTGTTCTACACTTGTTGCCGGATTTTTGGTTAGTTCCGAACTTTCTATTGTTTCAACAGCACCGGTAATACTCCTCTTGGACTGAGAGGTATAACCTGTCACGACGATCTCCTGTAAATATGCCAGATCCGGTTCTAACCGGACATTTATTACACTATTCGCACCCACAATAATTTCTTGAGGAATGTACCCAACATAGGAGAACTTAAGTATGGCATTGTCATCCGGTACATTGATCTGGTATTTTCCATCCAAATCAGTTACGGTTCCAATTGTTGTATCTTTTATCAGAACACTTACTCCCGGAAGTCCATTTCCATTCTCATCCGTTACATTACCTGAAATGGTTTTATCCTGTTGTTCTTCCATCACTAAAGGTCCTTCAGGTATTTTTTCCAATACTCTTTTAACGGATATCGTTTGGTTTACCCTTTTGAAGTAAAGGTTCTTTTGATTAGCCAATATCTTTAAGATATCACCTAAGGATTTATTGTCAGCTTTTAATGTGATGGAATTAATCTGATCCATTTTTTTCTTGCTGTACAGAAACCGAAAGTCAGTCTGTTTTTCCAGGGAATTTAATACCTGCTTCATATTAGCGTTTTGCCAATTAACTGACAAAAAAATCTCGTTGATACTTTGAGCATTACTACCTCTGGCCAGCAGCATTCCACAAAGCAAACATTGAACGAAAGTGGCATAAATTAATATTCTTGACACAATCCAAATTTTTTTTAGTAATTTTAATTTCATAGTAATGAAGTTTTTGTTGAAACATTTTATTCATCAAAAGCTATTTTTAGCGCTCCTGTAATTATCGGTCAGCCTGCAAACTTTCTCGATAATTGGGAGCGCTATAGTTAACTGGTATCTATGTATTTTAAAGGTTTCATGGTTTGATTATTTTTACTTGATTATTGGTTATTCGATAATCGAAATTCCCTTGATGCGCCAATGCCTCTAAAACAGCCTTAAGCGTTTCATTTTCAAAACTACCGGAAAACTTATCTTCGAAATTTAAGTTGTCCGAAGCAACAATCTTTACAGCATACCATCGCTCCAATATCCTGAATATTTTTTTCAAAGGCTGATCTTCAAACCATATGACATCATCTTTCCATGCAAAGATTTTGGCATTGCAATTTTGTTTGGTAACTGAGAGCATTTTTAAATCCAACAAGGTCATTTGGTTCGCTATCAGGGTGTGAGAAAATTCATTGGTTAAGTTGTCCTCATTATCAACTTTTACCTTTCCTTCTGCAACTGCTACTCTTATTTCCGATTCATCCGGATAAGCTTTAACCGTGAAAGCGGTTCCCAAGACTGTCGCTTTTACTTTATCTGTTCTGACTATAAAAGGACGTGTTGAATCCTTTTTCACTTCAAAAAATGCCTCTCCCTCCAGATAAACAACACGTGAGGAATCTGAGAACTTTTCGGGGAAACGAATAGAGGAACTGGCATTTAACTTTATCTTGGTACCATCTTCTAACCACGTGGTGATCTTTGAACCTGCCTGACTATTTTTTTCCATCATTCGAGGTTCCATGGATTCAACAGGCCGATCTTCTTTTTCCCAGTATAACCACACAAAACCTGATGCAGCCACAATAAAGATGGCTATTATTGCTGCGACCTTATAAGAGAATAACGAGTGAAAAGGTGTACTTTCTCTTTTCTCCCGGGCCAGCTCTGAGCGATTTTTTTTGAGGATATTTTCAAGTACTTCTATGTAATCACTTTCGAAAAAATCGGGAGCTTCTTCATATTTCATCGATATGATGATATGCCTGGCCTGCATTAAGTCTTTTGTTTTTTCCGGATGGTTGGTAATCCATAGCTTCCAAAATTTATCAGATCGCTCATCCGGTTTTTTGACCCAGCGCATGAAATACTCGTCCTCGATAAAATCTGCTACTGTATAATTTTTGTATTTCATTAAATCAAGTGATAATGGTATATACCCCTTTTCTTATTTAGTGCAAGTAAAATTTAAAAGTATCCCATCAAAGGATCATTTTTTTTAAAAAATTATGAAAGGGGATAACAAATAGAATAGTCGAGGAAAAAGAGTGAAGTGTTAATCTAGTACTAATAAAATCATTAGCGCCAGACTCGTAATATTATTCCGAATAGCATCTAAACCTCTTCTTATTAATTTTGAAACTGAGTTTTTACCTTTTATTTCCATCGCAACAGCAATTTCATCAAGGGTAAATCCATCGTAAAAATAGTGTAGTATGGCTTGTTTTTGTCTTTTGGATAAGTTGCCCAGCTCGCGATTGATAAGTTTTATTCTACGGTTGTAATGCTCATCATTGATCATCCTAACTTCTGTTGAAATGACAACCTCAAATCCTTCGGTTTTTCTAATAATCTCACGAGCCTGGTAATATTTTTTCTCCTTCTGTATCCTGGACATAATAGTCCTGTAGAGTGCTTTGTAAAGATAGGCTTTAATAAAAGTGACATGTTGAGAAGATTTCTGACTTCCAACTAATGAAGTAAAGACATCTTGTATACAATCTTTTACAAGGTCCTTATCTGATATAAACTGACTGCCAAACCAAAAAAGATCGTAAATATACTTATCGTAGACGTAACTGATAGCCTGTTCATTTCCATCCTTCAGTAATTTCCACAGCTCAGTATTTCCAATCTGTTCAAACTCCTTTTTATCCAGTGCTTTGATAGCCTCTTTCAAAAATTCAGTTTTCTCAAACGAGCCACTTTCCGCTATTTTTCTTTTATTTTCCAATGGATCAATAGCTTAAACGTCTTTTAATTTTAAACTAGAGAAGAAAATAACAGGAATTCCACATTTTTTTACACCAAACGCGATACTTTATTTGCATTACATTAGTTCTTTTAAAGGTACATCTTTCTTACATTCCAAATCTGACTCAGTGTAAAAGGTCTGGACTGCTCTATTTCCTTTTTTTGTAGTGGGTCTTTACTTGTCATTTCCTATTTCTAAGACGCTCATTCCTTTTCATGATAAAGCCCATCTCACTATTTTCACTAGGCTTTAAGAGGAAAGAACATAAGAAACATGTGATTTCATAATAGAAAATAAATGACTTTTCTTGAGGCTAAGTTTTTTGGTCCCTGGCAGGTTCTATAAAACAAAACCCTAATTTCCTGCTACTTTGGAATAACGATGAGTGGGCACCGGCCTTCCCGGGCTCAGGTGTTTCAGCTCAATGGTTTGGAATTCAATATGATGATGTGTATAGGCGTCTATGATATCTTCAACAATTTCCCTTAGCAGATCCGGAGTGACCTCAGCCCTGATATTTACCACCAATCTGGCAGAACTACTACTGAAAGGTGTTCCCTGGATGCTTATTTCTCTATCCTTACCGGTCAGATTAGCGTTGAGATGGGAAGGGCCGCTTTTGATGAATGTCTTTAAATGTCCGATTGCTATGGCTTCGCGTTGAAAAACCTGTTGAAGCAATTGCAGAAATTTGTAGTTGAACTCTGCCCATGGAACCAACAATCTCTCATCATGGGACACAATGAAGGTGGCATTATACCAACCCATAAGTGCCTCACCCTTGGCATATAGATCGTAATCCACTTCAGCAATACGAGTGCCTGCGTGCTGGTCGTGATCAAGAGCTTCCAGCCAATTTTGAATACCCTTTTCATTGAGTGCGGAAATATAATGAACAGGATAATCCCGGAACTTATCCTGGAGCAATGTTTTCAGAAACTGCTGGTGATCATTGTCCAACAAATCGGTTTTATTAATGGCAAGGTGGTCGGCTTCTTCCAATTGTTTCAGGTAAATATACCCGGAGCCTTGTTGCACATTTTTTATATCTTCGAATGTTTCCTTCAATCGAAAGGGATCAATCAGTACTGTAAGCGGTGCTAACCGAAAATAAGATTTGTAATATGACTTAATAGGTTGCATGAGTGTAGCTGACAGATCGGTACAACTACCTACAGGTTCCGCTACAATGGTTTCACAACCAGCCGTATCACGAAGGTAAAGTGCAGCCTGCATAAGGCCATCAAAATTGCAACAAAAACAACTCCCCGCAATTTCCTCTACTTCCGTACCACTGGCCGAAAGGATGTGCGTATCTACCAGGCCCTTCGCCTGGTCGTTGGTGATCAGTCCTACTTTGACACCTTGCCGTTGCAATCTTCTTGCCGTAGCCCCCAGTAAGGTCGTTTTTCCAGCTCCCAAAAAACCTCCTACCAGAATGAGTTTCGTTTTTTGCATACTTATTTTCTCATTTGTTTCGTCCCTTTACCCATTTCATTTTGGCTTTTCTCATGCCGTCCAGATCAGTGTTTAAGGTGATCCGATGCCGTCGTATGTTTCATAAAACCAACTCAGGTGCTGCCAAGGCAATCGAAAGTGAGATTATACACATTTTCGTGATCGAATCAAAGTTGGATCTCCTTGAGTTTTACCGGCCTTGATTCTGCCAAAGATCTATTTGCCGCTTCTGCGATCAGCAATGCCTGTAATCCATCTTCTCCGGTCACCGGCATCGGTCTATTATTGGCAAGCGCACTGGTAAAGGCTTCTATTTCCAATTGATAAGCCTTTTCATAACGGTCAATGAAAAAATCCAGGTTACGATCTGTGTGTCCTCCTGATTCGTTATAAAACTGATTAACGGTTTTCAATGGGTTTTCGCATTTCATCATTCCTTTGGAGCCAAAGACTTCCAATCGTTGATCGTATCCATAGATTGCCTTTCGGCTGTTTTCTATTACGGCAGTTGCATTATTTTCAAAAGTAAGTGTTACGATACCGGTATCAATATCACCTGCCTCTCCAATAGCAGGGTCTACAAGGTTATGGCCTTTGGCGAAAACTTCCGCAACCTCACTACCGACGATGAATCTCGCCATATCAAAATCATGGATTGTCATGTCCTTAAATAACCCTCCTGATGTCTTAATATAGGCTATAGGCGGTGGTCCTGGGTCCCGGCTGATGATATGGAGCGTATGGAGCTCCCCAATTTGCCCGGACACCACAGCAGACCTGATCGCTGAAAAATTCTGGTCAAAACGTTGATTGAAAGCAACCATGAGCGGTACACCTGCTGCATTAACCTTTTCCAATGTTCCTTTAACCGTTTCCAGAGAAAGATCCAATGGTTTTTCACAAAAGATTGCCTTGCCCGCTGCTGCACCACGAACCGCATATTGCGCATGAGTATCAGTTGATGAGCTGATAATTACTGCATCTATTTCGGTATTGTCAAACAATTCATCGGCGTCTGAAGTTGTATTTGGTACGCCCAATGCTTTTGCATAAGACTGACCCGCTTCAGAAGGATTAACAGCAGTAACAACTTCAACAGTTGGGATTTTTAATAAATTGTCCAAATGGATCTTGCCTATTCTACCTAACCCGATTATTCCTACTTTCAATGGTTTCACGAACTTGTTTTTTTAGTATTATTTTAACAATCAAAGTTACGCTATTTGTAAAAAAGTATTTATGCGTCCACCAACTTTCCGGACACCGAAATTTTCTCTATTTCTATGGTGCCGAATTTAGTATCAACAAATGGCTTTCCATCCTTTAACCCAACATTCCCAAATCCTGTTTTGGTAGAGAGGAAGGAGGTAAAGTCCTTGCCAATTCTGGAATCGATGTAAAGGATCTTTTCGACAGCATCATAACGAACACCGGTAAGTCCTTGAAATAGTCCGTAACTGGCCATGGCCCTGGCATACCAATGTCCGCATTCATATTCATCAAAGGGGTTACGTACAGTGCCATCGTATCTGCTTCGGCAGGTTCTTACTATGTCAAGA
The DNA here is from genome assembly GCA_030442035.1 of Splendidivirga corallicola. GTDB lineage: Bacteria > Bacteroidota > Bacteroidia > Cytophagales > Cyclobacteriaceae > Splendidivirga > Splendidivirga corallicola. Next base: position 220,927 of record JAUJEA010000010.1, read on the forward strand.
CCTTCTTCTACTTTTCCTTTCATCATAAGATGAGAGGCCACCTGGTATTCTATACCCGTCCATACTTCATTGCTATATACAAAGGGAAGAGAAAGTTTGCCTCCTTTGGGCCAACTACACAGTATTAGCCCTCCTTCCTCACCTAAGGCATAAGAAGGCCTTTGTGGATTGGAGTGGTTACGCATGTCTTTCAGCAGGTTGTATTTATGAATGGATTGGAGGTGACTGGTTACTTTTTCATCAGCAATCACTTCTTCCAACCCGGCGCAAGAGGCTATCCACATACCTAAAATCCCGTCGGAGAGACAGCCTTTTCCATACTGGTATTTGGGACCTTCTTTTTGCAACAGTGATTTAGCTTCTTCAGAATAGTCAGATGTCCAGGAGCTCTCTGACAATTTAACAGGATCCTTTGCTTCCAATCCTGTCCATTGAATTTTTTGGATGAAGTATTCCCCATCAAAGAGTTCTTCCTCCATGTATTTTTTTCCTTTTTTAATCAGTTGGCTATATCGTTTATAGGGCTGTTTCGCCGCTTTGGCCATTTCCACAAGGGCAGTCAAAGCTCCCAGGTAAAAGCTGGTACACATGCCATCAGGCCCCCAAAACTCTATGTCATACGTATTATGATGAGGCTCTTCCAGGATACCTTTTTCTTTGGGGTCCCAGGTGGTGATACAATAATCCAGACTGCTTTTTACTTTGGGATATAATTTTTTCATCCATTCGGTATCTCCGGAAATACGCCAGTCGCGATAAACCTTCATGATACCTCCCAACTGACCATCTGCCGCTGCATGAAACCCATGATCCACAGTACGGATGGGTAAAGAGGTACGGAAGGTCTGATGCCCTCTATCATCCTGGCTGATGTTGAATTCGGTTTCCCTTAGGGAACGTTCAAGGTTAGGGAACAGATGAGGCAACGCCTGAGCATAATTCCATACGTGCGTACAGGTGCCATGACAACAACCTGATTGGTCATTGCATCCTTCCCATGCCCAAAACTTCCCATCTGTTTGACGCAAGACTGTTGGTGATTTGAGTATTCCCAAATTAGCGGCTACTGCTTCCATCACTTCTGCAGGTAAGGTAGCATTGTAGAAAGCATTGGTGAATGTCCGGCTTTTTTGATTCAGGTGCTCATAGTTATTTTTCCAGTAATCCGCAACCTCTTGGATGTTTGCAAATTTTCCGGCGTACCAAGGTTTGTAGGTATCAGATTCGGAGCAGGACGAAGCCGGCTGACATTCACCCTTCCCTCCTAAACGTATGTCAGTATTCGGAACGTACCAGGCAAACAGTAATCTGATTGTCTTTTCTCCTCCGGCATCCAAAGTAAAAGGAACATAGAGCGATGCCCCGGGAGCGTCTTTAGCCCGTGGAGTTTTAGATGAAGTATCTCCCCTGCTTATTTTTTCCCAGGCAATGGAGAGTGAATCAAACCATCCTCCTCTAAACCAACTATGGTCGACGGTGACATTTTCTCCGGGAACAAAGGCAGCAAATGCACCTTGTTCCGTAGGAGATTCCTGATTTTCCGGTTGTTCCAGTACAAAGCCATTTCTGATGGATGCAATCCTATTTCCCTTCCCGATACCCATAAAATTACTTGCATTCCATGAAAACACCGCTTCCATACGGCTACCTGAAGTATTTTTGAATGTATACTCAAAGGCACCGACAGGGAGGCTGGAATTATCTTCATCCGTAGGGACAAAAGGGCTCCAGCCCTTTATTTCTACCTGAACCGGTATATCCGAATCAATAAGTTTCACCTCGCCAAATGGGAACCTGGCATCGAATGTGGCACTCTTGAAGCGGGGTAATCCAAAGCCTTTGAATGCGCCTCCTCTGGCCGAAGAAAGAGCATCTCTTCCATGCTGTCCAAATTTTTTCCAGTCTTGTAAAGGACCTTCCAACACTTTAGTCCCATTTTTTACTCCCTTGATATGTATGGCGCCAAAAGTTTGAGGTTGGTTAAAGACATCAGGGCTATTGCGTATGGACATGTGGGAGATACCTCCTGTACCTTCCATGTTGAACATCCCTGCGCCAATACCACCGATAGGGAAAGCCACTCTGTTAAGATTGTCTCCCTTATAAGGACCATTGAATACTCTTACCCCTTTGTTTTGTAGTTCTTTTGTCCTGGCATTGTCAGCCTTGGCCGGTGAATCGTTTGATGTTTCTGCTTTGACTCCCTCAGGAATAGCCATTAGCGCCCCTAGCGCAGCTGAGTTAGCCAGAAATTTTCTTCGACTGTTTTGTTTGCCACTTCTTTTCATCATAGATAATAATTAATATTCCTTTTTACTCCTTGAAATACGGACCTTTTTCAATTGCCTGGTACAGGACCGAGGATTTCCATAAGCAGAACAACCCGTTAAAGTTTTATTGTTGACTTCAAAATATCTCCGGCTCTGAGTATAATCCCATCCATAGACCAGGTTAATTTTTGCGCACTGACCTCAGTCCTGGCAGGGAGAGGCGTTCCGTTCAGTGTTAGAACAGCTAAAGCCGGATTGCCATTTGCAGGTATTGCCAGAGAAAAAGTTTTAAGGTTAAGCTGACCAAATTTTAAGTCCAGTGAATTGGTCTGATTGGCATTTGTACGTTTTTGCGTAAAAGTCCCCCAGCCTTCCGCTACGGTAAAGGGAGCCTTAAAATCTTCCGGTGTCAATTTTGGATCAAATGTAATATGACCTTTTGGACCATGATAATCAAATCCACTCACTGCAAGCAGTACTCCATAACTCGCCATGGAACGGCTATAGTGGTCACTACATTCTATCTCATTATAGGGGTTTCGCTTTACCGGATTATGCCGGTCGTGAACTACTCTAGCTGTTGCCAGGCCTTTTTCCAGCATTCCCTCATAAATCATGTGTGAGGCTAATTGGTATTCCTGGCCCGGCCAAACCTCATCGAAATATCCTCCGGGCCCTTCCCATAAAGGAGAATCGCTTGGACGATCAGCCATACCAGGAACAGCGTAGGTGTCACCTTCACTTTTAGGCCAGGTAGTCATGATCGTACCTGCTTCTCCTTCGGAGGCATAAATGCGCACGCCTTTAATAACTTTATGCTTGGCCTGATAGGCAAAAGCATCAGGAGCGAAGTTATACTTCCAGATCGACTCTAAAGCTTTTCTTGTTTCTTTTTCAGGTACAATTCTATCTTCAATCCCTATTTGATGAGCAAAGCTTTGTCCCAATACCTGATCGATATGGCACCCGTCGTTGGAACTAATGACGTTGGCATATTTTTCCCTATCATGTAAATGAATGAAATATTCTCCATTGAATAGTTTTTCGACGATATTCCTATTACCTTTTTCAATCAATTTATCACATTCGTCTACAAAATCTGTATCTCCTGTTTCAAGTGCCATTTGCTTACCTGCTGCCAATGCTCCTAAGTAAAGAGAACTGATCCATCCCATGGGGCCGTACCAAGAAGCGTCCAGGGTATTCTTTTGTTGTCCTTCCAAAAGACCGTCCTGGTCCTTATCTTCACTCATGATAAACTGGACGGTTTTTTTTATTTTGCTGTAGTTTGCCTTTAAAAATCTATTGTCAGGTGACATCTTATGCTCACGGAACATACGCATAATGGTACCACAATGCCCATCGTGTGCTACGCTAAGCCCCCATGCCGTTTCATCACGATGTCCCATACCGCCGTCTTTTTTGAAGCTATAGCCTAAATCAGTTACTTCCCTTATTGTGCGCTCGATTAACGGAAATATTCGTGCCGCCCCCTGAGCATACTGCCAAACATGTTGACAGGTGCCCTGGCAACATTCCACGCCTTCCCAACCCCAGATACGGCCATTGTCAAACCACAACATGGTGTTGGATGCCAAAGTATTAATAGAGATAAAACTTCGGTCCAATAACCAATAAGGCAAGGTAGAATCGTAGTACGTCTTATTCCAAAGCCGGGTGGCTCCGGCCAAATCATCATATTTGTTTGAAACATAATCCGCAACCTGATTGGCAGATCGGAACCAATTGTGATAATGTCTTTTCAGGTACCTGAACCCTTTTAACCGCATTAGTTCACCGGACTCAACGTCCAACTGTGTCATGTGGGGAAAGTACCAGGTTAAAATGAAAGTCACTTCTTTTTCTTCACCGGGCTTCAATTTAAGTGTATCACCTAAAGCGCCCATCAGTGCTTCATTCATTGGTTTTGCAGTCGTACTATGTTCATCCGGAGACTTAAGCCCTGCTATAATAGCGTCTATCTCTTTGGTTTTTTCCAAATTCAATGCGGCCTTTGCATTGCCCGACGGCCTTTGTATAGACCAGGACATTGATCCATAACCATGTTGATCAACAAGTTCATTACTTTTAGGTTTTTTATCTGTAAACACGATATGGTCTACAGAAATACTACCCCACATGCTCTGGTGACTATCCACCATCTGTAGCTGTGCTTTTTTACCTAAAAAATCCCGAACATCAAAAAAGCGTTGTTGAAGCTGCCAATTGTTATCTGCAGTAATCGTACGCATTACTTTGCCATCAATCAGAAGGTTAAAGGCAGTCTGTTCAGGATGGTATCCGCCTCCCAATAAAAAAGTAATGTAATCGTGGGTTACGGTGAAAGGCTTACTTGTTAATATACCGGTATATTCGTGGGCAGGGGTAATGCTACCCCACTGATAACTTGAATTGTTGGGTTTGCCGTTAAGTTCTCTGACATTGTAGCTTGACACAAAATAATCTCCATCAATTCCTTTTTCTGCAAAGCCTTTTGATCCTTTCTTGACAGGATTTTTACCAAAGGCTGTCCCCTTTGCCTTCCAACGTTCATAACTGCCACTTTCAAAATCTTCAAACACGACATCTTCTTTCACCGGTGCGTCAGGTACATCCTCAAGCGCTTCGGCGGTACAGTATATCGTAAGTCTATTTTCGTTTTCAATCAAATGATTTCTTCGAACACCCATATTCCTGTTATTGATATTCGGGCAAACGGCATTCTCCAACCAACCCACCAGATCAACCTCCATATCACTTGATGAGGTGTTCTTCACTTTATAGGTCATAATGGTCACCGGTAAGGATGACTTTTCAGCGCTTGTGGGTATAAATGGTGAAAAGGCCTCAAGCTTGATCTCAACGGGTAGGTTGGCGTCTCTATAACTTACTTTCCCAATTGGATATTCACCGCGGAAGCTGATATTTTTAAATCCGGTTGAATCAAGTTTTTTGGTCACCGTTTTCCCCTGATATCGCAATCGGATTGCCGCACCATGCTCGACAGGTCTGGTTTCACGCTCAAATACCTTTTCAGGATACCGGTAGTGAGATCCCAGGGTCATAGCTGCCATACGTTGATTGTGGTCTTTTTCTCTACCATACTCGGTCTTGAAAATATGCCAAAACCACAGCCTGCCGTCACCTCCTAAATATAATTGCCCACATGCTATACCTCCCACAGGCATGCCTATATGTTTCAGTTGCCCTTTTTCAGCTGTAAAGACATCGGGAAGCCCACGCTCATAAAGAGATTTTATCCATGCCGCGGAGAGTTTTTTGTCCTCAGGAACCAAATGGCCATTATTGTCGTAGGTAAAAGGTCCGGCAAAGACCGGTAACTGTGGTAAGGTGAGTGCGGATAGCCCACCTAATACTGTTTTTTTTATGAATCCCCTTCTCCCTGGATCATTTGAGAAGCCCTTATGATTCGAAGAAATGTCTTCTATGTTCTTTTTCATTTTATTATCTCTGTATAATCCTCTTTATATCATTTGTCATTGAATCAACTGAACACCAATACCCTATCATATTTCTTTAGGGATTATTTCAGTTCTATTACAATTTCATCTTCGGCTTTCAGGTGCATTCCCTTCCATGTTATATGGTATTGATTACCCTCTCTTTTCAATTTTGTTTTTACGCTTTCGCCATTAATTTTCAATGAGACAGAAGCTCTTTTGGTACCACCATCCTGTAATATGATCTTGGACAGTTGAACGGTTCCATAATTTACTTTTAACTTGTTGGTCTGTTTTTCAGGTGTTCTTTTCTGTTCAAAGCTTCCCCATCCCTCAGCGGTAACAAAAGCACTCTTGAAATTCTCAGGGTTTATTTTCGGGTCAAAACCTATCTCTCCTTTGGGCCCGTGATAGCTGAATCCGGAAGCAGATACGAAAGCCGCATAACTGCTCATAGCCCTGATATAATGATTACCGTATTCTATTTCATTATAGGGATTTCTTTTTTCAGGAGCGTACCTGACATGATTAGCCCATAAGACCTTTAGCCCTTCTTCCATAAGCCCTTCAGCAATCATGTGGCCAGCCAGATTATTGCTCAGTCCTGTCCAGTTTTCACTAAAGTAGCCTACTGTAAGATGCTCCCAATTGCCTGCCTTTTGACCAGCGGCCTTTTCTCCCCCGCCTTTTGGAAAAGTACAATTGATCACTCCAGGCTCTCCAGGTAATGCATAGTAACGAACATGTGCTACTGTGGCCGTATCGTGATAAGGCCCTACGTCATCCAAATAATTGTATTTAAAGATGGAAGCCAATGTTGATTTAGCTTCTTCCTTTGGAACAATATGGGGCAGATTGGTCTGTCTTGCCCAAGCTTCTCCCAGTATCTGATCAATGTAACATCCTTGGTTGGTATTGGGAGCTTCCGGGTGCTCCGGATCTAATTCCTGGATAAAATACTCTCCATTGAACAATTGTTCGGAAAGACTTTTATAACCTTGAGAGGCGATATTCCGGCATATCTTGGCAAAGGCCTTATCTCCCATTTCATGAGCCATTGACTCTCCTGCTCGTAAACAGGCATTGTAAAGTGTGCTTATCCAGGGAATTTTACCATACCAGGGTCTGTCCAGGGTATTATACTGTACCCCTTCAATGATACCATCTGTTTTACCGGTTTTTTCCTTATCCTGGTCAATAAGGTATAGAATTCCTTTTTTGATCTTAGACCAGTTCTTTTTGAGGAATGCATTGTCAGCTGACATGGTATGCTCCCGGTAAGCCCTTAAAATTGTTCCTGCGTGGCCGTCGATGGCATACCCTCTTCCATCATGACGGCCAATACCGGAATGCTCCGCACGATACTTTACAAAGCCACGTTCATCCCAGGCAAAATCAAAATCAATCTGTGATCTTAATTGCCGGGCCATGTTTGGAAAAAGCCTACCCAGGGATTGCTCATAATGGAATACGTGTGTACAGGTACCCTCTCCAAGATATACACCTTCCATAGCATAAAGCCTTCCTTCATTATGTGGTGCATTGGTCAGGTCATCAAAGCGGTAAAATGAATTGGTGGCCAATGTGCTGGTATTAATAAATGTTCGGTCCAAAAACCAGAATGGAAGTGAGGAATCATACCAGGTCTTATTCCAGCTTTTGGTAGCGGATATTAAATCTTTCTTCCGAAGGTTGATGACATCAGCCACATCTTTAGACGATTTGAACTTTTTACTGTAGTAGTACCTTAATTTGTCATGATTGTCCATTTTAGGGATCCGTACCTGATGAACATTGGGAAAATACCAGGATATTATAAATGTAACCTTCTTTTCCTCACCAGCCTTTACTTCAAGTTGCTGTCCCAAAGCACCGGTAAGAACTTCTCCCACATCTGCACTGGATTCTTGCTCTTTGGAAGGTTTGATTCCTGCATAGCTAAAAGCTACATCTCTGATTGCCTTTGGTGTGGCCCAACTGTTTTCATCGGCCTCAAGCAAGCTTAAGGTCATATTACCATAATCAGGAGCAGATTGTGCTACTGCATCGACTTCCGAACTGTTAACTAATGCAATACATCTTCCGACTTAATAATTTTATTTATATGCTTCCCGGAAGTTCCTTCTGCTGTAAAGTAATTAGCTGTGTTTTGTAACCAGCCCATTATTTCCAGTTCTAATGTTTTATCTGTCTTGTTTTTGAGTTGGTATTCCATTATAACCGCGGGAAAACCGGAAGATTCAAAATCAGTAGGGATAAATGGAGTGAATGCCTCCAATGAAACGGACACGGGAAAGTTTGCATCTTTATAGTTTACTTTTCCAATAGGGTATTCACCTCTGAATGTAATATCCGAAAACCCGTCATTGTTCAGGCTTCTTGCTATTGAGGTGATTTCTTTATTAATACGTATGGCAAATCCCTGTTCAAACCTACGATCCTGCGTCATAGGGTTTAAATAAAATTTATCTCCTGCACCCGGATTTTGAGGATCTATCCGGTTAATATTAAAAACATCCCAATACCAAAGTTGTCCGTCACCACCAAGATAGACCTGTCCTGAGGCCAATCCTCCAATAGGCATACCTATATACTTAAGTTGAGAGCCGTTCAAAACTTCGGGAGCTCCTCTATCAGAAAGTCTGTCGTTTTCTTGTCCGAATGTTAACGTAAAACTGGTTAGGATTAATTGTAAAGTGGTAAAAATCCCGAAAATCCCAGGCTTTCCAATTTTCATCAATGACTTTTTATTATTCATGCGATTGGTATATTCTTATTTTGTGTAATTTTTATATCCTTTCTAACACTGAAATTCGTTTTATGAGCTAGGGCCATTCGCTCTAATGATCACACGATTTCCATTTTATTATTCAATTGATCCGATCGATCTAACAAGGATAAAAAAATGAAGTCATCTCAATGCTTTTACGTTTATAATCAACACTTTATATATCTTTTCACCCCATTAATCAAGAAGCCAATTGTGCTCCTTAACAATCTATTACGATTGCAGAAAGCCTGTCTTCCGATGAAATACATCCATGATCAGCCTTAATACAATATTCAACAAATAGGCATTTTATTGGAATGTCCAGTTTTGGTAATTTTGTGTATATTTTGATAATTCTCCATGCAAATTGAAGGCTATAAAACATCCGATCCATAAATTTGAAATGTGGCAGTAGATATCAATATCCGGTTATGGCAATCCGAAGAACAAACAACCTGATCGTTAATCATACTTTAGGCTAAATTTCATTATCGCTTTTCCTGACAATGAGCAAACCGTTGCTGAGGATTTAACTAATTCACCTTGGAGCCTCAATGTATTTTGACCAGGTTTTATTTGCTTTAGAGATTAGCACTTGATTTGGGGCATAAATATAAACTCAATGCCCCTGAAAATCTTTCTTCATCTTCTATATGTGGATAAAAATTGATTGTCAAGGTAGGTGAAAGAATAAAAGCCTAAAAACCAGTTCAATACTTTGCACTAAAAATAATTTCTAGGTATTTTGCCAAACAGATGTGTCATAAAATTGTAAAGGGAAGATAATATTGCTGATCTTTACCTATGACATATTGGCAAAACTGTGCTTGCCAAAAAATTTAAGACGATCCTGTAAACGGTCTTAAGAAGAAGTGAAAGTGACCAAAGTAATATCATCAGAGGAATTTGTTATTGAGAGAGTTAAACAGGGAGATGCTTTGGCATTTGAGGAACTATTTAATAAGTACTACAAAAAACTAAAACAGTTCACTTACAAGATTACCAAGTCTGATTATCTGGCAGAAGAGATTACACAGGAAGCATTTGTAAGCATATGGATCAATCGTGATAAAATCGATCCGGCTTTGTCATTTAATGGATATATTTACCGGGTTACAAGAAATCTGGCCATTAATCATTTGAAAAAAATCGCAAGAAGTGAAAAAGCCAGAAATGAATTTTGGGACAATATCGAAAAAGCCAAAAATGACATTTCAGAACGGGTAATACATGGTGAATATAGTCAGTGTTTTGAAGAGGCCATAAAAAAACTCCCAAAGCAAAAACAATTAATTTTCAAACTTTCCAGGGAAGAAGGAAAAAGTCACAATGAAATAGCAAAAGAGCTTGGCATTTCCAGAAACACTGTAAAAAACCATATGGTCACAGCCCTCAAAACCATCAAGAATTATCTCCAGGTTCATGCCGATATTTCACTACCCATTGTTGGATCCTTTCTTTCAATTATTCTTTAAAAAAAAATTTTAGCTCCAAACTAGTCCTGGTCAGCCCTGTTGGTTGTATTATAAATAGAACTAACATTCAATTCATTGAAAAAAGCAGATAGTATTTCTGAACTTTTTGAAAAGCTTAAGAATAATAGTATCTCCCGAAAAGAGTTAGATATTCTTCTGGATAGCATAGAAAAGAGTGAAACGGCCGCTGAATTAAAGTCGGCGTTTTATCAGCACTGGCACTCACTGGAGGTGGACGGCCCTCAGGAGGGAGAGCTGGAGTTATATGAGAGGCAGTTTACCAAAGTATTTAAAAAAGCACAGGAAAAGGAGCAGGAACTTCTTAAGGGTAGAAAGAAACCTTATAAATGGTATAGTGTAGCGGCTGCAGTGGTGATATTGATCTCTGCTTATTCACTTTTTTATTTTAGTAGAAAAGAGCAGGTTGATACCCAAATAGAGGCTATCACATGGATTGAAAAACAGACAGCACGAGGGCAGAATTTGATAGTCAGGCTTCCGGATGGATCCAAAATCCGGCTTAATGCCGAAAGTAAAATCAGGTTCCCTAACAAGTTTACTTCCGGAAAACGGGAAGTGGTATTGGAAGGTGAAGGTTTTTTTGAAGTAGAGGAAAATCCCAACCTACCTTTTGTGGTCACAACAGGGGAAGTAAATACAACAGTTTTAGGTACCTCTTTTAATGTCAGGTCATATATCGAAGAATCCACAGTGCAAATCGCTGTGAAGACAGGCAAGGTAGCTGTATCCGATAAAAATCAAGAATTAATTCTCACACCTAATCAGGTAGCTACTTATGACAATCAGAAACATTTTGTCATGGAAGAAAAAGATATCTCGTCACTGATCGCCTGGACAGATGGCGGGTTCATTTTTGACCAAAAACCTTTAGAAGAAATCACAGCACAGCTGGAAAGAAGGTATGATGTGGATATTACAATTGACGACCCCGCATTAAAGCGTATCCGGATCACCCTGAAACAAAAAGGTGAATCATTGACCACGGTATTAAATATTTTAAGTAAATCCGGTGGTTTTGATTACGAAATAAAAGGAAAAAATGTACTATTTAAATCTAAGGAAATATGAAAAAATGATATACAAATCCCCCTAAAATAACAAAATAAGAGCGAAAGTAGTGGAGTACTTCCGCTCTCTACGATTAATAACCATTCACCTCGTCTGCCGAAGGTTTCGACCAAAGGTGGACTATTAAACGATTTTGATATGAGCAAAATTACGAATAATCTATTTATCAAAGAACTGTTATTTATGTCACGACAAGCTTTTAACGGTTTAATAATCGTCTTTCTGTTATCAGGTATGTTGATGGCCCATGATAGTGACTCCCAAAGAATGAGCGAGATAAAAATTACGCTGGAGCAGAAGTCTTCAAATTTGGGTACTGTATTGAGTGCTATCGAAAACCAAACCACCTTTACATTTTCTTATAGTCAGAGTATTAATTTGACTACACCAATAAGCATAGCAGCAGCCGGTAAATCACTTGATATTATTTTAAAGGAGATTGGGTACCAAGCCAAGATCAACTTTTTCAGAAGAAATGATCTGATCGCGGTAAGCAATGCTAAAAGTACCGCAAAAAAGGCTGACATTATTGTTGTGCTTGATAAAGAAATTTCAGGGAAAGTAAATGATGTAAATGGCGATGGATTACCTGGAGTAAATGTGGTAGTTAAGGGAACCACGATAGGAACTATTACTGATGCGGACGGTAACTATATCTTCAATGTGCCTGATGATGCTGAAGTACTGGTTTTTTCATATGTTGGATACACTTCCGAAGAAGTTGAAATTGCAGGCAGATCTACGATCAATATTAGCCTGACCCCTGATATTTCCACCCTTTCCGAGGTTGTTGTTATCGGTTACGGAACCGTACAGAAAAAGGATCTGACCGGAGCCGTAGCTTCGGTAGACGGTGAGCATATTGAAAATCAGCCTGTGGCCAGGGTTGATCAGATATTACAGGGCAAAATTGCCGGAGCGCAAATTACCTCCGTAAGTGGCGCCCCATGGGCCAGAAGCACAATACGTATCCGGGGAGGAAATTCCCTGCAGGGCAATAATGAGCCACTTTGGGTAATAGACGGTTTTATAGCAGGCACTAATTTTGACCTCAATTCCATAAATCCTAATGATATTGAATCCATTGATGTCCTAAAAGATGCAACTTCTTTGTCAATTTATGGGACCAGAGGGGCCAATGGTGTAATTTTAGTTACCACCAAAAATGGAGCAAACCTACCTGAAGGCAAGCCACAGATTTCATTAAATACTTATAGTGGTGTACAAAACTTTGCCAGGAAGATTGATCTTTTAACAGGTCCCGAACTTGCCGCCTACCTGAATGAGGGCGCTACATTAAATGGATCATCTGTTCCCTTCGCTGACCTGAACGCTGTAACACATACAGATTGGCAGGAAGAGATTGTACAGGTGGGGAAGGTCAACAATATTGATTTCTCTTTTACAGGCAATAACAAAAATATAAACTATTTCCTTGGATTCAATTTTTTTGATCAAAAAGGAATTATTAAGGAATCAGGACTGACAAGGTACCAGGTAAGAGCAAATCTGGACAATAAACTAGGTTCCAAGGTAACTGTTGGTACCAGGCTAAACCTGAGCTACAATGAGAGAGACAATGTAAGGGTCAGTTTCTTCGATGTCACCAAGGAGGCATTTACTGCTTATACAAGGTTTGATGCTGATGGTAATTTCAACACTGATGATCCGATAGGTGGAAGAGTGTTTGACAACCCATTGGCAGACCTGTCATTAAGGGAAAATAGCATGACAGATGTACAATTACTTGGTAATTTTTATATGCAATATGAGCCCATAAAAGGGATAATGCTCAAATCAACTTTTGGCACGAAGCTGCAATCTTCCAGGCAAGGTATATTGGCCCCGGGAGACTTACCTCTAAGGGCTTCGGTCAATTCAGGAAGTGGAGTCTCAATCAATGAAAATTTTGCAAGGGATTTGTTGAATGAAAATACCATCACATTCAGTAAAGATATTGCTTCCGATCACTCCATCGATGGAGTTCTGGGCTTTACCTGGCAAACGGTCCAAAACGAAAGCTCTAATTTAAGCACTGAGGGAGATATCGTTACCATTGATAGGATTGAATTAGGTGATGTTGAGCAACATCGTGTCAATTCAGGTTTTAACAAGGCTCAATTCGTTTCCCATCTGGGCAGATTAAATTATACCTACAAAGGCAAGTATCTTTTAACACTGGTAGGACGAAGGGATGGATCTTCCAGATTTGCGGAAGGCAATAAGTATAATTTTTTTCCATCGGCCGCTGTTGCATGGAGAATGATTGAAGAACCGTTTATCCAGAACCTAGGTATTTTTGATGATCTAAAATTGCGCGCTAGCTATGGCCAATCCGGATCTACGGCCATTGGTTCATACCGGACACTGGCTTTGTTAAATACCAACCAGCCTGTTGTTGGTGAAAATGGCACTCAGGGCGTAGTGGCCAATGGTGTGGTAAAAGGAAGGCCTGCTCAACCTAGTCTGGGATGGGAAACAACGAATCAATTGGACATTGGATTAGAAGCTTCCTTTTTTGAAGGGCGCCTGAATATTGAAATGGATTATTATAAGAAAAGAACCAAAGACCTGTTGATCAATCTTTTTGTTCCACCAATCACAGGATTTGGAAGCCGTTTGGAAAATTTTGGGGAAATACAAAATCAGGGCCTTGAAATGAAAGTAGATGCCACCATTATGGATAAAAATTCATTCAAATGGGAGGCCATATTAACGATGGCCGGAAATCGAAGTAAGGCCCTCGACATTGGTACGGCGATCGGTGCAAATGATTCAATTCAATTTCGTGGTAATAACAGTGAGCCATTTATTGGTATAGTCATTGAAGGACAGCCGGTTGGGCAGTTTTGGGGTGGTACCTATCTGGGAACTGTTAAAACACAGGAAGAATTGGATAACCTGCCTGACAATGTATTTGTTGAACAGTTTGCGATTAACAATAACCTGCCTGGATTTCCTTCATTCTTAGATGATAATGGAGATGGTGCATACAACAGTCAGGACTATGGAGTAATAGGCAATCCGGAACCTGACTTTTATGGGGGTCTGATCAATAGTTTTTCCTACAAGAATTTCCATCTGGATATAAATCTGCAATTTACCTATGGGAATGATATCTACTATGATTTCACGCGAAGGGGATTTTTTGGAGGTAATGCTACCAACGTATTCGGATTACTCAGGGACAGATGGACCGAGGAGAACCCTACGTCAAATGTTCCAAGGGCAGGGTCATTTAATACCGGATCAACATTTCAACCTAATCAGCAATATGTGTATGACGGTTCTTTTCTCCGACTGCAATCACTACGTTTTTCATATGATGTACCGGTAAGTTCAATATCCTGGCTGGAAGGGCTAAATGTATATTTTGTCGGCAACAACCTGGCCCTTTGGAGTAATTATATTGGGTATGACCCGGAAGTAAATACAAGCAATACAAATTCCGTGGTAAGGGGAACGGACCGTGCCACCTATCCCCGCAACCGGTCTTATACTTTTGGTTTAAACGTTAAATTTTAAGAAGCTATGAAAAAATACATATATATCTTTATACTTATACTCTTTTCAATGGGATGCGATGAATTCCTGGAGGAAGACACCAGAGGGATATTAAGTCCCGATGGATTTTATGCTACTGAAGCGCAGGCCAACGCTGGAGTATTCGGATTGTATAACATTGTAAAATCCAACCCCATTTACGGAAGGAATATACTTCTCTATACAACATATGGTACTGACGACATGACTTCCAGTAGACGTTTTGGTGACGCAAACACTTTGCTGGATGCTTCTTTATCTACGTCAAACCTGGGAGCTACGGTAGGTATCTGGAACAACTTACATAACCTGGTTGTAAATGCCAATTCGGTATTTACCGGAGTCACCAACTCAGATCTTAGTCCTGTAATTAAAGACAGGATCCTGGCCGAAACCATATTTTTAAGGTCGGTGGGTTATTACCACTTAACTCACATGTTTGGCAGCGTACCATATCATACTGAAGATTTACCCATTGATGAACTGGCTGTCCTGGGAGAGACTTCTGCCGAAGACATAGTAGCTGAACTGGTAAGTGATCTGAAAGCTACGGAAGACAACCTACCAACAAGTTACCCATCGTCTGAGGCTATTAGGGCTACTCGTTGGGCTGCCAAAACACTTAGAATGAAATTGTTACTATGGCAAAACAACTGGGCAGAAGCAGAAGTAGTGGGTAAGGATATCATCAATAATTCAGGGCTTACATTAGAGCCAAATTTTGCTGATCTCTGGGACAATGATGTAGACGGTTTTACTTCTGAAACTATCTGGCAAATGATCTATGCATTTGATCTACAGACCAGTCCAATCACAGATTTTTATGTTCCCAGATTAAGAGACGAACCAGCTGATCAGGCGGACAGGCAGGCATTGATAGATGCTTTAAATGCCAATGGAGATGGTTTTACAGGCTTTGGTTTGTTAATTCCCTCTGACCCATTTATTGCGAGCTTGGCTCCCGATGATACGCGTACTCCCTTAAATTTTACGCAGGAATATGAAGGAATTGCCTTAAAATTTCCTTATACCCCTAAATTTCAGAATTTTGATCAGCAAACTTCTCCCAGGTTTAATCACAGGGATAACACCGTAGTATTTCGCCTGGCCGATGTATATCTGATGCTGGCTGAAGCCCTCAACGAACAGAATAAAGGGGATGAAGCATTGACATTTATCAATGTAGTACGGGCACGTGCTTACGAGCCTGACAGGCCTAATCTGATCGGCCTGGACCAGGCTGCCATCAAGCAGGTAATTTCAGATGAGAGGCGCTGGGAATTGGCCGGAGAAGGCCACAGAAGGTATGATTTGATAAGATGGGGAACCTATATTGAAACGGTGAGGAATTATGACTATGGTTCTTTGTGGGATCCATCCGGAATCCAGGACCATCAGGTTCTATTTCCCCTCTCTCCTACTCAGGTTGAGCTGACACCGGGATTACAGCAGACACCGGGATACTAATGAAAATCACAGTTGAAAAGGTTATTGAAAAAATAACATAAGTGAAATGCTGGAGGTATATCAACCTCCGGCATTTGACAATTAATAATTTATTCACTCATGATTTTTTCAATGATGATTTGGCGATTCAGGCTCTTTTTAATCATAGCTACTGTCATAAGTTGTAAGCAAGCGACAGATTCGCCATTAAACAAATCGAGAATGTTTGAACTTGTATCCACTGATCATTCCGGAATAACTTTTTCCAATAACATAAAGGAAGACTATAGCCACTTTGTAGATCACTTCAATTATGTTTACAACGGTGCGGGAGTAGCGATCGGTGACATTAATAACGATGGCCTCTCCGACATTTATTTTACTGGAAATGAGGTTCCCAATAAACTTTATCTAAATAAAGGCCATTTTAAATTTGAAGATATAACGTCAAATGCTGGTGTCGGCGGAGGGAATGGCTGGCACAATGGTGTAACAATGGTAGACATCAATCATGACGGATATCTGGATATATATGTTTGTAAAGGAGGCTGGCAGGACACCCCGGAAGAAAGAGAAAACCTACTGTTTGTCAACCAAAAGGACCTCACTTTTAAAGAACAATCTGCTGATTATGGTTTGAACGATGCAGGCTTTTCTATGATGGCTTCCTTTTTTGATATGGACAATGACAACGACCTGGATGTCTATATAACCAATCGACCTGATTCTTTTTTTATTCCGCTCGAGGAGTTCTTATCTCACAAAAAAAATGCAAAGAACCATAACAGAGACAAGCTATATCAAAATATGGGGCAGGGTGTGTTTAAAGAGATCGGCAAACAGGCAGGAATTGACCCCAACTGGGGTTATGGACTTGGTCTGGTCACTGCTGATGTGGATCAAGATGGATTTACAGATATATATGTAGCGAATGACTTTGTGGAAAACGACTATTTCTACAAAAACAACGGCGACGGCACTTTTTCGGAAAGTATTAAAGCAGCTACCCGGCACATTTCACTTTTTTCCATGGGAGTGGATATTGCTGATATTGATAATGATGGCTGGGAGGATATTTTTGTTTCGGAAATGCTTCCCGAAGACTACATTCGATCTAAAACCACTATGGCACCCATGAACCGGAAGGCATATCAAAAAATATTGGACATGGATATACACAATCAATACATGCACAACATGCTTCAATACAATCAAGGCAAGGGAGTATTCAGCGAGATATCCCAGTTGTCCGGAACGTCTACTACGGACTGGAGCTGGGCTTGCTTCCTTGCCGATTTTGATAACGATAGCTATAGGGATCTCTTCGTATCTAATGGATATAAGCGCGATGTATACAATAAAGACACTCAGGTAGACCGGGTCATGTTCCTCAGAGAAAATATAAAAAGGTTTTCGTCTTTAGATGAAGCTTACAAAGAATTAGCCCCTCAACTGATCAGCATGTATGAGACCAATCAAACCATCAATTATTTTTTCAGGAATAACGGAGATTTAACTTTTTCAAATAAAAGTTCGGAATGGGGAATTCAGGATAAGAGCTTTTCCAATGGAGCGGCCTATGGTGATCTGGATAATGATGGTGACCTGGATTTAGTAGTGAATAACATTGATCATGATGCCTTTGTATACAGAAACAATAGTGAGACCGCAGGGGTGAACTATTTGAGAATTAAGTTAATTGGCCCTGAAGAAAACCCTTTAGGGATCGGGGCAAAAATCACTTTAAAATATGATGACAAAATCCAATACGAAGAATTCAAAATCGTAAGGGGTTATTTGTCATCCGTAGAACCAATAGCACATTTTGGGCTCGATACCGTTTCCCGCATAGAATCTCTTGAGATAGAATGGAAAGATGGCAAAACCTCATTATTGGAAAACGTACCAGTCAATCAAAATATTAAAGTTGACTATAAAGATGCAGGTATTGCTTCTAACAGTAACTTGAACCTAAGGGATAAGGTACCCTTTTTTGCCGAAGCTGCTTCCAAGTACTTTAGTACCCCCTTCCGCCATTTGGAAAACAAGTATGACGACTACGAAAGACAGGTCCTACTACCGCATAAAAAATCCCAAGTAGGGCCATTTATTGCTACTGGAGACGTAGATGGTAATGGCTTGGAAGATTTTTATATAGGAGGGGCAGCAGGACAGTCGGGTCAATTGTATTTGCAGCATGAGAATGGAAGTTTTGATGTTACAAATAGTAAGGTTTTCGAGACAGATAAAAATCATGAAGATATTGGCCTTACATTCTTTGACGCCGATCAGGATAATGACCTGGACCTTTATGTAGTAAGTGGTGGTTATGAATTTGATGAAAATGATCCTCTGTTATCCGATAGATTATATATCAATAACGGGAAAGGTAATTTCAGCAGATCCGATAAGCTGCCGGATTTGCTATCCAATGGTTCATGTGTGGAGACTTCTGATATTGATAAAGATGGGGATTTGGATGTCTTCGTTGGCGGACATGTGATCCCGGGAAAATATCCTTTTGCAGCAAAAAGCCGGCTGCTGCTTAATGAAAACGGAAGGTTTATTGATGTCACGGAATCGATAGCACCCGGCCTGTCCAATATAGGGATGGTCACCTCCGCTTCCTGGACTGATATAGACGCCGATGGCGATCCTGATTTGATAGTGGTTGGTGAATGGATGCCCATTTCGGTTTTTGAAAATGAGATGGGACGATTTAAGAATGTGACAGAAAAATATGGATTACAAAATACAACCGGTTGGTGGAACAAAATCATCAGTACCGATTACGATCAGGATGGTGATATTGATTTTATAGCCGGAAACCTTGGGCTTAACTATAAATTTCATGCGAGCGAAAAAGAACCATTTCACATTTATGCTGCCGATTTTGATCAAAATGGCACAGTAGATCCTTTTTTAGTAAAGTATTATGGTAGCCAGCAAGTACCGATTCGTGGCAGGGAATGTTCTTCGGAACAAATTTCTGCAATAGGTGACCGGTTTCCAACTTACAAGGAATTTGCGCTTGCAGACATAACAAACATACTCGGCCCTGACATTGAAACAGCGTTACATTATGAAGCCCACATGTTTGAAAGCATAATTTTGGACAACCAAAATGGGGAATTTGCCAGTAAGCCATTGCCAACTAAAGCGCAGTTTTCGACAATTAACGGCATTGTATGCAACGATTTCGATGAAGATGGTTATAATGACTTGCTAATAGCCGGGAACAATCTGGATGTTGAAGTGGAAACCACTCGCGCAGATGCCTCCATAGGATATTTTTTAAAAGGAAATCAGGATCAGGGCTTTATTGCTGTTGAATACGAAAAGAGCGGAGTTTACCTGCCTTACAATGTTAAAGACCTTCAAATGATCAGAATAGGCAGAGAGCAGATTACAGGTATTTTGGTAAGTTCCGGTAATGATAACCTTAGATTACTTATAAAAAACCGACTAACTAAGACTTTTTAATGGCGATCTTTACAAAACAAAAAAAGAAGCTCAATGAATTCCTTTTACTCATTGTCCTTTTTATACCCTTTTCAACATTTAGTCAAAGCACTGAACAAAAAGATGTATTAAAACCTAATATCATTTTTATTCTGGTCGATGATTTTGGATGGAATCAGGTAGGTTGTTACGGAAATGAGATTGTACGGACACCAAACCTTGACAAACTCGCAGAGGAAGGGGCAAAATTTACCAGTGCTTATGTAATGCCACAGTGCTCACCTACAAGGGCAGCATTTCTGTCAGGTAAATATCCTGCAAGATCCGGAATGACCAAAGTAATCAACAACCGGTTTTTTGGAAACGCTCCGATGCTCACTCCAAAAGTGAGAAAAAAACTTCCTTCAGAATGGTATTCCTTAGCTAAAATGTTAAAAAGCGCTGGTTACACTACAGGAATCAGTGGAAAATGGCATGTGGCAGATAATTATCCAGCTGCTCCGATCAAAGAAAAAAAAGGAATAACGTATTTCAATGCTTATGGTTTTGATTGGGTTGGGGACGCCTCAGAAGGAAAGGCCAAAAAGGACAAGGCGGTAATGGATATTACCAATGAGGTATTGGGTTTTATAGATCAAAATAAGGAGAATCCTTTTTTTGCTTTTGTTTCACACTTTACTACACATTCCCCTCTGGCTGCTCCTGATACCCTCGTGGAAAAATATGTAAAAAAGGGATATACAAAGATGACTGACAAATGGGGTCTTGTTTCTGAGAGGCCTACTGCCGATATATTGGCCATGACGGAACATTTGGATTATTCAATAGGCCTGATCATGGAAAAGCTTGAAAAACTTGGTTTAGCTGAAAACACGCTGTTAGTAGCAATGGGCGACAACGGGGCATTAGGGAGGTTTTGGGACCATTCACCACTACGTGAATCTAAAGGCTCCCTGTATGAGGGAGGGATAAGGGTGCCATTAATTATGAAATGGCCAAAAACCATTCAAGCTAAGACAGAGATTGAAACATCAGTCCATATAATTGATATGTACCCAACTTTCATGGAGATAGCAGGTGCTGATAGGCAGAAAGACTATAAAATTGATGGAGAAAGCCTTATTCCCCTTTTGAATAACAATGAAGGGTTCACCAGAGATATACTATACTTCCACCACCCCCACTATGTTCCTATGTATGCAAAAACTCCTGGTAGCATTGTGAGAAAAGGTGATTATAAACTGATTTATTATTTCGGCGATTACCTGGATACGGAAGGCCATGAGGCAGCACACCGTAAATTATATGGTAAGCTCAAATTAGGTGAAAAAGTCGAACTTTTTAATATAAAAAAAGACATAGGCGAAAAAAACGATCTTTCAGCCGATATGCCTGAAAAGGTGGAAGAAATGATGTCATTGCTCAGAAATTGGTGGGATGAAACTGGCGCTCCTATGCCTGTGGCAAACCAAGATTATAATCCCGATGCCCCATTTGCTGAGACGATTAATAAAGAAAGATAATTTGGTCTGATACAATTCAAAGCAATATAGTCGAGATAGAAGAGTAACGATCAATAATTGATAACCAAAGGCTTTAAGTATGAATAAAATTATAATAAGATATTGTTTAATAAGTTTTCTTTTTTTCATTCCAATGAAAGGGAAAGCGCAATCAACTACAAGTAAAAAACCGAATATAATTTTCATTCTTTCGGATGACCTGGGGTATGGAGATATTGGCTTTTTCGGGCAGAAGAAAATCCTGACACCGTCGCTTGACAAAATGGCTAAGGAAGGGATGGTGTTCACTCAGCATTATGCGGGGGGGCCGGTTTGCAGTCCCTCAAGGGCATGTCTGATGACAGGACTTCACCAGGGACATGGTTATATCAAAGGCAATCCGGGGGGTATGCCCGAAAGAGAACAACTGCGGGATGAGGATACAACAGTTGCGGAACTACTTCAAAATGCTGGCTACGAAACAGCCTGCATTGGGAAATGGGGATTGGGACAACCAGGCACATCCGGATATCCATTGAATAAAGGCTTTAATTACTTTGTTGGATATGACACCCACGTAGCTGCCCACAACTACTATCCTGAAAGTCTGCACAGAAATAATGGGAAACTTAAGCTGAAAGATGGCGAATACAGTCATGATGTTTTTACCCGTGAAGCGATGAATTTCCTCAATAAAAAGCATGACAAACCATTCTTTCTCTATTTAGCCTATACCATACCCCATGGACCTTTTAACCCGCCAGATATCACACCTTATGAGGCAAAAGATTGGCCAGACAAATTTAAGAAATATGCAGCCATGATCACCCGGATGGATCGTGATATTGGCAAAATTCTTCAACTCCTTGCAACTAATGGATTGGGTAAAAATACCTTAGTGATATTCACCAGCGATAATGGTCCCCAATCGAGTTATGGACAAGGATCAAATAGTATGACTAAATTTTTTGATAGCAATGGCCCCTTACGGGGAATAAAACGAGATGTATTGGAAGGTGGTATTCGCATCCCCTATATTGCCTGGTGGCCAGAAAAAATCAAAGCCGGCACATCCGATGTACCTACGGCATTTCAGGATTTTCTGCCTACAGCTTGTGACCTTGGTGGAATAAAGCCCCCCGGAAACATTGACGGTATTTCCATGGTACCTTTACTTTTCGGCAATAATGATAAGTTCAAAGGACATGAAATGATGTACTGGGAATTTATACGAATGGGTGGCAAAACAAAGGGAAGCCGTCAAGGAGCGCTTGATGTGAGGAATAACATAAAGGCAGTTCGATATGGAACAAAGGGAGAAATAGAGCTCTATTTTCTTAATGACGACCTTTCAGAAAAGAACAATGTAGCCAAACAATATCCTGGAATTTCCAAACAAATGAAGGCATATATGGATTCAGTAAGAACTCCAAGCAAGCTTTGGCCAATTCCGGAAGAAGGTTGGGTGGTTTCTGAAGATAAGGAGTAGAAACGATTGGCAGTCTAAAGAAATATGAAAAGAATAAATATACTGACTATAGGCATGGTTATATGCGCTACAAACTTTCCCGCCCGGCCGATAAAAAAAACCAACATTGTGCTCATTTTGGCCGATAATGTTGGGCTCATAAGAGGTGATTTCTTTGAAACCTCTATAGATAGGTTACTACAACAAGACATGGTTTTTACCAACGGCTATGCTGGTGAGGCTAATTGCGCCCCCATCGGAGCCTGGCTGCCATCATGGGAGAATATTTTCAGGCGCCAATAGCAACCAAGAATTTTAAACTCAAACAAACGGAAAATAAAATACTGATGAAAAATAATCTGAATTATATTATAACAGGCATCTTCCTCATTTCTTTAATGGCTTCCTGTACATCACAGCAGAGATTTGAAACAATGCTGGACGAGAAATTCAAGGAAGCCAGGGCTTTTACCAAAGGAGATATGCTGAACATTACTACCGGCAAAACTACACGAACATGGAAGTTAACAGGTAGTGGTCTTCTTACTCAATTTGTGATTAATGGCGAAACACAATTTGAAACCACCACATCCCCTCACCGGAGCGATTGGAATCTCACTGGCATTTTACCCAACGATGCTGAAGGGAAACTCGTTTCGCTCACCGCAAAAAAAGCTAATGATGAAGGCTTTACATCAGATTACCTGGAGGTAACCGCAGAATTTGAATACACAGAGCAAGGTGTAGGAGTAAAATACATGGTATGGGCTTATCCCAATGCAACCGGAATACGCACCCAGCTATTTGTGAAGAAACTAGCCAACTACCTACCTTCGACCGATACGACGACTCTGGCAAGGGCTGAATACCTGCCCTTGAAAACAGACAAATTCCAAAGCAGGTTAATAGGCTACTATAACCATACTCAGGGCCGTAATAACCGTGAGGATGAAATTCTAAGGGAAGAAACGGCAAATGATAAGACTGCAACATATAACTGGGCCAGTGTGATTGATGTACAGTCGGAAGGAAACGGTATCATGATAGTACAGGAATCTCATAAATGCGTCAATCAACCAGGTGTAAATTCAGGCGCCTATCACTTGGATGGTAGCGGTATATTTGCATCCGGACTTGGCATCGGTGCAGAAAACCTAACAGACCAGTACCGACCTCTATGGGCTTACTGGCTGGTAACATACAAGGGAGGAGATAGTGAACGACAGCTGGCCCTTAAGCAATTCGACAGGAAGAGATATCCCATTGACCCAAAAAGAGATATATACATCATGGCCAATAGCTGGGGTAGCGGAGCGGCCAAGGACGAAAGCCTTTATGCATCACGTGAAGCTAATATCCTCGCAGAAATACAAAGTCAAAAAGACCTGGGGATAGATCTGCAGCAAGTTGATGACGGCTGGCAAGGCACGCAATATCGTACTTGGGATGTTGTGGCTAAAACCACATCCAAAACGTATGGGGAGTATGAGGTGTACCCTGAAGGCTGGAAAAACATCAAAGCTTCAGCTGCAAAGGAAGGTATCAGACTAGGACTATGGGCAGCATGGAGGATCCCCGGCGAAGATTTACTTAAACACTACAAGACCGGTGGATTTACTTCATACAAGCTGGATTTTGCTAATTTGAAGGATTATGAAACCTTTCATGGATTTATCAATAAAATAAGGGATTTTATCCTGGCCACCGAACATGAAGTACGGGTTAATTGGGATGTGACAGAAAATCCTGCACGCATAGGTTATTACTTCGGCCGGGAATATGGTAACATATACCTTGAAAACAGAAAACCTATACAGCCGGCACACGTCGTGTATCATCCCTACCTTGTTCTTCGTGATGCATGGCAGGTATCTAAATACACCAATCTTAACAAATTTCAGGTGAGCATTCAGAACATCGACCGCGTAAACAGAAAAGTGAGTGATGCCTATCTTCACAATCACCCATATACCGTAGCCATAGCTTTGATGGGATCTCCCATATTCTTTCAGGAAACACAGTATTACTCTGAGGAAGCCAGGGATCAGATCAGACCTGTTTTAGCTATATATAAGCAACATAGAAACGAAATGTACAAGGGATATGTATTTCCTATTGGCGAGAAACCCAACAATGCCGGTTGGGTCGGCTTTCAGAATTACAATCCGGAAACCTCCACGGGGTATTTGACTATTCTCAGAGAAATCAACAATGAAGAAGTCTCTAAATCAATGAAACTTCATTTCCTGAAAGGCACAACAGTACAGCTCACCAATCTGATGACAGGAGAAATAGAAGAAAAAAACATAAATGAAAATGGAGATATTACATTCCAGATAGAAAATCCGGCGGACTATCGGTTCTATAAATATGAAGTAAGATCATCTCAATGATGATGTTTACAAATGGAAAATACAACCATACCATTTTGAAACATAAAACATACAACATGCATCGAAAAATATTTAATCATGTTGTCGTTGTTCTTTTATTGTCTTTTTTAACAAGCTGCGCCTATAGGAATCAAAAACCTAATATTGTATTCATTGTCGTAGATGATCTGGGCTGGACAGATACCGGTTTCAATGGTAGCAGTTACTATGAGACCCCTTATATGGATCAACTGGCCAAAGAAGGGGCCAACTTTACGCAGGCATATGCCGCATGCGCTGTATGTTCACCCACCCGTGCCTCTATTATTACGGGCAAGTATCCCGCCAGATTACAACTTACTACCCATATCCCTTCTATGGCGAAAGGATGGAATATGGGCATACCAACGGGAAATGCTGAATTTACCCTTAATCACCCTGCCAGCCCAAAGCAGAGCGGCATTCCTAACAGGAACTACCTTCCGTTGGAAGAGACCACCATTGCTGAAATGCTCAAAAAAGCAGGCTACTATACCGGGTACATTGGAAAATGGCACCTGGGTCATGATGCTTATCATCCCACATATCAGGGATTTGATTGGCAGGCAGGTGTAACCAATTGGGGGCAGCCTATGAGTTATTATGCCCCCTATCAACGCTTGGTAAGAGGTATAACTCATAGAATAGAAAGCCTTCAGAAAGGGCTGCAAGAGGGAGAGTACCTGACAGATAGACTAGGCAGGGAAGCCGTAAATTTTATTCAAGAAAACAGGCAAAAAAACTTCTTTCTCCATCTTGCATTTTACGCTGTGCATACTCCCATTCAACCTCCAAAAGAGAAAATACCACATTTTGATGAAAAAAGTAAAGCTGAAAATCACCAAAACAGTTCGTACGCCGCAATGGTAAACAAAGTAGATGAAAATATCGGCCGGATATTAGACACCCTGAAAGAACTGGGAATGGAAAGAAATACCATGGTGGTATTGTATAGTGATAATGGTGGATTATTGAGGGTCACTTCCAACAAACCATTAAGGAAAGGTAAAGGATATGCATATGAAGGCGGCATTAGAGTACCTTTAGTTATTAAATGGCCTGGCAAGATTAAAAAAGGCCAGACCTTAAGTGTACCAGTAACCAGTGTGGATTTTCTACCCTCATTTTGCGCAGCAGTGGGCATTAAGATAGGTCAAGCTCAACAAATAGACGGAAAAAATATATTGCCGGTTTTAAAGAACCGCCAGGCGAGTTTAGACAGGAGTTTATATTGGCACTTTCCGCATTACCGGGGCAATGACATCGTGCCTTACAGCATCATTCGTGATGGTGATTGGAAGCTCATAAAAAGGTATGATGGAAAAGAATTTGAATTATTCAACCTCAAAGAAGACCTATCCGAGAAAATTGATCTGGCTGGGGTAATGCCTGATAAAGTATTGGAATTAAATAATAAACTGGAAGCGTGGAAAAAAAACACGGGAGCGAAGGTACCACAACCTGTCGTTATAAAAGAATAATATTAGCCAGGCTAATTATTTTTAAAATCAGGTCACCTGGAAGTAAAACTCAGTTTTGCTTGTAGCTTGTGGCTATAATATAATTATTCAGGCTCGTTCCAATCCTACCGTGTTTTCAACAAAATGCCAGTCGTAGTTTTGATGATTCGGATCTACATTCTCAAACTTTCCAAAAAATCTTTCTGATAACCCAATACCACTTTTTCAATTACACCATATTCATCAATTAAGAAAAAGGTTGGGTAAGCCGACACACCATATAAATCTCCAATATCTTTCGCATCAGCGAGGATCCGGAAAGGAACATTGATCTTATCAATATAATCAATTACAGCTGCCTGCTCATCCAGAGGATTGATATAAATACCGGAAATCTTGTTTGATAATTTGTAATCTTCCCGGTTAAAGTGATCAAGTGCTATTTTACAGTAACCGCAATTAATTGTTGAGAAATTCAATAATACTTTTTTTCCACGGTAATCATCAAGATTAAAAGGTTTGTTTTTTATATCATTTCGTGTAAAATCAGGAGCTTTTTGCCCGGCTGATAGAAGGGTCTTTTCACTGGCTCTTCCAAACGGTATTGATTTGTAATTGGAAGGTAAGTCATAAGCCAGTTTTGTATTGTTGTTGCTTATGTCATAATCGGAATATTGAAATGTAACAGTTTGTGCATGTTTTCCTTTGAAGTAGTTTCTTCTTTCTAAACTCTCAATCAATTTGGATGTCCGATTTATAAATATATGTACTTCGGTATAGACCTTGTTCCCATTGATAATCGTATCATTTTCTATTTGAAAATAATTTGCATGTTTACGACCATCAATGAGTGTATCTTTTGCAAATTTCCAGGAAGTCTGATTCAAAAGTGTGATAGGTGAATATTTTATATTTCTGTTATTACTGATGAAATATTTCTCTTTGTCAGCATCAATCTTTGGGAAGAACTTCACCACACCATCTTTGTGATTGACAGATTTAAAATTCCCTCCAATATTTATATCATCCAGGTTTCCGGATTGTATGATAAAATCATAATTACTCGAATTATCTCCGGCTTTGTTTAAAACAATGATTGTGGTCAAAGTATCGACCTTGCCCATGGGGTTTGGATATAATGCCAATTGACTGTACTTAAGGTTAGTGCTATGTTGAATTTTCTTTTGTGCCTGATTAAATGTTTTTTGCGGATCTTCAGTACAGGAAGCAATTAAAATGATTAGGCTTGGGATTAAAAAATTAATTTGTTTCATATTATTGAGTTTTTAACTTATTCAAATTGCAGCGACACGCTGGTCATAGATTTCTGTTGCTGATCAAGGGACAAACAGAATCTTTTTTATAGGATGATCTCACTTCCATTTTAGTTGTGCTGGTATGTTAAATTTTTACAATTACACCTATTGGTTTGCACTTGAGTTGCTGATATTTGAACCCATGTACAATTTGCCATTAATTCTCTTCCAGGTATAATCTTAATTTTATCCTTCCGGAATGGGCCTTATGAAAGATCTTTCTCACTTTCAGGTTGTTCATCTGCATAGGGGTACCCTATATTCCTTTATTTGGATTTATAGCGAGCTGAAAGGAAGAATATAGATTCTATCGATTTTTATACTCCTTAAATTTTTCGTGCAAATGTTCGTATCTTAATGAAGCGTCCTTACCTAATTTCTGCTGTGTTTCAGTCACCATATCGTACAGGTAATCGATATGATCGATAAGCTTGGGTTTGTCATAACGACGTGGGCCTTTTTTGAGCTGGGCTAGCTTACTTTGCAATTGTTCTTTTTTCTTTTGCACCTTGACTTTTTTCAATTGCTCTTCGATAGACTGAATTTCCCTATCCACTGCTAGATACAGTTTTGCTACTTTCAAAGCTAGTGCTTCCTGTTCCTGAAGATCGGTGAGAATAACTCCGGCGTTTTTAATGTCAGGATTTAGCTCAAAGTCAAATGAATGCCTCTGTTCTTTTCCGCCATATGTAACTGTTACTTCGTAGGTTCCCGGAGCTACGAGGGGCCCTCTGAAATCTTTTTCACCGTTTTTTAAATAGTGTCTTAAGTCCCATTCTGTTTTTCTTAATCCCCAATCATCTGCAGGTAGTTTTGAAAGTGACTCTTCTTTGTTGTGGATTATCTCAGCACCACGTTTAAACTCAAAATTCACAATAGTATCTGATGGGTTATCAGGAAGCACAAAATAAATGAACTGTTTATCCATATTCACATTTCTTGGCTTGAATACTTTAAATGAATCCATAGCCTGATCATCATATGAGTGTAATGGAGAAATATCGTCCAAAACCCAAAATGACCTACCCAAAGTAGAGATAGCTAAATCTTTTCTGAAAACATTGATATCAGTAATCGGAACGATCGGCAGGTTTTTCTGCAGTGACTTCCATGAACTTCCATCATCGAACGAAACAAAAATACCGAACTCAGTTCCCGCATACAACAAACCTTCTCTATCAGGATCTTCCCTTAAAACCCTGGAAGGATGATCTTGTGGAATGCCTTCAGTGATTTTGATCCAGGTCATACCGAAATCATAAGTTTTATAGAAATAGGGAGAATCATCTCCAAGATAATCTCTGTAAATAGCTACATAAGCTTTTCCTGCATGGTGAGGTGAGGCTTCAATGTTGGAAACCCTACCACCTTCCGGCATTTCAGGAGTAACATTTGTCCATGTTTTACCACCATCCTTCGTTAGGTGAATCAATCCGTCATTCGCTCCGGTCCAGATCACTCCGGGCTGAATGGGAGATTCCTGAATGGCGTAGAGTACGGAATAGTATTCTTCACCGGAAATGTCCTCATCGATAGGCTCACCGCTGCGCATACGATATTGAGGTTCGTAAGCGGTTAGGTCAGGAGAAATCGTTTCCCAGTTCACTCCACCATTTGAGGTCTTATGCAGATATTGAGATCCGTAATAAACGACATCCGGATCGTGGGGAGATACTTCGATGGGTGTTACTCTTTGGAAACGATAGGTGATATCTCCAGGATGATTTCCATAAAGGCTTTCGGCTCCTACATAGTAGACTTGCTCACGACCGGATGTGTGGTTGTAAACACTGAATTGGCCCTTGCAATTGGCATAAACAATATTGGGATCTCCGGGTTTCGGAACAACGGGGCCTGTTTCACAACCGCCAACCCGTTCCCAAAACATCATCTTTTCCAAGCCATGTTCATCATGGCTGTTAAGTACATTTAGTCCTGACGTTCTGCTTGGTACCCTTATTGTGGAATTGTCCTGCTGACCGGAATACAGGTAATAGGGGTATTGATCATCCACATCACAAGTATATAGCTCGGCTGTGGGTTGATTAAATTGATGTGTCCAATTCATTCCCCCATCACGTGATATTCCAGCGCCGCCATCATTCCCACAAATTATGACAAGTGTGTCAATTGGATTGATCCATAGATCGTGATGGTCGGCATGGGGAGGAACCATTTCCTGCCAGTTTCCACCACCATCGTAAGTGGTCCATGTTCTTTTGGTCCCAACCCAAATATTATCCGCATTTTGAGGGTTAGCATCAATGTTAGTAAAATAGAAAGGCCGGTACATTACAGATTTGTGCACGTTTTCAGGCATTTCTATTTTCTCCCAGGTATTCCCATAGTCGTCAGACTTATAGATACCTTCCTGGCCTTCCGAAGCCTGTATCTGGGCCCATACCCTGGCGGGGTTGTCTTTGCTAACGGCCAGATCAGCTTTCCCAAACAATGCTGTTGGTAACCCTTTACTCAATCTTTTCCAGGTTTGCCCACCATCAGAAGATTTAAAAATACCATCGGTGGCTCCACCACTAATAATCGTCCAGGGTTTGCGTTCTGCCCGCCACATGGCGGCATAAATAATGTTGGGATTGTCCGGTGCCAACTCCAGGTCGACTGCTCCTACAGAATCAGCGTGATAGAGTATTTGTTCCCAGGACTCTCCCCCGTCAATGGTCTTGTATACACCTCTCTCTTTGGATTTCCGAAACGGCTGACCAACTACGGCCGCGTAAGCCACTTCCGGGTTATCAGGATGAATTTCTAAGGCTCCGATCTGACCTGCTTCCTTCAGGCCTGCAAACTCCCAGGTCTTACCTGCATCATCAGATTTGTAAATTCCCTTTCCGACGATCACGTTGCTTCTGATCGCGTCAGAACCTGTACCCACATAAATAATATTCGGGTCTTTCTGGTAAACAGCGATAGCACCAATCGATGGAGAAGAAAAATATCCATCAGAAATATTTTCCCAGGAAATTCCATAGTTTTCAGACTTCCAAAGTCCTCCTCCGGTGGCACCCATATAAAACACGTTTGGTTGGCTGTCTACGCCTCTTACGGTAGTTACCCTTCCACCACGGCTAGGGCCTATATTTCTGTATTCCAAAGCTTGGGAATACAATTCAAAAGCAATAAACAATGATAATATGGCAACTGTCAGTTTTCTTTTCAGGCACATGACTTTTACTATTTAACTATCAATTTGGTACTATATATTTCCTGGTCCTGGTGGTATAACTTCATGAGGTATATACCTGATAAATGATCATCCATTCTGATCCTGATCTGATTATCCTGAGGTTTACCGGTCGTATAAAATGCCACCGGTTTCCCCAAAAAGTCCACTATCTTCAATGAAATTTGGGAATAAAATTTCTTTGACAATTCCAGAATCAACTCCCTATTAATAAGTGGGTTAGGATAAATTTTAAATTGAAGGATGTCATCCAAGCCAGTGATCACCATCCACTCAAAGGTTGGAGAAAAAACCGAACAAAACCGGTCAGAAATTTCAACTTGATAGAAAGCTCCGGCCTTGGGTGATTGTAGCAATATCCTTCCGGTCTCTCCTTCCAATGGTTCATTATCCTGGTACCACTGGTAATCAAGCTTCGTGTCGAAATCTGTCACCAATCTGCCTTCCTCCACCCTTATTTCAGGAGTTTCTAATGTGCACGTTATCTCCACCGGATAGTTCAAAAGAGTGTCTTCAGCTGCCTGGATCATATCATCGTAATACGTTTCAAAATTTTCTGAGGAAAGTAAATAGGGATATTCAGGCAAAGCAGGATTGCCTTCCAATACCTCACCGTTAGGACGGATAGTATGTCCGATGTTCCAATGATATTCAAACCAATTGTCCGACCCTTCCGGGAAATTATAGTAAGGCTCATACTCCCAGGTGTTACTGTAGCCTCCACATGGCATACCAAGTGATATGACCGGAATACCATTATCTATCATCATAGCTACGCACTGATCGACTTGCGAGCCCGTATTTGAACCCGATATCATCACCACTTTTCCCGTAAATCTTTCCAGAGCAGGATCCATGATACCATCACTATTTTTAGAAAAATATTGAAGTTTGAAAGGAACATTCGGTGAATATTCCTGACCAGCCGTCCTGGCCTTTTCCACATCATTATCAAGCCACTCTCTTACGCTTCCTGAAAAATCCTGTTTGAAATCATCAAGGTAATCTCCTATCCTGACATTGCCCCATGTTGTTTGAAAAGGTTTCTGGGCCAGAATTCTTATTAAATCCGGGGCACCTGATCCTCCGCTGCTTTCGGAGATATCAAAAATTACATTGGCATTCAGAAGATTATTTTCCCTGGCTGTCCGGATAATATTGAGAACCGTATTTGCCACATTTTCAAAGTCCTTCCAAAGGAGCAATACAATAATGTTGTCCTCAAAATACTTTACATACATATCTGCATCTATCGTTTGGGTCAACAACTCATAACCAGCCAACGAACGCCGACCTTTACCTGTGAATTGATGTTGATCATTTGAGTAAGGAACACTAACCAAGTAATTCGTACCATTTGATCGTTGCAATGTATATTTTGCTGTATTCCCGAAGGGATACAATTCAGGATCGAAAATGCTGCTCTTGGTTGATATTGTTTCTGCAAAGGCCCACCAACTTCCATTGGAGGTAGAAAACCTAAGAAATGGTGCAAGCAATTCATAGTATTCCTTCGTTTCTATCCCATTTATTTTAATCACCTGGTCTCCCAAATGTACTTGAGTATCGGAATACATGCTGAAATTCCTTGCAGTGTCCAAAGCGAATACTCTTACCTCATCATCCGAGAAATCCGGCCAAAACAAGATAGGTGCTTTGATTGTTGAAGTCACCACTCTTGGAAAATCTTCATCTACAAATAAATGCCTGTCCTGACGAAGATTGCTTAGTCGTTGAAGCGCTATCACAATATCAAACTCCGAGGATGCATTAACAAAATCATCTCGCAGCATTTCTGCGTCAATAGCATAATCAATCGAATTTTTTCGTTTTTTAAAAGGAGACCAAGCCTCCCACCGAAGCGTACGATCAATAAGCGTATCAAAAAGCGCTTCTCTCTGCTCCGCAGTGCCTATATTTTGACTTTTAGCGCTAAAAATGAAGCAACTACCAAGCATCAATACGATCAGCAATATTCTCCATTTGATCATATCCCTTTGAAAAATCTTTTGATACGGTCAACAATTATTCGCTCTTCCGGAGATCGTAGAAAGTAAGTATCTATAAGCCTCCATTCCACGTCCTTATAGTAGTTATGGTAATAGGTATTCCTTAGAAATACCGGAGGGTCTTCTACGGCCATCCACTTGTCCAGGTCAGACGCACCCAACCCTATATTGTCTTTACTCCACGCTAACAATACCCTGGGGACGTGAGGCATCATAGCATGCTCGTATGAGGTAGCGTCATTTTTAATAATGGAAACATCCAGGTTTTCGATAAACTGAAGTTCACCACAAATGAATTCTGCCAACGCCAGTTGTTTTTCATAATATCCGTTCCCTTCCACAACAAAAATCTCCAGGGCTTTGGTCAAACCAACAATCTGCTCTTTTGATATCTTATGTCCACGGTTCCATCCATGGTTTGGATAACAATATTTTCTAATAGATTTTATGATTTGCTTACCTTTTTTTTTGCTTCCTAATAGGAAACCGGTATTATTCGGAGCCTTAATGGCCTTACCCCCGCTGAAACAAACCAGGTCTGCTCCCGCTTCTATAAACTCCCATAGATTCTCAACAGGTGGGAGCTCCGAAGCGGCATCCACTATGACCGGCAGATCAAACTCTTTGGCTATTTCAACAATTTCGTGAAACGGCAAAATACCCCGGGGTACGTTGTTGTATGAAAATGTGTAAGCAATACAACACGTGCGTTCTGAAATGGCAGCCTTTAATTCTTTTTCGGAAGATTTCAAAGTACCCGAAATCCCATACTCAACGAGTTTAGCGCCTGAAGCCTTCCATTGAGAGGTGTAATTAATATAGTGGCCTCTGTGAAGGATTACTTCATTTCCGATGGAAGCCGTATCCGGAAGGTCATTCCATTTTCCAAAATCATCACCGGCCATACATCCCGCCACTGCCAGTTCAATAGCGCCACCTGCACCGGTAGTAATGTGAGCCTCGCTCACACGGCACAATGCAGCGATTTTGGCATCCGCCTTTTCGATCAACTCATGCATATCAACAAATGTTTGTGATACCTCATTCATTGCTTGGAGCACCCTTTGGTCGATCCAATTACCACCGATGTCTGATGACCAGTTTCGGGCATTGATCCATGATCTTACACCCAGTTCGTCAAGCACCTGGCTACGATATTGATAGGACAGCCTGTCTTCATAGGTGTTCATGGCGTGTTTATAAGTTTACTTATTACCGGACTGAAGACGGTTGAGCGCTTTTTCCAGCAAAATTTTCTTGTAATCCAGGTAATTGTCCCTGGTTACAGGAATATATTCATCTACCATGGAAGGATTGCCCTCGGCAATCTGCCCGTTTGGTCTGATTGTATGCCCTATGTCCCACATAAAAGTGGTTACAGGTTTATCAGTTCCCGGAAATGTCAATACCTCGCGCCATTCCCATGTATTGCTATAGCCGCCATCGGGCATGCCCATAGTATATCCAAGATCATTGTCATTGATCATGGCAGCAAACTGCGTAAGGTGTGAGCCGCCTTTAGGGCCAAAAAAGACGATCATGTTGCCTGTGAAATGCTTATCGGCAGGCTTCATGATCCAATCGGAATAAAAAGGCAAATGAGCACACTTAAAAGGGGTATTATTACTATATTCCTGTCCTGCAGCCAGTCCTTTCAGCACTGGTCCGTTCAACCACTCAATTACCCAGGTTCCGTCATCTTCCGTTTCCCTGCTCTCATGATCCATCGGAACTTGTGCTTCAAGGTATCTCCTGGTATAATTTGTCACAAAATCGTAGGTAATGTCACTTAATTTAAGGTTTCCACCAGTGGTTTTGAAAGGTTGTGGGCTCAGTCTTGCCAAAGCATAGGCGCCCTGGCTTCCTCCTCTTGAATCGATAGCATCTATGATCAGATCATGATCGAGTACATTATTGGATTCAGCCCAATCAACCAAGGCATCAATGGCTTCTGGCAGGTCTTCTCTAAACCCGTACCACCACAGTAAAAGTGTTTTATTGTCCGGATTGGTTGGTCTGTAAATTTTAAAACTTTCATAAACAAAGGAACTTACCTCTTCATAGTCCTTATAATTTCTTATGAAAATCCCGTGGGTCCACGCCACTTCGTTAAGATAAGGGAGGGTTATTGTGTATGCCTTCCCTTTCTTTGGCTTCAGGGTCAGCGTAATTTTGTCTTTGAAAAATGATGGGGGCAGGTCATCGTTTTTTTTGGTCAGGTTCAATGCCATATTCTTGATAAAGTTCTCATAAGTGGAATGCCTGATATATATTATTGCACGTTTCAAATATGATTGAACATCTTCTCCATTTATTTTCAAAAGACGATCCCCAATTCTTGGTACTTTTGAGGTATGTTCATTTATTTTCATTCCCAGGTCACCGACAAAAAGGAAGGGATCATTTCTATCGCTGAAATCAACATCAAAACGGACAGGAGCGGTACCTTCATCTATTTCAGGTAGTTTGAGCCCGCCTTCCACCTGCCTTACGGACAGATGACGGTCCCTACGGGCAGCACTTAATCTTTGCAGGGCATAAAATAGCTTTTCATCTGTGTCCGCATTGATTACTTCATCTTTAAGGGCTAGCATTTCTTTCATAGGATCAAAACCCAGCTTTTCGTTTTTGATTGGAGACCATGCTTCACGGATCTTCGTTTTTTCAATGATATAATTGAACAGTGCTTCACGGTCTTCTTTTGTACCAGCATTCTGTGCATGAGCAACACAAAGGGTGCTCAAAACAAAAATTGTTAATATTAATTTTTTCATGTCCTGTTCATCGTTTTTCAGGTTTCCAATTGTCCTCCAGTTTAGAAATCACACTAGTAGCGACCAAATCTCCCATACAGTTGACAGTGGTATTGCCCATATCAATGAGCCGATAGATTCCTCCTACAATGGCCACTATTTCGAGCGGCAGGTTGAAAGCTTTTGCAAACAACATGGCAATGATCAACCCTCCTCCGGGAATTCCGGTTGATCCCTCTGACAGCAGGAGCCCTACGATCACTATTTGTATCATTTGCGGGATAGTGAATTCAAGTCCTACCGCCTGGGCCGTAAAAATCAGGATACCAGCCAGCATGATGGAAGTACCGTCTTTATTGAACTGAGCTCCCAGAGGAAGCGTAAATGAAAATATCTTTTTAGGAAGTTTAAGATCCTTTTCAGCCACATCCAGGGATACTGCCAGGCTTGCCAGGCTGCTGCAGGTAGCGATTGTAGTGGCATATAAGGTGGAGGATTTTTTTAAAAACCAAAAAGGTGAAATTCTCCCGACCAATCGCAACACCAGCATATAAGCGGCTACCATTATGACCTGTGCCAGGTACACGCTCACAATGAACATGGTTAATGTTCCTACCAGGTTGCTCCCATATTCTCCAAAAGTTGCCGCCATCAGTGCCCCGAGACAAAGCGGTGAAGCTTTCAAAATTAGCTCCACCAATTTTCTCATAAGCTCAGCAATTTTCTCAAAACCTTCCTGAAACCATTTCTTTTTCTCTTTAGGCAAATTCAGCACGACTATCCCCAGCAGTACAGCAAAAACAACAATCTGTATGAGTTTTCCTTCAGCGAAAGCCTTAAAAATATTAGTAGGGACCATCTCCATAATAATTTGATCCAGCGCAGGCATTTCCCCAATATTTTCCGGTATTTCACCTTGCAATGCCATACCTTCTCCAGCCTTTGTGAAAGACATTACTGTAATGCCTATTGTGATGGCTATGGCGGTAGAAAAAACATAGTAGATGATCACTTTCAATCCAACTTTACCAAAGGATTGTATGGTGCCAATGGCTGTAAGCCCTGACAACAGGTTGAAAAAAACCAATGGAATAGCCGCCATGATAAGTAGCTGGATGAATATCTCACCTACGGGCTTTATGAAAAGGATATCTTTACCGAAAATAATTCCGAGTATCGCTCCAAAGAACATCCATATAAGGACTCTGGTGGCAAAGGAGAGCTTAGTGTATAACTGAATCATTTAATTAATATATCCAATTTACAAGCCCTGAACAAAACCGTTAATCCGTTTGAGACCTTCTTTGATCTCTTCCCATGATTTGACACAAGTAACCCTGATATAGTCATCTCCGATCTTCCCAAAAGATGATCCCGGAATTACAGCCACCTTTTCTTCTTCAAGTAATTGATCAGCAAACCGGTCCGATGAAATGTCGAGCTCAGTGATATCCACCCAACCATAAAAGCCACCTTCCGGCATAGCACACTTAAAGCCATCAATTTCGTTAAGTGCTTGGGTGAAGTATTCCACTTTCTTCTCCCATTCTTTCCAATATTGAAGCACCTCATCATGCGGCTCCTGACCGAAAGCAATAGTACCACCGGCCTGAACAAAAGAACTTACGCAGGTGATCAGATGCTGTTGAAGCTTTTCAAGTTGACGAGTCAATCTTTTATTGGCATGTACGAAGCCGATACGCCATCCTCCCATGGAAAAGCTCTTGGTAAGACTCATAAGCGTAATGGTGAGATCCCTCATACCAGGGACATTGGCCATATTGATATGTTTGCGCCCACCCCAAACCATTCGCTCATAAGGTTCGTCCATGATGACAAAAATATTATTTTCACGAGCCACCGAAGCTATCTCTTCCAGATCTTCAAGAGTATGAACCACACCGGTGGGATTATGGGGCGAGCACACGATGATGGCTTTGGTTTTCGGGCTTACTGCTTCGAGCAACTGTTCCTTTTTCCATCGGAAATTGTTTTCGGGAAGCAGTGGAACAGCTACAGGTTGTCCACCCAGATAATGTACGGTTTGCTTGTAGCTAACAAAACACGGGTCTTCAACAATCACTTCATCTCCCGGATTCAACAATGCCAGCAATGAAATAGTAAGCCCTTGTTTACAACCCATAGATGCTACTATTTCTGTTTCCGGATCTGCAACAATCCCATTTTCTCTGGCTAGTTTTTTGGCGCATGCATTCCGGTAAGCTGTGGTACCTTTGGCCATCGTTTGGTGTGTATCACCAGACCGCAATGCCTTTACAGCTCCTTCCATCACATAATTTGGTGTTGGCTCAAATGCACGACCTGCAGAGAAATCGAAAACATCATTTCCATTTTCCCTCAAGTATTTTGCTTTGTCAGCAATTCGAACGGTAGAAGATTCTTCAGACGAAATAACCCTCTCCGAAAGCATATTAATGTCTTCCATAAGTTTAGTCCAAATAATTTTAATTCCATGAGAAGAAAATGGGTCAAATGCCATTTCCTTTCTCATAGTGATCTCTATCTTTCACATAGTTGGTTGAAATCAGGTGTGATATTTATGTTAATGATCATTCAGAGGTTCTGATAGCAATATCATCTACAATATAGACATCATCGTTGTTATCATTAAATATTCTTACAACAACTTGCCCTGTTGTACCGGCTTGGCTGATGTCCAGACCGGCAACCGCAGTACTCCACGATTCCATCGAAAATGAAACACCGCCGTTCACGGTGAAATTACCGTTACCATTGATATCTTCAATATCAATTAATGGAATATCACCACTTGAATTTCTCCATACCAGCTCAACTCCTTCTCCCGAATCGAAATTTCCTTCGAAACTGTACAGGAAAACAGCCATTGAAAATTCCAAATACTTAACACTTGCATCGAATGTAACTTCGTCGAATACTATCTCTAAAGTTCCATCCAAATCACTTGCATGGTAGCCTTGCTTTCCTCCATTATAGCTGAAAGGGAACGATATATCGTCGTTCAGATCGAACAAATCCGTAACACCTCCTACGCCCATTGGTTCGCCACCATCATCTCCGATATCATTCGGATCAAAGGAAGAATCAAATCCTAATTCTGTGCCGATCATAACGAAATCCACCGGAGCTTCTCCAATATTATTAACCAATTCGGCAGTGCCACTTTTTGTGTATTCCACAGAGAGCCCGGTGAGGTCTACATCTTCGAAACCTGAGGACACAAAATCAGAGAACTGCACTTCCTTCCCTGAAACACTTACGGTGACATTGTCCCCTGATTTAGTCGCGTGAGAAATGATGCCCGATCTTTCCCCAAGGGTTCCTGTACTGGCATTAAATTGAACAAAAACAGTAACTGGCGTTTGTTCAGCAGAACCTGAAGGGATAGTTAATGACTCCGAATAAGTGTCATTGTCTAATGAAACAAGGAAATCTGAGCTCGTAGACAAATCGATATCTCCGAGAAGCCCATATCCCGTCACCCTATAAGAAACTACCGGGAGAGACCCGGATGCCACAGCCCCAAAGGCAAGCTCAGCACCACTAACGTTGATTATTGGTTTATTCACAATTGTTAATGTGTAGTCTTTGAAATTTCCTAACACCAAACCCTCGCTTGCACTTAACAATCCGACATTTACCACTTTATTGGCATTGAAGGCCGGATCCAATACGGGGCTTATGCTAAAGGAAGTTTCAACCGAGCCTGACGATAAACTCAACGTTACAATGCCTTCCGAATTTGCTTCCGGTGTGGTGGTATAATCCGTCCCATAGGTAGTGCCATCGGATGAAGACAATTGAAGCTGAATTGTTCCTTGTTGCGAGAGTGCATTTGACAAAACTATTGGAACAGATATACTACCTTCCGACTCCAATATTGAGCCTTCATTAGATTCCGATGGAATTGCTACTAATGAATCCATGGACAAAGGTGTCACTTGTTCGGTCTCATCTATACAGGCCAATGAGACAATCAAAAATAGAGGAAGAAAACGATATATTCTCGATTTGATATTTTTCATAACTTAGATTTTAAAGGCCCTCTATCAGGATATTGTCAATAAAATTGATCTCGGCACCACTATCTGTTCCAATCTGGATCACTAACCTTCCGGTCTTCTTATTGTCAACTTCAACCAGGAAGTTGGTCCATTGCTCTTCTATGTTGTTTCCTGAGCCATCGGCAGAATCTGTCATATCCGCACCATCAGACCTGAGAGAGAGGATCAGTTCATCGCCATCGTCCGTTCGCCAGAAAAAGTCAAATTCGTCATCACTTTCAAAAGAAGCATTTGCAAACCAAAGGCTTAATGACACCTGAAGAATAGATGCACCATCCGGAATTGTCAGTTCATCGAAAACGATCTCCATCAGGCCATCTGAATCGGAGGTGCTATAGGCCTGATCTCCATCCGGAAATGCCCCAACATCATACCCCCAATCTGCATCAGAAGTAAACTTGGAAACCCCATATAATAACCCACTGTCGGCCCCGCCTTCCTGTCCTGGTACATAAGAGGTATCGAATCCCATTTCATTACCTACGGAGGTGTAGTCAACTGAATTCTCTCCGGGAACATTGGGTTGATCTATTCCATTGATGGCCGGGTAATTGTTGACATCACCGGCAGCCGGCTCCTCAAAGCTGGTGTATCCGAACAGGTTCAGGTCATCTTCCAGAATGGTAATTTGCACGGAACCTGCATCTGCATTGTCCGGTGCACCTATATTAAAACCACTGATGCTGCCTATGTTCAAGGAAAAGGTCCTGGCTCCTACCGCTTCATCATTATTAATAATACTGATTGAAATAGTCTGTTCATATTCGCCTGTGGGAATGGCCACTGCACTCACACCAGTCTCGATAGAATAATCTACTCCGTCCACAGCGGTATTTCCCTCGCCATCCACAACGCTAACCGGTATGGACAATGAACTTGTCAGTGCAGGACCTGAATATATTATCCGGGCATCTACTGAAGTTGTTTCACCTTCTAATATGACTATACTTGAGGATTCAAATGCAACGTACTTCAAACCATCAGGAATAAAAAACTCCTGTTCGTCAAAGCAGCCGCTTAGCAGGAACACTAACGGCATGAATATATATTTACCTATTTTTTTCATTATTCTTAGAATTTAAATTTTAGAAGCCTGTATTCTGAACCAGATTATCGTTGCCATTCAATTCAGCTACTGGAATTGGCCAGGCGTATAGGTTTGTGGGGTAATCAACGATGCAATTACCATTGGTCAAAAGACAATCATTTCGTACAAAGCCTCTTTGCAGTCTCTTCAGATCATACAATCTACTTCCTTCGAATGCCAGTTCCTTTCTTCTTTCCGTAATGATATCTTCTACAAGGTCGTTTCCCGAAGAGGTGATCGGCGAAGCACCAGCCCTGTTGGTGATCGGCAGAAGCAAGGCCTGAGCCACTCCATCATTACCATTTCTCGCTTGAATTTCTGCTGCCATCAATTGGAATTCCGTCAACCTCATCACGGGAAAATGATGGGCATCCGCATTGATCCCCAGGCCACCCGGGTATTTGAAAACATGCAGGTCGGGTGCCAGCGTAGCATTTTCATCGTGATACCAGGCCAGGCGAGCGTCACCGGGTTCATACAGGTCAATTAAGTCATCGGACACTGCATGGGCAGCATTTCCATTGTTGGCAGTGTATATGTCGATAAGGGATCTGTTGGCAAAGCTTCCGTCATCCGAATCAACATCCAACTGAAAAATAGCTTCACTTTCCAAAACAGGTGCCAGAGAATACCATTGATCCACAAATGTACCCACCTCTCCATCATTGTCGTAGGTACCGGTTGTATATGTCGGTTCTAAAGTGTACCCTGCTGCCAATAGCTCATCGGCATCCGCCAGCGCACTGGCATAATCTGTACGATAAAAAGACATTTTAGCTCTTAAGCCCAAAGCTGCATCATAACTCATGAAATAAATGGAGCTTCCACCCCGGTATGCTGACAAGGCATCATCCCCCGCTGAAGTAAATAAACTTAGCGCTTCGTTAATGTCTGCAAACAAAGCTGTATACACTTCAGCCATCGTATTCCTGGCAGGTGCTGATCCCGGATCGGTCACAGTCATATAGGGCACCGCAAGGTGACTCTGATCTCCAGTGAAATTATAATCCTGTGCAAAAATCTGAGTTAAAGAGAAGTGCATCAAAGCCCTAAGGGATAAGCACTCCGCTTTAATACGATCTTCAAAGGACTGTTCAAACTCTACTGCATCAAGCCTTGCCATAATATTGTTTACTCCTGCAATGACCTGATAGGCATCAAGCCATAATTCTACCGTAGTGGTTTGCTCATTCAGGTCCAGCGTATAAGCGTGTGGTATACGATCCCTAGCTGCCCCGGCTGCCTCTCTGTCAGATGGGATTTTACCATCATCGGTAGCTACGCTACCTATTACGTTGTATTCCATAGCGTATCCATCATCATTTAAAATGGAATACGCTCCATGCAGTGCGCTCACAATATCTGTTTCAGTATCCAGCGCGATCTCCGGTGTGGTAGCCGTTTCCGGTTCGACATCAAGAAAATCATCACAACTTGTGAATACAATGCCTGAAATTAAGTATATATATAGTATTTTTTTCATTTCGGTAAATTTTAGAATGTCGCAGATAGCCCAAATGTGATCGTACGGTTCAGGGGATAATCATTATTTGATTCGGTGGATCCTGTATCCGGATTAAATCCCCTGAACTTGGTAAATGTCACAAGATTTACAGCACGCACGCTAGCTGTCACGTTCCTTAGACCTATCCTCTCTGTAAGTGATCCGGGTAGCAAATAAGAAAGGTTCACATTTCTTAATCGTATGTAAGACGCGTCTTCGAGCCAGCGTGTTGTTGGGCCGTCGAATTGCGCACCCGTATCATCGGCACGAGGCACATCGGTGATGTCACCCGGCTGTCGCCACCTGCGTAAGTTAGAGGCAGCCTGGTTGTTTCCGGAAGGTACGGAAAGGTCTTCCAGGTTCCCCCGATAAACATCAGTACCAAATTTGAAGTAAACCAAAGCTGATAATGAAATACCTTTGTAAGTAATCGTATTATTTAGCGATCCAAAGAAATCCGGGTTTACACTGGTATTACCACTAACAGTAGTATGGGCTCTATTGATATCAAAGGTCAGTTCTCCCGTTTCGGTGAAGTAAAGAGAAGATCCTGTGGCAATATCCACCCCAGCATATTGAGGTAGATACCACTGTCCAAAAGGTTGACCAACAATATATACCGTTCTGGCGAACTCTAAGGTATCACTATCACTGGTACTGTTTAATTTTAAAATTTCATTGTTGTTGAAAGCAATATTGAAATCTGAAGTCCACTTCAGGTCATTGTTCTCAAAATTGACCGAACTTAAGGTGATTTCAATTCCATTGTTTTCAATCTCACCAACATTATCTACTATTGTTGAGAAACCTGAGGTCTGGGAGATTACACGGTTACCGACCAGATCATTGGTTTTGTTGATGTAGTAGTCCACAGTACCTGACAGACGATTATTCAAAATGGCAAAGTCCACTCCGAAATTGATTTTTTTTGAAGTTTCCCATTTCAACCGGATATTTCCGGGTTCGCTTGGCCTGGATCCGGTGTTAGTTATTCCCGTACCTCCACCATCGGGTGGGACAATAAACTGCCCCCCGGCGCTATAAGTTGATCTCCATCCGAAGTCACCAATGTTAGCATTACTACCGACCACACCATAGCTTGCTCTTAATTTCAAGGCATTAAAAATGTTTTGAGATTGCAAAAAAGGTTCTTCAAGAATGTTGTATCCTAAACCAAAAGCATAAAATGTCCCCCACCTATTTTCCGGTCCAAACCTGGATGACCCATCTCGTCTGAACGAAGCGTCAACAAATAATTTATTAGCGTAAGTATAATTTACCCTTGAAAGGTAAGAGACCAGGGTATTGGAGTTGAAAGAATAATCTGGGGTTAACTGAGTTCCACCTGCTGACACATTGTTGATGCCGTCAAAAGCAAAATCAGTACT
Organism: Splendidivirga corallicola; assembly: GCA_030442035.1. Taxonomy (GTDB): domain Bacteria; phylum Bacteroidota; class Bacteroidia; order Cytophagales; family Cyclobacteriaceae; genus Splendidivirga; species Splendidivirga corallicola. The sequence goes on from JAUJEA010000010.1 coordinate 264,607, forward strand.
CTCAAATTCCTCCTCTGCGAAAGTGCTTCTAAATAACTCAAACCCAACCATCACATTAACATCATGGTTTTCATTTATCCCCAAATCATAAGCTGCTGTGGTACTAACATTTGATACGGTTCCTACGTCATTCTCCAGCTCTGCCCTGCCATTGTCTGTTTCTGCAAAGTAAAATTTTGACTGGAAGAGATTCCTTTTTACAGTAGAGTAATCAATTGATCCTGATGAGCGGATCGTCAGACCCTGAATCGGTTCCAATGTAATCCTGACCGTAGGAAACAGCCTGACACGATTTCGTTTATTGAAATTCATTGCTAAAGAGGCAATGGGGTTATGTCCAGCGTTGCTTGGCAAACTAAAGTTATACCCTAAACCATTAACATCGCCCGATCCGGCCAGCGGGGATTCTGTAGGAGCTATGTTGAATGCTCCGGAAAAAATACCCGATCTGCCACCTTCGCTGAATTGCAGGTCTTCTTCTACATAGCTTCCCATTAGATTCAGATCAACCTGTAATTTGTTTGTTGGGGCAAAACTCAAATTGGTTCTCCCTGTGTAGCGTTGAAAACGAGTTTGTTTGACAACCCCTTCCTGGTCAAAGTAACTGAAAGATGTAAAATGTTTCACCTTCTCAGTACCGCCTGAAGCTGCAATTTCATGGAGCTGGGTTTTGCCTGACCGCGTAACTTCCTCGATCCAGTTGGTATCAAATTCGGGATTGACAGGTGTGTAAAAACCGCTGTTAGGATCATCCGGATTACCTCCCATTCTTAGATATGCCTCCCTGTAATAATCCGTGTATTCCCGGGCATTCATCATGCGAAAGCCATTTTGGTTTGTTATTTTATCAAAACCATATTGTGTATTCAATGTAAATTTTGTTTTGCCAACCTTCCCTTGCTTGGTTGTGATCATCACAACCCCAAAGGCTGCTCTCGACCCATACAGACTTGTAGCAGTACCATCCTTTAGTATTGACATCGATTCTATGTCATTCGGGTTCAATGTGCTTACATTTCCCGATGGAATCCCGTCGATTACATACAATGGTCCTGTATTCAGATTGCCGGAGGGATCAGGAAAAGTACCAACTCCCCGAATAATCACAGATCCGATGGCCCCCGGTTGCCCGCTTCCCGCTTCGACCAATACTCCAGCGGATCTTCCCTGGAGCATCGCTACAGGACTCGCCAGCGGGATTTGGGCAATATCATCGCTTGTCACCGCAGTAAGCGATCCGGTGTATTTACGTTTTTCGGTCTCTCCATAAGCAATCACCACCACTTCCTTGAGGCTTTGTATATCATCGACTAAAGAAATGTCAATAACATTTTTTACTCCAACTACAATCTCTTGTGATGCATATCCCACTGAAGAAAAAACCAAAATACTTTCATCAGATGAAATATCAATTTCATAATTTCCATTAACATCTGAAACAGTTCCTATACTTGTTTCTTTGATAAGTATATTTACTCCTGGTATGGTCTCACCACTTTCATCGGTGACCTTACCGGTAATGGTTCTTCCCTGTGCACTCACTAAATGTATTCCTGTAAAGAGGAACAGGGAACAATAGAGTATAAGTTTTTTCATAAATCTTAGTTTTAATGAGGGAATGTTTGAGTTGATCGGCTATTCCTATTTTAAGCTTTTCACTAAATTAGAAATCACTCAAATCATCAGGAAGGTTTTGTCTAAAGAAGAGTTTTATTTAAGAATTTTTCTGAAAATTTCTAAATAATATACTGACCAGCAATATTTTATGTAAATTTCAGTAAAAATTGCAGGAACACAGCATGAATGAAATTAACGGTAAAATTCTTTCCGAGCGTATTGGCAAGGTTCTGGACTACCTAAAGGAAAATAAAATTACACAGTACGAAGTTGAGCAGCAACTGAATTACACTTCGCTGAGCAAGGCCAAGAACTACGCTCGCTATCCACAAGCCATTATTGAAAGAAAAACAAGAGCAGAATTACTTGAAGATCTATTGACAGAATATAGACTTATTTATGATGAAGAATTTGATAGGGTAAAATCAGAGAATGATAAAGTTCATGTAAATCCGGTGGATCATACATTATATTATATAATGTACTACTACGCTTTCGCCAGAGATACCATAGGGAAAGCTATAGTAAAAATTATCAACAAAAAAAGAGTAGAGATCAATTTTCCGCAAGACGAGCATTGGGAAGGGCGATTTGAAGTGGTGGAAAACTATACCTTTATTGAAGCGGAGAAACTGGGAGATTATACAAGGGTAAAAAAACTAATTTGCCTGTTTTCAGGAACTGAAAAGTTTGGCAGGCCAATACTGCTCGGTACTTACAGCACGGTAAAACGAGATGGGTATCCGGCAGCAGGGAGTGTTTTATTCGAAAAAGTAGAGCAAAAAGAACTATTGGAAAAGAAAGTAAAAAGTGAGACAGATCCCAGGATAGCTTACTATTTGACAAACAAAGTTTTTATAGCAGATACTTTTACACCAAATTCCCTGGACAATTTAAGAAGTGAATTTAGGTTACTGGCACGATATGCCGGTGATTATCACTTTTTTTATCTCCATAACAACAAGAAGATTTCAAAATATGACCTGATCATGACCAGCGACTCTAAAGTCAAGCTGAATTTTGAAGGCGTTATGTATACAGGTTATTATAAGTTCTTAGATCATCACACCATAAAACTCGAACTTACAGACGGAGCCAGATTCTCACATATGACCGATGATACTATCATAATCTATCTCAACACTATAAATGCCAGTTACAATCCTTTTCTCTATTGTGTCGGTATTAGCAATGCAATTGAAACAGGATCAAACTCCTTTTCTTGCTTGTTGATAGAAAAACGCAAACATTCGGAACTGCCTAAAGAGGAGATAGAAAAAGTACTTGCCCGGTTAACAAACACACATATCCAGCAAAGTTAATCTTTGTCTGTTAAATCTATTTGTGATTGACAGCGAAAGTACACCGGAAGTAATGAAAGTCTGTGTTGAGCGATCTTGGGGATCTCCTTCAAGTAGCTATAAAGATTCGAGAGCCTTAGAAGCTATAAAAGAAAATATTCTCACATTGGTTTTACTTTTACCTTCAGCATGGGCCTGAATGCGTCTCGATAGCCAAGCATAAGCAGACTGTTAAAAGCAACCAGTGGGATCGCAATTACAAGACCCTGTGGGTCTAAGAAAAGGTGAAATAGCAAAATATTTATGACAACCGGCGTAATTACCGCAATAGCAAGCGGTACAAAGCGATTAAATAACAACAACGCTCCACAAACCGTTTCTATTACCTTCACAAAGGGAAAGAAGTAAGCGGCAGTAAAAGCCTCAGCCTCAGCTGGCGGTGGTGTATGTGGCAGAAAATCAAAAAAGCCATTTAATCCAAACAAAAAGAAGACTAAACCTAATAGTATTCGTGAAATTCCAATTATTTTCAGTTTCATATAATTTTTCTTAAAATCAATATTCTTAGTCGGGATTTGATCTTTATCTTATGCTGGTTCAATTATCGGAAGGAAGGTAATCCTCAAGCTTCATCCCCCATGAAAACAGATCATTAAAATCAGAAACATCGCCGAATTGGTTAAAAGCCTGCGGGTTTTGTTAATGGCTACCGTTTCTGTCGTTTCAATTATTCTCAGAACCTCATCCTGATCAATGACATCAAATGAGTTCTGAAGCTTAAGCTGCTTCCAGGTGGATTTCAGGCTATTTAAAGTCATAGTGATAAATTCTGAATTTTGATTTGAGCGTTGCTTTTATTCTGTTCATTCTGGTGCCTATATTGCTGGGAGTAAGCCCTATAAGTTGGGCGATTTCATTGTTCTTATAACCTTCCAAATAAAGGATAATCACGGCCTTATCTAATTCTTTCAGAGATTGAATCAATTGATTAAGAAATTGTAAATCATCATCAGCATTCAGAGAAGGTACGGGTTTGTTCTCATGTAAATGACTGAGACTTTCATTACGAGGTCTCCTTTTCTCTTTCTTAATCTTAGAAAGGATTGTGTTGAGGCTTACTTTATAAATCCAGGTACTGATATTAGACTCGCCGCGGAAAGAAGTGAATGATTTCCATAGTTGAAGAATTATATCTTGTCTTGTGTCTCTCTGATCTTCAAAATCATGATAGTAAATGTGGCAAAGGCTTTTAATGATCCCCTGATGTTTATCAATTACCTTTAGGAAGTCCTGTTTCAAAGAATCCATTGGCGTATTCGAGGTCTTTTTAACAGTTAGTAGCCAAAATCATGAAATTGTCACAAACTATGAGCAATTTTTATATTTGCTAACATAAATAAAGGACATAATGTTCTTTCTCCCCCGGATTTTGTATGTAAGGCAATGAACCTTAGTTAACACATTTCAAACCAGGCAATACCAAATGTGATATCCCTAATAAAACATAGCCGTTCTGTGATCTTAATTTTCCTTAAACTAAATCCCCGGTTCAAAACATTAAACAAATTCTATGCGGTCAAGTAATAATGCCATTTGTTATCTGTTTGCAGCAATTGTAAAATCTTTTAAGGACTTATAAACATAGTTCCAATCAACTGTAAAATCCTGACTTATGAAGAACTTATAATAAATCGCATTCCATTCGATGAATGTATAACAAGTTGAAAAATAGCTGGAGTAAGAGGCAATATTATAGTAAGTGTATTCCGTAAAATCATAACAATCTTTGCGCAGTTGAACATCTTTGTCTGGATTTGATTGCTTTTTCAAAAGTTGGATTAAAATCCTTCTTTGTTCAGTATGTTTACTAAAACTTCTTTTACTTTTCAGAAAATCTCTGGCCGTATCTAAATCATCTGCAATAATTAGCGCACGAACAGCGGACAGATAAAAATCCTGGTCTCCGGCCCACCAATATCCCGACGAGATCTTACTACATTTACTTTTTATCAGGTTGGCGGTCTCAAGTAGTTTAGCATGGTCAGGTTTGTTGGAGACAAAGGCCATCGAATATGCTATGCTTCTTAATATCTTAATTTTTATACTATGAATTTCCAGATTATTGTTTGACTTCTCCAGAAGTTCGTTACTTAAGATATGGTTGCCTCTTTGGATAGATCGCTTAAAATAGCTTATAGATAATGATTCAGGCAGCCTGGTTTGTAAGCTTAGGAGGCCGTTAAAAAAATCATCGTAAACAGATCTAAAATCGATGTTATCAACAGTATCAAAAATTTCAAACGGATCCTTTTTAATTTCTTCAATCCAAAATTCATAATTATCAGCGATATCGAATGGGAGATATTTTCCCCGATCTAACACCTTAGTTTTTTTTGGGCAATAATTTTTAGTTTTTCCATTAATTTTTACTTTCAGCTTTACCACATCGAATTTATCAATTCTAACAGGTTCTCGCTTTATAATATCAATTATCAAACCCTTCTTTTTAACAAAAAAGTAATCTCTTATCTCAACGTGATCACCAATCATGAAGATTTCATTGTTTCTATACTTTTCAAGACTGAAGGTATTGTCGATTACTTTGCAGAATAGAGTTAAGGTCATTTTGCCAGTCGATTATTCCAATTGGATTTAGTTTAATGAAAATTTAGGATACGTTGACATGATGGCCGATAATATCCGGTATAGGTGTTCGTTTTCATGCTGATTGTACATTGTCAGGTGTTTTTTATTGATGCTTTAAGCAATTCCTCGGGAATATATGGGCTTTTGACATCAAGTGCCATCCGCTTTTTATGTGCTAAAATCAGCGATGTGAGATTAAACGTAGAGATCAGTCCAAAGTAGTTATATCTCAAATTTCGAGCATCGTTATCATACATTTTTTTATGAATGATTAAATTATCATTCATAAGTTGAGGCAGTTGGCTTAAACTATTTTTTTCCAGGCCCAATAAAATTTTGCATTCGGAATCCATAAGCTTTGCGTCCAAATTCCTGCTTGGAGGTGAAAGTTTTTCTATCGCATCAAAATATACTTTGTATTTCTTTTGATTTCCATTGCATAGTAATTGCAATGCCGCAGTTCGTAAAGTAAAAGCTCCATTTGACATATGTAGACCCAAGTTGGACAAGTTAACATTGGATAGATATTCAATTTCCTGATTTTGATTGGCAATTATTGCCGCTCGTAATCCCATGTTCAATGTGGAATCAGCCATATGATGTATTCTGTCCGATTCATATATTACCTCACAACGCTCGCCTTCCCAATCGTACAGAATTTCTCTTCCCTGGTTGGTTATTAATTTGAAATAGTTGCATGCAGCTAGTGAAGATTTCCTCAGCATTTCCATGAAATCATCTGGAGAAATTCCTTCCAGGAAAAAACGTGCTATTGCTGTTTCAAAAATCTTTGAGGTCAATGATTCAAAGTGATTAGCAATGGTATCCCCACTATTTTCCTGATCCAAAACATAGTCATAGCATTTGTTAAGGTATTCCATATCCATTTTGAGCACCTCCAATCCGAATTCCGGATTTACGGATTTATGCGGTAGTTTTCTAGGCGTATCCATTTCTGCTATGACAATCTTGTTTCAGGAATAAAGTTAAGATCTGCGTAAAAGCGCAGGGCAAATCAGTACTTTGGGGTATCAGGTTTGGCATGTCCTCGTTTATTTGATCAATTTGCATATATTCAAAAAATCTCTTCCATATATGTATAAAAAGTCTTCCCGGATATCGATTGAAATAAATCTTGGATTTGCTGTTCCAAGGTTTTGTCTGGAGGTCAGGGATACTTCAAATTTCAATTGAATATTGTCCTTATCGTACACAAAGAGTTTTTTATTATTTCTGGAAAGAATTATAAAAAACTTTTTATCTACACTAAAAAATACTTTTCCTTCTTCCACTTTATGATTATCAATAAATCTGAAGTTACTATCAAACTCACTGATAATACTAAATTGAAAATCAGGTCCACTTTTTGACCGGGTAGCTGCTCCACCATTAGTATGTATTAACAGTTTATTCTCATCAACTCCAAAGGTTTGAATATTTAACCATTCGCCATCTGAATAATTTCTATCTGTCGGCGGATATTTATTGATCTCAAGGACTCTTAGTTCATCAAGTACAGGGCTAAGTTGTGGCAGATTGAAACCAAAGACTTTTTTATTTTTCAATTTCATCCTTGTCCAGTATTTTGCCGGAAAGAAATATGACAGTTCATCTTCGATCCCCAAAAGGAACGAATCATCTAAAGCTCTGTATGAGATACCAGATAAGAAAGGTTGCAATACCTCATCTTTTGAATAGGGTTGTTCGATTTGTACTTTTTTTAAATCACCGTTTAAATTCGGGCATAGGAAAAGTCTTCCGAATCTTTCAGCCAGCCCAAAACCATGTTTGTATTTAAAAAGAGAACAAAAACCATTTAGTTCATCATAGCTCTTCACATCAGGTAATTCAATTCGTCTCTCGTAATTACCATGGATAAGTAGCATCGGTTTATCGGATTGATAAGTCAATGTCAATACTGCAAAATCAATGTTGTTAATGGGTAAAACTCGAGATATCTTCCTATTCTTATCCAAATCATATCTTTGAACAATTTCAGTTTTCATGAATCCAATCCATTTTATTGTTTTTTATATGAATTTTCGTAATGAAGTCCAATATATGTTAAAGAGCATTGTGCCCTTTATTCACTGAATATTGCTTGTAAGGATAACTGATCCTTAGTTACTTTATCTTAAATCAGGAAAGCTCAAATAACCACAATTTGGGCATTCCTGCTTAACAATTTATACACTTATAAACATAGCCACCTCGCCGATCTGAAGGTTACTCAAAAATGTGCCTCTCTTTCAAAATAAAAAATCAATTCTTCCCAATTACCCTACACAGTCTCCAAACCACATTATTAGTCACCAAATGGATAAATGTATGCTTCAAAGGCGCCATTACAAAGGATCTAATGAAGTCTCGCGAAATACATAGTGCCTTTTATGTAGCCTTTAGTTTGGATAATGAGAAAGTCAAATAATTTTTCGTGGGCTACTACTGCTACGAGGAATGGGAAATCGCTCTATTCTGATTGTCGGTACTCCTGAACGTACCAATTGTGACACAAATTTTATCCAGCATAATTTCCAATATTAGTTTATTTCAACTTTTTATGTGAAAAATTAATTTTGGACTATCTTTATTGACTTTAAATAAATTGTTGTCGCTAATGGGTGCAATTGTCAAATAATTGCATTCAACTTTTTAAGATTTCGAAAATGCGAGCTTAATTTTTCAATTGACTATGAGTAAAATTTCCATTGCTTTGTTCTTCCTTTTGCTCTCGGTATATACTTCTGCTCAAGATATCGTATGGGTAAAATCTTTTGGGGGTATTAATGATGATATAGCCTTTGCAACAGTTGTGTTAGATGATAACAACAACTCCTATCTAACAGGTACTTTTTCGGGTTCAATAGAACTTGGCTCGGAGAATAATAAACATACACTTTCCGCAGTAGATGAAGATATTTTCATCGTTAAGCTCGATCCTGACGGCGAGGTGGTTTGGGTCAATTCATTGGATTATGGAGATTTTGATAATGGGACAGGTCTGGCAGTTAATACGAATGGAGAAATTTATTTATCCGGAATTCTGGATGATGAGAGTAATGTAGGTTTGGTATTAACTATTACCAAGTTAAGTCCGGAAGGAAACCCATTGTGGAACAGACAAATCCCACTTGATGATTACTCTTTTAACGGCCTTGCCATTGATGATAAAAATAACATTTATGTTACCGGCGGTTATTTTGATCCAATTGAGTTTAATATTGGCTCTGAAAATTTGGCACTAACTCCGGTTGGGAATGCCGATATGTTCTTATTGAAATTAAACGAATCAGGAGAACTTGTGTGGATCAAAATATTTGGAAACAGTGATGCGCTCATAGGTGGTATATCCGTAAAAACACATAATAACTCTGTCTACATTCATGGCTTGTTTCAGGGTACCGTCGATATGAACCCTGGAAGTGGGATATTTAATTTAACAGCATCTGGTTTTGTAGATAGTTACATCGTTGGATTGGATACTGATGGTAATTTTGAACGTGCAATAAATCTGTTAAGTGGAAAATTTGAAACGGATAGAGTTACTTCCTTTACACTAGATTCTGACAATAACATTTATACTACAGGCTTTTTCTCAGGAAGCGCTGATTTATTTCCCGGCGGACAGTCGATGAATCATCAATCAAATGGAGCGAGCGATATATTCATTCAAAAGTTATCACCGCAAGGAAGTCTCCTGTTATCAAAGTCATTGGGAGGCATGAGTGATGATAGTGGGGTTTCGATTGAGGTTGATACTGAAAAAAATATGTATATCACAGGTGGATTTTCAGATGACATGAATGTTGGAAGTGAAGAAAATGAAGAAATACTGATTCCTGAAAATGACACCGACCTCTATATACTAAAACTAAATGAAGACGGAGATTTTAAATGGGCAAAAACATTTCAATACACTTATGCTACCTCCAGAGTGAACTATGAGCAAGAAGTATTTACCTCAGGTTTTTTTGAAGGATCAGTTGATTTTGAAGACACAGATATTGAAACAATTGTTTCGAACGGAGATTCTGATTTTTATGTACAAAAAATTATCTCACAAGATGGAGGTGGTGGTCAAAACAATTCGCCTAAAGTTGAGAATCCTATCATGGACCTGTCATTGACTGAAGGTTTTGGAACTAATAATATTAATATCTCATCAGTTTTTTTGGATTCAGATGGCGATGATCTTAATCTGTCGGCGTCCTCAAGTGATGAAAGTGTAGTTACAGCAGCCATTTCTGAAAGCACACTCATACTCACGGAAGTTGGTGTTGGTAATGCTGATATATCTGTCATAGCAGACGATGGAAAGGGTGGAACTGTTAATGATAGTTTTACGGTTGAAATAAAAGATCGAGAAACTATTACCTCGATCAATGCCCTATCATCCGATAACAATATTGCAATATTCCCCAATCCGGCAGACGATATTTTAATCATTACTTTTAATGATAATGGGGCAGTGAGAGAGCCAAAAGTTGAGTTTTATGATTTTCTTGGGAAAAGATATTCAGTCAAACTATACAAAAGTTCTGATGGCCTCAAAATAGATTTAGCTGGTATCGGTAAAGGTACATATATAGCGAAAGTCATAACGAAAGAAGCTTCTAAAATAGAAGTGATTCTTATCAAATAGTGTTTATTTTCTAAACAATTGATTGAGAAAATCACATGCCAGAAAGAAGAGAACTTTCTTGGATTGCTCCTAGCCTGGTCAGATTAAATATTGGCTGATCATTCTTTAGGATTTGCTAATTATTCTCCGGAATATTTACCCTACTTTTCAAATATGGCAAAGATAACTATGCTAACTGTTTTCGGTGTGATCCCCATTTTACTGATAAAAAAGGAAACTCTTGCTTTTCAACATAGAAGTCGGTCCTAAGAAAGTATCATTTGATATTGTTAGAAAGGCTCATTGCCTGGTTTAGTAAGGATTTCAGATGAAAGATAAATTGCTTTGGCTTTTTCTTTTTTTCAGAGAAATAAAACGATCAAAGTTGCAAGCTTTTAATTGAATGGATCAGGAAACTTGCAAAGTTTGTGTGATAGGATAAAGTAAAAAAGATAATGATATTGAATTTTACGAAAGCAAGGTTTAAGTACTGGACCTAAACCTATATGTTATTAGTCTTTATACTAAATTCTTGCTACTTATTACTGCAGCGAGGGCTTTTTTTGGGGACTATTTAGTTCTCTATTTTGTTGAAGAGCTCTTCGATCTGCTGAAGATCAAAAGGTTTTTCTATGTATTCTACTACCTGTTTATATTGAAGTGATAGCTGTATGTCCTCATCCCTATCGGATGTTGAGTACATGACTACACAGATTTCTTGAAAGGAGCTCTGAGACTGCCAATCAAGAAATTCAAATCCATTTAGGAGGGGCATATTGATATCAAGTATGATGAGATCCGGAAGAAGGTCGGTGGTTTGAAGATAATTTATGGCCTCCTGTCCATTCAAACAGATATCTATCTCTAATTCTTTGTTGTATCGATCAAGTACAAATTTGGTGAACAGGTTAGTTACATTATCATCGTCTACAAGAAGTATTCTTTTGATTTTGCTCATAGTACCATTGGTGTTAGGTCAAATAAACTTTAAAGGTTGATCCTTCATTTGGTTTGCTCTCCACCTGAATTTTGCCCCCATAGCTCTCTACTATATTCTTAACAATGTGTAAGCCAACTCCATCACCATCCATCTCCAAATGAAATCGCTGAAATAGACCAAACAATTTGGAACCGTAAGCATCAAGGTCCATTCCTAGACCATTGTCTTTGACCATCAGACAAATGTGTCCTTCACTGGCAGTGGTTGTCACCTCAATGATGGGCTTTATAAATGGTTTTCTATACTTTATAGCATTGGATATAAGGTTGATCAGAATATGGTATAAATGGACAGAAGGAAAAACAATGGTATCACAATTGCGAAAATCTGTTCTGATATCAGCGTTGCTTTCACTTATCTGAGCTTCAAGATTCTTGAGTACATCCCGGGTATGATCTGAAAATGAAATTGTTGTAGCCTCAAGCTTTATGTTCTTTTTGAATTTAATTACCTCATTGAGCCTGACAATTTTTTGCCTCATGCTACTCACAGTACTTTTTATCTTATCTATGAGAAAAGCAATATCTTCCTTGACATCACCATTCGTTTCTATCATGGTGATTATACTGGAAATGTTAACTAAAGGTGCTTTTAGATCATGGCTGGAGATATAAGCAAACTGTTCCAATTCTTGATTTCTTTTTTGAAGTTCACTAACACGAAGTTTCTCATTTTTTGCTTCAGCCGCGAGTTTCACCAATTTGGTCTTTTCTTCAAGGGTATGTTTCAGATCATTTACCATTTGTTGAAATGACTTTGATAAACTCCCAATCTCATCATTGCTCTCGATGAGAATTTTCTGATCCAGATCTCCTTTTCCAACTGAAAGTGCAAATCTTTTTAACTTAACTATAGGTTTAACAATGGAATTTGCCAATAATGCCCCCATCACAATGGTCAGAAAAACAGCCAATCCGGTAATAAGCAAAATGAGTCTATTGGAATAGCTGGCATTGTCAGCAGCTATTTCCATTCTCTTCTTTAATATGCCATGTTCTTTATCAATTTCCTTCGTCAACATCTTCAGTAGAACTTCCTCTATAACCTCCATTTCATTTTTAAACTTGGCAAGGGATACTTTTGATTTACCATTGTCAACTGCAGCCACCAACTTTGAACAAAGCGAAAGAAACAAAGCTGATGTCTGTTCAATCTCGTTATATGCTAACTTCTTTTCTTCCTCCTTACAACGCAAGCAATCAACATCTTTCAAAGATTTTAAATATTGCAAGAGCTTTTTTGAAGCTTCCCGCATTTGCTCCAACTCTTCATTAGCCTGTTTCGAGATATCGGAAACATAGGCATTCTCGACATCATATTGCGTGAGTTTTAGTAGCGCATGGCTAATTGCTTCCGCTTGAATTCGATTTATCTGGTTAGAGATCTTACTTAATAGAAAAAGTTTGGGAGACGATTCGTTCGACACAATATCGTATGAAGACGCAATCAAATGATTGGAATGATAACCGACTATACCGACAGAAGCACCAGCCAGGGCTACAATGAGGATGGTGATTATAAGTTTAACTCTTATTCCCATAACTTCTTAAAATCAAGATTCACAATCTTTATATAAAAGGGGTCAAAGCACCCTATGATATAAGGTAACGGTTCTGATAATAAGGCATTTCATTAATGACCGAATCTTAGTTGAAAAGCTTTAAATATTGAATAATTCACAGATGGCAGACCATAGTAATCCATACAAATCCATCCAACCATCACCTACTGGCACAATACACGTTTGACTCGCTAAGCTAGTTTTCTTCAGTTGGAAACTTTGTTACCTCACATCGCCATCATCTATTTGTTTGATGAACTTCCAGGGTTTATGTAGCGCCATTAATTCGACTGTAATGAGACCCCATAGCCCAGTATATATCTTTACCCAATTCCCGGGAAATATACCATCAAGTTACTCAATATCATTTGAGTTCATCGCCACATTCACATTTCATAATCTTAAATTAGCAAATTTTCAATATAATCCGCGCTTCCAGGTACTATTTCATTATTGAAACTGAATAGGACATGTTGTAAGGCAATAAAGAAAGTGCGAATAGCCTGGTAAGCAAATCCAAAAAAATCTGTTTGAAAAAATGTATCCCGAAAAAGTGAGGACCTTGAGCATATCAAGGTTGCAGGAACGCCACATTCAACCTACGATCATAGGTAGACTAAAAGGACTATAACTAGGCTCGACAAAGTCTTTTAATCCTTATTTATTTTATACTGAATATTGAGGAATACATGTACGAATTGTGTAGCTCAGGTCTTTGTTATTTGAAAAGCCTGAAGAATGGAATCTTAGCGTATTTCCATTTTGCGTGAACTTATGTTGGAATAAAACGATAGGTATAGATGATGACTATTGGGACAAAGTGGATACTAATAATTTTAACGGTTAGAATAAAACGTTTTTTTGTATAGTGTTGGTATTGACTATTTTACTCATTTGATTAGTAATTCTTTCAACTTATTCATTTCGAAGAATACTTTTGCCCCTTCATTTTCAAAGTCCGTTTGATTTTTTTTATTAGTGAATCCAAACACATCAAATCCTCCTTTCCTTGCAGCTTTTACCCCTGCAATGCTGTCTTCAATAACTGCACATTCGTTAGGTTTATATCCCATTTTTTTTGATGCATACTCAAAAATTCCCGGATTAGGTTTCCAACTGCCAATTTCGTAAGAACTAAATATTCGGTTTTCGAATTTTTCAATTAATCCTGTGATCGTTAAGTTTAATTCTATCTTCTCTAATGGGCCACTTGAGGCAACACAATAAGGCACGGAAATATTATTTAGTAGGTCATGTATTCCCTTAATTGGTTTAAGTTTAGTTTTAAATGCATTGAAAGTCCGTTTTCTAAAGTCATTTTCAAAATGACTTGGTAGTTGTTTCCCGATAAGGTTTTCAATATAATTGAAACTACTTCTTAGCGATTTTCCAGCAAAATTCTTAAGTGCATACTCCATTTTGATTTCAGCGTTAACTTCCTTAGCCATTTCTATAAGTACAGTATTAGAAATTTCCTCACTATCAACAAGAACTCCATCGCAGTCAAATATTATATATTTATATTTCATTTAATATTAGATTCTAATTTTTTCTAATTAAAGCTAACAATTTGCTAAGTGCCATAACCTGACACTTATTTTCAATTCAGGTACCTTATCTATCTCCAAATATAAGAGGGCAAAATAAATAACTTTTCAAAAGTTAATAAACAATAACAGAAATACCCTAATAAAGCCATTTTTGTGAATTCCCTTGCATAAAACTGTAATTGAGGTTTGACAGACCTTTCACAATCCGGATTAAGCTGACGTTAACATTTAATATTGGAGAAGTAGAAGTGAGGGTCTTACTTTAAACACTATTTCCAAAATTATGGTGCAGGTTGAACTAGCCTTCAATTTTATATCTGATAGAGGAAAGCATAAATTAACTCCTTAAAATTGCCCTCCAAAGAAGAAAATCTCAGGAGTTACTATGGTAATGCTTCACGGCCCCTTGCCAGTAGAGGAGTAGTACGATCCACTAATCCTGGCTTAAGCAAAGTGATCCTGCAACCAACGCACTTATGATACAAAAACTGATTGACCGGAAGCCGGCACCAGAACAGGATCAGAACTATGGTAAGAAATGGGCTAAAAGATAAATGTTTTAGCCCATCCTGTCAACCAGCGAAGTAAATGGATTCCTTATTGAACAATGATCCTTTCGGTCCACTCCTGGCCGTTCCCGCTATATTTCAGAAAATATACACCAGGCTTGAGATCCGAAATAGGGATTGTCTGATTTTTGGTAATAAACAGGCGTTTTCTCTCACGCATCATAGTATCAATTAATCGTATTTCCAGGGAAACTACCTGTTCGGAAGATTGCAACGTTATTTTACCCTTTGCCGGGTTTGGAAATACTTCTATGCCTGCTTGTGTACTGAATGTAAAACAGTTGGGCACCAACACGGAAGAGGTACCTGCCGGCCCGCCACAATCATCATTGCCGTTGGATACTGTGCAATGTACAAACATTGCCCCGCTATTACCCATTCTGGCGGTAATACCCTGTGTGCCCTGACCGCTCAATAATGTACCACCATTGACGACCCAATTGTAATCTACATTGTTAATGTTGGCGACCAGGGTAACCACCTGGTTGGCATTGGCGCATGAAGGTGTGGTACTGATACCAAAGCTCGCCGAAGCAGGGCCGGTCGGTAATTGATTCCTTCGAATTGTAATCACATCACCGGTGGTGTTGTGTGTAAAGGTGGCCTGTATCCATTGTGTGTTGCTTGTACTTGGTGTGGTTGCTTTGACATTCACAATGGAGCCGGAACTAAAGGTGATGGTCAAATTGCTGCTTGTCTTCAATGTTCGAATGGTGTTGGGCAAGCTAGCCGGTGTTAAATGCATCTGTGTATTTCGGTCATGGCAGATCCTATCATGGTTCGATACCACACTAATAAGTCCTCTGAGACAAGAAGCAGTGTTCGAGATTAAATAGTTACCAATGCGCGTAACAGAAGCGTTCGAAAAATCCAGGAAGGCGACAGCCCCAATAGGACACATAAGGGTTTGGTTGGGTGTACCACAATTTTGTCCGTCGGGGTGATTAGCCGGCGAGTTAAGCAGATGACCAATTTCATGAGCAACTGTATTAAAATCGTTCGCGTGCAGGTCGGTAACAGCATAAGCGTTGGATGCATTCGTACAAACTACGCCCACACCGGCAGCCTCACCGAATAGATCAAGAGTACCCAAAAGGCCTGTACGCAGGTCTTTACCTGAAAAAAAGAAAGCCACATCCCGATGGACATTGGTGCGATTTTGATTCCAAAAGTCTCGAAACTCGTTGATCACCTCACCGTTGTTAGAGATCACCTCATCGTATGGGTCGTTCGAGGTGGTGTAGACATTTTGGAATACAACCAGGTAATATAGATTAAAATGGTCTTCATAAACGCCCTCCATTAGATTCACTCTCCCTAATACTTCCTGGTTCGAGTTGTTCCCAAATTCCTGAAACCATTCAAAGTCGGCGTCGGTTGCCAATTCAATAACATAATTAAATTCTCCGGGAATGGCCCTTTGTTGGCGCGAAGATTCACCGATGATACCATCAATCGAATTTTTTATAGCCTGTGTACCACATTCAGCGGAGGCATTCGGTCTAATATCGGCCTGCCAATAGGCCACGAATTTATCTTGATGTGCTTTGTCATGGGTAAATCTCGAAAGTGCTTCAATGAATACCATGCCTTTGGCATCGTGAATATAGCCGGTTAGCTGTTCTTTGTCGATGGTTAAGCGGGCCTTCAAAGTTTCATCTCCAGCCAAGTGCCCTTTATACGTATTACAGGCATGGTACGGCTCCTCCACCGGACCGTTCTCTGTCGTTCTAAAAGCCCTGTAATCCGGTGCCCTTACGTCATTTTCCTCTAACACCAGATCCCAGGTGAAATTCTTGTTAATCTCTAATTGAAAGCTGATGCCTTGTTTTTTGGCTTTGGTATGTCGGTTGATGCTACTGTTGTCTAAGGTAAATACCTCGTAGTTGTTGAGCAATTGGCTGATCTTTAGATGATCTTTTTGACTGAGCATTGCAACCTGAGATTTAAAACTGGCCTGTCCCATAGCAAAATTGAATGACAAGACCAGGAGGTATGCGCACATACCTATCTGAATAACTCTTTGCATAGTTTTTAAGGTTTAGTGGATTAAATAGTCAACTAATCTGATCGTATGTAAACATTGGTTAATTCAATTGGTTGATAGGCAAGTGTAATGGCCGTAGTGGTCTTAAAAAGTTGCCCATCGTACACAATTTCAATCGAATCACGCTGAAGCTGAATGGGTAGGTTGCAGGCTTGCCATCCGAACTGATTATTCCCAACATCGGTAACAATGATAAAATCTTTGTCATTGTAGAACGAAGTACGAATAAAGCCCATCTTATTGGTGACTACAGCAGTCTTTTGGAATGTAGCCGGCTGGCAGTTGTTGGTAGGAAGTTCTATCTCTCTGTATCCTTCCAGAACCTCCTGGACAGGTGCTGCAGTATCACAGTTGGTGAATTGAAACAGTATGATTGTGCATAGCAACGGAATGAAAGGGGGTTTTGTTGTTTTCATAGCGGTAAATTTTTGTCCTGTAGGGATAGGACACCTTAAACTTGTAAATCGTTGTATTATAAAGGGTTGTTGAAACGGTACAATAGGTTAAATGGCAGAACAGCAATACTACACGAGGCTCTACTAGTCCGAGGATTGCTGGGTTTAACCTACAAGCAGAATGTACCCAGGTGATCTGTTGGAGAGGGTAATGAATAGGTCCGTAATTATCCAAGCCTGATCATCAAAACCTGGAGCAATAAGCACCTTTGTCTCACCTGTTTTCGTAAAAAAAGGACACACTTACTTCAATCTCTTTTCCTCCTTTGATTTTCTTTCCGTTTTGGTCGATCTGGTGGGTCTTAGGAAATTTGATTTTGTTTTTACCACCTGTGGTATTTGCCCGATTTTTCCTAGTGCTTCAATTTCAATTATTTTTGTGTAGATAGTCGGTCTTAAAAAAGTATCATTTGATATTGTTAGAAAGGCTGATTGCCTTGTTTAGGCAAGATTTTGGATAAAAGACTTAAGATTAAAGATAAATTGCCGTGGCTTTTTTCTTTTTTTCGGAAAAATAAAACGACCAGCTTTGCAAGCTTTTAATCGAATGGATCAAGAAACTTGCAAAGTTTGTGTGATAGGATAAAGTAAAAAAGATAGTGATATTAAATTTTACGAAAGCAAGGTTTAATTGCCGGACTTAAACATATAGGTTATTAGTTTTTATACTACATTCTTGCTACTTATTACTGTAGCGAGGGCTTTTTTAGGGGGACTAAACAGGCTTGTTCATTATTCTTTTCATTACCCTCAGACTAGATTTGTTGTGTTGTCATCATAAGATCATGAGCATTTATTACCTATTATTTGATGACAACAGAGGCACAGTGTTCGCTATCTAATGAAACACTTGTGCACTCCTATGAACAAGTCGTTCAAAAACTAAGGGATCAATCGGAAAATCTGGGGGGTAACCCTCCATAGTCCAACTTCAATGAACCGGAGCTGTCAATAACTGAATCAAACATTTAATCTGAATTTACTCATAAGCAGGCGGTTAACTTTTGGAAAGTTTGAAACTTTCCAAAAGTTGTACGTTAGAATTACCTGATTAGTGAAATCACTCCCTGGAAATATTGCTTGATCCAAACTAAGACTCATACACTCATCCAGGCTTTATCATGAAATAATCTTACAATAATTTATTTTACATCTTCAGGTGTCAAAGCCACTGGATAATTGGCTGCCTCAGGTGCCGGTGCAATATTACTTTTTACTCCGGGACGTGCATACCAATAGACCGTGGGCGCATAGTTCAAACGAGATTCTGTCCAGTGCTGCAACTCCATATCAAAGTGAAATTTTTTATTGAAAGGAATACCATCCAAAAGCCGATAACGGGCATTGATAGTAAAGCCTGTGGTTTCATTTCCCGAGCCATCAGGCTGCATCACAAAGGGTGTCGAAAAAGGGGCACCCAGGCACCAGGCATAACCGTAGTAGTCCTCAGAGCCAGTACCGAAATGAACAGGGAATGTGTCATCGTCCACAAAGATCTTCTCATCGCCCTCACCCCACCACTTAGGGCTGATATCAAACAGGGTCAACACATCACCGACATAGACCCCCACACCTTGAAGTGTGACATAGTTGAGGTCCCGGTCTGGTTTGGAGTTGATGTTCGTGTATTGGCGCCAGGCCGAACCGAAATGCATACTGCGTTCGTCCCATTCCCAATCGACCATGGATACCTCTCCCAGATCAACATTGACTTCCTGATCACCCAAATTGCGCAGCTTTATGATACTTTTCTCTGCAAACGGCATGATCCATTGGCTAAGCAGCAACCCGTTTTCATCCACGGAACCATACCAGCTTTTTGATTTACGTATTTGATATCCCGTACCGAAAAAGTCCCCCACTGGAACCCACACCGTCCGCTCTCCGTCAAAGGAAATCTCCAAAACAGTAGAGCGCAATGCCTGGGGAAGGTTTTCTGCGCTGATCTTCATCGAAATGCGATTGAGTGCACCGCCCTTGGAAGACGCTGCGTTCAGTTCCAACGTTTTGGTTTCACGCGGAGGGATCTTCCCGCTCAGGCTTTTTACCGTTGAACCGCCAGCGACTTCAGCCGACATTAATTTCTCCTGAGTTATTTTGATAAGTCCTGCTGCCGCTTTCAAGCTTTCAGGGGTAAGGGATTCCACTTGAACCGAACTTTCATACAACCGGTAGTTGATGTTGTAGAAGACTGCGTCATTGGGCCAGGCTGGCTCTCCTTCCACCAACTTTTTGCCATCGGACCTTTCATAGGTCACCTTGATAGATTTTGCAAAAGGGATGGGCAGATAAAGATTACGGCCACGTTTTTTTTTGTCACTTTCCTCAGCTAAGGCCATAGACAACGGTGCAGTGGCAAAAAATTCACCGCCAATCAGGTTTTCAAGCGTACCTGAAAATGTCGGGTCACTATCACCGTCAATATAGATACGCAATGTACCACCGAGCAGGTCAACATTGCTGGTCACACTCCACCACCTGACGATCGCCCCGGGCCCATTGGTATCCAACATCACGTGCTCATTCCTGCCATCCTCTTTTTCTTCCACGTTTACAAAATATGAGCGATCCCCATTAGCATGCCAACCTTGATCCCGGCTTACTGTGCGTCTGTCATAACTGGAGGCCTGTAGGTTCTTGTATGCCGGCATGGGCAATCTGGCAATCGACTCCCTGGAAACCATTTCTTCCAAAAGAGATTGTATAGTCACTTTGGAGTTGCCATTTTGCGCTATGGCATCATCAAGATCAAGCGGGACACCTATCTTATAAAGGTCACCCGATAATCTGTTTGTCTCCATATCAGGCGTATTATTCTCCAATTGACTTGTTCCTATGTTTTGGACATTCTCATCCAAAGGTTGATCCTTTACTCCGAAAGATGCAAAAATCAGAAAAAGCAGACCAATCAAGATCAATAGGTTATTTGTTTTTTTCATAATCATTCGTTTTATCATTTTTTAACTCCTCTCTAAAAAATGTAAATGTCCTCTAAGCCAAGATTGTTATGGCCCAGGAGGGTCCTTACAATTTATATGAAGTTGGTATCATAGTCTAGATAATTGATTCTCAAAGTCTCAGATAGCTCGGCAAACTGAGCATGCAATACACTTGTAACCAACCTACTGCGGGTTGCAAAAAGAATAATGGCTTTGTTCATTTCAATACCATTTTATAATCCAACATCACTCGAGATTGATTCACTTTGACAAAATATGTACCTTTAGGCAGGCCTCCAAGACCAAAAATCTTCAATTGATATGAACGATTCAAGCGTTGAGAACCCTGTCGTACCACCCTTCCATTCATATCGATCAAGGTCCATTGTATTTCCGATTCCCGAGCGAATTTCCCTGAGGGTAAATTAATATTAAAATAGTCGTGCACAGGATTTGGATAGAGGTTTAGGGATTGATTTTCCAGTACCTCATCCTCAATAGCTGTGATAACACAGGGAGTTTCAGTCCGCGCTACTCTCATAATAACAATTTTATCAAGCCCTGTGTTGTCCCGGAGGGTATCCCGATATATCCCTTCCTCAGTATAGGTTGTTTCACCGATAGTAATAGAGCCATCCTGACATAAGTCGATACGTTGACTGGAATAAGCAAACAATTGGCTTTGCTCAACGGCAAGGTAAGTAGTATTCACTTCCAAGTTTTCATAACTATCTATGGCCCCATTAGGCCAGTGAACTTCCAACTTTTCCACGCTATCATAATCGCCCAGGCCAACATGAATGGTTTTGCTGTTGTGCGACATATAGCTGCCTCCGCCTGTTTGCTCTCGAATAAAAGTCCTGCCATCAGCTGTTACTTTGATGAACGCTCCGTATGCATCCCGGTTACTTTGAACTCCTTCCAGCTTTAGTTTGAGCCAATTGCCCGTTTCGTTCAGGTTCCTATAAAGCAGGTTGTGAGAATTTTCGTATTTAGCTGACTCGTACCACATCACACCTACCAGAATATCCATTCTTCCATCGTTATTATAATCACCCGTAGACACTCCCCTGGATCGAAAACTACTGTTTACTTTTTGGGATTCGGATATATCCAAAAAAACACCGGTATCACTACCTTTAAATAGTCTATCTTCTTCTGATTCAGTTATAGACGCCCCTATATTACCGTTCGCTACAAAAAGGTCTAGGTATGTGTCATTGTCAAAATCAAAAAAAACAGTTCCCCAACTG
The DNA here is from genome assembly GCA_030442035.1 of Splendidivirga corallicola. Classification (GTDB taxonomy): domain Bacteria; phylum Bacteroidota; class Bacteroidia; order Cytophagales; family Cyclobacteriaceae; genus Splendidivirga; species Splendidivirga corallicola. Next base: position 286,166 of record JAUJEA010000010.1, read on the forward strand.
GTGCTTCCATCATTAGCTACATCTAGGGCATATGCTTTTTCTTCGAGTTTGAGTCCTTCGTTTTTTTGAAAAAAATAGTTATCTGATATATCTGTTACATAGTAGTCAAAATCCCCATCTTCATCATAATCCCCGGTTGCTATACCCATTGTATTGATCCGTAAATCCCAGGACATAAGTTCAGACACTTCTGTAAATGAATTCTCCGGGTAGTTATTAATAAAGAGTAGATTAGAGAGTTGAGGTATTTGATCGAATTCATTTCCCAATAGGATATCCATGTCCCCATCTGTATCCACATCTGAAAATGCTACAGCTAAAGCTGAACCAACACCTTCTCCATAGTCCAGGAGATGACCCTGATCACTAAATGTTCGGTCACCATTATTTTTATATAAAAAATCTGATCCTCCATAATTTCCTGCATATAAGTCCAGATAGCCATCGAGATTGTAATCAGCAACTGCAAATGAGGTTCCCATGAACATATCATCTAAACCAGCTGACACCGCGGCTTCTTTAAAGCGCTTGCCGTCTTCATTCCAAAAAAGATAACTCCGGTCACCCAGATAAGTACCGAAATAGAGATCGGTAAATCCGTCATTGTCAAAATCTGCTGTAATTACACCTGTGGTATTGAAATTATGTATTTCTTCAAGATCCAGCGCCTCGGTTACGTCACTGAACGTGCCATCTCCCTGATTCTCGAATACCTTGTTTCGGTTCACGCTTCCTGTCACTACAATGTCTTCGAATCCATCATTGTTGAAATCGAAAAAGGCTACCCCCGCAGACATTTGGTTCGGATCATGACATACATGCTCTATACCGACATCCTTGCTCTCTTCCAGAAATTGTGCCTGAAGAGAGGTAGACAAACACAAGAAAAATACAACTCTAATTATTTTCACGGTTTCTGATTTAATTTAAAATTACTTGCAATCTGAGTATTCACGTTTTCTGTACTTGTTGAACGAATACGAATAATCTTCAATGGTCCATTATTGATGGCCACCAGCAAATGAGATTGCCCGTTGATGTGGATCAATGAGGTTCGCTTTACATCTCCGTCGGCATATAACCCACTTTCATAAGGATAATGCCCTGCGAAGTTGCCTGAACCATCTCCTCGCAGGT
>JAUJEA010000011.1 GCA_030442035.1 Splendidivirga corallicola
TAAAACCATGTTTTTTCTATCCCCCAGTCTCAACTTGCCACAGGGAGAATTGAAAACAAAAAATCAAAAATTAAACCTTATAAAAAACAAAAGAGGCTACTCAAATACTTTTGAGACAGCCTCTTTTATTTTATACAACATTCAATTTATTTCCCAACCAGCTCAATGACCCTAATAATGACAGGACTAATATTGGAAAAAACTCCCAAGTTAGGATCCCCATCATCATTATCGCCACAAGCCATCACCATAAAGAGAGATAGTTCCTCGTACTTTCATGGATCTAAATTTAGGGTAGATAAACAGGTGAATTCCTTTACAAAGACGAGGAGCGCCGGTCAAACGCCTAGAAGGATTTTGAAGTTCAGATTGTTGTAAATTGAAACCTAATCGCTTTATCTTCTGAATATTGAATATGAATTAAAATCAGGTCTAATGTGATTCGTTATAAATAGCTTTTTTACCTGTCTTTTCCAATCTTCTTTCTCCCCAATCACAAATCATTTCGATCAAAGGAAGCAAGGTCTTTCCATAGTCAGTAAGAGAATATTCCACCCTTGGCGGAACTTCAGAATAAATCTTCCTCTTGATGACCTCATGTTCCTCAAGTTCTTTGAGTTGCTTGGATAGAATTCTGGATGAAGCGGTCTCGAGAAGCTCCATTAGTTCACTAAACCGTTTAGGTCCTTCAATGAGATAATAAAGGCAAGTTGCTTTCCATTTACCTCCGATAACCTCCAGGGTGGCTTCCACCGGACAATCATAGTCATAAGCTTTCATACTATAAAGTTAATTCAATTGGACAGATAACCAATATGTTAGCTAGTTACACCAATGTTACTATTGAATATTCCAATGATCCATTCCCGTATTTTACTCAGAATTTAATTTTAAAAATTATGAGTAAAACAATCTTTATGATCATGGTATTGAGTACACAACTATCCATGGCTCAAGAGCCGGAAGATCTTGCGAAAAGCGTGCAAAAAGAAACAAAGGCTGTAAATGATGCTTCCTTAAAAGGTCATTTGGAAAAGAACATTGACAAAATTTGCGCTGCATATGCTGCCGATGCCATACTGCTCCCCCCCGGTGGAATAGAACCAATCATGGGTATTGAGCAAATTCGTTCGTTTTATCTGAAAAGTTTCAAACAAGGTTCTGTGCTTGAAGTCTCAACTAAAGATATAAGCTTTGAATTGACCGCTCCGGGACATGCCAATGAGATTGGTAGTTATTTTATGATCTATCAAAATACGGGTAGCAACGACAAGGTTAAAATTGAAGGCAACATGTTAATTGTTTGGGAACAAGATGAGCATGGTGAATGGAAGATCAAGTGGGACATGTGGCACTAACTTTGAAAATGAACTTTGCAGGAAACCAAAGAGGTTCCTGCAAAGTTCATTTCGTTGTTAAGGATCATCTCATTTGCTCCGCACGGGCCATGAATGCTTCACCAACCAATTCCTTCAGCACATTTAGTCCATCTTTGATAGTTTCCAGATTACCTTCTACTCCTATTTTTCAAGTCTCTCTTCATCTTTTTCATCTATAGGAACTATTGAAGGCATCCCGAGGTTAATATTATGATCTCTTGGCACATGACTCAGTCAAATGCGGGCACTTTCTGGTGAGGTTCTTTACAACCTGTTTACCAGATAATGTTAATTAAGAAATGTGGCATCAGTTTGATTTCTTCTTTTGGAAATTGTTTAAGTCTTTTTTGGAAAACCATTTAAGGTTTTAATAAAGTTGCAATTTTGCTAACTTAGAATGTAGTAAATACTCATTGTGTAATATGCTGTTTGATAATACCAAAAATGTTACCTCCGATTCAGGTTTCGTTTTGGATGGCCAACGAAGGTCCGGTGAGTATGGGGTTTAATTTTCTTCTGTCCCAACACTTGTTTAGTTTGATTTAGCCAAATTTGCAATCACAGGTTATATTTTCATCTAAATTTGAAACCCTTCCTTTTCTTATGAAAGAATCAGCTACAAAAATCCTTATCATCGAAGATGAAATGATCATTGGGGCAAATATCTCGTTACAATTGACAAAACTTGGTTATGAAATAATTGGGATCATTTCTCGAGGTGAAGAAGCATTGCTGTTTATAAAAGAAAACGAACCGGATATAATACTGATGGATATCCGCCTTAAAGGGAAACTCGATGGAATTGAAACGGCGCAACAGATACAAAAAGAATACGATACCCCAATTATTTATATTACCGCCAATGCGGATGAAGCACATTTTAACCGCGCTAAATCTACGAAACCCCAGGCATTCATTTCAAAACCGTTTAAAAAACTTGACTTACAGCGTGCAATAGAACTTACCCTAAGCCGAATCGGTGATAATGAGGGTAGGGAAAATGTTGTAAAGAACAACCCGGATTCCCGGTATATACTAAGTGATTCAATTTTCGTGAGACACCACGAAAAGATGCTGAAAATTATTATCAGCAATATCTTTTATGTTGAAGCGGAGCGTAACTATTGCCGTATCTATTCTAAAGACAAAAATTACTTGTTGGTAATGACATTAAAAACGCTGGATGAAAAATTGCCAAAAGAGCATTTCATGCGGATCCATCGCTCATTTATAATTAATATTTCACAAATTGATGAGGTGGGTAGCACTTATGTTGTTGTGGCAAAAAGAGCCATCCCAATAAGTAAAATATATAGAGAAGAATTACTTAAACGACTGCAAACGGTTTAACTGTTATGATGTTCGATCTTAAATTCAAAGGATATCGAGGTGCCGTCTTTCATCATACGATTCATTTTCCCCTGTAACTGCTGGCATAATAAACTAACTAGCCGCATACCAAAGCCAGTCTCACCAATCTTTTCATTCATGCTTTGTCCTATGCCATTATCTGAGACTTCCAGACACAAAAGCTCCTTATCTTTTTGTTCCAACGCCAATTTTACTTCACCTTTCCTGTTATCAGGAAAAGCATATTTCAAAGCATTGGTCAGGAGCTCATTAACAATTAATCCCAAGGGAATAGCTGTATCCACATCCAATTCCAAAGCCTGCATTTCACATGTTAAATTCACTTGCTCTTCCATACCAAATGAATCCAACACATGCGTTCCCAAGTTATTAAAGTAACCCTTCATTTCAATGGTTGAAAGGTTGGTTCCTTGATATAATTTCTGATGAATCATACTCATGGATTGCACTCTGTTTTGGCTTTCCTGCATTACATTCACTACATTGGCATCAGTCAATTGTGCCGATTGTAAAGCCAATAAACTGGAAACGATTTCCAGGTTGTTTTTTACCCGATGATGAATCTCTTTCAATAAAAACTCCTTCTCTTTGTTTTGCCTCTCCAGCAAAGCATTTTTCTTCTTATTGTTTTGGTAACTCTTATATAGGACCAATACAAACAATAATAGGAAGCTGGCGATTACGATGATAATTGTCTGCCTGGTACTCTGTTGCGCCAATTCTGTTTCCTGCAATTTGATTGTGCTTTCCTTGAGAGCGACATCAAATTCCGTTTGAAGATGGGAGATACGTTGGTCAGCCTCAGCCGTAAAAATGCTGTCTTTTAGCTTATCATATTTAATAAATGCTTGATAGGCTTCTTCATAAGCCTGAGTTGCTGCAAAGGCTACGCCCAAAGCTTCATAGGCCTGGCTTAAATAGTACTCATCCCCAAAATCCTGGGTCGCCACTTTAATACTTTTTTGAAGGCTTTGTATAGCTTCCTTACTTTTTCCTTCGAGGTTTTGAAGTTTTCCTATGGATAACCATGAACGCATGATCATAAAATTATTTTCCAAAAGTTCGGCATATTTAACCGCGTAAGCCCCAGCAGATTCTGCGGCTTCAAATTGTTTTAGATATACATTCAGATCCACTAATGATATATATACGTCGCTCAAATTGTTATAGAAACCATATTGCTCTCCCATTTCAATAGAACGATTATAATAGGCCAGGGCCTCTTCGTATTTTCCAAGTTCTAAATAGTTATTGCCGACCACATACAGCGTAAAATCATAATCCAGATCTTTGATGCCACGCTTTTCAAAAATGCTGATAGACTTCAATCCGTATTCCAGACCCTTTTCAAATTTTGATTGCTTCCAAAAAATATTGCTAAGGTCGCTATAGGCCAGGGCAATGGCCTTTTTATCATGCAATTTCTCTCCAAGCCGTAAAGATTCCAGCGCATAATCTGCTGCTTTGTCCAATTCACCTCTACGCTCGAAGACATACCCCAGCTGTGTATTTAAAAAGGCCAGGTCTTCTTCCTTCACTTTGTTTTTTGCATCTTTAAGTACTATAAAAGCACTATCTAATTTTTCCATCCTCAGTAAAATACTGCCTAAGGTAATCTGAAACCTGCCTTCCCATAACGGATTGTTTTTATAAGCAGATAAAATCAATCCTTTTTTAGCAAAGGCAAGAGAAGTGTTTAAATTACGTGTATGCCAGTAATAGGCAAGATCGTTTAACATAGAAAGTCCAATCGTATCATCCTTCACTTTATCCCACGATTCTTCCAGGACAGTTAAATAAGAGGCATCAAAATCATCGGTATCTACGAATACTTTTTTGTAAGGATTATCACTATCTAAATCTACAATTTGTCCATAGGAGACAAAAGAGCTGACCAATGAAAATATGCTTATAAAAACAATCTTCAGAATAGATCCTTTCATAACAACTGTTCATAAGTAGTTATTGTCAAGTATGAAATTACGAATTTTAAATGGAGATTTTAATTCAACCATCCGGAATGATTCAAGCCATTGGGATAAGAGCAATTGGCTTACTAACAAAATTTTATATGCTTGAGTAACAGATCAAAGTTTTGCAAAACATCTCCGATAAATAAAACAGCTTGTTCGGACAAAAAATGCAGGCCTTCGTCCTAGACTCCTTTATAATACCGGAATTGCCCTTTATTTTAGAATAAATGCAACTAATTGTTGCTATATGAAAAGGGCATTTTATTCTTCTTTATTATTCTATTGCTTTAATCAGGGAGAGTCGTTTATGCGCATGAATGCAGCGTTTATGAGACTCCAGGCTTCAACCGGTACATTGCTTAGATAATAACCTAATGGAATGCACGGGCCTGATAATAGGCATAGTTATCAAACCGAACTAATAAGTATTGTCTGTTAAGTATTAACCTTGGCATGATCTGTACAAACTGTCATTTTGAGAACCCTGATGGAATAAAATTTTGTGGCAATTGTGGAAAGCCGCAACATTTACTATGCCCTTCCTGCGGGTTTGAAAACCCTCCCGGATTTAAGTTCTGTGGTAATTGTGGTGTGACAATTTTGCAAAAACAAGCATCCACCTTGCCTCAACCTGCTGAAGCGTCTAAACACGAACGAGGAAACGAAGCTGAACGAAGGCATCTGACAGTCATGTTTTGTGACCTGGTAGGATCTACAGCCTTATCCAATGAACTGGATCCCGAAGACCTGCGTGCGGTAATTACTGAATATCAGAACGTCTGCGAAAAAGTTGTAGCCCGGTATGAAGGGCATGTTGCCCAATACCTGGGAGACGGTATTTTAGTCTACTTCGGTTATCCGGTGGCACATGAAAATGATGCACACAGGGCCCTGAGTTCGGGGTTGGGGATTTTAGAGGCAGTTCAGCGATTCAGCAAACATCTGGAAGAATCCAACCGTCCCGGTATTTCAGCCCGGATTGGGATTCACACAGGACATGTGGTAATTGGCGATATGGGAGGCACCGGTCAAGGTCAACCACTTGCCCTGGGTGTTGCCCCCAATATAGCAGCACGGCTTGAGGGGTTGGCCGAACCGAATACAATGTGCATCAGTGCTGATACCTATAAACTTGTACAACGATTTTTTTTATGTGAAGACAAAGGTGAACATTCTGTTAAAGGTATTCCTACGCCATTGAGGATCTACCAGGTTATTCATGAAAACATGGCAAAAAGCAGGTTTGAAGCTAGTCAAAATGGCCTGGACCAGGGCCCTATAGTGGGTAGAGATAATGAAATTAAGCAACTAAAGGAACTTTGGCAAAGAACCACACAGGGCAAATCACAGGTAGTTTTATTAAGTGGCCAGCCCGGTGTCGGTAAATCCCGCATCTTGCAAGCTTTAATGGCTCATGTCGCCGCAGATAGTGATGCCTGGCTTAATGCTCATCAGTGTTCCCCTTATCATAAAGGAACGGCCTTCTATCCCCTGGCAGAAGCAATCAAACATGTGGCTCTACAATTGAGTGATGACGAGCCTTCCGTTGATAAGATAAGCCGGCTTGAGGGATTCCTGCTACAATATGGTTTTTCTCTGGAGGAGATGGTACCCCTTTTTGCCAATATCCTGGCCCTTTCTCTGGAGGGGACTATTTATCAACCAACGCCATTTTCGGTAGAGCAGCAAAAGCAAAAGATCATTGGAGCATTCATCCACATGTACCTGGAGCGATCCGTTGAACAGAATTTATTGTTGGTCTTTGAAGATATTCAATGGATGGACTCTTCCTCTCTGGAAGTTATTAGCCAATTGATCAATCAGCCACCCACATTGAATATTCTCACCGTATTGAGTTTTAGATCCGAGTTCAATCCACCGTGGCATATGAAGCCCCATATCACTCCAATGTCTCTATCTAATTTACCCGGAGAAGCTGTTAGGGAGATCATTATAAAAATAGCTGGCAATAAACAACTGCCCCAGAAAATAATTGATCAAGTTATCCAAAAAACCGACGGTATCCCTCTTTTTGTCGAAGAGCTCACTAAAATGGTTTTGGGATCGGAAATATTGCAAGAGCATGATGATCATTATGAGCTTCGCGGTCCTGTCTCTTCATTATCCATTCCATCCACTTTACACGACTCGTTGGTGGCGCGGCTGGATAGCATGTCACACACCAAAAAGATTGCACAGATTGGGGCCGTCATAGGCCGGGAATTTAGTTATGAACTGATCAATGCTGCTTCTCACATGCAGGAAAAGGCTATGAGTGCATGCCTTAAAGAACTGGTTGAAGCAGAATTACTTTTACAACGCGGAGTACCTCCTAAGGCTACTTTTACTTTTCGACATGCACTGATCAGAGATGTTGCCTACCAATCGCTACTAAAGAGTCAGCAACAACAATTTCATCAGCGTATTGCCGAGTCTTTAACACAAAAAATACCTGTTCTAGCGGAAAACCATCCCGAAGTGGCTGCCTATCACTTTGAAAAGGCGGGTATGTTTCACGAGGCGGTGGTGTATTGGATCGCTGCCGGAGATAAGGTGAGACAACACCTGGCTTATGACCAGACACTGACTTGTATGCAACGTGGATTGACCTTGATAGAAAAGATAGAGAACGAAGAGGACCGTTCAAACCTTGAATTAAAATTGTTGGCCATCCAGGCGCCGGTGCTCATCATGACCGAAGGTTTTTCATCATCATCGGCCTACAGGGCCAGTTGTCGAATGAAGGAACTGGCCGAACAGCAAAAAGATAGCATGAGCTTATTTCAGGCACTTCGGGGTGTGATCGTCCACCAGTTATTTGTAGGCAAAGCAAAGGACGCCCTTCACTTTGCCCAGGAAGCTTTAAGCATCGCCAAATCACTACAGGTCAATGAAGTTCTTATGGAAGCATACCGGCTGATAGGGCAAACTTCAATCTATGTGGGGAAGCTTGCACTTAGCCTGGAGTCTTTCGATAAATCCATATCGCTATACAAAGCTACGGATAGGGGCACTCTCAGCCGATTGATCGGATCAGACCCAGAGGTTTTCAGTATGATTCAAAGCAGCCATGTCTTGTGGTATCTGGGTTACCCAGATCAAGCACTGGAACGAGCCAAAAGGGCACTGGAGAAAGCTAATGTACTCCAACGTTCCTACACCCAGGCGTTATGCTCATTTATCAACAGCTTTGTGTCCTTGTATTGTGGACATATCCAGGATACATTGAACCATGCGCAATCCTGCATCGCGTTGAGTGAGGAATACGGCATCTCTATGTTCAGTAATGAAGCGAAGTTGTTTTTTGGAGCTACCATGATTGAAAATGGTAAAGTAAAGGAGGGATTTCAAATGATGCAAACATCCCTCAAAGTGCGACTTGAACGCAACTTGTTATCAGGAATTCATATGCACATGAGTGTACTCATTGACCAGTATTTGAAGGCTGCAAAATTCGAGGCAGGCCTCAAGGCGGCTAACAGCGCAATAGCGCAAAGCAAGCAATCGGATGATCAGCTTTTTCTATCGGAGATCTATCGGCTCAAAGGTGAATTATTATTAGCAAAAAAAGGCGAAGCGAGCCTTAAGGAAGTCGAGAGCTATTTTAATAAAAGTATAAAAATCGCAAGAGAACAGGAAGCCAAGTCCTTTGAGTTGCGCAGTGCAATGAGTATGGCCAAAGTATGGAAATCGCAAGGAAAGACTGCAGAAGGTCTCAAGTTGGTTTCAAGTATCTACAATTGGTTCAAGGAGGGGTCCGAAACACGGGACTTGATGGAGGCAAAACAGCTGATCGAAATGTTGTCGGTTGCTACCTCCTCAGCGGGAACAACACCTAATACCGAATAATCAGCCCAAATGATATTATCAAAAAACTAAATATTTGAAATTATGGAAAAGTACAAATGGCCTAAAAAAAACCGGGAAATGCACAGCAATCACTTTAATTCCACAATATGGAATGACTTTAAATTTCGGGATGATGACATTGTAATAGCCACTTATGCAAAGTCAGGTACGACCTGGATGCAACAGATCATTGCTCAACTCCTGTTTAATGGTGCGGAAGACCTGCCTGTGGCCGAAATGTCACCATGGCTTGATCTAAGGATACCACCACCCGAAGTAAAGCTGCCTGCGATCGAGGCTCAAACCCATCGGCGGTTCCTTAAAACACATCTGCCGGTAGATGCCCTGGTCTACTCACCCAAAGCAAAGTACATTTACATTGGGCGTGACGGAAGGGATGTCGTTTGGAGTATGTATAATCATCATGCATCAGCAAATGAAAAATGGTACGCCGCTTTAAATGATAGCCCCGGACTGATAGGACCACCCATTGAAAAACCGGTGGATGATATCAAACAATATTATCATGAATGGCTGGAAAAAGATGGATATCCCTGGTGGTCAATCTGGGAAAACGTTAGCTCCTGGTGGAACATTGGCAATTTGCCTAATTTATTATTTGTTCATTTTGCAAATCTAAAGCGAGATATGGAAGGTGAAATAAGAAGAATTGCCAGGTTTTTGGACATTGGCACGGAAAAACTGAATTGGGAGGCAATTATTGAACACTGTAATTTTGACTACATGAAATCACATGCGGATCAAAGTGTCCCGCTGGGTGGTATTTTCTGGAATGGTGGGGCAAAGACCTTTATTCATAAAGGGCAAAACGGCAGATGGAAGGATGTATTGTCGGAAGAAGAGTCAAAATTGTATGAAACAAAAGCTGTGGAAAAGCTGGGTGAAGAATGTGCCCACTGGCTGGCGACAGGCGAAATGATCAAATTAGATCATCACTTGCAGTCGTAGAACGTCTGTATGCTAAAATTTAATTTGATAGAACCCGAGCGTATATAATGCAATTTCTGACTAGAAATGTGGTAATGAATTTTATCACCGAAAATAAAGGAGCAATGAATCCAATCGCCGATGATCAGAATTAATTCGTCAAAGCTTACTTTGCTTTTTCTGAGCATACTTACCATTATGGCGGCAGCGATCATTGCTCCCTCTATTCCGACAATTGCCCAATTTTTTAAGCAAACACCCCATGCAGATCTGCTGTCAAAACTGGTAGTTAGTCTTCCCACCTTATTCATAGCTGTCACCGCTCCTATAGTGGGCCGCTACATTGACAAGCATGGAAGATTAAAATTACTGTATGTAGGTTTGGTCCTGTATGCATTTAGTGGAATGTCGGGATTTTATCTCAATAATATCTACCATATCCTCACAGGCCGTGCACTGCTTGGCGTTTCCATTGGCATCACTATGACCATTACCATAACGTTGATTGGGGATTACTTTAAAGGAGAAGAGCGTAAAGATTTCATTGGGTTCCAGACAGCTTTTATTGGATTTGCAGGAGTTATGTTTTTAATAGTTGCCGGAGTATTGGCAGATATCAGTTGGCGGCTGCCTTTTCTCTTCTATTTGGCCTCTTTAGCATACATTCCATTGGTAATCAATACCTTAAAGGAATCTCCTCCCACCTATTCTGCAACCGGGAGCATGACTGGTAAATCGAGCCTGCTTATTCGTATTATTTTCGTCAATGCGATTGTCTTAATGATCTTTTTTTATATTGTCCCTACCCAACTTCCCTTTTTGTTTTATGAGATCGGTATTGACAAGAACACCTTATCCGGAACCGCACTGGCGGTCAATGCCCTTGGAATGATTATTTCCTCATTGTTTTATTCCAGATTAAAAGGACATGTGCACTTTCCGTATATCTATACTATTGCATTTTTTCTCACGGCAACCGGGTATTTTATAACAGGTATGACCCATTCATTTTTTGTTATTCTTATGGCTATGTTCTTTGCCGGATTGGGTTTTGGTTTGTTAATGGCAAATACCAATCTGTGGATAATGGAGCTAAGCCAGCAAGACCTGAGAGGCAAGAATATGGGTATGCTCACTACCTGTTTATTCCTTGGTCAGTTTTTATCACCAATAGTCTTTGAGCCTCTTGTAACAAGGTTTGGTGTCTCATTTCTTTTCACATTTACCGCAGCCTCTATGGTCTTTATTTCAACAGGGTTTTTGTGGCTGGGGCAATCGCTCATTAAGATGGGTATTTCAACAGAATCATGATTCCAACCTTGGAATAAAAAAATGGATTACAACTTGCAATCCATTTAGTAGCGGCGAGGGGGCAAATGTTGAACCCCTTTGATGAGGATTTGCTTAATAACTCTTGCGGTTGTAGATGAAGCCAGACAGTCTTACGGCTGAAAGTAGAAGGGTATAGTCGCGGCAACAGCGTGAGCAACAGCAACAGTGTTTAACACTTGCTGTTGCTGTTGTCCTTGCTGCTCAGTAGCCCCGAGTGGAATCGAACCACTATCTAAAGTTTAGGAAACTTCTATTCTATCCATTGAACTACGGGGCCATTTTAGAAACGCAATATTACAAAATTATGGACGTGAATTGCAACTAAAGATCGGGAATACTCGATCACGAGTATGCCGCTGGTTTAGGTTAAAAATTTGTCCCGCACTCTTCCATTTTACTACAGGGTTTCTAGTGAATCGCTTCGTTACCAAAGATCAATTATTATATTGGGGCTTCTTAATCTAATAAGCCTAAAAACGCCATGCAGATTAAGTACCATATCTATATTTTATTCTGTTTAGATCAGATTATTGTCATGGTCAAAAACTTTGGGAGGGCTATACTTATATAACATACTTTGGATAGCATAGAAAAACCATATAGTATGATGACAATAGTTCAAGTAGCTTTCAAAACGTCAGAAAGGAGGCCGCCAAACTGCTTTTAGAATCCTTATCTAAGAATTTTCCCGAAATCTCCATTGAAGATTGTTTTAAAATTTATGATGATGTGAACTACAACCGGAAGTACAAAGGTTTCATTAGTCCTATTGGCATTGGACTTTATTTGCCTCTGAATTGTTTGCTATTGTAACCAAGCTGCAAATTTGGTCTCCTGTGCCCTGTAGCCAGATCCATATTTTTTTGAGAAGTGTTTTAGATCCACACTTTTCCTGCGCCTTCAAGGACACGGTACCAATTAAGGCAATTAAGAAAACAGGGACTAAAAATACCAATAATAGCGCTTACTGTATCGGTGATGCCTGATGTTGGCGATAAGGTTTTTAGCTCGGGAATGAATGATTATATTACAAAACAATTTGATCCCGACGATCTATACAGTAAGATTAAACTTCATATTGAAAAAGAAATAGATTAGATCCGATAACCATTCTAAAATTGCTATGATTCAGAAAATAAAGATCATTCGCCCATTTATACTGATCGCAATCGGGCTACTGGCTTGCACACCTCAAAAAAAGAAGAATACAAAAGAAACTCCGGTTGAAGAAAAGCCTGTCGCGAAAAAATTTCACCCCTCAAAGGGATTTGTCGAAGTTATGGATCCGGCGTTCGAAAAACTTATTGATAAAAATGCTGTTGTTGAGGTATTGGCTGAGGGCTTTAAGTGGACAGAAGGGCCCGTTTGGGTGCCAGGTGAGAATTATCTCCTTTTTTCAGATATCCCTAATAATAAGGTTGTAAAGTGGAAGGAGGGAGAAGGAACTAAAAGCTATTTGACTCCCTCAGGTCATTCGGGTGAAGTAGACAGGACCGGCGAAACCGGATCCAATGGTTTGATGCTGAATGCAAATGGCCAGCTGGTGCTATGTCAGCATACAGACCGCCAGCTGGCTATTATGAATGCTGATCTGACAGCCCCCAAACCTAGCTACGTTGTTTTAACAGGTCATTTCGAAGGAAAGAGACTAAATAGCCCCAATGACCTGGACATTCATTCGAATGGAGACATTTATTTTACTGATCCACCGTATGGCCTGGAAAAAGGCATGGAGGATCCGGCCAAAGAACTGGATTTTCAGGGTGTTTACCGATGGTCTTCTCAAGATTCAACAACTAATTTGTTGTATCAACATTTGACCAGACCCAACGGTATAGCGCTTTCACCGGATGAAAAACAAGCCTATGTGGCCAATTCTGACCCCGAACGTGCTATCTGGATGGTATTTGATGTAAACGAGGACGGTTCGTTTTCTAATGAGCGTGTATTTTATGATGCCACACAGGATGTCAAAAAGCTACCTGGTCTGCCCGATGGCATGGATGTATCTAAAGACGGGATTATTTATGCCACTGGGCCAGGCGGAGTTTGGGTGTTCGAGCCTTCCGGGAAATTGCTGGGAAGAATAAGAACCGGTCAAAGTACTGCCAATTGTACCATAGCGGCAGATGGCTATCTGTATATGACAACGGATGATTATTTGACCAGAATTAGAATTAAAAAATTATAGCAGTACTTAAATGGGGGGTGTTTTTATATGATCTGATAAATCCCGTAGCTTCCAACCACAATAATTGACAGCACACTAAGCCAGAACAGCAGGTCATAAATACGACTTGGTTTGAGGAAACCGGGGAGGAATTTATACCTGAAATAGAATGAGGCATAGACAACAATTAAAAGGATCACAGAAGTTGTCAGCCCGCCGATGATCACCATCAAGGCAGGGGCTTTCATGAGGAGAAAAAGCAGAGACCATATCAATGGAAATGACCATGATAAGATGGCAATCGTTTTTTTTCGTTGCTTTGTGTTCGTAAAATCTATCCATCCGATTTGGCTAAAAGCATCAGGAAAGAGTCTGGTCCATATAGCCAACGCACCGAATAAGGTCGAGTATAATACGATAAATGCGGCGATCAGAAAAACAACATAAGCCCATGTACCCAGGCTTTCCGTATACAGGTTGGTCAGCGTTTTGATCAATTCCATTCCTTCGGGAAGCAGCCCCTGCCGGTTCAGAATTGCTGCTCCCAGCAGATAGAATGCGGCTGTTGTGAGAGTATATATCAACATGGATACAGTTGCATCCAGGTACATGATCTTAATCCAGCCTTTGGCCCGGTTTCTCCAACTTTCAGTTTCTTCACGCGGGCCGGTGTAGGCTGCATACCCTTTTTCAATCAGCCAATAATTGTATGACATGATCTCGTCTCCCCCGATTCCCGTAATGCCGAATGCTCCGAAAGCTACAATTACCGCTTCTTTTGGAAGCCTGAAAGTCAGTCCACTCAAGAATTCATTTGGTGAAACTGCATAGGGAGTGAATTGTACGAATACTACAGATACCAATGTCAGAACAGTAAATGTTGCTATAAGAACGACTGAAAACTGTTCAACGAATTTATAGTAACCTTTATAAATAAACAGTGAGACAGAAAGAGCACAAATGAGGCTCCAAACCATAACAGGAACATTTGGAAAAGCAATATTCAATACCAGCGCCGCTCCGCCAACAATTCCTCCGACTTGCAGGAATTTGATGATCATCAGGCCCAGCCATGTCCAGATGGTCCAGTGTGCCTTTCCGATTTTAAGACCAGGCAAACGATTGAAGGCTGTCATGGTAGTTTGCCCGGAATAAATGGCGTACTTGCCAAATTCTACCTGAATAGCCACCTTAACCAGACAACTGACGATGATGACCCAAAATGTTACAAAACCAGCCTTGGCACCAAGGCTGGTGGTAGCGATCAGTTCACCGGAACCTACTATCGATGCTGAAAGGATAAACCCGGGCCCCAGGTATTTCAGACGATCTTTTAGTGATGAAGGTGGCTCCTGAATAGAATCAGAATTCAGGACGTAAGGATTCGTATCGGTCATGTAGTTGGTATCATAGGCTAATGATCAATAGAACAAAATAGATTAAAAACCAATGATAGCCAAATTTTTGAAAATTGAGCAGGACCAATATCGGCAAGAGTTTCTGGTAAATCGTCTAATTAAATGGAAGTAAATACAGGAGATGACCTCACTTTGATCAAACTTCACGTGAGTTCCTTTAAAGCGCCATGTTGTTGAGCAGTGCAAGCGTTGAATCCATTTTTATATAAGTTCTAAAAGAACACTGTTGGCCAAGACAATAATTGAGTAATTACCATGTTGGCCAACATGTTCATACTTTAAAATAGTATTCAGCCAGATTTACAGTAGATTTTACATGTAAATCAAGATCGCGGCTACTACCACTAGCGAGAGAAAATGGTAGCTAGTGTTTATCCCAAAGAGTTTCCATGATTTTTTTTCCCATGCAACAGCACCTAAATCTACAGGTAAGAAAAAGCCCAGCCATGTAAAGAATGCTGCACTGGCAATATTCGCTATATTGGACATTTCCGAAGGGCCTAGTCCCCAAGTTTCAGGGTCCCAAACAGCAATGTTATGAGCAAATACATATGCCAGGAAAAAATTCCCAATGACCATAAAAATCATTCCTCGCGCCATGACTGATCCCGGGGGTTTTTCGTCCGGATCAAATCCCATTTCTTTGGCCCATATGCGTCCAAATAGGGGAGTATACCAAATAAACCCAAGAATAAAATTTGCGACAACCGCTATGATCACCGCAAGGTAATTGATCTGTATTTCAGGCATAGTTTTGATGTTTGATTCAAGACAAGATAAGTAATAGATGGCAGAAATGGAAAGTCTATATCGTGAAGAACAGTCTTAAAACTCAAGAAGATTTGATTAGTTTATACGAGTGACTTATCCAATCCATTAGTTGATGGTCGATTTCCTTCTCATCGTCGATGGATACAAGATGGACAAAACGGCGTTTTGAGGTTTGCAAATATTTTTTAACGGGATGCACATCTTCAAGATGATCAAGGAAAAATTCTATATCCAGCCATGCCTTTTTCACTTTGATAGCAAGAAATGTGCTTTTTGTTTTAAAGAAAATGACATCAGGTAAAACAGCTTCTTCACGAAATTCTCCAAGGCCATTTACCTTTTCTTTAATAATATCATATAGCTTTTTCAAATGTGCAGGTCGTCTTAGAAAGAAGGATTCCTTATCCACTTGTTTACATGAGTGTGCCTGATTTGTATTTCTAAAAGTCCGTTTACATTGGGGACATGTCCACATATTGCTTAAGTTACCCAAATTGGAATGTAACGCCAAGAAATTATATCTCATAGCTGAGTGAGGTTGTTAAGTGCTTTTCATATTTTTTAATTAATTGCTTTTTATCCAATTGCAATCTATTTTGAACCAGTATTATTAAAGGAAGTGATATTGGCTGTAATAGTTGCTATTTCTGTGTAAAGAAACCCATGGTTCTCCGATCAATCTTAAAATCATTTTCATTATTGGATTTATCAGTCCAACCAAGATCGATCTGACCGGAGAGAGCTGGAGTAGCTGACATACCCCTGGGTGCAGAGGGTATAGTTTGTGCACCACCGGTGAATTCATGAGCACCAATATCAGGTGTACCATTATACAATGCATTGCCCCAGAAGTCCCTTCCTCCATTGTTAGTGATGATTTGCCCAGTATTAATACATGGTGAGGTAGGCTGAAGGTGATAACCTATCAATATATTAGGGTAATTCGACCAATCAATATCCTGACCTCCGGATCCAGGATTCACGAGTTGCGGATCATCAATAATGAAGTTGGTCCTCCCTGGCGCTTATGTTGAAGTAAGCATTATTCTCGAAGGTACAATTAATTGGTGCTTCCGATCCCCATGACCCGCTTCCTTCAAAATAGAAGATATTGTTATAAAAGTTCATATTTGCAGCAGTACGATCCTTGAATAGCTCCACATTCAAGTTTGAAGTCACATAGTGTGTATTATTATAAACTTTAGCACTTTGAGGCCCTGGATCATTGTTTCCTGCTGTTAGACTCATATACTCCATATTGGGATAGGCATATATTCTGTTCGCCATTGGAGACGAGAATATGCCATGAGCAATCGTATAGGTTAGTTGTTCGACTGTTGAATGAAACAAGTCACCTGTTTTCAAAGAGTCTAATTGGGTCATCTGTTTTTTCCGAACGATAGCAATAGAAATGGAGATCTCAGTATTGGCAATTTGATGAAACTGATCTTATAGAATACTAGAACCTTTTTTTGTGGATTTTCTTTGAGGTATTATAGTGATAAGAGCACTCACAATAACAAGGTTTTTCATGATATACTGCCCAACTAATGTCAGCGATGTAGGCAATTCATGAAACGTCGTTTCAGACAGTATAAAAAGCGGAGCAAATGTTCCTGACATATGTGCCAACGCTGCTATTATAGTAATTCGTAAATACCTGTTAAAAAGTAACAATATTCCAATGGCTGTTTCCCATATGGCCAATATTGTATAAGAAATGGTACCAGAAATTTCACCAAAAGTCAGTAGGCTGATAGTATCTTTTGCGAGATCTTCCGCTGGACTTACATGAGGGAAAAGTTTTAAAATACCAAACCACAAATAGATAATCCCTATACTTATTCGCAACAATGATTTTCTGTTGGTTATTCTATTTCTAAAAAGTAATTCCATATTAAAAAATTACCTGTATTCAATAACGATACCTAAATGCATTTTCAATTTGGGGATCTTTATATTGTAGTTGTTTCCGCTTTTTTGAAAATCCAACTCTTCCATGTTAGGAATACTATAGATCTTTTTTATTTCTTTACTTATATTAAGAGATACAGGAATCTCATACAATGGTATTAGGTCTTCAACCACTTGAGCCCGTCCACGCTGATGAGGTGATGCATATAATAAGTGCAACACATATCTTTTCTTTTCCGGTTGGTGCAACAGATTGATACGACCCGCGCTTGGCAAATCAACTTCCACCATTGGCTTGGTCCTTAACAAGTTTAAGGAATTTACAAACAGCTCCTTGTGGACTCTGGCCCCTAGGTTGAAATAGCTTTTCCCTAAGGCACTAGCTATGAAAACAATATTTCCTTTTTTTGTAATAGCTGGGTGTGTAGCGTCTTCCATTTTATATGGTGTATGTTGGTGTGATGAATAGGCAGACATTCTCCGGTTAAAATAGGGTTCGCGAAGCTTGGCCAATACTTCTGTTCCGGTTTTTGGCCTCACCCGAATGGAAGGTTCATAGTTAAGGAAAGGGGTCCTCACTAATTCTCCAGCAATTTTATCTCCAACTAAGGTATAGTCAATATCGTAATTGGGCGAACCAAGGTATTCTACACCCAGGTCGAACAAAAATCCATTTTTCTTCTCATTTATAAGGCCTTCTCCCATTACAAGAAGTTTACCTCCACTGTCTATAAAATCATTTATCCTTATAAGATCTTTTGGCTTTACATTGCCACCTCCTGAAATAATCAGTACTTCTAACTGTGACCAGTCACTAAGTGTGTTCGCAATTACAAAGTTTGCCTGATTTTCAAGAAGCATACGCACTACACCTTCGTCGTGTACTTTACTATTAGCAAACCATAGCCCAACCGCAGCTTCATGAACTCCTCCTACACCATACTCCTCGATCTTTTCTACATAGCCGTATGCGTGACCAATATTTTTGTAGGTCTCTATGTCCATTAACCCAGAGGGGTGTAGCTGATCTCCAAAGTTGACATGTGCCCCAAAAGCGACCATAGCAGCTGACTCATACAAAATGGCATCTTTGTGCTTGAAACCTCCAAATTCGCCCCAGGCAGTATGAAATTTTCCACTCATGGCCACATACTCCTTGCCTAAATTGGCATAGTACTTTACTCTTAAAGGGAATAAATCATACCCGTCCCACGTTGTAGGCAGGTCTTCTAGGTCAAATTTGGTATCGTAACTCTCCAACCTATAATCTAGGCTTTGTTCAATACTGAAGTGGGTCGTCCAATTGTAAAATATGGATGCTTTGGGGTTCTTGGCAAAAATAACCTTTCTTGTTTCATCCATAAACTTCTTCATCTTTTTGATATGGTGCTTTTCAACTGCAACAGGGTCATTTGTATCTACACCATTTGCTCTCATGTCTTCAATACCCAACTTACTGTAATTGGGATACTGAAAAGGAACTATATCAAACCAATAGCCATCCAGGTCATAGTTAGCAGCCAGTTCTTCTACATGGGATAGTATCAACTTTAGATATTCTCCTTCAGGAGAAAGGGTCTCCCATGAGTAAAAAGGATACAAAACCTCATCTCTCTCTATTTCTGGTGTAATACCCGAGCCGAACCAAATCTTCTTTCCCTTTTCATCCTTGATGACCCACTCGGGATGTTCACGCGCATCTTTGGCAGACCAACCAATCGTAAAATAAGCTTGTACCCTTACGCCTATTTCATGGCAGGCTTCTATCTGTGCTTTTAAGAGATCAAAGCTTAGGTTGGGGTGTCTTTCGCCCACTTTAGTGTCGTAATAGCACCAGCCGTGATGACCCTTGGCAAAGATGTTTATCGAATTGACCCTGCCCGTTTTAAGGGCATTTTGAAATTGCTTTTTAGAAAAATGTGAGCCAATATTTTCAATTTTTTCAGATGTATGAAAATCTAGGTGAATTTGTCGGGTACCTTCTTTATTACCCTGGGACAGGGCTATATCAAGCACGAAAAAAAGTATTGCAACAGTGACTAATAGTTGTTTCATTTTTAAATATTTAGAGCATTCAAAGTGATTATTTATGTAACTGCCTATCTCCTTGTCTGATTGTATAGGTATTATTGATTGGTACGTTAGTCCAAACATTGGTGCTTCTTTGTTTATCTGGCCAGATAATTTTCAACTCGTCTATCAGGACGGCTCTTGCCAATCCTATTTCCTGACGGAGCGTCGAAGCGCCAAAGCTGCCTCCAGTATTTACTACTCTATAAATTTTTATAGGCTGATCATTTTCACTAGTTGCTGTAATGTGGATTTTTGTCCCAATGGCCGACCGGTTAGCCGTAGTACCCTCAAGTGAAAGAGAAATCCAGTTGTTTCCAAACCCAGGATTTTGGAATAACGCATTGTGAAAAGTATCGCCGGATACTGCGCCGCCCATAACGATATATATGTCTTGATCACCATCATTGTCAATATCAGAAAAGGCCACCCCATGCCCTTTCTGTATGTGACCAAAACCACCAGCCATGGTAACATCGGTGTAAATTTTTCCCTGATCATTCCTGTACATTCTATTAGGTACAATGGAAGCAAGGTCAGGGGTACCTGTACCTAGGTAAAAATCAAGCCATCCATCATTATCTAAATCTCCAAAATTACAGCCCATGCTATAAACTGCACGGTTGAGCCCCATTTGTTCAGTCACATCCGTAAACGTGAGGTCGCCATTATTTTTATACAGCCTAGGTTTTGAAGCAGGGGATTCTCGTCCCAGTACTTCCAAGGCTTCATCAATGGTAGCCTTAGAAAGCCTGTTCTGGTCGTACCCAGATACAAAGATATCTTCTAGTCCGTCGTTGTTGTAATCAAAAAACCAAGTAGGAAAGCTTGAATAGGGTTCTTGCACACCCGCACTTTTTCCTATTTCTTCAAATTTTCGTTGGCCATCCGCAGTTTTTCTATTAAGGTAAAGTTTATTTAGTCCGTTATAATTGGACAGGTACAGATCAGGATAGCTGTCATTATTTATGTCACCCCATACAGCCCCTTTATAAAAGCCAAAGGCCTCAATGCCATATTTTTCAGCAGATTCAATAAATGTACCGTCCCCATTATTTTGATACAGCTCGCATGGATAGTTCCCTCTTTCCGTTGATTCATTGGCAATAAAAAGATCTAAATCTCCATCAAGGTCAAAATCCGCCCAGGAAGCTGTCTGAGTAGGATACTGGGAAAACAATCCAGACGATTCAGTTACGTCCTCGAATGTACCATTTCCATTGTTTCTCAATAGTGAATTCGGATGTCTCCCATGATCTTTAAACCACGCTCCACGAAGTACGAGAACATCTTCAAAGCCATCATTGTCATAATCTGCATGCACCAAGTTAAGACCACTTACAATACCTTTTAGCCCTGCTTTTTCTGTTTTGTCCACAAAATTCCCGCTATTGTATTCATAATAGCGCAATTGATCTGTTAGACCGTAAGAAGAGGTCATGACATCTAGATTTCCATCGTTGTTAAAGTCTTCCGTGCAAATGCCTCCCGCCAATCCAAAGGTATCCAAGTTCAATGCTCCTGCTATATTTGGGAAATACGGAAAACCTTGTTTATGGTCTTCATAAATACCTTCAATAAGGTAAGCCTTGGGAATAGCATGGGGGTATTGTCCCAATGTCATGTATGATAAATTAAGCATCCATCTGGCATGTAAATCATCCGGGAAGCTTTGAAGTATTTTTGTAAAAAAGGCAATGGCTTTTTTTGCACCAGTGGTTCTAACATGTACACCCGCCTCTTTTATGGGTATTATACACGACTGAGAACTATGTCCTATGACACAGTTCTCATCTTCGGCCAATTGGTTGTATGCCATTCCCAAAATGTTAAAATAGGGATAATGCGTTTTTCTATTCAATCTGGAAATTGTGTCAAAACCTCTTTCTTTCATCCGAGCTTCCAATATCTCAATAACCTTAGCGTTTTCCCCTACAAAGACCAGTTCATTGACATACTTAAAAAGGTATTCATCATTGATAGGTGAACCAAACTGTCGATGCATTCGCAGATGATATTCAGCTCGTTTTTTGTTGAGCGTGTAATTGTATTGTGGAAGCGCATTGTCCGCAATCTTCTTTAAAAGAAATGCCATCTTTTTGCTACTCTCAGAGGAATAAGGAAAAGAGAAATCCTTATCATCTTTGGATTGGCATGCACTGATCACCATTATCGAAAAAAAAGCTATGTTTGCTAAGACCCTCACCTACTTTATTTCATTTATTTCTATACATGTATCAAAACATTTACCGGGAAAATGCTTAAGTTTTTACTTATACATATCGTCATGATCCTTCCCCAAACAACCTTATGGAAACAAGTTTATTTATCCGTTTTACGCAATACCATTAATTTTCCTGAATTCACTCCCGCAATCAATAGTTTTGCATTGGCATTGGAATGAATCGCTACCATACTAGTTATATCCCCGTTTAAGAAAATTCCACTTTGTAAAGCTGGTACGGCGATGAAGTTGTTATTACCATCTCCTAAAAGGCAGGTACCCAGTGATGCATCATGCCACCCATAGGTATTTTCTGAAGTACTGGTATTGCCAGCCATTATAATGTCCAGGTTTCCGTCATGGTTTATATCGTCAACCTGAATGGCAAAAACAGGTGCCAATTGGGCTTCAATAGGAAGTTCCTTCATTACAAAAGTCTCATTACTCTGGTTAATAAATAGAGATGAAGCAAAGGTTCTTGCTTCAAATTTAAGGGCATTTTTTATCAGATTGTCCGGAAGCACTTCATTAAAAGGAGTCTCAGAATATTTTTGATAGGTCCTGAAAATCTTTTTATAAGCCACAATCTGCCCTGTAAGGTCATCAAGCCCATGATATGGGAAAAGATCTATTTTTCCATTGGCAGAAGATTTCATATAGCAGGCAAAAAGTGGGTCTATCTTTCCGTTTTTATCAAAATCATCAGCATAAAGTAGAAAGGGGCGCTCAATGGTGGCCTTATAGTCCTGGTTGAGGCCAAGGTTACCAGCTACATAGTCGATATCACCATCGTTGTCAAAATCCCCAGATCGTATAGTATTCCACCATCCAGTGCTTTTTGACAGGACACTGGATTCAAGTTTTTTCAGAGTCCCCTGGTCATTTTTGAATATGGTCAAAGGCATCCATTCACCCACCACAATGAGGTCTGTCCAACCGTCATTATCATAGTCGGACCATAAGGCACTACTAACCATTCCTACTTTCGACAATCCCTTTACCATGTCGGTTACATCTGTGAACGCACCCTGAGCATTATTGAGCAAATAGCTTTTGGGGCTTAAAGGGTAACTGCCAGGGGTATACCTGCCACCAACAAAAAGATCCACATCTCCATCTTTATCGTAATCGGCACCCGCCACGCAACTACCGCTGGAAGCCACTACAGGTAACTTATCGGAACGCTCAAAATTACCTTTGCCGTCATTTATATAGAGTCTATCATGATAGTTGAGTGAATTTGGAGGAAATTCACTGCCACCACTTACTACATACAAATCATTGTCTCCGTCATTATCACAATCGAACAATAGTGATCCCATATCTTCATAAATGGCTTCGTTCTCTAAAAATGCATGCTCAGAAAATCTACCAGAATCATCCTGACAAAACAGCTTAGGATTACTACCTGCACTTCCCCCAATAAACAGATCAATTCCTTTTGAATTATCGATTTGGCCCACACTGATAATAGGCCCTCCCCTGGAATACATTTTAAGCAGTAGAGGTTCGGAATTGAAATCATTGTAATTGTTTTCAGTATGTGTATAGTTAAGAATGCTATCTCGAGCAGAGTTAAAGAAAATATCAGTTATCTCACTTTGTAGTTCTAACTTCTCATTTTTAGATTGGTAAATAACATTGATTGTTTGATTGACAGCAATGTTCTTTTTTAATTGGATTGTGCTATCCGGCCATATAATTTTCAAGACATTTACTAGTGTGTCTTTTCCAATACCGAAATGTACTGCATCATTAATACTGGATAGATATCCTCTGGTTGGGGAAACATAAGCATACTGTTCCGAACTCTGATGTTTAATGTAAATTTTGGCCCCAATTGCATCTAAGTTTTGTCCATTTTTTTTGAGCCTGACTTTGAGATAGTTATTGGTTTTTGCTGTTAGGTTCTGATAAACCAAGGCTTCATTATTAATGTCATTGGTAATAATGTCCAGATCGCCATCATTATCCAGATCAGAAAATACTGCCCCATTGGAAAATGAAGGAACACCTATACCCGATTCCAGGCTTACGTCTTTGTAGGTTAGATCACCGTTGTTCCGATATAGGAAGTTTGGAATTTTAACTTCAGGAAGTGCTTTATATAACTCTTTTGTTTTGTCTTGTTTTGATTTTTTTGTGCCAAAGTAGGAGTTGTTCGCATCATAATTGATGAAATCAAGATCGGTCATATCCTTTACAAAGCCATTAGAAATGAAAATATCCCTATCCCCATCATTGTCAAAGTCCCCTATGAGCGGGGCCCAACTCCAATCAGTAGCATTAACACCGGAAAGCTGACTAATATCCGAAAAGTACTGATTACCCAGTTCATCGCTTCCTCTATTAAGTTGTAAGGTATTCCGGACGTATTGGGGAATATAACCAGCTTCTTTTATGAACCTGAATTTCTTTGGGTGCATGCCACTAAGCATCGACTTTCTGCGATCATTATTATCAGGGAGCATGTCCAGCACCATAATATCAGGAAGAAGGTCATTATTCACATCAGCAATATCTACTCCCATACCATTGTAGCTTTGATGCTTTAGATAGCTTTCTGACATGTCTTTAAAGGTGCCGTTCTTTTGATTTATGTAAAGTCGATCATTGGGCATGAAGTCATTAGCCACATAAATATCCGGCCATCCGTCATTGTTGAGGTCATCTACCGCCAAACCGAGTCCATAGCCCTCATGGACAATCCCACTGGAAATCGATTTTTCTTTAAAATAGGGATGTTTTAAACTGTCGGAAGTACCCATATTTTCGTAAAATCGATCTATAGTTTCCCCATTCGTAACTGCAAATTCCTTGCTATATATGAACGTTTTGTCCACGTTATCGATCCGATTGGTAAGAATAAAAAGATCCAGGTCTCCATCTTGATCAAAGTCTAAAAAAGCTGATTGGATACTAAAGGATGTGTCATCTAAGCCGTATGCATGTGCTTGCTCTGTAAATGTCGGAACACCTTCTTTGTTTATACCTTCATTTATAAACAATAGATTACTTTTATCACTGTTTTTATGCCCGGCAACATTCACATAAATGTCTAACCAACCATCAGCATTTATGTCGATTAGCGATACTCCCATGCCCCACACGTTGGTCGTAACACCGGACTTGTTAGTTACATCTTCAAACTTCAACTCTCCTTTATTCAGGTACAAATTAGAGCTAACCATATTTCCACTGAAAAACAAATCGGCAAGGCCATCATTATTAAAATCACCAACACCCAATCCTGCGCCATTGTACACATAGTAGTAATCTAAGAGGTTGATACTGTCGTTTTCGGCAATAATATTGGAAAAGTTTATTCCGGAAACACTTGATGGAATTATTTCAAATTGCAATGAATTATCTTCGGCTACCTCTACACAACCCACTACCAGTATGATCAGTGCACTTAAAATAAAGTTTCTTAGTACAAAGTTCTCCATAAGATTATTTTTGACAACAATTTTTAATTCACCCGATCTCAATTGATTTAAACATAGAAAGTCAGAGAGAGTCCACTTATGAATCGGACTCTCTTCTGCTATTAAATGATTAACATTAAACTATGAATAATTCATAATTCTCAATGCATAATATTATTTATTGGTATGCAGGATTTTGGTCGAGATTAGGATTGTTGTCAACGTCAACCTGAGGAACCGGTAAATACTCATGCTTTCCTCTAACAAAATCTGTAACTGAATTGGCTCTTCTCTCAGGATTATTGATAAATATGTCAGCTGCTATTCCCCACCTTAAAAGGTCGAACCATCTATGTCCTTCAATGGACAATTCCCTTACTCTTTCATCCCGTATGGCATTTCGCATATCTGTTTGGTTCATTGAAGGATAATCGGGCATATCTACCCTTTGACGTACTTCATTCAATCTTGCCAATGCATTTGCAGAACCTCCATTGGCCTCATTTTCTGCTTCAGCATACATCAACAAAACATCTGCATAACGAATCACCCTCCAATTTGCCAGTGATGCAGGCCATCCTCCGTCATCAGCTCTGGTATGTTCGAAGTTGAGATACTTCCTTACTAAAATATCCGATGGACCGTAATTTAAACTGAATGGATCTTGATACACCATAGCACCGGGATAGTCCCAAACCATTGTGGCTTTGGCTCTTGGGTCCTCTAATGAACCGTTTGTGGTTTGGGCCATAAAAAGGTCCAATACCCATTGATTGACATCAACGCTAGCCTGGCTTGTATAAAGACGAGGGGCAATGTCATTTTCCCAGGCCTGGCCTCTCCAGTTGTTTCCTCCGGATCCTCCCCAACCTCCATTGATATTACCATCATATTGAATTTCAAATAGAGATTCTGCGTTATTCACTCCGCTTTCATTGAAGTTATCTTCATAGTTTGCCACTAAGCTATATTGGCCATCTAACAATTTCGCGAATTCAGTGGCAGCTTCACTCCATTTTTCCTGGTACAATAAAACTTTTCCCAGCATGGCCATCGCAGCACCCTGCGAGGCTCGTCCATAATTATCAGCATCCCATTTCATAGGAAGTCCTCCATCTCGTGCCGCCCTAAAATCTTCCTCCATTGAAGCATAAAACTCTGCAGCACTGGCTGCTGGCAATTGGATGTCTTCCGTAGAAGTGATCAAGTTTTTGTATAAGGGTACATGGGGGCCCCAGGTATGAAAGATATAAAAATGTGCAAACCCTCTTAAGAAACGCGCCTCAGCTATTATTTGGCTTTTCCTGGTTTCGTCCATATCTATATCAGGCACCCTGTGAATTACCTGATTTGCCGTAGACACTGTCTTATTGATTTCACTCCAGAACTCATTCATTCTGGGTTGAGTGGGACTGGCAGCAAAGGTGCCAGGGCCATTGACTGCTTCCAATTCATATGGATCTACATCGTCACCCCTCTGTATCAACATAATACCTGTTCCCATCCTTCCAAAAGAATGAACCGTAGGCAAAGTGGCGTAGACTGCAATCAAGCCCTGTTCTGCTTCCTCTGCATTACTCCAGAAATTTACCGAATTTAATGCATTTGGATTGACCAAATCAAGTTCAGGTTTACATCCGAATGTGCTTAACAATACAAACAAAACAACTACCAGATTGCGGTAGGTATGAATATATTTAGATAACGTCTTCATATAGTGAATAATTAAAGTAAAACAATTATTAGAAGGTTGCTTGAAGCCC
Organism: Splendidivirga corallicola; assembly: GCA_030442035.1. GTDB lineage: Bacteria > Bacteroidota > Bacteroidia > Cytophagales > Cyclobacteriaceae > Splendidivirga > Splendidivirga corallicola. Next base: position 26,611 of record JAUJEA010000011.1, read on the forward strand.
TACAAAAAAGGTTTTAGCTGTGGGATAGGCCCGATCAATTCCTGCACCAAAGATGCTACCGTTGCTAGATCCAACAGCTCCTCCCGCAAAAGACCTTCCAACCTCAGGATCAAATCCAGTATAGTCAGTCAGTGTCAAAATATTTTGAGCGCTGACAAAAAACCTAATATTTTGGATTGAATTTTCGGGCAAAAGTCCGGTAGGCAAAGTATATCCTAGTTCGATGTTTTTCAACCTAGTATAAGAACCATCTTCAACATAAAAGTCGGAAGGTCGTTCATTGTCCGCTGTACGGGCATCCACCAACCTTGGGATATTGGTATTGGTATTCGATGGTGTCCAGGCGTTGGCCGCCTCGGCAAGATAGTCCCCTCCTTCACTTGTAAGGAATAAGTTATCATTCCAACGAGTATTGAAAAGTTCCACTCCTTGAACTGAGGTTATAAATAAATTCAGGTCGAAATTTTTATAGGTAGCGGCTAAGTTTAATCCAACTTGAAACGATGGTATAGAACTCCCTAAAAAGTCCCGATCATCATCATCAATATCATTATCCCCATCCAAATCCATAAAATTAATGTCGCCCAGTTCAGCTTGTCCCGTCCGTCCGTCAGCATCGATTTCGGCCTGGGTTTGATATATTCCTTCTACCACATGTCCATAAAAGCTTGCAATAGGGTGCCCAACATCTGTAAGAGTTGCAAATTCACCTCCTTGATTATACCTTCCCCCAACTATTGGAGATACCCCTTCTCCTAATGCCGTGACCTCGTTAGTCAGTGTAGTGAAATTTAATGATCCATCGAAAGAAAGTCCGTTTTGCAATTTGTCATGATATCCGATCAAGAATTCAAACCCTCTATTTTCCATTGTGGCAGCATTCGTCCTGAGAAACGATCCTTGCCCTCCACCTACAGGAATGGGCAGATTAACTAAAATATCTTCTGATTTCTTTACGAAATAATCCGTAACAATTGAAATCTTACCATCTAATAGTTCTAAATCTATTCCAATATCAGAGGATGTTGTAGTTTCCCAAAACAGGCTCGGATTTGAAAGGTTCAAAACCGTAGAGCCTGATCTGGGAACATTTCCAATTGCATATCCATTATTGATATTAATTGTACTTTGGGTATCATAATTTCCCACATTTTGATTCCCTAATTGTCCCCAACTTCCCCTCAATTTTAGGTCACTGATTATTCCATCCTTGGGAAAGAAATCTTCTTCACTAATTCTCCATCCAAGTGAAAACGATGGAAAACTACCCTTTCTTTCCGATTCTACAAATCGTGAGGTTTCATCAGTTCTTATGGAAGCATTCAAAAGATATTTGCCTTTATAGGAGTATGTTATCCTACCTAAAATTGAGGCCAGTGCATTTTCTCCTAAAGCGCCAAAAACATCCGTATTATCATTTCCCGCACTCAATGTCCTTAAATCATTAGAACCGAATTCTGTTGCCCTCCCACCGGCTTGCCTTGACTTGACTTTCTGGGTAGTATAGCCTATAAGGGCAGTGAAATCATGGTCTCCGATAGATTTTGCATAGGTAAGAGTATGTTCTGACAGAATGTCCAATGTTCTGGTGAAGCTTTCATTCAAACTGGCAATATTATTCGACCCACCAGGATTGGCGCTAACAAAAAACGTTGGCACGAACAGCCTGAAATGGTTATTACTATAATTAATGCTTAAGTTGTATTTATAAGTAAGGCCATCAATTATTTCAAAACTCGGAGAAAGATTAAGTAGCGCTCTGTCAACTGTGGAAAGATCATCTTCTAATTCAGAAATGCCATACCAGTTTACAGGCCGGCCCGAGTTATACTGGGCCGGAGCATCGGCAAAGCCTCCTTCGTTATTTTCATCAAAAACTTCCTGAACAGGAATGGGCCCAAACTCACGAAAAAAATAACTGTTAGCATCTTTTAGTTCTCTGGTCAATAAAAAATTTTGATCTAATTTGAAACGTCCTTTGCTAAAGGAAGAATTAGCCCTCAAATTATACCTTTCATAACCAGAAGAATTTACAATACCATCCTGATTTAAGTACTGGCCCGAAATATAATAGGTAGCATTCTCACCACCACCGGAAACACTCAAACTATAATCCTGATACATTGCATTGTCCAGTTGGACATCCTGCCAATCTGTGGAAACACCATTCCAAACAAAAAGGTCATCTGTGGCCCCTCCGGAGTTAGCAATCGATTGATTCCTGGCCGCTATGTAGGCTTCTCCATCCAAAAGATCCAATCTGTTGGTTTCAGATTGAACTCCTATTTTAGAGTTGAAGTTAATGCGAATATCACCTTTCTCGCCCCTCTTAGTAGTAACGATGATCACACCGTTGGCTGCCCGGTTACCATAAATAGCTGCCGCAGATGCATCTTTCAGCACCTGTACGTTCTCAATATCATTTGCATTCAGGTAAGATATATCCCCAACAATACTACCATCCACTACATATAATGGTTGGTCATTGTTGGATAATGTGCCTGTTCCACGAATAACTACCACAGCACCTGTTCCAGGGGCTCCTCCACTATTTTCTACATTTACTCCGGCGACTTTGCCTTGCAGCAAACTTGCAGTGTTGGCATATGATATATTGTTCAATTCATCCTGATCAATTGAGGCAATAGCAGATGAAACATTAGCTCTCTTTTGTGAACCATATCCTACAACTACTACTTCGGAAAGTGTTTCAATATCTGGGGTGAGGACAAGATCAACAGTTGTTCTCCCAGTAATATCAACTTCTTCGGTTATATAACCGACGTAGGAAAAAACCAATATAGCCACATCATCCGGAACATTTAAAGAATAGTTTCCATTGATGTCTGTAACTGTTCCTGTATTTGTATCTTTTACCAGAACATTAACTCCAGGCAACGCGTTTGCATCCTCATCAGTCACTTTCCCGGTAATTGTTTTTTCATCAATCTCAACAACAATTTTTTCTTCCAAACTTTCCTTTTCCAATGGATCAACAATGATCGTATTATTAATACGCTTAAAGCGAACATGATTGGTTTTGGAAATTGAGAGGAGGATTTCTCTCAGCGAAGCATCTTTGTATGATCCTATATTGGAAACATTTTTAAGATCAATTGATCCATCGCTATATAAAAACTTAAAATCTGTCTCTTTTTCTATTTTCGAAAGTGCCTTTTCCAATGATGTCTTTTTAAGATTGATCGTTAAAAATACATCGCTTAAGTTCTGCGTCATTCCACTATGGGCCAGGATAAAGTTGTAGGCCATGCATTGGATCACAAAACTATAGATCAGTAATTTAGACATATAGATTAGTTGTCTCTGTAAACTTGATTTCATATTTTTGATAAGTTTTGGTGAATAATATTTTCATCAAATGCATTTAAGTTCTCTGGTAAAGCTTGGGGGGCTCAAATTCCTAAGCTTACCGGAGAGCAAAATCATCCGACTATCGGACAATTTTGATCATATACTTAACTCGTATTTTCTTTTTTCATATGTTTTCCATTTTAATAGATTAATACATCATTTCCTTTTATCTTATAGTTAATATCAGCTTCGAATTTTATACCTTCCAATACATTTTTTAACGTTTCATTTTCAAAAACTCCACTATAGGTTTTGTTTTTGAATGTATCGTTTTCGAGTCGGATATTCTTACCATACCATCTCTCCAACATGACTATCAACTCAGGGACAGGTGTTTTATCAAAATAAAGAATATCATCTCTCCAGCTAAATTCACTTTCATTAAACTCAACAGTCTTTAACAGGCTAGGATCTGTCTTGTTATGTGAAGTCATTTCGTTGGCATTCAAAGTCACGCTCTTTTTTATGTTTCCATCACGGTCCTCACTTTGAACTAATACTTTACCTGTTGCCACTGCTACTTCAGCTACACTATCCTCCGGATAGGCCTTTATATTGAATGAGGTCCCCAACACTGTGGTGAGCATCTTTTCGGTGTGTATTATGAATTTTCTGGAAGTATCTCTTTCCACATTAAAAAAGGCTTCTCCTTCCAGAAATATCTCTCTTAGTGAAGTTGAAAACTGTTTCGGAAATCTTATCCTACTACCAGCATTCAATTTAATGATTGATCCATCGCTCAATGTGGTGGTTAATTTTTGACCATAGGGAACGACTTTCTCAATCCATTCTACTTGCTCCCTGGGAGTCTCTTTTACCCATAGCTCCGAATTCAAATAAAAGACACTAATCGGGACTAGTAGCACTATGAGAATTGCAGCCACACGTTTCCAGGAATGCCATATATTGGTATCAAGAACTTTTGACTTTACGGAAACCCGTTGACTCTTTTCTATCTGAGCAAACATTTCCCTTAATTCATTTTCCCGCTCCTCCTTACTTAATAATTCCTTATTATCCACGTAGATATTCCTTAAAAGGAATATAGCCTCCTCTATTTCAGGTATCTTTTCCGGATGAGATTTTATCCAATCGTTCCAAAAAGAAATATTCTGAACATTTTCTTTATAAACAAAAGATCGGAACGATTGATCGTCCAGAAAGTCATCAATACCATAGTCAGTATAATCTCTCTGCATCAAGTCTAAAATTGGGTTTAATAAGTAGTGGAGGGTACATGTGATATTTAAGTATTTTTTGCAGAAAATTTTTCAAAATACTTTGTATAGTACAAAATAAAATTAGAATAATTCTAAAATAGCAAGATGTGCAATGGGTAAACGGGAGGAAACTTTACCTTGATAAGTTTTTTGGGGTTGTCTTCATCGATTGGAAAAAGGGACAAGAGCATCAAAGAGACTATTCAGATTACAATTAAGCAGTTAAAATATTTTATACATACCTTTTTCAAGATAGATGATCATTTTAGATCCATTTTATTTTTATCAATAAAACAGGTCACAGACCTTACTGTATCACTACGAGCCTAGATAGACGCGAATTAAAAACATTCACACTAGTAGGAGCCGGTTTCAAACCTGTTTAATTTTCGCTGAGATTATCCGAGCCAGACATTAAATTCTGTCCCAGGTCTTCTGCCAGATCCAGAAATATCTAACCAAATGCTCTAGCTAAAATAGTGTAGGTAAGCCAATCCCAAAAAAGCAACATGTACAAGCTTTTCCCTCAGAGCTTTGATGGCTTTATGCGAAAGATCATAGACAGTATTATACTTAAGAGATGTGATGGAAGCTATCTCTTCATAATCATAGCCTTCCAAAAATCTAAGCTTGATTATCTGTTGTTTCCTTTTTGACAATGATTGAACTGCGTTTAGCAGTTTAGCTTTTTTCAGAGATTCTTCTTGATTATCCAGGAGCCTGTTTTCGTAGTTAAAGATTATTTCGTTTTGAAGTTCAAAGAGTTTGTTAATATTTTTCTTTTTTTCATCCTTCTTAATTGCAGCATAAACCACCCTGCTCAGGTGCTTCAGTAGATAGGCCTTAATATTGCTTATATCGGTTATTTTCTCCCTTTTATTCCAAAGATCGATGAAGACTTCCTGAATGCAATCCTTAGTCATATCTGTATTCATCGATAATCTTACTCCGAATCTATAAAGATCATCATAATAAGTATTATAGATCAAAACAAACTCGTCGTAATACTTGTCATGTGAGTTATTTTCAGGTCCGCCTTGAAACATTGAAAATAAATTTAGCAATTTCCAATTTACGCAGATATTTTTTTGAAACCTCTCAAAATTTAAAATTTCATGATCTCGTTTTGAAATGTTCCATCCAAATGCAAGTTTAAACAAATTGGATTTCTTGAAGTCTCATTCATTGGAAATACAACCTCCCATCAAGAATAAGTATCTATTATTCAACAAAGTCGATCCATCTTATTGACATCTTTTCAATAACTAGCTAGATTAGATACTATGATAGTAGATAATACCAGACTTCAGAAAGCCATTGAGAAATTTGATGCGGAAAACAGTAAAGATCCTCATAAGGAAACCTATAAGGGAAAGGAATATCCCAAGGAATTACTCTATGCGATCAGAATGACTGAATGGCTATTAAAACTAGACCCTGAGGCATCAGAGGCATTACAATTGGCCGCCAGAAGTCAGCACATCTGCAGATGGACCAGCCCCAGGGAATCTTTTCCTATGGATAAAAAGGGTTATTTGCTTTGGAGGACCGAGCTCAAAAAATTTCATGCCGAGAAGGCAGCCGGCATTTTAAAGGAATGTGATTACGATGATGAGACCATTCGTCGGGTGGAAGATTTGATCCTAAAGAAAAAAATAAAATCGGATCCGGAGTCACAGCTATTGGAAGATGTGGTATGTCTTGTATTTCTGGAAAACTACTTTGAAGACTTCTCTGAAAAGCACGAGCCTGAGAAGGTAATCGACATCATACGTAAAACATGGAAAAAAATGTCGGAAAAAGGTCATCAGGCTGCACTGAATCTTGATCTACCTCAAGCTGCCCATCGGCTGGTTGAACAAGCGCTCCAGGCGTGAGAGGTGAAACAACTTTCTCCCATTACTCAAGGAAATGCCTGGTGATCAATGATGAATCAATACCATTAAGTTAAGGAAATAATGATGAAAGCATTTAGGTGTCAGGTATCAGATTTCAGCCTAAATGATGTTTTTTTAGTATGCCAGAAAATTATCTGACACCTAAGACCTGATGCCTGAAGGCTTATCTTAATGGCTTTGAATTTTGAATGACGAATTATGATTAGACTACCAAACTCTAACACTTTAACACTTCCCTACACTTATTAATTCATGTACTTCCATCAGCTCATAATTTGATTTGTGTTCATCACATAAGGGACAACGATAAGTGTCGGGCAACATTTCAAACGAAGTTCCAGCAACGATCCCTGATTCAGGGTCTCCATAGTCTTTGTTGTAAATAGTTAAGCAGTTTTTGCACTGATATACTTTTGTAAACAAAACACCCGGTTTTGTTGTAGTAACAGCTTTTGGAGCAGGGGAGTACTTGAGTTGCTTATAATACATTTTACTAAGTTCCATTAAAAGCGGGGCAAGGTCTTCCTTCTCTACTTCTTCAGCAAAAGTCATATATTCCGTACTATTTGGATTAAAATCCTTGCTATACAGGATGTTAAAGGTTGTAATCAAATCATATTTATGGGCATACCTGGAGGTACGGTTTTTCTCAATGACTATGGATGTAAATAACACCATAGGAGCTGTTTTGATAGTAAAGGTAAGTCCATATGTACTGATATCATTTTGGTCGAAAGCCCTTACCAGATATCTTTTCAATTCTAATGCCTGCTTATCCAATAAAGGTAAATGCCAGTTTAATTCCACAGAAGAGTGTCTTATGTTAATCCCAAATTTGCCCAGCAGTTTTTCCCACTTTATCCGTTCTTTCCACTGAATCCCTTTAATGATAAAGGATTTCCAGGGTGTTATGATAATCTGCTTAACTGTATCAGCTGTCATGCATAAATCACAAAAATGCTTGATGAATTCAATATCATATTTGTTATTGCGCCAATATAAACCTAGCCAATAATTATCTCCCTCCATTTTATGGAAGCCCTCATAATATGGAAAAATACCTTCAGGAAGTTTTAGCTTGTTTTCGATGTTCCGATTATTGGTGCTAACCCTGTTAATCGTATGTTCAAAAAGTTCATTGATGGGAAGTTGACCCTGATCGAAATAGATTTCTTCCAAAACTTTAGCAACCTTGGGGATGTCATAGCTGAAAACCAAAACCGGCCACTCCTCCAGGACTTTTTCACCCCTTGGGAATCTTAAATATAAGAACCAGTAGTTTTCAAATTCTGAGGCTACAAAATTAAGGTTTCCGGTAAACAGCGGAACCAAAGTTTGTTTGGGATCAGTAATATTGATCTGCAATTGGTGTTTATAATCAATATCCTCCATGATATAATGGTAGATATCAATATGTAACCAGGGAGTGGTAGGCAGAATACCGTCAGCTATGTAAGAAGTGACAATATTTTGATGCTTCAGTTGATTATAATCATAATCCGTTTGAATTGATTCAAAGGTTTTTTTCAGTTTGCCTTTATTATCCTCCTTTATTGGAAATAGCATATCCTGTCTGGAGCCAAAATGAACATAGCTTGCACCTAGTTCCTCTGCTGTCAGGACTATCTTCTTCATGTCCAATGGAGAAAGTATTCCTCCTTTCACAAATACTCTGACTAATTCATTTTTATTATTCATCATATTAGATAGAGTTTATTTTTGACTACAAGCTTTCAGGTTTCAGCACTTAGGTTTTAGTTTTTTTCTAGCTCTTGGACCCATCGGTAACTTGATAGATCCCCAAACCCTCATATCTGAAAGCTTTAATAAGTGGTATTAACTTATTTCTACTTTGACAGATTGGAATCAATTGAATCACAACTGTCATCCCGGAATTTTATATTTCCCCATCGTCATCCCGGAATTTCTGGAATGAAATGAAAGAAATATCCGGGATTCCCATGCCAATGAGATACATGCTGTATACCCGCACAACAGTTGGAGTTCTGATTGGGAGATCCCTGATCTCAGCTACGCTTCGTCAGGGATGACGTACTTACGGTAATTTATCATGTTATAAACTCCTTTTTTATCACTTCCTGACACTATCCCCTCTCGCATCTACACAGGAGAGATCATATGTAACCTGATGAAGTAAGGCTAACTTAATACCGAAACCAAATTGTTACTCAAAATAGCCTGTACTTCAGGTTTACAACTACCGCATCCGAGCCCGGCCCCAGTTGCCTGACACAAATCATTAAACTTATCACAACCTTTTTCAATCATCTTGATAAGATTCCCTTCACCTACATGGTTGCAGGAGCACACCAGTTTGCCCATCACAGGTTCCATAGGCTGGCCTGACCTAAGCAATTGCAATCGCTTTTCGGATAGCTCAACCTTATTTTCAATGAGTGTTTTAAATTCCACAAACTCGGACTTATCCCCCATAAGTATAGCTCCTACCATTCTGTCCTGATAAATGATGCACTTCTTATAATACCGTTGTGATTTGTCTATGAACAAGATTTCTTCGTAATCAGGGCTATTGTCCGGAATAGTAACCATTCCCATAGAGCATAAGTCCAGATTGGCGAGCTTGAGAATGTTCATCAGTAAGGAACCAGTATAGTAACTACATAAATCTCCAGCTATAAACTTCGCACTAATTTCGGCTTGTTGCTCAGCGGCGGCAGTAATGCCGTATAACATATCTTGAAATTCTGCAATTTCACCTAATGCGAATATATTCTCGTCGCTCGTTTGCAAATACTCATTTACCATCACACCACGTTTGCATTCCAATCCTGCTTCCTTTGCTATTTCGATATTGGGCCGTGTGCCAATTGCATAAATCGCAACTTCACAATTGATCAACTTTCCACTTTTTAGCCGGGCTTTTAAACCATCATTTTTCTTATTGGAAAAAATATTTTGCACCTGATCATTAAAATATACGGTGATGCCCATCTCTGAAATGATTCCATTGAGCAGTTCGCCTGCCAGTGGGTCCAGTTGCCTCTCCATAAGCCGGGAAGTTAATTGCACAATGCTCACTTCAATATCAATTTCGCGTAGTGAAGCAGCAAGCTCAAGACCCAGAAGACCTCCGCCAATGATCAGTGCATGAGCATCCTTTTTTAAGTATTTTTTTAAAGCATCTGCATTTGGACGAGTTCTCATGCTAAAGATCCTGGGAAGCTGTATGGGTACGTCCTTAGGAATAAACGCCCTGCTTCCAGTGGCAAGAATGAGTTTGTCATAGGAATGGATTGTGTTATTGGTGTCGGTCACCGTCTTTGCTTCGGAATTGATGGATTCAATACCAATTCCTTTATGCAAATGGACATCCAGTTTAGCTAATTCGCCTTCTTTAAATTTTTTCAGATCTTCCCAGGTCAGGTGATCACTGACATATTCAGGAAGTAATACACGGTTATAAAACGGATCTTTTTCTTTGGAAAAGACATGGATTTCGTCCAGGGTATTTTTCTCGCGATAGCTATTGATGAACCTGAACGAAGCCGCTCCAGCTCCTACCACTACTATTTTCTCTTTCGGTTTCACATATTTCTTTACTTCCACGGCTGAGAATTTAAAATCAGGTTGCTTTGAACTTGGGTCTAGCAGGCTATTGGTCAGGTTATTGGTTCTGCTAAAATCCTTACCAAACGTTCTTCCCCAATGCATGGGCAAAAAAACTACTCCTGGTTTTATGTCTTCTGTAAGGACAGCACTTACACTGACGCTCCCCCTTTTGTTTGAAACAATTACTGAATCCCCTTCAGCGATCTGCCTTGGAATGGCATCTATTGGATGGATTTCCAGGAAGGGTTTACTAATGTGTTGTTTGAGCTTGTTTACCTTACCAGTTCTTGTCATGGTGTGCCACTGATCACGTATACGACCGGTGGTAAGAATTAATGGATAGGTAGTGGTCAATGGCTCTGAAAGATTAAAACCATCATCTATGGTATGAATTTGGGCTTTGCCACTGACTGTATAAAACCTTTTATCTGTAAATAGACGCGGTGTTCCTTTTTGATTGCTTAATGGTACGGGCCATTGCATCGTACCTTTGTTCTTCAATATTTTATAATTTAATCCTGAAACATCAATATTGGTGCCTTTGGTCAATTGACAGTGTTCCAGATAAATTTCGGCTGCGTCTTTAAAGTCGAATCCATGGTATCCCATCTTTTTAGCGAACCGGCAAATGATCTCACTATCTGGCAAGGCCTCACCCGGAGCTTCAACTACTTTTGAGAGGTGACTAATCCTACGATCAGCATTGGTCATGGTGCCTTCCTTCTCTAACCAACCTGCAGCAGGCAACAGTAAATCTGCATATTGGGCAGTATCGGAATTCATAGAGATGTCTTGCACTACTACAAACTTGGCTTTTTTCAGGGCTAAATCAGCCATTGTAGCATTGGGTAAGCTTACTAAAGGGTTTGTACAAATGATCCAAATAGCTTTCATTTTACCCTCATGAAGTGCATCGATCATTTGCGTTGCTGTTAGTCCGGGCTTCTCAGGAACTTTGTCTACACCCCAGAATGCGGCTACCTCTTTTCTGTGCTCCGTGTTCGTCAAATCCCGGTGGGCAGCCAGCAAGTTGGCCATTCCTCCGACTTCTCTACCTCCCATTGCATTGGGTTGGCCGGTGAGTGAAAAAGGGCCGGAGCCTGGCTTACCAATATGACCCGTAATTAGTGATAAATTAATTAAGGCTACATTTTTTTTGACCCCTACCACGCTTTGATTTAACCCCATGGCCCACATGGAAATAAACCCTTTAGCATTTCCGATGAACGTCGCGGCCTTCCGAATATCTTGTAAAGTCACATCACAAACGGAAGCTGCTTCTTCTAAAGAAGTTTGCATAACAGACGCTCGAAAAGATGCGTATCCTTCGGTATGCCGGGCAATGAACTCCTGATCTATAGCACCATTTTCAATCAGGATTCTGGCAATAGCTTGATACAACACGATATCAGTTCCAGGGCGGATCTGTAAATGGAGATCAGCCAGGGCACAGGACTGTGTCTTTCTTGGATCAACTATTATGACCTTTATTTGCGGATTTTTTTGTTTATGTTGCTCAATCCGTCTGAATAATATAGGATGGCACCAGGCCGGATTAGCTCCTGCAATGAAAAAGCAGTCAGCAAGTTCGATATCATCATAGCTTATTGGTACTGCATCTTCGCCCAGGGCCATTTTATAGCCTGCCACCGCAGAACTCATACATAGCCTTGAGTTGGTATCAATATTATTGGTACCAATGAAACCTTTTACCAGTTTATTGACCAGATAATATTCTTCCGTCAGGCATTGCCCTGAGATATAGAACCCAACAGAGTCAGGCCCGTATTTTGAAATTAATGTTTTAAAAACGGCTGCAGCCCTGTTCAAAGCAACCTCCCAATCCACTCTTTGACGAGGTTGATTTTTCCCCCATCGCATTTGGGGGTAGAGAAGTCTGTCCGTTTGGTCTGCGACCGTATAATGCAGATTCATCCCCTTGGAGCAAAGCATCCCCCGGTTTACAGGATGACCCTTGTCCCCCTCAATAGATATTCTCCCATTGCTATCTTTATGGACAATGATCCCACAACCGACACCGCAATAGGAACATGTTGTTTTATAACTTTCAGCTCGATTTAACAACATTTTTTTAATGTTTAACTAACAGGATCTGTCTCAACTTCAGGCTTAGCTGGGAGCTTTTTCTCCAAAAGCGATCGAGCCTTTTCAGCCAAGGATTCATCCATTTCTATCTTTGATTCAAGCTCTGCTTCAGCTGAAAATCTTACCAGGAATGTTAGAAAGGAAACTCCTACCACTATTCCTCCAAGAATGAATAAAATTTCCGGATAAGTTAAGTCTTCAGACTTAAACAAAAAGCCTGCTGCCACAGCTCCGGCATTTCCTCCTGCACCAACAATACCTGAGACTACACCTATCGCTTTTTTGTTTATAAAAGGTGTTACTGAGAAGGTAGCCCCTTCTGAGGCCTGAACAAAAAGGCTAAACAGGATCATGGTACCAATGGCCAAGGGAAGAATGGACATTTGTGAGAACAACATCAAAGCCAAACCTTCAGCCAACAACACAGCAAATAAGAAATATACCCTACCTTTAAGTCCCCATTTAATTCCTGCCTTATCACCAAAAAATCCACCCAAGGTTCTGGCAAATAAATTCATTAGGCCAAAAAGTCCAGCTATAAGTCCGGCAGTTTTGAGGTCCAAAGCAAAATAATCTTTATAGTAGATAGCAGCTATGTTATTAATGGTCAGTTCCACTCCAAAGCAGGCACCATAAATAACAAACAGACTCCATACACGGTAATCTTTAGCTATTCGAAAAAAGCTCACTTTGGCATTTGAGGGTCTCATTTTATATAGTGGATCCCGCTTTTTGAGATCACTAATATTACCTTCAGGTGTATCGGTGGTAAATTTGTAATACAGAATACCCATCAATATCAAAACAGCACCCGGAATTACCATAGCCCATCTCCAGGCCTGGCCACTCACAAATCCCAGACCAACGAATGCTGTAAATATGAGTGGCATAATCATTTGGGTAACACCTCCTCCCAAATTACCCCAGCCAGCCGTGGTAGCATTGGCAGTGCCTACCACATTGGGTGCAAACATCACAGAAGTGTGGTACTGTGTGATTACAAATGATGCACCTATCACACCAATGGCTAACCGGAAAAACAAAAATGATTCATAACTGTTACTTAGTCCGATTAGCATTACCGGTAAAGCGCCAATGATCAATAGGGCGCTATAGGTTATTCTTGGACCTATCTTATCACATAAAAAGCCAATGGCCAACCTTGCCAGTACCGTAATAGCTACTGAAGCAATGATGGTATTACCGATCTGTGCTTTGGTCAGTGCGAATTCATCTCTGATCACCGCCATCAAGGGGGCTATCCCGAACCAACCAAAAAAACACAGGAAAAATGCCAGCCAAGCAAGATGGAAGGTCCTCATGTGAGGAGCTTTTAAACTAAATAGTTTGATTTTAGTGGCTTTGCCAATTCTTTCAATTTTCATTTTAATTCAATTCAAGGATTCAACAGTTTATAAATAAGAAGTGCATTTACTTTTCGATAAAAACCGGCTTGAAGGTAAGCATTGCCCAGGCCCATGCGTTGAATTCATTTTTATCTCCTCCTTTAATCACCTCCATGGATCTGGTTCCAAACATTTGAGAATATCCAAATTTGAAATTGACCTCCTTCGAAACATTTAAATCATAGATCGCATCTAACTCCACACCCAGACCTGAAGGCATACTTCGATTTATATCAAGGGGATCCGGGATGGTTGCTGTAGCGGAAAAATAATGAAGGTGTGTGAGTAGGGAGGATCTGTCCCCAGTCTTAAACTTGGTCTTGACATAATAGTCTGCCAGGCCTACCTCATCATGCGGATTACCAACAAAGAAATAGTCCATCAGCCCATAAAACTTATGGTTCGTCCCGTACAATGGAGTGAAAGAATGATTTTTGATATCATTTTGATCAGTACCTGACAAATAATCGCCTCCCACTTTTATCACAGAAGTTCCAAGCTTTAGCGAAGCATTCAAAGAGGCCATCCAGGCACTGATGTTTCTGTCAACCTGATCTTTTCCTACCTGATAATAAAACTCGCCGTCAAGTGCTATTTTATTCAGCTCGACAGATCCGGTTAAGCCTGCGGTTTGTGAAAAATTCACGCTGGAAAGAGAATCTGTTCCAATTTGAACACCATTATTCAACACTAATAATGACAAGGCTCCTTTGGTAAAATTCTTATGATACCATAGGAATTGCATTGTTTTATAGTTTTTGACAGTGGAGTAATAGGTACTAGCTAATTTGCCAAATTCAGGTGTATTGGCGTCCTGATTAAAGGCTACTCCCAGGTGAATAGTTTGTTCTTTTCCTGTATAAATGAACTTTGCCAGATCATGACTTCGAGATTGTGCGGCCCATGCCAGGTTACCCAAAATCCTTGCGTTATCATAATTTAGTTCCTGCCTACCTACTTTTAGTGACACATTTTTATTGAAGTTGTATTTTCCCCAGGCTTCATGAATATTGGTTAGTGAAGGATCATTCTTAAAAACCTGATCCACACTTCCCCAAATCCTAACATCTTGCAATGACAATTTGAATTCATATTTCTTCAAAGTATACTGCAACATTAGTCTGGTCCGTTGCTCTGTGAAAAAAGCAACTTCCTGATCTTCAAAAGCCGGCTTTTTAAAGCCATGTCTAAGCTCGGTTCTCGGCCTTATTTCACCGGAAAATGTAAGTTGAGCCAAGGCATCTTTCAGACTTAAACATCCTAAGCAAAACAAACAGATCAATTTTAAGTAACTGTTTTTCATGAGATCCTACTTTAAATAAATTATAATCAGGCCCCTATTTTGGGCATAGCAAGTTCCTTAAACCCTTTGTGACTGTCTTTCAAGCCTTTTCTTAAGGTTTTGAGTTTATGAAAAAGTACCAGGAAGGTTTGGTGAAAGGACTTTGTCCCTCCATAATTGGGTTAATCCGTAAACCCTATAAACATGCTCCCTTCCTCGATTTTTATAGGATAAGTTTTAATACAATAATCTTCTCCGTTCAGATTTTTACCCGATTTCAGGGAGAAAGTCTTCTTGTGAAAAGGGCAAGCCACCTTGGGCTCTCCCTGCATATCACCTATAATCCCTCTTGACAGGATCATTTGTCTTTTATGAGGACAAAGATTTTCCACAGCATAATATTCATTTCTTTTGTTGAAGTTGAAAACAGCAATTTGCTGACCCCTGACCTTAATACATATCCCATTATCATTTGGAATATCCTCAACGTTAATCGCTCTGAACCAGGTTGTTATTTCTTTTTCTATTTTGGTTTTCATTTGTTTCTCCGTTATCAGGACATATTTTAATCCCAGGGTGCAGGGATCTTCTGTCCTCTTACATCTACAAATTCAAGTGTTTCATCTTCTTCTTCGGAATTGGCGTAGTGCTTAAAAGGTTTTCGACGTTCTTCATTTTCCACTACTTCCTTCCATTCACAATGATAAGTGGCCACGTGATGTGCCATTTGTTTTTCTAACTCCTCACAAATACCCAGGGAATCATGAATGATGACATCCCTCAGGTAATCTATTCCACCCTCAAGTTTGTTAAACCAGGGTGCCGTTCGCTGTAGGGGCTCAGCTGTTTTAATGTAAAACATCAGGAAACGGTCTATATATAAAATACAGGTTTCCTTATCCAAATCCGCTGCTAACAGTACGGCATGTTGGGGCTTCGTACCTCCGTTACCACAGACATACAAATTCCATCCCTTATCAGTCGCTATGATACCAAAATCCTTACTTTGTGCTTCAGCACATTCCCTTGTACATCCGGAAACTGCTGACTTTAATTTATGTGGAGATCTCAATCCCTTATAGCGATTTTCCACTTCAATAGCAAAACTTACAGAATCTTGAACGCCATACCTGCACCAGGTGGACCCAACACAACTCTTTACGGTTCTTAGGGCTTTTCCATAAGCGTGACCGCTTTCAAATCCGGCTTCCACCAATTCTTCCCAAATTTTGGGCAGATCATTTACCTTAGCTCCGAACAAATCAATTCGCTGTCCACCGGTGATCTTACAATACAGGTCGTATTTTTTTGCCAATTCCCCAATAACAATCAATTTGTCAGGAGTAATTTCTCCTCCCGGTACTCTGGGAACCACAGAGTAAGAACCACCTCTTTGAATATTAGCCAAAAAACGATCATTAGTGTCCTGAATATGGCATTGCTTTTGGATAACATCATTCCATAAACTTGCTAATACGGAAGCCACAACCGGTTTGCATATTTCACACCCATCTCCCTGACCAAAATTGTCCAGTACTTCATTATAAGTCCTCAATCCGTTTATTTTAACCAGGTGGTAGAGTTCCTGTCTGGAGAGTTCCAAATGCTCACAAATTCGTTTTTTAACCTCCTTACCCATTGATTTCAAAGTCTCTGTGTAAAGATCGTTGAGCATTGGTGCGCAACCACCGCAACCTGTTCCTGCCTTGGTGCATGCTTTGATCCCGGAAATATCATTGACTTTTTCCGCTTTAATGAGATCACAAATCGTTCCCTTGGTAATATTTTCACAGGTACAGATCAAAGCTTCATCTGGTAGATCCATCACTCCCATACCCGAATTACCGTCACTTCCTCTTGGTCCCAGGATCAGCTCCTCAGGGTTTTCAGGCAGTTTGATTCGATTGGTGACACGTTGTAATAGCATATTGTAGTCTTCAGCATCTCCGACCAGGATACCGCCTAAAATATATTTACCATCTTCAGTGATGTTAATACGCTTGTAAATGCCCTTGGCGCGATCTTCATAAACAATGGAACGACCCTCCTGCTCACAAAAGGCATCTCCAAAGCTGGCTACATCAACACCGATAAGTTTTAATTTAGTGGACAGATCTGCTCCTGAGAAAGATGTTTCCTCCCCAGTCAGCAATTGTTTTACTACAACTTCTGCCATGTCATAACCCGGACCTACCAGCCCATACGTCATATTGTTAACTAAAGCCACTTCCCCAATGGCATAGATGTCCGGATTACTGCTACGCATTTTTTCATCAACTACGATCCCCCCTCTAGGCCCGGTTTCCAGGCCTATTTTCCGGGCTAATTCATCCCTGGGGACAATGCCAGCAGAGATAACAATCATGTCCACATCTAATGTGCTGTCATCGGTAAAAATCATTTTACTCACATGTTGATCTCCGTCAATTAAGGTGGTGTTTTTATCTGTGTGGATCCAGATACCTAGTGCTTCCAGCTTTTCCTTCAATATCCGCGCTCCGGCATCATCCAATTGCCTGGGCATGAGGCGTGGAGCAAATTCTACTACATGTGTTTCCAAACCCAGATCCTTAACAGCTTTTGCTGCTTCCAGGCCTAATAGTCCTCCACCAATTACAGCAGCCTTTTTTGCTCTTTTGGCATAGGAAAGCATCAAATCCAGATCTTCGATGGTTCTGTAAACAAACACACCATCTTTTTCCACACCATCAATGGCTGGCACAAAAGGTGCAGATCCGGTAGCCATAATGAGCTTGTCATAAGTAAAGATCCTACCTTTGTCAGTAGTTACAGTTTTATTTGTAACATCAATATGGGTGGCCAGTTGACCCACATAGAGTTGAATATCGTTCTCAGCGTACCATTCCAAAGATCCCAGGGTTAGCTTCTCCGGGTTCATCCCATTGAAATATTCACTTAAGTGCACGCGATCATAAGCCGGTCTGGGTTCTTCCCCCAATACAATCAGATTATATGACGAGGCTTTTGGTTTACTTACAAACTTTTCACAAAACTTATAGCTCACCATTCCATTGCCGATGACTACAATGTTCTTTTTTTTGGTCTTCGATTTTTTTCCAGTCTCCATTATCTTTATCTATTAGCTTTTAAGCTTTGTTAAAGCATGAGGGTAAAATTTTAATCAAAAAAGAAGTGAATTTCGTTTTTATCAAAATTTTTGATTAAAATTTTACCCTATATTTGAAATATTTACACATATTTTAATTAAATAGGTTATTTTTTTACCCTGTTTTAAAAAAATTGAAATTATCAGGTTTTGATTGTTAAAATTTTAATGAAAAACACCTAAACACCGTTTATTGCTCATTTAAGGGGTTTTTGCACATTAATTGAAGCATTACATATGCACGCCAATGAACCTCGATGCTTTCCGGTATCCAAAGTTTATAGGACGAGACAGATAAATGGTTGATCTCCTAAAAATGGTTTAAACTAATTTTTAGATAGAGGATTTTCATCAGCGGGTATTGATCTGTACCAGATTGCATATTCCTCAGAATCATCCTGCTGAAATTTTCCATATGATCCTATAATTTTCACTGATCTTTTTCTAAGTTTATGGCTGCTCATAAAATTCATGACCTATGAAACAATTCCTTAAAAGAAGATCCTTTTTACAAAAAGCTTCGGCCGTGCTTGGTGCTATGGGTATCAGTACATTATTTACCTCTAATGCAAAGGCTGAGAAACCAATTGATGGAAAGTTTGTACATGTCGTTTTTTTCTGGTTAAAAGATCCTCAAAATAAAGAGGCCAAAAAAACTTTTGAAAGTGGTTTAAGATCCTTCATTGAAGGAGTAGATGTGATCAAGAGCCACCATATTGGAACACCTGCAAACACCAGCAGGCCGGTAATCGATAGCTCTTATTCATTCTGCTTAATCGTCACATTCGATAGCAAAAAAGAACATGATATTTATCAGGAGCATTCATTGCACAAAAAGTTCATAGAAGACTTATCTCCATTGTGGGAAAAAGTAGTGGTTTACGATTCGATAAGTTAGCCCAAGCTTAGCTACAAGTCAGTTCGGCAGCTCATATTGTCAAACTATCTGATTTTACTATTAATTCAATAGTTTGAAAACAGATTGTTTTCAAACTATTGAGCCTCTGAGCTGAAAAAAAGAACCAACCTAGTTTTTAGATTCCACTTTGTATCTGATTAAATAGGCTTCATCTCCATTGTGGATCATTGATATCCCCCATTTCAAACCTTCTCCTTTGATAGCCGGGTTAGTTAAATCTTGTCGAAAAACTCCTGGAGCATTAGGGCGATTTTCTACTTTTACATTTAAAGGTTTAGTGATAAAATCAATCCCATCAGCCGCATATTCAAATGTATGACTCAATGAAGCCAGGGCCGCTATTCCGGTGCCTTCTTGCCATAGCATTACCTCATGACTACCAGACAGCAGTGGTTTATCATATTTAGTAAAAGGACCCTCCGGATTTTTGGAATAGGCCACTCCCATTTGAGTATGAGCAGGGCCACCTTTTCCATGACTCCTGCTTCTCCCTTTATAATATAGCCAGTAAAGTCCATTGCGATACAACAAAACAGCATCATCTATGCGATAGCTATCAAATTTTTCGGATTCTACACTTACCTTCAATATTGGCTCATTACTTAATCTTTCAAACGGACCATCGGGTGAAGCGGAAAAGGCTAGCCCTATTGCGGTTATGTCCGTTGTTGAATTGTTTTCAAACTCACCTTTTTCATTTCCGGGAGTGGGTTTTACACCTGTATAATACAAATAATATTTACCTTCTGCATAAAGTATATTGGGTGTAAATGTAGCTTGAGAGTCAAACTTACCCTTCTTGCCCAACCCCAGTACTTCACCTTTCTCCTCCCAGGTATATCCCTCATCGCCGGAAGTAGCATACCAAAGTGTTCCCCAATACCCTGGTGAGCGACCATATACCTTGGTATAATAGACATAATATGTATTGCCAACCTTGATGATATCGCTTGGATCACGCCTTGTCACCCCTTTTTCATGACCGATACCTGACACCTTGTCGTAGCTGAATACCAGTTTATTATAAGCATCTTTTATTGATTCTATGTCTTGGCCTTTAACCAAAAAAGACGCTGATGTACACAACAAGTATAAAGCCGTTATGAACAATTTTTTCATTGATTGAATTTTCCGTTTACGTTTTAAAAAGATTATCTCTACGGTTTTTTGAGTTGAACAAACCCAACAGAAGGCCATAGCCCTCTGTTGAATGAACTTCTACCAATTTGGGTTTTGTACCAAATTCGGATTCTTGACCAACTCCTCTGCGGGTAGCGGTTCCAAATAATCTCTAGTCGGATCAAACGATCTTTGGTTTGCCGGCTCAACTATAATATTTCCATTAGTATCTTGCAATGGAGGATCTGGATAACGCAAGTTCCCATCAGGGAGTAAAACTGTTTCGAATTCCGTTCCAGTAAATTGAGCTCCCATCAGTGCCATTGGCATTTCTACCTCTGCGGTTTTCCATCTTCGCAAATCTCCTCTTCTAAACCCTTCGTGTGCCAATTCAATAGTGCGCTCTCTTCGAATCTCTGTTAACATATCTAAACCATTGGCAGAGGCCAGAGCATTAGTTAAATCTGCCACACCTGCCCTGGCTCTTAAAAGATTGATGGTGGCGTCCAACTGGGCATCTGTAATACTTCCGTTTCTTTCATACTGGGCCTCTGCATTGATCAATAATACTTCAGCATATCTAAGCATATGATAGTAAAAGACAGAACCTCCAGTACCATCGAAATAAAATTCACTAATATATTTATAATTGTCATACCAACTCTGATCCCAAATAGGAGTAGGGAAATCAGCCCCAGATCCATCCTGATCCAATCTATCAATAGCAAAAGTACCCGGAGGAATAATGGTAGCCGACATTCTGCGGTCACGATTTTGAAATTCAGAGATCATTAGTGATCTACCCTGAAATAATGGAGATTGATCTATAGGTAAACCATCGGTACACAGGTACATATCAGCTAGTTTACGCGTTGAGGTATTACCTCCGTCTCGGACAGCATTTGTAAAATTATGCCTTCTGTCTCCATCATACCTTCTTGCCACGATCTGTTCTTTTGAATCATTTCCTACTTCCATGAAGAAATATCTATAAGACTGGTCAGGATCAGGGCTATAATTGAATAGATCATATTCACCACTACTTATCACAGCTTGGGAAGCATTTATAGCCTCATCAAGCCTTTCATTGGAATTGCCTGGAGTATTGTGATACTTGATCCATATTCCTTCGAATAATGCTATTCTAGCCCTCAAAGCATCAGCTGCACCTCTTGTAATACGACCTAGTTCCGAACCTGACAATTCAGTTTGCGAAGGGAGCAACGGTGCAATTTCTCTTAATTCCTGTAATAAAAAATCTACTACCGTTTCACGAGATGTTCTGGTATCGAGAAGAGCTTCAGAAGCAGGATCCAAGGCAGCTGTATAAAATGGCACATCTCCATAGGCTTCTACTAATCTGGAGTAAAACAATACTCTAAACCATCTTGCCTCTGCAACAAAGCGGTCATTTTCAAAGCCATTGGCTAGTGCCCTGTCAATCAGAAAATTACATCTTCTTATGTCCCGATAAGAGTTATTGTAAAATCCACTTGTAGCAGGAGCTACCCTTGTGCCGTTACTCGCGGAATTCGGGCTATTTGCAAATGCAATATCCGAATCCAAATCTCGTTGATGAGAGCCTATGCTGGGGTACAAAAGATTGACTGCTTGTTGAAAATCTTCGGATCTGTTCCACAAGCTCCCATCTGATAATTGATGTTCTGGTGTTAAGTCCAAATCCTGGCATGCGGAAAGTATCAAAGCACCAAAGAAAATGTATATTAACTTCTTCATTGTTTTCTGTTTTATATTTTAAAAAGTAACCTGCGCCCCTATAGAATAGGTTCTTACGAAAGGATAAGCTATTGATCCTGTGCCTGCCTCAGGATCAAAGTTCAGATCCCTTGATAACTTAGACTGTATCTCAAACAAATTCTCTCCACTCAAAAACACTCTCATTTTGCTGATGTGAATTCTTGACATCAATTCGGAAGGAAGTGTATATCCTATTTGAAAATTCTTAAGACGGGCATACGCTGCATTCACTTTATTATTTATGGAAGGCCTGTAATTATAGTTGTTCACACCAGCATTTACACTCAACTCCGGAAATTTTGCTCCTGTGTTTTCAGGGGTCCAGGTCTTTCCATAAAAGAATCTTGCTCCCTGAAAGAACCATTGACCTCCCAAAATGGGTGCAGAGAACTGACCTCCTCTGAACAACGTTCGCTTACCCACTCCTTGAAAAAGTATTCTAAAATCAAAACCCTTGTAGTCCCCTCCTAAATCAAGGCTAAAACTGTATTGTGGTCTGATATTGCCAAGCTCTACCAAATCACCTGTGTCTCCATTCGCAGGATTACCCAAGGCACTTAGTTCACCATTACCATCCACATCTTTATAGCGGACATCACCAATGCCTATAGCCCCCGGGAGGCCTGCTGAAATTGCCGAAGTATATGCATCCAGCTCATCTTGATTTTGGATAATTCCATCAAATTGCCATCCAAAATATGTTCCTACAGAATAACCAATTAAACGATTGTTCACTCCTTGTCCCTTGACGCCTTCTGACCCTTCCAGGGATATTAATTTATTCTTGTCATTGAAGAGTGTACCCGTTATATGATAATTGAAATCACCAATATTATCTTGCCAGTTGACCAATATCTCCCATCCCTTGGTTTCCATTTCTCCTTTGTTCAATGCAGGTGCACCTATACCTAATACTGTGGGTACATCCACGCCTACCAAAAGATCTTTATTGCGTTTGATGAAATAATCAATGGATAAATTTAGCTTAGTATCAAATACACCAATATCAATACCGAAATTTGTAGTAGCAACTGTTTCCCACGTTCTTTCTAAGCTAACCGCACCAGCCTCCGAATAGGTTTGATTTTCTGTTTGTATACCAAATGTTCCACCTGAAGGAGAGCCAAAAATAATCCCTCCTCCGGAATTAACTAACGATAGATAATCATAGAAACCAATTCCTTCTTGGTTTCCTGTTTCACCATAAGATGCCCTCAATTTCAGGTTATTAAAAATATTCAAGTCCCTAATAAAGCTTTCTTCCGAGGCTCGCCATGCAACTAAATATCCAGTAAACAAACCCCACCTCTTGTCCGGAGTAAATCTTGAAGAGCCATCATATCTAATATTGGCCTCTGCTATATATTTGTCATTGAATGAATAATTAACTCTGCCAAACAAAGAACGCAACGTCCAAGCAAAGCCGCTGGCTGCGACCCGTTCTTCATCCACATCCCCTATCGCCAATGAAAACAAATCGTTAGTTGGAAAATTGCGAGCTTCAGCGCTGATAAAATTATCACGCCTTTGCTCATGGGAGAACCCACCTGTTAGGGCTAGATTGTGAACATCTGCAATGGTTTTGTTGTAAGTCAAATATCCACTGAAGTTGGCATAAGTTTCAGTTTCATCGGTTTCAATCAGCCTGTTAGGGTTTGTGTTACCTTGTGTTCTTGTACCCGGAGTATCATCTATTGTCCATTCATTGATCAAACGGATGGTTGGGACCTCATTTCTTCCTCTTATGGTATTGCGATTGACTCCAATATTCGCAGTTGCCGTCAAATCATCAATTATATTGTATTCCAATTTAGCATTTGAGATTAAGCGAGTGGTATTTCTTTTAGCCTCACCACCCTGAGCAAGTAAATCCAACGAATTTACAAACCCTCGGAATGTATAAAATTCACCATCAGTCCTCCTGACTGGGGCAAGTGTCCAGTTAAGAGGTATTCTGCCCAGCGCAGTGAATAACTCGGTGCTGGTTGAACGATCCCCTATTTCAAGAACATTTTGTGTCGTTAAGGTTAACTTATCTGTAAGATCAAATGTATTATTCAATCGAACATTGTACCGCTCAAAACCATCAAAAGCCGTATTGATCACACCATCTTCATTTAGGTATCCCAGTGACAAGCGATATGTTGAATTCTGCCCTCCTCCCGAAATACTGAGATTATGATTTTGACGTATTCCCGTTTCGAAAATCTCATCCACTAATTGATTATGAGATTGATTAAAAACCAACCAACTGTCTTCACGTTCCGCCCCTCCAAGACGGGTTTGATTAAAATTAAGTGCCTGATCCGTACCTATGGCATCAAAGAAAATATCACCATATAACGGAGCAGCTCCGTCATTTACAAAACCTTGATTCACTACTTCCATGTATTCCCGTGTAGTGAATTTCTCCGCTGTATATGACGGTGTATTCCGGCCATAGGTAAAATTGTAATTAACAACTGGACCAGTGTTTTTGTCTCCTTTTTTAGTGGTAATCAGAACAACCCCATTAGCCGCCTGATTTCCGTAGATTGCAGCAGCTCCATCTTTTACCACCGAGATACTTTCAATATCATCAGGATTTAGCGTTGCAAAGCTGGATTGAATACCATCAATCAGTATAAGTGGAGAATTACCACCATTTATCGAACTTAAACCTCTTAGTTGCAAACCAAGCCCTTCATTTCCAGGCTGACTAGAGGTTTGTGTAACAATAAGTCCTGGAACTGTACCTTGCAAAGCACTGACAGCATTGGTAACTGGTCTGGATTCAAATGTTGATGCATCCACAGTTGCAACAGATCCAGCAAGAGTCGCTTTATTTTGAACACCATAGCCTACCACCACAATTTCTGAAAGTGTAGAAATATCAGGGGAAAGGCTTACATCTATAATTGTCTTGTCACCAATTTCGATTTCATCCTTTAAGTATCCCACATAAGAAAAAACCAATACAGCTGCATCATCGGGAACATTCAGTGAAAAATTACCATTAACATCAGTAACAGTACCTATATTAGTATCTTTCACCAAAACATTTACTCCAGGCACGGCATTACCATTTTCATCTGTTACCTTTCCTGTAATTGTTTTTTCCTCAATAATTATGGACTGTCTTGCATTGGTAATTCTTTTAACATTGATATTGCTATTCACTCTATGAAATCTTAAACCTGTTTCCCTGGAAAGACTACTTAGCAGATCATACAGTGAAATACTTTGATAATGGCCATTTAATTTGAGTTTTTTATCTATTTCATTTTTGAGGTAGACAAAGGTGAATCCGGTCTCCTCCTCAATCTTATTGAAGGCGCTAATGATATTTTTGTCTTCAAAATCGATTGATACTTTGATTTCCTTAACACTTTGGACTTTTTGTCCCATTGTAATTCCCGATGCCAGTAAAGAAGCGCAAAGAATCATCTGAATCGAAAGTCCATAAAATGAACACATAAATATTCTTTTTAGTAATAGTTTGTAATTCATACCTTTACTATGTTTTAATATGATTAAAAATGTTAGAACTGTCTGATTGAAATATGCCTTGTTCCAAAAAGTCTATATTTCAAATCAGGAAAATGATGATCAGCAGCACTCCTGGAGCGCTGCTGATCTGTTTTTATCCTGTATCATTCAAGGTCATATAACCTCCTTTTATTTGTAAATAATTTTTATATTCCTGCCATCGATTTCGTAATTGAAGCTCAGTGTATAACCGAGTGAAATCAATACATTTTCCAAAGGTTCATTGTTATATTTTGCTGTGAGGTTCTTCCATTCATTTGATGTGGAATTTACAATTTCGATATCTACATCGTACCAATGCTCCAGCATATTAATTGCTTGTTTTTCAGAGGCTTCATTGAAATAAAGAATTCCCTCTTGCCAACCTAAAACTTGCTCACTGTCAAATTCATTTACTTCGTAAGTAGATGCACCCAAATCATAAATCATCTCTTGACCGGGTCGCAGGATTAAATGAGTGGAATCATCCGGTAACTGCATTGCTATCTTTCCGGAGGTAAGTGAAACTTTTATATTGTTGTTATAGTCGTAAGCCCTAATGTTAAAAGTCGTTCCTAACACTTTTGTTTTGATTCCTTGCACATTTACTACAAAAGGATGACTGCTATCTTCCTTTACATCGAAATATGCTTCGCCTTTCAATGAAACAGATCTTATATCATCGCTGAATTTCTCCGGATAGCTTATAATCGTTCCTGAATTCATAATTACCACAGTGCCATCCGGGAGCGTGAGCCTGGATTTCTTTCCTAACTCATTACGAGCCGTTTTTTGTTGAACAGCCAATTCTTTAACAGGATTTTGGACACTGTCAAGAGACAATCTGATCAATAATCCAACTCCTAATAATAGGATCAACGAGGCAGCTATTTTCAACCATATTTGTTTTGGCCGGAAATTCTTATTTGCGGTATCTCCTGGTCTTGATATTTCTGAATGAATTTTTGACCAGCTTTTTTTCTGATGCTCCGGGGTGGTTTTATAGTAACCATGAAACTTCCTGGAAGCTTGTTCCAATAGACCGGATACTTCCCCCTGATTGGAAGGGTCTGTGAGCAGATTGGCCACCTCAATCAATTCCTGCCTTGTACATTCATTGTTAAGGTATTTGGTAAGTAGTAAAATATTTTCTTCGTTCAATCTATTATTTGTTTCACGTTGTTATGATGTAGACGGTTCTGGCATAGGTGTGGTATTACTGCTCAATGTAAAAAAATAAGGGGTGGGAGAGGGACTTGATCGAATTATCTGATTCTTCAATCAATTATTTTGTTGGATTTTAAATAAAAAAGGATGGTTATAAAAGTGTGGAACTTAAGATAAGGACTAAAGAGATATCTGTATTTAATAACATATAATCCCTTATCTGCTTCAGTGATTTGGAAACACTTACTTTCACAGTATTTTCTGAAATATTGAGTTTATGAGCTATTTCTTTATGTGTAAATCCATCGTGTCTGCTAAGCTTGAATATCTCTTTCCTCTTGGTTGGAAGCTGTTCAATTGCCTGGAGAGCAATTTCTTCCAGGTCATTGTAAATTATATCCTCTTCAACGGAATTATGGCTGCTTATTATCCTTTGAGCCAATTGCTCAGCTAATCGTCTATTCCTGGATATTGCCCTTAGCTCATCTACTACTAAACTGCGGTTTACAGAATATATATAATTTTTAAATGATTTGATATCAGATAAGGTTTCCTTTAAATCCCAAATCCTGATAAAGGTTTTGTGCACCATTTCATCTGCCATACTCTCATCTCGCAATACACGAAACGCATAATGGTAAAGGAAACCATGATACTTTTTGAACAGGACTTCAAATGATCTTTCGCAGCCTTTCATTACCTTTTGAAGTAGTGCTTTGTCGCTATGATTTTCGTGAATCAACATTTCGCAATCATTCAAAGTAGCAAAGGAATCTTTAAAAAACTTTTGGACGATCCCAATAATATTAAATTATCAAAAGCTTTACAAAGATAAAAGAAAATTATCGATTGATACGGCCGCCTGGTTGTTGGAGTAAGTACTGGTTTATGATTCTATAAATTCGCCCAAGCTTTTCTTACAATCAAGAAGATATTTATATCTCCTGACTCAAGTGTATAAGGTATATTAAAATCCGCTACTCTACTATCTCTTCATATCTATGGGTGGGTTGAGGTCTTCCCGGACTTAGATGTTTTAATTCCAACACATGAAACTTAAATCCTTCTTCAGCATACACCTCTATGATATCATCAACAATGCCCTTTATTTTTTCCGGGGAAACTTCTGCCCTGATATTCAATACCATGCTGGCTGCCCTGCTACTGAAGTCATTTCCAAAAAGGAAACCGGATCTACCAGCACTGATAATGAGCTCAATTCAAAATAGTTCCGGTAGTAAGCCTTTATGGGCTGCATGAGTGTGGCGGATAGATCCGTACAACTTCCTACAGGCTCGGCTATGATAGTTCGGCACTGGAACGTGTCCCTTAAATTATAAGGCTGACTCCATGAGACCATCAAAGTCACAGCAAAAAACAACTTCCGGCAATTTCTTCTACCGCAAAGTCGTGAGCCGATAATGTGTAGGTATCAACAAGTCCTGTTGTCTGGTCATTGGTTATTAAGCCAACCTTCTCGCCTCTCTCTCGCAGCAGTCTACCCAACACGCTAAGTAAAGTAGTTTTACCGGCTCCCAGAAATCCTCCAACTATTATTAACCGGGTCTTCATCTTAAAATTTATATTATCTAGACTATCGTTATTTCAATCTGATCCCTGGACTTTAGCAATGTTCCCTCCCAACTAATTTGATATTCCTCTCCATTCCCTCCTAATTGAGAAGCTATTTCTTTCCCATTGATTTTTAAAGCAACTGATGATTTTCTACTTCCTTTTGAATGCAAGGTTATTTTTGAAAGCATGGCTTTACCATGGCTAATCTCAATAACAGCTGTCTGTTTTTCTCCTGCCCTTTGCTGTGAAAAAGTACCCCAGCCTTCAGCTAAAATGAACGGAGCCTTAAAATTTTCAGGATTTAATTTGGGATCAAAGTTCAAATGTCCTTTAGGTCCATGATAGTCAAATCCACATATTGCAAGTAGTACACCATAGCTTGCCATAGAACGGCTGTAGTGATCACTACATTCTATTTCATTGTATGGATTACGTTTGATGGCATTGTACCGATCATGCACTGCTCTGGCCGTAGCTAACCCTTTTTCCAGCATACCTTCATAAATCATATGTGTAGCAATCTGATACTCAAACCCATTCATAGCTTCATCAAAGTAACCTCCGGGACCTAACCAGGTTGCGGACTTATCAGGTCTTTTGTCCATACCAGGAACCGCTTTCTCTGCTCCACCTTTAGGCCAGGTACACATGATGGTACCCGCCTCACCTTGAGTAGCATATATCCTAGCCCCTTTAATAGGTTTGTGCTGCTCCTGGTACAAATAAGCATCGGGCGCAAAATTGTATTTCCATATAGACTCCAGCGCCGATTGAGTTTCCCTTTCCGGAACTACTCTCTCTGAAACTCCTATTTGCCAGGCAAAGCTCTGACCTAGTACCTGATCAATATGGCATCCGTCGTTGGAATTGATCGCATTGGGATGATTGGGGTCTGGTTTATGAATGAAATATTCTCCATTGAATAGTTGTGCTACAATGTTTTTTCTACCTTTTTGAAGCAACTCATCACATTCCTTCACAAAGCTATCATCACCTACTTCCATAGCCATCTCTTTTCCTACCGCCAAAGCACCAAGGTACAAAGAGCTGATCC
Source organism: Splendidivirga corallicola (assembly GCA_030442035.1). Taxonomy (GTDB): domain Bacteria; phylum Bacteroidota; class Bacteroidia; order Cytophagales; family Cyclobacteriaceae; genus Splendidivirga; species Splendidivirga corallicola. Next base: position 55,712 of record JAUJEA010000011.1, read on the forward strand.
ATCCCATTGGCCCAAACCAGGCTGCATCCAAGGTGTTTTGCTGTCGGCCTTCAAGTATTCCATCCTTATCTTTATCCTCATTGATGAGGAACTGGATTGTCTTTTTAATTTTCGAATAGTTTTGTTTAAGGAAAGTGTTATCGGCGGACATTTTGTGTTCACGGTATATTCTCATGACCGTTCCGGCATGACCGTCATGTGCCGCAGCTAATCCATGGTGGCCGGCTGTTTCATCTCGATGCCCCATAACACCGGTTTTGGTATTAAAACTATATCCCAGATCGGTGAGCTCTCTCAATGTTTTCTCCATTTCGGGAAAAACCCGGGCCATGGCCTGGGCATACTGCCACACATGCTGACAGGTACCAGGACAACATTCTACACCTTCCCAACCCCAAATACGGCCGTTATCAAACCAATTCATTGTATTGGTAGCCAGGCAATCGATGGGAATGAAGCTTCTGTCCAGTAGCCAGTATGGTAGCGTTGAATTGTAATAAGTCTTATTCCACAAACGGGTACTTTCAGCAAGATAGCTAAAATCACTGGCTACATAGTCAGCAACCTGATTTGCCGATTTGAACCAATTATAGTAATGTCGTTTTAGAAATTTGATATCTTTCAAACTAAGCAATTGACCCGATTCATTGGCTTGTTGATTAAGATGTGGAAAGAACCATGAAACAATGAAGACTACCTCTTTTTCTTCTCCAGGTAGCAAGGTAAACGTATCTCCCAGGGCACCAATTTGCGTTTGATCGAAAGCCGCAGTTTGAGAACTCCCCGCCTCATTGCTTTTCATATGATCAAAAATGGTCTTAGGGTCATTATCGCCTTCCAGACTTAAGGCAGATTTACTATCGGAAGAAGGTTTGTAAAGTGACAATGCCATGGAACCATACCCATGCTGCTTGTCCAAACTGTTGTCTACAATAGATTTGTCTGTAAACACAATGTGATCAATAGTGATATGTCCCCAGCTACCTTTGTGCTGATCAACGATTTGAATTTTAGCCTTTTTCCCTATGAACTCCCTTACATCAAAGGCTTTGGTGATCATGGTATTACTGTTGTTTCCGGTTTCTGACCGGACAATTTTTTTATCAACTATCAGATTGACCGTTGTTTTTCCTTTATGGCTTCCGCCTGAGATATTGAAAGTGATAAAGTTATGATGAATGGTAAATGTCTTGCTGGTAAGGGTTCCAACGAGGTCATCAGGATTCTGTACTTCTTCACGGGCATTGTACCCGTTGATAAAATACTTCCCTTCAAATCCTTTGAGGTTTTGGTTTGGTGATAAGTCTTTTGCCTGGTAAGGTTTATCGCCAAAGGCCTTTCCTTCTACCTTCCAATTCTGGTAACTCCCACTTTCAAAGTCTTCAAAAACGACGTCAGGTCTTTTCTTAATATCATTCTCCTTAACCCGTAGTGGCTCAGCCGTGCTGTATATCGTAAGCCTGTTCTGATCCGCATGCAATGTATTTCGTCTCAACCCTATTGAATTGTCCTTAGAATAAGGGCAAACAGCATTTTCCAGCCATCCCGCGAGTTCTATATTTACCTGTGTCTGCGAGGTGTTTTTTACTTTATAGCTAAGAATGGTTACAGGTAGTGCGGATTTTTCAGCTTCAAGTGGAATAAATGGTGAAAATGCTTCCAGGTTCACTTCTACCGGAAAGCCGGCTTCTTTATAGTTAACTTTCCCAATGGGATATTCACCTCTAAAAGTGATATCCTTGAATCCAGTACTATCAAGTGTTTTTTGTTGTACTTTATTCCCGGTTCGAACGCGAATGGTTGCTCCCTGTTCGACAGGACGTGTTTCCCTTGCAAACACTTTATCAGGAAATTCATAATGACCTCCCAAAGTCATGGCTGCGAAACGTTGACCGTGGTCCTTTTCCCTGCTGTATTCAGTTTTGAAAATATGCCAGAACCATAACCTACCATCCCCACCCAAATAAAGCTGTCCACATGCTATTCCTCCAACAGGCATACCAACATGTTTCAATTCTCCCTTTGCAGCTGTAAGCACCTCTGGTTTTCCTCTTTCATACAATGCTTTAATCCAATCAGCAGAAAGCTTTTTGTCTTCCGGGATCAAGTGCCCATTATTATCAAAGTTGAAGGGACCTGCGAAAACCGGAAGGTTCGGCAAGGCCAATGCCCCGGCACTCAGGGCAGCCATTTTCATGAAATCTCTTCTTGTATTTTCAAATGACTGAAGTTTGATATCTTCCGATTGGGAATCATGTTGGTTTGAATTGGTTAGATCAATTTTCTTTTTATCCATGTAAATAGTACTTTATTTTTTGCCTCATGATCGCGTTACAGGCACATACTCCAGTGAACATGAAGTTTTGTAATAAGAATGAATTTGTTATACAAGTTAAAAGCGGTCGGAATTTTCACTCCGACCGCTTTTGGAAGAATTAACAGTTACCTTACTGAGAATTCCAACCTGGATTCTGTTCCAAAGCAGGATTCAAAGCTATTTGCCGTAATGGCAATGGCCATAAATAATGTTTTTGTTCAAAATTTCTATTAGAAGCTTCTTCCATGATGGAAAATCCATTAACATCAAGTGGAAATGCTTTATTGATATGCGCAAGAACTGTTTCAATTTGATTAGTCTGTACACTAAATACATCATATCCTCCTGGTGTGCTAATTGGAGAATTGGCAAATTGTATACCTTTCAGCGCTTCACTCATTTCTGTTTCAGCAGTTTTCCATCTTCTCAGGTCGTCGTATCTGAAGCCTTCATTCACCAATTCAACGGCACGTTCTCTTCTGATCTCCGTAAGCATATCCAGATTGTTAGCCGAAACAAAGGTATTAGTCAAATGAGGCATTTCGACCCTGTCGCGCAGCATGTTTATTGACATATCCAATTCAGCATCTGTGATAACTCCATTTCTCTCAAAAGAGGATTCGGCAAAAATCAGCATGACTTCAGCCAGTCGAATAACCGGAAAATCTATTCCGACATTACCCTCTACCTCCGGAAGGAATTTAGAATTTAAATAGCCTGTGGCACTAGTCCAGTAGCCTTCATTCCAACCCCCTGTACCTGTTAAATTAGTCAAACTATAGTCTCTTTGGTAGGGAGAATGATACCAAAATTGATGGAACGGTTCTATCATGTTGTTAAGCATCCTTGGGTCACGATCGATGTACTCTGTATTGGTTGCAATATAGGTAACCGGATCGATGGTAAAGCCGTGCCCCTGGAACACACTACTGGGATGATCAATAGGCAATCCCGTATTATCCAGATACATATTGGCTAATTTTAGTGTAGGTGACAAATTGCCACTATTAGTGGAAATATAGCCTGTAGGAGCATCCAGTTTATTGTGCTTTCTAGTCAGAATATATTCATTCTGGGCTTCTTTACCTAATCCGATAGGATTTGACTGTACATCACTTTCCAGAATGAAAAAATAGAAGTAGCTCTGATCACCCAAAGCGGTGTTCTTAAACAAGCTATATTGACCACTATTGATCACGGTTCTGGATTCATCAATAGCGATATCCAACATCTCGTTTTCATTTCCCAGTCCATGATATTTTCTCCAGGTACCCTCGAACAAAGCCACTCTCGCTTTAAATGACCTCACAGCACCCATGGTCAACCTTCCTTCATCAGCAGCATCGGTAAGCGTTCCAACTGGCGCAGCAATTGCCGCATCCAGATTTTCCATAATATAGTCAACAATTTGTTCCCGGGTGGCTCTTGGACCAAAGATACGCTCATCATCTAAATCCAGGGTGCTATTGATCAATGGTACCCCTCCATAAACTTTCAGCAAATTGAAGTAATTCATTGCCAGAAAAAAGTGCGCTTCTCCTTTAAAAACCTGAACCTCATCTTTCGTATTGCCCGGCTCAAGCTCAGCTTCTTTCTCTATAAGAACAAGACAATTTCTGATATTGCGATAAGCATTGTTCCAGGTCGTGCTATTGTCGCTTTCAATATAGGTACTATTACTAATTTCATTTCCACCACCAGTGAAATGCAAATCTGACCAATTGTCACGACTTGAACGCCCAAAGCTGGGAAGTTGGTTATAAAGATCATTGGCAAACAATCTGAAATCGTTTGTTTGCTTAAAGAACACATCTGACGTCAATTGATCCAAAGGAAGAAGATCCAGATCCCTCTCGCAACTGGAAGAGAAAATCAAGATTCCTGCCAAACAAGTATATTTTAATATATTCTTCATCTTATATACTATTTAAAATCCTACATTGATACCAATAGAATAATTGCGTGTATATGGGGCCAAACTCGCATTAAAAGGTTGTTCAGGACTAAAACTCTTTGGCATCTTATTGATGATATAACCAAGATCTGTCCCGTTGGCAAAAACCCTTACATTGCTCAATCGTAGCCTGGACACCAATTGCTCAGGTAAATTGTATGCTATTTGCACATTTTTTATGCCTAACCAAGGGACATTCACCCATGAGAACGGAGCATCAGAGGGTGTATAGTTATGATTATTGATGGCATTGCTAAATGCATTGTTGAATATATTGAGCCTTGGAAATTCTGCATTTGGATTTTCAGGAGTCCATCCCGGATTTGAGGCAATATGCTCTAAAGGTTGTATCCATGGCGCCCCATTTGCTCGATCTCTTTGGACTAGATTCCATTCTCCAACACCATTCAACACAACACCAATTTCAAATCCCTTGTAAGATGCCCCCAGATTAATATAATATTGATAATGAGGGTCGCTATCACCCAAATAAACCATATCCCCGGAGCCTGCTGTCGGATTACCATTTTCATCAACTTCGTAGAGTCTCCGCTCAATGATCCCATCACCATCCAGGTCTTTGAACCTTACGTCGCCAGGTAATAGCAAGCTGGTAATGCCGCCACCTGTAATTTGATCATAGTAGGCATCCACTTCACCCTGCGTTTGCATAATACCATCGTATCTAAGTCCAAAGGTCGCACCAAGGGGATAACCTTCTACCCAGGTATTCCTGCCTATGCCAGGTATCACATCATCTGCTAAACTAATGGCTTTTGTATTGGCATTGTTAATACCTATTGCTGCAAAATAACTCAATCCATTGTCGAAGCTATCGTTCCAGTTCACACCTAAATCCCATCCTTTTACCTCGAAATTGGCTCCATTTATACTCGGTGGATTGGCTCCCAGTACTGAAGGAAATTCTTGTAGAAAGAATGCGTTTTCAGTTTTGGTCTTATAAGTGTTAAAGACAATACCTAGTCTATTGTTTAACAGATTTAGATCAACTCCGAAATTCAATTTTTCAGCCACTTGCCAGGTGCGTGTGTTTGAGGGAAAACCTCCTAAACTGGCAGCCTGTGCTCTGGCCACTGAAGAGGGGGCACCGAACAATACATTTGATTGATAGATATTTACATTCTGAACGAAATCATATGGTGCAATTCCTCCCTGATTACCTAATTGTCCCCAATTAGCTCTTAGCTTCAAATTCGATACGATGTTTTCAATGCCTAATCCCACAAAGAAGTCTTCATTGGTGACTGTCCATGCCACTCCTGCACCAAAGAAATCACTCCATTTAAATCCTTCTGCAAACCTTGAAGAACCATCTCTTCTATAATAGCCCTCAACACTATATCTGTCTTGAAAAGAATAGCTTAGATTCGAGACTAATCCCTTCAACACAATTTCCTCCTGGTCATCAGAAATCTGAGGTCTTTCTGTATCGCCAAGATTCACAGTAGTAAGGCCTTGAAAGGCTAAGCCTCTTGCTCTGGCCACCGTAAGATCTCTTTGAAATTCCTCGTGAGTATAAGCTGTAAACGCTCTGATCGTATGATCTTCAGCAAAGGTCTCCTGGAAATTAGCCGAAAAGGTACCATTGAAATTCTGGTCGAATCGGTTTGCTGATAATGATTGCGTATCATCATCCCTGTTTCCAAATGTTGGGAAGGCAAATTCGTCTCCAAATCTATAAATGTTGTACCACCTTGACGACCATCTATCATTCGTCAAAACAGCACTCTTTTGAAAAGAGGCCCGGAGTGATAATTGTTCGATTGGTGTTATTTCAGTATAGATCTGTGGATGCAAGGTGTATAAACGTACCGTTCTACTACCCCGATCGGTAGCATGACCGATCGGATTTTGGAATCCCCCCCAGGAGCTGTAGCGGCCTCCACGTGAAAACGGCACATCATAAGTATGCCTTAAGCTGATTATTGACTCCAAACCATTCATATCCCAAGGTTCTATCAGCTTTTGATATCTAAGATTTATGTTAGTACCTACGGTAATGATGTCATTGAAAGCATAGTCCAGTTTTGCACGACCAAAAGTTGTAAGATTAGAATTATCGCCGTATTGAAGCAACGTTCCTTCATCGGCAACACCAAGCGACAGGTAATACCTTAGCTTTTCGGTTGATCCGGATGCTGACAAGTCATAGTTTCTGGTAACGGCAGTGCCATACATTTCCTCAAACCAATCGGTATGACTAAAAACCAGGTAAGGTGTATCCGGCCAGGGTACAACTCCAGTGATGATATGGGGATAATTGGGATCGAGGTAATTGTTATCCTTGATTTGATCAAAGGTCAGATTGTTATCTTGTATGTAGTTGATTACATTAGAATGACCGAAGAATGGTGAATCACCATTCAATTCCCATGCCTTGGCCCATAGTGTATACATTTGTATAACATTTGTCTTCACCGGCTGGATGGATGGAGTTCTAAAAGTGGTTGTAAATCCGGCATTCACCCTTGCTTTATCTCCGCTTTTGGTCGTAATCACAATGACACCGGCAGCTGCCCGGGAACCATATACAACACCTTCACCATCCTTCAGGATAGTGATGCTCTCTATATCATTGGGGTTAACACTGTTGATAGCTGCAGTAGCCCCGGCTGGTTGGGGAACACCATCAATTACTACCAGTGCACCACTATTAGATCTGGCAACCGTTCCCTGGATTTGTATATCTACCTCTCCACCACCTACACGACCGGGATTTCTTCTGGTCACAACCAAGCCTGGCGCTAAACCAGCTAATAAATCAGCTGTACGAGCTGTAGGCCTGTCTTTTATCTGATCCGCTTTGATCGTAGCTACCGCACCGGTGATATTCTTTTTTTCCTTGGTTTGATAACCTACAACTACAATTTCAGACAATGTTGAAACATCCGGTGTTAAGGTCATATCAATGATTGATCTTCCCTCTATTTCAACTTCTTCTCTTACGTAACCGATGTAGGAAAATACAATAGTAGTAGCGTCATCAGGAATCGTCAATCTATATTTACCATCAGAATCTGTAATGGTACCGATGCTTCTATCTTTTATTAAAACATTAACTCCAGGTAATCCTGTTCCGGTTTCATCGGTCACTTTCCCTGAGATATCACGATCCCATTGCAAATATTCATCTTTGGATAAAAAACGCCTTTTGGGGTTGTTTTGGCTCCAAACATAAATGTTTTTATTTATACGCTTGAAATTATACCGAAATTCCTCTGAAAGCTTTTCAAGAACATGTTTCAGTTTGGATTTCTTTAGTTTGAGATCAATCCTGTAATCACTTTCAATGGCCTTTCCTTGTGCCACGAACACAAAATCTGTCTGACCTTCGATCATACTCAGGATATCTTCAAGTGAGGCATTTCTGGCAGAAATTGACACCTCTACCTGCCCCAGGGACTGACCCAGCGATTCATTCGCCAGTACAAATTGCATGGATACAATTTGAATGATGAAAATGTAAAACGAATGTTTTGATACATCCATAATTAGCTTAAGTAAGTTTCGTTTCATACTTTTACATTTAGGTAATTAATAAATTTGATTACTTCCCGAATTCACGGTTCGGGAAATTGGGCCTTAGGTTATTCGAACTAGCCTAAGGCTCTTCATTTTTTACTTGGTAAAAAATAGGATAAGAACATTTTTTTTAAATCATCTCATAGGCACTTTGTTTTATTTACAACCTTTACCTGTTATAATCCATTGGTTATATCCATTAAATTCATATTCGAAATCAAGGAATGATTGGAGGCCTTTTAGAATTGTTTCCAGGCTTTCTTTCTCATACCTGGCTTTTCTGATAATGCAATCACTCATCCTCTTATTTTTAAGAATGATCTTTTGATCAAATCGTTTTTCAAGCATAATGAAGGCATCTCCAACCGAAACATTCTCCATCATAAGTTCTTTTGAATACCATGCCAGGTATTTCCTAATATCTACTTCAGTCTGTATGAGGCGATTGCTTTCAAAACTATAGACGGCTTGCTTGTTCGCTGTAAGCAGGACCTTTTTATTGTCTTCCGAAGCAGATCGATCTAAAGATTCCACCTGTACCTTGCCTGTTGCAACAGTTACCTCAATATCCTGTCCCTGATAAGCCCTGATATTAAAAGAGGTTCCTAGTACACGGGTTTTTATTTGCGCGGATTCTACTATAAATGGTCGTTCACTATTCTTTACAACTTCAAAAAATGCCTCCCCTTTCAAATGAACGGTACGAATGTCATCACTAAATTTTTCCGGGAAGGTAATAGTACTGCCGGCATTTAAACTAACTTTTGATCCATCAGGCAGTATGTACGATGCCCTTTGCCCGGATTGTGTGGTTTTGGTAACCGTAATAGGTATTTCGGTTGTTTCTGTTTCCCTTCTCACATTCAAAATAATCACCATGATTAAAACAGAAGCAGCAGCAGCAATCTTCAATGGCAAAACCCATATTCGTTTCGATCTTTTTTTCGTTGTTCCGTTTTTTATTTTTTCAAACAGGTGTTGCCTATGCTGGTTATCAAGTACAGGATAAGTTTCAAGTTTACTCCAGACATCTTCCATCAGAGGATTTAATTCATTGGAAAGAGGTTTTTCTTTAATATGAGAAAGCAACTCTTTTACCTCTTCGGGTGAGCATTGATTGTTTAAAAAACGCTCAAAAAGCGTATTCAATCTTTCGACATTGTCCATAAGAATATTTACAATTCATATATAATACAGTTCCGGACACCTGAAAGGGTGAGTCCAAAGAATTTTTTTTTAAAATTTCAGGCTGGATGAGAGTAATAAAACCAGAATGGCTGTTTTATCGGGGTACATGGTGAAGACATTTCTTAAGTGAGCTGTAGCTGCAGTGAGATGGCTTTTCACCGTATTTTTAGATACGCCAAGATGCAAAGCAATTTGTTCATAAGACATGCCTTGTTCATTTTTAAGCCTGAAGACCTGCCTTCGCTGCTTGGGCATTTGGCTTATGGCCTGCTCCGCTAATGTGAGATAATCTTTGTAAATAATCTCTTCTTCAGTAGAGGAGCGATGGTGATTGACCGAAGTGATCAACTGTTCCTGAACTTTGGCATCCAGGGAAGCTTTATTTAGAAAATTAATGATGTGGTTTTTGGTTATCCTGAACAGATAAGCCTGAAACGCGAGACCGGGTTGAATGGATGCGCGGTTTTTCCATATTTTGGTAAATACTTCTATGGCCACGTCGTCAGCAAGATCTTTGGATTTTAATATTTTATAGCTAAAGGCATATACTTTGTCTTTGTAAATATCAAATAAAGTCTCAAATGCCTTTTCATTGCCTTCCCGTACCTTGGTAAGCAACTGAAACGCATCGATATGTTTTTCCCCTTTGATCATTCAGCTATAGGTATTGTGAATCTCCCATTAAACCCCATATACTCTTTATATTTAGTATGTGTTTGAGTAATTTCTCTCTGTAGTATTTTTTCAGTGACGAGGCTTTAACAGCTCCAACCTCGCACCTAGTTATTTTGAGATTCTAACACAAATACAAATTCCTACGGATCTTTTGCAGAATCAAACAAATTCTTTGCACAAGACAATACGCAATTCGCCATTTTTTATATTTCAATAGCAGAATCGTAGCGATGGTGATTTTTTCTTATCAAAATTCAGAATTGCGAATTGGTTCCGTTAAGTCAAGCCATTGGGTATCAGGTTTCAGTCTCGCTATGATTTTGCAACCCTATTACAAATTGAGATAAGGGATGGTAATTTTGAGTTATGAATTAATGCCATTAAGATAAGCCTTCAGGTATCAGATCTTAGGCGTCAGCTAATTTAAGCTGAAATCTGATACCTGAGACCTGAAAGCTTTTAAAATGTTTCCTTAACTAAATGACATTGAATTATGAATAAATTACGAATTTCAAATGACAAATTACGATTGGTAACAGAACTTCAACACTTAAATACATCAACACCTCAACACAATTTTAGGGTACCGATGTCAGACACCTTTATGGTGTCAGTACATCTTAATTGATCGAAGTGACTATTAAATTCTAAATGAATTATGAATGACAAATTACGATTGCAACGAAACTTTAACACTTCAACACCTCAGATCTTTGTATGATAGATATCAGATGATTTTCATACAGACCAAAAAATATAATAAAGGTTAAAATCTGAGGCCTGACATCTGAATGCTTTACCATATTTTCTTCAACTAAATGGCATTGAATTGCGAAATATGATAATTGCCAAATTTATTTTCAATCAATACTCCCTTTAGTACTCTATTTGTTACCCCATGGATCATATCATTGTAAATAAATTTTATACCGGTGAAAAGAAGAAAAATACTAAAAGGGCTTGGTTCCTTGTCAGCTTTGGGGCTCACAGGTTTGGGAACATATTCTTGTGTTTCAAAAGAAAAAGAACATTTTAAGATAGAGATCCGGGAGAAACCTGCCGTTGTGCCAAAACTTGGCAATGAAAGAACGATCAAGCTTGGGATCATTGGCTTTGGTATTCGAGGTGAGCAGCTTGTCAAAGCATCTGGGTTTCCGGTATCAGAGCAGATGGTTGAGAGTCAACCTTCTTTAAATATTGAATACACGGCAATTTGTGATCTTTTCGATATAAGAGCTTCCAAAGCGCAGGAAGCCGTGGGAAAACAGGCCAAAAGGTATAAGCATTATCAAGATCTTTTGAATAGTGATATTGATGCGGTAATTATTGCTACTCCTGATCATTGGCATGCACCCATGGTCATAGATGCTATCAAGGCGGGTAAGCATGTATATGTCGAAAAATGTCTTACCAGGACACTAAAAGAAGTATACGATGTTTACAACACGGTAAAAAACAGTGGATATGTATTCCAGTTAGGGCATCAATTACGACATACCGAAAGTTACCATGCCGCCAAGGAGGTGATCCGGAAAAATCTCTTAGGGGACATTTCCCTTATCCAAACCAATTCAAATCGTAATTCGAAAAACGGTGCCTGGATATATAACATCCCCCTTGATGCAACCCTTAACACGATAGATTGGGCTCAATTTAATCACCAGAATGCTTCACGACCCTTTGACCCTGACAGGTTCTTTCGGTGGAGAAAATATTGGGATTATGGAACCGGAATTTTTGGGGATCTTATGACGCACGACTTTGATGCTGTTAATCAGATCATTGGTATGGGCATACCGGAATCGCTGGTGACCTCAGGAGGTGTTTATTTCTGGAAAGACGGCAGGCAGGTACCTGATGTAGTTCAGGTAGTGATGGAATATCCATCCAGGAATTTCACATATCAATACAGTGCTACCCAATCCAATGAATATCATAGACCAAATATTATCATGGGCAATGATGCTACCATGGAAATTGGTGATAAAATGACCATCCATCCTGACCCCAGGTCAACCAAGTTCCAGGATAAACTATCGCAAGGTTTGATAGGCTCTTCCGCTCCCAGTCAGAATAGTGATACTGCGAATCAACAATTGGACGGTATATCCTCAGCCACTACCAAATACTTTGAAAAGAAAGGCATGCTCTATACCTACAAAAATGGTAAAAGGATAAGCCCAACCTACCTACACATCAAAGAATGGCTGGACTGTATCAGAAACGGAGGAACAACAAGCTGTAACATTGATCAGGCTTTCGAGGAAGCCATTACCGCTCAAATGGCCGTAATTTCTTATAAAGAACAGCGGACTGTAAAATGGGACAATAAGAAAAAGGTGATTGTCTAGTTAAGAAACACAAGCTATTTACAAATGATTTTTAACCGTCACTCCATCTTTCCATTGTTAATGATCCGTTAGAAAATCAATTTCTGCAATTGTTGCAGAAGTACTGCCTCCAGCTCCTCTTAATGAGGTGATCTGAACATATTTGGTTTCTACAGTCTTATCAAATTTCACAATTCTTGGTGTAGGATCATTGATCAGATTGCCTAGTTCAAATGTTTGAACCTCTTTCCATTTTTTACCATTCTGGCTTACTTTGATCACACCTTTCTCTATCAGTCCCTCCTTATAATCAGTAGGTGGTGTATATATAAAACCCGTTAAATCAACCGATTCTTGTAAATCAACAGTAATTGTTGGTGAGTCTGCCATTTTACTGCTTGAGCTCCAATAAGTAGTGGGATCTCCATCTATTGCATAACTACTTTCTCCCTTTTCTTCACCATTACTATTAGTAGTAATTGCCCAATCTTTCTTGATGATACCAAATATTGCAGTAGTTATACTGCCAGCTTCCCCATTGTCGTAAGCCCTTGCTTTAATTTCTCCTGAAGGATGAAAAAAAGGTTTCAAATAGATTTGTGAATCCTCATTTGGCTCCTCACCGTTAGTGGTATATCTAATCTTAAAATCACTGCTTAGATTTTTATGAATGTCTTCTCCGTGTGGTTTCCAGTTAAATTCATCTTTTTGGGTCTCTATTGTCAGAAGTCCTTCAAGACTACGGTTAATCGTTAATCGTGAAGGTCGAGGCCTATAATAATGAGCTGATACCTTTGACAGCGATGGCTTTGATCTAGCCTTTAATATTCTTATTCTAAATTTGGTACTGGTGACGGGAGAGAAACGAAGTATTTTCTTGTATCCTACAGTGGTGCCTTCAGACACTTGATGCCACTCACCATCTACCCAGGCATCCAGTGTATGCTTTTCAATCCTTTGACTCTCGGTTGCAATAGCTTCCTGAAGTACAAAACGGTTAGCGGTTATAGGACTGGAAAGCGTGAATATATAAGAACTCTTTCCTTCTTCCACCAGAACATAACTGTTCTCATTTTTATCGAGGATTTCCTTATTGCCCTGTGCCCCCTCAAGTAAATCTGTTCCATAAGTCTCTTGTATTCTTTGTCCCACTTCTCTTAATACCATCACATCTTCCTCTGAAAAACGCCCATCTCTATTTGGTGGAATATTAAGTAGGAATGTGGAATTACCACCCACTGAACGTTCATATATATCAAATACGTCATCAGCACTACGTACTTGCTGTGTGTGATCATCCCGGTAGAACCAACCTTCTCTAATAGACGTATTTGTTTCTGTTGATAGATAGTGCAGATAATTGGCATTCTTCAATTTTTCCCTGCTCCCAAGCTCTCCGTGGAGGTCTGGAAAATGTGTCATCTGGTTGGGATCATTCTCAAATGGGATGATATCCCATTCAGATTTTCTGGTCCTGCCTTCTTCATTTCCACACCACCGTACATCTTCTTTACCAAAAATCACGGCTTCCGGAGCCAGTGTCCGAATCAACTTTTTCCAGGCCAGATAGTGATACTTTTGACCGCCCTTTCTTTTTGGGTGTGCTCCATCGAACCATACTTCATGGATGGGGCCATATTCGGTAAGTAACTCGAATAACTGATTTAAAAAATATTCATTGTAATCGTCAACCTTAAATTTAAAGGTTGTTTTGTTTTCAAAAGGCCTGCCTTCTACTGGTCTTGGAATGATCCGTTCGGTGTATTTACTAAGGTTTCCATATAAGCCTTCGGAATTTTCAATCTGGTACAAGTCGGCAGGAGAAAGATAAACACCTAACTTAAGACCATATTTTTGGCAGGAAGCCGAAAGGTCCTTCAAAACATCACCTTTGCCCTCTTGAAAAGGTGTGGACATTATACCGTGTTTGGTATAGCGTGATTGCCATAGTACGAAACCATCATGGTGCTTAACGGTAAGGATTACCATTCGTATGCCGGCGTCTTTCATGGCACGACACCATTGATCAGTATCAAGGTTTTTCAAATCAAATACTTTTGGATCTTCCATCCCATTACCCCATTCGAGTCTTGTAAAAGTATTAGGACCAAAATGAATGAATCCCAGAAATTCCAACTTTTTATGTGCATACTGATTTGATGTTGGCAAGACATTTGCCGCTTTCAAAACAATATCTTCCGCTGTGTCATCACCATTGATTTTTATAGTATTTTGAGCTTGTCCCAAGGTAGTTATGATGAACATATTCCAAAGAAGCATGGTCAAAATCTTTTTCATATTGCAGTATTTATTTTTTTTCTTGTCGTGCATATTTTTTAACTCAAAGTCTTATTACAGGTACTATAAATTTGTATAGTAGTCTTTGTTATTGTTTCCTTAATATGTGCTGGTTCACGTTGGCTACTGGTTAAAAAAACAATAGTCGCTGTGATGTCCTTTTTTTAAAACAAATATTTCAATGGAATCCCTTTCACAATAATCAATTAAGTTTTTTAAAATGCTAAATCGTTCTTTCAAATATCCGAAGTTAATGGTATAATTTGTATAGGATCATTGTTTTTAGCTATAACTATTGCTTTTCGAGAAGACAGAATGCTCCTCAATCTTCGCCTGTCGTCTTGCAAACAGGAGGCTTTAGTTTCTTTTGGAAAACAGGAAATATCCATTTTTCTATTAAGTATCCTCGATTAGCATTAGGGGTGTAGATACGGTCTACCACCAGCATGACATTGCCCAAAGCCCATATAAAAACCAGGATGTATTTGACATCAGGACTGAACTAAAGGGATAAAATGAACTATTCTAAGGCTCACGTTAGAGTATTCATCCAAGCTTTAAAATAAAATTTCTGTATTTTCTACTTAATATGATAGACTGCCAGTCTTTTAATCTTAGGAGTAGCAATTGACTCAGACACGCTTAATCTAATACCGCTTACCTCCATAACCTTAAATTCCTGTATCCTTTTATGACCTACACTTTCACCTTCTGCCAGCAACTTCCACACTCCATTGACTCTGCCTTCGATATTATACTTTCGTATTCTTTCACCTTTGGCTATGTCTTCCATGATTACTATATGATTTACTTCTGTAGGTGTATCAAAATTTATGATTACTTCGTTTCCTTCTCCAACTGTCTCTGCAAGGCTGGTGTCAAACCTTTTCTTTGTTTCATCTCCAAAGGCCTTTAGGGCTTTGACATCTGCATCGGGCACGAGCCCTCTTGTATCTACTACAATGCCAATCAGAAGGTTGGTGTTGCGGCCTACACTGTGATAATATTTGTGTATCATTTCATCCAAAGAGTTAATCATATGATCCTCTCCTTCTTTCCAAAACCATCCACCCTGCCAAGAGGAATTCTTACGAAGTGGAGCATCTGCTTCTCCAGGACACCAAATTGGAGCCTCTGGATTCCCATGGAGTCCCTCTACAATCACAGTACCATCTGCTTTTGTTGTACTGTCCGCAGTTGCCCAACTTGGATAGGCAGCCAATCCCTCCTCATTGCCTACCCACCGTACTAAATTCTTGGTACCATAGGGGCCTTGAAAGACCACTGCATCCGGTTGTTTTTCTTGGAGAATAGGAACAATATCAGGTCCTCCCTTGGATTTTGGCAAAACACCTCCATCAAACCAGATCTCAAAAAGGTCACCATAGTTTGACCAAAGCTCTGTAAGTTGCATCTCTACCACTTTGTTATAAGCTTTTTGGGCTATGCTGTCTCCAGTGATTACCAATCCTGGATTGTCCACTTTAAAATAGCCGTTAGCAGCCGCACTCGCATAAATCCCAGGCTTTACCCCATACTTTTTACACGATGCAATAAAATCGGCAACAATATCCCCTTGTCCATTTTTCCAAGGGGAACTTTTCACGCTGTAACTATGAGCTTCTGTCGGCCAAAGGCTAAATCCTGTGCAATGTTTGGCAACGAGGACAGCATAATTTGCGCCAGCAGCTTTAGCAGCCTGAATCCATTGATCAGTGTCCAGTTCAGTGGGATTGAAAATCTTTGGATCAGGATTGTAGTCCCAGTCTCCACGCCAGTTGTATTCAGGTTCATATACATTGATATCAAAATGGATTAATACACCAATTTCAGCATCAGCCCATTCCACCTGCTTCGAGGTGGGTAACACCAAATTTTCCTGTTGCAACGTACTATTGCCAACTTTCTTATTTTGTTTGTTTTGGCAACCTAAAATTATTATTAAAAGAATCAGGTAATTGAAGTTAATTCTATTCATTTAATCAAATCTTATTTAAAAATCTTCCAATAGTTAATCATAGCTCATTTCAATTCTGTGAAGTCAGTTGTATAACTCTTAAATGATCATTGTTTATGGCTGCAATTATTGCGTTGCTGTTATCAGCAAGTTTTATAATTTCAAGCTCTCTTATTTCTCCTTTTATCAACAAACCGGTCATATGACCAGGTATGGGAATAAAATTTCCTGAACCATCTCCTTTAATATACAACCCATAGCTCCCATCGTTTCTAGGCGTTTCCACCTCAGATCCGTACATATTGCCCACGAATAAAAGATCTAGATGGCTGTCATTGTCATAGTCATTGATCAAAATGGAATTTACTGAGGAAATTTGGGCTAAATTGTCAAAAGAATGTACTTGGAATTTTCCGTCACCTTTATTTTCAAAATAACTTGAAGCAAAATTAGTCGCTGAATAGTTCAGGGAATGGCTTAATTTATCATTGCCATATACCTCTGTCAAAGTAGCCTCACCAAAATCATGATATGATGGAAATTTTTCTTTAATAAATGGCATTTGATTAGAGGAACACTCTCTACCTCTTAATGGAAATTGTTGACCTCCATTGAAATAACTTAAGACTATGTCTAGAGAACCATTTTCATCAAAATCATTTGCATGAATGGTAAAAGGTTCCTTGTCAGATGCCTTATATTTATAATTGAGTCCTAAATTTCCAGCTATCAAATCAATGTCACCATCCATATCAAAATCAGCGGATGCTAAACAATTCCACCATCCAACGTTTCTTGAAAGTCCCGAAGTTTCTGTAACGTTTTCAAATTGGCCATCATTGTTTTTCAAAAACATAAGAGGCATCCATTCACCCGCAAGTATTAAATCCGTAAAACCATCATTGTCAAAATCTTCCCAAAGAGCATCAGTGATCATGCCAATGTTCTTTAACTCTGGTGCTACTTTATTAGTTATATCAATAAACTTAATCCCTTTACTATCACTTATATTTTCGAGTATAAAACTGCTTTCAGGAAATGGATACTTTCCAGGCACCTGTCGTCCACCAATAAATAAATCGATGTCTCCGTCTTTATCATAATCGGCTAATTTCACACATCTTCCACTGACGGCAATTTCAGGCAAAGATTTAGAGTTGTTAATAAATTTTCCTTTTCCGGTATTCTCATAAAATCGATCTTTGTAAGAACTCGATCCTTGAGGGTATTCATTCCCTCCACTTGCGACATAGAGGTCTAAATCTCCATCATTGTCAGCATCAAATAACTTTGCTCCAACATCTTCATACATGCGATCCTTTTTGAATACATCTATCTGCAATTTTTGAAAATTACCATCCTTCTGCTGCACAAAAAAAGTCGCCTCATGTCCAGTACTTCCTCCCACAAAAAAATCCTCTGTTCCATCGTTATTTATATCTCCCACAGCCAATGCGGGACCCATTTGTGACATTTTATGTGGAAGCAAACTTTCCCTTGAAAAATCATCAAACTCGTTTTCTTGGTGTTTGTAATTAATATTTACTGTTTGAGTAATATCGGCGAATAGATACTTTGTTTCTTTTGACGAAGATGAATTGGAAGGACTGGAGTTTCCATGAGCTAATTCAATAGTTTGATTTACGGACACATTTTGTAGTACTTCATGCTTGCCATCTGGCCAAATCACTTTTACCTCCTCAACCAGTTCACATTCTCCTAATCCAAAATGCATGCCTGGTGCAACTGAAGATTGAAATCCTCTTGTAAAATAGTGTTCCTGAATTTGCTGATTACCATTGTATTTCAGAACCACGCGGGCACCAATTCCAAGAACATTTCGTTTTGGCCCTTTAAACTTAAATCGTAAAAAGTTTCCTAATCTTTTCTCAATTGTATTATTTTTATATATAAAGGCTGTTTCATTAGAATTGTTTACTATTATTTCTAAATCCCCGTCGTTATCCAAATCCGCATAAGCAGCTCCATTTGAACAGGTCTTCACATCATCAATCGATTGTGTTTCTATTTTTTGAAAGTTAAGGTTGCCATTGTTCTTATAGAAATAATTAGCTTTTTTTCGTTTTGGAATTCTAGATAAAAGTTCATTTACAAATATCCTAGGGTCCACACGATTTTCAATAATTTCCTTTTCCCTGCGATTACGATAGTTTATAAAATCATTGTTTCTATAATCTCCCTGTATTCCATTCGAAATAAATATGTCCTTATTCCCGTCATTATCCATATCAAACATCAATGGAGCCCAACTCCAATCCGTGCTTGAGATACCAGTCATTTGGGCTATGTTAGAAAAGTAAGGAATCTCGTCATTAGAAACACCATTGTTAAGTTGAATGGCATTGTACATGTATTGAAAATGCAGCCCCAAGCTTATGTTTTTATAAAACTTCTCTGGATTCATCCCGCTCATGCTTGTTTTTATTCCATAATTATCTTCTGATACCATATCCAGGGTCAGTATATCTAACCAACCATCATTATTAATATCAGCAATATCATTTCCCATTGAAAAAAATGAGGTATGGCCAGTTGATTCATTGGCTACTTCTTTGAATGAACCATTTTTTTGATTCAGATATAAATAGTCATTCCCAAAAAAATCGTTGCTTACATAAATATCAGGCCATTGATCATTATTAACATCTCCAACCGCTAAACCTAATCCATAACCTAAAAGGTTATTTACAATTCCTGCTTTGTCAGTGACATCTACATATTTTCCCGCAACATTTTCATACAATTTGTCTGCATTAAGCCCAGCAGGAGTTGATTTGTATTCCTTCAGTTTACTATGGTCATAGAATTCAGGGTATAAATGATTGATCAAAAACATATCAAGGTCACCATCTTTGTCATAGTCAAAAAATGAGGCTTGTGTGGAACAAAGCGCTATGTCGAGCCCAAATTCTTTCGCCTTCTCCTCAAAAAAGGGAACTCCGTCGTCATTTAGCCCTTTGTTTACAAATAGTTGATTGGCTAAGAGTGACTGATCTTTATATCTCCCGGAAATACTTAGATAAATGTCTTTCCAACCATCATTATTGATATCAACTATCGTGACTCCAGTATGTAATCCGCCTTTTTGAACTATTCCTGTTTCCTTTGTAACATTTTTAAACTTTAGTTCACCCTCATTTAAATAGAGTTCGCTTTGCACCACACTTCCCACCAAAAAAATATCAGAGAAACCATCATTATCAAAATCTGCAATGGCAACACCTCCTCCATTGTAGTAGTATTCGTACAGTAGACCATTAAACTTCAAAGATTCGTTAAGGTTGTTTGAGAAACGTATTCCCGTTTTTTCAGCGCCATATATTTCATAAAGTTGTTCCTTCTTTTCTTTGCTCTTTAACGATGAAATTTCATTCTTGGAAGCATCACACGCAGCTATCATCAGAAAAAAGCAAACCCAATAAAATCTTTTCATTTTTGAAGAGCTATTTTTAATTTCCAAAGAAGTTGAATAAACAAAAAGGGTCATTGATGACCCTTTTTGTTACATATACATTAATCGATAATTAATTATATCCAGGATTCTGTGTTAAACCAGAAGACTTGTTTATTTCAGATCTTGGAATCGGAAATCTATAATGTTTACTGGCATCAAATGATCTAGTAGCAAGGACTTCACGCGAATAGTCATAGGATAATGCACCATTGTTGTTAACAATTGTTATTCCCATTGAAGGACCGCTCAATACATCTTCGGCGATTTGCCATCTTAGGATGTCGAAAAAACGATGATTTTCATAGGCTAATTCCACTCTTCGTTCATTTCTATATCTATCTACCAAAGCACTTCCGGTCTCCGTTATATCCGGCATGCCTGCCCTTGTGCGTGTTTTATTCATCCAGATTCTGGCATTGACTTCATCACCCAATGCCAAGAAAGTTTCTGCATAATTCAAGTAAACCTCAGCATTTCTGAAGAAAATCCAAGGAAAGGTGCTGGGAACCGATTCATTAACTGGTTCAGCCTCATTGAGCCACTTTTTCATATAATAACCAGTTCTTCCTCCATTCCAAGGTTGAACGGGGCCTTCGCTGGTATCCAACCCTCCATTGAATGTTTCTATTTGTCTTCCTTTCCACATAGCTCCATTGTAATTGATAGTAGCATAAAATCTGGGATCTCTATTGACATATGGATCCTGGTCATTGTAACCGCTTGCAGGATCCGTAATAGGTAGACCATTAGCCATATCATAGGCATCTACTAGGCTTTGCAATGGAGTATTACCTCCCCATCCTGCATGACCATTTGGATTGTTGGTAGTATTTACTCGATGGTTTTGAAGAGGGATATTATTACCTCCTCCTGCAAAATTACGTTCCCAGATCGTTTCAGTAGTTGTTCCCAGGAATACCTCAGAATAGTCGCCATGCAATGTATTATCACCAATTACATCAATCACAGCTTTGGCCGCATCCCTTGCCGCTGTCCACTTTGCTTGATCATTTGATGGGTTGTTAAGAGAACTGGCAGCATAAAGTAGAACTCTTGATTTTAAGGCTAATGCCGCAATACCACTTGCTCTGCCACTATTATCCCGCATTTCCAAAGTTCCAACGACATCATCCAAGTCATTTACAATCCTAGATACCACTTCTTCATAAGTGCTTCTAACTAACAAACTAGGGTCATCATTTACTGCAAACACTTCATCAACGATGGGTACTCCGCCATACCAACGGAGCAAATCATAATACACCCATGCTCTGATGAACTTCATTTCCGCATTAAATTGTTCTTTAACAGCATCTGTAACAGGAGCTGTTTCAATATTATCGAAATAAAGATTAATCCTTCTTAAAGTACTAAATGAACTTGCCCACAAATTACCTGTAGTACCTTCACCATTATCAGGCGTTACACCACCCTCCAAGAAATTCCAAGTTCCATTGTTGTGGGTATAATATGCGTTATCGGAAAGAGCATCTAAATTTGCATCGCGTCGAAATCCATGTCGAATCCCGTCTCCATAAGTTCTGTTCACAAAGGCTTCTATTAACCCTTCATCCGCGAAGATTAAATCCCCTGATAATGAATCTTGTGGTGTTAAATCAAACAAGTCATCGTTGCACGCGACAGTTGTTGATAATATAAATACTATTATTAATGTTGTCTTTTTCATCTTTTTAGTTTATAAAGTGAGCTTTACACCTAGGTTAATCACCTTTGTTTGAGGGTGAGCAATGCCTTCATTTGAAGTAATCTCTGGATCTTGATCTTTAACAGCAGAAAATGTCAACAAATTAAATCCTGATATGTACACCCTTGCATTTTGTAATCCTACCTTATTTAATACAGTACTAGGCAAACTATATCCTAATTCCACAGTTTTTATCCTCAGGAATGCAGCATTCAATAACCAGAAATTCGAACCTGTGAATGCCCAATAATTACGTCTTTGACCGACACGGGGAAAAGAAGCGTTAGTATTATCAGTAGACCAAGTATCTTCAAGTTGGCTTTGAGGTACATTTCCGGAACCATCAAATCTGTATCCAACCGGTTGATTAGCTCTTGCCTGACCTTGCAGTAAAACATTTAGATCAAAGCTTTTATATGTAATGCCAGTATTTAAACCAAATGAAATCTCGGGTGTAGAATTGGTTTCGATGGGGATTCTGTCAAGACCATTAATAATACCATCATCATTTACATCGCGGTAAATCAGATCACCTAGTCCAGCACCTGGTAACCCAGGGAAATTATCTAAGTCGTTCTGTGTTCTATAAATCCCAATGGCATCATATAGTAACCTTCTTCCCAGTTTGTAACCGGTTTGCATTTGCCATGGAGCTTCAGTATTATCAGCCTCATCGATGAAAGTCACTTTGTTCTTCGCAAATGAGAAATTACCACTTGTATTAAAACCTATTTCTCCAAAATCATCACTGTAACTTAACAATACTTCAAATCCCTTGTTTTCCATGGTCCCTGCATTCTCGGGAGGTAATCCTCCAATGCCAAAAACATCTGGGACAGCTCCTTGCCTCTGGATGAGCATGTCTCTGGTCTTATTTTTGAAAACGTCAAATTCCAAGCCTAACTTTCCACCTAGAAATGAAGCATCCAACCCCAAATTAATCGTTTCTGTTGTCTCCCAAGTAACATTTTCAACAGGAGCACCAGCAATGGTTATACCTGTGACCGGTACACCTCCATTAAGTACGTATCCTGTTCCCAATCCAAAACGCTGAACGTAACGAAATGATCCAATTCTATCATTTCCTAACTGACCATAGGAGGCCCGCAATTTTAGATCCTGTACAAAAGAAGTACTCTGCATAAAACCCTCTTCTGAAATCCTCCATGCTGCTGAAACTCCCGGGAAGAATCCGAAACGATCCCCCTCAGGAAAATTAACAGACCCATCCACTCTCCAGTTAAAATCCAAAATGTATTTGTCAGCGTAAGTATATGATAATCGACCAAAATAATTTTTTCTCGCGAACTCACTAGCTCCGCCTTCTGCTACAAATTGATCTCGGTCGGCGTCGCCAGCAGAAATTTGATCTAGAGCCGGGGTAGTAAAGGCATTTCGGCCAACTCGATTTTCATTGAAATCTACAGTGTTTTGCTCATAGGCTACAAAGGCTCCCACATTGTGATCTCCAAAGGATTTTTCATAGCTTATTCTGATATGTGGTGTAATAGAAGTTTGCCGTTGGAACCTTTCATTTAGACTAATCCTTCCTTGAAAATTGCTTTGAAAGGTTTCATAAGTGTTTGTACCCGGATCAAAGACATCATAATTCCAAGGTGTAGTGAAGGTTTTCCTGAAATTGTTGAAATTATCGACCGCAAAAAATCCATTTAATGATAAGCCTTCAATCTGTGGGATTTTATAGTTGAATCTTAAAGTTCCTTGTACTATATCATTGTCTCGTCTATCATAACCAGAATCTCTTACTAAAGCAAGAGGATTGATACTAGCAAGCCCCTGGGAATAGGCGCCATTTGGGAAAATCGCATGTTCTGTTGGGGGCTGTCTCAAAGCCATCCAAAAGATCCAGAACTGCGAGTAGGCCGGTGATTGAGCTTCTTCTCTTCTTGCGGCAAGATCAACAGATACTTGTAAGTTATCACTTATTTGAGCATCGACATTGGCACGTACGTTGTACTGATTATATTTTGTTTGGCCTTGTTTATACAAACCATCTTGGCTTGCGCTGCCCAATGATAGGAAGTACTTTACTTTTTCACTTCCGCCCCTCACCGATAGGTTTTGACGACTTTGGTGAGACACATCCTCAAATAAATCATCAAACCAATCTGTATTTGGATGAGTAAGCGGTGATGAACCGTCTCTGTATTTTTGTAAGTCATCATCGGAAAAAATAGCAGGTCTACCTGCAAACTCTTCCATTTGATTAACCGCATTTGCGTAGGTATATGAATCTGCCATATCAGGCAATCTGGTAGGACTCACAAATCCGTGATTGTAGTTGTAACTAATTGTAGGTTTTCCTTCGATACCTCTTTTTGTGGTTACCAGTATTACACCACCCGCTGCCTGGGCACCATAAATAGCAGCCGAAGCATCTTTTAGAACAGTAATAGATTCTATATCATCAGGATCTAACCTGCCAATACCATCTCTATTGGCAACTCCATCAACTACTATCAAAGCGCTGTTATTACCCGTAGTGCTTAAGCCACGAACTAAGATGCTCACACCATCATTGCCAGGTTCACCATTTCTTTGATTAATGGTAACACCAGATAATCTACCGGCAAGGGAGGCTCCAAGGCTAACCGATGGACTTGTTTTTATTTCTGCACCACTGGTTTGTGTAATTGAACCTGAAACCACAGCCTTTTCTTTGGAACCATAGCCGACAACAATGACTTCCGAAAGCGTCTCGATATCTGGTGTAAGCGCAAAATCAATAGTCGTTCTGCCTGCAATTTCAACTTCTTCAGTTAAGTAACCCACATAAGAAAACACTAAAATAGAAGCGTCATCAGGAACAATAAGTTTGTAATTCCCATCAACATTAGTTACAATACCAATATTTGTATCTTTTACTAATACATTTACTCCTGGCAATCCATTACCATTTTCATCTGTAACTTTTCCTGTTATGGTTTTTTCTTCGCTAACAGGATCTTCTAAGGCTTGGATATTCGATCCCTTTTCCGCGCTACCTACATAAATAGTGTTATTCACCCTTTTGAATCTCAGGTTTGTTTCCTTTGAGATACTGCGAAGTAGGTCTGCAAGAGAGATATTACGCTCATTAATGTCCAATCTCCTATTAGGATCGATTATCAGTTTATGATAGGCAAATTCAAAATCGGTTAACTTTTCAATTTTTTGAAATGCTTTTTTGATGCTTGCATTTTCAAGTGTTACCGAGATTTGGATCTCTTCAATGCTTACTCTTTGAGCTTCGGAGGAATTTGCAAGTACCAGGGAATAAAGGATACATTGAATAAATATGCCAAAAATCGCGTATTTGGACATAATTAAAACTTTTTTAAGTAATTTTAATGTCATAACTTTAATTGTTTTTGGTGAAGAAATTTATCAAGAACATGAACCTCATGCTTGCTGAGAAGTCATTCCGCAATGCTATGCTTAGCAGCATGAGGTTACTTATTCAACCTGAAATAATTTGGTTTATCCAGTGTCATTATAGGTCATAATAGATTATTTTATGTGAACTATTTTGTCATCTATTTCGAACTCAAAACCATAGGAAAAACTCAATCCTTCAAGAATGTTCTCAAGAGATTTATCCTTATGGCTAACTGTGAAACCCTTTTTCTTGTTTAATGCTTTGGTGACATTAAATGAAACACCGTACCACTGTCCAAGGGTCTTAAACATTTCATCTATCGTAGCATCTTTGAAATAAATGATGCCATCCTTCCAGGCCACAATTTCCATATAGTCAAAACCGCTCTTAACAGTCTGGTTATTATCTTCTGAATAAACTGCCATCTCATTAGGATTCAGCAATAATGTTTCTGGCGTTTCAGTATTCATGTTTAAAGGTTTCACGGCTACTCTTCCACTAACTACAGCAACGGATATGTTCTTTTCTTCCGGAAAAGCCCTGACATTAAAAGTTGTTCCCAGTACTGTGGTTGAAATATTGCCGGATTTAATGTGAAATGGTCTTTCAGGATTCCTTACAACATCAAAAAATGCCTCTCCGGTTAAAGTTACGTTTCTCTCCTGGTCTGAGAATTGTTCGGGGAAAATGAGTGTACTATTAGCATTTAACTTAACCAGGCTGCCATCAGGAAGTTTAACATTAAGTTTTTCTCCCGGCTTGGTCGTACGTTCGATGAGCTTGACACTAATTGTATTTTCCACGGGATTTAGTAGCTGGTTTAAATAACCTGAGAAATACAATGCAGCTCCTGCAATCAACAATGCGCCAATGGCAGCTGCTATTTTATACGAAAAGCTTGTAACTCTCTTTGCTCTGAGCTGGCTGGTTTTATTCACCTCAACAAAAGAGTGATCCGGTTTTTCTTCGGATGTCTTTATTCTTTGTGCTAATTCCTGAGCAACTCTTTCGGAATCCTTCTTGAAGTAGTTGAGCTCATCATCCCAAAAGTTTGTAACACTATGAAAAAAAGTTTTGTTTTCTTCGCTTGCATCAAGCCAATTTTGAAGTTCAGCAATATCATCCTGGTTGGCCTTGCCAGCAAGATATTTGGCAAATAGGTCGTAGAACGTATTTTTTTGCATTTTAATTCAGGGGTTCTTACACTCTATGAATAGAGAAGTCTGTAAAACCCCCAAAGTCCAATGAAATTATATTGAAATGATAGAAGAGATCAGGAACAGTATGATTGTTTTTTCAAAGTGATAATCGCTTGGTTCCAGAAGATATGGTTTTAATTCTTCATGCATTTTTTTTAAGGCTATCGCCAGTTGATTCTCAACCGTTTTGGGTTTTATTGAAAGTTTTACGGCTGCTTCTTTATATGAAAGCCCTTCCAATTTCACAAGCTGGAAAATCACCCTGCATCGCTCCGGTAAATTTTGTATAGCTGATTCAATCTGGCTCTTTAACTCTTCAGTCAAATATTGCTTTTCAGGTGAAACTGATACTGTGAGACTTTCAACTCTGTCCAAGAAAATGTCATCAATGAATTCCAGGTTGTTTGGATTTCGTTTCATTTCTTTTTTCAACAAAACAATAGCATTGTTTTTAGCCGAAGTACATAAATATTTATTGAGATCCTTAATATCGGTGCAACGATGTCTCATTTGCCAAAGTCTGAAAAATACATCGTTAATAACTTCCTCGGCAAGCATTTTGTTTTTAAGAATGGCATAAGCAATACGATATAATCTGGGATAAAAATAATGGACGAGTTCCTTAAGCGAACTCTGATCATTCCTTAGGCTAATCCCTCGGATCAAAAAATCGATATATTCATTCTTTTCTGACAAAATGAATTGATTGTTTATTTTCAGGTAAATAATCTATCGAAATGGAAGCAAAACCAGCATAAAAAGCAAAGACAATTTTTAGTTTAAGTTGTAAAGTAATTATTTTCAAGGAAATTATTAATGGAAATCTTAATTATAATTCCTAAAGTATCTGACAAATATCATATGATCAAGCTTTCAGAGATCAGGTTTTAGGTATCAGTCTCTCTCTTGGTGTTCTATGTTAGAAATAAAGACAACGTCGAGAGAATGCTAAATTTTAAGTTATTAATTTTGAATGAATTACAAATTTCAAATGACGAATTACGGTTCGTAGTATAACTCATGCACTTCGTCATCTCAACACAATTTTAAGTTGGTAAGGCAATAAATGTTCTTACCAGAAAAAACTAAAACCTGAAGGCTGACACCTGATAGCTTTTCATTATTAGGCTCACTTCACTAAGCAATACAGAATATTACTAAGGCCAGACTCAATCACTATTAAAAAACCAAGTCACCCATTTTCCAATACTTCTTTAACACGTCGGGCCACTATCCTTTCCTGGCCAGGTCTCATCATCCAGGTGGTAATGCCCACCATTTCTTCATTTCCAACTGTTTCAATAGAGGGATGGCCTGTTCTTAGCCTTTCTCTGAATTCCTCAGGTGTAATTTTGATTACCTTTTGGTCCCACTTAATGCGTAATGAAGGCACATGATTGGCATAGTCCGGTACATGAATTTCAGTTTTCACTCCTTTAACCGACAAAGCACTATTACTGATCAACTCGATTTGTTTTTCCCAGAATGCCCATTCCTTTTTGTGATCTTTTGCCAAATACATTTCCAACGCTACGAGCATACCCAAAACTTCCTCTTTGTTTACTTTCATACCTCTTGCAATTGTCTCACCTCTAGGCGGAGTATGCAGTCTGGCTGCTTCAATATACTCTCTTTTTCCCAGTAAAAGCCCGGCACTCTGAGGTCCTCTCAGGCCTTTACCACCTGAAAAACATACCAGATCAAATCCCATTTTGGTAAATTTGAACAGGTTTTCAGCCGGAGGGACATCTGCTGCACAATCAATGAATGTCGGTATGTTGTGTTTTTTACCGAGTTTTACCCATTCCTCATACTTAATTTCACCTTCTGCAGTATTGGCGTTCAGGAACCAAAGCATTGCGGTTTTATCATTGATTGCTTTTTCCAACTCCTTGCTCGTTTTTATGAAGATGATCTTTACTCCCACATTTAATAAAGCATGTATATAGCCAATATTATGTCCTTCCTGAACGATCACTTCATTTTTGAGTCCATCAGTATTAGGGAGTTGCTTAACTTTTTCAGGATCCATTCCGGACACAACACCAGCCAATCCAATGGTCATTGCTCCGAAGGCTCCGGAGGTCACTGTTGCATACTCACATTCCAGCAATTGCGCTATTCTTTCACCAACCTTGTCTTGCAATTCATCCAGGTTCACATAATCATTGGCCCCATAGGTTATGGCTGAGGTCACTTCTTCCGGCATCAAACTGCCGGTCATGGCTGTATAGGTTCCGGCGGCATTAATGAAGGTCCGGATGCCAAGCTCTTTGAAAAGATCTCTGGCTACCGGTCCGGTGATGTGCTGCCCCAATGCTTCTGAATTTATCAGACCACCTCCAAAGAGACCTCCAATGAAAGGAAGACTTGACAGGCTTTTTAAGGCTTTTCTTCTACTTAACATGATTCCAAGATTTTGTTGATGAACTAATCCAATGCAGCAATACAATCAATCTCCACCAAAGAATTGCCAGGTACACCACCATAGACAGCTACCGTAGTTCTTACCGGTGGATTTTTACCAAATCTACCTCTATACACCTCATTCATTCCTTTGTAATCTTCCAAGTCGTGCAGGTAGACATTTACTTTAAGCACCTTTTCCATAGAAGAACCATTCTTCACCAGCTCTTTTTCCAATTCCTTTAGTACATGATCGGTATGTGATTTAATATCGCCTTCGAAATGGGCACCTTTGCCGGCAATATAAAGTGTGTTACCATGCTTCACTGCACCTGAGAAGAGCGGTACGTTTTGGTCCTGTACTATCTCTCCGACCACTTCCTTTTTAGAACCATTGCCCGCTTTTGCATCAACAGCAGTCATTCCAAATGCAGCTCCTAACATCATTCCTATTTTTTTAAACGCTGATCTTCGATTTGTTTTACTTTTCATTTTTTGATTTTCTTATGGTTAGTTAGTTTGATTTATATCTATTTTATTCTTGAGCTTTCAGGTTTCGGCTATCAGGTTTTGGTTTTTTTTGACTGATGCCTATCTATAACTGATCTGAGGTGTTGAAGCGTTAAAGTTTCGTTGCAATCGTAATTTGTCATTCGTAATTCATTTAGAATTCAACAGTCGCTTCGATCAATTAAGATGTACTGACACCATAAAGGTGTCTGACATCGGTACCCTAAAATTGTGTTGAGGTGTTGATGTATTTAAGTGTTGAAGTTCTGTTACCATATTTCGTAATTTGTCATTTGAAATTCGTAATTTATTAATAATTCAATGTCATTTAGTTAAGGAAACATTTTAAAAGCTTTCAGGTCTCAGGTATCAGATTTCAGCCTAAATAATGTTTTTAATGTGCCAAAATTAGCTGACGCCTAAGATCTGATACCTGAAGGCTTATCTTAATGGCATTAATTCATAACTCAAAATTACCATCCCTTATCTCAATTTGTAATAGGGTTCCAAAACCATAGAGGGACTGATAACTGAAGCACATCGATTGTTTGTATTTTTTTACATGCTTACCAGGTCCTTTTTTTCAATAATTCCTGTATTTGTTCTTTGGGCACCGGTAATTCATCAATGTGGGCTTTCAACCATTGTGAGAAATCCTTTTCGATTTCGTCAGACCATTTATTATCTATCTGTCCGGGTGTATAGCGTCCTTCTTTTAACCGGGTGATCCCAAATAGATCCCTTAACCTTACCACCTCAGAAGTGACCACTACTTTTTCCGCCAGATGCGCCGGTATGAAAACGACCCCTTCCTTCTTCGCTAACACCACATCTCCAGGCAGCACGGTAGCTGCCCCCATTCGAATCGGGGCATTGATACTGAGGAGCATCACCTCTGTTAAAAAAGACGGATGCCAACCTTTAACAAATGCATTGAATCCTTCAATCTCCGATAAGCCTTCCAAGTCCCGACTCGAGGCATTAAATACCACCCCAGTCTTGGATTTGGCATAAATGGAATTACCCAGATTGTCACCAATCAAAGTTCCATCGACGATCTTACCGAAACCGTCTGCCACATATACATCTCCTTCCGACAACATATCTATAGGCCATGAATTGGTATTTCCGATGCGACCATCGGCAGCCCCTTTTTTCTTGATTTGATCGGACACATCTGGTCGATTCGGCACATACTGCACCGTGAGAGCTCTCCCTACCACAGGCACATCATCATGCAATGGCTGCCAATCTCCCTCAAATTGATTATGGTATCCTTCATTTCTTAATACTCCCCATGCCTCCTCGATGGTCACGCTTTTCATTCTTTTCAAAACATCATCAGCCACTTTGGGGCGGCCATCAGGAAATCGCTCTCCCTTCCAATCGGAGGTGAAAAATATCATTTGCTCCTTGGTAGGAGTTTGTGCCAACAGTTGGGATAATGCAATTGGACTTAATACAATTAGCCAGGCTAATATTTTCAAATTCATATTTGGTTATTTAATTAGGTTAACTACTTTCAACAACATCAATTTTATCAGGGTCTGGCAGGGTCTCGCCCTCGGTGATTGGATTTTTATCTCTCCACCATGTTGCCAGCGAGGATCCTGAAATATTCATCCAGGGACCGAATATAGCTGGTGCCAGTCCAACGGTAGAAACCTTGCCCATTTCCAGGGCTATACCACTGGCCAAGCCACCATTTTGCATTCCCACCTCAAGGGCTATGGTTCTGCAATCTTGTTCATTCATTTTTAAAATTCTGCACCCCCAATAACCCAAAAGGTATCCAGCCAAATTGTGGAGAATCGCAGCCATTGTTAGGAATATTCCAATGGAAAGAAGGCTATCCCTTCCTGCTGCAGTGATAATGGCAATAATGATAGCAATTCCTGCCATCGAAAGAATGGGCATTGTTTTGTCCAACCAGACAGCTTTACCATGAAAAAGCCTGTTGAATATTAAACCCACAATAATTGGGAGTATGACTATTTTTATGATACTGAGCATCATTGACCAAAAATCAATAGGCACAAATTGATCAGCAAAAACCTTCATCAATAGAGGTGTCATCAAAGGAGCTAATAGTGTTGAAACTGCTGTAAGCGTCACAGAAAGAGCCAGGTTAGCTTTGGCCAAGTATGCCATTACGTTAGAGGCCAACCCACTGGGAGAACAACCTATCAAAACCACTCCAGCCGCTATTTCAGCAGAAAACCCAAAGATGCTGGCAATGCTGAAACCAAGGATTGGCATGATACTGAATTGACATATAAGACCCACAAAAACACCTTTAGGCATTTTCACAACCCTGGAGAAATCTTTTAGGCTCATGGCTGTTCCCATACCAAACATGATGAGCTGTAGCAAAGGGACTATCAACGATTTCAACTGAAAGTTCCCAATGTTTTTAAAATAGTCGGGGTAATACATGGATACGGTTACCGCCGCAAAAATGAGAATGGTAAAAGAAAAACTTTTGAATTTTTGATGTGCTCTGACCCCTATAGCAAGCAGTAAAAAGAATAAAATCAATGGGATTCCCGTCTCCTCCTTATAACCCATTGCCAGCACAACTGCAAAGACTACAAGGCAGAGCAGAGAAGCAATTATTGAAATCTTAAAGGTTAGTTTCATTTGTTTGTGACAAGTGTTTAGGTATTAAAGTGTTTAAGCATTCAAGTTGAAAAAGTGTAGATCTTCAATTCAAAATTATGCTCAGGTTTTCTTATTCTCCTTTTATCAATAAAGCGATTTACTCATCCCAACCCTTTTTGGCCATACCATTCAAATCCCAAACTACTTCTCCCGCACGAATGGTCAATTCGCATTCCAGTTTTTGATTTCCGTTCATCCTAGCAGGTTTGGTATCAGTAAAACCAAAATCACCTGTCCTCAATCTCAGAATGGTCACATCAGCCACAGCACCTACGGACAAATGACCCAGATCCGTTCGTTGAATATATTGAGCGGGATTCCAGGTGGTACATTTTATCACCTCTTTCAAAGACATATCCATATTGATAAATTTTGACATCACATTGGTGAGATCCTTCATACCGCTATTCATACTACCTGTGTGCAAGTCTGTACTGATGGCATTGGGCAAGAGGCCTTGTTTCATGGCGGGAATGGCTTGTTCGAACAAAAAACTTCCTCCACCATGTCCTACATCGAATATGATTCCCTTTTTCTGGGCTTCAAATACATAAGATCTTACCTTCCCTTTTTCATCAACCACCGGTGTACGACCCTTTACATGCGCATAAGTATGCGTGAAAATGTCTCCCGGTCTTAATTTCTCCAGCAATAATTTTTGCAATGGCAATTCCGGTGTACTTCCTCCAAAATCTATCATTACCGGAATGTTGGCTAAAGTTCCGGCGGCTACCACACGATCGACGGGCGTCCAATCCGGACCACTGTAATGGGCAAGTTTAACACCCACAACTACTCCCGGGTATTGCCCCGCCACCATAGCGGTTAATTTCGGATCCATATCGGCAAGATTCTGTTCGATGGCCCCACCCTTCATACCTGAACCAATAATATTCAAAAAAGATAATACCCTTGTTTTGGACCGATCAATCACCTGATTCTTAAATATTTGAAAATTTCGCCACCCGGCACCTCCCACATCCACCACGGTAGTTACACCGCTTCTGAAAGTGAATCCATCAGGAGGCACACTGCTAAAACTATTGCTGAGGTAAGCGTTTGGCATGGTTCCAAAAAAATTATGGCTGTGCATGTCGATCAGCCCAGGCGTAACAATAAGGCCTTTTGCATCAATGACTATCTTCGCCTGGTTGGCCGGAATTGCTTTTTCAACGCTTGCTATCTTTCCGGAGTTGATCGCAACATCCATAATGTCATCTATGTTATTCCTGATATCAATGACACGACCACCCTTTATCAGTAATTCATAGTTTTGCGCCATTAAAAGTCCTGAAGACAAAAAGACCAGCAAGATCTGGATAAATACATTACGTTTAAAAATGTTCATAGTATGCTTGCTCTGGTGTATGTTAAGTATTACTTATTTACACAATTCATCAATTGGTATTTTGACTAAGCTTTCAGGTATCAGATCTCAGGTATCTTTTAATAAAACTAAGACCCAAAGCCTGATAGCTGAAAGCTTACTATTATTCATCACATTAATTGGCATTTGCATGGGGCCAATCCATATGACATCTCTGACTAGTCACAGACTACCTCTGACTTTTGTCACTTCTTGTTCCGTTACAGCGGTTGCTTCATTCCCAAAATTTGTTCGGATGTATGTTAACACCTCCGCTATTTCTTCATCACTAAGGAAACTATGTTGAGGCATCACACCACTGTAAGATTCTCCATTTACCTCGATGCTTCCTTCCATCCCTTCCAATACTATTTTTATGAGCCTTTCTTTATCTCCCGTAACCCAGTCTGTACCTATTAAAGGCGGAAATCTTCCGGATGCCCCCTCACCATCGCTCTGATGGCAGGTACTGCAATAGACATAATATGTTTTTTGCCCTGTAAGTGCCTGATCATTAAATAGATTGTCCTTTACTTTATCGGGAGTCCTGATATGTGATAGTAATTTTCTTTTTTCCATTTCAGCCAACTGCGTTTTACCAAAGTTGTTTTTATCTCCTTTATACATGACACGCCATATTTTGCCATGTTCAGTTTCTCCGAGATACAAGGAACCATCAGGGCCAACAGCAATACCCATTGGTCTGTAAACAGCATCGTTCACATCGACTATCGGATCTACTCCGGCAAAACCATCAGCAAACACTTCCCATTCACCGGAGGGCTTGCCATCCTTGAAGGGAACAAAGCCAATGAAATATCCAGACTGAGGGTAGGGGCCCCGGTTTGTTGAACCATGGAAAGCAATGAATGCACCGTTTTTATATCTGTCGGGAAACTGATCCCCTCTATAAAAAACCAGATCATTTGGAGCCCAGTGACCGGGGAACCCCATTATTGGATCATCATATTGATCACACCTTCCTATTGCTTGTCCATCACCACCATATTCCGGGGCCAAAACTTTCTTTTCTAACATCTGGTCATAGTAGCAATAGGGCCAACCGAAATCCGATCCTTCTGTTACCCTTATGAATTCTTCGGAGGGAAGCATAGCACTTTGCCATGGACTATAGATATCGGGGAATAGACGGAGCAGGTCATCGCGTCCATGCATAACAACGTATAAATTCTCATCTGTAGGATTCCAATCCATTGCCACCACACTCCTGATGCCAGAAGCATATTTGTATCCGTCCTTTTGTGTCTGATTTGTTTTGTTGGCATCAAATCGCCAGACACCAGCGTGATCTTCCAATTGAGGGCAAGGA
The DNA here is from genome assembly GCA_030442035.1 of Splendidivirga corallicola. Lineage (GTDB taxonomy): Bacteria > Bacteroidota > Bacteroidia > Cytophagales > Cyclobacteriaceae > Splendidivirga > Splendidivirga corallicola. The sequence continues at coordinate 90,005 of JAUJEA010000011.1, forward strand.
TCCAGGCCCGGAGCTCCAGGGGTTCTCTTGGGTTCCTGACAAGCATTGGAGGGGGCTCCAAACGGAACATACATATTTCCCTCATTATCAAATGATACAGGCTTAGCAATATGTTCATGTTTACCATGTTCATGGTCATCTGTTAGTATTACCTCTGCTTCTCCTTCAGGCAATAAGCTGTTAGGATTTAACTTATATCGATAGACAACCAATTCCGAACTGAAATAAAGATAACCATTATGTATTCTCATGCCAGTAGCCAAACTCCATCGGCCTACCTGACCAGTATCCCCGAATTTTTTAATAACATCTGCTTTTCCATCATTATTGGAGTCATGTAATACGGCTATTGCTCCTTGTTCATCGGCATATTTTAGTTTCACATAAACAGCACCATTTTCATCAACGGTTATATGCCGGGCTTTCCCTTTAATACTATCTACCACCACAACAGCCTCAAAATCATCGGGTAGAAAGAGCCCGCCGTTATCCGGATCTCCTGAAATTTGTTGGTTTTCACATTGAAAAAAGCTTGAAGCGATTAAAAGGCATAGGAACCCAGACAATCGAAAATTAATCATCATGTTCAGAATTTTTTTTCAACCCAGGAATGGAAAGTCGTAGTTCAGCCCCTTATTCAATAAACGTCCCCTCACGACTTGTCCAATCGTAAAATTTAGGACCTAAAAGGTAACCTTGAAATTGTAGGCTTGATCCGCTCTTACGGCTCTTCTATGTGGTGCAACTTCTCAACAAAACGGACAGGCCCAAAATCCCCTTTTGCTACTGATAAAATCGTAGAGGGATTTCGGTATATTGAATTTTGTTTTCTATTCAGTGGTATAGGATGCCGACGCATGGGATCGGCATTTGCTTACTTTTTCAGACACATTGCGTCAATATACCCCCTATTAATAGTGTATAATATACAACTTAATGTCCTAAGAATTAAGAAATTTTGACAAAACTCTCCATGAATAATTCACATTACCCTAAAATGAACGCTGATTGAGTAGGCTTGGGATAGGTATTTTCTTAAAGCAAAGACAATACTTTGATCAGGGTACCGAGCACTGAAAAGGTACCAAGCACCCGGGTAATTCTTTTAAAATTTAAACAGACCCGTTATTAATATCATTTATCAATCATGCAGCCCTTTACTCCGTAAATACTTTAAAAGCAAAGCCGGTCTGTCTGTTTGGATGATATCAATATTATTCTGAATATACCAATCGTATACTTCAGGATTTAAAACTGCCTTTTCATCATCGTGGCCCCCATTATGTCTGGCCCATAAAGCATTCACCCACACACTGGTGCCTTTTGCCCTTATATCATCAAATTGCTCAATCAGTTTTATGGTATCATACCTGACTGTGAATTCAAAGGCAACAGGAGGACGGTTATCCAAATAGTCATTGACAATAGCATTTGCTTTTGGATTGGGAAGCCGGACGATTGGCATGAAATAAACATCCGGAAGATATTTCCCGAATTCCCGTTCTACCTCATCCCTTGTTTTCGATCCCTTTATAATGATCTGATCCAGCGTACCGGTTTTTTTAGCTATTGAAAAACATTTGTCAAATATCTCATAGCTCTTGTCCAGGTTTATCAAAATCCTATCCTTGGCTAAGAGCAAGGCTTCTTCCAAAGTCGGGATTTTATGTGTAGTTGGTACATTGAGACCGTCAACCAGAAACAATGAACGAAGAGAATCCAAAGTAAAATCTTTAACAGGCCCACTACCGGTAGTGGTACGATCGACTGTAACATCATGCATTAACACCAGTTGACCATCCTTTGTTTCCCTAATATCAATTTCTACCATATCCACACCCATATCAATGCAATTTTGAATAGCCTGAAGAGAATTTTCAGGTGCATTGCGCCAATCACCACGGTGAGCCACCACGATGATCTCCCTGTTTTGAGAATCTTCCAGGTTTTCAATGAGCGCCTCTATGGTCAGAGGTTCTTGATGCTCAGGATCATTTTCACGCACTTCACATGCAGCAAAAAATATTAGCCCTAATAATACAAGCAGTAATTTGTGATTCATGGTTTGGTCTTTTAAGAAGGTATCGCTCTTTTAGCAGAGCGATACCGTCAATGAATTAGTAGCCTGGATTTTGTTTGATTGCCGGATCGGTGTCAATCTGACTTTGAGGGATGGGCATTAGAAGATCTTTGTCCTCAACAGTTCTGTTGATTCCCTGATCAGCAAACCATGCATTCATCGTTTCAATGGCTTTCCCTTTTCTCAAAAGATCAAACCATCTATGTCCTTCACCGATTAACTCTAATCTTCTTTCGAGCTCAATGGCATCACGGACCTCCGCTTGTGTGGTGGCTACAGTATTTGCCAGACCAGCCCTGTTTCTAATGCTATTTAATAATGAGATAGCTGTAGAAGTACTACCACTTTCATTTTCAGCTTCTGCCAACATTAAAATAATATCTGAATAACGCAAAACGATCCAATCACTGCCGCCATCTGAAGCATTGCTTGTATTGGGAGTCAGTTTATTGGTGAAAGGTGTGCCATTACCAGTCAAATCAAGGTAAACTCCTTTTCTAAGATCGGCATCAGCATACAAACCATAAAGCTCCAGTGTCGGTAAACTGTGACCCTTTGCGTTGGAAACCGTACCGGATGGACTGAATTGAGAGAAGGCATTGCTCCCTTCTGAGTTTCCATCCAATCCGGAAGCAAACTGTACCGCAAACAGCACCTCCGAGTTGTTTTCATTTTCAATTCCAAAAATATTTTCCACATTGGACACCAGCTCATAGTTGCCGGAATTGACCACACTTTGTAATTGTGTTAACGCATCACTAAAACGGCCAAGGGTCAGATAAACTTTACCCAGAAGTGCCTGCGCTGCCCCTTCCGAAGGCCTCCCTATTTCTGAGGTCGAGGAGGGAAGTGCCGTAATAGCCTCCTTCAGATCTTGTTCAATTTGTGTATATACCTCGGATCTTGGTGTTCGTCCCTGACCGAAAAAGTCATTGGGGTTAGTCGTTTCTTCAACAACCAAGGGCACATCACCATAAATTCTCACCATATTGAAATAAAGCAATGCCCGGATAAATTTCATCTCACCGGTTCTGGCTTGTTTGGTAGCGTCACTATCAAAAGATATGGCATCAATCCTGTTGAGTACTGTATTAGCACGTTGCACGGCGATATAAGTCTGTTTCCATATTCCTCCAATCAATCCATTGTTTGGAATGACGGTAAACTCATCTAACTGTCCAAACACACCACCATCATTGGCAGGGACTTCCTCAAAGGTGTTGTCAGAAGATACCTCTCCAATGGCAGGAAGATATAAACCATATAGATCACGACTTTGTAGTGCCGCGTAAACACCAAAGACCGCACTTTCTATTTCATCCTCGGAAGAGTAAAAGTTCTTCGATTCTCTTTCTGTAATCGGGCTTTGTTGCAATTCGTCCTCACATGAGAAAAAAAGTAATGCAACAATAACGAATATATATTTTGAGTTGTTTAAGAATTTCATCTGTTTCTGAATTTAGCTTTTTTAGAACGTCACATTAATTCCGCCGAAGACTGTTCTCGGTATAGAAGCAGTGCTTCTTACATAACCCTGTCTCAATGGATCATCTATGCCTCCTTCCGTATTTATTCCACGAAAATCCGTGACGGTGAACAGGTTATTTGCTGCGAGGTAAACTCTTGCTTTTGTTAGGCCAATATTGTTCAACATACTCTCAGGTAAACTATAGCCCAGTTGGATACTTCTTAATCGAAGATAATCTCCATCCGAAACAGTAATGCTTGACATTCGTGTATTTCTACGCGCTGATGAAAAATTACCGAGGTTAGGTTGAGCAAAGAAACCGTTAGGGTTGTTGACCGGATGATAGCGATTATCGAAGTAATACTGACTTGCTGTGGTAAAACCTTCACCTACTTCAAGACCCCGGGCAGTTAAATGGTCATATACCTTTCTTCCTTCCACACCAGTAAAGGAAAAACTAAAATCAAATCCTCTGAAAGCCAGATTGGCCCCGATAGTGTAGGTGAAATCCGGATTGTAAGTACCCAGACCAACGCGGTCATCATCATCTACATCTCCATCCCCATCCGCATCTCTTACCATATAGTCTCCAACCAACGTTCCCGGCATATGCGGTGTATTGTCTATTTCTTCCTGGGACTTATATACTCCGATAATATCCCAACCGTAGATCTCAGCAATAGGGCCTCCAATACGTGTTAAGTAAGTTGATCCACCACGGGAAGCTATGATCTGATCCTGGTCAGGACCGAGTGCTATCACTTCGTTGTCATTCGTTGTTAGATTAGCATGAAACCCAATGGTTAAATCTCCATATTTGAAACCACGGCCATTCAATTCCAATTCAAAACCTCTGTTTTTCACCTCACCAATGTTCTGAAGAGAGAAAGAAAAACCGGATTGTTGAGGGACTGGTACCTCAAGTAGAAGATTATCTGTGTTTGAAATGTAATACTCTGCAGTAAACATCAATCGATTGTCAAGGAATCCTAAGTCAAGACCAAAATTTGAGGAAGTATTGGTTTCCCAGGACAAATCAGGATTTGGAGATGACGTAGTGGCAAAACCGGGAACCAGGACACCATCAACTGCATAGTTGTCATCCGTCACCAAAGCCTGTGAGCCATAGGCTCCGATCTGGTTGTTACCGGTCTGACCCCAACTGGCTCTAAGTTTGGTAAATGTTATGATGGAGGTTGACGGAAAAAAGGACTCTCTGCTCAAGATCCAGGCACCTGAAAAAGATGAAAATGTTCCCCACTTGGAATCGTCTCCAAACCGTGATGATCCATCCCTTCGTAACGAAGCTGAAAACAGGTATTTATCTTTGAAGTCATATTGCAAACGACCAAAATAAGATATCTGCGTCCATTTCGATCTACGTGAATCAATGGCGTGGTTGCTTCCGGCAGCAATGTTATCTATGTTATTATCAACAATACCGGTAGCCGATATTTCCGTTCGCTTAAAATTTTCCTGCTGATAACTATAACCGGCAAGTATATTGAACTTATGATCGTTCATGGTCTTTTCATAATTGAGCGTATTCTCGGAAAGAATATTCTCAATGCGAATATCAGTCTCAGTGCTATTCGATTGATTATTGTCTACATGGGTTCTGTAACGCCCAAAGGTGGAGGGTTGATAATAATCGTAGAAGTAGCTTCTGAAATCACTTCCAAAAGAGGTTTTGAACTTCAAGCCCTCTAAAATTTCATATTCCAAAAAGGCACTTCCAAATGTTCGAAACTTATTCTCCTTATTTTTTGTCAACAAAGTCATGGCCACCGTATTTTCAGAAAGTGAACCATCTTCCGGAGTATTGGCTTCTATCTGGTCACTGATTGCAAAGGAACCGTCATCATTTCTTATTTTAAAGAATGGGTACATCAGGTAGAATGATGATCCCGGATCTGGTGGCAAGTTGTTCCAGCCGTTGTCATCCAACACGTCGGCAATTGAAAACGAGGTGTTCAGATTGATCCCGAATTTTAGCTTCTCAGAAATGTCCGTATTCAACCGCAGGTTAGAAGAATACCGATCGATATTTGATCCGATGACAATCCCCTCCTGATCCAAATAACCAATGGAAAGAAAGTAATCTGTTTTAGGAGTACCACCGGACAAAGAAACATAGTAGTTGCTAATTTGAGCATCTCTGAAAACGGCATCCATCCAATCGGTATCTGTAAGACCCTGAATCCCATCTAAGTACGGCTGCGTGTATTCAAGTGTCAATTCTCTCTTATTAGCACCATTGGCTATCCTTGTAGCATTGTCGTGTGACTCACTTCGATTAGCAGGATCTCTCGATACGTAGCCATTGTCCCTGGCTTCTTTAAAAAATTGAGCGGCATCATAGGCATTGATCAATTCCAATTTATCTGTTCTGGATTGCACTCCTGTATAAGCATTAAAATTGATCTGAAGTTTTCCGGTCTGACCTTTCTTAGTTGTAATTAGTATGACCCCATTTGAAGCCCGTGAACCGTATATTGCCGAGGATGCTGCATCTTTCAATACATTGATGGATTCAATATCATTCGGATTAATGGAATTCAGTGAGCTGCCTTCCGTAAGCGGTATTCCGTCCACTACGATGAGTGGATTTATTCCGGCGGTCAACGTCTTGATCCCACGAATTGTAATACGGGAATCTTCTCCGGGATTCCGGCCATTTTGAGTAACAAGCACCCCTGCCATGGTACCTAAAATAGCCTGCTCAAAATTACCTGTCGCATATTTTTCCAATGTTTCGGCCTTCACTTCAGACATTGCACCATTGACTTTCTCCTTTGAATCAGAGCCGTATCCGATCACTACGATTTCATCCAGTGACTTCGCATCGGGTAGAAGTTTAATGTCAAAATCGGCCCGGTCTCCAATGGCTATTTCTTCTGTAATATACCCTACAAAAGATACAACAAGCTGGTTAGCATTATCGGGTACTGAGAAACTGAACTGGCCTTCAACATCCGTAGTAGTTCCAATATCCGTACCTTTTATTAGTACGGTTGCTCCAGGCAAGGGCTGACTTGTTTCAGCATCTTTAACATTCCCTGAGATGATTTTTTCCTCAACTATTTTGAGCGATTCCGATGAAGGATTCTCATTCCGTTCAATTTTTATGGCGGTTATCGTTCGGTTGATCTGTTTGAAATGGAAATCGTATTTCTTTGCCACAAATTCCAGAATACTACCAACACTCTCATTCCTAAAATTTTTGGTTGTCCTAACAGTCTCCTTAAGGATATCTTGCTCTCTGTAGGCAAAATGATAATCGGTCTTCTCCTGAATGCCGTCTATTATATCTATCAAACTGGCTTTCTGAAGTTTCATATCTATTTTGACCTGGTAAACACTCTGGGCACTACCTACATGCGCATAAACTACGCTAATGAAAATACATTGTAATAAAACCCCTTTCACTATAAGCAATAATTGATTATATATGGTTTTCGTATAGTTAAAATTCATAACTTTAATAGTTGGATTAGTAATAATTCAGCTGGTACCTTACCGTCATCTGGTAAATGTGTAAGGCACCAAATAGCTTTAGGGTTATCAATACCTGGTATTGGTAACCCTGATTTTTATACTTTCTTTTTATTTCTGATCATAGGTTACTCTTTGGTTTTAAATGATTTGTTTGAAATTATTTACACCCCTTTCCATCCAGTATAATGTCATTGCCATCAATGCTATACTCAAAGTTCATCAGGTCACTTAAACTTTTCAGCACGTTATCCAAATACTCATTAACATAGCTCGCTTCAATGCGACAGCCTTTTATATTTTCTGTTTTGAAAATAATCCTTTTGTTGTACCATCTCTCAATGCTTTTGGATATAGTCTGTAGATCACCGTTGAGCACCAAAACACCTTCCTTCCAACCCATATACTCTTTAACATTAACTTCTTGTTTTTTGAATCCTTCGTCGATTCTATTGAATGACACCTGATAGTTGGGCAAAATGGTCATTTGCTCATGTTCATTCTCAACTGAGGCCACTTTTACTTTTCCTGTTACCAGGGTAAGCTCAAATGGTTCTTCCTGATAAGATTTAAGATTAAAAGAAGTTCCCAAAACCTGAGTAATTACATTTTCGGTCTTAATAATAAAAGGCCTGGATTCATCTCTGGTTATGTCAAAGAAAGCTTCACCAGTAATGCTTATTTCTCTGCTATTCTTAGCAAATGCCTGAGGATAATTGATTATTGTTCCTGAGTTCATGATGACAACGGAACCATCCGGAAGCGTAAGTTTTGATTTTTTCCCATAGGGACTTTCCACTGTTTTCATCAATGCTATCGCTTCTTCCCCACCAGAATGTCCAAGATATTTTGACAGAAAATACGCCATAGCAACAAATAAAAGTACTGATGCTGCTATTCTGATAACCTGATTTATTGGCACTAAGCGCCCTTGCACACTTCGATCAGATTCAATGGTTTCGGATTTTATCTGATCCCACAAAGCTTCCTTATGGGTTTGATGCATCCTGAAATCAGATTGGAATTTATTGCTTGCCTTAGCGTAAAGCTCAGGTAAAATTTTTATGTGATCGGAGTTTGTCAGCAGTGCTATTACCTCCTCTAACTCAGATGGCGAACATTGATTATTTAAGTATTTCGTAAGGAGTAACTCCAGTTCTGCTTTATTTTTCATTTTTCATGATTCTATTTTAAAGAGTGTAGATCTTGCTGAAAGTATTATTCAGTTATGATTTTTTTTAAATAAAATTAGAATTATTAGCACCACGTCATCCCCGACGCAGCGGAGCGGAGATCGGGGATCTCCCAAAAGGAAGCACCATCAATCTTTTGAAAGCATGCCGTCTTTGTGGCTTGGCGCCAGGGGATTCCGGATATTTCTTTCGCTCACTCAAGAAATTTCGGAATGACGATAGTGTTATTTATTTAGAAAATGGGATTAAAAAATATAATTGAATGATCCGAGTCAGGAGAGTGCAATCAGCGCAATCAAAATGAAGGTCAGGTCTGCGTGTAATGAAAGGTAATTTCTGATATGCTGCATGGATTGATACAAACTGACCTTCACAGTATTTTCAGAGATACTAAGTCTTTTTGCAATCTGACTGTAAGAATATCCTTCTTCTTTCCTTAGTTGAAAAATGACACTTCTTTGAGGCGGAAGTGAGGCTATGGCTTGTTTAGCCATTTTTTCAAAATCTGAATAGATCAAATCTTCTTCCGTTCTGTTATGAGAAATTTCAATACGGAACTTCAAATCATTGCCAAGTGAGCGTTCCTTTTGTATAGTTTTAAGCCTGGCTAGAATAAGATTTTTTGAGACTATAAAAAGATAATCTTTAAATGATTTGATCTCAGGAAGCTTCGTTCTGTTTTTCCAAACCTGTACAAAGGCCTGTTGAACAATATCATCAGCTTCCTCTTTGCTTCTTAACGTTCTGAATGCATAATGAAATATGAAATCACCATAATTGTTGAATAACAATTCAAAGGATTCATGGGAACCTTTGCTTACAGAGGTCAGGATATTCTTTTCTGTATTTTGCTTCCCTTTCTGCATTTTATTCTTTTAACTAAAGGCAAAATACTGATTTATTTCCATTTTTTCATCAATCCAAAATGTTAATAAATCATTATCAAATGTGGATCATGAGATGATCAAACATCAAAATTGAAAACTTTGTTTTTTTCTTTTGGCAGGAAAACGAGAGCGTAAAGAAATAAAAAATCAGAGGCCTTGTTTAAACATTTTCCGGTAAAAAAACTTCCGCCATCATGCATCGCGCACTTCCACCACCCAGCGCTTCAATCGTATTTAAGGAACTATAAATAATAGGGCAATATTTATTGATTGCAGCTATTTGATCCTCCTCTAAAGAATTATAGGCTGCTGCTGACATGACCAGGTATTTTCTCCCATCTTTTGCCTGGACCTGGAGCATGTTACCTGCAAAACGCTCCTTTTGCTCTTCACTGATGAAAATTACTTCCTTTCCACTTTCCTCCAAGGCATTGATCACGGCAGACTTTTCTTGTTCATCATCTATTGAATCTGCACAAAGAATAGCAAAACTGTCCGCTACACACATCATGACGTTGGTATGATAGATAGGCAGTCGTTCTCCATTAACGGTTTGATTAGCTGTGAATATCACCGGTTTATAATCAAATTTTTTGCAAAACTCATTCAAGACATCCACATCGGTTCTCAATGAAACTGCGGCATAAACAAGCTTGTTTTCTCTATCCAGGATCATGCTTCCGGTGCCTTCCAGAAATTTATCTCCGGACTCATGGTCTGTGAAATCCACGATTTCAGCAATACTGAAGTGATGATCATGTTCAAGTTTCTTCAAAATATCCGGTCGCCTTTCCAATCTACGATTTTCTGCATACATCGGATATAATCCCACACGGCCGTCCTCATGAAATGAGACCCAATTATTGGGAAATATCGAGTCCGGAGTATCCGGTTGCGGCGTATCATCTACCACAATTACATTCACACCATGCTCCCTTAATATCTTTACAAAATCGTCAAATTCTTTTTGCGCATTGGATTGTATCTTTTCCGGCGAAACTCCTTCCAGTATTCTTTGATAATAGTTATTTACAGCTGTTTGTTCGTTGAACCTGAATTGGACAGGTCGTATCATTAAAATCGTGGAGGTAATTTGCTTCGCCATCTTCTGATCAAATTTTACATTCATAGTCTTAGTAAAGGAAGGGTCGAACACCTCAACAAACCTTCCATCTTGGCACATTCGCTGTATTGAATTTCTTCAACCGTAAAACCGCGATCTCTCAATTCGTTGTTCAATCTGGTAAAATTCCTTTCGGAGACAACGATAGAAGGGCTTATGGAAAAAACATTGGAGCACATATTATACATTTCTTCACGGTCAATTTCAATGACATTATCACTTCCAAAATAATCCATGAGGAAATGATAATCTTCCACCTTTTTAAATCCTCCCTTGTAAACAATGGCTTGATGGTCACCCACAGGCTGGAAACAACAATCCAGATGTAGTGCATTCTCCTTGGGATCAGTATCAGATTTATTCAGTTCAAAAGCTTTTACTTCTCTTCCGGGAAAAGCTTCTTTAAGGAAATCCACTGCTGCTTTGTTGGTTCTGCTTACTTCATACCTGTTAAAATCTTCCTCTTCAGAATAACCAATGAACAAAAATTCATTCCAAGGCATTACATCTCCACCTTCCATTCTTGCTATTTCAGGTACTTCAATTAAGCTATCAGGTACTATCTGATCCACGATGCAATCAATGCCTTCCAGTTCCCTGGTACGTTTTTCCAGAATATTGGGACGAACAAATTTATTATCGATCACAAACCCAATATCTCTTGAAAATATCTGATTACAATTTTCGATGTTTTGAGGCCGGTATACTTCAACATCATGCTTCTTCAGAACTTCGGCGAATCCTTCCATTTCTGCTTTAAGATCTGCTTCTTTGGGAAATGTACCATTGAAGATATGTTCTTTGGATTTTGGATCGTAAGCCCATTCAGGATCCGGAGTTCCTCCGAAACTGTCGGCTATTCCTAAAATAACGGATTTCAACCTCCCAGTTTCATTTTTGATATCAATATTGAGCATGTTGTTGTTTATCTTTAAGATCGCCAAAGATAATTACTGAAGTTTGTATTGCACAAATTCTCTATCGATTTATTGGTCCAAATATCTTTGAAAAGAAGAGAAGTGGAATGAAATTTTATAACATTCTATATTGATTTATATTCTTTTTTATTCCATAATTGCATCGCTAAAAAAGTTGATATTTCTTTATGACTTAAATTAATGAAAAGTTATGCTGATTTAATCGACCAGACGTTCGATTTCCCCAATGACGAATTTCATGTGAAGGACAATGAATTGTACTTTCACAATGTGCGACTTACAGAAATTATTAAGCAATACGGCACTCCCCTTAAATTAACCTATTTACCTAAAATTGGTCAGAACATTCAAAAGGCTAAAAAACTTTTTGAAGGTGCCATTTCAAAAAATAAATACAAGGGGTCTTACACTTACTGCTATTGCACAAAATCCTCCCATTTTGAATTCGTACTGGATCAGGTGGTGAAAAATGGGGCGCATATTGAAACTTCTTCTGCATTTGATATACCTATTGTCAAAAAGCTTTATGAAAAAGGGCAGATAGACAAAGATTTCTACATATTGTGTAACGGATTTAAAAGGCCTTTATACACAGATTATATCGTAGATCTGATCAACCAGGGTTTCAAAAACTGCATTCCTATACTCGATAATATGAAGGAATTTGACATTTACAATGATCGTGTCGACAATGAATTCCAGATAGGTATCAGAGTGGCGGCAGACGAGGAGCCCAATTTCGAATTTTACACTTCCCGTCTTGGGATCCGGTATAAGGATATTAATGATTTCTATCTTTCAACCATTCAACCAAATAAAAAGGCTAAGCTCAAAATGCTTCATTTTTTCATCAATACAGGCATTAAGGATACTGCTTATTATTGGAGTGAGCTCAGCAGGTTCATGTATAAGTATTGCGATTTGAAGAAGGTATGCCCGGAGCTGGATACCATAGATATTGGTGGTGGTTTCCCAATTAAAACCTCATTACATTTTGAATTTGACTATGAGTATATAACAGATCAAATAGTTCAAAATATACAATGGATCTGTAATAAAAATCATGTGCCAACACCCAACATAATAACTGAATTTGGCACTTATACGGTTGGGGAAAGCGGAGCAGTGCTGTATTCCGTATTGGATAGGAAACTCCAAAATGACAAAGAGCTTTGGTACATGATCGACGGTTCTTTTATAACACATTTACCGGATATCTGGGGAGTAAACCAAAAGTTCATCATGTTACCTGTTAACCAATGGGACGATAATTTTCATAAGGTGAATATCGGCGGACTTACCTGTGACAGCATGGATTATTACAACTCCGAAGCCCACTCTTCGGAAGTATTTTTACCCATTGCAAACAATGGTGGTCAGTTATACATAGGGTTTTTTCATACAGGTGCCTACCAGGAGTCTCTTGGTGGCTATGGTGGAATTCAACATTGTTTGATTCCGGCTCCGAAACATGTGATCATTGACAAACATGAAAATGGCAAGGTCCATAGTTATTTGTTCAATGAGGATCAAAGCAGTGAATCGATGCTAAAAACTTTGGGTTATTAAAGTCAAATTCCCCGGATCAATCGATCATAACATCGTTCCACATCTTTTGCAATACTGGGCATCTATATCATGAAGGTCTAGCTGGCATTTGGGGCACTTCTTAGGGGTAGGTCTTTTCCTGTTTGCCTGGGATATCTCAGCTGTTACAATTCCCGTTGGTACGGCTATGATGGCATATCCCATGAGCATAATGAACGATGCCAGCGCCTGACCGATAACTGTTTGAGGTGCAATGTCTCCATAGCCCACTGTGGTCAATGTCACAATTGCCCAATAGACGCTTCGAGGAATGCTGGAAAATCCGTTTTCCTCACCTTCAATAAGATACATAACCGTACCGCAAATGATAACGGTGATCATTACCGCTCCAAAAAAAACGATTATTTTATATCGGGATGCAAACAAAGCATTCATCAATAGCCGGCCCTCTCCTGTATAACGGACTAATTTTAATATCCGGAAAACACGAAGCAATCGGATAGTACGGATCACCAGGAGATATTGTCCACCTACAAAGACAATGCTTAAATATGTCGGAATAACCGAAAGGAAATCAATAATGCCATAAAAACTAAAAATGTATCGAACGGTTCTGTCGATGACCACAATACGTAAAATATATTCAATGGTGAATAAAATGGTAAAGCACCATTCCATGATGCGGAGAACATTACCATACCGGTCTTTAATAAATGAAACACTTTCCAGCATGACAATCAACACGCTCAATAAAATCACCCACAACAATACAACATCAAAAGCCTTTCCTGCCGGTGTATCATGTTCAAAAATAATTTTATAGAGTTTCCTTCGCCACGGACTCCAATGCAGATTCTTGCTTTCGATTTCAGATACGCTCATTGTTTGAATGAAGTGATTTCCTGATTCCGGCTTAAATTAATAAAAATTTGTCAGGCTCAATAATCAAAGGGGATTTTGCCATGTTATGGGTCCAGACTTGCCTCAATACCTTCTCCAAAAATAAGGTGTGAATAACATCATCACCGTGAACAGCTCAAGTCTTCCCATGAGCATCAGAAAAGATAGAAACCATTTGCCGATGCCCGGAAGATGGGAAAAATTATCAACCGGCCCAACGGAACCAAGGCCAGGTCCAATATTACCAAGCGAAGTTGCTACGGAACCAATGGCCGTTTCAAAATCTACCCCAATCCATGACATGACTACAACACCTGTAGCAAAAACAGACATATAGATCATAATAAAGGCCAGCACATTGTAGGTTATTTCCTGATTAATTGCCTTTCTATTCAGGCGCACAGGAATAACAGCTGAGGGATGCATTTGACGTTTGAGTTCCAGAAAGCTATTCTTGAAAAGTACGATGTGCCGGACAATTTTAACACCTCCGGCAGTAGACCCCGCAGAAGCCCCTATAAACATCATGATAAATATAAGCGCTGTCACAAAGAAGCCCCATGAAGTATAGTCAGCAGAAACATAACCTGTTGTTGTGATGATTGCCACTACTTGAAAAAGCGAATCGCGAAAAGACTTTTCAAGACCATTATCCGTATTGAAAAAAACTGATATGACAATAATCAATGTGAAGATCCCAATGATATAAATATATTTTCTAAACTCTTCATTTCTCCAGACCCTCTTCAGGTTCCCTTTTAATCCGAAGTAGGTTAAAGTAAAATTCGTGCCAGCCAAAAACATAAATACAATGATTACATATTGCACGTAGGGTGTGAATTCAGCCGCACTTGAATTTTTAGTAGAAAATCCACCGGTAGCCATGGTGGTCAGGCTATGGTTCAATGCATCAAAAAAAGGCATCCCTCCCAAGAGCAAGAGGATCAGTTCTGCAACAGTCAATCCAAGATAGATGTACCACAATCTCTGGGCTGTTTCCTTAATTCTTGGCTTAAGTTTATCAGGAGCAATGCCGGGTGCCTCGGCAACGAAAAGCTGCATTCCTCCAATACCTAGAATTGGTAATATAGCAACCGTCAACACAATGATACCCATGCCTCCGATCCATTGTGTGAGGCTTCTCCATAGTAATATGCCGCTTGGAACTGCTTCTATATCGTTCAAAATAGAGGCGCCGGTCGTAGTAAAACCTGAAATCGTTTCAAAAAAGGCATCTGTAAAACTTGGAATGGAACCACTCAAAATATAGGGAAGTGTTCCAAAGAGAGACATAACCAACCAACCAGAGGTAACGATAAGGTATCCGTCCCTCTTCCTTAATTCCTTGTTGGTTGAGTTTTTAGTTTTTAACCAAACAGCAAGGCCTGCACCGAACGTAATCAAAGCAGAGATCAATAATGCCCACCAATCTTTTCCTCCTAAAAAAATGGAAAATACAAGGCAGAAAAACATAAAAATGCTACTGAGCATTAAAAGAAGACCCAAGATATTGATGATGATCCTGAAATTAAACTTCATCTGCCTGAAGGGAATGATCTTAAAGAATTGACTTGCATAGCATAAAGTTCTATTTAAAGAAGGATTCCACTTTATTAATACATTGTGGCCTTGCAAGGACTACAACACGGTCTTTGGCCTGGAACTGAAAGTTACCTAAGGTCACATGACCAACACCCCTCCGGATCACTCCTCCAATGATAGCTGAATCAGGGAAATCCAGATCTTTCAGTTCTTTTTGGGTGATCATCGAGTTAGCCTGAACCTCAAACTCTAATATTTCGGCATCTACCCCATGTATACTGGTCAAAGAGAGCACTTCTCCTTTTCTTATATATCTGAAAATAAAATTAGCTGCGATCAATTTTTTATTGATCATCGTGTCAACCCCAATGTTTTGAGAGATCTGAATGTAATCAATGTTCTCAACAAGCGAGATGGTCTTTCGGACCTGATGATTTTTTGCTACCAGGCAGGAAATGATGTTAGTCTCAGAATTACCGGTTACAGCAATGAAGGCATCCATTTCATTAATACCTTCATCTTCCAACAAATTAATATCCCTTCCATCCCCATTGATCACCAAGGTTTCCTTTAACTTATCGGCTAACTGAAAAGCCTTGTTTTTATCTTTCTCAATTAATTTGACGTTGTATTTTTTGCTGAGCCTTCTTGCAGCATTGATACCAACCTTACTGCCACCGAGGATCATGATATTTTTTATTTCGGACCGCTCTTTTCCCGACAAATGGATTACTCGGTCCACACCATCCGGTTGGGCAATAAAATAAGCATGATCATTTACCATAAACCTATTAGTTCCCCTGGGAATGATGGTTTCATTGTCACGAAGAATAGCCACTGTCACAAAATTATGTTCTGTGTTGAGCGAGGCGGCCTCTGCCATTGTTTTATTATGTAAAGGGCTATTCTCATCAATGGTAACACCAATCATGGAAAGCATGCCTTTACTAAAATCAAAAGTATCCGTAATGGCTGTTTCTTTTAACAGTCGCTGGATCTCTTTTGCAGCAAGGGACTCCGGAGATATGATCTCGTCAATACCTATATTTCTAAGATCAAGTTTGTCCTTACTATGCAGGTATTCTGTATTTTCTATCCTGGCAACGGTTCTTTTAGCTCCCAGATTTTTTGCGATGATCGAAGTGGCAATATTGGTTTCTTCCGTTGAAGTTGCTGATATGAGCAAATCTGCCTTACTTACGTTGGCTTCTTCAAGTACTCTGTAGGAGGTGGAGTTACCGTTGACTGTGGCTACATCCAAATGACCGGCTGCATAATTGAGCTTTTCGCTATCTCTGTCTATCAGAACAATATCGTGTTCCTCGTATGATAAAAGCTTGGCAATATGAAATCCTACTTCCCCGGCTCCTGCTATAATGATCCTCATGGGAACTGTTGTGTTTCAATAAAAATGTTGGGTACAAATATAAACCCTTTCTATAATAATCATAGGGCTAGGTATTTTTTTAACAGGGCATTACATTCATCAAAAGGATTATGAAATCAGCTATTTTGTGATTATAATTAATGATAACCAAACAACCACATTGTGCCATTATACAATTTAGACAATATAGCTGAAAAAGAACTTCTGCCTGGTTTTTTTGCTAAACTAATACATGGAGAAAATTTGACAACAGCTCATTTCAGAGTAACTCAGGGTGCCGAGCTTCCGGAACATGCGCATCATCATGAACAGATCTCGCGCGTATTAAGCGGGAGATTTCAATTAACGGTAGGGGACCATACGGAAGTTATGGAACCTGGTAAAGTGTATGTGATCCCATCCAATGTACCTCATTCCGGAAAGGCACTCAGCGATTGTATTATTATGGATGTGTTCTCACCTGCACGAGAGGATTATAAGTAGTAAGCCATCCAGGATCAATTCAATGAATTGCATTTAATTTACCCTTTCCTCGCATTAACAATATGACTTAACCGTAAGAGTATTATGGATTTGCTGAAAGGAGTTTTTAAAAAGAACGATTCATTGGTTGTTCGCTAATTTAACATTCCAACAAATCGTTCCTATCTTGAACATTATTTTTCCACCTGAACACCATTCCAAAAAGCTACATAATTTTCGAACTTCTTGGCAGGATGTTTGGCTTGTGGATAGTACCATGCGGCATCTTCATTTACCTCACCATTAACTTCTATTGAGAAATAACTTGCCACACCTTTCCAGGGACAAGTCGTATGTGTATCGCTTTCTTTAAAATACTCTTTATTAACCGATTCGGGTGGAAAGTACTGGTTTCCTTCAACTTCAATGGTATCGTTGCTTTCTGCTATAACTACGCCGTTCCAAATTGCTCTAGCCATATTAACTGTTAATTTATTAATGAATGATAAATTTAATTGATTGAATAATTTATAAAATTTATGAGACTTTCAGATTCATAAACCGAACAAATGTTTTTATTAGTTGTATAAACAAACAGTTTAATAGATAAATTCAAATATTTTTGCAAAACATTATTTCACCAAATTCATATGGGATCAAAAAAGGGGAAAAAAGGCATTCTACTGGTAAATCTGGGCACTCCTGATAGCCCTAATACTTCAGACGTAAGACGTTATCTCAGAGAATTTCTTATGGATAAGCGTGTCATTGATATTTCAGCCCTGGGAAGATGGATGCTTGTTAACCTGATCATTGCTCCCTTCAGAGCACCTAAATCTGCAAAGGTCTATCAGCAATTATGGGAGGAACGTGGATCACCCTTGCTATTCTATGGTGAGGATGTCACAAAGATGCTTCAAAAAGAACTTGGTGAAAATTACGTGGTGAGCCTGGGTATGCGTTACCAAAATCCAAGTCTCGAAAAGGCACTTCAAGTGCTTCAGGCTAAACAGGTAAATGAAATATTGGTGATTCCCATGTTCCCTCAATATGCTTCGGCCACCACTGGTTCGGTAATTGATAAAGTGATGGAAATCACAAAGGATTGGCAAAACATTCCTTCAATTAAATTTGTGAGTCACTTTTTGGATGAGCCATTGTTCATCAATGCTTTTGCTGAAATTGGTGAAAAATATTTGAAAGAAATGGATTTTGATCATGTGCTTTTCAGTTATCACGGTATCCCGGAAAGGCAAATCAAAAAGGCAGCTGTTGATAATTACTGTCAGCTCAATGAAAAATGTTGTGCTACTTATCATAAGAAAAACCAATTCTGCTACAGGGCTCAGTGTTTTGAAACTTCCAGATTGCTAGCCAAAGAGCTTTCCATTCCTGAGGAAAAATATACGGTGGCTTTTCAATCAAGACTGGGTAAGGATCCCTGGATACAGCCTTATACAGACGATGTCATCAAGGAGCTTCCTAAACAGGATAAAAAGAAAGTGCTGGCATATTCACCGGCATTCATTGCCGATTGCCTGGAAACAACCATTGAGGTAGGAGAAGAGTTTAAGGAGATATTCGAAGAAGCCGGTGGTGAACATTGGCAGCTCGTTGAAAGTCTCAATGACCATCCTTTATGGGTAGCTTGTCTTAAAGAGATCATATCAAAAAACACATCACACTGATCATTGCGTTTGGCTAGTTGCCGGAGTTTATGTCGATGGAAATAAAATTGCTTAGTGAAATATTCTTTTGGAAGGTTACACCTTAAAATTTATTTTTTTCCTTAATTCCTTAAGTGTATTGCCCATTCTTTTTTCTACGGTTTTTATACTTATTCCAAGTCTTTCGGCTATTTCAGCATATTTGAGACCATCGATCCTATTCATCAGAAAAACGACCCGTTGTTTCTCCGTCAAATTTGATATTGCTTCCTGCAGTTTGATCTCAAACTCGTTGAATTCCACAAGGTATTGTGGGGATTCTGCAAAGGGAATCCGGGACTCTTTTTCCGCACTTTTAGTAAATCTTAATTTTACATTTTCTTTCCTAAAGTGATCCACTGTCAGATTTGATGCTATGGCATATAAAAAACTCTTGACTGTTTCAATTCTTACTTGATCACGTTTTTCCCATAAAACCAGAAAGGCCTCCTGTGCGATATCTTCCGATCGATGAACATCAGCGATTTTGTAATACACATAATTTTTGACATCTACATAAAAACTATTAAAAATTCCCTCAAACTGGTCTTTTGTGAGCATGCGCTTTTTTTGAAAAATTGTATTCAACACTTCTGTATAGTACAGTTGCTGATCATCTCACCCTACACACCTATCGGAAAAATCTGGAATCCAATATCTTTTCCAGGAAAGTTTTGAATCCACTTTCTCAAACTGGTTCCGGTATGAATATTTGACAAAACAAGATAGCATGCAATGTCATTTTTGAATTTGGATGACGAGGTGTCTGAACCCGATTCATGGCTATATTTTTAAGAAAGTGTTTTGGAAGGGAGGGTAATTTGTTGCCAACACGTATTGGTTTTGAAAAGTCGTTGCAACGGACTCATCAACTGAAATGAACATTTAAAATTCAAAAATTCTTGAAAATGAAAAACGTATTAAATAAGCACTATCTTAATCAAATCTTTGTAGTGCTCGCAATATTCACCATACTTGGTGCTTGTAGTAATGATGATGAACCGAAACCAGCTGCATTGAGCACGCCGGCATTGAACAATGCTTCCGGTATCACTAAAAACAGTTTCAAAATAAGCTGGGGTAAGGTGACAAATGCCGATAAATACTATCTTGATGTATCTGAAAAGAAAGATTTTAGTACTACGGTTTCGGGCTTTAAGGCAAAAGCAATAACCGGCACTTCTACCACTGTAAGTGGTTTGAAAGCGAATACAAAATACTATGTAAGAGTAGTTGCCGGTAAAGGTACGGCCAGGTCCAAAACTTCCTCTGCTAAAGAAGTGACCACCATTAAATAAGTTATTGTATTGTTTTGGGAATAAGTTTAGCTTTCAGATCAGGTTTTCGAAAATCGGTTTCAACTTTCAGGCCATTTGAAACTCGGAGATTGACATCTGAAAGCTTATTTTGGGCAGTCCATCTATTAATACTTATCATATCCTTTTATGTATCTGAAATGAATCATCGAGGATCATGATAAAGAAAAATTGTAAGATACCTGATTTCCTGAAACTTGCTCTGAGTTTATCCAGGGTTTTCTCAATTGGTAAGTATCACTGAGCTTCCACTTTGTAAAGCTGAGCTAGCTTTTCAGCCACATAATCAACCTCCTCGGGGGTATTGTATTTGCTAAATGAAAACCTGATTGCTCCCCGTTTCGGATCAGTTTTAAGGGCAGTTAAAACGTGTGATCCCACGTTACTTCCACTGGAACAGGCACTTCCTCCGGAAGCTGATATTTGATTGATATCCAGATTGAAAAGGAGCATGTCATTATCTTCAGACTCGGGAAGACAAACATTGAGCACAGTGTATAGACTATCAGGGTTCGCTGAATCACCATTGAAACCTACGTCCGGAATTTGTTCCCTGAGTTGATGGATCATTCTGTCCTTTAATCCCTGGATATATTGCTGATGTTCTTCCATGTGCTCATAAGCAATTTCAAGGGCCTTGGCCAATCCAATGATTCCGCAAACATTTTCTGTTCCTCCCCGCATGTTTCTTTCCTGGGCACCTCCATAGATAAAAGGAGCAATTTTATAATCACCGTTGATATATAAAAATCCAATTCCTTTGGGGCCATGAAATTTATGAGCAGAACCCACCATACAATGAATTTTCAATTTTTGTAAGTCATGTTTGTAGTGCCCTACACTTTGAACAGTGTCCGAATGGAAAATAGCTCCGTGCGCTATGCATAGCTCTCCAATCTTTTCAATGTTATTGAGATTTCCAATCTCATTGTTGGCGTGCATGAGAGAGACAAAAGATTTATCATGCTTAGCCAATAGCGCTTCCAAGTGATTCAGGTCTATATAACCCTGTTCATCCAAATTAACATAGCTAAGTTTTATTTTGCCGTTTTTCTCTAATGTTTCCAGGGTATGGAGCACTGCATGGTGCTCTATTCTAGAGGAAATGGCATGTTTGATGCCATGCGATTCAATACCGCTCACAATGGATGTATTATCGGCCTCTGTGCCTCCGGAAGTAAAAAAGATCTCTGAAGGAGAAGTATTTAACAACTCAGCAACCGTTTTACGAGACCGTTCTATAGCAGCACGAACCTCTCTACCATGGCTGTGGATAGAGGATGGGTTCCCATACAATTCAAGCATGTATGGTTTCATAGCCTCAAAAACCTCAGGGTCAAGTGGGGTTGTCGCTGCGTTGTCAAAATAAACTTTCATGTTGTTTGGGTTTAGTGTATTGTTTAAGCTTTTGCCGATATGATCTCCTTAATGTCATCAATAATTTTATTAGCTAAATTATCAGCCGTGGCTAAGAATTCGGATTCCGCATAAATCCTGATAATGGGTTCCGTATTTGATTTTCGCAAATGAACCCATTCTCTCTCAAATTCTATTTTAACACCATCAATTGTATTAATAGGCTGTTTTGCATATTTATTTTTCACTTCTTCCAACACAAGATCAACATCTATTTCGGGCGTAAGCTCAATTTTATTCTTTGATATTTGATAGTTAGGATAGGTAGCTCTTAACATCGAAGCAGATTTGCCAAATTTGGCCAGATGTGTCAGGAATAAGGCAATTCCAACCAAAGCATCTCTGCCATAATGAAGTTCCGGGTAAATAATACCGCCATTACCTTCACCTCCAATAACAGCACCTATCTCCTTCATCTTGTTGACAACATTCACTTCTCCAACGGCTGAAGCCTGATAATCCCCTTGATGCTTCTCAGTAATATCCCTTAAAGCTCTTGTCGAAGAAAGATTAGACACCGTATTTCCTTTATTCTGAGAAAGGATATAGTCTGAAACAGCTACCAAAGTATATTCTTCACCGAAAGGGGTACCATCCTCGCATATAAGTGCCAAACGATCTACATCAGGGTCCACAACAATACCTAAATCATAATTACCCTTTTCCATTTCCGCACAAATGTGAGTCAGGTTTTCCGGAAGCGGCTCCGGATTGTGAGGGAATTCTCCATTAGGGTCACAGTAAAGTTCTTTTACCTGATGTATACCAAGTGCCTCTAAAAGTGGCGGAAGTGAAATACCACCTGTGGAATTAACACAATCCAATATGACGCTGAAGTTCCTTTGTCTAATGGCCTCTACATCTACCAGAGGAAGTGCCAGGATCATCTCGATATGCTTTTGTATATAGCTATTGTCTTTTGTATAGCTACCAAGCTTTTTTACACTGGCAAATTCAAATGACTCTTCTTCCGCAATCTGCAATACTTCAGCACCATCTGCCGCTGAAATAAACTCACCTTTATGGTTCAGAAGTTTTAGTGCATTCCATTGAACAGGATTGTGACTGGCTGTCAGGATGATGCCACCTCCTGCTCCCTCTTCGGGAACTGCTACCTCAACTGTGGGAGTAGTAGATAGTCCAAGGTCAACAATATCAATACCAAGGCCCTGAAGTGTACCTACAACCAGGTTGGAAACCATTTGACCGGATGGTCTGGCATCTCTACCGATAATTAGTTTATTATTTCCGGTTTTATGCATTACCCAGGTTCCAAAAGCAGCAGCGAATTTCACAATGTCAACCGGGGTTAATGAATCGCCAGTCTTACCGCCTATGGTTCCTCTAATTCCAGATATTGATTTTATTAATGACACTTAAATAGTTGATTTGATTTAGAATCCAAAGGTAGCAATTTTTAATCTAGCTCTAAAAAGAGAAAAAGAAGAAAATTTAATTGATTGAAAAGAGCACTTTGCCTAGTGGGGTAGAAAAGGGTAGTGAAAGATGTGGATTAAACTCTTGTTTGTTAGCTTGTTAGGGATTATGCTTTGGATAGATACAATTTTAGAATTTCTCGATCACTTTGTTCACCTCGGAGTCAGGATTGGCACATTTTTCTCCTGCTGCAACATTTCTGCCACAATAACCGCAAGTGCCTCCCTCTTTTTGCAAAAAGGGACTTTGAGAAGCACAAGTGCCCTTAAACTCTCCCTTTTTCAAAAGGATTAATCTTACCGACATCAAAATAAAAAATACTGCTATAAATCCTATTCCCAATAAAACCGTTGCCATATCTAAATATATTTATGCAAATTTACATAATCTAATGATCTAACACACAGAATATCTGCAAAGTTTCATACATCACTTATGTCCAAAATCATAACCACTGAGGATAAAAATCGTCAAGCCAAGTTAAAAGCTTTTGATCGCTTGCTGACCATCATGGATGAGCTGAGAGAAAATTGCCCATGGGACAAAAAGCAAACCATTGAAAGCCTTAGACATTTAACAATAGAGGAAACATATGAGCTGTCCGATGCCATTTTGGATAACGATCCTCAGGAAGTAAAAAAGGAGCTGGGTGATATTATTCTACACATGGTTTTTTATGCACGGATAGCCTCAGAGAAAGATGATTTTGATATTGCAGATGTTCTCAATGCCATATGTGACAAGCTGATCCATCGTCACCCCCACATTTATGGAGACATAAAAGCTGCAGATGAGGAGGTTGTTAAGCAAAATTGGGAGAAAATAAAACTCAAAGAAAAAGGCAACAGATCTGTTTTGGGAGGTGTTCCAAAATCTCTACCGGCCCTTGTCAAGGCCATGCGTATTCAGGAAAAAGCAAGGGGTGTAGGTTTTGATTGGGAGGCAAAAGAGCAAGTATGGGAAAAGGTGGAGGAAGAAATGACAGAGTTCAAAAGCGAATTTAATATCGAAAACGGCAGGGAAATAAATAAGGGAAAAGCTCAATCTGAGTTTGGCGATCTGCTTTTTTCCTTGATCAATTATGCACGGTTCATTGATATCAATCCGGAAGAAGCTTTGGAAAGGACCAATAAGAAATTTATAAAGCGATTTCAATACCTTGAATCTGAATCTAAAAAAGACGGAAAACAACTAACTGAAATGTCTTTGGAGGAGATGGATGAGTACTGGGAAAAAGCAAAGAAACTTTAAATTGCGTCCTCGACGTCCGAAACATATTCGGAGAGGATTGTTCATCATACCTTAAAAATCATGATGGAAAAAAGGGTTTATAATATGTGCCATTATACTCTTCCCATTGTCTTTTTATCATTACTAATTTCTTCCTGTAATTACTCTGTAAAAAAAGAAATACCAACCTCCTATTTAAGTGATTTCAACAAGTGGCATACAAAAAGAATTGTTTTTCTGCGAAGCGAGATGGGCTACCTTAATTTAGCCGGACTTTACTGGCTGCAGGAGGGAGAAAATACTTTTGGGTCAGATTCCGCAAACACCATTTTATTTCATGAAAAAGGGGCTCCTTTTATGGGCTCATTTACATTGCAAAATGACCAGGTCCATTTCACCTCCGGGAACGATCAAATCAAACTGAATGGCAAAAAAGTAGAAAAGGCAATTGTTTATTATGATAGTCTTAAAGAAGGAGACCTAAAGCTAACATATAGTTCGCTAATGTGGTATATCATAAAAAGACCGGATGTTGAAAAAGGTGATCATTATGGGATAAGGGTCAGGGATCTGGCTCATGAAAATTTAGCAGACAGTACAATCATTGAGAGATTTCCCCTGGACAAATCCTGGAAGTTCAAAGGAACTTTTACTCCATACGACCCACCGAAACAAATTAAAAGAAGTAATATTCTCGATATGGTTTCGGTGCTGAATTGCCCGGGTAAAATTAGTTTTAAAAAAGATGGGAAATTATATAGTCTGGAGCCGGTGATATCAGGTGATAAGTATTTCATCGTATTTGCAGATGCTACCAGTGCACTGGAAACTTACGGATCAGGAAGATTCTTATATACCTCATTTCCCGATGAAAACAACGAAATAATACTTGATTTTAATAGAGCAGTAAATCCGGCCTGTGCATTTTCAGACCATGCCACATGTCCGTTACCAACTCAAGAAAATATTTTAGATTTTAGAATTGAAGCCGGAGAGAAAACTTATGGGAAACATTAAACCTAAATTTGGATAGATTGCCTTGACTAGAGCTCAAGCACACCGATAATATCATTACTTAAAAATCGCCCCCCGGGATATTTCCCTGTATAATCAAGATTCAACCAGATATTTCCTGCACTGTCCTTGTGGTAAAAAATACTCTTACCAAGTGCATCATGTTTAAATAGATCCCTTCGAATGAGTTCTACGGCCTTCTTTAATTGATGCTCATCCTGCATTCTGAGTTCCGGATAAATATGACTTGGTGTGCGGATCATTCTCACATCTCCTCCTATATTTTTTAAGCAACTTGCAATCAGAATGGTATAATCGTCGCAGTCACCATTGAACTTACCATCAATGGTGAGATGTTCAATTGTTTCAGCCGGAGAAGCAAAATATTCTTCATCTTTAGGATCAGCCACATAGATCCATTTCTCATTGATCTCCTTAAAGATGGAGAAGTATTGTATTAATTCCCGATTCTCCTCATATCGCTTATGATTAACAAAGTGTTTTGTTGCTGCTTTAACTGCGAAGTTCCTAATTTTGGAATCTTTTTCCCGAATTAGTTCCGCTACTTCCAATGCATCCGGAAACGGCTCGGAGCTCTCAGACATCACTGAAACAATCTGAGACTGCTGTTGCAAACGATTAATCAGGGCCATATAATCATTGATGGCATCCTTAAAAGTATAACTACCGGCAATGGTACTCACCGATAAACCTAAAAAAACAGCAATGGTCAGGAAGTAGGCCAATGGTTTGATCCGCTTTATAACATAGTTCATTACCAGCACTAAAAGGCCAAAAACAAGGAAATAGGCAACATTAACATCGGATATAATGGCAAATTGAAAATTGTCCAAAAAGGGAGCCACCAACAATAGCAGCGGCCATGCACTGAGCAATGCCAAACTAAACACTACAACATTTGTTCTGTAGTATTTATGAATGCTTGATTTGTTAATTTGTATTTTCCCCTTCATCTTCTCTACCAGATTGGACATTCAGGTGGGCTAGTCTAATACCTTTAACTGAAAAAGATCAAAAATTGATCCAAAAAAATGAGAAAATTTATTGGCTTGTATGAATTTTAGTGATTTTGCACATATTTCTCCCATTTTTCCACCACTAATTTAAAGTCTTCGGGCAACTTTGAATCGAATTGCATATTCTTTTTTGTGACAGGGTGCTCAAAACCCAGTGACTTCGCATGTAAAGCCTGCCTTGACATTATTTTAAAACAATTGTCTACAAAACTTTTGTATTTGGAAAACTGAGTTCCCTTTAAGATCCTATTGCCACCATAGGTTTCATCGTTGAACAATGGATGCCCGATATGCTTCAAGTGAGCCCTGATCTGATGGGTACGACCGGTCTCCAAATTACATTGCAAAAGTGATACATACCTGAGCCGATTCAAAACTTTATAATGTGTAACCGCCCTACGCCCAATATTCTCATCTGTAAAAGCTACGGTTATCCTGCGGTCTTTCGGACTTCTTCCCAGGTTGATATCGATAGTGCCCTGGTCATGCTCAGGTTCACCCCAGACCAATGCGTAATAAGTCCTTTCTATGCTGTGGTCAAAAAACTGTTTGGCCAGACTGGTCATAGCCATTTCACTTTTTGCAATAACAAGTAAGCCTGAAGTATCCTTATCAATTCTATGAACAAGTCCGGGCCTACCCTCATTATCTTTCATAGTGGGCAGTTGTTGAAAGTGATAAACCAGTGCATTCACTAAGGTGCCAGTCCAATTATTATATGCGGGATGCACTACCATCCCAGCGGGCTTGTTCACAACAAGTAAATGATCATCTTCATAGGTAATATCAAGATCAATATTCTCCGGAACAACTTCTGTCTCTCTGGGTGGCTCAGGTAGCGAGATGGTTATTAAGTCACTGGGCTTGACTTTATAATTAGGTTTTATTTCGTGCTCATTCACCAGTACGAATCCCTGACGAATCCCGTCCTGGATCTTATTCCTGGTAACATTCGGCAATCTATCCATTAAGAACTTATCTATTCTCATTGGATCCTGCCCGGGATCCACATCAATTCGATGATGTTCAAATAGTTCTTCTTGCTCTTCAAAATCCTCAATATTCATTAATCTATACTTATACTATCAGATGTTGCTAATATAATACTAAGATTTACCAAAATTCTTAATTCTCCAGCAAGTATGTTTGTGGTAATTAAAATACTATCGTCAAAAAAGAGTATATCTTTGGTCAATGCTTGATAAATTTCGCCCTTATCTTGAGCTTAATCTCTCACTGATCCTGATGTCAACCTCCGGCATTCTGGGAAGGGTCATAGACCTTCCGGTTTCACTGATCATTTTTTTCAGGTGTGTTGTCGGTGCCATTTTTCTCTTCTTCTTTATCAAAATTGCCAAGGAAAAATTACAGGTCCGTTTAAAAAGACATAGGTTCATCATCTTACTGGCCGGGTCTCTTCTTTCTTTTCATTGGGTCACTTACTTTTTCTCTATCAAAATATCCAGTGTAGCGGTAGGTATGATCTCATTATTTACCTATCCGGTCATTACTACACTGATAGAGCCTCTTTTTTTCAAGACAAAATTGTCTATCATCGATCTCATTTCTTCGGTTGCTGTCATTTTCGGTATTTTTATGATCGTTCCGGCGTTTGATTTAAGCAATGATATAACCTACGGTATACTCATTGGTGTTTTCTCTGCACTATTGTATTCTGTTCGAAACCTGCTCAATAAAAAATTAATACATAATTATTCCAGTTCTGTTTTAATGTTGTATCAATTGTTAATATCTGCCATATTACTGATACCAACATTATTTATTTATGATTTTCAATTGGACACTGTTACCATTCAGTTGTTATTACTCCTATCCATTATTACCACAGCCACAGCGCACACTTTGTTTGTGAAAAGTTTAAAATACTTCAGTACCAGTACAGCCAGCATATTAAGTAGCCTCATTCCGGTATATGGCATATTGTGGGCGGTGCTTTTTATCTCGGAAAAGTTGAGTACTGAAATCATCATCGGTGGTAGTATTATTGTATTGACCGTTGCGGCTCAAAGCTTGAAGCACTACGGCCAACAAAAAAGCGGCTGATAAGATGACTGGAATATCTGATCGGATACCATTGCAAAGAATCTACGAAAGTGCATTTGATGAAAAAAAAATTCAACTATTCATCAAGAGAGAAGATATGATCCACCCTGTTATATCAGGGAATAAGTGGAGGAAACTAAAGTATAATTTAGTTGAAGCCAAAAAAAAGGGTTTCAAAAAGCTCCTGACATTTGGTGGAGCTTATTCCAATCATATTCTCTCGGTAGCAGGAGCCGGAAAAGAATACGGATTTGAAACCATTGGAATTATTCGAGGTGAAGAATCACTTCCTTTAAATCCAACATTGAAAACATCTTCCCAAAAATTTGGGATGCAGCTGCACTATGTAAGTCGATCCAAGTACAAAGACAAAAATGATTCATCATTTATCGAAAGTTTAAGAGCCCAGTTTGGTGATTTTTATCTTTTACCCGAGGGCGGCACTAATGTTTTGGCGATCAAAGGTTGTATTGAGATTGTGGAGGACATCGATATGGATTTCGATTATATCTGTAGCAGCTGTGGTACCGGAGGTACTCTGTCCGGCATTATTATCGGTTTAAAAGGCAGCAAAAAAGCGCTTGGTTTTTCTGCCCTCAAAGGAGATTTTCTCGAAAAAGACATTAGTCAGTTTATTCACGATTATCATGGGATCAATTATAACAACTGGTCCGTCAACAGTGATTTTCATTTCGGTGGATATGCCAAGGTTAAACCTGAATTAATCTCATTTATAAATGATTTCAAAGAAAGACACGGCATTCCATTAGATCCGATCTATACAGGAAAAATGCTCTTTGGTATATATGACCTTGTTGACAAAGGCTATTTTGAAAACGAATCAAAAATCATTGCTATACACACCGGTGGTTTACAGGGTATTGAAGGTTTTAATGAAAGATACGGAGGAGTTATTCAATGAATTATTTCCTTTTTATCGAACTTAACCATGAACCAATGCCACGTCTGCTGGGTTTTTCCAAGAGTATTTTGGCTTCATTAGCTCCCTTTATCCCTCCGACAGTATAAAATGCGGTGGGCAACAGTTCTTTGATACTTTTTTCAACCTGGGGCTGATTTTCTCTTTCCAGTACTGTAAAAATGATATTCTCTTTGCCATCCTTGCCATTACCCTGTAAAACAGAATAGCGAAAATTGTTTTCTTTAAGAAAAGCGGTAAAATCATTTACATTCTTTCTGGTGATAATTCGCATCACTACTTTTCCAAGTGCAAGTTTCTCCTCAATGATCATCCCTACAAAAATGCCTGCGGCAAATCCGGCCGGATAAGCTATATAAGAAAAAATGTTATCTACGTGTTTAAAAATTTGTCCTATTGCCAACAACCAGATCAACGATTCAAAAAAACCTAAAAAGGTGGACAAAAACTTTTTACCACTCATGACATAAATGATCCTGACCGTATTAATGGACACATCACAAATCCTGGCCAGAAATATGAGCAAGGGAAGAATCACATAGCTGAAAATTGGTGTATCAATTCCCAGTTGTTCCGTAAAAAAAGTTTCCATGATCTTATCTATCAAATTCCCTACAAAATTTGACAATTATCAGATCATTGCCTAATAAGAAGAAATAAATACTTCTAAAAAAGATGACAAAATTTCACGAACCAAAAAGCCAAAAGCTCTTATAAAAATTATTAAGTCTTTATTATTAAAGCATAAATAATAAGTACCAGCTTAATACAGCTCCTAAATAACCCAGCAGTGCCGGTAGCGAACCTTTTTTGAAATACTCAACAAAGCTCAGTTCACGAACCTGACCCATGGCAGCAACACCCGCAGCAGATCCGATAACCATAATACTACCACCCGTCCCCGCTGTGATAGCCAGCAAAATCCAGTAAATAAAATTTATTCCCTCGGGCAGCATTTTAATCACAGCTGCTGTTAGAGGAACATTATCAAGAACAGAGGATATTATTCCCAACCAAGTATGTCCAAAAATGATCTTGTTGGGATCACCAGCAGGATCTGAGCCAAATATTAACTGTGCTATGTCCCCCAATATTCCCTGGACTTGCAATGCGTTAACTGCCAATAAAATACCAACAAAAAAGTTCAAAGTGGCCATGTCTATGGTTTTGATAATATTAACAATATGACCCGCTTTTTTCTTTAGTTTTCCTTTTTTAAGTTTTACATCAATAACGATGGCCACTACGCCCAATCCGAAAATTATTCCAAAGAAAGGGGGCAAGTGTAAAATGTTCACCAACACTGCAAAACCAAAAGTTGCCAACCCAAGAACAATGATTTGCCACTGCAAGGGTAGCACCTCATGGCTTTCCTTACTTTCTCTATTCTCAAAAACAATTCTGGAAGTCAGTAGGGCCTGGGGTATAACCCATGCCACAATGGATGGTACAAAACCATAAAACAGGATTTCCCATGCTGTGAATTTGCCTGCCAACCATAACATGATGGTAGTAACATCACCAACCGGGGACATAGCTCCTCCAGCATTTGCAGCAATGACGGTATTGATCACAAAGACGCTAAAATTTTCCTTTCTAATGTAGAGATGTCGCCCGATTTGAATCATCACCAAGGTGCTGGTCAGGTTATCCAGAAGTGCGGAGGCAATAAATGTGATAAGCCCAAGGATCCAGAAAAGTTTTTTGTTTGAAATATTTACACCCAGCAATTTCGACTCGATCCAGGTAAAAAAACGGAAGTGCCCCATCATTTCAACAATGGTCATAGCCCCCATCAGGAATATCACCAATTCAAAAATTTCAGCGGAACCATGCAAAATAGCATTGTGTAGTGTTTCAGAAGATTTTCCAAATGCCACAACCATCCACATTAATGAACCGGTAAACAAAGCAATCCAGCTTTTGTTTACCTTGAAGTGGTGTTCCAGCGCAATACCAACAAATCCGGCAGAAAATATAGCGATAAGTAAAAAAGATTGTAGATCCATGATCCTGAATAGTTCCTGTGAGACAAAATTTTACACCAAACAAGGGATTAGTTCGATTGCTTGGTTGATGCCGCGAAAGTCTTAAAAAAAACTTTCTTGGCTTATGATCAGGATCATTTGATCGGCTAACTTATATCTGTTTTATCCGGATGATCTTTACCGGGCAGGCATTGGCAGCCTTTTGATTTTCCTCCAGCTCATCATCCTGTACCCGGACTGTATAAAAACCTTTCTTTTCAACACCATCAATCAATGTGCATTTGCCATCTTTCTTCGACATACGCCATCGTTGAAAGGCAAGCTCTACACAATAATTGCAACCAATACATTTTTCACGCTGATGGGTAATGATAACCATTAGGTCGCAACAAGTTTATAGAGTTTATCAGCCTTACGAATTGTCTGGTCCAAAGTAAAAGTGCATTCGTCCTCTTTCCCTGCAGATTTTACAAATTGGCCATCCACCTGGAGACTGGCTATCTCCGTTTCTATCACACCTGTGGTCGGACCGGTTATTAAAACTTTATCGCCCACTGTTAATGCTTGTGATTCTATTTTAAAGTGACCTACTTTAGCTTTCGGGAAATAATGTATGCCCTTACCCAGGTAAACCTTCTTTTGTGTTGCTTTCGATCCGCTGGTATCTGTCCACTCGCCAAGTTCCTGCCCAAGATAATAACCTCCCCAAAAACCACGATTATAGATTTTGTCTAAGGCATTCATCCATTCATTGATTTTTTTCTCTGTATAATTCCCCTCATAATAAGCATCAATAGCCTCTCTGTAACACCTTGTTACCGTAGCAACATATTCCGGTGCTCTACCTCTTCCCTCAATTTTTAACACTGAGATCCCGGTTTCAATAAGCTCATCGAGAAAATCAATGGTGCACAAATCCTTGGGCGACATGATATACTCATTATCAAGTGCTAGTTCATGGCCATCTTCCATATCAATCACTTTATATTTCCTTCTGCAATTTTGCATACAGGCACCCCTATTGGCCGAGGCATTTTGCGTATGCAGACTCAAATAGCATTTTCCTGATACAGCCATACAAAGTGCCCCATGACCAAAAACTTCAATTTTAACCAAATCACCAGATGATCCTTTGATTTTTTCCTTTTCTACCTCACTACAGATCCTTTTTATCTGGCCCAAACTCAGCTCTCTGGAAAGCACCATCACATTGGAAAAATGTGCATAGAACTTTACCGTTTCTATGTTGGTAATGTTGAGTTGTGTGGAAATATGAACCTCAACACCTATCGTGTTGGCATAACTAATAACCGCCTGATCGGAGGCAATGATGGCTGAAATTTGAGATTCTTTGACCTTGTTTATAACGGTCTTAATAATGGAAAGATCATGATCGTAGACAATCGTATTGAGTGTCAGGTATGTTTTGACACCCTTTCTTTTGCAACGGGAGGCTATTTCAGGCAGATCTTCCAATGTAAAATTCATGGTTGCTCTTGCCCTCATGTTCAATTGATCCACACCAAAATATATGGAATCTGCTCCATTATCTAAGGCTGCCTGTAATGCCTCCCATGATCCGGCAGGAGCCATTAATTCCAACTTAGTTTCCATGGTGCAAAGAAAAAGAGAAATAACGATCGAAAAACATGACTTTTGTCATCCTGTCCAATTGTTAGTGCTAAAAATGAGATTAGCTCTGTCAAAAATTCATTGAACGGTTGACTAAATCCTCTTTACCCAAAGAGATCGGAGAATACATCAATTAGTTTTCCAAAAGATTTGATCCGGATTTGATGTTGCTCCATGTTCATATTCTTTTTACCAAATTTGGATATGTGAATTTCCTCAAAGCCAAGTTTCTCGGCTTCTGAAATTCTATGATCAACTTTGTTAACTGCCCTCAGCTCTCCGCCTAATCCAACTTCTGCAGCAAAACATATTTTATCAGAAACGGGTATTTCTTCCAGAGAAGAGATAATGGCTGCGCAAACTGCCAAATCCAAAGCCGGATCTTCCACTTTTAAACCGCCTGCAATATTCAGGAAAACATCCTGTGTTCCTAATCTAAAATTTCCTCGCTTTTCTAATACCGCCAGTAACATATTCAGTCTCTTAGCATCAAAACCGGTTGTGCTTCTTTGCGGTGTTCCATAGGCTGCAGGACTAACAAGCGCCTGAATTTCTATGAGGAGAGGCCTGTTTCCTTCCATGGTAGCACCAATCGTAACACCACTGAGGTCATGCTCTCGTTGAGAAATTAAGATCTCCGAAGGATTAGAAACCTCTCTGAGTCCACTTCCCTGCATTTCATAGATGCCTAATTCGGAAGTTGATCCAAAGCGATTCTTGGTGGTTCTCAAAATCCGATAGGCCAGGTGACGGTCTCCTTCAAATTGTAGAACTGTATCTACCATGTGCTCCAATATTTTCGGACCAGCAATTGAACCTTCCTTGGTGATATGACCTATTAAAAAAACCGGTGTTCCGGACTCTTTGGCATATTTAATTAATTCCGCAGCGGTTTCCCTCACTTGCGAAACACTACCGGCTGCTGACTCAACATGCGCAGTATGTAAAGTCTGTATGGAATCTATGATCAGAATTTCAGGATGAAGGCTTTCAATTTGTTGAAAGATGCTTTGCGTTGAGGTTTCGGTAAGGATAAAGCAATTATCCGATTCAAAGCCAAGTCTTTGCGCTCGCATTTTTATTTGTTGATCGCTTTCTTCTCCTGATACATAGAGCACCTTCTTTCCGGTCAATCTAAGGGCCAATTGTAACATGAGTGTTGACTTTCCTATTCCCGGTTCCCCTCCGATCAGAATCAATGATCCTGAAACAATTCCTCCACCAAGTACTCGGTTCAATTCCTTGTCAGAGGTCACAATTCGATCTTCCTTTTGGAAATCGATTTCCTGAAGTTTTTTTGGTTTGGGAGATTGCCGGGTATTTCCATTGCCGGGTCTCCAATCAGATTTGGTGTTGCTCTCTTTTACAATTACTTCTTCTACAATGGTATTCCACTCATTGCAAGCTGAACACTTTCCCTGCCATTTGGCATATTGGTTTCCACAATTCTGACAGAAAAATGCAGTTTTGACTTTGGCCATTTATCTTCTTACAGAAAATTTCAATTAAAGTCTGAAGATAAATAGACTAAATAGATTTGACAATTGAATGGCTGAAGGAGTATAAATTTAGTTTAGTGATCGAGGAATTATTCTATTGCTTTAAAAGCCTTCGTCATCATCGTCTGTTTCCTCGGTAGTATCGGTTGGCTGTTCTTCGTCAGCCACTACCTCAACAGGTCGGTCCAGTTCAAACGGTTCATCAATATCGTAATAAATTTTTCTGAACTCATTGACAAAATTTTCAGCATCACTTATTTCACCGGCTATGAATACATACTCACCTAACTTGGCTTTGGCAACGTTGGTCCTGTCATTAACGATCTCATTGAATTCTTCATTGTTGGAGACCAATGTCAGTCGGTTATCACTGTAACCTAAATAATACCAGGTGGAAGAAATTTTAAGGAAAATATTGACGATCTCATCGCTGCCTTCATCAATATCAGGCTTTCTTATTTCTACAAATCCATCAACCTTTGCATTCACATCATTTCTTAAAATATTTGAAACGCCAATCTTTCCATCCATAACATTGTAAAAGGCATTTTCACCTTTCGACCATTTCAACTTGACTTCCGAAAGGACCAAAGTTCTGATCAGATTACTGGATATCGAAACTAAAGGAGTATAATCTTCCAGGCTTTTATCTTCATAGGTTTTAGCAGCCCTTTCTCCAATGATCTCAGACGCTTTGTACAACAATGGGGTGACGTCATCATGGGCTTCAGGTAAACCTAGTCTGTCTACAATATCTGCCATATCCAGTGCCATACTGTTGAGTGCCTGATCGGCTACTTCAAAATTGAAAACAAGGAATGAATTGATATCAAACTCTCCCGTCTCAACATTTCCCGAACCAGTTCCTGACGCCACCAGATCCAACCTTGAGGTAGAAGCGGTAAAGTCGAGTGGCCCTTCAAAGGTTACGCTTGAAGTATAATCGTTGTAAGTGAGAGATCGTCCTGAATAGGTGGATCCGGTAGTTTTGAGCGGTTCTTCAATTTTGAATGTGCTATCCGATTCATTATAAGAAAGCATACCACCAGGCACAAAGAAATCTTCATCTCCCAATCCTCTTCTTTCATACATGAAGGTGGCATACAGATTGGAATTTTCACTTTCAAAATGCAAACCCGATGCCGGCTGCTCCCCACTCTCCGTAACCATGTTATTGTAATCAATAACCAATGCTGTACTATCGGGGGTCCGGTTGTATTCTATCCAGGTATTATAGTTCTTGTATTTTTTAATATCAAGCTTAACATGACCATCAAGTTCCAATGCCGGTCTACTGGCATACATGGTAGCCAATCCTTTAAATTTCATTCCGGGTGAAACCAATACGTTTTCAAATTCGGTAATTGTTCCCCTGGAGACTGTTTGCACTCTTTTCCCTCTTCTCCTTTCCTCATCAACTTCAAGCTCGAAGCTATTAAATTTTATTCCGAAAGTATCTGCTGCCGAAATAAGCTCATAAGTCGCATCCCCCTCAAACTTATTTCTCGAAAGGATGGTGATATTTCCATCAA
The DNA here is from genome assembly GCA_030442035.1 of Splendidivirga corallicola. Lineage (GTDB taxonomy): Bacteria > Bacteroidota > Bacteroidia > Cytophagales > Cyclobacteriaceae > Splendidivirga > Splendidivirga corallicola. Next base: position 125,839 of record JAUJEA010000011.1, read on the forward strand.
ACAGATTATGATAACCATTTAAAGTATCTATTTCCAGCGTTGCATTTCTCAATGTTTCCAAAGCAAAGTTTTCTAGAATAGTCATATGACCATTCTCAGGAGTTATTTTCGCATCCGCAACTTTTATGAAAGGTATTCCGCTAACATTCAGCCTCAGTTCATTTATATCATAACTGGCACTACTCGCATTGAAGGCCAGAGAATCCAGCTCTTCCCTAGTTGTGTAAAAATAGGAACTGTTGATATCCACATCCTCCGGTTTTTCCATCATCACTGTTCTGTCCTCGAGATTCCAGGTTGCATTGGTGATCGATGTTTTCACCTGGGCATAAGGGAAGTTCAGTGCTGCTACCCCTTCTACTTCCGGACTGATTTCGGCTATATTGTCTACCAGGTTGAAGTTCAACCGAATGTCATCTCCCTGTAATGCCGGTTTATCCGGATTATCGGATTTAATTTCAAATTTGGCGTTTCTCGCAGAATAATAATCTGCTCCAAAAGCCAGTTTTTCTGATACCGCTTCAGAACCTCTGGTAAACAATTGGCCACCTCCAAGCACGCCCTTAGGAGTGATGTTCACAAAGCCGTAAAGTGAAGCTGTCGCATTGTAAAGACTGAAAGATTCATCCAGATTATGAATATACATGCTATCCTTCATAGGAAGCCATTTCATTCTGTAGTTCTCTACCGAGATATCGGGAAAACTTGCATTCCCAACTTGACCGGGTGCAATATTCGCGCTGGTTCCATCGGTGGTGATGGAATCCACGTAGAAGACAAAATCCTCGGACTGCAATGTGGTAGTAAGGTATTCTATTTCACCATTGGCTCGCAGTCCATTTTTATCCAATTTCAGGTTGTTGTAAACCTTTCCCTTGCTGGAATAAATATCATATCCATCGGGAGGTATCGAATGTTCGAAACCAAGTGAATTATCAGGCATGATCCTGAGTTTTTCCTTGAACTCAGGCAGTAGACCACTGGTGACAAAAGTCCCATCAAAACTCATGGTGCTGGCATCGGAACTACTCAGACTATCCATTTTAAATGGAGGCAAAATAAAATAAACCGACATGTCGGCATATGCCCCTCCCAGGACATCTTCCCCATTGAAATAAACAATTGCGCCATTGGAAGCATCAAAATATGGATAGCCTGGATATAGCTTTCGCGCTGATTTATTATTTGGTTTATTAATATACAGAGTGCCAGAGGTTTTACCCATGCTACCTAAGCTGGCGATCCCTGCATCGGCCGAATCGGCACTCACCAGTTGGTTATCAACCTGCTTTTTCACAAAGCCGTCTTCTGTTTTTTCTTCCAGATAGAACTTGATCGAATCAATTTTCTTTAGATCAAAAAGAAAGCTGTCATAACGAAAAGTAAATTCCTTCCCGATATACTCGAAGTTCCCTGCGAATATTTTACCATTAAACCTGAAATCTCTATTTCTTAACAAGGTAACTTCGCGATCATCCGGGATGATATAAATATCAAGCAGTTTGCTAATGTAAAATTTGTCAATTCCCCTAATGGTCAATTCTCTTTTGGGTATTTTGAAAGTAGCATTTGGTTTTGAGGTAGCTTTTGATGTAATCAAGAGGTTGTCAAAATCCTTTTTACCATTTTTTGAAAGAGCAGTATGGTAGGCTTTCCTTCTGACCTTTATCATCCCTGAAAAGGGGCTATAATCAATGAAATGATGGCTTCTAAGGTACTCCATCGCAGACCTGACCACTTTTGGGTTTTGTCTCGTAAACTTAACGATATCATCCACATTAAATTCAGAGGAATTCACTTTCCTCGAATAGCCAACCACCATCAACAAGGGATGGAAATTATACAGTCCGGTCATTTCCTTGAATCTGTCAGCATTAAAGTATTCCCTGGATTCAAAGTAAGCAGGTATCTGATCTCTGGCATTTAGTATGGCAATATCCAGACTATCTGTATTGAGATCCCAACGTATGATATCTGCAGTAATATCGATATTAAAGTGTGATGCAAAGTAGGGCGTGTATTTAAAATTGTCTTCATCTTTTAAAACCACCAGGTTGTCACTTTTGAAGTTGTATCTAACCTGAACCGCCGGATGCGAAATAGAATCCGCACCATGATAAATGGTGACGTTTGCTCTTTTCGCTTCAATTAAAGAATCACTCAGAATGAAACGATTTGACCTTGATACAAACTGTTTTACTCCTTTCTTTCTAATGGTTATGCTGGCCAGTCCTTCATAAACAGAAGAGCTGGAAATTTTATTTCCTTCCAAAGAAAAACCACCTTTGTATAAAAGTTTTCCATCGTTGGTGAATTTTACATTCACATCACTTTCATAAGATTTAAAGCGAGGAAATCTTGCGTCTTCCGGTCCTTCATGTCTCCGGCTTTCAAAATCAAACACCCCTTCCACGGGTCTTTCAACCTTACCGGTATAGGTCATTTTTACCCGTTCAGCAGATAGTTTTGCTTTGCCAGTGTTAAAATTGTATTCATTCATTTCGGCATAGACCGAATCTCTACCCAATCCTGCTGTGAGCCAATCAAACTTTCCTTTTTTTCCAACAAAAACACTGTTCTTGAGCATTAACGATCCTTGTGTGCCTGTAAGAAAAGCTGAATCAAAAGGTGTAACAAAAACCAAATCGGTTTGGTCAAATCTTATCACGGGACCTTCTATTATGGGCTGAGGTTCATCTGAAATTGCAAATGCTTGCTCCGGATCCTCTTCCTCAGTATCTTCCAATGCACCATCCCAGTCATCTTGGGATTCATCATCCCAGTCATCAAACCAGCCATCATCTTCTTCCTGAATTGCTGTTCCCTCATCCTGATCTAATGCTTCCGGTTCTTCTTCAACAACAGTTTCAACGTAATCGATAGTATAGCTGTCATTCTCGATGTAAAGCTTATTATAGCTGGAATAGAAAAGTGCTCTACGGTAAAAAAAATCCTTTAAGGTAGCAAAATGATTGTTGATCTCTTTGTTGTCAAGTTGATCTAAAACTTTGGTTGAGACATTAAGTAAATTAGAGAACTCTCTTTCGTCAATATTTTCGGTATTCAAAGCATAAACGATGGTTCCGATATAATTCTGGAAATGAGGCTTTGGTCTGAAACCCTTCCTATACATTTTATTGGCAATCTCAACAATCTTTTGTTTTTGATTTTGATTCAGGCCACCACTCACCCAGAGTTGATCAAAATCTGATGCAATTGCCATCGCTTCCTCCGATTTAGTACGGTTGAGCATTTCAAGAATTTCATTGCTAAAAGTGGAGTCGACTTTGAATTTCTGATTTTGGGAAAAGGCAAAAAAACTACTGAATGTAAAAGTCAGAATTAGCCATATGCTTTTGGAATTCATGCTCATTTTTGAGGTCAAACCTGCCTGGTGTTATTAATTCTTATTTCTAACGTATTTTATTGACAATTAGTCACAATAAAGAGCTTTTTTTATTGATAACTAATGTTAAAAACAAATTAAAATCCTTTATGTAAGTTTGGCTTATTATTTTGTAAAAATGAGAGATGCCCAATTATTTCTGGTACTTTGGTTACTTAAATGCAATCCGGAATTTATGGCTTTCTTTTCAATGACAGGTATATCCTCGACGTAAAACCCACTGAGAATTAAAATCCCAGGATCATTCAACATGGTCGCATAGGAAGGTATATCGTTCAATAAAACGTTCCGATTGATGTTGGCCAGAATGATATCAAAAGAGGTTGAAAACGATGAGACATCCCCCTGCTTCAATTTAATTACGGAACAATCATTTGCCTCAAAATTTTCTCGACTATTGGTTACCGCCCATTCATCGATATCACAGGCATATATATCGGCAGCGCCAAGTCTAGAAGCCATGATGGCCAATATGCCTGTTCCGCACCCAACGTCATACACCTTTTTATCCAAGTGATCAATCTCCAACTGATTCCGAATCATTAAATAGGTCGTTTCATGATGACCCGTACCAAATGACATTTTAGGGTTAATGATAATCTCATGTTTATACTTACCCTTAATATCATGAAATGATGCTCTTACAACACATTGATCTTCAATGAAAATCGGATCATAATATTTCTCCCACTCCTCGTTCCAATTTTTCTTTTCAAGTTTTGAAAATTCAAATGAAATCTGGACAAGGTTGCTATATCCCTGAACAATTTCATTGATGGACGACTCATCTAATTTATCTGATTCAATGTATCCATTGAATCCATCCTCATTTTCAACAAAGGAGTCAAAACCGGATTGGGACAGCTCGGCTATGAGGATATCAATAAAATCAGCCTCACACTTGAATCTAACTTCTATGAAGTACACAGTAGTTTTAGCTAATTATTTGCAACCGGCATAGGCCAGCAAATCGGTGTAGTAAACAGTGAAATCCACATTGTCATCACTCTTGTCGATGTACACGGTGTAGTCTGCAAAATCTCTTTTGTCTGTGATATACCAGAGACCGGTATCATCAGCCATTAATTTATTTTCTTCCTTGAAAACAATCAGGTCGGCGAATGCTTCACTTTCCTCCACATAGATCACATAATCTGCGTATCCTTTTTTTGTTTCAAAATAAATGGAACCATAAATGGTGCATGGATCAGTTTGATCCCTCCGGTCCTTTTTCGAAGTAGCTCCAAAAAATGCAAAAGATGTAGTTACAATAATTAAGAGTATCTTTTTCATTTGATCCTAAAAGGATTTTACAATATCTATAAAATCTCTGGATTTGAGTGATGCACCACCAATCAGTCCTCCATCGACATCCGGGCATGCAAATAGTTCCTGGGCATTGCTTGGTTTACAACTACCACCATAGAGTATTGAAGTATCATCAGCAATTGAAGTGCCATATTTTTCTGCAATATGAGTCCTCAGTTTGGCATGCATATCCTGGGCCTGTTCGGAAGTAGCTGTTTTACCAGTTCCAATTGCCCAAATAGGCTCATAGGCAATCACAATTTTGCTAAAAGCCTCAGTGTCTAAATGAAACAAACTTTCTGTTAATTGCTGACAAACAAATTCAAAGTGATCATTGGCTTCTCTTATTTCTAAAGACTCACCACAGCAAAATATTGGTATCAAGCCATGACCCAGTGCGATATCAACCTTAGCAGCAAGTTGCTTATTTGTTTCACCAAAATATTCTCTCCGTTCGCTGTGACCCAATATCACATAATCCGTACCCACGGAACTTAACATGGATGCTGATACTTCTCCGGTGTAGGCACCCGATTCATGTTCATTGCAATTTTGCGCTGCTAAAAAAATATTCTCCGATTCTGTCAACATTTTAGCAACATTTGTCAAATGAATAAACGGTGTTCCCAATACTATCCTGACGTTGCCCATTACTTCATCCTGAACCATATTAACCACCTCCGAGGTTAATTTAATACCTTCCTGAAGATCATTGTTCATTTTCCAGTTACCGGCAACTATTTTATCTCTCATAATTGTTTTGATATTTTAAAAATTTAGCCAAATATAAGCTTTGTATTTGAGGTCACAAATTCTATCAATACTGGCATGTGATACACCGAAATATTTCCTTTGGACAATCTCCAAAAATAAGACGCTGGTCTACAACTTTTCCCTTAAGAATCGGGCGGTATGATTTTTCTTCTCCTCGATCATCTTCTCTGGAATACCACAGAAATTGATGTTTCCTCCATTTTCTCCTCCTTCAGGGCCTAGATCGATAATCCAATCAGCCGATTTAATTACTTCCATATTATGTTCGATAATAACTGCACTGTTACCACCATCAACCAATGCGTTGATTGCACCCAAAAGTTTTCTGATATCGTGGAAATGTAGTCCTGTGGTTGGTTCATCAAAAATGAATAGCGTATGTTCCTTACTTGCATTGCTCCCTTTACCCAGATAAGAAGCCAGTTTTACCCTTTGCGCTTCACCGCCGCTAAGGGAACTCGAGGATTGTCCTAATCTGACATATCCCATACCCACTTCCTGCAATGGAAGAAGCTTATTCAGGATCGCCGTTTTGTCGTGAAAAAATTCTATGCTTTCATCGATGGTAAGGGCCAGGATATCGGAAATATCTTTTTCCTTATATTTTACCTCAAGGATCTCCTGTTTGAATCTTTTGCCTTTACAACTTTCACAGGTCAGATTAATGTCTGCCATAAACTGCATTTCGATCTTTACAATACCCTCTCCCTGACATGTTTCACATCGACCTCCGTCTACGTTAAATGAAAAGAATGCCGGTTTATAGCCTCTTTGTTTGGACAATGGTTGGTCAGCAAACAATTGCCTGATGGGATCATAGGCTTTGACATAAGTCACAGGATTGGATCGGGAAGATTTTCCAATAGGATTTTGATCAACAAACTCAATTCTTCCAATCTTCTTATAATCTCCTTCCAACCTATCAAATTTTCCTGTTGACTCACCAACGGTACCTAAAATTTTTCCGATGGCCGGATGTAGGATTTTCTTGACCAGCGTAGACTTACCTGAGCCACTAACACCGGTAATGACTGTTAAAACATCCAAGGGGATCTTAACTGAAATATTCTTCAAATTATTCTCTCTGGCTCCGACGATTTCAACAGAATCCTTCCATTTCCTTCTTATCTTAGGGACTTCTATCACATCTTTTTCCATAAGATATCGGGCGGTGTGTGTATCATAACCATTGAGCTCATCTATACTCCCCTGAAAAACCAATTCCCCTCCATTGGAACCGGCATCAGGGCCAATGTCAATGATCTGATCTGCAGAACGCATCACCTCTTCCTCGTGTTCTACCACGATAACAGTATTACCCAAATCTCGCAATGTTTTCAATACACTAATCAATCTTTCGGTATCCCTTGGATGCAGGCCAATACTTGGTTCATCCAAAACATACATTGATCCGACCAAGGCACTTCCCAAAGATGTAGCAAGTTTTATCCTTTGAAATTCACCACCGGAAAGTGTAGAAGTAAGCCGGTTAAGTGTAAGGTACCCAAGACCAACCCGACATAAGTAGTCCAATCGGTTTTTAAGTTCCTTTAAAATTCTTTGGGCGACTTTTGTTTCGTATTCATTCAGCTTTATGCCATCAAAAAAACCTTTTACTTTTTCTACCGGCATAAGCACCAGGTCAATGATTGAATGATCATTGATCTTCACATAACTGGCATCCTTTCTCAATCTGCTTCCCTTACAGTCAGGACACACGGTTCTTCCCCGATATCTTGAGAGAAGAACACGGTACTGAATTTTATGTGTTTTAGTCTCAAGGTGTTTAAAAAATGCGTTCAGGCCTTTAAAATATTTATTCCCGGTCCAAAGAAGTTCTTTCTCTTTTTCATCCAATTCATGATAGGGTCGATGAATTGGGAAATCAAATTGAATGGCATTCTTTACAAGGTCGTCAAGCCATTGCTTCATACTTTCACTTCTCCAGGGAACAATGGCACCATCAAAAACGGATAAACCTTTATCCGGTATGACTCGATCGGGATCTATACCCAACACTTTACCAAATCCCTCGCAGGTTTTGCAAGCACCATAAGGATTATTAAAGCTGAACAAATTCACAGTCGGGCTTTCGAACTTGATACCATCCAATTCAAACTTATCAGAGAATTCTTTTTTACCTTTTTCAACCAGGTCAATAACACAAACACCATCGCCTTCGAAAAAGGCCGTCTGGACCGAATCACTCAATCTGAACTGCGTTTCTTCATCATCCTTTTTAACAACAGCTCGATCAATCACAACATAGAGGTTGTCCTTTTTCTTAACCAGATCAGGATCCTCTAATATTTCCTCAATGAAATAAACATCTCCGTCAACCAGCAAACGGGTGAATCCCTTACTCAACAATATATTCAATTCTTGTTCGAGTGTCCTGTTTTTATGAACAAGGAAAGGGCTCAGAATCAAAAGTTTTTTCCCGTCCTCTTGTTTCAATAGGAAATCAACTACTGAGGTGACTGTATCTCTGGTAACTTTCTTGTTACTGACCGGTGAGTAAGTTGTACCTATTCTGGCAAATAAGAGTTTTAGGTAATCGTAGATTTCTGTAGAGGTGCCTACGGTTGATCTGGGATTTCTTGTACTGACTTTTTGTTCAATGGCAATGGCTGGAGAAACGCCCTTTATATATTCAACCTCAGGTTTTTCCATTCTTCCCAAGAACTGTCTGGCATATGAACTCAGGCTTTCAACATACATCCGTTGTCCTTCGGCAAACAAAGTATCGAAGGCCAATGATGACTTCCCGGAACCGGATGGTCCTGTAATAACAACCAATTTATATCGGGGGACAGCAACTGAAAGATTCTTAAGATTGTTTACCCTTGCTCCTTTTATGATAATATATTCTTTGGGATCCAGGGCATCTATGTCGCTACGGAGCTCTTTTTCAACTACTTTATTCATAAGCTAACAAAGATAATACACACCGTATAAAGTTTGGGATGACAATTTGAAAGTTTTATCTAACCAGGTTTATATACTGCTGATAACCATTGGAAATGTTATCAAACCATTTGAACAGAAATATTGTTAGGAATAAAAAGCTTACAATTTATCATTGCAAATGCATTCAATTGCAAATTAAAGTTCTACAAATAATTGAAAGACCATTGATTATATTGCAATGTCAAAAAAGACGCAATTTTTTTTTGTTTGTTAAAATCTAATTTTTTACATTTGGAAATGTGTCGTTCAAATTTTTAACCATTTAATCCCAAAGACAATATGATATAAAGCTCTACGTTAACTAAATGTGTGATTTAAGATGAAGAAGTATTCAGTTAGTGATAGTAAGTTAATATCACTTTATAAAAATGGTAACGAAGAGGCTTTTGAACAACTCGTTGATCGGCATAAATCAAAGATTTTTACGGCCATTTATTTAATTGTAAAGGATAATTATATCGCTGAGGATCTGTTGCAAGAGACCTTGATTAAAGTGGTAAATACGATTAAATGTGGTAAGTACAACGAAGAAGGGAAGTTTTTACCGTGGGTCATGAGAATTGCTCACAATCTTTCAATCGACTATTTCAGGAAAGCAAAAAGATATCCTACCATCATCATGGAAAATGGTAGTAACGTCTTTAACAACTTAGAATTTTCTGAAGATTCTATTGAATCTTTACAAATAAAAAAGGATACCCATAAAAAACTAAAAACCTTAATCAAGGAGTTACCAACAGCTCAGAAAGAGGTATTAATTATGAGACATTATATGCAGATGAGTTTCCAGGAAATTGCGGATGCTACGGATGTCAGCATTAATACAGCTTTAGGCAGAATGAGATACGCCTTGATTAATTTAAGGAAAAAAATGCAAAAATATAATATAGCCTATGATCAAAACATTTACCCAAAATGACCTAATCAGGTACTACTATAATGAGATGTCCGAGGAGGAGAAGACGGAAATTGAAAATGCACTTGTAATTGACCCCAATCTGATGGAAGAGTACAGAGAAATCAGTACTACTGCAAGACTTATCAATGAAGTTGAAGTATCACCTTCGGAGCGAACAATCAGTAATATTCTTAGCTACTCAAAAAAGATCAATGTAAACTCCGTATGTAACTCGTAATTTTAATAAGCTACATGCAGAGAAAAGAGCGTTTTGAGGCTTTTATAGAATATTTTTCAGAACACGAACCTGACGCGGAAACGGAACTGCAATATGACAGTCCGTATGAATTGCTTATTGCCGTTATCCTGAGCGCCCAATGCACGGATAAACGGATCAATATGGTTACACCAGCTTTATTCAGAGATTTTCCGACTCCTGAACATTTGGCAGCGAGCAACTTTGATGAATTGTTCCCTTATATCAAAAGTGTATCTTACCCAAACAATAAAACCAAACACTTATTGGGTATGGCAAAGATGCTTGTGGAAAAATTTGATTCAAAAGTTCCTGATAATTTAAAGGAACTCCAGGAACTTCCTGGTGTAGGAAGAAAAACCGCCAACGTTATAGCCTCAGTCATTTATAATCAACCTACTATGGCGGTTGATACTCATGTGTTCCGGGTCTCCAAACGGCTTGGGCTTGCCACCCAAAATGCCAAAACTCCTCTTGAAGTTGAAAAGCAACTAATAAAATACATCCCGGAAAAACATATCCCAAAAGCACATCATTGGTTAATTTTACACGGCAGGTATGTCTGCCTTGCCAGAAGGCCGAGATGTGAAGATTGCAAGATCACACAGTTTTGCCGTTATTACGAAAAAAACTATGTAACCCTCTGATCACATCCATGAATGTGTGGCATAAATTTTATTCTGGATAAAAAAAAGACGCTTGATAAGGTTTTCATAGATCGCATGAACAGGGCTACAAGTCACAGAGGCCCGGACCATGATGATACATTGGAAATTGAATCGGATATCAGCAAATTTTTTTTGGGTCATAATCGATTAAAGATTATTGATTTAACCAAAAGATCTGATCAGCCATTCATTTCGGATGATAAGAACTTTATACTTATCTATAATGGTGAAATTTATAATTTTCATGATCTGAAAAACCAGCTGTTAAGAAAGGGTTATCTGTTTCGTTCGTCCTCCGATACAGAGGTACTTTTTTATTGGTTAATTGAAAATGGGAAGGAGGGTTTGAATGATCTACAGGGCATGTTTTCATTCATCTTCATTAACAGGAATGATCAGACTGTTTTAATGAGTCGCGACAAACAAGGCATGAAGCCCCTTTTTTATTATGAAGATGATAAATACTTGATTGTCTCCTCTGAAATACAGGGTATCATAGCATCTGGCCTGGTTCAAAAATCCTTAAATGCCAAGCAAATTTCATTTTACCTGAACTTCAGATATGCCAGTCTTCCCGAAACTTTCTTTGAAGACATCTTTGAATTGCAACCGGGTAGTTATTTAAAGAAACCCTTTCAGGGGGAAAAAAAAATTGATTCATATCAAAAAGGGCTAAAATCCAATATAGAGGATATCTCAAACAATGAACTCCTACAAAAAACAGAAGAAATACTGACAGACGCTGTGCATCGCCATCTTGTATGTGATGTCCCCTGGGGTCTTTTCCTAAGTGGAGGCGTAGATTCAACGCTGCTATTAGCATTGATCCGAGAATTTTTTGATGGACCCTTACAAACCTTCTCTATAAAACATCATCAGAGTGAAGGTTCATTTGGTACCGAGGATGGGTATTATGCAAAAAAAGCATCCCAGCAATACAGATCGGATCACTATGAACTCGAAATCCGAAATGATATACTCGATAACTTCGAAGACTATGTATTGAAATCGGATCAACCGATTGGTGATAGTGGTGCATTGCTTACTTTGATGCTAAGCAATGAAGCCAGAGGCTCTGCTAAAATGATACTTTCTGGAGCAGGAGCAGATGAAATTTTTGCTGGTTATAACCGACATCTGGCATACTATCGATACCTGAAGTTCTATAAAGGAATACAATTTCTATATCCAATACTTACCGGCATATCCAAACTTCTTCCCACAGGTTTTAATCACCCGTTACGCAAAACAGCACAATTAGCACGCAAGTTTTGCTCACAAATTGATCAAAATCGAATGCTGACATTCATTAATTTTACTTCATTAGACTTAAATAAGGAAATGCCAACAGGTTTTGATGTGAAGGAATTAATCTCTCATAGTTCAATACAAGAAAATATGCATGCTGCTTTGGCGTTGGATAGAGGTAACTATTTAGTTTCGGATGTATTGGCATTAAATGATAGAATGTCAATGAGATCCGGTATAGAAATGAGAATGCCTTTTCTTGATAATGAATTGCTCGATTTTATTTATACAATTCCTTCTACAAAACTTTTAGAAAATGGCAGAAAATGGATTTTAAGTGATCTTTTAAAAAGGAGGAATGGGCATGTTTATACCAAGAGAATGAAAGAGGGTTTTGGGCTCCCTATTGGTAACTGGATCCGCAAAGGAAAGGCTTCTGTCCTATTCCAATTTTTAAAGCAGGAAAAAAATATTATTTTTGACCACCTTCCAAGAATACAGATCCAACAGCTATTGTCGGACCATGAGAAAGGTAGGGCGGATAACAGCTTGTCACTTTGGTCTATAGCTACCTTGGCAAAATGGCTGGAAGTAAATTTTGATTGAATGGTTGGCTAAAAAATGAAGGTTCTATACATACATCAGTATTTCAAAACTCCGGAGGAGGGGGGTGCTATTCGTTCCTATTACCTGGCTACCGGTCTTGCGGAGAATGGATATGATGTAGAAATGATTACATCCCATGGGTATAAAGAAAGTATCACAAAAAGCATTGATGGAATCAAAATTCATTATTTACCTGTAGCCTATCAAAATAAATTTGGATTCATAAGACGTATCTATGCCTTCATCAAATTCCTGTGGTTAGCCTTTAAAAAAGCGAAAGAGATCAAGGATGTAGACATTGTATATGCCACATCAACTCCTTTGACTATCGGTCTCCTTGCACTTTGGATCAAGAAGAAGTTTAAAATACCATTTTATTTTGAAGTACGTGATCTTTGGCCTGAAGCTCCCATACAAATGGGTGTAGTAAGGAACGGTTTATTAAAACGTCTCCTGGTCAAATTGGAAAAAACTATTTATCAAGAAGCTGATAAAATCATCGCACTATCTCCAGGCATTAGAGATGGCATTAAGAAAATCAGCCCACAAAAATCTGTTTATGTGATCCCGAATATGTCGGACTGTGATTTTTTCAACATAGAGGCCAAAGAAAAAAGGCTTGAAAAGAAATTCAAAGTAGAGAAACGCTTTGTCATTACATATTTCGGAGCAATTGGCAAGGTAAATCACTTAGACTATTTTCTGGACTTTGTTGAAGCAGCTAAAAAGAAGCATCTCAAACTATCATTCATCATTGCAGGACAAGGCTCTGAAGTGAAGAGATTAAAGAAAAATGCCCGGCTGAGACATCTTAATGCGCTACAATTTCTACCCTTTCAAAACAAAGAGGGTATAAGAGAGGTATTAAATATCACGGATGCGGTATATATTTCATTTGCTAACAAACCCATTCTACAAACAAATAGTCCCAACAAATTCTTTGATGCTCTTGCAGCCGGAAAGTTGATTATCACCAATACAAACGGCTGGGTGAGGGAAATTTCAGAATCTCACAGATGCGGATTTTACTACAATCCAGAAAATCCAAGACAAATTATAGATAAGCTAAAACCCATTGTAAACGACAGAAATTATCTTCTCAGCTTCCAGAATAATTCCAGATCAATGGCAGAACTATACTATTCTAAAGAGCTTCAGGTACAAAAACTCTTAAAGGTATTCAATAACGAGCATCAGATGCGTATCAACGATTCTTCGGTTTATATTTTGACCGCGTAAAAATCTTTTGTGCATCCTTCTCTTTCATAAGCTCCTGGAAGCTAGCTCCTGTATTTTCCATATATCTTCTGACGATCTCCCAACCAAGCCATTGACCAATTCTTCCCGGACATTCATTTCCGATCTCAGGTACATTTGGCCTTTCACTAATAAACTTGGTTTTGACAAAGTGGTTTGTTTCGTATAACAAGGAATTGTCCAGGAAATGAGCCCATATGGTTTCTTGATTTGCAAAAGCTCCATCAATTTCTTCTTTTGAATAACCAATGATTAAGCTATCGGGAATGCATGGCATCATTCTTTTGGTGAACTCATATGCTTTCCCATAATAGATCATTTCGGCCAGCATGGATTTGTCATGTAAATCCGTCTTATTGAATTGATCTGATAAAAACATCACTGATGACGGAACCAGATGCTCCTTGGTTAAACGATTAAGAATGTACTGAGGAACACCCAAAGGTTTATAACTGCCATCATTGGCCAAAAACCAATCTAACCCGATAATGATTTCATCATTTGATATGTAAAGATCATTTCCGTCTCCAATGCCAGTTACAATTGTTTTTATTTTCGGCGGATTGAATTCCGGATAATAATGTTTCATCATTTTGAAGGCTGTGGTGTATTGCTTTTTTTGTTTGCCAAAATCACCATACACTTTTCTTGTTTCTTGATATAAGGTATCCAGGAAAGGGTCGTTTGAAAGCTTTACAAGTTTATTCACCAAAATAGAATCGTGCGGATATTGGGAACGTTGATAAAAAGCTTCTGAGAGTGTGACATGTTCTTTAAGAAACTTAGTCATGTCAACATCATTTTTAGCTAGGAAAAACGGATCTTCCAGTCTTTCCACATGGAGATCCAAATCGATAGAGGAGACATCTATTTCTTTACATTGATCATTTGTACAGGAAAAAAGGCCAATCAATAATAGCACAACCCACAAGGCGTTCTTAATCATTAGATAAATCAATTAAAATTAGTAATAAGTTTTTCTTTGGTTCTTAATTATTTAATTACCCTATATTTTTGCGTCTATCGTTTCAAAACTGTCAAGACGATCTAGGGTTAAAACTATGAAAAAAATCTTTCTAGTCATTTGTTCAATTTTTATTGGTTCTTACATCAAGGCGCAAGACCAAAGCATACCGCTGGAATTAGGAATAAAAATTAGTCCTTACCTAATCTCCAACAGATCAAGCACTGAGTCCGATACTTTGCATATTTCAGGCAATGGTGCAAATCTTAGTCTTGGCGGTGGGATCTTTCTGAAGAAAAGCATTGGAAGTAATTATTACTTTACAAGCGGACTTATTTACATTCCTAAAAAAGTAAATGTCGAGCTAAGAAATAATAATACCAACTCCACAATAATTGAAAAGTTCAATCTTCAGTATCTTCAGGTTCCCGTGCATTTAATGTTGTTTACAAATGAAATTACGCTTGATACAAAGATATATTTTCTGACAGGCTTAAATTTTGAAGTTAAAATTTCTGAAAAAAATAAGAGCAACGAAAACGTGTATATTGATACTTTTAAGTTTTTTGATACATCCTTATCGTTGGGCACCGGGATTGAATATCGTTTAGGCCACAGCACAATGCTCTATTTAGGGCTTGTTTATCAGCGTGGACTGTTCAATATTATTTCTGAACAACTGATTAACAGTGATTCCGACCTTGTAGTTAAAAATGATTTATTCAGCCTTGATCTGGCCATAAAGTTTTAGACAGATGCGGAAGCCTGATGATAAGCTTCCGCATCAGCCAATTTCAATTTCTTCTCCTGTTTTTGTCAAAAATTTGAATTCTGTAATTCCCAAGGAGGAATCTTCAATGATATTTATCCATTTGTGATATTTGAGAAACCACTTGACACGTTTTGAGAAAATACCCTTGGTAAAATAGGAATGTAAGTAGGGATGCAATGCAATCTGAACGTTATGTTCATTTTGCTTTTGCAATATGTACTCCAAATTCTGCTCGATTTGATCTGACACCAAAATGGAAGCCGATATTTTACCGGTACCATTACACGAAGGACATTTTTCAAGTGTGCTGATATTCAGTTCAGGGCGAACTCTTTGACGTGTTATTTGCATAAGCCCGAACTTGCTGAGGGGAAGAACGGTAAACTTTGAACGGTCATCCTGCATCTCCTCCTTCATTTTCTTGAAAAGGAGTTTTTTATTGTCAGGTTTCTTCATATCGATGAAATCAATTACAATAATTCCACCCATATCACGAAGCCTTAATTGCCTGGCAATCTCTTTCGCAGCTTGTAAATTCACCGTTAACGCAGTAGTCTCCTGATCCTCCTCCGCATTGGATTTATTCCCACTATTTACGTCTATAACATGAAGTGCTTCGGTATGCTCAATAATTAAATAACCTCCACCAGGAATGCTAACAGACTGACCAAAGAGTGTTTTGAGTTGTTTTTCAATACCAAAATTCTCAAAGATCTTGGCTTTGCCGTTATACTTCTT
This sequence comes from Splendidivirga corallicola, assembly GCA_030442035.1. Lineage (GTDB taxonomy): Bacteria > Bacteroidota > Bacteroidia > Cytophagales > Cyclobacteriaceae > Splendidivirga > Splendidivirga corallicola. The sequence continues at coordinate 141,704 of JAUJEA010000011.1, forward strand.
AACAATCTTTTCCTTATCAGGAGCAATTGTTTTTATATATGATTTTACTTCATCATATATTTCCTTGTCATCGGTTGTAATGCTATCAAATGATTCGTTTAGCATGTCACGAAGCATGGATGAAGCACGGCTTATTTCTCCAATAACCTTCTCACGTGGCTTGGCGGTTTTCATTTTTTTCACGCCATCCTCCCAAATCTTTACGAGATTTTTAAGGTCTCTATCCAAATCGGCTACCTCCTTACCCTGAGCAACCGTTCTGATGATAATTCCAAAGTTTTCAGGTTTGATGGAGGAAATTAGACGCATGAGCCTTTTTCTCTCTTCACTGTCACCTATCTTCTTAGAAATATTGACCGTATTAGAGAAAGGCACTATCACCATATACCTTCCGGCTATGGATAACTCGCAGGATAATCGCGGCCCTTTTGACGAAATTGGTTCTTTTACAATTTGAACCAGAATTTGCTGATTTTTTGAAAGAACCTGAGAGATTTTTCCAAATTTATCAATGTCAGGCTCAATCTTAAAATTGCTTATTTTAGGATAAGCATTCTTTTTTGTTGAAGCAAGTTTAGAAAATTTATTGAGCGATTTTACCTTAGGACCCAAATCCAAATAATGCAGAAAAGCATCTTTTTCATAGCCAATATCGATGAAAGCAGCATTCAAACCCTGCACAACTTTCTTAACGGCTCCTAGGTAAACATCTCCTACAGTAAATTGGGTTCCGTTGTCTTCAAAATGAAACTCAACTAAACTCTTGTCTTTTAATAGGGCTATACGACATCCATTTTGAGTAGAATTGATTACTAATTCATTACTCAAATTCGTAGTATTTTAATTTACAATAAATTGATGTGTATAGTGTGCGAGAAAATAGTTAAGCTTTAGCAAACTGTAATAGGCAAATTGTTTTCCTGTAGCTTGAAGGATTGGAGAAACAATCGCAGAAATACTATGCACAATTTGCTAAAGATTACTTCTTCTTGTGTCTGTTTTTTCTAAGACGCTTCTTCCTTTTGTGAGTAGCAATCTTATGTCTTTTTCTTTTTTTACCGCAAGGCATAAATTTTAACTTTTTTTAAAATTGGATAACCAAAATGTTTAACAATATTTTAATTTATCTTTTCCAGATATTCCTGCACCTTGGCATTCACCGCAGGATCATCTGTTATCTTCAATAAGTTCTCAAACTGCTCTTGTGCCTTTTTAAATTTCTCTTGCTCAAAGTAACTGACACCCAAATAAAACTGACCTAATAGATTTTGAGGATAGTATTTAACCAAATTCTCAAATCTGACCTGGGCCTTATCGAACTGACCTGATTGCATAGACAGTATGCCCAGATTATATAAAGCAGTCTCATTTTTAGGATCCTCCGCCAGGATTTCTCTCAACATCGTGATTCCCTTCATGGGGCTAGTGGAGGAGACATAGGTCATAGCCACTTTGGCTTTCACCTCCGAATTACCTGGTTCAATTTCGAGCACTTTGTCAAAATACGATCTTGCGCTTTCCGCAAGACGTTGTTGTTCGGCTATATTAACAGCAAAAGTGAAAGCTTTATAGTAACTCTCACCGGCTTTTAGCCAATTATCTCTTTCTGGAAATCGTTCAGCAAAAGACGCCATATACCAGGCTGCACTATCATATCGATTAACGCTTTGGAACAGATTTTCTAAAGAGTCTGCAAAGATAGTACTTTTTTCGATTTCAACACTATTATTGAATTTTTCTCTTAATCTTACAATCAAATTCAGTGTTGATTCCGGAATTTCTCCGCTGTGAGTGAGATTTTGATGACTATTGTTCTCAGTGGATGGGTCAGAAGTTCCTGGGTTTACAGTTGTCACGGAATCTGCTGGATCACGCACATCATTCTCCACCACTACTTTTGGCAGTTTATAGATGATAAATACCAAAACTATGGCAACAACGGTTAAAGAAACCCTAGCTTTCGACATTTGAGAAATAAAAAGCCTTGATAATTAGTATTATATCAAGGCCCTTATTGGTTAGTTTAATTGTTTACAGCCTTAACTTTATCGCTTTTTTTGATCTTTTCCACGAACACTTTTGATGGTTTAAAACTAGGTATAAAGTGTTCAGCGATTTCAATTGCAGTGTTTTTCGAAATATTTCTGGCTATCTTCTTTGCTCTTTTCTTATTCACAAAACTCCCAAAACCTCTAACATAGATATTTTCACCTTCGGCCATAGAGCTTTTTACTACATTAAAAAAAGCCTCAACCGTCAGTTGAACATCATCCTTGGGTATTCCTGTTTTTTCAGAGATTTGCGAAATTACTTCTGCCTTTGTCACTTCTTTAAAATTTAATTCTTAAAAAAATTATATCCAACTATTTTTGAGCTGACAAAGTTATAGCTTCATTCTTGAATTTAAAAACTTAAAAAATAAAATATGCCTCTTAAATTGAGGTATTTATTACATGAATATTAAAAAAACTTGAATACAGATACTATAAATTTTAGTTACAGATTAATAGACTGGTACGGGTCCCATAAAAGAGAGCTTCCTTGGAGAAATACAAGTGACCCATATATTATTTGGCTTTCGGAGATTATACTACAACAAACACGTGTACAACAGGGATTACCCTATTTTAATCGATTCATTGACAGCTATCCTACGGTTAATGATTTGGCAAAGGCCCCTGAACAAGAGGTGCTACGGTTGTGGCAGGGTCTTGGGTATTATTCAAGAGCCAGAAATCTACATGCTTGCGCCAAAATAGTTGTCGAAGAGTTTGGAGGTAGGTTTCCATCGAACTATAAGGAACTTTTACGATTAAAAGGAGTCGGCAAATATACAGCGGCTGCAATTGCATCTTTTGCATTTAGAGAAAAGGTCCCTGTGATCGATGGGAACGTTTATCGCGTTCTTTCCAGGATCTTCGGAATTAAGGAAGACATTCTGGGGGCCAAAGCATATTCCACCTTTTACAAAGTAGCCTCTGAGCTAATTTCAGACGACAGACCAGATACTTTTAATCAGGCCATCATGGAGTTTGGCGCACTGCATTGTACTCCAAATTCACCGGCATGTGATAGTTGCCCTTTTAACAGTATGTGTTATGCCTTTGCTCATAAACAACAAAATGCTTTACCGGTTAAACAAAAAAAAGTAAAGGTAAAGAAGCGCTATTTCCATTATATGGTAGTTAGCCACAATGGAAACATATTTATGAAAGAAAGAGGGCCTAAGGATATCTGGCAGGGTTTATATGATTTCTATCTCATAGAAAAAGACCGTTTTTTGGATACCAATGATTTGTTAAATGATCCGTTGATCAATATTATGCTTAAAGGTGGCGCGACATTGGAAGAAGAATCAAAAGAATACAAACATGTTTTAACTCACCAACGTATATTTGCCAAGTTTTATCATTTAAATTCCAGACATGTCAACGACTTAAAGGACGCCTTAAGGGAGCTCAGAATGGGATTTTTTAGTATTGAAGAGATCAAAAATTTACCAAAACCCATTTTGATTGACAACTATTTGAATGAACATTTTTTTTGACTAATTTTAAATTAGTAATGAAATATTTAACTAACAAAACAAAACCAGCATGGCAGGAGTAAACAAAGTAATCCTAATTGGAAATCTGGGTAGGGACCCTGAGGTGCGCCATTTAGAAAATGGTACCGCAGTGGCCAGTTTTTCCATAGCAACAACAGAGTCCTACAAAGATAGGAACACCGGTGAACGAAAAGATATCACCGATTGGCACAATATCGTTTTATGGAGAGGTCTGGCTGAAATAGCTGAGAAATTCCTTAAAAAAGGTAGCCAGGTATATATCGAAGGCAAACTGAAAACACGTTCCTGGGAAGACAAAGATGGAAACACCAGGTACACAACGGAAGTTGTCGGCGACAACATGACGATGCTCGGGGGACGAGGATCAGCGGAAAACGCCCCGCCTCCACAGGCATCAGGCGATCAGTTGCGTGAAACGGCTAGTGAAACTGGCACGATAGATCAGAATTCCGAAGAAATCGATGATCTGCCTTTTTGATGTTTAACTAAAGATTGAATTTTGGGAGAAACGATCGATGAACCTCCCTCGGGGGTTCTACTATTCTTTAACTTATTTGATAATCCAGTATTCTTCTTCTCGCTAAGCGGATTGTTATTGCTTGCATTATTGATTCTTTCAGCAATTATCTCAGGATCAGAAGTGGCATTTTTTTCACTTAGCTCGAAGGATATAGCCAAGTGCAGGAGTAGTAAGAGTACTCAAGAGCATAATATTGTGCTTCTACTCGATCATCCTAAAAGACTTCTGGCCACTATCCTGATTTTGAATAATCTGGTTAATGTGGCCTTTGTTATTTTATCTACTTACGTTTCCTGGGCAATATTTGGAGGTTCTGGCACCAATGACGTTTTAGTTGTATTCATTCTTACTGTTGTGAATACTTTTGCTATAGTGCTTTTCGGAGAGATTATTCCTAAAGTTTATGCCAATCAGAATAATCTGCAATTTGCCAAAAGAACCACTAAACTCTGGCAAATATGTGGCAGCATTTTTCATCCACTATCTTGGTTGTTAATGTCTCTGTCATCTATAATCGAAAAGCGGGTAGAGAAAAAAGGCTACGATATTTCAATGGATGAGCTTGGACATGCCTTGGAAATTACCACGGACGAACACACCTCGGAAGAAGAAAAAGAAATCCTCAAGGGTATCGTAAATTTTGGATCACTAACAGTAAAACAAGTGATGCATTCAAGATTGGACATTACGGCTTTTGATATTGAAATTGATTTTCATACGCTCGTCCAAAGGATTAATGAACTAGGCTACTCCAGGATACCAGTGTATAGAGAAACCATTGACAAGATAGAAGGGATACTATATGTAAAAGATCTTTTGCCACATCTTGATATGGATAAGGATTTTGCCTGGCAAAATTTGCTTAGATCAGGATTTTTCGTTCCCGAAAGCAAAAAAATTGATTCTTTGTTAAGAGACTTTCAGGAAAAAAGAGTGCATATGGCTATTGTAGTGGATGAATATGGTGGAACATCCGGATTGCTAACAATGGAAGATATCATAGAAGAGATTGTAGGGGAGATCAATGATGAATTTGATGAGGATGATGTTGTTTATAACAAACTCGATGACCAAACATTTATCTTTGAAGGGAAAACTTCACTAAATGATTTTTGCAAAGTTATCAACGAAGAAGCTTCTATTTTTGAAGAGGTGAAAGGAGAAAGTGAATCACTGGGAGGGCTTCTTCTGGAGCTTCATTCAAAAATGCCAAGAGCAGGAGATAAAATAAATTTTGATAAATTCGTTTTTACCATTGTCTCTGTTGATTCAAAAAGAATAAAACGCATCAGGGTATATATCAAAACACCGGCATAACATAAATTATACTTTCAAAATTGTAGTTTTGCTGCCAATATGAAATTTGAGCTTAGAAAGATTAAAATCACGGAACTTGCTTTAATATCCATGTTATGTGTTGCGGTTGCCGGATGCAAAGATCACTATTTACCTAAAAGAAAAGGCTACAACAGGATTGACTTACCTACACAGGCTTACGTTCAACTACCAGACAGTTTTCCATTTTCTTTCGAATATTCAAAACATGCACTGTTGCTTAATGATACGTCTGATTTAGCAGAGCGGTATTGGGCCAATCTCTATTATAAGGAAATGGGGGCTACAATTCAGATTACTTATAAACCCATTGAGGCCGATCAAAAACGTCTGGAAGATTATCTGGGAGATTCTTATAATTTAACTTCAAAGCACCAGATCAAAGCATATTCCATTGAGGAAAGTGTTCAGGAAAATCCATACGGACATACCGTTGCCATCCAGGAAATTAGTGGGGAAGTTCCCAGTCAGTATCAATTTTTTATAACAGATTCAACTAACAACTTCCTAAGATGTGCCCTTTATTTTCGGACCGCCACAAAAAACGATTCCCTCGCGCCTATTATTGAATATGTCAAAAAAGATATTCACCATATGATCAATACATTTGATTGGTCCAATGTTCAGGTTGATACCTATTCCAATCAACTGGATAAACTAAGAAGCGGTCATCGTCAATGATTTATGGCCAGTTTTTTTGAAACACGAATTGAATTTCTTAAAGGGGTAGGTCCTCAGAAAGCAGCGCTTCTCAACAAAGAATTAAATATTTACACCTACTCCGAACTCATTCAACATTATCCTTTTCGGTATGAGGACAGAACTCGTTTTTATAAGATCAATGAGATCAATGCCGAAATGCCTTTTATTCAGATCAAGGGTAGGATAAAGCACCTTGAAACTGTTGGAGCTCAACGAAAGAAACGCCTTGTTGCTTATTTCAGTGATGGGGAAGATGAAATTGAACTGGTATGGTTCAAAGGAATCAATTGGGTAGCCAAAAAACTAAGCACCGGAATCGATTATGTGGTTTTCGGCAAGGCCAGTCTCTTCGGAAGAAAGCTGAACATGGCTCATCCTGAAATTGAGCCCTTAACGACTAAAAATGATCAGGGCGGTTTTCTACAACCAGTATATTCAACTACCGAAAAACTGAAGAATCGCTTTCTTGATAGCCGGGCTATTTCAAAATTGCAACGTGCTTTAATGGAAATTGCTCACTCCAGAATTAGAGAAACCCTTCCTCCAAATCTAATTGCTCAATACAGGCTAGTGTCGAAAAAGGATGCTTTACTCAATATTCACTTTCCCAAAAATCAAGAGCTACTCCAAAGAGCAAAATTCAGACTTAAATTTGAAGAACTATTCTTTGTTCAACTAAGGTTGTTAAAATTAAAGGTTACACGTCTTGAAAAATTCCGAGGACAAATTTTTGATGATACCTCCAAGCTGACCGAATTCTATCATAAACATCTGCCCTTCGACCTTACAAACGCTCAGAAAAGAGTTATCAAAGAAATTTATCGTGACATGAAATCCGGCAAGCAAATGAACCGTCTATTGCAAGGAGATGTGGGAAGTGGAAAAACCATTGTTGCCTTCATTTGTGTATTGATCGCCATAGCCAATGGAGGTCAGGCTGCCTTAATGGCGCCAACCGAAATATTAGCCAATCAGCATTTTCAGGGCTTGTCAGAATTTGCTGAAAAGATGGGTCTGAAAATTTCACTATTAACGGGCTCAACAAAAACAAAAAAACGTAGAGAAATCCATGAAGCTCTTGAGGAAGGCGCACTCAATATTCTTGTAGGTACCCATGCGTTGCTGGAGGAAAAAGTGAAATTCAAAAACCTGGGACTAGCCATTATTGATGAGCAGCATAGATTTGGTGTTGCACAACGTGCCAAATTATGGAAGAAAAATGAAGATTTTGTTCCACATGTTCTTGTCATGACTGCTACACCTATTCCACGGACATTGGCTATGACCCTTTATGGTGACCTCGATATCTCAGTCATTGACGAACTACCGGCTGGCAGAAAGCCTATTGAAACAGTCCATCGATATGATGCAAACCGGTTAAAAGTATTTGACTTTCTAAGAAAACAGATTGGTCTTGGCAGACAGGTATACATTGTTTATCCGCTGATTGAAGAATCTGCCAAAATGGATCTTAAGCACCTGGAAGATGGTTACGAGAGTATTAGCCGGGCTTTCTCCGAATTTCATTTAAGCATCGTGCACGGAAAAATGAAGGCAGATGCCAAAGAATATGAAATGGAACGTTTTGTAAAGGGCGAAACACAGATCATGGTTGCCACAACGGTTATCGAGGTTGGTGTTAACGTGCCCAATGCTTCAGTGATGATCATAGAAAATGCAGAACGATTTGGGCTTGCTCAATTGCATCAATTGAGAGGAAGAGTTGGCCGGGGAGCGGATCAGTCGTATTGCATTTTAATGAGTGATTATAAACTGAGCAAGGAGGCCAGGATAAGGATCGACACCATGGTCAGGACCAATAATGGCTTTGAAATTGCCGATGTAGATCTCAAATTAAGAGGGCCGGGCGATATTACAGGAACTCAGCAAAGCGGTCTGCTTGACCTCGCTATTGCTGACTTAGCGAAAGATGGACAAATATTGCAATTGGCACGGGATGCGGCTATTACTTTGTTAAATAAGGATCCGGAATTGAAACTTCCGGAACACACCAATATCATACAACAAATCAATAGCATGAAAAAACATGAGGTTAACTGGAGCAGGGTTAGTTAATGCCATTGGAATGATGTGCTGGAATCACATCGGCCAACAAATAAGAATTACCGGTATGGCCTGATAACCGAATAATTACCTAATTACTTCCGCTGAACCAGTCTTTGAACATAGCCACTTTATCACGACTCACAATAATTTCTCTGGCAAAATCTCTTTCTAAAGTTATTTTTAAGCGGCTGTTGGAATAAATTAAAACATCCTTTATCGCATTGATGTTTAGAATAAAACTTCTATTCGCTCTAAAAAAGACCGTTGGATCAAGCATTTCTTCAAGAGATTCCAGTTTGTAGTCAATAATGAATTTCCTTCCCTCTTGCGTGAGCAAATAAGCTGTTCTTCCTTCAGCATAAAATAACTCTATGTTATCGGTTGTGATGGATTTTATGTGTTCCCCCACTTTCACCATGAACCTATTTTTATATGCACTATCTTTTAAAATCGACAATGCCCGCCTGATTTCAGTAAGCTGACTATTCTGAGAAGAAGGATTCAACGTAGATCGTAGTTTCTCAATTTTATCAAGACTATGAGCCAGGGAATCAAAAGTTATAGGCTTCAAAAGATAATCCAATCCGTTTACCTTAAATGCATCAATCGCATATTCATTGTAGGCTGTAGTAAAAATGATGGGCTTATTAACTTCTACTCTATCAAATATTTCAAAACTTAAACCATCAGCCAATTGAATATCCATGAACAGGATATCAATTTCGTTTTGATTACGCTTGAGCCAGCTGACCGCTTTTTCGATACTAGACAAAACTTCGATGATCTCATTGTTGGCATCATACTTTTTTAAATGCCGCTCCAGTTTTTCTGCGGCAGGTTTTTCATCTTCAATTATTGCAATTTTCATTAATTTCAAGTTTTAACCCGAACAATCCGGGGATTTATCGAGATCAATCGATCAATACTTCCTCTTCTTTGAAGCTCAATAAGGGAACTTTGATAAATGACTCATTGTATGCCTTGACCTCCATAACAGGTTTATCTGTAAAAAATGCATATGCCTCCTGAACATTATCAAACCGATCCTTTATATTACCATCTATCAATAGTCGGTCATTCAACGTTTTTTCCAATACAAGATATTCCTCGTCCCATTCCAAATAACAAATTATCTTCAAAGGTTGGTTTTTAGCAATTATGGAGCTGTTAACAATGTATTCGATCAGAGAAATCAATGCCCCAGTCATGATTTGTCTTTGATGATCTTCAGCATCGATTTCAAACTCAAATTGAATCAATCCGTCATGTTTTTCATTGAGCACATACAATAGATGTTTCGCAGCATCAAGCTCCAATTTCAGATCCACAAATTCATTCCGGCGATTATCCAGGACATATCTGTAGATATGGCTCAAATGATCGATAAAGGTCTCGGAATCTTCAGCGCTTCTATACAAAAGCGATATGAGTGTTTCAAGGCTTCCATATAGCAGATCAGGATTAATTTCATTGTTGAATGTCCTTAGCCTGTACTCCAGTGTTTTTCTCTCAACGTTCTCTTTCTCGAATATGGCACTGTTCTGAATATTTAAATACAGAAATCCAATGTAGAGCAGGTTATATAGTATGCTGGAAACAATGAAAATGGAAGCCAGTATAATAAGCTCTGTTTGAAAAGAACTGTATCCGATAACATAGGCGAAATAGATGCTGAAAACAGCGGTACTAATCACTATAGAGAGCACAACATTGATCAGTAATTGGACGACAATGCGAGAAGTCAGGTTTTGCTGGGCAGGAAGAAATCGATCTAGTAACAGGATCGTTATACGCATTCCTTCAAATAATAAATACGTAACTCCGATACAAATCCAAACTTCCTGTGTGAAAAAGTTCTCTTCAAGCTGGCTTATACTATCATTAGCCATGAGCACCATCAAATATGCCAGCACACCGTAAATCGGTGGGCTAATCAACCGGAAAAAAATATGATTTATGAATACCTTTTTCACCGTAGATTAATTTAAGTTATGGCCAGGTTAACATCATCCAGAATAGGCAGAATCACTTCAAACCGCTTGTCATCTCTCACATTGATCACATTATTTGTGAAAAAGCCGTAACGTTTCCTGATATTATTCAAACCAACTTTATGTGAGTCCGGCTGAATCATTTTAGGAGTTTTATTATTACTTACAATAAGTTTGTTCGCTTTGTTAAAACATATGATTACTTCTAAAGGATGCTCATCCGAAATAACATTGTGTTTGACAGCATTCTCCACTAACATTTGCAGTGTGAGCGGAGGCAGTTTTGTTTTCATCGCATGTTCCGGAACATCAATTTTTATTTGAAAGGCTTCTTCAAAACGCACTTTTAATAAATAATTATAAGCTTTTACAAACTCAATTTCCCTATGCAAATCGATCAGTTTTTGATTTTTGGTGTTTAAAATATATTGATACGTCTGCACTAACCTTCTAATAAAAATCTCTGCGTCCTTTGCATCCTTGTAAACCAGTGATGAAATAGTATTAAAACAGTTGAAAAGGTAATGCGGACTGATCTGACCCTTAAGCGCCTCAAATTGCAACTCAAGTTGTTTTCTTTCCAACTGCACTTTTTGAATCTGCCCGATGGCATATTGATTATAAGAGTGGAAGGTAAAATCCGCGATATTGTAGATAACAATAACCACGAAGCCCAATAGCATAAACTTGATACCCAAGTCTTTATATAATTCCCAAAAGAACTCCAAGTTTTCATAGCTTCCATCAATACGCATATAAATCAACGTTGAGCCGATGGATATTAATCCAATAATTATAATACTTGCTACAAGCTGCGTCAGGAATCTCAAGCTTATTTTACTATGCCAGCTAATTACTCTATTGAGTAAGTTGCTCATCAATGAGAGCAATACTCCTATGACCAGGGAAACTATGATCACCAAAAGTATCCAGTTCAATTCGGTAAAATAATTGGGGAATTCTCCTGTTTGGCTAAAAAATAGATAGGAGTAAAGTAATAAACCAACAAATGGCGCAACCACAAACTTAACCCAGGTTATCCTCATACTCACAAGACTTAATGGTTATCAATTTAACATTTTTCCGGTTCATAATTTATCATCATTGATTTAGGCCCATTTACCAAGCTATTGGATATCAGATTCCAGGTAACTTCTTAAGTCTGATATCCAAAGGCTTGATTAAAGGCTATCAATGTTCAATTCATCTTCCTTCTTCAGTTGTTGTCTTTTGAGTTTTTATTTTCAATGATATTAACCATTTAAACTTCTCATTACTTTACCATACTCATAATCGGAGCTGATCGATTTAGCTGCATCAATAAATGCTTCACGAAGTTTGGTGTTACCTTTGGGGATCTTTTTTGCTATGATTATCAATAAGCCTGATTTTTCATAATTAGATGAAACTTTGGACACATAATCTATTATTGACATCAGCTCGTCATCTTCCAAATCCAGATCTGAAAGAATTTGCTTATAAACATTTGTTTTATCATAACTGGATGAAATATCATCCACTGACTCCAGGAGTGTTTCAAAATTTTCATCGTTGAATTCAGCTTCCTGAATCAATTTTTTCAACACATTACGGCTTTCATAACCGGAAGAAAGGTGTTCGGCTGCTTCCAATATTTCCTCTACTTTAAAATCGTTGAGATCCTGTTCATCTATTAATCTTTTCAGCACCTTGGCTTTTTCGTAATTGGAAGAAATCTCCGAATAAGAATCGAGTAGCAATTTGAATCTCTTATCACTTAGATCTTTGTCATCAGACAGTTCGTTGAGAATCTTACCTTTTTCGTAGTCAGACGAAATATCTCCCACTATTTCAATTACCTCCTGAAATCTTTCATCATCAAGATCCTTACTTGCCAATACGTGCATTAGAAGCTTGCTGGCTTCATAATCGGAAGATATGGTACTGATCGCTTCAAGGGCTTCTCCAAAGGCTGCACCTTCAACATCTGCCTCATTAAATGCTGCTTTGAGCACCTTCCCCTTTTCATAGTCAGACGAAATTTCGGAAGCCGATCTGAAAAAAGCTTCGGCAGATTTTTGGCTTTTAATAAACTCGCCGCTATGGTTGGTCAGGAGCTTGCTCTGCTCATAGCTGGAATTCATTTCTTCACTAATTCCCTCCAAGATACGGACTTTGTCACCATCATTTAATGAAGCCTGATCAAGCAACGCATCGAAGTATATTCCTTTTACATAATCACCATCGATTTTTGAAATCTCATTGAGAACACCATTGACTCCCGACTTTCTATAAATCCTAAGCACTCTCTTTTCCGCACCAATACCGGTATTTCTTATCACTTCAGGAAGAATATCTGCCAGCCAGGCTTTACCATCCGGTATAAATGGCTCCTGTCTTCTACCTACATAATATTCTTTTACAAGCTGACCTCCCTTATTCTCAATGTAAATAGATCTTTTATTACCAAAGGTGGTTTTACTCACCTTGAAATAACCGCCGGGGGAGATACTTTTAATGTCTGTATCATCATCTGTCAATTCAATCGTTCCTCGATATTTTAACTCATAGGAATTTAACCTACCCTTTTCAATATGCACATGCCTGGAGCTGCTGCGGCCACTGAAGCTTATATGTGTATCCTTATTCCCCTGAGACAAGGTGTCCGGAACCAATCCAATGCTCAGGACTATGAGACTCATTGCCCATAATCTAAGTTTGAAAAGCAATTTTGTGTTATATGTTTTCATGATATTATTATTTACTGAGTTTTTGAACGATACAAAGCTCCTGAATCAGAACCTGGAAAAAAAACAACTTGCATTGAACCGTAAAATGTATGAACTAAATTGTAAAAAAATTGTAGTCAGCATATCCTTAAAATAAAAATTATTTTTGAGTAAGTTTGATAAAATTAAAAAGCCCTACTGTCCCTCCTATGGGCTTAAAATACATATTGAATGTTGGTTTTATTGGAAAATTTATCAGTGGAACACGCAACTATTAACACACATAATTATAAACTAATGAGACAATATCATTTATGCATTCTTGTTGGACTACTATTTCTGGTTGCATTCTCTGGCTGTAACTCAGGCCAACAACAAAATCATAAGGAAGAAACTGTTAGTGATGCAATTGAAATTTCTGATGATAATCCTGCTATGGATGGCTTTAATGAAGTCGCTTCGGATTCAAAGGCCATAGAAATTGCTGATGAGGTAATGCAAGCCATGGGCGGAAGAAATAACTGGGATGCTACCAGATTCATCGTTTGGGAATTTTTTGGAAGACGGAAATTGTACTGGGATAAATGGACCGGTAATGTAAGAGTGGAATCCCTCACGGACGACTTCAAGGTTCTATTGAATGTCCATGAAATGACGGGAAAGGTTTTCAGGGATAGCAGTGAAATCACGCAACCTGATTCTCTGGCAAAATATGTGCAAATTGGAAAAAATATTTGGATCAACGATTCTTACTGGCTGGTAATGCCTTTCAAGCTTAAAGATTCCGGAGTTACGTTAAAATACACCAGGGAAGATACTACCCAGGTGGGAGCATTAAGCGATGTGCTCACACTCACCTTTGAAGAGGTAGGCGTTACGCCACAAAATAAGTATGAGGTTTTTGTTGATAAAAACTCAAGATTGATCACACAGTGGTCATTTTTCTCAAATGCAAATGATGATTCTGCCAGATTCGTAACACCATGGGCGGACTACAACAAATATGGTTCGATCATGCTTTCAGGCAATAGAGGAAGGGGATCATTAAATGGTATTACAGTGCTGGATTCTATGCCGGAATCCGTTTTCAGCTCATTTGAGGCCGTTGATATGAATAGCTTGAAAAGACTTTAGAAGTTAGATGAAAGACAGAAGAAAGAATCTATTAAATACATAGTTTATTTTTTGAAGTTGATTGACCCAAATTTGTAAGCTTGTAAGACCATTCATATAAAAATTTGAACTATGTTTGTTTTACGTCAGGTAAAAGAGTATGATCAATAATAACATTTCTTTTTTCTTAAGTCTTTGATCTAAAATCTTGTCGGAAAAATGAAATAATCTTTTCAAACATAAGAACTAGATAGCTGGGTATGGGCCGAATGGATATTCGGCCTTTATCTTTTAAGTCATACTTTTCTTTTTCTCTTTACTTTGAAATCAAAAACATCGTCCCGAGCATAATGACCGGTTACATCAAGGGTCATTCTTTCCTTGTAAATATCGTCCAAATTGATTTCCGCCATCAATATTTCTTCTCTGTCAAATACTGGTTCCATAATGAACTTACCATTCGGCGCTATGATACAGCTACCACCATTTAGTAAAAATTCTTCCGGTTTACCGATCAGATGATCAGGCAATTTAAGTCCGTCAGGAACGTCTTTCACGCGCATCATCTGACCAGCGGCTATGACAAAACATCTGCCTTCAAAAGCATATTGTCTGCTGGCAACCTGATGCATCTCATGCACTTTTGGCCAAACAGCCACATGGATCTCTTCTCCGCTATCGTGCAATGCCTGCCTGGAAAGTGGCATCCAATGCTCCCAACAGATCAAACCGCTTACCCTCCCATATTCCGTATCCACAGATTTTAAACCTTTACCATCACCTTGCCCATATAACATTTTCTCCGTATAGGTGGGCATTAATTTTCTATGATGATTGACCAGTTGGCCATCTGCATTAATCGTTAATAACGCATTATAAACGGTACCATTTCCTTTTCCGGTTTTCCGGACTTCATTGGCTCCAAGGCAGATGACAATCTTCTTTTTCTTAGCCAATTGCTGGAATTTTTGAATTTCAGGTCCAGGAATGGAGATAGAGCTGTTATAAAGTTTGGCAAAGGCTTCCTTCACGGGCTCATGGTCCCATAATGCTACATCAGGGCAATGATCCAACCAGGCCGGATAACCACTTAACCATGTTTCACCAAATACAATCATTTGGGCTCCCTTTTTGGCAGCTTCATTACCATAATGCAGTGCCTTCTCCAAACTTTCATTTAAAGAGAGGTGTATGGGTGCTTGTTGGATAATACTAACTACTACTGATCTCATGTTATTTCTTTGTAACAAAACTTGGTTTGAATGGCTAACACAATTGAGCCCTTAAGTTGTTCACTTTTTGAAATATTAATAGTTTTAAAATAAATTAAATTTGATCAAGGAATTGGAAAATCTTAGGAAAAAAATTTTTGCAAAGGTGTCCTTCTCAGATAAGGAATGGGAAGATTTTAGTAGTAAATGGAGGCCTAAGATCTTTCACAAAAACGACTTCATGATCAAAGCAGGGGAGATTGAGAAGTATTTCTATTATGTTGAAAAGGGTGTTCTGAGAGCTTATCATATTAAGGACGGGGAGGAGATCTGCGTTGGATTCACCTATGATGGTGATTTTTCAGGCGCTTATGATTCTCTTCTCACAAAAAAACCAACCCAGTTTTACATCCAGGCAATTGTTGATTCCAGTTTATATGCCATACATCGGGATGAATTAAATGCCATGTATGATCAGTACAAGAGCGTGGAACGTTGGGGCAGATTGTTCAATGAAGAGTTATTGTTAGGTAAAGGGTTGCGCGAAGTGGCTATATTATCCTTTTCTGCTGAAGAAAGGTATCGAAGACTGATGACTCAAAGTCCACATTGTCTGCAAATAATCCCTCAAAAATATTTGGCTTCCTATTTGGCCATGACACCTGAAACGTTTAGTCGATTAAGAAAAAAAGTGAAACTTTAAAACTTGATATAGA
Source organism: Splendidivirga corallicola (assembly GCA_030442035.1). Classification (GTDB taxonomy): domain Bacteria; phylum Bacteroidota; class Bacteroidia; order Cytophagales; family Cyclobacteriaceae; genus Splendidivirga; species Splendidivirga corallicola. The sequence continues at coordinate 157,635 of JAUJEA010000011.1, forward strand.
TCAAGTAATCGCCACTCGCTCCTGATTAAATTTGTAAAAAACTCAAAATGATCATGGCAAAACAAAAGATTGAACTTTTTTTAGCGCAGCAAAAGCAGGACACGATGGAAATTATCGGTTTTGTAAAAAGCGAACTGCAACAAATGGATGAGACACTTTTGCTAAAAAAACCCTCCCCGGGAAAGTGGAGCATCATTGAATGTCTGGAACATTTAAACATCACCGGTAGATTATATATTCCACAAATGGAAGAAAGAATGATATCAGGAGAAAAATTAAATTCTAACGGATCATCATTTTATTCCTCCGGATTCATGGGAAGCTGGTCTATTAAATCCATGAAGCCATTGGAAAATGGAAAAATCAAAAGCAGCATGAAAACCTTCAAATCCTTTGAACCTAAGCTGAAGGACGAATCTGGCCAGGAAGTTAGGAGGATCATAGACGAGTTTCAGGAGCAACAAAATCGTCTATTAGAAGTAATTCGGAAAAGCCGGGAAATGAACCTCAACAAAAACAAAATTACCTCGGCCCTTGGAAAAATATTAAGATTTCGTTTGGGAGATGCCATCGCCTTTCTTATTGCACATAATCAAAGACATATACTTCAAATTAAGAAAACGCTGAATGCCCTGGAGTTCAGTACTTCTCAATAATCAAGGATTTTAAATTCTACTCTTCTGTTGAGCTTTCTGGTATCTTCTGTTGAGTTATCCGCTATAGGCTTTGATCCACCGTAACCTTTTCCTGAAATTCTCGATTCTGCAATACCTTTAGTTATTAGATAATTTTTCACTGTATTTACTCGCTGTTCCGAAAGATCCAGATTCAGTCTTGGGCTACCCAAATTATCGGTATGTCCGGCCAATTCTATTCTCAATGAAGCATTTTCCAATAACATATTAGCCAGTTTGTCTAATTCAGGATATGATGATTCTTTTAATATTGGCTTGCTTCTAACAAAGAACACATTATTTAATTTAACAGTTTGCCCAATTTCAATCGGGGTCAAATAAAGATCCCGTTCAATTTCTTTATAGCCATTTAATGCTTTTAGATCAAGATTGTCTCTCACAGAATAAAAGCCTGTCTTCTCTGCAAAAAAGCTGTAAAGCTGGTTCACCGGTAATACGATCTGATAAAAGCCATCCTGCACTCTTGATTGGGCAATGCCCACTTCCTTATCAGAAACTAAGTTTCTGTAGGTAATATCGGTGGTGATTGGTTCCAATGTTTTACTATTCAATACCTTCCCATATACAAGCACAACAGGTTCTGGTTTCACCTTGGTGGGAAGTTTTATTTTAAAGATATCCGATTTACCAAAAGAACGATTGCTTGAAACAAAATAAGCATATTCTCCTGAGGCCGGAACACTGTAATAATTGTCCCAGCCGGTACCGTTGACCGGTTGGCCTACATTTTCCGGCTCAGACCACTTCGTCCAGGAATCATCCAATCGTCTTGTCATAAAAATGTCATTTTTACCATAACCTGGATGCCCTGTACTGCTGAAGTATAATGTTTTACCATCCGAGGCCAGGAAGGGGGAGAGTTCAGTTCCGGGTGTATTCACTTTGTTTCCCATATTCATCGGTACCGACCAAATACCATCCCCTTCGTTGAACGAAACATATAAATCCCTTCCTCCACGTGTATCATCCCGTTCAACAGCCAACAAGATAATCTTGTTGTCATTGCTCAAAAAGAATTCATTATAAATGCTCTTGTTATAAAAATTGCGCATTTTCACATCTTCCGGAACGGACCATCCTTTTGAGATTCTTTTGCTCAATGAAAGTCCCATCCCTTTTTGACTACCATCCTTGCGATACGTATTCATAAGCAACATGGTATTACCATCCGGTGTGATTGAAAACACAGCGTTAGGTCCTCCATTGTTTATTGGTCTTCCTAAATTGGCGCCCTCCGTCCATCTTTCACCTATCAATTCAGAACGGTAAACATCCTGATGATCACCTGCGCCTCCAATGTTCTTAGGATCAAAACGCCTGGAAAAATACAGGCTTTTTCCATCAGGACTAATGACCGGGGTTAGTTCTTCAAAAGTTGTATTTATTTTTTTCCCAAGATTTTCTGGGCTTTCGGGATAATGAAGTTCTGATGCTACGTTAATAGGCAACAATCGACCCTTAATAGATAACTTATCTACTTCAATACTACCTTTATTCCAAATCGTTACTCCAAATAATTTCCCCAGATCACCACTGTACGGTAGTTCTTCCAACAATTTATCATTCACATAATAAAGAACTTTCGACCCTTTTTTCTCAATCTTGAGAAGATTGTAGTCTGATCTGATTTTCAGATTGAGGGTGTAATCTTTCACTGATGTGTATTTGCCATCTTTCAATCGGAAAATTTTATATTTTTTCCCCTTGAGCAAAAAATAATTGGCATTGTTATCATTAATTGCACCCCAAATTAGTCCGCTTTCACTTCCCGGTAGCTTTGAATCTATGAGTACTTCTACTGTGTAATCATGCTTGGACGACAGCCTATTGATGTAATTCGCAATACTCAAACTTGAAGACCCATTATATTTCCATTTGAGCTTTCCTGAAATAATTTTGCTTTGGTTGGATTGGTGGTTATAAAGCCTCCAGTTTCTCTTGTTGTTATCAAAATTTTCCTGCAACACGTATTTTTCCTGCGCATAGGCGTATTGAAAAACCACCAGAAAATAGAAGAGAAGTGAATAAGATTTGAACATGCTTACCAAAATAGTTTCGATTTAATAACCATCCTTTGAGGCTATTATTGTTTTGTCAATATTAACCCAAGGATTTTCCTTGACTTTTAATTAAGGCTAGGTATTATACAATTCGGATAGTTACTCTACCTCTGGTTTTGGCCTGAAAACTGAGAAAAGAATAGAAAAGGTTATAGTGCCCAGAATGACCGCAAACGAAACATAGATAGGAATATGCAGGCTAAACATTTCCAATAACATTTTTACTCCTATAAAAGAAAGTACAAAAGCCAATCCCTTTTGAAGCAGATAAAACCGGTTCAAGATACCAGCCAACAAAAAGAACATGGCTCTAAGACCAAGTACAGCGAAGATATTGGATGTATAAAGGATAAATTCACTTTTTGTGATAGCGAACGCTGCAGGGATAGAATCAACAGCAAATATCAAGTCGGTGGTTTCAATCAAAATTAAGACCATGAATAAAGGAGTAAACAAGAATCCCTTAGGACTTGATACTATGAACTTTCCACCAAAATGACTTTTTGTAATTTTCAGATATTTTCTGGAGAGTCTCACTACCGGGCTCTTCTCCGGCTCAAAATCTTCCTCACCGTCTTCAAAGAATAATTTTATCCCTGAATAAACTAAAAATGCACCAAAAATATAAAGTACCCAGTGCAGTTTAGAGACCAGGAAAACACCGGCAAAGATAAAAACCGCCCTGAAGACAATAGCTCCAAGGATACCCCAAAACAATATTTTATGATAGTACTGCTCTTCAACTTTGAAGTAGTTCAAAATCAAGATAATCACAAATATATTATCTACAGAAAGTGCCTTCTCGGTAATATACGCTGAGAAGTATTCAAACATGGGTTCTGAGCCACCATCATAAAAGTAAATGACAAAACCAAAGGCCACTGAAATGACAATCCAAAATATTGTTTGATAAAGCGCAGATTCCGTAGAAATCTTTTTGGCTTCCCTATTGAGCACTCCCAAATCGATAATCAAAAAAGTAACGATTATTATTCCAAAAAGAATAAACAAGGAAGTCTCGTTATCATTTAAAATAAAGCCTAGCTTCATTAATTGGATCGTTTTGTTCCGTTACCAGTTAAGCGGAAACGAAGAAAATGTATTTAACTTATACCAAATAGTAAAAAATCTACACGCTTGAAGCGCAAAAATAAGAGATTAGATGGAATAACAAAACTTTACTAAAATGCTTAAATTACATCTATGATAAATGTGAAATTACTGCAATTCAAACAGTTCGATTACCATATCTGAAGAAAGATTCTGTTCAGGTTAATTTATTGATTCTTTATGAACTTGATGGATATAGGAACAAGTGGATTGACGTAAACAAGACAATTTTGTTCAACAAATATGACTAATATATAATGAATAGCAGAACGATCATAATTAGAATCACGTTTATAAGAAGTAAGAAATCAATGCATTATGTAGTTGAATTGTGATGATGAATTGATTAAATTACTATAATTTATTTTTTCAAGTTTGCAATGAGCAGTTATGTCTTCAATCTTATCCTTTTTAGTATGGCCTATGTCATATTGGTCTACTTCATGTTCACACTCATGAGGAAAAGAAATTTGAAAACGGGGGAAGATAATAATGATGATGATGGGGGCATTGACGTTCCAACGTCTCCGAAGATAGACTTACCACCTGGCATAAGCCTACCCTCTGATGGTCCTTATAAAAAAATCGAAGAGCCTGAAGAAATGATGGCCTAGAGCTTGTTGGTTCAATTCTTAGGATTTTACAATATCATTGGAATTATTGTAGTTCCGCGATGACTGTAATTCCTGCTTTGGTTTTGTCTCCAATATTTACCTTCACATCAGCATCGAGCGGAAGGAAAACGTCTACCCTTGAGCCAAATTTGATAAAGCCAAATTCATTTCCCTGAATCAACCGATCCCCCTCATCTACATAACATTTTATCCGTCTTGCCATGGCCCCGGCTATTTGTCTCCAAAGTATTTCAAGACCATTCTGCATTTCTGCAACAACGGTTGTTCTTTCGTTATCCGTGCTTGATTTAGGATGCCAGGCCACAAGATATTTACCAGGATGATATTTGAAATATTTTACCGAACCGGAAATAGGACTGCGGTTTACATGTACGTTAACGGGAGACATGAAAATAGAGATCTGCTTTCTCTTATCCTGGAAATACTCTTGCTCCTCGGTATCTTCAATGACAACCACCTTTCCATCAGCAGGTGCCAGAACGTAGTTCTCATTTACCCTGGGATTGACTTTTGGATTTCTAAAAAATTGCAAGATCATAATCAGCAGTATGGCACCGATACCTACCAGTATAGCTCCAACTGTATCATTCTCTTTAAAAATAGTAAAGCTCAGGGCAATTAAAATTGCATTCACAATAATTACCAAGGCTATCGAATTACGCCCTTCCTTATGAATGGTCATGGTCGATGAATAATTTGTATAACAAAAAAATAGGAGGCATTTTTAATAGCCTCCCCTGTATTTATATGTTTTGGCTACTTTGTCAATAGCAACAATATAAGCGGCTATTCTCATAGAAACATTGTATTCCTTGGAAGTTAGGTAAACGTTATCAAAAGCATCTTTCATGATCCTATCGGATCTGCGGTTGACGCGCTCACCTGTCCACTTATAGCCTAGCCTGTTCTGCACCCATTCAAAATATGAAACGGTTACACCACCCGCATTTGCTAAAATATCAGGTGCCACCATAATCCCCTTATCATTTATAATGGCGTCAGCTTTCGCTGAAGTCGGGCCATTGGCTCCCTCCACAATCAGCTTAGCCTTAATTTTCTCAGCATTTTTCACGTTGATCACATCTTCTGTGGCAGCAGGAACAAGCACATCGGCATCCAATGTTAAAAGATCTTCATTACTGATTTTTTCCGCTCCTGAAAAACCTTCCAAAGAACCGTTCATTCTATCTCTATAAGCAATAGCTTCTTTAATGTCGATGCCATCAGCATTGTGATAAGCACCACTCAAATCACTAATTGCTACTATATTGGCACCTCTTTCCTCAAGCAACAATGCAGCAAATGAACCTACATTTCCGAAGCCCTGCACTGCACAACTGGCATGATAAGGATTGATCTTAAGTTTTTCCATAGCAGCCAGCGCTGATACCATTACTCCTCTACCGGTGGCCTCAGTTCTTCCAAGAGAACCTCCCAATACAATAGGTTTTCCTGTTACAACTGAGTTTACAGTCATCCCCTGCACTTTGGAAAATTCGTCCATCATCCAGGCCATTTCTCTGGGGCCTGTACCCATATCAGGTGCTGGAATATCCCTATCAGCACCAAAGATCTGTGCCATGGCTGAAGTATAGGCCCTTGTTAATCTTTCGATCTCTCCGGCCGACATTTCTCTCGGGTTGCATTTGATACCACCTTTAGCACCGCCATAGGGTATATCCACCACAGCACATTTCCAGGTCATCCAGGCTGCGAGTGCTTTTACCTCATCCAGACTCACACCCATGTCATATCGAATACCACCTTTTGAAGGGCCTAATATGTTTGAGTGAATTACACGATATCCTTCAAATACCTTAATAGATCCATCGTCCATGGTAATGGGCAATGTAACGATTACTTGCTTTGCTGGAGATTTCAATACGTTGTACATCTCGTCGTCCAAACCCAAAGCCTCAGCAGCAATGTGAAACCTGGACATCATCGACTCAAAAGGATTCTCCTTATCCTTTATCGGAGCGGGTTCTATATATCCCATGCTAACTCTGTAATGATTTTTTTGATTTATGTTGTTAAATTCAAGTGCAATATTAGCGTTTTATATAAAAACAATATACTAATAACACATTTTAAATTGCTTAAATTCGATTTAAAGCTACTTAAGTTTTCTCTGTGAAAACCAGATAAATACCTTTAATCCTTACATGTTTCAGGTTATAATCTTTTTTTGAGGAGAGACTTTATGGAGTAACATAGAATATTTTAAGGCACGCAACCATAAAGGGCAATGAAAGCAGTAGCCCATCAAAGCGGTCCAGAAAGCCGCCGTGACCAGGAATAGTGCTGCCGGAATCTTTTATTTGGATACTTCTCTTTAAGAGTGATTCCACGAGATCTCCATAAGTTCCTGCAACGATGGCAATTACAGCCAGGCTGAGCCATTGCCACAGGTCTAGGTCATGAAAATATAAAGAAACCAGATAGGCAATCAACAGAGCCAGTAAGGCCCCTCCTATACTACCTTCCCATGATTTCTTCGGTGACACTCTTTCAAATAATTTGGTTTTCCCGAAGCTAACACCTGCAAAATAGGCTCCCGTGTCGCTGGCCCAATGTAATAATAAAATGCCTAATAGAATTTCGTAGCTGTATGATCCATTTAGAAACGCCAAAAAATTTATCAAAGCAAATGGCAACGCTACATAGATAATCCCCAGAAAGGTAAATGCTATATTGGTAAATGGTTTTTTTTCATCTTTTTTATAAAGTTTGATAAAAAAAATACTGAAAGCCAGAGGAAAGATGACTAAATAATAAGATGGCTGCAACATATTTTTTTCAACAAAAAACGTTAAAGAAAAAATGAGTGAGCCGGAGAATGTTCCCCAAAACTTGAGCGGGACCATACCATCCAATCCGATCAATTTATAGAACTCCCATTGCGTGAACATACAGATCATAAAAAAAATCGCGAAGTAGGTCCATTCACTCCAAAACACACAGCCAATTAAAATAACAAGACCAACCAGCGCTGTAATGATCCTTTGAGTGAGGTTGTTATACTTACTCAAACTTAATGTCATTATTGATTAGATTTATTGCTCTTAAAACATCTTCGGCAGGGACGTGCACTTCATATAAACCAAGGCGATAACTGGAATCTTTTTTATCTACAATGACAGCAGAAATATCCTTATTGATCAAAAAGTCTTTGACTATTTCTGCACGAAAGTCCAGCTCGGTTTTAAATACACTTTGCCAACCGCTCATGAAACAATGTTTTTAAAAATAGAAGTTCCGTAAACATCAATAACCAAGTATACACACAATTCGACAATTCTAGGTTTCAACTTGAATCTTTTTGCTAAAATAATTCCTGAATGCGAAAGCCAGTGTAATAAATACCGTTGCAAAAATGGCTATTGTGGAAAATGGCATAGATTCCTGAGCTTCTATGTCAATTTCAATGAGCCCAAGTTGATAAAGATAGATCATGATCAGTGTGAATCCATTGTTTATGAAGTGTGCGATAATTGCCGTACTCAGGCTCCCTGACCACAGATAGAGATAACCGAATAAAACCCCCAACAACATTCTTGGAACTAATCCATAGAATTGCAGATGAAAAAGACTGAATAGAAAGCCTGTAATCCAAATGGCTGCATGAATATTTCCGGTAATCTTATTCAAATAATTTTGAGCAAAACCCCTGAACAACAATTCCTCGCCAAATGCCGGAATGACAGCTATGACAATTAGCGCCAGGATAAACTGACCCGGATTATCAAATGTGGTCAAAAACTCTGTTTGCAACCGGGCACTTTCCTCAAATGATCTTGCCAGATTCTCAAATTCCGAAACAGCATCAGGCAAGTCCCAATTAATATTCCACTCAATAAAAAAAGAGTTCACAACCATAAAGGTCAAGGTCAGGAAGAAGGTCAATAATACTGGGATTGGTGCTATTGATTGTTTGTTAAAAAAAATGGATAGCGGTTTTTTTTCACTCCATCGTAAATAAATCAAAGGAACCAGTATGAACCCCAGAAATGAAGCAATCCCCTGAATTAGGATGACTGGCACTTTAGCTTCAGGGTGTTGCGTAACATTGCCCAGCACTTCCAATAGGTTGGTCAGATCAAAATCAAAAAAAGGCAAAACCACAATCATACCGATGATCGGGCCTATTGCTTGAAAACACCCTAAGGATATCAAAAGGACAACAAGAAAGGAGATAAAAGGAGGTCTGTTTTCAGATAATGGAACGTGATTAAGAAATTTACTCATAATTGCCGTAAATTTACGGCAATTTTTGAATTATGGAACTAATTATCCCTGAGGCTGCTTTCAGCTGAAAACAGTACCTCTAGCATAAATAGAAATTGAATTGGTAAAAATAAGCAACTTAGAACTCAATGAATTTCCGCTATTATTGGCACCCATGGAGGATGTGAGTGATCCACCTTTTCGAGCTGTGTGCAAGGAAAATGGAGCAGACATGATGTACACCGAATTCATTTCCGCAGAAGGATTGATCAGGGATGCTGCCAAAAGTGTAAAGAAATTAGATATCTATGATTATGAAAGGCCGATTGGTATTCAAATATTTGGCGACAAAATTGAATCCATGAGGGAAGCCGCCAGGATCGCGGAAGAGGCTCAACCCGAAATTTTGGATATCAATTATGGTTGTCCTGTTAAGAAAGTGGCTTGTAAAGGTGCAGGTGCTGGCATATTGCTTGATCTACCAAAAATGCAGGCAATGACGAAGGAGATAGTTGATAATGTTTCGCTTCCTGTAACAGTTAAAACACGGCTTGGCTGGGATGAGAATTCTATCAAGATTATTGAGGCTGCTAAAAGATTACAGGACGTTGGGGTTCAGGCTCTGACTATCCATGGGAGAACAAGAAAACAAATGTATAAGGGTGAAGCCGATTGGAGCTACATAGCAGAGGTAAAAAATCATCCTGATATTCACATTCCCATATTCGGTAATGGAGACATTGATTCACCTGAAAAAGCCCTGGAATATAAAAATAAATATGGCGTTGACGGCATTATGATCGGACGAGCCTCGATAGGTTATCCCTGGATATTCAATGAAATAAAACACTATTTCAAAACCGGTGAAAAATTGCAGGCGCCTGATATCCACGAGCGTGTAAGTGTTGCCAAAAAACATTTGGATTTTTCAATAGAGTGGAAAGGTGATAGAAAAGGGATCTATGAAATGAGAAGACATTATACGAATTATTTCAGGGGGATTCCAAATTTTAAACCATTTCGAACAAAGTTGGTTGAGTGTAACGATTATCATGAGATTCGAGAACTGTTGGATGAAATTGCTGCCAGATTCGAATTTTCATTCAGCACAACCCCATGACCAAAAAAAATGCCGCTGTAAACCCGTTGATTTCATGGGCGCTTTTGATCTTCCTTTCAATCATTTGGGGTAGCTCCTTCATTCTTATAAAAAAGGGGTTGATTGTTTATAGTGCTGGAGAGGTTGGTGCTCTGCGAATTCTATCAGCATCATTGGTACTGGCTCCATTCACGATAAAAATGTTCAGGGTCCTTTCAAAAAAGGATCTCTGGCTATTGTTTATATCCGGAGTGGTTGGGAGTATGGTTCCAGCTTTCTTATTTGCCATTGCTCAAACTCAGCTGCAAAGCTCAATAACAGGAATACTTAATGCTTTGACTCCTTTTTTTGTTTTGATCATGGGAGCATTATTCTTTCACCAAAAACTTGTCCGGTCAAAAGTTGTTGGCCTTGCAATGGGTTTCATAGGAACCACCATTTTAATGCTGGCCGGGTCCGAAGGTTCTATAGGAAACATCAATTTTTTTGCCTTCTTTGTCGTAGGCGCAACAATATGCTATGGAATCAATGTGAATCTGATCAAATCATTTTTGCATCATCTGAAGCCAATTGAGATAACGAGTGTTTCATTACTACTTTCCTCTCCAATAACCATTATTTATCTCTTTATTTTTAGTGATTTTGTTCCAAAGACATTGAGAGAAGAAGGGGCATTATTGGCACTGACTTTTTTGTTGATCCTCGGAATAGTAGGAACGGCATTCGCATTGATCTATTTTAATAAATTGATACAATTAACGAATGCCGTCTTTGCCAGTACAGTCACCTACATCATACCAATTATAGCAATCGCATGGGGCCTGATCGACGGTGAGATATTGTTAATAGGACACTATATTGGTATATTTATCATAATTGCAGGTGTATATATTACCAACAAAAGGATACATTAAGGAAATACATAGTTGAACATAAAATACTCTTTGAATGCTATGTAACATGATTTGAAAACAAGGATTTTCCATTTTCTATCTCCACACATTCTTTCCTCCTCCAGCATGGAAAATCCTTTTTTATCTGCATTTGAAAACCATGTGATTCAAAGGTATCATCAAATGGAGTTATTTATCATCAGCAAAACAACCTAATTTAGAAATTAGGAAATTTTCCTATAAGTGGGGTTCTCTTCCTTGCTGGTTGAAAAGATCGAAATGTGCAAAGTTTTTAAGTAAGAGGATTTCTTTGCTTTGAAAAAAAATCAAAATGAAATTCCTTTTTTTGGAAATAATGATCTTTCAACATTGGAGGTAACAGATCGCCCTATATCTGGATTAGAGTTTTTACCTATCTTTTTTCAATGTTTGATTGAACTAAGGGTCAAAAATCCATTTTTATATGTTTGATTTCACCTTCCGGAGAGTGAGTTCTATCATTTAAAAACCATTCGAACAGCTCGCTGATATTTATTTTATTTCAATCTAAGGTTAATTATATTACGGCAAACTAACCCAAAACTCATGAAGAGTAAACTCATTGTAAAAAGTTGCTTAACTGCTATCATCATCTCATTTAATACACTGGTATCCGGCCAAATTCCAAAAGCTCCTGATCGTGCAGAGGGTGAAGGTCCGTTTAATCAATTAATAATAAGGGGTGCCAAAATGATCAATGGTACTGGCGCACCAGCCCGGGGACCAGTGGATGTAGTCATTGAGAACAACAGAATTGTGCAAATCAGAAATGTAGGTTATCCGGGAGTGGCTATCAGCGATGAACAAAGACCAAAATTGAAAAGTGGTGGGAGGGAGATTGATGCGCATGATATGTATCTCCTTCCAGGGTTTATCGATATGCATGGCCATATAGGAGGTACTAGTGCTGATCAAACGGCTGAATATATTTTCAAGCTTTGGATGGCACACGGTATTACAACAATTCGAGATCCGTCTTGTGGGAATGGCTTGGATTGGGTTTTAGATCAAAAGAAAAGAAGTGAAAAAAACCAAATCACGGCACCAAGAATTTTTGCGTATACCAGCTTTGGTCAAGGTTCAGACGGTATAAATACACCTGAACAAGCAAGAGAATGGGTGAGAAACAATGCTAAAAAAGGTGCTGATGGTATTAAATTTTTTGGAGCAAGTCCGGAAATTATGTCAGCTGCTCTGGATGAAAATAAGAAACTTGGCTTAAGATCAGCTTGTCATCACGCTCAAATGAATGTTGTTGGATGGAATGTATTGAACTCTGCCAGAGCAGGCCTTACAAGTATGGAACATTGGTATGGACTACCTGAGGCATTATTTGAAGATAAAGTGGTGCAGGACTATCCATTGGATTACAACTATCAAAACGAACAACATCGATTTGAAGAAGCTGGTAAATTATGGAAACAGGCAGCCAAACCTAATTCGGAACATTGGAACAACGTAATGAATGAGTTACTGGCACTGGATTTTACTTTGGATCCCACCTTTAATATATATGAGGCCAGTCGCGACTTGCATAGAGCCAGAAGGGCGGAGTGGCATGAAGATTACACATTACCGAAGCTTTGGGAGTTTTATCAGCCAAGCAAGATCTCACACGGTTCATACTGGCACTATTGGGGAACTGAACAGGAGGTTGCCTGGCGAGAAAACTACAGGCTATGGATGAAGTTCATCAATGAATATAAAAACAGAGGGGGAAGAGTAACGACCGGTTCGGATTCAGGTTTCATTTTCCAACTGTATGGCTTCGCCTATATAAGAGAATTGGAACTACTGAGAGAAGCAGGATTTCATCCACTGGAAGTAGTACGATCGGCCACATTATTAGGTGCTCAAGCTTTAGGTGCTGATCATGAAATCGGCTCTATTGAGGTTGGGAAATTGGCCGATCTGATATTGATTGAGGAAAATCCACTTGAAAATTTAAAGGTACTTTATGGTACCGGAGCTATTAAGCTGACAAATGACAATGAAGTGGTCAGGGTTGGAGGCGTGCGATATACCATAAAAGATGGCATCATTTACAATGCCAAAGAACTTTTGCAAGATGTAAAAGCGATGGTGGATAAGGAAAAATCCAAAACCGGATTCAAGTTGTTGCAACCTGGAATGAAAAGATAATTTAGAACCTTTATTAAAAACAGTTTTGGAAATTACAAACAGACAGATCCTAAAAGAGTTGGTCCAAAATGAAATGCCCTTTGGTAAATACAAGGGAAGAAAATTGATTGACCTACCTGAATTTTATTTGAGTTGGTTCCAGTCAAAAGGTTTTCCAAGCGGAAAACTTGGAAAGCAGTTGGCATTGGTTTATGAAATCAAAATCAATGGGCTCGATTATCTTTTTGAACCGTTAAGAAAGGATTTCAAAAACTAATGATCAATAGAGATTATGGTATCTCGGTGAACTCAATAAAATGACCATCAGGATCCTGTAAGAAAATCTGCCAGGCCCCATCGGGTCTGGTTTTTTTAGGAAGATATTTCAGCCCCTTCTTAAGAAATAAATCTTCGACTGCATTAATGTCTTCTACTCGTAAAGCAAAATGGTTGCCTTTGTAGTTCGAGACGACTTCCTGCGATCTTCCCTCAATTAGATGGAGTTCCTGCTCATCACCCAATTGAAACCAGGCTCCGTCAAAATCAAAAGCTGGCCTGGGAAGAGGCCGAAGCTCAAGTATGTCCTTATAGAATGCTACACTCTTCTCAACATCTTTGACATGCAATGCTACATGGTTGAGTTCCTTTATTTTGATCATGGAATTAAAGTTCGTTATAAAAACCAAAGGCAAATTAGCCCAATGGTTATATATTTAACAAGAATTACTAAAACTTTCATCCGTGGGTGATGAAGGTTAGTGGGCTTTGAAAAAGAGCTTGTCATATATTCTAGAATAATAATTTAAAAGATGATATATCCTGAAAGAATTTTGAAAAGTCTGATATTAGTCTGTTTACCTGTTGTTACTTTCGCTCAAAAGGACCCTAAATTAACAGAGGAATGGGAACCTGTTCCAAAGGTGATTACACCTGGAGTTGGTACAGCTCCACCATCGGATGCCATTGTGCTATTCAACGGGTCAGATTTGTCGGAATGGCAGGGACAAAATGGCACAGCGGAGTGGGAGATAAAAGACGGTGCTATGGTTGTGGTTGCAGGTAAAGGTACAATCAAAACCAAGCGGGTTTTTGGGGATGTGCAGCTCCACATTGAATGGCGATCTCCTGAGGTCATTCAAGGAGAAGGCCAGGGAAGAGGAAATAGTGGCGTATTTCTCCAGGAACAATACGAAGTTCAAGTATTGGATTCTTATGAAAATGTCACCTATTCAAATGGTCAGGCGGGAAGTATATACAAACAACACATACCCTTGGTAAATGTCAGTAAAAAACCCGGGGAATGGCAAACATATGATATAATATTTACTACTCCACTTTTCAAAGAAGATGGATCATTGGGTAGGGCTGCCCATATGACGATCATTCACAATGGAGTGCTAATACATAATCATGTGAAGCTAAATGGCCCAACGGTCTATATTGGAAAACCAAAATACAAAAGTCACCCGGAAAAAATGTCAATTTCTTTACAGGACCATGGAAATCCAGTGGCCTTTAGAAACATTTGGGTTCGGGAGTTATAAAGTTTGTTGATCATTTATACAAACTGTGTATTACCACCTCACTGAATCAGTAATGGTTTTCCTACATTCGGTCTGGATAGAAAGCATACTAATCTGAAATATGGTATATATTCAATATCCATTTCAATATTTCATAATGCTGGATCAGTGACCTTTAAAATTCTTATTTATCAATCATTTGGTACTGCAACAATCCGTTCACAATTGCACAAAAAAATGTCCGATTTCGAGACACTTTTTTGGAGATATTTAGAAACACTCTTTTAATAATAAACGTTTTGATGTTGTCATTAGGGCTATTTAAATATAGCAGCGGCAACTCATCTATTTCATTTTACTTCAACTCCCATTAAAGCAGGACATCTATCTATACATCATTTTTACCTCCTTGATGCCAGTAACTTCCATCAATTTTTTCAGGTCAACAAATATTTTGGCACACTAATTGATTAATGGTTGGTATCGTTCTTTACATTTTGAAAATTCAAGAGAAGCATTCCTCAACCTTGTGTTGGAGAGTCTTCCATAAATATAGATCGTAGCAAGTTGTTACAATTTGAGATGGTTACTGAAATTGAACATCTAGCTACAGTGCCCCGGAGAGCAATAGCTCTCCTTTTTATTTTAAGCTATAAATAATTTACCTTTGCAGCCACAAATAAATCGGCGATAATCACGTTACATTGGAAACTTTTTAGCAGCAATTTTGTCTTTGCTAAAATTGAAATAAAGAATTAATTGTTGAGTGTCCGAATTGAAGGGTAGGGGCAAATGCAGTTTCAACTGTATTAGTTGAAAAGTCTTTAACTTTTTAATGAGAACCTCGTTTAAAAGTCATTTATACCAAAAGTAAAGTATTAAAACTCATGATTAACTTAGTGAATAGAAAAGCAGTCAAGAAAGCTATTAATTCAAGTAAGGTAGGCTTTGACCGTTCATATGTGAATCATTTTGAACTGGCTCTGCAAAACTTTGAAAGCTTTGTGAAGGAACAGGATGCAAGGAAATCCAAGAAATAAGAAAACCTGTCAAAAAACAACCCGCCCTACTATTATAAGTATTAAGTGTCAGTTCAACGTTAACTGGCTAAAATTTTAAACAATCAAACTAAAACAAATTCAAGGTTCCTCCCTTCCTGAATCTATCAACATTCAAAGGGGGCAATACACGACCTTTAAAATGGTGTTTCACGGCTGTTTTAAACATGGATACTATTGCATCGGAAATTGGACCTTCACCGCGCATTCTGCGTCCCCATTCGCTATCATTAACTTGTCCATTGTGCAGATGCTCAATTTGATGCCAAACTTTATTGAATCTTTCCGGGAAATTTTTCTCCAGCCAATCCTTAAATAGGTGTTTAATAGCACCATTCAGCCTTACTACAGTCATGGCTGCAGCCAATGCCCCAGCCTTGGACGCTTTCTCAACTATTCTGACAATATCCTTCGAATTCAATGCAGGAATAATCGGGGCCACCATAACACCTGAAGGAACTCCTGCCTCTGAAAGCCTCGCGATAGTTTCAATCCTTTTTTTGGCGCTGGCAGTTCTCGGTTCCATAATGCGTCTTAGGTTCTCATCAAGGCTATTGACAGACAGAAATACATGCACCAATCCTTCTGAGGAGAGATCCTTCAATACATCAAGATCTCTTAGTATAAGACTATTTTTTGTGACGATACCAACCGGATTTCCGTACTTTGCAAAAACTTTGAGAATGTTTCTTGTGATCTGAAATTTTCTTTCTAGGGGTTGATAACAATCAGTATTACCAGACAGCATAATTGGTGTAGCTTTCCAACTGGGACGATTGAAAAATTTTTCCAATAGCTGAGGTGCTTCAGGCTTTACAATAATTTTGGTCTCGAAGTCTATTCCCGCACTAAAGCCCCAATATTCATGAACATTTCGTGCATAGCAGTAAATGCAACCATGCTCACATCCCTGATACGGGTTCATCGACCATGAAAAGCGCAGATCAGGGCTTTCAACTTTATTAACTATATTCTGAGGGCTTTCATAGAAGATCTGTGTCCTGGGCCTTTCCATATATTCTTCATCCAAACCTTCGATGTGCTCAAAAACATACTCATTCTTTAAGAAAGAATTCCTGGTATTGAACTGGGCTCCCCGCCCTTTAAAATACTTGTCTTCCATAGCTACTATAATTTTCAATAAAATTACCAAAAATTATAGTATTAATACTAAAAATATTGGCAATATTTCTTGGCTTGGCAAAAAAAAGAGTGCCTCAAAGAGACACCCTTTCGAAATTGGAAATTTATCAATTTACTCTGCGAATAGAGCCTCCACTATTTGAGCGAACATTGGTCTTAGCCGGATTTCCTCTATACCTAATGCTCCCGGCGCTGTTGGCACTTGCCTCAAGTCTTTTCACTGCGTGTACTCTTGCATTACCGGCACTTGTCGCTTTAACCGAAGCTTCTTCACTTACCAAATCAAAGGCATCAATAGAACCGGCACTTGTCACTGAAATGTCTTGTACAGTGGCATTACCCGAAACCTCAACGCTTCCTGAGCTAGTAACATCTATACTCAATTCCTCCACTTCAACCTCCAGAACAGCATCTGCAGCACTTGTGGCACTGACCTCGAGATAATCTGTCTTGATGGCACTTTCAGTCACAATCTTTGCTGCTGAGTTCACTTCTATCTCTTCAATCTCTTTGTAAGTCAAACGGATCTTGACATCTACATTCTTATATCTTCGATCACTGTTCATTCTGATCCTCAAGGCACTTCCTGAAACATCAGTTTTGACATCGTCCGTTTCTGCACCACGCACCTCGATGCTGGCGCTTTCTTTATTTCCTTTTACCAAAACTACTTTGATGGCTTGGGAAACTGTTACTTTACTAAATGATGGGAGTGATCTATCCTCAGTATCCTGACCTAAAGCTGTGAGATACATGGCAGCCATCACTGTCGACAAAATGAGTCTGTGTATGTGTTTCATTTGATTATAGTTATGTTCATGTTTGAGATCCAATTTCTTTCTGTAATTGAATTAACAACCTAAAGACCAAAGCTGAAATCAACAGTTGCATTCTCGGTCCAAAATTTTATGAAACAAACTGCCAAGATCTGAAAGGAGTTAATAATCAATTATTTATATAATAAATATAGGTAAAAGAGATCTGTAATCCTCCTTTGGCGAATAGGTTGGCAAATTTTTCGCGAAAAGACGATTGTTTACCCGAAAGGTAAAGTGCATCATGATTTCCAAAGGCAAAAGCATAGCCTGCATTTAAAAGGACAGCCTGGTTCTGAAAGACATATCTCAATCCACTGGTAAAATGTATGCTGTGGTCCGAGAGGATTTCATGTTCACTCACATCATCCGGATCCAGTTGATTTCCATCTTCATCTTTCTCACCACCAAGCCTAAAGGTGTTTCCGGTTGCATAAGAATAATGAATGCCGATGAATGGTTTGATTGGGAAACGCTTTATTTCATCTGAGAAATTTGTGAAGTGATTTCTGATCCCTATCCCAACATTGAATCCACTGAATCCGTACCCAATCCCGCCTGAAAACTCCATGCTATTATTTAGATACCTGGAGGCAAGAATACCGAATAACCCATAGGGAGAATCGACACCTAATGAAGCACCAAAACCAAATGATTCTTTGATCGTTTTTTCTCTGAAATTCAAGTAATTCTCTTCGAGTGATAATTTATCATTTCCCTGCCTATCAGCACTTATCCAATACATCATATCCTTGGCAAACCTGGCATAGTAATATTGATTTAGATGTGCTTCTATATTACTTGAAGTGAATGAATGGCGCTCTTGTCTTAACGATTTGAGTTCCGAATTAAATAATTCAAAATCTAAAAAATGTTTTGTTTTCAGATCATAGCTTATCTTTTCCGGTACTTTCTTTTTAAAAATCTCATAATAATTGAGCACCAGTAGGTAGTCTGATTTTTTACTTTTGAGGAATTCCAAAATATGCTTGAATGCCTCCTGGTTCATATCAATAGCCAGAAAAGTTTCTCCTTTTCTGTTCACCCTCTCAACAAACCATTCGCTTCTAAAGATGTCTTGCACCACCTTATTGTCGGGTATTTCTATATGTATATTCGTCGTATTTATCCGATCGAATACCTCCAGTATCGCATCACTATAATGTTTGATCACTTCAGATTCAGGAACATCATTATAATAGGCAAGGTCATCGATCTTAAACACATTGGATGAAAAACGTGTGCTATCAAGACCTATAACTAAAATGGTGATTGCTGTGGTGTCTTTTGTATTCTGGGCATTGGCCAGGTTCCACCCATTCATAAGACCCAATGCGCATAGCAAGAATTGTTTCATGGTTAAGGTGTTAAAATATTATTGCTTCCTCAAAATTCATGCTATTTTTTGAAAAGAATCCTGCCATTTTATCATGAGAATAAAGGATGATTTCTCTATTTTTATTGCCATTAATTTATAAATATTTAGCGAACAAAATATAAAAAGTTATGGCTCTAAAGATTGGTGATAAAGCTCCGTCATTTAAACTGGTCAATACCGAAAAAAAAGAAATAAGTCTTGAAGACTTCAAGAACAAAGATTTAGTCATTCTATTTTTCCCAATGGCCTTCACAGGTACCTGTACAACAGAGCTTTGTACTATCAGGGATGATATCGGAAACTATTCTAATATAAATGCTGATGTTGTAGCTATTTCCGTTGATTCACCTTTTTCATTAGGAAAATTCAAAGAAGAACAAAATCTGAATTTCGATCTTCTTTCAGATTTCAACAAAGAGACGTCAAGCGCTTATGGTGCTATCTATGAAGAATTTGTATTGGGTTTAAAAGGTGTATCAAAAAGATCTGCCTTTGTAGTTGATGGTGAAGGTACCATAAAATATGCCGAGGTTTTGGAAACACCTACTGATCTTCCCAACTTTGATGCAATCAAGGCAGCACTAGCCTAAAATATCCGTTTCTTACTTTTGATAAAATTGTTTGCTGATATTGAAAAACTTCAATATCAGCAAACCATAAAAAGCTCCTTCATGGACATTCTGCATATTTTTTCAGCAATTCTCACACTCTCAGCAGTATTTGCTTTTCTGAATAAGCGCTTCATACAATTACCCACCACGATCAGTTTAATGATCGCAGGTATTTTTTTATCACTGGTTGTTATTGGACTTGGCGCCGTCTCTCCTGGATTTGCTAATGAGGTAAGCAACGCATTGACCAGATTGAATTTCTCTGAGTTTCTGTTAGAGTTTATGCTAAGTTTTTTACTTTTCGCTGGTGCGATGCATACGGACCTAAAGAAATTGGCCAAGTTCAAATGGCCAATTTTAAGCTTTGCCACGATAGGTGTACTGATGTCAACATTTATTGTTGGTACTCTTTTATATTATACTTTGACCCTTGTCGGCACTCCTATTCAATTTATCTATTGCCTACTTTTTGGGGCACTAATCTCGCCAACGGATCCGATTGCGGTTTTAGGAATATTAAAAAGAGCTAAGGCTCCCGAATCACTTGAAATTAAAATTACCGGCGAATCATTATTCAATGATGGCGTGGGGGTTGTAGTATTCCTCACCATTTTTCAAATTGCCAAAGCCGGTTTGGAAAATGTACACGCTTCAGATGTACTGCATTTGCTCCTTACCGAAATTGGTGGTGGCGTTGGGCTGGGATTCTTAATTGGTTTCGCCGGCTACTTCATGATGAAAAAGATAGACCACTACCAAACAGAAGTCCTGATCTCATTGGCCATGGTAATGGGCGGCTATAGCCTGGCAAGCTATATGCATTTTTCCGGACCGTTGGCCATGGTTGTTGCAGGATTGTTGATCGGAAATCATGGAACGGAAGTAACAATGTCGGATATTACCAGGGATTACGTTAATAAATTTTGGGAAATGATCGACGAAATCCTTAACGCCGTTCTTTTTGTCCTAATAGGTTTGGAACTTATTGTCATATCATTCAAAATGAGCTTCATTTGGATAGGGCTTATTGCGACCATTATAACCATTCTGGTCAGATATTTTTCTTTGGCCGTCCCTTCGTATACATTAAAGTTTAACAGAACCTTCGCCCCAAATGCACTGGCGATTATGACCTGGGGTGGTTTAAGAGGAGGTATATCCATCGCACTGGCACTTTCTTTAACCTCGGAAATGAACCGTGAATTGATAGTGGCTATTACCTATATAGTCGTATTATTCTCATTGATCATTCAAGGGCTTACTATCGAAAGATTTGTCAGGAAGCTATCTTAAACGGTATCTATCAAATTTGGAAAAGTACTAAAGAGATTTTCATTTAGCTTATTTCCTGAAGAATTTCGTCAAGGGCTTGAACAAACAGTTCTGCATTGGCCATCGTGAACACCATAGGCGGTTTGAACTTCAGCACATTGTGTAATGGTCCATCAGTACTTAAGAGAATACCACGCTCTTTCATTTTCTCAATGACCACATCAGCTTCTTCTGCTGCAGGCTCAAGCGTTTGATGATCTTTGACAAGCTCAATGCCAAGAAATAATCCCATACCGCGGACATCACCGATCAAAGAATATTTTTCACCTAAACGTTTGAATTCTTCTAATAACTTTGCTCCGACTTTTTGTGCATTCTCTTGAAGCTGTTCATCTTCTATAACTTCCAAAACCGTTTTTCCTATATAACAAGAAACAGGGTTCCCCCCGAACGTATTAAAATATTCCAGGCCATTGTTAAATGCTTCTGCAATCTCCGGAGTTGTGATCACAGCCCCTAATGGATGTCCATTTCCAATTGGTTTGCCCATAGTAACGATATCAGGTATTGCGCGCTGTGTTTCAAACCCCCAGAAATGTGAGCCAACCCGTCCAAATCCAACCTGTACTTCATCAACAATGCACACACCTCCGGCATTTCTCACATGCTCAAAGGCCTTTTCAAAGTAACCGTCCGGCAATACAATCTGGCCTCCACAACCTAACACCGATTCTCCAATAAACCCCGCTATTTTTTTCCCTTGGCTCTCAATTCTTTCTAAATGTTCCTTTACATATTCGGCATACTTTTCGCCGGCCTCAGGATCGTTTGCTTTAAATTTACCTCGATACAAGTCTGGCATTTCAGCCACGTGTATGTAGGAAGCCTGACCCCTCCCGCCCTTGCTATTAAACTTATAGGGGCTGAGATCCTGATCAACTCTTGATGTTCCGTGATAAGCATGATCGATGACGATCATGTCTGTTCCTCCCGTATAGGTCTGAGCCATTCTCACCGCCAGGTCATTAGCCTCGCTCCCTGAGCATACGAAGGTAACTACCTTTAATGGGTCCGGAAATTTCGATGCGAGGTGTTCCGCATAATCTAATATGTGATCAGAAAGGAATCGTGTATTTGTATTGAGGACGGCCATTTGTTTTTGACCCGCCTTTACAACTTCGGGATGGCAATGTCCCAAATGACAAACATTGTTAACACAATCCAAATAGGCATTTCCCTTATCATCATAAAGGTATTGCATTGCTCCTTTGACAATTTTAAGTGGGTCTTTGCCATAACTTATACTCAAATTGTTATTAAGGGATGTCTTCCTGCGTTGAAGGAGCGTATCATAATTTGTTTCATCTGAAACCCTAAATCCACAAGCCCTTAAAAAAAGGGTTCTAACATAGATTGGATTTGTAGCAACCATCTTTTCCAGCAAATCCCAGGCGGGCCGCTCACTTATCTGTGTGTGTTCATTGCCAGGATCTCTCGATGCAGAATATGAGGACATGCACACACTCACACATAATCTTGTGGCTATCAGATAGTATAAGATTTCAATCTGTTCTTCGGTCAAAGCCTTGATTTGGTTATACCCTTTGACAACATGGGAAGCACTATCAAACGGATCATCCTTGTCCATCATGGCATACACCAATGCAATGGCTAATTCATTAATGGTATAAGAAAAGTTCATATCACCAAAATCAATGATACCACTGACTTTGTTTTCCGTTACCAGTATATTCAGCTCATTTGCATCCCCATGAATAATGGATTGAGGTTGCCCGCTCAGGATAGGAAGTGCAAAACTTTCAAACTGAAAAAAGAAATGGTTAACCAAATTTCTTTTCTGAGGATCCTTGATCAACGATAGATGTTTTTTGGCATCCAATGCATATTTTAAATTCCAGTCACTTTTATTAGTAACCAAAAAAGCATTGGAAAACCGCTCCATATGGTTGTCCATTTCCGCTAGAAATATGCCGAGGCTTTCAAGCATCTGTTCGTCATGATGCTGCATCTCTCCCATGAAAGTTCCATTTAAAAAAGTCAACAATCTTGCCCTGAATTGTTCTCCTTTAGCATTTTTCACGATAATAATATCCTGATCATTAGGGGACTTAACGCTTTTCGGATATTTGTTGCCACCATCGGACTTTTCTAAAAAGTTCAAAATATCGGCCTGGGCTTTTACAAATTCCATGGCTTCCGATTGATTGGCAATCTTTAAAATGTATCGCTCTCCTGAAGTACTTTCAATCATAAAGTTTTGATCAATATAACTTCCCAGTGGTTTGGCGGTACCGGCTATTCCAAAAGATTGACGCATCACCTCCTCAGCTTCCACTATCGAAAAATCAGGTATATGATGGTTGGTTTTCCCGGTTGAAGCAGAACCATTTATGGAAGACATGTTTGAAGTCATCATAGTTTATATTGTGGTTTCGAATCCTTTAAACTCGTTTCAAATATCAATAAAAATCAAATGAAAACTCAAGGAATTAATTCTATTAATCCTCTACAAAGTGGCTTTAAAAAGAAATTTGAGTAGGAATATGGGATACTATTGATCCATGAAGTTTGTTCTACGATTTGACCAAAGAATATATGGAAGATTCAAATATTATGGCACGAGCCTTACTTTGTGCGGACTGGTTTTCGGAACTCTTTCGATAATCTTACGGGCTTCAAGATCTAATTTCACCGTTACAATATACCAAAGTGTTTTTCCATCAAAATTATTACTCCTTAATATTTCATCAGCCAGGTCACAAAGCTCTTTGAACGTAATCTCACCGGTTTCTTCTAAAATTTCAATCAGTGAATTTTTTACCTGATCATATCTTCTTTTCAGGATATTAACGCCCGCCTTTCCTTGTGGATGGAGTGTCATGATTTTTTCTTCCATTTTGTTTAGGCTTTGACAAACATTAAGATAAAAGATTTGATCTGAATTCTAAAATTCACTTAACTCTATATCAAGCACGCCATCTTTTAACCAATCAGCCACTGCCTGGCGGTTCTGTTCAATGACAACTCGTTTCTGATCCTTTTTGTTTCTAATATTACCCAATTCAATAAAAATAGAAGTTGGCTTGCATTTTCTTAGCATGTAGAGTTCTCTGGTTTTTACCAAACCATTATACCCTCTGTTTTTCTGATAATGATCATATTTGTCCCCAATGGTTTTCATCAAGGTATTGGCAATTTTCTTGCCTTTATCATGCTTGTATTTATGATAAAAAAACATATCGATCTGCTCATCCCTGTTGTTTCTCGAATCCACATGAAGTACTATTGCTAATTGCTTTTTATAACCTGCCTTTTTGTTTTTCGCATAAAGTTTATTGATCGCATCAGCCCGCTGATTTAATCTGCGTACTTGATTTCTGGGTATTTTTTTATCTTTCCAGCAGGTCTCATCCTTATCGCATGGCAAAATCTCACCATCCCTAATACCGTCATCGTCATCCCGAGTAATCACATATACCGTGGCATCATGTTCCAATAAATTTTTTGCCAATCGAAGCGTGACGTCATAAGCATACTCATCTTCGCACAGCGTTTCATTTTTGAATTGATCCATGGCACCAGGATCCGGACCTCCGTGACCACTAACAACATAGAAAACCGCTCCTTTTAGTTTAGAGTCTTTTATGGTCACATGCTTATGTTCTTCTCCAAATATGGGGAAAGTATACACCCTTTCTGGTTTTTCAGGAATGCTAACGTCAAGATGAGTACTCCCATCGGACACTATCTGAACATCATCGCAGTTAAGATAATTATAAGGTACCCAAAGCTGCTGATCCTCCAGAAAGTCCTGCTCTCTCAACCCACTGTTCAACATATCTCTGTTGTATTTTTCTATTTTCCTGGCCAGGTCCCAATCATTAATGCCTATTGAGGATCTTATGCTTTTACCATCGTGTTGTACAACCAGAATTGGTAAATGGTATTCTTTGTCTTTCAATAAAGATTGATCTTCAGCAAGTTCATTTAATATCCTGAAGTAATCTTCAACACAGTCGTTCTTTGAAATTTGATAGCGACTAAAAAAAGTTATCAAACCATCACCATCTTTAACCTTGGCAGTGAGGTGTTCGGTTTTTTGAGCAACCAAAACAGTAGAAATCAAGAAAAATGTTGAGAAACAACTTATTATTCTCACGCTGAATAAAGAATTTAATACTTTAAAAATAGAACAATTGAAAAATTTTACTGCCAAAAATAATAGAATGATTCGATTCAACATAACACTAAGAATATGCCTATAATAACGCTTCGTAACGAACATTATTTAAGGGACCAGGTACTAGCCAATGTCTTAGTCAGTATCCAAATCTCTTTCAAATTTATCAAACAGGCCCTATCTATGTCCCGGATATACGGAATGAAATGCGTGGGGGCTTGATGAAATTTGATTGTATATTTACTTCTACAAACTACTAAATATCTACAGATGAAAAACTCCGCGTTCATAGTTATACTCTGTTTTTCCATCGCTTGTCAAAACAATCCTGGCAATAGGGAGTCAAATACACAAATGGCAGAAGTAAAAGATTTTACAGCTGCTGTTTTCACTACTGGAATTGAGGGGCCGGCAGTAGATGCTAATGGGAACCTATATGTCGTAAACCTTAATCAAGAGGGTACTATTGGCAAAGTAGATGAAAATGGCAGGACAGAGGTATTTGCAGAACTTCCAAATGGGAGTATTGGCAACGGTATTCGTTTCAATTCGGATTTTTCTATGATGTTCATTGCTGATTATATTAATCATAACATACTTCAAATCGATATGAAAAGCCGTGAGCTCAGTATTTATGCTCACCAAAAGGATAGTATCAATCAACCCAATGATGTAGCTATCATGAAAAATGACATTTTGTTTGCTTCCGATCCGAATTGGGGTGAGTCTACAGGTAATTTATGGAGGGTCGATAAGGACGGAAGCTTTCATTTACTTGAAAAAAATATGGGCACAACCAATGGTGTAGAAGTAGGGCCTAATGATGATATTCTTTATGTTAATGAAAGCGTGCAGCGAAAAGTGTGGGCTTATGATCTCAATGAAAAAGGTGAAATAAGTAACAAAAGGTTATTTATTGAATTTCCTGACCATGGTATGGATGGTATGAGATGTGATGTAAAAGGAAATTTGTATATCACAAGGCATGGTAAGGGTACGATTGCCATCATATCACCGGAAGGAGAATTGATACAGGAAATCGAGCTGAAAGGGAAAAAGCCTTCGAATATAGCTTTTGGTGGCGAAGATGGCAGAACATGCTATGTCACATTGCAGGATAGAAAACTTGTTGAGACGTTTAAAGCATCTTTTCCCGGACGGAGTCGGAAATAGCTTTAATACTAAATTTAGTCAAGGTTATTTCTGTCCAAAATTAAATTCTCTTGCCAGGTAATTTTTCATTGAAAGTAAAATACTACTTATTCAATTTTATTTCTATTTTTGCCATCCGATAAACAAAGAACAAACTTTTAGATTATGCTTGCTGAAATAATTGTTGGAGAAGGTGCCAACACATTTATCTGGATTGTTGTTTTGTTACTTGCCTTCGTTGCTTCACTTACATTTGTGGATCAGCTAAAAGGTAAAAGAAACGAAAAATAAAATCCTCCTCGGCTGACTGGCATTTTGATTATAAGGACCAGTTAAGTCTTAGGAATAACCTGGATCGATTTAATAAAGAACGATATCTTCAATCGCTTCTTTTCCGAATTCCTTTCTAAATATTTCAATGATTTTTGCTCGGGAAATGATAAGCTCCTGTTTCAAAGGGGCAGAATTGAGTTTTACGTATAATTTCCTATCCTTCATATAGACTTTATCAGTTCGTTTGGCTATGGTATTACCCATGAGTGATGGCCAGGAAGCTACTATCCTTTTCTCATCAAATTTTCCGTTGAGTTTATAGGCCTTTAACAGATCCTGAAATGCTTCTCCAACCGTTGCAATATCTGACTTTCTTGCAGTGAAATCCTTCTTTTTTTGAAAACTCATTGTATCAAACTATCTCTAAATATTTATTCCCCTAAACGCTAAGTTACCAAAGCCATCCCCCGACTGCAAGCCCGGGGCCTATGAAAATTGACTACTTTCCAATGATCCCGCCATTCTCTACGTGAAAGATCTGCATTGGAATATCCAGACTTTCAAATATTCTTTGCGTTCTTTCAGGTCTGGCATCAGTAATAAACACTTGACCGAAACTTTCATTAATCAGCATCTCCATTAATTTGTTGATCCTGAGATCGTCCAACTTATCAAATATATCATCCAATAATAAAATCGGCACGAAACCTTTCTTCTCTTTGATCAAATCAAATTGCGCTAGTTTAAGCGCAATAACAAAAGATTTTTGCTGACCTTGGGATCCAAATTTCTTTAATGGAAAATTATTTATTTCAAAAAGGAAATCATCCTTATGAATACCCGCAGTTGTTCTTTGAAGTGCCAGATCCTTTTTTATGTTGTTTAAGAAATCTTCCTTAAAATTAGTACTCAACAAATCAGAATGATACTTTATCGAGGTCTCTTCTCTTTTTTCGGATAGATTGTCATAATGAGTCTTGAATAGTGGCTTAAAGGAGGTCAGGAATGATTGTCTTTTCTCGAATATCCTCCGTCCCACAGACAACAACTGCAAATCGAAAGGCTCAATAAGATCTTTATCAAAAGTATTTGTTTCCGAAAATTTCTTAAGTAATGAGTTCCGTTGCTTGAGGACATGATTATATTTGATAAGATCTAGAAGGTAGTTATGATCCATTTGAGATACAATACTGTCTACAAAACGCCTTCTAATTTCACTTCCTTCCCTGATGAGATCAGTGTCATTTGGATTTATCAAGACTACAGGAAACCTTCCTACATGCTCACTAATTTTTTCATAAGGCTTTCCATCAACTTTGAAAATTTTCTTCTGCCGGTTCTTTAAACTGCATTGCAAAGAATATACCTTTTCATGAAGTACAAAGCGCCCTCTCACCGAGAAAAAATCATTTTCATGTTTAATATTCTGACTGTCAATGGAATTAAAGGCACTTTTTGTTAAAGAGAGGTAATGAATTGCATCCAGCAGATTGGTTTTACCGCTACCATTGATCCCAACAATGCAGTTGACCTCACGCTGAAAATCTATTTCAAGAATTTCATAATTCTTGAAATTGGTAAGACTGAGATTTTCAAGGCGCATTAATATCTTTTTGAATGTTTTTATTTATTTTGCAGGGCAATTTTGTAAGCACCAATTGGTGCAAAACGGATCACGATTTAAAAACAAATATAAAGATATGGCAAGTGCAAGAGAAAAGTCTAAGGCAAAAGTAAAATCAAAAGTCAGTTTTTCTAAGGAAACATATTTGAGCTGGTATGAGAGTATGATGCTCATGAGGAAATTCGAAGAGAAAGCCGGACAACTCTATGGACAGCAGAAAATCAGAGGTTTTTGCCATCTTTATATAGGACAAGAGGCTTGTGTAGCCGGTTCGGTTTCTGCTCTTGTTAGGGGCGACAAATTTATCACTGCTTACCGAGATCATGCACACCCCATAGCCCTTGGCTCGGATCCAAGGAAAATTATGGCAGAGTTGTATGGTAAGGAAACAGGAATCTCTAAAGGTAAAGGAGGATCGATGCACATGTTTGATGCCGAAAACAATTTTTACGGAGGTCATGGGATTGTCGGAGGTCAAATACCATTAGGAGCTGGAATCGCATTTGCTGACAAATACAAGAAAAATAACCATGTATGCATGACATTCATGGGTGATGGTGCTGTGAGACAAGGTGCTTTTCATGAAGCTTTAAATCTTGCCATGACCATGAAATTGCCGGTAATCTTTGTGATAGAAAATAATGGTTATGCTATGGGAACTTCTGTAGCAAGAACCTCAAATGTCACCGAGCTTTTCACTTTGGGAGAAGCTTATGACATGCCTTCCGCTCCGGTAGACGCTATGTCAGTAGAAGCAGTACATCTGGCTGTAGAAGAAGCTGCAGAAAGAGCCAGAAAGGGTGACGGGCCAACATTGCTGGAATTCAGAACTTATCGATATAAAGGACATTCTATGTCCGATCCTGCCAAGTACAGAACCAAAGAAGAGGTTGAAGAATATAAACAAAGAGATCCTATCGAAATGGTAAAGGCCACTATTCTCAAAAGTAAATTGGCCAGTGAAGATCAGCTATCGGAAATTGATCAGAAAATCAAAGATACTGTGGCTGACTGTGTAAAATTTGCCGAAGAATCTGACTTCCCCTCTGCGGATGAAGCTTTAAAAGATGTTTACGCTCAGCAGGATTACCCATTTATAACAGAGTAGCCCTTCAAAAGATTTAGGATCCAGTCATACATCCTGAGTAGCTCATTTTTGAAGGGAAAAGGATCATTGCTTTGTTTAGGCAAGATTTTAGATAAAAGAAAAAATTACGATTTTGAATGACAAATTACGATTGATACCTAATAGAAATTTCTTTAACACTTTTTGAACTTCAATATTTCAACACCTAAGCACTTAAACACAATACCACTGACCTTTCTTCATAACAATTTCATCTGCTCCTTTTTAAATGTATCCAAACTGATTTTAACGAAATCCGACAAGGTGTGTGTTTTTAACATATATTTTTTAAATTTGCGTCCGTAAATTTCTAAAGATGGCAAAAAAGAAGAAAGGAACAACAAAATCTCAGCACGAATTGCTGGAGAATCCTGAGGCACTAGCAGAGCAGTTGTCTAAAACAGAAGCCTTTATAGAAAGAAATAAGACAGCAGTTTTAGGAGTGATTGCAGTGGTTATCGTGAGCTTGGCAGGCTTATTTTTTTACCGCTATTGGGTAGATGGACAGAATGAAACAGCTCAGTTGGAAATGTTCCAGGCTCAATATTGGTTTGAGGCAGATAGTCTTGATCTAGCACTGAACGGAGATGGTAACCATTATGGTTTTTTAGAGATCATTGAAAGCTATGGTGCTACCAAAGCTGCTAATCTGGCCAAGTTCTATGCCGGGGTAAGCTATCTAAAAAAAGGAGACTTCGATAGCGCCATTGAATATCTGAATGATTTTAGCTCTTCGGATCTGTTGATACAAGCCAGAGCCTATTCATTGATTGGGGATGCCCATATGGAAAAAGGGAATTTTGAAGAGGCTTTGAGTCAATACAGAAAGGCAGCTAATCACAATTCGACCAAATTTTTCAGTCCGCAATACCTTATGAAAGCAGCGACAGCGCAAGAAAAACTTGAGGATTACAGTGGAGCAATTAAAACATATGATACGATTATTGAGGACTTTTCGGATTCCAGTGAAAAACAAGACGCACGAAAGCATAAAGCCAGGATAGAGCGCATGGCATCAAAGTAAAGTCCACGAAAAGCATTAAAAAAAGGGATGAAGCTTTGATGCTTCATCCCTTTTTTTATGTTTAAGTTTTATAAAAAATAACAAAATGGCCACAGTTAATAAGAACCTTAGCGATTATTCTTCGGAGAATTTAATTGATATTACAAATAAGAGATTCGCTGTTGTAGTGTCAGAATGGAATGAAGAAGTAACAGAAGCCCTTTACGAAGGAGCCTATACTACATTAGTAAAACATGGTGCGGATGAAAAGAATATCATAAGAAGTAATGTGCCCGGAAGTTTTGAACTAAGCCTGGGTGCTCAATGGATGGCTAAACAAGAAAATATCGATGCTGTGATTTGTATCGGTTGTGTAATTCAAGGTGAAACAAAACATTTCGATTTCATCTGTAATGCAGTGGCAGAAGGAATTACCAATGTTTCTTTGAAATATGATAAACCCGTAATCTTTGGTGTACTTACACCTAATAATCAACAACAAGCCCTGGATCGAGCAGGCGGAAAACATGGTAACAAAGGAGATGAAGCTGCTATTACCGCTATCAAGATGCTTGGTTTCGATCAATAAATCCAACAATGACACACAACAACTAAATTTTAAAAGATCAGTTTTATTTATTAATCATGAAAGTTTTAAAATTCGGAGGAACCTCTGTCGGAAAACCTGAACGAATGCATCAGGTAGCAGATATTATTACGTCCGGGGAAGACAGACAGATTGTGGTCCTGTCTGCCGTTTCAGGAACAACAAACGCATTAGTGGAAATTGGTGAAATGTTGGCATCGGGGAATAAATCCGGGGCTAAGGAGTTAAGTGCTACATTAAAGCTTCATTACCAGGACTTTGTTCAACAGCTTTATCATCAAGAAGACAGTCAAAGTAAAGGAAATGAAATTGTCAATGAACACTTTAATTTTGTCCAGGCGCTTATCGAGGGCGTATATAGTGAGCATGCTGAAAAGGTACTCTTAGCTCAGGGGGAGCTTTTGTCAACGAAGTTATTTTATGAATATCTTCGGGAAATAAAGGTAAGGGCTGCATTCCTGGAAGCACTTGATTTTATGAGTATTGATGAAAACCAGGAGCCTGAAATAGAAAAAATCAGCAAAAAGCTCTCGGATAAAATTTCTGAATATGCTGATTGTGAGCTGTTCATTACGCAGGGTTTCATCTGCAAGAACCACCGCCAGGAAGTAGACAATCTTAAGCGAGGAGGTAGTGATTATACTGCTTCACTGATCGGGGCCGCAATTAAAGCGGAGGAGGTACAGATCTGGACGGATATTGATGGAATGCACAACAATGACCCAAGAATTGTAGAGAAAACCTTTCCGATTGCTTTGCTATCTTTTGATGAAGCGGCGGAGTTATCTTATTTTGGCGCGAAGATTCTACACCCGGCATCTATTTGGCCTGCCCAAAAATTCAATGTTCCTGTTAGATTAAAAAATACCATGCAACCTGAAGCAAAAGGAACATATATCAATAAGGAACATACTGATAGTGATATTAAAGCCATTGCTGCCAAAGACGGCATCACTGCCATAAAAATCAAGTCCAGCCGAATGCTTTTGGCCTATGGTTTTTTGAGAAAAGTATTTGAGATTTTTGAAAAATATAGAACACCAATCGATTTAATCACAACTTCCGAGGTGGCTATTTCTCTGACGATTGACGAAGATACCCATCTGGATCAGATTACATCGGAATTGAAATCATTTGGCACTGTTGAAATTGATCGAGAACAAACTATCGTTTGCATAGTCGGATCGAGAGTTGTTGAGCAGCGTGGCATCGTGCGGAAAATTTTTGACAGCCTGGAAGATATTCCAGTCAGAATGATTTCTTACGGAGGAAGCAAGAACAACATCTCAATTCTGATCGATACTGATTATAAAAAACAAACATTGGATAAGCTTAATACAGGACTTTTCAGTTTGAATCTGTGTTAATTTAATGTCCATCGATTAATCCTCAAAATTCAGACATTCACAGTTTATCCATAGAAATAACTTGCATGGAGAAGACTGTTTCAAGCTCGAATGTCTGATTAAAACCAGCCCTTCAACTAAAAACTTCGTTGTTTATATACCCCAATTTGGGTGATTTCAAAAAATCAGACAACCAATTCTTTTATATTATCATTTATTAAGGCAATTCCTTTCATATATTTTTTTTAATTTTAGCGGCTTTTACTTGTTTAACAAATTCATAAACAATGAATTTGGCCGTTGATCTGGGGAATTCTTTTATTAAGTATGGTGTATTTGAAGAGGACAAGCTGCTTCTTAAGAAAGAGAACATTTCCAGGGAAAGACTTGTTGAAAATATATTAAGCACCGACCCTGATAATATCATCATAGGCTCGGTGAGCGATGACGCTGAAGCGCTTAAGGAGGAGATAAGGACAAATGAAAATTGTCTGGTACTAAGTCATAAAACGCCAGTACCAATAAACATTAAATACAAATCTCCTGAAACTTTAGGTGTTGACAGGATTGCGGTGGCAGTAGGTGCGCAAGAGATCTTTCCAAATCAAAATTGTTTGGTAATTGATGTAGGTACCTGTATCACTTACGATTTAATTGACAAGAAAGGAAATTATCTGGGGGGAGCGATTTCTCCAGGAATAGATATAAAATTACGAGCATTGCATAATTATACTGCCAAGCTACCCTTAATAGATTTTGCAGTGTACGCCGAAATTGTCGGCACGGATACAAAAAGCTCAATATTAAGCGGTGTGGTAAACGGCACAATTGCAGAAATTGGTGAAATGATTCGGATGTATGAACGTAAATTTGCACATTTGCAGATTATAATCTGCGGTGGCGGCTCGGAATTTCTTAAAGACAAGTTCATTCAAGAGGTTCATTGGCTTCCGGAACTTGTTTTAGTCGGTTTGAATAGAATATTGCGATATAATGTGTCTTAAAAGATATTTATTAATATTATTAATCAGTATCGTTTACTGTGGTGCCGATGCCCAAATCAGTATTTCACCATATACTGTTCATGGTATCGGAGATGTCCATTCTTCCGGTCTTACCAACAATATAGCCATGGGTGGCATAGGAGTAAGCAATGGACAGAACTGGTATCTTAATCTCATCAATCCAGCTTTATTGGTCAAGAACAATTTCACCGTTTTTGAAGCGGGAATCGTATTTGAACAACGAGAACTTACCAACAACTCAGATCTTTCTCAGAAAAATTCCGGTGGAGGTTTAAATTATATCGCATTGGGTTTTCCTGTCATGGCGGGCAGATGGAGTTCGAGTATAGGCCTTATGCCTTATAGTACTGTGAATTACAATATTCTGGAAAACAGTTCGGTAGTAGGAAATCCTGATGTACCGGTAGCTTATAATTATGTTGGTGATGGCGGACTTACCAGAGCTTTTTATTCCAATGGTGTTAGAATAGGTAAAAATTTCGCAGTGGGCGTCACAGCATCTTACCTTTTTGGATCCATCATGAAGGAATCCAATTCCGCTATCGGAAATAGTACAACACCGGTAAATTACAGCTCTTCTATTATTGAAAGAACCAGTGTTTCGGATTTTATGTTTACAACGGGAGCTATATATGCACAACCTATTTCTGAGAAAACTGCTATCAATTTTGGGGTCACATATCAATTGGCTGCAGATCTTAGTGCAAAAAATTTCAGAAGAGGAGAATTGAGAGCGCCAACGATCATTGATCCCATTGTTGCCGATACTATTGTAAATAATGTTGATGGCACATTAGGATTACCCTCGAGTCTTGCATTTGGTTTATCTTTGGAAAAAACTTTTAAGTGGACCTTTGGTATTGATTTACACTTAAATAAGTGGTCAGAATTTAAGAACTTTGATGGCAGTAGCGATGGTTTGAAGGATAATTATGTCTTAAATATAGGCGGTGAAATCACCCCCGATATTACTTCGGTTGACAGCTATTTTAAGCGGGTCACATACCGTGCCGGAGTCAATATTGAAAGAGCTCCGTTTGAAGTCAATGAAAATCAAATTAATGATTTTGGTATAAATTTTGGTGCTTCCTTCCCGGTCAAAGGAATATCAACGATGAATTGGACCTTTAAATTTGGCCAAAGAGGGACAACGAATGATAATCTGATAAAAGAAAACTATTTTAGAGTCTACTTTGGACTAACGTTCAATGATAGATGGTTTATAAGAAGAAAGTTTGACTAATTATATAAGTTATGAAAGTGAAATTCCTTTTTAGTCTCCTAGTATTAACAAGCATGTTTATTACTATTCAAGCACAGGCTCAGACTGGCTGGAACTGGCCGGAAGATCCTCAGAAGCGTGAAATAGCCAAAGAGAAAAATGTGCTTTATGAAGATTCCAGAAAACAAGGAAATTTTAGGGCTGCTGTCGCACCGCTTCATTGGTTATTGGTAAACGTGCCAAATCTTAATTCATCCATTTATATCAATGGTGCAAAAATTTATGAAGCCCTCGAAAAAATTGAGAAAGATCCTGCACGCAAAAAGGTGTTACAGGATTCCGCACTTGTGATGTACGACCTTCGTATTGAACATTTCAATAAGGAAGGATATGTGCTCAACAGGAAAGCTGGTAAAGCTTATCAATATTACAAAAATCGAAAAGAGAAGTATCAGGAATTAATGGATCTGTTCAAGAAAGTATTTGAATTGAATGGAAATAATGTTCTTGACAATAATACGATTGCCTATTTTGATATTGTAAGAAGGTATAAACTTGGTGGTAATGATATTTCGGACGATGCAATTCTGGAAATATATGATCAAATCACGGGCGTTATTGATTATAAGGCGAAACAAGGTAAAAATGTAAAGAGACTTGAGACCTATAAAAGCACGATTGATAATATCCTTGCGGAAATTGTTGAAATCGATTGTGAGTTTATAGAAAATAACTTAGGTCCAAAATTGGATGAGAATCCGGATGATCTGAATATGGCTAAGAAGATCGTAAGTCTTGCCTTGAGTGGAAAATGTCTGGATTTACCATCAGCTATGAAAGCGGCTAAGATTGCTCATGAAAAAGAGCCTTCTTACGGTTTTGCAGTGCTGATTGCCAAAAAGACGGCCAAAGAAGGTGATTGCAACGAAGCCATCAAGTACTTCAAAGAAGCGGCAGAACTAACTGAAGACAATGCCAAAAAAGCGGAGAACTATATGGACATTGGCTCTTGTTATAGAAAAATGGGATCCAAGTCAAATGCAAGGGATTACTTCAAGCGAGCTGTTCAGGCGGACCCTAATAAGAGAGGAGCTTATACAGCGATCGGAGATATGTATTTTGCCAGTAACGAATGTATGAAAAAGGTGAGTAGGGTTGACGACAGAGCCATTTACATAGCCGCCTACAAAATGTATAAGTTGGCTGGAAACACAAAAAGAATGGCATCTGCAAAGGAACAGTTCCCTTCTGCCGAAGATATTTTTACTGAGAGTCGAGACGAGGGAGAAACTCTTACTGTTGGTTGCTGGATAAACGAAACCGTTACCCTTCAAAAAAGATAATTTCACAAAATCAAAACGAACGGATACTCAGGAGAGTGTCCGTTCGTTTTATAAAAATGAAAAGCTTTTCATTTCTTTTACCTTTCACTACATCAATTAGCTATATCCTTATTGCGCTTTATTTTGTTTCATGCTCCAGCAAGGAACAAGCCATGCCTGGAAAAAACCAGTACGAAGGCCCACTCACTGAAGCATATGATGTGGAAACACTTTACAGTGATTCTGCTGTTGTGATGGTAAAGATCGTAGGCGCCAAGCAAAATCAATTTTTTAATGGAGACATTGAGTATCCTGAAGGGATCTTTATAGAATTTTATGATAAAATAAGCAAAAAGGTCACATCTACGTTAAAAGCAAATAAAGGATTCTATAATAAAAAGGAAGACCTCTTCCGTGTCGAAGAGGACGTAGAGGTAATCAATTTTGAAAAAAATCAACGGTTGAATTCTGAAGAGCTTTTTTGGGATCCAAAGAAAGAAGAGGTATATACTGAAAAATTTGTAAATATTGATACAGGAGATGATATTGTTAAAGGCACCGGACTGGTGGCAAAACAGGATTTTTCTTCCTGGGAGATCCTTAAACCAACTGGTGATATTTCGATAGATGACGGACAACTCTGAAAAGACTGTTACTTTAATCTTTCCCGAAATGCATAAAATAGAAGCTAGGTTCATACTCTTATTTTTTTCGATTACATTTTCGTTTAATCAAACCTTCGCCCAAAAACATCTTAAATTACCTTCTGATTCACTGAAGCAATTGGCTACCAGAGCGAACTATGCTTTATTCTCAGACCATTGTGCTCAAGGTAATTTTGAAGAAGCGACCGCACCATTGTATTGGTTACTTACCAACGCTCCGGATGTGCACAACTCCATTTACATCAATGGTGTCAAAGTCTACCACACACTTGCCACTATGGAAAAGGTACCAGCCAGAAAGGAAATCCTACAAGATTCAGTGATGTTACTCTATGATCTGCGCATTCTATACTTTGGTGAAGAAGCTAATGTATTTAATAGAAAGGTATCCAAGGCATATGGCTATTACAGGAATAAAGTTGACAAGCTGCAAGATCTCAAAAATATGTTTGAGAGAGCCTTTGAATTAAATGGTAAGAATATATTCAATAATAATCTGGCTCCCTACTTTGATGTCATATGCAAATACAAACATGCCGGGAATACTATCACTGATGAGGAAGTACTGGCCATATACGACCAATTAATGGCCATCATTGATCATAAAGTAAAAGTGGTCAAAAAAAATATTGAGGTGCTTGAGAAAAGTAAGGAGGTCATTGATAAAATATTTTCTGGCTGTTATCCAATAGATTGTGATTTTGTCCAAAATAATCTGGGAGATAAACTAAAAGCTGATCCAACCGACCTGAACCTGGCGAAAAGAATTGTAAGCTTTTGTTTAAATGGCAAATGCACTGATATACCAATATTCTTATTCGCGGCGGAGATCGTATTCGATAATGAACCTACTTATGGTTTGGGCAACTATATTGGTAAAAAAAGAGCTGCGCTCAAGGACTATAACATAGCCATTAGATTTTACAATGAAGCGATGGCGCTTACAGAAGACAAAGGTCAAAAAGCAGCGACGCTGATCGATATCGGAAAATGTTATACTGCAAAAGGTGAAAAAGTTGAGGCCAGAAAGAGCTTTAGAGCTGCAATCGAGCAAGATCCCACTCAAAAAATTGCCTATGAACTCATCGGTGATCTTTATCTTAACTCAGAAGAATGTTTTAATAAGGAAGATGTTGTTGAATACAGAGCGGTATATATCGCCGCTTACAAAATGTATGCATTAGCGGGAAATACAACTAAAATGGCTGAAGTTAAAGAACAATTTCCTTCGGCCTCTGAAATTTTCTTTAAGAAACTGGAGGTTGGTCAAAGCTTTACAGTCGGATGCTGGATCAATGAAATTATTACACTTCAAAAAAGAGAAGGGTAGTATCAATCTCAAAAATATTTTGAGGTCCACATACTTATATAGAACGAGAATAAATTTTGGAATAATCAATATATCAACACAGGATAAACAAAATTTGATGAACTTTGTGAGACCATTGGAAACAAACTATAATACATGAAACTTAGTGCTATTATCATTTTTTCGCTTGCGGTAGTCCTATTTGTGATTGGTGTTCATCAGACAATCCTTTACGGTGTTGGAAATTCTTATTGGATTTTTATGTTTTCCTTTGGCTTATTACTTTTATATCAAATGAGGAAACAAAAGGAAGACGATCCGGCCAAAAAAGCAATGCCCAGGAAAAAGGTTAAAAAACAGCCATCAAAGCGCTGATTATTCGTAAAGAAAAACGCATGTCAATTGATTATTTCATCATTATTATTATTGCATTAATATCCTCGGCATTATTCTCTGGAATAGAAATTGCCTTTGTTTCAGCCGATAAGCTGCACCTTGAGCTAAAAAGCAAGAAAGGTGTAAAGGCTGCTAAAATCCTATCGAGATTTATAAACAGATCTTCCTGGTTCATTGCCACTATGCTCATAGGGAACACCATTGCCTTGGTTATTTATGGTATTTATATGGCACGACTTTTAGAGCCAATTATAGCCATGTATCTGCCAGACTCCATCAATGAATATATCGTGGTTCCTATTATTCAAACAATAATAGCTACGTTCATTGTACTTGTTACTGCAGAATTCACGCCTAAGAGCATTTTTCTGTTGAATCCAAACAGGATATTATTGTTTTTTGCCCCAGTACTTAGAGTTATCTACTTTGTTTTGTACCCTGTCGTTTGGATCCTTGTGAACATTGCCAAATTCATTATCCAAAGGATTTTGGGACTAGAGTACTCTGAAGATAAACCGATCTTTGGTTTGGTGGACCTTAATCACTATATAAAGACTACACTGGAAGCACCGGTCAAAGATCAGGAGGTGGATGTAAACACCAAAATATTCAATAATGCACTGGAATTTAAAACTGTCAAAGTGCGGGAATGTATGATCCCACGTACCGAAATTAAAGCGATCGATATTGAAGACGGGCTTGATATGCTCAGAAAAGTGTTTATTGAATCGGGTCATTCTAAAATTCTTATCTATAAGGATTCGATTGATGAAATTATTGGTTATTGTCACTCGTTGGAACTTTACGCTCACCCCAAGGATATTAAAAGTATACTGACACCGATAATCATCGTACCGGAAACAATGCTTGCCAATGAGTTAATGATCCAGCTTATCACAGAGCATAAGAGTATTGCGCTCGTGGTAGATGAATTTGGAGGCACCTCCGGAATTGTCAGCATCGAAGATATCATCGAAGAAATATTCGGTGAGATACAGGATGAGCACGATGATGAGGATCTGATAGAACAGAAGATCAATGAAAACACCTATTTTCTCAGTGCCCGTCATGAAGTAGACTACTTAAATGATAAATATTCCTTTGACATTCCTGAGGGAGATTATGATACCTTAAGCGGTTTTATTCTATCCAAAACAGAAAACCTCCCCGAATTGAATGAGATCATTGACATTCCGCCCTTTAATATCACTGTCATTTCAAAGGAAGAAACAAGACTTGGTAACCTTAAATTCAGAATTATCAAGGAAGAAAACAGAGAAAACTAAATTTTCCCGCATACTTCTTCAATCAATTTAATATGGCGCTATTATGGCTTTCAAAATCATAAAATTCTGAACAATAGCTATTTTGTTAAAATTTTGATTTTAAGTGTATAAGTCACTATTTTTGCGATCCTTTAAATTAATTTAATTGCGCGCATGGCTCTAATAAACACTCTAAGGAACAAGATGGGTAAAGTGGTTGTGGTTGTTATATCAGCGGCTATTTTATCGTTTATACTAACGGACCTTCTTGGACCTAACTCTACCATTCTTGGTAACAACAGCAGAAATGTTGGTGAGATAGCAGGAGAAGATATCCCGATAGATTTGTATCAGGCAAAAATTCAACAGTTAGAAAGACGATACGGCGGACAAATTACCGAAAATCAAAGGCATTCCATTAGGCAAACTGCCTGGGACGGTTTGATCTCGGATATCGCATTTGGAAAAGAGTTTCAAAAATTAGGGATCGAAGTGAGTGATGATGAATTGTTTGATATGGTTCAGGGCAAAAACATGAGTGCCGGGATCATACAATCCTTTAGCGATCCTCAAACCGGTGAATTTAACAAAGATCAATTGGTAGCTTATCTAAACTACTTAGCCAATCTCTCAGTTGATCATCCTGATAGAGTAAATTGGTCACAATTTGAAAATGACCTGAGAACGGGAAGAAGAAGACTGAAATACGACAACTTGCTCGTATTGTCTAATTATGTTACCAACGACGAAGCAAAACTCAATTATGTTGACCAAACGGCTGTTGCGGAAATTAAGTATTTGTATGTTCCTTTTTACACCGTAAATGACTCTGCGATAAATGTGACAGATAATGCTTTAAAAACATATCTCAACAATCACAAAGCAGATTTTAATGTTGATGAAAGTCGTTCATTGAGCTATGTTAATTTTCCCATAGTGCCTTCAGCCACAGACACTGCTGACTTTAACGCTGAAATAGAACAGCTTAAAATAGATTTTGCTAATGCCACCAATGACTCGCTGTATGCCAGAATTAATACAGA
This sequence comes from Splendidivirga corallicola, assembly GCA_030442035.1. Lineage (GTDB taxonomy): Bacteria > Bacteroidota > Bacteroidia > Cytophagales > Cyclobacteriaceae > Splendidivirga > Splendidivirga corallicola. The sequence continues at coordinate 197,893 of JAUJEA010000011.1, forward strand.
CGGCGGTATTTCTTACTCTCGACACCACATTGGAAATCTACCCCCAAACCTCGAAGGGATTGCTTCAAATCTGACAATCGGAGCCATCTGGGGTCCCTACCCGGACAATGCCGGTCGATACAAGATTTTCAAGATATCTGATATTTATGAAGATACTGTTTATTCCGCTAATGTTAGACACATCTTGTTCAGAGCTGATGATGATACTGAAGAGTCAAAGAATGAAGCCAGAGCAGAAGCAAGGAAAATTCTGAGAGAAATTAAAAATGGAGCTGATTTCGCTGAGATGGCCAGGGAGCATGGAACTGATGGAACGGCCTCCCGTGGTGGAGATCTTGGATGGGGTACCGAAGGCCAGTCTTGGGTTCCAAAATTTGAAGAACCAATTTTCAAAGCCAATAAAGCAGGTCTGGTAAATGATGTCGTTGAAACTGAATATGGTTTCCATATCATTGACATCGTGGAGCCCAAAACAAATGTAGGTTATAAAATAGCCACCATAGAAAGAGAGCTCATTCCAAGTGATGAAACAAGAAACGATATATACAGAAAGGCTGAATTCTTCGCCTATAACGCTAAGGATTATGATACATTCATCACAACCGCGGAAAAGGACACACTACAGGTAAATACAGCTGACAAACTTGGTAAAAACGATAGAAGAATCAATGACCTTTCAAATGCACGTGCTGTAGTACAGTGGCTATATCGAGATGCCAGTATGAAAAAGGTTTCCGAGGTATTTGAACTTGATAATAATTATGTAATTGCTGTCATGACGGGAGAGACCGAAGAAGGGACAGCTGATGTGGACGATGTCAGAGATCAGCTAACTGTAAAAGTTGAAAATGATCTAAAAGGTGATTTCATTGTAGAAAAGCTTCAGGGCCTAGAAGGTTCATTGGATGACATAGCCAGTGCTTATGGCAGTGATGCCAATGTCTATACTTCCAGCGATTTGAAATTTAATACAAATTCACTCCCTACTGTTGGTTATTCACCGGAAGCGGTAGGAAGGGCTTTTGGATTAAAAGCAGGCGAAAGAAGTGCGGCTTTCAAAACTGATAATGGCGTGTTGATCATCGAAATGGTTAATTTTACGGATGCTCCTGAAATTGCAGATTATACAACCTATAAGGATCAATTGATCCAGGCAAAGAAATCAAGGGTATCTTTCAGTATCATGGAAGCCATCAAAGAATTTTCAGATATAGAAGACGAACGATATCGATTCCAATAGGAATCGCCTAACGCTTTAAACAAAAATCGGCTTTAGTAGCCGATTTTTTTGTTTATACTAATCTTTGAGTAACTATAAGCCAATTGTCAACACAAAAATCATTTTAAAAATGTCCAGTACAACATACGATGATTCTTTCCGGGAAAAGTTAGATAATGAGCATGATTGGCCGGATGTTTATATGTTTAAATTCATTGTCCCAAGAAGCCAGGAACAATCGATTAGAGATTTATTTCCATCGGATAAAGTTGAAGTAAAGGAATCAAGCAGCGGCAAATATGTGAGTGTTACTGCAACCAAGCTTATGCGATCCAGTCAAGAGGTTATTGATATCTACGTGGCGGCACACAAAGTTGAAGGTGTGATTGCACTTTGAGGCAGGCCGTCACTGACTTAAAACGTCATCGATAATTTGTTTGAGTTCTCCTCTTCTTTTTGAATCTTCTAATCCATCGTAAGGAGCAGTTACAATGGCCTTTAACAGATCATTCACAATATGAGGTTTGAAGCCCAACATTTTGGCATATTCTGTTGTAACTTCCAACTCAATATCTTCTACCTCACCATCAAGATATATCATATAGACCAAATCATATACATGCTCCAGGGCCTCTTTTTCATCTGCAGGTTCAATAAATTTTACAGTTTCAGGCTTACCGATAAAACTATACAACTCCTTCTTATCGATATCTAACTGTACTCCCCACTTAAAAATACAATCAATAAAATCCTCCTTCACATTTTCCATTCCAAGAAAGGCTGCAAAAATATTGTAGAAGCTTTCTTTGATTGATCTATATTCTTCTTTGCCAAGTATAAATTCCATACATGCTAAAATATTTTATGACTCATTAAGCTCATAATAAGTTCCTAATAAAAAGTTACATCACGCAACTTTTAACGTAATCTAACATTTTCTGTTTATTAACTTTTAACTCAATCATGGCATGTTTTTCTCTATTCCAAAGGTATGGGGATATAATTATGTCTAGCCAATTTTAAATGTGAGATATAAGTATTAAAATTGTTAAATTTTAATTTGACCATTCTTGGAGGACCATATGCGCAGAGCATCATTAATCATAAGTATATTGCTTCTTTTGGGTTGTAATGATCAAAACAAATCAGGCAATAACAATGGTGCTGCACAGGATAGCACAAAGGCCGACCAAAGCAATACTTTAAAAGATCAAAATAATAGTACTCAAAACGCCAATAACTTCAGCAATCTTGTTGAAGAGTATGAAGACCCTAACAGGGTCAGATGGCAAAACCCGGATCTTGTTATTCAAAAAATGGGCAGCCTTAGAGGGAAAACCCTTGCGGATATCGGAGCGGGCTCAGGCTATTTCTCTTTCCGGCTAATCAATATGGCTGAAAAAGTGATTGCCATTGATATTGATAAGAGATTTCTGGATTATATAGAAGAAAGGAAATCCGGATTGAATACTGCTATTGCCAGTCGATTGGTAACAAGATTGACAGATCCTGATGACCCCAAGCTTGACCCCGGTGAAGTTGATATCGTCCTGGTGGTCAATACTTATGCCAATATAGAAAACCGGAAAGATTATTTCGAAAAGGTACGAATAGGCCTGAAAGATAACGGCAAACTGGTTATTGTAGATTTTAAATTCGGAGATATTCCAGCTGGTCCACCGGACGAGTTCAAGGTGAATCCGGAAGATGCAAAAAATGAGCTTAGAGCTGCCGGCTTTGACAATATTCAGATTGATGACACGAGCCTGGAGTTCCAGTACATAATCATAGCTGAGTAATTCAAATCCTTTGACCTTATTAGGAAACTGGTAAATCCATTTTATAATCATTTCAAAAGATATCAATTATGTGGTCGGAAGAAGATAACAAACTGAAAAGAACCTTTGAATTCAAAAATTTCGTGGAGGCCTTTGGCTTTATGACGCAGGTAGCCATTTTAGCTGAAAAGATGGATCATCATCCAAATTGGAGCAATGTTTACCACCAGGTGAATATTGAACTATCCACACATGATGCCGGAAATATTGTTACAGAAAGGGACCGCAAACTAGCTGCAGCCATTGATCAGCTTGTTTAATATTCGTATTGCATTTAAAAAAAGAGTACTTGACGAGTCAGGAAGAAACACAACTGTATGTTGTTCCAACACCCATAGGTAATCTTGAAGACATTACGCTACGAGCTTTAACCATACTTAAAAGTGTGGATAAAATCCTCGCAGAGGACACCAGAAAATCCGGTGTTTTATTGAAACACTTTGAGATCTCTAAGCCTTTGCAGAGCTATCATGTATTCAATGAGCATAAAACATTTAATCATATCATAGAAAAGCTTAAGGGAGGTGAAAAAATGGCCTTAATTTCCGATGCAGGTACACCGGCAATTTCCGATCCGGGTTTCCTGTTGGTCAGGGGCTGTATTGAAAATAATATTAAAATAGAATGTCTCCCGGGTCCAACTGCCTTCGTTCCCGCCCTCGTCAAATCAGGGTTACCAACAGACAGCTTCGTTTTTGAAGGTTTTTTACCTCATAAAAAAGGCAGGCAAACAAAACTCAAAGCACTGGCTGAGGAAGAAAGAACCATGATATTCTATGAATCTCCGCATCGGTTATTAAAGACACTGGAACAGTTTACATTTTTTTTTGGGAATGATCGAAAGGCGTCCATTTCAAGAGAGTTGACGAAATTGCACGAAGAAACGATCAATGATACACTTCAAAATCTCAATCAATATTTTAAAGAGCAAAAGATCAAAGGTGAAATCGTGATTGTTGTAGCTGGCAAAAAATAGGTACTTTATCAATTGAAATGATCTGCTTCAATTTTTCGAATCATATCAATGGTCATAGGCTTATTTAGGTAACCATCAATATCAGGATATTCTTTCGCCTTTTGAATGTCTGTTTCTATAATGGAAGTGGTAAAAATCTTCAGAACAGTCTCTCTCTTTTTCTTCTCGTTAAAATTGCGGTATTTATCAAGGAAATCCCAACCAGTCATAACAGGCATGTCAATATCCAGTAATATCAAATCGGGCATCTCTTCATCATTATCAATCAACTGTTTAACATAGTCGATCCCCTTCTGACAGCTACTAAAAAAAATTACTTCTGCCTCTATCCCGCTCAGTCGAATCAGATTTTGAATAATGAACAGATTAATGTCTTCATCATCTATTAAAAGTATCCTTTTCATTTTTTCGTCCTTCTCAATAAAGCATGTAAAGATCCAATCAAAAAATGCTAATCACTGTGAATTCACCCAATTTTGAATTTTACATGGCGGATCTTTCATACTAAAAATAATATAATTATTACAAAATAAAAGGATTTGCTTCCTTCAATTGGAAAAATATACTACGGCAACCTTAACTTAATATAAGGGATTAAATGGATCATGAAGTGCATTGGAGAACCAAAACTCGTGATGATTTGATCTTTATTCGAAATGATAACACTTGAATGTCACACTTTATATTTCCTTTTGGTACATTCGGGAAAATTTATCTTTCAAACCAATGAAACAAGTGCTATGCTGATTTTTGAGGAAATCCTTCCAAAGGCTCTTGATCTTACAAAGTCAGTTGGAAAATTTATCCGAAAAGAAAGTCTGTCCTTCGACAGATCACATATTGAATTAAAGGGATTAAATGATTTGGTTTCTTATGTTGATAAAAAGGCAGAGGAACAGTTAGTCAATGGTTTGAAAGAGGTCCTGCCGGAAGCCGGATTCATCACGGAGGAAGGGACTTCCAATGAGCAAAGCGAGTTATACAACTGGATTATTGATCCTCTTGATGGCACTACTAATTTCATACATGGATTACCTGTTTTTTCCATTAGCATTGCTTTGATGGCTAAAAGAGAAATTGTTCTGGGAATCGTTTATGAAATTAACAGGGATGAATGTTTCTATGCTTCCAAAGGGTCCGGAGCGTTTTGTAATGATCAAAAAATACAGGTTTCTGAAGTATCTTCTTTGAGTGAAAGTTTGCTGGCTACAGGTTTCCCATATTACAATTTTGAGCAAATGAATTCCTACCTTACTATATTGGATAAATTTATGCAAAAGACACATGGATTGAGGCGACTTGGAAGCGCAGCTGTAGATCTTGCCTATGTTGCATGTGGCCGTTTTGAAGGATTTTTTGAATACAACCTGAATGCCTGGGATGTAGCAGCAGGAACACTCATAGTCAGCGAGGCAGGTGGATTAGTAACAGATTTCGATGGTGGCAATAACTATCTTTTCGGAAGAGAGATCATTGCAGGAAATAAGGTCCAGCCGGAAATGCTGAATGTTATTCAAGCACAATGGAAACCATAGTCTTTACGTTTGGTTCCTGTGAAGGTTAAAAAATAGATTGTATATTGAAATTTATGTTAAGTAATATCTATTTTGACAATTATTGAGAATCATTGTTTCCAGCTAGTAAACATACTTTCACCAGGTGACAATTGTAATTCTTTCCTGGTATTTACATTAAAGCTAATAAGATGATATTCAGAAAAGTTCTTTTGATAAGTTTTCTCATACTCTTTTCCTCTCTGGTAAAAGCACAACCAGGTTCTGTTCAACTTTCATCACAAGCTGAGATCAGTGTCATTACCGTCGATCCCGGACAAGAAGCGTTGTTCACCGTTTTCGGTCATAGCGCATTTAGAGTATATGATCCCGTCAATCGATTCGACCTCGCCTATAACTATGGGATCTTTAGCTTTAACCAACCAAACTTCTATTTGAATTTTGCCAAAGGTTATTTGAATTATATGTTAGGGGTTTATGATTTTCAATTATTTGCCGATCAATACGAGCCGTATCACCGTAGCATCTATGAACAGGTATTGGACCTCGACCAGGAACAAAAACAGCGACTTTTTGATTTCCTGCAGAATAATGCACTACCTGAAAACAGGTTTTATTATTATGATTATTTCTATGACAATTGCGCCACTAAAATAAAAGATGTACTCAAAGAAGTTTTAGGTGATAATATCCAATTCCACGGCGGTTACGTTACAGATGATCGTAGTTTCAGACACATGGTGGATGACCTGACAGTCTATAAGCCCTGGGGTGATTTTGGCATTGATGTTTGCCTTGGTCTGCCTATGGACAAGATCATGAATCCCGAAGAATATATGTTCCTTCCGGAATATATTTTTAAAGGAATGGAAAGCGCTACATTGGCTTCCGGAAATGGTTCAAAACCTTTGGTAAAGGCCTCAACACAATACCTTGATGGCGGAGAACCAATCATTCCAAATGTTAATTTATTTACACCAAATGTGGTTTTTTGGTCTTTATGCATTGCGATAGGAATTGTGTCATTTTTAGGTTATCGTAAACAGAAGATCATCTATACCATTGATGTTATAATTTTTGGAATAATCGGTCTTCTTGGTTTATTCTTACTATTGCTATGGATAGCTACAGATCACAAGGCGGCTGCCAATAACCTGAATTTGTTATGGGCCATCCCATTTCATTTTCCAATAGCCATTATGCTTTTGAAAAAAAACAAACACCAATTTCTAAAACAATATTTCTTCATTACCACCTGCTTAATGCTCACTTTACTTGTTGGTTGGTCCCTCATTCCTCAAGGATATAATGTTGCATTTTTCCCGATTATACTTATGCTGGGAATCAGAGCCTGGTATTTATATTTCAATTTGAATAAAATCTCTAACAAGACAGTTTCCCATAAATTGGCATGATCTCCAATCCAGGATATCAATTGAATTTTAACTATTCAAAGCGTTAATCTCAAAAATTGTCCGGCAAAATGATTTTCGGTTGTCATAAAAGCAGTAAATTAATTAATCATTAAAAGTGATATTACCATGAAAGAATTTATGCTTCTCATGAAAGGTGACAACTCTCAGCAAGCTTCACCGGAAGAAATGCAACAGCGCATGCATGACTACATGGGCTGGATGAAAAAAATGACAGAAAGTGGAAAACTTAAGGCCGGCCAGCCGCTTGAACCATCCGGAACCTTATTGAAAGATAAGGAAACCATTCTTAGTGATGGCCCCTTTCTTGAACCCAAGGAAATTATTGGTGGGTATGTCATTCTATTGGCTGATGATATCAATGAAGCCACGGCGCTTGCTAAAGATTGTCCGCTGTTAGCACATTGCGAGATCATGGTTAGACCACTCATCAATGTCCCAGGCTGACCCTACACCACATAAAAATGAATTAAATACTTTAGTAGATCATCTTTTCAGAAAACAATATGGAAAGATGGTCTCTGTTCTAACCTCGATTTTTGGATTTCAACAAATCGAAGCTGTGGAAGATATTGTACAGGACACTTTGCTTGAGGCTTTCAACCACTGGTCCTATGGTTCAGTTCCTGATAATCCTGAGGGATGGTTAATGCAGGTTGCCAAAAATAAGTCACTGAATTATTTAAAAAGAGAGAAAAATAAATTGCGTGTATATTCAGATCACGCAGAAAATACAAGCTCGGAGTCCAGGATCAATCAGCTTTTTCTTGATACTGAAATCGAAGATAGTATGCTTAGAATGATCTTTGCCTGCTGTCAACCGATTATTTCTAAAGAGGATCAGGTTGCCATCATTCTAAAAACGCTTTGTGGGTTTGGCAGTAAGGAAATTGCCAGTGCTTTGCTCATTGGGGAAGAGGCTGTTAACAAACGTATCTATCGTGCCAAACAACAAATTATTGGTGAAAACATTCAACTGCAAGTGCCAATTGGTCAGGAGTTAAATCAGAAACTCGAAGTAGTATGTACCAGTCTGTATTTGTTATTCAATGAAGGTTATAATTCGGATCATCCCGAACATCTTATTAGAAAAGACTTGTGCCTTGAAGCCATGCGGCTTTGCAAATTGCTGACCAGCCATTTCAGAAAGTCCACCAAGGTACACGCCCTGATGGCACTTATGTGTTTTCATGTAGCACGCTTTGAAAGCAGGCAGGATGAAAAAGGAGCTATTATCATTTTTGAAGAACAGGATCGTAGCACCTGGAACAAGGAATTAATTCAATCGGGGTTTTATTACCTCTCTGAGGCGGCTAAAGGAGAAGCCCTTTCAGCTTTCCATATCGAAGCCAGTATTGCCGCCCAACATTGCAGGGCAAAAGACATGGATTCAACCAACTGGAAGTTCATTCATACTTTGTATGAAATGTTATATGAGTACAAACCAACACCAGTCATTAAACTTAATTTAGCCATTATTTCCTCCAAAATACATGGATTGGATATGGCTATTGAACAACTATTGAAACTCCGCAACGAAAAAAAACTGCAAAGGTATTATTTGCTCTATGCAACACTCGGCGAGTTCTATAGACAAAAAAAACAAGAGAAAGCTGCTATCGAGAATTTTACAAAAGCGCTTTCTCTAACGAGCTCAGGAAAGGCCAAATCCTTTCTTCAAGAAAAAATAGAAATGTTGAAAGGATAACAACTATTTCCAGTTTGATTGACTCTTTTCTATAACGCCTTCGGATAAGGATTTCATCCAATTCTTTTTCATATCCTCACTATCAAACAGATATAATTTACCATTTTCAATTTGCCATACACCAGGATTGGTATTCGCGGTAAATCCTTTGCTCACGGCAAATGCACAATATCCACCAAACTGAGGAGCAAATTTTTCAGGATCAGTCTTGAACAAATTTAAATTTTCAGCAGAAGCAAATTGCCAGTTTGCTCCTTTCCACTCATATGCAAATTGCTCCGATCCTTTTTCAGCAGAACCTGACTGATGATAGGCTACAGGATCATATCCCTGAATTGCAACTTTGGAAGAGGTGTTCACAGAACTATGGAAACCAAGCGAAAGCGGATAAACTTTTTTTACTTTGGCAAAAACGATAATTCCAACGATAAGTACGGCAAATACGCCAGCAATGATTGTCAACATTTTTTTTGTTTTTTTATTTTTCATGTGTGTAACATTTATTTTCAATGGTCACATGGAATTCGATAAATTTTATTCATCCCTTGGTTGGCATATTTGAGATTTTAAAATTTATACTCATTTCATGATTTCAACAGACTTATTTTCCTGCATGACAATCGATTTGCTTTAAGTCGGACAATTTTTGGAAAATTATTGTGGAATTATCTCGGGTTTGGAAACTGACGCAATGTCTGAATAAGCATTTCATGAGATTGAAAAAATTGAAATTTCAAGGTTTCAGGTTTTAGCTCTTAGGTTTCAGATCAAGTTCAAGGCAATTCCAACGACCAAAAACTGAAAGCTGACACCTAATGTCTGACACCTCTTAGCAATTGTTTACAAAATTCTTGATGAAACTATTATAAGAAATACCGGTGGAATAGGTACCTATAAAAATGATGTGAGCTTCGTTAACCACCAAATGATACACTTTGATTGCAGAGGCTATAGGGCCAGATGGCATCGCTGATATGGGCTAAATGTAAATACAGTCTTTTTTTTAAGATTCTTTGTTATGGTTTACAATAGCTACGGGCAAGATCAAAAATATAATTTCGTCCACTCCAAATAATTTGAGCGTATGACTCAAATTTGTCCAGATTATGTACGACTTTTAAAATAAAGTTTGGTCAGTCAATCCAAATGTTGAAATAACAATTCTCAACTGGTGATTTGGGAATTCATAATTGAATAACCCCACACAATCGAGCCTACTTTATCAGATGAAATAGATGTTAATATAAGAGTCATACACATATGAAAAACAACTATTTAGAAAGTATTATAAAACAATTTGAATATTATAAACAACTTGGAGAAAAAGCTATTGATCAGGTAAATGATGAACAACTCAACTGGCAGTTCAACCCTGAGAGTAATAGCATTGCCACTATTGTAAAACACCTGTGGGGAAACATGTTATCGAGATGGACAGATTTTTTGAATACAGATGGAGAAAAAGAATGGCGGAACAGAGAAGCTGAATTTGACAATGATATTTCAGAGAGAAATGAATTAATGCAAAAATGGGAAGAAGGATGGGATTGTCTTTTGAACAGTTTGAATTCATTAAAGGAGGATGACCTGGAAAAAATCATTTATATCCGTAATCAGGGCCATACAGTAGTAGAGGCGATCAATCGGCAGCTGGCCCATTATTCCTATCATATTGGTCAAGTTGTTTTCCTGGCTCGAATGCTGGCCGGTGGGGATTGGAAGAGCTTATCAATTCCCAGGGGGAAATCTCAACAATATAATGCCCAAAAGTTTTCTCAAAAAAAGGGAAAAAGGCATTTCACTGATGAGTTCATCAACAAAAAGGATGAGTGAAATTGAAAAGAGGTATTTAAATTATCTAAACCGTTAGATCTACTTTTGAAAATTGAAAGCTGATAACTCCGGATATTTTTTACAACTTATTCGAAGGCTAGTATAAGTTTGAGAAAATCGAATGAATACTATCAAATTACCATTTTATTTTTTTTCTTCATGCCTGATTTCATTTTAAGAGAATTACGAAATTGTAAATTCAGAAGTATAATAGTTTTTCTGGATCAAAACTTTTTTTATTTTATATCAAAATTTCGTTTCGAATGAAAAGACTGGCCCTTATCATCATCACAATCAGCCTGGTGGTCATTGCATATTTTCAGTATAAGAAACATCAATGGAAAATGAACCTGGTGGAATACGACTATGCAGTTTCAAAGAATATTGATGCCAATTATTATAATCCGGAGCTGGTCCGGCAATACTATGACAATGTATTCAAATTGAAAACTTTCGTGAGAAGCCAGTGGAGAAACCATGGTATTGATGTATTGCATCCAAATGATGATTCTGAAAGTCTGGATGCAGTGGATTACTTTAACAGGCTCCAAAGCCTTACAAAATCTATAGAAAGTAAATTGGAACATTCGAAAACTCTAAAGGATCAGGGTTTTGATAATCTGGCCATTCAATATATTGCAGAGCACGGTATCTCACCCAAAAATTATGGTTTGATAAACAATCAGGACTACATCGGTTTGCAGGCAGGTGATTTGAATGCCAACGTTTGGGAATTGCAAAAGATATTGATCAACCAAGGATATGATATACCAAAGGATGGGAAGTTTGGTCCTGAAACGGAAAGTGCACTGAAGGATTTACAGGAAAAAAATGACATGTTTCCATCGGGAATTGTTGACAGGAACACTTTAAAATTAATTTTGACAAAAAGGGAGTAAAGCGTCATGAGTAAAAAAGAAGAAAAAGAGCAAACCATAAAGGATCAGAATACCAATATGTCACAAGAAAGTATCGATCCGCGAATTGATGCCATCAAGGAAATTATTTTTGGTGAGAATATTAAGGAATATGAGGCTGAATTCAAAAAGCTCAGGCAATATGTAGATGAGCAAAGGGATATTTTGGAAAATGCCGTGGATTCATTAAGAAGTGATGCTGAAAGATTACTGGAAGAATTAAGAAATGATTTTGATGAGACAATAGCCTCTCTTAAAGACGATATGCACAAAGAAATCACCACATTAAATAAAGACAAGGCTGATAGAAAAAGACTTGGTGATTTACTGGAGGATATTGGCAGGAAATTGAAGGAATAAAAAAGAAAAAGGCTGCCCCATTACTGAAGCAACCTTAAACCTCCATTAAATATTGGTTTTATTCAGATCCAATAGTGTAGGAAAGACCAACGCCAAATATTTGCTTGAACTGTACCCTTGGTTTGGAACTAATCACATTCCCTGCATTATCAAGTTCATCGATTAAGATATCATCATCATACAAAAGTTGTGTGATCAGATTTGCCGACAACCAATCATTTACTTTCATCAACAATGCATTCTGCCAGTTCACATCAATATTTCCGAAGTTTTCATCATAGCCCGTAAACAATTCCAGCCTTGATTCAAGATTTACATTCTTAGCTATGTCTTTCTTAAAATTGGCAGTAAGGTATGTTCCTAATTCTACCCTGGTAGTCTTACCGGGATCTACCCCAAATGCTCCCAAATCAGCAAGATCCTGATCCGATACAATGGTTATTTTTCCGGAAGTCGGTGAAAACATTACAGAAAAGAATTCACTGGGCTTATACTCCAGACCCGTTGAAATCAGCAAGTAGGCAGGAGCAAACAAACCGGATATCTTTACCCTTTCAGCTCCTTCGGGAAAATTGAATCCATTGGAAAACTGTGTTTTGAAATCAAATAAAGTGCTCCAGAATAATTTGTTATTATCGGGATTCAACTGATAACCATATTGACTTGAGAAATTTATTTTATCATCACTTTTTCTAAAACCCACATCTCCCTGATCAACCAGTCCATAGCCCAGCTCAAGTGTATTTTTCCAGGTATTTCTTCCCTTGGCATAATTGGCAAACATATTCATAAAGGCATTGAGTGAAATGGAATTTTCACCTCCGGCCGACCAATTAGTCAAACTCACTTGTGAAAAGGTAAGCGTCCCTTTAGCTCCTCGTTGCCAGTAAGTTGTATCAGTTTGCGCTCTGAGCTTTTCCATTTTGATTCCCAATAGAATTAAGGAGATCAGAACAATAACAAATGATTTTTTAAATCTCAAAAACAGTTTCATCTTTCAATTGATTAATTCGTGGGTATCTTCCTTAGAAATTTTATTTCTGATGATATAAGTGAATATCCCTCTGAGGATAAGGTATGCTGATGCCTTTAGCATCAAATGTTAGTTTCACAGTCTCTTGTGTATCAAAAAATACAGCCCAATAGTCCTCTGAATTCACCCAGGCCCTTACCGTGAAGTTCACGGAGCTATCGGCCAGCTCCGAAACGGCGATAAAAGGTAAAGGTACCTTAAGAATCCGGCTGTCATTATCCAGAATCTCCATCAGAACATCTTTGGCTTTTTTAATATCATCTTCATAACCTATTCCAAAGGTCATATCAACTCTTCGATGCGGTTCGGTCGAATAGTTAATTAATGAACTTGTAGACAAGGGACCGTTGGGAATAAAAATTGTTTTGTTATCCACAGTGGTCATAATGGTATTGAATATCTGAATTTCCTTTACTGATCCGGTATACCCTTGCGCCTCGATGAAATCACCTACTTCAAAAGGTTTGAACAGGAGGATCATTACACCGCCTGCAAAATTCTGCAGCGTTCCGGAAAGTGCCATTCCCACAGCCAGGCCGGCAGCACCTAATATCGCAATAAAAGACGTCATTTCAATGCCCAACATGGTCATTACCGTAATTACCAGCATCACCTTTAAGAGCATTGCTATTAAACTTTTGAGAAATGGTTTGAGGGAATCGTCCACATTTCTTTTCTGCATTATTCTGACCGTACCTTTCACAATGGCTTTTATGATCCACAACCCGACGATCAAAACAATGATTGCATAAACAAGCTTCGGCCCATAAGCAAGCGCCAAGCTCGAAATTTGATCTAAATCAATGTTCATGGTTGATAAATTAAGTGGTTAAAATCTATACAAATCCTGATGGTGGTGTGCCATCACTTTTCCCAAAACAAAAAAAGGAAGTGATATGCCTGGCCAATTTCTCTACCGATGGGATTATATACTCGATAAAATGATCAAAAAACGCTATGAGATGAATTCCACATTCTTTTAAAAAAACTCTTATATTTAATTATATAATCAAGTACAATATGGTGGAAGGCTACAGATTCAAAAAGCTGAAGGAGATATTATTTGAGCAGGACAGGAGGGCCAGGGAAGAGCTTCAGAGCAAATTGATCGAAATTGAGAAAGGTGTCAATACCAGAGAAGGCATGGAAGCCAGGGTTAACCCCATCCTGGAAGATAAGGTAACTTTTCTGCAGCAAAATTTTCCAACGCTTTTCGGCCCCGCAGTCACCCAGGCTATTAAGCGGGAGATTAAAGAATCACAGGATGAGGTGGTTGAGGCACTTTATCCTATCATTGGAAAAATGGTGAAAAAATATATTGTGAAAGAAATGGAGCTTTTATCAGAAAGAATTGACAGACAGCTGGATCTGGCTTTTTCATGGGAAGGATGGTTGAGAAGAATCAAAGGGTGGTTTGGTGGTGTATCTGAAAAAGACATCATCACACAACAATTAATGGAACCAACACTTGAGGAGATATTTGTTATCCAGCAAAACTCAGGATTACTTATTGGAAGTTATTCAAAGAATAACACGATCGATCAGGACATGATTGCCGGAATGCTGACCGCCATTAAAGCCTTTGTCCAGGATGCTTTTAGCAGAGGGGGAGAAGACCTTGAAATGATTGAATATGAAACGTATAAATTGATTATTAGAAATTTTAAATCATTTTACATAACCGCTGTAATTTCGGGACCTGTAAATATGGAATTCAAGAATGAATTAGATCAACAGATCCTGAATTTTGCTGAACAGGTACTAAAACAGGAGGGGCAAATCCGTGAGGACAAAATGAAAGGTCATCTGGAACACTGGTTTAGTTAGGATATCACTGATCAATGGATATAACAAAAAAGGTCGTGTTAATTGGCAAATTTGGTGTCGGTAAGACATCATTGGTCCAACGATTCGTGCATCAAAAGTTTTCAGATGAATATCTCACCACAATTGGTGTGAAAATTGATAAAAAGATTGTCGAGATCAATGGCAAAAAACTATCCATGCTAATTTGGGATATTGCAGGAGAATCATCACATCAAAAAATTCCATCATCTTATAAACTTGGTGCTCAGGGTATATTCTATGTTTTCGATTTGACCAGACCTTCTACTTTTGGTGACATGTCTGTAGAATTGAATGAATTGGAAAATATATTGTCGGGAGTTCCTATAAAAATTGTAGGCAATAAAAAGGACCTGATTTCTCCCGAGTCTTTTGATGCTTTAAGAAAGCAACTTTCTCCAAATATTCTATACTGTAGTGCCAAAACCGGGGAAAATGTTGAAAAGGCTTTTTATGAGTTGGGCACAGAAATGTTAGCATGAACCTGGATCAACGAAAATCTTCATATCTCAACAGCCGGGTACAATTCGTACTTATTGATGAAAAGGGCAAAGCAAAGGAATCTTGCAATACACTTTTTGAAATCTCGATTTTTGGAAGCAATCTCTATAAAAGTATACCATTCCTGGAGAGCATGGAGCCTGTTCTAAAAGGTCTTCAGGAAGAAGAGTTGTCCTTTCCATGTATCGAATTGGAAGTACGTGATGAATTAAAGTATTGCGATTTCATTTTTAAAGGAGTCAAGGATTCAAAAGAAACCGATCTTCTTTGGATCATACAGGATTTCACTGACCATTACCAAACACTGACTGCTTTACAACAACAACGTAACGAAAATGAGATCCAGGCCGAGTTCATGGCCATTGAGCAAAAAAATATCTTGCTGGAAAAGGAGCTACTGGAATATAAAAACCAGGAGCTTGAGAGGCTACAAAGATTTAAGTCAAAGTTTTTTTCTAACCTTAGTCACGAAATAAGAACCCCTGTCAACAGTATCATTGGCCTTTCCCACCTGTTGGGGTCTGACCAGGACAATCAAAAGAGATTGGAGTACATTAAAACACTGGATGCCACAGCAAATCATCTCGTGGCTATTGTTAATGATGTACTTGATCTTTCCAAAATTGAAGCGGGAAAAATATCCCTCGAGATAACCAATTTCGAAATCGGAAACATCATACAAACGGTGGCAAGCTCCTTTTCAATGGTACGCCGATCGAAATTTGTATCCATCCTTTGTGATATTGATAAATCTGTTCCAAAAATTTTAAGAGGAGACAAAACGAAACTCACTCAAATTCTCTTTAATGTGGTGGGGAATGCGGTAAAGTTCACCGAAAGAGGTACCATTAATATTTCTGTCGGACTTGTAAAATCCTTGAAAAATGCTTGTGAGATCTTTATTGAAATAAAAGATACTGGCATTGGGATTTCCAGTGAAAAACTGCGCCTCATATTTGAGCCCTTTGAGCAATTAATATTTTCCAATGAATACAAAGGCACAGGGCTTGGCCTGAGCATTGTTAAACAATTGGTTGATTTACAAAAGGGCCAGATCTCGGTGACAAGTGAGGAAGGAAAAGGGAGTACTTTTAAAATCATACTACCATACGAGATACCATCAATTGTAAAAGTCATTGAGCCAAAGGAAAATACGGATCAATCAAAAATAAGGATACTGTTAGGAGATGATGACCCCACAACACTGGCAGTGATCAGCGGATTTCTGGACAAGCGGAATTGTTTGGTGGATGTAGCAAGTGATGGCACTGAAGTACTGCGAAAGCTTAATGAGCAGCTATACGACCAACTTATCCTGGACTACCATATGCCCAAAATGAATGGCTATGAAACGGCGCTTCAGGTGCGCAACACGCTAAAAAACAGCAATCAATCTGTCCCTATCTTATTATCTACCGGATCCACAGATGATAGAACAATAGCACTTATAAAAAAAATAGAAGGGGTTAGCGTGCTCAAAAAACCTTTCCTTCCGGAGGACCTTATGCTGAACATCAATCAGGTCTCGGAGCCATTGAGAACCAAAATGACCACAAAGGAAAACATTTCTTTGAAAATCGATTTGAGTTATTTAAAGGAAATCACGGACAATGATAAATCTCGTATGAAGGATATCATCGATTTATTCCGTGAAAATACGCCCATCTATATAAAAAAAATGAGGGGAAACCTTCAAAACATGCAGCTTCACGAACTCAATGAAATTGTGCACAAAGCCAAGGCTGGGTTCAGATATTTTGGTTTAAAGGAAGTAGAACGTTTTATGAGCGATTTTGAAATTAATATCTCCCATAAGGAAAACATAGATCAATATGCTGAGATCTTGGATAAAATCGAGGATATTGCTAAGTTGGTTATGATGGATCTGTTATCTATAAAAGAAAGCCTGTAATTCCCAAATGGACAAAAAACTTAAATGCATTATAATTGATGATGATCCCATCTCTCAAAAAATAGTAGAGGGATTAGTCCAAAAAACAGAGAGCCTCGAATTGGAGGGAATCTATGACAATCCAATATCTGCCGTGGAAGTGATCAAAGAAGAGAATCTGGATCTTTTGTTTCTTGACGTGGAAATGCCTGACATGACAGGTCTGGAAATGCTGGGAACTTTGAAAAATTCTCCGAAAGTTATCATTATCAGTAGTAAAGATAAGTATGCCATTGATGCATTCGACTATGATGTGGTTGACTATTTGGTAAAGCCTATTGAGAATTATGCCAGGTTTTTAAAAGCTGTGAACAGGGTATTTGAAAAGCAGGATGCTCCCAAATCAGAGAAAGATAACATCTTTATTAAAGTGGACTCCTTGTTGGTAAATTTTGATCTGCAGGATATTATCAGGGTGGAGGCATATGGTGACTATGTGAAAATTTATACTGAAGATAAAACACACACGGTATATAACACCTTAAAAACAGTAGCGGAAAAACTACCATCAGATGAATTCATTCGTATTCACCGTTCACACATTGTCAGAATTGATAAAATCAAGAATATCGATAACACCAATCTGGAAATACATAACAAGATCCTCCCAATAAGCACCAAATACAAATCCGACCTGCTCAAAAGAATAAAAGTGTTGTAGTTGAAAAGTGTTGAAGAGAATTACGAATGAATAATTACGAATTACAATGAATTGTAATTTGTCATTTGAAATTCGTAATTCATTCAAAATCCATAACTCATAATTAAAAATGCTTCTTTGGTTATCTAGCCAAGAGCATCATTCAACTAGTTTTTAGGGTATCCCACCGAATAAAAATCTGCTGAGGCATTGAACTGTTCATATTTGCTGAACAAAATGTAAATCACTTATTAACTCCTAAATCTGAACTCATGCTAAACGAAATAATCAACAGCCTTAAAGGCTCAGCAGGCAATGAATTAGTAGAAAAATTTGGTCTTTCCAATGAAAGTGCAGATGGTGTTTTTGGTGCGTTAGGTGACTCAGCTACTGAAATAATTGGAAATCAAATAACCTCTGGAGGGCTGGATAATGTAATGAATTTATTCTCGGACCAACCGAATAATTCCTTCGCCAATTCAATTGTAGAACAACTCGGTGGAAATTTCTTTATGAAACTAACCAACAAACTGGGATTAAGCGACGGAACGGCTCGCGCTGTGCAGAATTTTGTTCTTCCCATGCTTGTGAACTTGATCACACAGAAGAACAATGAAACGCCATTTGATGATGCCTCAAGTATTTTGGACATGTTTGGTGGGGGAGGCAAGACAGGTCTTCTTGCAGGACTAGCAAAGAAATTTTTTAAATAATTAACCCATTTTAAAACCATTAAAACCTAAAACTATGGCTAAAATAGCTGAAATTGAGGGCATAGGCCCTGTGTATGCAGAAAAATTACTCAAAGCAAATGTCAAAACCGTAGAAGGTCTTTTGAAAGTATGCTGTGAGAAAAAGGGAAGACGTGAAGTGGCAAAAGCTTCCGGAATTGATGAAAAACTTATTCTAAAATGGACCAACATGGCCGACTTATTTAGAATAAAAGGTGTTGCCAGTGAAATCTCTGAATTATTAGAGGCTGCTGGTGTGGATACTGTCAAAGAGCTGAGAAATAGAAACGCTACCAATTTGCACGGTAGAATGGTGGAAGTGAATGCAGAGAAGAGTTTGGTAAGACAGATTCCATCACTCTCACAAGTTGAGAGCTTCGTTGATCAAGCCAAAAACCTTGATCCGCTCGTCAGCTATTAAAGTGGGTAAAATCTATCATCTCAATTTAGCGCAGAAAGTTTTATTCGATCAATTAAAATGTTGGAAAATGTGCGGATGAGTGAGGGCCTTTGGATCGATAAAATTTAAAAGGACTAATAATCTGAGCGCAAATTATCAAGCATTAGCACTGATGATAGTGGCCGGCCAAAAAGTCGGCCTTTTCTTTTGTTATGAAAATACCTCCTCCAAAAAAAGGAGCATTCGCTCCCAAGCCATACAATGGACATGTTCATCAAAGGATGAACCTGCATTAGCAGACTTGGATTCCTTCGGGTTTGAAAAACCGTGTAGGGCTTGAGAATAAATGACAATCTCACAGGCAATATTACCGGATTTCATTTCATCATTGAAATCAGTAACATGTTCCATGTTGACGTAAGGATCGCTGCCACCGTGCAATACAAGTACTTTCCCTTTGATCAGTTTTGCATTCTCTTTATGAGGTGATCCTACATCTCCATAAAAACTTACCAATCCTTTTATATTTTCTCCGGTTCTACCCAATTCCATCACAGCACAACCTCCCAGTGAAAAACCTATGGCAGCAATTCTAGAAGCATCGACATTGTCCTGTTGTCTTAGAACATCCAACCCAGCCAGCATTCTTTCTCTGAGTAAATGTCTGTTATTTCTTAGTTCATCGGAAAGTGTTTTGGCCTCCTCATAGTTTTCCGGAACATTGCTTTTTCCATACAGGTCAACAACAAAAGCTGTATAGCCCCGCAATGCCAGAGCATCTGCATATTCAATTATATGGGGTTCTATACCCATCCATTCATGAGCGATAATTATTCCCGGAGATCTTTGTGTGGCAAATGCCTGCCTACTCAAATAGCCCTCAAGAATAACCTCGTCATGGAAGTACTGAATTCTTTTTTGCAACGGTTCAGGCACCTTGTGTTATTTAAGATATTTCCTCAATTATGAAGTCCTGCTTATTGAATTGGATTTTGTCCATAGCTTTTTTGCCGAGCATCGCCTGGGCAATAGGCGCTAAGGGTGAAATCACAAAAAACTTTTCATTCTTGATAGTTATTTCACCAATACCCACAGCCAGATAGAAATACCCCTTGTTGGTTTTTATCAAACTTCCTGCTTCAACACTTTCATGTCGCTTATCCGGATCCAGTTGAAGAAGCAACTTTTTTACTTTTAAAGCTTCATCCAGTTGCTTGGCATACATATCCTGATCAAGATGGCCCATAGCCCTTGAAGTCTCGTATTTATCACCCACGGAACTCTTGCTCTCACCATTAGCAGATTGCCTGGCCCTGTCAACAGCCGCCTGAGCGTTGTTAATTCTCTTATCCAGTTTTTCCAGACAAGTGTTCCACAATGTTCTTTTTAACATTTCCTCGTTCATCGCTTCTATCATTTTACACATCCTTTGCAAAACAAACCAAATGAAACTAATTTAAAGCAATATTTAACTATTCATTCCCAATATTATGCAAAGACTGACCACCTTTTTAACAATATGCGGCCTCTTAGCAAGTACCTATGTCTATGGCCAAAAACTATCTTCTAAAGAAAAAAAGATCCTGGGATTAGTAGAAAAGTACAATGAGGAAGCGCTTAGTTTCCTGGAAGAGGTAGTCAATATTAATAGTGGAACGATGAATCACAAAGGGGTCAAAAAAACAGGAATGGCATTTAAAGAGGCCTTTGAAGAGATTGGTTTTGAGGCAAATTGGATTGACATGCCCGCAGAAGTGGAAAGAGCGGGCCACCTGTTCACGGAGATCAAGGGGAAAAAAGGAAAAAGACTGTTGTTAATTGGCCATTTGGATACTGTTTTTGAGGAAGACAGCCCGTTTCAAAAATTTAAAAAACAAGATAGCATAGCCTGGGGTCCGGGCGCGAATGATATGAAGGGAGGCAACGTGGTCATGTTATATGCGCTGAAAGCGTTGAAAGAGGCAGATGCTTTGGATAATGCCCAAATCATTGTGGCACTTCACGGAGATGAAGAAGATACCGGAGATCCATTGGAAATTAGCAGAAGGGATATCATTGAAGCGGCTAAGAGAAGTGACATAGCACTTGGTTTTGAAACTGCCAGTGGATTCGATTATGCCACTGTAGCACGCCGAGGATCAAGTGGCTGGAAGGTAGAGGTAACTGGGAAAAGAGCACATTCATCGGGTGTCTTTAGCCAGAGGGTTGGTGCGGGAGCTATTTTTGAAATGGCCAGGATACTCAATGCTTTCTATGAGGAAGTTCGTGGAGAGGAGTACCTGACATTTAATCCTGGTGTGATATTAGGTGGCACCTTCGTTGAATTTGAAGAGGCCCTTTCCAAAGGTGATGCCTTTGGCAAATCCAACGTTGTGTCCCAGACAGCAGTGGTTACGGGAGGTTTACGCTTTATATCGGAAGCGCAAAAAGAAAGAGCCAGAGCGAAAATGAGAGAGATCGTTAAAAATAATTTGCCAAATACGTCTGCCACAATCAGCTTTACGGATAGTTATCCTGCCATGCAACCAACCGAAGGGAATATGGAAGTTTTAAAAGTACTGAATCAGGTAAGCCTGGATCTGGGACAGGGTGAGGTGAAACCATATGATCCTGGAAGAAGGGGTGCTGCCGATATTTCCTTCGTAGCAGAATATGTGGATGGCCTGGATGGCTTGGGAACCATGGGAAGAGGCGCTCATACACCGAATGAGTACCTTGACCTGCGCACCTTTGAAGCGCTTACCAAAAGAACTGCCATTTTAATTTACCGATTAACAAGATGATATAAAGTTTAGTAAGCGCTAAGGAATCTAATTCCGCTTGGTAGCCATCGGAAGAGTCGGCCACTCAAAATAGTGAGGTATGCGCAGAGTACCTGGGAGGATACTTTATTTTGGCAAGATCTTTTGTTTTTTCCTCAATCCGGAAAGGCAAACAATTCTATCATAGAATCTGCTCTCTTTCAACATACAATTTTAACTTGAATACTTGAACACCTTAACACTTAAACACAATTTCATTTATCTTTCCAACAGCCTGCAACACTGACAGGCTGACGTTGTATCAGCCTGTTAAGTAGGATTACACATTTAGAGTCATTTTGTTTCATAACTTTTTTATCTTAACTTACTCAGAACGTTAACCCTAAATTTTTGTAATATGGATTTTTTATATTTCATTATTCTCGGAGCTGTTGCAGGTTGGTTGGGTGGCCAAATTATGAGAGGCAAAGGTTTTGGTATTTTTGGAAATATTATTGTAGGGATTATTGGAGCCGTGCTCGGCGGCTGGATGTTTGGCTTGCTTGGTATCGCTAAAGGGGGTATTATCGGATCACTGGTGACAGCCGTGGTAGGCGCGGTTGTGTTTATCTACATTGTCGGCCTCATTAGAAAGTGACCTGACCTAATTAATTCATTTCCCTTTCATAAATAAGTCCAGCAACCATTTCAATAAGAATTGGCGATGGATAAGTACTTGCTTGCTTTCATTTAAGCATCACAACCTTGGTTAACAAATCATTATTTCCATTCCACAAATCTGCTTCTTCTTTCCAGCAAAACAGTATCTCGCCAAATACCATTTCTTTGTCCGATCTTTTCCCGCCTGCCTACTTCCCGAAAACCATATTGCTGATGAAGTTGAACACTAGTGTAATTCTCAGGAAAAATTACGGCTTGTAAGGTCCAAATTCCTAAAGATTCGCTCAAAGTGACAATGTTGGAAAGGAGTCTTTTGCCAACACCTTTCCCCCAATGATGCTTATCTACATAGACTGTTACCTCCGAAACACCTCTATAAACTGGACGATGAGAAACAGGGCTTAAAGACACCCAACCTATAATCTGATCTTTTTCCACTGCTACTAATCTTCTATCTTCAGGATGATTCATTTCCCAGGTTTCCCAGTCGGGAACCTTTGTTTCGAAAGTAGCTTCTCCAGTATCCATGCCCTCCTGATAGATCCTTGCTACTTCCGGCCAGTCTTCCTTTATTAGTGGTCTTATGATCATCTTGGAAAGTATCTTTTAATATAGTTAATGAGAAACAATCAATTTATCATGTAATGCACAAGAATCAAATTCACATCATTTAAAAGTAGGGGTAAAAAAATAAGATTTTGTAGTTTTGCAGCGAATTGATCAAGACAACAACATGGAAAACGATATAAGGGTACGTTTCGCACCAAGTCCAACCGGAGCTTTACACATTGGGGGCGTAAGAACCGCTTTGTTCAACTACCTCTTTGCTAAAAAAAATGGAGGAAAAATGATCCTCAGGATAGAGGACACCGATCAAAGCAGATATGTTGAAGGCGCGGAGACCTACATCAAAGAAGCACTTGGATGGTTAGGCCTCAAAATGGATGAAGGTCCTGATGAAGGTGGTGAATCTGGTCCTTACAGACAATCCGAGAGAAAGGCATTGTATCATCAATATGCCATGCAGCTGGTGAACGAAGACAAAGCGTATTATGCCTTTGATACCCCGGAGGAGCTTGATGCCATGCGAGAGAAATTAAAGGCGGCTAAAGTGGATAATCAGCAATATAATTCCATTACCAGAACCACCATGAAGAACTCAATCACTTTATCGGCAGATGAGGTGAAGGCGAGATTGGATTCAGGCGAACCTTATGTCATCAGGCTGAAAGTACCGACTAAGGAAGACATCCGTTTGAATGACATGGTAAGAGGGTGGGTAAAGGTACATTCCACTGCTATTGATGACAAAATCCTGATGAAATCTGATGGAATGCCAACCTATCATCTGGCTAATATTGTAGATGATCATCTGATGGGCATCACACATGTTATCAGGGGTGAAGAATGGCTCCCCTCAGCCCCGTTGCATGTGTTGCTTTATCAGTTTCTTGGATGGGAAGAATCCATGCCACAATTTGCTCATTTACCATTGATCCTGAAACCCAGTGGTCAGGGGAAATTGAGCAAACGTGATGCTGACAAACATGGCTTTCCTATTTTCCCAATCAATTGGCAAGATCCTGAGAGTGGAGAACTATCCACAGGATTTAGAGAAGAGGGTTATTTACCGGAAACTGTCATTAATTTTCTGGCACTGCTTGGCTGGAATCCCGGAACAGATCAAGAGATTTTTAGTATGGACGAATTAATTGAGGCATTTTCAATAGACCGTATCGGCAAAGCAGGTACCCAGTTTGATATTGAAAAAGCCAAATGGTATAACCAGCAATACATTAAAGAGAAACCATCAAATGAGCTTGCCGGATTCCTGCAGCAGGAATTGAAAAAAGAAAGTATTGCTTGTTCCGATGAAAAAGCGGCTCAAATTGCCAACTTATTAAGAGAGCGTATTACTTTTCCGCATGAGCTCTGGTCTTCGGGAAAATACCTTTTCTGCGCTCCCAAAGAATTTGATCAGAAAGTTGTCAAAAAAAGATGGACTGAGGAAGCAGTAACCATCTTAACTGGCTATCAGGACGCGTTGCAAAACGTAACCAATCTGGATGCTGAACAGGCTAGGGCTTCATTAAATGAGGTTTTGGAAAGAAATGATACGGTCATCGGCAGGGTCATGCAGGCCGTTCGTGTGGCTATTACAGGACTTGGTTCCGGGCCTGATTTAATGGAGATTATTGAGATAATTGGTAAGGAAGAAACGATCAAAAGAATCAATTATGCGTTAGATACGTTAAATGAGTATGTAAAGGCATAATTTATGGCACGAAAAAAGAAAGTTAAAAGAAGCTTACCCAAAGTAAATCCTGAGTTGGAAGGCTTTGATATTAAAATTGATTCCTTTGGTGAAATCAAGAGTACATTCGGTATTGAAAGGATCAACGATTTTTTGAATAAACAAGTAGACGACAAAAAACTGAGGGATCGTGATGACCTCGATTTTATCCGGGAAAAAAAGGAAGCCGAAGCCAACGAAGAGGATATTGTGGATGATTTCGATGGCGAACTTTTAGATCCTGATGATGACCCCTCGTTCCAAAGCTAAAGCTTTGGTAGTTTTTAGTTTTGAGTTATGAATTTTGAATTAATCAAGGGTATACATCCCTGCTACAGCTTACTTTCACCAATCGTAATTCTTAATTCAACATTCGTAATTATTTCATTAGACAATACCTTTTTTACAACAAATTCCCCATTGGTATAAAATCTGATCTGAAAGAATCCTGATTTTACTATATTCATAGTATAACTTTTTTCAACTGGAAAACACATTAATACTATGAGATCTCATGAAATAGATTATAAAATTATTGGGGAAGATATTCAGATCGTGGAGGTGGAACTCGATCCGCGGGAAACTGTTATTGCTGAAGCAGGAGCCATGTTATATATGGAAGATGGCATACAGTTCGAGACAAAAATGGGTGACGGCTCCGATCCGGATAAAGGCCTGTTTGGAAAATTGCTCTCAGCAGGATCAAGATTGATCACAGGTGAATCGCTGTTTATGACACATTTCACTAACCATGGCCATCAAAAGCAAAAGGTAGCCTTTTCAGCCCCCTATCCGGGAACAGTGATTCCCATAGACTTAGCTCAGATGAGTCAA
The DNA here is from genome assembly GCA_030442035.1 of Splendidivirga corallicola. Classification (GTDB taxonomy): domain Bacteria; phylum Bacteroidota; class Bacteroidia; order Cytophagales; family Cyclobacteriaceae; genus Splendidivirga; species Splendidivirga corallicola. The sequence continues at coordinate 223,341 of JAUJEA010000011.1, forward strand.
AATACCCTTATAGTGCAAAAAGATGGGTTTTTATGTGCAGCTTTAGGAACCAAACTTTCCATACATTTTAACAAAAAATTAGGCTCCGGTTTGATAGGAGGGGAAGGTTTTATTCTACAAAAGATACAGGGTGACGGTATGGCCTTTGCCCATGCCGGCGGAACAGTCATTGAGAAAACACTCAATAACGAAAAGCTGAGGATAGATACAGGATGTGTGGTAGCCATGGAATCTACCCTCAACTTTGATGTCCAACGAGCCGGCGGACTACGTTCCATGATCTTTGGGGGCGAGGGTATTTTCTTAGCCACTATTCAGGGAACCGGAAAAGTCTGGCTACAATCCATGCCGATCAGAAAACTTGTACAAGCCCTGGCTCCATATGGAAGCAACAGGGGTAAGGAAAGCAGCTCGCTGCTTGGTAGCTTCCTGGAGGATTAGTGCAAAAGTGTGAGATGCTTTTTCAGATAGTCAAATAAATTATGAGTTTTGAATTTTGAATGATGAATTAATATCATTCGACTCAGTTTCCTTTTGTCTTAAGCCTTTCTGCTAGAATTTGATTTACGATTAGTATCCCAGACAAAATTATTGTAACCGAATGCCGCCTGTCCATAAGGTGTCAGACACTTTAATTCACAAAGATGCATAGCAAACAACCAGAGCTCAGTTATTTAATAAGAGAAGTGTCAGACACCTATCAACCAATGCCTTCAAACCCTGAATCTCCCATAAAACAATCTATCATATTTCTCCAAAAACAATCCTTAAAATCTGCCGGATATGGTAATTTTATTCCCAACACAAAATGCCTATGATCAAAACCGCTATCATTTCTTTTGGAGTATCAGCCCAGACTTTTCACGCTCCGCTTATCAATGCCAACCCTAATTTTCAACTAAAAAAAATATTACAAAAGAAAGGCCATGAAGCACGCGAAAGGTATCCTGAGATTGTGCTTGTTCAGGAATACAAGGAAGTCCTGAATGATCCTGAGATAGACCTGGTAGTTATCGCTACACCAAATAAGCTTCATTTCAAAATGGCAAAGCAGGCATTGCTGGCACATAAGCATGTAGTGGTTGAAAAGCCTTTTACCGTAGAAGTGAACGAAGCGGAGGAGCTAATTCAATTGGCCAAAAAACAGGATAGGATCATCACAGTATTCCATAACCGCCGATTGGATGGCGATTTCTTAACGGTGAAAAAATTGGTTGAGGATGGAACACTGGGGAAGGTGGTGGAGCTTGAATCACGTTTCGATCGATTCAGGAATTTTATTAAAAACTGGAAAGAAAAAGAAGGAAAGGGTCATGGTATTTTGTATGATCTTGGAAGTCATTTGATTGATCAGGCTCTTGCACTTTTTGGAAAACCCGGACAGATTGAAGCGGATATTCGAAAGCAAAGGGAAGTAAGTGTCATTGAAGACTATTTTGAGATCAACCTTTATTATGATAATCTCAAAGTAATTCTAAAGGCGTCTATGCTTGCCAAGGAAAAAATGCCGAGATTCTCTGTATTTGGAGATAAAGGTACTTTCATTAAGTATGGACTGGATCCGCAGGAAGATAGGTTAAAGGCAAATTTTCAATATGTGCCTAACATTGGCGAAGACACGGAGGAAGATTATGGTTTGTTGAATGTTGAAATAAACGGCCAGGACAAAAGAAAAAAGTTAAAAACCATCCCCGGAGATTATATGCAATTTTATGACAATCTATATCATGCCATTAAGCACCGGGAGAAGTTATTGGTTCCACCGGAAGATGCCAAAGCAGTATTAAAATTGATCGATCTTGCCTATCAAAGCAACCGGGAGATGAGAAGAATAATTGTTGACGAATGGACCTGAAAAATCATATAACATCACTGTTGAAAGATGCCATCGATCCGAAACTTGAGGTCTTTTCCATGAATACCCTTGGTGGGGGATGCATTAACCAGGCATCAAAAATAAATACAAGTCATGGTCCTTTTTTTCTAAAGTCAAATGCACAATGTCCGCCCGATATATTTCTTCGGGAAGCTGAGAGTCTGGAAGCGCTGGCCAGGGCAGGTAGCTCTTTAAAAATACCGAAGGTATTAGTGAAAACATCATTGGGAGAAAATCCTGCTATATTGATCACTGAATACTTGGAAGGCCCGGAACATTATCAGGATTTAGATGGAGCCCTTGGACAGGGATTGGCAGAATTGCATCAATACACACATGATCAATTTGGTTTTTATCATGACAATTATTGTGGAGCTACCCTGCAAAACAACCAATGGAATAATAAGTGGCTTGACTTTTTTCTCCAACAGAGGATATGGTATCTGGTGGAAATGATAACGAAAAGGAGAAACCTTGGTGGTCATGAAATCAAGTTATATGAAAAATTCATTCTGGAGCCTCCTTCCTGTTTGCAACATGGTCCGAAACCTTCCCTGATCCATGGAGATCTTTGGTCTGGTAATTATATGCCAAGTAATCAGGGGCCGGCTATTATCGACCCGGCAAGTGCTTTTACAGACCGGGAATTTGAATTTTCCATTATGAACATGTTCGGAGGATTTTCTCAGAAAGTATGGGACACCTACGACGAGATTTATCCATTAACTCCGGAATGGAAAGAAAGAAGTGATATTTATATGTTGTACCATTACCTGAATCACTATTACTTATTCGGAGGTGGATATGGTCAGCAGGCGACAAGTATTGTCAAAAGATATGTTTAATGTGAATTTTGGATGCTAGTTGCGTAATTTTAGATTACAATTTCTCAACTTCAATACCTTAACACTTCAACACTTTAGAAATGGACGTTATCAATTTGGAAGAAAAATATGAAAAATTCGGTGATCATTGGAATCCCAGGATCATTGGAGAGCTGAATGGTCAATATGTTAAAATTGCCAAAGTAAAAGGTGATTTTGTTTGGCATAGCCATGAAAACGAAGATGAACTTTTTCAGGTGATCAAAGGAACCCTTATGATGGATTTCAGAGATAAAACGGTGGAAGTAAATCCTGGAGAAATATTAATTGTACCTAAAGGTGTTGAACATCGTCCACGAGCTAAGGAGGAAGTTCAAATTATGATGTTCGAACCAAAATCTACAGTCAACACAGGAGGAGAGGATAACGAGCTTACCAAAAAAGATCTTGAAACCATTTAATCCTTAATTTTTCTCATTGGATAAGAAGACAGGAGTTCCTATCTTTTGGCTCAATTGATTGATCCATGAGTAATACAAATAGTATAGGTGTTATTGGAGCACCTTATGATAAAAATTCTACTTTTTTAAGAGGCCCAGCCTTGGCTCCGGCAAGAATCAGAGAAGCCCTATACTGCGAATCCGCTAATATGTCTACTGAAAGCTGTAGGGATTTAGGACAGGTTGATTCAATACATCTATTAGATGATCTGGAAATCCATCAATTCCCTGATGATATTGAAAGAGGGATTGGTAGTATACTGGATAAATTCGATCGAGTCATTACTTTGGGAGGCGATCACTCCATTACTTATCCGGTCATAAAGGCATTTTCCAGGAAATATAAAAAACTGAATATCCTGCATCTCGATGCCCATTGTGATCTTTACCACTTTTTTGATAATAACCACTATTCCCATGCCTCACCATTTGCCAGGATCATGGAGGAACAATTAGCGCAACGACTGGTCCAGGTAGGAATCAGAACCTTAACACCTCATCAAAAGGAACAGGCTGAAAAATTCAACGTGGAAATCATTGATATGAACCATTGGGAGAACATCGAAAACATTGTCTTTGATGGCCCGGTCTATTTGTCCCTGGATATTGATGTGTTGGATCCTGCATTTGCCCCGGGGATATCACATTATGAACCTGGTGGAGCCACTACCCGACAGGTAATACAGGTCATTCAAAATATAAAAGCCACCCTAGTGGGAGCCGACATTGTTGAACTAAATCCTGCCAGAGACATTTCTGATATGACCGCTATGGTTGCAGCAAAATTTTTAAAGGAGATTATCGATAGAATGTTATAAGTACATTGTGTCGAAGTTATACCAGGTATCGTAATTTGTCATTTGAAATTCATTCCCTTTACGATAATATAGGCTTCAACTATATAAGAACCATAATCCACCCCTTTCAACTTATTTCAAAAGCTTAGAGTCAATAAATTTTATGTTCTTTGAAATAACCGGATGTATTAGGGCGTTAGTTCGTAGAACCAAATTGCATCTTATGACCCAACTTGTACTCCAAACAATTGTAGTAACAAACCATGACTTTTTTAAAAGAACTAACCAAAAATGGCTTGTTGGGTCTGATATTGATAGGAGCAGGATTATTCGGAGTGATAGCTTGTTCCGATGACGAAGCCGCACCGAACCCTTTTATTAAAACCCCCGGAACCGGAGAGTTTTACAGAATAAGTGCCTTTGGTAATGTAGATGTGATTCCTTCCAAAAGACAGGTTCGTATTTTGGCACGAGTAACGGATAGCTTACACTTTGGAGTGCCAGGATTAGAGAAATCCGATTTCGAGGTATTGGAGAACAATGAGGACAAGGTTTCGGATGTTGAAGCCAATACTAAAATTGATCCAGATAGCATTCCTTTTACTATCAAAACGGTATTGTTGTTAGACATTAGCAAAAGTCTTGAGGGTGAGATCAATAATATTAAAACTGCGGTTAACAATTTGATCGATGCCAAAGTGGATCAGCAGGAATTTGCTATTTATACTTTTGATAGTAAGGTTAACATGATCCAGGATTTCACAAGCGATGCCATTACACTTAAGAATTCGGTTAATGCACTGCCTGAATCCGAACTTGATGCCTCGACGAATTTATATAGAGCCATCATAGATGCTTCCAAAGCCTGGCAGGATAAAATCACTATTGATGAAATTCAGGAGGGTAGTATGATCATATTTACCGATGGCAAACACAACGCCGATCCAAATCTTAATTTGAATGCTGCCATTGGAGCCATTAAAGGAAAAAGTGTTTTTGTTGCTGCGCTTGACGGTCCAAACCTGGACGAAGCTAATCTCAAAAGCATTGTAGGAAATGAAGCCAGGTATCTCCTGGCAGATGACATCTCAAAGTTGGAGGAGGTTTTTCTGAGTATCCAGCAAAAGATTATCACACAATCAAAAAGCATTTATTATATAACCTATACAAGTCCGATATCTGTTTCGGGGACTCAGAACCTAAAAGTACTGCTCAAAAACAATAGAAACATCGGTGAGGATTGTATGGTTGAAAAAACATTCTCTACCTCAGGATTTTGATTGATATAAATCTCAAGCGCTCAAAAATAAACTTAAAGTGCATTAAACAGTGATTATGCTTTAAAAGCACGAAATCAATAAGTTATAAAATTGACAAATGATAAAAAAGAATAGGAAAAAATAGTAAAAGATATTTTCTGATTCCTAATTTTGAATTGGATTATAGATAATCCACATCTGCTTATGGAGGGGTGGTCCTTATGGGTCATCCCTTCTTTACTTTCATATCAATTGACCTGAAGAGTTGGAGCAAATGGCAGTGGAATTGTGTTGATGTGTTCAAGTATTTAAGTTGAAATATGGAAGATAGACTGTATACCCTTTATGGCAAATTTTATTAGACATTTTACAATGCCGTAGGTATTTAATCTTTATAGCACATCGTAATAAATAGTCCTCAGTCCCGTAGGGACGGTATATCGCAACTACACCATAAAACCCTTTAACAACATTTTGTTTTTGCGAACATTGTAAAAATAAAAATTAACTCTCCTCAGGTTTACCGACTGACAAATCAATTAGCACAATGTCCGAAATACAACGAAAAGATCAATGTCAGGATGATCAATTGAATCAGATAATACACGATGTTTCTGTTTTTACCTTTCACATTTAGAAAATTTATTGGTAAAGAATCAACGATTACCAATCTGGTATTATTCGGCAGTAGAATCCCAGATATTCTAAAGTTGATCAATTCATTTGCATACCACGATTTTTTCTTAATTTAGTTTTTATTGTGATTCTTTCCACAAAGAATATTAAGCGAAATCAAAAATGACCAGTGCATTTTACGATTTGTTATTTAAATATTTGAAAAGCAAAACACTAATCATAAACCCATGAAATCAAAATTTAGCCTGCTTTTTCTAATACTCCTGCTATTGACCTGGGCATGCAATAATTCAACAGAAAGCCAATCAGGCAAAGAAGTAGCTGCAGCTGATGCAGCCAACGAAGAAAAACCAAAGAAAAGACCTGTTTCCGTAGAAAACGGAAAGTTCTTTGAAAAGGAGGGCAGAAAATATCTCTATGGTGGAGAAAGGGAAGATCAACACTTTGATATAACCGGTTACACACTGAAAGATGAACAATTTCACTATGGGATTGGTCGTGAAAAATTCCCGGCATTATTGGAGCCCAATTTCATCTCCGTGGAAATTGCTGATTCCATTTTCAGTGATGAGGACCGGTTTTTATTACTAAAAATTGGTGAAGATGCCAGAGCCTATTCGATCAAAGATCTGGAACATCACGAAGTGGTAAATGATATGGTGAATGGAAAACCGGTAATGGCTGCTTATTGTATATTGGCAGATTTAGGCGCTATCTATGATCGCACTTTAGGAGATAAAGTTTTCACTTTCGCACTCAGCGGCTACACCTATTATGACGAGGAAGTCTGGGATGGATTGGATGGTTTTGTCATGTGGGACAGGGAAACGGAAAGTTTGTGGTGGCCGCTGATTGGCAAGGCCGTTTCAGGTGCGATGCAGGGAACCGACATGAAGGTGCTGGACGAACAGCTCTGGTCGCAAACCACCTGGGGTATTATTAAGGAAAAGAATCCTCAAGCCATGGTACTTGAGCCAGGGCAGGATTTTGAAAGACCCGCTACCTGGGCAAAGTATGAGGATATCCAACCCATTTCCTCTGAAGGCAAAGGTATTGCTCCCAGATGGGGTGAGAATGCGGATGAAGAGTCAGATGATTGAGAGACCTGTTGGGAATTTTGAATCAATCATGAATTTCATATGACAAATTACAGTGCCAGGTACAACTTAAATACTTGAACACTTCGACACTTAAATACAATTCCACATAAGTGACCGGACCTTAGGTATCAGGCCCGATAGCTAACAGCTTTACTTTATAAAAGTAAACTTTAAAGGATAAGACCGAATGCCTTTTCCTTTATAGATTCTCCACGCTTTGGATATCGGCAATACAACCAAAAACAAAAAAATAAATAATCCAAAAAATATCGCAGGACCTACAATCATATAAGGATTGGCAACACCATTTACTGTGGTGGCAAACATTCCCAAGACAACGAGTATAACGGTCAGAAACAGATAGATCGAATAGCTGATCTGCGCATTGATTAGGTCTTTACCTTGTTGATTGACCAAATTGATATGATCACGTTTGTACACCCAAAAAATAAACGGTCCGATTACGTTGCCACAGAATGGCAAAATAAAATATGCCAAAGTGCTTAAATGTAACATGGCCAGACTTCCCCTGTCTTTTTCAGGTGGTGGTGGGGTGAAGGCGTCCATACTCACCTCCAATGCCTCGGCAATTACCTTAAGGGTATATAATCGAGGGTCAACCTCACCGGATTCTATTCTTTGTACCGTTCTGACATTCAGGTTACTTTTTTCAGCAAGTTCTTCCTGCGTCATTCCCTTGAGTTTTCTGAAATAAACAATTTTCTCGCAAACAAAATTTTTGTCCATAAAAGTATATTTTGATCGTCCCTACAAATATGGTCGTTAATCAAAAACAATGTTACGGCAGCAGCACGACATTCCTACGGCATTAATGTTACATTGCTGTATATCAATATGTTACGAAAATTGGAAAAACGTGGTCAGGATAAATGTAATTTATAATCAAACCCTCGTTCTGCAGGAAGGAATGTAATCATATTCTGTTCTCCAAGCTCTCCGCAAATCGTAAATCTGTGTATTTCAAAGAAATGCCAAGATTATATGTACTAAAAAATGAACATTAATTGGCTTATTTCGGTTACTTTTGAGGTTTAACAAATATTAACAATTACCTCATATTAGGGTAAGATCTTATCAGAATTAAAGATTATTGATTATCACAAAAGACGGCCAGGACATCTAACAAGCAAAATATTTGGAGATTGGCCACATTTTTGATAATTATAACTTGAGAACTTAAACTTAACATAAATGAAATATAACCTTGTTGCGATACTTGCTATATGTAGCGGTACTCTGCTGGCAGCCAAGCCAGATCATACTTTCTTACCTGATCCTATCTTAAATGATACGACACAAAAAACACCCAAAAACTGGCATCACCTCGACCCGGAAAAAGACCAATATCCCGGAATTAGCACTGAACGTGCTTATAAAGAATTACTAAAAAATAAGCCATCAAAATCTGTTGTAGTAGCGGTAATCGATTCGGGAATCGACATCGACCATGAAGATCTTAAGGATGTAGTTTGGATCAATGAAGATGAAATTGCTGGAAATGGTGTGGATGACGATAAGAATGGCTATATAGACGATGTACATGGCTGGAACTTCATTGGTGGCAAAAATGGAAATGTGGAGTTCGATACTTATGAATTGACAAGGGAATATGCCCGATTGTCTAAAAAATATCAAAATCTAAGTGATAGCGAAAAAGCCAAGGACAAGGAGTACGAATATTTTCAAAAGATCGAAAAAGAATATACCTCTACCGTTGAAAGGATGAGAAACCAGTTCAATGGCTTTAAAGGTTATTTTGAAAATTATAGCTTGTCCAAGAAGTTAATGGAAGCTTATATCATGACTGAAAAGCTTGATGTTGCGTCATTGAAAAGCGTTGATTCACCGGATGAGCGCGTAATGGCTGCCAAACAATTAATGCTTTATGCGTTGGAAAACGGCCTGGACGACAAGCAATTTGAAGAAGGCTTCGACTATTTCAATACAGCATTGGATTACGGATACAATCTGGATTTTAATCCACGCGATATCATCGGTGATAACTACGAAGACTTAAGTCAGAGAGTATATGGGAATAATGATGTAAAAGGAGATTTCGCATTCCATGGCACACATGTGGCAGGCATTATTGCTGCGAAAAGGAATAATGGTCTTGGTATGGAAGGTGTTGCGAACGATGTAAAGATCATGGTTGTACGCGCAGTTCCTAACGGTGATGAAAGAGACAAAGATGTAGCCAATGCCATCATTTATGCAGTAGACAATGGAGCAAAAGTGATCAACATGAGTTTTGGGAAATCTTTTTCTCCTAATAAAGAATTGGTAGACAAGGCTGTTAAATATGCAGAAAAGAAAGGCGTGCTTCTGGTACACGCTGCCGGAAACAGCTCAAAGGATGTAGATGTGAAGGATAATTTTCCCAACAGAACTTACTCAAACAATGGTGTGAAAGCCAATAATTGGCTGGAGGTTGGTGCAGTTTCCTGGGAAGGCGCTGAAAACATTGTAGCCAAATTCTCGAATTATGGCAAAAAATCAGTGGATATCTTCGCACCAGGTGTAGACATCTTTTCCACAGCTCCTGATCAGGATTATCAAAATGCCAGTGGTACTAGTATGGCAGCCCCGGTTACCAGTGGGGTAGCAGCACTGTTATTATCTTATTTCCCACACCTTAGTACAACACAGGTAAAAGACATCATCATCAAATCTTCTATCAACTACAAGAACCTTAAGGTTTACAAACCAGGAAGTGAAGAGTTGGTCAAGTTTGGTGACTTGAGTATCAATGGAAGTGTTATCAATGTATATGAGGCTGTAAAAATGGCTCAGCGTATTAAAGCACCGAAAAAGAAATTATAGAATTCTGTTCATAACACCTGTGAACCACGGAAGTGAAAGCTTTCGTGGTTTTTTTTGTTCTGGTTTTTTCAATCTTCGTTCCACCGGTATATATTTAAATCTCAGGATGACTATTAATCAAAATCATTCACATGGTTCAAGCGGTACAGGAAAAACTAAACTTACACATTGAGGATCTACCTAACAGGATTCAGACAATATCCGAAGAGAAACTTAACCAAAAGCCAGCTCCGAATAAATGGTCGAAAAAAGAAATTCTGGGCCATTTGATTGATTCCGGAACTTATAACTTGCAGAGATTCAAAGAGGCACAATTTGCTGAACAGCCCTATTTGGTCCGGAAATATGACCAAGACAATTTAGTCATGGTCAACCATTACCAGGACCAATCTCTGAATGAGATTTTATCATACTGGGTATTCATCAATCGTCAGATCATCAAGACCATATCAAAAATTAGCCCTGATAAATTAAAGCATCCAGTGACCACTGATGGAAAGGAGATAGCCGGAAATCTTGCCTGGCTAATCGAAGATTACCTTATCCACATGGAACATCATTTTAGGCAGATATTTGGGGATTGAGATTTGAAAGTGTTGGATTTATTCTACTACAATAAAAATTAGACCTGTTTTGGGTGATAAACCAAATGTTGTATTTTAGGATTTGAAGAAAAGAAATGAGCAACCGGCTTAGAGAAAATTAAGTTTTAGAAGCTAAAATACAGTGGCGATAAACGTCACTAATGGTGTTTATGAGTTTGTTATGCATAAATTCTCCAGAAACTTACGGATACTATTGCTGTGATAACTAGTGAAAAAATAAAAAAACTAAAAAAATCCCCAGAATCAATTTATGATTTGACACCTAGAGATTTTGAAGAAGTTATCGCAGAAATTCTAGCAGGATATGGATGGAACGTCAATTTAACAAGTAAAACAAGAGATGGTGGATATGATATTTTAGCAATCAAGAGAGATGTTACTGGACTTGAGTCCACGTGGGTAATAGAATGTAAAAAATACGATAAGTTCAGGAAAGTTGGGGTTGAACTTGTAAGGAATATTTATGGTGTAAAAAACCACATTGGAGTTTCAAATGCAGCGATAGTAACTACTTCAGAGTATACACAAGATGCTCAAAAATTCAGTGACACAAAATATGATATCCAATTAATAGACATTAACAAAATTAAAGAATGGATTAACTCATATATTCCTTCCCCTGAAAATAAATCATATTTAGCAGAGAATAGGTTCTATTCTTGTTTTGTAAGTTATAGCCACCTTGATGGTGAGTTTGCAGAGAAAATTACTAGCAGATTGAGAGAATCTGGAATTAAGGTTTGGTTCGCGCCAGAAGAAATGAAGGCGGGTGTAAAGATTCATGAACAAATTAAAAAGGCGATTAAACAATTTGATAAACTTTTATTGATTCTCTCACCTAATAGTATGAAGAGTGAGTGGGTGAAATCTGAAATACGTAATGCAAGAAAAAGAGAACTTGAAGAAGGTGTACAAGTTTTGTTTCCGATATCCATTGTTCCGATGGAAGAAATTAGAAATTGGGAGTATTTTGACTCGGACACAGGAAGAGATTTAGCTGTTGAAATTCGCGAATATCTTATTCCCAATTTCTCTCAATGGAAAAATAAGACGTCATTTGAACAAGAGGTTCAGAAGGTTTTAGATGGATTGTATGCTGCTGATGAACAAAGGACAAGAGATATTAATATTGAATCAAAATTATCAATTTCTGGAACGTGGAAGGATTTAGCTGATAACGATGTAGCATTCTTTAAGCAGATTGGTAATCGGATTATTGGTTTCTACAATTATGATGGGCGTAATAGAATCGTAGGAATATATGATGGAATATTAAAGAATAACATATTTACATACAATTGGAAATGGATTAATGGTGGTCCTATTGGGCAAGGAAAAATGATATTGTCTTCGGATGGACGAAAGCTAGCCGGAGACTGGTGGTATGATGATTTACGTCGTGGCATTGAGCATGTTGGATATGAAAAAGTATCAGAAGTTATGCCTAATTGGCTGAATGACAAAGATTTTAAGGTATATTTTAATCTATAAACAAAAAATTTACATGTAACAATGTATATACATGGCCGTTGAAAAGCATTAAGCCTAATCTCCATGATACAATTTTATTTCGTGAGGATACGGTGTTCCCTTTCCCGTTTCCAAATATTGCTTTAGACTCAATAGGTACACAGTCCATTTGGTTGAAAAATAGGATAGAGATTCAATATCATCATCAGGAATTTTCTGATGGGTTTGAGTCAGGAATATTTGATCGTCTTTTTCTTCTATATCAAAAATCAATTGTGTTTTATCCCACGATTTAAAACTGTCGAAACAGGTTAGGATCAATTTTTCATTGGGAGAGATCAAATCATATTTGAACTTTAATGTAGTCAATTCACTAAATATTAGATGAAGTGTTCCGCCTTCTTCCACGTTTCCATTTGCACTTGTTGCCCACCATTCTTTTAATCCTTCAGGTGTTGAAATGGCACGAAACATTTCTTCCTTTGTAGTCTCGGCTCCAATAAAATGAATTGTCTTTTGCATATTTTTAGGTATTGGCTACATTGCTAAATACAAAAAGCGAAAATTAATGAATAAAATGAAGCGTTGGGGAGTAAAATCCCACTTCTAAGTTTATACAAGATTATTATGCGCAATTAACACAAATTAATCTGCAGCTCTATTATTTAAAAGAATCCTCAACCATCATGAAGAAAGATGCGGCTCATAACTCCATTTATCAAACATCTGATTTCATATTAATAGCAATCTTTATTGTAGGCGCTTTAATTGAATATGGCTTCCTCTGGCATTGGTCATTACCTATAGCAATCTGGATCAGGCTCATGCTGGGAATAATCTTTTTGATCATTGGGATTTATTTCATCATGGCCGGCAAATCGGCACTTGATAAAGAAAAACAACCCTCAGAGCCTGGAAAGCCTACAACTCATATCGTTCAATCTGGCATTTATAAGGTAACCCGCAACCCAACCTATCTGGGATGTTGTTTGCTCTTACTTGGCTCGGGAGTCACTTTTAATTTCATAGCATGGATGGCAGGATCATTCATTTGTTTTTTGTTAATGCACCACTTTTTGGTTTTGCCTGAAGAAAAATACTTAATGTCTAAGTTCCCGGAGGCATTTTCCAGCTACGTAAGCAAAGTTAAAAGGTGGTTGTAACAGTTATTATCGTCCTAATAGTAATCAAACTTCTTTACATGAATACAATACCAAAAAAACTTGTTCGAAAAAAAATCAAGTCACTAATTTGCAGATCACAAATCGAAAGCAAAAAACAATACGCATGAGAATTTTTTCAGTACTACTTCTAATTTTTATTTTATCGAATTGCTCCACTCCAAAGAACAACCAAATATTCGTTAATACGGATATAGAAAATTTTTGGATTGCCTTTGATAGTATTCGATCAACAAGCGACAGCGCTAAGCAATCCGAATATTTAAACAGACTTTTTATTGATAAAGGTTCCGTCGGTCAAAAGGTGATGATGGAAGTGAGAAATTATACAGCTAGTGAATATTTAAATGCCATAAATAGCTATCCCGATTTTTGGAATTCCATTCGTGATAATACCTTGAATACTGCAACATACAATTTAGAAATTGAGAAAGGTGTTCAAAACCTAAAAGGCATCTATCCTGATTTAAAGCCTTCAACTGTTTACTATACCATAGGTGTGTTTAGGTCACCAGGTACAGGGCTTGATAGTCTTGTTCTTATTGGCAGCGAATTTGCACTCGGAGATAGTAATACCAACACAAAAGAGTTTCCACAAGAATTAGCACAGGCAAAAAATTACTATGAGATCAATCCAATTGAAAATATTCAGTTTTTAAGCGTTCACGAATATGTGCATACACAACAAAAGGAAATCGTCAATAATTTACTATCCCAAAGTCTGTATGAAGGAATTGCAGAATTTGTAACGATAAAAGCCACAGGACAGAATTCACCATGGCAGGCTTTTGTATACGGACCCAATAACAATGAAACGGTAAGGCAAAAGTTTGAGGACGAAATGTTCAATTTCAGAAAAACAAGGAATTGGCTATGGAGTGGTAGGAACAATGACTTTGGAATAAATGATATGGGCTATTACATTGGTTATGCTATCGCTAAAAGGAACTATGAAAAAGCAAAAGATAAAAAACTCGCAATCAAAGAAATGATTGAGTTAGATTATACGAACGAAGCTCAAGTGGAACGCTTTGTGGATGGCTCAAAATATTTTTCAGCCACATTAGAAGAATTGTACAACAGATATGAGGAAAAAAGACCCAAAGTCTCGTCCATAAAACAATTTAAGAATGGCAGTCAAAACGTAAGCCCAAATCTTACTGAAATTACCATTGAGTTTTCAGAAAAACTGGATTCACGGTACAAATCAACCGGTTTTGGTGAATTGGGAAAAGAATATTTTCCAAAGGTAAATTCCATTGATTTTTCGGAAGACGGACTGTCAGTTACTTATAAGGTGGATCTCGAACCCAATAAGCGATATCAGATCTTCCTTGAAAATGGCTATAGAACAAGCACAGATAATCTGCTAAAACCATATTTAATTGATTTTAAAACAGCTGCCAAATAACCAAACGATTGGCACTTGACAAACTGCATTTCTCCGTAGTTTGTCAAGACATTTATTTGCTATTCCGGATTTGTTAGAACGCCATGAAGATTTAAGTCCCCTTTAACTCCGACACATAAACACCTCAACACCCACAATTCAAAATTTCTTTGATCCAATCCATTTCGACTCCCTCCACTGGATTCTTCGAATTATCAAATTATATGTTGCAACATTTATTTTTTCCAGCCGTTTGATCCAGTACTATGGCACTAACAATATATCCAAAAGAGAAGCAGGCATACGGACAATTTGATGCCGGCGCTATTCTTGAAAACAAACCTATCGGCTTTCCGCATGAAGGCGGCGAATTAAGACCTTATTCCAATCTGTTCTATTGGGCACATGCCTGGTCAGATAATGGCGGCCTGATCGGTGAACATCCTCACCAAGGCTTCGAAATTATGTCCTTTGTTTTGAAAGGTGAAATTGAGCATTATGATAATCAACTTGGCGCCTGGAAAAAACTTCAGGCAGGTGATGCACAGATCATCCGTTCCGGTAATGGTATATCACATGCTGAAAAATTTCTGCCCGGTTCACACATATTTCAAGTGTGGGTAGACCCCAACCTACAGAAAACATTAAAAAAATCTGCTTCCTATAATGACTATCGTTCCGATTCCTTTCCGGTTCATCAGGAAGACAACATGACTATTAAAACCTTCAGAGGGGAAGGAGCACCTATGCAAATGGATGCAGAGGAAATAGAAATAAAACAACTTGAACTAAACGTTGGAGAGCATGTTTTTAACCTGAATCCGGATAGGGTTTATTCTTATTATCTCATTGAGGGTCAGTTGGAAATTGGTGATCAATATCTGAGAGCTGATGATTTTTTTCTGGTTAAGGACCTGAATATTCAGCGCCTGCAGGTTACCGAAAAATCAGTGCTTTTTCTGATTGAGACATCTGCCTTGGCTCCCTATACCACCTATGCTATGATGCAGGGCCTGAGTTAATAAAGGCAGATCGTAAAATCAACAACTGATTAAAAATTAATTTTGAATTTTGGAAACTAAATAATTAATGCCTACGTTTGTAGAATCAAGTCAATTATTTCATAATTGATTTATAAAGAAGCGCGGAGAGACAGGCTCTGTGAAGCGCTAGCAACCTAACGGCTCATGTCAAGGTGCTAAATCCTGATCCCGATATAAAGGGAGAATATAAATTAATTGAACAATGAAAAAGAATTTAGCAACTTTAGTAAATCTCGGAAGATCACTGGTGAAAAAGACCAAAGAGCATTTTCTTAATTTTAATCCACTTTTCAACGTACAGTACAGCAAGTGTTGTTGTTACTGTTGTTGCTGTTGCTAATTGACACATGTCCTCCTGGGTATGATCAAGAGAGAAAAGCAAAAATAAGGTCAGCCCAAAAATTTCACATTTTACATCTTGAACAACATTTAATCCAAAATCATTGGGATTAAAACATAAATAAAAGACGAACATATGGCTATAATGATAACAGATGAGTGCATAAATTGTGGGGCATGTGAGCCGGAATGCCCAAACACCGCAATTTATGAAGGAGGTGCCGAATGGGCCTGGTCAGACGGGACAGATTTGAAGGAAGTAACACTGGAAAATGGTGATGTAGTGGACGCAAATGAAAGAAATGAACCTATTTCAGACGAGTTCTACTATATCGTTTCCGGAAAATGTACGGAGTGTACAGGGTTTCATGAAGAACCACAATGTGCTGCTGTTTGCCCAGTTGATTGCTGTGTGGAAGATCCGGATCATGAAGAGTCACAAGAAGCACTTATGGCTAAAAAGGAGCAATTGCATTTGAACTAGAGATAAAAATCAGAACGCATGAATTTTGAGACACAGGCAATAAGAACACAAAATGATAATTCATTGTACAGGGAGCATTCCACTCCCATCTACATGACATCAAGCTTTGTGTTTGAAAATGCCGAAGAAGCCAGGGCCTTGTTCGCCGATGAAATTGAGGGCAATATTTACACGCGCTATTCCAATCCAACCAATAACGAGTTCGTTGAAAAACTTTGCCTGATGGAAGGCACGGAGGATGGCATAGCCACGGCTTCAGGTATGGCGGCCATGTTCTCAAGTATCGCTGCGTTGGTGGAAAGTGGGGATCACATTTTGGCATGTCGTTCTGTTTTTGGTTCTACACATCAAATTCTGACTAAGATCCTTCCAAAATGGGGAATCAGCCATACATATGCTGATATCAATAAACCGGAGGAATGGGAAAATCTCATTCAGAAGAATACTAAAATGATCTTCGTAGAGACACCTTCCAATCCGGGTTTGGATCTGTTGGATTTGGAGTGGTTGGGTAAATTGGCCAATAAACACAATTTGATACTCAATGTTGATAATTGTTTTGCTACACCATATTTGCAACAGCCTGCTAAATTCGGTGCTCATATTGTTACACATTCCGCCACCAAGTTCATAGATGGGCAAGGCAGAACAATTGGTGGAGCCATTCTGGGAAGCAAGGAGCTGATCCAAGAGATCCGTTTCTTTGCCAGACACTCCGGGCCTGCATTGTCTCCATTCAATGGATGGTTACTTTCCAAAAGCCTTGAAACATTGGCAGTCAGGATGGAAAAGCATTGTGAAAATGCTTTGAAAATAGCAGAATACCTGGATAATCACCAGGAATTGGAATTGGTGAAATATCCATTTCTTAAGTCGCATCCAAAATATGAATTGGCTAAAAAACAAATGAAGCATGGAGGTGGTTTGTTGACCTTTGTGGTCAAAGGAGGTTTGGAAAGAGGAAGAAACTTTTTGGACAATTTGAAACTGCTTTCTTTGACACCAAACCTTGGTGATACCAGAACTACAGTTACACATCCTGCTTCTACCACACATTCAAAGCTCACCGATGAAGAGCGTCTCGAAGTGGGTATAGTTCCGGGATTGGTAAGAATTTCTGTCGGACTTGAAAATGTCAATGACATCTTAGAAGATATAGAAAATGCCCTAAGGGCCTCTAAAATAAAAGAAGCAGAATTGATTTAATATGCATGCAAAGAATATCCATATGATTTATAAACTATTCAATAGGTGCTGTTATGTCTGTTGTTGCTGTTGCATGTGTTGTAAAAACTATTGCTACGTCCGTATGGGTAATTCATGAAGATATTTCGATGAATGAAGAAAGCCTCAGCGGATGTACACGCTGAGGCTTTTTTATTAAAAACGATATAAGAACTAAAAAAATAAAACATAAGAAAATGACAACAATTTCACTAGAGAATGTCTCAAAAGAAGCTAAAAAGGACATTATTGAGCTTCAGGAAAAAATTGAGAAATTCAAGAAAGGCAAGATTCTGGAGGAACGATTCAAAGCCTATCGTTTGACAAGAGGTGTTTATGGCCAGAGACAACTGGGCGTTCAAATGTTTCGTTTGAAGATCCCTTATGGTAAAATAACCACCGATCAGTTAATCCGGGTAGCTGAAATTTCTGAAGAGTATACCAATGGAAATCTTCATGCTACTACAAGACAAAACTTTCAAATGCACTACGTCAAGCTTGAAGATTCGCCGGAGATCTGGACAAAACTGGAAGAGGCGGGTGTTACTGCCCGGGAGGCTTGTGGAAATACAGTTAGAAATGTTACCGCTTCGGCATTGGCTGGTATTGATCCCGAAGAACCCTTTGATGTGGCTCCTTACGCCGAAGAGTTGTTCCAGTATTTTCTGAGAAACCCAATTTGCCAGGATATGGGAAGGAAAATCAAGATAGCTTTCTCTTCAAGTGAAAAAGACAGTGCTTTCACTTATATCCATGACTTTGGTTTTATTCCAAGAGTAAAGACCGAAAATGGCCAAGAGGTTCGAGGCTTTAAAGTGCTGGTTGGTGGTGGACTAGGTGCACAATCTATTATTGCCCCTACTGCATTCGAATTTCTTCAGGAAGATCAGTTGATCCCATTTACCGAAGCTGCTATCCGCGTCTTCGATCGCTATGGAGAAAGAGAGAAGAGAGGAAAAGCGAGGCTGAAATTTTTAATAGAAGAAAAACGAGGTTTGGGGCTAGAGAAATTTCTGGAGCTTGTTGAAGAAGAAAGAAAAGCAATTCCAAACAAATCATATACGATCAATAGGGATATCATTGGGGAAACAGTAGTTCCTGATGCTGTAAATACTCCTGAAGTAGAAATTACAGAAAAGGCAAAATATGAGCAATGGCTTCAAACAAATGTATTTGAACAAAAGCAAAAAGACTTTTATGGTGTTCATATCAAACTGTTGTTAGGAAACATTTCAAGTGAAAAAGCTAAAGAGCTGGCTGCTGTTGTAAAAGAATTGGCAGCTGATGACATCCGCATTACAATTAATCAGGGATTGCTCCTGAAGTTTGTTCGAAAGGAAAGCCTGCCATACCTTTTCTATCGTTTGAATCATTTAAATCTTGCTGATACAGGATTTGGAACTATCGCGGATGTCACAGCTTGTCCTGGTACTGATACTTGTAATCTGGGTGTGACCAACAGCACAGGTGCGGCAGTTGAAATTGAGAAAGTTATCAGAGATGAGTTTCCTCATTTGATCGCTGACTCGAATATCAATATCAAGATCAGTGGTTGTATGAATTCATGTGGGCAGCATATGATCGCCAACATTGGATTTCATGGAAGTTCGATTAAAAACGGAGCGTTGATAGTCCCTGCATTGCAAGTGGTAATAGGCGGTGGCATAGATCCGGAAGGGAAAGGTTTTATTGCTGATAAAGTGATCAAACTACCTACCAAAAAAATTCCGGATGCTTTGAGGATTCTGTTGCACGATTATGAAGAAAACACTCAGGAAGGTGAATATTTCAATGACTATTATCAACGTCAGGGTAAGATATACTTCTATGATTTATTAAAATCATTGGGAGATCTTACTGCACTTGAAAAAACCGATTACATTGATTGGGGACATTCAGAGCAATTCATTCCGGAAATCGGAACCGGTGAATGTGCCGGTGTAAGCTACGATGTGGTAAGCACCATTATCACCGATGCTGAAGAAAAATTGTATTATGCCAACGAGGCATTCGCTGAAAACAAGTATTCCGATTCTATTTACAATAGTTACAATACATTCGTTGTCGGGGCAAAAGCGCTTCTATTAAGTAAGGATGTTAATTGTAATACACACATTGGAATCATCAGGGATTTTGATATCCATTTTTATCAGACCGGAGAAATTCAATTGGATCAAAACTTCGAAAGCCTGACACTTCAGATTAATAAAAATGATCCGACGGAAGCGTTTGCTAAAGCCTATCTGGCTCAGGCAGAGGATTTCCTGCAAAAGGTTAAAGAGATAAGAAAAGGTCAGATTGAAGCATCGGGTACAGATGAGGAGAAACTGGTCATCAACAATTTTTACAAAGCTTAGAAGATGAAAGCAAAACTAACATTGGTAGGTGCAGGGCCTGGAGATCCGGAACTGATTACACTAAAAGGGGTAAAAGCATTGTCTTCAGCAGATGTAATTCTGTATGATGCACTGGTACACCCTGATTTATTAGAGCATGCTAAACCAACGGCTAAAAAGATCTATGTCGGAAAAAGATCCGGGAATCATAGCTATTCTCAGGATGAGATTAATCAGCTGATTGTTGATCACGCATTATCCGATGGACATGTGGTACGACTGAAAGGTGGTGATCCATTCATTTTTGGTCGTGGTAAAGAAGAAATTGAGTACGCCGAAACATTCAACATAGCAACGGAAGTGGTGCTGGGTATTTCCAGCATCAACCTTCCCGGCTACTATGGCATACCGCTTACAAGGCGAGGCATTAACGAAAGTTTTTGGGTAGTTACAGCTACTACCAGTGATGGCAAGCTCTCCAAGGATGCTGAACTTGTTGCCCAATCTTCCGCCACGGGTGTATTTCTAATGGGTCTCAAAAAGCTTAAAGAGATCACAGAAGTTTATCAACGGCACGGTAAAGGCAACGTCTATGCGGCAATTATTTCTAAAGGCTCTTTGGAGGATGGCAAATTATTACTGGGCACAGTAGATACGATCTACCAGCTCAAACAGCAAACCAAAGTAGCTTCACCAGCCATTATTGCTATTGGCGAAGCCGTTGGAACACATGAATATTTCTACGAGAATATTCAAAACATCAATGAAAAACTGAAAGTCCTATGAATCAAAAGAAGGCGCAGGGTAACGTGTTATTTCCTATATTCCTGAAAATAGATCAGTTACAGGTTCTTATTGTAGGGGGAGGGAACGTTGGATTGGAGAAATTGGAGGCATTGCTGAAAAATGATCCAAATGCACGTGTGAATCTTGTTGGTATTTCTATTAAAAAAGAAATTGTGGATCTGTCACATCAGCATCCTAATATTTCATTATCCGAAAGAGCCTTTCAAGAGCATGATTTGGAGGGGGTAGATGTGGCCATACTTGCCACTGCGGATAGAAAGACTAACCTCGAAATCAAAAATCTGGCACGCGGGAGAAGAATACTCACTAACGTAGCTGACACACCGGACCTCTGCGATTTCTATTTAGGATCAACAGTCAAAAAGGGAGATTTAAAAATTGGTATATCTACCAATGGCACCTCTCCCACATTTGCTAAAAGATTTAGAGAAGTGTTGGAAGATATTTTACCAGATGAAACCAATGCGTTACTTCAAAACCTGAGGGGTATCAGAGATAATTTAAAAGGTAATTTTTCCTACAAAGTGAAAAAGCTTAACGAAGTAACATCATCACTGGTGAGCAATAAGTAAATGAGAATTCTATGATTGATTATAATTTAATAAGTGATCATTATAAAACATTGTCCCCCAAAGAAAGACTGGAGGAACTGTTCAATGAATACGATCCTGAAAAGATATTGATGACCTCTTCTTTTGGAAGCACGTCGGTCATTTTGCTGCATCTGATCAGCCAGGTTCGCCCGAATCATCCGGTTTATTTCATTGATACCGGTTATCTTTTTGAAGAAACGGTGGCATATAAAGATTTACTGGCTGAAAAATTTAATTTGAATATACAAACACTCAAAGCTTTGGATAACAGACACCGTTTCACCAAAGAAAATCAAAGCTGGAAATACAATAAAGATCTTTGCTGCTTCATTAACAAGGTCGATCCCGTCGATCAGATCAAATCAAATTATGACATCTGGATCTCAGGGCTTTTAGGTTTTCAAAATGTCAATCGGCAAAACCTGAGAATCTTTGAACCAAAGGAAGACATTGTAAAGTTTCATCCAATTATTGATCTTTCAAAGGAAGACGTATCGCTTTATACGCATATCTATGATCTTCCAACAAACCCATTGGTGTTCAAAGGTTATGACTCCATTGGCTGTACACATTGTACGCATAAAGGACAGGGTAGAGAGGGAAGATGGATCGACTCCAACAAAACGGAATGTGGGTTACATGTGTAGCTCCTCCCTACTTTTTACGATAATAATTTAAATCGAGATTGTCGGAGGTCTTAATCTCATCATCTTTATTGACAATGAGGCATTCGATGCCCTTGAGCTGATTGATAAGGTTCAGGCCCTGTTTTTCTCCCAGAACAAAAACCGAAGTTGCCAAGGCATCAGCCAGTTCCGCATCAGGACAAATGATCGTAACACTTTTGGTTTCTGATACCGGGTAGCCTGTTCTGGGATCAATGATATGTGCATAACGTTTTCCGTCGAACATGACAAAGCGTTCATAATCTCCGGAAGTTACCACCGCCATTTCATTTATCGTAAGCCATGAAAATATCCCTTCCTTATCTTTAGGATTTGCAATACCAATTTGCCAATCAGAGCCATCTGCTTTTTTACCCCAGGCGATTAAATCTCCACCGGCATTTACCAAGCCATTTTGAATGCCAAGGCTAAGCATGATCGATTTGGCTTTGTTGGCTGCATAACCTTTTCCAATGGCTCCGAAACCTATTTTCATCCCTTTTTCTTTAAGGAACACTGTGCCTTTTTCAGGATCCAGCATGATGTTTTTAAAATCAATCCTGGCTACGGAGTTTTTGACCAGATCAGGGTCGGGTAATGTTTTCATGGAACCATCAAATTTCCAGATCTTGTCCATGGAAGCATAGGAAATATCAAAAGCACCGTCTGTGAGCGTGGATATTTTTTTCGCTCTATTGATTAAGTCAAAAAGCTCCTGATCAACCGCCACCGGTTTAATGCCGGCCTGACGATTCACCTCACTGGTTTGTGATGCCGGATCCCATGAGGAGATCAATTTTTCAATTCGACGGATTTCATCTATACCTGCTTTTACGGCTTGCACAGCCAAAGCTTCTTTTTCAGAAATCGCTGTGATCTCAAAACGTGAGCCCATCAGCTTCAGCACCTCGTGGTGGGTCTTAAGATTATCCTGCTGTTGGGACACAACAACAAAATTTAATTGAAGGAAAAAAAAGGAAAATATCAATGTACACCTCATAATAGAAATCTACGAACCCGATTGCTATTGTTTATTTTACATGGTCCCAAGCTTTCGGATTTCAGTTTGCTATGCGTTGTTTTTGCTATATTATAGATCAGATAAGGGATGCTAATTTTGAATTACGAATTTCAAATGACGAATTACGGTTAACAACGAAACTTTCCTACTTCAACACTTCAGCTCAGTTGTATGATAGCCAAACTGCTGAAAGCCGAGACCTAATAGCTAAATACCGTTTTACAATAATGATCCCAAACAACAATCCCGACACTCACTGAAATATTTAACGAATGTTTTGTGCCAAATTGTGGAATTTCCAGGCACATATCTGAAATATTGATCACCTCATCGTCCACACCAAAAACTTCATTCCCAAAAACAAAGCAATACTTCTCCTTTAGATTTGGTTGGTAGTCATTGAGCATGATGCTTTCATCGGCTTGTTCTATGGATACTATCGTGTAACCATCCTCTTTGAGTTGCTTGATCAGTGTCAAAGTACTTTCAACATGTTCCCAGGTAACCGAATCAGTGGCGCCCAAAGCCGTTTTATTAATTTCTCTATGAGGCGGTTTTCCGGTGATGCCACATAAATAAATTTTGTCTATACAAAAAGCATCCGAAGTCCTGAATGCAGATCCTACATTATTTAAACTACGAACGTTATCCAATACAATTACTAAAGGAATTTTTTTCTTATTTTTGAATTCATCGATGGAAATTCTGTCAAGCTCTTCGTTCCGGAGTTTTCTCATTTTCTAAGAAAAATTTTTTGAACAGTTACAAAAAACACCAAAGCTAACACAAAAAACAAGCAAATTACCTGATGGCTGCAACCAAGACCAAAGATACGAAAGAGACTCCCCTAATGAAGCAGTACAATGCCATCAAAGCCAAACATCCGGGGGCTCTTTTATTGTTCAGGGTTGGTGATTTCTATGAAACCTTTGGTGAAGATGCTGTCAAGGCTAGTAAAACACTAGACATAGTCCTTACAAAACGGGCAAATGGAGCTGCCTCTCACATTGAACTGGCTGGTTTCCCACACCATGCTTTGGATTCGTATTTGCCAAAATTAGTAAGAGCCGGAAACAGGGTAGCCATTTGTGATCAATTGGAAGATCCAAAGGCCACAAAAGGTATTGTAAAAAGGGGTGTGACGGAACTGGTCACACCGGGCTTGTCTTTCAATGACAATGTCCTGGACAAAAACAACAATAACTATCTCGCTTCGATACACTTTTCAAAAGATATTTTTGGCATTGCTTTCCTTGATCTGTCGACTGGAGAATTTTTGACGGCCAGAGGCAATGCCGGGTATATTGATAAGCTATTACAAAGTTTTAAGCCGAGCGAGGTGATATTCTGCAAGTCCCATAGAGATCAGTTTGAGGAGCTCTTTCAGGATAAGTATAACACATACTGTTTGGATGAATGGGTATTCGCCTATGACTATACTTATGAAAACCTGGTTAACCATTTTAAAACGAGTTCTCTAAAAGGGTTTGGGATAGAAAATCTTCCGGAAGGCATTGTCGCCGCCGGTGCGGTATTTCATTATTTAAAAGAGACAGAACACAAAGAAGTCAAACATATTTCCTCCATTTCAAGGATTGAGGAAGATCGATACGTTTGGCTTGATAAATTCACCATACGTAATCTGGAATTGGTTTATCCGCAACAAGAGGGGGGTGTTCCGTTGATTGATGTATTGGATCAGACGGTAACTCCTATGGGTTCAAGACTTCTCAAAAAATGGATCGTTCTTCCTATGAAGGAAAAGACAACCATTGAGGAACGCCACACCATTGTTGAAGCGCTCGTAAATGATGAAGAATGCCTGGAAAGCCTTCTTAAATACCTAAAGCCTATAGGTGATTTGGAAAGGCTCATTTCCAAAGTAGCTGTGGGAAGGATCAATCCAAGAGAGATGTTGCAACTCAAAAAAGCATTAAGCAACATTGCTCCGATCAGGGAATTATTACGGGCCTCACCCATTGAACCTTTAAAGAAACTCGCAGACCGGCTCAATCCTTGTGAGTTTTTGCTGGAGAAGATTGAAAAGGAACTAAAAGATGATCCGCCTTTACAAGCCAATCAGGGGAATCTTATCAAAGAGGGAATTGACGAAGAACTGGATGAATTAAGAAAGATCGCCTTTTCAGGTAAAGATTACCTGATCCAAATACAACAGCGGGAAACTGAAAAAACCGGTATCGGTTCACTGAAAATTGCCTATAACAAAGTCTTTGGCTACTATCTGGAAGTAACCAATGCACATAAGGATAAAGTTCCTGATGAATGGATCAGAAAGCAGACACTTGTCAATGCTGAAAGATACATTACAGAAGAATTAAAGCAATACGAAGAGAAAATACTGAGTGCAGAGGAAAAACTGGTGGTTATCGAACAGAAGATCTTTAACGATCTGGTTATCCATGCAGCAGATTTTGTCACTGAAATCCAGCAAAACGCCAGAGTACTGGCCATGGTGGATTGCCTGAGTTCCTTTGCTCAAATCGCTAAAAAGAACGATTACAGCAGACCAGCAATTGATGAATCTGCCATCATTGATATTGCCGATGGAAGACATCCTGTTATTGAACAACAACTGCCATTGGGCGAGGAATATATTCCCAATGATGTTTACCTCGACAATGATTCCCAACAGATCATGATCATCACAGGACCAAATATGGCCGGTAAATCCGCCCTTTTGAGGCAGACGGCTTTGATCGTCCTCATGGCACAAATGGGTTCTTTTGTGCCGGCTTCCAAAGCATCGATTGGCCTCATAGACAAGGTATTTACCAGAGTAGGTGCCTCTGATAACCTGTCAAAAGGAGAGTCTACATTCATGGTAGAAATGACTGAGACAGCCAGTATTCTAAATAATTTAAGCGAGAGAAGCCTGGTGCTCATGGATGAAATCGGAAGAGGCACAAGCACTTATGATGGCATTTCCATTGCCTGGTCTATTGTTGAATTTTTGCATAATCATCAAAAGTTTAAGGTAAAAACACTTTTCGCCACACATTATCATGAGCTAAATCAGTTAGCCGGTGATTTTCCACGGATCAAAAATTTCAACGTATCTGTCAAAGAAGTTGGTGACAAGGTCATATTTATGCGCAAACTAAAGAAAGGTGGCAGTGAACACAGTTTCGGCATACATGTGGCCCAGATGGCAGGAATGCCAAATCAGGTGGTCATTCGGGCCAGCGAAATTATGCATCATTTAGAAAAGGATAAAATAAGAAACCGGACAAGTAAAAAGCTGGAGGAAGTTCCTAAGAATAATTTTCAGCTCAACCTTTTTGAGGCTGATCCTAGGTTTGAGAAAATACAAAAGCTTATTGAAGAACTGGATATTAACACCATTTCCCCTGTTGAGGCTTTGCTCAAATTGAATGAGATCAAGACAAATTTTGGTAAAGAAACCAAATCAGATTAGGTCTTTTCTGGTGATAATTAATGATTCAGGTCGAAAGTAATACTTGCACAATTTACCTCCTCGTATGGTTTCACATTCAACCAAAGTAGAATCTTCGTAGACAGATGAGATTCTCATTTCGCTACTTCCGGTTACAAGCTTTACAATATCTCCTTCTCTTAAATGTGTCATCGTTTTCATCTCGTTTAAGTTCTGTTTCCAATCATTTTTCATTTAGATCGATTTAATCTTATAAAGTTTAATTGAGCCCCAAATTTTACTTAAATGATTTTAGTGTAGCTTGGTAACCTCTTTTTATAATGATTTATCAAAATGAATTATTGTTGTTATTTGATCTTTTTCCTTAATAATACAGTCTCGTACTGCTTTCCCCCTACTTTTTTATTAAATTGTTCGGGGTCAAAAACCGAACCAATATTGAATAAACACACGAATATGATGGATTAATTAAATCAAATGAAGTTATAGATCTGTCAGATTATCAATGATTTATAAAATTTAATATGATGATAAAAAAATTTCTCTCTTTCGCTGCATTTTGTTTAATTGTACAGGGCATAAGCGGTCAGGTTTTTAAAAGAGATGCTCCATTTGCGCACACCTATTCCATTGTTGCCAGAGATCAAAAGACGGGTAAAATGGCCGTAGCGGTTCAAAGTCATTGGTTCTCAGTTGGAACGGTTGTTTCCTGGGGAGAAGCAGGCGTGGGTGTGGTAGCCACACAATCCTTTGTCAACAAATCTTTTGGTATTCGCGGATTAGCACTTTTAAAAGAGGGGAAAACACCAGAACAAGCCTTGGAAATTTTACTGCATAATGATGAGGCCAAAGCTGTTAGGCAAGTTGCCATCTTGGATTCAAAGGGTAGGGTGGCTACTCATACAGGAAGCAGTTGTATAAAATATGCCGGGCATATTCAGGGAGACAATTTTTCAGTTCAGGCCAATATGATGTTGAGTGATAAAGTTTGGCCTGCTATGGCTAAAGCTTTTAAAGAGCATTCGGATCTACCCATTGCTGAAAGGATTTTGGAGACCATGAAGGCAGCAGAGAAAGAGGGCGGAGACATCCGGGGTAAACAATCTGCAGCCATTCTGGTTGTGCGGGGAGAATCCACCGGTGAACCCTGGGAAGATCGCTTAATTGATTTGCGTGTTGATGATCATACCAGCCCAATTGAAGAACTCAGCCGGTTGTTGAAAGTTTACAGGGCCTATGAGCATATGAACAAAGGTGATCTGGCAGTTGAAAAAAATAACATGCAATTGGCTTCCAGAGAATACAAAAGTGCTGAAGCAATGTTTCCGGATAACCTTGAAATGAAGTATTGGCACGCCATTACCTTGGCGAATAACAATAAACTGGAAGAAGCTGCCAAAATGTTAAAAGGTATTTTTCAAAAGGATAAAAATTGGCGCAAACTAACCAAAAGGCTGCCTGAATCAGGAATATTGAATCTGAGTAAAAAGGATCTTAAGATGCTTTTGGATCTTTAAAATATTTTTGAAAACTCATTGCAAATTTCATCTCCTTACTTAAATTTGCAATCCGTTTGTCGCTATGACAAATAAGCGAGAGTAGCTCAGCTGGTAGAGCACGACCTTGCCAAGGTCGGGGTCGCGGGTTCGAGTCCCGTCTCTCGCTCTTTTCTTTTATAGACTAAGCAATTAGTCCAGGCCGGGGTGGTGGAATTGGTAGACACGCAAGACTTAAAATCTTGTGGGCATTAGCCCGTGCGGGTTCAAGTCCCGCCCCTGGTACGAAAGCCGTTCAAATTGAACGGCTTTTTTATTGGTGAAGATTTTGGGTACAACAGTTTTGAAAGGTTTTTTCTCCACACATAATCCAAAATTAAGAGGGGTTAAATTGAGTTATTGTACCATTTCCGCTATCAATATTAGAGTTAGTCAAATTATATTTAGAATGTAGAAGAAGGTATTGACATTTTTGGGATAGGATTTTCCAACAACAAATTTTCATAAATAGGTACATGATTGTTACTGACTCTAAGTATTCAAAACATCTATCTAAGAAGAGTTAAAGAACCTAAAATTACTTCATCTCTTTTCTCTCCGGTACTGTTGGTAAAGGAATAGTTTACTTTATATGCATAGGTACCTGTAGGCGAAATTTTTCCTTCGAAATAACCGTCCCAACCAAAACTTGGATTATTCGAATTAAAAATTAACTCTCCCCATCTATTGAGTATTAATAATTCGTAGCTTAATAATTGGCACCTTACAACCGGCTTAAACTTGTCATTAAGACCATTTTCATTTGGTGTAAACGCATTAGGAAAGACGATACAATTGCATTCTTGAAATTTCAGTTCTATATTATTTAAACTGAGTGTAGTCCCGCAAGAATTATTGGCTGTAGCCGAATAAAGACCTGTTGATTTAGCATAAAATACGTTGTTGTTTTCTTCAACAAGGTTTCCATTTTTATACCACCGATAGATTACACCAGCCTGAAAAGGAGCACATAGTTCTACAATACGTCCCACGCAAGGATTAGTGGCTGTTTTAGCTATAATCTCAAAACCTAGCGGTGGAAATTTCATCTCAATATCAATACTATCACTGGATATCAAATTTTGACATTTATCGATGACATCCACCCTGTACGTTCCAGCTTCTTTAACAACAATTAAGCTGCTATCTAATGGTAATATAATTCCGTCCTTAAACCAATTGTAAATGACATTTTTATCATACTTTACACATAGTGGTGTACTGTCTCCATCACAGATAATGGATTCAGGTGTTGAGATTTTAAAACCTTTAGAAGATGTTTTTATGGTATCCAAAGAAAAAATCTTCAAATCATCAATGAATATTTCACTTTCACGCGTTATATCCCTCACCCTTAGCTCTATCTCTGTTACAGTATCACAGATATTAAAATGCTGAATTCTGAAATCATCGTCGGGCTGGCGATCATTAGATGGACTCCTTCCAAAATCCATAGAATTTGAGTATTGAGATCCATCGATAAACAGATGTCCTTTAGATCCCCAATTGCCTCCTAATTCCATCTCCTTGAAAATTAAACTTGTGATATATGTTGGTTTTTGAAATCTTACTTTGAGTTTTGTTATAAAGTTGTCAAAGCAATTTGCAGGGCACAAAGATCGTCCGTATCCGAAAGCTTTTTGACTTCCAAAATTGGACTTATCCTTTATGCCCTGTGAGACCACAATATTACCAATGGTTTCAATGGAAATCCCTGGTTTTAATTGACCATCTTCAAAATCCTCTGATACAATTAAACTATGAGACTTAAGTGGAGCATCAGACACCTCCCAAGAGGGTTGTGCATCACTATTTCCATTTCCTAATAGCCCATTGTTTTTATTCGAGGTAAGATCAAAAATAATCTCCCCAATTCCTTCATTAAAAGCCCAATAACCAACTAATCCGGTTGATTTTGGATCAATTGCTCTATCATAGTTTTCTAATATTTCGATAGATGGCCTTGCTATATTCCAGACTCTGACCTCATCAATATAACCAATGAAGCGCTGATCAATAGAACAAGTTCCGGAGTTTCCGATTCTGAGTGGCGCAGTATTTTGACCACTTAATTTGTATTCTTGGTTTGTTTCTAAACATCCGTTTATGTACAACGAAAGAAGAGTTCCGTCATAGGTTACTGCCATGTGTGTCCATTGATCAATGGCAGGATTTAATCCTTTTTCTACTCTTCCACCGGTCGAATTAAAGTGTAATCCACCGTGGTCTCCGGCCAGTTGATAATTATGCAATGAGCGTGAACAACCCTCTCTCTTTCCAATGATATGATAAACAGGGCGAGGATCGGTGCGTTTAAACCACAATTCTATGGTGAAATCAGCATTTTGATTAAAGCTAAGTATGTCAGAGTGAGGGATAACTATTTCGTCATTACCATCAAAAAAAAGAGCAAAATTAGCTTGAGTGGTTTGAGCGAATGAATTGATGTTCACCACCAATAACAAAACTGCAACGAAACCAATCGAAATGTATTTCATGGCTTAAAAATTTCGTGCAATATGTTCCATACTTTGAAAAATCAAATATTAACACAAATCAGACACCTAGAACTTCGGACAAACTATGTTTGGTTTGTTTTTCAATTTTAGACCCAATACAATTTCGTGGCTCCCTCGACTGTATTGGACGAAACCTTCACCCAAAACTTTGTAGTAATAACCCAATGATAACAAAGGAGAAAAATAGAAGGAACCCAAGAGACCAACAGAATCGAAATTCTCGTAAGTCAATCCAGCCATGACCCGATTATTGTAGTTGAAGGTAACCCCAATGTCTATTGCCATGGGTGAATAATCTATTTTCTTTATCATAACAACTGGAGAAATGGAGACCTTTGTAATTGATTTTAGTTTTAAACTCCCAAAAAGAAAATAATTAATATTCTGACTTCGCCTATTTGTACTTGGCAAAAAGCCAAAATTGGTGTCCCCAATAAAAAGCTGGTGGATCGAAATACCAAGCTGAAATCTATCAGAATATAACCAAAGACCTGTGGACAAATTTGGTGAAAATTTATTATCATTTCCGCTTCCTATAACCATGTCATTGGGGTCATTTGGGTTAAGATCAGCTGTTTTTAAGTTATAATGTAACGCGCCGATGGATAAGCCAGCTGATAGTGTAATTTCACTAGTTATTGGCACATGATAGGCGTAAGAAAGGTTTAATTCATTCCGTCTGAAAGGTCCTGCTTTGTCCGTTAGCAAAGTTCCACCGACAGCATGATGAGCCTGAGGATTACGATCATTTTCAACGAAGTTTAAAGGAGTATCTAAAGAGACGTAATAAGTCACTGGACTGCCATCGATTCCTACCCATTGATTTCTGCCAGATATTTTGAGATCCATATATGGTTCAGGGCCGGCGATTGCCGGATTTATTAAATAGTTGTTGAGCATACTTAAACTATGGCTTGGTTTGTATTGTGACTTTGAGATTGAATAAAAACAGCACAAGCAAATTATCGTTAGAAGAAAATTGAATGATTTCATGAGTTTTTTATTTAACAATGGCAACATATCCGGTAATTGGATTAATCTGGTCGCTTAGTATAATTACATAGTAATAAGCATCTATTGGAAGAGGTTTTCCATTATAAGTCCCATCCCATGGTTTTGAATACCCACGAGACCTAAAAACTTCTTTTCCCCAACGGTCAACAATTGAAATTTCGATATTTGGATAGTTTTCAATATTCTTTAGAATCCACAGATCGTTAACTCCGTCATTGTTCGGACTGATCATTCGCGGCACAGGAATTGATGGCTTATTATCTTCAGTAACTGTAATGGTTACTTCATCGAAACCTATGCATCCCTGGTCATCTTCTACCTCCAGAATGTAAGAAACGGTACTATCAGGAGTAGCTATTGGATCTGAAATGAATGGATCATCCAAAAAGCTTGATGGAATCCATTCATGACCTACCAAAGGATTATTGCTTGAACCACTTCCTTGCAGTTGAGCACTTTCCCCCTGTTTAATTATTTGATCTTCACCAGCATCGACCACAGGAGGTTCAATAATTATTGCTTTTACCGGCATAAGTTCACTCTCACATTTGGATTCAATACTGGTCACAAAATACTTCATTGAACCGGTAAGTATGGGTGTAGTATAGGTATTTAATGTTTGTCCCTGTAACTGTGTAGTGTCATGATCATTATGCTCATACCAGCGATATTCATCTGCTGTCGCGGAAAATGCTTCAAGTGTTAATGATCCTTCGCCACAACGCATTTCATCTTTAGCCTGTGGGGCATCCGGCAAGGATTTTACAATTATATGAACAGTATCGGGACTAATAATGGTACTACCACAAGCGTTTTCAATTTGGAGTGTATATCTACCCTCTTGGGTAACACAAATCGAATCGATATTTGAACCAATTGGTTCACCATCCCAGTACCATTTATATATTTCGGCCAAATAATCAGTTTTTAACATAGTTTTACCACCCTCACAGAATTCAAATGGCCCCTTTAATTCTATCCCGGGACCTTTGCTATCGGGTGAGGCTTTAACTCCAATGACATTATCACCGTAGGCACTTTCAGACAGATTATTCCAACGTCCCCATATGGAATGTATAGCTTGAATGGCCTCGGTACTTACTATCCTTAATGGGTAATTTGCCCAGCCTGATATTTGCCTTTCATGCAAATAATACGTTTGACCTTTTTGAAGAGTGACAGTTTCCTGAATAACCTGGTTCGTTGAAAAGCTAATCAGGTTGTTATCAGTAAAAGAAGTGATAGCAACTTGCACCTGCGGATATCCATGTCGAGCATCTGGATTGAGCTTTTCAATAACTGCCTCTTTAGTCTGCAAACCCATCGAAGATAAAGAAAAGGCATATTGGTATTCTCTAAAAATCCGACCCCATACATCCCTGGCATTAATACTGTTTAAAAAAACAGTATAAACCGGATTGTTTGAAGTTAATTTAACTTCCTGTGCCTCTGTTGTTGAATGAAAAATATGTTCTCCTTTTTGCAACACAGACTGTGTTCCTTCAATGTTTACAATGGTGTTATCAGTTATAGAAGTTATGTAAATGCCACTATTATTTGTGGCAGATGAAAGAGAAAACGGCTGTGATTTCGGGACAAAATATTCTTTCCCTAATAAATCATAATGAATTAATTGAGTAGCATATGTTCGATTATAGTGATCCGTTGAAAAATTTACGGCAACTACAGCAATCGGATGAGTGGCTAAGATCTCAGTGCCAATAGCTACTGATGGAAATTTTCTAACTTCGCCTTGTTGTAGAATTCCTATTGATGCCCCGTTGATAGAAATTTCTGTTCCGTCTTTAGTAGCAACCAAAGAAATCTCTTTGTTAGGAATTGGAATTCTATACCGCACTCCCAATGAAGATTCCTCCAACAAACTGTAAAAAATCGCACCATCCTCATACAGCTGGTAATGACTTACAGAAAAAAAAACTTGAACTTGAATTTCCGAATTCGATATGATCAGCATCCCTGGCTTCAGTAACGGCTTTTCTACAACAATTTTTTCGCCTTCAGCTAAACTAAACCGTTGCCCTTCAATTTCTAATTCGGTACAATCATTAAAAGCGAAAATGGTTAACCTATTGTAAGTATTGTTTTTTCCCTTATGGTCCATATCCACGTAGGGCACAAAATACCTGAAGCTTTTTGTGGATTGGGCATCAGAGGGACTGGGTAAAGAGAAAATAAAACAAAAAATAAAGAAGGTTTTACAGGAATTGAGAACAATGTTAATCATAACTGTAAAATTTAGGGTTAATTACAAATTAATGAGTAATATCCTGAATATCAACAAACTGTTTAGTTTTGCACTATGCAATTCGCAGGAATCATACAATTAGATTTGTATTTTTCAGATAGAATATCATACTGGAAATAGGTACCTAAATCATCTTCAATTCGATTAGATGGAGATACTTTATCGGAAGTAAAATATATTCTGATGTTCTCTATTTTATTGCTTACTAATACTTCCAGATCTTCTTCGGTTATTTTATAAAACGGAACTATAAAATATGTCAATGATAATCCGATGAATCTACCCTCTGTAAAGCTCCTGGGATACAACATAAGAATCTTCCCATTTTCAAATTGAATAATTAGAGGATTATCATCTAAAATCTCAAATTTTGCACTGTGAGATCTTCTTAAATGTAACCCCATCAAATAGCCATTGGATGTCTTAACAAAATGGGTTGCTGCCGTTTTGTAAAATTTATCAAACAAAGTCTTTGGCTTTGTGATTTTTATGATTTCCTCATTTTCAAGTTGTTTCATATGCCACTTAACTTTTCTTAAGTATTTGCAGTTTTGCCCAAAAACGCAGGAAAAAGTAAGGATCGATAAGATAATTGTGATAGTTATTCGCATCTTTTTAAAAGTTTAAGCAAAATTTTAGACCAACGTAATTTTGAGAAGCTGATAGACCAGTGCTTATACCGGGACGTTTATGACGGGAAGTTTCATTATTGCTAGGAAATATCGTCTTCCATTTCGGAAATGCCATACCAATAAGGGCTCCCATAAGACTGCCACCAACAATAAATCCGGCAATGATTTCCCCCGCATTATCCTTTGTGGTGAGATATGGATTTCGCTGAATTTCGCTTAATGCTCTGAGAGAGGCCAGCAGCATCGTACCACCACCTATGAGAGCCCCTCGACCAGCATAATTTCCCGATGCCACTCGAACCATTTTAATGTCGTCAAGGGCATAATTGATCTTCTTTGATTGATTCTGATAATCAAAGCTTAACGATGACTTATCGATGCTTAAATTTTTAACAGTTAATATCGAACGATCATGCAAATAGACTTTCCCTCTTTTATATGATCTTTTTGAATCCGTTGATTGAGAGAAAATAGGGGAACCAGAGGTTGTGATTAGGATCACTACCAGAAAGATTTTTGTAACAGGTGAACTTTTCATCGTTGAAGTAATTTAATTGGGGTTATAATTCGTTTTAATAAGAGTTGAGTAACACAGAATTTCTGCATGTTTTAAAGACATATACCTGAGATCCTGAAATGTTAGTGTTGACTTGAAATTTTTTTCAAAAACTGCTTCTGAATCTTACTGTTTACCAACACAGTTATTTTTTGCGAGTTATAAAGCATGGATTAAATGAGCGGTGTTCATTTTTCAGTAACCACTACGTTATCAACCCAGAGATCGGCATTTAAATTAAATGGCCAGCCACTACCATAGACGCGAAATTTAAGTCTGATTGAATCAACCGGATATTCCAGCTGTACCTGCTCCAAGAGTTGATTCATAGATATTTGATAGTTAACAGGACCTTCTGAAGAGATCTCATTAACTATTTTTGTTTCATCATTTTTATAAGTAGTTTTTGGAAAAGATGATGTGGCCCTGGTATACTCAACCCAACCCAATTCCTCTGTTTGAGTATTGTTTAAAAAGTGAAAACTGACACCGGCCAGTGAATAAAAATCACTTGTACTTGAGGCTTCTGAATGAACGGCAGTTTCCATATCAAATTCAAACAGAAGGTTTTGACTATAGCCAAATACTCGCTCCAGAGTAATTTCAGTGAAACTCTCATGGCTAATATGAGCCTGATTACTTCCGTTTCTGGAAATAACCTCTGCACTATTTCTTCCTAACTGACGTCCTCCAATTTGCCATGCATCTAAATTGCCTTGCTCAAAATCATCTTTAAAAATAATCTTATCCAAGTCCTCTGACATTTCGTCACAGGATTCATTGCAAGCCATGCAAATAG
This sequence comes from Splendidivirga corallicola, assembly GCA_030442035.1. Lineage (GTDB taxonomy): Bacteria > Bacteroidota > Bacteroidia > Cytophagales > Cyclobacteriaceae > Splendidivirga > Splendidivirga corallicola. The sequence continues at coordinate 259,071 of JAUJEA010000011.1, forward strand.
TGAATAATAAGATATAAACAGCAGGTAACTTTAAAATACGGTTTTTCATAATGGTATATTTTCTTGACAAAAATGGTATTTCATAGTAAGGAGGTTTTTGAGCTTGATGTCACAAGGGTTTTTATTTTCCCTTATCTAAACACCCTTTAATTACCATATACCGGTGCATTGGATTTGTTAGTGCTTATCAGAAAAAATCTCTTTTCTATAAAGCTCTGTTTATCAGAATAATTGTCTTGAAACTTTTGTGTTTAATAGAGAGAAAGTGCAAATTGAATGATCATGATAAAGCCCATTTTTTAATTAGACTAAAAATATTTTTACTTAACCGCTAACACTTTCTTAAATCCGGTATATGATTAGTAATGAATTCAATGGCCATATAGATTTAGGTTATTCTGAAGATCAAATTGTGGAGGCGATAAAAACCAATGATGAAAAAATTATTGGCAATTTGGTGAAGAAATTAATGCCCATTAAACATTATCATAATTGTTGGAATCACAAATTATATACTGCAGAGGACAAAGAGGAATTCTATGCTCAGACCTGGATGGTGGTCATTGTAAAAATCAAAGAAAATAGATATGCTAAAGATAATTTTGTCGGCTATTTTTCCAGGATACATCGAAATATCTGGTTGAATTTTTGTAGAAACCAAGGTCGTAGAATTCCTGTAAATCTATTTGATAATATTTATGGTGAAACAGAATTTGACCTGTACCATCAAATATTCGGGGATGAGCGTTATGGATTTGTTGAAGAGTGTCTAAAAAAGCTCAGTGTAGTATGTCAAAAGATACTTGATTTACTTTACTCCAAAAAAATGTCTTATGAAGATATTTGTAATGTTGTGAAGCTTAAAACACCAGGTAGCGCAAGAGTAAGAAAATTTAACTGCATTAAACAATTAAAAAAATGTGTTAGAAAATCAATGAACTAAAAGATGGAAAAAGAGGAAATGGAATTTTTCGAGAAAATTGAAAGGTACCTTGAGGGTAAATTAACCGAATCAGAGAAAATTGAGTTACAAAAGGCTTTAAGTAATGATCCTGATTTGTTAAAAGAGGCAGAAATCAATAAAGTAATCATTGAAACCTTAAAAAATCGCAATTTACTCCGGATAAAAAATGATGTTGATCAGGCTATGAACATAGTCAAAAGAGCTATGGAGCATGACTCTGTTCCTTTTGAGCAAAGTCATGGTGAAAAACCCAAAAGATCAATCCAATTTTCAAACTCCCTTCTCAAAATTGCTGCGGTCATATCAATTCTCATTCTTTCAATTATTGCCATAATAAAACTCACCCAATCAAATTCAGTTGATTCCATAGTCATTTCCTATTTAGGTGAACCCTACCAAGCACCACCCTTTTATAGAGCTCCTCAGGAATCAGCTGAAAATTGGAAACAAAACTATCAATCTCGTAATTTTGTAATGGCCAGAAATATTTTGGAAGGTCTGGTTCAATCGGACGATAAAAATCTAGAGGCGCAATTTTACCTGGGACTATGTTATCTATATCAACCTGAAAGGGATCCCAAAAAGGCCATTGATCAATTTAACAATGTATTGGCTGGCAAAAGCAGATACGAGGAACAGGCTATGTGGTATTTAGGATTGTCATATTATTTGGCAGGGAACAAACAAGCGGCTGTTAATACCCTTAGAAAAGTAAGGGGCGTTCGGCAAGAGGCAGCAGCCTCTCTGTTGCAAAAATTGAATTGAGAGGCCAATCAAGAAAGTCGCTCGATAGACCGATTTCCTCTTTTTCTAAATATGATATAACCTAATATTAAAATCAAAATACCACTAAACAGCCATAACCGGTAATCATAGTTATCTTCAAATTTAACTGGTGCATTGTCACCTATCAGAATAAAACTTGCCCAAAAATGCGGATGAGCATGTAGATTATCCGCCTGTCCTATATAACTTAGCTTTGCATCTTGCAGGGCCTTATCCTTATAAAGGCCTTTGTCAAGGTTTTTGTAGAAATATGTGGTTAAGTAAGAGGCGTTTTCAGAATCGACCTTCCATAAACTAGTTACTATGCTCGGACAACCTGAATAGACAAAAGCTCTTGCTAAGCTCATTATGCCTTCGCCTCTGCTAAGTTTACCATTACCTGTTTCACAGGCGCTCAATACAGCCAGGTGTGTATTAAGGCGCATGGCATAAACTTCAATTACCATAAGAGAATCATCTTCAAGTGTATCAGAACTCTGAGTGAAGATTAAATTGGAAAATAAAGGATCAAGGTCGTTATAATAACCATGGGTTGAAAAATGAAGGAAAGAATAATTCCAGGCATTGGACTTAACATTTCTTTCTGTAGCCAGAGGACCAATCCAAGTATCCCCACGAGTTATATCAGCAATCATCTCTACCTCTAGATCTGCCCCGGGAAGAGAAACATCGGTAACACCAAAACCCCCAAACCTTCCACTGGTTCTTCTTACAGTATTTTCACCATTAGTTGTTTCTACAGTATAGAGGTATCTTACTTGATAATTTTTAACTAAATAGGAGAGTTCTGAATATTGAAAATTCTTCGTATCAATAGGAAGTTCCATAATCAAAGCTTCAAAACTTAAATATCCGAGAGTACCGGACGGAACAATGATGAGATTCTCTAAGGGAAATGATATTGTGTTTAACGGTTCACTTAATAATAAATCATATAACTTTTTGGCCGAAAAAACATAAAGGCTGTCAGACTTTTCAATGTTATTAAGGATAAATTGTCCATCACTTACTGATTTTCTAAAACCTTCGATCCAGAGATCGTATTCTTTGGTTCTTTTTTGAGAAAACACCTCTAAACCATGATGTGTGAGACAAAATGTATATATGCTACTATCACCAACAAAATATTCCAAAAGTGCTGTTTGCGCATCTAAATCTTGTTTTTGAATTTCGGAAGCCGAGAGAAAAGTGTCTTTATATTTTAATTGATAATAGTTGGAATAATTATTTTCCAAATGTCTATTTAAACTGTCCCACAAGGAAGTATTTTTAAATAAAAGGTTTTTGTACCTTCCGATTTTGATGGAATCTTTTTCATTTTCTGCCTGTCGTAATTGCTTTTTGTAAAAGGCAATATTTACTCTAACTTCATGCTCTTTTTCAATCAAAACATCCGGTACATCACTGAATTTTAGACCATCGGCTCTTTTAATTGCTTGAAGCAACGTGAAGGCCTTGCTTTTTCTTGAAAACTCAAATGCGGCATTGAGATATTCTTTGTTCTTGGTTATTTTGTAAAGTTTGCAAGCCACGTTTATCGCTTCCTCATATATAGGATAAGATCTGATAGACAGATCTTCTTGAGATGCCTCTCTTATAAGTGAAAACCGAATGATATCAATAAGCCGGATTGCTAGTTTATAGACTTTGAAAGAATTCTCTAAATTTTCTGTTTTGGCCGAATCACTTTGATAAAGTCCGTTAAATGCAGATGCTTTGCCTTTGAAAACATCTAATAATATGGTCTTAGAATCCAATTCTTTATGTTCAAGAGTTGGATTTATATGATAATCTGTATTTTTAAAATCTTTGATTAATGTGATCAAGGCTTTCTGAAAATATGTAAGGGCCTTTTGAGGTTTGTTTGTTTTCAAATAATAATTACCAAAATTATTAAGCGTTATACCAAGTTCCGGATGATTGGGGGGTAGTTTCTCTAATTGGATTTCCAGAGCTCTGTTAAGATGATCCAGACTCTTTTTTGTTTGGTTTGTTTTAAGGTATGCATCAGCAATATTTATATGTAAAATTGCCATGTTAGGGTGATCTCTTCCCAATTGTTCCACATATATTTTTTCCGTACTATGAAAATGCAATAATGCATCTTGGTAATTCATCATTTTGGCTGATACTACGCCAATATTATTGTTTACCAACCCCAGAAAGCGATGATTTTCTGGAAATATTCTTAGGAAAGCTTCCTGTGTCATTCGGAAATGATCAAGGGCCTTGTTAAACTCACCTTTGGCCTGATATGTTGTGCCCAAATTAAGATGGCCGGCACCAATTTGAAAATAATCTGGAGGACTATGTCGAAGATTAATCGCTAACGTTTTCTCATAATGGTCAATGGCTTTGTCAAAATCCCCTTTTCTGTAATATACCTGGCCAAGGTTGTTGTAGGTATGCGTTAGATCTTTATGATCGGCAGGAAGTTTTTCTATGTAAATTTTTTTTTGTGTTTCAAGGCTATTCAAAGCCTTTTTGTAGTCACTTTTGTTACTCAGAGCTACTCCATAATTACCATAATATTTAGCGACAGTAAGATGATTGGCGCCAAGAGTTTTAATTCCAATATCAATTGATTTTTTATGAGATGCTAATTGCATTTCATAATCACTGGTTTTTCCATAATAAAAACCCAAAGTTGAATAGCAATTGGCAACCAGGCTATCGCTTTCTCCAAAATTTTCCACACTTATGGATAATGCCCTTTTTAAATTTTCTTCAGCAGTTTCAAATTTTGATTGCCAAACATAGCAGGCACCAAGACCCAATGTAGATAGAATGATCCCTCGGACATCTTTATCTTCCTCGTAATTAGAAAGCGCCTTCTGATAGTAATAAATTGAACTGTCGAATCTATAGGTATCACCAAATTCTTTGGCTTTCAAATAGTATTTAATCGCAAGAGTATCGCTATAAATTATGGTATTGTGAGCAAAGCAATTGACCGAACTTATGGTTCCTATTACCAAAATAGATGATAACCAATTTTTGATGCCTTTCATGATCACTTGTATTTATGATTTATTCCACGTTATCCATAGCTCCTGAAATCAATTTATAGAAAAAAGATTTGTAAACCATGTATTGAACCACGAAATGTAAGAGAAATTTTAATAGCCAAAAGCTCAGGGGAACCTTTCTACATAATTCATTATGAGTGTCTACCTTGCGCCCAAATCAGACATTCCATAAGGGCATTTTTTTATTGAAGGCTTAAAATCTTATGGGCATTAGCCCGTGTGGGTTCAAGTCCGCGACTGGTACGAAAGCCGTTCAAATTGAACGGCTTTTCTATTGGTGAAGATTTTCAAGTTGCCTTTCGAATTGCATTTGCCACCCTCAATTCAAAAACCGCAAGTGTGTATACTACCATTATTTCAACCACAATGTAAACCCAACCAAAAAGCATTATTTCATGTCGATGATAAATGAACAATACGATTGATAAACAACAATAAATCAGATTTAAAACAGCAATTCTTTTTAAGGATATTCCCAATCTATCATCAATCTTATGGAAGCAATAAAAATCATAAATAGCAAAAAGGCAGGGTAATGAAGCAAGAAAATATAGAGTTTGTTTAGGAATCCCGAAAAACCGTTCAAATTGGACCAACACAATCCCAAGAAAGATTGCGGATAATATAGCTCCAAACCCGTCAATCAGAAATAGTTTTCTCGGATTTGTATTTCCCCATTTTATTGCTTTTTCTAATATCATGATTGATCCTTGCCTTTTTTGATCATTACTAAAGTATCGGTTTAGTACTTTACTTTCAAGTTACTACTTTGAGGTGTTTGCAATAACAATTGTTAGCGGTATTTTTTGTGCACTAGTGTCACACTATTTAAATTAAAATAGTCTAACAAGTACAAGCATATTTAAATCAATGGACAAGGATCTAAACAGTATTGTACAAAAAGCCCTTCTTGGAGACAAAAAGGCATTGGAAAGTGTTGTGGAGGAGGTCAAAGATCTTATCTACAACCTTTCACTTAAAATGTTGCTTTTTCCCGAAGATGCTCAAGATGCTACTCAAGAAATCCTGGTCAGAATCATCACCCATCTCAGTACATTCCAGGGGAAAAGCACATTTAAAACTTGGGTATATAAGGTTGCAACAAATTATTTGCTTACGGAAAAATCAAAGAAGGACCGTAAAGCAAAGGAAGTGTCGTTTGATGAGTACGCGAATCAAATAGACACGGGGCAATCAGCGATGATACGCTACACCAATAATGAGGGGGAAATAGGCCTGTTAGAAGAGGAGGTCAAAGTCAGTTGTACGCACGGATTATTGCACTGTCTGAATCCAGCCAATCGACTTATTTATGTTCTTGGCGATGTATTGGATCTTAATAGTAAGGAAGCTGCTGAAATTCTGGAAATCACTCCTTCGAGCTTCAGAAAACAATTATCAAGATCAAGAGAAAGGATAAAGAACTTCTTAACGGCCAAGTGTGGTTTGGTAAACCCCAACAATTCCTGTCGATGCAAACGAAAAATCGACTTTCTTATCGATAGTAAAATGATTGATCCACATGCATTAAGATTCGCCAATCATACAAAAAGAAGTATTGATATGATGCAGAAGATAGAATTCCTGGACAAGACACTCAGTGTATTTCGTTCAGTGCCAATCATTGGAGCACCCAATGGGATCATGAAAGAAGTTAGACAAACCATTAACTCGATAACATTCTAAAATGGTGGAAGTAATAAAACAGTATGTATTGATTTGGAATGAGAAGAGCATTTCGGATCTAAAAAATGTATTCCAGGCCAATGCCAGGTATTGGGATGCTCTTCAAGAAGGTAATGCCATTGAACTTTTAGAGAATTCTATTTCGACCACACACATTGCTTTTCCTGATGTTTCGTTTGAAATTATTTCCCTTAATTACGCCTCTGAAAATAAAATTTTTATGGAATGGTTGATGATGGGAACCAATAATGGGACTTTTTTTGGAGCGGCACCAACAGGGAAAAGAATAGAAATAAAAGGGTTGGATTATTTTGTATGTGAAAATGGTAAAATCTCTGAAATTAAAAGCTTCTATGATAGTAGTTTATTTCACCACCAATTAGAAATCTGATGAGAATAGTTGATATCCCGGTTACAATGCAAAAATTTTACGGCCAAGGATCAATGTTGCATCCTGACCAAAATATGATTGCCGAATTGCTGCAAAAAATTCCATATGGTAAGGTAGCCATCATTGATTCGCTATGTGAAAAAATGGCTTACGATCATGGTACTGATGTGACATGCCCTATGCGAACCAGTGCTGCAATAAAAAAAATCTCAAAGCTAATGGCCTTGAATGAACAGAAGAATTCAATTCCTTTTTGGAGGGTTATTCGAAAGAACCATTTGCTAATCAATTCTCCTTTTACCGATCTATGCGCCACAAATCTTAGAAAAGAAGGGTTTCGGATTGATCGAACGAGTAAAGGTGAGTTTAAAGTTCAAAAGCTTGAGGAACGATTGTTTACTTTTATCTAGGTATCAATGCCACTAACATCCGGATATGGCATTAGTCTTTTCTTTCTTCTTCTGCTGAACAAATTTTCATTCGGTTGTTTTAAATTAACATTTTAGTTTTAACAGTAATATTTAATATCATTTATGCACCTTCGCCCGGTATATTTTTACTTATTTTATCTAAATATTCTTTGGGAAAATTTAGCTTTTTTGCCAATTCATAAAGGGATTTAGCATATAACTCGTTGGTCCTTGTAAGTAATTCAAGGGGTAAATTATAGCAAGTTGCTATGAGACGTTCATTTGATTCTGTGACAATTTCTACTTTTTCAGGAATATAATCTGAAACACTTTTTTCAGCATATAATTTGATTATTTCTTCATCGTTTACTTCCATTATAATTCCATAAGCTTTTTCATTTTTACATTGAACCAAGGAAGCTCGATTGCCAATTTTCAAAGTGTAATTATCTAAATATCCTTTCCTGGGATTAGATGGATTTATTCCATTTTTTGTTAGAATATCCTTATCCATAAACAGACCATAAAAAAACACTTCCATAATATTTTACTTTAATTAATGCCAACATATAGCAAAGAATATAATGTTCTTTGTTTTCCAAATATTACAAATAAAGTGCACAAAACATTGCACAATATGTGGGTTAGGAATAAATACACTCAATGAAATATCTAATGAACCAACTTTTCAGGGTAAACCAAGCAATGGTAAAAACACGTATTCTTTGGAGTCATTTATCAATGTCCGCTCTCATCGTTTCAGGTCTTCCTCAATAGAACGTGACCTTTGAACGAATAATGGGAAGCGGAAACTAAGTCTCAGAATCGAAGGTGTAAATAAGGAAAAACTGTATAATCTAGTTGGCAGATTTTTCCATCAGTTTGGTATACACTTTTTTCATCACTTCTGTTTTACCTTCATCTTCGGCTACAGCGGAAGTTGTAAACATCATCACTCCACTAGATCCTCCTGCCAGTCCACCTTTCAGAACAATTTCAAATTCCTCATTGGAAATGATGCCTGGATTATTATATGCCTGAACGATAGGCCATACTTTCGGATAAGCATCCTTTTTGATATTTAGTCGATTGCTAAACCACTGAATATTTTCTTTTACCCAGTTGGGCTCTCTCCCCATTCTCTCGTGGTATACCATAGGAGAAAATACATCGATGGTTTCTTTTAATAGATCATAGTCGAGTCCTAGTATACGATATCTTGCATTGTTAAACTCTTCATCATTCCACGGACAATGATAAAGTCCGAGGAGCACCTCCGGTTTGATTTTTTTGATGATGCTTTTCATTTCATAGGTCCAATCATAAATCACCTCGCTTCGCCATTTACGCCACGATGTGTCATGGTTATTTAATATCCATAGCGCTTTCTTTGAAGTGATCCCTTCCGGTATTTCGATCCCGGAGTCTTTTGAAAATGTATCGAGGCAATGATCACAAAAACACGTTTCAGGCAAGATGGGCTCAGGTTCTTCAAACTGTGCATGCCAATGCACATAGTCCATCCAAACACCATCCAGATCATACGCTAAAAGTAAATCCCGAAGCTGATCAAAACGATACTGACGGAAACCGGGTTCCGTAGGACAAACTCCCATAAACCAGGAGGCAGCTTGCACCTTTTCACCCTTTTCATTGATTGCCCAGGCCTCAGGGTGTGTTTCTACATAGTTTTTACCATTCAAAGTAGCAAATTCAGCAAATACCATTAATCCCTCAGACCTGGCCCTGTTTACCATATCATGGTTAATCGATCCACTGTGGACAAAAATGGCATTAATCCCAAGATCCTGTAGATTGAAATCTTTATCCCAAAGAGGTTTGGGATGTCCATAAATACCCCTGATCTCAGTAATTTCAGCAGATCTTTGCTCACAGGAAACAAATAACATTGGACATAGCGTTGTACAAAGTAAAATGTATCGAAAGCAGAATTTTACACTTGAATGCATGTTAATTTTTGTTTTGCATATTACGACCGGTCTATAGACGATAGCTTGGCTTGGTGCCGCGATGAGCTATACATTATTTTAGCAAGTTTATTCATAAAGTGATTTGTGGCAAGTGATGACAAAGCCATTTCCAAATCCATAAGGTCTTTTTAAATCTTCTATTGAGTCCCCGATTTTATTGTTCGCACCCATATTTGTCATATTTCCATTGGATGTAATGGTTATCCATCCTTTTTCCTCGTATGGTCTAAATTCTGCAACTGTTTCATTATGTAGGACAGTAGCAACTTGTAATCCTCCATTATCAGGATAATCCAGGGGTAATTCAATATTTAATACTTCACCGAACAACAATGACAGATTTGCTTTTGTTGGTTCTCTTAATTCTAATTCCAATACCTTAAGCACTTTGTTTAAATCGACATGAGTTTGTGTAGCCCACTCTGTGATTTTTTCATTAAAATTTTGTTGCTCTTTTTCACCCCATGCAGCTCCAGCAGCCGCAATGGCACCGCCAACAATGGGAATTGCTCCCATAGTATTTAGCGCAAATCTCGCGGCTTGTTTACCTCCAGGTTTGTTTAACATTTCTGTTAATTGCTGAATGATCTCATCTTTTTCCTTGTCCCTTTCCATTTTCTGAGTTATTTATTAATTGGCCACAACTGCTCTACTAAAAGCGTTGTCTTTCCAGTACCAGCCGGATGGTTATAATTTTTTAGCTTATGTTAGCCACTGTAACCCGATTAGCATTATCGTTTCGTTTTTCAATTAATTTTCTTTTTTCATTTCCTTTCCCGAGCGAGAGCAAAAGAGATTTTTATTTGATTTTAAATTCTTTTAATCTGTGCGGCGGCAATGAGCAAAGAAGCATTGGTTTAATTACTAATTTCGTTGATTAATTCCAATAATTTGGTTTCTCTTATTGCTTTATTTTTTAATTCACATTGCCATACGATAATTATCTTCCAGCCGAGATGCTTTAATTCTTTTTGATTCTTTTTGTCTCTGATTTTTGTGTCCTCAATTTTTTTTGTCCAAAACTCCTTTCGAGTTTCAGGCAATTTTCCGGCTTTACACCTATGTCCATGCCAAAAACAGCCATGAACAAAAATTGCAGTTTGATACCTGGGTAAGACAACATCGGGCTTCCCGGGAAGTCTTTTGTCATTTTTTCGATAACGGAATCCTTTTCTATAGAGAAATTTACGTACCAATATTTCTGGTTTGGTTTCCTTGCCGGAAATCTTTGCCATAATATGGGAACGCTTGCTTTTATTGTATATATCGGCCACAATTTCAATCTTGATAAATTGAATCTAATTCATCATACCTATCAATGAACTCTTGATGGTATTTGTTTGCGCTTGATAGTAACTCAGTATATGTTTTTAAGTAGATCCCCTGTGTTTTTAGACCTTCCGCGAGAATGGTTATCTCCTCTTTTTTTACAAAACGTTCTCCAATTACATAGCAATAAACATTCTTTTTGAATTCATTACCTAATTTGGATTTTAGAAATGAAACGTATTCGGTGCCCTGAAGAAGTTGTTTTTTCCCAATTGGTGTTTTGGGCCGCTTGAGTTCAATAATAAATATGGTTTCTGAAAAATCAACGCATAAAAAATCGATACGTTTGTTTTCCACGGGTATATCATCCTCTTTAAAGTGTTCACGAAGCAATTTAGAATAAGTTACCTCATCCTTAAAGTTCATGATTCTGGGATCTAAGAGCCAAGGGAAGTGTTTTAAAAAATTATGGAGTGTTGGAATTTCTTTTGCATTTGTGTCAATGTAGTACTCAAATTTTTTTATTGTTTCAACCCTTATTTTCGCCAACTTATAGAATTCCCTTGCCTCAATCAGTTTCCATTCTTTAAACAGTCTGATTAGGTGCTCTGATTCTATATTTTCGACTGTTTCCAAGTCAGCTGCGAATTCCTTGAAGGACTCAAATTCAAAGGATTCTTGAACATATTTTACCAGCTCTCCAGCTTTTTTTGTTTCTATACTCTCGCTTTTTACAATTGTGTTAATGATACTATTTGCCAATTTTTGTTCATGACGAGGTAATTCCAATACCCATGCATCTATATCGAGGCCCGTAATACTTTTTATCTCCTCTTTCTTTTTCTTGACTTTCTTTTTTCGTTGTTCATTATATACCGCATAGATAATGGCATTCAAATACTCTTTAAGCTCTACGGTATCATCGTCTTCCCAGTTGAGAGATCTTCGATTAGTTGATATTACTTCTTTATCCCATTCGTCTATAAAGCTTACATCTAACCAACCTGTTATGTATTTATATCCATGGCTTGAGGCTTTAACATCAAAGAAACTGTGTTCATTTACGAGTTTGCCTCTTGAAAACAGAGCAATACCCTCCATTTTGTTCGGTACTGTATCCAAAGCAGATATTATCTCACCTTTTATTTCTGATGAATACAAATACTCTCTTGGGTGTTCAGGTAATGGAAAGTTCCAACTGAATTCTTCAGTTATGGCTTTAAACTTTAGTTTGTTTTTAACTAAAATTCTATCATTGTTTTCATTGTTATGAATGATTTTTACATCGAAATCTGGTTCATCGAATACTGAAAAATATCGGGACAATGAATACGCAATATCCTCAGGGTAAAATGCTGATTTTCTCTTAATAGAACTTAAAAGTATGGTGGTTCCTTTTTCTTTGTCAGATTGTTCATCTTTAACAAGAATTGTTGGCTTATATTTTTTTCTTTCTTTTCCTGCAGCTTTTAAGTCGGAAAGATTCATTTGGAATACATTTCTAATATGATTTCGATAAGTTTCCACTTCAATCACCTCTGCAATTCCAAAGAACGAAAGTTTCCCGATCCCTTTTTTACCGATGACCAACCTTTTCCCTGATTCGCTTTTTTGAGAATCATCGTCCGATCTCCTATTTCTGCCTATTCTAAGAAATCTATCATTTAGTTGCTTAAATGTCATACCATGACCGTCATCCTCTATCCTAATTTCCTTTTTATCATCATCATTAAGGTATATTATAACGCTATTAGCATCTGCATCATAGGAGTTTGAAACTAACTCTGCTATGACAGGAGGTAGGGTAGAATATTGGTTTATTCCTAAGTGTTCGATCGTATTAGGATCGAATTCCATTACCAGTTCATCTACAGGATTAACCGGATTTGAATTCTCATTTGTTTCCATTTGCATACTTTAATATTGTTAAGCCAATAGCTTTTGCTAAAACTGGAGGAACGGCATTACCAATCATCCTAGCAATAGTACCTTGACTGTTAGAAATAAAGATGTAGTTGAGTGGGAAGCTCTGTAATGCAGCCCCTTCTCTCAATGAAATGGCCCTGTTTTGTTCTGGATGGCCGTATCTGCCATTAGAATAACTAACAAATCTTGTAGTAATAGTAGGCGAAGGTGAGTTCCATTTCATTCTGCCATACACATCATAATGGCCTCCGTGCTTCTTAAATCCTTCCGACTTCAGACAATCTGGCCAAGACCGTCTATCTCCTCCATTATGGGTAGTATTAATTATTCTATTCATGTTTAATTTACTTAATGAGGCGGAACTATGTATGAAGTCGGTTTTGTCCTTATGCCCGGCTTCAATTGGTTTAAATACGCTTTGGTTTCCTATGGCTTCAAATACCGTTTTGACATTCGTTTTATCTGGTTTTGGTAACTCACAAATGGAAGTTAATCGTGAGGCAATAAGAATATATCTTCTTCTATTTTGAGGAACGCCATAATTCTTGGCATTCACAACTCCATCCTTAAAGGAGTATCCATTTTCAGTCAGAAATAGTTTGAATTTATTAATTGGACTTTCAGGCTTTTTATCGAAACCAGGTACATTCTCAATGAATACATAGCCGGGACGATAATACTCTACAAAATCTTGAAAGTCCTCTAATAATAGTCTCGTGCTTTTAGATTTTCGCTTGTCAGTGTTTATGTTGGAATAGTACTGACAAGGGCTGCAACCTACAAAGATTAGGTCGCCTTGGTATTTTCTAATCCCAAAGAATTTTCCAACTTCTTCCTTTCTTAGATTTGAAACGTCTGCTGTCAAATATTTCGTAGCATTATTCTTTTCATAGGTTTCTTTGCAAGAGGGATCAATATCAATTCCTCCTAATACGTCAATGCCTGCTTGCTTGAATCCGCAAGTCACTCCACCTGCAGAACAAAAAAAGTCTAATGCCTTTAAATTTTTCGTTATATTAGTCATAATGTGATTAATCTCCATTTTTTGTTGAAACCAATAGCTCCCTAACATCCACATCTAAAACCTCCGCAATGCTTCTCAACACAGGCACACTTGGCTGGGCATTGTTATTACAGTAGTTCGTGACCACCACATAACTCTTACCGATCTTCACGGCCAACCATGTTTGGGTTCTTCCTTGCTCTTTCAGTACTTCTTTTATCCTATTCATAATGCTGTGTGATACACAAGTTTATTAATAAACAATACAGAAAAATACAGTGTTCTAATGCTCTTTTTTGAATATGTTAAAATACAATACAAAAATATATTGTAAAATATTGCAACATGATATATATTTGTATTGTATTACAATATAAAACTCAACTCTCATGAGCAGAAAATACACCAAAGCTGATTTAGAGCAAATCGTTTCCGTTCAATTGGAAAATCTCAATGCCATGCATGACCTTTTGAGTATCATGAAGCATCAAAATGAATTATTAAATAGCGCCAACAAGAAATTGAAAGATGAAATCACAGATTTTAAGAAGAGGTTATATCCAACCCGAAAAGGAAATTCAAATTCTTAAATCTGCGGTGGGGCAGGCTCATTGTGTCAGTTCTGCCAGTTGGTGGATGGCACAACTTACTTGTCCGTACCGTGATAAAATCAAATAAAGTGCACAAGCCATTCTACCGTAGAAATGAGTATTCTTAGGAGTCATTTATCAATGTCCATCTGTTGTCTTGTGTTCCGGTATCTTTGTTTACCACTCCATCCGTATTTTTTCACCTCCGCCGTCATTTTTTGATACCCCAATGTTTTTTTGCCAAAGTAGTCATTTTCCAATACACTGGGGCTTTTAATTGATGAGCCGGCCTTATTATGTTTGAGGTTTTCTTTTTTATCGGTACTTTTACTTTCGTTATTAGCTTAGAGATCTGAAGCAAGGAAGTGTTTTCCATCTTAAAGGAATAATAGAAAAACAATGCAATATTCTGATCTATCAGATCAGCCACTACCCCACTAAATCCCATGGATATGGGCATCAGGCCACTTAAACACTTCCCTTTGCAAATAACTTAGTTAGCTTATAGAGTTTCAGTATCTGTTATGGTCATTCTCCTTTATCTCTGGCTTTACTTAATAAATTTTGTGTTGTTGTTCAACGTATAAAAAAATCTACTTGAATACTTAAGATAGTGGTTTTCCGCAGGCTCTTGTCCATCAATTTTTCCATGTTGGTATTCAAAATAGTATCCAAATCCACCACGGATTAAATATATCTTTTTATAAGCTGGTCCCAAGCCTAAACTTGTATGTTCTTGTTGTATGGCTTTGGTTCCTGTGAAGTTGATTAATTCATATGAAAAGTTTTCAAGTAGTTTCTCAGGATCTTCTACTATTGGACCATCACTTTTAGTCTGGGAATAGAGAAAGAATTGCTCAAGACTATCTTTGTCACCATTTAATATTTTACTCTTTAATATAATTTTCCAGTAGATGTTCAAGGAAGAATCCGGTAAGTGCAGTTCGAATCCGGTTGAATCAGTTCTTTCAATATCCCAACCATCCAATAATTCCAAATCTATTTCCAACTCACCAATACTTATTGTTTGGCAGTAGGATTGCGAGCACGTGAAAACGAAGATAACAAGGAACACAAGCCATTTCGTTCTTCTATAACGACTGCTAATATTTACCATTTTCCCATGCTATGCCATATAATCCATGTTAGCATATACTTTCATTTATATTTATTGATCAGTCCAAAATCGAATGGTGTCCATAGACAGGACTTCAAACCACTTTTTTTGAAGATTGTGTTTACCCAGGAATTACAGGTTTTGAAGCAGGTATAATTTCCCTTGGCTTTATAAAAGTCATCATTATCGGAATATCCTTTTCCTTTTAAAAGGATTTTTTCTCCATTCGTGTCCGTACTAAACGACTGTAGAATCAATTCATTTATTTTACTTAATTCCGATCTACTTATCTTTATTTCAACCCAATTGCTTTGAGCATGTGTATAACGGGTTAAATGAATCAGGCTGGGGCTTTTCAAAAAGGCAGCATTAAATGCGGTTCTAAATGTTAGGTCAGACCAGGTTGGCGTATTTAAATAAAAAACTTCATCCCCCCAACCTAATGAGAAAAAATTGTCTGATGGAGAATGAACCAATCCTTTCAACAAAGATTTGTCCAAATCTTTTTTTTTCAAAATGATATTCAGATGCACGCCATTGGTGCTGAGGTATATCGTTTCTGTATTATCGACTTTGGATTCTGTGTTATTTACAGTTATTAAAGTCAGTATCAATGAAACAATCAAATAGCTGGCTGGGATAGCTAAGACAAACAATATCCACTTAATTATCTTCTTGATGGTTTTCATTTTTGAATGTTTGCTAACAATCCGTATATAACCAATTGGCCGGAAGAAGACCGCCAAAGCATCTCAAATTCCTCATAAGCTAAGTTACTGATTTTGGTTTTGAACTTCTATTTACTTAAAAGTCAAATTAATGAGTTAGGAGAGATCCAAGAGTTGCCATACTCCAATAAGTTCCCCATTTGCTATAAACTATGTACCAACTTTTTCATTCAATTTTTACAATAGGTTCATCCTCTAAATACCCAAGTGACACTAAAAACTTATCTGCCTCAATCAGTGTTTTTTTATAGAACTCAAAATTCCTATAGTTAAAGAATCCATGCCCCACTCCTTCATACAAAAACAAATCACATCTGCTTTCAACCTTGTCCATAACTTTTTTATAATATTCGACAGTTACAACCGGAACAAGCTTATCATTTGTCCCAAGGAATATGATTGTGGGAGGCGCTCCATTTTTGATGTTATGTAGCGGTGAAAATTCCTTATAATCATCTCCAATTCTTTCATAGCCATAGCCTCCAGGGCCATTATCTATAACCGGATTAAAGAGGACTAAGGCATTTGGGACACAATTTATAAACAAATCATCTGAGGCTTCATTATAATCTTGTATTAATGCTGTTGCAGCAGCAAGATGCCCACCGGCTGAGCCTCCTGAAGCTATGATTTTAGTTGAATCAATGTGAAAACGCAATGAGTTTTTTCTAATATACCTAATGGCAGATTTGGCATCTTTCAGTGATTCAAATGGGGTGGTTTTGTTTATGTTCTTAGTTCTGTAATCAACCAAAATGCAGACCATCCCTCTTTTGGAAAAATATTTGGCATGGTTGAGGAATTGAGTTCGGTCACCACCTAACCAACCTCCCCCAAAAAAGAAAACCATGGAAGGGTAGGTTTTGGTTGCGTCAACTTTCTCCGGATAATATACCTCCATGAATAGTTTAACAGAGTCAATTTGTTTGTATAACGTTTTCTCTTGGGCATAGCAAATAGCAGAACTATTAATTATGGTAAACAAAACTATGAAAAGATGGTAATTTGTCTTCATTAGCGGTTTTTGCATGTTGGTCACGTTCTGTATAGAAGTAATAGTGGATTGAGACGCAATGCTTTTTAAATAGCAATATAATTATTTAAACACAAAAGCGGTTCGAGTTTGCACCCGAACCGCTTTTGCTTTTATACCTTGTTATGCGTTCGCTTTTCCTCAATCAATTTGGGGAATGTAAGCCCATTTTGTTTCCTTCCGAATCAAGAAATATTGCGAAATATCCACTTTCATCGGCATGAGGTGTTTTGGGAACAATGATTTTTCCGCCATTTTTCTCGGCTTTATCCAGAATCACTTGAAGGTTGTCTCCACCATTCAGATATATAGTTATACCATCTGCTGAAGGTTGGTATCCTTCGCCTTTCATGATTACTCCTGTTACCATTTGTCCCTCATACGGAAGTAGACCCAATTCCATTCCCGGAAATTCCATTTTCTCAATGTTAATATCCAAAATTGTTTGATAAAATTCGATTGCTCGTGAAATGTCCGTTGCTGGAATTTCAAAAATTGAAATATAACTTTTCATGTCTTTTGTACTTTGATTTAGGGTTGGATCAATCTTTTGTCTTTCTGGAAAAGAGTTATGTTTACTTTTAATAGCTGTAAAGCCCAAAGCTAGTATTACTATGGAAATACTTAATATAATTTTTTTCATGTCTCATAATTAAATTGACATGACAAAATTATATTCTCGATGAGGAATGAAATTGTAAAAATGCGACACGCCTTCTATTTGTAGAAAAGAGTAGAGAGAGCCATACTCTCATCCCCTAAAAACTCTTTTGGAGTGATTCCGGTAAACTCCTTAAAGTCTTTAATAAAATGTGCTTGGTCGAAATATTCGCTTTCATAAGCTATGTCAGTAAGGTTTTCATTGTTGTTAAGTAACATTTTTAAGGCTGCTTGTAGTCGCATTACCTTACCTAACTGCTTTGGGCTAATGCCAATTTGCTTTTTAAAATTTCTTTCGAGCTGTCTTCTTTTCGATAAATCGTCTTTCAGGATAGTATTTATTGGGGTACTTCCATTAGTAGATACAAGAGCATCAACAGTTGTTCTTACAATATTTTCAACGGTTGTGTTATCATTGAGTTTGTTTAAAAGAAATGTTTCAATAATCTCAATACGCTGTTGAGTATCGGTGGCCTGAATGATTTTTTGTTCTAACTCTTTTGCGGGAATTTCTCCGAATAGATTTTCGACTGGAGTTTCCTTGTCCGCTAAATTTTTGAGTGGCGTGTTTACAAAGTTTCCAAACCCATAAGGATAGAAGCAGATTGCAAATGAATTGACATGTCCTACTGGTTCGATATAATAAGATTTTGTTCTTTGCCCCATAACCATTGCACAAGGGTGTAAAATAAATTCACTATCGGAAATATATCGTTTTATGTTGTCTCCAAGATTGAATGTCATTTCAATACAGCCATCGGGAATAATTTTTTGTTTTTGGTTGTTGGGATCAAAAGGTACCTCTAAAGTCCAATAAAACTTGACGAGTGCTTCTAAGTCCGGATGTGGTTGAAATGTTTGATAATTCATTGATTTATTATTTTTCCTAAGTGATACACCACGGTGAGTATAAAGGATATTTTAATTCGCTTTATACATTCTCATAAGCTTTTTTGCCTTCTCAGTATTTTTACAATACGGCTATATACAATTTCCGATAAATTCCAGTTGTATCCTTCAAAATCAGTTGTATTCATAAATTGAATCACAACCGTATCAATATCTTTGTGGTATTTGGCAATACTCTGATAGCCAGGAATCAGACCTGTATGTTCATATACGTAAATTGAGGAATAGATTGCCTGTTCACCTTCATCAAACAATGAGCCATCGTTCAATGCCCTTAAGAATATACCCACATCTTCTGCTGTTGCTAACATTCCCTGCTTGTCAGTCTTTAAATCGGAATCATAGCCAACATAATAGCCACTCATCACATTGTCTATATTCACTTCACTTAACGAACTAAAAGTATTGTTCAGCTCAAGTGGAATCAAAATTTCTTCTTTGATATACTGGTGATAACTATAACCCACCACCTTATCAATGAGCTCTCTAATCAACAAATAATTCGTGTTTGAATATCCATAATCTTCACCCGGTTCAAAGTTGGCTGGCAAATCAAGAGCCAATTCAAGCCTTTCTTTATTGCTTTCCCGCGGGCTTACCCAATAATTATGAGCATCGGTATAATTAGGAATGCCACTCCGATGTTGTACCATCATTTTCAAGGTTATTTCCTCTGCATTTTCAATTCTTCCCACAAGTTCCGGAAAGTAATCAGCAAGCGTTTTATCCAAAGATAAACGCCCGTCATAGACCAACTTGGTTACAGCGACAGCAACATATAACTTACTGATACTGGCAATCTTGAATAAGGCTTGTGGGTCGGCAGGTATTTTATTTTTTCGGTCGTGCCAACCGGCTGCATAAAATGCTGGTGGTTTGCCAGACTCATCTACATAAACAATCACTCCATCAAATCCATGATCAATGGCGTCATTTACTTGTTCTTGAACCGTATCTGGTAGTGGTAATATCCAAGCCCATACCAAAATCCATGGAACGAAAAACATGGAGGTTATGGTTCCAATAAGTAATACTATTCTAAGTATTCGTTTTGTTTGTTTCTTCATCATATTCTTTCAGCGCGGTTCATTTTTTTAATTGCTCAAAACATGGAATAAAGAACATAATGTTCTTTATTCCTCAAATATTGCAAATCAAGGTGAACAAGCAATGAGAAGCAAAGACTTAGTCTTGAAATTAGAGGTATAAATAGGGAGAACCAATCTACGATGGTGTACAATTTTCTGGGAATATAAAGCGTGGCATGTTTTGAAATGGATTTGTTTCAGGCCGTTAGAGAGGTTGATTGTATTTATACTGCTCGTATTTAGCATTTTCCTGTGCTATGCCGTATGATCCTACGTCAGCAAACATTTTCATTTCCGAATGTTTACTGACGATTAGTACAAGCGGTTGTTTTAATGCCGCTTATGTTTTGTTAGGTAGCTTTTTCTCATTTTCGCTTATTGGAAGCAATCTTGAATCGTCTAATGCCGCTGTCCTATGTCCGGCACCATTTAGATAATCCTCTCCACGAGCAAATTCCATAAACTTAAGAACCGATTGATGTTCAACTAATAGTACTGCATCCCATTTTTCAGACTCAGGTCCAATTAGAAAGTTTTTACTGCTTCCATAGAATATAACACTGCTCCCAGCTTTTTTTAATTCAGGTAATGTGTTATCCAAGTACAATTTGTATGCTTCTTTACCAGTGATTTGCTGTTGAGGTTTTATTGATCCCAAATCTGTATAATCTGCTTTTGATTTAAACTTCAGCAGATTTAGCATTACAATTTTTCCCTTAGTGTGGAAATCTTGATAGAACCTTTTACCTGCTTCGACATTTGCTTCGATATATTTTTGCATCGCAATATTTTTCTTCAAAGGTCATATTAATAAGACGGTAATTCGTTGATGTAGATCAAGAAATTTTCATGAGTTTTTTCCGAATTCTGCTAACCGTTTCAGGACTTACATTTAAATAAGAAGCAATTTCATACTGTGGAATTTCATTCATTATATTACTATTTGAGTTTAGTAATTTCAAATATCTTTCTTCAGCACTGAGCAACCTTATATCTTCCAGCTTTTGATGTGTAGAAATGAATAATTTTTCAGCAATGTTTCTTGCCATTTGTTCCATAAATGAATGTTTCTTTCCTAATTCTTCAATTTGATTTCTTGTTGTAATCCTTATAACAGAATCATTCATACAAATTATTTCTTTTGTTGATTCATTTTTAGTTAAAAAGCTATAATAGTTTGCGACAAATTGATTCTCAAAAACAAAATCATCAATGACCTCTTTTCTATTTCCAATAGATACACATTTCAAAAGACCTTTTTCTACAAATCCTATTTTTTGGCTAACCTTTCCATATTCAATAAATTTTTCACCTTTAGAATATGCTTTGACTTGAAAACAAGAGGAGAACAATTCGGCTTCATGAGGTGATATTCGAAAATTGTCTATAAGAAATTTATTCATGCTGCTAGTCATTACACCTAATATATAATGAAGAACATAATGTTCATCATTCCCTAAATATTGCAAATAAAATGAACAAGCAATGAGAAGCAAAGATTTAGTCCTGGAATCAGAGGTATAAATGAGGAGCCAATCTAAGGTGGTGGATCGGTTTTCTTTTTTGTAAACAGTTGGATCATTCTTCATCACCAGATTCCGATGTCAGCGCTGGTGTCAAAAAATCCCGCATGTCTTTATTACCTGAAATAAGTATAGCTAATATAAAAGTGATCAGTCCGGTAATAATGAAAAGCAAAGGAATATTCTGATCCATCAGATCAGCGACTACACCACTCAATCCCATGGATATGGGCATCAGGCCAGTCGTGAGCATGGTGAGTAGTCCAAAAACACGTCCTCTGATTTCCGAGGCTACTTTTGTTTGTAATGCAGTGATTACGGTAATGTTGAAATAACCGTTAAAAATTCCCAAAGCCATAATAAGGAGAAGGGCAAAAACATGATTTAGTACGAAACCAAAAACAGGCATAATGGCGGCCATCAATACAAGAGAAAGGACAGCTACTTTGGGCTTTACTCCAGGCGGGAACTTCAATGTCCCGGCCAAAGCATAGCCTATCAACGAACCAAAGCCAAAACCTGCCAGGATATATCCATACCAATCCGCCTGAACTTTTAAAAAATCCTCTACATAAAATGGCAATAAAACAATGAATGGCATGGAAAAGAAGTTTAACATTGCCGCAGCACCAAATAAAAATCGCATGCCTTTATCCTTCCAGACAAAGTGAAAGCCTTCCAGGGTATCTTCTTTGAATTGATTCCATTTACTTTTTAATATTGCTGATTTGTCAGGGAATTTCTGAGGAATTTTAATGAACATTTCACTCACTCCGGAGAATACATATGAAATTCCATCTATCAGAAAAAGGACGGCAGCCCCCAGTTTGACAAACAGAATGCCACCTATCGCCTGGCCAACCAGCATGCTTAACTGCATGGAGGACTGATTTAGTGAATTGGCAGCCTCCACGCGTTGCTGCGGGACTATATCGGGTATAGAGGCAGTGATGGCAGGAGAAAAAAAAGTCCTTATTATACCCAATACAACACTTACACCAAAGAGGATGGTGATAATCAAGGTGACTTCATTATCATAAAAGAATATCAAATAGGACAGCGCCAATACCAGGATTCCACTGATGAAATCACAATAGACAATTATTTTCTTCCTGGAATAATGATCTGAAAATGTGCCTGCAAATGGACTCACCAAAACGGAGGGAAGCATGGATACCATCATCAGGGTACCCATTAGAGTGGCCGATCCGGTCGTGTGTTTTACCCAGAACATCATGGCGATAGCAAATGCCTGGGAACCGAGCTGACTTACAAATTGCCCTTGCCAGAGTAAAAGAAAATCTTTGTTCCACAATTTATTGGCCATAGTCCAGGACGAATACACAATTGATTGCAATCGGAGAATTAGCAAATGTTTGAGATAAAATTCAATACTTTTGACATGACCGGGCCTGATCCTTCTTCAATGGGGAATATATTCCATGAGCACAAATTCGTTAGGGAATATCTTTGTTTATTATCGATTAAAAATGAAATGAGCTAATTCCCATCTGGCATCCTAAGCAAACATTAAGATTTATTAACATTTCAAGTTTTGTTTGAAATTCAGCTATTTTACCTTTGAAAACTCGATTTATCATAGGAATGAATTATTCTTATCAACAATTCTTGAAACTGATGGTTATCTTATTATGGTGCATTTGCCCAATGGTCGTCTTTGCCCAGGATTCCATCAAAGAGCTAGAAAGAGCGTTGAACGATAGTCATGGTGTTCAACGATTAAAATTGCTTAACCAAATTACCGCGCAATATCTGGCCACGGATCCCAAAAAAGGACTGAAGTACGCCAGGCAAGCGACTACGCTGGCTGATAATATTTTTAAAGAAAAGAGTAAAGCACTATTCGAAGGAGAATTGTCACTCCATCCGATGTCTTATTTGCATTTAGGACAAGTACAATTCGCCAGAGGAAAATATTATGATGCCCAACAAGCCTACAATAAAGCAATGACACTTGCTCAGACCATTGAAGATGAGGAGCTGATCAAGGAGAGCCAATTACACCTGAGCAGTCTGGACACAATCAATGTGAAGGAAGGCAATGTGATTAAGAATACTTTTGGGAACCTTAGAATTGGTGAAAAAATTAAAGACAAAAGAGAAAACTTAACGCTCAATTTCATAATCAAACAGGCAAAGAATGCTGAAAGTCAAAAACATTATCTAAAGGCTATAGAGCAATATGAAAAGGCCATTGAGATTTTAAGTGATCAGGGTGATCATGATGCCGTTACCGAATATGCTCAGCAAATTGCCATGTTATACGGAAAAATTGGTGATGAAAAAAAAGCACTTGACCATTACGAATTGGTACTTGATAGAAAGGAACAATTGAATGACACTACAGGATTAAAGGACATTCAGGAACAATTGGCAGAGCTAAGACCACCAATAATAGATCAAGAAACGCCATGGAGCGCAGAGCAAAAGGAAGAAATCACCAAGGAAAAAGAGCGATATCGTCTTTTGGCTGAATCTTCGGAAGAACAACAGGATCTCAAAAAATCACTTGAATACTATAAACTCTATACTGAACTCAACAATCGATTGAAAGATGAAGAGCAGACCCGGCAAATGGCATTGCGGGAGAAGACCTATCAGCTGGAAAAAAGAAGCCAGGAAGTAGCCCTACTAAAATCCGAAAAAGAAGTCCAATCACTCACTTTAGCTCAACAAGAGACACAACTTCAAAATGATCGTATTTTCAAGCGTAACTTGACTTTAGGAATACTATTTTTGCTACTAACTACACTATTCATCTTTTTTCTTTACCGGGGAAAAAAGGGTGCTTTAGGAAAACTTAATCTTGCTTACGGCGATCTTAAGTTAACACAAGAAAAACTGGTTAGTGCTGAAAGCCGTATTAAAAGACTTTTACATCAGCAAGTTAGCCAAGGTGTGGCGCAGCAACTACTAAGCGGTGAGAATACTGATCAGGCCAAGAGAAAATTTGTTTGTGTGATGTTCCTGGATATCCGGGATTTTACTCCTTTTGCAGAACAACGAGAACCTGAAGAGATAATCCGTTATCAAAATGATGTTTTTAGTTTTATGATCGACATTATTGATCAACATAAGGGTATTATCAATCAATTTTTGGGAGATGGATTTATGGCGACCTTTGGTTTACAAGACGATGAAATCCCGGAATGTGAAAATGCTTTTCAGGCAGCTAAAGAAATTATCACCAAGACTAGAGAAAAAAGTCAGGAGGGAACCATTCCTGAAACACGTCTTGGAATCGGATTGCATGCCGGAAATGTGGTCGTTGGAAATGTAGGCACAGCAATTCGTAAGCAGTATTCCATTACAGGCAATACTGTTATTACCGCAGCACGTATTGAGCAATTAAACAAAGAATTCAAATCCCAGTTATTGATCTCCAGGGAAGTGTTTGACAAATTGAACAACCCCATAGAAATTGATCAAGACTTTACCGAAGTGATTGTAAAGGGCCGTAAGAAACCGGTTGAACTATTGAAAATTGTATAGTACGCTTAGCTATTAATAGTGGTACATTATCAGGTGTTTCTGTTCTTTTTGCTTGCCGAAAAAGGTACTGTATAACATGCATAACCTTTGATTCTCCCGGAGATATAATTGTAAAGCATTTTTAGCAACATAATCTATAGGAAATACGATTGCTCACCACCTTTACACTTGATCATAGATTTCTTTATTAGAAGCTGAGTGTTTCAGGAAGTATACCAATCACAGTTTGAACGCCTGAATTCCAAACCATGAACATATGAATTATTCATTGTCATTGTTATATGAATGAAATTCATCATTATTATAAAATAAATTCACTGAATTAATAGTTCGGTGATGCCAGGTTTCTCGTTCAAGCAAAATAAAAAGATGATACACAACTACTTAAAACTAGCATTGCGTAATCTTTGGAAGCAAAAGCTGTTTTCTGCAATTAACTTCACCGGCTTGATTCTTGGTTTCTCCGCTTTCTTAATGATTGGTCTTTATGTATGGGACGAATTGAGCTTCGACAATTTTCATGATAAAAAAAATCGTATATACCGCTTATGGGATGCTACGGCAACCCGCCATGTCGCCATGACACCATACGTCTGGTCAGTTCCCCTCAATAATGAGTTACCAGAAATAGAAAATATTGTCACCATTCAGCATTTGAGCTTAATCGTCAAACAGGATGACGATGTATATGCGGAAACAGAAATGTTTGCCGCTGATTCTACATTTTTTGAAATATTTGATTTTCCAGTCCTAAGGGGAAACCCTCAAAACTTATTAAAAGATCCTAACCGGTTGATCATTACACCGGAGATGGCTACTAAATATTTTGGAAATACAAACCCCATTGGTCAAACGTTGGAGATCAACATATTTGGAACGTTCGTGTCTTTTGAAGTCAGTGCCATTGCTGCGTGTCCTGAAAATTCTCATATACAATTCGATTTTCTTTTACCTTATGAATTGATTAAAAAATACTCTTTTAATCCCCCTGCCTATGAAAATTGGAGGACGCACTTTGTTTATACGTATCTTTTGATGACACCGGACTTTGACCATGCTGCATTCAAAACAAAGCTGAAACAGTTTCTTTTAAAACATGGGGGTAAAACACTGTATGATCGATACACTCCAAATATTCAACCTCTTTCTCATGTCTACCTGAAGTCAAATCTGGAATTTGATTTTCAACCCAAAGGCAGCATAAAAAATGTAAAGATCTTAACTGTTGCTGCCATAGGCCTGCTCGTAATTGCCATTATCAACTTTGTAAACCTGATGACCTCACAATACCTAAGACGAGTGAAGGAAATTGCCATTAAAAGAGCCATGGGTTCTGATAAATCAGCCATACTGCTTCAATTTCTGGTAGAATCATCCCTGATGGCTGTCGCCTCTGTTATAGTGGCTGTTGGTATTACTCTGTTTTTTCTTCCTCAACTCAATGATTTTACCGGGAAGACATTTCAGATAACTCATGTGCTCAATCCCGGTTTCATAGTCATTTCTTTGATAACAGGACTTATCATAGGATGTTTGGCAGGTATCTATCCGGCATTCGTCATGGCATCTTATAAACCTGTTTGTATACTAAGATCAAAACCGGCTAATAGGGTGAAAAGTGTTCTGACTCGAAAAATTCTGGTAATCTTTCAATTTATTCTGGCTGTTGTTTTGCTCATGGCCACCGGAACCATTAATGAACAGGTTGATTTTATGTTAAAGAAGGATCTTGGATTCAATCAGGATCAGGTTATTGTGATCAATGATGCCGGACAAATTTCCTCACATCCTGATAAGACAAATCTTTTGAGAGAAGAACTTTTAAAAAATGTAAGCATTCATGCGGTTTCGGCTTCTTCCAGTTACCCCGGAACCGGTACCTGGAGTGTTGGTTATAAACCCGAGGGATATGAAGATATTGAACAGTCACTTTCTCTGTCCACAATATTCGCTGATCATGATTTTATAAATACATATGATATTGAAATAATCAAGGGACGCGACTTGAACCGACAAATTCAGTCGGATTCCAATGCATATCTCATCAATGAGGCTGCCGTTCAGCTTTTTTCAGCTCGTGATAATTCCTGGAAAACAAACCCTCTTAATAAACTATTGGAAGAAACTTATTTGAAGAAAAAAGGACCGGTGATTGGTGTGTTCAAAAACTTTCATTTTGAATCGCTGGAAAGAAAGATTAATCCCTTGATCATTCATATTTACTCGGAATATTTTTTTTTCCATACAAATCAAACTGAGCAGTGAAAATATGGCCTCTTCTATTGCAACCATTGAAGGAAAATGGAAGCAATTATTTCCGGATACACCTTTCAACTATAATTTTGTGGATCAGGAATTTGCCGTCCATTTCGAAGCGGATCAAAAACTCAAACAGTTGCTCTCCACATTTACAATGATCTCCATAGTCGTAGCTATTTTGGGTTTGTTCGGTTTATCAACTTTCTTGTCCATAGAAAAAGCGAGGGAGATGAGCATTAGAAAAGTTATTGGTGCCACTGAAAATCAAATATTCGGCTTGCTTTCCTGGCAGTTCATCAAACTCATTTTAATAGCCAACACCATCGGAATTCCACTTGGCTACTATTTAATGATTAGGTGGCTTTCCGGTTTTGCTTATAAAATTGACATGCCGCTATACATTTTTCTGCTGACAGTTTTTATTACAGTACTAACAGCTATGTTGACTATGACCTATCATGCATACAAAACGGCCAGGACCAACCCTGTAAGCATTCTTTCCAATGAATGATCCGAGTTAAAGAGAAAGAAGGAAACCTCATAGTTGCTATATTGATAAATAACAACAGTGGGGTTTCCTTAATTAAATACCATAAAACTGATAGCTTGAAAATCAACGATCTGATAACATCCATAAGACTTTTCTTATTATTCCTATGTCCTGTAAGGACTAAATGTTTTTAGAAAGATTTTATTTAAGGATTTTGTGCCGTAGGTACAAAATATCGTCCCTACGGGACTGGATACTATATTATTATGCAATAAAGATTATAGAGTTATTACTTTAGATATAACCTATATTTGATAAAATTTTCAAAGAATGATGGATATTTTTAAAGGTCATAATATAATAGATTTTTCCAAAGAGTTTTCCAGTGAAGATGATTGCAAGGCTTAT
>JAUJEA010000012.1 GCA_030442035.1 Splendidivirga corallicola
ATAAGCCTTGCAATCATCTTCACTGGAAAACTCTTTGGAAAAATCTATTATATTATGACCTTTAAAAATATCCATCATTCTTTGAAAATTTTATCAAATATAGGTTATATCTAAAGTAATAACTCTAAACACTTTAACACTTTAACACTTAACACTTTAACACTTTAACACTTTAACATCCAACCAATGGCTTGTTAAATTTCCGAACCCCCAAAGCATGAGAAAAGAGCAAAAAACGAAATCCAAAGTAACGATAGCCTATGTTTTCAAAACAATCATTTGGCCCAGAAGGAAACTGGTCTTTATTGGCCTTATATTGATCATTATAAGCAGAGCGGCAAGCCTGGTACTCCCCGGTGCAAGCAAATTCCTCATGGACGATGTGATCACGGCGGGTAAAACGGAAATGTTATGGCCCTTACTGCTGGCTGTCGCAGGGTCGATCATAGTGCAGGCCATTACCTCTTTTTTATTGACAAAGATACTAAGTGTTGAAGCGCAGCATCTCATTGCCCAGTTAAGGGCAAGGGTTCAAAAACAGATACTCAGGTTGCCCATCAGGTTCTTCGATAATAATAAATCAGGCGCTTTGGTTTCCAGGATTATGAGTGATGTTGAGGGTGTCCGAAATTTGGTAGGAACAGGTTTGGTACAGCTTTTTGGTGGGACACTTACGGCCATCGCTTCTTTGGTCCTATTGATCAATATCAATGCCATGATGACACTGTACGTGTTGGTGCCTGTGGCTATTTTCGGTTTGATATCATTAAAAGCGTTTTCCTATATAAGACCCATATTCAGAGAAAGAGGGAAAATCAATGCTGAGGTAACAGGCAGATTGACCGAGACATTGAATGGTGTAAGGGTGATTAAAGGGTTCAATGCAGAGCATCAGGAAATAAGAACTTTTGAATCAGGGGTCGAACGATTATTTCTGAATGTGAAGAAAAGTCTCACATCCACCAGCCTTGTTACAAGTTCTGCTACTTTTCTTTTAGGGATGGCTTCAACCGGGATTATGGGAATAGGAGGGTATATGATCATCAATGATCAATTGACTATTGGTGAATTCCTGTCATTTACTTTATATCTGGGTTTTATGATCGCACCTATCGTTCAAATGAGTAATATCGGAAGCCAGTTGACTGAAGCATTTGCCGGCCTGGACAGAACGGAGGAAATCATGAATATGGACCCTGAAGATGATGGAAGTGTTAGACAAACCTTGCTAGGAGATATTCATGGAGATATTGTTTTTGAGGACGTTTCGTTTGCTTATGAAGAAGGAAAAGAAGTGGTCCATGATATCAGTTTTCAAGCTCCGGCCGGTTCGGTGACAGCGCTTGTGGGTACATCCGGTTCCGGTAAATCAACTATAGCCGGATTGGCAGCCTCTTTTTTGAATCCTGAGGGTGGCAAGATTACCGTCGATGGGACCGATTTATCTGAAGTTTCATTGGGTAGTTACAGGAGCCAATTGGGTGTGGTACTACAGGACGATTTTTTGTTTGAGGGGACAATCGAGGAGAATATTTTATTTCCAAGGCCAAACGCAACAAATGATCAACTTATCAATGCAGTGAAGGCAGCCCATGTGAACGAGTTTACGGATCGATTTGAGGATGGTCTTAAAACTGTTATTGGAGAAAGAGGGGTGAAGCTATCCGGTGGCCAGCGACAGAGAATTGCCATTGCCCGGGCTGTTCTGGCCGATCCCAGGATTTTGATCCTTGATGAAGCGACATCTAATCTTGACACCGAGAGTGAAACATATATACAACAAAGTTTAAGCCAGCTGATGCGTGGGCGAACCACATTCGTCATTGCGCACAGATTGAGTACGATCAGACAAGCAGATCAGATCCTGGTGATTGAAAAAGGAAAAATTGCCGAGCAAGGAACGCACGATGAACTCATCGAAAGACAGGGGAGGTACTACGAATTGTATACTTATCAGGCTAGAATTTAATAGTTTTTAGTGTTGAGTTTTGAGTTTTTAGTTAAAAAAATCTGGAGTGGGTTGATTTCATCAGTTTGTGTGCAACAGAGCATAGGGCAGATGTCCTGGCTATTGCTTTGTCATAGATATCTTGGCTAACTCGTTTTTCAAATTTATTTCTTGGAGCTAATGGATTCCTTTTGATAAGTAAAGTTTTCTGTATATATTAACATGTTGCTAATTAGTAACATATAGAATTTTATCAATAAAAACATCGGTGCATATAAACGAACAAACTGAAACGGTGCAGGTATGGAAGGCGCTGGCTGACCCTGTTAGGAGGCAATTGATGGATCTCGTGAGGGAATCTCCCAAAACAACAGGCGATCTTGTTTCAAAATTTGAGTCAATTGGTAGGTGTGCTGTTATGAAGCACCTAGGCATTTTGGAAAAAGCCAATTTAATTACAGTCAGGAGGGAAGGGAAGTACCGCTGGAATTATATCAATGCCATACCACTGCAGGAAATATATGAAAGATGGGTAAAAAAATATGAAGCCCAATGGGCTACTAATCTGCTTCAATTAAAGGAAGTAGCAGAATATAAATCAAACATTGATACATTAATAGAAGACACCGTTATGCAAGAAAACAATCAAACAATCAAGATCAATTTGGAAATTCCAATCAAGGCGCCCATACAGCAAGTCTGGGAATGCCTTATCAAGGATGTAGGGATTTGGTGGAGGAAAGATTTTTATACCAGCACCAAAACGGTTGATTTTATCATTGAACCGGTGGTTGGGGGAAGAATGTATGAGGATTATGGTAATAATGAAGGGCTTTTATGGGCCAATGTTATCATTGTAGATTCACCGAAAGTGTTGGAGCTTAAGGGACATCTGAGCCCGCAGTTTGGCGGCCCGGCTTTTTCATTTCTTCGGTTGACTTTGGAAGAGAATGATTCGAATACCGTGCTGAATCTTTCAGATACTGTTTTTGGAGATGTTTCTGAGAATACCAAAAAAGATCTGACTTCCGGATGGCAATTATTGTTTGAAGACACTTTTAAGGAGTATGCTGAATCCAAATCCTAAAATGACTGATCATGCGTAGATTAATTATCTTAACAATTTTCTTTGTTTTTCTTCTGACGAGTAATCAGGCTTTTGCACAACAAGAGGAAGAGGTCGCTATTTTGAACAATCAAATCAAGGCATTTAATGACCGGGATATTGATTTGTTAGTAGAAAATATTGATGAAAATTTCGAATGGTTCTTTATCACCTCCGATACAATGTGGGTAGAGGTAAGTGGTAGAGAACAATTCCGGAATGGTATGGAATCCTATTTTAAATCAATTCCATCTGTGAGATCAGAGATATCGGATCTAGCTATTGTAGGTGATCGGGTAAGTTTTAAAGAGACCGTTCATTGGGAAAATAAGAAGGGAAAATTTTCACAGGCAGCATTGGGCGTTTATCAGATAAAGAATAATAAGATCCTCAGGGCCTGGTATTATGCAGACTGATAGAAGTGTTAAAGTGGAATAGTGTTAAAGTGGAATGGTGTTGAGGTGTAAAAGTATTTGAGGTATCAACTGGTTAATTCAGGTCCGAAGACCTGAAACAACCATTTATGATTTATAAAGGCACTTAACATTCCATTTCCTTTAGAAATTTGCGTTGTCCCATAGCAAAAAGCGCCACGATCAATGCTACAATCGCAATGAGTATATAAGCTTGGGTGTTGAGTTGAAAAGCTTGCAATGCAATAATGATAAAGCTCCCGATCACCCATAACCAGTCCTGCAGGATAATGAACTTTACCTGCTTTATGGATAACTCCTTTTTATGTGCTGTCATGAACAAGGATCCTGCAAATAATAACAATGCAATTCCTATATACATCAACACTAAGGAATTGCCTGCATTCATCCAGGAGGCCACGGTTTTATGAAGCAGAATGAGTATCACCCCACTAACCGTTGAAAAAGTAGCATTGAATTTCAAAACATTCCTTAATTTGATTTCTGCAGTATTCATAACTTTTGATTTATCAGTGAAACTAAATGACTCTTACTTATTGATTGCCCGAACAGCCCTACTCGACAATATCTTGGTCAGAATGTATTAATTTCTATCCAATATTCTGAAACCCACAACCACCGTCAGCGTATCCTTGTTAATTGTTAATTGTTAATTGTTAATTGTTAATTGTTAATTGTTAATTGTTAATTGTTAATTGTTAATTGTTAATTGCCTCCACTCTTTTCTTCAATGCCTTATTCATTGCCTCGAACCCATTCTTAGTATTTTCTCCAATAATTTTCATTAAAGTGCCAGCAAGCAAGCCACTGAATTTCTCACCATGTGTCAGCCTTACACTTGTCTTTCCTACCTGCTCAATTAGAAAGTAATGCTCACCATCAAATAAGCCTCTGACAAACAAATGGCCCAACCAGCGAAACTCCTTTTTTGGCTTCAGCTCAAGGATGGTCGGTTTAAAAACCTGTGCTGATTTATCATTGACCCTTATCGTATTTTTGAGTGTTGCTCCTTTCCTGGCTTCACCTTCTATGGAAGTAATAAAAGGATTCCATTCCGGATAGCTATTAAAATCCATCAAAACACCCCAAACGATATCCGGTGTGCTGTGGATCAATATGTTTGTATCAATCGATTTCATGTTTAACTTTTTATAAGACAAAGCTAGAAAGCATAGAGCAGCCTGGGTTTGTATTGAGCGACAGAAAATAGACATTTGATGCCAACTCTCATTTTTGCTATTTTTGATTTATGACTTTCAGTGCCCGTTTTGTTTTAAGCATTATTCGTTTTGCTGGCGTTCAGGGAGCCAATGCCAAGAAGCTTTTGGAGCTCACAGGCTATTCCATGGAAGCGTTGTGCGATGAGGCACTTCGGGTGGATTCAGAAGTATACAACCTGGTTCTGGAGCAGGCTATTGCAACCACCGGGGATGATTGCTTTGGATTGCATTCCGGAGAATACTTGAACCTTTCAGCGGCAGGGCTTATCGGGCAGATCACACAAACCTCCGCAACTGTCAAAGAAGCATTGGATTATTGTTGTGAGTTTGCGCAGCTTGGCTGCAGAGCGCTTCCAATGGAGCTTATGGAGGAGGAACAATATTTTAGACTATTAATTAAACCGGATGCGCTATGGCTACAGCAATCTGAACTGAGTGTCAGACATACCATTGATGGTGTTCTGGCCTTTACGATCAGGGAGTTTCATACTTTAACTTTTCAAAAGTATTACCCGGTAGCCATCAATTACGCTTTTGGCCAGCTCAAAAATACTGAGGAATACAAGAGGGTGTTTCAATGCCCTTTCAGGTTCAATCGGCAGGAGACTTCTATTTTGTTTGATAAAAACACGATCAATCAACCGGTTGTAACAAGTGATTATGAGCTTTTACGTATTTTGGTGGAACATGCGGAGGAAAAGATCGCTACTATTGAGAATGAGGAAGGGTTTGCTCATTTGGTAAAACAGTCCATGATCAATTTAATCAAGCCGGAGTTCCCAACCATTGAGCAGGTAGCTAGTAATCTCAACATAAGCGTTCGAACGCTGCAACGCAGATTAAAGGAAGAGGGAATTACTTTTAAAGAAATACTGGAATCACTAAGAAAGGACTTCGCGGCTAGTTATCTCAGAAAACCAGCATTGAGTATTAATGAAATAGCCTATTTGCTGAGTTATGCGGATGCCAGTACTTTTATCAGGTCTTTCAAAAGGTGGACCGGAAAAAGCCCTCAAGCTTATAGAACCGAATTGCTGTGATTTCTTAGGCACAGTTAACACACTTATTGCTGTGAGGCATGAGCATAATACGTCCTAATGGGATAGACTGTTTACATTTCACACAAATACCAAAATCTGGGTCATCAATTTTTGAGCGTGCATTTTCCAGCTTTGAGAGTTTGTCTTTCGCTTGCCTGAGAGAAGCTTCGGCTACGCTTTTGTTGTTAATAGCGTCCATACGACTTATTCTTCCAATGGCATTTTCCGGAGAGATGGGTTTAACTTGTTCTTCAAGGTTTTGGATATCTTTTAGCGTTTTTGCAATCTCTTCTTTGATCTTTGCTTCAATTGATTTTTTATCCAGTTCCATTTCAGTTTGATCTGCAATATGTTATGAAACTACAAAAAACCGTATACAAAGTCTTCATAAACTTTGATAACCATGAAATTGTTTGTAATTTTCTCATAAAGGCCTGGTATTGGAATAAAAAGTCTGCTTAATACCATTCCGGTTTATTCCGCGTTGCATTCTTTCTTAAGGAACAATCATAACAAGTAGGTGGGATATCAGGTGCATTTCCGCAATCAGACTCAACGGCATAATTTCTTTCCAGATTTCGCACATACATTCTTTCCAACACAACTGAAGACGCGCCAAAGAAACCAACAACTCTTTTGTCTTTATTGGTTTTGTTGAATAGGTTTCCTTGTATGGGCGACGGTATTGGATCAAAGATTGTTCCCTGAGCCTCCCTTTGTTTTTTAATTTGATCCCAATATTGAAAAGCTCGGGCAGTAATAGTATGTTGTTCTACTGTTAACAAAAACTGGCCACTGATATCATTTTTTTCCACATATGGAATGAAATCAACAGACTGGACAAATGTTTCTCCATTTCTGTCGCCATCTCTGAGAATGGCAATGTTGTCATTATCATGCTCTATGACCCAACATGGATTTGGATCCAAATCCTTCCTAATTTCATAAACACTATGCCAACGCCAACGGTAATAATTATTTTCAGAAACATTATCATGGATTTCAATGGAAATATCTTCTCCGTACTCCGGAACCTGTATACCGCCTTTTAAAATGGTCCTTTCTCCTTTGGTGGTAATTACCTTGTTAAAACCGGTAGAAGGCAGCATGGTTTCGTATTCCGATTCAAGTTCATCACCATCAGAAAGCCTGATGGAAACCCGGTATTGCCGACCAACTACCCCTTGGAATGACGGACTGGTGAGGTACGAGCCAGGGTCATCTGCATCCAGGTTTAAAGGTTCCCGGTTACCCAGATCATCTTCTATGAAAACCACCGCATCATTAATAGGAACAAAATTAAGCTTATCAAAAGATTCCTCTGTGAATGGAACTGATCTCAATACTTTTACTTTATGGGGCCCTGCTAAGTTGGTTATGAGCCCGTCAACAACTACCGGTGGATCTTCACCGGGATTGTTAAACGCTATCGGATCAATGCATTGACACAACAAGATGGAAACCAATAACAAGTATTTTGATAAACTGACTTTCATAAACCTTATTGATTACTACTGACTGTAATAAATGATTTACCGGAAAACACCTCACCGGATTTTGTTGAGCCAAAAAGTTCAAGCTCCAGTACACCTAAATTATCCGATGTAAAGAATTCAATGATCACATTTTCCCCTTGATCGATTTTCAGATCCGGTTTCCAATACAAAAGCGTTCTCAGATCAGGTGTTGGATTATTCTGTTCCGCTCCTTCGAAATCAGGAGCCTTGAAAATATCACTTTCCAAAAAACCCTCGACGGGGTAGCCTGGTACGGTACTATCTGTATAATTAAGCTTTTTGGTACTTATGGAAAGTACCCCATTGCCACCCAAATAGCCAAACTGTGCTACTTTGTTGACCTTAAAGAACACCTCAATTCTATCCAGATCTGCTGGATTAAGTGCCATTACCCTGCTCAGGTCTGTCTCCGGTCTACCATCAATCAAAATTAAGGGATTACGTTTGGCAGTTTGGGTTAGATCTTCATGTATGATCTTCATCCTGTATCCTTCTTTCGTTTCCCTGACTTTCACCCTGCCCAATAACTCACGAAAGACCTCAGTCATGTTAGGCAATGCTTCAAATTCGTTGAGATCAACAAAACGGTCAGGTACGCTTTCTATGATAATACCATTATCTAACTTTTGAGAACCAAATGAGCCATAGGTGCTATGTTTAGCGGCTTTGAAAGCAGAGAGTATGATTTCTTTGTCAAGTTGACTACCGGCAAATCTTTGTAAATCAATCTTTTGCTTTTCCGAAATCTGAGTAGGGACGTTTGTTTCCGGTTTTTCTTTTTGCAATTCCAGTACCAATGGATAACCGGCCTCTTTTAACTCATGTTGATTCATGAAATATACCTGCTGTCTTCCGAAAAAGTCGCTCTCAATGGGTATTTCAAACCCTCCGTCTTCTTTAGTAACTATGGTAAAACCCTCATTACCCACAAGCAACTGCAGCATAATTCCTTGCACCGTATTGACACTTGTGCCAGGCTGTGGAATCACTTTACCCTTAATAACAAAAGGATCATGACTTGAAGTTGATCCGATTGTATTACCGACAGGCGAATTTGTAGCTGAAGAGAGCTCAACAAATGAGGAAATCAATTTCGACTTATCTTTAACGGCCAATGAAAAACATCCTTCCACCGGCTGGTTGTCTGTGTCTCTAACTGAAATTTCAACACTTACCTTTTCTCTTCTGTGATATGTCGCTTTTTCCGTCTTGAATTTGATCTTAAAGGAATCTGATTCTTTTTGAGATGTTGATTCGATTCCAACATTGGCTAAAAATTCTTTATCATCTTTTGGATTAATGATCAAAATATTTTTTTGAAAGCCAACATCGGATTGGCTTTCCGAAACTACAATATGATAGTTGCCTGTTTTTAATGTGTTTGGAAGTGTTAAATTTCCATACGCAGTATTTTGTTCAGGAAGTAATTTTTGTAAGATGATACGTTCTCCGGTCTGGCCGTACAATTCGAAATAAAAAATATTTTTTGTGGTTTCACCGCCTCTGTATACTTTATACCAGATGGTTTCTCCGGTAAAGTAGCTGGTCTTATCCAAATGCAGAAAAAGTGCTTCTTCCCTCAGAGGTTGATCGTTTTGGATGGCAAAAGCAAGATACTGACCACTTAGCATGATGAGCATCAGGATCAATCTTATCGATCTTTTCAGATTTCTTCTTAAAACAACGTCTTTTCTTTCTGTAGTAATCATCACCATACCTAGAACTTAAGATTATATGTAATGGAAGGAAAGACGGTCCCAATAACGGAAAGCCTCTTTGGACCTTCAGGAACCTGTTGCTGAAAAAAAACAGAGTATGCGTTCTTTCTGCCATATACATTATAAACAGATACTACCCAGTCACTTTCGAATTTTGAGGTTTTCCTTTGATTGGTCTTGATGGTCAATGAAAGATCCAATCTGTGATAATCCGGTATTCTTAACTCATTTCTGTTGGAATACTCATCCACCGAAATCAAATTACCTACTCTATAGCGATAGAGCGGAGCTGTAATTGGTCTGCCAGTGTTATAAGTGAAATTAAATGATAAGCTGTATTTTCGGCTCAGTCTGTAATTTCCAACAATGGTGAGATCGTGTGGTTTATCGAAATTGGATGGGAATGTTTCTCCATTGTTGACCGTTTCTCGCGCTGTATTGGCCTGGACTTTCCTTAGGCTTCTGGAATAAGTGTAACTTGCCCAGCCATTGAGTCTGCCTTTATTCTTTTTAATAGATACCTCTACACCGTAGGTATTGCCTTCAGCATTAACTACTTCTGTTTCGATGTGGTTGTTTAAAAGGAGTTCCGCGTGGTCGATATATTCCACAATATTATCGAGTTTCTTATAGTAAACTTCTACCGAGGACTCATATGCATTGTCTTTAAAGTTCCTGAAATATCCCAGGGAGTATTGAGAAGCTCTTAGAGGTTTTAAGAAAGGATCACTCATTTTCCAGATATCAACAGGTGTAACGGCAGCTGTATTAGAGATTAAATGCAAATATTGATTGGTAATACCATAACTCAATTTCAATGAGCTGGTTGGGCCTAACATTGATTTGAAAGAAACTCTTGGTTCGATTCCATCATATCGCTGAATGACTTCCCCATTGCTA
Organism: Splendidivirga corallicola; assembly: GCA_030442035.1. Taxonomy (GTDB): domain Bacteria; phylum Bacteroidota; class Bacteroidia; order Cytophagales; family Cyclobacteriaceae; genus Splendidivirga; species Splendidivirga corallicola. Next base: position 9,883 of record JAUJEA010000012.1, read on the forward strand.
AACTGCTGCTCTCCGACAATGGTCGCTTCACTTCTGGAACCACTTTCATCATACGTATTAATAGAACCTGGACCAATATTGAAAAAGGTAGAATATCGTAGTCCGATAAGAACAGAGAAACGATGATCTATTTTGAATTCGTCACTGATATAAGCTGCCAATTCCAGACCTTTTTCTTTATCCAATGTAATGGGTTCAAGGAAGGAATCATTAGCGGGAACAAAGTTTCCGGGAGAGAACAGGAACCTGGTAGCATCCAAACCAAAATCAATGCTGTGCTGGAAATTTGGTGTGATTTTCAGCTGCCAACTGGCTCTTTCATAATCAATGGTGGAGGTAAGCTTGTATTGGTTCTCACCCGTAATATCTTCTACATTATAATTGTATCTGCCTTTGGCCAGTACGGCTGTTGAAAAGATTTTATCGGAAAACAAATGGCTCCATCTCAGTGTGGCATTGGTAGTTGACCAGTTATATAAGGTGTCTCTGTCAAAAGCGAATTCGTCCTGACTTCCATACAATGACAAAGACAATTTACTTTTCTCACCAATATCCTGACTCAGTTTGAAATTTGCATCACTGAAAGAGGCAGAGCTATTTCTTAATTGCACACTGGGTAATCTCTTTAATATCCAATCCGAGAATGAAGCCCGTCCTGCTAATACAAAGGAGCTTTTGTCTTTTTTTATAGGACCCTCAAGCGCCAGTTTGGCGGTGATCGGACCTACACCAGCCCGGCCGGTGATCTTTTTTCTATTACCCTCAATAAGTTTCACATCAAGCACGGAAGAAGCTCTGCCGCCATATTGCGCCGGAATATTGCCTTTAAATAAAATGGCATCTTTTACCACTTCGGAATTAAATGCTGAGAAAAAACCAAAAATATGAGAGGGATTAAATATCAATCCGCCATCCAGTAAAACCAGGTTTTGATCTACGTTGCCTCCTCGTACATTAAATCCGGAAGCACCTTCTCCCGTAGTAGATACACCCGGCAACATAAGAATAGATTTAACGACATCCACTTCTCCTAAGAAGGCAGGCATACTTTTTATTCGATCAATACTCAAACGTTCCGCACCAAATTGGATATTGCTTACATTTGCGTCGGAGGCTTCTCCGCTGATGACCACTTCCTCCAGCTTCGTGACCTCTGAGAAGAGCTCCATGTCCAGTTTAGCATTCTCATAAATACTTAAAGTCACATAATCTTCCTGGTAACCAACGTAAGCGAAACGGACATGGTATTCACCGGGATCGAGTGGTAACGAATAAAAGCCTTCAACGTTTGTGGAAACACCCGTTTTTAGTTCCTCAACATAAATTGTACCGCCGATTATGGCATCACCATTGGCGCCATCTTTAAGATATCCGGTCAGGTTCACCTTGCCTTGGGGTTTGAATGATGGATCGCCAAAAACTTTTTTGGTCTTATCCGTTTCCTCCGGAACATCCACCGCATTCAACGTAGAAATGGCCGAGGTTTTTACAATAGCCAATACATTGTTGTTATGATTGAAAAAACGGAGCCCTGTACCGAAAAGAACCTCATCCATGACTTTTTTAAGAGGCGCATTGTTGAATTCTCCCGTTACCTTGATATCATTGATCCAGTTTTCCAGGTAATAAAATTTCTTTCCCGGATTTTCATTTTCAATCTTTTCTAAAAGCTCACTTAAAGGGAGATTTTCAAGTTTCCCTGAAAATGTAATCTCTTCCTGGGAAAATGCTGTTGTATAAAATGACAAAAAAAATAGGACAAAGGCTGTTGCTCTCACCAGTTCTTAAACATTAAAGTTTATCCAATATTAAGTAAGACTTTAATTTAATAAAGCTCCCCGAAGCTATAAGAATTAATCACTTCATTTGGGGTGTTATAATGATGACGTAAAATTTTTGATTTTGTATCCAATCATGACAACATTACTTTTTCTGCCCATTCCAATTCTTCCGGAAGCTCCAGACAACAAAACTCCAAATGTATTACTTTTCTGGATTTTTGATTGATGGTTTTTTGAGAAGAATGAATGGTCAAAGGTTTCATAAAATGCACACCACCTGTTGGCATCTCACAAGTGACTGTTTTAAGCTTTTCTTTTGTGAATTGAATTTCTTCGTCGTTCAAGACTTTATGGTGTGAATTGGGTATAACCTGAAGCGCTCCATTATCCTTGGTGGCGGGATCAAGATGTAACCGGAATGTCACGGTTTTTCGAAGGTATTCCAGAGGAGGACAAACACTGACTGTATCATCTTTCTTAGTCCATCCTGTGAACCCATCGACATTCAATTTTTTCTGTACATTAATGGTAATATCCTGATGAGAAGTGACATACCAATTTGATTTGGCTGGTTTGTCAAAATAAATTGCTTTGGATAGAAAATAGTTCTTTCCCAAACCTGATTTGATTAATACATACATTTTGGAATTGAACAATAGCGGTTTCAATTCCGGTAGCTTGCTTAATAATTGCCTGATAGCAATTGGGCGATTTTCAGCGTTCTGATTTTGTTTGCTTAGGTAAGCATTGATCTTTCCGGTGATAGCGGCAATTTCCTTTTCTTTGAAAACGTGTTCTAGTGTGGCATGCCCTTTCCTTTGAACCTGTTTGATGATTTCTTTAGCCACAGTAGGATGGAGGTCTTGGGTATAATGATCATGGGCAAGGGCAATTCTCTTTTTCAGTCTCCTTACCAATCTATCCGGTTTGAGCACTTTAATGGTTTCTCCGTATCCTAGTAATTCTTTTTCCAGTTCGAAATTAAGCTGTACCTTAATAGAGATGATCACTCCACCCGGTTGTTTTTTTACTATTTTTTGTGAATGATGCAGTGGTTTGGTGAGAATATAAGGTGCATGCCCGTTTTCGACAAATACCTCAACGTATTCAGGATTCCCATCTTTTTCTACACTTACACCAATAACCTGCTTAAAGTATTCTTTCAGATTGAGTGTAGTATTTTCGACATAGAGGACACTTGTATCTTCAATACTGATCAATCTGTCAAGTGCCAATAGAAGAGGAAGTTGTTTGTTGTTTTTGAAACCTAATACAAACCATCTGTTCCTGAATTCTTTGAGGAGTTGCGGATGAAAGTTAAATGTATCAGCACTCCTGGCTTTGAAGGATTGGTAGGTAAGACTAACAGCTCTTTTGTGGATAATTGCCTGATACAGGTCATCGATAAAATCCAATCCCTTTAAATGTTCGTTTGTCTCAAAATCAATAACTGAATCCTGTTTGGTTTTTTCCGTATGTACTTTATCCTCCAGGCGTTGTACCATTCCGCTAAGTTCCTGGAAATGGGAGAAACCTTTGAATTGCCTGAGTATCTCAATTACTTCCGATAATTTATTAAGATCCTGGTCAGTCAGCGGTATATTGGTAATGCTGTACTCCTTATCTTCATAAGTATAATATTTCTTATCAACCACAATGATAGGAGCATTGTAACCTAGTTTATCACTCCGCATGAACTGGATATCCATTTGCACGGTTCTTTTACTCACACCTTTGTCAATACCTTCATATTCATACAAGGCATCCGAACAAGCATCAATCAAATCATCGAGTGTCCATCTTCGATAGCGGTTGCGGAGACAATTATCGATGGTTTTATAACGGATCAAGGCATTTCTGTTAACTGGCATATGTTCTTTGATGAAGCTATTCTTTTGTTTGTGAGAGAAAAAAGTTTCCTTAAAAAAATAAAAAATATTCTGCAACACAAAGAGAATAGGGTATCGTAGTGAGTCTTTGTTTCATCAATTAGAAGTTTTAAAATAATGTGTTGTGAAGAGATGAAATATCATGTTTCCATATAGTTCCACAAGGTAGTACTCCGTTCTCACTACAAAGTATTGACAAAACAGATTTTAAAAGGGGCTCTTTTGCTAAATAATTTCTTTCTTGTATGACAGAATAAAATCCATTTGAATGAATTGCTTCTCGCTCTATGATATATCCAGAAACCATTGAAGAGGTCATTGTTGCGCTTAACGACATAATTGAAAAGTCAAAGATTCAAAGCAGCCGTATGGGATATTTTCCTGCACTCTATAAACGTGTAACCGAAGAAGTTAAAAATAAAATTGAAGAGGGCTACTTTGACGATGCCGAAAGAATGGAACAACTGGATATCATATTTGCAAATAGGTATCTGAAAGCCTATCACCAATATATGGACGGTGATACATGCACAAATTCCTGGAAGCTGACCTTTGATGTTGCAAAATATTGGAAGCCGTCAGTCATCCAGCATCTTTTTTTGGGAATGAATGCGCACATAAGCCTTGACCTTGGTATTGCTGCTGCTCTTGTTTGTCCGGGAGAGGATATTGAAAAATTGCACAATGATTTCAATAAGATCAATGAAATTCTGGCTTCATTGGTAGATAAGGTTCAGAGAGAACTCGCCACTATCTGGCCTCCTTTTAAATTATTTGATTTTATGAGTGGAAAGTTTGATGAGGCACTTGCTGACTTTGGGATGGAGATTGCAAGAGATGCCGCATGGAAAGTTGCGCTGGAATACGCTTTTTTGGATGAAAATGGAAAACAAGAATTCCTGGAAAAAAGAGATGAGATAGTGACTAATTTTGGAAGAAAGCTTTACAAACCGGGTTGGCCCCTAGGTACATTATTGTTAATTATTCGCCTTACTGAATTGGGTACTGTGAATAGTAAAATCAAAAAATTGAATAAATAGTTATTCCTACTTAGAAGGATTACCAAGAATCAGGATACTTTTGGAAAGACCATTTCAACAATAAAATAGCCTTAATACCTAAACACCTCAACACTTAATATCACAATATAGATGAAAATAGCAACACTTGGCGAAGTAAGAAAAGAATTGAAAACATTGGAATCTGACGAGCTGTTGGAGCTTTGCCTGAAATTGGCGAGATATAAGAAAGAAAACAAGGAGTTATTGAACTACCTCTTATTTGAAGCGCATGATGAATCTTCCTTTGTAGCTAATATAAAGGATGAAATGTATGAAGGATTTGAAAATATGAATACCGGCAATCTATATCTTGCCAAAAAGACCATTCGAAAAATACTACGCCTGACTAAGAAATACATTAAATATTCCGGAAACAAACAAACTACCATTGAACTGTTGATTTTCTTCTGTCAACAGCTCCGTCAAAGATGTAATATTAAAGAGAGTAAAGTGCTAGTGAATATGTATGATCGACAACTTTTGATCATTGATAAAGCGCTTGGCTCACTACACGAAGATTTACAATATGACTATGAAGAAGCGCTAAATGAATTGCGTAAATTTCGAAGTAGTATTGATCACTTCTAGTACTTATTTATCTGATTGATTTGCAGATCAACTTCTTTTCTTTACTCCTCTCACGGCTTCGGCTGTCCAGGGATCATCCGGCCAGGCATGTTTTGGATACCTTCGCTTTAGATCTTTTCTCACTTCAAAATAGGCATTATTCCAGAAGCTTTTTAAATCAGCCGTTATCTGAACTGGCTTAAATCCGGGAGACAGTAAGTGGAGCAGCACAGATGTTCTGTCCTCATTGATAAAAGGTGTATCAGCAAGCCCGAAAACTTCCTGCAACCGGACAGCCAAAATAGGTGGAGATCCATCCGGCATATACTGAAGTTTAATATCGGAGCCACTCGGTACTGTGATACTGACCGGGGCTAGTTTGTTTAATTGTTGTTGTTTTTCCCAGGGGAGACTGTGATGAAGTACTTCCTTTAAGTTTATTTTCTTGAGATCTTCCGGTCTTCGAACATCCTGAAAGTAAGGACCTAACCAGTCTTCATTGGTAAGAAGAAGGGTGGGAACACTCACGTCGGGCCACCCCTCATCAGGCCGCCATTTTCTTAAACTTAACACACGATTTTGCCATTGTGTAAATTCCTTATCAAAGGAAAGCAATCTTTCACCCTCTTTTCTAATCGCTTCGGATATGGCTTTCACCAAATAAGCTTCGTCCGGAGTTGGCAGTGCTTTGGATTGTAGCACTATACTACCAATTCTGAGATCTCTGGAGGCAATGAGCCCTCCCTGTCGTGTATCCCAGGTGATTACTTCCTTTTCTTTTACTAATGGAGCCAGGTCCTTCGGGTTTAAAGGAGAAGCCAGGAATATTTTGCCAATGCCTTCCCTTGCGTTAACATGCGCCACAGCTAGCCATGGCTCATGTGCTAAATCATCTCTGTGACCGGCCTGGGCATATTTGCCATTGGCCAGCTGAAATTGGGCATTGTTGCCCGGCCGTGAGCAGGCAATACGTTCAGGGTATGCATAAGCCAATAAGACGCCCGTTTCATAGGGGTCAAAAGAGCCGTTTTCCGCTTCTGCCTTAAATAGATTTCTATAGGAAGCCGCAATCTTTTCAATTCTGCTCAGGCGCTTTCCTTTTCCCACATCTTGTCTGAACCTTCTAAGTGCTTCTATACGAAGATTGATATCAATGCCCGATTCTTTGGGTAATGGGTCGCGTTCTTCTAAAATAGCAGCCACATCTGTAGCTAATGCTAACAGGTCATCCTCTTCAGCCATCAATAACATGTGTGCTATCCGGGGGTGGCATGGCAGGCCATGGACTTTTTTACCATGTTCTGTAATTCGGCCATCTTCCAGGGCATTGAGTTGGTGCAAAGTATCAGTTGCCTGTGCCAAAGCACCTTTGGGAGGGGGTGTGAGCCAGGTCAGTTGCTGAATATCCGTAATACCCCATTGTGCCATGTCCAGAACCAAAGAAGCCAGGTCAACTTCCAGTATTTCCGGGGTTCGGTGTTCAGCGAGTCGTTCCTGCGTTGCTTTTGTCCACATGCGATAGCAAACGCCTGCACTAAGCCTCCCAGCCCGTCCGGCTCTTTGATCAGCTGAATCTTTGGCTATTTGCACTGTTTCTAATCTTGACAAACCTGATTTAATATCGAAACGTGAGGTGCGGCCGAAACCAGTATCAACGACAATTTTGATCCCCTCAATGGTAAGACTTGTTTCAGCAATGGATGTTGCCAGTACCACTTTGCGCTTACCTTGTTTATCAGGCATGATGGCAGCGTATTGCTTGTGGGGAGGGAGCTGTCCATACAAAGGATGAATAGCAAATCCCTTTAGATCTTTTCTGAGTAATTCTTCACATCGTTTGATCTCTCCTTCGCCCGGAAGAAATACCAGGACATCACCATCATTTTCTCTCACCGCTTTTATTGTTGTTCTGGCAGTCATTTCCGGCAACATCATCTCGTCTTGCCCTCCCTCATAAATGATATCCACGGGATACTGTTTGCCTTTACTTTCAGCAACAGGAGCGCCCAGCAACTGTGTTAACTGTGGCATGTTCAAAGTGGCTGACATTACAATGACTCTCAGATCAGGCCTTAATACCTGTTGAGATTCCCGGCATAATGCCATAGCCACATCAGCATGAATACTGCGCTCATGAAACTCATCGAAAATTACGGCGCCAATACCTTCAAGAGCATTATCGCTATGGAGCATACGGGTTAAAATGCCTTCCGTAAGTACCTCAATTTGTGTTTTGTCCCCTACACGGTTCTCAAACCTGATGCGATAACCAATTGTTTGCCCCACTTCTTCATTCAGTAATGAAGCCATACGAGCTGCAATGGACCTGGCGGCCAATCTCCTGGGTTCCAGCATGAGGATCTTTTTACCAGCTAACCATGGTTGATCCAATAGTGTTAAAGGCAACAGAGTACTTTTCCCCGCACCTGGAGGAGCACTCACAATCAATGTATTTTCCTGGCTGAGATGATTTCTTACCGAAGGGATTATTTCCGTAACAGGAAGATCTATTTGAAATGGATCAAATGGCATGCAGTAATGATTAGATCTGATTTGGGTGCGAAATTAAAGAATTCGGTATTAGAAATGAAAGGCGTTGGGACAGGCAATTTTATTTTCCCGAAACATTCAAATGCAACTATTCCAATTTGCTGTCTTCACGAGCTTGATTCAATTGTTTCAATCCATCCTGCATCAATCCCAATACAATGATCCAACCAATGATACCGAGTAGGAGGTACTTCAGATAATATGATAATGGATAATTAAACAATGGGATACCAAATGGAGCATTCCAGAGCATATGCAAAATCATGACTGCGGCTAATACTTTCAGGAATTTAGACGAACTGAATATTTCCCATTTGAAATTTCCACTGCCTTTGACTTTCCAGAAAGCGCCCGCTGCTGCAGCTGTCCAGATAATGTGTGCGAATGGAGAAAATACACCCCTGGCGATGATAATGCTGGTGAGATTATCCAGCGTATTGAGGCCGTATAAGAAGGCATATCCTGCAGACTCAAAAATAGCAAAACCGGTACCAACCGATGCACCTAGTAACAGACCATTAAATATCCAGGGATATCGCTTCTTGTTTGCCATTAGTAAAACTACTGTGATAAGCTTTCCTGCCTCTTCCACGATTCCGGCAGCAGAGGCACTAAGCCAGTTAGAGAGTTTGGTCAAGTCGAAAAGAAGCAGGGAAATGATCAAAGAAATGATACCTCCTATGAACATCAATTTAATGACCTGGTACAAGGATATATTGCGGGGAGCGTGCATCTCAATGAAAAAAATGAGACATGAAAAAGGTATGGCAAATGTTCCGACGAATATTAATCCTGGTACCAAAAGTTGATTATTGAATCGTACAAAGGCGTAGTAGAATAAAAGAAATACACCAATGGATAAAATGAGCAGCCTAAAAAATACCCATGGTTTTGCCCAGTTGGTGTCAATGTTGGTGATTGAGGGAGTAGTTTCTGAAGTACCCACAATAAACTCCTTTTCGATTTCCTCATCACTTCTTTTCTTGAAAACGGATGAGAAAATGTGGCCCAATTTAAAACCCTCCAAACGGCTTACTCCGGTCACATTGGTTATTTTCTCCTGAAAATAGGAACCGAACTTATTGGCTGCCTGAGCCGACTTTTGTGTAACAGGGTCAGGTGAGATGAACTTCCATATAGAGCTCCCAATCCTTATTTGCTGATTGCCAGGTATTATTTGGCAACTTTGATGAGAGGCGCCATCCACGAAAATATTATAACCATGAGAACAATTGAATGCCACCTGTTCGCTGTCCAGAAGAGTTAGACCCACATATTCATCGGTTACAAAGGGGTCATCACTTAATATATTGGCATTTATGTTTTTACCAATAGCAATGGGAGCGTCTTTGGTTAGTACAACACGTTTGCCTTTGTCCGGGCCTGATAAGCAGTAAAAATAGAGTTGACTTTCCATTCAGATGGAAATTAATGCGATACATTCATTTTGATCAAGGAAACAATTTATTCCTACCTCCTTGTTTTTGCCGCATAACCTTCATTCATCAACCTAACATGCAATACAAGTTAAGTTTCCAGGGAGTTAATGTCAATAGATAGAGCGTAAAACTAACATGATCCAAAAGCCTTGAACATTTTAAATTGAAAGCATCTTGTAGTTGTTAATGTGGATTTAGCCAAAAAAAATCCGTCTGTTTTTAAGAATAGTTTAATGCAATCTTTTGATATTGTTTAATACTCTGAAAGATAATTAAGGGGATCTTTGACCGCGCTGTGGTAGTCAAAAACCAAAGGTTAATTGACTGTATTTAAACTGGCTGGTAGACATAAATACAACCAAAAACCATGTAACATACTCATGGTCTTAAGAAGGGACAATATCAATGGGACTAGAATTAAACTGTTCCGGAATTGGGTGTGAATCAAAACCAAGAGAGAATTATTCAATATTTTACTGTTTAGATGTCTCAATTCTATGCATCATGTAAAATTTAGTTGAGAAATACTTAAGGGGAAAATAAACATTCATAGACCTTTTAATATTAACGGGAATACCAGAGAATATTTGGAGCATATCAAATAATTCAATAACGAGAGACAATGATTCAAGCTGATAGACTATATATATATCTTTTCTTAATTGTCATGTTAGCAGGATCTGCCTGTTCAAGTAAAGAAGTTATTGAAAAAAGGCCGAATATCCTTTTTATAATGCTTGATGATCTAGGCAAAGAATGGATCAGCACCTATGGGGCAGAAGGCATAGAGACACCTACTATAGATGAACTCGCCAGAACAGGTATGAGGTTTGAAAATGCCTATTCAATGCCTCAGTGTACGCCAACAAGGGCAACTCTTTTAACCGGTCAATATCCATGGAGAAACGGTTGGGTAAACCATTATGATGTCCCACGGTTGGGGCATGGAGGCAGGTTTGATCCAATTATGAACCCATCTTTTGGCAGGATGCTAAGAGACGCAGGGTATGCCACCTGTGCTGCAGGAAAATGGCAGATCAATGATTTCAGGCTGGAACCACAAGCGATGGTCAACGCAGGTTTTGATGAGTATTGCATGTGGACCGGGGGTGAAAATGGAGGTTCAAGTACCAAGGCCAGCCAGCTGCGTTATTGGGATCCCTATATACATACTAAAAAGGGAAGCAAGACTTATGAAGGACAATTTGGTGAAGATATATTCTCGGATTTCATCATTGATTTCATGAGGAAAAACAAGGAAAATCCCATGTTAATCTATTATCCCATGTGCCTTCCACATGGACCATTGACGACTACACCGGCGGAAAAAGATGCACCCAAAGAAGAGCAACACAAAGCCATGGTGCGCTATACCGATATTATTCTGAAAAAATTGATCTCTGCTTTAGAGGAATTGAAAATCAGAAATAATACGATCATAGTCTGGACAACAGACAACGGAACAGGAGTAGGACAGATTGGTAGAATGAATGGGAGATACGTTCGGGGAGGTAAGGCACATCTTTCTGAAAACGGATTGAATGCACCGTTCATCGTTAATTGCCCCGGTTTGGTACCAGAAGGAACTGTAACTGAAGCCCTGATTGATTTTACGGATTTATTACCAACTTTTTGTGAACTGGCAGAAGCCAAATTGGATAAGAACTTTATTTATGACGGATACTCCTTTGCACCTTTGATATTGGGGGAAAGTACAGATTCAGAACGAGACTGGATCATGGGATTAGGAGGACGATTTGCCATGCTTATCAATGATCGTATCACGAGTGCACATACATTTAGGGATAGAGTAATACGTGATAAGAGATACAAGTCTTATGTCGACACCACAGGACGGATTTATGAGATCATCGATCTTCTCAATGATCCCAGTGAACAGACTAACCTTATTGATTCAGATCATCCGGAAATTGTTAAATCAAAAGAGAAATTTCAGGCTGTAGTAAATCAATTGCCCCAAAAGGACAACAGTCCTGTTTATCGGCAATGGGATACTTCCTATTATGATCACCCGGCTGAGGCTTTAAATAAGGTTAGTATGAGAGGTAAAAAAGGCCGTGCCAAAAGTTTGCCTGTGACAGAGGAAGAATATTTAGAAAGGCAGAAAAAAAATTAAGCTATCAAATGATATTTCATTTGGATCGTGCCAATTCCAGGTGAATGATGAATGGTTAAATGGACAAATTCAGATAGAATCAAAAGTAATTGTTAAAGAATATATGACTTATTTTATGAAGAAAATATCAATTGTATCGATTGTCCTGTTTTTTATAATTTTGGCAGCCTGTAGCTCTCAAAATAATGAAGAGGGTAAAATAGAAACAGACTCACGTCCGAATTTTTTATTTCTGTTTGCAGATGACCAGGTCTATGAATCCATTAATTTCCTTAACAATCCTGAAATTAAAACTCCCAACTTAGACAAGTTGGCTGCGCAAGGTGTAGTATTTACTCATTGCTTCAACCAGGGAGCTTGGGGTGGAGCAGTTTGTGTAGCAAGCCGAGCCATGCTCAATTCAGGTCAATATATGTTTGCCGCGCGTCAAGGTATCAACCAAAACCAACTATGGGGCGAAACTTTTACCAATGCAGGGTATGAAACTTTTCTGACGGGAAAATGGCACAATAGGGATGCCACCGCATTAAAGAGTTTTAAATATGCTAAAAGTATTGGAAAAGGAATGTATGAAACCATCCACCCCGAACATAAACGGGAACCAGGTTATGGACGTCCTACAGCTGAAAACAATAGTTGGAATGCATGGGATCCTATTTTTACCGGTCATTGGAGTCCTAAGGTTAAAGATATCGTATATGATGAAAATGGGGTGAAACGTGCAGGCCCGGAGTATAGAATAGAGCAGCATTCATCGGAATTGTATGCAGATAATGCAATTGACTTCCTTCAAAACAAAGCCAGGGATTCTGAGAATCCTTTCTTTATGTATGTAGCATTCAATGCACCACACGATCCCAGACAGTCGCCAAAGCAATATGTCGATATGTATCCTCCTCAGGATATCGAGGTGCCAAAAAACTATATGCCGGAACATCCATTTGACCAGGGTGATCATAAATTGAGGGACGAAATTCTCGCCCCATTCCCTCGCACCGAACATCAGGTTCAGGTGCATAGAAGCGAGTACTATGCTATTATTACCCACATGGACCATGAAATCGGACGTATTTTAAAAGCTTTGGAAGAAAGCGGTAAGGCTGATAATACCTATATTATTTTTACCGCCGATCATGGATTAGCGGTTGGACATCATGGATTAATGGGTAAACAAAACCAATATGACCACAGTGTCCGTGTGCCTTTCTTTATAGCAGGTCCTGGGTTGAAGGCAGGGGTACGTAGCAATGCACTCATATACCTCCAAAGTGCTTATGCAACAACTTGTGATTTAGCTGGTATAGAAACGCCTCAAACTGTAGATTTTCCAAGTCTTAAAGGGATTCTGGACGGAAAAGAAGACAAAGTGCATGATGCTATTTTTGGTAATTACAGGCATTTCCAAAGAATGATTAGAACGGACAAGCATAAATTGATCCTCTATCCTCATAATGGGGAACGCCAATTGTTTGATTTGCAGAGTGATCCGGAAGAAATGGTGAATTTATTCGAGGATAAGAAATATGAAGACATCAAAAACGAATTGTACAGTCAGTTTTTAGCGCTTCAAAAAGAAGTAGGAGATACATTGCAGGTGTCCCTGGATTGATGTTGTATTGATTTCTCTCAAATAACAGAAGTAATCATGATATACCTCACAAGAATTTTGCTGCTTGTTCTCCTGGTTATATCCTTAGATACTATAGGGCAGGATAGACCCAATGTTCTTTTCATCATGTCAGATGACCATACCTCTCAGGCTTTTGGCGTGTATGGAAGCAGGTTAGCTAAATTGAATCCTACACCAACCATTGATCGGTTAGCACATGAAGGAATACTGTTTGAGAATGCTTTTTGCACAAATTCTATTTGTACCCCTTCGAGAGCCACAATCCTTACCGGGCAATATAGTCAGACCAATGAAGTGCTGGATCTTAATGGAAGATTAAGAGCTGAGAAGCAATACCTGGCCCATGAAATGAAAAAGTTAGGCTATGAAACCGCCATAATAGGTAAATGGCATCTTAAAGAAGCTCCGGAAGCCTTTGACTATTACAAAGTGCTTCATGGGCAGGGGAGCTATTTTAATTCAGTTCTGTATGAGAAGGGATCAAACGAAACTGTTGAAATAGAACGTCGTGGCAAGACGGAAACAATCTTGGGCCGCCAATACAAGGGGCATTCTAGCGACATTATTACAGATCAATCTTTGCAATGGCTTAAGGAGAGAGATCAGTCAAAACCATTTTTTCTCATGCATCATTTTAAGGCACCTCATGATATGTTTGAGTTTGCCCCAAGATATGCTGACTATCTGGAAAATACGGAAATTCCGGAACCTGCAAGCTTATATTACAATCGGAATAATGGATCTCTGGCCACCAGAGGAAAAAACGGTGAGATGATCCCCCATATAGGTTCTTCGGTTTCACATAGAAATCAGAACCGAAACATGGGGCAACATATGAAAATTGATCAGGACATACCTGATCCTGAGTATACACACCTAGCTTATCAGGAATATCTTAAACGTTACTTGAGGTGTGTGAAAGGAGTGGACGACAATGTAAGGCGCTTATTTGATTATCTGGAAGAAGAAGGATTGATGGACAATACCATTATTATCTATACCGGGGATCAGGGATTTATGTTGGGTGAGCATGATTACATTGATAAACGATGGATGTACGAAGAATCGATGCGCATGCCTTTTTTAGTCAGATATCCTAAAATGATCAAGGCGGGTACCAGGACCGATGCCATCATCAATAACACGGATTTTGCACCAACCATCATTGATTTGGCTGATGGAAGTGTCCCTGATTATATGCACGGCAAGAGTTTTAAAGAAATTTTGTCCAAAGCCAAAGAACCCGAAGATTGGCGAACAGCTACTTATTATCGCTATTGGATGCATATGGCACATGCACATGCCAATCCAGCTCATTTTGGTGTGCGCACCAAGCAATATAAACTAATTTTTTTCTACGGGTGTGATTATAGAAAAAGAAGGAAAGAGAGTAATTGGCCTGAGGAAAAGGTAGCATTCAGTGTCCAGATCCCATTTGAGTATTTTACAACTCCCGGATGGGAACTCTACGATTTGGTCAATGATCCTTTTGAAATGAATAACCTTTACGGTCAACCAGGATATGAACAGGTTACATCTGATCTGAAGAAAAAACTTGAATTACTGCGAACGGAATTTAACGAAACAGATGAAGATTATCCTCATATTCAATCGATTATAAAAGAACATTGGGATCTGTAAATACAAGGAATACTAATGAAAAAACAGGATTACATTAGATTAAGAAAACTGTAATGGTATCCCGACATATAGTGTATGAGTCAATGACCATTGAATTGTGTGCACCTTTCCGGGACACGCTTATACAATGAGAGCAAAGTTGATTGTCAAATAACTAACTAAAAGTGATGTATACAAATACCTTATTGAAGTGTAAAATCAGTCTTACATTTTTTATTATAATCGTGCCGCTTTTGTCAAAGGCCGATATAAAACTTCCTTCCGTCTTTGGTGATCGTATGATCCTGCAACAAAATACCAACGCCAGGATATGGGGTGAAGCTGATGCCCACGAGTCCATTACCATTATTACAAGCTGGGGTAATGAACAGCATATTAAAGCTGATGATCATGGACAATGGTCGGTGGAAGTACCAACGCCATCAGGGAGTCATACACCACAACAAATCATTCTCAAAGGTAAGAATGAAGTGTATTTGCGGAATGTGCTGATCGGGGAGGTATGGTTATGCTCCGGACAATCCAATATGGGATGGTCTGTAAAACAATCGAATAATTCATATGAAGAAATAAAGAAGGCGAATTATCCGTCAATCCGTTTTTTTCATGTACCAAATACCATGGCCTGGGAACCACAACCCGACGTCAATGCCCAATGGGAAGTATGCACTCCTGAAACAGCGGCAACTGAGAGTGCCGTGGCTTATTTTTTTGGAAGGGAGTTGCTGGAGAAACTGGATGTGCCTGTTGGATTGATTGTATCCGCATGGGGAGGATCAGGTGCCCAGGCATGGATAGACAAGGAGACAGCAGGAAAAGAGGGACATCAGGATATTGTTGACTGGTATGATAAGCGTGAACAAAAATTAAAACAGTATCGATTTGAGTGGATTAAAGCCGCTGCCGAATGGCGGGCAAAACAAAAGGACGCTGCTAACCTGGATTGGGATTCACGTCCCAAAAGAAACCTGCCTGGCGATAACCATATCCCATTTGTTCTCTACAATGGCATGATCAATCCGATCAAAACATATACTTTAAAAGGTGCCTTGTGGTACCAGGGAGAATCTAATGTAGCCCGGGCAAATCAATACAGGACGCTGTTTCCGGCTATGATCAAAAGCTGGAGAAATGCCTGGGACCAGGGTGATTTCCCATTTTATTATGTACAACTCGCTCCATACCATTATAATGAGTATGATGGTATTAAATCAGCGGAGTTAAGGGATGCTCAGTTGAAGACTTTGGATATGGTTAAGCATACCGGTATGGTAGTTACCACCGATATTGGCAATTCATTTGATATTCACCCGAGAAAGAAACAGGAAGTGGGGCACAGGCTGGCCATGCTGGCCTTGCACAATGATTATGGCAAATTGGCCGATGGGTTTTCAAGTCCTTTTTTGGATTCATATCAGGTCAATGGAAATAAGGTGGTCATCAGTTTTAAACATGCCAAGGAATTGAAAACAAGGCGTGGAAGTAAAATTCTCGGACTAACAATTGCCGGAAAAGATCAAAAGTTTGTGGACGCTCAGGCGGAAATAGTTAATGGTAATCAACTGAAAGTTTGGTCTGATAAAATTAAAAGACCGGTAGCAGTGAGATTCGGCTGGTCAAATGCTCCTTTTGTCAACTTGTTCAATGAAGCCAATCTGCCCCTTTCACCTTTTAAAACAGATAACTGGAAAGATTCGACGGAGGGCAATATACACCTGGATTTTCCTGAATAATTTTTAACGATAAACTTTAAACAAGCGTATGAGATACCTAATTGGAAAACATAGCATAACATCGCTCTTAATTATCCTTTTATTGAGCTCTTCAGGGCTTGCCCAAAAGTATGAAGTACTAATAATTACTGGTCAGAATAACCATCATTGGCAAAGCAGCTCCAAAATTATCAAAGGCATCTTTGACAGCAGTGGAATGTTCAAAGCCACCATTGTTACAACACCTCCTAAAGGTGAGGACATGTCAGGTTTTAAACCGGAATTCAGTAGGTATGACCTTATTTGTCTGGATTATAATGGAGATCCCTGGCCTGATGAAACCAAGAAGAATTTTGTTGATTTTGTGAAAAAGGGAGGAGGCCTGGTTCTATTCCATGCTTCAGACAATTCCTTTCCTGACTGGAAGGAGTATAACCGGATGATTGGTGTTGGAGGATGGGGTGGACGTACTGAAAAACATGGCCCCATTGTGTATTGGGAGAATGGAGAGATTAAAAAAGATAAATCACCGGGAAAAGGTGGCAGTCATGGAAAACAGGACAATTTCGTGGTGCATACCAGGCAGCCGGATCATCCCATTTTGAAAGGGTTGCCAAAAAGCTGGATGCATACCAGGGATGAGCTGTACCATAGCCTGAGAGGGCCTGCCAGGAATATGGAAGTATTGGCCACAGCGGAACAGGATCCATCCGGAGGGGGTTCTGGACGGCAGGAACCGGTACTTTTTACCATTAAATATGGAAAGGGACGGATCTTTCATTCCGTGTTAGGGCATGTAGGAAAAAATAACAGCAATACAATTAAATGCGCCGGATTTATCGCAACACTGCTACGTGGTGCAGAATGGGCTATTACAGGAGATGTCACTCAGAAGGTAAGTGAAGACCTACCAACTGCTTCAAATACAAGAATATGGAAAGATCTTAAAGCACCTGAATAGACTGAGAAAATAAGAGAATATGAGAAACTTATTATTATTAGTTACAGGACTATTGCTAACGACTTCAGGGGCCTTGGCTCAGGCCCAGTCCAAACATAAACTGTTTTACGAGCAGCCGGCAAAGAATTGGTTGGAAGCATTGCCATTGGGGAATGGCCGGTTGGGTGCGATGGTATATGGAGGTGTAAAACAGGAGCAAATTCAGTTCAATGAAGAAACGCTTTGGACCGGTGAGCCTCATGATTACTCACATAAAGATGCCGGGAAATATCTTGATAAGATCAGACAATTGCTATTCGAAGGAAAACAAACCGAAGCACAAGACCTGGCCAGTGAAGTATTCATGAGTGAACCGCTCCACCAGAAAGCCTACCAACCATTTGGTGACCTGATCATCAATTTCCCGGATCATCAGGATTTTTCTAATTATCGAAGAGAACTTGATATCGAACAAGCCCTCTGCAAAGTATCATATCAGGCAAATGGTGTCACTTATAATCGTGAGGTGTTTGTCAGTCATCCCAATCAGTTAATGGCCGTAAAGCTTACCTCGGATAAATCGGGTGCATTGAATTTTGATCTGGCGATGGACTCACAACATTTTATGAAATCGGTGTCAACCGATGGTGATAAACAAGTGTTGGATGTCCGTGTGGCAGATGGAGTATTAAAAGGTAAAGCATGGTTCAAAGTGATTACCGACGGAGAGGTAACTCCCGAATATAAACGTATCTTAGTTAAGGACGCCTCATCTGCCACAATATACCTGACCGCCCGGACCAATTTTGTCAATTTTAGAGATGTGAGCGACAGGCCGCAGCGCTATTTAAACGGATCCCTCAGAGAGTTTGCGACATTGAATTACGATGAGGTCAGGAAAAAACACATTGAAGATTACCAGTCGTTGTTCAACCGTTTTCAAATCCATTTTAATGGTAATGAAAGAACTTCAGTGCCTACAGATCAACGGATCTACCAATTTTGGAAAGATCCTAATGACCCACAATTTGTGTCCTTATATGTCCAGTATGCACGCTACCTAATGATCTCATCCAGCAGAGAAGGAGGCCAACCGGCTAACCTGCAGGGAATCTGGAATAATCGGCTTAGTCCTCCATGGGAAAGTAAATGGACGACAAACATCAACGCTGAAATGAATTACTGGCCAGTGGAAGTGACTAACCTTTCCGAATGTCATGAGCCGCTTTTTAATTTAATTGAAGAATGCTCACAAAGCGGAGCCATTGTAGCGAAAGAGCATTACAATGCAAATGGATGGGTTTTACATCACAATACGGATATATGGAGAGGAGCTGCACCCATCAATGCATCAAATCATGGCATATGGGTTACAGGAGGGGCCTGGCTTAGTTCCCATCTGTGGGAGCATTATCAGTTTACCCAGGACAAAGAATTCCTGAAAGAAAAATATCCACTGCTAAAAGGGGCGGCAACCTTCTTCACTGATTTTCTTGTGAAAGACCCTAAAAGTGGCTATTTGATCAGTACGCCATCGAATTCACCGGAAATAGGAGGGTTGGTTGCAGGTCCTACCATGGATCATCAACTCATCCGTAATCTTTTCAGGATATGTATCGAGGCTTCGGAAATTCTGGATACGGATAAAGCATTTGCAGAAAAGTTGAAAGCGATGATACCCCAGATCGCACCTAATCAAATTGGCAGGTTGGGACAGTTGCAGGAATGGTTGGAAGACAAGGATGATCCGGAAGAAAAACACCGTCATGTGTCCCATCTATGGGCTGTTCATCCCGGAAATGAGATCAATTGGAAAGATACGCCCGATTTGATGAAGGCTGCCAGACAATCACTCATTTTCAGAGGAGATGAAGGAACGGGCTGGAGTCTGGGCTGGAAAATAAACTTCTGGGCGCGGTTCCTGGATGGTAATCATACTTATAAATTGATCCATATGTTGTTAAGTCCGGCTGAAGAACCACAGCGCAAACTGAGAGGAGGATCATATCCCAATTTATTTGACGCTCATCCGCCATTTCAGATTGATGGCAATTTTGGAGGAGCAGCAGGGATTGTTGAAATGCTCGTCCAAAGTCATCTGGGGACCATCGATATACTTCCGGCCTTACCCGATGCACTTCCTGATGGCAATATCGCGGGTGTCTGTGCCAGAGGAGGCTTCGAACTTTCATTCGATTGGAAAAACGGTGAGTTGCAAAACATCGAAATAAAGTCGAAAGCAGGAAAAAAATGTAAGTTGAGGTATAAAAACCGAAGTGTAGACTTTAATACGGAGCAAGGTAAAACCTATAAATTCAATGGAAAATTGAAGAAAATCAGGTAGTTAATTTTTGATATGGTAATACCAAAACAATAAAATCCTAAGCAAATGAGATCAATAGGTATTTCAATGATAGCCCTGCTGCTCATTACTTGTACATCGAGGGAAGTTGAAGATCGTCGACCCAATGTAGTATTGATGCTCATTGACAATCAGAGTTATTTTGAATTAAGTCGCAATGGACATCAGATCGTACAAACACCCAGGATTGACAGACTGGCAAAAGAAGCCGTGAATTTCACTGATTTTCATGCACCACCATTTTGCTCTCCCAGTAGAACAGCTTTGCTGACCGGCCGGTATGCATTAAGAGCAGGAGTGCATAATACCATCGGTGGTGTTTCCATCCTGCATAAAGATGAAACCACCCTAGCAGATCTATTGAAGGATGCGGGTTATAACACGTCCATATTCGGTAAATGGCACCTTGGCATGACCTACCCTTATGCACCCAGGTTCCGTGGGTTTGATGAAGTTTTCATTCATGGAGGTGGTGGCGTTAGTCAATTGGAAGATTACTATGGTAATAGCCATATTGATGCCACTTATGAGCACAATGGGCAATATATCAAGTCTAAAGGATTTTCTACAGATGTGTTGTTTGATCAGGCCATAGATTATATAGATAACAAGCAAAAGCAGGAAGCTCCTTTTTTCTGTTTCATTTCAACACCCGCCGTGCATTTTCCAACCAACAGGCATCCGGAAACAACCAAAAGATTGCTGGAAAGGGGAACGGAAGATTCCGAATACCTGGCATTGTATTCCATGATAGAAAATGTGGATGATAATGTAGGAAAGCTTTTGGATTACCTGGAAAGTTCCGGATTAAAAGAAAATACCCTGGTGATCCTGGCCTCCGACCAGGGAGTAAACGACCGTGGTGCGGTGGAACATCGTTCAGGTGAATTTCAAAACAGGGGATTGGGATATGATGAAAAACATCAGGTGTATTGCATGATCCAATATCCCGAACTAACCGATAAAAATCCCGGAGATGTTAATAATCTGACCGGTATGGTGGATGTGATGCCAACCATACTTGAAATCTGTCAAGTTAAACAACCTGACAATTTGGATGGACAGTCTCTCAAACCTTTATTGGCAGGCGGGAATGGCTGGAATAATGAGCGCAAGCTGATCGTGCAATGTCCCAGGTCACGCGTCAGGGAAAAGTGGAAAAACACTGCTGTGAAGTATAAAAAATGGCGTTTGGTAGATGGAAAGGAGCTTTACAATATTAAAGAAGATTATGGCCAAAAAATTGATATCGTCCAAAGGCACCCTGACATTGTGAGAGCGCTTACTGAAACCTATGAATCATTCTGGAATTCCCTGTCCCCTGCCAGGCAGCTAATTTCGCCCCACATATTGGGTGCGTCAGAGGCACCTGAAGTCAGGTTAAATGGCATGGATTGGTATGTTGGGGATGCGCCATGGACACAAGGAGCACTTGATAAGAAAACCAGTCAGGGAAGGTGGAAAGTCCATGTCGCGCGTGATGGTCAGTATAGGTTTGAACTTCGGAGATATCCCAGAGAGGCACCAAGAGCCATTGAAGCAAACACAGCCACTGTTGATATAGGAGATGTAAAAAAAGAAGTTCAGATCGATACACAGGCCCATGAAGCCATGATAGCATTAGACCTGAAGAAGGGAACCTATGATTTAAAAACTACTTTCAAACAAATAGATGATCAAGTGAGTTGGGGAGCTTATTATGTTCATGTCAGTTATCTTAATACCGAACACAGCCATTAACAATGAACAATTGTAAACTTATTAAATACACAATTCTGGCCATCTCAATCATGATTTCGGCTTGTGGTACAAACAATAAAAAAGAAGTGCCACCCAACATTGTGATCATTTTCACTGATGACCAGGGTTATGCTGATGTGGGAACCTATGGCGCCAGGGGTTTTAAAACACCGCATTTAGATGCTATGGCTACCGAAGGAATGAAGTTCACTGATTTTTATGTGGCTTCTTCCGTCTGCTCACCTTCCAGGGCTGCTTTGTTAACGGGTTGCTATCCTCAGCGCATTGGGATACCTGGTGTGCTATTTCCGGAAAGATTGAATACCGAGTGGAACCCTAAGCAAAGAAATACCAAAACAGGAATTCACCCTGATGAAACTACCATCGCCGAGATGTTGAAAGATAAAGGATATGCAACAGGTTGTTTTGGAAAATGGCATTTGGGACACCATAAACAATTTTTGCCATTACAACAGGGATTTGATGAATACTTTGGATTGCCCTACTCAAACGATATGCGACCGGGCAAAAAGAAGAATAAGAGAAGTTATCCTGATCTACCTTTAATGAATGGCAATGATGTTCACCGGTATATGGAAGATGATCAATCGATGTTGACCACAGAATATACTGAGCGTGCCATTGATTTTATCAAACGGAATAAAGACAATCCGTTTTTTGTATACCTGCCCCATACCATGCCCCACATACCCTTGTATGTATCGGAAAAATTTGATGGTCACTCGGAGAAAGGAATTTATGGCGATGTCATTGAGGAAATCGATTGGTCTGTGGGTCAGATAAATAAGACACTTCAGGAGCTGGGTCTGGAAGAAAATACTCTGGTGATATTCACCTGTGACAATGGGCCGTGGCTTATTTTCGGTGATCATGGAGGCTCGGCCTACCCACTCAGGGAAGGTAAATTTACCACCTTTGAGGGAGGTCAGCGTGTTCCATGTCTTATGAAATGGCCGAAGGTGATACCTGAGGGTTATGTGTGTAGTGAAATAGCTTCTACCCTGGATATGTTACCGACTATAGCAAAAATTACCGGTTCAAATTTGCCTTCCAGAAAAATTGATGGATATGACATCACGGATCTTATGTTGGGAAAACAGGATGCCAAAAGTCCCAGGGATGCTTTCTTTTATTACAGAGGCTGGAACCTGGAAGCGGTCAGAAGTGGCAAATGGAAACTGCACTTACCACATCAATACAATCAGGTGATAGTATCCGATGAGGGCAATGTACATGGGAGAAAAGGCATTAAAGCGGAAATAGAACTGTCTTTGTTTGATCTGTCGACGGATGTGGGAGAACAGCATAATGTAGCGGACTCAAATCCGGAAATAGTTGAGTCGCTTTTGGCCAAAATAGAAGCCATGAAAAAAGAGCTGGGCAGCAGCGAAGAGGAGGGTACAGGTAAACGTGATTGTGGTTGGCAGGTTAGTCAACCTCCCCCTAGCCCCCTCCAGAGGGGGACATTTGGTGGTCCACAAATATTTATAAATGAATATATTTAACTAACCTCGGCAATATGAAACAAATGGTGATTTAAAAACAATGTTCTCCCCTTGGGGAGATGTAAGAGGGGGTATATGTCAAATACCGATTTGATTTTTACTTGAATTGTTAATGTTTTGGACCTCCCCCAACCCTCTGCGAAGGGGAGCAATTTGGTGGACTAAGGTATTCATGAGTATGTAGGTTTAACTAACTCTAGTATATATGAAACAAATGGTGATTTAAAAACAATGTTCTCCCCTTGGGGAGATGTAAGAGGGGGAATATGTCAAATACCGACTTGGTTTTTATTTGAATTATTAATTTTTGGACCTCCCCCAACCCCCTCCAGAGGGGGACATCTGGTGGTCCACAATATTCATGGGTATGTAGGTTTAACTAACCCTAGTATATATGAACAAATGGTTATTCAAAAACAATGTTCTCCCCTTGGGGAGATGTAAGAGGGGGAACGTGTCAAATACCGACTTGGTTTTTTATTTAAATTGTTAATGTTTTGGACCTCCCCCTAACCATCTGCGGAGGGGCAATTTGGCGGACTAAAGTATTCATGAGTAAATAGACTTAACTAACCAACGCATATATGAAACAGATTGTGATTCGGTATTGGTTGTTTTTATCAATGGTGGTTTTATTGATGTCCTGCTCCCGAGGGACTGAAAAGCAGCCGGAAGTAGCAGTATTACCCAATATTGTGTATATACTGGCTGATGATATGGGTTATGGGGATGTATCTGTGTTAAACCCTAAATCAAAGATCCGGACGACTAATATTGACCTGCTTTCGGAAACAGGTATTGTGTTTACTGATGCGCACTCCACTTCAGCGGTTTGTACGCCTTCCCGGTATAGCATCTTAACCGGACGTTATCCCTGGCGCTCCGATTTACCCAAAGGTGTATTGTGGACCAAAGATAAAGCATTGATTAGACCTGAAAGGGAAACGGTAGCTTCCATGCTGCAGAAACAAGGATACGCCACAGGGGTGATCGGGAAATGGCATTTGGGATGGAATTGGGGGTTTAGAGATGATGATCCTCAGGAAATTGATTTTTCGAAGGAAATAAAGCGATCGCCCAACGATGCCGGATTTGATTATTCCTATTGCCTATTGGCTTCTTTGGATATTCCTCCCTATGTGTATGTGGAAAATAAAAAAGCCACAGCTGTACCGGACAGCATCGTTCCGGGAACAAGCATTGATCAATATGATTTCTGGCGAACAGGCCCATTGGCACCTGATCTGCGCTTTGAGGATGTCCTGCCCAATTTCACAAGGAGGGCAGTTGACTTTATTAAGGATCAAAAAGATGGTAAGCCGTTTTTTCTTTATTTTCCGTTGACGGCGCCTCATACACCCATCGTTCCTTCGAAGGAATTCCAGGGAAAAAGTGGTATCAATCCTTACCTTGATTTTTGTCTGGAAGTGGATTGGAGTGTAGGTGAAATTATTAAAGTGTTGAAGCAAAACAACATGTACAACAATACCATTATTGTGTTTGCTTCTGACAATGGTTCAAGTTCCCGATCAGCCAACTACCCGGTATTATTATCAAACGGTCATAATTCCAGTGCTGGTTTCAGAGGTGCTAAAGGGGATATTTTTGAGGGAGGGCATAGAGTTCCCTTTATATTTTCCTTCCCAAAATTGTTGAAGGGCAAATCAACCTATGAGCATCCTGTAAGTCTGGTGGATTTTATGGCCACTGTAGCAGATGTCACAGGTTTCAAACTGGAAGAGAACATGGCAGAGGACAGCTTTAGCTTTTATCCTTTAGTCAATAATGAAAGAGATACAATTATCAGCCGGCCAGTGATCAATGCTTCCTCGGATGGTTCCATGGCTTTGAGAGAGTCTGCATGGAAACTGGAAATGTGTGCCGGGTCCGGAGGATGGCTGTCACATCCAACCAACAGAGAAGCGGAAGCCATAGAAGGCTTACCGAAATACCAACTGTATAACCTGGATGCAGATCCATCGGAACGATACAATCTGATGGATGAGAATGAAAAAAGAGTTGCCGGTATGATTTCCCGGTTTAGCAAATATGTGAAAAACGGGCGCACTACTTCCGGTGCTCCTCAAAAAAACGATACGGAGGTTCCCGAATCACAGGAATGGATCATTGAGAGATAATTCAAGAATTAATATGCTATCATGAAGAAGACTACAAGCTTTATTTTTTTATTGTCTGTTGGCCTCCTTTGGGCTTGCACCAACCAAAAACAGGAAGCTCCTGCCAAACCCAATATTTTGTTCATCATGTCAGATGACCATACCTCTCAGGCCTGGGGAATATATGGGGGCATTTTGAAAGACTATGTCATCAATGAAAACATTGCCAGATTGGCTGATGAGGGGGCAGTTCTGAACAATGCTTTTTGTACCAATTCCATTTGTGTACCCAGCAGGGCCTCCATTTTGACCGGACAGTATAGCCACCGGAATGGTGTGTATACCCTGGTTGATGCCATGGAGCCTGATAGTATGAATATTGCCAAGGCATTGAAGCATCATGGTTATCAAACAGCAGTCATTGGCAAATGGCATTTGAAAAAACAACCTTCGGGATTTGATCATTTCATGGTACTTCCGGGACAAGGCCGGTACCATGACCCTATCTTAAAAACGAAAGAAAACTGGGAAGATGGTTATAAGGGAGGCAAAGAATACAAGGGATTTTCAGCGGATGTCATCGCTGATTTTTCAATTGATTGGCTGAAAAATGCGGATAAGGATAAACCCTTTTTCCTGATGACCCATTTCAAAGCTACCCATGAACCTTTCGATTATCCGGAAAGACTTAAAGATCTGTATAAAGACCAGGAAATTCCCGAACCGGAGTCGTTATATGATTTTGGTCCTGAAACAAATGGAAGAACCTTTACTGGTCAGAAAATGGATGAGTTAGCCAGGCGCATGATGATGGCCACTAAAAATCCCGACAAATTCTGGACTTCCTATCCCGGGTTGCCTTTTTCAACGGAAGGACTGGATAGCATTCAGGCACGCAAAAAGATCTACCAAAAATTCATCAAAGACTTTATGAGATGCGGTGCATCCATTGACGAGAACATCGGCCGCTTGTTGGATTACCTGGAAGAAAGCGGGCAAGCTGAAAATACCGTGGTCATTTACACGGCAGACCAGGGTTATTTTCTGGGAGAGCATGGCTTCTTTGATAAACGTATGATCTATGAAGAATCATCCAGAATGCCTTTTGTGATCCGGTATCCTAAAGAAATAAAGGGAGGTACCAGGATCGACGATATTATTTTGAATACGGATTTTGCATCACTCTTTGCTGACTATGCAGGTATTGGTGACCGGGGCTTTGGACAGGGGAGAAGCTTCCGGCAAAACCTCAAAGGAAACACGCCCACAGATTGGCGGGAATCCATGTATTACCGTTATTGGGCACATGCCCCCAGGCGTCCGGGACATTTCGGTATCCGCACGCATCGCTACAAGCTGATATTTTTTTATGGAAATCATTTGGGACTGCGAGGAGCCGAAAAGCAAGAGAATACCGAACCTGCCTGGGAATTCTTCGACCTCGAAAAAGATCCCTACGAAAATCACAACGCCTACAATGATCCAGCCTATACCGAGATCATCAAAGAACTCAAAGAAGCATTACTAAAACAAAAAGAAGTAGTTGGGGACTCGGATGCTCAATATGCCGCGATGGAAGAAGTGATGCAGGATTATTGATATAGCTGTTAGGTTTCAGGTATCAGGTTTCAGTATATCCATGCCTGAATATGGTTGACCGTTTTGTGAGTTGGATAACCGATGTTAGTTTTGAGTTTTTAGTTTTG
The DNA here is from genome assembly GCA_030442035.1 of Splendidivirga corallicola. GTDB lineage: Bacteria > Bacteroidota > Bacteroidia > Cytophagales > Cyclobacteriaceae > Splendidivirga > Splendidivirga corallicola. Next base: position 36,681 of record JAUJEA010000012.1, read on the forward strand.
AGTTTTTAGTTAAAAAACCAGGTACATCTTCCGTTTGTTTTCATATAACCTGCACCTTGAACCGTAATTCGTCATTCGAAATTCGTAATTCATTCAAAACTCATAATTCAAAATTCAACATTATAATAGTCCCCCGCTAACGCAAACGCCCGCTTGTGCCCAAGATTCATTTAACCATATTGGTCAAGTAGTCGAGCTTTTAGGTATCAGGTCTCAGCTTTCAGCGTCTCCGTAAGCCATGTTGCCCTAGCCTGCAACCTGATACCTGTAACCTGATACCTGACAGCTACTTAAAAGCTATATGCAACTTATCCTCTTTATGATACTCCCATTCCCTGTAGATATATGCTCCTAAAACCCCGGCGCTTCTGGCCCCGGACCCGAAGGGGATTGGTGGTGTATCATTCAATTCCAAATGGTCTCCGGTCACTTTTCCGTAGGTAACGTAGGACACAATGAGCAACTGGCCATCGCATAAGATGGTGTAGCCGTGTATGGCTTTGTCGGAGGTGCCGGTTTTTGCATAAAACTTTTCCGTTCGTGGTAGCAGGTGTACTATGTGCGTTCCTGTTCCGCCTTTCAGCATAGTATGATGCAGCGCTTCTTTCATGGTTCGTGTATTTTTCGACTCATACACTTGCTTTTGGCGATGGCGGACTTCATACTCCTTTTTGGTGTAAGGATCATACGCACTTTCGAATACTCGAAGTTCCCTGTATCGGCCATTATTAAAAAGTGTTTGGTAGGCTTGTGCGATATCAAAAAGGGTCATATTTCGTGATCCCATAGGGTAGTTGATCTCATGTTCCGATGATTTGTCGGGATCGTCGAGTTGCAAAAATGCATCTTCATCAATGCCTAAGGTGGCGAACGTTCTTTCCAATTGTTGATACAAGGGCACTGCCTCCGTTACCTCCCGCACATTGATCATTGGTGCATTCAAAGACTTGCTGATGATCTCATTAATACTGATCATTCGGTTGGAATATCGGCGACTGTAGTTATTGGGCGTAAACTTTCCTTTGATCTTACCATCATAAAGTCGTAGATCCTCAGAGGCAATATCACTTTCCAACAATTCCAGCAGGATAAAAGGTTTGACCACACTACCCATCGGGCTACCACCGGCAAAGGTGGTCAGGTCCGTAACACCTTGCCCGCCATGATGCCCCAGAATTTTTCCTGTAGATACTTCAATGACCAGCGCTGCAGAATACAGATCATGACCTTGTTTAGTTTGACTGCTTCGGAAATACTGATTAAATCGCCGGACCGCTTTGGCCATCCGTTTTTGGTTCTCGTGGTTGAGTGTAGTTACGAAAGTGTGCCCTAAGCTTTCCTTTTCAGGCGACTGCTTTTTTAAAAATTCTTTGGTAGTCGTCGCGATGTTGGCTGTTAATGGACGATCACTAAATCGCAGCTCCTGTTCCATCAACAATTTTAATTCCTGCGGTGCTACCAATCCCTTTTTTTTCCAGGCCCTCGCCTGGGCGATTAAGGTTTCCTTGATTTCGATGGCGTAACCGGCAGCCTGGTCATAGTCGACAAGATCTTTTTTGGTCTTAAATGTGGTGCTTCGTTTTAAAGAAGCAACTAAATACATCATTTCCAATTGATTCAGTTCTTGAAGCGGCCGCTTAAAAGCCGTGAATCCTGCCATGACCACCCCTTGCTGTCCGTTGCCTCCGATCATGCCTACTTTATTAAAGTATTGCGTGACAATTTCCTTCGGGCTGAGCTGCAATGAAAGCTGGTAGGCGGAAAGCATTTCGGTATATTTTCTCTGGAAGTCCCTGGGAAAACTTCCCGGAAAAGCCTCGTTTTTGATCAATTGCATATTCAGATTAGAACCCCCTCCGGTACCGGTAGTCATACGGTACAATGAGGCGATCGAGATGCCATGCCAGTTCGACCATTTCGGTAACCAGCTTCTTTGCCTCTCAAAATCGCGGTCTTCCTGTATGAGCAGACATTTGATCAGGAAATCCGGCAAGACACTGGCACCGGCCGGCGTACAAATATTACCTTCATGGCTGCCGATAAACAATGGATAATGTTCGGCATCAATGACTGTGTTGACATAGCTCTCATCATCCGCATAATCATATTTTTTTGGAAAAATACTTAGAAGCACAAAGGCACCTAAGGCTAAAACTGCTGTAGGTGCAATCGCTTCAGCCAATCCCCAGGCTGTGGTTTGCAGATAAACGACCATGGTGTTTTTTCTAATAGGGGGGAGCCCCTGTTGACGGACCAAATTTAAAATAAGGGAAATTCCCAATCCTAATCCATAGGAAAGGACATGCAGCAGGCCAGAAACTACCGCAATGATCAACACAAAAAAGGCAAGAAACAGGAATGATTTTGGTTTTAACACTAATAGGAGCAAGGTTAAAACTACTAAGACCGATAAGAAATTTCTTCTCTGCGATAATGGCAATTTGAAACCTTGCATGGTTTGTGCTAAGGGACTCTCAGCGTCAAAAAACATGATGGCGCCGAAGTAATTGTATCCCTTGGCGATGAAACCTCGAATCACTTTATAAAACAAATAACAAGACAAAAGGGCAAAACCAATGACCAACCAATTGTTCTCCAGGAATTGTGTGCCAAGATATAACGGAATATTCAAGGCCATGCCGATACCCAAAGTAAAAATAATGACCAACAAAGGTTGTGAAACGATTGTTTTGGCCAGGGAGCTCAAATGAATATATTGAGGCAGTGATTCGCGATAGTGTTTACTGTGCAGCAAGTGCAAATGTGAAATTGCTACGAAATAACACACCAGGCCAAGTTTGGCTACTGATAAATAAATCAGATGGACGATACCTGAAACCCTGGGCATGTGTTGACTATATGAAAGGATCTCCAAAGCCATAAACAGCAGAATGGCAAAGAACCCGAAATACAATACATCACCCTCATGATAAGCCGGCTTGCCATACTTCGAATTGACACTTTGCATAAAGGACCGTATACCCCAATAAATGACATAACAAGTGGTGAATTGCAGTATGGACTGCCCTAACATGCCGGAGATAAAGTGTTGGAGTGTAAAAGGACTTTGAACTGAGCTGCCTACTGTAAATACACCGCGCATCATTCTGAAGAAAGAGATGAGATCGCTTGAAAGCACATAAGCCAACAAGGTGGTGCCTACCTTATAAAAAACAAAACCGGCGATGGCAATCACCAATACACCAAACCAGGTAGCCGTATACTCCCCAATATCGATAAAATCTCCGCGGTGCTCACGGGAAAAAGTTTTACGAAAAATAAACTGCGTGAAATCACGCAGAATAAAACACAGGGCTATCAATAGTAATAGCCAACCTGCGATCGCTATGACCAATATCATCAGGGGCTTTAATTTATATTGGTGAGGTTATCCATAAATTGTATGTTGTGAAGCTTCATCTCACCCAATAAACCTGCCCAAAAGCTTTTCACGTCTCTTTGTCTGGCATTGACCTTTTTGTTAGGGCTATCCTTGCATACGATAATGATATTGGCATCCAGCCCTTCCCTTTGCCGGGCTTGAAATTCCTCTAAGACCAACGGATCGATCAGTTGCGGAACAACTTCGGAAAGCTCTTCCGTGGCTGGAATATGCCTGTACATATTGAGGTACTGATTATTCTCGATCATGTCTGAAAAAATAATTAAAGTGGTTTCCGCTTCCAGGTTGGCATGTGTCAGGGCTTTGATCATCACATTGGCAATACTGCTTCCTGAGGTAAGATCATCATTCTCTGTGAGCGCTTTGAATTCCGTCAATTGTCCTTTCAGCAGGTTCACCAAAGGCGCTGGACTGGCCTGTTGCTTTTCGGCCTGATAGCTTTGGCCCTTACGGTTAATGGCAATGGTTTCGGAAGTGGCCTGCAGTCCTTCTTTGGCGCTAATGGGTACCAAAGTAAGGGTGAAACTTTCACAGGGCGCAATATTGCCCAGCCCTGTTTTTGCCATGAATGTCGGCAGGTTAGCTTTGAGATCCGCCTCGATATCTTCAAATAATTGTTTATCCGTAACATCGATCAGGAGAATCGCTTCCCTGGGTTTTATGTTTTCGCATTCTGTCAATGCGTTGCATCCGGCTAGCATTCCTACTAAAGCTACCCGAAAGAAAAGGTTTAGAAGTCGCATAGTAGTGTTGCTTTTATTATAATTTAAAATAGGCTTTGAGGTCTTCCGTGGTAGGCCAACTAGGCTGAACGACCAAAGCTTTCACGGGATCATTTTTCAGTACATTAAGATATTCCGTCTGATAACGGCTCAGGTGCATTTCCAGCTTTCGTAGCAATTGGTCATTTTCCACGAGCAAGCGATCTTTCTCCTTTTTTAAAGCAGTTATTTCCTTTTGTTTGACTTGCAGTTCTGCTAAGATGCCATGGAGTCGCTGGGTATTGGGTGCTATCAAATTAGCCTGTATTTCGTTCAGCTTCCGTAAGCGATTTTCAGTGTGGAGGATTTGCTCTACGTAGTATTGCCTCCTTTCCTCGATTTGATTTTTGCCTGCTTCTGTTTCGGGAGGTGGTACGGGGTGCTCAGGCTCAACTTCCTTGGCCTTATTCCTGGGAAAAGTTTGCATAATGACAAAAAACAGGAACACAAAAATACCCCCTAACACATCATTTTTGCGATAGAAGTTTACCCAAAAAGAATAGGGTGCTTCCACTTCGGAAGGTACATTCGAAGTATCCTCTTGTAAAGACCACTCCGTTGTGGTACTGCTGTTCTCGTCGAGCGGTGGGTAGGCTTCATTCAACAACAATGGCCCTAAGAGCATCGTGAAAAGCATCAGGAAACTAAAGCCCAGAAAGACCATGTATACCGGACGCCGGTTTTGCTTGAACAAGCGACCCACAAAATGAATGAAAAAGAGTACCACACCGAATGAAATACTCCGCACGATCATGTCCTCAATGCCTTTACCATCCCGCAAAGTATGCCATTGCACGTAGGTCATAAACACTTCACCGATCACCCATATCATAAAAAAGCTCAGAATTTCTTTGCTTGTAACCCTAGCACTTTTTTTAGGTGAAGCAGCAGCTTCCTTAGGTGTTGACTCCGGGACAGGTGGAATATGACCACGGAGCAGCATGTCTTTATCGAGCTGGGTCAAAGAAGTTTTGAATTGATCCAGTTGTGCTTGCAAGTCACGAACATCTTCCCTGTTTCCGCTCAGTAAATTGTCCCCTTCCTGTTCAAGCTCCGCCGTAGGCTTTTCAAAAGCCAGTATTTCTTTGGACAAGTCTTTCAACGAATTGTCAACCTGAGCAATTTTTCCCTTGTTGATGAACAGATCGTTGAATGTGTCCTGGTTCAGTATTTCAAGTTGCCCGTTCGACCAACGGTAGCTTCCGGCTTCGTCCCGAATAGGGATACTTTCCAGTCCGATATCGCGTAGGACTGTATTATAATTTTGTAAATCCTTCATGTGATGAGATTTTTTAGGACGAGGAAAGCTCCTGGGCCGATCTCAGTATATGATGAATGCGCATCAATACGATATCCCTGGAACAGGGAGCAGAAGACACATGATCATGGGTTTGCGTTTCGGGGGGTGAGGTACCGGGGGTAGCAATTTGCTTCACCCTTTCGGAGTATTTCTGGGTTGTTTTCATAGACATAACACATTTTAATCACAAGTAACATTTCCAAGTAACATTTCTCTGAATAATAACTGTAAATAGACTGGCTTTATTATGAGATGAGATAAATCGTGGGGTGAAAAGTGGAAGTTGATCGGTGGTTGTAGGTTAAAAACGCCCTAGCGCAAGCGTCCGCTTGTGCTCATAGTTTAATACAGCTAAATTTATTGATTGAATAGAAAATATAGGTAGAATTATACGTTTATTATTCGCATAATTCCACGGCTACATTTTTTTATCCGTTCGAAAATTTGTTAATTGTCTTGTGGAAAGGTTAAGTATTTTTTTCTTTCCAATGAAAGCATGGTTAGGAGTGGGCCAGTAAACCAGTATTAAAATGATTAATATGAGCGGAAGCTTGGAAATTTGCTTGGCCAAAATGAGCGGTGATATGCCTGATCAAGTATATAAATATATGATAAGGAATGATTACTTTTTGATTAAGGTATTGGCTTTAAGAGATAAAATATAGTGTGACTGAATACCACTAGTGGTGTTTATTCGAATGTTAGCGATAATATGATGGCACAAATTCAAGGATTCGAAAATATTGCCCCATTCTTGTCTAACCCCCTAGTCTTGATAGGGTTCGTGGTATTAATATTTTTTGGTCTTCTTAGAACCCTGTTGAAGACTGGAATTATTCCACCGCTTCCAAGAACAACAGGAGGAGATATCCTGAAACGACTTCTCAAATACGCCTTTCTAATAGCACTGCTAATAATCCTATTAGGATTTGGATTAGAAGCATACAAACTGTACAAAGAGCCCACTAGTAGTGAGGTAGTAAGCGAAATAAAAGAACTCCTAAACCCAATCGAAGATATAGAGGTGACTTATAAAATGTCTATCCCATTAGGTCATGATAGCATCAGATTTTATAGAAATAGGTTAAATACAGCTATTAACAAAGTGGTGAATGATTTCATTTCTAGAAAAGTTACTTTCAACGCTGGTAACGCGGCTACTGGAACTGAATTAACAAGACAACTCGGAATTGGAATTAGTACTGGAATTCCTGATGAAAATAATTATCTCCAGCCTACAGAATTCTTTATTCATAGTAATTCTGAATTGTTGCCAATAGGTGATAAAGAAATTTTAATAAAAAGTCTCCTAAGCTATACAGGGGTGCATTTTACCGTGTATAAAGAGAAAATAGATCCAAGCAAGTATGAAAATATTTTTTCCAGCCAACACCCTGCAGCAGATTGGGAATTTGGCGTATCTGTTGGCGATTGGCGAGAAATTAACCCAAATCTGACATTTGTCTATTCTGTTAACTCGGATACCTTGATCATTGAAGCCAGAAATATCAAAATTGAAGCTCGAAACTTTTGGACAAAAACTGATAAAATTCAGAGTATTGAAGATTTAGTAGGCACTCAGTTTTTTATTCACCCCAATTCAATGAATGAGGCTTTAGGCGAGCAATACGAGTCAATTAGGAAAGAACTCAAGAGCTCCATTTCTGTGGAAGAAGTGGAGATTCACGTTGGTAAAGGAAAAGTTCTTAGAATTCCAGTGACATCGGCTTCAATTACCAGAAGCAACTGGGAAGAGGAGGTATTGGTTTACCAAGTGCAGGAATCAGACGTAATATAATATCGCTAACAAACGATATAGCATATGCCTCTACTAGCCCCTGGTCGTAGGTTATAAGCGTAGCGGTCCTACGACCCATGATATACTAGGGCGTCCGCCCGTTGTTTCGTAAAGCAGAGAAGTCTGAAAAAATCGTTATCTTCAATCCAGTCTTAGAAAATTTTATGGGAAGAAAATATATCATCAGCGACCATAGCAAACTATATTTTGTAACATTTACAGTAGTTAATTAGATAGACGTTTTTATTCGAGATATCTATAAAGAAAAATTTATTGAAAGTTTAGAATATTGTCGAGATAATAAAGGATTACAGATTTATGCCTACTGTATCATGACAAGCCATATTCACTTGATATTGGGTGTGGAGGAAGGAAAGAATTTAAGTGATGTGATTCGGGATGTAAAAAGCTATACTTCCAAAGAACTAAGGGAAATTATAGCAGATAATAAGCAAGAAAGTAGGAGAAGGTGGATGCTTTGGATGTTTGAGCTAGCGGGTAAGAGAAATAAGAGAAACAATCGATTTCAGTTTTGGCAACAGCACAATCATCCAATTGAGTTGTCGACAAATGAGATGATGGAACAGCGATTGGATTATATACATAACAATCCTGTAGCGGCAGGATTTGTAAATGAACCGGAAAACTGGTTGTGGAGCAGTGCAAATCAATATGCCGGTAATAGAGGCAGACTTGAAGTTTTGTACATTGAATAGCCACAGGCGCTTTGGGATAGAACGAGCGGATGCTCTTGTACATAGTGAGTCGTAGGATCGCTACGCTTAACCTACAACTAGTGGAAGGTACATATTTTAGGTCAAAAAAGATATATGAAATACACCTTTTGTTAATTCATAAAATTATCAATGAACTTTTTAGAAATACTTAAAAGCGATATAACTAATTTGCCAATTGAGCGATCAAACGATAGTTTTAAAAATGCTCTTGAAAAAAGACTTGAAATTTTCAACCAAGCTGTCCAGGACTCCAAATATTTATCTGGCCCGGTTAATGGAAGTGCTTTTCATCCTAAGCCGTTCAAAAGAAGAAGTGCCCAAATCGTAAATGGAATTACAAGGACTATAGAGGCTTACTATGAGGGAAACCCCCATCAGGCATTTACAAATCTCAGTAAATTCATGCGTGAATCAAATTTGAAAGGGTATTTAAAGAAAGATCACAATATACCGGAAGGTACAAATTTCTATCGAATAAGACTTAAGAATAGCAATTTTCCTTTAGGAAGGAAAGAACTTTTTCATATTCCATATGATAAGAGAGGAATTGTTGGAACTCAAAGATATAGTATACCTGGCCTACCATCTCTTTACCTTTCTAATGCTATTTACGTTGCTTGGGAAGAATTGGGGCGACCCGGCTTTGATCAAATTCAAGCAGCAAGAATTGTTAACACTCAGAATTTAACATTATTGGATTTAAAAGCAGATATTTATAATGTTAATCATCATCTGGAAGATAATCATATATATGGATGGCAATTGTTATATGCTGTTATGGTATGGCCTCTTGTTGCCGCATGTTCGGTAAAAGTAAAAAATAGGAATGATTCATTTAAGCCTGAATATATAATTCCTCAGCTTCTCTTACAGTGGATAAATAAAAATGACCTGGATGGAATTAAATATTCTTCAACTCATATCAATTTCAAAAATAACAGTCACCAGGGACATTTCTATAACTTAGTAATTCCAACCAAGAGTTTCAAAAATGAAGCTGGACATTGCGAAAATTTGAAGAATAAGTTTAAAATGACAGAAATACTTCCTATGCAACTTAGACAGTTTATGTCTCAATCTGATCACTTACATGGGCAAGAAAGCATAAGAACAAATGTAAACCCAGATATACGAAATCTCGAACTTATTAAGGGTAACCTAGAACCCTATTCATCAACATCGTTTGGTGTCCTAGAGCATAGCTTGAATTATTTGTCATTAAATGATATAGAATAATCACTAACGGATTCGTATAAGATGACCATTGAAAATTTACAAACAATAAGCAATGTATTTATTTTAATTGGAGCAATAGTTACAGCAATTGGAACATTTGGACATTTTTATTTTGGTCAACAAATTGAAAAGGACAAAACTGCAAAAGAATCAGAGAAAATACGGAATCGTTTTCTGATTGAAACAGAAGCTCTCATAGAACCATTAAAAGTACAAACTGAAGAACTTAAGCTATTTACAAATAGATTAAATGAAGATAAAAAATCAATTAGTTTAGTAGTTGTCCATAATCTTAAGGGATCGTTGCAATCTAAATATGATTACTATCAATTGTCAAAAGCCTTTGAAGCTAATAGTAATGATTTCTATAACTTATGGCAACGAATAGTACTAATTGAGACCATCATTAACTCAATTGAAAATGAAGTTCCCAAGTATACACATATTGTTAATATTCAGAAAGCTATATATGGAGAGAAGATTAGAAAAATTTTCACAATTAGAGACCTATATGCTTCACAAGTAAATTCTGGAAAATTGAACCTTATACAGAATCCATTTATTGCTGAATTCATTGAGATTTGTGGTAACCACATGAAGGTAGCAGAGGAATATAAGTTGCTATTTGGAAAGGAAAGTTTAATTAATCCTCTTGACAAGATTTGCAAAAAGTATTTCACTCAGGATTCAAGAGTAAGTGAAATTACACCGCATGTTTTGGAGTGCTTCAACTCTTATAAGTTGATTGAAGAGGGACATCAAAGAATTATTGAATTCAACGAAAATATGATTCAACAACTGTCGAAATTGATTGATGAGATTGAAGATCATTTGCGTAAGCTTAAAAAATGAAACGGCTTTGGAACCGTATTTTATAGCCAAATTTACCCCCACTAGCGCAAGCGTCCGCTTGTGCTTATATTCAGTATAGCTGAAGTGCCTTTTTAGGTATAAAATATTATCACCCTATAGAATCTTCGTAGAACACTGATGGAACCAAAGCTATGAGGTTGAATAATTGATATAACCATAGTAATTAACAACTTCCAACCTGCTTGTGCAAACAGTTATTATATATGACACAAACGGTCTTGTGTAGGTTAAGCGTAGCGATCTGCGACCAGTAAAGATTGCCCTATTCAGCAGTTTTTCCCCATTAAAAGATCCCTACTATCTGAAAAATACCAAAGGTTTGGTATTTCGAAATCCGTTTCAAATTTCTAGCTTATGGCCCAAATGGAAGCTTAATTTCAAAACATTGAAATGAACATTCTTAAGGATATTTTTTGTTTTGAAAGGTCAATTTGTTAAATATTTCATTGAACATATTTGTTGCAAATGCACTCACTGTATCATCGTTCGTGTATTTTATATGTGATATTATGGATGTACTTATAAAAAACCCATCTAAACTCATTGATGCATCCAGCAGAAACAATAAGAGTATAGCTGCTCTAGCCATTCTAATGTTAGGAACAGTTGCTGTATTATTTTTTCAATCGGAGGATGTCGTCTCAAAATATATTGGATTAGCTGCAGTTGCTGTAGTGATTGTACTGGTTGTGTTACTGGTGTTTAAGAGTGGAGAACAGACACTCGGTCAGGTTGCTGAAAAAACAAAAATGGAGGTTCCTGAATTACGAAACATTATTGAAAAACTCACCCCTGAAAACTTAGATGACATCTATAAATTCATTAAAGAAAAGAGAGATTTACTTGATGAAGAACAATTAGCCAAGGATCAATTGAAGGCTTATAGAATTTCGGTACTTGCCCCACAACCATTGGAATTGAGTTCAAAAATCGTTTTAGAATCCACCGCGAGATGGCTTGAAAAATACCAAAACGATTCTCAAGCTTTCATAAGATATTTTACTTCCAAGGATGACAATAACCAAACAATTCATGCAGTTATTGAAAGGTTAATCCCTCTGATAAACAATATCACATGCAGCATTTTTGAGAAAATTAGAGTTGTCTCGGTCCCAAAGGATTTACTTTTAGTGGATTTTACACTCTGGGAATTTCCTAATAGAGATGGCGAAAATATGCTAGTTCAAGGAATGGCAAATGATGAAGAGAAGGATGGTAAGAACTATCGTCTTTGGAAATTAAGTGACAACACATCTAACATACTTTGGCATAAAATTGAAAAACTGATAGGTCTTGGAACAACTCATAATTATGAGATTGATGTGAACTTACCAGGTCGTATGAAGGAGAAAGTAATCAAGGTTTCAATTCCCATAACAAAAATTGATAAAGTTCCTCCTACAAAGTAAGTAAAGTTAAAATTTATGGGTTCAGAACTCCTCTTCGTTTTATTAATGGTCATTGATCTTGCCTTAGTATTCATCTGTTACAAAAAAGGGAAGTGGTATTTGACTATGGCAGTAATTTCTAATATCATGTTCACCAACATGGTTTCGTCCAAAATTGTCACAATTTTTGGTCTAGATGCAACTGTTGCAAATGTTTTCTATGCAGCCATATTTTTAGCCACTGATTTATTAAGCGAACACTATGGCAAAAAAGTGGCTCTGAGAGCTGTTTGGCTTGGTTTTTTTGCATTGGTTCCAATAGTTTTTTTTGCGCCATTGGTAAATATGTTCCAAGGCACTCTTTATTCACAGGATGTGCACTATGCGCTTGGAGTTATTTTCGGTAAAGCCGTTAGGATTTCAGTAGCATCCTTAGCAGCTTATTTGTTGGCAAATTTCTTCGACGTATGGTGGTTCCATAAAATCAAAAACCGCTATCCTGATAAGAAATATTTATGGCTAAGAAATAATGGTAGTACGATATTATCACAGTTTATTGATAATAGCACATTTACTCTACTTGCTTTTGCAGCAGCAGTTCCCTTTGATGCACTTTGGCAAATTTTTATTTCTGGCTATATCATTAAGATAATTGTAGCCGTTTGTGATACACCATTTGTTTACTTATCTCATTTTTTTAAACCGGAAGATATTGAAGAATGAATATCATAGAAACAAGTATTAGACCGAAAGATATTTTAGATCATCTTCTATTACCTCATTGTAGTCTTATTAAGCAAGCCGTTAAAATTGATATTATCGGCAACTCTGTAGTTTATTGCTCTCAATGGTTTGAATTTATTACTGTTGCCTCAAATTGTTTCCCAAACCATGATCTTAGAGAACTGAAGATCGGTTTCAATCATGTTCGAATACAAGGGCCCATGTCATCTGATGAGCAACTTCACGTGCATAAATCAATGTTACTCGGTTTAGCTGTAGAAGGTAGTGGGAATCTGACTTATGAAAAATATGATGAGGAACTCAATGAACCTGTAGAAGCTGGAGACATGTTCTTTGTACCTAGAAATTCTCTTCATTACTTGACAGGAAATCCGATTTTTTCATTTTCTGCTCTTGAACTTGGCCCTGAGATAGACTATCAAAAACATTATTATAACAAATTTGAAGATTAAAGAAACTGAACATACCCCTCTAGCGCAAGTGTCCGCTTGTGCTTATAATTCAGTATGGCTGAAGTGCCTTTGTAAGTATAAAATATTATCGCCCAACAGAATCACTTGCAGAACACTGACAAAACCAAAGCTATGAAATTGAAAATTGACATAACCATAGCAACAAACACCCTCCAATCAGCTTATGCAAACAGTTATTATAAATGGCACAAGCGGACGCTTGCGCCAGGTAACGGAGTACACTTTCACTAAAGCCTCTCCACCTGCTTCTTAGTCAATCCTGAAGCCTCTACAATGGTGTCAATATCAACACCTGCGTCTTTGAACTTCTTCGCCATTTCCTTAGCAGTATCCTTTTTACCCTGGTTGACTTTCTTTTGGGTTGCTTCAATTTCCTTCTTTAGCTTTTCAATCTGGGCAAAACTCAGGTCGAAGGTGGTGTTTTGTATGATGTGTTCCAATTGGCCGGAGTCCACAAAGCTATAGTAGTTGGTTTCGGAAACAATTAAGTGGTCAATCACCGGCACATTCAGGAATTTACCAATGGCCAGCATTTTATCGGTCACCTGAATATCATCTTTGGAAGGTTGTATATCGCCACTAGGGTGGTTGTGCAACAGGATGATTTTCACCGCGCGCTTTTGCAAAGCAAAGCTGAACACCTCCATGGGCTCCACCAAAGTTTTGTTCACTGTACCCAGGCTAATGAGCTCTATGAATAAAATCCTGTTGTTGCTGGCCAGGCCAACGATCCAAAAATGCTCTTTGTTGCGGTCTATCTTGTTTTCACGCTTCAGCACCCGCTGCATGATCTCCGCAATATCCAGCGAATTCAGGATCTTGATCTTTTCTTCGGCTTTGAGTCGAACGTTCATAAAACCAAATATACAAATGTGCATGGAACTTAACACAAAATGTCTACCTCAAAGCATATAAGGAAAAAGTAAAAGGATGGCACTGCCAGACGTTACACATTTGTTCACGACAAGATATTGCTCCCCTGAGAAAAAAGTAACGTTTACCCTATACTGATTTACACGACGCGTTAGACCTTTATCGTACTACCTTCATCAAAGGGCATGTTTTTCAATTACTTAACTTTCTGCTCAATTTATTTCATCATCTATTTTTTTACTGTATATTCAAGCGCTTTTTAATTGTCAGGAAACCGGTGTTTGGTTTCCATACATTTTTTGATCAACCGCTGAGGAATCATGTTTTGGTTTCTTGAGATTCAAACATAGCGTAACATACAGCTAAAGGAAATGTGAACCGGCAAAAAGCAGATCATGTGAGAGGGCTATGGAGTGAATTTGGGATGGTGACTCATCTATTGAAAATGTCTGGAGGAGCCGTTAGGTCTCAGGAGTCAGCTATCAGTTTGTTTGAGGATGGATTTAAAACAACGCTGAATGCTGAAACCTGAAATCCGGTAGCCTTAGGATTTGTTCGAAAAAAGTGATAGGTCATCCTATTGAAAATTTGCTCCCTTTTAAGACAGCATGACCCATTTGGATACACAACAATAGCGTACATCGGTATGAAAAAGGATTTAGGGCCGTGTTTGGGAATGGCCTTTATGGGCTTAGGCTTTGTCAGCAAAGCGTGGCATGAAAGTAAAATGGCAGATGGTATAAAAACCAGCGTTTGTGAAAACAGCTATAAGCTTGGCACACCAGGCAAAGGCCTCGGTGCAAGGGAAAATGACTGCTTTGGCACAAGAAAATACCCCGTAGCAGCCAAAAACAACCTCGGAATCCTTAGCAATGATGCCGGAGGTGCAAAAAATAACCCCGGAATACCAAAAAATGACTTCGGATGGGGAAAAAATGCTGGCGGAGTGGTAAGCAAAGATATCGGAACACAAAACAACGGATCGGGCATGAATTTTATCAATTTTTTAATCATATCAAAAACAACTTACAACAATGAAACAATCACAGATCAACCGACTTGAAATGTTCCAGGTAACCAACGACTACCTGGATACCCACAACAGCGTATGGAATACCATTCCTGTTCTTGGTAAGTACAAAAACCAGTTTGCTTCTATCATCGAAGCCCTCAAAGAAGCGGCAGGGCAACAGGCCGATGCCCGGGTGTTTATCGGGAAGTCCTTGCAATCGCTCAAAAAGACCATCGCCGAGAAAATGGATATTTTGGATGATACCCTGGAAGCTTATGCGGAAGATACCGAGGATGCGGAACTGCTTTCCAAAGCCCAAAATTCCGTGACCGACTACTTCAAGCTACCCAACGAGGACTTCGAGACCAAAACGAAGCAAATGATAGGGCTACTGGAAGAAAAAGCGACCGATATGGCCGATTATGGTATGAATGTGGAACAGGTGGAAGACGCCAAGATCGATTTGGACAGGTTTCTTGCCACCAGGGGCAAACCCAGGGTGTACAGGGTGGCCAGCAGCATGGCCACCAAAGAGATCGATGCACTCTTAAAAGAAGGGGGTATCGTCTTAGAAAGAATAGATCGCGTACTCAAACGCTTCAAGCGAGCCAACAGCAGTTTTTACAATGGCTACCTCGCTTCCAGAAAAGTAATCGACAACTGATGCAGATCAGCCACAGAGACACATAACCTTGTGTCTCTGCTCCGGTGGGTTTCTAATACCCACCGGAGCTTTTGATCAAACAAAACTTATACACATAATCAAAAGCACTATCAATACTGGCTTTGAATGCTGCTTTAGGATACTTAGGGAAAATGTGAAAGGCCCGGATTATATTTTTAAAGTCATTGTTTTAGGACATCACAACCTAAACATGAAGAAAAACTTTTCCGATCCTGACTTTAAAAATACCCAAGGTTTGGTATTGTATGCAGCGGTCATTATGGATAGATTTCAACCACCTTTAGCGTAGTCACGCGTTAGGGGATTTTTTGAGAGTGTCGAAAGTAATATATATTAGAATACATGGCTAGTAAATACCTGTGGTTATTTGATCCGGGACATGGAGGAATAATCAATGGAGAATATCAAACCGCTGGAAAACGATCTCCAAAACTTGAAGATGGAAGACAACTGTTCGAAGGAGAATTTAATAGGGCAGTCGTGAAGAGAATAGTGGAAGATTGTAAATCCTTGGCAATTGATTGTATCAATTTAGTAGATACGGAGATTGACTTGCCCTTGCGAGAAAGGACGGATCTGGCCAACGATATTTATAGAAGAAACCTCCAGGCTGGCGGTAAACATTGTCTCTTCATATCAATACATGCAAATGCCTACATGCCACAGGGCGAAAAGCTTCGATTCAACCAGGCGAATGGCTGGGAAATTTTCACTACAATCGGAGAGACCAAATCTGATGTCCTTGCTGAATATTTTTTTCAAGAAATGAATAAAGTATTTCCGACAAGAAGGTTTAGGAGCGACTATTCTGACAACGATCCGGATAAGGAGAAAAATTTTTTTGTATTGAGAAAGACAGTAATGCCAGCAGTGCTTACAGAAAATTTTTTTATGACAAACCGTGAAGAAGTGGACATACTTTTATCGGAGGATGGACGTGATAAAATTGCTTTGGGGCATATGAACGCGATAAAGAGGATCGAAAATATAGACCTATTTTAACATTAAAATCTAAGCAAAATATGAATGCATCAGAAAAATTATTGGCTGCCCCCTCAAGCGCAAGCGTCCGCTTGTGCTTATGATTGCAGAGCACCAATAGCCCCAAAGCTATGAAGTTACAGGACTGACATAACCATAGATAAACATCTTCCATCCAGCTCATATAGTCAGTCATTGTATATGGCACAAGCGGAGATTTTGATTGATTAAGTGTAGATATGGATTTTGAAAATTCCTTCTGTTCGGGTCTTATGGTCAATGCCATTAACTTAAGCCTTATCGAAAAGAAGACGTCATTCCTGCGCAAGCAGGAATCTCATTTTTAGAAGTTTATGCCTGATCAAGTATACAAACATGCGATAAAGAACAATTACTTTTTGATTAGGTAATTAGCTTTAAGAGATAGGATACTGTGTGAATAAATACCACTAGTGGTATTTAGCCAATTGTTGGCATTAATAAAATATGATTGAGACAAAAGCAATATTATCCGCTAATAGTATAAATAAGTATGGGTATAAATTTACCGTTGGAGCATTATTCAAAACTCTAATTGAGAATTCAGTAATAGGTGTTCCTTCTTTACTTGGGCATGACTCTCACAGGCCAATAGGATGGATTTACCCATTAGGTCTTTTTGTCCAACCAAATCTGACACGGCTAGCAGGTGTAAACTATTTGGCGGAAAGTAACAATGATCAGGAGGTAATAAATACGCTTTACCAAAATGCACTAATACGCAAACACTTGGAAATGTGTGAGGATTTCATTGATGAACTTAAAGAATTAGTTAAAGATAGTATTTCGACCAAAGCGAAATATCTATACTCTGGTTGTGTTGCTTATAATGACTCCAATATACTATACACTGTTTACCCAAAACTAAAGGAGCTTCTTGACAAAGATGAGTTAATAAAATTGTCAGACATATTAAATGATTTTGAATATCTAGGACAAGGAATATTTAAAGACAAATCCAGTGATTTGACTATCTATTGTCATCGATATTTCAGAAGAAATTTTTCGTATCAAAACAATTTTTATTTCTTCTTCTTAGACCAATTTGTTGAACAATATTCTAATAAAGAAATAGAACTTAAAATTGCACTTGATACTGATATGATTGGTTATGCACCAACTTATACAGAACAACAAGAATTGGAATATTGGTGGGGTCCTAAATATTCAGATAATATTGAAGAAATACCTTTAGGCGTTGCTCACTATGAATGCGATGATATTCAGAAAACATTTTTCAGTATCTCGGGAACCCAGTTTTGGTGGAAAAAAGAAGATTCAGAGTACACATTAGAGGCCGAAGAAATTAGAAACGACCCTTCGGCAGGTGTGAGTTTAGAAAAATATGGATGCCGGTACACCCATGCTATATTCGACTCTAAAGAAAGTATATTCAATCATTTCGATTGTGCGATAAGAATGTATGACACAGAATCAATGTTATCGAGAATTGATAAACCAATTAATCAAGCTGGCAAAAATGCAGAATACACAAAATTGTTTCGAATTGATGGTAAACTGGAGTTGTCTAAATGGAAGTCAATTGTAACTAACTTTTTTCAAGATAACCCATTATGGTATGAGTATTTTGGAATGAAAAATGAGTATGAAGAAAAAATGAATTCTCTTCGCTCTACGGGTGAAGTCTTATCAACAAATCTTACTCCATACTATCATAACAAGTCAAATGGAATAAGAATTTTCACCTCTTTTCATAAAAAAATAGAAGACGTGTATGAAGTTCCAAGAAAATTCATACACCCTAATGTATTCAAGTCTGAAACTGGCATAATAGATATAATAGAATTTGATTCTGTAGAAATAAAAAAATCTCTAAACAAAATAGGAGAAGATATCTTGATTCCAGATAATTTGATTTTTGTTAAAAACACGGATTCAATAATTAATTACCCGACAATTTTTCACTCTAACAATAACCTACAAAACAACTTAAATAAAACAATCGAAGCTCTTTCCAAATTGTTTGCCGCTCTATTAGAAAAGAATGACAAACTTATTTCTTGTTCTTTGGCTTGGAATTACAATGAACAAAAAATGATAAAAATTGCTTTCTCAGGGCATTTATCCAATATTATTGATTGGTTAAGCTCTTTTCATAATCAAATGAAAACTGATGCAAATGAAATAGAAAAATGGATCGAGAACTGCTCTACGTATCTAAATTCAAAATATGATGATTATCAAGACCAGCCTGATGTTTTTGACTTGGTAAAAAATGATGGAACCCTTTATTTGAAAAGAATTAGTGTCCCCCATAATTGGTTGAGCAAATTAGAATACACAGATAAGGGGCTTGAATACGAATTAACAATACCGAAAAATGAAGGCGAAGAGTTATTAAATAGAATAAAAGAGGAAGAAATAAATATTGCCTATTCGTACTTCGTAGAAAAAGTTACTTGTAGTAAATCAGGAGAAGATTATTTAACAAGCACTCATTCTAAAGTTTTCGACGAAGAAGTTGTAGCAATTATCGAAGAATCAAATTTGGCAAGTATATTTTGGACTAAAAACTAATGTCAATAATGTAAAAAATGCATTAAACGCATTTTACACTAAATGTTAGCGTCAATTAAGAAAGCATGAAATACATCTTAATTATTATTGTATCTTTTTTGTCTAATGTTGCCATTGCCCAGCGGGCGGAGGATTACCAAACAACAGAAAGAATAAATCAATACTTTTCCTTTTTAATGCCATCCGATTCTATTTATAATCTTTTTGAAGCAAATGATGATACAACTAGAAAGCCAATGTTAATCTTTGGGCTAACACATGATCCTCAAGTAGGTGCAGTGCTTCCAGAAGTTGAAATTTGGGTTAATGAAAAGAAACTTCTTAGTTCCGACATGAATGGATATTTCGGATTTATAACATTCGATTCTACCAAAATAAAATTCACAAAACAAGGATACACTTCGTTTTTCAAAGAATATATGGCAATTGAAACAACAAAGAGTTCAATTTTCAAAGCGGATATTCCCATGATAAAAGAAGATATCAAGCAGGAAAATACATTGAATACAACTATTGATACAACAAAACAGATACTTAATGAAATAACTACGAGCAACGAAATGATTGAAGATCAAACAAGTAAAGAACAAGATGATTTGCCAGATAATACAATACTTGAAGAAGATACTTTACAAACTGGTAATAAATTTTCTTCAGACTCACTAAACACATTATCCATGAAAGACATTGAAACAATAAATCACGCAATTGGAAATCTTGAGGGGCAATTAACTTGGATTAGTTATTTGATTACAGGCTTTGCAGGTTTAGCACTAACTGTTCTACTTTTCATTCTTAGTCGATCATTTACCAACAGTAAAACCCTTAACGAGCTAGCCAAAGATCTTGCAGTTTTAAATGCAACTTTAATTGAAAAAGACAAGGGAACTGAAGAATGGAAAAAGGAATTCCAAAAAAACACTCAAGATTATAATCAGTCAATTTCTAAGATACAAGAATCACTCGCAAAAATCGAAGGTAAATTGAATATTTAAAAGGTACTAACAATGTGTATAGTGCATAGCTTCTTACGGTCAGCTACGACACCATATACAAACCATTAGATTTAATCGACCGCCCTCAGCAACGTTTCTACGAACAGCACATTTGCAAGCTCCCCTGACCAACTCACAACCAAAGCTTGCAAAAGAGCTTAATTTGATAAATGGAATTCAACACTTGATCTCCCCTGGTCGTCGGTTAAGCGCAGCGGTCCTACGACCCATGATATACTAGGGCGTCCGCCCGTTGTTTCGTAAAGCAGAGAAATCCGAAAAAATCGTTATCTTCAATCCGTACTTAGCAACTTTTATGGGAAGAAAATATACCATCAGCGACCATAGCAAGCTATATTTTATGACATTTGCGGTAGTTAATTGGATAGACGTTTTTGTTCGAGATATCTATAAAGAAAAATTTATTGAAAGTCTAGAATATTGTCGAGATAATAAAGGATTACAGATTTATGCTTACTGTATTATGACAAGCCATATTCACTTGATATTGGGTGTGGAGGAAGGAAAGAATTTAAGTGATGTGATTAGGGATGTAAAAAGCTATACTTCTAAAGAACTAAGGGAAACTATAGCAGATAATAAGCAAGAAAGTAGAAGAAGGTGGATGCTTTGGATGTTTGAGCTAGCGGGAAAGAGAAATAAGAGAAACAATCGATTTCAGTTTTGGCAACAGCACAATCATCCAATTGAGTTGTCGACAAATGAGATGATGGAACAGCGATTGGATTATATACATAACAATCCTGTAGCGGCAGGTTTTGTGAATGAACCGGAAAACTGGTTGTGGAGCAGTGCAAATCAATATGCCGGTAATAAAGGCAGACTGGAGGTTTTGTACATTGAATAGTCACAGGTACTTCGGGATAGGACGAGCGGACGCTCTTGTAAATGATGAGTCGTAGGATCGCTACGCTTAACCTACGACTAGTAGAGCAACTCAATAAAAAGAGTAAATAAAAAAATCCCTCAAAATGGGGTATTTTTATTTGGACAACTTCTTCCTACTTTACCATCCAGCTATGATAGCAGCTATAGGAAATCCATAGTATTTCAGTGCCAGTAGTCCGAAAGGATAATCATTGGCCCTTCCCTTAATCTTTGTTTTGGTATTTGGAACTTTTTTAACGGATGGACAGCCATTGGACTATATCCTATTGGCTCCTCGGAGAAGATCAACTATAAACAAATTTTTAACCAAACCTTTCAAACCATGAAAAGAACAATGTTTTTTCTTTATTGCTTAGCGGTGGCAGGACTATTCTATACCTGTCAACCGGAGGACCCTATGGTCCGGAACGATCAATCAGCTATTAAGGTGCAAAAAGGCTATTTGCATTTCAGAGATTGGGAAGTATTTAATCAAACTTTAAATATGACTCGTGAGCTGGATCATAATGCCACTTTGAACTGGCTGTCCAATTTCAAAGGGTATGAATCCTTGTTTGAATTCCACGACAAGATCATGGAAGCGGAGACAGATTTCGGAGCTTACCTGGATCAGTTGGACGAAGATGAACTCCAGGTTTACCTGGACAAGTTTGAAGCGGAAAAGCAAGTGCATTCCTCTTTTGTTGATGCTAACAAAGATTACTTGCTCTTTTGGGGAGAAAATGATTTTGAGATCAAGTATCGCATTCCTCAGGATCACTATCCCTTTGTTAATAAAGAAGGATTGATGAAGGTTGGTGAGAACCTGATCAAATTCACAGACAAGTATCAGTACACCATCCTGGACGGAGCGGATAGTAAATTGGCCTTGTTGGGGAACTTGACAGCAAGATCCAAGGAACTGGGGATTGAGGTGATCGAACTCAAAAAAGTGGAAATTCCGGTGGATGCCATTTATGATCTGAATTCCGGTGAAGCCCGATTAAGGAACTGCCCGAAGATTGGCCCCTGGTTGTTGAATGTCAGTCTTGGATCGAACGACCTGTTAGGATGTGGGAAAAACGGTTCCTTCCGCGTTCGCGGATTCATAGCTCTGAATTACATCGGAACCGGTTCCTGTGATGGAACGGGTAAGAACAAAAAGACCATGAGCTTGAGAGTACAGAATCAAAAATGGTTTGGTGCTAACCGAATTGGTTTTTGGGTGGCTAACAAAACCTACCAACTGTCGATCACGGTTTGGGGATTGGCAGTTACCGCCCCCAATTTCCCAGATGGGCATTTCACCCCCACCTTTGCAGGTTTAAATTGGCCGGGTGTTCCTGCTCCACTGCCGACACCAGTCACGGTAAACAATCCGACTTTTATTACGGAGAAACAATGGACTGTATGGGAAACCAATTGTAATTATACCGATTTTGGTTTTGATCTTACCGGAGTTACCTTTGGGATAGGTGCAACATTCCGTGCGCAGAATTTCACGGAATTTGATACCTCGGCTGCTCCCTGTAACTGCTTTTAATAAGTTGTAATTAAAATGATAAGGGAGTGAGCATCGTTCTTAATAAACAGTCAACCATGAACCTGGTAAACCAACTAATGAAAAATAAACAGATCCTGGTATTCATACTGTTGCTTGCTCCCTTGTCCTCATTGGCTCAAAGTGAATTCGGTGTAAAGATTGGGGCGAATGCCTCCAATTTTGTTCTTCCTGCTTCCTTTTCCAGTGAGGTAGAAAATTCATACAAGGTCGGCATCTTACTTGGAGTAACCAGGAAATTAAACATTGGAGAAAAAAGTGCAATTCTGGTAGAACTACTCTATACCCAAAAGGGAAGCAATGCAGAGCCACAAACGGCTTTTGAGGATCGACTATCACTGTCCTATTTCAATGTACCGGTGTTGCTTGAATACGGATTATCTTCACGCTTAAAGTTTGTTGCAGGGTCTGAAGTGGGTTATCTCTTGGAGGCAACACTTGAACACAATGGCAATGATTTTGACATTAAGGATAACTTTCAAAGTCTGGATTTGGGGGCAGTGCTTGGGTTGAGTTATGACCTATCCGATCATTTCTATTTGGAGGTAAGGGTTGTTCAAGGACTAACTAATGCTCAGAACATGGTGGGTGAAGGAAATACGGATCAGAAATATTGGGGACGAAACCGATCTATTCAATTAGGGACCTCTTTAAGGCTATAATTGCCCCCGGTCCTAGGTTAAACGTAGCGGCCCTACGATCCATGATATACCAGGGCATCCACCCGTTATTTCGTAAAGCAGAGAAGTTTAAAAAAATCGTTATCTTCAATCCAGTCTTAGAAAATTTTATGGGAAGAAAATATACCATCAGCGACCATAGCAAACTATATTTTGTAACATTTACAGTAGTTAATTGGATAGATGTTTTTATTCGAGATATCTATAAAGAAAAATTTATTGAAAGTTTAGCGTATTGTGGAGATAATAAAGGCAGACTGGAAGTTTTGTACATTGAATAGTCACAGGTATTTCGGCAAAGAATGATCGGAGGCTCTTGTGGGTAGTGAGTTGTAGGTTAAGCATAGCGATCCTATAACTAGGAAGATGATTCTAAAGTATATTTAAATTCACACACAAATGAGTAGATACAAAGTGTAATTATGTTTACGGCGTAAATCTCTTTTTTTAAATGAAACCAATAGATATAAAATTAAAATACAGTGTCTTAATTACCTTGTTGGTTGCAATTTTCGTTATACTCGAATTTGTTGATAAGGGCATCAAGTTATCAAAGGTAGTTTTTCCTAATGGGGAGTTGAATATTTGGAATGTCATTCTTTTATGTTTTTTGTCTGTTTTCATCACATGGTTCATAATGAACCATTATTTAAATAAAGAGCACAAAAAACATTCAACAACCAAATTAGAAAGAGACAACCTAAAATTGGAGTTAGGTGAGTCTGAAAGACAAAAACATACAGACCATAAAACAGGTATTCCTAATTATTTAAGCTTACAGAAAACAATTAAAAGATTAAACTACCATGATAATCCAGTAAGAAAATATCAATTCATTCTGATAGACCTCAAAGGATTTAAAACTATTAATGATAAAGATATGAATGATGGAGATAAACTGCTTAGGGCGGTTGGTCAATATTTATATACAAAAATGCGTAGAAATGAAAACATATATAGATATCCAGATGATATTGCTGAATATGAGCAAGAAAGTTTTTTTCGCCTTCATACTGGAGGAGATGAATTTGTTTTCTTAATTAAAGGGAATCAAGTTGAAGGCTTGGGTTTTGTCAATAGACTTGCTAGAAATGACTTCAAGGAATTGTCAATTATGACAGAAAAAATATTAGGCCGACATCTAGATTTATCCTTTCACTGTTCAGTTACTGAAATCGATTCAAAAACAGAATTAAAAGAAGCTATGCGAGAATGTATAAAAGGTTTCTCTATTGCAAAGAAGGGGACTGGCGATTTTAATATTTGCTGGCATCCAAATAATGTTGAGAAAACATTTACCGAGAATTGGGAATTAAATATATATAAGGATATCAAAGAGAAATTTAATGTTCTCACAATGGAAGATATTGATTATTGAAATAATTATCCTACTGTTCGGGACATGTTGTCCCGTACCTACCGTCTTTGGACTTGTAGTCCAGGCTTTCAGATTTTCATTACTACTTCAAGGCGGACAGCATGTCCTTACCTCAGCACTTCGAGCCCATGAGTTCGAGACTATGAGTCCCGAACAGGGGCTTATAAAAGACATACTATGCCAATAAACGGGCTTTATACCGTCCCTTTTAGCATCATCCGAACATTCCTCTAACTTTGGTTAAAAATTGTCTGTTTCTTTTAAATCTGAATCTCATGAAATGAATGTAGTGACAGGAATTCGTCCAAAGCAAATCCAGATAATGGCAAGCAGCTAATCTTCTTTATAATGTTTATAGGCGCGATTTACGATCTCACCAGGACTAATTCCTAACGTTTCGGCTATAATAAAAAGGTTCTTCATTTTTGGGGTACCACGACCGGCATCATATCTCTGGAAGGTGTTTCTATCCAAAAGGGTACCACTTGCTTTGACTACATCATTTTGAGAAAGACCTTTTTCCTCTCGAATCTCTTTCAAGGCTTTACTAAATGCTTTCTCTAATTTATCTGCTGCCATTACAGTCAAATCTAGTATACGGCAAATTTCTCTCCTACTGCAAAATTGAAGACTGCAAATTTGTATTCAGGTAATAAATGACTAATTTTAACAGGTTGATATCTGTCTTAAATCTTGTTTCACTTTTAATCAATTAGAATCTATGTTAAGACCATTAATCTATTGTACGCTGCTGGTAGCAGCTTGTTGTTTGTCAGAACTGTCTCATGCTCAGGAGAAAAAAGTCCGTATAGGGGTTTCAGTTGGTGTGCCTAACATTGCCGGATTCCACGGAGAATATGTCACGCCGTTGCTCAATAACCGATTCGCACCAATGGTCCAAGCCTCCTTCTTATCAGCTACATTCAGCGATGTGGAAGTAAAAGTTTCCTATATCGAACTAGGTGGAAACTACTATTTTTTTAAAGAAGGGAAGGGGCTTTATGGCAATATCAGCTATGGGAGACTCAGTACCGAAGTGACCTTTAGTGATCTGGACTCTGAAACCACCAGCCGTACCGGAGGAACCGGCTCGGCTGATCTAACCATGTCACGCTTTAATTTCAAACTCGGTGCTAAACTTGGTAATGGCTTCTATTTCCGTCCGGAAATTGGCTATGCCTTAACTTATATACCTGAAACTGTAGAAATCAGAGCCACCTTTCCTGACAATAGTACCGAAATCCAGCAGGAAGAATTGCCTACTGCCGTGGGAATAGGACTCATTTTTACATTAGGGTTTGGTATCGCCTTTTAACTTAAATCTCTTACTATGAAACGTTATTATAACCTACTAATCTATGGGTTACTCATAGGATCGCTTTTTGTGTCCTGTTCTTCCGATAAGGACGAAGTAACACCCGATGAAGAAACACTGATCATTGCTACCCTTGATGATCTTGTGAAACTCAATGATCACAAGGAGTATGAGATGGGTGAGATACAATTTAGAAATGTGCCCTTACCAGGTTCACCTGTTACCCAAATACGGGAAGAAACAGGTGGTGAAGTGGCCTTTACCCAAAAAGAAGACTATCTGGCACTCACCTGTAAGGTAGGTGGACTGCCTGTTTTAGTGAAGATTGCGGATGATAGAGGGAATTGGGCCAAATCTACCATTATTATAAATGGACTGGAAAAGAAAACCACTCTGGATACCAGGGTATGGTTGTGGCAAAATTTTGCTGTATCTGATGTATTGTTAGGCAACAAACAAAAATTAGAAATCACCATTACCGTCAATAAGACATCATAAACGCCATAGAGCAAGGCTTCTTTTGGCAAACAGGATTCCATCAATTTGGGTCCTGTTTTTTTATGACTGTTTCTTACTCTTCGGGGGAGCAAGAGGTAATTCAAGTACATTTGGTTAAGGTTTCTGGACAGATTCTTCAACCACTATAGTGGATATAACAGATGATATTCCGGGCAATCCACTGAGTCCTTCAAAAAACCAGCCAGGTTCACAGTTAAATAGTTTAGAGAACGAGTAGAGTTTGCTGGCTGGAATACGATTCATCCCATTCTCATATTTCTGGATTTGCTGAAAGGATTTATCGACAAGGTTACCCCCTCTAGCGCAAGCGTCCGCTTGTGCTTATGATTGCAGAACACCAATAGCACCAAAGCTATGAAGTTAGGGACTGACATAATCATACAATAAACATCTTCCATCCAGCTCATACAAACAGTCATTGTATATGGCACAAGCGGACGCTTGCGCCAGGTAAGGGATTTTGATTGATTAAGTGTAGATATTGATTTTGAAAATTCCTTCTGTTCGGGGCTTACAGTCAATGTTATTAACTTAAGCCTCATCGAAAAGAAGACGTCATTCCTGCGCAATCAGGAATCTCATTTTTAAAAGCTTATGCCTGATCAAGCATACAAACATGTGATAAGGAATAATTACTTTTTGATTAAAGTTATTAGCTTTAAGAGATAAGATACATTACGAATAAATACCACTAGTGGTGTTTAGCCAATTGTTATGGAGCATTGGTTTTCTGCATTTAAAATCTTAACAATGAAATTCTTAGATCGAATTGGCTTAACTAAGAGTATTGAAATACCAACTTCATCGAATGCGAAAGCATTTGAACAACAACTTCTGAACTTTAAAAACTCAGAGAAAAACAGATCTGGGTTTTTACATTCTTCTAAGGTTGCGCAATCCGATTTAAAAGTGATTGGATCAACTTTTGTTATAACCAAAATTCCCCGATTTCTCTCACCATTCTCATCGGTAGGTGAAATCAAAGGTCAACATGCAACTAAAGATCAGAACGTGATTGAAGTACGTGTTTTTTCAGTTTATTGGGCTTTTTATTTAATGATAGGAATGACTCCAATACTGGCTCTATTCGGTATTTATTTCTCAAAAGAATCATTTCCTGAATTTAAGGTTATTTGGCTATTCTCTCTTTTTGGGTTTAATGTACTTAATTACCTTGTACTTAGATATAATACCATCCGATTAGAACAAGAATTTAGAGTCTTCATAACGGAAGAAATATTAAGAAAAGCTCCATAACAAACGCTAAAAATGAATATACAGACTGAGCTTTCTCAAAGGTATTTGCTATCTTCTGGTTTTATCAGTTCTGGCAAATGAGTTGCATACTCATTTTAGCCGGAACGTTGGCAGTAATTAAATAGAATTCTGGATTAAACAACGAAAAGATGAATATAACAACATTCCTAACTTTTGTAGGTGATCAATGCGGAAAGGCTGAAGAAGCCATAAATTTTTACACCTCCATCTTTCCGAATTCTGAAATTAAAAGCATAAAAAAATACGCTGAAGGAGAGGCTGGTGGTAC
Source organism: Splendidivirga corallicola (assembly GCA_030442035.1). Classification (GTDB taxonomy): domain Bacteria; phylum Bacteroidota; class Bacteroidia; order Cytophagales; family Cyclobacteriaceae; genus Splendidivirga; species Splendidivirga corallicola. Next base: position 64,404 of record JAUJEA010000012.1, read on the forward strand.
GCCTGAACTTATTAAATATGGAGTATTTACGTTAAATGGAATCGATTACATGGTTTCTGAAAGTAATTATGAGCATGCTTGGTCATTTTCTCCTGCTGTTTCAATTTTTATAAGTGATAATTCCAACGATGTTATACAAACACTTTTCGATAAGCTTTCTTCAAATGGTGGCCAGATAATGGTTCCTCTAGACAGCTACGAAGGTGAAGGGGATTACGGATTTGGTAAGAAATTCGGATGGTGTGAAGACAAATATGGTATATCATGGCAATTCGTACTTTCCGAATAAATAATCATGAGTAACCATAGTTTAATACAAACTGTTGAAATAAAATAACTACTGCTTATCTATTTGAAAGAATAACGGTTGCTAACCCCCCCTGGTCGTAGGTTAAGCGTAGCGGTCCTACGATCCATGATATACTAGGGCGTCCGCCCGTTATTTCGTAAAGCAGAGAAATCCGAAAAAATTGTTATCTTCAATCCGTACTTAGCAAATTTTATGGGAAGAAAATATACCATCAGCGACCATAGCAAGCTATATTTTGTAACATTTACGGTAGTTAATTGGATAGACGTTTTTGTCTGAGATATCTATAAAGAAAAATTTATTGAAAGTTTGGCGTAATGTCGAGATAATAGAGGAAGGCTGGAGGTTTTGTACATTGAATAGCCACAGGTACTTCGGCAAAGAACGAGCGGACGCTCTTGTACATAGTGAGAAAAAGAGGATTGAAAAAATTGAACTGACTGAAAATGGATTTAAGGTGAATTGCTATGAAGAAATTACTCAATTCCAATGGTCAGAGATTGAAAAACTGACTGGATTTAAGGTTGACAGATTAACAATGGATGATATATGCATAAAAATTGAGTCTAACAACAAAATAGTTTATGTGACAGAGGAATTTGATGGCTGGCGGATTTTTATGAATAGACTGCTAAACGAATTTCCGAGGATAGACAAAAATTGGGAAGGAATAATAGCAAAACCAGCTTTCGAAAGAAAGGAAACTGAATTATATAATCGAAATAAAAATTTTGGATAACAACATATAAAAAACATTAAAAACGGTCTTTATACAAGACTGCTGGGTTTAATTGAATTAAAATCGACATGGGATACAAACAAAAGCCAGACACGCCACCAATGGAACGTGAGTTAAACTATCTTCTCGCTGACCTTTGTATTAAATGGGGATTTTGTATTCCATCAGATAGCCGAAGGGATATTTCGAAAGCAGAATATTATCATGCTCGAGATTTTGCAAAAGATGTTGTTGAAGCTGAGGGAATGAACCCGGAACATGAGACTAGATGGGTAAGAAAAATATCCGACAAGTTCAAAGAACGATTTGGTGGTATTGAGATTAATTCATCAACTTTTATTGATCGAATTAGAGATTTTAACGAAAACTGGTAATTCACAAATGGCTTGGGGAAAAGGAAAAACAGAAAAAGGTCAAGGAGGTAAATTAGGGCACTCTAACAGAGATGGCTGGGGCTATCATGATGAAGAAAAAGTCATTGCCAAAAAGCAAAGAAGGTTAGAACAAAAGCGATTGATATCAGATGAGATTTCAAAGATTGATGAAAACCTAAGAGAACGAGTCAAAACATTAACTCGGGTTCTAACTAAACATGAACTCAAATTTGAAATTTATAAATTTGATTCTGGTGCTGCAATGATTGACATTTGGGCAAACTCTGATTTCTATTGTATTCAAATGACAGAAGATAAATTTGGATGGAGCAAAGTTGACGAGGACTCTGGCTTCAGTGCTACACCTGATTCGGGTTACTTGAACTGGAGCAATTTCAAAAACGAATTTGATGAAATAATTAAGAAATACACCTAACAATTTGTATAGTTCATTTGCACCCCCCTAATCGTAGAGCTGCTATACTTAACCTACAACTAGTAGCATTTTGTGCAATTTGGAAACTTCAGCTGCGGGAGTTTTTTGTTTGTGAGGCATATCATTATCTGAAACCTTGTGAGCACCGGCAGACTTCACTATTTTGCAATCGTTAACCAAGTGTGAGTACACGCCTCATACATGGGCGTTATGTTTAATATCGACGAATTATCCTAAAACTTCCAAATGAAAAAAATGCGAATTCTTGGGTTAATTGGGGGAACTTCATGGCACTCCACTGTTGAATATTACGCAAGCATCAATCAATCTGTCAATGAATATTTTGGAGACAATACCAACCCACCACTATTGCTCTTCAACCTCAATCAGTCTTTAGTTCACAAATATCAAAGAGATGGTGAGTGGGAAAAAATTGCACACTTGGTTATTGACGGAGGTAAGCGGCTGCAAAAAGCTGGCGCTGAAGCCATCATTTTTTGCGCCAATACTCCCCATAAGATCTTTGAAATTGCGGAAGGTGAGTTGAACATCCCTATACTTCATATTGCTGATGCCACCTCAAAGATGATCCTTGAGTCAGGCATTGAAAAAGTATGTTTCCTGGGCACTAAATTTTCAATGGAAGAAGATTTCGTGACAGGAAGGATCTCAAAAAATAATATCAAAGTTCTAACTCCCACCGATCATTTTGTGATTGAAGAACTACATAGAATTATCCAGAAGGAATTAACATTTGGAAAAGTTGTTCCTTCATCGAAATCATTTGTTTTAGAGAGTATTAAGACAATGACAGACCTTGGAGCAGAAGGTGTGGTTTTGGGCTGCACCGAATTTCCATTGATGATCCGTGAGGAGGATTTGGACTTCCCAATTTTCAATACAACAAAGATCCACTCAAAAGCTGCTACTGAATACATTTTAAATATTGCTGACAACTTCAATTAGTATGATATATGGACAATGAGGATTTAAATAAGTCTGACTGGCTGGCATTAGAAAGAACCAAATTGGCGAATGAGAGAACATTCCTGGCTTATTTCAGAACCTTTGTTGTTGTTTTTGGTTCTGGCCTAACGATTATAAAAGTCGACATTTTTCACAAGATCATGACACTGGGATATGCTTTTTTAGGTGCCGCAATGATCCTGCTATTTATAGGAATCATACGCTTTTTTTTAGTAAGAAAACGGATTAGGAAATATTATAATCCTCCCGGGTCGTAGGATCGCTACGCTTAACCTATAACTGGTAAAGGGAATAATTCTTTTTGATTAAGTTATTAGCTTTAAAGGATAAAATATAGTGCGAATAAATACCACTAGTAGTATTTAGCCAATTGTTATGTGTAATAGTGTAATTCCCAAAGCTTCATGAAAATCCAAATCCTAAGTGACCTGCATCATGAATTCGGAGTGATTGACTTTCCTGTCAACAACTGTGATTTATTGATTCTTGCTGGTGATGTTAACTTGGGTGTTAAGGGGATTAACTGGATTAAAGAGAACATTCAGAACATTCCAGTCATCTACATACTTGGTAATCATGAATACTACAAGGGGTCTTATCCGAAGACACTTAATAAGATCAAGCAAGAAGCCACGAACAGTAATGTTCATGTGCTCGAAAATGAATCTTTAGAAATCGATGGAATTACTTTCCATTGTGCAACTCTTTGGACTGACTTTTCAATATTTGGAAATCCTGTTGAATATGGGAACATCTGCCAAGGTAAGATGAACGACTACAAGAAAATTCGAAGAGATCCTTCTTACTCCAAACTACGAACAATTGACACGTTTAACTTTCATCAAGTTTCTCGCAAATGGTTGGACGAAAGTCTGTCCAAGTCAACATCCAACACTGACATTGTTGTAACCCATCACGCTCCAAGTATTAAGTCCGTTCCACCTAACTATCAGGAAGACCCAATTTCCTCGGCATACGCTTCGAACTTGGAAGAACTCATTGAAAAACATCAGCCGGACTATTGGATTCATGGACATATTCACACGCCAACGAACTACGAAATCGGTAGAACCAAGGTCATATGCAACCCACAGGGATATGCCGATGAGAAGTATAATGGATACGAAAGAGAGCTGATTATTGAAATATAAAGCACACAATATGATGTATAGCTCATGTGCGAACTGATCTATTTGAAGCCTAAGCGGTGCTAACCCGTGAATCTGCCGCTGTTTAAAACCGTTGTGAGCTCCAGCAGAATTCACTAGTTTAGCTCTATTAGCCAAATATGGCGCACACAAGCCATACATAGGCGTTAGCCACAAATTGACTAAAATACTAAAGCCAGGGAAATGTCATTTTACCAAAAAAAATTAAGTCATATTCAAAGTGTCTGTTATTCTAATGAAAAACAGATTGAATCTATTATAGAAACACGCCATTATATTGATAATAATTTTGAGAAAGATTTGAACTTAGATTTTTTATCGGAAATTCGTTTTACCTCAAAATTTCATTTACAAAGACTTTTCAAGAGGTATTATGGTTTAACACCAAAACAGTACCTAATTGATGTGAGAATTGAGAAATCAAAAGAAAAATTAACAAATGGAATGACCGTCACAGAAACCTGTTTTGCAGTAGGATTTGAAAGCCTGGGTTCTTTCAGCAAACTATTTAAAACTAAAACTGGGCAACCACCAAGTGAATTTCAAAAAGAGCAAGTTTCGAGAAGCAAAATAGGTTAGGATTCCCAATCTTCGCAAATCGTAGAAAAGACATTAAAATATGAAAGTAACACTAATTAGCATTCCCGTACAAGATCAAGAAAAAGCCTTAAAATTTTATACCGAAAAATTAGGTTTCATTATTAAAAAGGATGCACCATTAGAGGATGGAAACAGATGGTTAACGCTTGTTTCTCCGGAATGGCAAGATGGGCCGGAATTATTATTGGAACCTGCACCAAATCATTTCGAACCCTCGAAGATATATCAAGACGCATTGATGGAAGCAGGAATTCCATATACACAATTTGACGTTGATAATGTTAATGTTGAATATGAAAAACTCACAAAACTTGGTGTTGATTTCAGTGTAAAACCAACAGAAATGGGAACAGTAAAGTTTGCAGTCTTTAATGACACATGCGGCAATAACATTCAAATTGTGGAAACTCTTTAAAGTAAAACAGTGGCTAACAATAACTATAAAACACAGTCCTAACCAATCAAACTCTCGAATGATCGGGACAGGCTGTTCCTACGCTTCATAGCCAAAACATTGGCAGTAACTAAATAGAATTTTGGATTAAACAACGAAAAGATGAATATAACAACATTCCTAACTTTTGTAGGTGATCAATGCGGAAAGGCTGAAGAGGCCATAAATTTTTACACCTCCATCTTTCCGAATTCTGAAATTAAAAGCATTAAAAAATACGCTGAAGGAGAGGCAGGTGGTACACCTGAACTCATTAAATATGGAGTATTTACGTTAAATGGAATCGATTACATGGTTTCTGAAAGTAATTATGAGCATGCTTGGTCATTTTCTCCTGCTGTTTCAATTTTTATAAGTGATAATTCCAATGATGTTATACAAACACTTTTCGATAAGCTTTCTTCAAATGGTGGCCAGATAATGGTTCCTCTAGACAGCTACAATGGTGAAGGGGATTACGGATTTGGTAAGAAATTCGTCCTACCCCTCAGAGTCACTTGGTAAAGGACTCTGAGGTGCTCTGCGCTTATTTCTTTAAATTTACTTTTTTCAATGTTTTCAATTTTCAAATCTGTCTTTGTTCCATTTACTCATTGTCTTTTGAAACTTTCAGTTCCATAAATTGATCTTTTCCCTTTGTTTACTCAGAGTCCTCTAGCGAGTGACTCTGAGGGTGGTTAGGCGGAGATTTTGATTGATTAAGTGCAGATATGGATTTTGGAAATTCCTTCTGTTCGAGTCTTATGGTCAATGTTATTAACTTAAGCCTTATCGAAAAGAAGACGTCATTCCTGCGTAAGCAGGAATCTCATTTTTAGAAGTTTATGCCTGATCAAGTATACAACATGTGATAAGGAATAATTCTTTTTGGTTAAGTTATTAGCTTTAAGAGATAAAATACGGTGCGAATGAATACCACTAGTGGTATTTAGCCAATTGTTACCAGCAATATCTATCAATTGAATTGTGACTTTTCTAAATCATTGGATTATATGAAAAGAAACAATGAAGAACTTCAAGACACAAAAAATTGACTAAAAAATTTATTCCCCTACTTATCTTTCAGTCCTTATTAATATCTCTTTACGGACAAGAATACCCTTATGTAGATACGGTAAATTATGGTAATACGGTCAGTCATGTATATAGATACTTTCATTACGATGACAAACCAGAAAAGCTAATTGACTCATTTTGGTTCAATGATGAAGGAAGACACGAATTTACGCTCTTCGGGTATGATTATGAAGAACAAATAAGAACTTCATTTGAATATGATCATGATGGAGCTTTAACAAAGGTCATTGAAAGATCATATCAAAGCACCAAAAATGATAGCCTTTCGAAGATCTACTTGGAGGAGATAAATCAGGACATTGAAATCGACTGGGATGCTATTCACGCTAAGTACGACTCAATGTATGAATACGTAAACCCAGAAACGGTTAATTGGCAACTTGCAAAACAAATACCGAAGCTGATATTTAGACGTGATATTTTAAGTCGTGATTCAATAATTGAAGTCCACAGGAGATTTCATTCTGGTGAATCTTATCTCGCAGAAAAAGTATATTTCCTTTATAATGAAGAAAACGAATTGATCGCCAAAAAGTGGATTAATATAGAACATCCTAACATTATAGAATTTAATGCCTTTAAACCTAGTGTTGCTGTTTTTGAAGATTCTATCAAGCTAATATCTGGTTCAGCTCAAGCAAAAACTTATGATATAAGTAAAGATTTGATCAAGATAAACTATTACGTCAATGGGAGATTCACTGGATACGAGCACCAAATTTTGAATATTGATGGGTTGATAACAGACGAAATTGTATTCGACACAAAAGGGCACACGCTATCTCATTTCATAAATACTTACAATGACCAAAAACTTCTAGAAAGGAGATACAGAAAATATCATTCAGGCTACAATGGATTCAGCTATTCATTGGATCTTCTATGGGGCAATATTGACAAATACATCTATGACTCTTTGAACCGATTAATTAGAATAGATGGATTTGAAAACGAAAAGCACATTTCAACAACTAGATTTGAAATTTTTGAAAAGTAAAAGCTGGTAACAGATGCTAAACACAATCGGCTTACTTAGTTATTTCTTCCTACCCCTCAGAGTCACTTGGTAAAGGACTCTGAGGTGCTCTGCGCTTATTTCTTTAAATTTACTTTTTTCAATGTTTTCAATTTTCAAATCTGTCTTTGTTCCTTTTGCTCATTGTCTTTTGAAACTTTCAGTTCCATAAATTGATCTTTTCCCTTTGTTTACTCAGAGTCCTCTAGCGAGTGACTCTGAGGGTGGTTAAGGGTAAACTGGGGCTGATGTTTTTGAAGGCCTATACGGGTTATTCTGACCGTAAACTGATGGAGAGATTATCGACCGATTATAGTTTTCAGTTTTTCTGTGGGGTTTATTTTAAACCCACAGATCAAATTCCAGGGTTCAAATTGATCAGTGATATCCGTTCGGAGTTGTCCTCAAAGATGGACATAACTTCCTTACAATCCATATTGGCTCATAGCTGGGGCAAGTATCTTTCAGATACCCATGTAATGCTTTGCGATGCCACTGCCTATGAGAGTTATATCCGTTACCCTACTGAAGTAAAACTACTATGGGAATGTTGTGAATGGCTCTACAAACAAATGAAAAAGATTTGTAAGATGGCCGGTTTGCCCATGCCCCGTAACAGGTATGCAACTCAAAAGTCAAAGTATCTGTCCTATCAAAAAAGCAGGAAGAAAACTTTTAAAAACAAACGCAAAAGGATCAAAAGCTTATTATATCTACTCGATAAGCTTGCCGGGCAACTTGATACTATAGTGGTCGATTTACCTGCATATATACAACTACCCACTCGCTATTATAAAAGAAGACAAACCATTGCCAAAATATATGAACAACAAAGTTATCAATATCAAACAGGTGAGCATCCTGCCAATAAGATTGTTAGCATAGACAAGGATTATATCCGTCCCATCGTCCGGGGCAAAGAAGTCAAGCGAGTAGAGTTTGGTGCCAAGGTGAACATGATCCAGGCGGGCGGCATTAATTTCATAGAGCACTTAAACTTTGATGCTTTTCATGAAGGCATCCGTTTACAATCTTCCATCAACCTGCATAAACAACTGTTTGGTTATTGTACTCATATATCAGCGGATGGTATTTATGCTAATAATGCCAACAGGAGTTATTGTAAGAAAGAAGGGATCTTCACTAGCTTTGTTAGAAAGGGCAAACCGGCCAAGGACGAAAAGCAAAGAAAGGAAATCAGAAAGCTTCTTTCAAAGGAAAGGGCCACCAGAACAGAGGGCAGTTTTGGAACCGAAAAAAACCATTACAACCTCCATAAGATAAAGGCACGCACCAGCAAAACGGAGATGCTCTGGATCTTCTTTGGTATACACACCGCCAATGCGGTTAGAATGATAGAAAAAATCACTGCTGATAAGGTCCCTAAACAGGCCGCTTAATTATTCATACACATATAAGAGGTTAACAATCAAATGATTAAAGGGGAAAGTGTGCTCGAAAAATCCGGAAAATAACCAATTATGTGTCTTGGAGACTCATCAAAAGAAAAAACAGAGAAATCCATACCAGCCTATTACCAAATTTTATTCGGTTAACACATTTTCCCTCTTTTTCACGAATATCCCTAAAAATTGAAAGCGAAGAGGCTTAGGGTCCTGAAGGAGTAACCTTGAGGAAATTAAATTAAGACAACTTGTAATACTTAAGGGGTTTGTCCCAATATTTGATTAATAGATTCACCATTCACCTCAGCCCAATTCTTAAAATCATTCATCAGCCTCATCTTTTTACTCAACTCTTTCCTATTTGCTGCTGCCTTGATATCCTGTAATATCAAATTTCGCTCCAATTGTAACTTGATGCCGCAAATGGCACGGTTGAATTCGTACATAAGAAATCCCTTTGCTCCTTTATCATCTCTTAGCATTATTGCTTTACTGAGTTCTTCAAATGCCTCTTTCCAGTTGGGGTTAGTTTGATCTTTTAAGGCATAACCTAATTGCGCATGAGTTCTATGAAATTTTTCACCAGCTGAATTTTCTATAAGTGCTTTAAATATTGGAATCGTCCGTTCTATAAGTTCCGGATTTTTCTCCCAGTTTGATTTTCTAAATTCCCTAGCCTCCCTAAAAATTTCAAGTCTGGTTGTCAAAGAGGCTTTTTTTATTGCTTCCTGTAGTTCCTGTATGTCTTGAACTTCCGAATTTTCATCAAGATGTTGCATTACCAACTCTATTGCCAGCGTATCTGACTCTTGGATTTGAATCATCTGTGTTTTAGTTTCTTGTGCGGTTTTTATAGCCTCTTTAGCATCATTTGCAACATTTGCCAAAGCCCTATCTACCAAACTTCTCCCGCCATAACCACCCACTAGAGCCAGTGCCAAAGGCTGTAGAAATGAGAGAATTTTTGTGGAATCTATAAGATTAGAGTTGTTTGGAAGAATAAGAAATACTACATAACCTCCAGCGATGCCATATGCGCAATCCGATACCCAACCAAGTTTCCATGCATATTTATTTTCCGGATCACGATGAGGCTTAGTAAAACCGTCATCACGAGCGGTAAATAGCAATCCCCCAAAAGCACCGGCGAAGGTTATCATCAGAAACATTTGGACGTTTAAAGGATTAGAAATTCTTAGGTTGTCGAAAAAACCTATTTGATTAAGAATTACGAGAACTATTATAATTACTACTAATGATAAAATGATTATGGTATTTCTTAATATCTTCTTGGATTCCATTTCAAATAAATAGTATATATAATTGAATGATTATTATCGACTGATTTCCTTGATACATGTTCTATTAGGAAATCGAATGTCCTTTCCATAATAAAATCTCCACTTTAACCGCTTCAATAATCTTTACAAATACCGAGAATTTACTAGTTAGAAAAACCTGAATGTCTAAACAATACCAAAGCTTTGGTATTTTGTGTTTGATAATTACTATTAGAAACTATGGCGAAAATTTTCATGGCTTTTGATCTTGTTATTTTTATAGGATAGAAAAAGTGTTGTCTACTTGAAATTCGATAAAGATTTAGTGTTCATGGTGAATTAAATATTTATGACCAGGTAACTGCAAAAAGTACGACTGGTTGTATGAATGTATCACCCAATTAATCTTAGATGAAATGTATGTTTATAAAGTTATGGATTCGGCCAAGATTCCTACCCCTCAGAGTCACTTGGTAAAGGACTCTGAGGTGCTCTGTGCTTATTTCTTTAAATTTACTTTTTTCAATGTTTTCAATTTTCAAATCTGTCTTTGTTCCTTTTGCTCGTTGTCTTTTGAAACTTTCAGTTCCATAGATTGATCTTTTCCCTTTGTTTACTCAGAGTCCTCTAGCGAGTGACTCTGAGGGTGGTTAAGTGAAGGCTCCTTTCTACTTGTAGGTTAAGCGTAGCGATCTTACGAGTATAGAGGACTAAATACCACTACCAACCCTTTTATTGAATTTGATGTTTGGCCTTATTTTATTGCGGGCCTCTACCAACTTGGGAAAAGTATAGAGATACTTTATCTTCTGGTCTGCAATGGTATTGGTCGTTGGCTTGGGTTTAAAGACAAAGTGTGTGAACGTCTCGGCAAAATCCTCTGCGTAGTTGGAGCAGGCGTAACCGCTCACAAAGTCTTCTGTATGGCTTTCGCAGTATGTTTGGTCGCCCACAGGTATGTTTTTCCAAAATTTATCATGGAACAATTTGATGAACGAGTCAGTTTTTGCACAACCCTCACCCAGGTTCAGCTCCATATCCGGACATATAGAAGTATTTTGGTCAATAGGGTTTACCTGCTTACTGTTCAAGGATAAAAAGTGGGCATATTCGTGTACAAAGGTGGCCTCAAGTATATCTTTTGGCTCATCGCCCAAAAAAGAACCTATTCCAATCAGCCATTTTTTGAACGTCCATCGGTCAAAAGGATCGGCATAGCCCTGTGGCGAACCATAGGTTCCCCCAACAAAGGTGTAAAAGTATTCCAGCTTTCCCCGTAGGTCTTCAGGAATTATTTTTACAACAAAATCCGCAATAGCCTGGTTTTTTTCCAATGTTGCAAAACCAGCATCCTGATGCTCATCCGGAATTGGAAACTGCTTGGAAAGAACGGCCTTGTCGCCAACAAACTTGAAACGGTAGATGATTCCATAGGCCTTCTGCATATCGGCTTCGTTGGCAAAGTTGAGGTCTTGCTCGGTTGCTTTGGTCTCTGTCACTTCTTTATTGGCAGGGTCTGGTTGAATAGTATCATCATCTTTTGTACAGGAAAAAAAAGCGATTACAAAAATGAATACTGTTAAAACACCTTTTGTTTCGGAAAAATAAGTTTTCATCTTTTAAAAGTTTTATTTATCCATACTACAGACAAAAATGAAAACACCCTATTCCAAAAAACAAAGTTAATAAAACGCAAAGCTAGCTTTGCCAAAATAAAAGTACCATAGCAAAATCATTCATCTTCATGAGATGCTCTCCTGATGGTAGATCAGGCACTGCGGTCCTGCGACTGGTAGAGGGCCTCCAGCGCTACCCTTTGGAACACTCAAATTCATGCGTTATATTCACCATTCAAGGTACACACAAACACTAAAATGAACATGCGAGCCGAGCCGTTTGAAAGGATAATGTAACTTAGAACCGTCAGTGATTCAAGCAACTTGGGCGTATACTTAATTTAGCTTGACTTTGTGGTGCATAAATAGTAGCAAAGGTATTAATGAAAAAACTAAAAATAGATTCTAATACAGATAGATTATTGGGACTTTCAGCTATACTGATTAGTCTAATGACTTTATTCATTTTTTTGTACCAAACAAATCTAATGAAAGAACAGAGTAGATTATCAGTAAGACCCCGACTTACTTTCAACAAGAATGTAACCAGCTCGGTAACTGTCGATGACAAGGACTCGATTATTTCTAAGGTGGTTAAACTGAGCGTAACTGTGAGGAATAACGGATTAGGACCCGCTATCATCGAATCCGGTAAAATGATGGATAAAGGGAAAGTATACGATATACCCGACTTTTTTGATACGGTTTATCCCAAACTTAAAGATTTTGGTGTTTTTACGCAGACTTACGGATTAGAAGCAGGAGGAGCCATTCCGGCATCTGAGATAATCACTATTTTTACATACCAGTACAATACCGAGAACGAAAAAAAGATTTATGATTACCTGGGAAGTCCGGAATACTATGAGCTACCGTTTATTGTAAGTATTGAATACACCTCGTTGTACGAAGAAAAATGGATTGTTGAATCCAATTCAAATACACATCCCAAAAAAATAAACTAAGTTGGTATGATAATCACCTCCTTGGTCGTAGTAAACAATACAAATACAGAAATGAAAATTAATCTTATAGAAACAGCAGCAAACCTAGGTTTGCTGCTGTTTAACATTCTATGTTTTAATATCAACAATTTCATGGCGCTTAAGACAATTTTCATTGGCTTGATTATAGGAATTACCGCAGGACTGCTTACTGCATTCATTATTCCTGCAGACTTCGAAATTTTTGTTTGGATTACAATAATTATATTAATTGCCTTATACGCTGTAAAATCATATAATAACAGATTATTCGTTAAGACCTTCATGAATGCCTTGTTCACCGGCATTGTCATCACTTCTATTCATCTGATTTTCCTTGACCATTATTTAATGAACCACCCGGATGAACAGAAGTTACTGGATAGTTTTGGAATACATTCTGACAGGATAGGTTTACTGATCATCGCACCAATCTACTGGATAGTATTAGGTTTGCTTACCGGAGGTTTAGCTTTGTTATGGCAACGATTTCACCAAAGAAAAACGGATGTAGGTAATAACTAAAATCATACCCAATCTAAGAGATTGGATAGAATTCTTATCTCCATAATTTAGCACATTCCTCCGAACCCGATTCAGGGCAAATCCATACCAGCATAAACCAATATCTGGAATGCTATTTGCTGCATATGGCTTGTTTTAACCTCTTAACTATGAGAAAAATAGCCCTTGGATTCGTCATTATTTTGTCGGGATGTATATCAGCCAATATCACATCAAATAAAGCCCCGGACTTTAATGAAAAGATCGGTCGACTCTACATCGTGGTGCGTGGATCTGACAATGCAAAACACTTCTTTGATTCATTCAACAACTACTTAGATCAGTCATTAAAAAGTAAAGGTGTTGAAACAAGTTATCATTACTTTGGCCCATTATCGCTGGAAAGTGAAGAGGATGTTGACAATAAAATAAAGGAGTTTGGACCGAAGCTCTTAATGACAATTCAACAAACAGAATCAAGAAACACAATACACCGGCATGAGACTTCATTGACCACTACAAATACCGGAGCATCTTTTGACATCAGACTTATCAGACCCGATTCCAAATCAACCATGTGGCGAGCTAATCTGAGTTCATTCGCATCTTATGGATTATCCGGATCAGCAAAAAGTTCGGTTGATAAACTGATAGAAAAGCTAACAACAGACGGACTACTTCCAAGAACAGGAAACAATAAATAAAAATACCCTTGGCAAGCCGATGAGTTTGCCAGTTTACTTACTAGAAGTTTCGTTTCCCTTCTGTTCCGGACAAAATGTTTCAAACAGTTGACACTCGTGTAGGCTAAAATCTGAATACCTTCAACCTATACATAATTCGTAATTTGTCATTCGAAATTCGTAATTCATTCAAAACTAATAATTCAAAATTCAACATTTTGTTAATCAGTAATTTAATGCATGTTCAGGAAACGCTTATGTTTTCCCTAACGTGTTTCCTGCCGACTCGCAGTATGTTTAAAGATTTTGGCATCTGCTACGAAGGTTCCAAAAGGGATGAGCGAAGCGGCCAGTGCCAGGAATGAGATTTTAAAGTTCCAGCGATGGAGGTAAATGTTTTGAAAGCATAAAATGATGTACAGGATAAATAGCCAGCCATGTGCCAACCCTACATAGAAGTTTGGTTCTGTAATGCTCAACATGTATTTCAAGGGCATGGTGATACCAAAAAGTAAATAGCTTACACCTTCCAATATGGCCAGCAAACGCAGCCTTCCAAGCGGTGATTTTAAGTTCATTTCAAATAGTCGGTTAATTTTATTTTTTGCGAAGGTACTAATAGAGCGGGAATTTTTAGAGGCTTGATAACAATGTATCCGGGACTTTTAACATGCAAGGTGATCAGGCTTGAAAAGAGTCTGAGCTGAAACCATCAAACGTCATAAACACACCAAAACCTGTAGTCTGTCGACATTTTATTTTTTAATGAGGGAATCATGGTAGCATTGCTGCTCAACTTTAAATTCAGAGATCTATGAAAAAAACAATTATCTTTTCTTTATACCTGGTGATGTTTCAGGCTGCCTCTGGACAAGATTATGTACGTCAGGCAGACAGCTTAAAGGATGAAGGACTGTTGGTGCCTGCTTTGATGAAATATGCTACAGCCTTCACACAAAACCCCTCTCACGAAGTGTCTTATAAGATTGCTTCCACTTCAGCGCTGCTATGGACTTCACAGATGAGAGATACCTCCTTCTTTTTTCTGAACCATGCACTCCAAAATGATTCTACCTTAACGGCACTGTACGCGCCTCATTTCTTAAGTCTCATTGATGATCCCAGGTGGGATAGGGTTGAAGAGTCACAGCTTAAGAAATATGAAGCGAAAAATGGAGCTATCAGGAATAAACCCTTTGCCAAAGAATTGTTCAGGATGATCATCAAAGATCAGGGCTTTATGTATGCCGGGAACATCGAAAGGAAGAAATACATCGATAATGGCGGATACTTTAGTTCACCATCCATTTTTCCTATACTCGCGATGGAGGAGATAAATAAGGAGGAAAATGAAAAAAGGTTGATAGAGCTACTAAACAAGTATGGTTGGCCAACGGCCTCCGGGGTGACGGAATATGCAGCGGCAGGGGCAGCGCTTATTATCAATCATAGTACTTATGAGGTTCGAGCAAAGTATTTTCCTATGTTGGAAGCAGCTTTCAAAAAAGGAGAGGCGCAGCCGCTTCGATATGCCAAGATGAAGGATCGTTTATTGGTAGAGGAGGGGAAAGAGCAACTATATGGGACACAGATAAAATTTGAAAATTTAATTCGCAAACCCCATCCAATCAAGGACCCTGAATATGTGGACAAACGCAGGGCGGAAATCGGATTGGGCCCATTGAGGTCTTACCTCAAGGCGAGATTTGATATTGATTGGCAGGTTGCTCACAAAGAATAACCTGGACCAAAACAATATGGATGCTCATTTTTATCCAACACTTTACTTCTTATCTTTATAAGCGTTACTTTATTCGGAAAAAAAGTAATGAATATTTCAAATCAATTTGGCAATTAAACCACAACCAACATTATGTATGAAGTCATGATCTTTAAAGCCTTTGAGTAAGCCAAGGCCCTGATTCATGTATTCAACATGGGTAACTATAATAATTACAAGAAATATTGAAAATGAAGCATCGAAAAATCACCCTAAGCGAACAAGAGATACCTGAAAAATGGTATAACATTATTGCAGACATGACGAACAAGCCGCTGCCACCTTTACATCCCGGAACAAAAGAACCCATTGGGCCGGATGCCTTGGCTCCATTGTTTCCCATGGAGTTGATAAAGCAGGAAGTATCAGGAGAAAAATGGATAGCTATTCCTGATGAAGTCAGAAATATCTATTCTATCTGGAGACCAACTCCCTTATACAGGGCCTATGGATTGGAAAAAGCATTGGATACTCCTGCAAAGATCTATTACAAATATGAAGGGGTGAGCCCTGCCGGCTCGCACAAACCCAATACATCCGTTCCCCAGGCCTATTATAACAAACAGGAAGGAATTAAAAGGATCACGACTGAAACAGGTGCAGGGCAATGGGGGAGTGCATTGGCTTTTGCCTGTAATCATTTTGATATAGACTGTGAGGTCTACATGGTAAAGCTTTCCTATAATCAAAAGCCATACAGAAAAGTCATGATGAATACCTGGGGTGCTAAAGTTTTCCCTTCTCCTTCCGATGCTACTGAAGCGGGAAGAAAAATCCTGGCCCAGGACCCTGATACAACGGGTTCATTGGGCATTGCTATTTCCGAAGCGGTGGAAAGAGCGGCCATGAATGAGGACACGAAGTATGCCTTAGGAAGTGTGCTCAATCATGTAAAGTTACATCAAACCGTTATTGGGCAAGAGGCTGTGGTACAAATGGAAAAAGCAGGCGACATGCCTGATATTGTGATCGCACCCTTCGGTGGAGGTTCCAATTTTGCCGGCTTGGCTTTTCCGTTTCTTAGATTAAATTTTGATGAAGGGAGGAATATCAGGTGTATTGCCAGTGAGCCTACTTCCTGTCCGAAATTGACCCGGGGTGTATTCAGATATGATTTTGGGGATACAGTAGGCATGACTCCTTTATTGCCGATGTATACGTTAGGCCATAATTTTGTGCCGGCACCAATTCATGCAGGAGGCTTAAGGTATCATGGGGCAGGAGTTATTGTAAGTCAGTTGTTAAAAGACAAATTGATTGAAGCTGTCGCCCATGATAACATTGAAGTATTCGAGGCCGGAGTCACATTTGCAAGGACAGAGGGGATCATTCCGGCTCCTGAAGCAACACATGGCATTGCAACAGCCATTGCAGAAGCCAAAAAATGTAAAGAAGAAGGTGTATCAAGAACTATTTTATTCAACTTATGTGGTCATGGTAATTTCGATATGAAGGCTTATGAAGATTACTTCGCAGGCAATATTGTCAGGCATGATTTGACTTCCGAAGAAATTAAGGCTTCCCTTGCTGAATTGGAAACACCGGAGATCGAGTAACCCTGAAGGGAATCGAGTTATCAAACATAACATGCCATAATCATATTGTACCATCCTGATACAGGATGGTCACATTTTTTTCAGGAGGTGTTCAGGTGATTTTAGTTTTACTTCAAAAAAGTAAAAACATGAAAAAAAGAATCACCTTAAACATGCTATTCCTACTGGTTTTCAGTGTTTCCGGCTATGCCCAGGAAATCCATACAATTATTAAAGGAAAAGTTCACAACTGGCCAACAGATACGATTTATTTGAGTGAACTTCCGTTTCATTCTCCTTATTCAAGATCCGTCAAATACCAGCTAATTTCAGATGATAGTACTTTTACTTTTCAATTTGAAAAAGTAAAGATTCCTTTTGTACTTTATTTAAGCCCGGATAAAAAGTTAATCAATCAAAACTTTCAGTCACTGTTATTTGACAACTTGACTGATAAGCACTATTATGGACACTGTGCTAAGTTTTATACCCACGGACTGACCACCCATTTAATTGGACCGGGTGAAAAGCTTGAAATTGACATAATCTATAAAGGTTGGGATAAAGCAAAATTGGAATTCACGGGATCTGATTCATTTCAAAATTATTATTATCAAAAATCATTCGCCCTTGATAATACTATAGACAAGAGATTGGAGCTATATGCATCGAAATCCATGAAAATAGTGATAGCCCAGCTCAAAAAAGTCACTCAAAAATTGTTGGCAAGGTTGGAAAAAGAGAAAGAAAAACTCAGCCCACTGTTTTACGACTATATTAAAGCTGAAATTGAATTTGGGGCCAGAAAAGAGTTTCTGAAATTTTTAAGGTTTTCCAAAGAAACGGAAATGCAATCGCTATTCTCAGAAGAAATTCCCAAAGAAATCATGGATGTGGTTGAGTTTGACAAATCTAAAATCAATGAGGCCATTTTAATAAGTGAGGAATACAATGAATATCTGGAATTGTATCTTAACTTTAAGATGAATATTATCAATAAAAAGCATATCCTTTACAATGAATTCAGCATGCAAAAATGTCAGATTGCTATAAAAGTATTACCAGAGGAATCTATCTATTATTACCTTGCCAATCACCTAATACAATATCCTGAAGTCGAGTTTTTTGATGATTTGGTATCTGAGCTTATTAAAAGATATCCGGAAGGTGAATTAAATGATGTGCTATTAGAAATATAGCTGATCATCACAATGGCTTCACCGGGTTTACCTTCTTATCACTAGAAAAATGAAAATCACATTGAAGATTTTGGGGATAGCGGCATTTTTTATAGCTATTGGGTATGTTCTTACCTATCCTTTTGAACTATCGTATTCCGGAACAAATACTGTTAAAATATTGGTGGAATCGGAACATTTCTCGGATCTGGATGATCTGATTAAAAGAAAAGAATTTAATGGTAAAGTACTTTACATATCAATTGCGGAACCCTTTGAAAGTTATTTTGATGATGGGCTGGGTCCATTAAAGGAATTGATGAATCACTATCGGCACGAAGAAATTGTATTTGTTCATTTAAGTCGAGCTGATAGTGATTATGGGAGAAAGAACAATGAAATAAGAAAATGGAAAGTAGGCATAGAGGCATATAAATTAAAAGGATATCATGCTCTTATGCTTCCTGATTTACAAAAGAAAATTCTGAAAAATAGTTTAAAAGGATTTTTACCTATGTATTTGATTGTGGATAAATATGGAAACATTGTAGACTATAATGCTCCTAAGCCCTACCAGAAGGAGAAGCTTTATCCGAAATTGAATGAATTGTTAGCACTATAATTTGGAAACGGTACGCATGACAGCCATTACACTTTATCCATTAGATAAGACAAAATTACTGACACACATTTCTTTTGCCGTTATATTTGCTTCAATTATTCCAGCCATCAATCCTGATTTTCCATTGTATTTCTCAGAAAGGATCAGGTTTGTAACCTATCTTGCCCTGGCAGGAATGGCCCTCGTTTACATCCACACTTTGGTACTATATCCCATTTTAATCCTAGAAAAAAATAGAAGGAAGTATCGATTATATCTTTTCGGTGTGCTTTTTCTTTATTTGCTAGTTGGAATTCATTTGGGATTATTACTTCTTACGCGAGAAGGCCAAGGAAAAAACGACTTTCTGCTTGTAAGATCATTTGCACCCTTGGATAGCGAACAAGCGATCTGGATTTTCTTGTTTCCTCTGTTCTTTTTGCTTCCCATAACTTTTTTATCCCACATTTATAGCCTTCTGATCTACAGAGAAAAGGTCCTTCTGAAGTTGCTGGAGTTTATTGGTAATGTGATCGTTGTCTTTTTACTGTTCGTATTGCTCGCTATTGTAGACGGTGGCGTGATGTTTATGATCCTGGCTATTATACTGGCCGTGTTTTATTGCAATGCCTTTTATGCAACTCCTTTGTTGATCGATGAGAAGAACATTAAAAAGTATTTGCTGGTTTTATTAGCACTTTGTTCATGCTACTATATAAGTTCAATTACCTATGGGTGGAACGTTGGAGCAGTAGGTAGGGGAGAGCGTTTTGTTGCTTTTTTATTTATTTTAACAGGAGTCCTTTTTATATCGTTGGTTTTATCTTTTATCTACGGTTATATCAGGTTAAGGCTTAAAGCCAAAGAACAATTACTCAACCTCAAAATTGGTGCTAAAGAGTCGGAGTTGAAACTTTTAAAGTCACAGGTAAATCCTCATTTTTTATTTAATGCATTGAATACCTTGTACGCAAGTTCCATACAGGAAAATGCCTCAAAAACCGCAGATAGTATCACACAATTGGCTAATTTGATCCGGTACATGCAGGAGGATATCAATAAGGACTTTATATCGCTCGAACGAGAAACAAAATATCTGCAAGACTACATCAAAATACAGGAAGCTAGGTGTGCCATTCCCCCACATGTAGAGCTGAAATTTGAGCATATAGATGACTATCAGATCAGTCCGGGGATATTCATTCCTTTTGTCGAAAATGCTTTTAAGTACGGTGTAAACCCAAAAGGTGAATCCGAATTATTAGTAAGCGTAGTTTGTCAGGAAAACACCATACACTTCGAGTGCAGCAATACTTATGATGCAAATTTTGAAGTATTCCACAGAGAACAGGGCTTTGGAATAGGAATTAAAAATGTAAAAGAAAGGCTGCAGTTGGTTTACCCAGATAAACACAGCATTGATATTGATAAGCGTGATGATATGTTTATTGTGAACATTAAAATAAATACTTCAAACACATGATGACTGCCATTGCCATTGATGATGAACCCAAGGCCATTGATGTCATCAGATTTCATGTTTCCAAAATTCCCACACTGTCTCTAATTGCTCATTTTCACGAGCCGGAAGAGGCTATGAATTTCCTCAGAAGCAATCCTGTAGATTTGATTTTTCTGGATATCAATATGCCCTATTTTTCCGGACTGGAAATGCTGCAACAATTACAAATACAGCCCAATGTTATTTTTACCACTGCCTACAGTGAGTTTGCGCTCGAAAGCTATGATTATAATGCTGTAGACTATCTTCTCAAGCCTTTTGAATTTGACAGGTTTAAATTGGCTGTTGATAAGGCTGAAGAGCGTATTGAGTCTCAAAGGAAACAGCAATTATTCTTTTTTATAAAAGATGGCTTTAAGAATATCAAAGTGCGTTTTGACGATATTTTGTTTATCAAAGGTTCCGGTAATTACCTTGATATTCAAACTGATCATAAAGTATATTCACCCAGAATGACCTTTGTTGAAATGCTCAATCAATTGCCCCCCTCAGACTTTGTCAGAGTGCATCAATCCTATATTGTGAATATTCATTACATAGATAAAATTGAAGATAACCATATCTTTATCGGATCACACAAAATCTCAATCAGCAGCAGTTATAGAGAAGTTTTCTTTAAAAGGCTTCGGATAGAATAAACTTTTTTAAGGGGGTGCCATATCCTAAAAATATTATTAAGATCATAGAGGAGCATCTTGTGCCTGATTCTTCATTTAGCTAAGGTAATGTTGAATTTTGAGTTATGAATTTTGAATTAAATTACGAATTTCAAATGAGGAATTACGATTGGTAACGAAAATTCAACATCTTAACACCTCATCACTTTAACACTTCTGGTCTGTAATATGATAGAAAATCTTCTGGCAGGCTAAAAAATATCATTAAAGCTGAAGGCTGAAACCTGAAACCTGAATGCTAATATTGATGGTGTTAAAGTTCCTCAAAAAAAATGATCACTTTTTAGTGATGCTACAGCTGTTATGAGCGATAAAATCCAACTCCTGTCATGATTCTTTTTTAAAGAACATCTCTATGAACTCGAATTGCCGTTTGATCAATGAGCTTCTTTTTGGTTAGTATAAAAAGTCCCGGACTTCATCCGGGACCACATTGCTCTAATTCAATTGCAAATTTTGCTTCATCATATCGATGAACTCTGCGTCTTCCATTTGACTTCTTGCAGTTAACAGTTGTTCTGCATCTGCCCCCGCCCTGTATCTGAGTTGATCGCTCTCATCAGTAGCTGCCTGGAATATCACATCGGCGATTTGCTCCGGAGTACTCATATTTTCTTCTTTGATCATATTTTGGAAGGTATTCATTACGCCCGACACAAATTCATTGTATTCGGTTAGTGTCTCATTGTGTTGAAAATCCAATGATCTCCCTCCAAAGTCAGTAGCTACACCTCCAGGCTCTACTAATTTTTTTACATCAATGGGCGGATAGTTCGTAATGCAGAGATTCGCTAAATCCTTCAACAGCAAACTTTGTGGCATGGTAAAGCGGCATGATGGGAAAAGCCATTTACTGGACCCGGTGTTAAAATTGTTTTATTAACCTTATTAAAACCACTGTCTTAGACGGTAGTCATATTTGAAGGTAATGCCTTACTGGGGCAACCACTTTTGGTCGAGAGGTTATATTGTGAGTACAATAGGTATAGATGAAGATAAGATCAAACGTTATGTAAAATATCAAGAGGGTGAAGGGCAGCAAGAGGATGGGAGTAAAGATATTCCTCTATTCGGAGATTAACTCACCTCCTATGGAGGTAAAAACCATTGAAAGCCCCCACCTTTGGTGGGGGTAATTTACTTCCTATTTCTTCTTTTGCAGTTCACCGGAGGATTTGGTTTTTAATGGTATACAAACAGTATACGACTCATCCTTGAACTTAGCAGTTAATAATAATATTTCAGGGACACTATTTTCTACATAGACAAATGGTCGTTCCATGCGCACTGGTTCGAGCACCGTCCCATCTTCCATATCTAAGCTTTTAGTGGTAACAACTTCATCTTTGGCCTTTTCCCAAATTGTCCCGTCGATCGAGGTAATCAAACCGATATAAGAATGGGCATGAAACACACCGTAAAACCGATTCCGATCGCTATCGTACCAAATGGACATGTCCTCCGTATCCATATAATCTATTACCGCTTTGGGCTGCATTTTAAATGGGCCTAACGGAGAATCGGAAATAGCCACCGCCTGATTGCGAATAAATCGCGTCTCATTGGGCTTGTCCCCTTTTACAACCAAATAGTACTTCCCGTCCATGTTCCTGGCTATTGCCGGGTTTACGGTGAGGGTGGTAATGGGACCAGATGGCTCGATCAAAGGGAGGTCTAATCGCTCCCAGGGCCCATTAATGGAATTTGACACCGCAACACCTGTGCGTTGGTTGGGACGCAGTATTTTCCAGTTGGGATGACTATAGCCAACTTGCGAGGTCTCTTCCAGTTCCTTTTCGGTGTAATCCTTATCGCCCATGTTGGTGGATATATAATATAGGTAAAACTTGCCGTCAAAAAACTTTATTTTTGGATTATGGGCCGTAATGGCGTCCCAATAGCCTTTACCATGACCCTTAAGTTCTGTGCGAAGGTATTCCCATGGACCCTTAGGGCTTGATGAAGTGGCATGGGCAATTTCTGAATGGGTCAACCAACCATAAAAGGTGTGTTTCTTTTTCCAACGGGAATAGAATAGATGGTAAATCCCTTCATTATCCTTATAAATGGAACCTCCCCAATTGAAATAGTCCGTAGTTTTAACAATATTGTCTGGATTCAATAACGGAATCTTATCGCTGATTTTTAGGTTATCCGGTTTACTTTGTGCGTGTAAAATCTGACCAATAATAGTCATCAAGAAAAAAAAGTATACTATTTTCATAAACAGGTATTCGTTTTATAATTGGTTTGTTATTTATGTCCTTTTATCATGAACCATTCAATTAAATTGAGTCTCCGGAGTCCCACGCAAATCTGTTTCCTTAATACTTCTTTTCATACTAAAGCTCCATTAAATATTGTGATACTTAAAGTTACAATACTTTTTATAAACTAAACAATTCAGGCAACCACATTGTCAATTGTGGAATATAGGTTATCAAAAAACAGGACTATGATCATCGCCGGAAACAATGGAATCAAAAGAATAACACCTAATAAATTCCTGTATCAATACCGAAATGATACTAACTTTAAAATCAGTATTTATCAAGAAAAAAATAAATGAAAACGGTCAACCTTATTTAGGGATGTACATTCATTCATAATTCATAACTCATAACTCATAATTACCATCCCTTATCTCAATTTGTAACGGGACTGCAAAATCATAGAGGGACTGAAACCTGAGACCTGACACCCGAAAGCTTTACAATATTTTCTTTTACTAAACCTCCTGCATTTGACGGATTTGTTTTAGCAGCATCTTTTTGGGTGTAAGCGGGATCATAGAAACCATTATTTTTTGTGCAAAAGTTAAACCTGAAACGACATCCAGTTTACTTTTTAACATGGCCTTGTATCCGTCTTCTGCAACACTACGGGCAGAAACTGCTTTTTGGAACATCTCCGTCTTGTGCATATCAGCAGTTTGAGCAAATTCCGTTTCCGTAGCTCCCGGCATTAATGTGGTCACACTAATATTTGTGTCATGTAGCTCCTCAGCTAAGGCATTACCAAAGAAAGTGGCATAAGCTTTAGTTGCATAATACACGGCTTGCAATGGTCCTGGCATATAGGAAGCGGTAGAGGAGGTGTTTAGTATTTTGCCACTATTGCGTTTGACCATTTCCGGTAAAAACAGGTAAGTCATTTCCGACAGCGCGATCATGTTTAACTGCATCATCTGATATTGCCTTTCCCAGGGTAATTCATGAAATTTTCCCCTTAGTCCAAATCCCGCATTGTTGATCAGGTAATCAACCTGAACTCCCGCAGTTTTTACTTCATCGTAAATTTCTTTTGCTGCTCCCGGGACACTAAGGTCTTTGGCTATGGTCATCACATCAACTGAATGTTTTGTTTCGATCTCATTTTTTAGCGCTGCCAATTTTTCGGCTCTTCTTGCTACAATGATCAAATCGCCACCCTTTTCTGCGTGAATAAAAGCAAGTTCTTTACCTATTCCGCTACTTGCTCCTGTAATTAATGCTGTATTTTTCATGGCTTAAATTCTTATAATATTTGTTAATAACCTTTATCCAAAGTTGGACATTAATAAACAAGATCTTTAACACCGATCGCTGAAAGAAAAACACAAATCACAGGATATAAAAAAAGGAAGCTGGATGGCTTCCTTTCTGTTTGTAACCAAATAGTTTTTTTAGTTCAAATCCCGATATTTCTGGGGAGATAAGCCGGTTTTGATTTTGAACAAACGGCTGAAGTAATGAGGATAATTAAACCCCAATGAATAAGCAATTTCAGACACGGAATCCTCGGTGCCAAGTAGCATATTTTTGGCTTTTTCAACCAAAAAATCATTGATATGATCTTTTGCACTTCTACCGGTTTCCTTCTTTAACAAATCGCTCAAGTAGGTAGGGGAAAGATTTACTTTATCCGCAATAAAATGAAGGGAAGGAGGTCCGTATTCAGTCAGCTGACCTGATTTGTAATAATCTTTCAGGATGCTTTCAACTTGTGTTACCACGTCTTTGTTTTTTGCGGTGCGTGTATTGAACTGTCGCTCATAGAACCTTGAACAATAGTTCAGCAATAGCTCGAGGCTTGAAACAATGACGCGCTGACTGTGGTTATCAATTCGTTCGTTATATTCTTCCCTGATCTTCTCAACACAATCGTTTAATGTCTGCTTCTCTTTATCAGATAAATGGAGCGCCTCATGCACATCATAAGAAAAGAAAGAGTAGTTCTCAATATTTTCACCCAAAGGAGTGGTCCGGATCAGATCGGGATGAAAGAAAAGCATCCACCCGCTTTCTTTATCAAACTCTTTCTCGGAGGTTGCATAGGAAACCTGATTGGGCCCATGAAAAGCCAGGACCCCTTCTGCAAAGTCATAGTGGTTTCTTCCATACCTAATGCCGCAATCGGCGCTTTTCAAACCGATATAATACATGTTGGTAGCCGTCTTTACATTGATCATGTCCTTGGTAATCTTGAGTCTGGAAACATCAATGACACTGATCAATGGATGTTTGGGCTTTTCGAACCCTAACATTTCGTGCAGTTGTGTGATGGACTTTATTCTGATAATCTCGTCTTTCATATATCGTTGTTTCATCCGATCAACAAAGATTTGAAAAATTTTCAACTGTCAATAGCACGAATTCCCTATGGTATAACACATTTCACAGATTGAATGGTCCAATCAGATCCATGAAATAATTGGATGTATCTTAATTAAGATTTGTGATGATTTACAAAATCTATTTACCAATGCAAAATCTTAATCACACGGATTGTCAATAATTTACGACAATGGGCAGAAATAAGGGGTAAAGAATAACAAAAATTGTCACGGGGTTAATAAGGAAGTGGTTTATTTCTTCATTGCTTTGTATTTATCATGCAACCCCTCTCCATTCAGAATCTTTGGTACAGCTTTTTCAATTCTTGCTATTCTGGTCTTTGATTGTTTAGGTTGTGAAAAATAAATGATATAACCCCTTTGTCGTCCAGGGGTTAACGCTTCAAATGCAGTTCTCAAGTACGGGTCTTCTTCAAATTTCTCTTCCAATTCTTCAGGAATAGGTTCCGGCTTCTTTTTGAAATTTACCTTCAAGCCAGATTTCTCTACTTCGATGGCTTCAAAAATATAGGCTCTTATATCATCTTTTATGTCTTTTACCTGTTCAATATTGGTAAACTTAAACAATCGAGCTGCCTGGGAATTTTCTCCTGGTTTATCTAACAAACTTTTGTTGTCACTTAGTAAAGAGCCCTTGAAAAAGCTGATGCAACAATAGTCTCTAAGGGCGCTTATCATGAGCACATTTTTATTTTGAAAGGTGTAGCAAGGGGCTCCCCATTTACACTCTTCAGTCAAACCACATTCGAGAACTATGGTTCTAAACAATTCCAATTCCGGAATCCACCTGTGAACTTTACAATCGGGGGTTGCTCCAAGCGGACACCTTCCACAACCTTCGATCAAATAATTGTCAACTGTTTTATTCATTTGCTTTTCCTGGCTATCAATAAATCAAGAAGATACCCGCTCATGAACTCCGGAAGTAAATCAATTAGATTCAACGTATTTCTTAAAATTGTCTAGTATCGCTTGCCACCCCTGACGTTGCCTTTCTAAGGGGTTCTGATTTTCTGCCTCAAAGGATTCAAGAACTTGCGTTGCGCCATCCTTTTCATTGAATTTTATGGATACTTTTCTACCGTCATCTAAGGTATATTCCAGCAAAGCTTCTGATTGAATATTGGTAAAGGTTCCTGCATAATCAAAAGCCATACTTCCATCTCTGGCAGCCATATGATACTTCAGTTTTCCTCCAACCTTTAAATCATGCTCCGCCGATGGACAATGCCAATCAGGAGTTGCAAAATTCCAATTTGTAATGTGTTCAGGAGTTGTCCAAAACACCCATACCTTTTGTATGCCCTGATTTACTGTGCTTTCTATGGTTACTGTATTCATATTTCTATTTATTTATGTTTATACAAGTTATTTCATAGTGCATTATTTTTTATAATGTACCATTAAATGCTTCCATAGACAATTATGCAAGTATTTAATTACGGAAATTTTGATGCAATTTTATGACCAAGGGTCCTCTTGTTCACACAATCTTGTAGCTTTTGTAGGATCATCAGTTATTTCCAAATACACCAGAAAATTCTTGAAGAGCTGGGGGAGAATGTCAAACTAGCACGGAGATTTCCCATACAAGTCAAGCAAGACAGCTATGAACATTATGGTGTAATTTGATACGAGCAGGGGAACCATACAAGTGAAGCATTTCTCGACATGTTAGAACAGCACAAAGATTGATAATTCGGGTAACTTTGATTGTTTGGTTAAATAAATGAAAGTAGCTATATGTCAGTTCAGGATAATAAATGAAGTAGATGACTCGATCTGTTTTGCAGACTAAAACCCAATATCTCTCATGGCTTTCTTAAATCGGTTTTGTTGTCCACTACCAGGAAAAGGAATTGCCGATTTATTCAATATACTATACCCCAAGCCTGTCAGAAACTCACAATTAGCCTTAAAGACCGTTGCTCCAACCAATACAATTTTGCTCGTGCTCTTATACCGCTGAATTCGTTGATGCAATGCTTCCTGTTCTATTCTTAATAACCTTATCTTTTCTCCGTGCCCAACTTCTTTCGCAATTGATTTAAGAGAACTGTCTTCTAAAAAACATCCTGCTTCACGAAACCTGTGCAAAAGTTCCTCTTTCATGGCTCGGATCTGCTTTGTTTCAACCTCATTTAATTCAGGGAACACTGCTCTTATCACGTGTAGAAATAATGAATCCCCGGTTCGTACATCAGGAAAGTAAAAAAATCGATCACTATTTGCCGGTGGCGCTTCAGCGATGAACAGCATCCTTACTTGTTCTGGACGATATATCTCACGGGCTTCTTCTACTAGATTGCTTATCATTTTACTTTGTTTTACCTCAATTATAGCAAATAGACTCTGTTTAAAAAGAAACAAAAAAGGCTTTTAGCGTGTATTTAAGACCTTTTTCAGATTTGACTATGGTCGGTTTTGATGGCTGGGAGGGTTATTTCCCAATACAAAACTTACTGAAAATATTCCCTAACAAATCATCCGTAGTGATCTCGCCGGTAATCTCCCCGAGATGATGTAGCGCCTGGCGGATGTCCAATGCCAGGAAATCATTGGTGATGCTGTTGTCTATCCCAGTGATGACGTCATTGAGGGCGTTTTGAGTTTGGAGCAGACTTTCGTAGTGGCGTAGGTTGGTCACAATGGTGTCACCTGTTTTGAAGGTGTCCAGGTTAACAGCCTCTATGATCTTTGCTTTGAGTGTTTCCAGGTTTTCTTTGTTGAGGGCCGATAGGAGGGTAAGGTTAAAATCTTTTGCCTTTTCCAGCATGGTGGCAGTGGCTTTGTCGATTTTGTTACCCACCGCAATAAAAGGAATTCCCAGGTTTTCCAATTGATTGATCTCTTTGCCAATCTCCATCGGATCGGTATTGCTGAGGTCGAACATATAAATGATCAGGGAAGCCTGCTTCATCTTTTCATGTGTGCGTTCTACCCCAATGGCTTCGATCTTATCCTTTGTTTCGCGCAGACCGGCAGTATCAATAAAGCGGAAACTAATGCCTTCTATATTGATCTCATCCTCAATGAAATCCCGGGTAGTTCCTGGGATATCTGATACAATAGCCTTTTCTTCATTAAGCAGCGCGTTTAGTAGTGTTGATTTGCCTGCATTGGGTTTACCGGCGATTACGGTAGGTACACCGTTTTTGATCACATTGCCCAAATTAAAGCTTTTGATCAGGGCTGTGATGACCTGGAGGAGATTATTAACGAGTTGTTTTAGATCATCCCTGCTGGCAAATTCTACATCTTCCTCTGAGAAATCCAGTTCCAGCTCTATCATGGAAGCAAAATGAATGAGCTCTTCCCGGAGTTTCTTGATCTCATTAGAAAAACCACCACGCATTTGGTTAAGTGCAGCATGGTGTGCGGCTTCCGAATCAGCAGCAATGAGATCTGCTACTGCTTCGGCTTGAGCCAGGTCAAACTGTCCGTGTATGAAAGCGCGCTTGGTGAATTCACCCGGTTTAGCCAGACGGGCGCCTTTTTTCACCAGTAATTGTATGATTTGCCTGACAATGTAATTGGAACCATGGCAGGAAATTTCTACTACATTTTCCTTGGTGAAAGAGTTGGGGGCTATGAACAGGGATACCACTACTTCATCAATGATCTTGTCTTCATCCCGAATAGTACCAAAATGCAGCGTGTGGGATGGCTGCTTGGTCAGATCCTTACTTTTAAATACCTGATTACAAATCTGAAAAGCTTCCTTACCGGAAAGCCGTATCACGGCGATAGCGCCAACGCCCTGCGCTGTGGCCAGTGCCACAATGGTGTCCTCATTCGATGCAAAATGTTCTGCCCTCAAGGTTGTTTGTTTGGTTTTGGTTCAAAGATAGGGGGCAATTGACAATTAACAATTAGCAATTAACAATTAATGTGGGTTGATTGAGTGGAGGGATTAAAATAAAAAATATGTTAATGGGGTGATTAACTAATAAACCAATTTCCCATTAACAGATCATTGAATTTTATTTTCTTGCTTGTGGTTTGTATTCTTTGAATTGCTTGAGCATTTTCTGGAATTGTTTGGGAGTTTGATACCCTGGAACAGGATAGGGGGTCTCAAAATTTTCGTCGACCAGGACAATAGTAGGGTAGCCGCTTACACGCATTTTCCTGGCCAATTGCTGTTCTGTCATTTCCTCACCGTTGTATTTTATTTTCTTTTTGCTCTCAGCATTTAGTTTAACTGCATAATAATTTTCATTGACATATTTGGCTACTTCCGCATTTTCAAAGGTTGTTTTATCCATTCTTTTGCACCATCCGCACCAGTCGGTATAAACATCAATGAATATCTTTCTTGGATTTTCCTTTGCCAGCTTCTGAGCTTCTTCAATATTCAGCCACTCAATCTTGTCTTCTTCGACACGGTCAGATTCCATCACAGCACTCGTCAGCAAAACGACCAAAAAACAGGCGGCTATGGAGAAGGTTAAGTTGTTTTTAAACATGAATCGAATCTTTTGTTATTCACTTGTACAACGCAAATCGATTTAAAAAGATTTACTCAATGTACCATTTTGCTCCTTATTTCTCCAGGATTTGGTTAAAATTCCCTCCTTGGGAGAGAAAAGGAAGGCTAAAGCAAATAGTAGACCGGCAATGGTAGACATGGCTCCGGCAATGGATCCATCCAGCCAAACTGCCAGGTAGTAACCACTTATTGAAGTAATAATCCCAAGAACTGTGGTGATCAAAAGCATGAATTTAAAGTTCTCGGTGAGTAGGTACGCAGTTGCCGGTGGCGCAATTAAGAGTGCTACAACCAAAATAGCACCCACAGATTCGAAAGAGGCAACCGTTGTCAATGAAACAGCGCCCATCAATAAATAATGCCACAATGCTGTTGAAATACCGATGCATACAGCATAATCCGGATCAAAAGTAGTGGCTAATAACTCTTTATACCCTATAATAATAAATGTGACCACGATGATCAGGACAATTCCGCTAATATAAACAGCCCTTGGCCCCATTACCTCACCACTATCCAATATCCATAAATCAATCGGTACGTAAGCGATCTCTCCATACAATACACACTCCTGGTCCAAATCAATCTGCCCTGCAAACAATGAAATAAGAATGACACCCAAAGCAAAGAGCCAGGTAAACGTCACACCAATGGAAGCATCAGTTTGCAGATTCCCTTTGCGGTGAAAAAACTCAATCAAAAAAGTGGTGAAGACACCTATAATGCCGGCGCCTATTAACATCGTAAAGCTATCCCGAACGCCGGTCAACAGCAAAGCAAACACAATCCCGGGCAACACCGCATGAGAAATGGCATCACCCACCATGGCCATTTTCCGCAACACCAAATAACACCCCAACAACCCACAGGAAATGGACACCAAACAACCAGTAAGTATAATCCAGAAAGCGTTCATTTTATTCAATTAATAATTAGTAATGAATAATGAGTAATAATTTTTCTTGAGCATGATTAAGCTGTTTGTGTTTTTGATGTTTTGATAATGGAATACAATAATCTAAGAAGTTCGTCGCAATCTTTATAGATAGATTGAAAAGCTCTTGGATTTATATACTGAGTATCTTTTAACAATCTTAACCAGTAGCTAGTTTCTCTTGCTTCTTTATAGGCAATAGCCAATTTGGAGGCAAAATCTTTCTTGGTATGACCACCAATAGCCTCTTCGACATTTGCACCGATGGAAGTACCTGATCGAAGCACTTGCTTTGATAGAATAAATTCTTTCTTTTCGTTAGATAAATGTTGATACATCTTAATAACTCTTAATGCAAAATCATAAGATTTCTCCAATACTAAATTTCTTCTTTCCATAAGTTTTTGGTTTACTTAGTAATCTATGTTTTGAGATCCTTTATTATTCATTACTCATTGTTAATTACTAATTGTTATAAGGTATCTCAGATTTATGGGGATCCAGTTTTGGGTATTGTAGTTTTTCTTCGAGTCTTTTTTCAAGCTCCGGGGTAATGATGTGCTCGATGGTTTCTGCATCCTCGTGAACATGATCCGGTGCTATTTTGAGGTATTCCGTTAGATATAGTTCCCATAATCTGTGCAGCTTCACCATACGTTGGCCCTTGGTTTTCCCAGCCTCGGTGAATTTCCAATAACCATTTTCCTTTTCCAGAAAACCCTGATTTTTCAATCTGCTTAAACCACTTTTCAGAACACTTACATGAAAAGGTCTTCTTTGAATGATATCCTTGATGGTTCTGGCTTTAAAGTAATCCTCATCAGCCTCACCGATATTGAAGAGTAGCTTAAGGATATTCTCTTCTGTGATCTGGTTTTGGATCCTACGCTTTTCTATCAGGCGGTTAACAATGCCCTTTTTAGGAGCAAAGAAAAAAGAAACCAATGCAATAATGGAAATGATCATGACGATCCATGGACCAGTAGGCATGGAGGGAGCAATGTAGGAAATATAGGCCCCTGTTACACCCGAGACAGCCCCAAAGCAGGCCGCTAAAATGATCATTACTTTCAGCTTATCTGTCCAGAATTTGGCTGCAGCTGCCGGTGTTACCAAGATAGCTGCCATCAATACAACACCGATGGCCTGAATACCAGTAACTACTGCTAATACGGTGAGCGTTGTAAGAATCAGCTCCAGTCCTCTCACCGGAAAACCGATGGATTGAGCGAATGCCCCATCAAATGAAATTAATGTTAACTCTTTAAAGAGGAGAAAAACTACTGCCAGCAGGATGATGGAAACAGTTCCAAAAACAATAAGATCCTGTCCGATGAGTGAGGCTGCCTTTCCAAAAAGGAAATGATCAAGGCCGGATTGGGCTGCAATGCCTGATCCTTGTATCCAGGTTAGCATCAAAATACCAATACCAAAGAATACGGATAATATTAAGCCTATGGCAGTGTCCTCTTTGATTTTTGATTTGGCAGTTATATAGTCGATGGCCACCAATGAGATCCAGCCTGTTAGGAAAGCACCAGCCACAAGCAGTACCGGATTCTTATTTTCTGCAATAATAAATGCCAAACAAACACCGGGTAATACGGAATGCGCCACGGCATCTCCAACCAAAGCCTTTTTCTTGAGAAAGATAAAACAACCGACAATGGCTGCACTGCTACATAGCAGGACGGATCCAAGGGTCACATATCGAATGTTAGGATCTGCAAATGAGAAAAACTCTAACAGATTTTCCATACTTTATCTTTTGTCTCTTGTTGGAAACTCTCCTTTTTCCATCAAATTACCCACTTCTGCGAGCAGTGTTAATTTACCTCCATATGTTTCCTGTAAAAGTTCAGGAGTAAGCGTTAATGCTGTAGGACCGGAGGCAACTAATCTCATATTCAATAAAACGATCCAGTTAAAATATTCGGAAGCAGACTGAAGGTCATGATGAATAACAATCACTGTTTTACCTTTTTCAGTCATTTCCCTAAGCATTGTAATAATCGCTCGTTCTGTGGCAGCGTCTACACCAGCAAAGGGTTCATCCATGAAATAAATGTCTGCCTCTTGTGCAAGCGCCCTGGCAATGAAAACACGTTGCTGCTGTCCTCCGGAAAGTTGTGATATTTGCCTGTTCAGAAATTGTTCCATTCCAACTTTTCTAATACAGTCCAGCGCCACCTCACGATCCGCTTTCCTGGGTCTTTTGAATAGACCAAGTTTTGAATATCGCCCCATTAGAACAACATCCAATACTGATGCGGGGAAGTCCCAATCCACGGATTCCTTTTGAGGAACATAACTTACTTTATTTCTGACTTTATTGAGTTCTTTATCGAAGACCTTAATATAACCGCTGCTATTGGGTACCAATCCCATAATGGATTTGATCAATGTAGATTTACCGGCCCCGTTGGGCCCAATAATACCAATAATACTTCCCTTAGGAAGTGTCAGATCAATATCCCATAAAACCGGCTTTTTGTTATAAGTGACGGTTAGATCGTGAATTTCTAAAACTGCATCTTCAACCTGATGTACCATGTCTGTATTCCT
The DNA here is from genome assembly GCA_030442035.1 of Splendidivirga corallicola. Classification (GTDB taxonomy): domain Bacteria; phylum Bacteroidota; class Bacteroidia; order Cytophagales; family Cyclobacteriaceae; genus Splendidivirga; species Splendidivirga corallicola. The sequence continues at coordinate 97,936 of JAUJEA010000012.1, forward strand.
TTGACGTTTTATCCGTTCTCAGACGGATCCAAGTAGTTCTTTGTATACTTTTGTCATCATTTCGATTCTGTATGCATAATCCATTACATACTTTATTTAAGTGCTTCAACTATCGTTTTGATATTGGCGTGTACCATACCGATATAAGTTCCTTCCGGCGTTCCTTCTTCGCCCATGGCATCCGAAAACAGGCTTCCTCCAATCACCACATCATGCCCTCTTTCCCGACAACCTTCCACAACAGCCTGAATCGATTTTTCCGAAACGGAAGTTTCCACAAATACCGCTTTGATCTTTCTTTCGATAATGAATTTCACAAGATCCGAAACGTCCTTTAGCCCGTATTCAGACTGGGTTGATAATCCCTGTAATCCACGAACTTCGATTTCATAGGCTCTCCCAAAATACTCAAAGGCATCATGCGCGGTGATCATAACCCTTTGATCTGGTGGAATGGTTTCTATCTGTTGTCGGATTGTTTGGTGCAGGGAATCGAGCTTTGCTAAGTAGATTGCTTCATTGGTTGCATAATAGGAAGCATTGATGGAATCCAATTGTTGAAGGGAGTTGCTTACATGCCTCACGGCCTCCTTCCAAAGCAATGCATCAAACCAAATATGTGGGTCCGGTGTGTTTTCGTATTGTTTGCTGCCCAACAGAATAGTTTTATCTATCTTTTCAGAAACAGCAACTACCGGTTTAAGCCTTCCCAGATTTTCCAGGATTTCAGCCAGTTTTCCTTCCAGGTATAATCCATTGTAGAAAATCACATCAGCACTGGTTAATTTTTCAAGATCTCCCTGAGTCGCTTTATACAGATGCGGATCTACGCCGGGGCCCATCAATGCTTCTATAGTTACCGAATCCCTGGCGACGTTTTTAACAATATCCGCGATCATTCCGGTGGTGGCTACGATGTTTAATTTTTGTCCTTTGTGCTGATCATTGGTCTCCGAACATGCGTTCAGTAGTAGTATTGTTCCTAATATGATGAATGTTGAAAAACAATTTGCCAGGCTTTTAATCAATTTACTTTCCATCCTTTTCAATCCGTTACTAATATGTTTTCTGCTACTTCTTTTGAAATGAATACTGTTTTTTTATTGTCTATTGTTATTTCCAAAGAGCCATCAAAGGCGATCCTGTCATTTACTTTTATTTTTGCTCCAAGATAGGCTCCTATTTTATCAAGGTATTGAAGGAAAAGCGAGCTGGAATCTTTCACCGCCACAACAATTCCTTGTTCATTTACTTCAAGCTTTGAAAGAGCAACTTTGGGTTTATTGAGAATTTCACCATTTTCATCCGGAATCGGATCACCATGTGGATCAAACTTGGGAAAACCCAGAAATTCGTCGAGCCGCTTAATGAGTAGGGGAGACTTAATATGTTCCAACTGTTCTGCTACCACATGTACCTCATCCCAGCTAAACTTAAGTTTCTCCACCAGAAATACTTCCCATAAGCGATGTTTTCTGATTACCTTGAGCGCCTCTTTTTTTCCGTCCTCAGATATCTCAACACCACGATATCTTTTGTAATTGATCACACTTTTCTTTGAGAGCTTTCTGATCATATCTGTAACCGAGGCAGGCTTCGTATTGAGTGTATCGGCTATCGCATTGGTGGATACATTTTTTTCTCCACCCAGGGAAAGGTGATAGATGGTTTTTAGATAATTCTCTTCCGCAAAACTTAACATAAGTATGTGTTTACGGAGCAAAGCTATTAATATTTAGTCTTATCTAAAAATATTTTTCACTTTAATTTAAAAATCATCAAAAAAGAAATTAAAATGCTGTTTTTCAGTTGATTTAGTTTTTTCTAAAATAATTATTAGATAATGTTAAAAGTGCAGAAACAGCCCGACAGCAATTTGTTCAAGATACATCAGGTGACCAACTGGTTGTGTGAGCATTTGGATGATGTTATATGGAAAACGCTGGTCAGATCAGGTTCTCAAGCGTATCGAGCAGTTTTTTTTCTTCACTTTCCCAATGGATATCGTTAGGGCTAACGGCCTGATAAAATTCAGTTTGGAGCATTTTCTGGAATACTTCCTGGCCATAAATATGGTGATAGTCAATGGATATACAGGCATTGTATTGCTTGCCGTAGTCAACCCAGGCTGGATTATGATGAATAATCATGGGCAGCTTATAAGCTAAATATTCGAATATTTTGGTTGGGAAACGGTTTTTTGTGCTGATGTTTGGTTCATAAGGAACCAATCCAAAATCTGCATTTAACACAGCTTGGAGAATATCAGAATGGGGTACGAGGTGATCCCCACCAGATAATTCGATATAATCAATATCCCGTAATCGTGCTTTTATTTGCCTTAAAACACTGGATTTTGCACAATAACCAATAATATGTAATTCAATTCTGCTGTCTAGTTGATGAAGTATTTTTGTGAGCCTGATAGCATTGAAAATGCCGTAATGTTCGGAGATGGTTCCTGTATACACCAATCTTATTTTGTTATCTGCAGCCCTTGTTCGCTGCAAATCATGAAGTACTCTGCATTTATTTTGAATGGTTACGTATCGCTTGCCCAAGAATGGAATTTCCCTTTCATAGATTTTTTCTGCTAAAAAAAAGGTGTTAATAAAAGGAGAGGAGATCCATTCAACAAACCTTACTTTGGCTGCCACCAAGTATTTCAATGGCCATACATAAGTATTGGTATAGACAATATTTGACCAATAATTTTCTTGTACGTCATATAATAATTTAACTCCAAATAATATTTTGTATAGTACGCTAACTATCAGTAATTCATGGGTATTAACTATTATGAGTTCAGGTTTTAGTTTAAATAATAAAATATAATATTTCCAAGGTGCCAGTAATCTTTTCAGGCTTAGTCTTTTGAAATTAAAAATAGGATGGAAACTGATATTTTCGTTGGCGGGGATATTTTTTGAGGAAAAGCCTATGATATTAATTTCATATTTATTTGTTTGGTCGCTTGAAACACCGAACTTCTCGAACATGCGTGTGTCATCGACAGGCTTGAGGACAGATGCAAGAACAAGTTTAGTTTTTTTCATGTAAACCAAAGTTATACGATTTACTTAAAATTTCTTGGAATTTTTGTATGGAACTAAAGCAATTAATTGATCAGGCTTGGGAGAACCGAGAGCTGTTAAAGGACAAAAACACGCAAATCAGTATTAAAACAATCATTGACGAGCTGGACAGAGGCAGGATTCGCGTGGCGGAACCCACCGATGATGGCTGGAAAGTGAATGATTGGGTTAAAAAGGCTGTCATACTTTACTTCCCCATTCAAAACATGCAGTTGATCGAAGTAGGACCATTCGAATTTCATGATAAAATGAAACTTAAGTCCGGGTATGATAAGATGGGTGTAAGAGTAGTGCCTCATGCAGTTGCCAGATATGGAGCCTACATCAGCAAAGGGGTAGTCATGATGCCCTCGTACGTAAACATTGGGGCTTACGTTGATGCCGGCACAATGGTGGATACCTGGGCAACTGTGGGTAGCTGCGCTCAAATTGGAAAGAATGTACACCTGAGTGGTGGTGTTGGCGTTGGCGGTGTGTTGGAGCCTATTCAGGCGGCGCCAGTGATCGTGGAGGACAATGCATTTATCGGCTCAAGATGTATATTGGTTGAAGGTGTAAGAATAGGAAAGGAAGCAGTACTTGGCGCCAATGTAACCTTAACTGCCAGCTCGAAGATCATTGATGTAACCGGCTCTGAGCCTGTAATTCATAAAGGGTATGTTCCGGAGAGATCCGTTGTAATACCAGGGTCTTACACAAAGAAATTCCCAGCCGGAGATTATCAGGTTCCGGCGGCCTTGATCATCGGCAAGCGTAAACCGAGTACTGACCTTAAGACTTCCTTAAATGATGCGCTTAGAGAAAATGATGTAGCCGTTTAGGGCTGCATTGATTGATGGACTGGTGCTGAAATAACCGGATTTTCAATATAACAATCGCAATGCATATTCGTTAAGCTCGTAAACCCAAATTTACTGTTTGATTAAGCCGATTGTTTTGCTTTCGAATTATGGCTATGGATTGGATAGACCAGTGATCCTTCAATTATTGCTGATGTAATTAATCCAATCAACTTGCATATTAAATCCACAAAACATCTGCTTTTTTTGCGGAAAGATTCGTGACTTTTTGCCGATCTCGGATGAGGTCAAATAGCAAACGGTTACTTGAGTTACTTCGTCCATATTTATGTTAGGAGTGATGAATAATTTGGGTATGGCATCCAATTTGTTTTTTATTCAAGGAAAATCGATGAATATGAAGCGATTGATTACTGGTTTAGTTATTATAATATTTTTTTCTGCTTTCGCTGTAAACGATACCGGCATTTACAAGGATGTGGAGCACAACAGCTTTGCGAAGGGTGAGCTGCTTCAATTCAAAGTTACCTTTGGTATTTTTACTGTAGGTAAAGGGCAAATGAAGATCCACAATACTTCCTACAAAATTAATAACAGAAACTGTCTGCGGGTAGATGTTCAGGGCAAGACAACAGGGGCAGTGAGCTGGGTTGCTAAAGTGGACGACAACTGGGGAGCTTATATTGATTCTGCCGCTTTGGTGCCACATATCTCCTACAGAAAAATCAAAGAGAACAAGTACAGAAAAGATGAATTGATCAAATTTGATCATGCTACTGACATGATCGAGGCAAAGGTAGCAGACAAGAAAACAGGTTTATACAAAGAACCTGAATACTATAAAGCACCGGACAATATCTTCGATATGATAGGTGGTTATATGTATCTGAGAACCATTGATTTTAATAAACATAATATAGGTGATACTTTAACCATTGACGCTTTCTTCGAAGATACCGTTTATGATTTCCGGATCATGTATCAGGGGAAGGAAGTGGTTAATACCAAGATTGGGAAAATGAATGCCATCAAGCTGGTACCGATCATGCCGGATAACAAACTCTTCGATGGTGAGAATTCCATTTCAGTATGGTTTTCAGATGATGAGAACAGAATTCCACTGAGAATAGAAGCAGATATGTTTATAGGAACTGCCGGAATATATATAATTCATCAAGAAGGTTTATTACATGAGTTGAATTATTATAAAAAATAATATGTTGGCAGGCATTATTATTCCTTTCAATCACAATAATTAGATTATTCTTTTCGTGAAATACTTGATTTTATTATTGGGTTTTACAAAAAGCAGTTACATTTGCGGTCCTGAAGATGGTTTACTAAGAACCGTTACAACCAAGATCTTTTCTCTAACTCAACAATTTTACATAGAAAAAGTCTGAACGAGTAAACCGCTTTGAACAAATTGGCATTATTAATTAGAGATGAAACGAATTATTCTATTGGCGATCTATACCATGCTATTGGGAACAATGGCCTGTGAAGATGAAAGTTCCGAACTTGGAGACCAATATTTCAACAAAGGTAAATACGACGAGGCAGTAGCGGAATATAGCAAATATCTCGAGCTACAACCTAACAATGTTAAATCGCTTTACAACAGGGGTAGGGCCTATGAAGAAATTGGCGATTACAGCAATGCCATGGAAGATTTTAAAAAAGTTCTGAAAATTGACCCGAGGAATGTTAGTGCACATCTAAGCGTGGGACAAGACTTCTATCGAAATGGAGATTATGCCAGCGCGATTTTCTACTACGACAAAGCAGTGAAACTGGATCCAAGCAGTGCTCAGGCCCATTATCTCATTGCCAGATCCAACCATAAACTTGGGAAGTTCCGTGACGCACTGAATGGTTATAATAATGCCATCAATATTAACAAAGATTTTGGTGACGCTTATCTTTCCCGGGGAGCTATCAAAGTTTATATGCGTCAGATGAAAGGTGCATGTAGCGATTTCAGAACAGCCAAAGCCTTAGACGTCCAGGAAGCCGACAAAGCAATCAGTCAATATTGTAAGTAGTCCCCCTAAAAAAGCCCTGGCTACAGTAATAAGTAGCAAGAATTTAGTATAAAGACTAATAACATATAGGTTTAAAAGCTCGGCAATTAAACCTTGCTTTTGTAAAATTAATATCATTATCTTTTTTACTTTATCCTATCACATAAACTTTGCAAGCTTCTTGATCTATTCAATGAAAAGCTTTCAAATTTGATCGTTTTATTTCTCTAAAAAAAAGAAAAAGGCCACAGCAATTTATCTTTCATCCTGAGTCTTTTATGTAAAATCTTGACTAAACAAGGCGATGAGTCTTTCTAACAATATCAAATGATACTTTTTTAGGACCGACGAAGTAACAGCCTCCAACTGGCTGATTGACCTGTGTTTCAGCATTAGATTCATCATTTGAAATTCTTAATAATAGAATCATAGCTTTAAGGGCAATTTATTCAACTGTAAAAAAGGTTGGATTAATTGTCGAGCTTGGTTTCTTTATGTTCATGGGGAAGGTGATCGCATATTTCCTTCGTTTTGCTACGGCCACTTCCCAAACATTGCGGACATTGGCTATCAATTACCTTTTTTCCCGAACATACCTTGCAGGTAACATTTCCTACGGTTTGACAGGTATGACAAGATTCATATTCTTCCACATCAAATTGGTTTTTGGTAATGATCACCCCTTTACCCAGGCATGTGGGACAATTGGTTTTTCCAATACCTCTGCAATAATAACAAGCGGCCTTGAGTGATCCGTGTCCATCACAGACATCGCAATGTTCCAATCGATAACCAAATATGTTGCAGAAATTGCAAGATTTAATTTCTTCGATGTTCTCATTCAGGGCACGTTTCAGAGCCAGGGCCTCTTCATAATAGTCTCCGGCCTTTCCGGTCAGGTCGAGGTATTTATCAAGAAAGTTTTTACTGTTATGGTATTGCTCGATCATGTAAAGCGTTTTTGAAAACAAATAACTCATGTTGGATGGCAATACTTTTTTGGTATCCAGCATTTCCCGAAAGGTGGTATTGGCTTTTTGATATTTTCCACTTTCCATTTCTTCTATGGCTCTATCCATAAGCTGCCTCACTTCCTGGTCTATAATCACCGGATTTTGAGCATAGCCAGCATGGGCAAAAGCAAATAGCATGAAGATAAAAGTAAGTCGTAAAAGTTTTAACAGCATGAATAATTAATTCTCAAAGGGTTCAATTGGTTCCCTCGCTTTTTTTATTTTCTTCTAATTTAAAGAGGTTATGTGCAATAACCTCTTTAGCAGGCCTATTTTTTGAAAGAATCCGCTACCAACAATTCTTTTGTGCCATGGCTGTAATTATAGAAACCCTCTCCGGACTTTATGCCCATCTTGCCTGCAGTTACCATATTGACTAACAATGGACAGGGGGCGTATTTCGGATTCCCAAATCCATCAAACAAAACATTTAAAATAGACAGGCAAACATCGAGCCCGATAAAATCTGCCAATTGCAAAGGACCCATCGGATGGGCCATGCCTAGTTTCATCACAGTATCAATTTCCTCCACACCAGCTACCCCTTCATATAAGGAATAAATGGCTTCATTGATCATGGGCATTAGTATCCTGTTCGCTACAAATCCCGGGTAATCGTTTACTTCTACCGGCACTTTACCCAAATTTTGGGAAAGCTCCATGATCTTATTAGTAACCCCATCGCTGGTGGCGTATCCTCTGATCACCTCTACCAGCTTCATGATGGGAACCGGATTCATAAAGTGCATTCCAATAACTTTATCCGATCTATTAGTGGCAGCCGCTATTTTTGTGATTGAAATCGAAGAAGTATTGGTAGCTAAAATGGTGTCGGAATCACAAAGTTCATCCAGTTGCGTGAATATTTTAAGTTTAAGATCAATGTTCTCTGTGGCTGCTTCAACCACCAAATCTACGTTGGAAACACCCTGACCCAACTCGGTAAAGGTTTGAATATTATTCAATGTATCAGACTTAACACTTTCTTCAATCTTCCCCTTCTCAATAAGTCGGTTGAGGTTTTTTTCAATGGTTTTGAGTGCTTTCTCCAGTGCAACAGGTGCTATATCTATTAAGTTTACTTTGTATCCATGTTGTGCAAAAACATGTGCTATACCATTTCCCATGGTTCCGGACCCAATGACCGCAATATTCTTCATACTTTTTTTTCGAGCTTTATTGTTACAATTGACTACCTTGCAAAGATAAAAACATTTGGACAAGGCAAAAGCGATATCAGTACTTTGGAATTAGGACATTATAACACTTTAAAAGTGGCCAGAGAGGTTGAATTTGGATATTATCTTACCGATGAGGAACAGGAGATATTGATACCTAGGAAATACGTTTCCGAAGAAACAAAAGTGGGTGATTCCCTTGAGGTTTTTGTTTACAAAGATTCTGAAGATCGTCTGATTGCCACAACACTAAAACCTGCAGCGGTTATTGGTGAGTTTGTCGCTCTTGAGGTTAAAGAGGTAAATCGTTTTGGTGCCTTTATGAATTGGGGACTTGAAAAAGACCTGTTAGTGCCTTTCAGAGAGCAACAGGGTAAAATGGTTGAAGGCAAGAAGTATGTAGTCAGGATTTGCCTTGATCATAGAACAAATCGCTTGATCGGTGTTTCGAAAATTCATTCCTTTTTGAGTAAAGATGTTTCCGGTCTTGAGGAAAAACAAAAAGTGGATCTTTTGGTTTATGGTCGGACCGACCTCGGTTTTAAAGTGATCATTAACAATGTCAATAGCGGCCTGCTCTATGAAAATGAGATTTTTGAAAAGTTATCGATAGGTGATAGAAGAGAAGGGTTTATTAAAAGAATAAGAGAGGATGGAAAAATTGATGTGGTCCTCAACCTCAATGATGCACAACAACGGAGCGATAACACCGGCAAAATATTAGAGGCCCTTGAAGAGAATGAAGGATTTCTGGCACTTCACGACAAATCTGATCCTGAGCAGATTTACAATATCCTTCAAATGAGCAAAAAGAACTTCAAGAAAACTATTGGTACCCTCTATAAGGAGAAGAAAATAAAGCTTTTACCGGATGGAATAGCACTTGTCAAAACGTAATTACAAATGAAAAATTACGAATTACGATGTAAGTGCAGCTAACTATCACAAAGTAATTCGTAATTCTTAACTCGTAATTACTAATTGTCTTATGCTATTTTCAAAATATCCGTAGGCTTGATACAAAGAATAGCTTTTCTGTTTTTAATGGCTATGGGAGCTTTGATTAGATCAGGATTTTGTAATAGAATGTTTAACCATCCTTCTGGATCGAATGATCTTCTTGCCACTTTTTCCTGATACCTGGGATGGGCTTTATTGAGAAGATCCTTTGGACGTAACTTCAATAAACTAAGCATTTCTTCCCAAAGCGTAGGCGTCAATCTCACTTTTTTATAATCCATCTCGTTCACATGATTCGAAACAGCCCGTGCATAAGCCCTCGTTTGTTTGGCAACCCGGGAGTTACCATCGTAATAAATAAATAGTTCGTTAGGGTGGTGTTCCATAATATATTTATTCAGTTTTTGCCACTTGTTATTGATTCTTGTTTCGTGTAATTCTATAATTTACAAATTTTATATTGAAAATAAAAATAAATCAGAATAAAATTCTATAATATCATTGACCCAGCCATATGCTATTTTACAAATCGAATAATAAATCAAATATTTGTACTTGAATAGGGAATGAGTAAATGGATATAGATAATTTTAAAAACAGTGCTCTGAAAGCTTATGATGAGAACCGCAGGTTGATCAAAAGTATTAAGAAAAAGAAGTATAAGAACCTTGATAAAACCTTTCGGGACTTGCATGAGGAAGTATTTGAAGAAATTGATTGCCTGACATGCGCCAATTGCTGTAAAACAACCAGCCCAATTTTCTATCAGATGGATATTGAACGCGTAGCCAAAAGCCTGAGGAGTAAACCTTCCGCATTTATTGATGAGTACTTAAGAATAGATGAAGATGGTGATGATGTGTTAAAACAGTCTCCATGCCCATTTCTCGGGAATGATAACAAATGTATTGTCTATGACAGCAGACCAACAGCCTGTAGGGAATATCCCCATACTAATCGCAAAAGGATGTATCAGATATTGAATTTGACCTTAAAGAATTCAATGGTTTGTCCCGCGGTCTTGGAAATATTTGAGAGACTTAAAAAGACATCCTTCCTAATATGACACACTTATGTGAATAGGTGCAATGTTAGTTGAATTGTGCTGAAGTAATAACGTGCCTTTAGCTATCAGGTATCAGGTTTCGGGTACACTAAATACAAGCCGTAATTCGTAATTGTTCATTCGTAATTTATAATTAACTCAACCAAACTCATCCTTTTGTTAAGATAATTGTAGAATAACCTGGAATTTTCAATCGAGCCTCCTCCAATGAAATGCCTTGATGGTTTTGGAAAAGGATTTCATTGAATTGGCCTGACTCACCAAGATTCAAAGCTTTTTCGCTTCCAGTTACATTATGGATCACCAGGAGAGAATCACCTTCATGGACCCTGTAGAAATTCACGATCCCATCTTCCTTAATGTTTGATATTTCTATTTGACCAAAAGTTAAAACGGGGGATGATTTTCTGCTGTGAATCAATTCTTTATAATGATTGTATAAGGACTTGCTATCATTTATTTGTTGAGAAAGCGGCTCAACGTTTTCATCTGTGCTGTGAATAGCTTCTCTCCATTTGGTTTGCCCCGGATCTTTACCTTCATAATCCCAAACAAATGGCTCCCTGATCTCTTCATCAGGTTTTGCTCCCAGCATACCGATTTCCTCTCCGTAGTATATATAAGGTGCGCCGGGAAGTGTTAAAAGCAGGGATGCGGCCATACGTGCTTTCTGCAGATCCCCATCTACCACGCTCATGATCCTGTTTTGATCATGATTGGTATTGAAAGTGGCATCAATGAACTCATTGGTGACAGTATTATAAAACTTCCTGATATCATGATGGTTCTTAACAAGAGAAGAATCGTGTTCTGTTAAGACCGATTTTGATATAGCATAGCCAATATCAAAATTAAAGAGAGCTGGAAGCCCCTTTAAATAAGGAGCAACCACCTCAGCAGAGGACCATACTTCACCGATTAAATAAACGTTAGGTTTTATTTTTTCCATCTCTGCCCTGAACTCTTCCCAGAACGTGTGATTCTCTTTCATACGGTCGTCCGGAAAAATATGCCTGGCTGCATCCAACCGGAATCCATCAACTCCGATTTCCGTTAGCCAGAATTTTCCAATATCAAATATCTCTTCTTTTACTTTAGGATTATCATAGTTAAGATCTGGCATACCGCCCCAAAAGAATCCATAATATCGCTCCTCGTTTCCCTCTGCCTGATGCCAATTAGTTCTGTTATCGGAATCAGCAGAAGTGTGCTCTTTCATAATTTTGTCCTGAATTTCATCCATAGATGCCCACACATAATAGTCCCGGTAATCTCCGGTTTTATCCTTAACTGACGCCTGAAACCAGGGATGATCGCTACCTGTATGGTTGATTACAAAGTCAATAACGATCCTGATATCTCTTTTATGTGCCTCATTCACCAGGTTTTTAAAGTCCTCCATTGTTCCATAATCCGGATGAACCTCCCGGTAATCTGTCACATCATACTTATGATAGCTGGGAGAGGGATGAATAGGCATGAGCCATATCGCCTCGATTCCCAGATCCTGCAGGTAGTCTAATTTTGCAGTAACACCATTGAAATCGCCAATTCCGTCGTTATTCGTATCATAGAAAGATTGAACAAAGATCTCGTAAGTAACTGCATTTGGCCAGGTACCACCCATTTGTATATCATTCTCGATTGGTTCTGATATGACCTCACCTGTTTCCTTTTTGGCATTGGAGCAGCCTGTAGCAATGGCAACCATACAGAACAGCATGGCTAATTTCCATAGGATATTGTTTGGAAAATCCATGAACCGGAGTTTTTTGGGAGTAGATGACATCATAGCACAAATGTTTAGTTAAATGATGGATTTTTTCAAGATACTTTCCTTAAAACTTTTACTATATTAATAAGTAAAATACATCAATACAAATGCTTTAAAAGTGGATTCAACGGCTCCTAAATCAACAAAATGCATTTAAACGCATTTCAATCGTTTGCGGTAACGTATGCGTAAATAATCTTAATTTTTTGTAATTTTTTTATGTTTAAATTCCTTAATTTTCGCAATACGGAACTACTGAAATTGACGGAATGAGGACTAATTTACCACTTTTAGCTACCATCATTATTTTTCTGGCTACCCATCAAGCCATCGCACAGATTGTCACCATTTCACCAGGCGATGCTGACGGGGAAGACCTGGTAAAAGTTATTTTTGATGTTTCCATGGGTAATGCAGCCCTGGTCGGAGCTACCAAGGTATATATACATTCCGGATTAGTAACTGATTCGCCCAACGGAACAGCCTGGCAGCATGTCATTGGAAATTGGGGTGAGGATGATGGTGTAGGACAAATGTCAAAAGTGGAAGGGGAGACTGACAAGTGGGAAATTGATCTTGATCCATCGATCAGAGCCTATCACCAGGCACCCGAGGGGACTAATGTATTCCGTTTGGCCATGGTTTTTAGAAATGCAGATGGCTCCAAAAAAGGTGCAGGTACTCCTGGATCATTTGAAGGTGGTTTTGTGGCTGGTAATGGGGATATATACATCGATCTCAATGTTGATGAATATATTAACATTACAGCTCCTGATCAGGAATTAATGTTTCTTACGAACGGAGAATCATTTACCATTCAGGCTCAGACATCAAATACTGCTACCAATCTGGAACTACAGATTGACGATGGAAGCGGATTTAGTACTATCACACAATGGCAAAATACAGATCAGGTAAATCACGATTATGTTCCTGCAAGTTCCGGTCAATTACAAATTAAGCTTGTCGGGGAAATCAATGGTGTCCAGGTTGAGACCATAAAATCCCTGGAGGTAATTATAAGAGATGCAGTGGTCATTGAAGCATTACCTGGGCAATTGAGAGAAGGTATTAATTATAATATTAATGATCCCACAAGGGCCCACCTTGTTTTATTGGCTCCTGGAAAGGAATTTGTTTATGTACTAGGAGATTTTAACAATTGGGAAATCAGCAATGATTATCTCATGAAGCAAACGCCGGATGGAGAAAAATTTTGGTTGGAATTGACTGGCCTTACTTCAGGACAGGAGTATATTTTTCAATATTGGGTTGACGGAATTATTAAGATCGGAGATCCCTATGCTGATAAAGTAGCGGATCCCTATCATGACAAATTTATTCCTGCGACGGTATATCCTGATCTTATAGCCTACACGAGGGAAGCAGATGGATTGGCTACTGTGCTTCAAACAGGACAGATGCCTTATGCATGGGGAGTTACCGAAGATACCTGGCAAACACCTGCCAAAGAAGACCTTGTTATTTATGAATTATTGGTTAGAGATTTTATTGGTTCTCATGATTATAAAGACCTGGCCGATACATTGAGTTACTTAAAACGGCTTGGTGTGAATGCTATCGAGCTTATGCCGGTTATGGAGTTTGAGGGCAATGATAGCTGGGGATATAACCCTTCCTATTTTCTTGCGCCAGATAAATATTATGGGACCAAAAATGACCTGAAAGCATTCATTGAGAAGGCACATGCTGAGGGCTTTGCTGTGATCCTGGATATGGTATTAAATCATGCTTTTGGACAAAATCCCATGGTGTGTATGTACTGGGATGAAGTAAACAATAAACCTTCCACGGATAGTCCATGGTTCAATCCGGATGCTAAACATCCTTTTAACGTGGGATTTGATTTTAATCATGAAAGCGATTATACCAGAGCTTTCGTTGATTCAGTCAACAGATATTGGATAGAAGAATACCACTTTGATGGCTTCCGCTTTGATCTTTCCAAAGGTTTTACACAAAAAAACAATCCCAATGATGTAGCTGCCTGGAGTGCCTTTGATCAGTCCCGTATTGACATTCTAAGCCGGATGGCCCAGGAAATCTGGTCCTACGCCCCCAGTGCATATGTGATCCTTGAGCACTTCGCGGATGCAAGCGAGGAAAGTGTTCTAACAGATCAAGGTATGTTGGTCTGGAACAATGTGAATTATGACTATGGCGATGTGTTAAACGGAAATACCTCAAATAGTTTTTCAAGGGCCAATGCCTTAAGCAAAATCTCTTATATGGAAAGCCATGATGAAGACCGATTAATATTCAAAATGCAGCGTGATGGGCAGGAACTGGGAACTTATGATGTTCAGGAGCTTGACATTGCCCTTAATAGGGTAAAAGCTGCAGCCGCCTTTTTCTACACACTTCCCGGACCAAAGATGTTATGGCAATTTCACGAACTTGGTTATGATATTGATATCGAATTCAATGGAAGAACCGGGGTAAAACCTCAGGTATGGGGGGAAGGAAGTCTAAACTACTATAAGGACGAAGAAAGACAAAAATTGTATAAATCCTTAGCGGCAATTTTGCAATTGACCCATGAATATGAGCAGGTGTTTGACGGGGGAAATATTGCCACGGATTTAATGGGAGATACCAGACGTATATCCATTACCCACCAGGATCTGGATATTAATATCATTGGAAATTTCTCACTGAAACTGCTGGATATGAACCCTGTATTCAGTAAGACCGGCACCTGGTACGATTTCTTTTCGGGAGAGCCTCTGGAGGTAACAGAAACAGATGCGTCCATTTTACTCTCGCCTGGTGAATTCCATATTTATACCGATAAACAAGTATTTCAGCCAGAACCCAATCTGGTAGAGGCCTTCAAACCTATTGTAATTACCGAGCCGGGAATATTCAGCGCCAGTGAGCAGATCAAGATCATTTTCGATGCGACACAAGCCGATCCTGATGGAACTGCAGGGTTGATAGGGGCAGAGAAGGTATACATGCATTCAGGCGTTATTTTAGATGCTCCGGATGGTACAACATGGGAAAACACCATAGGGAATCTTGGCTTGGACGATGGCGTTGGTCAAATGACTAAAGTGGCTGGTGAAACAGATAAATGGGAAATAAGTTTTGTACCAAGAGAATACTATGGTGTTGCAGCCAGCCAGCGTATTTATCGCCTGGCCATGTGTTTTAGGGATGCCAACAATACCAATGTTGGAAAAGGAAAAGGAGGGAAGGTCATTTTTCTGTCCGTTGAAATTGATTCAGATGCGCAGATTGTTACCGTAGATCCGGTATCTTTTAATGCTGATAATGAAATAACCATAACTTTTGACGCAACATCAGCTGATGCTGCCGGCACACAAGGCCTGTTGAATTCCGATAAGGTTTATATGCATGCCGGTGTTATAACTGATAGCCCTAATGGAACGAGCTGGACGAACGTAATTGGAAATTGGGGTAGTGATGATGGGGTTGGCCAAATGACTAAAGTGGAAGGGGAGACTAACAAATGGCAAATCACCTTGGTTCCGCGAAATTATTTCAATGTGCCATCCAATACACCTATATATCGTTTAGGGATGGTCTTTAGAAATGGCGATGGTAGCAGGGAAGGAAAAGGAAAAGACGGTACCGATATTTTTGTGGATGTTGAACAAATTGTGACTAGTATTGATCAGCAATTGAAACATACGTTAAACGTTTATCCTAATCCATCGAAGGGTAGGTTACATATTTCGCCGAGCAGAGAATATACGGGCCCTTTGCAAGTTCAACTAATTGATTTGAATGGTAAAGTGTTGAAAACCAAGGTAATTCTTGGTCGGCAAGCGAAGGAAAGTGAAGTTATTGATGTGTCGAATTTTGTGAATGGTATCTACCTATTAAGTGTAATGGCCAATGATAAGAGGATTGTAAAAAAGGTTTTTATAGAGAATTAGTCTTTCAAAAAACCGCATTTGAAATCTGTTATATCCTCAAACAAATCATTTCTTTTCCTATCGGATACATAAGTCGTATTGTGTTAAAGCCAATGTCATTAACTTAAGCCTTTCGAACAGAAGACGTCATTCCTGCGTAAGCAGGAATCTCATTTTTAGAGGTTTAAGCCTGATTGAGATTCCTTATCAAGTAAGGAATGACGCTTAAGTCAATGGCATTGGTGTTAAAGTATTTAAGTGGAACACATGATGAAAGTTTTAAATCAAAATTGAATAGGCTTTAACCATCAAGTAAAGATCTCCATAAATAATAGGTACGATATCCCTTCCAGTTATGCCAGTGGCTGGTCAATTCTTTTACTTCCTCCAAATTTGGCTTTTTAGCAAGCTGCAATTGATTTTTTATGGCATTGTGTAAACCTACATCTTCAACAGGAAAACCCTCTTTAAAGCCAAAACAGCGCATCATGATATAATTGGCACTCCAATTTCCTATGCCTTTGATCTGTGTCAATTCATTCTTCATTTCCTCTGGACTAAGCTGTTGCAAGGACGCTTTATTCAGGTTCCCCGAAATGAATTTTTCGGCAACCCCTTTTAAATAATTCGTTTTCTGTTTTGAGAATTTCATTGATTTAAAATCTTCGTCTTTCAACTCGAGGACCTTTTGTGGTTTCGGAAATAAATAAAAACGATCATCATTGTAATCCAAATATTCACCACAACGCTCTACCAGGTTCCTTTTGGTTTGATAGGCAAATTGAAGATTGATTTGTTGACCAATGATCGACCAACTGATAGCTTCAAAGAGATCAGGTATTTTGATCAATCTTAAACCAAAATATTTTTTTGTTAAACCGTTAAGAATGATATCATTTTTTACCTCTTCATAAAACGATTCAAGGGGAGTGGCCAGATCAAACCATTCGCTGATAAAGCGTTTAATAAACTTTTGCATAGCAGGAGTTGGTGAAGTATTCAGAAACTCAATCAATAGGTTTTTATTTTCACCGGAACTCAGCCGTATCAGTACTTGCTTGCCCTCCATTTCAAAAAGCTTAAAAACCGATCCATTTTCCACCCTATGAAGATCCTCGAACTTTGACCTATTCAAATATCTCAGACATTCTTCATAATTGAATAATTCAGGCGTTTGTATTTCCATGGACCTTAAGCGGATAGACCTCAGTTAATATACTATTCAAGTGTTTACGTGTCGATGTGTTGAGGTGTTTAAGAATGCTGTATTTGTATAAACCTCAAGGCATCTTTCTTATACTTTTGATATTTCAAAGATCATTTCAGGAACGACAGACCACCAAATTATAAGGACTAAACAACTCAAAATTCAAAACTCATAATTAAAAATAATCATCGCCTATAAGTACCATCAGGCAAAACGGTCGGTAGGTTATATTGAGGATCAGTCAGCAGATCGTGGATAGCTACATCTTTGCTTTTTACCAACGCAGCTGTGTTGAGATCCCATTCCTGTTGAATTTCATTTAATCTATTCTCCTGAGCACCCAATATGGATGTCAATGCCCAATAAATGTATTCTGTAGCCATGCATTCATAGTTACATGTTGTATCATCATAAGTATACCAGGCTTCAGCGGGATAAGGATTGGGTATTGTGGTAAATTGCCCACCGCGAGCAATGTCCATGGCTTTGGTAAGCGTGGTACCGGCACCTTCACCAAATATGGAAGGGTAGGCATTGGCTAAACCGGCATGTGTAATAATATGAAGTACCTCTTCCAATGCTGCATCAAATTCACCGGTTTGGTTATTAGCATGCCAGGAAGGGTTTGTTTCGTCATTTCCTAAATCTTGCCCCTCCATGCCGTTTGGAGGATTAAGATTGTCCAGATCTGAATCATTTTTCCACATTACCATAAAGGCTTTGGAGGCGATCATGGCATCCAGGATTTTTTGATTATCGACCGTGCCATTTTCATCATTATCAAGATATTGAGCCATAACATTGGCTGCATGCAATAATTTGTCGTCTGCTACCGCTGCCACAGCATATATGGGTATACCGAATACTTCCACTTTCCTGTTAAAGGAATTAAAACCACTGTCTTTGTTAGCCACAATGGTGAAATTCGGATCATTACCGGGGCTAATAGGTGTTGATGTTGTATTCTCATCTTTTTTACAGGATGACGAAAAGAACAAAATGGAAACGATGATTAAAATTGATTTCTTCATATTTAACTTTTTTTAATATTGAAATTAACTATACCTACCTGCGTGCCGCTTCCGTTATCTTGAAATGAAATAATTCTGCAATCGCCTGCATTTTGCGAAAGAGGATCTTCCTGGATCCTGGCATCTCCCAAAAAATAACTTTGCGTAACCAAAATATCATGGTCTGAAGCACTGATACGATAGTGAATATGTCTGGCGCGTCCGCCATATAAACCTGGCAGTATGCTTTGGAAACTGTATGAACCATCACCCGGGGTAAGCACAAATCCTCTCAATGTAATTTGTGAAGCTTCATAGTCGCTTACATCACCACTACCTTCAGGGTGGTACCTTCCCCCGGAATCAGCGTGCCAGATCTCTATTTTAGCATTTTCTATAGGGTTGGAGGCTCCCTCACCGCTAAAGACCTTACCGCTTACCATCATGGGTGTGCCAGGTAAATTCTGTGTATTGAGATTCACAATATTGGAGGAACCAGCAACGAAAAACGGTCCCAGATCATCAGGCCCGGTTAGTTTACAATCTTCAGCGGGCCTTTGTTCATTGTCTTTTTTGCAGCCTGATAATCCGGTTAGTACCATCCCACCGTACAATGTAGAGTGACCAACCCTTTTTAAGAATTCTTTACGTTTCATCATATGCTCTTTTACTTATCTATTCTTAAAATATCTACATTCAAATCTGAAGATGCCCTATCAATGGCCCAGTTTGAACCTCGGAATAATCATTGTAACTTCTCAATTTTTAAAGAAAACCTTGAAGGATATTAAATTGTGTTCTTCCGAAATTGTTAAGTGATGAATGATCAAATAACCCGATTAATCCCGGACTTATTTTACAAAAATGACTTCAAAGAGTCTATTTGCGTCTATTAGGACTTATTGGATAAGTATTCCCTGGGTGTGATGCCTTCGAGTTCCTTGAATGCTTTATAAAATGTAGACTTTGAAGAGAATCCGGCATTTTGTGCAATGCCCAGGATGCTCAGATTTTTTGAATCCTCCAGGGCTGCCAAACGTTTGAACTCAGCGATCCTGAAAGTATTGATATAGGTATAATAATTCGTTTGGGTGCATGTATTGATCAGATAGGAAAGCTTCTTTTCACTGATATCCATGGCTTCAGATAAAACTCTCAAACTGAGATCCGCATTTGTATATAGCTTTCCGTCATTGACCTCCCCATTAATTCTTTCGAATAATGATTTCTCTTCTGTGGTTGGAATTTTTTCAATGGAGTCTTCCTTAGGCCTTTTGACTTCAACTTCATTTCTTATGAATTCACCCGAGAACAATTCCTGTTGTGTAAAACCGTTGTAAGCTACCCAGTAGATCAGAAAACCGGTTAAGAGGGTAGAGGTGATGGATAGTAAACTTCCGAAACGCTCCATTTCACTAAACAAAAGTAAATCTTCTGAGATCCAGATCACCTGAAATAAAAGGAAGATCACAATGATCGTGTATAACCATTTAATGAGCTTGTGTTCAGTGCTTGAATAATAATCCAGCACTCTATGACCATGCGATTTTATAATATTGATCATCCAGAATAATAGCGCAGCGTTGAAAGCATATTCGAATTGCCGTAAATAAATATGATCGTGAACAGAAGCTAAATTGATAACTATACCGGGAAGGAAAAGCAGATACCATTTTTTATTGATCTCTTTGTTGATCGTAAATACTATGTAGAAAAGCAATAAGGGCAATGTAAAGAGGCTGGAAGTAAATGGGAAATCCAAATTTGTTTGGTTAAGTTCATTGATAGCATCAATGATCGGTGAGACGATCTCGATCGCCAGGCTGAATAAAAAAATACCCAGAAAAATGTTGGCCCTTCTGTTATTGAATTTCCTGGTGAGGAATAACAGGCCTAGCATTACCGCCAAGGAACATGAAACAATTTCCAGCAAAGTGATGGGGGAAACTTTAAAAATCATACTGACTCCATCATTCGAAACAATCAATTTGCTTGCTATTTATTTTCTGAATATACATTAAAATCATATATTTTATGATAGTTCCATGTTACATTAGATAATGGTGTTATAACCATGGAAACAACAAATAATAAATATTAAAATAGGTTTTTTTTGAATTGTTTTAGGAATGAATACACATGGTAAATAAGGAAATAAGGCATATAGATACCCTAAGAGTTGAAGGAAGCCTAAGAAATCATGATAATATTAGTGGTATCGTCTATACCAAAGGCTTTATCATTGTTGGAAGCGATGAGGGGGCAGAAGTGCAAATTATCAGGAAGCGTCGAGAAGATTACGAAGTAGTTGACCAGGGCATTGCTTTTGGATCGAGGAAAGATGAGGTCGACATCGAAAGTATCGCAAATGAAGGAGATGTGTATTACGTATTAGGCTCGCATGCGGCAAAGAGAAAGAAAGTTCGTCCGCTGAAGAAGACCTATGCTGAAAACCGGAAACGCCTCACCGAAGTCGTTCCATCCGGTAATGATCGAAACCAGCTAATGCGATTTAGATTAGGTACAGATGGTAGCCTGAAAAGCAAGATAGAGCGATTTGATATCACTTCTATCCTTGATCGCGATGTGGTATTAAGTGTTTTTAAAGACATACCAAGTAAAGAAAATGGCATTGATATAGAAGGATTGGCGGTATATGAAGAAACATTGTTTTTCGGTTTTCGGGGACCCGTTATCAGAGGTAATTATGTGCCCATTTTGATTGCTAAACTGGATAATCTATCAAATTATGAAATACGCTATATCAACCTCAATGGGTTAGGAGTTCGAGATATGGCACGTGTGGAAAATGGATTCCTCATCATTGCAGGCCCGGTGAGCGATATGCAAAGCAGCTTTCATATTTATTATTGGGATGGTGAAGATGGCATTCCCGGAAATGACAGGGAATTCACACCAGCGCAGTCTTTAGGTAAGATACCAGTACCAGGTGATAGCAAGGCTGAAGGACTTACAATACTTGAAGAAACAAATACACACTACGATGTTATAATCGTTTATGATGGGATCGACCTGAACCAGTTGAACGTGTATAGAATTGAAAAGAAATTCCTTAATTTTTAAGCATCTAACAGATTATCAAAAATTAAGGAACTTCTTTGGATTATAGATGTCTCTTATTTATTGTACGTCAAATCTAATATCCGATACACCAAATAAAATGTTCTGAGTATCCTCTTCACTGGCACCAACAATGTAAATGTCCTGATAGTCATTGACGGATTCAATATTGATGGTAGAGGCTTTGATACTTCCCTGGCCATCCACTGTTTGAGAACCGATTAGCTTACCGTCAGGGGAGCCTATGCGGATTTCAATTTTTCCGGTTTTGGCATTTTGGTTTTTACCCAGACCAAGTGTTAGCGATTTA
The DNA here is from genome assembly GCA_030442035.1 of Splendidivirga corallicola. Classification (GTDB taxonomy): domain Bacteria; phylum Bacteroidota; class Bacteroidia; order Cytophagales; family Cyclobacteriaceae; genus Splendidivirga; species Splendidivirga corallicola. The sequence continues at coordinate 119,359 of JAUJEA010000012.1, forward strand.
ATGCCCGTAAGATCCAGATGCTCAAAAGTGAGATAGGAACCATGCTTTAGGCCTACGGTTTTTTTATTATCAACAATAAAATTGTTGGTTTTGAACTTATCAGCGGCCTGTGAGGCGGCTATTTCATTGAACCTTAACATAGTGGTCTTCTCAGAGGTCAAAGGCCCTATAACATCGCCTCCTTTATCTCGGTAAGCAGCGTGAATAAAATAGGCACCACGATTTTTTGTTTTAAGGTGCTCATTAGTTGTATAAGATCCCTCCGTTGGATATTTTGATTGCTGCTGAGATGGTTTGAGTGAGAGGATGTATTTCACAATCTCCTTCGCCTCATTTTGAGAGATTTGAGGGTGTGCTGCCATAGCCTGCTCTCCCCAAACACCTCCACCACCTGAAATGATCTTATCGGCAAGATATGCTATACTACCATCTTTACCGGCGTATTTCTCTGCCACTTGCATGTACGAGGGCCCGATTGACTTTTCATCTGTTTTGTGACAAGCCTTACAATCACTGCCATCTATTAAAGTTTTTCCTACGCCTGATATCGTTGGTTCTTCTTTTATCTGATGTCCTTGCGCCACCAATGTCTTATCATAGCCCTGATCCAGGTAATTGAAGTCTACCAATATATCTTTGACTTCAATACCATTTCCAAGGCTGCCATCCTCCTTATCCGCAACTTCTATATTGTATTGGAGTTTTCGGTTGTTCCAGTAGAAGCTTCGATTTCCCTGAATATTAATGGCAATTTCAGAAGGCTCATTGCCCACTTTGATGTCAATTTCTCTGGTTGTAACATTTCCGGCTGCATCCGTAACTCTTAATCTTGTTTTATGGATACCCGGTTCATTGAATGTAAAACTTGTGTTTTTTTCCTTAACCAATTCACCACCGGCAACAAATTTCCATTCGTAGCTCAATGCATCATTATCATAATCAATTGTACCCTCCGCTGAAAAATTTACCGACAACGGTGCGGAACCAATTGTTTTATCTGCTGATAATTCAACGATAGGAGGCCTATTACCGTCATTATATTCAATTCTGCATAATCTGGCGTCCTTATTTTGAGTAAACCAACCGGTACCGTACTCTAATAAATACATGTTTCCGTTAGGCCCCATTTCCAGATCAATCGGATTGTTGAATTCCGTATTTGGCATGAATGGCTCCAGTTTTTCCAACTCATTGTTTTCATTAAAAGTGACCACAATGATCCAACCTCGCATCCACTCATAAATGAATAATTTATTATTGAAATAGGAGGGAAAGGATTCCTTTGACCCTGGATACATGTCGCTATAGAAAACAGGGCCTGCCATCGGGTTTTTACCCCCTGTTTTCACAATAGGAAACTCTCCTGACTTATCGTATGAATACCAAATAAGTGATTTCTGAGAAGGAGGGAGTTCCCGTAATCCGGTATTGAAGGGAGAATCATTGATGGGAGCTTTCGGGTTAAAATAATCTCCAACTTCCTTGGTGGCAAAATTATAGTCTGCATAGGCCTGATTGTTCCCACGGAAATAAGGCCACCCATAAAATCCGGCAACTTCCGCACGGTTGATCTCATCCAATCCCTTTGGGCCACGTGTTTCACTATCTTTTCCGGCATCCGGTCCAACATCTCCCCAGTATAACACACCTGTTTTTTTATCCACAGAGATCCGGTATGGATTTCTACATCCCATCACAAAGATCTCCGGACGTGTATTCGGTGTTCCTTCAGGAAATAAATTTCCTTCGGGTATTGTATAGGTACCGTCCGGCTCAGGATGTATTCTAAGGATTTTACCTCTGAGATCGTTTGTGTTGGCAGAAGACTTCTGAGCATCCCATGGTCCTCTTCCGGGCCTTTCATCAATAGGCGCATAACCATCTGATTCGAATGGATTGGTGTCATCTCCGGTAGAAAGGTATAAGTTACCCGAAGGATCAAAAGCCATGGAACCTCCTGTATGACAACATTCATCGCGCTGAACCGGAACCTCGAGCATGACAATTTCACTCTCCAAAATCAATGAATCTCCGATCATCTCGAATCTCGACAGGTGTTGTTTCGGTTCATCTCCAGGAGGAGAGTAAAAGATATATACCCAATTGTTTTGCTCATAATTGGGATCCAGGGCTAAACCCATCATCCCATCTTCCTGTTCATGATAGACATCGAAATCAGCAATGACAAATGTTGAATCCAGATCAGGTTTATAGAGTTTAACCTTTCCTTTTCTTTCAATAAATAATATACGTTCATCATTGAAAACAGCCATTTCTGTTGGCTCATTGAGATTAAAATCCAGTACTACCTTGGTGAAACGATTTTCCTCGGGAACTCTTTGCGAATGAGCTTTGGAATAATCAAGTAATTTATTTTCACCAATGGCCCATTGAATGCCTCCAAGGAGATGTTTTAGAAAAAGTGAATCCTCATATGATTCCTTGGTATGACCTAAAGCAGTATAAAATGCTCTTCCTCCATCATATTCATGATACCATGCCATAGGATGATGTTCACCATTGGCACCTCCCTCATAGGAGTTCTCATCAATGGTTATCAGAACGTTAACATCAAGATTGAGAGATTTGAAATTATACCACTCATCAAAACGTTTCCATTGGTCCGGAAGAAACTCCGTGGAGATATGGTTTTTGTCTACCACATTTAAGATGGCATCCTGTTGGCGTGGGTGGCTTGCAAAATATCCACCAACAAGCTTATTGTACCAGGGCCAATGATACTCGGTATCACTAGCGGCATGTACACCAACAAAACCTCCGCCGGCCTGAATATATCTTTCAAAATCAGCCTGCTGATAATGATCCAGTATATCCATAGTAGTGTTGAGAAATACAACCGCACTGTACTTTGTCAGATTCTCTTCTGTGAAATGCTCAGCATTTTCGGTAGTGTCTACTTTAAAATCATTTTCCGAACCTAACTTTTGAATAGCGGTTTTGCCTACTCCAATGGATCCATGTCTGAATCCGGCTGTTTTCGAGAACACCAGAATCCGTTTTTCGTCCCTTTTATTGGAATCACATGAAAAAAAACACCCTGTCAGTACTGCGACTGCCAGGGTAGTTTTACCAAACTTTTTTAATTTCTTTAACATCAATAATTGTTATATGGTGAGGATCAGAGCGCTCTGATTTTTATATTTCTAAACCATACCCTATCACCATGGTCCTGCAAAGCAATATGGCCCTTTCTGGCTTTACCGAAGGCGGGCATGTCTTTAAATTTACTATTTTTAATCATTTCCTCCCATCCTGGCGTGTGCATATCAAATTCGACTACTTTGTATCCGTTTTGCCAGTGCTCGACATGACCGTCTTTTGAAATAAGTCTTATTTGATTCCACTCCTCAGCATTATTAGCGGTTACAAATTTACATTCGATCATATCGTACAGATCGCCGGCCCTGTGTGTTGTAATTCTACCATCATTGTGTCTTACGTTATCCAGGATCTGCATTTCAGGACCGGTTTGCCATACAAAATCGTAATCATCACTTTCAACAACATTATATATAATACCACTATTACCACCTTTTTGAATTTTCCATTCCATGGTAAACTCAAAGTTTTCATATTCCTGGTCGGTTATAATATCACCACCGTCTTTAATTTGCCAGCCGTCCTTCACACTATTGTCAAGCATCAATGTGCCATCTACTACTTTCCAGGCCGAACCAATTGTTTCACTTCTGAAGTTTCTCCAATTGTTAGTTGTTTTACCGTCGAAAAGTAACTGCCAGCCATCTGCCTTTTCCTGCTCCGTAAGCGTATTGTGTGCAATGGCTTGAGATGCCGTTTTGAAACCTGCTTCATTTTCGGGAATATTGGTAAGTGTATACCAACTTTCTGTAGTCCATAGTGATTGACCACTTTCACTCATAAACGGATTGAATATACGAATATGAACAACATGTTTTGGTTTCATGCCATCCAGTTCCAGGAATACTTTCTTTCGATCATCTGAAATGTTGACAGATTTGATATTCAATGATTCCGGATCCATTTTTGGTCCGCCGTAGAATTTTGTAGGCAGATAGTACCATTGAGAAACTTTATAGTCTTCCTCCCTAGTACCAACACCTGGTTTTAAAGGCTCTGTGAATTCAAGCTCAAACCCATTGGATTTGGCCCTTACTGCTAACATTTCGAATGTTGATTTATTGTTATAGGTAAGCTTCTGCAGCCCATACCATAAACCACCTTCATGTCCCCAGTTACCCGATGAACCAATACCACCAACATACAAGGAACCATCAGGACTCCAGGCCACACGGTTTACACCAGCCTCCAATCCTTGTGTAAATCTGAAAAGAGCACCTTGATATTGTCCATTGATCTTCTCAACAAAAACCCGCTTAAGACCTCCATGAGTCACTTCTCCGTGCAACATTTGTCCTTTATAAGGACCTACATTGATATAAATAGGCTGACTAGGTGAATTACCAATTTCGTCCTGTGGCAACCATACCAATGGTTGTGTTTCTTCCAATCCTTCTGTTCCTTCGAAATCTACCGACCTCGAACCATACCAGGCACCTTCCTGTACATGGACAATTTTGCTGGAAGGCAGCCAATCTCCCTGATTGTCGGCAACAAAAATCTCACCATCCACACCAATGCCAATACCGTTCGGTGTTCTCAAACCATGCGCTATAAAGTCGAAACTTCCGTCTTCTTTCGAAACTTTGATCACTTTACCGCGATCCGGAATTTGAGGATTTGAGCTGGCTCCACCCGGTTCAATGGCTGTTGCCAGTGTGAGGTAGAAATATCCATCTTTATAAACCAATCCGAAGGCAAATTCATGGAAGTTTGTCGATACCTTCCAGCCCGCACACAAAGTTTTATACTCATCGATGATGCCATCACCATCGTGGTCAATCAATTTGGTGAGTTCCTGTTTTTGGAGTACATAGATCTCATCATCAACAACTTTGATACCAAGCGGCTCAGCTAAACCTCCGGCTATTTCTGTTACTTTGATCTGCTCAGGGTCTTCATTCGTTAAACCATCCAATACATAAACCGGACCTACCGAATCCCAGGCACATACAACCATTCTTCCATCTGAAAAGAAATCCATACCACCCACTCTTGGTTTGAAATCGGATGGACGCGCCTGTGCCAGATCAAAACTTGGGTGTACATCAGTTAATGATTTCTGATCTCCTGGAATACTTCTAACCAATTTGTATTCCGGAACAAACGGAACAACTCTTTTTAAAGAGGACTTTTTGTGTGTAAAAACGTCTGTGGGAACAACCGAGAACTCATTGGTCCCGTATTTCGCCCATTGAAGGGACAGGGTAGCGCCACCGCCACCTTGGTAGAACACGATCCTAATGTCATTTTGCCCTTCTTTTAATATGATCTCACCATCTTTGGCTGTGTCGCCATGAAAGCCTCCATTGTCGATGATCTCCTGACCATTGATGAAGAGATGGGATCCGTCATCACTTACTAATCTGAAGACATAGTTATTGGATTCTGGAACTGTGATATATCCACGCAACTCTAAGTAAATATTATCTCTATGCGGTCCGATGAGTTCTTTACTTGTTAAATGCACTAAAGGTGCGGTTCCTGAAAGCACCGGTATATTATTTTTAAAGAATGTCTCGTAATCCAAATTGAAATCCTGTGCCTTGTACAGATTGGCTGCCAGACCAGGAAGTACCTCGTCACTGTTCTCATCTACCTTGTCATTATTCTCATCCAGTTGAAGTGCTGTACCTTCTACACCAAGAAAAAAGTTGATCACTTCATCGGAGGTATTTGCTTCCTCGTCCGCATCAAGAGAAAGGATATAACGTATCATGGCTTTGGCATCTGACTCCTGCAGGTCGGGATGAGCAGACATGAATACTTCTCCCCAGTTACCCATACCACCATTAATGACCTTCCCGGCAAGTTCGGTAACAATTTGCTCGGAAGTACTATACTTTTTGGCCACTTCGATATAAGCCGGACCAATGGTTTTTTTGGTTTCGTTATGACATGCCCTGCAATCACTTCCATCGATAAGCTCTTTCCCATGATTGATGGAACTCGCCTGGGCAATGGCTGCTACATCCACCTTTTCTTCAACTATGCCTGGGAAGAAATGAACATTAAGTTCGGTTTCAGCATTGGATTTAAGCAGTAATGTACCGCTCACATCAATCAATTTTCCAAAATCATATTCATTTTCCTTAGTATCTTCAACATTAAATGTACCTGTTGTGGTGTAATCATTTGGTTGCATTAAAGAACTGAGGGTGGTTTTTAATGCCACTTGATAGCCATCCGGAACGTTACTCGTTTTGAAAGATCTGCTCAAGCCGGGCTTTCCTCCCTGACTTTTCAAAAATTCCGGTGATTCCTCTATTGATATGACTTTACCAGGCTCAACTTCAAGATCATATTTGAAGCTAACACCTGAATTACTAAGCGAATGCCCTTTATAATGGATTTTTGGAATGGTTTCATTTCCAGCGTTTATTACCCTCCAATTAGTTGCCTCACCGCTATCATTGATATAGGCATAACCCTTGCTTGTGGGTTGTGGCCCATGAACTGTTGTATACACTGCACCATTGAAATTAACCCCACCTTTCCAGGCCTTATACAAATTAGCCGATTGGGTATTATAAGCCACCCATAACTCGTTATCCAGTGCAGCAGTAACCATACGTGCCTGCTTGTCCAAAACAGATCTGAAAACCCATGGATCCCTTGGACGCTCGATATCTTTGGATGATTGATTACAACTTGAAATGAAAAACAATAGCAACATTGCTATTGCCAGCCGGTTGACCAAATTTAACCTTTGTAGTACCATAAATCTCTTAAATGTTTTTCCTTAAAATTTTGTGCCTGATCTTATAGACAACTTAGAAAAAAATACCCCTAATTATACCAAGAACAAAAGTGATTACAAACGTAAACACAAATTGTTTTAATGCAATCGATTGCACAATAAACATTTGGGAAAACGATATTGATTATTATTTTAAGGGATACCTAAGCGATAATTTGATTTGGGTTCTTCTACCAGTGCTCGTTTTAATCAGGAACTTCATTGACCTCTAAAGATTTTGGAAGCACTACTGTGAAGATGGTATTTCCGGGAACACTTGTAAAAGAGATATGTCCAGCATGTTTTTCAACAATATCTTTTGCAATACCCAATCCTAAACCGGTTCCTTCACCAAGAGATTTTGTTGTATAGAATGCATCGAAAATTTTACCCTCAATATCCTTCGGGATTCCAGGTCCCGTATCGGAGATAGAGACTTTAACGTTGTCCTGATCCTCACTTATTTTAATGGTCATTGTTCCCTTGTTGTGCATCGCCTGAATACCATTGTGAATAATATTGGTCCAAACCTGGTTAAGTTCATCGGGATAACATTTGATCATAGGAATTTCTTCAAAGTCTTTGATCACCTCCACACCTTGCTTAAGCTGGTTCTGATAAATAATTAAGATGTTCTCAATGTTTTCTCTTATATCACAAAGCGATAACTGACCGTAGGCACCTCCACGCATATATGATTTCAAAGCATTTAGAATTTTTGAAGCTTTTAAGACAGCCATTTCAATATTTTTACTAGCTCTATGGATGGATGCTAATTCCTTTGCTTTATCAATGATTTTTAAGCTTTGTCCGTTTTTTAGAAATGGAACAAGTCGCTCTGCATCCTCATAAATTCCCATATCCGATAAAAGATCGGCGACTTCCTCGGCATTTGGGACCCTGTGCTTTTGCAATTTTTCACTTAGCGCTTTCTTAAGCTGCCGCTGTTCCCTGCTGGTGTGATATTTAAAATCCTTGCAGGCGAGATCAACGAGTAAGAAGAAAAATTGACTATTTCCATTTGACAGAGCAGGCAAAAAAGTTTCCAGGGATTCCCTGAAATATTCGAATTGATCCAGGGTCATATGGATTGAAGCATTTATAGCTCCCAATGGTGTGTTAATTTCATGGCTGATTCCGGCAATTAACTGACCGAGCGACGCCATTTTTTCCGATTGAATCAACTGACCTTGTGTTTGCTTTAAATCCTGGAGCGTATGCTCTAATTGATGTTTTTGGTTTTTGAGTTCGGATGTCCTCTCTTCGACAATATGTTCCAGGTTTTCATTTAAACTTCTAAGATCGTATTCGGCTTTTTTGCGAATGGTTATTTCTTTTTCCAGTGCTCGATTTCGCTCTTTGATCCAATTCGTTCGATACAAATGGCCGCTGTAGATAAAAGAAGAGAGCAGAACAACCAAGCTTAAATAAAACCACCATGTTTTCCAGAAAGGTCTTTTCACAATGATCATAAGATCTGCCCCTGCGTCATCCCAAATACCATCGCTGTTTGCCGATTTTACTCGAAATACATAGTTTCCCGGTGGTACGTTGGTATAATTAGCAAAACGCCTGGTACCAACCGGATTCCACTGATCATCAAAATTCTCCAGTATGTAGGCATATTGATTTCGAATTGGATTGCTATAATTGATCCCCAGAAACTCAAGGCCAAACATATTTTGATTGTGTGCCAACACAATGGTATCTGTGACCATGATGCTTTTTTGAAGAAGCTGGTCAGGTCCAATATGCACCTCTTCATTTCTTACCAGAAATTTTGAAATAAGGGTGATAGGAGGTATTGGATTAGAGGTAATATTATCCGGATGAAAATAATTCAATCCATTTAACCCACCGAAATACATTGTACCGTCTTTGGCCTTAAAATAGGCTGATGTATTAAATTCATTGCCCTGCAGGCCATCGAAGTGGGTATAATTAGTGAAAGTTTCCTGCTTCGGATCAAATTTTGTAATGCCTTTGTTTGTGCTCATCCACAAATTGTCGTGGGAATCTTCCAGGATGCCATATACCACATTATTGGGTAAGCCATTTTCCTCCGTATAATGGATGAAGGTTTTTTGTTGAGCATTATATCTATTCAAACCACCTCCCCAGGTTCCTACCCAAAGGACACCCTTAGAATCTATGTAGAGACTCTTGATGAAACTATCAGATATGCTACCGTTATCTTCTTTGTCATGCAAATATTTAGTACAGGTCATATGCTCTAAATTAATGCAATTCAGACCGCTTTCCGTACCTACCCAGAGGACACTGTCTGCAAATAATATTTGACTTATAATGTTTGATTCCTGTCTGATGGGATCGGCTATTACATGGCTATAGAACTGAATTTCATCCGTTTTAGGATTGAATTTGATCAGGTCAGAGAACAAACCTATCCAGAGATTACCTTCACTGTCTGCTACCATCGTAGAGATATGGTCATTCATAATTGGCTCTATATCAATTCTATAAGGCTTGATTTGCTTAGTTTGATCATCAAGTACTTTAATGCCATTGGGTGTTCCAAGAAGCAATTCTCCATTTTCCGACAATAGCATCGTATTCACATGAGGAAGCGTTGGGAATCGCTCAAATTGGTTCAAATGCTTATCGTATCTATTGAGACCCAGAGGGGTGCCTATCCAGATGACGTTGTTGTTTTCTGTAAAAATTGATCTAACGTAGGCGTGAATCAGGCTGTTTTCATCGTTGGGAACGTGTTTAATATGTACAAATTTATTTTTTAAAGGATCATATTTGTTGATCCCAAACCCAACAGAGCCAAGCCACATAGTGCCATTTTTACTCTTAAAAACTGCTCTTATTTGATTTCCGGATAAACTTGTATTATCGTTTGGATTGAAATTATAATTGGTCAATACACCACTGGCTTTGTTGTACACGTGAACAACTCCTCTTATGATCCAAATATTGCCTGAATTGTCTTCCGCAAGTTCTGTGGTATATCTCAGGTCAGCACCCCCAACAAGATCAGATAAAGAAACTAACGTATTGTCTAAAGGATCATATTTAAAGACACCTTCCAAAGCTCCAATCCATAGATTCCCATCTTTATCTGGTAACAGTCTGTAGGTATGTTGTTTTTCAAGCGATTTTAGAGTACTGTTATTGAAATATAATTGGGTGGTATCGGAAACGGAATTAAATATTTTTAATCCCTCCTGGGTGGCAGCCCAGACACGTCCCTTTGAATCAAAATGAATGTCATATACGAAATGCCCTGCAAGCGCCCGAACAAACAGATCAAGCTCTTGCTCCGTCCGGTAACGTTTTTTTATTAAGGAAAATTGATACAAACCATCCGTAGCTGCTGTAAGCAGAATGCTGTCATTTTGTATAAATAGATGTTCAACCCAATCGGAATGATTATATTGTTCGTTTTTGTTGAGATAGAAAGTTTCAAACTTGTCATAAGAAGGATCATAAAGATTTAAGCCGCTGGAAGTGCCAATCCAGAGCCTGCCATTTTTGTCCTCCAAAATATCCCAGATGGTATTATCACTAAGCAACGAGGTATCACCGGGTACACTTTTAAAAACGGTGAAATCATACCCATCGTAACGATTAAGACCATCCCGGGTACCAAACCAAAGGAAACCATGACGATCCTGAAAGATGGAGAGTATAGCCGCTTGTGATAGGCCCTGATCTACCGAAATACGCTCAAAGGTAATTTTCTCCTGGGCAAAAGACCCTACACTCAACAACAATAATATCAAATAATACAAAGGCATACCCCTAGCCATATTAGTCAGTCTTTGCATCGCACTGTGAATGAGGTTTTAAGGCTCAAGATAGACTACAATTCACAGGATTACAATACAAAAGTTGTTTTATGTATTACACAAATAGTGCATTGTTCCTACCTATCATCCCTGGATAAAATTCTTAGCGCAATAAATATTGGATAATACCATTGAAAACCCGTATCCCTTTGTGGATGAGCTCATCCGGGAAATCATATGATGCATCGTGTAATCTTGGGCGATCTTTTCCGGAGCCCAAGCCAAAAAGAGCACCGGGCGTAAGGTTGGTAAAATGAGCGAAGTCTTCAGACCATCTAATTGGTTCTTCCAGGAAAAGCTTTTCAAGATTTTCTTTATCAGCTATTTTGTCAATCAACATCACTGAAGCAGCGTCGTTGATCACAGCAGGAAACTCCTCACTATAAGATATGTTGTAATCAAGCTTTTCCTTTGATACAATTTCCTCAACTAATTTATGGATCAGCTTGGTTAAAATTTGCATATCGTCATCCCTGTAGCTCCTGAGAGTCGCCATCACGGTTCCATTGGCAGGACTCACACCAAAGGCCTTTTCTCCTAAACAAGCATGGACCAATGTGACTAATACCAGATCTTTGAATTGATATTTTTTGGCGATCGATAATAAGTTCTTGATGATCTCGGAAATTGCCAGCGCAGGATTTAAGCCGAATTCCGGCTCACTGGCATGCGAAGTTCTACCCTGTAAATTAATCGTTAATCCCTTCGAGGCTGCTGCAAAATGATTTTTTCTAAGTATCACTGTACCCAGTGGATAACCAGGCATATTGTGTAGAGCAAAAACATAATCCGGTTTAATGGTATTGAATCTATCGTCCTTGAGAACTTCAACGGCACCCTCTCCGGTTTCTTCCGCTGGTTGGAATAGGAGAACAACCCGCCCTTTTCGGAGCTTGGTTAAAGACAAAGTTTTTGCCATACCGACCATGATCGCCATATGACCGTCATGACCGCATTTATGCGAAATGATTGTCTTATCAGATCTATAAACAAAATCATTTTTCTCCTCAATAGGCAAGGCGTCAAGTTCACAACGCAGCATAACGGTGGGTCCGGCTTCGCTGCCATTATAAACAACTGCTACTCCGGTTCCACCCAATCCGACAATAAGCTCATCCGGCTCATATTTCTTGACCTGATCCACAATTGCCTTGGCTGTTTCATACTCTTCTCCTGATAATTCAGGATGTTGATGAAGATATTGGCGAAATGAAATTAGTTCCTGTATACTTTTGTTATCTATTGGCATGTTTAAAATTTGACATCAATATTGGTCTAATATTTTTGATGTTCCTAATATCAATGGAATAAAACGCAGGAAATGTATGCCTCGGTACAAGCAATACGATTTTCCTTGGGATATTTCTAACAACATATTGGTTCAAAAAAACGACATGGTTAAAGAAGAAAGCCGGATTGTGATCATACATAACATTTTATGAATATGAAGCGTATCAATTTTTATATAAACCCGGATTGGCCACAAATCTTTTCTGCCATGTTATATACCACGATCTCACTCCTAATTTTAATTACGGCCGGTTGTATTGATGATCAATCCAATCCAAACCCACCGGATCCAATTGTGGAGGGCCTGTTTACCAATGTCACAGGCACACACCTGAATAGCAATGGGACCGGGGCAAATTCTATGGATGCGCAGGTTATTGACCTTGAAGCCGATGGGGACCTTGATGTTATTTTGGCCATGGAATTTCGACCCAATATCATTTTGATCAATGATGGTAGCGGTGTCCTAAATGATGAAAGTAGTACACGTTTTCCATCAGCCAATCATGATTCGGAAGACATCGCAGCAGCAGATTTTGACGGAGATGGAGACATTGATATTTTATTCGTAAGTGAGGATGATCAGGTCAATGAGTTTTATAGAAACAGGGGTGATGGAACCTTTGTAAGTGATGGTGACGTGATGCCTGTGCTGGGTACTTCCAATGCTGTTGAAACAGTTGATATTGATGGGGATCAGGATTATGATGTGCTCATAGGAAATGCGGGTCAAAATGTGATCCTGATCAATGATGGTAAGGCGGGCTTTACTGATGAAACAACCGCACGATGGCCAGCCAATACTGCTACCACACAGGATATCGAATTGGGAGACGTGGATGGTGATGGTGACCTGGACATTTTGGAAGCTAATGAAACTTTTAATCGCTTGCTCATCAATGATGGTAATGGCTTTTTTACTGATGAAACATCAGATCGACTTCCTCAGGTTAATGATCAGACCCGTGAGGCTGATTTTGGTGATATAGATAAGGACGGTGATCTGGATATCTTATTTGCCAATGTGGACTTCGGTGGTTTTGGTGATCCTCAAAACCGTCTGTTGCTTAATAATGGCCAAGGTAATTTCACAGAAGTGACCTCGGAAAGGTTACCGGTAAGTGATTTTAGAACTGTCGATGCTGATTTTGTGGATATCAATGGCGATGGTTACCCGGATATTTTATCAGGAAATAGATTCAATGGTGCCGAGATGATTGTTTTGTTGAATGATGGCGAAGCCAACTTTTCAGACCAAACTGAAACATACCTGCCAAATGTTAATATGTACCCCTTTGATTTCCAGGTAGCCGATTTTAACAATGACGGGAAAGAGGATATTTATATCTGCGGTTTTAGAGGAAATGATGCGCTCTTTTTCGGTAAATAATTTGTGCTCGATGTCTCAAGACTCCGGTGAATTTAGCCGAAAAGCTTAATTGAATACTCCAAGAACCCTTCCGGGTCCCTGGAATAAGCTCATCCAAGATGTTTAATCTTTTCTTGGGTTGGCTTGTTTAACGACAAGATCCTTGCCATGAAATTCGCTTCCATTCAAGTCTTCTATTGCTGACAATGCCTCTTTTTCATTGGGCATCTCAACAAAACCAAAGCCTTTGGACTTTTTGGTAAACTTATCAGTAATAACTTTCGCAGAATCCACAGCACCATATAGAGAAAACAGTTCTCCTAACTCTCTTTCTCTCATATCATAGTCTAGATTCGCCACAAAAATGTTCATAAATAAAATGTTAAAATTAAATAAAGGTTGGTCTACAACATATTTTAATGGTAACGAGGTGTATATAATTTTACCCTCGGATGGTTCAAATGTACACAAAATAAGGAAGTCTTGAAGAAAGTGAGTGGATTTAATTTTTGATATTCACTTTGAAAAGCTATCATATAACATGGAATCATATGAAAATAAACCATTGAGAAGACCAGTCGCTCATCAAATATCCTTCCCATAAAAGTATTAGGAATTGGCAATTCGCGTGGGTTGTCTTAAATTCGAACAGCTAACTTATCAACAACCTTAAATCAATTTAAATAAGCCTGTAAACCTGTTACTTATGAAAAACTTATTCCTGACGCTGGTATGCCTGATGCTGGTGGCATCAGTCGCACAAGCTCAAAAGAAGAAAAAATCCAATGTGCTAAAACCTGATGAGACCGTCCTTTCAAAAACTTCGCTTTCCGGACTGAAATTCAGAGACATTGGCCCGGCAGTTACTTCCGGAAGAATTGCTGACTTTGCAGTGAATCCTAAGAATGCCAAAGAATATTATGTTGCCACCGCATCCGGTGGGGTTTGGAAAACTGTCAATGCGGGAACAACCTTCAAGCCGATATTTGACGGACAAGGTAGTTATTCCATCGGTTGCGTTACACTGGATCCTGGGAATCCAAATGTAGTTTGGGTTGGAACCGGTGAAAACAACAACCAAAGAAGTGTTGCTTACGGAGATGGTGTTTATAAATCAGAGGATGGAGGAGCTTCCTGGAAACATATGGGACTTAAAACCTCTGAACATATCGGAAAGATCATCATTGATCCCGGAAACTCCAATATTGTTTATGTAGCGGCTATCGGCCCTTTATGGAAAGAGGGAGGTGAACGGGGTGTTTACAAGTCGATCGATGGAGGGAATGCCTGGGAGTTAATTTTGAGTATTGATGAACATACCGGTGTCAATGATTTGATTATGGATCCTGATGATCCCAATGTTATGTATGCATCGGCATTTCAAAGAAGAAGGCATGTATTTACTTATCTTGGTGGTGGGCCTGGTTCAGGCCTTTATAAAACTACTGATGGTGGCAAGACCTGGGACAAGATCAATAATGGATTGCCTAAGGTAGATTTAGGAAGAATAGGACTGGATATATCACCTGCTGACCCCGAAATCATATATGCCATTGTAGAAGCAGCTCAAGGCAAAGGAGGTTTTTATCGATCTACGAACAGGGGAGCTTCCTGGAAAAAAATGGGGGGTTATAGTACCAGTGGAAATTATTATCAGGAAATCATTGCAGATCCCGTCAATCCCGATAAAGTGTATGCTATGGATACCTGGATGCGTGTTTCAACGGATGGAGGAAAGAATTTCAAAGTGGTTGGGGAGGATTTCAAACATGTAGACAACCATTGTATGTGGATCGACCGGGCGGATACGGACCACTTTCTTGTAGGATGTGATGGTGGTATTTATGAGACCTGGGATGCCGGCAAAACCTGGGACTTCAAAGCTAATTTACCATTGATGCAGTTTTATAAAGTAGCAGTGGACAACTCCGAACCCTTCTATTATACTTATGGAGGCACACAAGACAATTTCAGTGTTGGGGGCCCTTCAAGAACCATTAGTGGTAACGGTATTGCCAATTCGGATTGGTTTGTTACCCATGGCGGAGATGGCTTTGAATCACAAATAGATCCAAACGATCCGAATATTGTTTATGCCCAATCACAATATGGAGTACTGGTCAGGTATGACCGGAGCAGTGGTGAAGAGTTGGGTATTCAGCCTCAGGAAAGAAAAGGAGAATCTGCCTATCGTTTCAATTGGGATGCGCCGCTGGTCATCAGTAATCATAAGAATACCAGGATCTACTTTGCGGCCAATAAAGTATTCAGGAGTGATGACCGGGGTAATAGTTGGGAAGTGATCAGTGATGACCTGACCAGACAAATTAATCGTAATACACTACCGGTCATGGGAAGAGTTTGGGGCATTGACGCCGTTAGAAAAAATCTATCCACCTCACCATATGGCACCATTGTAGCCATGGATGAATCTCCTCTCAATGAAAACCTGCTATATATAGGAACAGATGACGGATTGATCCAGGTGACAGAAAATGGCGGACAAAGCTGGAGGAGCTCTGAGAATTTTCCAGGGGTACCTGATCGGACCTATGTGAATGCGGTATTGTCCTCACAACATAATGAGCAGGTGGTCTATGCCTGTTTTAACCACCATAAGTATGGTGATTTTAAACCTTATGTTTACAAGAGCACAGACAAAGGAAAAACCTGGGTTTCTATTACCAACAATCTACCTGAAAGAGGTTCTTCTTATGCCATTGCAGAAGATCATGTTGATCCAAATTTACTTTTTGTCGGAACCGAATTTGGTGTTTTCTTTAGCAATGATGGAGGAGCACATTGGAAACAATTAAAAAATGGTATACCGACCATTGCCGTAAGGGACATTGCTATACAAAAAAGAGAAAATGATTTGGCGCTCGCCACATTCGGTCGTGGCTTCCTGATCCTGGATGATTATTCGGTACTTCGACATCTGGATAAACCAACCTTAGCAAAAGAGGCTGAATTGTTTGCAACAAGAGATGCGCTGTCCTTTGAATACAGCTATCCACTAGGATTACCTGGCAAATCATTTCAGGGCGATAGCTATTATATTGCAGAGAATCTGGGTTCGGAGGCAATATTCACTTATTACTTGAAGGAGGGAATTAAGACCAGGGAAGAACAAAGAAGAGAGCATGAAAAGAAGAACAAAGAGGATGGTAAAAACAATGCATATCCTGATTACGAAACATTAAAGGCCGAAAGGGAGGAAGACAAACCCTATTTACTTTTCACCATCAAAGACGCAAACAACAGGATTGTTCGAAAACTTACTGCTAAACCTAAAACCGGAGTCAACCGGATTAAATGGGATTTACGATATGCTTCCAAAAATCCTATTAATTTTTCATCTCCTTCCTTCTACAATCCATTTGCCGGAAGAGATGAAGGAACATTGGTCGCTCCAGGCACCTATAGTGTAAGCTTATCCAAAAGTGTCGATGGTGTAATTTCTCAGATTGCCGGACCTGTAAGCTTCAAGGTAAAATCATTGAATAATACTTCTTTACCTGCCGCGAACCGTGAAGAGCTTGTAGATTTCCAACGTAAAATAGCGGATCTGTCCAGAAGCCTTCAGGGAGCCCAAAGAACAATCTCAGAAATTAACGATCAGTTGAAACACATGAGAGAGGCTATCAACAAGGCTGAAGTACCACAGGATGAATTTATAGCAGATCTCGGCGCTATAGAAAAAGCTGTTCGTGAAATTCAAAGACAATTAAATTCCGATCCGGTAGCAAGTACATTAGATATTGATAGACCATTAACCGTTGGCAGTAGGGTAGGTTTTATTGTTTATGAAGCCTTTTATTCTACCTCAACACCTACGAAAACACACAGGGATAGCTATGCGATTGCTGTAGAGGAATTCAAGCCTTTACTCTCGCAAATCAAAAAGCTTGTGCGAGAAGATATCCGGCAATTGCAAGATAAGCTTGAAAATGCCGGAGCGCCCTATACACCATATACCTTACCGGATTATACGGATCATTAACAAAGGACCATAGTTTCATAAACCTCTTTTGACCATTTCAATCAATATGAAATGATCAAAAGAGGTTTATTACTTTTAACGGCACTCGAGAATCTTATGGCAATTGATCCTAACCCGTGTAGAGTTGGACTGACCTAGTGCGAAGCTGATAGGAATATTATTTATTTCTTTTGATAGTTCTTAGGAGTCAATTGACTCCTCCTTATTGTCTGAGTATATATCATCGAACCGTCTTCGCCGATTAACCGGAATGTCACTTCGGGATCATTTAGCGACGTATCAAAAGTAAGTTCTCCAAATGCGAATTTTCCATCAATGCCAAATAACTGTGTATTCCAGGATGTATGTGTAGCAGGAGGACCAACCCGACCTCCCAAGCTGGCTGCTTCAAATTCATAAAATTTGAAGCCGGATGGTCTTGGGATATAGAATCCTCGTGCCCCGTGCCTATCACCGGAGATCAGAATAACACCGCTGATGTTATTCTCTTCAATAAGCTGGAAGATTTCCTCCCGGGCGTCCGGCGCGTTTACACCCCAGGAGTCCTTGCCATTTGAAACATAATCACTCCACATGCTGCCACATGATAAAATAATAAAGGGCCCTTTGCAATCCAGTAATTGCTCCTTTAACCAGTCCATTTGTTCTCTGCCAAGAAAGGAACCCTTTTCGCCAGAGCGAAAATATCTGTTGTCAGTCATGATAATGTCAGATGGGCCGATTCTGGTACGAAAAAAAATACCTTTACCATGCTCTCCTAAGCCATAGGCAGGATTATTCCACGCATGTTTAAAGACTTTCCACACATTCTCTTTGTCTTGTTCTGTATAGCCTGATGGAATCCCGGCTTTGTCATTATTGAAATAGTCATGATCATCCCAGCTGGCGTATACCGGTACCGACGCTGCAAAATTTTGCCATGCCAAGTAAAAATCTCTCAATAAATAATCAGCCCTGTGCAACCCTAAATGATTATCTCTATCCTGAACGGCAATATCACCCAATAGTAATAAGGCATCAGGATTTCTGTTGTGAATTTGATCAAAGAGTTTTTCATTTCCCAAACCCCAGCGATGTGGACAGGAACCAAAAGCTATTCTTACTCCAGAGGTGTCGATGTCAGCGGGAAGTGTCTTGAATTGTGACTTTTGAGCCGTTTTAATAAGATTTCCCTCAATAAAAACTTTGTATTCATAGGTTGTTGATGGTTTTAGATCAGTTAGGTGAACGATAGCCGTGAGGTCTGATTCAGGACTTGAATGAACAGGACCATATCTTTTTACCATATCACCTCCGGAAACTTCCACTTCTACTTTAGCAGGCTTGACAGTACGCACCCATACTGACACACTATTTTTAGTTAATTTACCCAACATAGGCCCACCTAATTTTAAGATATGATGTTCCTGGCACAGGGCTCTGAAGCTTTTATCTTTTATTAGATCTGCATAAGTCGCATTCCTGTTGTTGGAAAATATCTGATAGGCAGATTTGTAGATGGATTTTTCAGCTGCGCTTTTTTCCTGCCAATAGTCTAACAATATGAGATTGTCAGTTTTTTTGTTGACCGGATGCTCGCTGGTTCCAAAATGCTGAGCATTTGAAAACATGGTTAATGTTAAAAAGTATAACAGCAGACCGCTTCTCATTTGATCTGTTCCTCTATCTCTTTTGTTCTACAAATCATTTTTCTTTGTCCCGAGCAGATATAAAATGACACCTGGCCCGGATTTTACTTTATTTATTTCCCAATCAAAATCAGTATGATTGTCCAGATTCCTGACCATTTGCTCCATTTCTTTTATTGAATAGGTCCTTAATGCAGAAACGATTCCATCCCACCAGACAAATAGTGGAACTATGGGAACCAGATAGGTAAAAAATATTCTCCCTAATTTAAATGGCCGAATGAATGGTGTAGTTAGTAAAACTGTGATAGGAGAGAAGAACATGGCCAGTAAACTTGGAAAGCTTCTTTCCTGCGCTTCAAAAATGGCAATAGGGTTATTTGAATTAATGGCATTTTGTAATATCGCTTGGGCGTCCTTTGGTTTAAAATGGTGAAACGACAGAAACAGTGTCCTTAGTCCAACAAGTGTCTCTGGAATAGCTCTGGCATCCGCCGGTGTTTCAATGAACTCGAAGTTATCAGCGTGCTTTTTTGTGTATTTAAAAGCATCAATGTTTGGATAAAAATCTGTCAATCGAATTTTCAGTTCCGGATTGCTTTTTCTGAGTTCTTTATTCAACCATAACAATCCACCGCCACCGCCGGAAGCCATGTCAATGATTTGACTGGAACCGCTTTTTTCAATTCCCTTTTGAAGTATTGGAATAATTGGCTTATACATTTTAGTTGCATTCGCTAAAAATTGCAGGAAATCGGTGCCATAGTTTCTCAAGAATGTTGGGAACCATTCTAGATCTTCGAATTCAAATAAATGTATTCTGGCCATTGCTGTTCGATGTTATGCGATATCGGGATCCTAAGTTATTCATTTTCCCTAATAAGAAATAATTATGTTGAAGTGCAGAAAGGTGTCTGACACTTTTCGAATCAAATTGCCTAACTCTTTATTTTCGGCATGTCTCTTTGTGAATCAAAGTGTCTGACACCTTTAGTTAGGGATGGCTGCGTGAGGGACAGCAGCTTTAGTACCCCGCATCCCGATCTATCGGGAGAGGAGTACTTGCGAATGGCCCGGCCCTCCGCCAGCCGGCGGAGTGGACACGCCCTAATACACTAAAAGACTCATGACTAAGGACTCACACTATATCCTTAGAAAGCGCTTGTGGTTTAAAGATGGAAGCCTTAGGAAAGTTGATAGGCCTGAAAGCCTATTGATACACAATGTCATAGGTGAGGATCTGAGGTCCCTCATCAAAGTTCTCCTGATCTGTTAAGATCAATCTATATTGTTTTTTGGAAGATCCGAAAAGTTTAACGCCTGCGCCGAGTATGAGCGGATTAAGTTTGATCTTCAGTATTTCAATCATTTGATTCTCAAGAAGCCAGCCGGCAAATTCTCCACCGCCACACAGATAAATGTCTGACCCTTCATCTTTTTTCAGTTCTTGTATTTTTTGAATATCAAGCGGACAAATATGGACCTGTTCACTGGGATTGTCAAGAGTCAGTGAACTCGAAAATATAAAGTGCTCCATATGCGCATAGGCTGGTTGTCCTGGTTGTAAACCAAACTTATAGCCGAATTCATAGGTTTTTCTTCCCATGATGACCGTGTCGAATTTCTTCAGATCAGACAAATATTTATCCACACCCTTTCCTACCTGTACGAATCCACTTATATCTTCATCAGGTCCGGAAATAAAACCGTCAATGGATGTCGCTACATAATAGATGATCTTTCTCATTTGCTTCTTAATTATATTTTATTCTGTTGATTTTTTATGTCCAGCCGTACACTTACTGGTTGATGTCAGCTTTTACTTCTTGTTAAGCTTGGATGGAGTTCAATTCAATATTGAGATCCCTGGTAAATGCTTTTGTTTTATTCGGAATTTAGAAAAACGACTTGCCGGATTAGATATCAAAGTAAGGAATATTTTTCCAGCTTTCATTTCTGAATTTTTGAATCTCAGCCACCACTTCATACCCTTGAAGCGTCGCTTCATACAGCCGTTTACGTCTTCCACCTCTTTCCTTTTTAGGCTCTCCCACATGAGATGTAAGAAGGCCCTTTTTTTCTAATCTTTTTAACACGGCAATGATGGCAGGTAGGGAGATATTTTTCCTGAAAGCCTCCTGATATTCCCGGGAGACTTCGGCTCCGTTGATCTCCTGATTCTTTAAAACAATCAGCAATATCATTTCCTCTAAAAGGCCTATAGTTTCCCTATTACTCATTTTTCATTGTGTTTGACTATACAAATATAAACTTAATATTGATGTATGTAAATATTAAGTAAATAATATGATGATTCGGATTGACAGAAATATCTGTTTCATGGTAAATGATTTTATGAACCAAGTTGATTAGGATGGAAAAGATAAAACATAAAGCTCCTTATAAAGTTGTTTTTGGACATAGTATTCTTGTTTGAAGGAAACCTGAAAGGCAACATTTGCTATCTTCCATCTAAACAATTATTTTCAGCCAAACTAACTAAACCCTGAATATGTCTTCCCTAAAATTTATTCCAGTAACAATCACCTCCATGGTGGTCATTTTGTTCATCGCAACCTTTCAGAATGTAGAGGCCCAGCGAAAGAAGAAAAAGAGTAATGAAACAGTTTCCCAATTTGATGAAAAGTTATTCAGCCATTTGAAATGGCGGAACATCGGTCCGTATCGGGGAGGTAGAGTAGTTGCGGTTGCCGGTGTGAGAAATGATGAACTGACCTACTACATGGGAAGCACGGGAGGTGGGCTTTGGAAAACAACCGACGGAGGTACATCCTGGAAGAACATATCCGATAAGTACTTCAAGACAGGTTCTGTTGGAGCCATTGGTATTTGTGAATCAGATCCCAATGTGATTTATGTAGGTATGGGAGAACATCCTGTGCGGGGTGTCATGACCTCTCATGGTGATGGTGTGTACAAATCAACCGATGCTGGGAAAACCTGGACGCATATCGGACTTGAAAATACGCGACATGTCTCCGATGTAATTGTTCACCCTGCCAACCCTGACCTGGTCTATGTGGCCGCTCAAGGCTCCGCCTACGGCCCCAGTCCGGATCGAGGAATATTCATGTCGGAAGATGGTGGTAAAACCTGGAACAAAACTTTGTTTGTTAACAACCTGTCAGGAGCCTCAGGGCTGACGATGGATATGACCAATCCCAGGATCTTGTACGCTGCTACCTGGGATCATCAGCGTTTTCCATGGACCATTCGAAGTGGTGGGAAAGGTTCAGGTATCCATAAGTCTACCGATGCAGGCCGAACCTGGAAAAAGCTGGAAGAGGGACTTCCGGAAGAGATGGGAAAAATTGGACTGTCAGTATCCCGTGCTGATCCAGGTCGAGTTTATGCAATCATAGAAGCCAAAGGAAAAGAGGGGGGTGTTTATCGATCTGACGATGGTGGAGAGAAATGGACCCAAACCAACAAGGATCGTGTAAACATCGCCAGGGCCTGGTATTATATAGAGATCTTTGCTGACCCTCAGGATGCTGAAACGGTTTATGTGTTAAATTCCCCTTTGATGAGATCTATCGATGGAGGCCGTACCTTTCAAAACGTTCCGGTACCTCATGTTGATACACATGACCATTGGATCAACCCTGATAATAATCAGATTATGATCAATGCCAATGATGGTGGAGGGACTATTTCATTTAATGGTGGAAAGACCTGGTCAACCCAGCAGAACCAGCCCACCGCTCAATTCTACAGGGTTATTACAGATCAACAATTTCCCTACAGGATTTATGGCGGACAACAAGACAACACTTCCGTATCCATTGTGAGCAGAACGAATGGGTCAGGGATCACCTGGAAAGACTGGTCTGCTTCCGCGGGTGGAGAAAGTGCTTTTCTGGCCTTCAACCCAAAAGATCCTAAGATTGTCTATGGGACTTCCATACAGGGTTTCATTGACAGGCATGATGTTGTGACCCATGAAACAAAATCCATCAATGCTTATCCTGAATTTCCATTGGGTAGGGTCCCCAAGGATATGAAGTACCGATACAACTGGAACAATCCTTTGGTAGCTTCACCGCATAATCCATCTGTCATGTATCATGGCGCTCAATTGGTGCTACGAACCGAGGATGGCGGAAATAGCTGGAAAGAAATAAGTCCTGATCTCACCAGGAATGATACGACAAAACATGGACCTGGTGGCCAGCCTTTTACCAATGAAGCAGCCGGGGGGGAAAACTATAATACCATTATGTACATCACAGAATCACAGCACGAAAAGAGGGTGATCTGGGTAGGGAGCGATGATGGATTGGTACACATCACTAAAAATGGTGGTGATAACTGGGAAAATGTGACGCCAGCTGGTTTGCGAGAATCCATTATCAATTGTATTGAGGTCTCTCCTCATGATCCGGCAACGGCGTATATCGTAGCCATGCGCTACAAATTCGATGATTTAAATCCCTATATCTATAAAACATCGGATTATGGTAATTCCTGGACAAAGGTCATAAATGGGATTGATGCGCAAAGTTTTGTCAGAGCTGTCCGGGAAGATCCTGTTGCAAAGGGAGTATTATATGCCGGAACTGAAAATGGTCTGTATGTTTCTTTCAATGATGGAAATCAGTGGAATAAATTAGCCTTAAACTTACCAGCGGTCCCAATCAATGACATCACTATTTATGAAAATGATCTGATTGCCGCTACTGCAGGTAGGGGTTTCTGGATCCTGGATGATTTGGGATCAATTCAGCAGAGCATGGGAAAGGTGGGTGATGCGTCGGTCGTTCTATATAAACCGCAACCTACTGTTCGTTTTGAAGCCAGCGTTTTCGCTGGGATTGATGTGCCCAATGCCGGTAAGAATCCGGATAATGGGGTCATCCTGGATTACTATCTTAAAGAAGAATATGACACGGTGGAAGTGAAGCTGGAGATCTTGGATATGGAAGGTAACGTTATCAGATCTTATACAAATCAAAAGGATGAAGATTTTAAACCTTTTCCGGGCGGACCTCCGGCACTCCAGGTTTTGCCAACAAAAAAAGGTATGAATCGATTCAATTGGGATCTTAGGAAGGAAACATTACCTGGTATACCCAAGGAATTTATTTTTGGTGACTATCGTGGTCATTTGGTTGGTCCTGGAAAATATACGGCCAAGCTGGTTATTCCTGATGATTCTACTTTAGTATCCATTGAGGTGATCCCGGACCCTAGATTAGATGCACGTTCGGAACAATTTGAAGCACAACAAAAACTATTAAACGATATTGACACAAAGGTCAAAGAAATTCATGATGCCATCAATAAAGTGTACAATGCCAAAACACAAATGGAGGCCTGGAACAAAAACCTGAAGGAAAAAACTGAGTTGGATACCATTGTAAGCTTGGGTAAAACGATCATTGAAGGTATTGACAAGTGGGTCAATCAGTTGATCGAGCCACAACATGAAACCTTTCAGGATGTGGTAAATTTCCGAAGCCAGTTAAGTACGGAATTCATGACCTTAAAAGGATATATTGATAGCCATGATCCGGTGATCACGGAAGGAGCCAGGAAACGCTATGCAGATATATTGAAAATGTGGGAAGGATATAAAAAAGAAATGGAACAAATCATTGATGAGGATCTGGGAAGGTTTAACCGGTTACACAAAGAGAAAAATGTGCCTGCCGTGATTGTGGATTGAGGGGAGGAGTGTAAAGATTGGTTTTGGTATAAATATGTAGAATGATGGGGCTTGGATTATTCATCTAATGCCTGGGCTCTGTTCATATATCCTTAACTGTAAACGGGCAAGTAGCAGTTTAATGAGGATGCAATTGCAGAAAAGTAGCATGAGAATAACCTTCTATCTATTAATGCTGATCCTATTTGCCGGTTGTTTAAGAGACCAGGTGAATAATGATCGATCTACCCACAAACTTGAGTACACTTTTCTAAAAGATGAGAATCATACAAATCCGTTAATCAGGGAAATATGGAAATCTATTGGGAATGGATATTATCTGGAGGTCAGAGAGGATAGTATTTTACTTTATAGCTACACAAAAAGTTTTTGTTATAAAGAAAAAAATGATTATTTGGAGGGATTGTTAAATGCACAAAGTCAGTTTGAAGTAAGACAAGACACTATTGGAATTTATTTAACGGATTAGATAGAATCGATTAGGAATGATTGAGCTATACATCTTGAATACAAGTGACAATGGAATGTATATAACAAATAAATATAAAAAAATGGTACTTAGCTGCAATAGATTCATGGTTTTAGTCCTCGTATTAACAATTGCATCAATAATGCATTCTGTTGTGTCCAAAGCTCAAACTAGCCAATCTGAAAGGGAAACTGTTTGGATCACAGGCCAGATTTTAAATGCAAGCTATGAACTCTGGGATTTTGCAAAAACAGGCTATTTCGAAAATGAGCGTTTAAGCATAACGCTTAAGGGTGATGGGAGTTTTGATAAAGAAATACCTTTGGAAGGGCATCAAGAACTGTATCTATACATAAATAATGATGCTATTACATTGTATGTTCAAGCCGGTGATACCGTTGAAATCAATTGGGATGAAAACGATTTCGACAATACGTTTGAAGTGAAGAGCCCATCAATTACAAAGAATAATGACCTGCAGCTTAATTTAAAACTGTATAGAGAATTTAGAAAACCTTTTATGGCTCTTAACAAAAAGCTGTGGAATAAAAGAGATACAACCAGGTATGTCAAATATCAATGGATTAATAAACAATTGAATGAAGAACTTACGGCGATAGTAAATGATAATGATTTTTCGCCCTCCAGCAGCAGGTACGATAAATTCATTTATCAAACTTTTTTTAAATACTTGTCTTTTTTGAAAGAATATGATCTACTTAACACTTATGAATTTATTCTTGGCAAAGACTTAAAATTAGCTCTTGAGCCTTCTAGAGCCTATCAGTTTTTGTCAATGCCGAAATCATTTAAGAGATTGAATAAGCAAGCTTTTGATCTTAGCCCTATTTACAGAAAATTCTTGTTTAGCTATATAAGATTTACAAAATCTATAAACGGATTTACACTGCATAGGCCTTCTTCCAATATGAAAGAACAGGAAGACATTGCACCGTTTACTCCGGTATGGGATAGCTATTATGCAGGGATGAGGGCACTTAAAATTTATTCCATAAGAGACTGGTTTGTGACCAAATTGATTTTCTTTTCATTTAGATACAATTCATTCAAAGAATCAGAGGAGGTGTTACAGGATTTTTTGCCTAAATGTAAGACCCTTTTCTACAAAGATACATTGCTTTCGAGTTATAAGTATTTTGAAAAACTGAAACCCGGATCTAGAGCACCTGATTTTACTTTACAAAATGAGCAGGGAAAAGAAATAACTTTGTCCGATTTTAGGGGTAAAGTAGTTTACATTGATTTTTGGGGAGTGGGATGTGGCCCGTGCATTGTAGATATAAAAAATTATGTTCCAAAACTCCATCAAAAATATCAGGATAGGGAAGTGGCATTTGTAAATATATGTGTGGATGCTGATGAAGCCAGATGGAAAAAATCATTAGAAAGGTATCAATTACATGGTACAAACCTTATCGCGGAAGGTTGGACTAAACACCCGGTTTGTAAATCCTATAATATTAGTGGTATTCCCCATTATCTGATCGTAGATCAAAATGGAAATATTATAGACAATAACGCACCAAGGCCACAGGAGTTAATTCAGAATGTTCCAAATGATATTGATAAGGCATTGGAAAGCAATCGGTGAATTCAGTGATGGCAAATGATGAAGAAGAACAATTAGATCCTAAAGATGCTAACATACGACGATAAATTAAAAAAAAACAGAAAATTGACGAATGACCACGCTCAGAGTCACTCCCAGGAGGACTCTGAGCTTTTCAATGGATAAAGCAAATAGGTGATAACTCGAATGTTAGTCACAACAATGGCAAAACCAATTTTGCTCTCTTTCCCATTGACAAACAGGACGGAAAAATACCCAGCATCAATATTACTTTAATAAAGATAGCATTGATTTAAAAGACTTTTTATCCTTGTATTCCAGTACCTTTAATCCAAAAAGTGGCCTTTCATTTGACAAATTTTTCCCAATATTCAGTTCAGCAAATTGATTCCTGTAGCGATATATTTTCATGTTTGTTCTATAATATATAACAAATATAAATAATTGTTATATATTTGTTATATAAAGTATAACAAACAAAAATGGGAAAACAATATATAGGTGAATTTGAGGAATTAATCCTACTCCTAATTGTGATGCTAGAGGAAGAAGCTTATGGGCTGGCCATCCGAAAGGCGCTAAAAGAACATGCAGACCGTACGGTGACTATTGGTGCCGTGCATGGTACCGTTAACCGGTTGGAAAAGAAAGGTTTTATAGAATCTACTCTTGGAGGCGCCACAGAGTCGAGAGGTGGCAGACGAAAAAGGATTTTCACAATTACAGCTTCCGGAAAAAAGGCTTTGCACCGGAGTCGTGATGTGAAAGTGAACTTGTGGAACCTGATACCAGACTTAGCTATAAACAAACTTTGATGACCAAATTTTGAAACATCATAAAAAAATACCACCTAAACTCGCAGATCGATTCCTCAGCTGGTTTTGTAAAGGAGAACTGCTGGAAGAGATCCAGGGAGATTTGCATGAATACTATGAGGAGCTGGTAGATAAACCTAAATGGAAGAGAAATCTCCTTTACTGGTTTCATGTACTGAACTTCCTGCGTCCTTTCGCCATAAAAAAATCAAGGTCTTACAATTCAGATCATAGCGCTATGCTCAGACACAACTTTGTTATTTCTATTAGAAAATTAAAACGTAACAAAACATATACCGCCATCAATGTATTTGGATTAACCGTTGGAATTGCCTGTGTTATCGTCATATTTATTTTAGTCAGGTACCACTTGAGCTTTGATACCTTCCATACAAATTCGGAAAGGATTTATCGTGTAATTACTGAATTGCATCAGGAGGATATAAATTATGTTAGAGGTGTTCCATCACCGCTTGGTGAGGCCATTCGCAGTGATTTTACTTTTGCTGAAGAGGTAGCAATGGTAACTTTTTTAAATGACCGACTCATTTCCATACCTTCCTTTGAAGGTGAGAAGAAGTTTAAGGAAACCATTGTGTTTGCAGAGCCGGCATTTTTTAATATCCTGAATTTCCCTTTAGTACGAGGTAATAAAAATACGATATTAAAAGAACCCAATACCGCCATTGTTACCGAAAGGATCGCAAAAAAATATTTCGGAGAGGAAGAGCCCATTGGCCAAACCATCCAAATAGATAATAAGCTGAATTTGATCATTACGGGAATTTTAAAGGATCTGCCTATTAATACCGATCGTCAACAGGAAATCTACATACCATATTCGGGTATAAAAGATCATAGTCCCTGGCTGGATCACAAAGCCTGGTGGTTCAGTGTTAACCAGTTTAGACAATGCTTTGTATTACCAAAGTCTGATGTTTCATTAGTTGAAATAGATGAGGCGCTTTCCGCCATTTCCGAAAAGTATTATGATGAGCGCAACTCAAAGATCTTTCAGTTTAAACTTCAGCATCTCTCAGATATTCATTTCAACCCTGATTTAGGAGGTTATATTGAAAGGAAAAACCTTTGGGCTTTGGCCTTCATAGGTTTTTTCATGATTATCACTTCCTGTGTCAATTTTATTAACCTGGCTACCGCACAAGCGCTTGGACGTTCCAGGGAAATAGGAGTGAAAAAAGTATTAGGAGGTCTTAGAGGGCAACTATTCTGGCAATTTATTACCGAAACAACATTAATTTCCGCACTGGCTATAGGACTGGCTGTAGGACTGGCTTATTTTGCCTTACCCTTCGTCAATCAACTTTTTGATACACGACTTGGTATAGATCTCCTCCGGGATACATACCTTCTGACTTTTCTATCAATGTTGCTTTTTGTTGTGATATTCTTTTCAGGCTCCTATCCGGGATTAATGCTGGCTGGCTTTAAACCTGTCCGGGCTCTTAAAAGTAACCTTACACAGAAGCATATTGGGGGTTTCTCGTTGAGAAGAGGACTAATTATAGTCCAGTTCGCAATTTCACAACTACTTCTCATAGGTGCTATTGTGATCGCAAATCAAATGCGTTATACACAACAAGCTGATATGGGTTTTGAAAAAGAGGCTGTGATCATGCTCCCATTACATGGAGATAAAACATCAAAAAAAAGTATACTTCATACCCGATTTTCACGAATTGCAGGTGTAGAGCAAGTGACGTTTTGTGATGCTGCACCCGCATCCGAATTTACTCCTAATACAAACATACGTGTTGATTCACGTGCTGAGGACGAAAACTTTTCAATACACTATAGAACAGGTGATCAGAACTATGTACCGTTATTTGGATTGCAAATTGTGGAAGGGCGCAATCTTCACCCTTCAGACACTATCCGCGAGTATTTAATCAATGAAGCAACAGTGAAAAGGCTGGGTATAATTTCCAATCAGGATGCAATAGGTAAAAAAATTTTTATCAATGGCAAAAAAGGAACCATAGTGGGTGTAGTGAAAGATTTTCATTTTAGGTCGTTTCATGAAACCATAGACCCATTATGTATAACCACCTGGAGTGATACTTATGTTAATTGTGCAGTGAAGATCAATCTTACAAACCTTAAATCTACACTTGAGGCACTTGAAAAGAACTGGAACGAGGTATATCCCGATCAGATCTATGAATATGACTTTTTAGATGAGCGGATTGCCAGATTCTATGAACAGGACAATATCATGCTTTGGTTGATTCAAGTCTTTGCTGCAATTGCTATTGTTATAGGGTGTCTCGGCTTATATGGATTGGTGTCTTTTATGATAGCCCATAAGACCAAGGAAGTTGGTGTTCGAAAAGTCTTGGGAGCAAGTATTAAAAGCATTCTTTGGATTTTTGGTAAAGAATTTACCCGCTTGCTGATCATTGCTTTCATAGTGGCTGCGCCTTTTGGTTGGTGGGTAATGAACAGCTGGTTGGAGAACTTTGCCTATCGCATAGAAATCGGGACAAACACTTTTGCCATTGCGCTCGTGGTTACATTTTTGGTTGCCATAGTGACTGTGGGTTATCATGCAATCAAAGCGGCTTTGGCCAATCCAACACAATGTCTCAGAAATGAGTAGTCCCTAAAACCATATCAAACCACCAAAGTTTGCCAACCAATTCCTTAGCTGGTTTTGCAAAGGAGAGCTACTGGAAGAAATACATAACCACGCTCAGAGTCATTCCCGGGAGGACTCTGAGCTTTTCAATGGATAAAGCAAAGAGGTGATAAATCGAATGTTAGTCACAACAATAGCAAAATCGGTTTTGTTCTCTTTTCCATTGATAAACAGGACAAAAAAATATCCGGCATTGATCTTACTTTAATAAAGATGGCATTGATTTAAAAGACTTTTTATCCTTGTATTCCGGTACTTTTAATCCAAAAAGTGGCCTGAGCACATTTACCCTGACTATAATCAATTCATAGGTGAGAAAACAACCCAGAACAGTGAATAGGTTTGTAAGCACGAATTTGAATGCAGGGTCCAGGTTCAAAGGGAAGAATATCGATGATCCCAAATACAGAAATATCATATGAATGATGTAGACTGGATAGGCGGCCTGGCTGAGGTAATTTAAGGCTTTACTAGGGCGGTTTAAATATTTGTAGCCAAAACCAAATATTGTGAATATCCACATATTCGATTCAAATGCCATCAGGTAGTTAGGCCCTTTGAGATCAAAAATCATTAACCTGAATAGATATAAACTTAATGCCACAGTGAAAAATAGCCATCGCCATTTTAATACTGTTTGCCAAAATGCTACTCCGCTATATATAAAACAAAAACCTGATAAAAATGCCAGCAAACCAAGCCAAAAACCATGAAAATTCATGGCATATATCTCAAAGGCCTCAGGATTGATCATGATTGCTTCGACCATAAAAGGAATGGTCATTAAGAAAAGTCCAATTGGGTTCTTAAATATGGTCGAAAGCCATTTTCGGATAGGTCCACTTGACTTTTTTTTCAGATAGAAGAATAAAGGGGATAAGACCAGAACATAAATAAAAATATTTCCTAAAAACCATAGGTGTATCGGATTAACTATATATTCGATGCTTTGGTGATAGTAGTGCTGCCATAAAAAAACATGTAGTGGTACAACAGCAAAGATCCCAAATACAAAGGGAAGCAGGATTCTCTGAGATCGCTCAAAAAGCAACTGTTTCCAATTTCGTCTTCCTATGGCAAAACAGACACCCATACCTGATATAAAAAACAGCAGGGGGATCCTCCATATGTTTAACATTGACATTGGGATCCAAATGGCTTCCAGAGGCTCATTGTTTTGAATGAAACCTATCAATACCCCCCAGGGTTGAAAACCAATTGCAATATGATAGATTATTAATAAACCTATAGCAATTACCCTGAGCCAGTCAATATCATATCTTCTTCCTGTTGGTAGCATAACTAAAACGTTGGTTAGATTAATGTTGATTTCTTGAGATCATTTCTACAATGATCGGCCTAGTGTTTCGCAGGTACTCGTAGTCCAATTTCAAGCCCAATGGCCCGAGGTCTTTACTGATCTGGTCATAGATCATTTTCACTTCATCAAAGGGAGTTGAAATGGATTCCAAAGCTGTTGCTCCGTAATTATTTTTAAGCCTGGTATCAGCGCCTGCAGCCAGCAGGGCCTCAACGATTTCTTTTCTGCAGAAAAAAGCCGCTGTGTGTAGAGGAGTAGACCCATCAGCGCTGCGTACGTTCATGTCAGCACCCCCGTCTATTAAGGCCTTGGCTACTTCTGTTTTACCAAAGGTGGAGGCAATGATCAAAGGCGAAGAGCCATACTGATCTTTCTCATTTAGATCTGTTTTGGCTGTAATGTATTGTTCTATGGCCTTCACGTTCCCGGTAAAAGCCGCCGCATGAATGGAGATAGAAGGTACTTTGCTTTCGGTTGATGAAACAGTTTCTTTTCCTTGTTCACCAGTGCAAGCCAACATAATTAAAAGACCTGTCATTAAGGTCAGTTTGGCCAAATTCCGGAATAAAATGTTTTTCAAAGATTTCATTAATATTGATTGTTTTTGTATCACATTGATTTAGTTATCACAAAGTTATATTATGGCTTTAGGCTACGTTAAATAACTATGCTGCGAAGTATATCAATTTTCGTTCAGGCATTTAAACTATGGCGCAACCATATAAATTATGATACATCAGAGGCAATGCCTCGTGGAAAAAAGGCTTTGAATTAGCGGTCGTTTCACTTATCATTGCATGCGGCAACCACCATTTTAATGAGGGATTTTTCAACGATCAAGAACGAGTTTCTTCGGAAGGTAATCTTAAAGATTGAGGAAAATCTTTCCGATGAGCATTTTGGTGTTTCCGAACTGGCTGAGGCCGTTGATATGAGTCGATCCAATCTGCTTCGACGTGTTAAAAATATCACCTCACTTTCTGTGAGTCAACTCATCCGCCAGGTGCGCCTGCAAAAGGCAAGAGAGATATTAAAAGATAATTCACTCACTGTCTCAGAAGTGTCTCATAGCGTAGGTTTTAACAGTACTTCCTATTTTATTAAATGCTTCAAGGATGAATATGGCTATCCTCCGGGTGAGCTGGGTAGGATGGAAGAAGAGGAAATAGAAGTTATCAGTACCCGTGAAGGCAAGATCAGGAAGGTCCCGGTCCAACTCTTATTGACGGCCATTGTCCTTGCGTTAGTTGTTTTTATTTTCATATGGTTCAGGCCGAAATCGGTGCCTGAATTCAAGGAAAAATCGATTGCTGTTCTTCCTTTTCAAAACGACAGCAATGATTCCTCCAATGTATATATCATTAATGGGTTGATGCAAGCCATACTGAATGATTTGCAAAAAATTAAAGATCTTAAAGTGGTGAGTAGAACCAGCGTTGAAAAATTCCGGCAAAACCCTAAAACCATCCGGGAGATAGCGGAGGAATTGGATGTCAAGTACTTTGTAGAGGGAAGTGGTCAAAAAATTGGTGATCAAATTGTACTTACGGTCCAGCTGATAGAAGCCCCTAATGACCAACATATTTGGTCGGAGCGTTATAATCGAAAGGCAGAAAACATTTTTCAACTACAGACCGATGTTGCTAAAAGCATTGCCGAACAAATTGAGGTGATCATCACACCGGAAGAAGAACAGCGTATCGACAAAATCCCAACTGACGATCTGATTGCCTATGATTACTATCTAAAAGGACTCGAATACTCTCGTGAAGAAACCCACGAGGGACTTTATCAAGCCATAGATAATTTCGAAAAGGCCATTGCACAGGATAAGGACTTTGCTCATGCGTATGCCTACATTGCGATCTGCTACTATTTCCTGGACATCTACCAGACTAATAAACAATATTATCATGAGATCAATACCTATGCTGATAAAGCTATTTTACTGGATCCGGAGTTGCCAGAGAGTATGATTTCAAAAGCTTTATTCTATATGCAGGATGAACAGTATGAACTCGCAGTAGAATTTTTGGAGAAAGTGCTGGAATATAGCCCCAATTCTGGTTGGGTGAGTAATTTTCTCTCCGATATATATACCACACGTTTACCCAATACGGAAAAGTATTTGGAACATGCCCTTCGGGCCAGCCAGTTGAACATGGGATCACAGGATTCCATGACCGCCAGTTTCACTTATCTTCATTTGAGCAATGCACTGGCACAAACAGGTTTTTTGAAAGAGGCTGAAAAAAATATCAAAAGGTCCCTGGCTTATAATCCCAATAATCTTTTTTCAAAATATGTTTATGCCTATATCTTATTAGGTCAACATGGAGACCTGGAGAATACCAAACAACTGCTGCTTGAAACATTGGCAAAAGATACTACTCGAATTGATATCATCCAGGAAGTAGCCAAAGTGTTGTTTTACCTTGGTGATTACCATGCGTCAATGCGGTATTATGATGACTTCATTGCGCTTAAGGAAGCAAGAGATTTGGATATATACCAGGGTGAAAATGCCAAAATTGCCTATGCCATGGAGAAGGTTGGGCGTACTGAAGAGTCCAAGGTATATTTCACTGCTTTCAAGTTATATGCAGACAATGATGACTCAATTTACAAAAGTCTGATGTTATCAGCTTACTATGCCAATCAAGGTGAAACCGAGAGATCTATGCAGTATTTAAAGGCCTTTTCCGAGCAGGAAAACTACCAATTTTGGATAGTACTTTTTTTAAGGGAAGACCCGTTAATGAAAGGACTTAAGGATCACCCGGAGTTCGATCAGGTAATGGATAAGATCGATAACAAATTTTGGATGGAGCATAAAAGAATAAGAGCAATGCTAGAAGGGGAGGGACTGCTTTAACAAAAGGATCTTCAACTCAATGAAGAAATAAAAGGAGCTCCCTCATCATAGCTCCAAAAATTCGATATCCTAAATGCCTTTGAGGCTAAAATCCTGTGTTATTTTCCCAATAAACTTTGTAATTTGATTTGTAACAATCAATCACCGCAAAAAAGGAACTGACATGGAAAGTAGCCGTTATTTTGGTGCTGATAATTCCAGCTGTGAACTGAAAACCAATTCCCGGTCACCTCTTTGTTGCAAGGTGCGCCAAATGGCCAGGATGTTTCGGCGGACCTTTCCTTTAAAGACTTGTTGATCATTCCAGTAAATAAAGATCCGTTTATTAAGATCCATGATGCGATCGTCAAGATTTAGTGTGAGTTTATTGATATCGTTTGTTTTGCTGATCTTAATTTCACCCAGACCCAATTTCGCTGTTACCCGGGCATCTTTGCTAATTTCATCATCAGCTAATTGAAGCCAGTAAAATCTATTGTGTATCACATCATCCTGTTTCCAAATGATCACATCAGGTAAGGGTTGCCGTTTAAACTTGGCCATCCAGGGAATAGCCACTTTGTCTTCTCCTTCCATCCAATGTCCTTTGCCCTCATGGATCTGAGTATTGTGCTTATATCCGTCAGGATCTGCTTTTTGCAGGCTATCCAATAATAAGCCCCATCGTTGGGCCACTTCGTTGCGCTGGTAGGCGCCATCATTTCCTCCCATGTGAATAGCAAAACCAATATTTCTAAGGTTAATGGGTGAGGCGTCATTAGGATGCCCGGCCATCATGGCAGCGGCTGCAAAACGATCGGCCATTCTCGGGGCCAGCTGGTAAACACCATCACCTCCGGCTGAGTAGCCGGTAAGATAGACCTTATTGGGATTAACGTCCAGGAATACTACGCAAGCTTCAATAATACGATCTAATAAACTATCGACGTGCGCCTGGTGCCACATATTCCAGGAATCCGTAGGGGCTCTGGGAGCGAGATAAATGCCTTCATGGGGCTGGTATAATCTGATCTGATTTTTCCATTGCCGGTCATTCACTTCTTTGGATGTTGCGCCACCCCCATGCATGGAAATATACAGGCTCCAGCCATCCAGTGGTTTTTTACCATAAGTTTTATAGCCGAATTTCATTTTATACTCACCGACGGCGAGTTCCCTCTTGTCCCATTCCTCAGACCAGGTGGTTTTAACGAATGTTTTTCTGTCATAAATCAGTAGGTCCTTTGCTCTTTGCGCATCTTCTCTCGTTAACGCGACCTTGGCAAAATCTTCCTCAACCATGTCAGGTCGATTTGCCCAATCCGACTTAAGCCATTCTTCCAGCGCCTCAATCGCCTTGGATGATTTCTTGGAACTCACCTGTGCAGTGCTGAAGTGAGCAAATAATGGAAGGATTAAAAGAACTAAAAGAAATCTCATGACTTTTATGAAGGCTTTAGGTTAAAATTAGCATTTAATATGGTTGTCAAATTGGAAGACATGAAATTTTTTTAAAGACACTAAGTTCTTTTTAAGAATTTTTCCAAAAGATTTCCGGTAGATATTTTACAAACAAAACAGATAGTAAATGAAGTTCCTGAAGGATGAATGAAGCAAAAAATGACATGATTTCAAAGTAAAAATCAATTCTCAATAGGTGCATAATTGCTCGAGGCCGGGTGTCTGGTTTGGTTTTAGCCTGATTCTTCGACACAAAGAAGTTGAGGCAGAATGGTTTATAATCAAACGTGATATTTTTATAAAACCATTGATAAAAATGACCGATTTTTATTTCTTGAGAAAAATTTCTAATTGAGCGTTATCACCGCCTCTTGACAAACCTAGATTTATGAGATCGTTGGAATATATAAAATGTAATATTTGTAAAGTATGCCTGATAATTTTTAATATATGTAAAGTTTGTTAGTTTTAAATTTTGCCCTTTCAACTTGGATTTTACAAATGGCGATGAATGAACTTTTTAATAACTGAAAGCTCCACTTTATGAAAAATCAGATCAAAGGAGTGTCCTATAAAAAAATGGACCAATCATATTTTGAGTCACGTAAATTGAAACGACACGCCGGTGTTTGGTCTCTTTGGGCTTTGGGTGTAGGTGCCGTAATTTCAGGGCATTTTTCAGGCTGGAATCTTGGCCTGGCTTCCGGTGGTTGGGGAGGGATGCTTATTGCTACCATCATTATCGCCATTATGTACATTGGTCTTACACAAAGTGTGGCGGAAATGTCTCCCGCACTCCCGCACACAGGTGGCGCTTATTCATTCGCCCGTTCAGCTTTAGGACCCTGGGGAGGTTTTTTTACGGGTCTGGTTGAAAACATGGAGTTCATCCTAACACCCGCAGTCATTGTCTTTTTTATAAGCTCCTACATGAGTGGTGTGTTTGAAACCGGCACTGAGAGCCTTCCTTACTGGTGGTTGGGGTTCTATTTACTTTTCACCATTTTAAATATCTCAGGTGTTGAATTATCCTTCCGACTGACCGTAGTTGTTACTATCCTTGCTTTACTTTGTTTAATTGTTTTTTGGATTTCCTCCATTGGTCACATAGATTTTATCAAAAATGCGCTTAATATTAAAGCTGGTGCAACAGGAAAAGCCGAACTATTGGAGGGAGGCGATGGCAGATTCTTGCCCATGGGGTTCAGTGGTGTACTCAAGGCATTGCCATTTGCGGTTTGGTTATTTCTAGCTATCGAGCAATTGCCTCTGGCAGCAGAGGAGTCAGTGGACCCTAAAAGGGACATGCCAAAGGGGCTGACCTACGGAATGATCACACTGATCATTTCAGCACTCATGATCTTATGGTTGAATGCTTCCATACCATTGGGATCATTTGCTCTTTCACAATCAGGAGAGCCTCTACTTGATGGTTTTAGGTTGTTATATGGTGACAGCATCGCCAAAGGGTTGGCCCTGGTGGCCGTGATTGGATTGATTGCATCTTTCCATACCATTATTTTCGCATTTGGCAGACAGATCTATTCTTTATCAAGAGCTGGTTATTTTCCTGTTTCTCTATCGATTACACATAGCAAACGGAAAACTCCGTATATAGCTTTGATCACAGGTTCCGCCATTGGTTTTGGGGTATTGATGCTTACTCGTTTTTTATCAGGAACCGAGCAAAGTGAAGTCTTCATTGGTGGAGCCTTACTCAATATGGCGGTTTTCAGTGCTATGCTTTCTTATATATTACAAAGTGCATCTTTTTTAATGCTGCGTGCCAAACGGCCAAACCTGGAGCGGCCCTATATTAGCCCCTTAGGTAAAGCGGGTGCTTATGTTACTATTTTGATCGCCATGATAACCATCTACTATCAACTGCAGGATGTGTCTTATAGAATTGCCGTTCTCAGCGCGATCGTATATTTAATTATTGGACTAATATACTTTGGCATACGGGGCCGTCATCGGTTAATTCTCTCTCCTGAAGAAGAGTTTGCTATAAGTAAGCGGGAAGAACATCCGTAATTTTTGTAAAAGCTTGTTAAATTGACTCGCTAAAGAATGAAAGTCACAGCCAATATCAAAAAAACAGATTTATGAAAACTGAACAAGGAATGGATATACAAAGCGCTAGAAAACTGATGGAAGAATTGCAGGTTCAAAATGTAAAACTTGCCGTGACGGATTGTGATGGCGTATTGAGAGGGAAATACGTTCAAAAGAAAAAATTCGATTCTGCGTTGAAAAAAGGTTTTGGTTTTTGTGATGTTATATTTGGATGGGATGCTAATGATGTCCTATATGCCGAAGATTCTTTTACGGGATGGCAAAAAGCTTTTCCGGATGCCTGGGCGCGTATCGACCCTGACAGCTGTAGAATGCTTCCTACGGAGGACAATCAATCGGTTTTGTTTTTAGCGGATTTTTCAGGTGATGCTGCCGCCGCAGTTTGCCCGAGATCAAT
This sequence comes from Splendidivirga corallicola, assembly GCA_030442035.1. Classification (GTDB taxonomy): domain Bacteria; phylum Bacteroidota; class Bacteroidia; order Cytophagales; family Cyclobacteriaceae; genus Splendidivirga; species Splendidivirga corallicola. The sequence goes on from JAUJEA010000012.1 coordinate 157,658, forward strand.
TTTAAAAAAGGTCATGGATAGATTGAGCAAATTAGGGTTTTCAGCCTTGGCTTCCTCTGAGTTTGAGTTTTTCCTGTTCGACGAAACTCCTGAAAGTATCAGAGAAAAAGGATACAGGAATTTGAAAACCCTCACACCTGGAAATTTTGGCTATTCTGTGATCAGAAACTCAAGCCATGCAGATCTGTATCATCAGATCATGCAAATGGCAGAAGACATGGGTATGCCTATTGAAGGATTGCATACCGAAACAGGTCCGGGTGTTCTGGAAGCAGCGCTCGAGCATTGCGATGCACTTCGGGCAGCAGATAATGCCATACTCTTTAAAACCTTTATGAAGGTATTGGCCCAGCAAAATGATATCATGGCCACTTTCATGGCTAAATGGTCCGCAGATTATCCGGGACAATCGGGACATCTGCATATGTCTTTGATCTATCCGGATGGTTCATCCGCTTTTTATGATGAAAATAATGATCATCATATTTCCGATAGCATGAGATGGTTTATTGGAGGGCAGCAAAAATTAATGCCGGAATTTTTGTCCATGGTTGCTTCTTCCTGCAATAGCTATACACGGCTCATCCCTGGTTTTTGGGCACCGACAGCGGCCTCCTGGGGTTTAGACAACAGAACTTGTGCTATTCGGGCAATACCCGGGACTTCTAAATCACAAAGAATTGAATACCGGGTGAGTGCCGCTGATATAAACCCATACCTGGCATTGGCCGCAGCAATAGGTTCCGGGCTCTGGGGCATTGAAAACCAAATCGAGCCGGATAAACCCATCGAAGGAAATGCCTACACTAAGAAATACGCGAAAGCACTCATGTTGCCATCAACTTTATCCCAGGCTGCTGGTCGGCTAAAAGCTTCAGGACCGGCAAGAGACTTATTTGGCGATCAATTTGTTGATCATTTTGCCTATACCCGGGAATGGGAAGATCAGCAACAGCAAAAAGCCATTACTGATTGGCAATTGGGTAGATATTTTGAGATTATTTAAGCATACAATATGTCTGAAGTACGAACGATAACGCCTATAGATGGCTCTTTATACTATTCTCGTGAGCAACATGGTTTGAAAGACGTTGAAAAGGCACTGGCTTTAGCTCACCTGGCTTTTGAGGAATGGTCAAATTTGGATTTAAAAGAAAGAATAACATATGTTTCGGCTTTTGTAGAGGCTATTGAAAAAGACAAAGATGAAATTGCCAAAGAGATCACCTGGCAAATGGGCCGACCCATAAGTCAGTCCCCCGGAGAAATCAATGGATTCACGGAAAGGGCCCGTTACATGATCAGTATTGCAGCAGATGCTTTGAGCTCCTACAAACCGGAGGAAAAAAGTGGTTTTGAAAGATGGATAGAACATGTGCCATTAGGTATTGTGGCTGTGTTAAGTCCTTGGAATTATCCTTATCTCACTTCCGTTAATGCCATTGTTCCTTCACTTGTGGCCGGCAATGCAGTTATATTGAAACACTCTTTTCAGACACCATTGGTTGCCGAACGATATCTTAAAGCAGCTAAAACGGCCGGGATACCGGAGGGTGTTTTTCAAATACTGCATATCGATCATGAAAACACTGCATTCCTCATAGCAAATCAATCTATTGACGGGGTGTTCTTTACTGGTTCCGTGGAAGGAGGGAAGGCTATCCAAAAATCTTTAAGCAATAAATTTATTCCATGTGGCCTGGAATTGGGTGGGAAGGATCCCGCCTATGTGCGGGCGGACGCGGATTTGGACTTTACGATCAATAACCTGGTGGATGGAGCATTTTTTAATAGCGGACAATCTTGCTGCGGAATAGAACGAATTTATGTTCACGAGGAGCTGTATGATCTATTTGTAGAAGGCTTTGCAGAATTAACAAAAAAATATCGTTTGGGGAATCCATTGGATTCAACTACTACTATTGGCCCTATGGTAAAGGCAAGTGCAACAGATTATGTGAGGAAGCAAATTGAAGATGCCAATAGGATGGGAGCCAAATCACTGATAGAGGAGTCACAGTTCAAAGCATCGAAAAGAGGAACTGCCTACCTGGCGCCGCAAGTGCTGGTGGATGTTGATCATAACATGGAGGTCATGACCGAGGAAAGTTTTGGCCCTGTAGTAGGAATTATGAAAGTAAGTGATGATGCTGAGGCCATCAGGTTGATGAATGACTCCAAGTACGGATTAACGGCATCCATTTGGACTGAGGATGAGGATATGGCTCGCAAATTGGGTCGTTCAGTCCAAACAGGAACTTTATTTATGAATCGATGTGATTATTTGGATCCCGCTCTGGCCTGGACTGGAGTTAAAAATACAGGAAGAGGAATTACACTTTCTGGTTTGGGTTATCAACAGGTGACTCATGCCAAATCATATCATCTAAAAACAAAAAAATAATTTTGAGTGTTGAATTTTTAGTTGATTAATCGTTTCTCAACCCTGACATTTCAATATTATCTGTAAACTAGTGAAAGCATAACATGATTATACAAAATACAAACTGGAATTTTCCTACGAGCATTTGGTTTGGCCCAGGTCGTATTAAAGAATTGGTTAAGGCCTGTGAGCATTTGGGTATCCAAAACCCATTGTTTGTGACGGATGAGGTGTTGATCAATTTGGATATAGTAAAATCAACCACGGAATTATTGAGATCAGGTGGTATTAAATTCAACATGTACAGTAATGTGCAGGGTAACCCAACAGGAAGCAATGTAACAGAAGGTGTTGATTTTTATAACGTCAATGAGCATGATGGTGTCATTGCCTTTGGAGGTGGATCAGCATTGGATGCGGCCAAGACAATCGCTTTGATGTCGGGCCAAGCGCGTTCCATATGGGACTTCGAAGATGTTGGAGATAATTGGTCACGCGCGGATGTTAATAGCATTGCTCCGATAATAGCCATTCCTACAACCGCTGGTACAGGATCAGAGGTCGGACGGGCTGCAGTGATCCTGGACGAGGAAGCATGTTCCAAAAAGATCATTTTTCATCCAAAAATGTTGCCTTCCCTCATTATTTCTGACCCGGAGCTTACACTGGGGCTGCCCTCAAATATCACTGCCTGGACAGGTATGGATGCACTGGTCCATGCTATGGAAGCTTACTGTGCACCAGGCTATCATCCCATGGCTGATGGTATTGCCATAGAGGCCATTCGCATGATCACGAAAAATTTACCCATAGCAGTAGCTGATGGCCAGAACCTGGAAGCAAGAGGGCAAATGCTAACGGCCTCTTCCATGGCTGCAGTGGCATTTCAAAAAGGTTTGGGTTCCATTCACTCAGTGGCACACCAACTTGGGGCTATTTACAACATTCAGCATGGATTGGTTAATTCAATTCTTTTGCCGTATGGACTAAAACAAAACACCCTGGCGATCGAAGAGCGTATGGTTCATTTGAGTATTGTACTAGGTCTTGACACTCCTGGCACCAGTACCATCATAAACTATATATTGGATTTGAGGAACCAGTTAAATATCCCACATAGTTTAAAAGAGGTAGACATTACCAGTGATCGTGCCAAGGAAGTAGGAGAGAAGGCATTTAAGGATCCATCTACACCAACAAATGCCAAACCAGTGAATGCCCGGGATTTGGAAAATTTGTTTATGGCAGCTTTTGAAGGAAAACTGGAAAACCTGTAATTGTTACAATGCTTCTTTTAGTAGTCGAGGGAAATAAAAAAGAAACATGGCAGGAACGGGAGGAATACGGTGGTGTTCCTTATCATAAACGTTTCATGGAAATGTTGGAACTGCTGAGACCTGAAGCAAAAGTTGAAGTTGCTTTTCCGGCTGACAGTGATACATCCCTGCCTTCAATCGATAAACTCAAAGCCTTTGACGGAGTGCTATGGACAGGCAGCTCACTTTATGTGAATGATCCCACTCAGGCTGTCCAACGTCAGCTTACTTTTGCTGAGGACATTTTCAAAAGCGGCGTACCCTTTTACGGAAGTTGTTGGGGCTTGCAAATTGCTGCCGTCGTAGCGGGAGGAAAGGTGGATGCCTGTAAAAAAGGACGTGAATTAGGTATTGCCGATCCTATTGAACTGACTGGAGAAGGAATTCGATATCCGTGTTTTAAGGGGAGAAAAGACAAATTCAATGCACTTTGCATTCATTTGGATGAAGTAGTGAGATTGCCGGTGAATTCCAGAATTCTGGCTAGAAATGAACATTCGGAAATTCAGGCAATGGCCATTCAATATAGAAATTCGGAATTCTTTGGTGTCCAATATCATCCGGAGTTTCTCATTTCGGATATTGTTTTTATTATCCGGTACATGTCTGAGACACTGATTGACGAAGGTTTGTTCAAATCAGAAAAGGAAATTGAAGATTTTATTGCTAAGCTGGAAAAACAAAGCGATTTACCTGAGTCCGTTATAGATTATACAGCTCATACACAAGAAATAAAATACTGGCTGGAACACGTATTAAAAACCTGATAGAATGAGATGATACCTGTAACAGATTAGGTTATCTTGAATGAAATGATTGACAATTTCATTGGTATAAAATAAACATGCCCAAATACTGTTCTGTAATTTAGGATTGACATAATTTTAAAATTTATGAAAAATAAACTTGCCCAATCAGTTGCATTGTTTTTCTTATTGCTGTTCCTATTTGGATCACCTGTTTTAGCTCAAAAGGAGAGTTCCATTTTATGGAAAATCACCGGTAATGGCTTGGAAAGACCATCCTATCTGTTTGGAACGATCCATATCAGTTGTCCTGATTACTTCTTAATAAATAAAACGATAAAAAAAGCTTTTGATAAGACTGAGCGCTTAGTTATGGAGCTGGATATGGATTCCTCAGCTACAGGCGAGTATGCAGAAGCTATCCATAAATGCCGGTTTGAAAAGCATTGCTCCCATGTTGGAAGAAGCTGAACTTAAATTGCTGGATGAATTTTTCACTAAAAATTATGGTGCCGGTATGACCCAATTAGGAGTTCTTAAGCCGGTTGCGTTATTATCTATGATAACGCTGAAGCTTATTCCATGCGAAACAGGAATTATGTATGAACAGGAATTTACTAAAATGGCTCAATCCGCCGAAAGAGATATTTTAGGCCTTGAAAGCGTGGAAGAGCAAATGAAGATATTTGATGATATTCCTGCGGAAGATCAATTGGAATGGATTGTGGAGCTTTTATCTGATTTTGAAAAGTCAAAAAGTAACTTTCATGAGATGCTGGAGATTTACGGTGAGCATGACGTTGAAAAACTATACAGCTTCATTATTGAACAACCTGAGATGGAGGGGCATGTTGAGGCGCTGCTTGTTCAAAGGAATAAAAACTGGATACCAAAACTGGTTGAACACATGAAAACCGAACCCACATTTATTGCCGTAGGAGCCGGACACTTAGGTTCTGAGACCGGGGTTATCCGACTACTGAAGAAAGCGGGATATACAGTGACTCCAATTTCTCTTAAATAACCAAATCCCACAAGTACATAAAGTCTGATAGCAGGTCGTTAACAGAACAAATAACTACAACAAGTGCTAAATGAATGTTCTTTCAGATATCAATGTAAACTGCTATGGCAAAGCTAAGCCCTGATAGTCAATGTTAAAGAGCATTGTATATGGGCATTTTTTTTACTAGTTGAGATAAAATTTGATTGTTATTGCCTGTAATCGATGGTATTCTCCTTATTTTGATTATGTTTGTGCTTATTACAATTAATTATTATGAATAAAGGAACAGTAAAATTTTTCAATGATTCCAAAGGATATGGTTTCATTATCGACAATGAGTCGAGCAAAGAATACTTCGTACATGCAAATGGTCTTATTGATGAGATCCAGAAGGATGACGAAGTAACCTTCGAATTGGAAGAAGGTAGAAAAGGATTAAATGCAGTGAACGTAAAGAGAGTATAAGAGTATAATAGATATAGATATTTAACTCATTGAGACAATTTTAATTCTTGGAGGCTGTCCGAAAAGGTCAGTCTCTTTTTTTTGGTACATTTGTGTTTTACTTCAATTGCCTGATGTTATCAAATACCACCTAATTTGATGCTCCATATATTGGCTTGGAACTTGACAAAGCGCTGGCATAGCGTTTTTACAGTTACAATGTTTGTTCTGAGTGTAGAGAATGGATAGGTTATCCCGGAGGCTATCTTTCTGAGGTTATGGACAAGTGCCATCAATGTAAACTCAAGTGATGCCTTTTCCAAGCCATGCATTGTAAATCGATTAAAACGGTTGTAGCTTTTCATCTGTCCTAATAGGGCTTCAACTTCAATAGGCCGTTTGCTCCTGTATTTAATCCTTTTTCACTGGTTAACAAGTTCCTAACCTTTGATTTAAGTTCATTTAAATGATGGTTCATCTGGATGATCCTGTTTCCACTGACTTTATGACACATGCTCCTCAAATGGGCACCCTTCGCACCTGTTAGCTTGATAGTGGGTCATGTTCTAGTTGTAGCGATATTGCTGGAGGCAGATTGTACTAAGTATAGCTTTTAAAGCCTTCCAAGTGTTGGGTTGATTTGTGCTAGGTGTCAGATATTTGAAAATATCAGACACCTTCGGTTTCAATTAACCTTCCTTGGTTTAATTAGAAATCAAATGTTGTGTCTCTTAACAATTAAGGTATTTAATGATATAGGGTAGATAGTGCTTCGAGCCAGCGAGATGTACAGACACCCTAGAGGTGTCAGACATCGGTGATAGCTTGAAAGTTCAATGATTTCAATCCCTCTATGTTCAAATAGACATTTTGAATGAAATTGATATCCTAAGAACCTGTCAAGGTAGTATCAAAAAATCTCCACCCTATCGGGTAGTATTTTTCAATCTCCATCTTGACAGAACCTTAATCCATCATTGCAGAGCATTTGAAAAGAAAAAAACAACAAATGAAAATGAGTATCTTATCAAATTGAAATTTTCTGCTTTATTGTTAGGTTGTCAACATAGAAGGGAAGGTTTTTTGCTTGATCCTGTATTCTTTACTTGTCTTTATTACAACTCTAAAAACAGCAACAAAAAAGGCTGTCCACACTTTTGTGGACAGCCTCATCAAATCTATGTAGTTCTACTATTCAAGAGTAAGTTGTTGTTTGAAATCCTCATGAGCCAAGGTGTTCATTTTACGAAGATTTTCGAAATAATTTAAATCATGTGTGGCCCAATCAAGATCAATTTCTAACTCCTTGAATTTGTTTTTTAGTCTCTCACAATATTCTCCGGGGTCTTTTCCCTGTTTAATTAAGATAGTTTCTTCCCTTTCAATTTGAGTAAATGCATCCATTAACAAGTCATGATGTTTCTTAAATCGAATATCAAAAAAATCATTAAAACTTCCATCAGCATTCAAAGCCTCTGGGTGTCTTTTCTTGAAATTATCCATCATTTCACCGTAACGTAAATCTTGATAGTACTCAAAATTTTTCATCCATTCTTCAAATGGAACTTCAATCCTAGGCGTTATTGATATTCTGGCATTTTTCTTTACTTGGATTTTTTCGGTTAGTATATCCTGTAATTCCGCTTTATCCTTTAAGTGCTGTTCCGTAGGATTTGGTTTTTGAAGGTTTTTTGAAACTTTCTCTTCTATCGTACAACAAACCATCAACGGCATGATAAAAACAAATAAAAATATTTTTTTCATAATTTGATTTGATAAAATTTAACATACCGCATTTACACATGAAATCATAACCATTCTACCCACCTCTTGGCTAACTTCATTACAATATTCAGTACTGCCACCAGCATTATTACATCTTTCCCATTCATTGATTTCAGCTTCTACTGCTGTATCAACACAAAATTCTAAACATGGGTCTAAATTAAACGCCTCACTCTTGAAAATTGGAGTGGTGAAGCAAAACAATGATAAGAAGACAATTACAATTTTTTTTCCATAGTCTTAGATTAAAAGGTTATAAAAAATTACAAAAGTACCCCAATATACGTTATAAATATTATTTCGCAAAGTTTGGACGGAGTATCCAGAAATTAGCTATTTTCCCCTATGGCAAGCAAGTACCAAGTGAACCAGACTATACGTTCTCATGACTTTCCTTCAGTCAATTGGAAATCCTGTTTTGTGAAAGGTAAAATTATTTCTATTTATGAAGATGATGAAACGCTACGCTTGAATTCTGTTGCACGTTTGACAGTGTGGCTCCGGAAAACAAAGTTGGGCTGCAGACGAAATAATGGTTCCGTTCAATAGTCCGCTGGATGAGGTGTGTCAATACGAAAGAGTTGAGATTTTAAAGTCCTGAGCTTTTAATACCCTCTTCCTCTAGCAAAAATTATATGTCGCACTTTCATAATCCCTAATTCGGTGGTTTTATAAAACAACAGAAGCACTTAACATAATTTTATACTAAGTTTACAGTTATTCTTAAGTTATTAATAAAATTATGACAGGACAATCAGCCAGCATTTATAGCTATTTTATAATGAAAAAAATTATTCTACGTGTCATTCCATTATGCATCCTTTTATCATTTGATTGCTTTTCTCAAAACAAAGAAAACAAAATAGAAAACTGGTTAAGAATTGGCATTGATCTAAATGTTAAAGCTCAATTTGCCACATTTAAAACAGATAGCTATTTGCCTCCTTATTTATCTTTAGCTCCACATATTGGCTTATCGGGGGGGATAACAATAAGAAAAAGTTATAATAGATTTTTTGCGCTGCAAAGCGGTCTTATCTTAAGCCAATCAGGAATTAGCAGGATCATAACCACTCACTATAGGGGAAATCAAAAATTTGCCAACCGAAACAGGCTCAATCTATCCCTTGGGAGCTGGCAAATTCCTTTTCACCTATATGTATACCCCGGCAAAAAGAAAACACACACAATCAAAAAATATATAAAATTTGGGGCCTTGTTAACTTTTTCAGGTAATACCATAACTGGAACTGTTCGCAGTACTGGCTCCACCTCCGACCCAGTAACAGGAGAAATATTTTCCGATCACTTTACAAGAGAGCAAAAGCGATCTATTCAACCTGCACTATCTCTAGGGTTTGGTATAGAAAAAAGTTCTCCAAAAGGCAATCTGTATAATATAGGGCTGGACTTTAATCAGGGGCTATCCAATATCGCCATTTGGGAATATAACCTCACTACAACAGATCAAACATACTCCAACCAGATAGAAGTAAAAGACACTTTTATTGGCATTAAGCTTATGTATTTTTTACCCCCTTTTGGATATCGTAAATACATAGCATTTCAACAGGACAAACAGTAAAATATACTGCAATTAGCCCACACAAAAGTCAAATGGTGTGAAAGATTGGTCGCGGATTGTAAAAACACCGATAAAGATTGCACTTTTGCAAGTGCTGATTGCGCTTTAACGGTAGGAGTTCCCCAAGTTGAACACACGGCACATGCCTCAATTGGTTGGAGAACCATTGTCGGAGGCCCTTTTGATGGTACTACATGGTGTTGCTCAGAGCAATTGAGTGTCAATGTATCAGGAAATTATTGCGGGGGTTCAAACGATATTTACTATCCCGCTATCTATGCCAAATCTCCAATCATTGAAGGTCTGTCTACAGATTTTCGTAATGTTAGTATGAACTATGACAATGTAGTGTTCGACTACGAAAATCACGCAATTATCATCAAAAACATTCATGGGAAAATGGGTTTGAATTCTACGGACAAATCAAACGATTTTACCGCTTTTGTTATCTCGGTAACACATGAGCCAAATGAAATGTCTGAAGAAGAGCTGGACTTGGAGGAAAACTATTTGAAGAACATTATCTGGGAATCCAAAGCTATTTTGAACAATGGAAAAATTTCCATGACCAATCATCTTAATCCATCACATTTTACTTTCAGCGGAAATGAAAACAAGGGTGCATCATCCAATGTTGCTGTAAACATTGATGAAATTATGATCCCTGTAGATGCCTCTATTAATCTTGATGATCTGACTATTAACGTAGGAGTAGACGCCGGAAACTTGGGATATGGTATCTCACGAAAATTCGAAATCAAAAACGTGGACAGCAAATTGATAATCGGAGAACTTCACATTTTCAATGAAACATTTGATCTGATAAACTATCCAAATCCTGTTAAGGATGAATTGAAAGTTCATATCAATCTAAAAGAAGACACAGAAGCAAGTGTCATTTTGTTTGATAGCGAAGGCAACGCTATACACACGCTGTTTGAAGGCAAAATCGAACAAAATAAACAACTGGAACTGATTTATGATGTAGAAGCATTGAAACGTCAATCTGTATATTTCATAAAATTATTCACTCACAATAGAACATTGGTGAAGAAAGTTCTGACAGAATAAGACCACTATCCCTTACTCAAGAGAAGCAAACGACCGCATTTATGTGGTCGTTTTTTTAATGTAATAAAACCATCACCTTTGGTTGTGATCGTTTACATATCTGGCAATGGACGAGAATGAAAAAATACATAGTATTCCAATGAATATGGGGATAAGTAAAATGATCGGATTTTTCATAGTTTCTGTCTTTTGTTTAATTAAATCTAGTCTTCATAACATCCATTCTATAGTCAGACTTGGTGAAACTCCCGGATGACTTAGGGAACAGGTACCGTAACTTTTGAAATCTTATATCTTTGTAATTATGATATTCACCGGGAAATACAGAGGCCTTGTGATCCTGCTAATACTCATATTGGTCGGTCTTAACCTTATTGAGATAAAGGCTCAGAATAAGAGATTGTCCAAAAAGGAGGAAGAAAGCCGGTTGCAGGATATTGAAACTGTCTTGGGCAAAGATCCATTGAAAGCATTGGATCTCCTTGGGGATTATTTGCAGAGAAATTTTAAAACAATTAGCAAACAGGAGGAAGCCGAGGTTTACCACTTAATTGGACGTGCCAATTTTGCCTTGAACCAATATGAATTGGCCATTGAGAATTATCTCAAAGCAATGAATACCAGATCGGCTTTTTCAAAGTACAGGGAGAAGTATTCATCCAACTTTACAAAAAAAATCGCGATCCCAAAACCTGCACTATTGAAGGACCTTGGTCTGGCTTATGCAGCTAAAGAGGATTGGGGCAATTCGATTACGTATTTACAGACTTATGTGGACGCCTTGGATAATGCAGATCCGTATCAAAGGTGTGAAGCATTAGTCCTTCTCGGAGAAACTCATTTAAAAAGTGGGCAAATAGATCATGCTTTGCGCTTAGGGAGACAGGCAGATAGCCTGAGGTTATCCATTTCAGATGAGCAAGGAAATACTGTGGCCGCCAGAGTTGAAATACAGAGCGCCTTTCTTATTGGTTCTGCCCTGGAGTTAAAGAATGACTATAATGAAGCACTATTAAGTCTGAGAAGGGCACTGAGCTTGGCGGAAACGATTGGTGATGATAATCTGATTAACGAGATATCTGATATAATCGGTAGTGTGCTCAAAAAGCAAAATAATTATCTGGAGGAATTGGATTTCAAAAAAGATGAATTGCAAAAAAGTGTGCAAAGAAATGACCTCACCAGGCAGAATACTTTGAACCTTGACATTGCACAGATCTATTTGGAAAATGATAAATCAGAAGAGGCTGTTCCGTTTTTACAAAGTAGTGTAAACATTTCAGAACAGTTGAATGACCTGGAAACCAATGTACAGGCAAGAAAGTCGCTATCAGGTGCCTACACCCAGCAAGGCAATTATAATGCTGCCCTGAACAATTACCGTGATTATGTCGATCTGGTTGATCAACTGTATGAAAACAAACAAAAAGAGATTCAATTAAGTAACCAGGTGCAGCAGGACTTGTTCAGAAAACAGGAGACCATCAACCTATTGGAGAAAGACATGCGTTTGAATCAAAACAAAATACAATTACTGGAAAAGGACAGAGCGTTAAACGAAGAATATATTTTCAGGCAACGGCTGTTGATCTATGGATTGATATTGTTCATATTGATCATTTTGGGTTCGGCCTTTTTACTTTACAGGAATGTTCGACAAAAACGTTTGGCTAATCAACTGCTTGCTTTGAAATCACTGAGGAGTCAAATGAATCCGCATTTTATTTTTAATGCGTTAAATTCGGTGAATAGCTTTATTTCAAAAAATGACACTAGAAAAGCCAATAAATACTTATCAGATTTCTCCCGGTTGATGCGTACGGTCATGGAGAATTCCCAATGTGATTTTGTTCCACTATCCGATGAGATTGAGACACTCAAACTTTATCTGAAACTCGAGCACTTCAGATTCCGGGACAAGTTTGACTATTCATTCTCAGTATCAGATAAACTCGCTGTGGACGAGTTTCGGATTCCCCCAATGTTGATCCAACCCTATATCGAAAATGCGATTTGGCATGGATTGCGATACCGTGAAGAAAAGGGTTTTCTATCCGTTTCCATCAACTCGGAATCGAATTCAGTGGTCATGACCATTGAGGATGATGGCATAGGCAGAGAACAATCAAAGGCGTTGAAGACAAACAACCAGAAAATACAGAAGTCGACCGGTATGAAAAATACCGAGAACCGGATCCAACTGATCAATGATACTTACCACAGCAGTATTAACTTTAGTATAGAAGATATAAACGGACAAAATGCAACGGGGACAAGGGTTACAGTAAAGATCCCAAGAGAACTTATAGAAGAAACAGTTTAAAAGATGTTAAGAGCCATAATCATCGAGGATGAAGCTTCCAGCAGGGAAACACTTAGAAATTATTTGAGCCAATATTGCGCTGACGTATCACTACTTGCTGAAGCAGGCAATATTCAGGACGGTAAAACTGCCATTGAAATACACAATCCCGATATCGTATTCTTAGATGTTGAAATGCCATTTGGTAATGGATTCGACTTGTTGGAATCATTGGATGAAATCAATTTCGAGATCATATTTGTGACTGCTTTTAGTCATTATGCCATACGGGCTATTCAGTTCAGCGCTTCTAATTATATTCTCAAACCTATTGATATTGATGAGCTGGTTGCTGCCGTGGATAAGGTAAAGAACGGTTCTCAGGATAACCACAGCGCTACGAAAATTCTACTTGAAAACCTTCGTAATACTCAACTCCAGGCTACCAAAATTGTCCTGCCAGTATTGGAAGGGCTTGAGATTATCCAGGCGCAGGACATTATTCATTGTGAGGCGAACGATAATTTCACAAGGTTTCACTTACACAATGGAAAGCCTTTGATGATATGCAGAACCTTGAAATACTATGAAAAGATGCTTGAGCCATTGGGATTTATGAGAACACACAAATCTCACCTGATCAACCTGGAAAAGATCAGGAAATACGTAAAAGGGAAGGGGGGCTATGTGATCATGTCGAACGATGCGGAATTGGCCGTTTCTCCCAATAAAAAAGCTATGTTATTGGAGAAGTTGGCTGTGTGATTTTATCGCTTTTAGTCTTAGCGAGACGCTAAGACTAGGGGGGCTCAATCACATAATTTCAAACCCGATGGATGAGCAATGCCCGCCATTGCAATTCCCCGAATCGACAGAACAGGCTGCTATCAATACCGTTATATGTTCGATCAAAGGTTTTAATACAATATAATCACCAGGTTTAGTGACCGGCTTTTCAACAGTTACTTTTCCGTTTTTCAGTATCCTGGTATTCATAAAAATGTTGAAGGGATTAATCTCCGTTTCTATGCTTTTTCCAATGGCAGTTAGTTCCTGGTTTAAATTGTCTAAACAGCTGGGATGGTTTCCGCTGCTATAGAAATGCTCAAACATTTCCTTTCTACAGCAAGGGTGTATAAGGTCATGCAATCCGGTAGTATCCTCTGTTATTTCAAATAAAGGGCGATAGAGATTGGAATACAAAATATCTCCGGTAGAAATCAATAGCTTATTATTACAATCGATGGTAACACCAGCAGATAGAAACTCAGAATGATTGTCTGAATCAAAAGCCCAAAAATCTGCCACTTGCTTACCTTCTAGATCTATTATTTTTAGCAACTGCCCCTTTGCGATATTCAAGATTCGTCCGGTTTGGGGTTTGATTATTTCCATAGAATCCAGGATTTGTGATCAGTTGATCTTTTGGTGATTAAAGTAGCATTATCATGCTTTTCAGTCAAGCCGGAAACAAATAGATGCGCCTAATAATATTTACGCCAAATTGTTTCCGGTTTAAATCGTCAAGCCGGTACTTTTCTCGACGAATCTATGCAATGTGATCATCTGATCACGGCCCATTTTCTGGCCAAAGTAAGCGACCAGATATAGGGTAAGAAATAACACCACAAATACCGGAATAAGCCAAAGTAAAGTAGCTGATTTGCCAAGAGAAAGATAGGAGAGACCTATAACCGCCACCAACAGGATCGCAAAACCAATGGCAGAATAGAAAAAAACGAACATAGTCCACACCGCTGGCCGTGGGGCGTACAAGCCTCTTAGTAAACTACCATTTTCAGTCTCTTCAAATGTAAGTGTTAGTTGGGGTGACCAATAATGTTGTTCTTCTCGCGGAAGATAAAGTGTGGAATATCCAGGATAAACCTGACCTTTGCACGGAGCATTTTCCTGGTTTAAACCCATTTTGATTTTCTCACCCAGATCCTCAACAGAGTAGGCAGTTTCAATTTTAAAACGTGGCCGGATACTATAGGAAGGCAAATGATCTTTTTCAGGCTCGGTCATATGTAGATTATTTTTTCATATTATTTTACCTCATAGATGGTGCAACTAGTTTTGCAACTGAGCAGTTTTTACCGAAACCGACATGATTTTTCGCCAATAGGCGATAATCGCTAATACTACTATTGATCCAACCGTATAATACACAAAATCGGGTACGGGTACAGGATCACCTTTGGCATAAGAATGCATCCCTGCAAGGTAATAGTTCACACCAAAGTAGGTCATCATAATGGAAGAATAAGACAGAATCGCAGCAAGGTTAAATGTGTAATTTCCTTTTAATCCCGGAATTAAACGCATATGCAGTACAAATGCGTAGATCATAATACTTATCAATGCCCAGGTTTCCTTAGGATCCCAGCTCCAATAGCGACCCCATGACTCATTCGCCCAAACCCCTCCCAGAAACGTTCCGGCAGCCAGCAAGAACACCCCAATGGTGATGGTGACTTCATTAATTTGCGTTAGCCTATCAATGTGTTTTTTCACGATACGCTGGTTGGCTTTTGTTTGCATGGTGAAAAGGATAAGACTGATAATCCCCAATAAAAAGGCCAAGGTAAATGGTCCGTAACTTGCAACAATGATGGCCACATGTATCATCAACCAATAGGAGTTAAGCACAGGGACCAAATTGTTTATTTCAGGATCCATCCAACTCCAATGGGCCACCATTAAAAAGATCGAAGCCATAATGGCTGTGGCAGAAAGTGTGATCTTTGACCGCCGAATAAATAATAACCCCACTAACACTGTCGACCATGCTACATAGACCATTGATTCATAGGCATTGCTCCAGGGTGCATGCCCACTGATGTACCAACGAACACCCAACCCAAGTGTGTGGGCAATAAACATGAGCAAGATAGCTCCCGCACCAAAAACAGAAAGTTTATGAAGCCACGATTTTTGCTTAAATATATTAATGATCAACACAACCAGCATGAGGAAACCTACTAAACCATAATATTTATAGAGTTTGTTGAACACCTCATATTCATTGTAGGCCATCTCCAGTTTTACTTTAGACTCAGATGGCATTATTTCCTTGCCGTAGTGTTGTTGATATTTATCAAAATAGGTCAATTTCTCCGTAGCTTCAGACCAATCGTTGGAGGCTATAGCTTTTTTGACATCTCTAAAATAGATATAAGGAATGTTGTATACGAAGGTGGAATCTTCTCCTGTAAACCCAACACCTAAATCAGTATAACTATACCACTTCTGATTTGGATCATTGGGTAATGGGAATAATCGCAACAATTTACCGTTAAAAAGTTCGTACATTAAAGTCACCCGCTGACTTACTTCCAGCAATAGCTTATCAGCGTCGTTCCGTTCGGCTTCCCTTTTTTGAACTACTTTTTCCGTGGCGTCGGCCAACAAATAGTTTCCCTCATTATCAAAAAAATCAACATACCTGGCGTGCTTACCTTTTAATGTGCTGAATTGCTCCAAAGTGTGTTTGCCTTTCGTGATGCGGATGATCGGCATAAAGCTCCAAAGCATAGGATCAGCATGCATAGACAAAAACACCTGGTTAGCATTCAATCCTTTAAAGTGTGTTTTTTTGTATAATTTTCGAAGTACTTCCGAAGCCACCGTGTTGATTGGTTTTACTCTACCTCCTTCATCCTGGACTAAAAGCCCTCCGAATTCATTGGCATGCTGTAAGTCTATTCTCCGTTGTTCAAACAATGAGTCAATCTTATGCAGGCTAATGCCTGTATGTTGCTGTGCGTTTAATGGGACAACGAAGCAACAAATCCCGATGATGATTAAAACAGCTTTGTTGTTTGCCAATATTTTTGTGAGTTGAGAAAATCTGGTTCCTTTCCAGAACAAGGTCATCAACATACCCAACATCATGAGTGCATAACCTAAGTAGGTCACAACTGTTCCTAAAAAATCATGATTTACCGAAAGTACAGTGCCCAGTTCGTCTGAGTCATAAGAAGCCTGAAAAAAACGATACCCCCGATAATCAAGTACGTTATTCATATAGATACGAAAAGGAAATGAGTTATTTTCATCGATGACTTTTACTTCGCTGGCAAAGGAGGCCGGACTTTGAGAGCCTGGATAACGTTGTAGTTGAAAATCATTTAAATGGATAGAAAATGGGGTGGTTATGGTTTTAGAACCATATTGCATGGATAAATTAATGTCATTGAGCACTACTTGTTTTGGAGAGCCAAGAATCCCCTTCATACCGGATAATACCACATCACTGTTTTCGCTGCCACTTGTTACATTCACTACCAGTACATCTTCCTTTGATTTATCTTCTTCTCTCTCGGAAGGTACTATTTTGTAAATGGCTTTGTCAAATGCATTTTTCAAAACAAAGCTCATTCCATCATGAATATACAGTGCTGCGCTATGAAATGGGTTCAGGCTGTCTTGTTTTGCAATGCCTCTGCTTTGATCAGCCATTTTCATAAATGTAATGTCATGGTGGGGTTTGATTTTCAGATTGCCATTATCCTCAATGATCTGAATATCACCCATTCCAGGCAAACCATAGGAAATAGACGTTCCAAAAATATTGGTAATTTTTCCTTTAGGGATGTAGAAGTCGGTCCGGCCACTTGTATTAGCAGAGGCAACCAGATGAATTACAGCTTCACCTCTGTCCGATTTTTCATAAACTTCAATGGCGTGTGGAATATAGCTGACATAGTTAATAGTAACCTCTTTATTATCGGCCTGTAGCTTCCAACTAAAATTATTGTTGGTGATGGGAGTTAAAAGTAATTCCTTCTCAAATGATTCACCGTTCTTTGTCGAAACCTGCAGATAAGTTTTATCTGAAACGATAACGTTGGATTGGCTTCCTTCACGAATGTGCATGATGCCCTCGAAGGCAATGAGTCTTGAAATGGCAGCTCCGATAATAATGGTAACCAGGGCAATATGAAATGTAAGCACAGGCCAGCTGGTGCGTTTCCATAGTTTGTATTTTTTAATATTGCCTATAAAGTTCATTGCCAGCAATACAATGACTATTTCAAACCAGGTGGCATCAAATACCAGTTTACGTGCCGCGGGGGTTCCAAAATCGTTTTCAACGAAAGTAGCTACACCCATTCCGATACAGAACAATAGTATCAGTACTGTCATGAATTGTGTGGAGAATAAAAAAGAAAAATACTTTTTCATAGATATAACGATAGCACTTCTTGTCAGCAAATGATATAAATAAAAGGGAGTCAAGAACCTAAAGTAAACAGTTCTTCACTCCACAAAGATCTGATTTTATTGGACACAATCAGATATAAAATTGTATTAACTATTCATTCCCCATAGCGGCTTCACGTTCTTCTGCTTCACGAAGCCATTGAGGCAATAAATTTTCTTTAAACGCTTGTTTTTCCGTATTGAGTTTTGCCATGTCGAGTCCAATGAAAGCTTGCGCCTTGCTTTTTGTTTCTATATCAGGGTAAGGAACTTCCCCATCAAAACCCAATTGAATTAATAAACGGGCAAGCTTAATACGGCCTTCCTGCGCTACTTCAATTCCCTTACTGATAACCCTTCCAATTTCAACAGGTGAATGGAATGAGCCTCCATGTGATGCAGCTGCATAATCCCAACGCCATTGAGCATGACGGATATCCATGAGTATGTCGTGCATCTGTTCTTCATTGGCTCCCAGGTCCCAAGCCTTTTTTGCTTCTACGTGGGCTCTTACCAGAATTTCCTCCAACTTGTCTCTGTTTTCTAAAATTTTACTTTGTCGGTCATAAACATCCGCAATCAGATTTTTCGTTTCTTCCCTGTGGCAAACCTGGCAACTATTGGAAACATTGTTCAATGGAGACTGGATGTGATGATCCGTAAATTTTTGTCCACCCTCGGTCTTGTAAGGCATATGGCAATCAGCGCATGATACACCACGTTTGGCATGAACGCCGGTCAGGTAAACCTCATAGCCAGGGTGTTGCGCTTTCAGCATAGGGGCCTTGCTGAGTGCATGTGTCCAATCCTTGAATTCTATGTCGTCGTAGTATTTTTCCATGTCCTCTGCGGTGAAGCCATTTTTCCATGGAAAAGTAAGATATGGGATACCTTCTTTTCCTGGTATATTCTTATTGAAGTAATACTCAACATGACATTGGGCACATACCAAAGAACGCATTTCCTGATGCGTGGCTTGGTTAATGTCTTTTCCCATGGCTTTAAAGCCTTCAATAAGTGCAGGGCGTGTTATTCTTAAATTCATTGTTTTTTCATCATGGCAATCGGCACAGCCAATAGCATTCACTACCTCACTGCCTTTAGAAGCCCATTTGCCTTTATAAAAGTTATCCACACCAATCTCAGCCATGAGCCTTGGTACATCCGGGCTTTTACATGTCCAGCAAGTGCTTGGCATGGGGCCATCATCGGGACCCGTCGGACCACCAGTTCTCAATGAGTTGTTGAGATCACTCACAGCGTAAGTATGCCCTCTTCCCTGGTTATAATCTTTCGAAAACCCATACCCAGCCCAGAGAACAACCAATCGAGGATCTACCTCCAGCATATCGATCATAGCATTTCCATTATAGGCACTCCTGAAGGAAGTATCACTATTCTGTAAATAGGATTGATATTCTCTTGGAAAATTTTCACCCCAGATCGCATTACGCGGTTCATTAGTAGGTATCTCGACCTTTGGTGTATAGGCAAATTGTGATTCTGACTTTCTCTCCAAAATGGATGAAGCCAATAAACCTAGCAAAAATACCACAATGATTGTTATACCAAATAACAACCAATTCTTAGCTGATCTTTTTTGTTTCTCGGTCATCTTTATTTCAGGTTTTCTAGTTTTTCTTCATTGAGTTGTTTTTTAAGCCAGGACGGTATCTTGACCTTTTCATCTATTTCTATTTCCTGTATATCATTTGCATAATTTACAGTGGATAAACTATGTGTTTTGCCATGGGGTACTTCTCTGTGACACTCCCAGCAAAGTCGATCTGTTCTATGTGCCCAGTGGTTTTTTACCTGACTGGAAAGTTTTGCATCCGTTACCTGGTTTTGATGACAACGGATACAGTTTTGATGTACAACTTCCTGGCCCATTTCCTTCATTCTAATTACTTGCGGTTCCGTACGGGTAGTATATACAGAAGCATGGTAGAGGCCATCTTTCGCCTTAAAAAAATATTTCTTAGCTACATTATCCTGTGGTACATGACAATCATTGCAGGTTGCCCATTCACGGTGCGAGCTATTTCGCCAGGTAATATATTCCGGGGTCATTACGTGACAATTCACACATACTTTGGGATTGTCCGAAACGTAGGAGGTGGCCTTGGAAATATGCAGAATGTAAAAACCTAAACCAACGATGGCTCCAAGAAGTACAATAACAGGAATTTTCCATTCTTGCGGGGGTTTAAGCTTTTTATACCAGTTCATCACACTTTATTTTAGAAGACGCCTAAAGTTACTACAGCTTTGAAAATTTGTAGATGACAAAAATCATTTCCGAATTAGATTTATATCAAATTAAGAAAACATTGTGTGATAGGCCATAGATTTCCTTATTTCCTGATGAATAATTTTACGCTGCTTAAATACCTATTTATATTTTAAAAATTATAAGGGAAATCATTTATTGTAGGGTAATGCTTTCTTCAATTGAGATTATTTGACAAGCTGATTCACCAATCCATTAAAAACAATACCGTGCAATGGATACACAAAATACCAGTATATTCGGCCCAAAATTCCTTTAGGTTGAAATGTAGCTGTTTGATATAACGTATTATTGATTATTTTGAATTCAAGCCATGCCTCTCCCGGAAGTTTCATTTCTGCGAAAAGTAACAATCTTCCTTCTTCTTTATTAGCGTGAAGCACACGCCAAAAATCAATAGCATCCCCAACCGACAGATGGTTTTGATGTGTTCTGCCTCTCCTTAACCCAACTCCCCCGAAACACTTATCAATAAATCCTCTGAATCTCCAGAGCCAATTAGCATAGTACCATCCAGATTTGCCCCCAATCTTCCATATTTTTTCAATACACTTTTTAAAATTCGCAATTGACCTAATTCGTTTGTCAACAAAGCAGTTATGTATTGGGACTGTATGAAAATCTGATATTCTTTGATTAAATCGGCCACTGACAAAAGAATCTTTCCAGCTGGAAATGGATTCATCTCTTTCAACTTTTAATAAAGACCTTTGCAAAGATTCTTTATAACGGAGAGGGATTATATCCAAAATTTGATTTAAATCATCGTTTCGACAAATTACTTCTACTTTCATACTATCAACAAGTGCTGTGGCGAGTTTAAAAGAAGTTGATGTGATGAAATAAAGCCAATAAGAGGAAAGCCTCGGAGTCATGACCGGGATTGTATAAATCCATCGCCTTAATTCCCTTGCTTCAGCAAATCCAAGTAACATTTGTTTATAACTGAGAATGTCCGGTCCACCAATATCAAAGTTTTTATTGTAAGTCTTACGATTAAAAATAGACTTCTTTAGAAATAATAAAACATCGTAAATACCAATAGGCTGGCATTTAGTATTAAGCCATTTTGGGGCCAGCATGATAGGAAGCTTTTCAACCAGGTCTCTAATTATTTCGAATGATCCACTTCCTGATCCAATGATAATACCAGCTCGCAAGGTTGTAAAGTTATAATCACCTTTAGACAACTCATCTTCAACAGCTTTTCGGGAAGTCAAATGTTTTGATAAAGATCTTTCATTTACAATCCCACTCAGATAAACAACATGCTGCAAAGTTGTGTTGGTTACGGCTTGCCTAAAGTTGGCAGCACATGTCATCTCAAGCTCTAGAAATTTGCTTGAGTTTGACATGGAATGTATCAAATAATAAGCTCCCTGAATGTCTTTTGGAATTCTGTTCAAAGTATTTTTATCAAGGAAATCAACCTCTAAGATTTCAATTTTATCTTGAACCGATCGTGGAGGATTGAAACGGTTTGCATCTCTAACACAACAAACAACCTTGTATCCGCTATCTACCAAAACCGATAACATCCTTTTCCCTATATATCCTGTTGCCCCTGTTAATAGTATTTTCATTCAATCAGTAATTCAAGCTATTGTAATATATAACATAACTCAAGGGTTGTTGTTTGTAAGCTATAGCTGAATGTTACTTATGTATTAATGTATTATAGAAAAGAATAAGTTGTAACTATCTGTTTTTCAGTATACTTTCTAAAAAGTATGTATCATTCAATTCAGTAAGTATATTGATAAAGATATTGTACTCTTCCATTTTTGTTATATAAAACAATAAGAAAAACAGGACCTATTTCCTTATTTCTATTTAGCGTGATTACAATCCTTGCAAGGTGTGATCCGAAATTTTAAAACATGATAAAAAAATGTCCAACACTCAAGAAAATAAAAAAATGGAAACAGCAATAGTAAAAGAGACAAAGCACTATGTACATGCGCATGGGATGCCTGCGAGGGGCAAGATATTAATGATTGCAAGTAGTCCGGCTATTTCAGAACAAACTGGCTGGCCTATCGGATTCTGGGCTGCCGAGTTAACGCATCCGCTACATGTATTTCAGGAAGCGGGATATGAAGTTGAGTTAGCTTCTACATCCGGAGGGCGTATTGAAATGGATGGTTATTCAAACCCTGAGGACGCAAGCGGTTATTCAGCGCATGATGTGATTTCCCTTGGTTACATGCGACAAGATTGGTTCAACAATATGTTGGCCAATACAAAGAAAATCACTGAAATAAATAGCAATGACTTTGATGCTATTTTTTTGGTTGGTGGCCAGGGACCAATGTATACTTTCAGAAAAAATGAGGATTTAAACCGGATTTTTACTTCTTTCTTTGAATCAGGTAAACCCAGCGCCGCAGTCTGCCATGCTACCGCACTTTTGTTAGATGCTAAAAAATCTAATGGCGAGCTTGTTGTCGAAGGAAAGACATGGACAGGTTTTGCCAATACTGAGGAAGATTTTGCAGACAATGCCGTTGGTCAAAAAATCCAGCCCTATAGAATTGAGGATGAGGCAAGGAAAATTGCAGGAACAACTTTCAAAGTTACTGATGCCTTTGCTTCCTATGCCATTGAGGACGGTAATTTGATCACAGGTCAACAACAGAACTCGGGAGCCGCTGCCGCAAGAATGGTAGTCGGGCAATTAAACAGATAAGAAAGTAACAGGCAGCAATACGAATCACTTTTGACTTTGTATGTTTTAATTGCACAATAGGAATAGTGCGGGTGAAGGAGCCAAACATAATTATAAACGATTTGATAGATGATTGTTAAAAGAAATTTCAACCCCGTTAAAATCTGGTGGTATATTAAGCAACCTATGTGGTTTGTGATCCTCTGGTCCTTTGCTGTTTGGCTCTTTTACTTTACAACCAAGACCAAGGAAATGGCATTGAGTTTTACACCCATAAGTGTATTAGGGTCGGCACTTGCTATTTTTATTGCTTTCAGAAATAACGCTGCTTACAGCAGATGGTGGGAGGCAAGGCAAATATGGGGAGCGTTAGTCAACCATTCCAGGGAATTTGCCCGCATGGTGAGTAATTTTGTGGATGTCCAGATAAGAGCTTATCCGGATCAAAAGAAGACCATGATAGCTTTTAAAAAAGAACTGGTTTATCGCCAAATTGCATTTGTCCATGCCTTGCGCCTGCATCTTAGAAAGCAGCATAACTGGAATGAGGTTAAACCTTTCCTCAAAGACGATGAGTATGCTAAAATCATTTCAGTCAGCAACAAACCGAACATGATCAACATGCTTAATGGTGATTGCCTCCGAAAAGGACAGGACCAAAAAATGCTTGAATGGTTTCATACATTTCAGATCGAAGGTAATCTTACTCAATTTGCCCACCATTTAGGGAAATGTGAGCGAATCAAAAACACACCATTACCCCGACAATATGATTTTTTCACCCGTTTATTTGTATATTTTTTTGTCACACTGCTTCCATTTGGTTTGTTAAACATTTTTCAACAGGAGTACTTCTTATCAACAACATGGCTGGTTGTCCCACTTAGTATACTTATCGGTGGGGTCTTTATTATCATGGAAAGAACCGGGGCTGCCAATGAAAATCCTTTTGAAAATCTGGTGACGGACGTTCCTTTAACTGCAATTTGTAATACTATCGAGCGAGATTTACGAGAAATGCTGGGAGAGGAAGATTTACCACCAAAGCTGCAACCTGTTGACGGATATTTATTTTGAACTTCAACAGTTCATTCCGGATTTTCTCAATTAAAAGTCGAATCCCGGGTAACAAAATTAATCTCCATGAACTAAAAATAGTACTCATCGAAAAGGCTTGGATATGAAGTTAAATGCCTGTATGAGGTCATTCTTGTATTCGTTCATCACACTTATATTTGCCAGGTTTGAATTGACCTTTTTGAATTGTTTTCGCATTTGTATTGCCGAATACAGGCCTGCTAATAAGTTACTTACGGAAAGCCCTATAAAGATGCCCTCTACTCCCCAAAACGAACCTAATAGGGTCAGTGGAAATGTAAACAATAGAGATTTTATCACCATGATTTTAAGAGAATTAACTGGTAGCTGTAGTCCGTTAAAAATGGAGGAAGTAATGACAAAGAGACCGTAAAAAACATAGGAGAGACTCACTAAATAAAAATACCTGGCTGTATAATCAATAACCATTTCGTCTTCACTAAAAATACCAGCAATGGGTTTTATGAATAAATAAAGGATTATACAAACTAAAATGCCCATATACGTTGAGGCTCTTCCGCCAAATGCGATGGCTTCATCAATTCGTAAGTGTTCCTTTGCACCAAGATTTTGAGCGATAAAGGGTGTAATAGCCGTACTAACACCTAAAATACCGATCATCAGTAGCGTTTCAATCCTGCTGGCTACTCCAAAAGCAGCCACAGCGAGAGACGATTGTTTCGCTAACAAATAGGTAAGGTACATTAATGTAAATGGACCGATAATCTGTGTGACGATCGTTGGCAAGCCCAGTTTGTAAATTTCCTGCAGAATTGAAAGAACGTTTGACAATGGGCTCTTTTGGAAGAACAGTAATTTGTCTTTTATCAAAAGTATGCTCATTCCCACAATAACAAATATCCAGGATAAAACAGTGGCATAAGCCGCTCCCTGAATGCCCATTTCCGGAAATCCCATCTTTCCAAATATTAGCAGGTAATCGAATATCAAATTGATGATACCTGCAATTCCCATCATAACTTCAGGCATGGTTACATTGCCTGTAGCCCGCAGAATTCCACCTGCCATGATCCCTGTAGCGAGAAGTGGGATCCCTGCAAACAATGGTATCATGTACTTTTCAATTAATGGGATGATTATATTCTCCGCACCCAGCGATTGAAAGATGATTTCTACGAATATAATGCCCATCGAAGCTAGTAACGAAGACAATGTGAAACACAAAATAAGTGCTACCCATGTTGTTTGTTTCACTTTATCATGGGCTTTGCTCCCGGTGGCTTTACCAATAATGATGGAAACACCGACCGATAATCCCATAAAAAGACCCACAAGCAGGAAATAGATCGTAGAAGAAAAACTCAACGCTGCCAGTGCTTCCGGCCCTAATTGCCCTACGAAATAGGTGTCAATTACCTGAAACAAAAAAGTCGAAAGCATACCAATACTGATAGGTACACTCATAGAAAAAAGCGCTTTATTGGTATTATCTTTTAAAATATTGTTTGCCATAAATCTTATCGTGAGATCTGGTGGTTAGAAAGCCTTGAAATATTTAAGTAGCTATCTTAAGAAAATGGATCACTTTTGTAGTACCTATTCTAGTAACTGTACAAATATTGTACATACAATAAATTGGTTAAAAAATTTTCGATCCGAACTGAAGCTTTTGAATTCTATCCAGGCTTCTTTTCATTGCTTCTTTGCTGGTATGCATCGAACCTCCCTGAACAACCTTCGGCAGCTTTTGTGGTAGTGTCGTAATTAATACAAACCTGGAATGGCTATTTGCTTCAATCAATAATTCACCATCATTGCTTTCGAGAATTCCAAGGTTTCCAAGAGGAATTTTTTCACCATGCAGATGAATATCTCCAATCCTTGGAAAGATAAAACCTGTTTTTTGGCTAGCAGGGGAGGAAAAGGTAAAATGCTCACCAGCCTCAAGCACTACGTCCAGATAAGTCATTTCGAAAGGAACCTTTAAGGGTGACTTTATCTTCTTATAGGTACCAGCTATGACTTTTACATTATCTATAATTGGCAAATTTTCAGGCCGGATATTTTGATATTCCACCGAACTCTCCTCCAGTTCCGGTGGCAATTGCAGCCATAATTGATGGATCGTCAATGGCCAGGAATCAGATTGCACCGATGGCTTTTTTTGATAATGTTCCTCATGCCAAACACCTCCTCCGGCCCTGATCCATTGAATCCCACCTTCTCTTATGGTATCATTATTCCCTCCGGTATCTTCGTGAAGTAGCTCACCACCATTGAAATAAGTAAGGATACCAATTCCTGAATGTGGATGCATTCCAATATGCAAGCCCTCATCATGACGATGCATTGTTCGGGCATCAAAGAACACAAATGGGCTTAACTCCTCTCTTGTTTCAGGATGTACAATATATTGTATTCCGTTACGAGGGGGTTGAAGTCGTTTCAGTTTTCGTTTCATGAATCGCTTTCTTAAAGTTTTCTAATTGTACTTCAAAATCCTTGTTTAATGTTTGGTCAAGGATCCCCTTGGTAGGAGCGAAGTTTTGATTGAATGAAGGCAAGGAAAAGCTTGCTGCTACCTGACCGCCTTGATAAGGGAAAGCGCCAACGGCACCGGACAACACTCCCTTGGCACCTCTTGGACCGGGAGAAGTGGCAAGCAAAAACATTGGCTTGTTCAACCACATTGTTTTTTCTATTCTTGACGCCCAATCGAACAAATTTTTAAAGGCTGCTGTATAGCTTCCATTATGCTCTGCAAAAGAGATAATGATACCATCAGCCTGTTTTAAAGCCTCTTTAAATTTATAGGCTTGTTCCGGAATACCATTTTGCTGTTCGCGGTCCATGCTGTAAATAGGCATTTCGAAGTCATTTAGATCCAAAAGATCCACATCTGCCCCGTCATACTGTGTTGAAACCCAATGCGCCAGCTGTTTGTTTATCGATCGACTACTGTTACTGGCGCCAAATGCAACTAATTTGTTCATACTATTCTCCTTTTAATTTGATTATCAATTTTGTTAATGTTATTGCTTCTTTTTCGCTTAGGTTTTCTGCCATAGGCAGATGAAAATCATGTACTCTCTTATCCAGCTGAACTAAAAAGCTTTGTCCTTTATCGGTAATGGTGATATCCATTTTTCTTCTGTTAGTAGGACATTCTTGTCTGTTTACCAATTCTTTGTCCAACAGCTTGTCCACAATTCGTGTCACGTTGCTGGTTCGCTGCACCATTTGATCCTGTATTTCGTGAACGGTTATTGGCTTTCCCTTTCTTCCTCTTAGGATTCTAAGCACGTTATACTGTGGTTCGGATATTTCGTATTCCTTTAATTCCATACTCACCTGATCTGTGATCCAATGACCTGTTCTGATGATTTGTTCTATTGCTTTCAGGTAATTCTTATTTATCATAACATATACAATAGTTGTATGTACAATAATAACGAATTAAAATAAGAATGGTTTGTGTTACAGTATTTTTTTTGAAAAAAATCTGACGGTATATCTTTTAGGTATTAATGATGGCAGCTCTTAAGTAAATCAATACTTTCACTTGATCCACGCTAAAACAGGCTATTGTCTTGCTACCCTTTTAGCATTATTTGTAGTTTAGGTGACCGTTCCGTTGACTTTGGAATTATTTATTCTGCTCCTGATAAATAATGATTTGCAAACCATCAGGATCTTTTAAATAAAGATAGTGTGATCCCCAGGGTCTTTCTATAGGGCCTCTGGCTTCCCATTTTTCCTTTAGGCGATTTGCCCAATAATCAACAGAGTCAGTTCTGATTTGGATATCGATTTTGTCATTAGCCACTGTATGACTAAATGATGGATCATAATAATAATGGCCTTCGGGTATTTCTGATATTTCAAAGAAAGCGTTGCTATTCTCCGGACCAAGCCTGACGATGCATCCTCTGTTTTCACCACTGTACTCCTCAACTATTGCCAGGTTCAGGATCTCGGTGTAAAACTTCTTTGATGTTTCAAAATCCCTTGTTCTTATCACTGTTTTCAGGCTAAGTAAATCTACATGTTCA
The DNA here is from genome assembly GCA_030442035.1 of Splendidivirga corallicola. Classification (GTDB taxonomy): domain Bacteria; phylum Bacteroidota; class Bacteroidia; order Cytophagales; family Cyclobacteriaceae; genus Splendidivirga; species Splendidivirga corallicola. The sequence goes on from JAUJEA010000012.1 coordinate 185,576, forward strand.
GATGAATTTTTAATAGCTTCGACTTTCATGTGTTCCGATTTAGATAGTTTTCCACATCCCATTGCCAACATTATGATGGTTGAAATGAGCATTAGGAAATGGTTTAATTTCATTTTGATTGCGAATTTGCTCTGGTTGTTTTGTTCAAACTTTCCTGTATCTAAAGATATGGAATTATTAGCCAAAGATCGGTTTGACAATCTTTGTTCACAACAAAATTGAAGCGAATCGAGAGATTGTAGGTAAGAAGTAGAAACTCGCAGAATAGATTAGTGGCTTTATCTGTCCTATTTTGACTTTGAGCAGGTAAACTTTCAACACGCTCCTGGATTGAAACTATTGTTTATTGTAGCGTATAAAAAAAGCCCGGACAAGATTAAAAGTATCCGGGCTAAAACTATTGTTGTCTGTTATGTATTACTCTATTATTATTTTCTCTTTGTAGCTTTGCCCGGCCTGTTCTACAACCAAAATATAGATACCACTGTTGATCTTATTTCTTAATTTGATTTCCAGATCTTTATTGAAAGTCATTGGATCAAAGCTCTGATCAAAAAATGTGGTTCCCATAATGTTTGTCAGCTTGACAAAAACTTTGTTTTCTTTGTTTTCTGTGATTACACGTAGATTCATTTCATTTTGAGAGGTCGGGTTTGGATAGAAATCCACTACCAGGTTTCTTGCCTCAAAGGGATTATTGATGCTCACAACATTGGAATATTCAAAGGCACCATCAAAATCAACTTGTCTTAATCTGTAGAAGGAGGTTCCAAAAAGCGGTCGGTTATCCAGATAATCGTACCTACTTACTTCATTGGTAGTTCCATTACCATCAACTTTTCCAATCACCTCCCAATCATCTCCTGTTTCCGATCGTTCAATCTCAAAAAAGTCGTTGTTTACCTCTGAAGCAGTTTGCCAGTTGAGCAAGACATCCTCATTTTCCAGGCTGGCAGTAAATGAAATTAACTCCACCGGAAGCGGGTTATTTCCTGTCGGAGATCCAAAGGTAAATGGACTGAAGGAACTTACCCCGGTTACTGTAATACTTCCGGGATCACTACCCACAATGGATGCTTGTCCCAGATTTTCCCATTCAGTACCAGTATAATGTGCTATTACTAAATCAGCATAATCCTCAATAACACTTCTGCTTTGATCTTTCCAATAAAGTGTTATATCGGCATTGGAGGCCACGCCTGTATTTGAAAGATCCCAATATTCAATAGTACTGACGTTATTAAGGTCACCATTAGGATCGCTTGTTTTTAAATTGGTGACATCCGGATAACCACCATAAGTATAAGAGGTGCTGAATTCTGTCGCTGCAGTACCGGTGAGATTGGAAATACCAATTGGAGCCCATACGCTTCCGAACCCCCCGGGGAAAACGAAATCCGTAAACCCTACCTTGGTCATATTGCCAATGACAAAGCTATTGTTGGAATCACCAGTGGTACTTGCACCATTTGTAAATGTCAACGTATTTGTTTGTGTATTTAGAATCCCGTCCGTCATAGTAAGAATTCCCTTTACCGTTTGATCACTCACTAAATTTACTCCGGATCCCGTATTGTTAATTGTTACATCCTGGAACGCAGTGCTTCCTGAGATTTCCTGCAAATCTGTTCCGGAAAATATGACTGTTCCGGCACCTATGTTGTTATTACCAAGATTTTCCCAGCCTTCGCATACACTTAAGCTATGTGTAGAGGCGATTGTTAATTGTGCATTATTTTGAATTGTTAAGTTTCCAACTGACCCGTTGGCGCCCGCGTTGAGAATAGGGAAATTTCCTGAAGCTCCACTGACATCCGGTATCGTGACGTTAGTAGTACAATCCGGGATACCATTTGACCAATTCGTTGCAGTGTTCCAATCATTATCAGTATTTCCCGTCCAATCACTTGCATTGGCATGTACTCTAATATCATCAAAAGCAAAGCCATCCGGTCCACCCTCAATGGTGTAATTATCAGTTTGTTGAAACTTGATCACAAACGTAGAGTTAAGTGATAATCCATTGGTAGTAGCTAGATTATCAACATCCAATGTGATCTGTGACCAGGTATCATCCGTATATGCCGTAGGAGAAATTGAAAATACCTGGGTGAAACTACTACCTCCATCATCTGAGAAGAAAACACCTTCAAGCCCTGCATCATCTTCATCTCCAAAATCTTTAAAATAAAAATCCATTCCAACCTGTGTCTCACCTGAAAGGTCCAGGTGTAACCAAGCCTCATTTTGACTTGTATTGTTGTCCACAGCACTTTCCATGGTCAGGTGATAACTGCCTGTATTAGCGGTATTATCAGAGCTTATTCTCGTTCGACTATATCCACCATTGGTGAGACACCATTCAGCGCCCTGCAAACCGGACTCAAAGCCTTCATTATATGGAACTGTTGCATAAGTTGGGGAACAACTGGCTGGGGCTCTTATGGCAATATCATCAAATGCAATTCCATCAGGTCCGTTGGCAATGCTCCAGTTGTCATATTGTTGAAACTTGATTACAAAAGTACTATTAAGGGTGAGACCATAATTAGTAGCCATATTATCCACATCGATGACCAGCTTGTTCCAGGTCTCATCCACATAGTCTCCTCCTGTTATATCAAACACTTTGGTGAAAGTGCTACCTCCATCGTCTGAGAAATAGATGCCATCCTGATTCTGAGTTTCATCTACAAATTCTTTAAAATAAAACTCCAATTCAACCTGCGTTTGCCCAGAGAGATCTATATGTAAAAGCGCTTCGTTTTGAGCATAAATATCATCAGCCAGCGCATCCATGGTTAGATGATAAATACCGCTTCGGGGACCATTAATATTTGAAACCTGCGTGTTTCTGTTGGCTCCGGATAGTGAACACCACTCTGACCCTAAAGCTCCGGATTCAAAATCTTCGCTATAAGGAAAGGTAGCATAAGTTGGTGAACATGTATTAAGAGGTGCACGCAAATCTATATCATCAAAAGCAAATCCATCCGGTCCACCCGCTATTGTGTAATTATCTCTTTGTTGGAACTTAATACCAAAGGTGGCATTAAGTGTAAGCCCGTTGGTTGCTGCCAGGTCATCGACATCAAGCACAATAGCATTCCACTCGCTATCAACATAACTTTGACCATTTAGATCAAATACTTTAGTGAAATTACTACCGCCATCATCAGTGAAGTAGATGCCATCTTCGGTGTCATTTTCATCATTGAAGTCTTTAAAATAAAATTCAAGTTCCACAGCTGTTTCTCCGGATAGATCCACATACAATGTAGCTTCGTTCGTTGCATAATTATTGTCAGTGGCGGCTTCCATAGTAAGATGATAAGTTCCGGTTCTGGGATTATTTGAAGCACTAACCAGTGTGTTGTTGTTACCCGTGCTGGCCACACACCATTCCGTTCCCAAAGCACCGGTTTCAAATCCTGTGGAGTATGGGAATGATGCGTAAGTCGGTGAACATGATGATGTTCTAACTACAATATCGTCAAAAGCAAGCCCATCAGGACCTCCTGCAATTGTATAGTTATCTCTCTGTTGAAATCTAATTACAAAAGTGCTGGTAAGCGATAATCCATTCGTAGTGGCCAGGTTATCAACATCTAAAAGAAATTTACTGTACGTATTATCTGTATAACTGACAGGTAAAAATGTAAAAACCTTTGTATAACTACTACCACCATTGTCAGAGAAATAAACCCCATCTTCTGCGTCGTCTTCATCATCAAAATCTTTCAGGAAAAACTCTAACTCAACCTGTGTTTCTCCAGATAGATCCAAATGTAAACTGGCATTGTTGGTAGCATAGCTATTATCAGTGGCAGTTTGCATTGTTAAATGATAACTACCATTGTTAGGTGTATTAGCAGTACTCACTTGCGTATTATTTCCGCTATTTCTAGTGATACACCATTCTGCTCCCAATGGCAATCCGGATTCAAAACCAGTGGCGTAGGGCAATGTTGCGTAGGTAGGCGAACAGGTTTGACTTTGGATTACAATGTCATCAAAAGCAAATCCATCCGGTCCATTCGCAATAGAAAAATTATCATATTGTTGGAACTTAATAATGAAAGTACTGGTCAATGACAATCCATTGGTGGTAGCCAAATTATCAACATCCAGAAACAATCTATTCCATACGTTGTCTGTATAAGTGCTAGCGGTTAGATTAAACACTTTGGTGAAACTACTACCTCCATCATCTGAAAAATAAATACCATCCTGCGTGTGATCCTCATCGCCAAAATCCTTAAAATAAAGTTCCATATCGACCTGTGTCTCACCTGATAGATCTAAGTGCAGCAGTCCTTCGTTTTGTGCAAAATTATTGTCTATTGCACTTTCCAGAGATAGATGATAGTTTCCGGTATGTGCTGTGTTGGCAGTATTTATTAAGGCTCTGGTTAAACCTGTATTGGTCATACACCATTCGGAAGCGATCACACCTGTTTCAAATCCGGTACTATATGGCAGGGTAGCGTAAGTTGGGGAGCATGTTGTTGGAACTCTCAACGTGATATCATCAATTCCAACACCATCAGAACCATTTTCAATAGTAAAATTATCATATTGCTGAAATTTGACAACAAAGGTGCCATTAAGTGTCAAACTGTTTGATGTAGCCAACTGATCAATATCCAGGATTACCTGATTATATTGATTACCGGCATAGCTGCCACCGTTGAAGTCGAAAACTTTGGTAAAAGTACTACCACCATCATCCGAAAGAAAAATACCATCTTCCGTATCTGTTTCGTCATCGAAGTCTTTATAATAAAACTCCAATTCAACCTGCGTTTGCCCGGAAAGATCAATATACAATTCGGCTTCATTTTGGGCATAAAGATCATCCGTAGCTGCTTGCATGACTAAATGATAACTGCCAGCGTTCGGATTATTGGTGGTTGTAACCTCTGTACTCGTTGAACTGGTAGTTTTTGTACACCATTCAGTGCCCAATGAACCTGTTTCAAAATCAAAACTATAAGGAAAGGATGCATAAGTGGGCGAGCATACAACCGGTACTCTTACGGTAACATTATCAAACGCGAAACCGTCAGGTCCATTGGCAATGGACCAGTTATCATATTGCTGAAATTTAATAACAAAAGTACTGTTTAATGATAGTCCATTGGCACTGGCCAGGGCATCTACATCTAATATAAATTCCTGCCAATCCTCATCTGTATAATTATCTCCCTCTAAATTAAAAACCTTTGTAAAATTAGTGCCACTGTTATCCGAGAAATAAACACCATCCAATGTATGTGTTTCGTCAGCAAAATCCTTAAAATGGAACTCCAACTCCACTTGTGTTTCACCACTGAGGTTAAGATGCAACCAGGCTCCGTTACGTGTGAAGTTATTATCGGTATTAACATCCATCGTTAAATGATAACTACCCGTAATGGGTGTATTGGCTGTTGTTACTTGAATTCTACTAATGGTGGGGTTATCCGTATCGGTTGACCATGATGCATCCAATGCCCCTGACTCAAAGCCTGTTGAGTAGGGGAGTGTAGCATAGGTTTGACCAAAAACCGATGTATTGATAAATGATAACATTATCAATACTCCCAATGAAAGTAGTGGGTGTTTAAAATCTACTTGTTTCCAAGTTTGCATTTTCAGGTAGTGAAAAATCTGTTTCATACTTGTTGATTTAAGGGATTGTTCTTCTCAATGCCTACTTGATCAACCTTTGCTTTAATAGTACACACATGAATTAGCTCTTTCTAAGCTTTCTTTTTTACTGCCCACGAACTGATATTCCAGATTGGACATGGCATACCTGATATAAATCAGATCAAATATTTAGCACATTTATGACATGGAGTAAATGCAGAGTCTTTGTTACCTTTTTCAGTTTATAAACTACTTTCTCAAACTTGTTGTCCAAATCGATAGATCCGGACATCTTGGTATCAAATACTTTTTTAGATAGGGTTGTAAGACAAGTTAATGCCCTAATATTCAATTAAAAGCTATAGGACCCTCAATAATAGATTACCTTATAACAAAAATATTAATCAAAGTACAATGGTCCCTTGCAATTTCCAGCAGCCTTTAAAGGATGTGATAAAATGGTAATAAAAGAGAGTAATAAAGGCCTATATGCCATACGGTCAGCGGATACTTTAATATGGATATCCTTGAAATTATACAATGGACTGAGGTAGCTGGTGTGGGGATTGATAATTAATTTTTGCTCCAAAAAATGCAATTAATGATCTATTCCTAACAAAATTACCATATGTATATCATTATTTTTCTATTTTAACTATAAACAAAATCATATTCTTTTTCTTGAATTTTTATACTTTGAGTTTTTCCCAAAATGAGAATCCCGGTCATTGTACTATTCCGGTTTTACTATTTTAGTATCCATTGGAGGGTGATAAAATATATGATCATTGTCTATTTCCGTAGCGAAACTTACATCACCATTTTTGTTCGGCAGACCATTTTCCCGGAGGAAGTATATAAATGGTAGTTTATGGATGTTTTTTGCTTTAACTTATTGATATTGAGTTGCTTTTTTTGTTTTCGAACATTTCTGTTTATATTGGATATATCAAATGATTTTACCTCAAAAGAAATGTAAATTAATTCAACTTATTGATTAAAACTGCCTAACTCCAGACGGTTTCAATAAGAAAAGTAGAACTCACTAACAACATCTTGGGTTAACAAGTTTTAAAAGGTCTTTTAATACGGTAAAGTGAGCAAATTATATTTCCTGATTTTGAACTCAGCTTCTCATATTATTCTATTAAGGAGGCCTATAAAAGGGATGGTATTATTTTCTAACTTAGAATAGGGTTTATAACTTGATTGAACCATGAGGTTATCAAAATTAAAACTGAACCGTCTGCTATTTAATATACTGTTTTGGTCATTTGTTTTCGCATTCGTTCTGGGTATAAGATATTATGACATTGGCAATATTGCTTTTATTCAATTACCTGTTGAGATACCCAGTTACAGGATATTTGTAAATGGAATTATCTTAGGTTTATTAGTGGGTGTCTTTTATACTGTTGTAGAGAACAGATTAGATTCCATCGGAATTTATAATAATTCATTAGGGAGAATTATTCTTTTAAGAACCTTTTATTTATTTGTTGTTTCTGGTACAGCATTGGCATTTGCCGCTTATTTGAATTATTTATTTGATGCTTACAAAGGAACGATTACAGCGGGTGAAACCGGCTATGGCAGGTATATTTTTAGCACAACAGTTAAGTTTCTGTTCCTTGCCGCTTTGGTTGGTAACTTTACACTTTCGATTTTTTATACATTAAAATCCAAAATAGGATCAACTGAATTCAATAACCTTTTGATGGGACTTTATCGATCTCCGAAGGAAGAATTCAGGGCTTTTATGTTTCTCGATCTGAAATCATCCACCACTATTGCCGAATCACTGGGTCACAGAAAATACAGTCAACTCATTCAAAGTTGTTTTAGAGATCTGACTGAAGCCATACTGGAAACTGAGGCCGAAGTATATCAATATGTAGGGGATGAGGTGGTGCTATCCTGGTCTGGGGACTCAGCTCTAAGGAATGCTAATTGTGTAAAGATCTATTTCGAATTCTGCAAAAAATTGGAATCAAAACGGGATTACTATGAAAGAGAATACGGTGCATTACCATTATTTAAAGCAGGTGTCAATATGGGAACGGTAACCGTTGTTGAAGTCGGTGTGTTAAAAAGAGCGATTGTTTACCACAGCGATGTACTGAATACTGCAGCCAGAATTCAGTCATTGTGCAATCAATATGGACAAGTTTTACTTGTTTCCGAAGAGATCAGAAATGGATTGAACAATTCCGGCTATTCTTTCAATTTCATTGGAGATGTATTACTTCGAGGAAAGTCTGTCAGTGTCAATATTTACAGTTGTGAAAAACATTAAAAGTGGTCTTTATCCAAAAGGCAAGGGCTTGCAGTGCTTGAAGTCACACTTAACACAACTGCAACCTGATACCTAATACCCAATGGCTGATGCCTTACTATACAATTTACCACCCAATCCCATAATCCTCACCATGATTACTTGATCCGCCCCAAAAACTCTTGTGCTTCCAATCAAAATAAATGGCATTAATAGGGCCCGAAGTTCTTGAACCATATTGTGTTTTGTATCCCATTTCTCTTAACTTTTTGCGTGTAAAAGGAGGTGTGGATTCATGAAGCAATAGTCTTCCAGGTTCAATTTTATGCTCCCCAAAAGAACCTTTTAATTGGTAGCTGTTAAAGTTTCCCGCCTCAGCAGCCTCCTGCACATTCATATCAAACTCTACCATATTCAGAAAAAACTGCAATAGGTTTTGATCCTGGGAATCTCCACCTTGTACAGCCATAGAAATATAAGGCTTTCCATCTTTCATGGCCAAGGCAGGTGTTAAGGTTGCACGTGGTCTTTTTCCTGGTGCAATTACATTATAAGGATTTTCAGACTCATCAATTACGAAGCTTTGAGCTCTTTGGCTCATGCCAACCCCTGTATTTCCCGCAATAACGGCAGGAATCCACCCACCACTTGGTGTTATGGAAACTACCCAACCTTCCGCATCTGCCGTTTGTATGGAGGTGGTACCGGTATAGATATCTGTTCCGAATGGGAACTCAACATTTTCATTTTGCTCGATATATCCCATTGATTTATCAGCTGGCTTCTTTTTCTTGTCTTCACTGATATGTTTCAAATATGGGTTGGTGCCTCCCTGAAATGGATAGGGGTCTCCCGGACCGATGTTTTCATCATTTTTGGACCAGTTTATTTCCTTGATCCTTGCCTTCGCATACTCCTTTGACAGTAAGCCCTTCATCGGCTCTTCAGGAGGGAAGTATGGATCACCATAGTAAAAATCACGATCAGCGAAAGTCATATTCATGACTTGATACAGCGTATGGATATATTTAATAGAATTATAGCCCATAGCCTGCAGGTCAAAATTCTCCAGCATATTTAAAGACTGCAACATAACTGGCCCCTGTACCCAGGATGTAAGCTTATACACTTCAATACCTTTGTAATCGGTACTAACCGGTTCCTCTACATATACTTTCCAATTTGCAAGATCTTCCATAGTAATAAGTCCGCCTTGTTCCTGGCAACCTCGCACAAATTCTTCAGCAATGTCTCCTTTATAGAACCTGTCATAAGCGGCATAAATGGCTTCTTTTCTTGACTTACCGGTACTAAGCGCTTTTTGTTCTGCTTCAACCAATTTTGTGAGGGTGTTAAGCAAATCAGGTTGTTTGAATATTTCTCCTGCCTCCGGTGCTTCTCTTTCTGCACCTGGATGGGTTAAAAACACTTCTTTAGAATAGGGCCATTCTTTGATCCGTTTTTTGGACCTCTCAATTCCATTTGCAGTTTGTGCTTCAATAGGATATCCCTCAGCCATTTGCATGGCAGGTTTTAGTACTTCTTCGAGGCTCAGTGTTCCATATTCAGCAAGCATGGTCATTAAACCACCAGGAGTTCCCGGGGTTACAGCTGCAAGCGGGCCATACTGGGGGGGATATTTCATTTCCTTTTTCTCAAAGAACTCCGGAGTGGCACCTGTTGGAGCAACACCTAAAGCATTGATCCCAATAACTTTTTTCGTTTTTGGATTATAAATGAGGGCTTGTGTTTCACCGCCCCAACTTAGTACATCCCACATAGTGCTAGTAGCAGCCAGCATTGCGCAGGCTGCATCCACCGCATTTCCTCCCTTATTAAAAGTAGTAGCCCCTGCCGTTGCTCCCAATGGTTTGCCTGTGATGGCGATCCAATGTTTTGCATGAAGTACAGGTTTTTGAGTTCGTTGTGCTAAAACGCTTACTGTAGTTAGCAATAAGGGTAGGAGTACATAGAGCAGTTTTTTCATGGGTAATGTGATTTATTGTGGAAATTCAAGGTACGCTTTTATCGTAAAAAAGTAAAGCGTGAAGCTTGTTTGAAGGTTTAGGAATATTTCTCGGAAGTCGGAAAACAATTACCCTAGTTTGAATATAACCAGAGTAACTATCCCAAGCCGGTGAAAAAAGTATAAAGCAACATTACTGCTTCACAGGATTACGACAGGGCAACTCCTTCATGATCCCCTTTCTATAATTACCCGCGATTGGCGTTCTGCCACGTAAATCACTATTTTTTGGAACCATTTTAAAACCTTGTTTGGTGCAATTATTGGCATCGGTGACAAGCGCGGAAAACTGGCTGCCTCCTCTGACCAATTTTGAGAGCTTCCCTCCATCTTTTGTTTTGATGAGTTTTTCATTTTTAAAAAGTTGCATTGTATAAGTGGGTACTCCGCCATAGGCTCGAAATTCCAACAATTTGAAAGGATCAGGTTTTGTAAATACTTTGGGAGAAATGTCCAGTTTGAGTTTGGGAGGTTCCTTAATATCAAATGTAATAAGGCTTTCACAACCAATACGGTCTGTAATAGATAAGGATATTAATCCGGGCCCAAGAGCATCCCGGTTATAAGCAGTTGATCCGTCACTCCATCGGATGTTATAGGGTGAATTGCCACCATTTATTTCTGTGATGAAGATTTCTCCATTATTGTCTCCATAACAACAGATATGATAACCGTTATAATTAGAACTATCATATTTAATTGTGATGGGATCAGGTTCTAACAACTCTATGTCCTTATTCACAGAACAGTTATTCTGATCGGTGATTGTCAGGTTGTAAAAACCTGCACCGAGATTATTTATAAAAGGGGAATTTTGTCGGTGCCTATCTCCCAAACTATAAGTATAAGGAGCGTTTCCTCCGGATGCTTCAACGGTTATCGTACCATCACTACCGCCCGGACAAGTGAGATTCGTAGATTGGACCGCAGCATCAATCGGTTCAGGTTCTTCAATTTTAAAAGTGAGTAAAGAGCAGCCGGATTTATTGCTTATTTTAACATTATGATCTCCTTTTCGGAGATTATTCACTTGATTGGTAGTAGCTCCATTTGACCACAGCATGTCATAATACTTCAGTAGATTGTTACTTTTCATTTTGACCGATGCTGTGCCGTCAGCACCATTAAAACAAGTTACATCAGTCGAGATAATATCGGCCTTGACCCCTTCAGGTTCATAGAGTGTTGCCACTATTTTCTTTTCGCAACCCATTTGATCAAAGATTGTTGCCTGGTAATCTCCGGCCTTCAAGCCTTGTCGACTGGCACCAACTTCGCCATCATTCCATATCACCCTGTACGGAGGAACACCTCCCTTGATATCAACCGCAAGGAAACCATCATTGGCCCCATTGCAGCTTATATTGAAGCCATTTTTGAAGGAGGATATATCAACTGAAGCATTGATAATTTTTGGTTTAATAATTTCCTCTACCTGCAATGTAACCTCACAACCGGTTACACTTGTGAGCGTGCAGTAATAGTCCTTGTCCAATTCATCGCTATCAACCTTAATGCTTCTGCTTTTTTCGCCGGTATTCCAGAGATAATTAAACCCTTCCGGAGCAGTGATCGTTGCATAATCATCTCCAGGGCAATATTTAACTTTCAGTTCCAAACGTGCGTGTCTGGCATTCAGATAGGCATAACCAAAATGCGCTTTCCTTTTACAGTCATAAGTACTGAATTCTATGGAAATTTTTCTACCCATAAGATGCGTTAGATCAATACCCACCGAAGTCCAGGTTTTATACCTGACTTCAGCATCTTTTTTATTCCTGTGCCCTTTATATGTTTTAAAACCGGGAATATCCTCGGCAGCTACTACTTTATAATATCCACATTTATCATCAAATATTTTTCCATTTTCAGTTACAATGATTTCAAATTTGGGTTGATCTTCAGGATCATGCCCGGGATCCTCCAGTACAATAGCATATTGGTATAAAAAGAGTGATGATTCCGGTGTGACTTTGAAAGTATACGTGATTTTTTCAGCTTGTGCATTCACATCGTCGTTCCCCAAACGGTATGAACTGCGGCTACCTGGTGCCAGCACAGGAATCTCATCATAGGAATAAGGATCATACATCAAAGTATCCGTAATCAACTTGTGCCGGTTAGACCTTCTTCCTTCATGGTCAATAGTATCATAATGGCCATAAAAGAATCTGAAATTGGATATGTCTGAAAGAATGTCCTGAGAAAACAAATCTGGTGAGAGGAATGGCACCAGCAAGGTGATTAAAAATATATTTCGAAGAGATTTAATGGAATAATATAGTGCCACCTTAGGCTTTAGGGCAGTTTGGAACGTCATGGGATTTAGGGGTTATTTTTTATTAAACGAAAAAATGTTCCATAAATTTCTTATTTAGAGCAGTTTATAATGTAATTAGAAGGGTAAATGAGGTAGTCTCGGGGGCATTTGAATGACTTCCTTTGTATCGACTAATGTGAAGTTGACTTCAATTTATTCTTTTATGATCATTTAATTCTGAGCTGATAATCAGTTTTTTATCACCTGCGTAACGGAGTGGTGATCAATCATTGAATGCTTCTAATCCATCCTATTTGACCCATTGAAGTTTTAATGTACCAATAAGCTTTGTGTTTCCCCAAAACAGAAACTTGCTCTCCTATGTTCAGACGTTTTTTGGTTAATGAGGTCACCTTTGGCGCTTCAAGCAATTCTATGATCTGTTTTCCCTCAATTTCCAGAATTGGTTGCTTCACTATTTCTGTTTTGCTTTCGTGAACATAACCTATCATATTATCGGGCATTTGAACCTTATAAAAGGAAGTATTGGCGCCAATGACTTTCATGATATCATGTTGCTTCAATGTATCCAGTAAAACCGTTTCGTTTGCCAGATCAGCTTTTAGAAAGAGTTTTTGTTTGGCCCTTATCCAATTTCCTAAAAGCTCGACATCCGCTTCCAGATCCTCAACATCAATGCTCGTTTCGGCAATGAAATGAAAGGGATTGACAGGGCCTCTGGAATAAATGCCAAAGTGAAGGTGAGGTGGTGTTCTTCTGGCGTTACCTGTATTGCCAACGGTACCAATGGTATCCCCAGGTTGAACTTTTGTATTTCTTGACACTAACTGATCTTCCAAATGAGCAAAATAGAGATGTTGATTTCTTTTGGAATCGAATAACCATATGACCCTTCCTCCAAGTTTAGTGGTATCAACTCTCCGAATATAACCCTCTGTCGGTGCTATGATCGGCGTATGTCTTTTAGCAAAAATATCCACCCCATGGTGATCTCTTCTTCCACCATCTCTCGGATCTCCAAAAAAACTTCTGATGGCCTGACTGTTTTTTCCGGCAACCGGAAAGACAAGAGCTGCGACTTTTTTGATACTTATGGTAAATTTTCCACCTCTTAATAATTCGGACTGAAACCTTAAAATATAATGAGCATCTCTTCTGGGTTCAAAACCCAATTGGTAAGTATATTGATCCGCGGAAGCCACATGTTTCCAATCCTTTAGCGAATCATTGTTAATCCTGTATAAGTCAATAAAAAGCTTTAACGAATCCGGCAATGCTGCCTTGACATCGATCATAACTTTTTGTCCTCTTTTAACATCAAACCTGTATCCGATGGATTCTGCTTTGGATGGATCCAGATAGACAGTTTCTTCAAAAGGTGAGGAAATTTGGACAGGGTGCTCTAATGCATACTTCGCAGCCTTTTTCCAATCTTTGACCAAAGCTGTTCCATTTAAATTAGCCAATTCCAGGGCATAAGCATACGCTTCATGATCTGTTCTGGGATAAAATGGTTTCGGAACAATTTCATCAGTACAGGAAGTGAATAAGGATAGAAAAAAAATAAGTGATAACAGTGAAGATAAAGATCGAATGATATCTCTGAATCCTATATCGTGCTGAGTTTGTCCGGGTTTCAATTGATCTTGAGTATTGACCTAAATCGTAATAAGATACGAAATTTTGTGAAAATGGATTTGTAATTTTCCTTGGAGCAGAGTCCGGATCATTAAACTCAAGGAGTGGCTCACTGTCATTCTAATGACAATTTGCAAAAATAAACCGTCAACTATCCAACCATAGCAATATTCCAGCGTAAGTATCATCAAATTTAAAACACTTGGCATGTTTAGAAAGGGACCCATAAAGCTTTTTATTTCAGTATTTTTTTTAAGCTGGAGCCTGGTTTCCTGCGCTCAGGATAATAGTGCTCATCAAAAGGAACTTCAATTAAGCAAACAGGATGGTATGGAACTAGCAACATTTGGTACAGGATGCTTCTGGTGTACAGAGGCTATTTTTCAGGATTTGGAAGGCGTAACTTCAGCGATCTCAGGATATTCCGGAGGAACTGTTGACAATCCCACATACAGAGAGGTGTGTAATGAAACAACCGGACATGCAGAGGTCATACAGATAACATACGATCCCAAAAAAATTAGCTTTGCGGAATTATTGGAAGTTTTTTGGCAAACACATGATCCAACAACTCTAAACCGTCAGGGTAATGATGTAGGAACGCAATACCGCTCAGCCATCTTCTATCATAACGAAGAACAAAGGGAATTAGCGGAGAAATATAAAAAAGAACTTGATGCCTCCGGAGCCTGGAATGATCCGATTGTTACAGAGATAACTGCCTTTAAGAAGTTCTTTCCGGCAGAGGATTATCATCAGAATTACTACAATCTAAATGGAAGTCAGCCTTATTGCACCTTCGTAATTAAGCCTAAGGTTGAAAAATTCAGAAAAGTATTTAAGGATAAACTAAAAAAAGAAAATAAAATTTAAAGGGTAGAATTTTCATATATCATAGTTTAGGTAATACAGATTGTAGCAGGCTACAGAAGCTCCAAAACTTTTGTAGCCTTTGTTCTTTATAACTCACCCATCTCAATATTAGACGCAATCCTACCAAACTTTTAGTGGATTGTTGGATAGTTCCAAAGTGGATTTGTCAAAATACCATGCACTGTTCTTTCAAATCAGCTTCTCACTTCATTTTGAATGTTTCCCGGCCTGTCATAACTTTGGCGCCTGATATTCCTCCATCGAAAACGGCTTAAAAAGTATTCCAGATCATATTAAGGGGCCATATTGGATTGAATGTCTTAAAACTTGTACTTCTGCAATAGTGGGGTTTTCAAATAGCTTTTTAATTGTATCAAACAAAATTTTATCTATGAAGGATCGATCGCGTTTCAAACATTATCTCTTCCTGAGCTTGCTTTTTATCATCACATTAAATCACTCAGCCGGTGCACAATCTCAAGGTGACGGCTCTGTTGTTCTTGAACTAAAAGACCTTTCTGCTTTTAAATCTAATGCTGCAAATTGGAAAATAGCGGGTGGGGTAACTGCGAGTCTTACTAAACAAAGGGTGATGAAATCCAAACCCGGAACCGGCGTTTTGGTAAACTTACCTGATAAAAAGAATTATAGTAATCTACTCTCGACCTTTGAACATGGGGATATGGATCTTGAATTGGAATTCATGATGACAGCACATTCCAATTCCGGGATTTATCTTCAGGGACGATATGAAGTACAATTGCTTGATAGTTGGGGAGTAAAAAAGCCACGTTATGGAGATTGTGGTGGTATTTATCAAAGAAGAAGAAAAGATGGAAGCCAGTTCGAGGGGCATGCACCTATTATGAATGCCTGCAGAGCACCTGGCTTATGGCAAAAAATGAGAATTTCTTTTCAGGCTCCGAAGTTTGATGTCAATGGGAAGAAGATTGCTAATGCCAAGATTTTACAAGTAGTATTGAATGGTGTTATCATTCAGGACAATGTAGAACTTACAGGACCCACTGGCGGACCTATTTCACAAGAGGAAGCTGCTTTTGGACCCTTGATGATACAAGGTGATCATGGACCTGTAGCATTCAGAAACATTAAATATATCAGTTTCGACAAGAAGGCTCCTTCATTGTCAGACCTGAGTTACAAACTGTATACAAGCGAGATACCCAGATTGATCAACTATGATTTTGAAGGCATTGCACATGAAATGGGTACGCTTAGTAATCTGACCTGGGAAGTGACTCCAGGCAATCATAATTATGCTTTGGTAATTAAAGGTAAGATTGAAATAAATGATCCGGGCGATTATAAATTTTATATACAGGCCGGTGGTAATAGCTCTCTTAAGGTTGATGGAGAAAATGTGATAGGCAAAAGATGGACCCAGACTTTTAGTCCTGCAAGGGGAGGAGCGGTTAGTTTAAGCCAGGGTTCGCATGATCTGGAGATCGTATACGGTAATTTTGATAGTTGGCTTCCTTCCGGACTTGGTGTTTGGATAGAAGGCCCTGGAATAAGAAGGTCACCTTTGCATGCAAAAAGTTCGTTGTCCATCCAAAGGGTTATCAATCCGATTTTAGTCAACGCACCGGAACCAACAATTTTGAGAAGCTTTGTGGATTATTTTGAGGACGAGGATTCCAAGGCACAAACTATGACCCATGCCATCAATGTTGGTGGGCCGGATCAGATACACTTTACCTACAATCCGGGGGCCGGGAATATGGTACATGTCTGGAAAGGAAGGTTTCTGGATGCAACACCCATGTGGAGCAGCAGGGGAAATGGTAAGTCTGTACCGCTTGGAAGTAAATTAAATCTTGAAAACGAACCCGTAGTGGCCAGACTGGCTGGCATGAATGAACAATGGCCAAAATCCGGGGATAAGACACAATATATTCCTAAAGGTTATGAAATAAATCAAACCGGATATCCTGTTTTTAAATATGTTCTCAATGGTTCGGAAATCAGAGATGATATTCAAATTAAAGAAGGAAAATACCTGACAAGACAGTTGAATTTTAACCAAAGTGGAAATCAGCAATATGTACGGTTGGCAAAAGGGAAACAGATTGAGTTGCTGGAAAAAAACCTCTACAACATTGACGACCTTACCTACTATGTTAAAATTGAAGAAACAGCTGGTGCGAAGCCAATTATTCGAAATATTGAAGGTGGCCAGGAACTATTACTACCTGTGCAGGGTACGAAGGTTCGATATTCATTGATATGGTAGTAACTCATAAAATTTAACTTTGAAAATGATCTATTTTAAAAATATAAAACTTTATCTGTTAATAATTTGCCTGACCTGTTCATTTGGATTTGTTCAGGGACAGGGCAATGCTTCAATCCAAAAAGAAGGAGATTATTACAAAATCGCTAATGTGCCAATACCTGAAGATATAATTCTTGAGGTTGGTGGCTTATGTACGTTGCCAAACGGCAATGTAGCTGTTTCAACACGACGGGGTGAAATATGGATCGTTGAAAACCCGACCGGCCCCAAACCTTTCTATAGAAAATTTGCCAGTGGCTTACATGAGATCCTTGGATTAAGGTTCAAAGATGATGCTTTTTATTGCGCCCAAAGAGGGGAATTAACCAAGTTGATGGATAAGAATGGTGACGGTGAGGCTGATGTATACGAAACTGTGTATGCCTGGCCACTATCCGGTCACTATCACGAGTATTCATTCGGGCCGATCATGGCGGATGATGGCAGTATGTATGTCACGGGAAATGTAGCCTTTGGAAATCAGGAATGGTGGAGAGGAGAAAGCCGTGTTCCCTGGAGAGGTTGGACAATGTTGATTTCTCCTGATGGAAAAATGGAACCTTTTGCGACCGGCATGCGATCACCCTGTGGTATTGGTATGGTAGACGGTGAATTTTTCTATGCGGATAATCAGGGAGACTGGATGGGCTCAGGTGCTGTTGTACATGTAGAAAAAGGCGATTTTACCGGGCATCCGGCAGGGTTGAGATGGGCTGACAGGCCTGAATCTCCGGTTAAATTAACTGACGAGGAGTTATACAAGGTAGTAGATGCACGTTTCCCTCCCAAGGGTGGGCCTTACGTTCGATTGCAAAATATCGAAGACGAAGAAGTAGTGCCTTTCTATACTTTAAAGGAGAAGTTTGCTGATGTAAAACCTCCCGCAGTATGGTTGCCACATGGGATTCTTGGAACATCTACTTCCGAAATTATTGTAGATGGAACGAAGGGTGGATTTGGCCCGTTTGAAAATCAATTACTGGTAGGTGATCAGGGACAAAGCAAGATCGTAAGAGTATTTCTGGAAAAAGTGAATGGTCAATACCAAGGTGCTTCTTTTGCTTTCAGAGAGGGTTTTCAATCCGGTGTTTTAAGAATGGCCTGGGGAGCGGATAATTCCTTGTATGTAGGGCAAACAAATAGGGGATGGGGCTCTACTGGAGAATCTCCATACGGATTGCAACGCCTTATATGGTCCGGTAAAACACCTTTTGAGATGAAGGCTGTCAGGGCTATGCCTGATGGTTTTGAGATTGAGTTTACACTTCCGGTTGATAAGAAATTGGCCTCCAATCCCGATGCTTATAGCATTACCGGCTTTACTTATAAGTACCATCCGGTTTATGGAAGCCCGGTAGTTAATGATAAAGTCTGCCACATTGTTGGTGTGAAAGTTTCTGAGGATGGGAGAAAAGTAAGACTGGTCGCTGACAGTTTAAGAACTTATTACATCCATGAAGTGAAAGCTGAAGGGGTCAAATCTCAGGATAAACAATTATCGCTTTTACATAATACAGCTTATTATACCTTGAATCAGATTCCTTCGGGTCCTAAGCTGTCTATCTCAGAATTGAGCGTGAGACCAAAAAAGATTGAGGAACCAAAGCCGGTTGTAAAGAAAAAAGCCCAACCCAAGGCTGATGTTGAAGAGAAACCAAAAACCAATGCTGTATTGGCAAAACGTCAAACGAAACTACCATCAGGTTGGGGCAAAGTGGATCAAACGATACAAATGGGTACAAAGCCAGGTTTGAAATTTGATAAAACCACCATCACAGTGAAAGCCGGTAGCAAGGTGAAATTCACTTTTAACAATACGGATGATATGCCTCACAACTTCCTGATTGTTAAACCAGGTACGGCCAATGACGTGGGGCAGGCCGCCTTGAATTTGGGACTTAAGGCTGCTTCCATGAACTATGTTCCTAAAATGGATGAGGTATTATATCATACGGAATTGGTTTCACCGGGAGGCCATGATACCATTTATTTTATGGCTCCGGATAAGCCAGGTAAATACACTTATGTTTGTACATACCCTGGCCACTATGTTGTGATGCAGGGGACTTTGGAAGTGGTGGAATAAAATTAAAACCAGTCTGGCTCAGTATTAATGATTACTTAGGAATGGAACTGAGGTCAGACTGGTTACTTTGAATATCTTTTTGAAATAGTATCAATGGATTTAACGATCATTTCTTTAAGAATATCAAGATCAATATCCTCTAATTTTTTGACATAAAGACAGCTTTTGCCAGTTTTAAATTTTCCCAGCTTAGTAAATAGCTCTTCATAGTTGCTGAAACCCGACATGATATATAAGGTGAGATTCTGCTTTCTGGGTGAAAAACCTGTAAGAAACCAATCTCCTTCCCGGCCACTATCATATTTATAATGGTAACTGCCAAAGCCCACAATACTATTTCCCCACATCTTCGGTTCCGCATTGGTCAGGGATTTCATGATATCCATAATCACCCTGCAATCAGCACGTTGTTTATCGTCTCCTACCGCATCTATGAAGGCCTCAACGTTTCCATCATTAAGCTTAGTTTTTAATTCCGCCATGTTAATAGTTTTTCAAAGAAATAATTCAATTTTCCTGAGAAATTAAACTAGCCAATTAGAATTTAAACCAATCTACTACTCTGCAACTTCCAGCGCTAACTTTTCAGGCTCACCAGCTTTCTCATTGATCATTTGGTTTTCGGTCTGAAAAAGGTAGAACATATATTTTTTATAATTCAGGAAATTTTCAGCGGTACGTTGTCCGGTGAAATGTTTATTCTCCATTTTGTTTATTTTCTTGCTGTATTTTCTTTTCACCAACTTAATAATTCCAGGGAAACGATCTTCTGCTAATGCCCATACAGATGTCCATATCGGCTTGATTACTTCCATGCTCAATTGATTGACGATGTCTATGGTAGGAGCTGTCTCCCGGGTAATATCCCTTTCTATTAGTGTCTTTACAGAATAAGCATCTTTATATTGTAACCATTCTTCATATTGATGACCACCTCCTAAAAGGCTTTTTCCTTCAGGGTCATTTTTGAAGAAATCGCATATCATGATGTGTCCGTTTTTATTTAATAACTTGAGTGCCTTAGGAATAGATTGATCCATTGGAATATATTGGAAGCTTTCGCTGAAGAGAACAAGGTCATACTTTTGCTGTTGTTCCATATTTTCAAACTTGCATTGGTAAAAACTGACATCCTCGCCAACAAGCGTTTTTGCGTAATTGGTCAAAATCTGACTTGGAGAAACGCAATCTACCTTGTAACCTCTTGAGATGAGCTCCTGTGCCGTTTTCCCTGATCCGCATCCAACGTCCAGGATGGTTTTTGTACCCTCCGGGATATTACCAAAGAGCATTTCCGCATAATTTTCCTGTGCCTTCTTTAAATTTGATACATCGGCTTCCAACCCATCAGTGAAATATCCGTAATGCAAATACTCGGTTTTTAGAAAGAATTTAAAAATCATTAATCCAGCTTCCAAACCGACCTCTTTCGAATCAATGGTTCGATTTTTCTTCTTTTTTTTAAACATGCTGATCCTTTTTTGGTTAAAAAATAGATTCAATATAATTCTTTTTATGCAAGTAAAAAATCAAAAGGGCAGTGAGTTAGAGCTTCCGGATGAAATGAGCCAATGGAGCTTCTACTGGAAAGTTATTAGGATCAGCATAATGGTGATCATGCTTTCTAAGATATTTCGGATTAGATCATGTGTTTTTTAGGTTTAATATATTTAAGAAGGATTGTCCAATCTCATTGACTTAATTGTTGATAATCAACATTTTTTTGGTCTTATTCATCCCTCAATGATATGGCTGGACTTGCTGTTGCTGCTTTAAATGATTGCCAAATAACGGTTAAAATCGTAACTGTTATAGTTATAATAGCAGATATTACGAACACCATAACACCAATATCAATTCTATAAACAAAGGATTCCAGCCATTTGGTCATTCCATACCAGGCAATGGGGCAAGCCAATACAAAAGCGATTGTAACCAATACAATAAACTCTTTTGATAGCATGGCCACAAGTTGACCAACACGTGCTCCCAGTACTTTTCTTACACCAATTTCTTTGGTACGTTGCTCTACAGCAAATGCTGACAAACCAAATAAACCAAGAATTGCAATTAATATGGCTAAGATGGTAAGGTGAGAAAACATATTGGCAAAAGCAGTTTCCTTTTCATATAAGGCATTAAAATCATCATCCAGAAAGCTATATTCAAAAATGTTTTGAGGAAAGACCTTCTTCCAGGCACCTTCAAGATCAGCCATTGCCTGGTTGATATCGATATTTTTTGCCAGTTTAATTGCCACAACACCATTTTGTTTGTTGTACCGCATATAAACAGGTTCTATTGGATGTTGAACAGTAGCAAAATTAAAATCTTTAACGACACCAATGACCGTAAATTCGGTTTGTGTATTTTGCCCTGTATTTAACCTGATGATCTTGCCTACAGGATCAGACCATTCCAACATTCTGGCAAGTTCCTGGTTAATTAATATGGCACTGGCAGAATCCGATTCGGAGTCACGGTTAAAATTTCTTCCAGCCATTATTTCCATTTTCATCGCATTAAGATACCGATCGTCAATGGTCATAGCGCTGGTGATAAAATTTTCTTCCTCTGATCTCCCTTCCGGATATATTGAATTACGGCCTAATTGCTGCCCTATGCGAACAGATGAAGTACCAACATTAATGATGCTAGACTGTTGCAGTAATTCCTCTCTCAATACCGGAAGATGTTGCCTCATAGCCTGACCTTGCAATGCCAAACTTACCACACGCTCTCTTTCGTAGCCCATATTGCGTTTTTGGATATAATCCATTTGTTGAAAGATGACCCCGGCCCCAACAATGAGAGAAATGGAAATAATAAATTGAAAAATAACTAATCCCTTGCGAACAAATTGTCCCGTTTTTCCTGATTTAAAGGTCCCTTTGAGCACATTAGATGGCCTGAAAGCGGATAGTATGAAGGCCGGATATGCTCCGGCAAAAATTCCCAACAGAATCAGAAACGCCAACATGGCCAATATCATTTCAGGCTGCCAGAGCACTGAAATCTCTGCCTGGCGATTGTATAGCATATTCAGAGGAGAAATACTAACGGAAGTGAGCATCAGTGCAGCTATAAAGGATAAGAGTACTATTAATATTGATTCCGTGAGATGCTGATAAATAAGTTGATTCCTGAGGCCACCCATAACTTTTCTCACGCCCATTTCCTTGGCTCTATTAGAAGATTTTGCAGTTACGAGGTTCATAAAATTTACTGAAGCAAGAATCAATATCACCAAGCTGATGGAAATCATGATATACACTTTGTTAATATCACTTTTTGCATGGTTTGATTCAAACAAAATGTGCTCTGATCTTAAATGAACATCATTTAATTTTTGTAATGTTGGCGTAAAGAATTCCGCTGCTTCATTTTTCGTTTTAAGATCGATCAATTTATCAATGATCGGCTGGAGATCTTCCTTGGGTTCGTTGAGTAGCAAGTAGTTGAAACAACTCAAACTACCCCAACTTGTTAGCCAGTTTTGCCACCCTTCATTGCCTTCAGGTGCCACCAGAGAACCGACCATATCAAATTGCAGGTGAGAGTTTGGAGGAGGATCTTTCATTACGGCTTTGATGTTTAATTCAGCAGTCCCCATTTGCAATGATTTTCCTATTGGACTTTCATTTCCAAAAAGTTTTTTAGCCAGGGATTCTGTCAAAACAACTGACCTTGGTTCATTTAAGACACTGTCACGTTGCCCCTCAACGATTTCGAAATCGAAAATTTCAAAAAAGGCACTTTCCGTGTCAATAGATTGTTCCGACTTGAATTCCTGATCATTAACCCGCAATCGGCGTACTCCATTAGGAACTACGCGAACGGCACTGACTACTTCGGGTATTTCTGCCATGGCAGCATGGCCTAAAGCAGGTTGACTCACGCCAACATCCTGACTCTGAACTCCCTGTGCACTATCAATAGTCAACACCCTTACGATACGATCTTTTTTGGAATGGAATTGATCAAAACTTAGATCTTCCAAAACGAAGAGACCAATAATTAAACTAGCCGCTAGTCCGGTCGCCAGTCCAAAGATCTTAATAACGGAATAAATCCCTTCCTTTAAAATGTATCTGGTTGAGATCTTAATATAATTACGGATCATTGTTGAGGTATTTAAAATTTGATCATTAAAATACCATTATTTTGATTAATGTTCCATATTATATTTGATAAACGGAAAGCCAGATGGATCCATCCCGGTGTTGGGCAAGATTTGAGCCTAATTCTGAATCCGGAGTTCTTAGTTAGTTAAATACTATGCTAAATTGGAGTTTTCAAATCCTCCAAAAAACGCTAGTCTAAAATAACCTTATAGACACCGCCTTTGAATAAACCCAGGTATAGCACCTGTTTCCCATTTTCCGTTACCGAAATCATGTCCCAAACACCCCCGAAGAGCGTATTGTCGTTATGTACGTGGTATTCCCAGGAAGCACCATTATCTCTGGAAACGGAGAGTATCAAAGCCTGAGGTGTGTCAAAGTTCTTTACCCAGCCTGCAGCATAAATGGTCTGTGGTGTGCTATTGTTGCGCGCCAATCCAAATATAAATCTCCCGACGTTTTCTTCCTCTTTAAGTATTTCCCAATTGTCACCATCATCTGTGGATTGGATGATACCACCCTCTGCACCAATGGTGATTTTGCCGGCATCTGTTGGATCAAATAGAATGGCTTTTGCTGTACTCGGTGAGGGGATCAAATTTATCCAGCTTTGATTAGCATCTTGGATAATATCGTATCTATTGAGAGTAAAACCTTCTATACCGTTTTGTCCTCCGGCCCACAAGAAATCCTGAGTGGGATGTTTGACTACAAAGTCTAGCCCTGTGGCTACAAAGCCCCAGTCCCCGACTACAGGTGTCCAGGTTTCTCCAAGGTCGGTGGATTCGGCTATTACCGCATTACCGGCAGCATATAGTTTTTGCGTTCCGGAAATGTATTCAAAATCATTGATCTGCTCCGGAAAATCTTTTCCATAATTGGAGTCAATTTCAGTCCAGTTTAATCCCTTATTTTCTGATTTAAAGATCCTGAAAGATTCCTGAGCAAGTTCTTTCTCAGCAGCCAACCATAAATTTTGATTGATTTGAATAAAAGTCCGAACATTGATGGTTGCTAGTCCTGCAGACTGCCACTGGTCAGTGCCAATTGTTTTTGAATAAAGTCCGTTATCTGTGGCAGCTACGATCAGATTATTGGATGTTGTTAGCTCATTTATTATGCGGCCTTCCAGTCCGTTAGCTATGAACGTTATCATTTTAGGATCAGGATTATCATCATTTTTTTCACATGCTGAAGCAATGAAAAATACTACCGCTACTATTAAACTATTTCTAAAGTATTTCATCTTATAACTTCTGTTTTGGGTTAGTCGGTGGCATTGATTATAAAAAGCTTATTCATCTGCGATGAGCAGACCACCATAAAGATTGACTGGGAAAAGTTGAAAAAAGTTGTAATGGGGTTGCAATAATTTAAACCCTCAAAGCCTTTCTCCAGATGAGCCTATGAAATTTCAGGTGATAGATCAGTTTCGAGGGTTAGCTTGTATGTTGATAGCACAATGTGGTGATCAGCGGATCAACTTAATTGACGACCATTGAATACACTTATTTTGGGGCAGGGATTGCCCACCATTCTTCGCCAACTATTGATTTGCCCTATATGGGTCAGTGCATCCGCAATATGACCATTGATGATGAACCAAAAGGGGAACTCCCTGGAAAAGGACCCTGGTCTTACCTTAAAAGCTTCCAATTCACTATCTTCCATGCTTTTAAGACGGATACTCAATCCTTCGTAGAGCATAAGTGTTTCATTTCTCAGATCTAAAAAAGATTTCAACGATCCTTTTTTATGGCTGGTAGGTCCACCCAAAGTGCTGTCCGCCACAAAAGCAAGATCATAGATATGGATTAAAAGCTCATATAGGTTCATACTGGTAGGCGCAGGCCTGAATTCAAGCTCGGTTTCTTTAAGGCCATCCGTAGCTAACCTGTAACGAAACCCAACACCATCTATCAACCTGGCGATTACATTAGCAGCACTTATTTGTTCAGGCACTTCTGGCAATGATTCAAAAAGAGATTCTGTCATATTTAAGAATGAAGTCTATTCAGTGTTTTGAGCATTTAAAATAATAGAATTGTCATTAAACAATATCATAATTCCATTCAAACAAAAAAGGACGATCAAATGACCATCCTTTTACTTGTTTCCATATTTTATCGCCAGGCGCCAATGATGACACCCATTATTCCTAAAATTATAATTTGGTAGAAAGCATCGATGGCCCAAAGTTTGAATGATTTTCTTTGATACAAATAATTGATCCCCATAGACATACCTACGAAAGCCAATCCAACAGATAATCCGTGATATAACCCGGAAAGCCAGTCAATTTGATTCTCCCCATGACCTCTAAGTAATATTCCCATGCCCAATGCCATGACAAACGTTAGGACAAAGGTGGTTCCAAAAATTTTTCCCATGTTAGCGCCCTTCAAATCCTCATCAGTAAATCCAAGTTCATTTTGCCAGGTTTTTCCAAATAATCCCTGACTATACCATATCGCGCCAAAAGCGAAACTGGCGACGGCAGCCACTGCAACTGCTAAAAAATTAATGTTTGAGAAATCCATAATTTACAATTTTGATTAATGATGATTTAAGAAGTGATTACAACTTACGAATTTTAATTAAAATTTGTATCTAAGTTTTTTGTAGAGGAGTTGTTTATCTTCTAATTCTAAACACGCAAATTACGAATATCCAATTTTTTGGTGCGAGATACTCCATTCACTGCATGATCATTTCCTCTTGCTGCACCACATTGGCCAGCGCCTATCAAATCATTTATCTTTAGATCAGGTAAAAACACAAACGCTGTATTATGCTAAACAATATCAAATTTGCCTTTAGGATTTTTAAGAAAGACGGTTTTTATTCTCTCTTAAATATATTGGGATTAGGTTTGGGTATTTCATGTGGTATTGTCCTATTACTCTATCTTAAAAATGACCTGACCTATGATAAGCACCATGAGAATCATGAACGAATTTACCGCTTGACCAATCATATTCAAGCACAGGGTGTAAACTTTAACATTGCCAGAGCAGCCAGAGAATTAGCTCCGGTTTTAGTCGAGGAATTCCCTGAAATCACCTCCTATGTCCGATTCAACGATTTTAGTGATATTTTAATAAAATCAAAGCGAGACGATGGAGCAGAAGTAATGTTTTATGAAGATCGGGTTTTTGAATCCGATTCAACTATGTTTTCTGTTTTTACCCATGAATTTATTGCGGGCGATCCTTACACTTGTTTAAATGGGTTGTATAAAGCAGTTATCACAAATACCATTGCACATAAATATTTTGGAGAAGGAGATCCCATTGGAAAAGTTCTGCAGTTTCCAAATGATCAGTCATATCAGATAACCGCTGTCATAAGAGATTTACCGGATAATTCCCACTTGAAGTTTGACATTCTAGTTTCTAATATTTCCAGCAGACCCTGGATAATTGACGAAAATGGAGAGGCAATATCAGAAGCCTATTGGAATCCTGATGTCTATACTTACCTGATGTTTCAGGAAGGTTATGAGATCAATAGATTTTATGAGAAGTGGCCAACTATTTTTGAAAAATATTATAGCGAGTTTGGTAATGTAGTTGGTGGCCAGTGCGATGTAGAGTTAGAAGCACTCGCCGATATTCATTTTACATCAAAAAAAGATGTAGATGAACCACAAGGTAGCAAGGACTACCTATACACTTTTACTGCCATTGGCATTTTTATAATCTTGCTGGCAGGGATTAATTATACGAACCTTGCTACAGCAAGATCTGTGAATAGGACAGGGGAGATCGGAATGCGCAAAGTACTGGGACAAACAAAGTATAAGATTATGTTGATTGTACTAACTGAAGCGCTTCTTTTAGCCCTTCTGGCTATGATTGTTGCTATTGGTTTCTGCTACCCGGTTTTATACCTCACACCATTCAATGAACTAATTGGAAAAAACTTAACGTTAGATTTTTTTAATGATCCAATATTGTTTTTTGGTACTTTAGGCATCACCATTCTCATTGGATTTTTATCTGGTATTTATCCTGCATTATATATTCCTTCGGTTCCTGTTATTAAAGCACTCAAAGGGACATTTAAGGCTCACAGATCCGGCATTGTGCTCAGAAAAGCACTTATTGTGGTGCAATTTATCATTTCCATCTTTGTTGTCATATGTATCTTGATCATGGATAACCAAATGGATTATCTAAGAGATAAAGAACTGGGTTTCACAAAAGACAATATTTTATTGTTGGGAATTCAGGATACGTTGGTGAGTAATAGAATCCCGGCTATCAAACATGAAATGCTTAAAAATCCTAATATAATTTCGGCTACAACCGCTTACGGCACTCCGGGAATGGCTATTGATAATCAGGTGTTTCAGGTAGAGAAGGAGGGAGAAATGGTACAACAGGAGCTCAATACAATAACAGCCGGACCTGACTACATTGAAACTTTGGGTATTGAACTCTTGGATGGACGAGATTTTCATAAAGATTCCAAAGCTGATGTCCTTAATTCTTTCCTGGTTAATGAAGCAGCGGTAAAGACAATGGGTTGGGGGGATGAAGCAATAGGAAAAAAAATAAGGTTTTTCCATGGAGAAAGTGATGGTCAGATAGTTGGTGTAGTACGAGATTTTAACTTTCGTTCTTTGCATAATCCTATAGGGCCATTGATCATCGTCTTGGGATCAAACAACGGAGGTCGAATGCATCTGAGATTGAAAGGAGAGGGGCTTAGTGAAACGATGGATTTTATTAAAGAAACATGGGAAGAGTTTGATCCAAACCATCCCTATGAATATGAATTTCTGGACCAAAACTTTGACGCGCAATACAAAGAGGATGAAACACAACTCCGTTTGATTGCGATTCTATCATATTTGTGCATTTTTGTTTCGTTGCTGGGGCTCATAGGACTTTCTGCCTTTACCGCAGGCCAAAAAGTTAAAGAAATCAGTATCAGAAAAGCACTCGGAGCTTCCATTGAGGATGTGCTACTCTTATTCTCCAAAGATTATGTGCGACTGATTCTTATTGCTTTTGTTGTGGCGGTTCCTTTGGCTAATTATTTAGTGCATGAGTGGCTCAATGCCTTTGCTTATAAGACAGCAATTAATTGGTGGCTATTTGTGTTGCCCGGATTTTTCATTTTGGCAATAGCTTTGTTTACGGTTAGTGTACAATCACTAAAAGCCGCACGATCCAATCCGGTCGATGCTTTAAGAAGTGAGTGAGGGGATTGGTCAATTGCAATTGAGCATCGATTTTATAATGCATCATTCAATAATACCATCCAACCAGTGGATGGTATTTAATAGAAACTGGACATTGTGTTTGGCTGATGGCGCACTTAAACCAAATTTTCTTTGTCCTCTTTGCGTTTGAGCTGTGAACATGGCAGCTTCACCAAAGATCACTAACCGGCCTTTCCCAAATTTCATGTAAGCACCCTGAACCAGATTGTTCGCTGAAATTCTTTTTGTGTTTTTATCAAACTGCCATGCTTCCTCTGGTAGTAGTACCTCATACTCATCATTAAGCGTAACCACTGCCTCGGCTTCTTCAGGTATTTCAAATGCCTGTCCTGTAAAAGTTTGCAGGAATGGTATTCTTTCATTATCAGATCTTCCTGTTGTTAGACCACAATCAGAAAGTGTTCCTTTTTTCTTTGAAAAGATGTCCTTTCCACTTTCTTTTTTCATGCAGAACCCATTGTAAAATTTAAACCCAAATGCTGCTGCTAGCTCCTCTGCGGAACCTGGAAAAGGCATGTGATCTGCTATAAGAAATAAAGACCCTCCATTCTTAACCCATGTCACTACAGTTTTGATCTCTTCATCGGTAAATGCAGATGGGGTTGGAAGTTTCCAGTTTTGTAAGTTTACTTCATTCAGGGCATTGGCAATGACCAGAATTTTGCCTCTTGATAGGCTTTCTTCGGTAAAAGGATCCTTTGAAGCTTTGACTACATATCCATCTTTTTTCAAGACATTGGCAAATGGCTGAAAACGTCCTTCCAGTGTATGAAAGTTCACGTGTGCCTCGTCAATAAGGACTATACTTCCTTTTTCTTTAGGATAAACAGGATTATTGATAACCGGATCAAATGTATGATCGCCAACCTGTTGAGCATTTAAAGAGATCGAGAATACTAAAGAGAATATGATCACCATTGCCTTATTCATTGTTATCATATTACCGGTTTTTCTCTTTTATCTGATGAATTAGTATCGAGTCAGTGGCATGATTGATTTTGATTATCTCATTCAGGTTATCATTTGGCACAGTGATAGACAGTACGTAGTGCCTTAACTTCCACTCTTCTTGTTGTAGCCTAAAAACTCCCGAACCTCTGCATAATCCTAGTGAGGTGTCCAACAATTCATCAAACCAGGCCGTTTTGCCATCGTCACTAATGTAAATATTGCGTTCCAGTGTTTTGAAATCCCAGGTTTGCCCTTTATCAAAATAGGGTTTACTCCATTCTTTGAATTCCAAAGTTGTCCAATTTTCAGTTGCATCAGTTCCAATATAGACCCCTTCCGTACTCATGGTGCCAATGTAAGCATCATGATTGGCTTTGGCGGCACTTTCGTGCCATTTGTTCATAACATGGTTAATTTCATTTTTTGCTTCGTTGGTATCTGTTTCAGAAATGGTTGTGGAAGGTGTACAACTGATTAATACGAACAACGGAAGATAAGTGATGAAAAGCTTTTTCATATAGCCTTGTCTATTTGTTGATGAGCATCTTTGATACAGAAAGATTCATGAATATAGTAGGAGCAATCATGATCCACAAGGAGTCTTGATGATAATTCAAGCAATTCAAATCCGGTTAAAAGAGAAAACCAGGTTTAGCCGGATCACGAGCGATTCATAGTGAGCAACCTTGATCTTGTTGTATACCTATTATTAAAGAAATCCATGCTAGCTTATTGCATAGCTATTAGGCCTCAGTTATCAGCTATTAGTCCATTAAAGGGTTGATTTTAGTGAAACTGATTGCTGAAATCTGGAGTCTAAGTGCTCAAAAAAGTTGTTTGAAAAATTACATCCGATTATGTTGGAATTTTATTCCACATCAAGCGGAAAACCTGGGGGGTAACCCTCCATAGTCCAACTTCAATGAACCGGAGCTGTCAATAACTGAATCAAACATTTAATCTGAATTTGCTCATATTAACTTTTGGAAAGTTTGAAACTTTCCAAAAGTTGTAAATGTACATTAAACTAAACTCCGGCATTAAAATAATGCAAAAAAGAGAATAAACACCAATAGCCAACAATCTAAATGATCATTGGCTTAAACCAATCTTTCAAGAAATATTAAGATGTTACTTTTTACGCCTTCTTAATATCCTTTTGTTTTAATATTTCATTCCAAACCCTTTGTTCCTCCTGAATCTGCATAAGAACCTTTTTTTCTATCTTATTTTTGCGATAGTAGCTCCTTATGGCTAAGCCCAAAGCGAGAAACAATAAACATAATACTGCTTTAAAAATGAGTACTTCCATTTTGTGTACTTGTTTTTAAATTTTGATTAAACAAAACGAACGCAGAAATCAAATTTCCCGGAAAAATACAAGCCCTTAAAATTGATTGTCGATCAGCGATTCTAATATCTATATACCGAAACCGACCGATTCATAACCTCAAGACCTTACATATTTTCTTTATCGATTTGTTTAAGGCTTTAAAAAGTTGTCAAAAAACGATTTTACTTTTATGTAATATCAGGACGCTAACCTACAAATTTTCTTTCTTTTTTTGCAATAAAGATGTTAAAAATTAATCATTTTTCTGATCAATAAAAATTGATCTGAATCAGCCATTTCTTTAATTTTTTAAATTTAAATTATTGATAAACAGATTGTAATGATTATTTACTTAAACTTAAACTTCCAATTAAAATGTTTTAATAAATTTCCCCTTGAGAAGCATTTCATACGTTTCGAAATTTTTTTGAATCCTGCTTTTCTACTAGCAAAAGTTGGAAATTGTTGCAACACCTTATTCATTGATTATTTTCATTTAGAATTCGAACTTGAATCTTAAACCTGTTTTCTTCGTACATTCAGTTTATGTTGAATGGAAATTCAGGTATAGTCCTGAATTGGAGAGTGAATGAATTTTTAATGACCTTAAACCCTAATCGAATGAAAAATTGGCCCTTTGTATTGACCATAACTTTACTGATTTCTACCTCAAGCTATTGTCAGAATGCCCCCAAAATGGATTTTGAAGATTATGATCCCCCCTCTACTCTTAAGGTTCCTGCAAACACTATAAAGCATGCAAAATTCCCATTTATAGATGTTCACAATCATCAATGGAGAATGAATACACAAGACTTGAGTGAACTAGTGGCTGAAATGGATAAATTAAATATGGCGATCATGGTTAATCTCAGTGGCAGGGGAAGAGGAGATCAAGAGTTTTTTGATGCCGTTCTCAAAAATGTGAAGGACCATTACCCTGACAGATTTGTAATATTCACTAATATAAATTTGAGAGATATTGATGCCCCAGGTTGGACTGAAAGAACAGTAAAACAGTTAGAGCAGGATGTCAAGGCCGGTGCCAAGGGTTTAAAAATATATAAAAGCCAGGGAATGGATAACAAAGATAAGAATGGGGAACGCATTAGAATTAATGACCCAAGAATAGATCCTGTCTGGGAGAAATGTGGAGAGTTGGGAATACCGGTACTAATTCACTCTGCAGACCCTAAATCATTCTGGTCTGAGCATGATAGAAATAATGAAAGATGGTTGGAATTAAAACTGAGACCCAGGCGAAAAAGAAATGATGAAACAACCGCCCCCTGGGAGACAATCATACAGGAGCAACATAATATCTTTCGAAGGCACCCCAATACAATCTTTATAAATGCACATATGGGTTGGTTTGCAAATGACCTGGCCAAGTTAGGAGAACTCATGGATGAAATGCCCAATATGTACACTGAAATAGGGGCGGTCATTGCTGAGCTAGGAAGGCAACCCAGATTTGCAAAAAAATGGTTCGAAAAATATCAGGACAGGGTAATGTTTGGTAAAGATTTTTGGAACCCTGAGGAATACCATACTTATTTTAGAGTACTTGAATCAGCTGATGAATATTTCCCTTACTACAAAAAATATCATGCCTTTTGGAAAATGTACGGGTTGGACCTTTCTGATGAGGTGCTGAAAAAGTTATATTACAAAAATGCATTAAAGATAATCCCTGGTTTAGATGCTACTAAGTTTCCCGATTGAAAGTTTGATTAAAGGATTTTTAAAAAAATAGGCTGAAAGCGAAATTTAAAGCATTGGTAAATTTGGAGGGACTCTGAGGTTTTTTCTTGGTGTCCTCAATGAGAAGAAGTTCATCCAGGTTGTCGTCAGTGTCAGCCGATTCCTCCAAAGTTTCTTTATCAATATGTCCAAGTCTCTGGATCATTGTTCTAACATCCTCAGCTAATATAAGTTGTTGACCATTGTTTAAGGTCTCCAGAAAAACCTCTGAAACCTTTGATTCAAAATCTGATAAAATGACTTCACGCTCCCTGAAATTTGCAAAACATGATCGAACCTCATCCAGATATGCTGTTAATATCATGGATGCATCATGCTCACAATGAAAAATTACGCCACTGATACAGATTGATATTTGCTCCTTATTGTTTTTGAAACTTTTCATTCCTATGACGAAGATTTTACTATTAGATGATCCAATGTGCCAAAAAGTTGCACTTTCAGATTGATATTAATGATCCAAATTTGAATCATTGATGTATTATTTAATAGTAAAAATGGGTTAAGCGTGGAATTTTACCGATGAACTGAGGAAAAACTAGGTTAAATTTTTTATCGGTAAATGAAATACCCTGAATATGGCCTAACAAATACCGGATTTAACTATTAAGCTTGAAAGGCTAGAATAGGTCCATATTCCGGCTGAATGAATCCATTCGGATCATCAATGCTTCTCATTCCTTGATTATTTCATGTCAATAATTAGCCCCAAATTCAATTAATTTTTTGTTACGCAAAAAGATTGCGTACAAGCCCCTCAAGTTTGTAATGATATTTAAAAATCGCTCTGTTGTTGAAGATTTTAGACGTATTACCCAGCTGTGGTTAGGCAGGGCAGTGCTTAAAGCACTTCCACTTATGTTTAATACATATAAGTTTGGAAAGCCCTGCTTTCTTTTATCTTGATGATAGTGATTTCAGTTTCTACAATAACAAGAGATGTTTTTAAATGGACTTTGAAACAAATGATTTTTAATGATGAAAGGATTTTTGATGGAAAAAGCCTTATTATACAGAAACATCCAACACTCAAACTTTTTATATAATATTAATTAAACAAATAATTGTTATGGCTTCAACAAAGTTGACAGGAAAAGATTTAAGGGGCATTGGATTTCCGGAAGGAAGAGCTATAGGTGCAGCTATAAGAATTCTTGAAAAGAGTTATAAAGGCAAAAGCCGAATATTCAAACTGGAAATGTTGAAACGTGTGGTTGAAACACCTGCTCTTTTCAGAGAACACGAGACGCTTGGACCAATTGCACATGCTTTGTTGACCCAAACCGAATACAATAAAACCATAGATCTCAACAAAAAAAGAATTGAATATCGCGTATATGGAATTGAGGGAATTGAACCCGGAGCCATTAACCAAATGGAGATTGCGATGAAATTACCCATAACAAAGGCAGGGGCCCTAATGCCCGATGCACATCAGGGTTATGGGTTACCGATTGGCGGTGTTCTGGCTACCAAAAACGCAGTGATTCCTTATGGTGTAGGTGTTGATATTGGTTGTAGAATGTGCATGACAATTTATGACCTACCAGTCTCTTTTTTGGAAAGTAATCGAAGTAAATTCAAAAAGCTACTTCTTGAAAATACAAGATTTGGTCAGGCCTCGTTCAAGCAACCAAGAGATCACGAGGTGCTGGAGAGAAAGGAATTCAGTGAAATTGCCATCATTAAAAATTTAAAAGATCGTGCCTATAAACAAATAGGCTCTTCAGGGGGAGGGAATCATTTTGTGGAATTCGGAGCTGTTCATATACTTAATGAAGAAAATGAACTTGGCTTGGAGTCAGGTAAATACCTGGGAATTTTATCTCATTCAGGTTCCAGAGGACTGGGTGCCAACATAGCAAGGCATTATACAAAACTGGCCATGGACATATGTAAACTCCCAAATGAAGCTAAACACCTGGCGTGGCTGGACTTAAATTCTAATGAGGGACAGGAGTATTGGCTTGCTATGAACCTGGCCGGAGATTATGCTTCTGCTTGCCACTATCAAATACATCAACGTTTAGCTGATGCCCTGGGAGAAGAACATTTGGCTATCATTGAGAACCACCATAATTTTGCATGGAAAGAACTTGGTGAAAATGGTGAAGAGCTCATCGTGCATAGAAAGGGTGCAACGCCGGCAGGAAAAGGTGTTCTGGGCATTATACCTGGCTCTATGACTTCACCAGGGTTCATTGTGAAAGGGAAAGGTGATCATGCGTCTATAAACTCGGCTTCTCATGGAGCCGGGAGGGTCATGTCCAGGACCAAGGCTAAGCAAACACTTTCCAAAAAGGAGGTATCGCAATACCTGAAAAGCGCTGGTGTTGAGGCAATAGGCTCAGGATTGGATGAAGCGCCTATGGTTTATAAGGATATTCATAAAGTTATGGCTTTTCAAAAAGACCTTATAGATGTTATAGGATCTTTTGACCCTAAGGTGGTTAGAATGTGCGGAGATGAGCGGTTTCATGAAGTGGACTAACTGTTGTACAAATAGAGGATTCTTGTCAATCACTCAGGAAATTTTGCATATTTTTTTCATATTTATGGCAATCTTAACTGACAAGTACAATTAAAATAAAACACTAACTCTATGCATGCAGGACGAAACTTTACACTCAAAGAAACTCTTATTTGGACAAAAGGCAACATTCTTAAGTTCACCATTATATCAGCCATTCCAGTAATCCTCTATGATACACTAGGCTTCACCGCTATCGCAGTTCCATGGTTGCCAATTGCACTCATAGGTACAGCAGTTGCCTTTCTTATCGGTTTTAAGAATAATGCTTCTTATGATCGGCTTTGGGAGTCGAGAAAAATTTGGGGTGCGATCGTTAACACCAGTCGCTCCTGGGGTATCATGGTAAAAGATTATATTAACAGCGATTTTGCAGGGGAAAAACTCCCTGATGACCAATTGCATAAAATACATAAGCGTTTAATTTATAGACATATTGCATGGCTCACTGCGTTGCGATACCAATTAAGAACCCCAAGGAACTGGGAAAGCGTAGTTCACAATAAAGCCAATAGAAAATATATGGAAAAGTTTCCGGCACCAGAGATCAATGGGAGCTTACAGGATGAATTGAAAATTTATTTGAGTGATGAGGAGTGCAGTAGCATCGCAAACAAACAAAATGCAGCTACTCAAATCATTGCATTGCAATCCGACGATTTGAGGGAACTTAGAAGAAGAGATCTAACTGATGATTTCAGACATATGGAAATGGAAAGACTTTTGGTTGATTTTTATACGCATCAGGGAAAATCCGAGAGGATCAAGAATTATCCTTTTCCAAGACAATATGCTACAATCAATCTGTTTTTTGTGTGGTTATTCATATTACTTGTGCCGTTCGGAATGTTACCTGAATTCGAAAAGTTGGGAGGTAACTTTATTTGGCTGACAATTCCATTTAGTGTGTTGGTTTCATGGGTGTTTCATACCACAGAAAAAATAGGAGAAGCCAGTGAAAATCCTTTTGAAGGCAGCGCTAACGACATTCCAATTACGGCCCTCTCCAGAACAATTGAAATTGACCTCCGGGAAATGTTAGGAGAGCAAGATCTTCCGGAGAGTATTAAGACTACAAATAATATTCTTTTCTAATAATGAAAAACGAGCCATATTACTATAGCTCGTTTTTTTATAATATACATTATTATATAGATTGAAATTCAGTGCACCAATAGGTAACTATTGATGGTCTGCTCACTAAGTACCTGGTTTTCTTTCTTATTCGCTGTATGCCTTGTTCTAATTGTGAAATGCGATCAACACAGGTTGAAAAGCGAATACCATGTTTATATGCATCAATGGCTTCTTTATACCTCTCAAGATGCTCCATGGCTTCACCAAGTTGTTGGTAGATAATGTCCTTTTCAATGCCCATGACACTTAACGATTTCTTAACCATACAAATGGCATCATAATATCTGCCGAGTTCATTCAATAAATAAATATAATTCCTGTATGAATAAGGATATCTTGGTGCAAATTGCATTGAAAGTTGATAATGATAAGAGGCTCTTTCATAATCCTCGATTGGATAATGGAAAATCCATCCCAGGATATTGTGAGCTTGTCCGTGATCAGGATCAATTTCCAGCAGTTGCTCCAGTACTCTTTTAGCTTTCAGATACCTGTAATCCGATATCAACTCATTGGCTTTGAGTATATAGTCTTCGTTATAGTGATATATAGTCATTTTCCTGTTCTTTAATATTGGCATGCACTTGATTGTGCCTTTAAGTAAAAATCCGCTATATAAAAGCTTATGGACTTTTATGTACCTAAATGTTTAAATAACATCATATCAGTATTTTAAGTACTTAGAAAAAAAAGATGCGATGCCCTGAACCCCGAAAATAGGGGACACTATTTCACCCACCCGTATGTTCCTCATAACATAGGAACTCATCACATCTTTTGTGGACAAGATCGGAATCGAACCGATGACCACCTCATCTTCAGTGAGGTACTCTACCTGCTGAGTTACATGTCCGTGATTTGGAAGTGCTCAATAAAGTATTGAACCTTATTTACACTTAATTCCCATATCCACCCTCTCACTACTTTTGGGTCATATCAGGGATGAAAGCCAAATGCTTTCTCCCCGAATATGCCCAGCTAACTTAACCGGAGCTTTTACAAAAAACATGGCAGTGCAAACGGAACACTTGCTTATGGCCTTTAACCATTCTCCTGGTCGGGAGACACCCGTTTTGCCTCTCCCTTAGCGCGTTGCATACAGGAATTGAACCTGTTGTGTCTTATATCGTCCTCATTTTGGACCTGCAACGTATGAATGAACCAGTCATCTGATCCTTACTATCTGATGAATCGTCGCGTTTCTGTTTCATTGTTTCGGTAAACTCAAAGAGTATTTGAGGATCCCTGGCCGGCTTCCTTCAAAAAAAAAGCCCGGTATGTACACCAGGCTTTTTAAAATGGACGATCTTGCATTGAGATCAATCCAAATATTTTAGCCTGGACATATACATATAGTTCGCTTGCTCAAACGGAAATAAACTTCCAATTGGTAAACTAGGTATGGATATATAGATCATACTTTTTTGCATTGGCACCTATAATTTCGAATTAACAAAAAAGCCCGAACATTTCTGCTCGGGCTTTTGATATCTATGCGTATCTATCAATTCATCTATCATACCCGAGCAAACTAGACGGTTCGTCAAAACGTACTGCCCATCCTATACTCTTTAATGCGATATGTAGATTTTGATATAACATCGTTACTTTCAAATTTCGGAGTGCAAATTTAATGGTTCAATGATAACAACCAAATAAAATTTTAATTTTTCTGAAATATCTTAATAAACTTCCGAACGTTTAGGCCTCATGAGCAGCCGGTATGCCAAATAGAGCCTCACCGTTTTCCTCTAACCATTTCGAAAAATCGCTGTAAGTATCAAAGATCATAATACCGGGAGTGTGCTCAGAAACAATCTTTATTTTGTTCAATACACCCTTAGGTTGCTCTTGTAATCCCGTAATGGCCACTTTGATACCTTTGGATTGAAGGCCTTCCAGTGCTTCTTCTAAAGCGTAAACTCCACTTTGATCTAAATAGGGAACGCGTCTCATTCTGATGACCACCATTTCAATTTCAGGAAGCTCTCGTACCATTTCCTTGAACCTCGAAGCAAACCCAAAGAATAGCGCACCATATAGATCTTTGATATAAACTTTGTCTTTGTAACGAGCTTCAATTTCAGTACCATATTCATGAGGGAATTGATTAACAAACTTCTCTAAAGGAGCGATCTCGCTGGCATCTGAAGAAATGTCTGCTGCTTTTTTCATGAAGCTGATGGTTGCCATGATCATTCCAATACCAACGGCATAAAGCAAATTCCAAAAAACAGTAAGTAATAATACAACTATTAATATAACGGCATCTGTTCTTGGGACGTGTTTCAAATCTCTGAGGCCTTTGTAATCGATGATGCCTATCCCGACAGTGATAAGGATTCCCGCTAATACCGATAATGGAATCTCAGCAGCATATTTACCTGCACCAAGCAAAATGATCATTAGCAGTACACTATGTATGATACCTGATAGTCTTGTTCTTCCGCCGGAATTAACATTTACCACGGTTCTCATGGTAGCACCAGCTCCTGGTATTCCGGCTATTATTGCGCTAGCCATATTTCCAATACCTTGTCCAACCAATTCTTTGTTACTGTTGTGCTGGGTCTTGGTTATATTGTCGGCCACTATAGATGTAAGCAAAGAATCTATCGCACCCAACAAAGCCAGCGTTCCACCAAACTGTAAGATCAGTCCAATTTGGCTTGTTTCGAAAGCGAATAGTTCTCCCAAATATAATTTAGGTAGTCCTTCGGGAATATCGCCGATCCTTGGTATGTCCAGTTTAAAAAAGACGGATAGGACTGTTACGATCAACAGGGCCACTAAGGCGCTTGGAACCACTTTGGTTAGTCTAGGAAAGAGATAGATGATAACAATTGTCAGTGCACCTAATCCAAGTGCGATAAAATTGATTTGGCTCAAAGGATTAGCTATATTCAAGGCGATATCAATCGTACTTTTCTCCGATTCATGGCCTAGAAAAGGATAAATCTGAAAAAGGATAATAATAACACCAATACCACTCATAAAACCTGATAACACGGGATACGGAATATACTTTACATATTGTCCAATTCTGATAACACCCATGACTACCTGCAGCGCTCCTGCGATGAAAAAGGAGGCAATTATCAACCCCAATCCATTTTCTATTGTTCCGGATGCCTCAATGGCAGAAGATATCACCATGGTTGAAACAACGGTCATTGGGCCTGTAGGACCACTTATTTGCGTGGCTGTCCCACCTAACAAGGCGGCAAAGAAGCCCAAAGCAATCGCCCCATAAAGACCCGCAATCGCACCCATTCCCGATTGTACCCCAAAAGCTAGCGCCAATGGTAGTGCAACGATTCCAGCAGTAATTCCTCCAAAGATATCTCCCCTGAGGTGTGAAAAATCTAGCAATTTATTCATGAAGAGTTAAGGTTAGTTCACAATACCCCAAAAAAAATAAAATCTTTGATATTATTCCAAATTCGTAGCACTTTATTTTAAGAAACAATGATCATTTTTTTGGCATGGCTCAAAATGAAAGCATATCTATTCGGTTGGTTTTCAGACAAAATGCCCTTTTCTTTTTTTAATGTTAAATTTTAATGATAAAAAGACTGTCATTCTTTGAACTCCTTATGTCGCTTCCTGTTAAGGTATTTGAGGAAGGAGAGACATAATTGCATATCATCCTTTCCTATTAGCATAAGCCGGTCTAAAATACGCTTAAACAGAATAGGATGCCTGGAAAAACCCAGCCATTGGAGCATTTCAATGGCACTCGTTTTTAAGGCTTGCTG
The DNA here is from genome assembly GCA_030442035.1 of Splendidivirga corallicola. Classification (GTDB taxonomy): domain Bacteria; phylum Bacteroidota; class Bacteroidia; order Cytophagales; family Cyclobacteriaceae; genus Splendidivirga; species Splendidivirga corallicola. Next base: position 225,515 of record JAUJEA010000012.1, read on the forward strand.
CGTTCCGGAAGAAGCCGGATCAGTTATCGTTTCCTGAATATTGGAGAATTCCGAAAGTTCGTATGCATATAATAAAACAGATTGAGCAAGATTAAGCGATGGATAAGGAACAGAAAGTGGAATTGAACTGATCAAATCACAATGACTAAGATCTTTTTTGCTTAACCCATTCTCTTCAGAACCAAATACAATACCCACAACAGATAATGATTGTCCTTTTTTATCAAGTACTTTTTTTAAATTTTTTGGATGGAGATAATCATATCTTGTCACTCTTTGCTTTGCACTGGTACCTACCACCAGATCGATCCCATCCAATGCGGAAGGGAGATCTTTAAAGACCTGCACGTTGTCCAAAACATCATGAGAAGCATAACCAGTATTTCTTGCACCCTTGGTGTTATGTAATGAGGCGTTGACCAGCCTCAGTGCATCAAAACCCATTGTCTTGAGGGCTCTCGCACTAAAGCCTACATTTTCCGGGACAGCTGGTTCAACCAATATGAATATGATCTTTATTGGAGGTGGTGAGGACATATTCAAGGCTTTTGGAATTGGTAATTTTTTCAAATGATCGTGGCATTACAAATTTATGAAAATATTAAGTATAAGTTCTTCGATTGTTTTGCGGAAACCGACAAATGCTTTTTCAACACTGAACATCAGTTTGGTAATTCATTGGAATAAAACTTTCATAACCATTCAGTAAATGCAATCATGTAAGTTTATCCATTTTAAAGCCAAAGTTTTTTAAAGGAACATTGACTATCTTGTAGAAGATATTGGTTTGGGACTTGTTCCGGTTATTAAAGACAACTAAACTAAATAACCGATGCCGCATAATTTACACAATCAAAGCGTCGTGCCGCACGCATCGATTTTCACAGAAAGTGATTTTCTAAAGGATCTTTATGATAACAACACCATTGGTTTTATGGTCGTGAGAGATGACCTGATCATTGATGCTAACTCAGGTTTATGTGAAATTCTTAAACTTGATAAAGATCAAATTATTGGAAGCACCTGTCATGATCTTGTTATCCATGAGGACCTGAATCAGCTTAATAATTTTCTTAGCCAAAACGGTAATCAGACACAGCGCAATATAAGTGTTACAATAAGACTGGCAGGAAAAGGATCAAATCAGGTTATTTGTCGATTGACAAAGATTGTTGAAAGAAAAACTGATGAGGACACTTTGACCTTTTATTTGATCGACAATTTGGATCAGGAAAAGATCAACGAAGGTATTTTGACTGAAATAGCGGCAGGAATGGCCAAGATAGGTAAGGAGGCTGTTTTTGAGCTCATGGTGCTCAACCTAACCAAAATGTTAGATATAAAATATGCTCTTATTGGAATATATAACAAGGCGGAGAAGGAGATTGTGATCAGGGCGATCAGTGTAGCCAATGAATTACAGACACCCTTTAGTTACAAGCTCGTAGGGACACCGTGTGAGGATGTTTTACAGGAAGATGAAATAATTTGCAGAGAAGGCATTCAACAGGCCTATCCGGAAGATAAAGATTTGAAAGACTGGAATATTCAGGGATATATTGGAGTATCTCTAAAAGATCATTCCGGTGATGTTATAGGTCATATCGTTGTGATGGATACAAAGTCAATTAAAAATGCGACCTTTATTTCTTCCATTCTAAAGATCTATACCACAAGACTGGCCTCCGAGCTGGAAAGAGAGAAACACGAGCAAACCATAAAAAATCGGGAGAACTTTTTAAAGAATGTTATCGACCTAAATCCTAATCTGATCTATGGCAAAAATAAAAAGGGTGAATTTACCATGGCCAACGAAAAGGTTGCAAGTATTTTAGGAGTGAACTCAAAGGATTTGATTGGAAAAAAGTGGGAAGACTTTTGCAATCATCCCTCTGAAATTGAGCATATGAGAGCCATTGAACAAAAGGTTGTTTCCAATAAGGAATCTATAGATCTGCCTTTGGAAAAAATTACTTGTGCTTCCGGAATAAAAAGATGGTTGCAAACAACTAAAATGCCATTGCTGAATAAAAACGGAGAAGTAGAAACCATTTTAACCGTTTCATCCGAAATCACCCCCAGAATTGAGGCTGAAAATAAATTGAAAGAGAGCAATCAGCAACTTAAAAAGGTGAATACGGAGTTAGATCACTTTGTATATCGTGCTTCTCATGACCTAAGGGCTCCCTTAGCATCCATCCTGGGTTTTATCAATTTGGTCAAACTTGAAAAGGATGAAGCAAATCTGGAAGATTACATGACAAGGATCAATGAACAGATCCTCAAACTTGACGGGTTTATTAAAGAAATAATTGATTACTCCAGAATTTCAAGAAGTGAACCGGAATATCAACCGATTGATTTCAAAGGATTGATCGAAGAGGTATTTGATAGCCTGGAATTTTATAATTCCGAAAAGAAATTGGATAAAAAGATTGATATAAAGGGAGAAGTTGAATTTGTCTCCGAAGAAAGAAATATCATCATTATTATGCGGAACCTGCTTTCTAATGCTATTAAATATTCCAATCCCTTTGAACAACATTCTTTTGTGCATTGTTCTGTTGAAATAGATGAAGCCAAGGCAGTTATTATTATTGAAGACAATGGTTTGGGAATAGATGCCAGCCATTTACCTCGAATTTTCAATATGTTTTACCGGGCCACGGAAAAAAGTGAGGGTTCGGGATTAGGACTTTTTATTGTCAAAGAGGCAGTAGAGAAATTAGGAGGGAAGATATCCGTTGTATCTGAACTGGGTGAGGGAGCTACATTTAAAATTGAATTACCGAATTTTAACAATTAGTAGTTTCGACCAATTCCCTATCATTTTGTCAATCTCATCATAACTCTGGTCTCTGATGGTTGACGAACTACCTTAAAACCAGCCTTTTTGAAGGTACTTGAAAAACCAACCCAGGCAAATACCTCAGGAACCCTGTCTTTTTTTGGAATAATTGGATATGCTTCTATAATATTAGCTCCCTGGTCAAAAGCATATTTTGATGCTTCGCGGATTAGATTGAGAGACATTCCCTCGTGTCGGAATTCTTTCAAAACAAAAAAGCAAGCTATACTCCAGACCGGTTGATCATCGATACGTTTAAAGTACCGGGAGTTTTCGATGCGTGTCAATGTTTCTCTGGGAGAAACTGAGCACCAGCCGATGGGTTTATCCCGATCATAAGCCAATATGCCTAAGGGTTGATTTTCTTTGACCAGGTTATGGAACTTCCGTTTGTTACTATCACCTTTATTGTTTTCATATGCTTTGCTTGAAAGTCTCATAGTCATACACCAACAACCCCCACAAGCACCTCGATCTCCAAACAACTCAACCAGATCTGTCCAGGTATTTGGATTCAGTGTTTTATAGATAAGCTTGGTCATGATAATCTGCAAGTATTGCGAGCACGCGATGAACATTTCTTTGTAAGTTAAAATTAATCAATAAAGTTTTGACATGAAGGGGGATTGGACAAAATTTCGGAGATCCACCATGCGCATTGAAATGTCTTGCTCAAAGAGAAATTTTAGAACTTTATGGAATGAACCAATCATAAATTCATGGGCTTCCCGTTTACATTTGTGAAATTGGTATCATTTTAGTGGAGAACAACCAAACAAATTTTAATACAACCAAAATGAAAGTACTTGATTTAAGTAAAAAAGTAATTGCCTGTGGAATAGTATTTTCAATACTACTGGCATCATGTAAGGATGACGAAGGGACCACACAAAGTACTGCACCTGCAATTCCTCCAAGTTCAACGTTTGTTATGGATTTTGATGATTTCCAGGGAAATGGGAATGATGGGGGAAGACTGGCCAAAGGAAACTGGTTACATGCCGGACTGAATGTGTTAGTCTGGAATGTGGTAATTACTGCGAATTTGGCCGTGCCTGTGACTGCATTTCATGAATCTATGAAACAAACACCTGAGTTTATTGGCGATAATACCTGGCAGTGGACCTTTACATTTGAAGTTAACGAAGTAGAACATACCGCCAAACTTCAGGGTAAGCTTGTGAGTAATGGCACAGACTGGAGGATGCTGATCTCAAAGGAGGGTGAATTCACGGATTTTGAATGGTATACAGGACACTCAAATGCTGAGCTTACCGAAGGTACCTGGAGGTTGAATATCGATCCCAATGATCCAAGGCCATACCTTGATATTGAATGGACAAGAAATACTGATAATACAGTGGCAAGCATAAAATACACAAATGTAATCCCGGCAGATGATAATAATGGGAGTTATATACTTTATGGTATTAATCAGGAGGAGCCATTTGACAGATTCTATGATATTTTCATAAAGTCAGAAAATAATCTTATAGAAATTGATTGGGACTATGAAACCAAAGCTGGTCGTGTCAAGAATCCTGCACATTTCAGTGATGAAGCGTTTCATTGTTGGGATGGAAATCTGGACAATGTAGACTGCCAATAAATCAATATTATAATATTTGACCAGAAGTGCCGGAATAAAGAAATTCCGGCACTTTTTTATTGGCTATGATTGGAAGGTAGATACTGATACTTATTTATTTCTTAAATTTCCATCAATACCCGGTGAAGCCTTAACCAAGATCAAAAACTTATTATGAAAACAGTTCCTTTGTCAATCTCTGATTTCACCTCTATTGCCCCCTTATGAAGTCGCATGATTTGTTTGGAAAGACTCAGACCAATACCAGATCCTTCCTTTTTGGTTGTATAGAAAGGCACAAATATGTTTTCTAAGGTCTCCTGATCAATGCCGCATCCATTGTCGGTTACGGTTATTTTTGTTCCTTTTTCGGATGTCACTGCATTCAATTCAATGAAGGGATTATCAGATTTTTTTACAGCATCCATGCTGTTGATCACCAGGTTGATCAGGATTTGTTCGATCAGGTCAGGATCAGCAACGAGGGTTACGTTTTTATCGGAAATGTATGTTCTGAAATCAATTTCCTGTTCCGATAATTTTGGTCCTAGCAAACTGGCTGTATTGTTAAAAAGATCTTGCATCCTGATTTCCTGAAAGTTGGGTTGGGGTATTTTGGTAAGACTATTATATGCATTCACGAATTTGACAAGTCCTTTGCTTCGTGATTCAATGGTTTTCAGGCTTCCTTTTAAATCACTAAGGTCTTCACTATCCAATTCATTCAAATTGTCGTTGACCTTTTCATCAAGCATTTGATTGGTCACTTCGGTAAGCGTTGAAATAGGAATGGCAGAATTCATAATTTCATGTGTCATAACCCTGATGAGTTTTTGCCAGGATTCCAGTTCCTGTTCATCCAGCTCATTTTTAATATCCTGTACAGAAACCAATTTATAGTCAGCTCCCTGCAATCGGATCTTTGTGGCTTGCATGGATAAATGAAAAAGCGATCCCTTAAGATCAAGTTTGAGTAACTTTCTACGGTTGGACTTCAGAGAGGTGAGTGCATTGACCAGCTTATTGTCCACTTTTTGAAGCGCCTTGATATTCCTCAGATAAGGAGTATTAAATAATTTCTTAGCGGCTTCATTGATCAGTTGAATGTCACCGTTCTCATCAAAACAAAGCAGTGCGACTTTCACATGTTCAACGACCGTCTGGAGATACTGATGGTCAGATTCTTTTTCACTTCTTAATTTTTGGAATACCTTGGTGATTTCGTGATAAGCGAAACGGAGATCCTCCTTACTTTTGATCTTTTTGATATTATAATGTGCCGAAGAAAAATCACCTTGCTTGATCGACAATAAAAAATTTCCAAGCTCCCGCTTGGATTTTTCAACATAACGGATCAAATCGAAAGTGAGGATAATGGCAAACAACATAGCCCATAAAGAAACTGTCCAGAAATAGGTTTGCGTCCAAACATATATTGCCGTATACCCCAATAGCAGGATAGCAATTATTCTGACAACTATATTAATCCTGAAGTTTTTGTAAAACATCTTATAAATGTGTTGAGGTGTTCAAGTATTGAAGTGCTGAAGCTGTACCTGGATGTTACAAACCTGTATTCTTCAATTTCAATTATTTATACTCATTTACCTATTACTCATTATTAATTACCAATTACTAATTGTCACATGTTGTATTTATTCATTTTTCTGTAAAGCGTACTCCTGCCAAAACCAAGTACTTCAGCTGCTCTGGTAAGGTTACCACCACATTGCTTTAAAGCATTCTCAATAGCTTGCTTTTCAAGCTCTTCGATATTGTAAGACTCATTTTGCTTTATAGGAGCCTTCTTATGTTTATTTTCCAATAAGAAATCTGATGGCTGGAGTTTCAGGGAGCTGCTCATGATCACAGCCCTTTCAACAGCATGTTGTAACTCCCTGATATTACCAGGCCAATGATATTCGGTAAGCTTCTTCATCGTATCCCTACCAAACGACAGATGTTCTTTAAGGTATTTCTTTCGATAGATGTCAAGGTAATGATCAGCCAATATGTCGATATCTTCTACTCTTTCCCTTAATGGTGGGAGCTGGATCTCAACCGTATTAATGCGGTAAAGAAGATCTTGTCTGAATTGATTACCGGCAACCATTTCATAAATGGGCATGTTAGTAGCAGAGATTAACCTAATGTCAATGGGAATTGGTTGATTACTGCCCACTCTCATAACCTCTCTGTTTTGGAGAACAGTCAGTAATTTGGCTTGCATAGAGGGAGCAATATTACCAATCTCATCCAGGAACAAACTTCCCCCGGTCGCTATTTCCAGTCGGCCGGCTCGATCTTCCCTAGCATCTGTGAATGCGCCTTTTTTATGACCAAATAGCTCCGATTCAAATAATGTTTCAGGAATTGATCCCAGATCGACTTTGATAAATGATTCATTAGATCTGTGGGACCTTCTATGAATCTCCCGTGCAATAAGTTCTTTACCTGTGCCATTCTCTCCAAGTATTAAAACGTTAGCATCAGTGCTTGCTACTTTATTCACAGCATCGAAGATCCGCTCCATGGCAGGCGATTGGCTAATGATCTGATTGTATTGCTGGTTAAGATCGTCGTGTAGCAAACGGGCTTTGGTCTTAAGGTTTTTAACTTCTTTTTTAGATTTGTTCAACTCATAAATGGCCCGTACAGTCGATAGTAGCTTTTCTTTCTCCCAAGGCTTTGTTAAAAAATCAATGGCCCCTCTTTTCATGGCATCAACAGCCAATTGAATGTCCCCGTAAGCAGTATTCACCAGTACATGTGCCTGTGGGTCTGATTTTAAGATCCTTTCTAACCATGTCAAGCCTTCCTTACCACTTGTGGTTCCGTAGGAAAAATTCATGTCCAGGATAATCACATCAAAATCAGTTTCCTTCAGGCTAGCCAGAATATTATTAGGGTTAACCTCCGTCTTTATCATTTCAAAATGCGGTTTGAGCACCATCTTCGCTGTATATAGTACTCCCTGATCATCGTCAACAACGAGTATTTTACCTTCCTTCTTTGACATTTTGTTCAATGAATAATTAGTAATGAGTAATTAATAATAGAATATTAACTTTTGTCTCTTAACCAGAAATCGATTTTTCAATTGTCAGACCATTAAAGCTATCAATGCAGGAAGATAGTCATTGTGCCAATGTGATACAATGAACTGTGCCAAAATGATACGTTTTTTGGACTCGATTATTTTGAATTAAATCATAATTAACTGATAGTGAGTCTTCTATATTTTGGTATGCTTGTTGGTAAAGGGAAAATCATCTGATGATTAATTGTTTTTATATAACTATTATCATTTATTGATGGATTCGTTCTTAATTGAATAGACATGTTTGAAAACCACATCAAGATCGCCTTTAGAAACTTATCAAAAAGTAAAGTTTATTCATTTATCAACATTTTCGGTTTGGCCTTGGGTATGGCTGCTTGCTTACTCATCATTCAATATGTGAATTTCGAACTCAGCTTTGATGGTTTTCACGCGAAAAATCCAAACATATACAGAATAAGGTTTGATAGGATATACCCGGAGAAACATGATAAAAGTGCGGGAGCAACGGCATTTGTAGGCCCAGCATTGAAAGATGAATTTCCTGAAGTAGTAGCCTATTCAAAAATTTGGGGAACCAGGCATATAAGCAACGTCATGAGCTACGGAACCAAGAGCTTCAATGAACAGGATCTTTATTATGCCGATAGTGCTTTTCTAAATATTTTCTCTTATGAATTAATTCAGGGAGATCCCGTGACAGCATTAGCAGAACCTTATTCAATTGTACTGACAGAGCGCACTGCAAAAAAATATTTTGGTGAAGAGGATCCATTGGGTAAAGAACTAGTCTATAGTGGTTCCTGGGGAAAGGCCAATTATCTGGTGACCGGTGTTGCTAAAGATATGCCCGAGAATACCCATTTAAAGTTTGAAACACTCATTTCTTTTAAAACATTGGTTCAACATACCGAAGGAAGCGCTCATGATAGTTATGGCTGGAATGCATTTCAAACTTATATTTTGCTGCGGCCAGGAACCAACTATCTGGAAGTAGAAGAAAAGTTACCATCATTTGTTAATAAGCACTATGAGAACCTTCAGCAAAACAACATAAAAGCCAAACTATACCTTCAACCAATTCAGGACATACACCTTCATTCCAACCTAAGGTTTGAACCAGGTATCAATGGAAATGCTCAAACTGTGTATTTCCTCTTGATCATAGCCATTTTCATTCTGGTGATAGCCTGGGTCAATTATATCAACCTGTCCACAGCCAGGGCTATTGACAGATCCAAGGAGGTTGCTGTTCGCAAGGTTTCCGGTGCCAAACGCATTCAATTGATCAAACAGTTTCTTTTTGAAGCAATGATGATCAATACAATTAGTCTTGTAATTGCACTAACTATGCTGCAGCTTTCCTGGCCGTTCTTCAAAGATCTCATAGGTAAAGACATTGGTATAGCGCTATGGTCCAATATCTCTTTGCAGATGAATTTATTAATCGTTTTTTTAATAGGTTCCATACTATCCGGATTGTATCCGGCATTCGTATTATCGTCATTCGATCCTATTAGAATGCTCAAACAACGAGGTTCCAAAGTTGGTAATGTATTTGACCTGAGAAAGATCCTGGTTGTGTTTCAATTTGTCATTTCGATTATCTTAATAGCCGGAACGTTAACGGTTTTTCAACAACTCAGTTTTATGAGGAATCAGGAACTGGGTATGAGTATTGAAGAAACGGTGGTCGTAAAAGGGGCAGGTTATGACGCTACTTATCAGGTAAAACTTGATAACTTCAGAAACCGGATTCTAGGATATGCCAACGTTTATGGGATGACCAATTCAACCAGCATACCAGGCGGAGAAATTACATGGGTGAATAATAGTGTTCGGTGGGATCAAAATCCGGAAACCGATTTGAATTCAATTCCTTTCATTGGTGTCAATGAAGATTTTGTGTCCACTTTCCAAATGAAGTTGATTTTTGGAAGAGATTTTTCAAGAGAGCAGGATGACGGAAAGCAACGTGTGATTTTGACTAAAACTGCCTCGGAATTGCTTGGGTTTCAAAAACCGTCACAGGCAGTTAACGAAAAGATTGTGGATGGCAATGTGACCTATGACGTGATTGGGGTGATTGAGAACTTCCATCAAAAATCATTAAACGAGCATTTTCAACCTATTATTTTCAGGTACGTACCGATAGCCAATTCCTTTTACTCGATCAAAGTGAACCCTGAAAATATAAAGGCTAGTATCACTGCTATTGAGAACGCATACAAAGAAATTTTTCCTGAAAACCCTTTCGAATTTTTCTTTCTTGATGAATACTACGGACAGCAGTATAGTGCTGATCAAAGGTTTGGTCAAGTCTTTAGTACGTTTTCCATATTAGCTATACTCATTGCCGGTATGGGCTTATTTGGACTGTCCTCTTTCATCATTGCCAAAAGAACCAAGGAAATTGGGATAAGGAAAATCCTGGGTGCTTCTGTGACCCATGTTTTTGTTATGCTCTCATCAGGTTTTTTAAGACTGAGTTTTATTGCTGCCTGTATTGCATTGCCATTGGCTTACATCGGACTAAGAAAATGGTTGGATCAATATCCCTTTAAGATTGAGTTGGGCTGGAACTTGATGGTTATACCTGCTTTAATGGTCATCGCAATAACACTGATGACCATAACGTATCAGACAATAAAAGCTGCGATAGCTAATCCTGTGGATGCACTACGGTATGAATGATGAAAATTATGAATGTTGAGTTATGAATTTTGAGTTAATTACAAATCTTCAATTACGAATTACGAGTAGGATGGACCTCCATCGTAATTCGTCATTTGAAATTCGTAATTCTATGAATTACTAATTGAAATAGGATGCTAAAAAACTACCTTAAAATAGCCTATCGCAATCTCTTGAAGAACAAGGTGTTTTCTATTGTGAATATCCTGGGGCTTTCTGTTGGTGCCGGATGTTGCCTTGTTATTGCTATATACATATTGCATGCACTAAGCTATGATCGTTCTTTTCCTAATTCAGAGCGGATTTACAGAATGGTACAGGAACAAGAACAGTCCGGAGATCTTTATCAGGTGGCTTCGACACCCCCGGCGCTTATCAATGATCTGCGATCAAACTACCCACAGGTAGAATTGGCAACAAGCTTTGCTAGAACCTTTAATGCTCGTTTGTTTCAATACAAAAATAAAAGTTTTGAAGAAAAAAAGGGGTTTTATATTGATTCCTCATTTTTCGAAATGTTTCCATTATCAATTGCTCAAGGAAGTACATCAAGCTTTTTTAACAACCCTAATTCGATCATAATAACAAAGGAATTGGCTCGAAAATACTTTGGAACGCAGAATCCAATAGGCAAGGTTGTTAAAATGGATAGACAGAAAGACCTGGTAGTTAGGGCTGTTTTGAAAGAGCTTCCTGCCAATATTCATATAGATTTCAATTTTCTTTTGCCAATAAGTAGCTTGCGGTCACACAGGAATTTTGATGAGTGGGGCCACAACTGGTTGTATACTTATATTTTATTAGATGAAAAAGCCAACCCTGAAACTTTTGAGGGTAAAATAAGTGATTTGTTAACCATAAATATTGGAAATCCGAATTGGGAGCCAAGATTATATATACAACCGTTAGAGGATATTTATCTCTATTCCAATTTTTCTTTTAATACTGATTTTGCCAAGCATGGAAGCCTTCAAAATATCTATCTATTCGGTATTGTCGGACTGGTTATTTTGATCATAGCTTGCATCAATTTTATAAATTTGACCACTGCCAAATCCTTTGAAAGGAGTAAGGAGGTTGGTGTTAGAAAAATTGTGGGAGCTAGTCGAAAACAATTGATCTATCAGTTTATAGGAGAATCTCTTTTATATGCTGTTCTATCTACGGCCCTCGCTCTATCACTGGCGCAATTCGCATTGCCTCACATATCAAACTTCAGTGGTGTTGAGCTTTCTGTGCAGCAATTGGGATCAAAGGAGATCATTGCGATGTCTTTTTCGATAGTAGTAATCATTGGTACTTTGGCCGGAATATACCCATCGCTTTTGCTTTCTGCTTTCAGCACAGTTAAAACCCTGAAGGGATCTAAATTGGCTACAGGGAGCATTTCAAAACTTGCTTTTTCTCCACGGAAAATTATGGTTGTTTGCCAATTTGCATTGTCGGTCATACTCATAGTGGGAGCCATTGTTATCAGTCAGCAGATGGAATTCATTCTTCAAAGGGATTTAGGGTTTGATAAAGAACACATTATATACATTAGAGCCAAAGGCGATTTGGCTTCCGAAGATCGTTTCGAATCTTTCAGATCTGCTCTATTACAGCAAGCTGGTATTCTACATATTGGCCGGTCAGGTGGTCTTCCAATTGATCATGAAGGATCTTACAACGGAGCAGAATGGGAAGGAATGTCAGAGGGACAGAACAACTTTCTTATGAGCTATTTTCGTACCGATGAGCATTTTGTCAAGACTTATAATTTGGAAGTATTCTCCGGTAGAGACTTTGACCAACGCGATCCCAATGATACGAGCACTTATTATATCGTAAATGAGGCCGCATTGAAGGCTATGGCTATGGAAGATCCAATTGGAAAAAGCTTTGAAAATGGAGAAATCGTGGGAATTATGAGAGATTTTAATTTCAAGCCAGCATTTACCAAAGTGGAACCGTTGGTTTTGCGCAATGAACCAAAAATGAATTTAAGAGATATCTCCATACGGATAGCTCCTGAAAATATGAGACAATCACTTGAAGCTTTTGAAAAGGTCTACAAACAATTTAATCCTGACTATCCGGTTGATTATCAGTTTTTGGATCAGAGCATTGAGGTGTATTATGAACAACAACTTCGATTAGGCCAGTTGATAAATTTCTTCGCTTTGTTGGCAGTGGGCATATCAAGCTTAGGCTTATTTGGACTAACCATTTTCTCTGGAACACAAAGAAAAAAGGAAGTGGGTGTACGAAAAGTATTAGGAGCATCAGCCTTTCAAATTGTGAGATTACTCTCCGCATCATTTCTCAAGTTAATTTTAATTGGTGTAGCGATGGCCATACCTTTTTCCTATATCATTATCCAAAACTGGCTGGATAGTTTTGCCTATGCCATTGCCATCAAGCCCTATTATTTTGTCCTTGCCGGAGCTGTGGCCATTATCATAACCATCATAACTATAAGTTTCCAGACGATAAAAACGGCACTGGCTAATCCGGTTGATGCTTTAAGATATGAGTGATGAAAATTATGAATGTTGAATTATGAATTTTAAATCAATTACAAATCTTCAATTACGAATTACAAGTGAAACAAAGTGCCTCATCGTAATTCGTCATTTGAAATTCGTAATTCTATCAATTGCTGATTGAAATGTTAAAAAACTATTTTAAAATAGCTTATCGCAACCTGTTGAAAAATAAAGTTTTTTCATTGATCAATATTGTTGGTCTGGCCTTGGGAATGATGTCTTTCTTGTTCATTCTCCAGTATGTACAATTCGAGCTTAGCTATGACGATTTTCATGCAAACGCCACAGAAATTTATCGGGTTAGAAGTGATCGATATGTGGATGGTGTTCTGCAATATGAAAAAGCAACAGCCTTTATTCCAACTGGGAAGGCAATGAAAGAGGAATTCCCGGATGTATTGAATTATACCACTTTGTGGAAGATTTCGGCTGATGCGAACATTGTGGTGAGTTTCCAACCTGCTAAAGGACAAAAAAAGAGCTTCAACGAAGAACGTATCTTTCATGCTAAGGGCGATTTTTTCAAGGTATTTTCATTTCCCATCGTATTGGGTGATCCGACCATTGCTGCATTAGCTCCAGGGACAGTTTTGATTTCTCAGTCTATGGCTAATAAATATTTCAATGAAGAGCAACCGCTTGGTGAGATCCTCCATCACAGCATTTTTGGTGATTACATTGTAGCGGGTGTTTTCGCTGATCTACCACAAAACAGTCATTTGCAGATTGATTTTCTGTTTGCCTGGGAACAAGTGACAAGTGATAGGCATGGTGGTGACATGAACAATTGGAGCTGGGATGGTTTTTTCACCTATCTCACTTTATCACCTAATAGTGACATTCTGAATTTGGAAAGTAAGTTCCCAGCATTTATTAAGAAATATATGGGGAATCGTAGACTCCATCGTGTGGATACCGAATTTCATCTGCAACCTTTGACAGACATCCATTTAAATTCTCATTTTATTGGAGAAGCAGAGATCAATGGAAATGGTAAAGTGGTATATATTTTAATGATACTGGCTATTTTCATCATGGTTATAGCCTGGATTAATTATATCAATTTGTCAACAGCCAGATCTTTTGAAAGAGCAAAGGAAATAGGAATTAGAAAGGTCATTGGTTCTGACCGTATTGAATTGGTTAAACAATTCCTTCTTGAGTCCTTCATTGTGAATGTATTTGCTGCGGTGTTGACATTTACACTTATGCAAATATTTGTTTCGTTCTATCACGAATTTACAGGGCAGATCCAAGGTACATCAATTTTGACCAAAGACACATACTGGTTGTCCTTCCTTGCTTTGATATTGTTTGGGAGCCTCATTTCCGGTTTGTATCCCGCCATTTTAGTTTCCTCTTATAGACCTATAAATGCCATAAAAGGCAAAGTAACCATAAAAAAGAGAGGTAATTTTCTGAGCCTTAGACAGAGCTTCGTGATATTTCAATTTGCTATGTCTGTTATGCTCATTACGGCTTCAATTGTGATCAATAAACAAATAAGCTTCATGAAAAACCAGGATCTGGGTATTGACATTGATCAAACTTTGGTCATTAAAACCCTGGAAGGAGGAGCCCCTCCCGGAGCAGATTCCATTTTTGTCAAAAAAATAGAACAGTTTAAATCCCATATTTTACCTTACACATCCATAAAAGGAGCTACACTTTCTTCTGGTGTACCCGGTTACGAAAACATCTCAAAGACCACTTCTTTTAGAAATGTACACAACGATGAAGAGGTTCTTACATTTAATATAACTCAAATTGATTACGATTTTTTTGCCACTTTTAAGCCAAGAATCGTTGCAGGAAGAGGTTTTTCGAAAGATGTTCCTGGCGATGAGAATGCCTTCATGCTAAATCTGGAGGCTGTTCAAATGATGGGATTTGATAATCCGGAGGATGCTATTGGATGGGAAATACCACAGGGTAGAAACGGTGATAAGGTAAAAGTTATCGGTGTCTTGGATTTTAGGTCCAACTCTTTTAAAGTAAAAAACAATCCTGAAGTTTTTAGGATGAATTGGGGTATCAAAAGGTTTGTGTCAGTGAAACTTGTAAGTACCAATGTTAGCGATATCAGCTCAACAATTCAGCTCATTAAAAAAGAGTGGGAAACTATTTTTCCGGAGAAACCTTTTGAATATTTCTTTCTTGACAAATTCTTTGATGAGCAGTACCGTACTGAAAATGAATTCAGTAAGGCACTCAATTTACTTACAGTATTATCCATTTTCATAGCCTGTTTGGGTCTATACGGTTTATCGTTGTTTTCAATTCAGCAAAAAATTAAAGAGATCGGCATTCGAAAAGTGCTTGGTGCTTCCATGTCAGGTTTGATAAAAATGTTGTCAGTCCATTTTTTGAAGCTTGTGTTGATTGGGGGCGTATTAGCATTACCAATTGTCGGATTCCTATTAAATATATGGCTTCAAAATTACGCATATCAAACCGAAATAAAATGGTGGATGTTTGTGATCCCAATTTTTGCAACTGTAGTGATAGCGTTTTTAGTGGTGAGCTATCAGACTATGAGAGCGACCCTGGCAAATCCTGTGGAGTCATTGAGATATGAATGACGAAAATTATGAATGTTGAATTATAAATTTTAAATCAATTACAAATCTTCAATTACGAATTACAAGTGAAACAAAGTACCCCATCGCAATTCGTCATTTGAAATTCGTAATTCTTTAATTGAAATAAGATGCTAAAAAACTATATAAAGATTGCTTATCGTAATTTGTTGAAAAACAAAGTGTTTTCGTTGATCAATATCTGTGGCCTGGCTCTCGGTATGATGGCCTGTTTACTGATTCTGCAATATGTGGTGCACGAGCTTAGCTATGATAAATTCCATGAGCATGGACAGGATATTTATCGTGTGGTAAATGATCGTTATCAGAATGGTAAACTTATCCAACACGGGACCATCACTTACTCAGCGGTGGGGCCTTACATGAAGGAAGATTTTGCAGAAGTGATAAGGGTAGCACGCATTTTTACTCCCGGATCAATGGTGATAGGTCATCAGAATAAACAATTCTCCAGGGAAACCATGATCATGACAGATAATGATTTTTTACAAATGTTCACTTATCCTTTCATTGCCGGTGATCCGTCCGGGGCATTAGAAAAACCGAATCAGGTTGTACTTACCCAAAGCTTATGTGACAAGCTATTTGATACGGAGAATAAGAACTATCATGACGTTATTGGAAAAACAATTTATCTCAATGATAGAGAATCTCTTTTTCAAATTGTGGGTGTCATGGAGGATGTACCTGCCAATTCTCATTTGCATTTTGCAATGCTCGGATCGTTTTCAACACTTTACGAAACATCCGGTTGGAGTGGGGCTGACAACAGTTGGTTGACTTCTGATTTTTGGCATTATGTACAACTCCGCGCGGGAGTTGATCATAAGACGCTGGATAAAAAATTAGAAGATTTTAGTCATCGTCATCTTAAGGGAGAGGAAGTGACCGGAAGTGAAGAGAAGTTTTATTTACAGCCTCTATATGAGGCACATTTGTATTCGGATCTTGAATATGAAATTGGTGTGATTGGCAACGGAAGGACAGTTTGGACTATGTTTATCGTGGCGTGTTTTATACTTGCCATTGGCTGGATGAATTATGTTAACCTGTCAACAGCAAGATCCATGGAAAGAGCAGGAGAGGTCGGTGTTCGAAAAGTAATGGGTGCTCATAAAAAACACTTAATCCAACAGTTTTTGACAGAATCTTTTTTAGTCAACGTGATGGCTATTATTTTGGCCGTCACATTGGTTCAAATCTTTCAGCCGGTCTTTAATAGTGTCATTGCAGAACCTTTGTCCCTTTGGACACTATTGGAACAAGAACTCTTTTCCTTTAATGTGGCGCTCTTGTTTTTGATTATATTATTGGGAGGAGCACTTGTAGCTGGTTTCTATCCTGCTTTCGTATTGTCTTCGTTTAGTCCGGTCAAAGTATTAAAAGGGAAATATGCGCATTCGAAGTCCGGAAATTTTCTTAGAAAAGGCCTTGTGGTATTTCAATTTACAACTTCTGTCGCCCTCATTATAGGCTTGATAATCGTTCAGCAACAAATGAAATATACAAGTGAAAAAGATCTGGGACTTAATGTTGATCAAAAATTGATTATTTCCGGTCCTATTCTAACAAATTGGGATTCTACTTTTATCGATAGAGTCAATAGTTTCAAAAATACACTAAAAGAGCATGGTTATATTAAAGGAACAACTAGCTCATCAAGAACACCTGGACAAAATCCTGGACGCTTTTTCAATGTTAGGAGAGAAGGAACCGATGAAGGGACTTACTTTACGATGGCCAATATTGGTGTAGACTATGATTTTATCAATGTATATGACATTGATCTTTTGTACGGTAGAAATTTTACAATAAACGATCATGATCCGGATTGGGATAATCTGAATACAATTTTGGTTAGTGAGTCCGCTCTGGATATGTTGGGATTCCAGAATGCTCAGGCGGCAGTAGGGGAAGCCATCATGATTTATGATAAACGTTGGGAAGTAGTTGGTGTAATCAAAGATTTTCATCAGAAATCACTAAAACATGCCAAGGAGCCCATGGTACTTTTGCCAACATATAGCACTGGAAATCCTATTTCAGTTGAGTTAGCGGCCAGCGATATTCAAAATACTGTGCAATGGATTGAAGGAGAATATAAACGGTTTTTTCCTGGAAATCCCTTTGAATACTTCTTTCTTGATCATCAATTTGAGCAACTCTATAGAGCGGAATCACTGTTTAGTAAAGTTTTTGGCTTGTTTACCTCATTGGCCATTGTGGTCGCTTGTTTAGGACTTTACGGACTCTCATCATTTAATATCACGCAAAGAATTAAGGAAATTGGTGTGCGAAAAGTCCTGGGAGCTTCCCTGGTCAGTATTTTGCGACTTTTATCCAAAGAATTTGTTCTGTTGACAACTATTGCAAGTATTCTGGCCGCACCTGCTGCATTCCTTGGTATGAAATTATGGCTGGATAATTTTGTATATAGAATTGATCTGGCATGGTGGTTCTTTTTAATACCCGTTGCTGTTATGATGGTAATCACTTTGATCACGATAAGCACTCAAATAATTAAAGCAGCACTTTCCAATCCTGTGGAAGCTTTGAGATATGAGTGATGGAAATTTTGAATGTTGAATTATGAATTTCGAATTAATTACAAATCTTCAATTACGAATTACGAGAAGAATATAACACTCATCGTAATTCGTCATTTGAAATTCGTAATGCTATCAATTGCAAATTGAAATGAAATGCTAAGAAATTACGTAAAGATCCAATCTTCACCGTGGTTTGTGTCCTCACAAAACACCTATACGTTTCCTTTAAATACACGAACATCGCTATCATCCTTATTACTCATTACTCATTATTAATTACTAATTGAATGGTTGTGCTAAGAAATTACATAAAGATCGCCTATCGAAATCTGTTGAAAAACAAGATTTTTTCACTCATCAATATTTGTGGGTTGGCTGTGGGGCTTACCTGCGGACTATTTATCTTTTTAGTGGTCAGATTTGAGTTGAGCTTCGATGGTTTTCATGATGATGGCTCATTGATATATCGTGTGAATACAAATTCCAGTGATGGAAATTTGGACCCAGGGTCTCCTAAGGGACTGTTGAACATGATCAAAGATGAATTCCCGGAAGTAGAGAAAGTAGCTGTTGTTGAAAAACTTAATCCGGACAAAACACAGATTGAAGTAGAAGGGATCTTGTCCAGAGAGAAAAACATTTGCTTTACCAATCGTGAATTTTATGAAATTTTCAATTTTCCTTTAGTGCCTGGAAGCCATCTTGATTTGATGGATGAGCCTAATTATGTGTTGATAGAGGAAACTTTGGCAGATAAATATTTTAATGGTAATGCTATTGGAAAGAAGATCACACTCAATAATCAATTTGAATTGGAGGTGGCAGGTGTACTGAAAAATCTTCCTAAAAACACAGATCTACCAGTAAGTATTGCAGTATCGCTGGCTACCAAAATAGTTGATGAAGAGAGCTTCGCACCCACAAATCTTTGGGGATTTCATTCTTTTTATCAAACGTTTATAAAACTAAAGGCTGGAACAGCACCACATGTCATTCAATCTCGATTTGAACCAATGGTGGCTAAATACCTGGGCGAGAAGAATATTAAACATCGGTATTTTAAGCTTCAGGCTTTAAAGGATATTCATTTTGAGCATGGCAATTTCAATGATCGCACGGCATCCAAAGAAGTACTGCTGAGTTTGATGCTTGTTGGAGGTTTTATTATTGTCATTGCCTGCATCAATTTTATCAATTTAACCACTGCTCAGGCTGTAAAACGGGCAAAAGAAGTTGGGATTCGGAAGGCCATTGGAGGGACAAGAGCTAAACTCATGGGCCAATTCCTGCTGGAGGCCTTGATCTTGATAATATTGGCTGCAGCACTTGCTTATACATTGGCCTCAGTATTAGTTCCAAAACTGCAGATATTGACTTTTTTGTCTATTGACCAAACTACCTTAAATCAACCGGAAAGCTTATTGTTTCTGTTGATATCAATGTTTTTTATTTTGGTTTGTGCCGGAGTTTACCCGGCTTTGATCTTATCAAGATTTAAACCTAGCGAGGCTTTTACATATGGACTCAACAAAAGATTAAGCGGAGGTACCATGCTACGGAAGGCATTGGTGATTTTTCAATTTACTATAACGCAAATCTTAATTATTGGGACTATAATCATTATGGCCCAATTAAACTATTTTGAGAAGCGTTCCATGGGTTTCAATAAAGAAGCGATACTTACTGTAGATATTCCACACCCTGACCTGGAAAAATTGACCACCATAAAAAAGGAGTTGTTGAGAAACAGTAATATCTCAAAAATCAGCTATGGACTAAATACACCTTCAGCGGTAATTAACAGACACTGGGGTAGCTATTATCACACTACTATGGAGAAGAATGCTTCCATGGAAATCAAATATGTTGATGAAGACTATCTTTCGATATTCGGGCTAAAGCTACTGGCAGGCAGGAACATCTCAGATGCTGATGATGACGAAGACATCCTGGTAAATGAGGCACTCTTACGCAGCATTGGTATGGAAGATCCACACAGCGCTATTGGAGAAAGAATAGATTATTGGGGAAACAGCGCAACTGTGGTAGGTGTCATACAAGATTTTCATAATCTCTCATTTCATGACCAAATCTATCCGATCATTATGGTAAGGGCTATTACCATGCAGCAAAAAGCCTCTTTCCAAATAAATATGGAGCAAGCTGAAGCCAGTATAAAAGCCATTGAAAAACAATGGAAGAAGGCCTTTCCCGATTACTTCTTTACTTATTCCTTTCTGGATAGTGATCTGGAGACATATTATGACAAAGAAAGAAGGTTTTCGGGCCTGGTTACTTTTTTCGCCGGGGTGGCCATATTCATTGCGGTGCTCGGGCTACTGGGACTTATAAGTTTTGTAACCTTACAAAAAGCAAAAGAAATAGGGATCAGAAAAGTATTTGGCGCAGGAATAAGTAACATTCTATACCTGCTTTCCAAAGACTTCTTTTGGTTAGTAATGATTGCTTTTCTTTTATCCATTCCTGTAGCCTATTGGGCTATGAATACCTGGTTGGAAAACTTCATTTATAAAATCGATTTACAAGTTTGGATGTTTGCTGCAGGGTTATCAATAGCACTTATGCTAAGCTGGCTGACCATTGGTTTCAAAGCAGTGAGGGCATCTCGTATGAATCCGGTTGATTCATTGAAATATGAATGAAATTTTGAATGTTGAATTATGAATTTTGAGTTGATTACAAATCTTCAATTACGAATTACGAGTGGAATAGGGTGCCCATCGTAATTCGTAATTCCATTAATTACTAATTGAATAGTTGTGCTAAAGAATTACATAAAAATCGCCTATCGAAATCTTTTGAAAAACAAGGTTTTTTCATTGATCAATATTGTTGGTCTGGCCTTTGGGTCTTCCTGTGCTATTTTGATCATGTTATGGGTATGGGATGAAATGCGGCATGATCAGTTTCACACAAATAAGGACCATTTGTACCAATTGATTGTGGAAATGGATCAGGCTGATGGCAGTAGTGAAACATGGGTAAACACACCTGGTGGACTTTTACCGGCATTACATAAGGATGTACCCGAAATTGTCGATTTTACCAGAATGACTGCCCGAAGAAGACTTTTGTTCAATTACAATGATCAAAGAAATTATGAAAGGGGTCATTATGCCGATACTTCCTTTTTCAAAATGTTTAGCTTTCCATTTCTGGAAGGCAATAAACAGACAGCATTAAGAGATCCTCAAAGTATAGTGATCTCCAAAGATTTTGCTCAGAGGTTCTTCGGAAACGAACCAGCACTTGGAAAAGTACTCAGCATCTCAGGCTTGCCTGAGGCTGGGTACAAGATAAGTGGCATCATTGAAAATATTCCGGCATATTCATCACTAAGATTCGATTTCATTATTCCTATGCAGGACTACGTTAACCGAAATGAGTGGCTTAAAAATTGTGACAATTATGACCTACAGGCTTTTGTACAACTTGCTGATGATTCTGATTGGAATCACGTGGGTGAAAAAGTTCGTAGTTTTCTAACTGATCTTCGAAATGAAGAAGGGGTGCACCTGAAACTTTTTCCTTTGAAAGACCTGTATCTCTATGCTGATTTTGGTGGCGCAAATGTGAGGATCAGGTACGTAAAGCTGTTTTCCATGGCCGCTTTTATTATTCTCTTGATTGCTTGTATCAATTTCATGAACCTTTCCACGGCAAGATCTGTCAAACGTGCCAAAGAAGTGGGTATTAGAAAAACATCGGGAGCAAAAAGAAGAAGCCTTATAATCCAGTTTATGGGTGAATCCATTCTCATCACCCTCATTTCTATGTTATTGGCAATCACCCTGGCCCACCTTATTTTACCCTATTTTAATCAGCTCACTTCAAAAGAACTTACTTTTCCGTTTGAATACTCCCAGTTTTATATACTGATATTGATTGTTACACTTCTTATCGGTACTATTTCTGGTAGTTATCCTGCGTTTTATCTATCCTCTTTTAATCCCTTAAAAGTTTTAAAGGGTTCCGGCCGACAAAAAGGTAGTTCTGATTTTATCAGAAAAGGACTTGTGATATTTCAGTTTACATTGTCCATTATTCTTATTGTATGCACCATCATTGTCTATCAGCAGATACACTATGTTAAGAATATGGACATTGGATTTGACCAGGAGAACATCGTTTATTTTTGGACAAGAGATGGAATCTCAAAACATAAACAAACCTTTAAGAAAGAGTTAACAGACAATGTACACATCAATGCCTTCACCTATTTGAATTTCTTACCATCACAGATCCTGAATACCACAGGATCTGTTAAATGGCCTGGTATGCCTGAAGAGGGTATACAATATTTTCATGTAATGCAGGGCGATCAGGATTTTTTGAAAACATTCGATGTTGAGCTCTTAAAAGGAAAGAATTTTCCCGAAGTAGCTTCGGACGATAAGAAATATTTTCTTATCAACGAAAGAGCACAGGAAGTAATGGGCTATGTGGATCCGTTGAATCAGGAAATTGAAGTATGGGACTACGAAGGGTCCATTGTGGGTGTGATCAAGGATTTTAATCATGCTTCTTTATACAGTCAGATTGAACCGGTGATTGTGATGCTAAATTCTCATGGACCGAGAATAGCATTTACGAAACTAAGTGGTGATAACCTACAGGAAACCCTGGCATTTATTAAAGCTTCTTATGAAAAGTATGAAGCTGAATTTCCTTTTGAGTACCATTTTCTGGACCAGGAATTTGAGAATACCTATAAGACTGTTCTGACTGTTGCCAATTTGGCCAATGTATTCTCATTCATTGCTATATTCATTTCCTGCCTGGGTTTATTTGGTTTGTCCTCCTATGTTACAGAACAAAGGATACAGGAGATCGGTATCAGAAAAGTACTTGGAGCCTCCGTTTTGAATCTTTCCTTAATGTTCACAAGGAGTTTTGTTTTCTTGGTATTGATCGCTTTTTTAATTGCAGTTCCCATCGCTTGGTTGGTAGGCAATAATTGGCTGGAGGACTTTTCTTATAAAATAACCCTTGGACCCGGTATGTTTATCATTGGAGGCTGTATCGCCATCATGATTGCAATTGCTACGGTGAGTTATCATATCATCACTGCGGCCAATGCCAATCCAATCGATTCTCTGAAATATGAATGAAATTTTGAATGTTGAATTATGAATTGATTACAAATCTTCAATTACGAATTACGAGAAGAATAGGGTGCCCATCGTAATTCATAATTTGAAATTCGTAATTCCATTAATTACTCATTATTAATTAC
This sequence comes from Splendidivirga corallicola, assembly GCA_030442035.1. GTDB lineage: Bacteria > Bacteroidota > Bacteroidia > Cytophagales > Cyclobacteriaceae > Splendidivirga > Splendidivirga corallicola. Next base: position 248,640 of record JAUJEA010000012.1, read on the forward strand.
TAATTGACAAGCTGTGTTAAAAAACTACATTAAGATTACCATTAGAAGTTTGCTGAAAAATAAAGCTTTTTCCTTCATTAACATTTTTGGTTTGGCGATAGGCATGACCGTTTGCCTGATTATTTTGAAGTATGTTATTTATGAAAAGAGCTATGACAATTTTCATGAGTCAAAAGAGCAATTATTTCGCCTGACTGAGTATAATATAGCAGAGGATGGAAGAATTACTAATAAGGCTGCAACCACCAGCCCTGGCTACGGTCCTGCAATGAAATCATATTTTCCTGAGATAGCGGATTATTGCAGAGTTGTCCATACCAGTCCTTTCATGTCCACTCCGGTTCTCGCGGTTGGGGAGAACAGGTTCAGCGAGGAAAAATTATACTATACAGATAATAGTTTCTTTGAAATGTTCTCGTACCCTTTAGCAAAGGGTTCTTCAAAACAAGCATTAAAAGAGCCAAACAGCATCGTTTTATCTGAGGAGCTAGCCCAAAAGTATTTTAGAGATCAGGATCCCATGAACCAACCTGTGCTTTTTAATATGGGATCAAGAGGGACTAAGTTGCTTACTGTAAAGGGGATCATGAAGGACTTTCCCCATAACACACATCTAAAGGCTGATGCGCTTATTTCCTTTAATACACTTCCTGCTAACTGGAATCTCGATGAACAATTGGATTGGGGTAATTTCTATGTTTATACCAGGTTATTTCCGGGAGTGCATGCTGAGCGTGTTACCTCTAAAATGTCCGCTTTCCTAAAGCACCTTATAGGGGATTATGCTAATCATTACCAGCTTCATTTACAACCGGTTCAGGATATACATCTCTATTCGCATATGCGGTATGAAATTGAGGAGAATGGAAGCGGGAGACTTGTAAACTTCCTGATCATTGTCGGTTTTTCCATTCTCATCGTTGCCTGGCTGAACTATATAAATCTTTCCATGGCCAAATCCATTGAACGAATGAAAGAAATGGCGATCAGAAAGGTTATGGGATCGTTAGGAAAGCAAATCATTAATCAACTCTTGCTGGAAGCTCTTCTTATCAATTTCATGGCATTAGCTCTTGCTATGAGTTTGATGCAAATTTTACTTCCTTTATTTCAAAGCTTGACAGGCAACCCATTGGATTTCTCTTTTACTCAGAACCCCGGATACCTGGGACTCATATTGCTTGTTGTATTTACCGGTACTATCATATCAGGATTATATCCAGCTGTTTTACTATCAACTCTTAAACCTGCAACCGCACTCAAGAACAAAAAGGTAACAAAAATTGGTGGGTTAAATCTTAAAAAGGTATTGATCATATTTCAATTCGTTGTTTCCACGGTGATGGTAGCCGGTTCACTCATTATTTATTCGCAAATGTCCCACATGAGAAACAAGGATCTTGGTATGAATATCGATCAGGTACTTGTGATAAAAGGGCCGGGTATCAAGGATTCTACCTATGCTTCGAAGATGGAGTTTTTCAAAAACAAGGTTAAATCTGATCTTCAGGTAAGTAACGTCAGTGTTAGTTCCAGCATTCCTGGTACCGAACTTGTTTGGGGGCGTTCGTTGAGTAAACCCGGAGCCAGTGATGATGCATTGGTCCCTACCTCAGTGATAGCGACAGATTATAATTTCACCTCCGTGTTTGAGGTATCATTGTTAGCAGGCCGCTTTTTCTCAAAAGCTTTTGTAACAGATCACGAGGCGGTTGTTCTCAATGAGAAAGCCATTCAGGAACTCGGTTTTAAATCAGCACCGGAAGCTATTGATCAAACCATTGTTTGGTATGAGAATGGTGGGCCATTAAGGAAAAAGATCATAGGTGTTGTTGCGAACTTCGATCAGCAATCTCCCAAAAGATCACATCAACCTATTGTTTTTGCATTGGAATTATGGGCACCCTGGGCTGATGAGTATTACGCACTTAAAGTAAACGGAGAGAGTATCGGGAAAACAATGAATGGCTTAAATGAAATTTGGCAACAGGTGTTTCCTGATAGCCCCTATGATTATTTTTTTCTTGATGAATTTTTTAACCGTCAATATGCAGCAGACCAGCGATTTGGATGGATATTTGGTGTCTTTACCATACTTGGCGTCATCATTGCCTGCCTTGGGCTTTTTGGACTTTCCATGTTGACCATTTCTCAGAGAATAAAAGAAGTAGGTATCAGAAAAGTGTTAGGAGCTTCTATTTCTAATATCACCTTACTTTTTTCAAAAGACCTGATAAAACTTGTACTTCTGGGAATTGCTGTAGCCTTGCCCTTGACATGGTATGTAGCAACGGAGTGGTTGTCACATTTTAGTTCAAGGATAATGTTGAAATGGTGGCTCTTTGTAGTTCCTGTGGCTATTGTCATATTGCTTTCATTATTAACCATTGGTACACAAACCATCAAGGCTGCCTTGGGAAATCCCGCTGAAGCGTTGAGAAATGAATGATAAAAATTTTGAATGTTGAATTATGGATTTTGAATTGATTGAAAATCTTCAATTACGAATTACGAGAAAGCAATTTTAAACCAATCGTAATTCGTCATTTGAAATTCGTAATTACATGATGCAATGAACGGTTGCCTCGTCACGCAATTGCTTAGGGTTATGGTTGAGGATTGCCAAATGACCAGTGACAATCCAAAACTTAAAAAGAGGAGATATGAAAGGAGGGAGGTGGCTACTGTTAAGTTGGATGCTACTTTTTGAACTTTGACCATTTTTGTCACATGAACCTCTCAGTATAGTTTTTTGCATGGAATCAGGTAGCCAATTAACATTTAAATTTCATATAATATCCAAACCGTTATACCAATAGGCTGATCGTAATGATGTAGGTTTTTTGCGCTTTGGAAAAAAAATACGACCTTTTTAATTTAAATCGATGGATGAAAAACGGACCCTTTACCAATTAGAATTTGTTTGAAATTCATTTGAAAAATAGTTTGCACAAACACAAACTATGCTAATTTGTAGGCGTATTTTGAGCGGTCGAAAAGTTAATTTTTACTCGAAAGATTACCTGCCTATCATTACCACATGACTTCTTTTTTGAGTTTCATTAAAGCCCCTTTACTTTGTAATCAGATTATTCGTTTCTCTTAGGGTAGTTTTGAATATGATTATTCTAATATAAAATTAGTTTTATTTTTGATAATCTATTTGGGACTTGGTTTTATAAAATTTTCAAGTGTAAATGATTGATTTTCAGTGGATGTGATAGATTTATGATGCATAATGTGTGATTTAATGACTTTGAAAAATACTATTTTGAAAATAACTATCGTTTGTTGATAGAACCAAGCTAAAGAAAGACTGCCTTAAGTTAAAACACGAATGATCTCGCCAGTTGTAGGGCGTAGGTTGGGTAATTAAAGAGGAGGGTAACAGGCTTTGAAAAAATCCCTGTAGACTATTTATCAAGAAATGGTCATTAGCAATCTGGCCGTTGTTTCACTTCACTGCGATTGCCATTTCGGCAATCAAAAAACACTCGTTTTGGACGGGAAATGAATAATATTTTCTGGTTGGAAGAAGATGATTAATCGAATGATGCTGATGTAAGTTTTGCATTCATGGATTATTCGATAGCTGTACTCATGAGACCTGAAGTACATGCTAAATGATGAAAGTTAAAGTAAATATTATTCTAACATGAGAGTATTCTTTTTTATGTTGGGTGCATTTATTCACCTGACTGCAAACATTACTAATGCACAACAAATTTGGTTAGAAGCGGAGTGTGGGGTTGTAGGCAACAATTGGCAAACTACCATAGATCAAACAGCTTCAGAAACGACATACCTGTCTGTCATATCTCAAACACCTCATTATAGTTTGGCACCATCAAATGTTTCAAATCATTTGAGTTTCACATTTGAGTTGAGTGAATCCGGAATCTATAAGATTTGGGGAAGGGTAATCGCTGTATCCAACAGCAATGATTCTTTTTGGGTAAGAATGGATGACGGCAATTGGATTAAGTGGAATAGTATCGTACTCGGTAGTACCTGGCAATGGGATGAAATTCACGATTCGAATAATGGGAGCCAGGTAGTGAATTTTAACCTTGCTGCCGGAACCCATACGTTGGACATAGCGCTGCGTGAGCCAAAAACAAAGCTAGACAAACTGTTTATTACAAATGATGGAAATGCACCAAGCGAATTTGGTAATAGTGCCATAAATTGTACGGCAGCAACTATACCAGCCACGCCTGATGCGCTTTCAGCTACTGCAACAGCTACTACAGAGATTGATCTGGTATGGAATCACAGTGGAGATAATGAAACGGGTTTCGAGATAGAGCGATCTACGGAGCCTGGATCAGGCTTCAGCCTGATTGCCACAGTTGGGTCCGATGTATTAAGTTATTCGGATACCGGATTATTAGAGAACACCACCTACTATTATAGGGTTAGGGCTGTCAATAGCGATACATCGTCAGCCTACAGCAATGAATCCAATGCTACAACACTAACAAATACTGTTTCCGCACCAGACAATTTATTGGCCAGTGCAGTAGCAATTGACCAAATTGATTTGACCTGGAATCATAGCGGCAATAATGAGACAGGTTTCGAAATAGAAAGATCTACAGAGCCTGGTGCCGGATTTACACTTATCACAACCGTTGGTTCCAATACACTTAGTTATTCTGATATTAATCTATTGGAGAATACCACTTATTACTATCGGGTAAGAGCGATCAATAACATCATATCTTCGGGTTACAGTAATGAATCTAATGCTACAACATTAACAAATACTGTTTCCGCACCTGACAATTTATTGGCCAGTGCTGTGGCATCCGATCAGATTGATTTGACCTGGAATCATAGCGGTAATAATGAAACAGGTTTCGAAATAGAAAGATCTACAGAGCCTGGTGCCGGATTTACACTTATCACAACCGTTGGTTCCAATACACTTAGTTATTCTGATATTAATCTATTGGAGAATACCACTTATTACTATCGGGTAAGAGCGATCAATAACATCATATCTTCGGGTTACAGTAATGAATCTAATGCTACAACATTAACAAATACTGTTTCCGCACCTGACAATTTATTGGCCAGTGCTGTGGCATCCGATCAGATTGATTTGACCTGGAATCATAGCGGTAATAATGAAACAGGTTTCGAAATAGAAAGATCTACAGAGCCTGGT
>JAUJEA010000013.1 GCA_030442035.1 Splendidivirga corallicola
CTTCGGCAATATCAAACAAAACAAAGGGTTCAGACGATTTATGCTAAAAGGAATCAAAAAGGTAGAAATAGAAGCCGGACTACTGGCAATTGCACACAACCTGAACAAAAAGGCCGCATAAAACCATGTTTTTTCTATCCCCCAGTCTCAACTTGCCACAGGGAGAATTGAAAACAAAAAATCAAAAATTAAACCTTATAAAAAACAAAAGAGGCTACTCAAATACTTTTGAGACAGCCTCTTTTTTGTTTATAGCATTGACCATTTAAAACTTTGTTATCGATAAATAGTTAAAAGTTAATGGTATGCGTGTGTTAAATTCAGGTTATTAATCAATGGTAATCCCATTGTGTATCTTTTTAGTTTGCGTAAATTGTATAAAGGATTCATGATGAAATTAAAACGGTTATGAGTATTTCTTCTAGTGTTGTGAATGCGAAGTTATTGAAGGTTAAAGGGTTGGAAAAAGGAGATCATGATGATTTGTTGGTCGTGGAAGAACCTTTGGAAATCCAGATAATTTATCTAAAAGATAGTGAATGGGTAAGAAAGAGCATTTCGGTAACGATGCGAACACCCGGAAATGATTTTGAATTGGCGCTCGGATTTTTATTCACGGAGAGTATTATCACAAATTTCGACCAGGTAAAAAACATTGCCTATTGTACGAATGTCAAGCCTGAAGAGGAAGGCAATGTTGTGAAAGTTGAAATGAAGGAAGGTGTGGAGATTGATATAAAGAAGCTGGAGCGTTATTTCTATACTTCTTCCAGCTGTGGCGTATGTGGAAAATCCACTATTGATGCTGTTATGACCAATGCCTGCCAACCGGTAATTCCTAACAAACCGGTCGTTGATCCAAAACTGATCATAGAATTGTCTGATCGTTTAAAAAAGGCTCAAACGGTTTTTAAATATACAGGGGGTTTACATGCTTCGGGTTTGTTCTCTTCTGATGGGGAATTGATGTTGATGCGCGAAGATATTGGGAGGCACAATGCCCTGGACAAATTGATTGGAGCCTCTTTACATCAAGGTTTAGTTCCTTTGGAGGATACTATCTTACTGGTAAGCGGAAGGGTAGGTTTTGAACTGGTACAAAAGAGTATCAGGGCAGGCATTCCAATGTTAGTGGCGGTAGGTGCCCCATCCAGCCTGGCCGTTCAACTGGCAAAAGAAGCCGGAATGACACTTATTGGATTTTTAAGAGGCGACCACTACAATGTGTATTGTGGGAGAGAAAGGCTCAAGTAACACCCGAAAGTATTCTCCACACTAAAATTTCAGAATGCTTATACAACCATTTGTAATCCACATTTTTAGTTGCCTTTGGTGCACTCTGCTAATCGGTCAGCAATATTACCTCTCAATAACAAGTTTGCGTTCTGCAATGCTACCTGGCCCTTCTCCGCTGATCCGGAGAATATAAACGCCGGGTGCAAAAGCATTGACATTGAAATTAAGCAGAGATTCACCTGGCTTTAATCTTCTTCCGGTTAAAATTATGGATTGCTTTCCTTGAATATCAACAAGTTCTGCCGTGTAATGTCCCGCTTTTGCCACATTGAACCGGATCGAAACTGTATTGGTTGCCGGATTGGGATACATGTCATGCACCTCAATCAGTTCATCCTGTATTGAAAGGATAGTCTCTTCTTCATTTACTGTGACCACAAATTCATCAGAGGCAGTTCCTTCATTACCATCATCGACCGTGATATTCACGTTGGTGGATCCAATACCAACTTCCGTCAAAGATAAGCCCTCTGCAGAATATGTTGCAGTGACAACGGATTCATCAGATGATGTGATGGTGTATGTGAGAGGATCCCCATCCTGATCTGAGAATACATTCGAAATGTCAATTAAAGAAACAGAAAACCCGGATGTGAATGTTGTATCTGCCATAGATTCTATCACAGTGGGTGGATTATTTTCAACTGTGGTTGTATTGGTAACAGTTACTGTGAATTCATCAGTTGCAAATCCTGCATGACCATCATTAGCCGTTAAACTTATAACGGTGCTTCCGGTACTTTCTAAATTTAAATAGATTGAGTCGTTATCATTAATCTGAGCAGTTAAGACGGAAGGATTTGTGGAGAAGATAGAATAACTAAGATCGTCCCCATCACTATCGGCAAAAGTATTTGCAAAATTGATATACACATTTCCTGAACCCAAAACTAAAGTGGTATCAGCAATGCTTTGTGCTACAGTAGGCGCACTATTGGGAGTCACATTACCAGATGTTACAATGAATCTGTCAGTTGCGGTGCCCTGAAATCCATCGTCTGCCACCAGGCTGACCATGGTGCTTCCTTCGCCTATTTCGGTAATGTTTAAGCTTCCGTTGGAATATGACGCTGTTACAACAGCAGTGTCAGCAGAATATGCAACGTAAGTTAATATATCCTCATCTGCATCCGAGAAAACAGTATCAATGATCAATTTAACCAGACTATAGCCAGGTGTTAATATCGTATCCTGGATAGGGTTGACTACCACAGGTGCGTTATTGTTTTGTCTTTCGGCTACTGTTAAAGTGAATACATCCTCTACTGTTCCACCACGGCCATCATCAGCAGTGAGTGTCACTTCGGTACTACCTACTCCTAATTCTGATACCAACATGGTAGTTTGTGCTATTTCCACTTTTACAGTCCCTTCCGTGGATAATTGGGCGGATATCGTGAGCTCATCATCATCGGCATCCGAGAATGTTTCTCCAAGTTGAAATGTGGCCTCTGTAAAGGATACTTCCAAAGTTGTGTCAGGAAATGCCTGAGCTACCACCGGGGGGTTATTAGGAGGTTCCTGCCCAACAATTACATAAAAATCATCGTGGGCAGTACCATAATTACCATCATTGGCTATTATCCTTATTGTAGATGAGCCCATTCCCGTCTGAGTGATTTGCGTTACGGTCAATTGCGATCCGCTTATATTCACTGTTACTGCCAAGGTATCTGAGGAAGATGCAGTGTAAGTTAGATTGTCGGCATCGGCATCCGTAAAAACCGGGCTGAGATCGTAAACGGCCGATCCAAAGTCAGCGGCAAAGGTGGTATCAGTTATTGGTTGTGATAAAACAGGTATTGCATTCTGCGGTATGGAATCCATTTGCAATTGAATTAACCGTGCCTGTAAATAAAAATCGTCGGCAGGATTAAGATTGATGCCTCCTTCGGTGGTAGCCCGTTGGGCTGTTACCCATATTTTTCTTTCGCTACCGGGTTGATATCTGGCCTGAATATAATCTCCCACCCTATAGCCAATGATAGTATCACCTTCAGCTAATAGCATAGGACCTGTGACGTTTTGATAAGGGTCAATTTGATAGGCTACGGTACCTAAATAATTGGAGGAAGTACCGGTTAATACCACATAAAGCGCTGCAGCCTTACTGTTAGATCCTTTGTAACCCGCATACGATAATGTACCAAAACCGAAGGTCCTGTTCTCATCATAAAATGCAATGGGAGTGGAGGCAGTGCTATTGCCAAGGTTTGCATCTACTGTTATCTGACCATAGATTATTACAGGTTTTGGAGTTGCCTGACTTAGTACACCAATGTGTCCATAGTAAATGGTGCCATCCTTATAAAATGCCGCAAGACCGTTACCGTCTCCTGCCCCTGAAATCATTTGTCCTGGTGTCACAATACCCAAATTCACATTGACAAATTGTGACGGAGTTGAAATGGTGTCTGTTTCTAAATTCCCACCGTTAAATTTATAAAGTACGATCGTACTATCTCTTGGGCTGATTCCATAATAATCGGAACCATAGGTGTCGTCGGCGTAATTAACAAACCTCATTTCAGTGTCATTTCCAATTCTATGAAATCCGGGAACAAATGACCCGGCATAAAGATCTGTCAGGGAAATATCCCAAATGGCAGTATAGGCTAATCCGAAAGAATCAAAAAAGTTAGAAAGTATGTATAGCCTGTCAGATGAGATCCCCAAATGAGGAAAATCAGCGAAGATGTCGGTATTGGGTTCGGTGGCTGTCATTGGAATGCTATAGCTTGTCCAGGCACCGGTTGGATCATTTGAATTGGAAACAACAACCCAAACCCCTCCACTGGCACCGGATGAAGTTTTCAAAATGATTACAATAAACCTATCATGAGTCGGATCATATACTACCTGAGGATCGATTGTTCCTCCCGGACCTGCAAAGACATTCCAATCTAAAGATTGTTGTAGTACACCCTGAGGATTATAGATCCAGACGGCTTGATTGGTGGTGGCTACAACGTACCCATCACGAGAACTGGCAATGCCATTGTCATAGGGATAGCCCAAATCAATGTTTTGTCCGTTGGCCAATGTGTCAAGAACTTGCGCAGAATTGACCTTATGCAGCGAGGCTGCTATTACCACATCATTACCTGAACCTTGTTGAGCCGGCTCCGGTAAGATTAGCCTTTTCCTGTGCAAAGGCTCCCTTTTGACCTGATACATTCTTGCAAAATGTTGTTTGCTTTGATCCATCTTGCCAACATGAAGTGTTTTGAATGCCCTAATTTCATGGTTTTGTGCCAGTGAAGAACAAATGGCCAAACCAATGGTAAATAATGTAGAAATCAGCCTTTTCATTTAAATTGTTTTTAAAGGGAAATTGTATGATTAACCAACCTTGAATATGGTTAAGGCAAATGCAGAGGTTTTGAATTTGAAATAAGCAAGAAATGGAGTTTTACACACTAGGGTAAAAACCTAAATTAAAAATTAGGGGAATTGCTTAGGGATTTTGAGTTATGAATTTTGAATGATGAATGGAATTCAACACATTTCCGGATGTTAAATTGAATACTTCAACACTTTGGCGCTTTACAGCATCTTTACCCAGATATATTGGCTGATTGAAATAAAATGAGATAATAAGAACATCATAAAAAAAGAGCCGCCTCAAATTTTTTGAGACGGCCCTGACTTACATTTATGGGAAATCTTGTAAAGTTTAGTTAAAGTCTTTGCCTGCCTCGAGTGTTTCTACATATCCTTGCAAAAATTGTTTACTTCCCTGAGGTGCTTTTTCCAGGGCAATTCTTTCATGTTTCAAGGCTTTCTTATAGTCACCTAACGCTGAATATCCTCTGGCCAATCCATGTGGCGCTAACCAGTGATCAGGCCATTTTTTGTTAAGCTTCTCAAAAACTTCCATAGCTTCCTCATCCATATCAAGGCCGATTAATTGTCTGCCATAAGCATAGTAATTATTAGCATTAGCTGAAGGATCATCCAATGCTTTCTTCATTAGGGTTTTACCCTCTTCTACTTTACCTTGCTTGGCCAATATTTGAGCCTTTACAGATCGGTTTTGGAAATTAGCTTGTGTAGCAATTGATTGGTCTGCCCAAGCCATGGCCTTATCCAAATGAACATCGTTTTGGAGGCAGTACTGCGCGGCACTTAAGGGACCTTGCCATCCAAAGCCTGTAACTGATCTCAATTCATCACTGGCATTGGCCAATACAATGTCATGTACATCAAATTCAACTTTGAAAGGGAATCTTTTCTTTTCCCAATCCAACGCAGCTGTTGCTGAGGTTGGCGTCATATTAACAAAGTTGTAAGTTAATGTTTCGGTCATAGGAATTTCCTCTGTTTTGATGCCTACTCTAAGTGCATCTTCTTTTTCATCATAAAAGTAACTTCCCCATGAGCTGGAATTATTGGATAGAATAAGTGTGGCTTCGTTGCCTCCTTCTTTTACGTCTATGTGTAATCCATAAGTTCCGGCTGCAATATCTTTCCCTTCTATTTTTGCATCATGTGAAAAGGTAATGGTGGTGTTCTCATTGGCACCTGCTCTCCAGGGCGAAGCTGTAGCGGTTCCAAAACCAAGATTATTCATACCATAAGGAACAAGTTTTCCCCAGATTTCACGACCTCTTACTGAAGGTCTTGAGTACTTAATGGTTACCTTCGAAATTCCAACGGTTTGACTAACCTTTCCAGCAGGGCTGGCGTTCCTTGGTGTCGTAATGGTCTGAGCCATCATGTCACTCGCAGTGACGCACAATGCCGTAAGTAAGACAAAAGCGATTGATAGTTTAGGGTTCTTCATGATTTAAGGGTTTTGTTAGTGAATTATTTTTGGTGTGTATTGGGATAGCGATTTTTGGGTACCCATAAATGGTATAACTGCCTCTGTTTAACGTAGAAGTGGTTTAAAAGGTAACCTTTTTATTTTAGCGGACGAAAGTATGTATTAACGGTTAAAGTCGGTGATTTTTATCAAGTATGGTTTTTAAGCTGGAGAGCACCGATATATTGGTAGATCGTTTGAAAGGATTTGATTCTCAAGGCTCTCAAATGAAGTAGTAACCATTAGTTACCAAGGAATCAATAGGGGCCAGGAATTTAGTTTAAGCTCCATTTCAAATTAACCAGTTACTTCAATTCAAATGGAAGCATGACGGTAAAAGTCGATCCCAGTTTTAGATTACTCTCGAGTTTAACCTGGCCGCTAAGACGTTCGACAGCTCTTTTTAAAATATACAACCCTAATCCTGTTCCTTCAATGGTATCATTGGCCCTGTAGAACATATCAAATACTTTTTCCTGGTGCTCTGGATCAATACCCATACCATTGTCCTCAACAATGATTTTAATATATTTCTTTCTTTTTTTGACTGATACTTTCAGGTATGGCTCTCTTTCTTTAGTGCTTGAATATTTAATGCTGTTTTCAATCAGGTTTTGAAAGATAGTGTTTACAATCGGCCATTCCGAACAAAACTCAATGTGTTCATCGATACTTTTGATGAGCTCAATTTTGTTGAAATTTGGATATTGAGTCAAGGAATGGTAACAATCATCCACCATTAGGTTAAAATCTATAGGCTGTTTTATCACTTCCAGGTGATTCATTTTCGTCAGATTGATCAACTCCGTAATAATATTGTTTATGCGGTCAACCTGCTTTTTATACATGCCAACATAGTTTTTGGACACCTCGTCCCTGATATCAATGCTGGCAAGGTTATTTAAGCCCTTTAATGAAGCAATTGGTCCTTGGAGATCATGGGAAATACGATAAAAGAAATAATCCAGTTCGGTGTTTTTTTGTTCAATAATCTCTGCTTTTTCTTTATGCAATTTTGTTTCCCTTTCCAGGGTCTCAACCTTGGCAATGGCCTGATAGCTTTTGATCACATCAAAAGTATGTGTATTGATCACGGATTCTTTGGTGGCCATGTATTTTTCCAAATAATAAAGCGCCTCTTCGGCATTGCCTTCATCTTTGTTAATTTCATATAAAATGAAAGATACTCTAAACTGGATGAAAATAATATCATATTCTTCTGCTATGTCCAGAGCCAGTTGAAGATACTCTTTAGCATTTTTATAGTCTTTCATTTGCTGGAACATGGCCCCGAGTTTATGGCAAGACATGCCCTCACCGACACATTCTCTCATTTCTCTGTGAATTTCCAAAGATCGAACAAGATCTCTTTCCGCTTCCACATAATTTCCAAGTTTGGTGTGAATTTTTCCTCTTCCATATAGGGCAAAAGCCAATCCCCGGATATCTTCGGATTCTTCCTTTAAGTGTATGCTCTTTTCAATAATTTGCATGGCAAGTTTGTGCTTACCCCTATTGAGGTAAATACCGGAAAGAGGATTATAGGCGTTGGATTCAAGGTTTGTATCTTTAATCTTAAGACTGGCCTTTATAGAATTTTCATAGGCGCTTATAGCACTTGATTCATCTCCAAAGTACTCATAAATAACTCCCATAAACTTAAAAACCCGGGCTTCATTATGATGATCTTCAAATTGCCGATAGATCATCAGGCAATCCAACAAATACTGCAGTCCTTCAAAAAGCCTGTTTGTTTTATAGAAGATGCTGGCAATGTTATACTTGGTATCTGCTATTCCTTTGAGATCCTTTAGTTTCTTGAAGATCTTAAGAGCCTTGTCCGAATATTCCTTTGACAATGGATAGTTACCAAAGATCATTTGAAAAAGTGAGAGCTGGTTTAGCGATTGAGCAATGAGCTGTTTGGATCCGATCTTTTTACTGATGGTAAGGGCTGCTTCAGCCAGTTCCACACTTTTGGAAAGGTTCTTGATCCTCAGTTCATGAGCTTTCTTCAGAAGCTTATCAACTTCCGCCTTAACAGTATCATTATTCTGCAATACCTCTTGACTTTAATAGTAAATAGAAATTTGCTCAATTATTGCTTCCACTGAAACCTGGTTTAGGAGAAGAAAGAGGAAAAGCCTTTATGTCTGTGATCCGAAATTCGTTATGACTAAAATCGAAACTTTCGCTTAGGTCACCGCTAATCTTATCCATTAGAACACCAAAGCATTAAGATAGCTTCGGTATATCTGTCTCAAAATTAGTATTTTATTTATAAAATATATAGTGAAATGCTGAGGATTCTCCAACTGCCAGTTTACACAAAGCCTGGGATTCTTAATTAGTCCCTACTAAAAAGCCCTCGCTACAGTAATAAGTAGCAAGAATTTAGTATAAAGACCAGTATACATGTTTAAGCCGGCAATTAAACCTTGCTTTTGTAAAGTTTAATATCCATTATCTTTTTTACTTTATCCTAATCACACAAACTTTGCACTCTTCTTGATCCATTCCATTAAAAGCTTACAAATTTGATCGTTTTGTTTCTCTGAAAAAAAGAAAAAAGCCACAGCATTTGTCTTTCATGTTGAGTCTTTTATCTAAAATCTTGCCTAAACAAGGCAATAATCCTTTCTAACAATATCAAATGATACTTTTTTAGGACTGGTTAATTAAGTGTTAGATAAAGGGATTGTTTGAATAAACAGGCGGGCCTGAATCGCACTGGAATTTAAAAGGTGATCTTATACATAGTAGTATCGATGAGCAAAGATTTAAATCATTCCCCGGGCTTTTAATTCCAGATATTTGTTGACCGAATTGATGGATAGCTCTTCCGGTTTTGTTAAAATGGTTTGAATTCCATATTGCCTTAACTCATTGGCAATTTGGTTTTTTTCCGAAACAAAACTTTGCGCAATGGTTTTGAGATATATTTGCTCCATATCTTCCGCCATATGTTTGCTGTATTCTATTATTTCGGTATTCTTGAAAAAAACAACTACCAGTAGGTGCAACTGATTGATTTTCCTGATAATGGGAAGCGCTCTTTGCAGGGCATAACTACTTTCGAAATTTGTATAAAGAAAGATCAGACTTCTTCCTTTAATGAAATTCTTGATAACCCTGTACATTAATTCATAGTTTGCCTCAAGATTACCTTCTTTCTGTTTATAAAGTGCTTCCAGGATCATTTTCAATTGATTTCTCTGCCTGTCTGCTTTTAATGCACTATCTATTTTATCTGAGAAAGTGATTAATCCTGCTTTGTCCTGTTTATTGATGGCAGTATTGGCGATAACCAGACTTGTATTGATCGCATGATCCAGAAGGCTGAGCCCGTTAAATGGCATTCTCATGGATCTGCTTTTGTCTACAAGACAATAAATTTGTTGTGATCTTTCATCTTCATAGTGATTTACCATAATACGATTTACACGACTTGTTGCCTTCCAATTCACACTTTGATAATCATCACCTTTTACATACTCTTTTATTTGCTCAAACTCATAACTATGCCCTAGTCGGCGGATTTTTTTTACTCCCTGCATGTAACTTGTCTGAGAAAGAGAGATAAGCTCATATTGCTTCATTTCAATGATCGATGGATATACCGGCACATTCTTTTCCAGGTTATGGCTACATCTTCTCTCAGCGAAACCAATGATAGATCTGATAAAAGTATGGACTTTCCCAAATGCATATTCGCCACGTACCAACGGTCTAAGATCGTAAGAAAGAATTTTCTTTTCTTTTGGTTGAAGCTTCAGGTGAATATTAAAATCTCTTTTTTGCAATTGAAAGGGAAGCTCATCAATCACTGATACTTTTAATGGAATGCCAGACTGATTTTCGATGGTCAATTTAACCTTATTGTCGGATCCCAGGGACAATAATTTAGCCATGTCCCTTGAGCATTGAACTTTGGTGCCTGCATTATTGAGTAATAGTGTATCTACCACCAGTATGGCAATAAGTATTACCAAAGCCGTTTGTGCTACAGGAAATAACCACGGAATAATGAAGCTGAATATAAAAAGGACAATGACCGCTCCTGCGGCATAAAAGAATCTCAAGGGTAAATATAAATTCCTGACAATCCTGATCACCTTGGTACTTCTATGTTTTGAATGATGCCTTTGATAATATCTTCCACTTCAAAGCCTTCCATCTCTCTTTCGGCGGTAAGCATAATTCGATGATTTAACACCGGATAAGCTACAAATTGAATGTCATCGGGAATGACGAATTCACGCCCTTTCATAGCGGCAATGGCTTTAGCGGATTTCATAATGGCCAGGGATGCTCTCGGAGAAGCCCCAAGGAATAGATCACCGTTGTTTCTTGTGTTATGTACCAAAGCTGCAATGTAGTCAAGCAGTTCATCCTTGATGTGGATCTTTTCGATGATTTCCTGGCATTTTTTAAGATTGGTTTTGTTAAGGACTTTGGCAATCTTTTGATTTTGATCCAGGCTAAAATCCTCTTTGAATCTTTTCAGAATTATTTTTTCATCATCCAGTGAAGGATATTCTAATTTTACTCTGAACAGGAAACGGTCTAATTGTGCTTCGGGTAACTTATATGTGCCTTCCTGTTCAATGGGATTTTGTGTGGCTACAACCATAAAAGGGAACTCCATGAGGTATGTTTGACCATCCACAGTTACTTGCCTTTCTTCCATTACTTCAAACAAAGATGCCTGTGTTTTTGCCGGAGATCTGTTGATCTCATCAATAAGTACCACGTTGGAGAAAACAGGACCCTGATTGAAAACGAATTCAGAGTTTTTCATATTGAAAACCGAAGTGCCGATAACATCAGAGGGCATTAAATCAGGCGTGAACTGTATCCTGGAAAAATCAACAGAAATCGTTTTAGCCAGTAATTTAGCCGTAAGGGTCTTGGCAATACCCGGAACTCCTTCCAGAAGCACATGCCCTTTTGTGAATAATGCAGCAAGAAAAAGATCGATCATCTTGTCTTGTCCGACTATGACCTTATGAACCTCATTTTTTACCTTCAGAACATGGTTTCGCAGATCATTCAGTTCTTCCTGAAATTGATTTTGTTCTATAGTTTCTTCCATATTATTTATTTGCAATTTTGATAAAACGCTTGAATAGCTTCATGAAAATTAATGAGTAATTCTTCAGAGACTTCAGTTATCTTGTTTATCCTATTGTACATTCTGAAGATACGTTCAACACTTTCGAATGGAACTTCAGATTTTGTTACAATTTTTTGAATTAGGTTTTCGTCGATTTCATTCGTGTTGATATGGTAATGATTTCTAATATATTCCAGGAATAATTTCATTTTCAGAAGCCCTAGCTTCCTATGATTGTTTTGCTGAAAATAAAGTCTTCCAATTGTTTCCGTGAATTCAATCGAAGTATTGGTGTTTGACTCAATAACAGGAATTGTCCTTTGTTTTCTTTTAGCCTGGAATACCAAATACAATAAAACAAGGGACAACAAAAGATACCAGGCCCATCTTAGACCGGGCTGTGATAAAATATATTTGAAAGGGCTTTCCTGTTGTCCCCGATTTGAATCGTTTGACAGATTTGGTAGCTTACTATACTCATCCCAATAGATGTTTCCTTCCGGTAAATACGAAAAGACTTTCTCTGCATAGACAAGGCCTGGCTCATGGGCCATATGTAAATTACTGAAAGCATCAGGAACACTATGAATATAAAAGAATCCCTGACCATAAGGCACCTCAATGAAATTGGGATTGTCGTCATTGACATAGCCTAATATCCTGATATTGGTATCACAATCCAGACTGTCAAAAGTGAGCCAGGATTGTGTGTAGCGTTTATATCTTTTAATATGATCAATTTCATATTTCTTATTAGCTGTTAAGGCATATTCCGGAAGATTTAGATCTACGGCATCATCTTCTACAAACCAAAAGTAATGATCACAATCTATGTCAAGCAGGTAATCCAGAATTGAAGCAACGGAGGGAGAATCTTCACAGGAGATAAAAGCATTGTTTCCTTTGGAAACGAATGAAAGCAAACTATCCAAATCAACCTCACTATAAAACAAGCGGCTTCCAATGAATACGTAATTTGATGTTCCTTTATAAGCCCCAAAATCATAATTTCTTATGGCTTTTTTGGAAACTTCAAATGTATGATCGTCACTTGTACCTTTCAGTAGCTCTGAAATAATATAAGCTCCATAGGGTTGTTTTTCATCTATCTTGTAAGTTTCAGTCCAGCTATAACTTTTTCTGCCATCTCTTTTATAATAGTATATAAAGATGGCCAGTATCGCCAAAATAGCAATAATCGCTACAACAGTAAGGACGTGATTTCTATTTTTCAATGTCTTTATTTCTGATCAGATCGATGAAATTTTTGAATTTAATACTAGTGCTATCAAAAAAGGACTGATTGACTTCCAGGTCTCCATACCATACTCTTTCAAAAGTTAGGGTCAGATGCTCGAAAGTATCGGCTCCTTCTTTGTTTCTCATTTCGTATACATATTCATTATTTGTTTTGTCCTTTTTCCATAGTATCCAATTCAATTGACTTAGTTCCTTAATGATCATCAGGTAATAAATCCTCAAAGCCAATCGAAGGTCATTATTTTCCAATGCTTCTCGCAAGAATCTATCTAGGTCAGATTCATGCAGGTGATCTTCCAAGTCCTCAATGGTATACTCTTGTTTTTTTAGCTTGGTGTTACTTCGAGAGAAGGCATTAAAATTAAACAACTTGCTAATGATAAAGACCAATATAGCTATGAAAACAACATACATAATGATTTTAAAAACCGGTCCTGCTGAAGAAAATAATGGCATATTAAACGAAAGGTTATTAGCCTGTTGTTTATTTTCTTGCTTGATTTTATCTTTTATCTGATCCAGCTCATTTTCCTGCTTTAGCTTGTTCCAGTCTTTTTTGTCGAATTTTCTTAGTTCCGGTGCGATATTTTTTGCCTGCTCATTTTGAGCCCCTTGCCCCAAACAATTCAAAGTGCCACTTGTAATCATAGATAAGGACATCATGATGGTTACTATGAACTTTATAGTGCGATTATTCATTGCCCGTCTCAATATGATTTGCTTATCGTTCCGAAATTTCTGATCCTTTCCTTCAACCCGTTGGCTTCCTTAATTTCTTTTAAGGAAAAAAATAAAAGTCCCTTTCCACTGAATAAAAGAGGAAGCGCTATGTTCATTGCAACAATAGAAATAAATACACTTACAATGATGAATATGGACTCCATTTGTTGTGGTTCAAAAGGCAGGTTCCATTTCAGGATTTCTATATAAAATAGTAGAAACGGGGAATTCATAAAAAAGAAAAAGGTAAATGTGAGAAAGGCCAGCGTGAGGAAAAGTTGTATCATTCGCCCGTAATTACCTGATAACAATTGGAATGATTGTCCAAAAGCAGTGAAAATGTTTCGTTTATCATGAATACTAATAAAAATGCTTAATGCAATAATCGGAAGCGATAGCAACAATGTAATAATGGCCAGTGCATCCGGAAGGAAAAATAGTGTATTTACGCAAGCCATGAATGCGAGGCATTTTAAAAAAATGATCAGGTTCCTGCCAAACCTGTTTTTAGAAGTGTCAGAGTCCGATGTTTCTTTATGTAAAAATGTGAATATGAAAAAGACATTAACTGTAACTAAAATGGTATTCAATAAATACAGTATAGGCAACTCATCATATGAAAAGAAGGTTGAAATTTTTCCAAACATCCATTGCTGATAGGTCGGATCTCCCTTTAGATGATCACTTAAGACATAAACGGCGAGAGGTACATAAATGAGCGCACTGATTATATTGATCTTCAGCAATCTTGTAAAATATTTTTTGTAAAAGGTGATCACATCCCTGAATATCTCATGACTGGATTTGATCTTATCCTTCACTTGTAAAACATTGCTACGTTGCGGAGCAAGCTGGACATCCCGCATCGAAATATCCTGTGAATTCCTGGCTTTCCTAATAGGATACCAGATAAAATACAATGCAATAAAGAAAGCGGAAAGTAGAATGATCGATGCCCTTAAAATATCCGGAACATCAGTATATCTGGTGACAAATGATTCCAGTATGGCAGCAAACACTAATATAGGCACTACACCAATCAGCAATTTTAATCCCCTCAAAGCCGACACCTGAAAAGACTGGAGCCTTGAATAAGTTCCCGGGAATAAAAGCCCTTTTCCCAAAACCAACCCTGAGCCACCCGCAATAATGATAGACGATATTTCCAAGGTGCCGTGTATCCAGATGGTCAGGAACGATTCCATAAATAAATCCCTTTCAATAAAAAAATATTGAAAGGTCCCTACCATGATACCATTATAGACCATGATTGCCACTGTGCCAATAGCAAAAAAGACACCCAAAATAAATGTTCTGAATGCTACCAGTACATTGTTTACCGTAATCCCGAGTAGCATATCCACTTCATTCATTTTTTTATAGACTGCCATGGGATCACCACCTTTGATGTTTTCAACGGTCATCTCAACGTAACTCTCACCTAAAATGGTTTTGCTGAAATCTGGATCATTTACGGAGGAAAGAATTCCAATGGCCACTGAAAGAGCAAATATGACAAATGATAAAATAAGTTCTTTCCTGCATTGATACACAATGATGGGCAATTCCTCTCTCCAAAATTGGATAAACCGGTGCTTTCTCTCTTTTTTGTTTTTATATATACTATAAAATACTTTTTGTGCTGTATTGTTTAAATAGATACGGACTGATCTGAAAGGATAAAAAGTTCTGGCGTAAGAAAGGTCATCAGTTATTTGGACAAATAGCCTGCTGAGTTGATCGGGATCTCTTTTAGAAGATTTTAAGATTTGTTCAAATTCTTTCCACTTTTCCTTATTTTGCTCTATAAATTTGGTTTCTTTCACTAAGAAATGTGTTTATTGACTAATTGGTTGTGTAGAAGTTGCTATTTAAATATTTTCGATGATTTTTAGAAAGAAATGGAAATGTTAAATGGTACGTTTGTAAAATTTTTAAAAGATACACTTCAGATATTTAAATGCAAACTATTGAGATTAATACTACACAGAACGTAGTGATACAATATGAAATGGCTGGTTTAAAGGAAAGAATACTTGCATTTTTTCTGGATTCCCTCATTATTTGGAGCTCGGTTTTCATTTTGGCAGCCATGCTGGCATCCACGGTAGGAGAGGTCATTACCTATATTGTTACTTCATTGATATTCTTTTTTTACACGCTGGTTAGTGAGATCATCATGGATGGTCAAACTATTGGGAAAAAGGCATTAAAAATAAAAGTGATCAAATTGAATGGAAAGGAACCTGTACTGAGCGATTACCTTCTTCGATGGGTGTTCCGAATTGTGGATATCTATTTTTCTTTGGGCACTATTGCCTCCATATTAATCAGTTCTTCCGATAAGGGACAAAGGATAGGGGATATGATGGCGAATACCGTGATCATTAAAACGGACCCAACGATCGGCTTTGGACTGAATGATATATTGAAGATCAGCTCGTTGGAGAATTACAACCCTGAATACCCCGAAGCACGCAAGCTGAGCGAGGAAAGTATGTTGCTTGTCCAAAACCTGCTTCATACAATCAATAAACACCCTAATAAAGCCCATGGAGAAGCACTGACCATGTTGGTTGATAAATTGTGCAGTGAGCTAAACATTGAGGAAAAACCCAAAGACAAAAAGGCTTTTCTAAAAACCCTGCTCAAGGATTACGTGGTGTTAACCAGGTAATCAGTCAAGACTATAGATAAAATATCTTGGAAAAAAGAAAAGAGTAGCCGAAGTGACCGATATTTGAAAAACGTCAGACACCTTATACTCCAAGTTTAAAAATTAATTTGTAGCCTTTTTGTGAATAACGTTAAATGCTCATTACTATAGACTTAATACTGTAGTTGAGACTATTTATCGTTGATCACCCTGGTATTGGTAATACTATCATGCCACCCAATAGCTTTGTTTCCAAGAAAAGAAAAAGGTTCAAAAGGAATAAACCTACAGAGCGTACGCCCCAAAGTATTTCCGAAGTTTGGATGATGTCCATCTTTAGTTACTACTTTTGTTCCTGTAATAAGTTTGCCAAGTGTCTTTCCGAAAGCCACTTCCATCACAGAATAATAAAGCGTAATACTGCCATATACTAATAAGAGGTATATAAGATCTAAGTCCTCTTCATCATTTAGCGCATTTTCATCAATAGCAAAGATGAAAACAAAGACCAGGATGGCTACAACATAGCTGGCAATCCGATCAATGATATAATTTATAAAGCGTTTTCCTCCACTGGCAAGTCTGGCTTCTACATCCAATGTTCTATTTTGTGGGAAATCCCCATCAAGAACTTGATTGGTCTCCATAACTTCTTAAAGTTTTGATTTTCAAAACGAGAAATTTAGATGGAGCCTTCTGAACTAAAAAAAATAAACCAGGCTATACCTTACAAATGTTTGAATTCAAAACAGAAGTTTCGGGACCAAATTTTATAGCAACATTTGGATTAAATGATGCTTAGACAAACCTTACAGAATGTATTAAAGGAAGATTGTGATTCAAGCAGTCCCAGCTATCGCCTTTGTCATTGGATATGTAAAGATTACCAGTCGTTGTTCCAAAAGCTACAGTACTCCCTGTAGTATCCAAAGCATGTCTGAATACAATATCATAACAACTTTCCTGCGGTAGCCCTTGTGTCAAAGTCTCCCAGCTTTTACCACCATCTGTAGTTCTGCATACACAAAGGGATTTATCAATAGCTACGCGAACCTCATCGCTGACAGCTGGCACTACCCAGGCGGTATTGGTATCTTCTTCATCAAGTGCAATGGCAAATCCGAACCGGGCAGGACCATTGTTGGAGGAGATTTCATACCATAGCGTGCCTCCATCATCCGATTTAAAAATACCACAGTGGTTTTGCTGCCACATGATTTTTTGATTTTTCGGATGGGCTACCAGTAAATGAGGATCCTGACCAATTTCGGAATCGGGATCTGGCAAGAATTCGGCTTTCAACCCTTTATTCATAGGGTGCCAATCCTTACCGCCATTTTTTGTTTCAAATACGCCCGCGCAGCTGATTCCTATATAAATATGATTTGGATTGTTTTTGTCGACTACTATGGAATGGATCCCGGGATGATCTCTTCCACCTCCAAACCAGCCTGTCTTGCGTGACGGATGATTCCACAGCCCGTCAACCAATTGAAAATCTTTCCCTCCATCTTTGCTTTCAAACAAACCTCCTGGTTCTGTTCCTATCAAGATGTGATCGGCATTTCCGTTTACCTCTGGTTGAAGGACCCATAAATATTTAAGTGAAGCAGGAACTCCATCTTTGATTTCCTCATTTTCCGGATATACTGGTGCCTGAACTTCTTCCCAGCTCTGTCCCTGATCTGCCGAGTAATGCAATTTACAACCCCAATGACCATGGTCCTGGCATGCCCACCATTTTTGTTGTTTTTCATCGCTGATTGCATAGGAGACCGGAATTCCCGGAAAAGAGTCACCAACATATTGCCATCCGTTTGTGTTTCTTTTGTATACAATTAATCCTTTTCGAGTGCCTAATAATAATGTGTTCTTTTCTGTCGACATGGTTAAAATTTTGAGTTTTATTGATTTGTTGGTTTAGATTTTCCTCCTGTGAGTGAAAGACTATAACATTTTATTTTCCAGGCTAACCTCCTGAAAGGGCTTGCATGATGAATATTTCATCTTCTTCATCAACCATGTCACCGAGGGATTCCTTATCCTCGATCAGTGTATTACCAATAAAAATATTCACATGTTTTCTCAACATTCCCTGATCATCAACAATATAGGTAGAAAGCTTTGGATATAATTTATCCAGGTCTTTTAGTACCTCTGCCACTGTTTTTCCCTGGACCCTTACTTCTTTGAGATCAGGATAAAAGCGCTTGAGCGCATAGGTAAATTTTACGGTAGGCATGACTTTTGTGAAATCGTTCAACTTCAGAAATTTAGTTAATTAAGCTTTATTGGTCAAACAACTATTTAGGTAATTGTGAATTTTGGTTTCTTAATTTTGAATGAATTAGAACAAATTTCAAATGTTACCAACAGGTGATCAACTTAAATCAATGGATAATAGAAATCATGGTGCATGTTTTAATATAAAAAAAACTCAATGCCTTTTTTATTTGTGAATGTCTTGAAATCAGGGCTTTGAAAATATTATTTAAAGCCCAGGCAACAGATTGATCATATTTGACATCTACAATAGGTGTAAACAAGATGTTAACGGTCATAACTCAAAACAATCATGATAAACCCAATTTTACCCATGCATAGATTCTTTTTAACCCTATCAATTTTGCTTTTTTATTTGAATACTTATGGGAATGGTATAAAAGGATATGTGAGAACTGATAATGGAGAGCCTTTGCCTTTCACAACAATATATGTCAAATCAATCGAAACAGGAACGACTACCAACATTGAGGGATACTATGAAGTAAAATTACCACCTGGAAATTATGAGGTCGTATTTCAGTTTCTTGGGTATGAAACCCAGGTAAGACAGGTAGCGGTGACTAATGAATTTGTTCAACTGGATATAGTATTAAAGACACAGGTCATTGTATTGCAAGATATTGAAGTGAAGGCAGGTAAAGAAGATCCTGCCTATACCATTATGCGGAAAGCGATTGCGAAGAGTAAGTATCATACACAACAAATCGATGAGTATAAATCCAAGGTGTATATTAAGGGAGCCGGTAGATTGAAGGATTCACCTTTCTTTTTACGTAAGCGACTAAAAAAAGAAGGTATTGATCCTAAAAGGGTTTTTATCTCGGAATCGGTAAGTGAAGTGCATTACAAAAGGCCTAACACTTTCAATGAAAAAGTGATCTCTGTCCGCAGTAGTGGGGATGATAACAATACCAGTCCGAATGATTATGTTCATGGCAGTTTTTATGAGCCTGAGATTGCAGGCGCAGTGTCACCGTTATCTCCACGTGCATTTTCCTATTATCGTTTTGAATACCTGGGGACCTTCACAGATAGGGGCTATGCCATAAGCAAAATACGTGTGACCCCCAGGAGTAAAGGAGATGATGTTTTTAGAGGCATCATACAAATTGTTGAGGATTACTGGAGCATTTATACTGTGGATTTTAGTACAGTTAAATTAGGTATAGATTTTAAGATAAAGCAGGTTTATGCACCCATCGAGGACAAGGCCTGGTTGCCGGTTTCCCATAAATTTGAGGTAGATGGTTCTTTTCTGGGGTTTGACTTTGAATACAACTATTTGGCCACCGTGAGTGATTACGACATTACCCTGAATCCGGACCTGGATGTTGAATTAACAGTTGTTGATGAAAAAGTTGAGAAAGAACTTGCGGAAAAGTTGAAAGAAACCGAATCCATTAAATCAACGAATATTCAGGAAAATCTGACATCAGGAAAAGAGGTCAGTCGCAAAAACCTGAATAAACTGCTGCGTGAATATGAGAAGGAGGAAAGAAAAAGACAGGAAGAGCCTGAAGTGATCAGCAACAGGACTTTCAAAATAGATTCCTTAGCATATAAGAGTGATTCGACCTATTGGAATCAGATCAGGCCTGTGCCACTGTCAGAAGGAGAAATCAGAGGTTACCAGATCAATGATAGCATAGCAGTTGTTCAGCGCAATGAAAAGAACGGTGATACGCTGAAGGTGACAAAAAAAGGAGGTTTTCGATTGATTGATCCGATTTTTGGCAATACCTACAAAGTAGGAGAGAGGGCGCATTTTTCCATTACCTCCATATTCAATGCCCTGCACTTCAATACTGTTGAGGGAGTCAATTTTAATTATAATTTCAACTTTACTAAAACATTCAAAAATAAAACCTGGATCAAAATTGGCCCTACATTCCACTATGCCTTTGCGCGTGAGAGATTATCTGGTTTTTTACAAATGGATTTACGCCACGGAGATCGCTCCAAGGGAGGCAATTTAAGTATCAAAGGGGGTAGGTATATTCGTCAGTACAATCGGGACAATCCGATTCATCCCTTAGTTAATACCTTTACTACTTTGCTTCTGGAGCGTAACTATATGAAGATCCTGGAACATGATTTTATTGCATTAAACTATCGTAAAAAAATTACTGATAAGCTTACCATTAGGTTTTCTGCAGAGCTATCGGAACGCAGGGAATTGTTTAACAATACGACAGGGAAGTTGGTAGATAGAGATGGAGAAGGTTACACACCTAATGCACCCGTAAATGAGCAGCTTTCAGATACAAGCTTCCCGGAACATAGGGCTACGATATTGAATATTACCGGCATCTACGAACCCTGGAAAAAGTACAGCATCCGGAATGGAAGAAGATCAAGTATAGATGGTTCTTCACCCATTTTCAGTTTCCTTTACAGAAAAGGTATAGAGAATGCTTTTTCAAGTGATGTTGGTTTTGATCAGGTTGAGATAGGCGTAAGGCATGGTTTTGACATTGGGATCAGAGGGAATATTCAACTGAAGGCTACGGCAGGTACTTTTTTCAATAAGGAAACAATGTATTTCATGGATTATAAGCACTTCCTTGGTAACCTGACTCCTTTTTTAACAACGGATCCGGTGGGTAGTTTCCGATTACTGGATTATTATCGTTATAGTACGGATGACCGGTATGCTACCGTTCATTTACACTATCAATTCAGAAAGTTTCTTTTCACAAGAATACCTATTGTCAGAACACTGGGAGTACGTGAAAATATCATTGCCAATTTTCTCGCAACAAATAGCGCTATGAACTATACGGAACTTGGTTACGGAATCAATTATATCTTTCGGGTGTTTCGCATCGAAGCCATTACTTCTTTTCGGGATGGGAAGTATCAGGA
This sequence comes from Splendidivirga corallicola, assembly GCA_030442035.1. Taxonomy (GTDB): domain Bacteria; phylum Bacteroidota; class Bacteroidia; order Cytophagales; family Cyclobacteriaceae; genus Splendidivirga; species Splendidivirga corallicola. Next base: position 21,007 of record JAUJEA010000013.1, read on the forward strand.
TTTTGGTGTGAGAATTGGCATAGCAACCAATTTGGACAATCTTTTTGATTAGATTAGAGCAGATTATACTTTCGGAGAAATCGAGTTTGTTCAATAAAAATAGACTGTATCTATTTTTTTAAATCTGCTATCCATGAAATTAGTGATTTTTGATATTGATGGTACTTTAACGGATACGAAGCCCATAGAGGACTTATGTTTTAAAACAGCTTTTCTGGAAACCTTAAGCATTGATATTACCAACCAGGAATGGCATACACTTGAAAATGTAACAGATTGGGGCATTACGAGGGAACTTTATATGAGAGAACATACCGAAGATATACCAGATGAAAAACTCTATCAATTCAAAACCAGATTTGTACAGCGCTTAAAGGAGGCCTTACAGGATAACCCCAAGCAGTTTACCGAGATTCCCGGAGCAAGGGATTATTTCCATAAACTCTTAAATGATAAACATTACCGGGTTGGAATTGCCACCGGATCCTGGAGTGATTCGGCAATCATTAAATTGAAAGCTATTGGTATCAACCATCATGATTTACCTTTTGGTCATTCGGATGATTTTATATCCAGAGAAGAGATTATCATGGATGTTATTGAGAAATCCTCAAAATTGTATAACGTGCCCTTTAGCAAAACAATTTATTTTGGTGATGGGGAATGGGATTATAAAACCTGTAAAAACCTCAATATTGAATTTATTGGTGTTGATAATGACCAGACCGGAAAACTATCAGCGCTTGGAGCAAAGAGGGTTATCCGAAATTACAATGATTTGGAACTGAACAGGTTCAGTATTTGAATGAGTAATGGTTAAAACCAAAAAGTGTTGGATTGATCTTTTGCTTTCTTCCAATGATCCAATACAGCAGAACACCCAATAGTGGAATACAAATCAACAGAATTACCCAAAATACTGTCTTGTTTTGACCGTATCGTAGATAATGGTTAGTTTTTTGATCAGCCCTTTGTCATCAAACTCTACAATGTCAACACATTCAAAAGTGACCATTTGACCATTTTTCATGGTCCAGGTATACAAAAAATGGATACTTCCGTTTTTCGTATCAAGGTTACTGAAAAAATTCAATGGCTTAAGTATGGATTCGATTGTGTCATTTAACAATACATGGTAAAATTCTCTGGCATTTTTTTCGCCATACAAGGGAGATACTACAGTGGCTGATTCATGGAATAATGACAGGATATCATTCAGCGAACCTTTGCCTAGTGCATTCAGGTATGCCCTCAATTGTTGCTCGATGTGATTCATGTTTGTTTTAGAAGTTCAAATATCAGCCCTCTTAAAGGCTAGAGTAAGTTGATGCATTGTCCAACTTCCCATTGAATAAGAAGGATTTAAAAAATTTTTCTAAAACAATTTACATAATAATTTATTTACATCCTGATTCGAATCCAGGCACTTGGTTGCCAATCTCATTAAAAATTCAAACTCAAAATTCACAATTATTCAATTACCCCTCTTCTTTAAGAATGCGGATGTCCTCAATTAATCTTTTAACATCAAAAGGGAGTGTCCCATTGTAAATACCACGTATTCTTCTTTGCTTATCTATCAATATGAAATTCTCGGTGTGGAGGAAACTGTTTTCATTTTTTTGGAAACCAAATTCATCATCAGCGAAATAAGCATTTCTCGCCATGTCGTAGATATGATCTCTGTCACCAGTGACCAGGAACCATTTATTATCTAATACACCTTTGGTTTGCGCATATTCTTTGAGCTGGGACATGGAATCCATTTCCGGTGTAACGGAGTGTGATAACAACAAAATATCATCGTCACTTTTGAATTCCTCCTGAAGCATGGTCATATTGTTGGTCAACTTTGTACAGATACCTGGGCAAGTAGTGAAAAAGAAATCAGCTACATAGATTTTGTCTTTGAAATTTTCTTCAGTCACTTGATTGCCATTTTGATCAACAAAGTTAAAATCAGCAATGGTGTGAATTTGATCATATTCAGAGGCATCCTGTTTGATCCAGACAGGAGTTAAATCTGGAGTATTGTAAAAGGGGAGTGTAGAAACCTCCTGATGGTTACAAGACCCAATAAAAACTAAAAACAACAATAAGATGCCTGGTATATTTTTCCTCGCATTATTCATCACCTGCATTTTCTGTATTCGTTGAGTTGTCTTTTGCTGAAACATTTGCATTGATAGCCGCTGCATTGCATTGTTTAAAACCAATAGAGCCATATTTCCTGCCATCTTTTACCACATAGTTTGCCCTGAACTTGCCATCCTCACGCCACATTTGCTGAGGGCCATCTTCCTGACCATTGGTATAATTAAAGAATTTGAAGGGGTCACCGTTGGGATACCACTCGTTACAAGAACCGTGGTATACATCACCTTTAAAATGATAGATAAACTTAGGTTTACCATTCTCCCACCAGCCAACATGTTCACCTTCCTTATGGTTATTAGCATAAATTCTCAATTCCCGAATTCTGCCATTGGGATACCAGGACTGATAAACACCTTCCAACTTCCCTTTAAAATAAGAGGAAAAAGATTTCAGCATTCCATCTTCAAATTTCTCAACAACATATCCGCTGTATCTTTTTCCTTCATAATATAAATGCCCTGCCTTTTTTGTAAATGCCGTTTGATCCAGTTCGAGCGACCTAAGGGGTATTTTTATTTTTCCGGACAATGTATTTCGATCGTTATCGATAGATCTATTACAAGATGTAGTGATTAAACCGAATAAGAGGCAGTATATAAAGGCAAAGCGTCGAGACATATTTTTAATATTTAGTTAGTAGCAGTTCCGGGATTTCCAAAGTAACCATTGCCATTGATGTACGGATCGGTATTGGTAATATGATAATGGTATATCCCTTCAGGATAATCAGCCGTGACTCCAAAATGACCATGGTATTCATCAAGCTGATTTTCCAATACGCTTTGTCCATTTTCTTCAGGACCATATACTGGAAATCCATCCAGTAAAAAGCCCATCAAAGAAGCCTTACCTTTTTCCAATGTGAGGTAAAGTGGTTCAATGTGATAATGATAGGATCCGGTTTGCTGAGGATGCCCATTGTATTGATCAAATGAATTGATTTCATTGGTCAATGGCTGGTCAGGGCCTGCATACTGATTGAAAAAAGGAACACCATTGACCGCTACACCTATAGCACCCAAAGAGGTGGCCTGCTTATTACTGGCCTCAGCAGGATTTAATGGAATTCTGAACGTATAATTTTGAGAAGTAATTCGGTTTGGATTTAAATGAAAAGCCTGGTTGCTTCCATTATAAGCTTCATAGCGATTGTCGCTGGTACTAAAATAAGGACTATTGTGATCCGGAATACCATCAGATTTTATCACCACAAAGTTGCCCTCAACATAGACCTCGATGTTATCATTGAATTTGGAAAAGACCTCCGGAAGTTCTTCCGAATCGTTTGCTGAAGGATCGACCTGATCATCAGAATCATTGCAGGAGGAAAAAGAAATACCCAAGAACAGCATTGGTATGGACACACCAAAAATCAACAGCTTTTTCATATATCTTATCATTTGGTTATACAAGTATCTTTTGTTCTTTAGATGTCAATAGCTTATCAATCTTGCGATCAACGAAGATTTTTTTAAGCTATAAGTTGAATGGGTGGTAAGGGTGGTGTATTAGGATAAGCAAATAAAATATTGAGCGGCTGATGGCCAATTCCATTTTGAACAAAATCATGCATGGCTATTGAAAGGAGAAAATTTGGATTCCCGCACAATGATTATTCCAACGAGTTAAAGCATTCCGTAGGAAAAGAGATAAGTTTTTAGTGCTGGCTCCGGGAATTTGAAATTGTATATTAATTAATGCCATTAAGATAAGCCTTCAGGTATCTGATCTTAGGCGTCAGCTAATTTTTTGGCACATTAAAAAACATTATTTAGGCTGAAATCTGATACCTGAAAGCTTTTAAAATGTTTCCTTAACTAAATGACATTGTATATACCCAACAGTGTTTTCGGTAATTGGAAAACTAATTCTTGATACGCTTTACCCTGGCGATTCTACCTGCTCCTTCTTTGTCTTCTTTGTGGTCCGTGTGCATCATGCATTCGTCTCATGACCGTGTGGATCACTTTGTCAAATCTTTTCTTTTGCGTATCATCACAGATTTCCCATAATGCTTTGAAGTGATTATAAGTGGCTAATTCCAATGCTGCTTGTTTTTGCCCGAGTGCCCTGGTAATATCATCGACTTCAGCTTCATTGTCGTGACCACTTGAAAGATGTGTAAACATTTTCTGTTTCAGCTCCTGAATTTCCCCAATGAGCTCCCGGCTTTCCCGGAAGTGATCGGCTCTTAGTTTCTTAAAGTCGTTGATCTGTTCCGAACTTAGTTTGAGTTGCCTCTCCAGGTATCGCTCTACATTGGGTTGTTTTTTTATTTTAGTGCTATGATGAGCAGGAGTTCTCATATGCCTCGGGAACCATAACATCGAAATTGTAATGATGTTGAGGATCACCAGAATCACCACTGCGATGATCATCATTCTATTCTTTGTAAAGTAGTTCATTCTTCCTCCATGTTTTGATCATAGAAAGTGTTTACTGTCAGGTTATAGTCATCAGCAAATGACTCCAAATAAGAATCTTCTTCTGATATGTTATTTCTGGCACTATTGATAAAATCGACAACAACATATGTGTTTATCAGGATCATGCATATTGTAGCAGCTATCCCAACATTCATATTAAGGAACCAGTTATTGGATTGCTGCTTTTCCTCCTTTTCCGATTCAATGCGAGCCATTACACGACCATAAAAGAAAGGATCCACTTGAGCACCTTTGATATTGTCCAGGCTTTTAAGTGTTTCTTCGACTTCTTTTTTTATTTTCTTGTCCTCTTGCATGACTTCATAATGTTTAAGTATTCAAGCGTTAAGTTAGTTTCCATTTATCTTACCTTCAATGCGTACTGCTAACTGCTTTTATAATAATTCTCCAAACGTTTCTGTAAATTCTTTTTTGCCCTGAACATCAATGATTCTATGGAAGAAATGCTTAGATCCATTATTTCACTGATCTTTTCGTGACTCAAACCTTCCACTTTGTGCAGGGTAAATGCAATCTTTTGATTCTCAGCTAATGTATCAATGGCAGCAAACAATATCTGTGATCGTTCCTTGTTTTCCAGAGAAATCCCAGGGTGCTGAAAATCACTTAACTTGTTCACTTGTTCCACCTCTTCATTTGAGAAAATGGGTTGTAAAAAACCAAAGCGCTTCTTTCTTTTTTTTCGACGCAAATATTCTAAAGACTTGGTCACTGCAATACGATAGATCCAGGTTGATAATTGAGCTTCTCCACGAAACTTATCAATTGATTGGTAGATCTCAACAAATGTTTCTTGCGCCATGTCTTCAGCATCCTCACTATTATGAAGGAATCCAAAACAAGTATTGAATACCTTATCCTGAAAGGTTTCTACCAAATTCTTAAACGCATTTGGGTCTTGCTCCCTCAACGATTTTAAGAGCGCTGTTTCCTGCAATAACGTTTTTGATTCCTGCGACAATGGATATTTCTCTATCTCAAAGCTCAATTTACATCTATGATTACTTTCGTCAAAGTACCGGTTTTTTGAAATGGGGCTGACCCTGCCTTCAGACCCAACCCCATTGATAAAGAATTACCCCTTACCCTTTACGCATTTGCCCTCTGTGAAACCTACGTTTCATTTGGTTTCTATGTGTATCAAAATATAGCCTTTGCTCATCATCAAGAAGCTTTCTAATGTCCTGCTTCATGGCTACCTCTTTCTTATGAAGATCTGTTTTAATAGCTCCGATCTCTTCAATCACTTTATTGACCTGGCCCATGTTTACATTTTTCTCAGTGGTCAGTGTACGCAGGCGTGCTTGTTTTTCGCCAATCTGATTTTTTAAAGGAAGAACATCTTCATGGAAGGCCAGCCTGATTTTTTTGATGTCTTCTTTTTGTTTATCACTAAGATTGGGTATTTCGGCCCTTTTATGACGCATTTCCATATGTGCCCTGTGCTCCCTTCCTTTTTGCCTACGTTCTGCTTTTTCCTTCTCTTGAGAGAACCCTGGTATGCTGATGAGGATCATGGTCATAACCACTAACAAATGTTTCACTTTTAAACTTTGAGTTTTCATAATTTCGATTATTAATGTCTTTAATGATTTATCTATTCTTTTAGATGACAATCATTTGGAAACCTTGCGCCGAACTTTAATTTTTTTTTTAAACAGGAATGAAGAATAGGAGCGATGGGTGATTTTGCGCCACCAATAATAGTTTGGGTTTTAATCTTTATTAGTGAAGAGTTTGGCCTCTCAGCCAATGATAATGGGATCCACCCGATCAAATACAAATGGAAGGCTCCAAAAAGAAGCAATCTAATGGCCACAGTAATGGTATCAATAAGGATCAAGCCTAGAAGTCCAATTTTGTTTTTTAGAGGGACAAACATATCTGTATGCTACAACCATAAAAAGTTAAATTAAATATGATAAAACAAAGTCTCTATAAAGTTATGGTGATCAACTTTTTCAAATGAGCAGTTTAGAACCAATGTTCTTTGTGCTTGATCACAAAGAACCAAAAAATCAAGGCTGTGAAGAAATTTGCTAAAAACCTTCATTTAAAGCTAAAATCATTAAACTCGCGCCTGTACGCAACCAACCCAGCTCAAACAGTAATGATTTCTTAACGCTTTAAATTCCGGTTTTCTTCACGCAATTTCTTCAAGGCCGAAACATATTGGAAAAGCGCTTGCCGAACAATGGATCAAAAGCTCTTTTGGCTTTGTGACCTTTAAAAGGCAATTGCTCCCCAGATTTTTTTGTTTGATCCATCAATTTTCCTGGGATTCATAACTTTTTTGCCTTCCGCCTTGCTTATATACCTCCTGAATGGAGGCTATATTTTTCTCCGTTGCAAAAAGTAAATTGATCCGCTATCCTTGAGTATTATTCATTAAATTGCGCTAAACAATTAGTACAGGAATGACAAGGAAAGTGATGATTGCTGTTGACGGGAGTGAGTGTGCAAATCAAGCTGCTTTGAAAGGGTTTGAGCTGGCCAGACAACTTGATGCAAGCATTGCTTTGATCTATGTAATTGATAAAGGTAAAAGCTTGGGTAACATAGAAGCCGGAACCTTTCCAATGGAAGCGCTGGAGGCAATGGAAAAGGAAGCAATGGAGGCAGTCCAAGCTATACAAGCCAAAGCAAAAGGCCTTAGAACAGAACTATTCACCCCAGAGGGAGATCCTAAACGGGATATTCTAAATACGGCTATGGATTGGGGAGCCGATATGATCATTGTTGGTTCAAGAGGTCACTCGGCATTGGAGAAGTTAATTTTAGGTTCTGTTTCGGAATATCTTCTGCACCACTCAACGATTCCTGTAATGGTTGTTCCTTCATTGACATCTTAAAAAAAACTATGAATAACCCTTGGCACAGTGTGGAGGTTGGTAAATCCTCACCTGATATTGTAAATGGAATTATTGAGATCCCTAAAAATACCAGAGCCAAATATGAATTAGACAAAGAGAGTGGCTTACTAAAGTTGGACAGGGTTTTGTATGCTTCAATTTATTATCCCGCCAATTATGGATTCATCCCTCAAACCTATTGTGATGACCAAGATCCTTTGGATATTCTGATTTTATCGCAAATCAATGTTGTGCCCATGTGTATTGTAAGTGCAAAAATTATTGGGGTAATGCGCATGCTTGATGGCGGGGAATTGGATGATAAGATCATTGCGGTGGCCGAAAATGATATGAGTGTGAATCACATTGATGACATTGACCATTTACCCGCTCATTTCTTTAAAGAATTGAGAAACTTTTTTGAAGATTATAAAAAACTGGAAAACAAAACCGTAAAAGTAGAAGAGTTTCAAAACAGGGAAATCGCAAGGGAAATAGTTTTAAAAAGTATCGATGATTACAATTTAAAATTCAGGTAGTACACTTCACAAAAGGCCCATCACTCAATTCATTGTTAAAATTTTGAGTTGAAAAATATGTAATCCTAAATATGCGATGGTCGTTCTATAAGGAGATCAAAATTTGATTCAGCTACCGTACTATAATCCTTTTGATCAAGGTAGGTGAGCCTTTAAGTCGCAACTTAACAATATACCAACCTTTTGGAAAAGCTGAAATATCAATGGTATTTTGTTGATTGGTGAGCACGTCTTGGTAAATACGATGACCCATAGCATCCTCAATGGTCATGGCTATTGGAGGTTCAAGGAATTTATTGGCTTGAATGTGAAAACGATCTGTGACCGGGTTAGGAAATAACCTCACAGCATCATCATTGATTTTCTTTGGATCTACTTGAAGCGCATTCTCCCGTTCATTGCATATCGTATAATGGGACTGGAAAGCATAACGGGCTTTGGCTGGATTGATGTGTGTGTTCATTACGTTGGGCGAACCAATCGAAGGCCATTGATGATCACCTAAAAAGAACGGTTTTCTCGCTAAGTAATAAGAAGTATCTGAAAGTTGCCTGGATTCCTGTTCATCTACTTGTCCTTTAACGTTGTTGGCAAACAAGAAATGGTCCAGTCCTTTAATCCTGAAAAGGCCTCTTAATTCATCTTTATTTGTTATCTCATTCCCAATGAAATTTTGGTTATTGCTGGCAGGATTGCCTTTCATGACAATGCCATATAATTCAGCCCGATTCCTGAAAAAAGTGTTGTTAGGGCCATTATAATCATGAGAATCATCTATCACGATGTTTTGGGCAATGTTCCCTTCGAATAAGTTGGCATATGGATAATTGCCATGAAGCACGATATCACCGGCTTCATGCTTTGGGACCAGGATGGTAGACCAATAAGGATCTATAGAGTAATTGTAACCAAATACATTGCCATTGGCTCCGGCCTGAACCAACATGGCATGTCTCAAATGTTCAAATACATTATTTTCGATGAGACACTCACCGGAAGTATATTGTGCCACTACTCCATATGCCTTTCCACCTGTTCCATAATTGAAAGCATTATGAAAGTAACTACCGGTTACGCTTATGTTTGTACTTTTGGTTATAGCCACATGGGCAAAATTGCATCTTTCACTTTCCACGCCCTTCACCCAAGATTCAGCTGCGTATTTAAAATTAATATTGCTGGTTTCTCGGGAAGTTTGATCGAGTCGCTCAATTTTCAGACATTCAATACCGACTGCTACAATCGGATTGATTTTTTGTGCACGAAGATCATTCATTGTAACATAATCAAGCCTTATCCGACTTGATAGGATCAATTTATTTTCCTGTATGTCTCTTATCCTGGCGATTTGTCCAACAGTTCCAAGGGCCCAATCCGAAGCGATAAGATGATCATCTTGTTGCGTGATTTTGATGTAGTCCCCGATTTTAAAGACTGTTGTATTTTCTACGTTGACGAAATCGCTTCCTATTTTTATATCACCAATTATGCGGACACTTTCTTCTGTGGTCCCCTGTGCGTTGATAGCGTTTCCGCCGCCGCCAAAATTAAATCGTAATAGTGTTTTTTGTGAAGAACTACCCTTAAGAACAACACTATCAGATAGGTGAATGGTAGATTCGAAGTAATAGATACCCTTCGGGAAATAAACAATACCAGATCTGCCCTCCAGGCTTTCGATAGCTTCTTTCAGCGCCGGGGAAACGTCCTTGCGACCATTATTTTCAACTCCGAAATCTTTGATGTTGATGACTTGGTAATTCTTTGGAGGTGTATTCCTTAATCCCGCCAATTGCCAATTCACTGTTCTCCCGTTTGGCAACACCTGACCATTTACCTGTCTGATTGTGAACAGTAGTAAGAGGCACGGGATCAAGTGATTGATTTTCAGGTGCAGGTTCAAAGGTTTATATTTGGTATAATATCCCAACAAATCAATTAATGGATTTTGCTTTTCTCATTAAATCTCAACTTCCTCAATCCTACAAAAATAAAATAATTCTAATAATTAATTAGATTTTTCCAGAATAATAGAAATGATATCGAAATTATACATTTTAAAATGAACCGATTTTTATTTCAAAAAGAACTAAGTCGATCTGGTTTGCTATTATTTCTCATATCCCAGATTCCCCTATGTTTTTTAGCCTTATTTTATCCGCTACCAAAATGATGGTAGCTATTTGGAATAATTGTTGTGAAGTATTTGATAAACGTGATTTGTTAATTATTTATTCCTTGATAATATGAAGATTACTAAGATTTTGTTTTTCTCGTCTATAATTCTCTTAAGTGGTTGCAAAATAGGACTGGAGTCAATTAGTTATCTCGGAGAGGAACTTCCGGATCAAAGTGGTGAGGTCCTAACTTTTTATGATGAAAATGAGATAAAAAAACCGTACAGGATTTTGGGAAGTATGGTCAATGAGTTGTATGCCAACCAGTCCGCTGATGACATCAAGGCCAATATGATCAATAAGGCCAGGTTAGTTGGGGCAGACGCTCTTATATTTGTTGATATGAGCACTGTTAAAGATGAAGATGGTTTTGATTGCCTGGCTATCAAGTCAAAAGCCATCAAATTTAAATAAGACCTGATCATCTGATGAAGGCGGGGCTTTATGGGTTATGATGGATTCAATGCACTCAATTGGCTGACTGCTATTATTGGCTGTGGATTGTGTAAATCTTTCTTAATTAGATCGACCAAATGGTGAATCTTTCGCTATAGAAAATATCAATATTCTAACCTAATCACTAACCTTATTTGTAATTTGCAGATCAAATAAGAAACGTGTCCTTTATTGATCATGAAGAATTTCATTTATATAGTATTGTTGTTTGTCTTTATTGCTTGTGAATCAGATGAAAACAAGAAAGCACGCTTTTTCTTTGAAGGCAATAATATGATAAAAGAACAATATTATCCCAGGGCTGTTGAGGTATATTCCCAAGCCATTAAAATTGATCCGACCTTCAAGGATGCGTATAATAATAGAGGTATTGCTTACTTTGAACTAGGGGAGTTTGATCTGGCTCTCAAAGATTATAACAAAGCGATAGCACTTGATCCCAAATTTGATAAAGCTTACTCTAATCGCGCTAATTTATTCGCGAAGTTAAATCGGTGGGAAGAGAATCTCAGCGATCTTGAAATGATTATGGCCATGAAGAAGGATTCCATTCCCATTTTATTAGATGTAGGGATAGCCAATACACAACTAAAGCAGTACTCGGAAGCGCTTAAATATTTTGACATGGTCCTTCAAAAGGAACCTGAAAATGCCAAAGCACTTATAAATCGAGGTACAACTAAATTTTACATGGACTCATTGGATCAGGCACTGCAGGACCTTTCTCTGGCTATTAAAGTAGATCCTGATGAATCAAGTTCCTACAACTCCATTGGTCAGGTATATCTTGCCCAGGAAAAATTCCATGAAGCGCTGGGCGAATTCGATGAAGCCCTGGAAAAGCTGCCGAATGAACCCTACTACCTAAATAATAAAGGGTATGCACTTTTAAAATTGGGGGATACTAAAGAAGCTGAAAGCTTAATTAACAGAAGTATCCAATTAGATCCATATAATGCCTGGGCCTATAGAAATAAAGGGCTTTACTATCTGGAAACCGATAATACGGAAAGCGCTATTCGGGTTTTGGAGCGTGCGAAAGAAATCAATGATCAGGTGGAAAAACTTCATTTTTATTTAGGCAACGCTTATCTAAAAAAGGGAGATAAGAAAGCTGCCTGTGAGGCATTCAAAACTTCCATGGATCAAGGCGATACAGAAGCAACAGCTTTGTATGCGGAACACTGCAACACAGATTAAAAACGTCGAATACGTTGTTAATTATTCATGGCACATTACCAATTGATTTCCTCTATGCCGGTAATTTGATTTCAAAAGTTGACCCTTTATTATCTCCCGGACTTTCAGCGCTTAATTCACCGCCATGTTTTTCAATAATCTTTTTACTGAGATAAAGCCCTAACCCATTGGTGGGTTCTCCAGCCGTACCCCTTTTACGCTCAGGTGTAAAACGCCTGAAAAGAATGTTTGGATCTTTCAGCGTGAAACCGATTCCCTGATCTTCCACAGCAATTTTAACATTTCGGTTACCATTAGTGGCTTTTACCTTGATCTTCTGTCCTCTTTTAGAGAACTTAATGGCATTGTGAACAAGGTTGTTTAACACCTGAGAAAATGAATAAGGGTCAACTTTTATATTCAGATCGTTACTGAAATCCTTTTGAATTTCAAGCTGTTTGTTTTCTAGTGTTATTTCGAATTGGGTTAAGGTCTGGGAGAGGACCTTGGAAAGATTCACCTCAGTTTTCTTGAGCCTTCCAATTTCAGCATCTTCCTCATTAAGCAATGAAAGGATCGACTCCATCAGATTCAATTGATGGAACCCTAGCTCTTCAATTTTGGTGCAATAATGTGTAACTTCTTCCGGATCCTTTTCCATCTTGATAACCTTAATCAAACCTAATATAGAGATCATCGGACTTCTAAGATCATGTGAGAGCATGGCGGTGATATCATTTTTCTCATTCATCATCTTATCCAGGGAAGCTTTTCCTTCTACGATGTCTTTCATAATAATACCTACTTCATCCCTGAAACCTGTAGGGATCTTTGGGACCCTGTTAAAAGATACATATTCATGTAGTGCTTTTTTTGCCAGATAGAGCGGTTCCAATAAACCCTTAAGCAGGAAGGCGGCTGTGACAAGTGCGATTAAGGTGAATAACAAAATGATAACCGCCACTTTGTGAGGTGAAATAAACTGAATATTGTTAAAACTTAAAAAGACCAGCAATCCAAAAAGAGGAATATTGATACTAAAAAAAGCTACAAAAATGATCTTTTGTGAATAGGTGCCAAACTGGCTGAATCTTGACAAAAACTTGTAAACCCGCATTCCCAAATTATGAATTTAGTTAATTGCTAAACAATGTAATTCTAATACTGCTCCCCCATTTTGAATAAACAAATCATTAAAAGTAAATTAAAATTGAAGGATTTTAGAACGCAAAAAACAACAAACGGTACTTTGGTAAACTCAACTTGCGAATTGAATAAATTCCATATTTTAGGCTCAAAATAGAAACCATAATTGTATTTTTCTTATATAAGGAAATGTGTCATTTTTGAAATTATAACTCGCTGATGTTCATAACAATCTTCACCATGTGAGTTCTTGATTCCATCGTATGGGTTTTGTATTTATTCAAGATTTTGGTTTCATCCTAATGTTCATTTTTTTAAATTGACTTCATCAACTAACATCTAAACCTATGAAAGCCTTAAAAATCATCGGGATCATTGTCGTGGTTTTAGTGGCGATTTATTTCGCAGCCGTGGCGTTTTCACCATCTGAAATGCACGTTTCCCGCTCAATTGTAATTAATGCGAATGCTGGTAAAGTATTTAAGGAAGTCAGCAATTTTAAAACGGATAAACATTGGTCTGTTTGGCACCAGATGGATCCAAATGCTAGTCATAGCTATGAGGGTCCCACTCGTGAAGTTGGATTCAAAGAATCCTGGAGCAGTGAGATGCGTGAAGTTGGTGTAGGGTCAAGAGAGATCACAGAATTGGAAAAAGATAAAATGATTAAAATGGTAATGGCCTTTGAGGGATATGATGGAAAGCCTACCGCTACTTATTTACTGGAACCTGATGGAGAAGGGACCAAACTGACCTGGAAGTTTGATGAGGAAGGTCTAAAGGGATTTGGTAAGATAATGTCCTTAATGATGAAGGGTAGTATTGATGATGCCTATAAAAAAAGTTTGGATAATTTGAAAACCTATATTGAATCCAAACCGGATTATGCTATAGAAATTGATGAAGTAGCCAATGAGGCAATTTATTATGTTGGAATTAAGAGTGAGGTACCTGCCAATGATGTTAAGGCCATACAAACTGCTTTTGCAAATGCTTACGGACAAATGATGATGTATCTTCAAGCGCAAGGGCAGAGCCTTTCAGGAATGCCTCTATGTGTTTATCACAATGTTGAGGGTGAAACCATTGTGATGGAGCCCGGTTTACCGATAGCTACTAAGATTGAGGTGGATCATGATGAAATCAAAATGAATGAGATAGCTTCAGGTAAAGCTGTTAAAGGAGTGCATATGGGCGATTATGTCAAACTTGGTGATTCGCACAACGAAATCAGAAAATATCTCGCGGACAACAATTTAAACGTTTCCGGAAATCCATGGGAAATATTTGTTACCGACCCGGGGCAGGTAACGGATACAGCGCAATGGCGTACAGAGATCTTTTACCCTATTAATTAGTAAAAATTAAGTTTTATCTTAAATCCTCTGAATAACATTTTAGGGAGATGTCATTCAGAGGATTTTGTGTTTTAATTTTAGCTCTTGATCGGGCTTAGAAAGTTGGAGAAAGAGGGAATTATTTTATACCTACCCTTTCAATTGATTGTTTTAGATTCATTCCATTTTCATCAAAAAAACAGGTCACAGGCCTTACCGTATCACTACGAGCCTAGATGGATACGAACGAAAAACATTCGCGCCAGTTTGAGATCTTATTGAGAAGTAGTATGCGCATCTTGCTGAGATATATTTAGATGATTAGCTACGGCCTCTTTGATCTTTATGCTGTTATTCCAGGGAATAAAATGATTTTGATTTGGAATTCTCATTACTTTCAATGGCGCATTAATGAGCACTTTTTCAGCAAAATCGGCATTAGCAGCCGGAACCAGCTCATCTTCTTCACCCTGAATAACTGTTACGGGAATCTGTATGTCCTTCCATAAGGGCAGCATATCTTGTAATTCTTTTTTGAGAAAGAAAATCTCTTCATTTGTGACGTACAAAGAGGTTGGGACAAACCATGAAATCGGAGGAATTCTTCCAATGTAGCGATACCATTCCCTTTTTTCCAGATCAGGATCAATGGACGGTGCAACAAGGATGAGTCCACCTACCAGTTCAGGATAATCCATGGCCATTCTTGCTACTATCGGTCCACCCAGCGAATGTCCCACCAAAATTGGTGGTTTGGAGGATTTGCTACTGAGCAAAATTGGTTTCAACAACATTGATTGCTCCTTAAGAGACACTTCTGGATCGCCGAAATCAGAAAAGCCATAGCCTGGACGGTCGACGGAAATAATTCGTGAATTGTTGAGTAGCTCCTGATCTTTCATAAAATGGATAAAAGCACTTAATGAACCTGGAGCGCCATGTACGAATACAACCATTTGGGCTGTATCAGCACCGATATCAACGTAGTTTATTTTTCTCTCATTAAGCAAATAGTGTTTCAATTCAGCCTTTTGTTCCTGGTCCTGAAAATAATCGTTGATCTCTTTATTTGTCATCCTAAATTGAAGACAACTTGTGGTCAGCTGGCTTAGTCCGAATAGAATAATGAAAGTAATAAGAAGCCTTATCAGCAGCTTTTTTCGGGAACGTGTTTGTCTCATGAAATTCCAAGAAGTAAAAATATCAGCTACTAGAACGTGAGAATGTGTCTACTTGTTCAAATCTGTTATTAAATTACTGATTTTCCTATCTAAAACTTTAGACATAAACCAATATGTAAATCTGACTCAAACTTTAAGTACGTATTTAAATCTCATTCTTTATAACTTCAACACTTCAACACTTCAACACTTTAACACTTTAACACTTTAACACATTCATTCTATTCGTTTACAGACCGACCCTCATAATTTTTTCTGTCGATTCATTAAACCTTTTATTTCTTCCTAAGTCAAAGACTCAAATAAATTTAGAAAAGATATGAAAAGGCAATTATCAATATTATTACTTACAACCATTTTTGTAGCATCCATGGGTCTGACCAGTTGTGTGAGTAGAGCAACGGTTGTGGTGGGACCTAAACCAAAGAAGAAAAAAGTGGTGGTTGTGAAAAGACCCGCTCCCAGAAGAGTAGTCATTGTTAAAAATTAACAACTGAAAAGTCCTTATCTTTCCACTTTTTCATTTTACAAAAAAAAAGCGATGGCACAGGCCATCGCTTTAATTTTTAGACTAAACTGATTATCTGAGGAAAAGTAATTCTCTGTATTTTACCAATGGCCAATCCTCGTCATCTACGAACAACTCGAGTTTGTCCACGGAATATCTTATTTTCTCGAAATATTTCTCCTTAATATCATCACAATAAGCAATAGCTTTTTCTCGCGTGTTTTCGACTTTATTGATCCTTTTTCTTTCTTCAATCATAGCCAAAACACCCTCCCGTACGGCATCAATATGCTCTGATATTTTTTGAATGCTTTTAACAATTGATTTATTATCAATACCCAAACCTTTCAGTCCGTTGGCGTTGTGAATGAGTTTGTTTTGATAGGCAATAGCTGTTGGAATAATATGGTTCAATGCAAGATCACCCATTACCCTCGATTCGATCTGGATCTTCATAATATAGTTTTCCAGCATAATTTCATGTCTGGCTTCCAGCTCCTTTTTCGAAAGAACATTATATTTTAAGAAAGCTTCTTCTGACTTTTTAGTAAGGAAGGCATCCAAAGCACGAGGAGTGTTTTTAACATTTGATAAACCTCTTTTTTCAGCTTCTTTCACCCAATCCTCAGAATATCCATCTCCTTCGAATCTGATCTTCTTGGAATCTTTGATGTATTTTCTCAATACATTCACAATGGCCAATCTTTTCTCAGTTCCTTTCTCGATCAATTTATCAACTTCTTTGGCAAAAGCATTTAATTGATCAGCAACAATCACATTCAATGCAGTCATTGGGTTAGCTACGTTGGCATCGCTACCAACAGCTCTGAATTCGAACTTATTACCCGTGAATGCAAATGGAGAGGTCCTGTTTCTATCCGTATTGTCAAGTATGATCTCAGGAATTTTATCAATTCCTAACTTCATATACATATTATCACCTTTCTCAACTTTTACATTACCATTTTTCTCCAGCTCATCCAATACCGCTGATAATTGAGAACCGATAAAAACGGAAACAATTGCTGGTGGTGCTTCATTAGCACCTAAACGGTGGTCGTTGCCTGCAGAAGCGATACTGGCTCTCAATAGATCTGCGTGATCATAAACTGCCTTAATGGTATTTACAAAGAATGTGAGGAACTGCAGATTATCTCTGGCACTGCTGCTTGGTGCAAATAAGTTGACACCGGTATTAGTGATAAGCGACCAGTTATTGTGCTTTCCGTTTCCATTTAAACCAGCAAATGGTTTTTCATGAAATAATACTTTTAGTTCATGTTTTTCAGCAACACGGTTCATGATATCCATAAGCAATTGATTATGATCAGTTGCTTTGTTGAGATCTTCAAATAAAGGAGCTACCTCAAATTGACTTGGTGCTACTTCATTGTGTCTTGTACTAACGGGAATACCCAGTTTAAGAGCCTCTACCTCAAAATCTTTCATGAAAGTGTAGATACGAGGAGGGATAGAACCAAAATAATGATCATCTAACTGCTGACCTCTTGCTGGGTTATGACCAAAAACGGTTCTTCCACCCATTACCAAATCAGGTCTGGCCGCATACAATGCTTTATCAACCACAAAATACTCCTGCTCACAACCCAAAGAAGCATTGACTTTAGAGACATTCCTGTCAAAATATTTACAAACGTAGGTCGCAGCTCGATCAACAGCCTCAATGGCTTTTAAAAGTGGTGCTTTGTAGTCAAGTGCTTCACCGGTATAACTTACAAAAATGGTAGGTATACATAATGTATCTTCCAGTATAAAGATAGGAGAACTTGGATCCCAGGCTGTGTAGCCCCTTGCCTCAAAAGTACTTCTTATACCACCGTGAGGGAAAGAAGAGGCATCAGGTTCTTGTTGCACAAGTGCACTTCCTTTGAATTTTTCAATTCCGGATAGTCCATCGAAAAAAGTATCGTGTTTTTCAGCTGTGGCTCCGGTCAATGGTTGGAACCAGTGAGTGTAGTGTGTGATCCCTTTTGGAAGTGCCCAGTTTTTGACTGCAGCAGCTACAGCATCCGCGGTTTCCACATCGACTTTCTTACCATGCTCAATGGCATAGGTTACCTTTTTGAAAACATCCGGGGATAAAGTTGACTTCATTTGGTCGATTCCAAACGAGTTGCATCCAAAGTAATCTGAAATTTTTTCAGAGGGTGCTTTTACAGCTACACCGTTGCTCCTTCCCTGTAACTGCTCAAGTGCATTTAACCTTAAGTTTGCCATTTGTTCTTATTTTTAACTGAATATTGTAATTTTTGTGAGTATATGCATGTAAATACATCACAAAACTAGAAATTTTTCGTAAAAAAATTGAATTAAGGGTTAAAAAATAGCTAATCGGAAGAAATTTTCGTAAAAAGCTAATTTTAAGGGCTAAAAATAAGAGAAATTGAAAATTTTGGCGCTAATCCGGCTGTTCAATTATAATTTTCGCAGTATTTAAGTAGTTTTTTAACTCATTTAAAAAATTTTCCACATCTTTTTTATGAAGATCACCTAAAACAGAGAGTCGGAATGTACTTTCTTTTGCCCCCTTGCCAGGATATATGGTGTAACCACGTTCATACAGAAAGTCATGCATTTGATTGAAATCATAATTCGCATGATCCGGTTCAATAATAGCCAATAGTATCTTTGATTGTTGCTCATACGGTAATAAAAACCTGAAGCCCAATGATTGCAAACCGGAATAGAGCATGCTCCAGTTTTCAGAGTAGCGTTCCCACCTTCCTTTTTCTCCTTCGTTGAAGTACTCTTTAATTGCCTGTTTCAGCGCATAGACCACCTGAACAGGCGGTGTGAATTGCATTTGGCCAGTATTTTCGAAACCTGTGTACTGAGAATAGATATCGAAATAATAAGATCTTCTGTTATCCTTTATTTTTTCTAAAAGCGCTTTCTTAAAAACAACAAAGGACAGGCCTGCCATACCTTGTATGCATTTATTAGAGGATGAAAGCAAATATTCGGCATCGAGTTCTTTCATATTAATAGGAATCCCTGCATAAGAACTCATTGCATCAATAATGACCTCAACATCATAAGCATGTGCTAACCCGGTGATTTCTTTGATTGGGTTAAGTATGCCAGTGGTAGTTTCGTGGTGCACGACTGCCAAATGGCTAATGGCTTTTTCAGTTTCCAGAATTTTCCTGATATCTTCAAGGTCCGGATAATCTCCATAAGGTATTTGATAGGCAATAACCTCAATGCTATAAGTATTGGCTATCTGAATCATTCTTTTACCATAAGCACCATTTTCAATGACCAAAAGCTTTTTATCCTTGGGAACGGCTGAGGTAATTGCAGCTTCCATGGCACCAGTGCCACTGGCCGCAAAAATTGCAGATGTATAATGCTCTTCACCATGCACCACCTTAACAAGATCATGTTTTATGTCTTCCAATACAGCTCCAAATTCTTGTTCACGTGGACAAATGTCTTCTACAACCAACGCACCTTTTACAGAATCTGTGGTCGTTGCAGGACCGGGATTCAATAATATTTTTCTTTCTACTTGCATTAAATTAATCTTTTGTAACCAAAGATGGATTTTTCCAAACCCAGTATTTTTTCAGGGGTTTGAAGGTTTTATAAACAATTAAAATGATTTTGATAGATAGGTATAACACAATAATATATTGGGTTATACTCTGATTGAATTTGTCAATGAAAAAATAAACCGACAGGATCATGGGTGTAAATAGATCCGGACTTCTTTCTATGCCATCTGCCAGATGCCCTCTCATCAAGTTGCCAATGTATACACCACTATATAAAGTAAGAATGATGAAAATAAAATCTGTATCCAATAGCCTTGAACCATAAAAGGTAATGGCTACAATGAGCAGACAGAATAACCAAAAAGCATACGTTATGCGTTTCACCCTGCCCAGCGTTTTTATATAAGTAGATATAGCCCCTACCGCGGAAATGAGCATAAAAACTTCCATAAATGAAAAACCTGAGAGTGCTTCGGATACATAGAAATTGTAGAGGGGAGAAAAATACCCTGACAATATCAAAATCAATGAAACGAAAACAGCTTCCAATGATCCAAACCTTTCAAAAATGAGCCAACCCGACTTATATTGCTCATAGAAGATCGAGGCATGTGCCAGATAAGAAATAGTGATGAGCAATGCGATCAATGTTGGTTCTGTTATTCCAAACAATAGGAAAATGATCATCAGCAAAATCCCGTTGTTAAAAGTATCCAGAAAATGATCACAAAATTCTCCCAGGGCTGAACCGGTTTGCGTTCTTTTGGCTTGCATACCGTCCAGATGATCCCCTATTAAATATAATAAAATCAGTATTGGTATAATGACAAAGTTCCATTTGAAAGATGGTCCATAGAGATAAGCCAGTGCCAATGCCAGGTACATAAAGGAATTTGAAATGATAGTAATGATATTCGCTGGTATTCCCAATGGCACTAATTTGATCATTGGAGTAACAATCCATTTTTTGAATACTGGTGTTAAAAGAGAATAATCTTTACATCTATACTGATACTCCGGAACCATTCCTTGATCGATTTTGCAAATTGTACTGGCAAATTTGAGTCCGTGAAAGTACTAAAAATAAGTTATTCAAAAATGCATTTTATGAAATTGTTAACTTTTTACAAAGTGGTTTGAATTTTTGGTTTACCTTTACCGATTGTTTGGGCCATATAGGGTAAAACCTGGTAAATCGGTCTAGAAGTATGACCAAAATATTAGATAATTATTAACTAACCTCTTAAAGTTTTTCACAGGTAAATGAGTAGTAGTAAAGCAGCGCAATTCAGATCATTGATCAATAGCAATAAATTAGAATTTATCATGGAGGCCCACAACGGGCTTTCTGCAAAAATAGTTGAAGAAGCCGGATTCAAAGGAATATGGGGCAGCGGTCTTTCTATATCCGCTGCCATGGGTGTAAGAGATAATAATGAAGCTTCATGGACTCAGGTTTTGGATGTACTTGAGTTTATGAGTGATGCTACTTCTGTACCAATTTTACTGGATGGAGACACCGGGTATGGTAACTTTAATAACATGAGAAGGCTTATCATGAAGCTTGAGCAAAGGGAAATTGGAGGTGTTTGTATTGAAGATAAATTATTTCCTAAAACCAATTCCTTTATAGGAGGTGAAAATCAACCACTGGCTGACATTGATGAGTTCTGTGGTAAAATAAAAGCAGCGAAAGATACTCAGAGAGACGATGATTTTGTAGTGGTGGCGCGCCTGGAAGCTTTCATTGCCGGATGGGGATTGAATGAAGCGCTTAAAAGAGCCGAAGCTTATAGGCAAGCCGGGGCAGATGCCATTCTGTGTCATAGCAAAAAAAGTAATTCTTCCGATGTCGAGGCCTTTATGAAAGAGTGGGGTGATCGGCATCCGGTTATTATTGTGCCAACTAAATATTATTCAACACCTACAAATAAGTTTAGGGATCTGGGAATTAGCATGGCGATCTGGGCAAACCACAACATTAGATCATCAGTGAAGGTTATGCAAGAGACTTCAAAGAGGATCTTCGAAGATGAGTCTTTGATCAATGTGGAAAGCAAAATTGTTGGGGTAAGCGAGATTTTCAGGTTACAGGGTGCGGAAGAGTTGCAGCAGGCTGAAAAGAGATATTTACCCACAGCTGGAAAAAAAGTTAACAACATCATATTAGCAGCGAGTCAGGGTACATTGGGAGAATTGACAAAAGAGATACCCAAAACATTGTTAAAAGTAAATGGTAAAACAATCCTTGGAACCCAAATTGATGAATTCAATAAAGTGGGGATTAAGGATATTAGTGTGGTGAGAGGGTTTGAAAAGGAGAAGATCAGTTTCAATAATATCAATACTATTGACAATGATAATTACAAAGCTACCAAAGAACTTGCCTCTCTATATTTAGCTAAAGACCAATTAAAGGAAAATACCATTGTAAGTTATGGTGACATCATTTTCAAAAGTTACGTACTGGTAGAGTTATTAAATGATGAAAATGACATTACCATTGTTGTCGATGCCGACGCTCAAAAGGAGGGATCACACCAGGATTTTGTTAAAAGTAGTGAACCCTACTCAAAAGGAACTTATTCAAAGACAGTGGATTTCGAACAGATGTCCTATGAAATGGAAGATGGCGAGATAGATGGAGAGTTCATCGGTCTGTGGAAGGTTTCGGAAAAGGGAGCTGCCATTGTAAGAGAAGCGCTTGAAACACTCGCACCAAAGGAGGGTTTTGATCAAATGACCTGTACCGATCTGTTCAATGAAATTGCTAAATCACATACGATCAAGGTACAATATATCAAAGGTTCGTGGCTTGATATTGACAGCATTGTTGATCTGCAAAAGGCAGGGGCGATGTATGTTTCATCTTAGTCAATCAATTTAACCAATATTAAAATTCAGAAGCATAAGGAAGGTATGTTAAATACACAGCAATTTGGTGATGAGCTTAAAAAACTGGGCTTCGATTTTTACAGTGGCGTGCCCTGTTCTTTTTTAAAGTACTTGATCAACTATGCCATCAATGAATGCGATTATATCATGGCTACAAACGAGGGTGATGCGGTAGCCATAGCTGCGGGAGCCTGTCTGGGCGGTAAAAAACCTGTAGTGTTAATGCAGAATTCGGGACTGACCAATGCCACTTCTCCATTAACTTCTTTAAACTATTCTTTCAAGCTACCGGTATTGGGTTTTGTAAGCCTTAGAGGTGAGGAAGGACTTAATGATGAACCGCAACATGAATTAATGGGACAAATCACGACCGAAATGCTTTCCATCATGGAAGTGGAGTGGGAATATCTTTCTCCTGATATGGAGGAGGCCAAAAAGCAATTGGAAAGGGCTAATCAATACTTTGAACAAAATAGATCTTTCTTCTTTGTAGTCAAAAAGGGCACATTTAAAGCTGTGGTTTTGAACGATCAAAGCCTTTCGGAATATTCGAACCGAAAAAAAATATTGAAAAGTAAGAAAGATACATTGCCCTCCAGAACAAAAGCGCTGGAGACCATTATAGATCAGAAAGATGACCATTCGGTTTTTTTAGCAACAACAGGTAAAACAGGTAGAGAGTTATTCGAGATCAATGATTTCGAAGGAAACCTTTACATGGTGGGTTCCATGGGATGTGCTAGTTCTATGGGACTGGGATTAGCCATGGCCAGGCCAGAGAAGAAAGTGATTGTTATCGATGGTGATGGTGCTTTATTGATGCGTATGGGAGCGTTGCCGACAAATGCCTATTATCGACCCGATAATCTGTTGCATATTCTGTTAGATAATAACACACATGATTCGACCGGAGGCCAGGCAACGATTTCTCATAACATTGATTTTGTGGAGAATGCAGCTTCGGTTGGATACCCAGAAGCCATATATGCCCATAGTGCGGAGGAATTGGATGAGTTGACCAAAGGATGGAGGGAGTCAGGAGGATTGACCTTTATTCATTTGAGAATTGACAAAGGATCACCTGAAAAATTGGGAAGGCCAACCATCAAACCGCATCAGGTCAAGGAAAGGCTCATGACATTTATAAATAATCATTAATGCAGTTACCCAAAATAAGAACGGCGGTTATACTTGCGGCGGGTCTGGGTACCAGACTTGGTGATAAAACAGAACATCAGCCAAAAGGCTTTTTAGAGATCGATGGTCAGTCATTGATTGAACGTTCGATTCAGAAGCTCATTGAAGTGGGAATGGAAAGGGTTGTGATAGGGACAGGCTACTTGCATCATTTTTTTGACCGGCTCAAACATAAATATCACCAGATTGAGACTTGCCGAAGTCCGATTTTTGCTGAGACAGGAAGTATGTATACCCTTTACAATGCCAGAGATCTTCTTGAAGAAGATTTTTTATTATTGGAATCGGACTTATTATACGATAAGCTTGGGCTCAATGAGATCCTGTCGGACCAGAGACCTGATGTTATTCTTGGAAGCGGTTTTACAAAATCAGATGACGAGGTATTTATCGAAGCCGATGAAAAGCACCATTTGATCAACATGTCCAAGAAACGTGAGGAACTGAATTCGATCTATGCAGAATTGGTAGGGATCAATAAAATCTCCTTTGAGACTTTTCAGATAATGTGTCAGTACTGTGAAAAGATTTATGAGACGGATAAATCAATACACTATGAAGATGCCTTTGTTGGTATTTCCACAGTTAAGGACATATTCATTAAGAAACTCCCGGATTATGCCTGGTGCGAAATCGATGATGAGAATCATTTAAGAAGGGCACTGGAACTGGTATATCCTAAAATTTTAGCCTCTGAAAAGGGGGCAGAAGCTTCTTGATCTGTATTACCAAGTATGATGAATAAAGACAAGGTCATAATCTTTGATTTCGATGGTACCTTGGCAGATACCATGTTATTAGGTTGGGAGATATCCAATCGGTTATCGCATAAATTTGGTTACAGAGAAGTTAAGAGGGAAGAACTGGCAGATTTTAGAGGTAAGAGCACGCAGGATGTAATCAAAGGGGTTGGAATTTCTTTAATAAAATTGCCATTGGTTGCACAACAATTCAAGAAAGAACTCAATAAGGAGATATTAAATCTTAAGTTGTTCAATGACATCGATGTAATGATCAAAACATTGTATGAGACTAAATATATATTGGGTATTCTAACCTCCAACTCTAGGGGTAATGTCAATAAATTTTTAGAAAATCATGATTTAGAAGAATTCTTTGAATTTGTGCATTCAGGAAATAACATTTTTGGCAAGCACACTTCCATCAGGAATATTCTAAAAAAACATAACCTTCGCGATAAAGAGGTAATTTTAGTGGGAGACGAGACCAGGGATATTGAAGCAGCCAGAAAATGTAAACTGAAGATTATTTCGGTAACCTGGGGTTTTCATTTGAAAGAGATATTAGAAAAATATCAACCGGACTTTCTGGTGGATGAACCACTGGATATTATAAAAGTTTTGGAAGACTAAGGTTACATGGCAGGTAGTCCTGCTTCCATAATTCTGCAAAACTTCTATTTTTACGATCTGATGATTTCAAAGATGACCGGAGCAAGTGAAACGGTAGCTTCTTTTTGATTCAAGGTGAAATATCGCTCAGCATGAAATTAAGACTAGTAGTTTTTGGTAAATATTTACTTTTTTGGCTTGGATTATTTGTTTTCAGCACTCTGTTGTTTTTGGTTTATCACTACCCCTTATCTCAGAGTATGTCACCTAAAGAATGGGGATTGTCCCTGTTGTATGGAATGCGTATGGATATGTCGATGACCGGTTATCTCACTTTGATTCCGGGTTTGATGATCACCTTCACCAGTTTCTTGAAGGGTAAATTCCTGAGGGTATTTTTTAACATATATACAATCACACTTATCATAGTCACTATATTCATCATTGTAGCTGACCTTGAACTATATCGCAATTGGGGTTTCAGAATGGATGCCACACCTTTGTTGTATCTGAATAGACCCAAGGAAGCGGTAGGCTCATCTGATCCGTTGACTACCTTAATGCTCATTACCATGTGGCTTGTATTGGTAGCTCTGGCCATATACATTTATAAGAACTGGATTGGAAAGGATATTAAACGATTGCCAAGGGGAAACTGGAAGATAGCCCTGACCTTTTTGTTTTTAACAGGCTCATTGATTTTACCCATACGCGGATCACTTGATAAATCCAATATGAACGCCGGATTCGCGTATTATCATAATACCAATGTGTTCGCCAATCATGCTGGTATCAATGTAATTTGGAATGTCGGTTATGCTTTAAAGAAACTTAGAAAAGCAAATTATCCCACAAACTTCTTTGATAATCAGGAGACACAGAAGCTTTTCTCTTACCTTCATGAAGATAAAGGGGAGACACCGGTTTTTTTGAACACGAAACGTCCTAATGTGGTGATTGTAGCATTGGAAAGTTTTACCTCCAAAATCATCGAACCTTTAGGCGGTAGAAAAGGAGTAACACCTAATTTTAATAAGCTAACAAAGGAAGGTATTCTATTTAGTCATATCTATTCAAGTGGGGATAGAACCGATAGAGGTGTTGCCTCTATACTTGGGGGGTATCCGGCGCAGCCTAAGACGTCTGTGATCAAGTATCCCAAGAAAACCCAGTATATGCCTTATCTGAATAAGGATTTCAAGCAGCTTGGCTATCATACCTCTTTTATATATGGTTATGATATTGACTATTCCAATTTCAGGTCATACCTGGGAAATGGGCAGTTTGATCTTGTGATCAGCAAAGAAAATTTCGGTTCATATGAATATGAATCGAAATGGGGGATTCATGATCATGAGGTGCTTGATAGAATTATCAGGGAATTGAATAAATTACCCCAACCATTCTTTCATATGACTATGACCCTGAGCAGCCATGAGCCTTTCGATGTGCCTATGGAAACTGTTTTTGAAGGGAATGATGAAGAGAACCTTTTTTTTAATTCTGCTTATTATACAGACAAGGCCTTAGGAAGTTTTGTGGAACAGGCAAAAAGAGGTGATTGGTGGGATAACACACTCATGATACTGGTAGCCGATCATGGTTGTCGTCATCCCGGTGCTGATCATGGCTATTCTGAAACCAAATTTACAATACCAATGCTCTGGATAGGCGGAGCCCTTAACAAGAAAGATACTGTAATAAATACTTTTGGTAATCAAACGGATATAGCGAGGACAGTTTTAAAACAGATTGATCTTGATAACGAAAACTACCTCTTCAGCAGAAATCTACTTTCTGATCGCGCAAAGTCATTTTCATTTTATGTTTTTAACAATGGCTACGGCTTCATGTCTGATAGCATCAAAGCAATATATGATCTGAATGGTAACAGATATATTAGAAAAGAGGGGCTTGGCTCAGAAAGCCAGGAAGCCCTTGGAAAAGCTTATTTACAAAAACTTTACCTGGATTTTAATAGCAGATAATCCTGAAATGACAATTTCCTGCTGTAGATTTCAACTCAAAAAAACATGAGTCCCCTGAATTTATTCTTCAATCTCTCGATCATATAACACTTGTACATGTCGTGCATTGTTACCCTCAATGCTATTGATCTTCATAATTTGCTCAGGAGAAGCTTCAAAGATATGTTTTGAAACAAACCAGCTAACGGTTTCCGTATATGGCTCTGTTGTCAAGGAACCCATATAGTGATAGTAGTCATGTTTTTGGATGATCTCATCTTCGTTATGCCCTTCAAACAGATCCTGTAGCTTAACTTCGCCGGCTTCCAATTTCTTTTTACTATGTGCTTTTTTCGGTACTGAATTGATAAACTCATTAATAAAAAGATTTTCATCTCCCATTTTAAACAAGATACCTACCACCAGATATCTTGGATCTTCACCTTCCTTCTGATCATGCAATGTATGTACAATATGCATTTCCATTGGATAGGTGATACCGTCAATCAAATGCTCAGAAGGTGTATGGAAATGGAGTTGTTTGAAATCAAAGTCTTCTCCGTCAACCGTTATACTGCTACCTTCTTCAAAATTTAACTGGATCGTGTGACCCTTATTCTCAATCTCCCTGATGTTTTCCTTGTAGTTAATTTTCACTTCATGATCCGAACCCAAAGTGGCTTTGTTGGTTAAGATGTTGATGGGAGATTGATGCAACCCGTGATCAAGTCCGGGTAAAGCATACCGCTCTTGTTCTTTGTTACTCACGAGCGAGGCATCGTGTTCATTTTTAGATGCACTTTCAGCGTTTGGAATTTTCTTGGTTTCACAAGAAAAAAACGTACTTAACGCGACTATGGATACTAATACTCCTATAAAAGGTTGTTTTAAATGTTGATTCACCGTCTCCTCCTTCTTTAGAAATGAAAAGTTTACACCGATCGTCTTTTTGAGTCGCTGTTGTCTCTTTAAACAAATGTAAAAGATTGGAACGTTAGTGTGAAATTTTTAACGAAATAATTACAGCCATAGGTGCCTGGTAAAATTCATATAACAATGATTTGTTTTCCAGTTTATACTACGAGGCAAACTGCATTTATTGATCATATGCATTCATATTTATATCTTAGATCGCTGTATTGTTTGGAATTTCTCATAGTGTGAAATAAAATATAAATGGATGAAATATCAGGAATTTGAACCGGGTGATCCTCTTTCAAATTATATACAACTTATTTGGATCTTAGAATCGGAATCCGAACAAGAAGTTTATCAAAGAAATAGAATTTTACCTGACGGTATTGTGGAGGTGATCTTTCATTACGAAAGTCCGTTCATCACCTGCACTTCGGATGGTACGAAAATGAAACAGCCTCAAGGTTTTGCCATCTCTCAAATGCGGAAATTTATTGAAATCGAATCGGATGGAAAAATAGGTTTTATTTCTGTGCGTTTTTATCCGTGGGGGGCTTATCATTTTTTCGAAGAACCCATCAATAATTTCCTTGATGACACTATTGACCTGGCAAACGTATGGCCTGATCAATATGAAACCATCATGAAGGACATTTATAGTGCAAGTAATGATGCCGAACGTGTAAAGAGGGTCAAGGACTTTCTTCTCAAGCGTCTCTGTGAAAACAAAAATGACTATACATCGATCGATAAAGCCGTCAGGTTGATAAGATCCTCGAAAGGACAAATGTCGCTGGAAGAAATTGGTGAAAAAACAGGATTTTCTAAAAAACAATTGGAAAGAAAGTTTTTAACTACAGTTGGCACCTCTCCCAAAGTGTTCTCGCGCATCAGTCGGTTTTTACATATTTGTAAAAACCTGGAAGAACAAAATGGGAAAATCCTGACACAACTTGCCTATGAATGCGGTTATTTCGACCAATCTCATTTTATCAAAGAATTCAAAGAATTCTCAGGGTTTACCCCTAAAGCGTTCTTTGAGAAGAATAATGTGGTTTTTGCTGATATGTAGGACTATGTGTTGTCGTGTTGAGGTGTTTAAGTGTTGAAGTTCGTAGGGACGAGGCACTTTTATAACTCAAAATTCAAAACTCATAATTACCAAAGCCTTTTTTCTAAAAACATTTGAGTGGATCGTCTTTCCCGGGTGAAAGCTTCACATTTGAAAATCCCTTGTCTCTTTTTTACAATTTTCTAAATCTCCTTTCAAT
The DNA here is from genome assembly GCA_030442035.1 of Splendidivirga corallicola. Lineage (GTDB taxonomy): Bacteria > Bacteroidota > Bacteroidia > Cytophagales > Cyclobacteriaceae > Splendidivirga > Splendidivirga corallicola. The sequence continues at coordinate 50,101 of JAUJEA010000013.1, forward strand.
TTTCTTTGTTCCAAGAGATTTGCAGATCTAACATAGACGGTCTTTAATTCATTAAAAGTATAACAGCATGAAACTAAATCCCTATTTAGCCTTTAAAGGCAACTGTGAAGAAGCAATGAATTTTTACAAAGAAAATCTTCAAGGTACTATCGAATCTGTCCAGTATTTTAAAGATGGTGACATGGACGTTCCGGAAAATATGAAAGATCAGGTTATGCATCTGGAAATGCATTTTGGAGGGAATATATTAATGGCGTCAGATGGATTTGAAGGGGAGATTGCCAATAGTAATATAACCCTGGCAATAGCCATGGAGGATGTCAGTGAAATGGAACAGGTTTTTCATAAAATGGCAGAAGGAGGAAAAATTACCATGCCTTTGGAAAACACTTTTTGGGGAGCAAGGTTTGGAATGCTTACGGATAAATTCGGTACAAAATGGATGTTTAATTGTGAACTTAAAAAATAAGACCCATGAAGGCTATCATAAAGTTATTGCTCCCGGTTTTTATGTTCTTCTTACCTTTTTCAACCTACGCACAATCGCCATTTGATCAATTTGATTTTTTGATTGGCAGTTGGCAGGGAGTAGAAAAAGGCATGGCAGGAGATGGCATTGGATTCAGAACTTATCAATATGAATTGAATAAGAATTTCATCTTCGAAAAGAATATGTCAACTTTCCCTATCACAGATAAAAAACCAAGAGGTGAGGTTCATAGAGATTTTGGTGTGATAAGTTACAATAAAAACGATTCGTCTATTGTCTTCAGACAATTTCACGTGGAGGGTTTTGCCAATATATACAAATTGGATAAAAACGCTTCAGGCGAAAATAAATTTGTCTTTGTGACAAGAGAAATTGAAAACAATCCCGGTAACTGGGCAGCACGATTAATTGTCGACAAAGTATCTGATACTGAGTTTAGGGAAACTTTTGAAATTGCTATGGATGGGAAGAACTTTTCACACTTTTTGAAGAATCACTGGAAAAAGGAGTAACGGTAAGTTACTCCTATGATAACCCTCTCCGAAAACATAAGAACCCAATCAACTGCTTTTGGAAATCACCTTTCTTTCAACTTATAATCAGTCATATCTTATCAACTTAAGGGCAGCAGAAATAAATCTGAGTCTTACTGACTAGAACGCCATAGGGAGTTAGCCATATTCTTCATTTTGAGAAGCTATTACTCTCTATGATGATTAGGGTTTTAACACTTATCGACAGACAGCGAGAAAAATAATATCTATGAGAAAACTGACATTCCTAATATTTTACTTCTTGATTTTTACAACCCTCCATGCGCAGGAGGACGAACATGAAAATTATGTGGTTGAAACTGATCCATTAGTGAAAAAGAACCTGGAAGAGTGGCAGGATATTAAGTTTGGACTGATGATGCATTGGGGACCCTATAGCCAATGGGGCATTGTAGAGTCGTGGTCCTTATGTACGGAGGAATGGATCAATAGAAGAGATGGTCGTTATGAAAACTATGATCAGTATAAAATCGATTATGAGAATCTTCAGAAAACTTTCAATCCTGTAAACTTTAATCCTGAAAAATGGGCTAAGGCAGCCAAAGATGCCGGTATGAAATACATGGTGTTTACCACAAAACATCATGATGGTTTTTGTATGTTCGATACTAAGACTACAGATTATAAGATCACTTCGAAAAACACACCCTTTCATACCAATCCCAAGGCCAACATCACGAAAGAGCTGTTTGATGCATTCGGTTCAGAGGGTTTTAAAATCGGGGCCTATTTCTCCAAGCCTGACTGGCATACTGAGTTTTACTGGTGGCCTTATTATAATACCGGACCTCGGCATGTGAATTACAATCCGGCGAAGTTTCCAGATCGCTGGCAGCAATTCAAAGATTATACTTATACGCAAATTGAAGAGTTAATGACCAACTATGGTAAGGTAGACATACTTTGGCTCGATGGCGCTTGGGTGAGGCCTTATGAAAACACACCTGAGCGATTCAAGGAGTGGGCTATTTGGAAAGACTGGGATCAAAACATTGATATTCCCGGAATAGCGAATATGGCCAGAGAACATCAACCCGGATTGATCGTGGTGGATCGGTGGGTGAGTGGTGCTTATGAGAATTACCTTACACCCGAGAACAGGATTCCTGAGCATGCTATCCCTGTTCCCTGGGAATCTCCAATTACTATGGCGCCAGGCTGGTCCTATAATAAAAATCATCAATACAAGTCAGTCAGACGTCTGGTGCATATGATGGTGGAGATTGTTTCCAAAGGAGGTAACTTCCTGTTAAACGTAGGCCCTTCTCCCGAAGGTGATTGGGATCCGGTAGTATATGATCGTTTGAAAGGTATTGGTGCCTGGATGAGGATAAACAGTGAAGCCATATATAATTCCAGGATCGTTGCTCCGTACAAAGATGGTAAGGTAGCCTTAACACAAAATAAAGATACCAAAGCGGTTTACGGTATTTATCTTCCGGATGAAAATGAAAGTACTCCACCTGCCAAAATTTGGCTCACGCACATCACACCGGCGAAAGGTGCAAGTGTTACGATGCTTGGTGCTCCGGGAAGGCTTAAATGGCAAAAAATCGGAAATGGTGTATTGATAGAAATCCCTGAAAAGTTAAGAAAATCGCCGCCGGCTCAAGATGCCTGGACAATTAAAATTAGTGAGATAGAAAAAAAGAGAGAGTAGGTTGATCCATCGCATTGACTGGTTTGTAAGAGGCAGGTATTTTTGGAATACCTGCCTCTTGTATTTCATCTCCTATAAGCCTATTTTGCTTTTATAGAAATCACAAATCATGATCGAAACCTATGGAAAAGAGAAGCAAACTATCAACATCCATGACCGAAGCGCAATTCGATAATGGGTATTGGTACGTGGAGGAAATAAGAGGTTTTGCCAGAGAGATAGGTATTCCATCGGCATCAAAACTTCGGAAGGATGAGCTTGAAGAATGTATTAAACATTTCTTAAAGACCGGTGAAATAAAAGAAACTCCTGGAAAAAGGCCTGCGGCATCGAAAACTAAAGACTCCGAAAAAGGATTGCACCTTGAACTTCCAATCATCAATTATACCAACAATAAGGAAACAAAACACTTCATTACCAACGAAGCATTGAAAATTGAGCCTGATCTAAAGCACAAATCGGGTGTAAGTTATAGACTCAATCGATGGCGTGAGGAGCAAATAAACAGTGGAAAGAAAATAACCTACGGAGACCTTGTAAGGCAATATATAACTTTGAATCAAGTGAAGGGTAGTTTTGAACAGGTTCCTCACGGAAGATATATCAACTTCCTAGCTAATTATTTGGAAGGCGAAAAGGGATCCACCAGAGAACAAGCTATCAAAACCTGGAAAGAACTGAAAGAATTGAATATTCCCAAAACTTACCAGGCCTGGAAAAAATACCAGGAGAAAGATAAAAACAGTTGATTGAGTATTTGTAACTCAAACTGTAAACAGCATTACTTTTCCCTCTTTCCCACGAAGACTCATGTCTCCAATCTCCTTTGCCTGGAAGGAATTAGTTGGTAATGTTAGTTTATCCACTAGAAATTTTGATAACAGAATATTTACACCAAGCTCGTTACACTTGTCTTGAATTCTGGAGGTGGTGTTTAATACATCACCTGAAAAAGCAATGTCACGCTTGACAACACCAATTTCTCCGGCCATGACATGGCCGTAATGTAGACCGGCTTTGAATTCGGGAATGATACCATAGGTTTCCAAATAATAGGACGCCTTTTGTTCCAGGCGTTGTTGCACTTCAAAAAAGCAGTGAAGGCAGTTATTATTTTCCGTACCTCTATCCGTTTTCCAACTAATTACAATTTCATCACCAACGTATTGATAAACCTCTCCTTTATAATATAAAATGCCTGGAGTAGCATGTTTAAAGACATCTTTTAAGAAATTGAAGTAAAGCTCTTCTCCTAATTTCTCCGCTATACTTGTGGAGGATCTTAGATCAAGGAACATGAAGATTCTTTCCTCTTTTTTTGGATGAAAATATTTTCCCAATAGAAAAGATTGAAATACTCCTGGTCCATATTTATCGTTCACTAAAAGTATTATCAATGTTGCAATCACAACAAAGAGCCAAAAAAGATAACTCTGTAGTTGGGGAAGACTGAGTAAGTGTGTCACTAAAGCTTCCCAAACCTGCGCATCGTAAATAGGAAGTGCGAGGGTAGCAGTATGAAAAAATAAACCACTCGGAATGGCTACAGCGAGGTATATTAAATTATATGAGATAAAAATGCTGAATAATGCCCTCCCATAATTTTTTGTCCTTAGCCATTTTTCCCAAAGGAATACTACACCGCTTCCTCCCAGAATACCTGCCAAAACACCTGTTAGAAGACTGCCTTTAAAGGGTATCATTGGGTCCAAATCGGTTAAATCGCATTTCATGATCGTAAGTGTGGCATAGCTACTAAAAAACTGAAAAATGGCAACCAATGTCCAACCCAGTGTGATCCACACTACTTTCTTAATTTGTGTTTTCGTCTTGTTCGAGCGGGCAAAATTCATACAAACTACTTTTTGGGTGAATCGAAAATTTATTCCATTGGTAAATACATCAACAAAAGTATTAATCAATGGTGATTTAGATGGATAATATTGGATTAGTGCATATTCATAGATTCCTGATCAATCATTGGCCTGCAACTCAGCCTGTACTTCTTCAGAGATCAAGCGTTTGAAGATCAAAAAAGAAATAAAATAGACCATAACGAAAATAGGAATAGCCAGCATTAACCAGGCCCCAATACCAACAAGATTAGCGAACCCAAATGTTTTAAATGCCAGCAGTACATCTTTTTCAAACAAAGCAAAGACTTCGTCAACAGAATAGGGCATGGGATTCACTCCAAATAGAAATTCGCCTAATTTAATCAAAGGGATGATCAATACAATTTGCAGCGGATAAACAAAGAAGTTTACCAGGTTGATTGCAGCCAGGTTCAAACGGAAGACTATGGCTAAAAGGCTACAGAGAATGGTAGTGGAGCCTACAACAGGGAATAGACCGAAGATAACACCCAGTCCGGTCGTTAAGGCGAGTTTCTTTGGTGTAATGCCCTGCTTCAGATAACCAAACAAGGGCTGGACCAGTTTTTTGTTAAAAAAAGCTACAAGTCTTAAATCGTTCAAGGCGGCAAACTTAATTGAGCTGATACGAAAATACAGTTATTGTATCACTTTTCATTATACTTTTATCTAGAAACAATGAACCATAATGAAATAACACTTAAGCAAGTTCAATTTTGAATTCACAAAACCTCACCACCCAAATTCCGTATCCCTGTTAATTGTTAATTGTTAATTGTTAATTGTTAATTGTTAATTGTTAATTGTTAATTGAAACCCACCATTCTATTACCAACCCCAATACAACAAATTATCCGGAGAAATCTGTAATTTTGCAGGTTCAATCCTTAATCGGATCCATTTAGTAAGGTTCATTTTCAAGGCCCTTATCCATTACAATGAAAAAAGTAGCTTTCTATACACTCGGATGTAAATTGAATTTTTCGGAAACATCGTCTATTGGAAGGATGTTTGAACAGAAGGGATATCAAAAGGTGGATTTTTCCAATGCTGCTGATATCTATATCATTAACACATGTTCTGTTACTGAAAATGCAGATAAAAAGTGTAAGAAAGTGGTTAGAGAGGCGCTCAAAATATCACCGGAAGCATATGTAGCCATTATCGGTTGTTATGCCCAATTAAAACCCAAAGAGATCTCGGAGATACCTGGGGTGGATGCAGTGCTGGGTGCGGCTGAGAAATTTCAACTCATTGACCTCTTGGATGGATTTATGAAAAAAGAAAAACCTCAGGTGTTTGCATCCGAAATTGCCGAGGCAAATACTTTTAATCATGCTCATTCCATTCATGACCGTACCAGAACCTTTCTAAAGGTTCAGGATGGATGTGATTATTCCTGTACTTTTTGTACCATTCCGCTCGCAAGGGGTAATAGCCGAAGTGATAGTGTTGAAAATGTCATGAACGGAGCTCGTGAAATAGCGCAAACGGATGTAAAGGAGATTGTGCTAACGGGTGTGAATATTGGGGATTTTGGTATTCAGCATGGGGATAGAACTGAGCGTTTCACAGATTTGGTGAAGGCACTCGATGGGGTAGAAGGTATAGAGAGGTTTAGAATATCATCCATTGAACCCAATTTACTTAAGGATGAGATCATTGAGTATGTCTCAAAATCAAAACGTTTTGTTCCTCATTTCCATGTGCCATTACAGTCGGGTTCCAACAAAATCCTTAAGCAAATGCGTCGTCGATATCAGCGAGAGCTGTATGTTGATCGCGTTAGTAAAATAAAATCACTCATGCCGCACTGTTGTATAGGTGTGGATGTGATCGTAGGATTTCCCGGAGAAACCGATGAAGATTTTTTGGAAACTTATAATTTCCTTAATGAGCTTGACGTTTCATACCTGCATGTTTTTACATACTCAGAACGTGCCAATACCAAGGCCATTGATATGCCCGGAGTAGTGCCACACAAAGTACGGAACGAAAGATCTAAAATGTTGAGAAACCTCTCAGAGAAAAAGCGCCGCAAGTTTTACGAAGAAAACCTGGGAACGACAAAGACAGTACTTTTCGAAGACGATGTGGAAGAAGGTATGATGCATGGCTTTACGGAAAATTATATTAGAGTTACTGCCAAATATGATCCGTTGTTGATCAATGAGCTAAAAAGTGTTTCTTTAAAAAAGATCAATGCCAAAGGGACTGTGGAAGTGGAAGAGATTGAAGCTGCATTTGTTGCACATTGATCATCCAAAGTGATGTTGATAAAATGCAATTTGTCGCTTGTAAGATAAGAAGGCACTTTAAATTTTGAATTCTCAAGTATTTTATCAAATTTGTGGAATTGTTTTTGCAGTAATGCACACTTGAATCCAATTTCTGTATTTCTTGCTACGTATTAAACATATCATACAACATTGCTTTAAAGGTAAATTCTGCTTTTGTTTGATTATCGGCCTGGTTTGCGGTTCGCTCAAGTGCTATAGCCAAAAGAGTAATAGCAAACCAAAAGTGTCAGCCAAGAAGAATAAGAAAATAGAATTTACATATCCGAGACCCAAGTTTTTTGAATTCCAAAGTATTGGCTTTCCTTATGCCACCAAGGAGCATGATGAACAAGGTGAAGAAGAAGGAAATGGCAACCTGCTGAAAGCAAAATTCCGCTTTCCGCTGATTTTGAGTGGAAAATTTAATCTGGTTGGAGAGTTTAATTATAATAGGGAACGTCTATTTGTACCGGAAGCAACAGCACCGGGTTGGGGAAATATTATTGGAAAACGTGCAGGTTTTAGTGTGTTTGCAGAGCGGAAATACGAAAACAAAAACTTCCTTATTGCCCATGTCTCTTATAAATCGGTAGCTGAGAATTTGAAGTTTATCGATATCAATAAGAACAGCGGTTTTTCTGCCACGGTTGTTTGGGGAAAAGAAAAAGATGAAAATACTAAGATTGGTGTAGGAGTCTCAGCCAGTACCAATTTGGGAAGATTTGGTATCAGTCCTGTCCTTGCCTATACAAAAAAATTCAACGAAAGAAACTATTTGGAGTTTTTATTGCCGAAAAGGATTCAATACAGACATCTTATGACCAATAAGCTCTATTTCTTTTCTTCGATTGAGTTAGAAGGACGTAATTATGCTCTCGATAATCGTACTTTAAATGGTTACAATAATTTGGAGCTTAGAAGAAGTGACGCAGTAGCTACCTTTGGTCTGGAGCGGGAAATTCATGATTGGCTCTGGATGTCTTTCACCATGGGATTGACCAAACCTTTGAACAATATCATTGTAGAGCAGGGCGAAAGGGGACGAAATCATATCGAGCAATTCAATACACATATTCAACCGTTTGTATCGGTATCCATTTTTACTGTATTACCTCAGAAACTTTGTAAGAAGTTCGGAGTAAAATAAAATTTCACAACTCATTTTTGGTATCACTTAATTGGTTTGACTTTTTGTTATATCAAAAGTCATTTTGTTTTCCAGGTTAAAAGTATGTCCTGATCATTCCATCCAAACAACATTTGACATTACCTGTGATCAGTTTCCGGGCTCCATAGGAAGCCAAATATTAAAGCAACTGGAAATGCCAGCACATACGATTAGATCCCAATGGTATCATTCTAAATGACTATATTGCAATATTGACTTATAAATAAAATGGGTTGAGGTAGATGTTCAATTAGGTGAAGGGGCAGTTCGAACTGTTTTATTTAGTACAAGTTAGATGTTTAATTGTAGGATCACTTAATAATTTTATTTTGTTGAATAGAGAAGGAAGTATTTACGCACTTATTTTAGGTTTATTCGCGGGTTTACTAACATCAGCATGTAACCAAACACCACCTCCTGAAGCTCCCGAAGGAATGGTGTATTTTGAAGGAGGAAGAATTAAAATTGGCTCCGAAGAAGGATTGCCAAATGAGATGCCCGTTTTTACAACAAAAGTTAATTCATTTTTTATAGACAAACATCCTGTTACAGTGGCCGAGTTCAGGGTTTTTGTAGAGGAAACCGGCTATAAAACACAAGCCGAAAATTTTGGTAATTCGGCACTGTTTAATGAAGAAATACTGCAATATGAGTTGATAGACAGTGTTACCTGGGAATATCCATTGGGACCGAATAAGCCCAAAGCACAGGATGATCACCCCGTAACGCATGTTAGTTGGAATGATGCTAATGCATATGCGAAATGGAAAGGGAAAAGATTGCCAACAGAAGTTGAATGGGAGTTTGCCGCGAAAAATGGTAAGAATACCGAGGATAAGTATAGCTGGGGAAACAGCTATGCAGATGAAGATGGTAAACTAAAAGCAAATGCCTGGCAAGGTGGTTTTCCTTATACAAACCTGGTTGAGGATGGCTATAAATATACTTCACCGGTAGGAGCATTTGGTATTACTGTTTGTGGCTTAACTGATATGGGAGGTAATGTTTGGGAATGGTGCAGTGATACCTACAAACTTTATGAGGGAAATCCCACCTATTTTGTGGAGGACCCTGAAACCAAAGTAATCAGAGGAGGATCATTCATGTGCGATTCCCTTGTTTGTCATGGTTATAGAGTATCTGCAAGACAATATACCACGGCTGAAACCTCCAATTTCCATATGGGTTTTCGATGTGCTGAAGATGTAGAGTAGCAAATTCTTTCGATAGCACTGAATAACCTAAAATTTTACTACGCCAATTTTAGGTTATTCAATTGAAATACTTAAATCAAAAAAACTTACCACATCTATTTTTCCCCGACGTTAACCTGCTGGCAAGAATTTAAAAGCCAAATTAGAAATAAGAGAAACACTAAATCACCAATTCTCAACTCAAAACTAAAAACTCAAAACCCTACTTCCCTGCAATTGTTTCCTGTACACTTCCGCAATGCAACATCCTGTCACCGAAATAAGGATTTTCTACAAGCTCTCTGTTACTTAACCAAAATGCACCCTGGTTATTAAAAGCCATAGGACAATATTGTTTATAAATCGTTTCTTCATGATCTCCCGAAGCTTTCACGAAAGCATACATTTGTTCCGAAAGATCAAAGAAATAAGTCCTTTGTGCTTCAATATCGTCGTTATCGGCGATTGCTCGTGCCTTGGCCGCGATGGTTTCAGACACTTCGTGGGATTCCCCCTCCAATTGAGTATAGAGTGATTCAGCCGCTTTTTTAGCTGACGCAGCATCTGTTGCGACAAGAGCATCCTTTAATTCAAAATAAGTGCTTAAGATACCCTTAGTCTGCTGAACATTAGTTCCATTTTCCTGATCGTTAGTTGCTTGATCTGCGACTTGTTCGTTGTTTGTTTCATTGGATCTGGTGGAGGAATTACATGATGCTATTGATAACGTGATCATTAATATGCATGCCAAGAATGCCAGACTACGATTTTTCATAGTTTATTAAAGTTTAAATTGTTGAATTCTATAAATACTTAATTTTTCATTTCTAATGTTTAATAAAGCGAAGAAGCTATAAGCATTACCCAAAGCACGGTCTTTGAATTAATTGATTGACCAACTTTGACAACTGAAAACTTATTCGCTTAGTACTTCCTTAACCCATCCGCAAGTGAGCATTTGATCACCGAAGTAGGGGTTTTTGATATCTTCATCAAAACTTATCCAATCAGCTCCCTGATTATCATTTGCCATGGGACAGTGTTGAATATAAAGTGCGTCATTGCTTTGGGCTTCAAACGCGGTTACCGCAGCAATTAAGGCATTTGATAGATTGATAAATTGTAATCGCTGATCTGTTAAATTTCCTTTATTGATTTTTTCAATACTTTCCTGCATAATTTTCAAGAGCTCCGTCCAGTAAGCATGTGCACTTCCTTGTAGCAATTCCATATTCACTTCTTGCATAGAGACCGACAATAACTGGGCTGCCTCGACGGCTTTTGATCCATCGCTCTCAACCAATTGGTCTTTCAACCGGATATAATTTGGTACCAGTGCTGTCAACTGTGTTTTGAATGTGGCATGAATATCACCAATCTCTTTTGGGGCATCCGGAATTACTATTGGCGTAAATGCATTGGAACCACTGGCTTCATGTCCCTGACCATGCTGATGGCCCAAAGAGACTTTTTCTGCTAATGGATTCATCATACTTTTTTTACCTTGCAACTGAGCAGCTGCATCAACGGTGAATGTGCCATTACTTACAACTTCCTCACCCGTTTCCAGTCCATCTATCACTTGGTAGAATTCGCCCATGTTCTGTCCGAGCGTAATTTCTCTTAGTTGAAAGGCCGGTACATTTGAGTTAGCAACTTTTACATAAACAATAGATCTCTTCCCTGTCCACATGACGGCGCTTTTGGGCACCATCGGCGCTTCACTTTCCTCTTCTGATCGGGTTAAGACATTTCCATTCACAAACATACCTGGTTTAAGCTTTCCCTCCGGATTACTTACTTCAATCCTGACCTGCGCTACTCTGGTATTCGGATCAATGACCGGATCAATGAAGGAAATGTCTCCTTGAAATGTTTGTCCCGGTAAAGATTGTAGGGTAAATTTCACGGTCTGCCCCTTTTTGATCCATTCAAGCTGATTTTCATAAGCATCCAAAACTACCCATACTTTACTTAGATCGGTGATCTCATACAACTCCATGCCATCCATGACATGATCACCCTGGCTTACAGATTTTTTGGTGATAATACCGGAAACGTCAGACCTGATATCAAATTCAGTTTTGACCTTGCCACTTTCCTCAATGGCCCTGAGCTCAGGTTCATGCAATTTCAAAAGTCTCAATTTAGCCCTGGCTGCTGCCACTAAAGTAGGATTGCCAGGTTTAAAACGTTTGGCCTCAAGAAGTTCTTCTTGAGCAGTTACCAGTTCAGGTGAATAGATCGAAGCTATTTTCTGGCCTTTCCTGATTGATTCACCCGTGAAGCTTATGAACAATTTTTCTATTCTACCCGGAAAGTGAGCTGTTTGACTGTAAATGCGACTTTCATCCTCAATGATTTTTCCAGCTAAAAGAAGTGCCTTGTTTTTACTGCCTTGTCCAACAATACTGGTTTGTATATTGGCCAACTGAACAGATTTTTCCGTCATTGTCAGAATTGTAGGATCATCCGAACCGGTGTCTTCCTGTAACGGAATAAGTGCCATTCCACAAAGAGGGCAGTTCCCCGGTTCAGGTTGTCTTACCTGAGGATGCATAGAGCAGGTCCAGGTTTCGCTATGTTGATGAGCGTCCTCCGGCCGTGTTGCCTCGTTGGTATGAGGACCACTGCCGAAAATTAGCCATCCAAGTGCCAATCCAATGACTAGCATAAGGCTCATGAGGATTATATTTTTCTTATTTATTTTCATGTTCTTGTAATTTGTATTCCATTGATATTGTGACACTTAAGTTTAAATACCATTTTTTAAGGAAATATTTTGAAAGCTTTCAGGCATCAGGTATCAGATTTCAGCCTAATTAATGTTTTCAGTATGTCAAAAAAACCTGACACCTAAGGCCTGATACCTGAAGCCTTATCTTAATGGCATTAACTCAAAATTCATAATTATTTTATGTATCCTCTTTAATCGATCTGGGTAATTACATAAAACAGGATCAACACATTAATTTTTTAAATATTCAAATTTTGCATGGGCAATCTTCATTTTTTTAATAGCGGCTTCCAAAGCCATTTTGTTTTCAATAATGCTTTGCTGCATTTTCAATACATCTTCAAAATCCTGATCAGAAGCTGAATAAGATGAAATTAAGATTCGCAATGCCTGCTCTGATTTATTAATAATGCTTTGATATACATTGATTTTTCTTGATCCATCTTTATATTCCTGGAGAGCCTGTTCATGAAACAGCGTCAAGTCATTGATCTTTTGCGCCCTCAGGTTCTTCGTTGCATCCCTCTGAATGATTACCTCATTTACCTTTCCTTTATTTTTCTTAGAGAAAATCGGCAGAGATAGGGATACCATTGGCATGAATATATCTTTGCCATTATCTACAATGTCAATATTCTCACGATTTCCTACAATGGCATAATCCATTCCAACGCCGAAAGATGGTTTATTGGATAGCTCTGCCACCTGCTGTTGTGCAGTCCATTGATTCAATTTATGATCTATTACATCTATGGATGGATGATCTGCCAGCAATTCAACAGAATCGAATGTGATTTGAAAAGAGCTGTTTAATGTATCAGGTAATTTTACCTCTGAACCTTTCGGCTTATCGATCAAAAGATTAAGATCACTTTGCTGCAACATTCTTTGATCCCGTAGCGCCGCTAACTTCTCTTCAGCTGCTTCGAATTGTAGTTGAACTCTGATAACATCCACAAGAGAGGATTTACCGGATTCATATTTGGTAAGCGCCAGCCTTTCAAATGATTTAAGAAGATCAAGATTTTGCTGAGCTAAAACAATATTCCGGTCAAGCTCATATAAAGTGTACCATTGACTGGTCAGGGCTAGCACAAAAGATTTTTTTTCAAGCTCATAAGCAGCCAGTAGTGCTTGTGCCATCTCGCTCGATACGGACTTTTTTTGCGTCAATGTTCCAAACCAGGGAAGCTTCTGTGTAAAGGAGAATCTAGCTCTTTGCGGACCAACCCTTGTTTCCACCGGGCTAATGAAGTAACCTGCTGCTAATTGTGGATCCGGAAGTGCACCCGACTGGTCAATCGTTTCCAACGCAGCTAGGTATTCCTGATGTTTGGATTTTAGTCCCGGATTGTTAGCCAATCCTTCCTGAATATAATCTTCCAGTGATTGTCCGTGGGCAATGATTCCCAAATGAAGCAAGCAGATAATTAACTTTTTTCTTATTGACATAAACTTCAATTTTAGGGCTTAATTAATTTAACTTTAGTCTCTTCCCACCAGGCATATAATACCGGAACGACTAAGAGTGTGATCAATGCGATGGTCATACCACCAAACACGGGTATGGCCATGGGAATCATGATATCAGCACCCCTTCCGGTAGAAGTAAGAATTGGAATCAGTGCTAACAAAGTAGTGGCGGTTGTCATTAAACACGGGCGTACACGTCTCTTCCCGGCTTCCAATACAGCTGCTCTAATCTGGTTGGCTTCATTGGGTTTGTTTTTTTCAAAAACCTGTTTAAGATAAGTGGCCATAATAACACCGTCATCAGTGGCAATACCAAATAGTGCAATAAAACCGACCCATACCGCAACACTCAGATTCACAGCTCCCATCTGGAATAGAGCCCTCATGTTCTGTCCGAAGAATTCGAAATTCATGAACCAATCAGCTCCATATAGCCATATCATCAAAAAGCCACCAGCCAAGGCTACACCTATTCCTGAAAAGACCATGAGCGTTGTAGGAATAGATTTGAATTGGAAATAAAGGATCATGAAAATGACTAAAAGGGCCAGCGGTACTATAAATGCCAATCTTTTTTCCGCCCGGACTTGGTTTTCATAATTTCCTGCGAACTCATAGCTCACACCACCTGGAACTGAAAGGCTTCCTTCTGCAATTTTAGTCTGAATATAATTTTGTGCGCTGTTTACCACATCTACCTCTGCATATCCATCCCGTTTATCAAACAGCACATATCCTAATAAGAAAGTATCTTCACTTTTGATCATTTGCGGCCCACGGACATACTCAATGTCAACCAAATCCCCTAAAGGAACTTGTATACCGGAAGGAGTTGGGATCAACACGTTATTGATCGCATCCGGCCCGTCTCTCAATTCCCTGGGATATCGGATCCTTATGGGATAGCGTTCTCTACCCTCCACAGTCATGGATAATGGAACACCTCCAATACTGGTTTCAATATACCTTTGTACTTCTTCAATGCTCAGCCCAAACCTGGCAATGGCTACCCGGTCAATATTTAAATGCAAATAAGGTTTACCGACAATTCTATCAGCAAATACAGCCTCCGGTTTGATGGATGGCACTTCTTTAAGGATGCTTTCCAACTGGATGGAAAATGCTTCAATGGTTTCGAGATCCGGGCCTTTGACTTTGATGCCCATCGGAGCTCTCATGCCACTTTGCAGCATGATAAGCCTGGTTTCAATAGGTTGAAGTTTTGGTGCTGAAGTAACCCCCGGAAAGCGGGTCACTTTGACGATTTCATTCCAGATGTCATCCGGTGATTTAATATGATCACGCCATTGCCGGAAATATTGACCATCATCATCAGGAATTAGTAAAGCAGCATTGATGAATGGAAGTTCCTCAGGATGTACTGGCTTCAATTTAGTGCTGTCCGATTTGTCTTTAATGAGAAAAAGACCGTCATCATCTACTTTAAACCGCTGTCTTTTTCCTTTTTCGTCCGTTTTGAACTCTGATTTATAATTGATTACATTTTCGAACATTGAAATGGGAGCAGGGTCCAAAGCACTCTCCGTTCGACCTAATTTACCAACGACCTGGTCAACTTCAGGAATGGCAGTAACAGCCATATCCAGCATTTGTAGTATTTTCTTATTTTCTTCAATGCCTGCATGAGGCATGGCTGTGGGCATCAATAAGAATGAACCTTCATCCAGTGCCGGCATAAATTCCTTACCTATTCCCGGGAAACTATGAACCATTCCCGACCAGACCGTGGTTGTCCTGATATTCCATCCCAGTTTATCAAATCCTGTTGCAACGAATCCAAACAAATTACCAAAACCCATCCAGATCGTAAGCCCCATGAACAGGACAAATATGGGTAGAACAAGGAATTTAGTTTTGTTTTCCAAACACCAGGTTAAGATGTTTGAATAAAATTTAATGAACAGTCCGAATAGGATCAGTAAAGTCCCTATGATAATGGCTACAAAGAAGAAATTCAGGAATACACTTTGACTGACACCAAGTGGCATCCATGACTCAGCAAGCAGGTAAGTGACTGCAAATAATACAATACCGATTTTTAGATTACCAAATAATTTTTCCCTGGTTCGAAAATGTGGTTGAATAAGATTGATTGCTCCAAGTATTAGAACCACGAGGCCAGGCAATATCATATAGAAGATCATCAATAATACGCCGAGAACAACAGAAAAAATATTGAAGAACCTTCTGATCCTTTCCCCTTTTATTCTAAGACTAAACAACCAATGGGATAGCGGAGGAACGATAATCAAAGCCACAATGATAGCAGCTACCAGTGCGAAAGATTTTGTGAAAGCCAACGGGCGGAAAAGCTTTCCCTCAGCTGCTTGCAAGGTGAAAACAGGTAGAAAACTTATGATAGTGGTCATAACAGCGGTGAGCATGGCACCTGATACTTCTGTAGTAGCTTTGTAAATAACCGAAAATGATGAGTCTTGCTCCTCACCTTTTTGTTGGTTGCGTTTTAAGTGCCTTAATATGTTTTCGACAAGGATGATCCCAAGGTCCACCATGGTCCCAATGGCGATGGCGATGCCGGAAAGTGCTACAATGTTGGCATCCACATGAAAATATCTCATGGCTATAAAACACATTAGAACGGCAATGGGCAGGAGACTGGAGATCAGGATGGAAGCTCTTAGATTAAGCACCATGATGATAACCACCAATATGGTAATTAATATTTCCAGACTAAGTGCTTCTTCCAGTGTGCCAATTGTTTCTTTAATCAATTGGGTGCGATCATAGAAAGGTACGATGTGTAATTTGGAGTAAGTGCCATCCGCAAGAGTTCTGCCTGGCAATCCCGGATTTATTTCATTGATCTTTTCCTTTACATTTTCAATGACGTCAAGTGGATTTGCGCCATGCCTGGCAACAATAACCCCACCCACTACTTCAGCTCCTGATTTGTCCAGTATGCCTCGTCTGGGAGCAGGCCCTAAGGACACTTTTGCGATATCTTTGATCCTGATTGGGGTATGTTCATTTACGGTAATGACTGATTCTTCTATGTCCTCTATCTTCTTGATATATCCCAGACCTCTGACTACATATTCGGCCTGATTGATTTCAATGGTTTGTGCCCCTACATCTCTGTTACTTTTCCTAATAGCATTGATCACTTTGTCCAGACCGACATTGTAAACTTTAAGCGCATTAGGAATAACATCTATCTGGTATTCCTTGACGAAACCTCCGATGGATGCCACTTCAGAAACACCCCCGGATGACATAAGTGCATATTTGACCTGAAAGTCCTGAATACTTCTTAATTCATGGAGGTCCCAACCTCCTGTTGGATGGCCATTTTCATCACGCCCCTCTAGTGTATACCAGAAAATTTGTCCCAAACCTGTGGCATCCGGGCCAAGTGAAGGTTGAACATTTTGAGGTAACGTTCCCTGGGGCAAAGCATTGAGCTTTTCCAATATCCTACTTCTGCTCCAGTAAAATTCCACATCCTCTTCGAAAATGAGGTAGATACTGGAAAAGCCGAAAACAGAAGAGCTACGGATTGTTTTTACACCGGGTATGCCTAAAAGCGCTGAGGTAAGAGGATAGGTGATCTGATCCTCAATGTCCTGAGGTGATCGCCCAGGCCACTCGGTAAAAACAATTTGTTGGTTTTCTCCGATATTAGGGATAGCATCTACCGGCACAGGATCTTGAGGTAGAATACCGGTGTTCCATCCAAACGGTGCGGTTACAATGCCCCAGACAATGATCAGGACCAGTATAATAATGGTGACCAATTTGTTCTCTAAAAAGAACTTGATAATATGATTAAGCATAACATAGCATTTTTTACTTCACTAAGGCGCGAACAGAAATTGTAATACAATGGATAAAAGGCCATTCAACCAAAGACTTAATAGCTTTGGCTTCTATTACAAACTGGAAATGCTATGTTTAAAGAAGAAAAGATTGAACAAGAACAGGTATATCTTGTGCAATCAAAGGGGGTTTATAATTTAAATATTCGGATTGTGGGATTGAATCAAAGGACAAATCAAGTAAAATGATTTGAGCCAATGTGATAAACTCAAAACTGATTTTATGCTCCGGATTGACTTTTGGCGCTTTATTGTAATCCTCAACCTTCAGAAGTTCCGTTTCATTCTGACAGCATTTTTCATCTGAGGTATCCATGTGCTTGTGACAGGGCGGAAGTTCCCGTTTTTTGGTGCACATGGGGCACTGCTTCACTTTTTCGGTAAAAGTAACTTTCTGTAGTTCCCCCTGACAATAATGTTTATTAACAGTAAAACCCGTAGAACCGGCCAGTACAAGTATGGCTAGAAAAAAACTTGATATTTTATGAAACAACTTCATTAGCAACGCCGCTAATTTAGAAATTTTGTTGATTAAAATAATCAATGTATCTGGCTTATTTACGCATGATGTATGAAAAGGATACAATTAATGCCATTAATTGTTAATGGCGTACAATTTAAAAAATGATTCGATATAGGGAACTATTTGCTGAAATAGGTCTTTTTTTACACATACCTTAATAATACACTGCGCGGATGATCCTTCTTTATATCTTATTTAAAATAGCCACAATTACCAATGCTGAGCATGCCGAAGTTACTGCTCAAAAACAAACCAATGAGCCGGAATTCCTGGAAGACATCATTTATGGCTATGCTGATACCTTGGCCCTTCAACTTAACATGGCGATACCCAATGGAGAGCAATTTTCCGGTAACAAATTTCCTGCGATCATTTTCATACATGGGGGAGGATGGAAGGAAGGGCACAGATCCGCTTACAATGGACAGATCGTTCGTGCAGCTAAGAGAGGTTATGTGGCTGTAACTGTTTCACACCGATTAACGGCTGTTACGAATAAGTATGGAAAACCACTGTATCCCTGGCCTGCAGCTATTCATGATTGCAAGGCAGCCGTCCGGTTCCTAAAGCATGTATCTGAAAAATATAAAATTGATCCGGACAAAATAGGCATCACTGGTGCTTCATCCGGGGGACATCTGGCATTGATGATTGGAGTTAGCGATCCAACTCATAATTTGGAAGGTGATGTGGAACTTCCAACAAATGATCGGTTTGCAGAAAAAATCAGTAGTAGGGTTCAAGCTGTTGTGAATATTTCAGGACCAACGGAAATGGTTTCATGTTATGAGGCGCCGATTGTTACACCCTATTTGAAGTCGTTCCTCGAAGGTTCTCCAAATAATAATCCGGAAGGTTATAAGGAGTCCAGTCCAATTCATTATGTTTCAAAAGATGATCCTCCTATGATGACTATTCATGGGGAATTAGATGAAGTAGTTCCTGTGGCACAAGCCTATATGCTTGATCAAAAGCTGAAGGAAATCGGCATGGATCACGAGTTAAAAATTTACAAGGGAGAAGGTCATATATTCAAAGCCCCGGCCGCCAGCGAATCATGGGAGGAACTTTATCGATTCTTTGATAGGAATCTTAAAAATTAATTGGTACTGTACTGAATGTTCACTGACTTTGATTCAGATATTTAGCTTCTCAGCTCCGCAGGAGCGATATATAGGTAGCTAATAACAAATTAAATATTGAGTGCCGTTAGGTACGAAACTGCAATTAGATACAGTTTGTTGAAAATAAAAATGACCATCTCATCGAATGGCCATTTTTATTTATTTTCATTAATTTTTTTATTTCTCTGCCAGGGGCTGTTTGGGGGTGTAAGCAAGGTCATATCTCATGCCACCTTCCTTGGTTTCATATTTTCTGGTTATGGCCAAGGTCTTTTCCCAAAGTTGAGTGCCTTCTTCTCCAAGCATTTCTATGGCCTCTGCATTTTTAGCATTGAAATCGGCTGCATCTTTGCCCCATTGAACGGTTCCCAGCAAGGGCATTTCAGCACCAAGCCCGCCAATGTAAACTCTATAGCCCACCTGAATATTTTTCTTTTCGTACAAAGCTTTCCACTTTTTGGCTATCTCCATGGCGGCCTCTTCTTTTTCGGGTTTAATATGAAAATATTGCCATCTGCGATAGGGCTGATCTTCATCAGTCATTTGGTTGTTTTCAGGATTGTAGGAAAGCTCATGTGAGAGTGTTATCATGTAGTTCTTGTGAACATCATAACATCCGTCGAAACCTTTCCAAAGTTCTTTCATGCCTTCTTTCCCAACCTTACTTTCCAGCTCAGCAAAGGTATTTTTATCGAGCTCTGCCATATTTTCAACGGGAGTCACGTAGAGATAATGAAAATCGTTGGTGGCTGCAGCTGCATAATTGACCCCGCTAATACCGAACTCATTTAATTTGGATACTAAGTTTTTTGCCGCCTTTTCATACTGAGCCACCTTGGAAGGCTTAACAATATCTTCGTGAATTACAAAAAGCTGTTTTTTTGCAGCCTCTTGTCCTAGAGCAAACCCGGTGCAAAATAGGAGTATCAATGCACCAATCAATGAAATTGAATGCTTTGCTTTCATTTTAATAGGGGTTAAATGAGTTATAAATGTTAAATAAGAGGTGTCATATTTGGAGGCGTTGTAGGGAGAAACAATGTAAAAAAAATATCCTGTAAATCAAATGGTTAGTTGATTTTATTGGTTTTTTGGGAAGGTAAATATTCAAGAATTGATATCATTTAAGCTATCAGGTTTTAGGTTTCGGGTTTCAGCTCACCCCTCCGGATGCAACTTTTTGGGTATAAGTCGATCTTATGATATATAAGTGGTACGGGATCAGATACCGATCATCGAACGAAATAATTTTTGTTGAAATTTTTATATTTATTATTTGAACCCCATTGCAATACATATATGTTCACGAACAAATACAATTTTTTGAAAGGAGCAGCCAGCTTCGCCTTTGAATTGATAATCGTTTTTTGTGGCGTATTACTTGCTTTCTTTGTCTCGGATTGGAGGTCTAAAAATATTCAGAAAGAGCGCTATCAGAAAACCATTGAAGTCTTGCATAGAGAGATTTCGGATTTTGTAAGTTATGGACCCATACCGGTAAAAGCCATGGAGGATTCATTACAACAATACTATCAACAAAGGAAAAATGGATTATATCCTGTTCCGGGGCACTATCGTGAACCAAGGGCTACCGGTGCACCTACAGCAGCCTGGGAAGCCACATTAGCTTCCGGTGCTCAGGAGATACTTCCACCGGACTTGTTTTATGAGTTAACCCTTTATTATAACCGGGTCGAATCCATCAATGAAAAATTCGAAAGGTATTCTATCCGAAACGAGGAGATGTATCTTTTTATCCACGATGATCCGGAACTTGATTTCTATAAAAACGGTAAACTCAGGAAAGAATTTCGTGTACACATACAGATTTTGGAAGAGGTCATTGCTGAAATAAAATTATTGATTGAAGAAGCCGATACGCTCAAAACAAAATTGGGAAAGCAACTAAACATTTAAATTGGATACTTATACCTGAATGCATCATGACTACTAAAGAAATTATCGAACTACTGGAGCAAGCATTTGACGGCAATCCCTGGTATGGAAATTCGGTGATCAAAAATTTAGAAAAAATAAAAGACTGCGACCCAAACAACAGCTTTAAAGAGGGGAACTCAATCGGTCAGATCCTGGAGCATATGATCGCCTGGCGGATATTTGCTATAGAAAGGCTGAGGGGGAATTCAGAATATCTTGTCGAGATGAATTCCAAAGATGATTGGAATAAGGAAGGAAATTATTCAGATGCGGACTGCCAACGACTCATTGATAGGTTAAAAGAAACACAATCGGAATTGCTCTCACTGATTAAGAAAAAAAGTGGTGATACCTGGTTATCTGAAAAAGTTCCAGGTAGTAAGTATCACTTTCATTACCTGCTCAATGGTATCATACAGCATGATATTTATCACGTTGGGCAAATAGCTATACTCGCACGAAATTGAAGCTCATCGGAGTAATTATTATGATTCCAATCATATTTTTTTCCTAAAAAAATACATGTAAGTCATTTTGTAATCCATTTAGTAACCCAGTAAATAATCGGGCCCTCTTTATATTGGTTCAGCTTTTTACTAATTATTAATGCCCAAAGCTGAACTAATAGTGATTTATATGCAAGGAAAAAAATCGTGGCTCGAAGGTCAAATTTTTATGACTATTAGCTTACTTCTGTTAGCATTTCTCATAGGTGCCTGTGGGAATGAATCGGGATCTTCCAAATATGACAAGAAAAAACTGCCTGATCTGGTAGATTTTAATTTCCATATAAAGCCAATTTTATCTGATAGATGCTTTGCTTGTCATGGACCTGACGCTAATGCAAGAGAGGGTGATCTAAGACTTGATACGGAAGAAGGAGCTTTCGCTGCCATAGGAGAAAATAAAGACAGATTTCCTATTGTCCCCGGTGACCTTAAAAGTAGTCAGGTTCACTATCGTATTACTTCGGATGATCCTGAAGAAAAAATGCCACCCCCTGAGTCAAATCTGTCATTAACCGACTATGAGATAAAATTGATCGATAAATGGATAGAACAAGGTGCGGAATGGAAAAAACATTGGTCTTTCATTCCTCTAAAGGAACCTGATTTACCTGTGGTTGAACAGGAAGATTGGGTGCGTAATCCAATTGATAATTTCGTTTTGTCCCGTTTGGAAAAAGAAGGATTGAAACCAACCGGGGAAGCCACTAAAGAGACCTTGATAAGAAGGGCAAGCCTCGATATAACAGGTCTTCCACCAACCCTTGAAGAGGTAGATGCTTTTGTAGAAGATACCTCTCCAAACGCCTATGAAAAGTTGGTTGACCGTCTTTTGGATTCTCCGGCCTATGGAGAGCGTATGGCCATGGAATGGATGGATGTGGCGCGTTATGCTGACTCTCACGGGTATCAGGATGATGTAGAAAGGGTGATGTGGCCCTGGAGGGATTGGGTCATTAAGGCTTTCAACAAGAACTTACCATTTGATGACTTTATTGAATGGCAAATTGCAGGTGACCTGTTGGAAAACCCAACTACTGAGCAGATCCTTGCCACAGCATTTAACCGAAACCATATGATCACACAGGAAGGGGGGATCATTGAGGAAGAATATCGTGTGGAATATGTAGCCGATAGAACAAATACGACGGGTAAGGCATTTTTGGGGCTTACCTTGGAATGTGCCCGTTGTCATGAGCATAAATATGATCCTATTTCTCAAAAAGACTATTACCAACTCTTTGCCTTCTACAACAATGTCCCTGAAAGGGGATTGGCACCTTATCAGGGAGTCCCTGATCCAAAGATTACCTTAACTAAGGAGGAAGTGTCAGATATTGTTTCGTTTGTGGATGAACAACCAATAGAGTTGATGGTGATGAGTGAAATGGATGAACCAAGAGATTGCTTCGTGTTGGTTCGAGGTGGATATGAAAATCACGGAGAAAAGGTTGAAGCATCCGCACCAAAGGCTATTTTGGAATTTGCAGATGACTTACCTAAAAATAGAATCGGTCTGGTCAAATGGTTGACCGATGAGAAAAATCCACTGACCACGAGGGTCCTTGTCAATCGCTATTGGCAATTATACTTTGGTACCGGAATTGTTAGCACTCCTGAAGATTTTGGTAATCAGGGAGCCCTTCCAAGCCATCCCGAATTACTGGATTGGTTGGCCTGGGAATTCATCAAATCGGGATGGGATTTAAAAGCGTTACATAAACTGATCGTAACCTCAGCGACCTATAGACAATCATCACAGGTGGATGACGAATTGTACGAATATGATCCGCAGAATATTTTATTGGCAAGAGGACCGAGACATAGGCTTTCGGCTGAAATGCTAAGAGATTATGCATTATCAGTTAGCGGATTGCTGGTAGACAGATTAGGAGGTCCAAGTGTAAAACCATATCAACCCGAAGGCCTGTGGGCTGAGAAGATTGGTGGCGGTGGTGGAAGTCTGGTCCGTTACAAACAATCTGAAGGAGAAGGATTATACCGTAAAAGCCTGTATACTTTTTGGAAGAGAACAGTACCTCCTCCATCCATGATGACCTTCGATGCTTCCGAAAGAAATGTTTGTACTGTCAAAAGGCAATCTACTAGTACACCATTGCAGGCATTGGTTTTATTAAATGATCCTCAGTACACCGAGGCTTCAAGAGTATTGGCAGAGAGAGTGGTGAAAGAAGGGGGAAATAGTATAGAAGATAAAATTCAATATGCATTTAGAACAACCACAGCCAGATATGCCAATGAAGATGAGCTGGCTATTTTGAAAGAAGTTTTTGACCGGGAATATCAGGGGTTCAATGAGGATAAGGAAAGTGCTGAGCAGCTATTACTTATTGGTGAACATATTTTCGACAATAAGTTGGATCCTGCGGAGACCGCTGCTTATACGGTGGTTGTGAATACCATTTTTAATTTGAGTGAAACTATAACAAAAGGATAATCATGTGCGAAATTGAAGATCTTCAATATAATATGAATCGGCGCCATTTCTTCTCTAAAGCTAGCTTAGGACTTGGTTCGGTTGCTCTGGCTTCTATGCTGAATCCGACAAAATCCGCGGCTAAAGCATTGAGTTCATTTAGCGCCACAAGTGAAGGCTTAAGTAATGGTGTGTTGAGATCACCGCATCATCTTCCAAAGGCTAAAAGGATTATTTACCTTTTTCAAAGTGGTGGCCCTTCACAGTTAGATCTATTTGATTACAAGCCGGTTCTTGAAAAAAGAAGAGGGGAAGATCTTCCGGCATCCGTGCGTATGGGACAACGTCTGACGGGTATGACCTCAGGCCAGGCGTCATTCCCGTTGGCTAGTTCCATTTTTAAGTTCGATCAGTTTGGAGATAGTGGAGCATGGATGAGTAGTTTATTGCCCTATACATCTCAGATAGCAGACGATATCTGTGTGGTAAAATCTATGTACACCGAAGCGATCAATCACGATCCGGCCATTACTTTTTTTCAAACAGGTCATCAACAAGCAGGTCGACCAAGTATAGGTTCATGGTTAAGTTATGGTCTGGGAAGTGATAATGAAAACCTTCCAAATTTTAGTGTGTTGTTATCGAGGGGGACAGGAAGGCCGCAGGGACAACCGCTTTATTCCAGGTTGTGGGGAAATGGTTTTTTACATTCCCTGCACCAGGGAGTACAATTCAGATCAGGTAAAGATCCTGTCTTGTATCTGAATAATCCCTCCGGTATCAACCCGCAGAATAGAAGGGCCATGCTAAACAATTTGGCAGAACTGAACGAAATGTACCTCAAGGAGGTTGGGGATCCTGAAATAACCACACGCATAGCCCAATATGAAATGGCTTATCGAATGCAAACCTCTGTTCCGGAGGCTATGGATATTTCAAACGAGCCTGATTGGGTGTTCAAAATGTATGGACCTGACTCAGCCGTTCCCGGAACTTATGCAGCCAATTGTATACTGGCAAGAAGATTAGCAGAGCGTGATGTCAAGTTTATACAACTATACCATATGGGTTGGGATCAACATGAAAATTTACCCAACCAAATTTCGGGCCAGGCCAGAGATACTGATCAGGCCTCAGCGGCACTCATCAAAGATCTTAAACAACGCGGTTTGCTGGAGGATACATTGGTTATTTGGGGTGGAGAGTTTGGACGAACGAATTATAGTCAGGGCACTTTGACCGAAACAAATTATGGAAGGGATCATCATCCGAGATGCTTTAGCATTTGGATGGCAGGTGGCGGTGTCAAACCCGGGATATCTTACGGAGAGACCGATGATTTCGGTTATAACATAGTAAAGGATCCGGTACATGTTCATGATTTCCAGGCAACGCTTTTACATTTGTTAGGAATTGATCATGAAAGATTAACTTTTAAACATCAGGGAAGAAGATACAGACTTACCGATGTTAGCGGTAAAGTGGTTAATGATCTAATCGCTTAATTTTAAAATGAAGAGAAGAGATTTTATAAAACAAAGCGGGACCTTGGCTGCAACCTCAATGGTTCTCCCAAATATTATAATCAGAGGAAAAATGAAGCCCATGCATGGTAAAATAGGTCATGGAAGTCACCGGTATAAGATTGTTCATGATTGGGGTTTACTCGATTCGGCCAAGGTACCTGTTTTGGATTGTCATGAGATGGTTCAGGACGCTAAAGGAAGATTGATCCTGCTCACCAATGAAACCAAGAACAATATAATCATTTATGACAAATCGGGAAAGCTGTTGAAGACCTGGGGATCGGAATATCCTGGTGCTCACGGCTTAACGCTATCAAAAGAAAATGATGAAGAGTTCCTGTTTATCACAGATTATGAACGTCATGAAGTGATCAAAACGACCTTGGACGGCAGGGTATTGATGACTTTACCTTATCCCAAAGAATCAGGTAAATATGAAAGTGCTGATCAGTATAAGCCGACAGAGATAGCCGTCGCTCCCAATGGAGATTTTTATGTAGCGGATGGGTATGGAGCCCAATACATTATTCATTACAATGCGAAAGGTGAGCTACAGAATGTTTTTGGAGGAACAGGCAAAGGAGAACAATATTTTCAGAATGCACATGGCATTTGTCTGGATGACAGGGACAAAAATAATCCGGTTTTATTGATTACTGCAAGAGTCCAAAATGCAGTAAAGCGGTTTAGCCTCGATGGAAAGTATTTAGAGACCATTCCTCTTCCCGGCGCTTATATCTGCAGACCGGTTGTAGATGATGAAAATGTTTATTTTGCCGTATTAATTTCAAGAACACCCTGGGACTCACAAACTGGTTTTGTAACCATTTTAGATAAAAACAATAAAGTTATTTCAAATCCGGGCGGGAGTGATCCAAATTATAATGGTGATGAACTGGAAAAAATGTATCAGACCGTAAAAGTATTTAAGCATCCTCATGATGTCTGTGTGGATGACGATAAAAATATTTATATTCCACAATGGAATTCCGGTAAAACCTATCCTATCAAGCTTGAAAGAATATAATGGTTTGATATTAGTTGTTTGTCTTAAACCATAGAAAGACTTGTAAATAATTTTAAAAGTAGAATTGCCCAATTTATGTATATGAAGAAAACACATTTTAAATTCATAGCCCTTTTTATTTTTTGTATGCTTTTGCTAAATGCCACTGCATTTGCACAAGACGGTGGAGAAGAGGGTGCTTCTGATTTTATTTTGTTCTTAGGGCATTTTCATCCAATTATTCTCCATTTGCCTATTGGATTCCTGCTATTAGCATTTATGATGGAGATCGCTTCGAGCTTCAAACGTTTCCATCATTTGAAAAAATCAGTTGGATTTTCATTGCTGGTTGGTGCTATAAGCTCCTTTTTTGCAGCACTTTTGGGTTATTTCTTATCGCTCGAAGGAGGTTATGGAGAAGCAGCACTGAATCTTCATCAGTGGCTGGGTATAGCAGTAGTGATATTCTCAATTGCTCTTTACATTTTCAACATACAATTGGAAAAACTTCAAAAGGCATTGTATACCAAACTTTATCATGTACTGTTCTTTGTAACGGTCAGTGTTTTAATGGTAGCAGGACATTACGGAGGATCTTTAACTCATGGTGAGGACTATCTTGTCCAATACATGCCGGATCCTTTGAGAAAACTGGCAGGCCTACCAAGTAATGGTGATAAAACCAATGCATCACTAGCCAACATGGATGAAGCAGTGGTATTCAATGACCTCATACAGCCAATCCTGGATAAAAAATGTGTTTCCTGTCATAATACAAGCAAAACAAAAGGTGACCTGCAGCTGCATACGATTGAAGCCATTATGAAGGGCGGTGAGTCAGGAGAGATTTTTGTAGCCGGTGATCCGGAGCAGAGTAATTTGTATAAAAATCTCTTATTGCCTTTGGACGATGAAAAACACATGCCTCCAAAAGGTAAAAAGCAATTGGACAAAAATGAAGTTGATCTGATTGCATGGTGGATTGCCAGTGGCGCCTCCTTCGAAAATAAAGTGGGAGATACGGAAAGGCCGGAACACATTGCCGAGATTTTAAATAGAATAGAGGAGGAAGCAACGAAACAGGTTAATCCGGTGTATGCCATGGATATTGATGAAGCTGACGAGGATGATATTGAAGAAATAGCCGAGAAGGGGATAACCATATTTACCATCGCGAATGATCTACCATATCTGGAGGTTAAGATCAAAGATTTGGAAGAGGAAGATTTTAACAAATTAGGTAAAATACTCAAACCAATTCGAGATCAATTGGTATGGCTGGATTTATCCGGGTCCGGTTGTACAGACAAACATCTTGAACAACTAAAGAACTTAAAACATTTGACCAAACTTCATTTACAAAATACGGCTGTCAGCGATGCTAGCCTGGAGCTGATCCAAAAAATGCCATACCTGGAATACCTTAATTTATATGGTACGAAGATCAGTGATGAGGGCATAACAAAATTGGCTGATATGGAGCATTTGAAGGATCTATTCCTATGGCAAACGGAGGTGACAGAAAAGGGTATCACAACTTTAATGGCCTCTGCTCCGGATCTACACATTAGCTCAGGAATCGAGATCACAAGCTTTGATACAGTGCGGCTTGCTGAACCCAGAATTATTGCCGAAAGAAGTTTCTTTAAGGATACAACCTTTGTGGAATTAGAATTGGCTTTCCGTGGTGTTGAGATTTATTATACACTGGATGGATCAACTCCCGATAAATCTTCACAATTATATGCCGGCCCGATCCCTATTAGCGAAACTTGTACCCTAAAAGCTATTGCCACGAAAGACGGATGGTCGGATAGCGATGTGGGTTCAATGGATTTTATTAAAATGAAGTATATCGCTGAGGATATAACACTTAAGCACGCACCCGGTACGCAATATGCTGGTGATGGTCCTAAAACACTTATTAACAATCAGAAAGGAACTCAGGACTTTAGGGACGGAAAATGGTTAGGTTTTCACGAAGTAGATCTTATTGCGCAGATCGATATGGGAGAACTGGCACCGGTAGAACGTGTTACACTGAGTTGCCTGGAAGATATTGGTGCTTATATATTCTTTCCGACAGCCATTGAAATTTCTGTTTCAAAAGATGGTAACAATTTTCAAAAAGTTGCTTCACAAAAACTTTCGGTGCCAAAAGAAGGACGACCTGGTTCTCTGAAAACTTTTTCTTACAGCTTTGATAAGAGGAATATCCGTTATATTAAAGTTAATGCTAAAAGCATGGGTAAATGCCCACCATGGCATCCCGGCGCCGGTGATAAGGCCTGGATATTTACCGATGAAATAATTGTGGAGTAATGTGAAAAAATTACTGAGTTAGCTCAGGATCGATTTCTGTAACTTCCAATTTTGTTGGCATTGATCCGTGGGCAAGCAGAACACATAGAATTTTTGCTTCATTAGCACTGAGGTTTCCGCTAATTTGAGCAGTTCCGTTAGGTATTCCTGCCAGAACACTTGGGGCTGTAAAAACCTGATCATTAATCACAATGGCTAAATGTCCCCCTATGTTTTTCTTGGTGAGATTCTCCCATGTGTGGTGATAGTCTTTTTTTAAATTTATTAGTATGGCATTCCTTCCATATTCGTCATGTACCAACTTTACACTTGATACCATCTTAGGATTAATTGGAGCTTTCTTTGATTTCTTTTTAATTACGTAAAGTGGATGTACGCCTTTATGTTTCTGGAACTTTCCCCATTTAAGTTTTGCGTCAAATGGAATTATGTTTTTATAATATTTACTTTTTAGTAACTTCATTAAGTTCGCTGTATCAGCAGGTTTTACAGTTCCAATCGCCGGAGCCCAATTATAAATCTCACTTGTTGAAAGAAAGTTAAAAAGAGAATCCTCAGCTTTATTAGTACTTAGATTTTCAAAAATTGACATTGACTCATAGACTTCCCAAATACCAAAACTCACATTAGTATTTACCAAATACATCAATGTATCGATATTGATCTTTTCAGCTAAATCAATGGATACATGTTGACGTTCAAGTCTGGCTCTGACATTATCTCCATAAAAAAGATCAAACCTTCTGTTCAGAACGTTTACAACTGAATCCATTATAAATGCTTTTTGGTTTGTAGACCTTAACTTGATCTCAAAGACATATGCTGGCGGACTATTAAATAGATGACAACTTGCGAATACAACCGGAATAATTAAAAATAGGAAAGCAGATCTTTTCATATTGGCAATTAGTTTCAGATGACAGACTTCCCAAAAATGATAAATGGATAAAACGGAAAAAAATGACTTTGAACATTTTTGATACATTGTTCCCGTATTAATGGTAAACTAAAGTATTTTTATTGGAGGAGGTTATTGAAAGAAACTTGTATTCCGGCTATATTGTATTTTTAAATCAATACCGGCTAGGGAATTTTTTGATTGTAATAAACATAAAGAATGAAACTTCAACCAACTATTTATTTATCAATTATTCTGATTACCACCTTTCTTACACAGACAACAGTACTTTTTGGTCAAAATCCAATCAAAATCTCTTATGAGCGAGATGAGAATAAAGGTAGCTATGTTTTCTATTGTGAAAACAGTGATGTTTGCAGTTACATTGTGGAGATACGTTTTGATCAATTGGTTAATCTACGTGCCAGCAGAAGTTTACCGTTTAAAGGAACTGTTCAAAGGGGAAGAACGAAATTGTTTGAATTAAATCCCGTTGCACAAAACCAATCGACTAGTCTTAACTATAGTTATTCATACCGAAAGGGATGTCTCAGACCAAAAGTCGACTGGGACCTTTTATATCTGTTACCCGTTGCTAAAGGTAACAAGACCAAGGTAAGTGAATTGAGTTATTTGGGAGAGCGGTTTGGAAATGAAAAAAAATCGAAAAATTGGTACGCACTGAGTTTTGGGATGAGTGTGGGAGATACAGTATATGCCGCTCGAAAAGGCATTGTAGTGGAGGTGATTGATCACTTTGCACAAGATGGTGATAACATTATCTTCGCCAGAGATAGAAATTATGTTCAAATTGAGCATGAAGACTGTACCTATGGTCAGTATGAATTATTTAGAAAAAATGGAATATTCGTAGAAAAAGGAGATTTTATTAATCCGGGTGATCCTCTCGGAATAATTGGAGGAAAAAATTATCAGACAGGTGACCAATTGAGGTTTAGTGTATTTTATGCAGATGAGTACCCCATTGAAAAAGATGGGAACGCAGTTTTAAAGAAAAACTATTGGACTTATGTGCCACTCAAATTTCATGTGAAAGGTGGCACTACGAGATTGTTGAATGGAAAAGAATATGAATCTGAGCATGTTGAAGAGATAATTATCCAGGAAATGAGTAAAAAGGAGAGGAAGAGATGGATGAAGGAATGACTTTTTGCAAACTTTCTCTTTGTAGAGTTTACAAAGGACTTTTAACTGTATGGTGCTTCAAAAGGGGTTTTTAGGGAAAAACAAGATTGAAATTACTGGAAAGAATTTAATCTTTCTTTGGGCAGTAAGTTTTGTAATGGCGTTTTTACTTTACGGATTATTTGTCCTTATTAGAGAATCTTTCAGAATTTCTACAGCGAGTTTAGGAGGTCAGGAGATGCTCGTTTTAAGCGCTAAGGAAACCTTCTTTTATAATATTTTCTTTGCTGCATTGGCTTCGGTTTTCGGGTTTTCCTTAGCACTCAAACTGAGTATAGAGAACTGGTCTCTGTTCAGAAAGATAGAACCAAGGGTGCGGCAAAGAGCAATACTACATGATCAAACTGGTTTTACTTGGTATTTGCTGTTTTGGTTTACAAAGATTGCTTTTCAATACGCCATCATTTGTTTGACCTGGCCAGTTTGGTTTGATATTGACCTTTACCAGAATTTTAAGTATCTATTCTTTTTGTTACCCATAGTTTATTTTCTTAATAGCTGGTTGACCATACAGAGAACCTTTAGGAAAAAAGCCTATCCCTGGTTGTTGAGCTCCTTTCTAGTCATTCTGGCCCATTCCATAATTTTAGGCAATATCAATTTTGTGAATGTTGAGAAAATTAATGAAAAAATATTAGCAAGAAATGTAAAGTATAATTACCAGGTGGACTTGCCTAAAAGTGTTTATTATAATACCATTCCAGTTTATCCACCTAACATTGATATTTATATTGGATACGACCATATAAATAAGGATTCTCCAAAAATTATTATTCAAAACAAAAATGGATATCAAGAAGTATCAATAGATTATTTAGAGGAAGTCATTCACATTAAAACACAAGACTGGGATGTGCATAAAAAGAATAGTTTGAAAATAATTCTACGTATTGATAAGGATGTACCTATGGGCTATATTCAATTGATAAGAGGTGAACTCAGAAGAATTGATCAAAGAAAGATTATTTATGCTGTACTCCCTAAATATTCTAAATACCCACCAAATTATCCTGAACTAAAAAGATTGGGAATTCCGGAGACATTACCCATTCAGTGTCAGGAAACTCTAAATTTTATAGATTCTTTGAAAAGTTTGAAGCTATCGAAGTATCATCTCAGATTTCCTTGGAATTCCTTATGCTTCAGTAACTATTGGTTTAAAAATAGCAATAGAATTAGAATTAACTTAAGGTCTAACGAACTCGTTACCTTAAACAATGAAAAGATTGATATCACTGATATCAAGATGATTGCTAAAAAATTTTTACAAAAAAACTCTAGCAGTGCGGTGGTTCTATTAGAGGTTAATGATGAAGTGAATTACAACAAATACATCGAAGTGAAAGAACAGTTGGAATTAGCCGTCTACGAAATTAGAAACGAATATTCGCTAGAAATGAACAATCAACCTCTCAGGTATTATCAAGAAAAACTACATGAAGAAGTTGAACAACAATATATTAACATACTAAGGCAAGGAGCTTGGGGAATTTGGGAAATGACCCCGGAGGAACTTGAATTGGAAAGACTAGCAAAGGGATGATTTGATTTTATCATTTTCTTCAAAATGGGTAGTCATTGAAATTACAGTTTAATTTGAACTAAGAATTATTGTAACTATCACCTTCAAAAAATGAAAGACAACTGGACAGAACAAGATTCACAGAAATTCATTGACTACGGGGAGTTTTTTGTGCCGGATCGTAACATTCAGATAGACGTAATCTGTGATTTGCTTAGTGCTTCAAAATCACTTCATCAGGTGGTGGACCTATGTTGTGGAGAAGGTAAATTGTGTGAAGCTATTCTGAAGAAGTTTGATCATTCAACAGTTAAGGGATTTGACCTTTCGGAAGAAATGCTTTCAAAAGCGAAGGCTACTCTTGGAGGATTCAAGGGTCGTTTTGAAGCGATTCAGTTTGATTTGAGTAACCAAAGCTGGTTTCCAAAAGCTGCTGATTCGGATGCCTTTGTTTCTTCCCTTGCCATTCACCATTTGGACGATCAGCAGAAGGCGACGCTTTACAAAAACCTATATGATCTTCTTAACACAGAAGGAGTTTTAGTTGTGGCGGATATTGTAAAACCAACCAGACAAATTGGATTTGACATAGCAGAAAAATTGTGGGATAAGGCAGTAAAGGAAAAATCAGCATTGGAAGACAGACAGGATGCCATTAAAATATTTCGTGAAGATGGATGGAATTACTATCAGGACCCTGAAGCCGACCCTATAGATAAACCTTCAAGCTTGTTTGATCAACTTAAGTGGCTGGAACAGGCAGGTTTTAAAGGAGTAGATATCTTTTGGATGAATGCAGGCCATGCAATTTTTGCAGGCTGGAAATAACGCTGGTAAATTATGAATGTTGAATTAATGCCATTAAGATAAGGCTTCAGGTGTCAGGTCTTAGGTATCAGGTTTTTTGGCGCAAAAAAAACATTATATTAGGCTGAAATCTGATGCCTGATGCCTGAAAGCTTTCAAAATATTTTCCTAACTAAATGGCATTAAATGTTGAATTATGAATTTTGAACTCATAATTCAACATTCCCATGATATTGCTCTATTTGACTCTAAACCTGAAAATCAGCTTGTCTGCAAAATCATACTTCAACGTGTGAAGCACAGTTCCCTTTTTATCCAAAATTTGTATGTTGCCATTTTCTCCAACAAGATCCGGATTTCGTCCTCTGTTCCACCAATGCCTGATCATACCGTCTTCGTGTTTATCAGTGATGAGTAATTCATAACAACCATTATCCAGTTTTATCATATCTTCATAAACCTGGTTGTCGGCCAACTCCTCCCGGTAGAATAATACTTTCCCTGAATTATTACTCAGGAAATAACCGTTCTCCTTGGCGCGTCCCAAGCCAACAGCATCGATTTTCAACTGAAACTGATTTGGTAATATCGGCACAGGAAGTACTTTTGAGGTGAGCCGGTTATTGCTGGCTCTTTCATCTTTTTGTCCGTTGGGATTTTTTACAACCACTTCGAAAACATTGTCCGTATCAATATCTTTCCATTCAGGTGCTGGTAACCATACTTCTTCCTTTTCAAGAAAAGTCAAGTTGCCACGCCACTGATAGACTGATTTTTTACCATTCCGGAGACCATAATGAATTTCCAAAGATCGTAATTGATGTGAACCAGCATTTTTAATGACTATCGATGCATCACCACAAGTTGGGTTTTCCCTCCCATAGGTGTCCTCTTCACTGGGTGCTATGATATCATGAATCGATGCGTCATTCTTGAAATTTGGGGAACCATAACTGATCAATTGATGTGACATTCTAAAGTCTCCTCCCTTTTCTCCATTGTCTGCATATGGCTCTATGGCATAGTCAATCATGACGGTATCACCCGGTTCTACCCAATTACTCAACTCAAAATCATGCTCGTCTACTTTGGTTCCGGGGCACCACCCAGCCCTGTTAAACTGCCAGGTGCCTCCCTGAGGGAAAATAGGATTGTAACCACAATCTTTCCAGACATTCCAATTGAACATACGCCTTCTATTGATAAAATACGAATGCACCTTACTATCCCATTCACAGCAGTTTCGTGGGCCATAGTGTCCATGTCCTGAAATTCTGGCTTTTAATTTATAAGCATTGGCATCGGCATTCAACACCATTTTTTTTGACTGCAACACCGAATCATCAGCAAGTTTTCCATAGTTATAATCCCCAATCGGATAAATGTTTTCCACGCTGAGTACATCACGATCCGGTATTCCTTCAATGAATAAGAACTTTAGGTCTAAGAGCTCCAGATTGTTCCCGGAGCTGATTTCTAATTCGCCTTTCAGGATAGGTGCATAATCTGTCAGATCGTATACCCATCGCCATCCTTCTTCACCACCAAGTTCGAGTCTTTTGCCATAGGGCGTAATAAAGCTGCCAATTTCGAATGCTTCCACAGTATCTCCTTTTGGTACTTTGATCACAGTATTGGTAAAATAATCCCATTCTCCACAAGGAAATTTATCACCCTTAGTTCTTTCATCGCACTTCAATCTTTGGATCATCAATATTTTGCCCCATTGTTTATCAGTCGTTGGAAATTTTGCTTTGCCCTTATAGCTGGCTCCCCAACCTTCCGGACTTGGATCATCGAAAGTGAAAACTTGTACGACTGTTGTATCCTGTTGCTGATATCCCAATACCATATTTGTTGTACAAAACAGAAAAGCTGTCAGGATAAGGGAGAGTTGCTTCTTTATTACTTTTTGGTTGTTCATGAATTTAATATGTCTTATAGCACCCGTCACTTGTGTTGATAGGTGTGGCTAGGTAGTGTTATCTTTTGAAAATAAAAAATTATTATAATCCGGTGATTTTAAATGACCAGGCGTCCTTGCAGGGCATTTCGCTGTACTTTATCATGCTTACATCCACGATCATCTTTCCTCTTTCATATTTCCAGGGGAGGTTTCCTTGTCGACCGACCAAGGATACAGTAGCACTCTTGTTTGGCTCTTTGACCTCCAGTATCAGGGCATCATCAGGCCATTCCAGTGTAACAGCATAAACATCTCCTTCCTTTTGTGTAAAGGCAAGGTACTGCCTCATTGATTTGTAAACGCCTGATAAACCGTCACCAGTTTCTTTTTGTGCAGTGGTAAAAAGTTGAGATTGTGGCACAATTTCCTTAGCCTGACGCTGGCTTGACCAATAAAGTTGGATACCTGCGTTTTGCTTTTTCTCAAAATAGGAGATCCTTATCTTATATTTTTTGCCGGCCTTTAGTTTGATCTTTCCATTTTCCTGATTGATATTATTATTTTCCATGACATTTCCATCAGCTCCGGCCGGTGCCCCTTCCCATTTGTTGATGAGTAGTTTGTCATTGATCCAAACCCGGATTCCGTCATCGGCCCTGGCTTCAAAAAGGTATTCTTCAGAGTATCTGGGTGCTATGAAACCATTCCAGGTTACTGTAAAATCATCTTCCTTAATAGGATGCCCTGGTGTATTTCTTACCCAATTAAAATTGATCTGCGGATCAACTCTCTCTAGCTGTACTTCTCTTTCTTGCCCTTGTTTGGTCCAGGCCGTACTGCCATAAATAGCTTCACCGTTGACTTTCAGCCAATCTCCAAGTGCAATGAGCCTGTCCTGTTGCAAAAGCGGTATTTGTCCATCAGCCTGAGGGCCCACATTGAGTATCATACCACCGCCATTGGCTACTGCCTTAACGAAAAAGTGAATCAATTCCTCCGGTGTCATGTAGGCATCCAGCTTTTCATTTCGATTTAGGCCAAAGGAACGACCTAATCCCCTTACCTCAGCCCATGGCCTGTCTGTGACCTTAATGCCAGCACTGTACTCTGGTGTAAGAAAGCCAATGTTACTCCCACCACCCCAACGATTGTTGACAATGGCATCATCTCCAACCAAATTGTAATACCAGGAAATAAGCTCAGCTGCATGCCATTCCCTGGCTGAATTGAACCATT
This sequence comes from Splendidivirga corallicola, assembly GCA_030442035.1. Classification (GTDB taxonomy): domain Bacteria; phylum Bacteroidota; class Bacteroidia; order Cytophagales; family Cyclobacteriaceae; genus Splendidivirga; species Splendidivirga corallicola. Next base: position 86,343 of record JAUJEA010000013.1, read on the forward strand.
CACCGTCGGCAAACAAAACACTTGGTTTATAGGCAGAAACCAGTTCTTTGAATTGTGGGATCATATATTGTTCTACATAATTCGTGACATTCTTATGGGGATCAGTATACCAACGATGCAATGGATGGTTCCATTCAGGTAAGGAATAATAGAGTCCCATTTTCAGCCCTGCTTTTCTTACAGAAGAAGTAAGATCACCTACTAGGTCTCTTTTAGGTCCTATATCAACGCTGTTCCAGTTACGGGAATATTTGCTTGGCCACAGACAATAACCGTCATGATGCTTTGATACCAATACTACATACCTGGCGCCAGCTCTTTTAAAAATATCTGCCCATTCATCCGGGTCAAACAATTCTGCTTTGAACAACGGGGCAAAATCATTGTATTCGAAGTTTCCCCCATAATTCTTTTTCATGAAGTTGGTCCTGAGAGAATCATTTACCTGTAGACCGCGCAGATACCATTCGCTGTAAGATTCCTTTCCTCCATAGGCCGGTACGGAATAAACACCCCAGTGGATAAAAATGCCAAGCTTGGCATCTTTGAACCATTGAGGGTAGGGCCTTGATCGCAGTTCGTCCCAATCCGATGTATATTCTTTAGATTGACTATATGAAAGATTACTAATGGTTAGAATGGCGAATAATACGCAGTATATTGAAAATGCTTTCCTATTCATTTAATTATTAATTTATGGACCTGTGTCTATTAATAAGTAACTGGATTCCACATCAATTCCCTTAGAAACAACAAGGGGATTTAATGAGTCAGACAGCATATAATTTGGTTATATGTCTTCTTGGTTGCACCAAAGGACTATTGGTGTATTCGGTTTTGAATAAGATATATTTATTTACACAACGCGCGCTCATTTATAATGAGTGCGCGTCTATTTTTGCATTTTAAATGCTAGAATAGATAGGAACGCATTAAAATCCAGTGGGTATTAAGGAAAACTGCAGTATTTCTATACAACATCTTACATTTTAATCTAAAAGCTTGTTCTCAATAATTTCCGATATTCTTTTCTGTGAGCTTAAGGAATTGTCATGATAAATTGGGTCTTTAACCTTAAGTTCTCACAATAACCTGAATCGACCGTGTCAAAGGATATCAATGCCAGAAGGGAGTTTCTCAAAAAATCAGCGCTTGGGACCGGAGCTTTATTGCTTCCCTGGAAAATCAATGCCTCCAGTGTCCATGATTTTGATGAGAATAAAACGGTTAGATTTGGTCTATGTGCTGATGTGCATAAGGATATTGTACCCGACGCAGATGAACGTCTTAAGATTTTTATTGATAGAATGAAAGGGGAGAAAGTAGACTTCATTATGCAAATGGGGGATTTTTGTCATCCTTTGCCTGAAAACAAATCTTTAATGGAAATATGGGAGCAATTTCCAAACCCCAAATACCACATGCTGGGTAACCATGACATGGATCTGGGTACCAAAAAAGACATCATGGATTTCTGGGGGATGGATCGTAATTATTACTCATTTGATCATGGAAATTTTCATTTTGTAGTATTGGATCCCAATTATATCCGGAAGAAAGGCGAGGAAGATTTCATAGATTATGCGCATGCAAATTTTTACATTAGCTATGAGGAGCGCCCGTTTATAAATGATGAACAGTTAGTTTGGCTGGAAGAAGATCTCAAAGCCACGAAACTTCCAACGATCATATTTTCCCACCAAAGTTTGGAAAATGAAAAATGGGGAGTTGTGAACCGTGACAAACTTCAAAAGTTATTTAAAACAATAAACGAAGCAGCAGGTTTTCAAAAAATCATCGCCTGTTTGAATGGGCATCACCATGTGGATTATTACAAAAAGCTTAATGACATCCATTATCTCATGATCAACTCCATGTCTTATTTTTGGTTGGGTGAAGACTATCAGGCTTCGAGATATGACGATGAAATTGAAAGCAAATATCCTCATTTGAAAAAGGTTGTTCCTTTTGAACATTCCTTGTATGCTTTGGTAACCCTTCACCCGAAGGGCTTTTTGAAAATTGAAGGTGTGGATAGTGCGTTTGTGGCTCCTTCGCCAAACGAATTGAATTATCCAAAACAGCCCGGATGGAATAGACCAGAGCCAATTATTCGAGATAGAAAAATGACTTTTTAATTGCTTAAAAATAAAAGGAATTGGAAGAGAATCCGGATGATATTAGGATTTGATAATTAAAAGTAAGTATGACAATACCAATAGTAGACCTATGAAAGGACATTATCTTATTTTTTTCCTTGTTATTCTGTTTTCCTGTCAAACCAAAGAAAACAAGACCCAATCTACGGCGAGTGAGAATAGACCCAATGTAATTCTGATCATGACGGATGATCAGGGATATGGAGACCTCGGTTTTCATGGAAATCCTCATATTAAAACACCGGTCCTGGATAGTTTGGCACGGACAAGTACGAGATTCACTTCTTTTTATGTGTCACCGGTTTGTGCACCTACCAGGTCAAGTTTGATGACTGGCCGTCATTCACTGAGAACAGGTATCAGGGATACTTATAACGGCGGGGCTATTATGGCTGATTCTGAGGTGACAATTGCCGAGATCCTGAAAGAAAATGGGTATAGAACAGGCATGTTTGGTAAATGGCATCTGGGTGATAATTATCCTTTCCGTCCGGAAGATCAGGGTTTTGATGAAACTGTATGGCATGCGAGTGGTGGAATTGGCCAGGTTGGAGATGTCAAAAATTACTATGCCTTCGACAGCTCGTATTTCGATCCGGAATTAATAAGGAATGGAGTGTTCTTCAAATCAAAAGGATATTGCTCGGATGTTTATACTGATGAAGCTTTACATTTCATCGATCAGGAAAATGATGATCCGTTTTTTATATACCTGTCTTTTAATGCTCCCCATACACCTTTGCAACTCCCCAAGAGCTCCTATGAAATGTATCAGGACGTTCAGGTAGATGCCGGTTCACACATGCAAAAGGGATATCCTGTACGAGAAATGAGTGATCGGGACATTGATGCTGCCAGAAAAGTCTATGGTATGGTCAGTAATATTGATGATAACCTGGGAAGATTATTTAACCATTTAAATAAGAAAGGATTAGCTGAGAATACCATTGTTATTTTTCTAACGGATAACGGCCCTCAGCAAAACAGGTATAATGGCGGCCTTAGAGGAAGAAAAGGAATGGTTTATGAAGGCGGGGTTAAGGTGCCTTTTTTCATTTCTTATGGTAACAAAATACCAAAAGATCAAAATGTTGATATCCCGGGTGCACATATCGATGTGCTTCCAACACTTTTGAGTCTTTGTGATATAGAAAGCACAAATATTTCCAATCCTATTGATGGAAAGGACCTGAAACCTTTGATCTATGGGGAATCGGTTACCTGGGCAGATCGTCCCTTATTTTTCCATTGGCAAAGAGGCTTTCCTGAACCTTACAGAAATGTAGCGGTCAGAAAGGGCGACTACAAATTAGTTGGGAACACTGCTCATCACGCCAATGTGGAAGATTTTGAACTGTTTAACCTGGCTGAAGACCCTTATGAAAGCGTAAATCTTAACCTTCAGTTACCGGATAAAGTGAATGAATTGAGATCTTTATTTGATGATTGGTACAACAACGTAATCAAGGAAGATAACCTGGTGGCATTTCCAAGAATTCCTGTTGGTACCGAACATGAAAATCCGGTTCTGCTAAACCGAAACGATGCTAAAGGAGCCAAGGGTATATGGAATCAGGACCTCATTTATGGCTATTGGGATGTATCTGTGGAAGAAACCGGAAGCTATGATGTGAGATGTTATTTCAGAGAAAATGTAAAAAATTCAGGAAGGTTAAAAGTGAGGCTAGGCTCGATCCAAAGATCCAAAGATCATGCTGATACGTTGACAAGACTAGTGGAAATCGAGAACATAGAGCTACAAAAAGGAAATTATCAATTAGAAACCTGGTTCCGAGAACATAAAAAGTGGCAGAATGTTCACTTCCCATTTTATGTAGAGATTGAGAAGAAATGATTGGTAGGTTTTGAGTTTCAAGCTTCAGGTTACAGGTTTCAAGATTGACCATTGATTTTCTCAATTTCCTTGTTGAAATGAAACCCTATATATAAGCATATCGTTTCGGCTTTACCTGCAACCTGCAACCTGCAACCTGCAACCTGCAACCTGCAACCTGCAACCTGCAACCTGCAACCTGCAACCTGCAACCTGAAACTAAATCCCATACTTCTCCAATTTCCTATAAAGGGTGGCCCGTGTAATACCTAATTCTTTGGCTACTTTACTCATGTTTCCCTGGTTGGTTTGCATGGACTTTCTGATCAGCTTTTCTTCCATTTCATCCAATGTAATGGGCTGGGGTTTTTCGGAGGTTTGGGTTTCTCTTTGCTGAGGAAAGAAATCCCTTGCCTGAAGAGACTTACCTTCATTGAGAATAATAGCTCGTTCAATAGCATGTTGCAATTCTCTTACGTTTCCAGGCCAATGGTATTGTTGCAACTTGCTCATGGTCTGCTTATCAATCTTTGTTTTGTCTTTTTTATACTTGGTAGTGTAAATATTGATAAAATGCTCAGCCAACAACGGTATATCTTCAATTCGTTCCCTCAGCGGTGGCAAAGTGATTTCTACCGTATTGATCCTGTATAGAAGATCTTGTCTGAATTTCTTTTCTCCCACCATATTGTACAATGGCATGTTAGTAGCACAGATAAGTCTTATGTCGATTTCCTTTTTATTATTTGAACCAACTCTACGGATTTCCCGGTTTTGCAATGCGGTCAATAATTTAACTTGCAGGCTCATAGAAAGATTACCAATTTCATCGAGGAATAGTGTCCCCTGAGAGGCCATTTCAAAACTCCCGGGCCTGTCTTCCTTGGCATCTGTAAAGGCCCCTTTTACATGACCGAATAGTTCGCTTTCGAATAAACTTTCACTAATGGCCCCCAGATCAACATTAACGAAGGGATGTTGGTTTCTCAATGATTTTTTGTGCAGTGCCCTGGCGACAAGTTCCTTCCCTGTACCATTCTCACCTAGTATTAGAACATTAGCATCGGTTACTGCTACTTTATCGATAAGGTCAAATACCCGCTGCATGGCTGGTGAGTTGCCAATAAACCCTCCAAGATTCTTATGAATACCTTCATTCAATTTTTGCTGCGTATTGCGAAGTCGCTCAACTTCAAGTTTTGACTTTCTCAGTTCAATGGCTGAAAGGATGGTAGCTAACAGCTTTTCATTTTTCCAGGGTTTTAGAACAAATTCTATGGCTCCTTTTTTGATGGCCTGTACAGCCAAATCGATTTCACCATAGGCAGTGATCATAATAACACTGGCGCTTGGATCCATCTCCAAAATTCTGCTCAGCCAGAATAATCCCTCTTCACCATCATTATCTCCTTTGGAATAGTTCATATCCAAAAGAATTACATCAGGATTCTGTTCAAGAAGGATCTTTTCTAGTTGCTCCGGATTTTGTTCTATCTGAACCTCAGAGAATTCCTGTTTCAGGAACATTTTTGCAGTTTGCAAAACATCCAGGTCATCATCCACAATGAGAATATTTGTTTTGGTATTCATTGCATTAATTTGTCGACCAATTAAGAGTAGTACAATCGTGTATTGAGGATAGACCCAATTCAATACTTCAGCACCAATGCCATTAACTTAATCGTCATTCCTTACTTGATAAGGAATCTCAATCGGGTATAAGCTTCTAAAAATGAGATTCCTGCGTACGCAGGAATGACGTCTTCTCCTCGATAAGGCTTAAGTTAATAACATTAACCTCAGCACTTTAATACTTACATACTTCAACACTTCGAGTAAATGTATAAAAATTAAACACAATTGTGTATAAAAATTAAACACTTTTGAAACTTCAATCTTTTGGAATTATTTTGTTAATTCCTGTTAATCAATTATTTAAGTGATTGGCATGCACTTTGACAAAGAACAAAGACAATGAGTAATTAATAATGAGTAATGAACAATCATGAATTACCAAATACCCTATTACTAATTGTTAATTACTCATTACTAATTGATAAATATGACTAAGAACAACCTTAAACTAATATTCAGGAACTTCCTTAAGAATAAAGGTTACGTGGCCATCAATATTCTTGGTCTGACGCTGGGAACGGCGGCTTGTTTACTAATTTACCTCTTGGTGACCTATGAGCTTAGCTTTGACAATTACCACTCCAATACTGAAAATATATACAGAGTGGTAATTCATGAAAAGGAAGCTACCGGTTACGAATATAGCCCATCAACTCCTTACCCATTGGCTGAAGCACTCCGTATTGACATGCCAGACGTGTCAGCTATTTCCGGAATTCACTATGATCAGGAAAATACAGTGCGCATTGATGATAAAAAGTTCAAGGAGGAAAATATTCTATTTGCAGATTCTTTATTTTCAGAGGTCTTTGATATACCTATGAAAGTAGGTAATGCTAAAGAAGTACTTTCACAACCTAATAGTGTTATTCTAACCCAGGAGATTGCTCAAAAATATTTTCCCAACGAGGATCCGATTGGAAAGGTGATTATACTGGGAAATGAATTGAACCTTGAGGTAAAAGGTATTGTAAAAGACCCACCTCCCAATACACATTTGCCCTACATCATGTTGGTTTCCTTACCATCTCTGACTGATGATTTTATTGGTGGTTTTGACAGGGATAGTTGGGGAGTACAAGTCGCTGGATATACCTACATGGTAGTATCCGAGCATATTTCAAAAGAAGAGATAGAGGCAGGGTTTATCCCATTTCTTCAAAAATACCGTGGTGAAAAGGCTGAAGGAGAAAGCTATCATTTACAACCGTTAAGGGAGATCCACTTTGATACAAGATATGCAGGAGATGATATTGAAAATGCTGTAGAATACAAATACCTGTTTATTCTTTCCTTGATAGGTATCCTCATTCTTGTTGTTGCCAGCATCAATTTTGTGAATCTTTCAACAGCACTGGCAGTAAAAAAATCAAAAGAAGTTGGAATCAGGAAAACACTAGGTGCAAGTCGGTTCAGCCTGGGACGGCAGTTTATGCTGGAAACTTTATTATTGACCCTGGTAGCAACAATTATTGCCCTGGCCCTGGTAGAACGATTGTTACCGTCTTTAAATAACTTTTTGAACAAGGAAATAACATTCAACCTTTTTACTGATCCAAGTGTTTTCCTCTTTGTCATGGTTCTGGTCATATTCGTCAGTGTCCTATCCGGTACCTATCCCTCGTTCATTTTAGCCAGGTATCATCCCATTATGGCGTTGAAAAATAAAATTACTTCTCAGAATAGTACTTCTGTTAGTCTGAGAAAGTGGTTGGTAATTATTCAATTCGCTGTTTCCCAGGTACTGATCATCTGTACTATTATCATATCCCAACAGATGGGACATTTCAGAAATAAACCACTTGGCTTCAACTCAAAGGCACTACTGACGGTTCCAATGCCTGAAAACAAATCTCAACAACTGGACGGATTTAAAACAAGGTTGTCGACCAATCCAAATATCGAATCAATTTCTTATTCCCTGGGAGCTCCTAGCTCAGGAAACAATATTACCACCTCATTTCGCTTAAAGGGAACCGAAGATGAGTCGTACAGTGTGAATGTGAAAATGATCGATTATTCTTATTATGAAACATTTGGATTAGAGCTATTGGCAGGCCGATGGTTTTCTCCTAATGAAGAAAAATTTGCAAGTATAGATCTGCCAAAAGAAGAAAGGAAGTACTCTTTTGTGGTTAATGAGGCTACAGTGAAAAGATTGGGATTCTCATCACCTGAAGATGCATTAGGAAAAATGATCTCAACAGGTGTGAATAGTATTAGCGCTCCGATAATAGGTGTTGTGAGAGATTTTCATTTTAAATCCCTGCATCAGCAAATTGAACCCTGCATTTTGATGCATTTTCCATATTTCTATTATACGGCTTCTTTGAAAGTTTCTTCAGATCATCTGCCTGAGACAATAGAGCATGTCAAAAGTGCCTGGAGCGACATTTATTCCAATTATATTTTTGAATATGAATTTGTTGATGATCATTTGGCAAAACTTTATCAAAGCGAAGAAAGAACATTCACATTGTTTAAAGTATTTTCATCTCTTGCCATTTTGATCAGTTGTTTAGGATTATTGGGTTTGACATCATTTATCACGTTGCAAAAAACAAAAGAAGTTGCTGTGAGAAAGGTGTTTGGGGCCTCCATATCAAATGTTGTTTACCTGTTTTCCAGAGACTTTCTTAAGCTTGTTGGGATTGCTTTTGTGCTGGCGTTGCCACTAGCCTGGTATGGGGCAGATACCTGGTTAGCAGGTTTTGCCTATAAAATTGATTTGGAAATAGGTTTTTTTCTCGCCAGTGTTCTCTTAACCGGATTAATTGCTTTTGTCACCGTAAGTTACCAATCGATCAAAGCAGCACTGGTAAATCCAGTGGATTCATTACGAAACGAATAAATAACAATGATTAATTAATAATGAGTAATGAACAATCATGGATTACCAAATACCCTATTACTAATTATTAATTACTCATTACTAATTGAATAAGCCATGTTTAAAAACTACTTTAAGATTGCCCTGAGAAACCTTGTTAAAAGTAGAATTTATACCATCATTAATGTGAGTGGTTTGGCCATTGGTTTGGCTTGTGTCATTATCATTATGGCTTATGTTAATCTGGAGTTGAGCTACGATCAGTTTCATTCCAATCATGAAAATCTGTATAGGATAACTGTGGAGTGGGAAGACGATGGTTGGTTTGTTCATACAGCTATGAATCATGCTCCTTTGACGGATATCCTGAACGAGCATTTGGCTTCAATTGATAAGATAACAAGGATTTACCCTTTCCAGACTACCTTTAGTGTTGATCGACAGGTAAAGTATAAGGAAAATGGATTTGTCTTTGCCGATTCCACAATTTTTCAACTATTCGATTTTGAAAGCCTTTCTCCCAATATAGAAGAAGCATTATATGATCCGGCCGGAATCGTACTGACGGAAAGTAAGGCGATCAAATACTTTGGTAATACAGATATAGTCGGCAAGCCACTCTATTATGAAGATGAATCACGAACTTTTGAATACACCGTAAGAGGTGTGATCAAAGATATGCCTCAAAATTCACATATGCACTTTGGTTTGATAGGCTCTTTTGGCAGCCTGGAAACCATGATGCCCTGGTACAACAATTGGCATCATCCTCCAATGTATATCTATGCTTTGTCCAGAGAAGGTTTTAGCGCGATGGACATTGAAGATCAAATCAAGACTACCGTGCCGGGACATATGCCGGATTATGTTCAGGAAGAAGAAAGAAAATATACGGTTCAGCGTGTTACCGATATCCACCTATACTCAGATCTGGAAAACGAATGGGAAGCAAATTCTCAAGCTATTTATGTAAAGATGTTTGTCATCATTGCCGGTTTTATTTTACTGATCGCTTGTGTAAATTTTATGAACTTATCCACTGCCCGTTCAAACACCAGAGCTAAGGAAGTGGGCATGAGAAAAGTACTGGGTGCCTATAGAAAGCAGTTGATCTATCAATTTCTGGGTGAGTCATTGCTGATAACAGTCTTCTCTATTTTTCTGGCCTTTGGTTTGGCAGAATGGGTATTAAAGTATCTTTTTAACAATATCATTGGTAAGGAGATCTCACTGGCCTTTCTTTTTAATTGGCCAAATTGGGGGATCATGCTGTTATCAATTTTGCTGTTAAGTTTTGTCGCTGGTGCTTATCCTGCCTTTTACCTTTCCCATTTCAAACCGATCAAGACTTTGAGAGGAAAGCTTGAAAAAGCCGGGGGAGTAGTTGGCTTCAGAAAAGGGATGGTCACTTTTCAGTTCTTTGTATCATGTTTGTTAATCCTGGGTACTTTCATTGTATTGAAGCAGATCAATTTCCTCCGAAACAAAAAGCTTGGATTTGATAAGGAACACATTATCGCTTTAAGAATGGTTGACCGCGCTTCTCAAACAAATTATGAGTTGCTTAAAAATCAATTGATTTCCGAGGCGAATGTGATCAATGTTTCCCTGTCATCCACAATCCCCGGGAGAGATGAATTTTATGGTTTCCCTGTAGTTCCTGAAGGAGCTACAGATGATCAGGACTTCACTGTGAAAACGTTGGGTGTTGATGAGGATTTTCTTCCTAATTATAATATTGAGCTAATTGAAGGCAGAAATTTCTCCAAAGATTTTCCAACGGATCAAAGGGAAGCCTTTATAGTCAATAGAGCTGCAATAAAAAGATTTGGCTGGGAGGATGCATTGAATAAAGAACTAGCCCTTACTGTTTATACCGGAGGAGAGGATATCAGAAAAGGTAAAGTTATCGGTGTCGTGGAAGATTTTCATTTCCGATCTTTATACAATATCGTAGAACCTCTCGTCATCTATATCAATAAACATCCTTACTACAGTGATTTCTTGTCAGTTAAACTAAAGCCGGGAAATGTAAATGAATCCCTGGAAATGCTTGAAAATAAATGGAGGGCCTTCAACACTGACAAGCCTATGGAGTATTACTTTCTGGATCAGGAACTGGATAAACTATATCATTCCGAAGTAAAAAGAAGTAAAATTTTCTCATCTTTTGCCTTTTTATCAATTATCGTTTCGTGTCTGGGACTTTTCGGGTTATCATCCTTCACAGCCCATCAGCGAATGAAAGAGATTGGTATTCGAAAAGTGCTTGGAGCCAGTATTTTCAATATTTTGAGGATGCTCTCAAAAGAATATATAGTACTGATCATCATTGCCAACCTGATTGCATGGCCTTTGGCATTTTATCTATCCAAACGCTGGCTCGAAGGTTTTGCCTACAAAGCCAGTATTGAATGGAGCATATTCGTGGCAACTTTGTTTATTGCGCTACTTATAGCTTTGATCACGGTGAGCTTTCAATCGATCAAAGCGGCTCTTATAAATCCTGTGAATTCATTAAAAGACGAATGATGGTAATTAACAATGAATAATGAGTAATTAGTAATAGAATGTTTCCGTCACTTTATTATTCATTATTAATTACTAATTATTAATTGAATAGACTATGCTAAAAAACTATCTAAAAACTTCGATAAGAAATCTCGTCCGGAATCGTGCTTATTTGACTATCAATATTATTGGTTTATCGATTGGTATTAGTTGTGCTATGATTATTTATCTTCTGGCAACCTATATGACTGGATATGATCAATTTCATACCAAGCGAGAAAGGATTTATCGTTTTACCTCGGAATCAATGACCAATGGAGCAGCCGACTACAATCCTGGTGTTCCACCTCCTTTCATAGAAGCTGTGAAAAATGACTTCACTCAGTTGGAGCTTGTAGCGCCAGTAGTAAGAAAAAGTGCCGCACTCATTGCTGTAAACTCGGAATCAGGTGCTGAACCCAAGTATTTTGAGGAGGGAGATGGCATAGTTTATACTAATGATAATCTGTATCAAATAATTGATAGAAATTGGATTTCCGGAAACCCCTTAAATGCATTGAGTGAACCAAATAGTGTTGTTCTTTCCGAACGTATTGCCTCCAAATATTTCCCCAATGGTGATGCATTGGGGAAAATCATTCAGTTAGACAAAAAGACCAATCTAAAAATAACCGGAGTTTTGGAGGATTTTCCTGAACTTCAAACGGACTTTCCATTGGATATCTTAATTTCTTATAAAACAAAAGAACCGGATTTTTTAAAGAAGGACTGGGGTCATTTATCAAGTGATTTTCACTGTTATGTTTTATTGAAAGAAGGAGTTTCCGCTAAGGTCATAGAAGATCAGGTTCCTGCTTTCGTTAAAAAATATCATGATGAAACGCCTTCAGAGCGAACTTATCATTTTCAACCTTTAAGTGATCTGCATTACAACCAAAACTTTGGGACGCTAAGTTCAAGAACCGTTAGTAAAACAAGTATTTGGGTGCTGGGAATTTTGGGACTATTTCTGATCTGTACAGCTTGTATCAACTTTATCAATCTGTCTACCGCTCAGGCATCAAAGCGAGCCAAAGAAGTAGGGGTAAGAAAAGTTCTGGGAAGTAGTAAAGGGCAGTTGATCTTTCAGTTCATGGCTGAAACATTGATCATTACATTTGGCTCGATAGCCCTTTCACTTGGTTTGGCTGAACTTTTTCTTATTAAAGTAAATGAAGTTTTACAATTAAAATTAAACCTGGATCTGCTTGACCTGAATAATTGGCTATACCTGATAGGATTATTGATTGTAGTAAGTGTGCTGGCAGGAATTTACCCTTCCTTTATCATGTCCAGGTTCAAACCTGTTTCGGCCATGAAGAGTTCTACGGGTGATTATAAAGGAGGGAATTTCTGGTTGAGAAGGGCTTTGGTAATTTTTCAATTTGTATTAACGCAATTTCTGATCATTAGTACTGTGATTGTTTTCTATCAAATGGATTTTTTGAAGAATGCTCCGATGGGCTTTGATAAGGAAGCTCTTGTTAATGTGAATTTGCCAAACTCAGATGGAGATAAAGAAAAAGTATTTGATAATTATCTCAACGAGATTCCTGGCATCAAGACCAAAACCTTTGCCAGTGACGCACCTGCCTCGCAATCATTTTCCAGCTCCAATTTCTATTTCAAAAATGGAGAAGAGACTATAGAAGGAGATGTGCAGTTGAAAGCAGTAGATCACAATTACATTAAGACTTACGGTCTCACAATTTTAGCTGGGGAGGATTTACCTGTTAGTGATACACTTCACAGTGCTTTGGTAAATGAGTCCTTTATGAAGTATACCGGTTATTCAGACCCTGAAAAAATTGTTGGGCAAACCATGCGTTTTGGTGGGGGCAATTGGTTCTCAATTCGTGGAGTGGTTAAAGATTTTTACACAGAATCCTTTGATGAAAAACTAGGCCCATTGGCACTATATAACGATTCGGAATGGCACTGGATAGCTGGTATCAAACTAGAGACCAATAATATCACCACAACTGTGAAGCAAATTGAAGCCGCTTATAAAAAGGTTTATCCCGAATACCAATTTGATTATTACTTTATGGATGAAGCCATAGAGAACTTTTATCGAAGTGAGCAGAAAATGACACAAATACTTACTGGCTTCTCTTTGATCACCATCTTGATCGGTTGTTTGGGATTGTATGGGTTGGTTTCTTTTATGGCCAATCAAAAAACGAAAGAAATTGGCATAAGAAAAGTCTTGGGAGCGGCATCTTCAAACATCGCTTACATTTTCGGATGGGAGTTCCTGAAGCTTATCCTGATAGCCTTCGTCATTGCTGCACCATTGTCTTACTTAGGAATTCAAAGCTGGCTGAAAAATTTTGTTTATAAAATTGACCTGGGTATTGGGTTCTTTATATTGGGTATATTGATCACCATCGTGATAGCTTTGATGACTGTTGGTTATAAATCACTAAAAGCAGCCTTAGCAAACCCAGTTGACTCCCTACGGGACGAATAAATGACAATTAGAAATTAATAATGTGTAATGAATAATGAAAATCACAGATACATCTATTACTAATTATTAATTACTCATTACTAATTGACAACATTATGTTTAGAAATTATTTGAAAATTGGTTTTCGGAACATCATTAAGGAGAAGTTCTATTCCACTATTAATATTATGGGCCTGGCAGTCGGTATGGCCTGCACATTGATTATTTTGGCATATATCATCCATGAAACAAGCTATGATGCGCAACATTCCGACGTTGATCGTTTGCATAGGGTGAATATGACTGCGATATGGACTCCGGGTAGAGATATAATGAGTTCTACACCACCATCAGTAGCTCAGGCATTACTTAATGAATACCCGGAGGTTGAATCTGTTCTCCGAATTAATACCCCCGGGGCTATGCAGGTTTCTTTTGTACAAGATGATAAAGTGGACAGGGCCTTCAATGAAACAGGCATCCTGGCGGCAGATTCCAATTTCTTCGATTTTTTCGCTTTTGACCTTAAAGAAGGAGATAAGCGCACTGCCCTCAAGGAAAAAAATACTGCAGTTATATCCGATGAAATGGCTGAAAAATATTTTGGAGATGAATCCCCGATTGGCAAGGTTTTATTATTTGGAGATGATAGAATACCTGTAAAAGTAACCGGTGTAACGACTAAACAAGCCAGCAACCTACATTTTAATTTTGATTTTCTCCTATCCATTTATACCAATGAAAATATAAAGAAAATGGAGTGGAGCTGGATATGGACTCAGGTGGTCACTTATGTCAAACTAAAAGAAGGTACAAGCGCAGCAGCCCTGGGCTCCAAACTTTATCAACTAGCTCCAAAATATGCGGTAAAAGCTTTTCAAAGGTTGGGCATTGATATTGATGAATTTCAGCGTGAAAAAGGACAGCTAAATTTTTACTTACAGCCGGTTCGGGATATCCACCTGTATTCAGCAAATGTCGGTAATAGAATAGGGCCTGTGAGTGATGTAGCATACATTTACATTTTTGCCTCAGTGGCATTATTCATTATGATCATTGCCTGTATCAATTTCATGAACCTTTCAACGGCCAGGGCTACGGTCAGAGCAAAAGAGATAGGTGTAAGGAAAGTAATGGGCTCACAAAGGATCTATCTTATTTTTCAATTTCTCACCGAGTCGATCATGATGAGTTTTTTAGCGACCCTGCTGGGCTTGGGTATTCTTGAAATAATTCGGATGACTGTGATCGAATCGATTATTGTTGATTTTGAAATACAATTGTTTTCAGATCCTATTCTAACAATATTTCTATTGCTAATGCCTCTTTTAATCGGAATTATTGCAGGTAGTTATCCGGCCTTTTACCTGACCTCTTTCAATGCAGCAGGAGCGTTGAAAGGCAATATGAAAACGGGCAAAAAAAGTCTCTATCTTAGAAATGGATTGGTTATTCTACAATTTGTTATTTCAGTGACATTGATCTCCTGTACCGTAATCGTGTATGATCAACTTAATTATTTTAATGAAAAGAACCTGGGCTACGATAAGGAAAACATACTGGTTATCAACTTTGCTGAAAAGCTTGGTCCTAAATTGGAATCCTACCGGAATAAGCTTGAAAGTTATTCCTCAATAAAAGATGCTACAGTTGGAATGAGTGTTCCGGGCCGTGCTTCTTTTGAAGATTTCCTTAATCCTGTTGGGAGCAGTGACGATAAGATACCGGTTGCCACACTTAAAATTGATGAACATTATATCGATGCTTTTAATATAGAGGTGCTTGCAGGGCGAGACTTTTCCAAGAGCAACCCGACAGATATAAATGGAACTATCATTAATGAAACAGCGATGCATTCCTTTGGCTGGACGATTGATAATGTAATTGGTCAAAAAATTAGTTACTATGGAGAATCGCAATATGAGGTGATTGGTGTCGTAAAAGACTATCATTTTGCCCCACTTAGATTTACAATCGCACCACATGCGTTTTTTCACATCGATTCTGATATGTGGGGAGATTTTAGAGTGGTAGCCTTGAAAGTGGATGCGCAAAACGCTCAAAATGTTTTATCATACGCAGAATCAGAATGGAAGAAATATGCGGAAGGAGCTCCATTCAATTTCTCTTTCCTGGAAGAGGAACATGCCCGTCAATACGAATCGGAACGTCGGACAGGGAAGCTTTTCAGTGTATTTACCATCATCACTGTGTTGATTGCCTGTATAGGATTATTCGGATTGGCGGCCTATACCATTGAACAAAGACGCAAGGAGATCGGGATCAGAAAGGTGTTGGGTTCTCCAGTGAGTACATTGGTTTTGATGCTTAATGGTGGGTTTACAAAATTAGTGCTAATTGCATTCTTAATTTCCATTCCGGTGGCGTGGTATGCCATGGAACAATGGCTGCAGCAGTTCCCGTTTAGAATCCCGTTGAATATCGGAACATTCATACTAGGTGGAATATTGGCCATTGTTATTACCTGGCTAACCGTTGGCTTCCAATCACTGAGAGCTGCCAAAGCCAATCCTGTGGATACATTAAGAGACGAATAATTACAATGAATAATTAATAATGAGTAATGAACAATAAAAAGAATTTGAATCTCAATATCACTAACTGTCTCCAGGCTTCTATTACTCATTATTCATTACTAATTACTAATTGAAAAAAATGTTACGGAACTATCTGAAAATAGCGTTTAGAAATATCCTGAAGCATAAATTTTATTCTATTCTCAATGTTTTGGGATTGGCCATTGGTATGGCGAGTGCTTTACTTATCACGTTATATATCCAGCATGAATTGAGCTATGATAAGTTTTATGAGCATTCTGATCGTATCTATCGTCTGAACACACTTTATGAGTATTCCGGTTTTCAAAACAGGTATGCGACCACTCCACCACCTTTGTCAAAAGCATTAATGGATGAAATACCAGAAGTGGAGGCTGCCACCAGATTGTTTCTCTGGAGCGATTTTACCATGCGTCCGGATAATGATCTTGAGAAAATATTCAGAGAAACCCGTGTTTGGCATGTTGATGAAAACTTTTTTAAGGTATTGAACTTTGGATTGTTGGAAGGTGATAAAGAAACCGCACTCATGGAACCCGGATCACTAATATTGCCTAAATCCACAGCGATCAAATACTTTGGAAGGGAAGCTTATGATAAAAAAGAAATCATAGGAAGGACCCTTTTAGGAGGTAAGGATGGAGGGACCGTACGAAAAATCACTGGCATCATGGAGGATCAACCTGATAATGCTCATTGGCAGTTCGATATATTGATCGCTTCCAATGGACCCATAGGCAAGGAAGGTGAAAACAATTGGTCATGGAATGTTGGCTACACCTATGTTTTGCTGAAAGAAAAAGCAGGAGATGCCATTGATAAAAAACTTGATCAGATCGTTGAAAAGTATGCCATGCCTTTTATGGGGATGACGCCGGCGGAATTTGAAGCACAAAACTATCGTATGCGCTATGTATTGCAACCCATTACTGATATTCATCTAAAATCGGATTATCATAAGGAAATAAGACCGAATGGTCATATAGCCTACGTGTATACATTTATAGCCATTGCCATTTTCATTATTTTGATTGCTTGTGTAAACTTCATGAATCTCTCAACGGCTCAATCAGCCAACAGAGCGAAGGAAGTAGGTGTAAAGAAGGTGCTGGGCGTAAGCAAAGGGTATTTAATTGGTCAGTTTTTGACCGAATCCATTCTGTTTAGTCTTATAGCACTGGTGATCGCTTTTGGCCTGGTGGAGTTGTTTCTGAATGTATACCAACGCTTTTTCGATAACCTGATAAGCTTTGATATTTACAATGTAAGCGGCTGGATATTGACTTTCTCGGGGACCATTTTTATTGGTATACTGGCTGGAATATACCCTGCTTTTTATCTCACTGCCTTTGAACCGGTAAAAGTTCTTAAGGGTAATTTAAGGTCCGGGATTAAGAGTAAAGGGCTTAGGAATGGATTGGTGATCTTTCAGTTCACAGTCTCTATTGCCCTGATGATTTGTACCATTGTGGTCATGAAGCAAGTTGATTACATTCGATCGAAAAACTTAGGATTTGAGAAGGAAAATGTTGTTGTACTTCAAAATGACAAAGAGATAGATGAACGCAGAGAAGAATTCAAAAAGTTCTTATCAGGGCAGTCAAAGATATTGAGTACGAGCTTTTCAACTGGTATTCCCGGTTTGAAACAGTTCCATATGCGAGGCTTTACACAAGAAGGACAGCAACAGGACATGGGTATCAGGTGGTACGAAGCAGATGATAGCTACCTTGAAACGTTGGGAATAGAGTTGGTAGCCGGTAGGAATTTCAACAAAGAGATTATTTCAGATACATCCGGTATTTTATTAAATGAAGCTGCTGTTAAAATGTTGGGGTTAGCTGACCCGGTTGGTAAGTATATCATTAAAAATCTAGGAGAGAATGATGAGGAAAGGCTCCGCATACTGGGTGTGATGAAAAATTTCAACTATGAGTCTTTCAGAAGCCAGATAAAACCACTGGCCATTCAGTATCTTGATAATTTTACCTTCAAAGATTATATCACAATCAGGATTGCAGGTGGAGATATTGATCGAACCTTAGGACAAATAAAAGCCGGCTGGAATGAATTTGAACCCCAGGTTCCGATGACTATGAGCTTTCTTGATCAGGATTTTGATCAGCTTTTTAAGGCAGAAATGCGATTAAAGAACATATTTGGAGTATTTACAGGGCTGGCTATTTTCATCGCCTGTTTGGGACTATTTGGTTTGGCTGCTTATACTGCCGAACAGCGAAAAAAAGAAATAGGGGTAAGGAAAACACTGGGCGCTACTGTGGCGAATATAGCGACTATCTTATCAAAGAATTTTGTTTTTACTGCCCTCATTGGTTTTATGCTGGCAATACCCATCAGTTGGTTTGCCATGGATAAGTGGTTGATGGTTTTTGCATTTAAAATTGAATTAGAGCCCTATATGTTTTTACTATCAGGACTAATGGCAGTATTTATAGCAGCGATTACAGTGAGTTATCAATCAATCAAAGCTGCTATCGCCAATCCGATAGAAGCATTGAAGGATGAATAGTACGATATACGCGATATCAGACTTTTGCGTGACGTGAGCAAATATAGATGTGCAGAGGTGTCTGACACTTCTTCCATCAAATAGCTTGGTTACATGTCTCTTTGTGAATTAAAGTGTCTGACACCAAGGTATTCCTTGCGTGAGGGATAGTAGCTTTAGTACCCCGCATCCCGGTTTATCGGGAGAGGAGTACTTGCGGATAGCCCGGCCCTCCGCCAACCGGCGGAGTGGACACGCCCTAAACAAGCAAGACTGTGTCGGTATTAACAGTCGATTTATAATTTAAAATTCAATACCATTTAGTTAAGAAAATATTTTGAAAGCTTTCAGGTATCAGATTTCAGCCTAAATAATGTTTTTTTGCGCCAAAAAAACCTGATACCTAAGACCAGACACCTGAAGCCTTATCTTAATGGTATTAATTTAAAATTCAAAACTCATAATTATCAAAAGCCGTGTTTAGCAATTATTTTAAGATCATGCTCAGAACAATGTCAAGGCAGTTCACTTACTCCTTGATCAACATTGTTGGATTGTCCCTGGGACTTGCCAGCTCCTTGGTGATTTTCTTTTATGTATATAATGAATTAAGCTATGACAGGCACTTTAAAGATGCGGATAGGATATTCAGGGTGAATACTTCCTTCATGAGTCTGGGAAATTTTGCCAATGGTCCGAGGATCCTCGTGGATGTATTAAGGGAAGAACACCCTGAAGTTGAAAGAGCAACTCGTATTAAAAGTGTATCGGAATTGTGGGTATTTCACAAGGAGGAACGCTATAGGGAAGACCATGTATTTTATGTGGATGACGAATACTTCAAAATATTCTCGCATGCTTTTGAGAAAGGAAATGCGGAAACTGTTTTGAACGATATTTCGGGGATGGTCATCCGTGAATCAATGGCCAGAAAGTATTTTGGGGACGAACCGGCAATGGGGAAATCGCTGATCATAGGAAAGGATAAAAAAGAATACATCATCAAAGGTATTATTTCGGATGATCATCGAAAATCTCATTTAAGAGCAGATATCTGGTTGCCAATCACAGATGATATTATCGGTGATAGTGATAACTGGACTTCAGCTACTTTCTATAATTATGTGAAATTACGTGAGGGTGTAACACAACAGGACTTTCAGGTCAATCTGGAGCATATGATAAAGAATCATGTCTATCCGGATGTGAGCGCCGAAATGTCTTACGAGCAATGGGCGCAGAGTGACAATGCTTACAGGTTAACGGCCCAACCTTTAACAGATATTTACCTGCATTCCAAATTGAAATTCGAATTGTCTCCGGGAGGTTCATTGTCAAACGTGATTATTTTTGCTTCCATTGCCCTTTTTATCATAGCCATTGCTGTTTTTAACTTTGTAAATCTTACTACCGCAAGAGCTGCCAAGCGAGCCAAGGAAGTTGGGATCCGCAAAACATTGGGTACAAAAAGGAAAAGTCTGATCTATCAGTTTCTTTTTGAGTCGGTGTTCACAAGTTTGCTGGCTATGATATTAGCCTTCGGTTTTGCTGAAATATTTTTGATCATCTTTAAGCAAATTACTGGACAGGTGCTTATTGAAAGTGTTTTTACAAATACTAATCATATACTCATTGTTGTCTTATTCAGTATTCTCACAGGCCTGGTGGCTGGTATCTATCCCGCTTTTTATCTGACCAGGTTCAGACCTATTTCTGTGATCAAAGGAAGTTATGAAAAGCAAAGTACCAAAGGGAGTTTCCGGAATGTACTGGTTGTTTTGCAGTTTGTGATTTCCATTACACTGATTATTTGCAGTGCTGTTGTTTTAAAGCAATTGACCTTTCTTGAAAAAAAAGATCTGGGATTCGATCAGGAGAATGTCCTGGTTATCAGGAATGCATACCTATTGGGAGATCGGATAGAGAGTTTCAGACAAAGCATCACCTCTCATGCGGTGGTGGAGCAAAGCAGCTTGGCCCACAGGCTTCCGGCAGGCAATGCTTTATGGATAGGCACATTTAAAACTACCGAGATGGCTGAAAGCCTCACGTTGAATACATTTATGGCTGACCAGGACTTTCTGCCTACCCTGGATATGAAAATTGTGAAAGGTAGGAACTTTTCTAAAGAAATGGCTTCCGATAGCAGCGGACTCATTCTAAACGAATCTGCAGTAAAGACCCTTGGTCTGGGAGATGATCCGGTCGGTAAAAAGTTGAATACTGATCGTACGGTTATCGGCGTGGTGAGTGACTTTAACTTTGAAACATTAAGAAAGAAAATAGAGCCCGCGGTCATTGGATATTCTCAGCAGGGAAGTCGGTTATTGATCAAGCTCAGAGGGAAAGGGATTAATGATTTTGTTAATATGGTCAGCAAAAGATGGAAAGAATATACTCCTGACGAAGCTATGAAATATTACTTTTTAGATGAGAATTTCAGTAAAATGTTGAAGAACGATGAAATGGTCAGCAAGGCCATAAGTATCTTTACCATACTGGCAATTTTCATTTCTTGCCTTGGACTATTTGGCCTGTCAACCTATGTTATCGAACAAAGGACCAAAGAAATAGGGATCAGGAAGGTGCTGGGTGCTTCCGCAAAGAGCATTTTATATCATGTGTCCAAAGACTTTATGAAATTGATCTTAATAGCCTTTGTGATAGCCATTCCACTGTCCTATTATTTAATGATAGATTGGCTGGCAAACTTTGCCTATCAAACCAACATCGGTGTTTTGATCTTTTTAATAGCTGGTGCTGTTAGTTTGGTGTTGGCATTGTTCACCATTGCCTATCGATCGATCAAAGCTTCTTTGACCAATCCTGTTCTGGTGTTGAGAGATGAATAGAGCTTTTAATCGGGAAATAACAAGCAACAAGTTTGTATCTAGTGGAACTCCGATCAAACAACCTACTGTTTTGAGTTAAATAAGCTAAGCATTCCAATACATATAAAGAAACAGAGGAAGGTCAATCTATTTCAGGGACATACAGTTAACTAAAAACTCACAACTAAAATGGGTGTGTTCTCTTTTTCCTACTGTAGAGCACAGGTTTGCATTAGGCCTTAAAAGATCTTATAATTGAATTGTTCCAATGGCCAAAGCATGACCCAAAAATCAAAGAAAACCACAACTCAAAGTCAGCAGAAAAAATGCCTGACCTGTGGTACTGATCTTATGGGTATGTTTTGCTATCAATGTGGTGAAAAGGTTATAGAACGGAAAGACAGGTCTATTCTAACCTTACTGGAACAACTGATCAATGCATTTACTTTTGCAGATAGTAAGTTGTTAAGGACCATTAAATATTTTCTTTTTAATCCAGGCTTTCTAGTGAATGAGTATATAGCTGGTAAGCGGAAGCGCTATATCGCTCCATTATCTTTTTTCTTCATTGTGAATATTTTGTTTTTCATATTCAATCCCATTTCGGACTTTAATCTTAATTTGTACGATCAGGTCAATCATCAGATTGGTTATAGCTCATGGGCTAAATCATTGGTTGAAGAAAGGTTGGAGGAAAGAGGTATTACCCTTCAGCAATATGGAGAGATGTATAATAAACAGTCAGGTAATCTATCCAAATCTCTCATTATTTTAAATGTACCCTTAGTAGCATTGTTTATTATGTTGCTAAACTTTCGGTCAAGCCGGTTTTATGTTGATCACTTCATATTTGCATTGAACATTTTTGCATTTGTACTACTATGGTCGATGTTAGGCTATGTACTGGTATCATCACTGATATATACAACAAATCTCTTAGGCTGGACGCAGAGCGATACTTTGAAAGGTACAAGCATTCTGCTCATCCCGATTGTATCCTATGTCTATTTCTTGTTTGCCCAAAAAAGTACTTATCAGAGATCATGGGCATATTCAGCATTCGCAGCATTTATGGCATTGGCCGGTATTGTCCTAACCCAAGGCCTTTATCGTTTTTTTCTTTTTGTGGTGACTTTTGTAACGACTTGATTTGAGGATTTGTCAAATCACTTAGTTCAGGAACCGGCAAATCTTCTTTGTGCGATTATTTAACTATTGGATTTTGTTTATACTGGTAAACTTTGGATCGATTTTAGCTTAAATCTTTTCGAATAAAAAAATGCTCCGGGTAAATAAACTTATTCGAGGAGCGTTTCATGTGTGATAAACAATACAAAGTATGAGAAAAGTAGTAGTTAGTTTTTTGTTAGGAACGATTGCTTTGTTCCAGTTGAATCAATTAAAGGCACAATCTTTTGAGTTGAATACAGCTCAAAAGCATTTTAACAACACTAATTTTTCACCAATCAATTATAAAATATCGACGTTGGACTTAGAAAACTATTCCGAAGATCCGATTTTCAAAAATGCCAATGAATTAGCAGCTTATCGAGCTTCCATCAACCAGGCCTATATTCGTAGAGATTGGGGAATTGGATTACGTTTAGGAGATCCCACAGGCATTAATCTCAAAAGATATTTGGGAGGAAATGCTTTGGAATTCAACCTGGGTAGAGTATTTAATGATGGATTTTCTTTGTTTGGCCACTATCTATTCCAGAATCCGTTGGAACCTGAAGGGCTGGAATGGTACTTTGGTTTTGGTGCTCAGCTCAAAACATTTGATAATAATCGGTTTGAGAACCAGGACGAATTTGATTTTGGTGGTGATGCTATCATCGGACTGGAATATACTTTTTCTGATGTTCCCATTTCGGTTTTTGTTGATGCTATTTTATTTGTAGAGCTGATAGATGATCCATTTAATCTGGATCTTGATGCGGGGATTGGTGCGAGATACAATTTCTAAGTAGCATAAATGAGCAAGCTCATAGCTTAGCCAAATTTTATAGGAGGGTGTTGGTTTTTAGGTTCTATCATATGAAGCTAAAAACCAACAATTTGATTTGGGCCTAGTGCTAAAAATTCTTAACACTAATTTGGATACCAATAAACAAATCAGAACCACTCCCTAAATCATTTTGTTTTGATAAAAATATTTTTTTAGAAGCCTGAATTTTGTTTAATTCAATTTTATGCTGATTAACAAAATGATCCTATGGATAATAGACCTGTTTTTTCCAGATTTTTGAATACGTTTAAAAAAGGTTTTAACCCTTCAGCTTTGTTTTTGGAGTTGCTGGTGGTTTTCTGTGGTGTGTACCTGGCGTTCATACTCAATAACTACAATGAACAGCTGAAGATTGAACGGGAAACAAAAAAGGTTCTTATAAGCTTAAAAAGTGAGTTAGAAAATTTTCGATTGAGTTTGCCTGGTCAATCCAATTTTCAATATCAAAAGGTGAAGGAATGGACTGAGATAGCTAATGCCAACAACTCAGTAAATATCTATAAATGGCGATACATTCAACCCCAGCACGACTATGAGGTAATAGAGCATGCTATTAATACAAGAGGAGCAGATATTGTAGACTTCGATCTTTTTAAATCCTTACTTTCACTTTACACTGAAATTAAGAAATTGGAAGATGTAGAAGACCTTGTTACGGATGTCGCCGGTGAATACAGAATGGTTCCCAGCTCGCTCAAAAAGAATGGTGAATTGTATTTGTTGGAACAGGCACATAACAGGATGACTTTCCTAAGATTCATTCACTTCTCAAATGACAGGGCTCGAATTTTGCAAAGAGTAGCTGACCTTTCTATTATCACTTTGAAAATTATCAACGAGAAATTCACTCCTGAAGAATTGAAGCAGGTTGAATTTGATTTGATAAAAGCGTTTGCCAAAGATCAATTGGATGATGTTCCACAAGAGAGAGTAAGAGAACTAATTCAACAAAGTTTCCCCAATTTTACGGAAGGTGATATTGATTCATTGATAGAAGAACTATTTAATGAAAGGAATGAAAAGTAAAAGATACATCCTACCATTGCTCTTGTGGTTCATTTTTTTGGGTTGTGGAAAAAATCCAAAGACGGCTGAGAGTAATGAAAATCAGAAGCCTTCGAAAATGGTAGTGGATAGCGTTTCTGAAACAACTGAGGATCACATATCCAGGAAGGATTTGATGGCAACTCCTGATAACGATGAGATGTTAAACAAAGAGTCGGATGCGGTTTCGGCGGATAAACGTGATGGAATCACGGAGGAGGGAACCAATGAACCAACCAAAACAGCAAATACAACTGATAGCAATAAAGAAGAGGAGCAATCTCAAAAAGAAATTAAAAATGATCAAGAGGCTAAAAAGGACACGGAACCGGAAAACGTTGAGACAGTGGAACTGAAGCCTTCATATGAGATATGGGATCAATGGATGAAAAAATATGTGACAAGCAATGGTCAGGTGAATTATCAGGGGTTGAAGAGTGAGGAGAAGGAGATTGATGGCTATCTCAATGAGTTAATCATACATGTTCCAAACAGCAACTGGTCAACTAATGAGAAACTTTCGTTTTGGATCAATGTTTATAATGCTTTCACCATATCACTAATTCTTGATCATTATCCTGTGAAGAGCATCACGGATATTCACAATGGAAAACCATGGGATTTTGCATTTGTTGATGTTGGTGCAAATAAATTGACGCTTAATCAGATCGAAAATGAAATCATTCGTCCCAGGTTCAAGGAGCCTCGAATTCATTTTGCGTTGAATTGCGCAGCTCTTTCGTGTCCTAAGTTACTGAATGAAGCCTATGTTCCTGAAAAACTGGATCGGCAACTCAATGCACAATCGGCCTATTTCATTAATAATCCAAACAAGAATACTATTAACGCCGATCAAATAGCTATCTCAAAAATCTTTGAATGGTATGGCTCGGATTTCAGTGACATCATTGCTTTCTTTAACCAGTTCAGTAAAACAAAGATCGATGATAATGCCAAAGTTTCCTTTCTGGAATACGACTGGCAGTTGAATGAATAACATTAACGATCGAAGCTATTGGAATACCAAATTATTAATGTGTCTATTACTAATTATTAATTACTCATTACCACAGTATTTGTTAATCTTAAAATTCTGCACTAAGTTTCCATTTGCCATATTCATCATGCAATTAGCTGATATTTGAGTATAAGTAAATTTTAATATATCGACAGTTTAATGAATCAAACCGATACCTGGTATAAAATCAATAACATAGAGGAATTCGATACGCCGGCGCTGGTTGTTTACCCGGACAGAATTAAAGAAAATATCCATCAAATGGTGACAGCCGTGGGGAATCCCGATCGACTAAGACCACATGTTAAGACCTATAAAATGCAAGAAGTGGTCAAAATGCAATTAGAGCAGGGAATCAACAAATTTAAATGTGCTACCATTTCGGAAGGTGAAATGCTGGGTATGGTTGGTGCCTCAGAAGTGCTGCTTGCCTACCAGCCGGTTGGCCCAAAAATCTCCCGATTGTTAAGTTTGGTAAAACATTTTCCCAATACACGATTTTCTACACTGGTGGATAATATTGATTCAGCGAAGGACATTGCTAATGTATTTTCAATGGCCGGTTCGTCCATAGAGGTGTTTCTCGATATTGATGTGGGAATGCATAGAACGGGGATTGCTCCGGATGAGAACGCTTTGGAACTTTATGCCTTTTGTTCAGAAAGTGAGGGTATTGATCCGTTAGGTTTGCATGTTTATGATGGACATCTTAGGGATCAGGATTATGAAATGCGGAAAGAAAAATGTGATTTGGCTTTTTCACATGCAGAGAATTTACAAAAAAGAATCATGAAACAATTTGGTTCGGAGCCATTGATAATAGCCGGAGGATCACCTACATTTTCAATTCATTCCAAAAGGGACACTATCCAATGTAGTCCCGGAACCTGCCTGTTATGGGATTGGGGGTACAATGAACTATTACCGGAGCAGAATTTTAAATTTGGTGCCTTGGTGGTTTGCAGGATTATTTCCAAGATAGAAAATCATTTGATCTGTGCAGACCTTGGCCATAAAAGCATTGCAGCAGAGAATCCTTTCCCCCGGGTTCAGTTTTTGAATCTTCCGGATGCAAAGCCGGTATCACAAAGTGAGGAGCATTTGGTTTTGGATGTGGGCAATAATCAACATTATCAGGTGGGGGAGGTGCTATATGGAGTGCCTATTCACATTTGCCCAACATGCGCTTTGTACGAAAGGGCTCATGTTGTAGAAGGTAATGCAATTACCAAATCATGGCGTGTAATTGCCAGAGATAGAATGATCACTTTGTAGAGCTGCAAATTACGAAAGTGCCATACGTAATTTGTAATTTGAAATTCGTAATTCATACGAGCATTATATTTAAACTTTTCATTGCTAAATAAACAGTTCAGGATTCAAATGTTATTAGCAGTTGATATCGGAAATACAGACATAACCTTTGGTTTGAGCCGACAAAATGAATGGATATTCAGTTGGAGGATAAAAAGCGAAATCAGCAGGTCGGTTGGAGCTTATGAGTTAGAGCTTAGAAATTATTTTCTTGAAAATGACATATCATTAAATGATATTCATCAAGTTGTTATCAGCAGCGTCGTTCCATCACTTACCTCTAAACTGGAACAGGTATTGCAGAATAGTTTCACTGTTTCTCCATTAATCTTGGGACCTTCGATTTATCCGGATTTAAAAGTTACTGTAAGAAATGCTAATGAGATTGGTACCGATTTGGTAGCCAATGCGGTTGCCGCTTTTCATCATTTCAATGACCCCTGCATTGTTGTCGATTTTGGGACAGCCCTTACTTTTACAACGATTGACAGCGATGGCAAATTAATGGGCGTGGCCATAGCCCCGGGGATAAAAACAGCCATGAAAAGCTTATCATCCAATACAGCACAACTTCCTGAAGTACCCTTACAACTTCCTGATAGTGCTTTGGGAAAGGACACGATACACGCTATGCAGGCTGGTATTTTAATTGGCTATGTAGGACTTGTAAAGGAAATGTTGACACATATCAAAAAGGAAATAAATAAGCCTTGCAAAGTAATTGCCACTGGGGGCCTATCTTCCGTTCTAACACCCTTGCGACCGGAATTTGATGAAATTAATAATATGCTCACACTGGACGGGTTGCGTGTCATTGCCACAAACCATTTTCGATTGAATAAGGATTAAAAAAGTTTTTTGCTTATTTTAAGCCGTATTCAACTGATCCATTATTAATCATAAACCTGACATTATGAGAAACTACCTTATTATCGCAACCATCAGTCTTTTTTTATTTTCTTGTGGTCAACAATCGAATGAAAAAGCAACGTTAAAAGCTCAGGCTCAACAAGAGGATGTTGAACAAAAATTAAAAGACCTGGGAATAGAAATTCCGATACCAGGTAAACCTGTTGCAAATTATGTTAATGCAGTACGAACAGGAAACCTGGTCTATACGGCAGGTAAAGGCCCTTCAAAGCCCGATGGCGGTTACGTTGCCGGAAAAGTAGGGAAAGATCTTACTGTGGAAGAAGGTTATGCTGCTGCACGGCTGGCAGGCATACAACTTTTGGCAGCATTGAAACAGGAAATAGGAGACCTTAATAAAGTGAAAAGGATCGTAAAAGTTTTAGGAATGGTCAATGCTGATTCATCATTTACAGACCACCCGGAGGTGATCAACGGCTGTTCCGATCTAATGGTTGAAATTTTTGGAGAGCGTGGCAAACATGCCAGGGCAGCAGTAGGTATGGGATCCTTGCCAAGAAATATAGCCGTGGAAATAGAAATGATTGTTGAAGTAGAATGATGAAAAAATTATGAGTTTTGAGTGGATCAAATTCCTCATTCAAGACTAAAAATTCAAAATTTTTAAAATGTCCAAGATTAAGAGAACCAGAGCGCAGGAATCAAGAGCGGCTATAGAGAAGTTATATGTTATTATGCGTCATTTGTTTATACGCGGCGGTTATAAACCGCTTGGTGTATCAGGATCTTCCTTGTTTCAATCATTGTTGATTTTGAGTCCGGAAATCTACGGTTCTATCAATGATGATGAACGGGTAGAAATGGATGGTTTGATGTACGTGCTTGATAGATTGCCAAAGGGAATAGAGGAGTGCCGCTATATAAGGTTCATATCCAAAGAAGGTTTGGATAAGTCTGGTTTCAAAGTGCTTGTCCCTTCTAAAAGACGTCGTAACTGTTATCGGATCGACAAAGACCAAATGTACATTGAGCTTACAAGAGGGAGAAGCGACATTTATGATATCCTGACGCACCTTACCTTTCTGTATGTGGAATCGGAAAAGATCAAGAATCATAGTCTGGATACAAAGGGAATTCAAAATATGGCCTGGGAGAAATTGGAAGAGATCGTGAAACTGGAGGAACAGGGTAAAAAATTCAATAAGGAAATAGCTTATACATATCTGAGTACTGTACTGGGTCGAACATTTGAAGAGACAGTTAATGCCTGTGAAAAATTTGCGGAAGATCCTTCCCGCAATAGCCTTTTCAGAGTGGCTTATTGGTTGGGTAAAGTAGCTATTGATGAAGAAAAAGAAAACAAGGATAGAGAAATTACTTTTTCTGCTACTTTGCGGGAGAGAATAGGGCACCATGTTTATGGCGAACAATGGGCCCAGAATATCAAGGCCTTTATTTCCGATCACGGGTTTTTGTCAAGGCCTATACACATTATCAGTGCAAATTTGCACAGCACAATGAACAGCCTGTATGCCTATCAGGTATTGAGAAAGCAATTGAAGGAAGAAAACCTTACCAGTATTGCACTGGAATTGAATAAAACGAAAAATGAGAAGCTCAGATCCAAGGTGGAATCGTTTGCTTTGAAACATGGGTTGTATGAAATACCGGATAACTCCGGTACCAATCTAACTGTGCAGATCATTGATACAGCTCAACTTAACCTGGATGAGCTACCTGAGGAGATAAAAGTTGATAAACAAAGAATTGAAGCAAAGAAACCCATATTGCTGATCATGGATTATGCTTTTGGTGAACAAGCGTTTGAGACTATGGACGAACTTTTGAGACCATATGAAAACAACGGTAAGGAACATCCATTAAAAGTGGATTCGATCTCCATTATGGGGAAAGCTGGTATTTTGCAGGGAGAGAAAGGGGATATTATGGTTCCAACCGCCCATATTTTTGAAGGTACAGCAGACAATTATCCTATTCAAAATGAATTCTCTCAGACAGATTTTGAAGGACAAAAGCTGGAGATTTTTGAAGGACCAATGGTTACTGTTCTGGGAACTTCTTTGCAGAACAAAGATGTATTGGAATATTTTGCTCGTTCCTCATGGGGTGCCATTGGCCTGGAAATGGAAGGGGCCCATTATCAAAAGGCTATTCAATCAGCATCTAAAATAAGGAAAAGTGTAAAAGGTTCTGTCACTGTTCGTTATGCCTATTATGCTTCTGATAATCCTTTGGTGACAGGCAAAACATTGGCCTCAGGCAGCTTGGGAGAAGAAGGTGTAAAACCTACTTATCTGATCACCACTAAAATATTGAGTAAAATACTAGGGTAATTACTAAAGTTATAAGGTATTTTCTTACCTCCCGGCTTGATTCATTCTGCTGTGTAAACAATCTTTCCACCAACGACAGTATAATTAACTGTTGTCTTTAGCCATTCACTGGGTGCCGTTTCAAATAAGTTTGTATTTAAAACAACAAGATCTGCCAGCTTACCAACCTCAATAGTTCCCTTAATTCTTTCCTCAAAAGCTCCAAATGAAGAACCCCAGGTGTAAGCTCTTATGGCATCTTCCAGCCCTATTTTCTGTTCAGGAAACCAACCTTCTTCCGGAGTACCATGTATAGTTTGTCTGGTTACAGCAGCATACAAACCGTACATTGGATTGATTGGATAATAAGAAGCATTGGTGCCAGGCCAATCCGATCCGAAGGAAAGCATACATCCTGCATCTTGAAGTGTTTTAAATGCGTAAGCTCCCTGACACCTGGTGTATCCGATTCTTTCTTCCATCCAGCGCATGTCATCGGTAACGTGGTAGGGCTGGACCTCGGCTACAATCTTTCGATTTGCAAATCGTTCGAAATCTTGTGGTGCGATCACTTGTGCATGAACCAAACGGAATCGCCTGTCTTTAGGCCCATTAACTTGATCGAGCGTATCCAATATGTCCAGTAAGATGGAATTCGCTTCATCACCAATGGCATGTATTCTGAGTTGTATACCGGCCTGATCTGCTTTTAAGATCATGTCTTTGAAGTTATTCATGTCCTCCGAGAATTCTCTCCATCCACCCCTCCATGACTTCATCTCCAGCGAATTATCACTGTAAGGCTCAAAAAACCTTGCTGTTCTGGCTCCCATAATCCCATCAATATGTGTTTTAATGGTGCCGAAAGCAATCCAATCATCGCCTGATAAACTTGGGCCGTATTCATTTTCCCAATCCACTACCCAACCTTTCTCCTGCATCATTTGATAATCACTCAATTTTGATGGGCAGAAATTGATACGACATGTCAATTCATCTCTTTCCCTGAGGAAATTGTAAATATCTACCTGGCCAAGTGGAGACATGTCCTGAACAGTGGTAACACCCCATTTCCTGCATTCCTCCAATGCTCTTTGTGCTTCTGCGACTTTTTGTTCAAACGATTTGTCAGGGATCTGCTGCAGGGCTTCTTTTAAAATGTTTCCTTCCAAGATACCTGTTTCAGAATCCAGATTTAGGTAATCCAGTGCTATTTGGTTGGCAAGACCAACCTTTCTATCATACCTCGTAACGAGTACAGGGTGGTTTGTACTTAATGAATCGATCCAAGACCTGTCAGGTATAAATACGGAATTTTTTGTTTCATTCCCTTCGGAGCCCATTTCCCAGGCCTCATAGGCACCCCAATCTCCCCTTGTTATCCAACTTCCTTTAGGTAATCTGGCGGTCGTTTCCTTAACACGTTCAACGAATTTTGTACTATCATTGACATCCAGTAAATTAATACCCAACAGCAAATGACCCGCCGATGCAAAATGAACATGCGAGTCGTTGAATCCGGGAAGCATCAGTTGCCCATTCAGATCAATGATCTGGCGAGCCTTTGGCATTGCTTTTCCCTTTATGCCTACCTCAGCAATTTTATCCTTTTCAATAGCCAACCAATCAGCCCATGGCTGAGCCTCGTTACCTGTCCAAATTTTTGCGTTGGTAAATAACAGATCGATTTCAGCATTTTCTTTTTCCGGAGAGCAACCGGCATTGATAGCAAGTAATAAGCTTGCAATGATTAGGAACTTTTTTGTCATGAGACTGTTAGTTTTTTCTGAAATGTGCCTGACATCCAAGATAATACATTTATTGATTGATTAAAATAGTCTAAATATTCAGTATATTATCGATTACATAAACCGCTTTCACTTATGAAACATTTTTACCTGAACCTGATTGCTGTATTATTTCTTTTCAGCGCTGTATCTTGTTCTTCTCAAAATACCAGTATACCGGGAGAGCCTTCAACTGCAATTCACTATGATTCCGGATTGGAGTTTGATGGAAGCCTTGTGATTGTGGGAGGGGCTATGAGAGACAGTACGATTTTCAATCGTTTCTTAGAACTGGCCGGTGGTTCTGATGCACCGATTATAGTAGTTCCAACAGCTTGGACCGATACGGTTACCAGTGAAATGCTGGACGCGGCAAAACAAGGATATGAAAATAGAGGCGCTAAAAATATAACCGTTTTGCACACCAAGGATAGAAATGTAGCTGATTCAGATGGATTTATTGAACCTATCAACCGTGCGAAAGGTGTTTGGTTTACCGGAGGAAGGCAGTGGAGGATTGCAGATTCTTATTTGGGAACCAAAACTCAGAAAGCTTTTGAATCATTGCTTCAGCGGGGTGGGGTGGTTGGCGGAAGCTCGGCAGGGGCCACTATCCAGGGGTCATACTTGGCCAGAGGTGACACTAAGACAAACACCATTATGATGGGCGATCACGAGGAGGGTTTCGGTTTTTTGAAGAATGTTGCCATCGACCAGCATTTATTGAAAAGAAATCGCCAGTTTGACTTAATAGAGATTGTTTCAGCCAGGCCTGAATTGTTGGGTATTGGTATAGATGAAAATACTGCCATTGTGGTGCAGGGCAATGAATTTGAAGTTATTGGTCAAAGTTATGTTGCTATCTATGATGCAAACCTTTGGAACAACCCAAATGATACGATCAATACCGGCATAAGGAATGGAGGAAAATACTTTTTGTTATCTTCCGGAGATCGATATAATTTGAAAACCCGGGAAGTGGTGTATTGGAGAGGAGATGGCCGTGATTTACCTTTGAAAAATTGATCAAAAAATTCCTTAGAGCTTTTAAATTTTCCGAATGAAAGTATTTGAGTTAGATGATGTACAGTTCATTGTATACTTCTGCATTTTAAATAGTCTTCTGATACTTTTTTTCCTTTTATTCTTGTCAAGGAAAAATAAGCGCGCATTGCGATGGATCAGCTTTTTGTTGTGGATGTCGTTCGGAGGCAAGAGAGTTTGTTAAAGGGAGCGTTAAGCTCCCTTTAATGTCTTCAACAACATATCAACCGGCTAGCTGATATTTTGATCGGATGACATCTTCTACTGAGGTGCAAATTCTTTCCACAGCTTTTATTGATTTATTTAATATTTCCTTTTTAATGTTTTTATTCTTTACATATTTTTTGGCCTTTGAAATCTCTTTTTCCAGCATATTGATTTCGAAGAATTTTACCGTTGAAATAATGTTGTGAGTGATTTCATTGAATTTTTTGATATCAGTTTTGGTCAGGGCCTCTTTGTAATCAATTTTGAATTTATTCAACATTTTGAAATATGAATCACAAAGTTCCCTGAGAAACTGTGAATTATCTTTGACCAGTTCATCAAGCTTTACAAAATTGACCAAATTGTTCTGATCTTTATCTAACATTTTTTTTTTGTTGTCGACAGGTGCAGATTTTTGGGTATACTTGTTGATCTTTTTGTACAAATCACTTGGATTGAATGGTTTAGGGACATAGTCGTTCATGCCCATAGCAAAAGCTTTATTCTTTTCTGAAAGCGATGCAGATGCCGAAAGTGCTATGATAGGTAGCTGTTGGTATTTATTATGATTCAAACCTCTGATAGCCGCAGTGGCTTGATAGCCATCCATGACGGGCATATGCAAATCCATAAGTACAAGGTCATAGTCTTTTTTCTTTACCTTTTCCAGTGCGATCTCGCCATTTTCAGCAAAGTCTACAGAAATGTTCCATTTGTTAAGGAACTTACTGGCAATGAGTTGGTTTACTTCATTATCTTCAACCAGCAACAGGTCCATTTTATCAAATTTTAGATTTTCATCAAATTTGAATTGATTGACAATAACCGTATCAGTAAAGCTCTCATCACATTTCTTAAATTTTAAAGTAAAATAAAACTTTGAACCTTTTCCTAATTCACTTTCCACCTCGATCCGGCTATTGAATAGTTCCAGTAGACCCTTAATGATAGACAGACCCAATCCTGTTCCTCCGTATTTCCTGACGATATCTGCTTCTGCTTGGGAGAAACTTTGGAAAATATGTTCCAATCTGTCCTTATGAATTCCAATACCGGTATCTTCCACTGAGAAATAAATGCTGATGCTGTCATCATGCTCTTCCTGCAATGCCACGTCAAGTTTTACATGCCCTTCATTAGTGAATTTGATGGCATTGCTAATTAGATTTGTTAGGATCTGTCCCAGTCTGACCTGATCTCCCACCAACATTTCCGGTACATCAATGTCATAACTTACCTTGAACTGTATATTTTTTTCTTTGGTTTTGAGCAGCAATGATTGACGTATACCGGTGACAAGGTTTTTCAGACTGAAAGGGGCCTCTTCCAAAGCTATTTTTCCGGCCTCTATCTTGCTATAGTCTAAGATGTCATTGATAAGTACCAGTAAATTATCTGCTGAAAATTTAAGTACACTGAGGTTTTCCATTTGATCTTCTTGGGGACTTTCACCAATCAACAATTGAGACATTCCAATAATTGCGTTTAATGGTGTTCTGATTTCATGGGACATGATGGAAAGAAATTCAGCTTTGGCTTCTGAGGCTTTAATGGCTTTTTCTTTGGCAATTCTTAGTTCTTCTTCCTGTATCTTTCTGATTGTGATATCCTCTGTCATGATGATGATACCACCGATCTCTTTATTAATGGTGAACCAGGGTCTTATTTCCCATTTTATCCATGTTACAGTACCGTCTTTTGAAACTATTTGTTCCTCATCTTCGCTTTCAATAGCCCCTTGCAGTCCACGTTGTAATATATTCTTCCAGGAAGTAGGGAGGTCCGGAAATATCTCGAAATAGCTTTTATTGATGATATTTTTCTTTTTAAGCCTATAATCATCATACCACTTTTCACTGGCTGCTATGTACCTAAGTTCCGGATCCAACATAGCAATGGCTGCGGGTGCTGATTCAACGAAACCTTTTAACTCATTCCGCTCTGCCTTTTTTTGTACAGTGATGTCTTTGGCCACGGCTTTGATTGATTTCACTTCATCATTTTCTAAGGTCAACTCCATATTTTGCCCAATCCAGATTTCCTGCTCTTCCTTGTTTATGATGGGAAATTCATAATAAGAATTCTGCTTCTTCTGGCTTATTTGGAACTTGTAAAAATTAAAAATCTCATCTTTATAATCCTTTCGGATAATCTCCCAATAAAGTTTCTTTTGAAGATCTTTTTTCGAATAGCCGATAAGTTCTAAAAATACCTCATTGGCATAGACGAAGTTCCATTTGAGATCAAACTCATATACAATGTATCCTAATGATTCGACAATTTCTCTGATCTTACTTTCACTTTCCTTTAATCGCTGAATTTCTTGTTCCTGCTTTTCAATAATTTTCTGCAGATCTGGGCTTGATTTTTTGGACATTTTAGTAATTGATTAATTTAAAAAAATAAAGTTATTTGGGTGGGGTGTACACAATTCTCTCCTGAAAGCAGCCCTGAATACTTTGATCGGTGAGTTCTAAAAGCGATTTAATTTAAGTTGAACAAATCAAGTATTCATTGATTGACTTCAATCTCGGTCCCCAAAAAATATTTTTATGCTAAAACTCCTCACGTATACTAATGCATTTCTCCCTTATAAAAAATATTTGATCTCAATATTGTCCAAATCGGATTGTTTTCTAATGCACTTTTGGCAACTAGCTTACATTAGTGCGAAATATGCCAATATAAAGAGTAATAGTTTAGGGGCATTCTTGAAATAGTAAAAAACATTCGAGAAGGTCGAAAAACAAGAAGTACCAAATGGAATACCCAGATGGTCACTTAATCTCCTTTTACCGTGAGTGCATACACTGCGAAAGAGGCTAACCAGTGTTCCCCGGCATAATCCCCGCTTGCTATATTAGGAAGTGTGGTTAAAATATGATGATTGGCCGAATTCAAGATGATCTCTCTTTTCTTTCCTTTAAAAACAGAGGCAATTCCATAGAGACACCATGCCCTGCTTAGATTCAATCCATCCAGATGAACAAACTTACCATCAGTCCTGTCTGTAACTACGGCTGGTTTAAAAGGGATTTTAGGTCTTTTTTTAGCCAAATTTGGTAAGAACTTATGTAGCCATTCCTGAAAGGACCCATTAGGCAGGATCCTGCGCATGATATCAGTTTCGGACAAACACGGAGAGAGAAAATCGAATCCCCCTGGTTCCCATTCTGTAGGACAATTCTTATCTTTTAAGTAGTAATATTTGCTTCGTTCGGCGATCAGGTTCATCAGCTTTTGATTGTTTACAGTCTTGGCATAATCCCAGGCGAGGGCCATGCTGAAAGCAGTATTCGGATGTTCACCATTACGTATGGCATAGTTAAGTTTGGGCAAAAAGTTTTGAAATTTATTAGCGATGAGTGTTGTCAGAGGCTGCATCCTTTCAGACCACTTTTTAGCATCCGGATCATCCCAGGTGTAGAGTTCCTCCGCTAGTTTAAGCAACCAGGCCCATCCGTAAGTTCGCTCAAAGGATTTGTTATGCTTCCCATTGAAATAAACAATTTCAGCTCCAATGTTTTTTTCTGTAATGTTTTGGTTCAGCTTTCTTCTTATTTCCTTAGCTTCCGGAAGGGAAGGAAACATTTTCATCAGCCTGACCAACATCCAGTGACCATGCACTGATGAATGCCAGTCAAAACATCCGTAAAATACCGGATGTAACTCGGAAGGCCGGCCCAGATCTATATCACCTCCAAGCACTTGATTTAGCTTATTCGGGTATTCCTTCTGAATACAGGTAAGGGCAAGTTTAGCAAAATGTGAAGCTCCCTTAACATTCAGTTTCAGAGAGCCTTTGCTGTCTCTGTCAAGGTATTCATTATATTCCTGGGAGAAAACAAGGAATGATGTAAAACAAAAAAATACAGTGAAGAGGTGTTTAATAATTCTGATTTTCATAAAATGCATTGGAGACAAATTAGCCTAAAACTAACCGAAAATGAAAACGAAGTTCTATCAAAAATACGGTTTTATGTAAAAAGTACAAGGATCTAATTGGATCGCTTTCAACTGTTTTTAAAAAAAGATATTGTTCCATGCTTAATAAATGAAATGCCAAAATTTATTGAAAAGACGTATCGATCTGTACTCAACAAGAAAAAATTCATTGATCATTGGTTTTGGAGCAGGTATACACTCAATCCCTACAACGGCTGTATGTTCGGTTGTATTTACTGTGATGCACGAAGTGAGCATTATCATATGCCTGAAGACTTTGAAAACCAAATTCTTATCAAAAAAGGGATTGGGGATCTGTTAGATACAAGGATTTCCAGAGCACGGACACTAAAACCTGACGTTGTTGTCATTGGAGGTGTTACGGATCCTTATCAACCAGCTGAGACGAAGTATAGAAATACCAGACAATGTTTGGCGATTCTCAAGAAACATCAATACCCTGTGCATATTATTACTAAATCGGATTTGGTACTCGATGATATAGCACTTTTGCAGGAAATAGCGCAGCAAACATGGAGCACCGTTTCCTTTACCATTACAACAACAAACCCTAAAATTGCCAAATTCCTGGAAGTCAGATCCCCCTCACCGG
Source organism: Splendidivirga corallicola (assembly GCA_030442035.1). Taxonomy (GTDB): domain Bacteria; phylum Bacteroidota; class Bacteroidia; order Cytophagales; family Cyclobacteriaceae; genus Splendidivirga; species Splendidivirga corallicola. The sequence continues at coordinate 123,908 of JAUJEA010000013.1, forward strand.
CCAGGCGATTGGCAGCGATCGAAAAGATCAAAGCAAAGACTCCGCAAATTCAAGTGGGAGCTTTGGTAATTCCGGTTGTGCCTTTTCTAACTGATAGTGATATTCAATTGGAAGATGTTGTAAGGTCCGTTAAAGATTCAGGTGCTGATTTTCTGTTGTTTGGGGGGGCGATGACTATGAGAAACCTTCAGGCATCCTGGTATTTAAAACATATCCAGAAAAGTTATCCGGAGCTTATGCATAAGTATGAAACACTTTACAATTTCAGTCATAACAATGATACATATCAGGGAAACCTTGTTCCACAGGCTTCCTACTTACTTTCCAATCATAGAAAATTAATTAAGTTGTGTAAAGACTACGAATTACCCGTAAGAATAAAACGTTTTATTCCTGCTGATTTTCGAAAGCTGAATTATGAAGTAGCAGAAGTAATATTACATCGTTCCAGGAGTAAGCAGCTCACCGGAAAACCTTATGAAAACTTTTTTTGGGCGGGGCAACACATACAAAATTTAAATGAATCCATTCAGGATATTTATTCAAGAAATGCGCTGAGCACAATCTCAAATGTCACTGGTGAAGTACTGGAGATGGTTAAGCATTTATTAGAGAATCCATATCATTGAGAATTACTTTAACATAGTAGGGATCATTATTTTTTGAGATCATGATAATTCATGTAGAATTATCCTATTACTTACATCGGCTCAAAATGTCGATTACCTCTCCAGCAATTTAAGTATCAATTATAAATATTTGTAGTTGGTGCAAAACCACCAACATTCGATTTTAACACTTAAATCTCACCATTATGTTCAATAACAAGAAGGTACAGAAAACTACAGCTAAAGCGACTACGGAAAATAGTTTGTTTGGTAGAGGCTGTGTTTTTGAAGGCAATATTGAGTCGACTGATAACCTGAGAATAGATGGTAAAATTATTGGTATTATTAAGGCAAAATCGAAAATTGTAACTGGTCAGGAATCTGTGATAGAGGGCGATATTTGGACTGATCAGGCCGAAATTGCCGGTGTTATCAAGGGTAATGTTGTTGTCAAGGATACACTCGTTCTAAAGCCTACCGCAGCTGTTTACGGTGATATTACTGCTGACAAACTGATCATGGAAGAGGGCGCTAAAATCAGCGGTAATTGTAAGATTGAGTCCAACGTGAAAGAGGTTACATTTCAGAGTGATCAGACCCAGAAAAACAGTACGGAATCTTATGTAAGCGCTACAGGTTAAAGAGCTTCGAAATATCGAAATAGATTTAGGAATACAAATACACCTCTTCCCTCGTAGATTACAAAAAGGAGGACAAATTGATATTGTTGTTTTCGATGATTTCTCGCATCAAGGAATAATCAATGTCTGAACATCTGGCAAAGCCTTCGGTTCCATAGAGCTTGGTAAATACCGTTTTCCCTTCATCCGTCATAGCATAGCGCATCAACGCAAAGCTGATTTTATAAGCGATATTCTTTGGGATTTCTTTACTGAAAACGACCGGATCGTTTGGAATTGGATCTGTCAATGTGATAATCTTTATTTTGTCTTCAACATCGGGATATAAATCCTTTACTCTGCTTCTGGCATCTCTGATGGTACCATCATTTGCAGGCTCCGAGTAGAATGTGGCACCAGCATCCGCTTTACCTTCATAGATCATTTTTACAACATTATCATGTTTGTTCGCAAAGAATACTTCAGAGCATTCTATGTTCTGATCAGCCAAAATCTTTCTTGGAAAAAGAAAACCTGAAGTCGATGAGCTATCCGTGAAAACAAATCGCTTGCCTTGCATGTCTGCAATTGAATTGATACCACTTTCAACACTGGCAATGATTTGACCATTGTAAGTTGATTTGCCGTATCGCAAGGCTCTGAGACATGCCTGTGCCCCGTATTTTTTATTTGCCAAAATATATCCGAATGAATTCATGATGGCCATATCCACCTGCTCGTTTCCAAATCCCTCGATCAGGGACGTATAATCTTTTGGTATATGCACCTCAAATGAAAAGCCGGTCTCTTTTTGAAGGGAGGCTAAAATTTCCTTGGAACTTTCTTTGATCGTTTGTTCACTGACCGAAGGTGTGAAATAAAAACGAATTGGTCTTTCAGGTGATCCTATTGAGTTATCAGAAGATTTCTCAGTTTCTTCGTCAATGTTTGCACCTGACTTTTGTTCCAAAGCAACGGTGCTGTTTTTTGCAGGTTGATTTGCTACTTCCTCTCCTTTTTTTGAGGAGCATGAATAAATGCAACTTACTATAAGTAGTGATAGAAAAAATTGAATGTTTTTCATCATGGGCCATTTTTTTCACAAGAAAAGAAATTTTGAAAAAATGACTGATGGAGAAATAAAACAAATATTGCATGCGTAAAGCTATGAGCTGGATTGTGTAAATGTTTGTTAACCAATGAGAAAGGGTGGAAGGTATCATTCGAATGCTAAAAACTCACTGCCATATTGCACTGTACCAGCTTTACCTTTTAAAGCTCCGTCCTGAAGCTCCAGGGCCATGAATGCCTCTTCAGGTACCTTAAAGGGACTTTTTATCTGCCAATCTGATGCTTTTTTAAAACCAAACTTAGGATAATAGCCAGCATGACCTAATACAATGACAGCTTCAAATCCCAGCTCTTTTGCCTGCTTTAGCCCGTTTTTGATAAGTTTCTTTCCGATACCCTGGTTTTGCCAATCTGGATGTACGGCCATGGGAGCCAAAGCAAGCAGTTTCAGATCAGGAGAAGTAGGGATTCTGATTTTTGTAAAAAGAATATGACCAACAACTTGTTTGTCTTCAACAGCAACAATTGACAATGCTTTAATGAAATTGTTCCCTTGCCTGATATTTTCAATAAGCTCGCTTTCATCGCGCTGCCCAAAAGCCAATTGGTTCACTTCATAGATTTGAGTATGATCTCTATCTTGTTCCGGTCGAATTTCCATAAGACAAAATTAAGGATATCATGAAACGAAATTCTCACAAAAAACAGATCAATGTAAAATTTCTCTAACTCTTTTTAAACTTTAACACTTTAACACTTTAACACTTTAACACTTTAACCTCAACTTTAATATTCCGTAAATCAATACTGAATAAATTTAAAAATGTCAATACTACGACATTTCACGATATATTGATTATCCCGAAATAGTAAAATTGGATTATATTTAGCCTTTCTTTCGAAGACATTAAAAACACGTGATCAATTTCCAAAGCAATTGTCAGGATTGAAGCTTAACATAATGTGTGAATTCTGTATCGATTAGTGCAGAGAAATTGAGCTATTCCGATAAACTATTGAATGCATTACTGAAATGCATTGCTCCTTTGTATTCGAATGAAATCCGGATTGAATTTTCATTACTGAACATCTGCAAAACACCAAATAGAAACTCATGAAAAACTTAAGTATCCTTTTATTAATGCTTGTGGCAGGCATATTTGCTTGTTCTGAAAACAAACAGGACACTCCGGTGGACAATCAGCCTGATCTAGTAGCTGATTCAAATAATGGTGACATTCAACTTCCAGAAAATTTTGGAGCTGTGGTTGTAAGCGATAGTGTGGGAAGAGGAAGGCATATCGCAGTCAATGAAAACGGTGATATGTATGTGAGGTTGAGAAGGGCAAAAAATGATGGAGGTATCGTGCTCCTGAAAGATGAGAATGGAGATGGAAAAGCCGATTCGGATAAATATTTTGTAACAAGTACAGGAACAGATATTAGGCTCTACAACGGCTACCTCTACTATTCCCATAAAGATGGTATATATAGGATTAAGCTTGAAAATGGTGAGCTTCCTGAAAATTGGACTGAAGAAACCATTGCGACTTTTCCTACGCAGGAAAGTGGACATGTTTCAAAGTCTTTCACCTTTGACAATGCAGGAAATATGTATGTGAACTTTGGCTCTATTTCCAATGCTTGCCAGGAAGAAAAGAGAACAAAGGGTTCTCCGGGACAGGATCCTTGCCCCGAGCTTGAGGTACGCGCGGGAGTTTGGCGTTTTTCTGCCGATAAGCTTAATCAAACACAAGAAAATGATGGTTACCGATATGCTACCGGAATCAGAAATATTGTGGGACTCGATTGGAACGATCAGGATAATACGCTGTATGTTACGCAACATGGTCGTGATCAGTTAAGTGAACTTTGGCCTGACTCATTTACGGATGAGCAAAGAAGGGATCTACCGGCAGAAGAATTTTTAAGGGTAAACGATGGAGATGATTTTGGCTGGCCCTACTGTTTTTATGATCAGTTCCAAAAGAAAAGAGTCACAGCTCCTGAGTACGGTGGTGACGGACAGCAATCCGAGCGTTGCGAAGGAACCAAGGACCCTCTGGTAGCCTTTCCGGGCCATATGGCTCCAAATGATTTATTGTTTTATACAGGTGACCAATTTCCGGATAAATATAAAAATGGTGCTTTCATTGCTTTTCATGGTTCCTGGAATAGAGCACCTTTCGATCAGGCCGGATTTTTTGTTGTATTTGTGCCTTTCAATAATGGAGAACCTTCTCAAGATTGGGAAGTATTTGCTGATGGTTTTGCAGGACCTACACCGGTTAAACAACCAAGGGATGCAGTAGCAAGACCTTGCGGCCTGGCACAGGGACCTGATGGTTCATTATATGTTGTAGATTCTCAGAAAGGAAAAGTTTGGAGAATTTTCTATAAATCTGCTTAAATAATAAAATATGAGAAGACTAGTATTTTTGAGTTTTGCCGTTTCTATTTTCACGGCATGTGGGACAGCTAGTAGTAGTAAGAATGAAAAAGAAGATGAAAAATTAAGTGTTGTTGAAGTCAGCGAGGCCCGGATCAATGCGGGTAAGGAGGTATATCAAACCTATTGTTTTGCTTGTCACATGCAAGATGGAGGAGGAGTTCCTAACCTGAATCCACCACTGATTAAAAGCCCCTGGGTAAATGGTGATAAAGAAACATTGATCAAGATCGTGTTGAACGGATCAGCAGGAGGACAATATGAGGTCGATGGTGAGCTATTTTATAGTGCTATGACTCCTCATAATTTCTTATCGGATCAACAAATTGCAGATGTATTAACTTTTGTAAGAAACAATTTTGAAAACAAGGCCAGTGCTGTGACTGCAGAAGAGGTTTTGAAAATAAGAAATGCATTGAAACAGGAATAGGGCTTTAGACCTCTTTATTCCAATTATTAAATTGCATTTTGATTGCCGGTGTCATACGTTGGTCCATGATTAACTCGAAAAAATAAAAATGATACCTGGGATTTGGGAACTTTACACTCAAATCCCTTTTTTATCAAATAACGGATCTTTTCAATTAATGAAGCTGAATAATTTGCGCCATATCGTTTTTGTTCTGCTGTTGCTTACATCACTTCAAGGTGTTGCGCAGCGCGCCATGCAAGGAAGAATTTTTGATGCCACCAACAAAGAGGGATTGGTCGGAGCGGTCATCATGCATCACAACGACAGTTCCATTCTGGCCATAAGCGATGATAAGGGATCTTTTAAGATTGATGATATTGGAAGATTTCAGTCTCTGTTAATTTCTCATCTGGGCTATCATGCCATGACTGTTGAGGTAAAAGAAGGACAAGATTTCCTTTACCTCCCGTTGTCGCCTGATCCTTTGAAAATAGAGGGGGTGGTTGTTAATGCCTACCAGGGATCTCAGGAATTGTTAAATGTTCCCGGGGCCGTAACTGTTATCACAAAAAAGGATTTGGAAAGAGATAACGAGGTGATCATTACTCCGGTCCTGAATAGAGTGCCTGGTGTATATATGCATTCCGGGACTTTAAATACCAATAGAATTACTATTCGTGGGATTGGGTCCAGGTCTCTATTTTCCACAAATAAGGTAAGGGCTTATTTCAATGACATTCCATTGACCAGCGGAGAAGGGGAGACCACCCTTGAAGATATTGATTTGAGTCTTATCCAAAGAGTGGATGTGATCAAGGGGCCGGCTTCCAGTGTTTTCGGTGCCGGTTTAGGTGGAACCATCAATCTCATTACTAAAACCCCTGTTTATCAAAAAACCTCCATTCGTTCATCCGGGCTCATCGGGTCTTATGGGCTTTTTAGAAATGTAAGTAGTTTTAACCATAGTACGGATGATCATAATATCAGCATTACTTACAATAAGGTCCATAGCGATGGTTATCGGGAAAATAATGAATATGACAGAAGTTCGGTGACAGCATTGGGAGAGTTTTACGGAAACAAGAATGTATTGAGTGTTCTGGCAAGCCTCATTACCCTCAAAGGATTTATCCCAAGTTCCATAGACAGCGCAACTTTTTTTTCAAATCCACAGGCTGCGGCTTTCACCTGGAGACAATCAATGGGCTTTGAAGATTATGACAGACTTTTGTTGGGAGTATCTAACCAAACAGAGATCACAGATAATCTTAGTAATACAACCAGTCTTTTCACAAGCTTTAGAAATTCATTTGAACCACGTCCTTTTAACATATTGGCCGAAAAGACACAGGCTGTTGGAGTAAGGAGTGTTTTTGCATTTGGTCAAAAACTTTTGTCAAGATCTTTGAAATGGACCCTGGGAGGAGAGTATTTTATTGATTGGCACAATTGGCAGACTTATGAGAACAACAGTAGGGTACTAGGCGCTATTTTGAGCGATAATAATGAACAAAGAAATTATTTTAATCTATTTGCACAATTTCAATACAGTCTGTCATCTCGTACTACATTGTCAGGCGGAGTGAATTTAAATCAAACAACTTTTTCCTTGAAAGATCGGTTTGTTCCGGATAGTATTGATCAATCAGGAAAATATGAATTCGATGCGATTCTTTCACCAAGAATTGCTATATCTCATCAGGTCCTTGATAACTTGTCCATTTATGCCAATATCAGTCATGGATTTTCCACACCAACGCTGGATGAGACCTTAACGCCGGATGGATTGATCAATCTTAATATTCAACCCGAGACGGGGTATAACTTTGAAATAGGTAGCAAAGGATCACTATGGCAAAATAAACTGTATTATGATCTGGCCATTTATTCCATGCGGATCAGGAATTTATTGGTTGCCAGACGAACAGCCGAAGATGCATTTATTGGCATCAATGCAGGTAAGACCAAGCACAACGGCGTTGAACTAAACCTTAACTATTATTTCATTCAAAATTCCAATAATACCCTGAATAGTTATTTAAGCTATACCTTGGCTGATTATAGCTTTGATGAATTCGTGGATGGAGAAAGTGATTTTTCCGGAAATGACCTTACAGGGACCCCATCCAATGTTTTGAATATTGGAGTTGATTTTTCATCGACCACAGGTTTTTACGGTAATGCCAATTTCCAGTTTGTGGACGAAGCCCCTATTACCGATGCCAATACTGTCTATTCCAACAGTTATTCATTGGTAAATCTAAAAGCAGGATTCAGGAAAAGCTTCGGGCGATTTGATATAGACTTTTATGGGGGATTAAATAATCTTTTTGATGAGCATTACGCATCCATGCTATTGGTGAACGCCAGCAGTTTCGGAGGCAATGCACCCAGGTATTTCTATCCCGGTTTACCAAGAAATTATTATATTGGATTATCACTAGGCTTTCAATTGAAAGAATAAGCTTTCATAAACCGGGAATTTATGAAATTTCAAATCATTACTTTTTCTTTCTTGATATTTTCATTGGGTACATCTTTGGCTCAATCCAATAGCCATGCTTGTTCGGAGGATGAATTTTATCAAAAATTAGATTTCTGGGTAGGAGAGTGGAAAGTATATGATACTTCGGGAAAGTTAGTTGGGAATAACAAGATCGAAAAAATTCTTAACGGTTGTGCGGTCATGGAACATTGGACATCGGTGGGTGGTTCGGAAGGGAAAAGTCTTTTTTATGTAGATAATAATACAAGAAACTGGAAGCAAGTTTGGGTCACACAAGGCGCTAAGACGGTAGGTGGACAAAAAGAGAAAACAATGATCAAGGCATTTGTGAATGGAGGCCTGCGCTTTCAGGGAGAGTTGCTGGCCGGAGACAAAACTTTTTTAGACAGAACTACGCTGACGCCCAATCATGACGGTTCTGTCAGGCAGCTCATTGAAATTTCCAGAGATGCGGGAAAGACCTGGTCAAAAAGTTTTGAAGGTATTTATAGGAAAGAGTAAGCTGCTACAACCTTGGAAGATATACCTATTCATAGCTGACCTTCCACCGTTGCTACTAAAAACAAGTTCAAATCATTCCGGATATCGATAGTTGTTAAAACATCCAAAATGTATATCTCTAGTGATTAAGGGGTTATTATAAACTTCATTGCTTATCATCCCGACTACCTCATTTTTATAATTTTTTGCTGTTCTAAACAAGTTCATACTTTAGTATGAGTGACTATTATCACCTTGAAATTACATTTGGGCCAATGTTGAACCAAAAATAAAATTTACTTATGGAACCGATTGTCATTCAAGCGCATTCATCACACGTTAACAAAGTTTTCTTTACACCAGATAACGATTCTGTGATAAGTCTTGGATTTAGTGGAGAGCTAAGGGAATGGGAGGTTGGTAAGTGGGCACTAAAAAAAGAGTATGTTGGACACACCAAAACCGTGAATGGAGCTGTTTTCTTGGATAATGGTAAAACCCTGATTTCTGCCGCCGCTGATGGCCTCATCAAATTCTGGGATACTTCTACTGGTGAATGTTTAAAAACTTTTGATGAGCAGAAAAAAGGAATCGGATCATTGAGAAAAACTTCGGACAACGAGTATTTGATCACAAGCTCTCCTGATAAAATGATCGTGTTAAGGGAGCTTCCCTCCGGTAAAATACTGAAGGAAGTGAAAAGCAATGCAAAGAACATAGGAGCAATGGCCATTTCGAAGAAGGCAGATTTGGCTATTGTCGGAGGGTTAGGAGGTACTATCCAAATATTCTCCTTACCGGAATGTGTACTTGTTCGAAACATGGAGGCGCACGAAGTTGCAATCAACAGTTTCAGATTTTTCAATCAGGATAAACATGCTGTTTCAGTAGGTTATACAGGAGCTTTGAAAATTTGGGATGTTAACAATTGGAAGGAACAAAATATAATGGAGTTGGGTGAGAAAGGATACTACGGTATTGCGATCCATCCAAATGAACAATATATAGCCCTGAGTATGCCAGGAAAAGTGAAAATTTGGTCTCTTCCGGAGTTGAAGGAGGTCAAGGAATTACCGGTAAAGGTGAAGGGCAATTACGGATTGAATTTTTCGTCGGATGGAAAAATGCTGGCATTGGCCTCTGCTGATAAAAGAGTTCGCATTTGGACGGATGTAATGACCTGATTCGTTCGGGGAGCAAGGAAATTGAGGGATCGAAGGAGCACGCCGCTTAATGATATATGGAAGCTTTGTAAAAAGCAGATTAGATAGTATTTTTATCATACATCTTAATTGTAACTCAAAGTTTAATATTATGAGGTCGATGCGCTGGTGGATACTTATTTTTATTATCTTTCAAATTTCTGGATGCGATCAAAGCTATGATTTGGATGCATCGATAGAAGTTTCAAAGCAACCGGGAGAAAATACGGAAAACCTCGATCTGGAGACCTTTGTAGATAAAAGCCTGAAAGAAATGTATCCCAAGATTGGGCAATACAAACTCAAAATAGAAGATGACCAGTGTGAGGCGAACTTTAAGATTGGGGGAAATGACTTTAATGTGAAATTTGGAAAAGGAGGAATCTGGAAAAGAAGTGAAGTCGGTATACGATACGAAAATAAAATTCCCAAAAAAATCCGTAAGGCCATTCAAAGTTCAGACCTTGATGACTGGTTCCTCGTTGATAAAACCTTGATAGAAACTGCTTCCGAAAAACGATACAAAATCGAATTTCAAAGAGGAGAGGAGGAATGGGATATTTATTTTAGTGACACCGGAGAAATTTTACAAAGAGAGAAACAAATTAAGAAAACCAAGAATCTTTGAACCTCTTATGACCATATAGGCTTATAATCTGCTCATCATATTTCTTTAATCATTTTAAATTCAGTACATCCGTACTGATGTTTCCTTTCTTCGATCAATACTACCTACCTTAATAAATTAATTTTGCCAGCCTTAAGGACAGCCCTCAGGCGATTTAAGCAAACATGCATTTTTTTGGTCATAGTAAAATTTCAACCTTAGATACCACAGACGGTAATTCTAGCACTGGACAAATTTCCCTGAATTATCATAGCCTCTGATTAAACTATCATAAAAAGCCTTCACAAATGACACATAAAGATTTTGATTCGAAAAAAGAAAAGAGCCATCGATCTGGAGTAAAACAGTTGCCAGAAATAGTTTTCACTAAAAGACGATGGACAATAGGTAGAAAGTTATATTTCGGGTTTGGATTGTTGCTGTTGATCTTTACAACTTCCTCCCTGATCAACTATTCCCAGCTTTCCCTCATCGGAAACGAGACTGAGGAACTGGTAGAACATGCCATGCCGCTGGAAAACTATACAAAAGAGTTGGAGTCCACTTTGTTTCGGCAGCAACTAACAGTATCGAAGTACCTGGAATCACCCAATGAGATACAAAAGGATTTGTATCATGATCAAAAAAGAAAGTTGAATGAAACATTAATGGAATTACATCATGTAGCAAAAACCAAGGACGAAGTGACTCTTTTGGCGTTGATCGAAAAGAAAATTAATGAACTTGAACGTATGGGTGAAGAGGCGATGCAATTGGAAGATGATCTCTGGAAGCAACATAATCTTATTGAAGAGGACTTAGACCTATTTAAGAAGCTTTTAAATACAGAACTAAAACCTTATATACCTGTCTTTAGTGGTAATCGAACAAGATTTAAGGAAGCTATTTTGAACCTGGAGATTTATATTGCTGCAATAGATGCCGGGTTGTTTGAATATTTGTTTTCTGGTAGTGAGGAATCTAAAGTTGAATTTATATCAGCCGTTCAGCATGTAGATCAATGGAAAGAAACATTAGAAAAAACCGTCAAGACCCAAACTGAAATAGATTGGGTAAGGAAAATGGATGATCTCCTGAATAAGATTGAAAAAGCTGAAAAGATCTTAATTGAGGATTTTGAAAGAAGCCACGCGGATCTTGCTCAAATAGAGAAGTCAACTGACTCGCTTTATAAATATATGGGTGAAAAAATGGTAGACTATGCAGATGATTTGATCGCTGAAGATTCCAAAAATATCAAAGCGGCTATTTCTTATGCTGATTTTTTGTTACTGATTTTCACATCCACAGGATTTATTCTATCCTCTTTCATCGCGCATCGTACTACCGAGAATATTAAAAACCCCATAGTTCAATTGAATAAGGTGTTTACCAGAATGTGTCGTGGAGAATTGCCCGAAACAACTGGCGTGAAAAGTAATGATGAGATCGGAGATATGAGTGATTCAGCGGAAGTACTGATAGAAGGCCTGAAAAATACTGCATCATTCGCTGAAAATGTAGGCAATGGACAGCTTGATGAGGAATTTACCACTTTAGGTGATAAAGATATATTAGGAAAATCGTTGCTTGCCATGAGAGATAAGCTTAAAAAGACCGCAAAAGAAGATAAACGGAGGGAATGGAGTGCAGAAGGTCTGGCAAGATTTGCTGAAATTTTAAGATCAAATCAGGAAGATCTCCATACGCTTTCATACAATATTGTAGTGAATTTTGTCAAGTATTTCGATGCCAATCAGGGAGCGTTTTTCATACTGAATGATGACAATCCGGCAAAAGTACATTTGGAATTGACGGCTTGCTATGCATGGGGAAGTAAAAAATTTATTGAAAGTACAATAGAAAAAGGACAGGGGCTTGTTGGCCAATGCTGGTTAGAGCAAGAAACAATATATATAACAGAGGTACCGGCAGAATATGCTAAAATAACTTCCGGATTGGGAGAAGCCACTCCAAGATGTGTTCTGATTTTACCATTGAAATTAAATGACGAGATACACGGAGTAATTGAACTAACTTTTTTTGAAAAACTGGAAAAGTATGAGATCGAGCTGGCTGAAAAATTAGCAGAAGGCATAGCATCTACGATCTCCAGTGTAAAAAACAATGAAAGAACCCGAAGCTTGTTGAAGGAAACACAACAACAAGCGGAGGAACTAAGAGCAACGGAGGAAGAAATACGTCAAAATTCAGAGGAACTTCTGGCAACCCAGGAAGAATTGGTCAGACAAAAGCGTGAGATGGAAGAAACCCTGCATAACTTAAAACGGAAATATGGTGAAGCTTAACTGAATTTCTAGGTGTTTTACGCTTTAAAAATGGAATTAAAAGGTTAGGTTCGTCAACAGCCAGTATTATATTCGGCGCTAACAGTGTGAAATCAATAACAGATCCCTTTTTAGAGGGGCTTCGGGATTGATACTATTTAGTTTCGGTCCTGAAAAAAGTATCATTTGATATTGTTAGAAAAGCTCATTGCTTTGTTTAGGCGAGATTTTAGATAAAAGACTCAAGATTGCTGTGGCTTTTTTCTTTCTTCAGAGAAATAAAACGACCAGCTTTGCAGGCTTTTCATGGATCAAGCAATATTTCCAGGGAGTGATTTCACTAATCAGGTAATTCTAACGTACAACTTTTGGAAAGTTTCAAACTTTCCAAAAGTTAGCCACCTGCTTATGAGCAAATTCAGATTAAATGTTTGATTCAGTTATTGACAGCTCCGGTTCATTGAAGTTGGACTATGGAGGGTTACCCCCCAGGTTTTCCGCTTGATCCCTTTTAATCGAATGGATCAAGAAGCTTTCAAAGTTTGTGAGATAGGATAAAGTAAAAAAGATAATGATATTAATTTTACGAGAGCAAGGTTTAATTGCCGGGCTTAAATCTATATGTTATTAGTCTTAATACTAAATTCTTGCTACTTATTACTGTAGCGAGGGTTTTTTAGGGAGATTATTTAACAACGGATGTAGCATCTTCATGCTGCACTATCGGTAAAATTACCTTAAACTCTGTAAAAATATTCTCCTTTGTGGTAAATGAAATTACTCCGTTTAAAGCTTTTGCTGCTTTTTGTGCTATATATAGTCCCAGCCCGTTTCCTCTGGAATTTTCGTTTCCAACAAAGAACATTTCCCAGATCTTGTGTTGCACGTTTGACTTAATTCCGACACCATTGTCCCGTATGCTCATGGCTATATGGGAATTTTCCCTCCTGATCTTAACACCAACCTCAGGTTGGATTCCATCTTCCAACGAACAGTAGAAAAGAGCATTTTCAACCAGATTCTTTAGAATTATTTCTACCAATGTCGGAATTGAATCAATGCTGCTTTCCTTGGAAACCTTGAAATTGAAAGAGATTTTGTGTTTCTCAATAAAATCATGGAAGTGCTGCTTTACCTTTTGTATTTGTGTATTGAAATCCACATTTGAATAATCAGATGGATGATTTATTTGACTAACCATCATGAGCTTTTGAAGCATTCTGTCCATATCAATAGCTGTTTGTGAGGTCTTTTCAAACAGCTCCCAGGATTTATTATCCAAAGTGAGCTTAGCTATATTAGATAGTCCGATGATGGACGTTAGCGGGCGTTTGAGATCATGTGAGGATTTGTAAAGGAAAGTGTCCAGTTCTTCATTGGTGGCTCTTAGTGATTCAGTTTTCTGTGCAACCAAATCTTCCAGATGTTCATTTATACTCCTGATCTCCTCATTGGCTTTAGCTAAGGCTATTTGTTGTTTTCTGAACTTTCTTGCCAGGAATATGGAAAACAATGTAAGTAATCCAAGTCCGGTTACAATGAGAAGTACAGCTAATATTTTCATCTGAAAAGCCTTTTGGTCCTTTAATCTTTGGCGCTCGCTGTAAGTAAGTTGGTCTTCCAATACATCAATGTCGTGTAGCTCTTTCTTCAATGAATCAAGCGTGATTTTATAGCCGGCCTGATTTTGAAGAAATTTCTTCTCGTTTAGTATCAATGCTTTTTCCAATGTCTCCAAGTCGGTCAATATCTTCGTTTTTTCTTGAGCCGTAAGATCACCTGCTTCCTGAGAGAATTTCTTATTCATTATTTCTAATTTCTTCTCAAACTCCAGGATTAGCATGACCAAATCCTTTTCCTCTTTCAAAGCCCGATCTATTAACAAGATGATATCACTTTTGACAGAAGACGAATCTCTTATCCTTCCGTTCAATACTTCGGGAACTTGTTTAGTCAGTGAATCCTCCGTTTCATTTACCAGTTGATAAAGCTTTAGATCCAATTTTTCTTTAATAGTGTCATGAACCTTTTCCATTTCCAGACTTTTGATAAAGGCATAAAACGCTTCTATCGATTTAATCGAATCCAGTGTGTCAAGGTTGGTATTTTCAGGCTTGTGAATATTGTCCTCTGTTGGAATAGTTTTGACTTGCGCCGGACTTAATATAATGTGCTTTGCTATGGATTGATGCGATAATTCTAACAATAACAAAAAAATAACAATCCATTTGATTGTTGCAATGTTCCCAAATTTCATTTTTTCTTTCCCTTTTAATTTCTATTTGCTGCCCGTGTTAACATCACCATAGATAGGGTCTATGGTGATAACACTCCTCACATGACAGATCAAACTTATTCTCAGCGATCGCCCTTGGGCGACCCTTTTGCATTTTTGTGTTCTCCGGTATTTTCAGGACCATTGGAACAGGCCTGATATTTTACCAAAAAATTTGATTTTGTGTTAATTCATTAAAAAATATTCTGCAAATCTATTAAAAGCATTAACTCAACCAATAAATCTGTATATCAAAGTATTCTGTAATCAGGATAAAAAATATAATAGGCTGCAAAGTTAACCTATCATTTTCATGATTGTGTCGCTGATATGACAGGTTAATAGGTTAACCTGTCATTTTACTAATTGTATAGATCGGATAGTTCTTTATCTTAATTCACCTCAAAAGAAACTTTTAGTGTTACTCTATATTCATCCACTTGGCCATCCTTCACGGTTACACTTTGTGATTGGACAAAAGCAGATCGTATGTTCTTCACTGATTCCGAAGCTTTTTTAATGCCCTTTGAAGTGGCATCTTCCCAACTCTTATCCGAATTGGACATGATCTCTAATACTTTTAATACTGCCATGATATTTAGTTTTTGGTTAGCATTTAATCGTTCATCATTTAATTTTGGGACGACTTTACAGTCAAGACTCTTTACCTGGTTTCCAGGTATTACAGGTTGGGAATGACAAGTTCCTGATCAGGATGGATAAGATCCGGATTTTTCAGTACGTCTCTGTTCGCTTCAAATATTTCCTTGTACTTCATGGCGTCTTTGTAATAGTGCTTGGCAATTTTACCTAGAGTCTCACCTTTTTGCACAACATGTCTGTGATAGACGGAAGCATCAGTCACTTTAATGTCGGCCTGAATATCAGAGGCAAATTCACCTCCTATTTCTTTGATTTTGTCCCACAATAAGTTCTTTTCATATTGTGTTTTGGTAGTGCCTCCAATTTTCAATACATTGTTCTCTTCTTCCACATACCCATCCTTCACGTTGAGTTTCAGACCGAGATCAAGCACCGGTTGGTATTTTTGCTTTATTGACATATTTGTTATGTGTTTAGTTGAATTGTTGGAAAGCTAAATAAAATAGCCTTACCGTTTGGAGGAAGACGATCAACCCCGAAAATAACTCGATGAGTCTATGACAAGGCCCGGTAGAAAATTTCCTGAAATACAAAGGGCGGCGGCGTGCGATCAAACAATTGGGGTATTATCTATCTTGTACCAATCATAATTTGTGAAGTGTCTTTATCCAAAATCCATACAAGCGAATTTTCAATCATCTTGATTTGAGTGTCCTGCCATAGCCGAGTTGGCAGGGACTTGGAGTAGGAGGCATTTTGCCAAAAATTAATTTTCCCTATTTTAGTTGTTTTATCTTAAATCCTAAGATCTTGAAAATATTCGGGAATAAAATCAATTGGCTTTCTCACTTTATTGAACTTGTTGTTGTCATCATTGGGATCACTGTCGCTTTTACTATTAATAAATGGTCGGAATCCAGGGGAGAAAAGGAACTGGAGGTTTCCATATTAAAATCACTTCAGAGCGAACTTCAGAAGGACATTGATGTCTATAAAGATCATCAGATACCAAGGAATAAACTCAATGCCGGTTATATAGAAGGACTCAGTAGTATTATAGATTCCAACGATTTGGAACATGATTCTCTATATTTTTATCTGGATCGATTCATGAGATTCAATAATTGGAGGATTACCAGGAGTACCTATGAGTCTCTCAAATCCACGAATCGTATGGACATTATTTCCAATTTTGAGCTGAAGAAAAACGTGATTGCGTTATACGAACATCGTTCAGGACAAAACGATTTTGTGATTGATCTCAACAAGAATTTTCTCACCAAAATGCAAGACTACCTGATCAAGAACTCAAGCTTGTATTTCCAGGAGAATACAACTGATCTCGCTTTTCTGAGAGACAGGGAATTCAGAAATTTATTAGCTAATTGGTTGAATTTGACAAAAGGAAAAATCAAAGAATTTGAAATAACCCTGGAAGCTTGTGAACAATTACATCAAGCGGTCACAGCAGAAATCCAACGCCATGAATAATCTTCGGTTGCCTGGAATGCAAAATTAGAAATGGTAAAACCCGTTGTTAATTCCATCATCGTTTATAGCGATCTTTATACTGAAGTGGGGACAGACCGGTAAAATGTTTGAAGACCTTTCTTAAAGAAGGTATATCATTGTATCCCAATCCATAGGCAATTTCATCAAAGCGCTTATCTGTGGTTTCGAGCATGTCCTTTATCTTTTCCACTTGCATTCTTTGAATATACTTTAAAGGGGATTCGCCGGTAGCCTTTTTGAATCTCCTCAAAAAAGTGCTATGGCTCATATTGGCTCTCTCAGCCAGTTGTCCCACAGTAATGAATTTGTTATGACTTTGGAGATATTCCTGTGTCTCCATGATGATCTTATCATCATGCTGCATTTGTGGTGTGAACATGGCATAGTGATTTTGTGGAGGTTTATTAAAATCAATCAATAACATTTTGGAGGTCATGATCGCTGTCTCCTTACCACAATATTTTTCTACGAGATAAAGCACCAAATTGATGAAAGAAGTGGCTCCGCCACAGGTATAAAGCTTACCATTGTCCACAATTATTTTATCATCCATGAGCTCAACCTCCGGAAACATTTGTTGGAAGGTTTTAGTCAGAAACCAATGAGTGGTTGCCTTTTTCTGATTCAGCAGACCTGTTGCAGCCAGCAGAAATGCTCCGGTGCACATGGTGGCTATTTCAGTTCCCTGCTGATGCAATCTTCTGATATGTTCAACACAATGTTTATTGACTTCAATTTTTTCCTTCACATCGAATTCCAGAGCCGGCAAGAGTAATACATCTGTTTTATCCAAATTCTCAATGGATCTTTCACAATGTATGGCATAACCATCCTGCGTTTGAACGGTGGTTCCCAAACTCGAAACCAGTTCCACATGGAAGAATGGTTTATCTTCTCCCGTCAATTGCTGATGTATAACTCCTGATTTCTTTAACAACTCCAGTGCACCAATAGGGGCAATAGTAGTGCAATCGTTTAATAAGAGTACTGATACTGATTTCATTGGACCGGAATCGGTTTACACGTTTTTTAAAGAACAATAGTTTAGGGCTCTGCTTTGAGTGCTAAACGATCAGTTATATCTACAAATTACAAATGAAGACAAAGTATCAATAAAGACTGGATTCGAACTTATGAACTTCAACATCCCCAAGTACTCACGCTTTTGATAAAAATGCCATTCAATTATGAAGGAAATACCTCTGTTGAGGTTTGTTTTCGCTGGTTAAATTTGATTAAAAAAATTGAGGTAAAAAAGTGAGCCATTAATTTAGCTTCAAAGAAAATTCATTATTAACAACCTAAGTTATGAGCAAGTCATTTATAGTTATCACCAAAACACATTTCGAGCCGGAAATGAAAGAAACCGTGTTAAGTTTGGCCGAACGATCGTTACCAATATTTAAAGAGCAAACCGGGCTTTTGGATATTTACATGTTCGGTTCTGAGGATGGTTCCCATACAGGAACCTTTTTTGTCTGGAAAGATAAAGCATCACACGAGGCGTGTATGCAATCTCCTGATTTCAATGATATGAATCCCGAATGGGAAGCATTATTCTCGTCAGGGAAAGCCAGGTTTGAGTTGATCACCTATGATAGTTTGTGGTAGTTGAGAGTTTCTTCCAATGAGGGAAGATGCCACCTGGATGTTGATTAACTTAAACACTTGAATCACTTATATTTTTCACAATTACTATTTACAAATCAGTGCCGTTTAGTTTAGAGGAAAATCACAAAGCATTCAGGTGTCAGCCTTTATGATGTTTTTAGCCTGCCAAAAGATTTTCTGATACCTGAAACCTGATATCTAAAGGCTTAACTTAATGGCATTAATTTATAAATAAACTCTTCTCAATTAAAAAGATAACCATGGATACAATAGAAAAAAATAAAGAGCTGGTCTTAAAATACTTTTATTCCTGGCAAAAAGGTGATTTTGAAGCGTTAAGAGCTTCTTTGCAAGATGATGTTGAATTTGATATGAATGGTAATAAAATCACAGGTGCCGATCCTTTTGTGGAAATGTGTAAGAATGGTATCAAATGGGTAAAAGTCGATTTATTGGATTCTATTTTCCATCATGACAAGGCTGCTCTGATCTATGACGGAATCACTGAAAAAGGAGGCAATGTGAGAGTAGCTGAAGTTATTACCATTGAGAATGATAAAATCCGAAGTGCGATAGCCGCTATTGTGGGTGAAGGGTAAGTGAATTATAAATTTTTAATCCTGAGTTAAAAGGGAATACCAAAAACAATCCCTGACCGGGGGTTAACAAAGTTTCAGTAAAGGAAAAAATGATTGATTATGGAATTCGATGAATCTATCAATGAAAACGTCAATGAGTATATCAAGCAACTTGATTCACCGCTTAAACCACTTTTCATTGATATCAGAAAAACAATTCTAAAGGCATGTCCGGATTTTAAGGAGGACATTAAATGGAAGAATTGCCTTACCTATTCTACTAAAAAGAATGCTATCCAAACGGTAGTTGGAAAGGAGCAAATTACACTGATCTTCTTCGAAGGCGTGAGTCTCAATGATCCTAAGTCGTTACTTTTTGGTGATGGTAAAAAGGCAAGATCTTACAGGATCACTGAGCAGCATTTTGATGAATCAGGATTACGGGATCTCGCAACTCAGGCGATGGAACTTTCGAATTAGTGACTGTTTAAGAGCTTTGCTAAGCTATGAAGCGAACCAAGCAGTGCTTCATCATATATTTTATAAAAACGGCTAAAGTAATAATTAACAATCAATAGTCACGACATTGATAATCTGAAAGTAAAAAAAAGTGAAATGTTTGATGAATTTAAACATTTCACTTTTAAATGAGCATTTTACAATTTACTCCTGATAAATGCCTGCGTGGTGATATAATACTTAGCCAGCATATTGGGAACTTCCCAATCAGGCAGCTTACCCTCTTTTAAATATTCGAGATATCTTTCCGTTACCTGTGTAAAATGAGCTTCATGTCCTAGCTTATATTTATCCGGGATCACTACGATCCAACCATTTTGAGATTTCTCAAGTGCCACTCCCGGATATTGCTGATTGATTTTATCAATTCCCGTGGTCAAACTTTCTTCCAACGTTTCCCAATCGGTACCTTCTACTGGTTCCACGTACAATGTGGGTTTATAATTTTGTTCCTTTTCCTGGCGAATTATCAAATTGGCCTTTGTTCCTCTCATGATCGAATAATGGGTATCTTTAGCTCCTTCCGGTGCTTGAAAATTCCATATAACTGATGCTTTGGCATGTATGCCTTTTATTTTATAGTTAATCTCTCCATTGGCATAAACGTGCAGCATCGAATCATTGGCCACATCACGAACCAAATAATCGGGATACTGATCCAATCCGGTAACTTTATTGAATTGTGCGGGTGTAAGCTTGGTTGGCCATCGACTGGCAGTTAGCACTTCGACTTCGTTTTCATAATCAATGATCTCTTCAGGAAAACACTCCCATTGGATCAGATCCACAAGATGCGTTGTAACATCCACGATCCCTTCCCCTTGCTGGGTCACATCAAAAAACCAGGCAGGCCTGATCAGGGCACTTCCTGAGACATACTTGAAGAAGTGATGCACACTTTCTTTGGTAACCGCCGGATTTTCCAAACTTCCGGTTTCTAATTGTCCGAAGATATCAGGCATTTGAGATAATGTTTTTTGAAGGATCGTGGTAATCTCGTATCGCTCCGTCATGATATCATAGAGTAATACGCCCTTTTCATTGGCCAACCGGAAGGCATCTTTTAACATGTCAAACTCCTCAGGGGTAATGACCATCGGCTTATCAGCCAATACATTTATGCCGGCAGCTATGGCGTCTCTGATATATTCGGTTTTTTTGGCATTGTTTCCTGATATGACTACTACATTGCCCGGTCTTTCGGAAATCATTTTTTCAAAGAAGTCACTTCCTCTGTAAACTTTCTCCTTCCAGCCCGTTGGGCTGTCAACCCGGTTATTGAAAGCTTCAATCCGGGCCAGGTGCTCGTTCACATCGGGCCCGTCAGGAGCAAATACATTAACAACAGGATCAATCTGATCGTACATGAACTTCTGCACTAATCCCGCATGAAAATGCCCCGGATCCAGTGTCATAAGTTTCACTTCTCCTTTGGCACCGGTAAACTTGTTATTGTCAAGATCAGTCATGTCCTTTTTGTCTGTTTGTGTCTGGCATGAAAAAGCTAAAATAAAAAATAAGGCCAGGAAAACTTTCCATTCGAGTGCTTTCATTTTCTAGTATTTAATATAATTGGTACCATATGGATGTCGCTGTGGTCTGCTCAACATAGCGTTGGCTTCATCATCGTTTAGAAATCTCTCCTTATTAGGATCCCATGCCAGTTTTCTATCCAGTTTCATAGCAATATGACTAACAAGACATACGGAACAAGCCCGATGGCCTATCTCAACCGGTGATATTGGTTGTTTTCTGGTTTTAATGCAATCAAGCCAATTGCCATGTTGTTCCTTACTTTTATATAGCTTGATCTCATCTTCTTTGATCACAGATGTGAGAATTTTTGGATCACTGGCATTCAATGCTTTTGCACTTTTATCTTTGGCAACGGGATCACTGGCGGATGCCACGTAGCTACCCCTTGACACAAATATCCAGCCTTCATCGCCTTCATACCTTACCCCGTTGGTGTAGCCACCACTTGTGTACATGGTGATGCCATTGGCATATTCTGCCTTTACCATAAAATCACCGTGTACATCCCAAAAGCCGGATTTAGGAAATTGTGCAACAGCTTCAACGGAAACCGGACCTGTATATTCCGTATCCATACCCCAGGCGGCTGAATCAAAATGATGTTGTCCCCAACCGGTGATCATACCTGCTCCGAATTGTTCTTTTCTAAGCCACCCCGGCCGGCCATAACCTTTTTGAGGATGTACCCCTATTTCTGTGTAGGGGATTTCAGGAGTAGAGCCAAGCCACATGTCATAATTGAGGTTTTTCGGAATTGGCATGGATTCCACTTCAGGTCCTGAAGGATCTCCTGGCAATCCTATCTTCACCGTGTGTAATTTGCCGATCCTTCCATTTCTGACAAGTTCTGCAGCGATCCTGAATTGCTCCATAGACCGTTGCTGTGTGCCTACCTGGAGTATTACGCCCTGACGATGTACAATATCACTTAACAGCCTGCCTTCAGTTATCGTGAGTGATGTCGGTTTTTGAAGATAGATGTCCTTGCCTGCCAGAGCTGCTTCAATGGCCGGTTGTGAATGCCAGTGATCCGGAGTGGAGATCAAAACCGCATCAATATCAGGATTGGCAAGCATCTCTTTATAATCCTCATACATTTTGACATCGATGTATCCTTTGCCTTTCTTTTGAGTATAATAATCTTCCACGAGTTTTTTTCCATCTTTCATGCGATTACTATCGACATCGCATACTGCAATCACTCTCGCTTGATCGTACCTCAAGGTCTCAATTGTATCATGACTTCTTGCAATTCGCCCGCATCCGATCTGTCCAATGTTAATGTTATTGCTTGGGGCGTTTTTGCCAAATACAGAGGATGGAACGATGGTTGGGGCAAAGATCAATCCCGCAGAACCCAGGGCTGTTTTCTTCAGGTATTCGCGTCTGCCGATTCCTTTTTTCGTTTTCATAATTCAGGTCAGTATATAGTGAATTTATTTGATTATTAATTTGGTAGTTGCTTTGCTGTAGTCGAGCTTTCCTTTTTTGTCAATGGCCCATTTTATGCCGCCCAGAATATGCTTTTGGAAAAGAGGATCATCGTAATGCTCAATTTGATGGCCCAGTGCGGTATACCATTGTCTTCCCCCATCAAACTCATGAAACCAGCACAAGGGAAAGTAATCACCAAAAATATCAAAAGGATATTCACCTTTTTTAGGATCCTCAACACTGGTCATGTCAGCAGCTAAAAGTACGTGTATATCTGGGTTTAAGTGATTGAGGTAGTAGCACTCATCTTTTTCACGCCGATACTTATCAGGTAAAAAATCGGTGGACGGATGATTTTTATCAATTACTTTGACGATAAAGTCCTGTCCTGGTGCATGTCTTTTAAACTTACCACCCAGCATTTTCCAAAACCAGGGCCATTCTCTTTCCGATCCGGAAGCGGAATGTATTCCTACAAAGGCTCCTCCGGCTTGTATATAGCGTTGAAATGCCAGCCTTTGATCATTAGTACCAAATACCTCATTGTTAGTATTGGAGAAAACCAGAGCATCATACTTGTTTAGATTGTCCTCAGTAAAAACAGAAGGATCTTCGGATGCATCCACTGCTATATTATTTTCGGCACAGATCCTTTTGATCACCTTTATACTGTTCGGAATGTTTTTATGCACAAAGCCTTCGCCATTCTTAGTGTATAGCAATACTCTTTTTTTCTTGCCTATTAATGAAAAGGAAGAAATTATTATTAAGATCAGTAATAAAAATCCGGCTGTGGTTATTAAGTGTTTTATCATGTTTTGTGTATTTAATGAATATCTAAATGGAAGATTGATTTGTTCTTCATTTTTACATATCGAATATTCCACAATGAAGAATTACTTTAGCACCAATTCTACTTTGGGTGGATTGGCATAGTCATTCCAAGCCTGCTCTGCCCTTTCCTTCGTTATCTCACCATCATATACCAACATGCGGTATTTAAGCACATATTGGTTGCCTGGGTTCAATTTCCAGTTTCTGTCTTGCGTCGGGTTAAAGTTTATGAATACATTTTCTTTTCCATTATTGGCACCTACTGGCCAAATTCTTAATGGTTCCGGATAATTGTAGTTTGATGGGTTTGTCATGAACAATATACCGGATGTTCCAAAATCCGAAACTCCATTGACATTACACCACCTCGCTCTTGTTCCATTTCCATCTGTCTTATTTTTTCCTTCAGAGGTGAGTATAGTAGCTGTCTTGTCGTTCCACTTTTCAGTTGCCCGGAAACCGAACCCCTGATATCTGTACTTTTGAATGATCAATGGACTTTCGCTATCACAGTTCATTGATGACACAAAATCAACCAGCCAGAACGCTGAGTTGGGATCAACATTCCAGACCCTTACTTCCCACTCTTCATTTAGTGCCACCTTTGATCCTGTGGGATCCGGTGCGGTGAGGTCGATGTGCTCATGAATGGCTTTGAACCTTCCCATGACATCGCTGCTTTCCACCAATGTTACTTTTTTGGTACGTACTGTTCCTTGCCCTTTATTCAAATTCCAAAAATCAATTTTTCTATTCTCAAACTCAGTATGTGTCCATGGGTTCCAAATGCCTACATGGTGATAGTGATCAGGGGGCTGGACACGTGTGAGCACTTCCCCTTTTGGTGACCAAAGCGGGTGTATAAACGCACTTCTCTCATACAATAATGAAGCTCCTTCCGGTGCTGGTAAAGGTGTAATTCTATACCGAAGGATCTTTTTATCGTTGATGGTAATGATTAAATCCTCAATATCTTTGTTCACCTGAACAATGGGTTTTCGATGACTCACCTTTGAAGTGTCTTTTTCAGAAAGCATCATTTGAAATGTTCTCTTGGAGCCTTTTTTTGTGGTACCGGAGAGGACCCACCATAATCGTGGATGATATCCTTGTTCGATATATATGTTTACAGGTATTTTGTTTTTTCCTTTCACCTCATAGACTTTCAGATCTTTGTTAGTAAGATCCAGATCTAACCCTTCAAGCGATACATTCACAACAGTATTATCTCTTACAAAACTTCCGGCATGTACTATTAATTTTCCAAGATCTATCTCCTGCCCAAACAAGTTGGTTGCCATCACACATATAAATGCCAATACTTGAATTTTCTTTTTGCCAATCATATTAGTGCATTTATCAGTTCGTATTTTCCTTGTGGATGCATGATTTGATCGTAGCGTCAGTCAATTCATGCATTTAACAAATATGGTATTCGATGTCTAAATCCGGAGTTAATTAAGACTTAATTTAGAGCTAATAATTCAAAAAATAATCCTTTTAGGAGGTGTTGGTGATATGAACAGAAAATTGTCAACTGAATCTGTAACAACGGCGATATTCCTGGGCTTGTTCCTTTCTGAGAAACCTTCATTCAAAGAAACTATGGGAACCGCTAAATATGTCTTTTGAAATGGTAAAAGATACCCGAAAAATAGAATTTGGATTTGAGATCAAGGGTGAAAATCATTAAATGAAACTACAAACTCTTCCTGGTAAAACTGCCGGTACTGGCCAACAAAATGTTGATATACTCTTAAAGCTTGTTGATGTTTTTTCTGATCTCTAAGTGCGGCCACTTTATACCTGATGGCTATTTCATGGACCATATCAAAGGTGAGTATTATGTCGCAATAGTCTATAAGCAAATCATAATCTTTAGTGCTCCACAACTCCTTGAGCAATGGTGTATAAATATCAATGATTCTATTTGACACATTGAATTTGTAAGGATCAAGCCATTCCTTTGAAAGATTAGGTAGGAACTCACCTGTCCTCAATATATGGGTTAGCCCGGATAGATTTTTTATATCAAATGGCTCTTTCACCAGGTCCAGGAAATCTGCATAATCAGAGTATACGGCATCACTCACTGTAATAAACCAAAACTGATTTTTGTATTTCAGTTCTATCCCATCCAATTTGGATAATATATGCCTCAGTTTTGTGGTTGAAACACCTCTGTTATTGATGGCACTTTGCCTTGAAAGATCGTGCCATATGCTCGATGACAAGTCTTCGGAGGAAATCCCCTTCTTTGTTTTCAAGGAGGAAATATATAAGAGTATAAACAGTTCCTTCAACCTGGGGGTGATTTCATTTGTGATGTTGATGCCATTTCGGTCAAAGACTTTAAAGCCACCAAACATCAATATGGCATTTCTGTTTAAGTCAGTTTCTTTTATTTCCGATTCATTTACGCTGTCATCTGTTGTTCTGTTAGATTTTGCTCTCTTTTTAAATAAGAACACCAGAAACAAGGTAAACGGTATGACCAGGCCTATCCAAAGTAAATTTGAGTAAGAAAGATTGTTTTCTAAATCCAGACTTCCTTCATAAACATGTTGGATCTCATTTTCTCCCAGGGCCCTATTCCAGAAAACGATGTCATCAATATAACCGTTAAAAAATGTTTTGCTTCCCGAGGATGTTTTTCTATAACCCAAAATTAAATTGCCGGAGCCTCTCAATGGGGGTCTCCCACTGGCCAGTGTGTCTAATTCTCCATTAATAAAAATGGCCTGTTCCTGTAATTGTTTCCTGTATCGCCAAACAATGTTGTACCATTTGTTCTCTTCGAGATTTGTTTTTCCTGCCAGGTCATTATGAAAAAAAGCAAAGTATGGCTTCTTATCCCTAATTAAAATGTGCAAGCCTTCCGAGTATTTATTTTCTATGGAAGAAAGAATAATTTGATCTTCATCATCAATACTTATCAATTTTGCCCAGACAGAGATGGTAAAACTCTCGTTAACCAGCCCCAATGCTTTCAATTCCGTTAATTTCCCAAAATGTTTGCCTCTTAAAGCAGCTACCTTTGATCGATTGAAATCCTCAGTAAATGTTATACTATCGCTCTTTCCTTTCAGGCTCTTGGAGAACAAATCATCGAGATTGTCATCCAAAGGAAAATACGCCGTAACACCATCTGAGATCTTCTTCTTTTTTGATTTAATACTGACCTTTTGATCATCTTCTCCTCCAATGTCAAGTTTTTCAGGATAAAAGGAGAAACCCGGACTTTGAGGAGCAATAGAGAGATGTTCACCTGCATAAACCGGAAAGCAGAAGCTATTTCCTGTGATAGCCATGAAATCTCCTGTCCAGTTTATTTTATGATGACTGGCAGTTTCAAAACTAATCGTACCATAACTTTTTTTGGTAGAATTGATAATTTGATTGATTTTTTGACGGAATTCCACACCATCAAGCAAAATAAAATTGGGTACCTGTCCCGTTCTTTTCCAGGTATCAATGAAAGCGTCGATGAAACCTGGTGCCAATCGAAAATCTGTTGTCTCTGTTGGCAAATCTACGGTCAGCATTAGTAATTGACCTGGAGATACTATTTCTTTTGAGTGCAGAAATGATCCGGAGGCGTGATTATATTGACCGCTTGCAATTATCTGAGAGTCGCTTCCATCAATGAATAGGGACACCAACTGTTTTTGACTATTTGATAGTTCCTTTAGGGACGGCCAAATGTTTGAAGACTGGTGAGTATATTTTTTGTTGTATAAATTTGTTTGATTGAATATTCTATTGATCCAGACTTCAGAAACCGACTGGAAAAGAATAGTCTTAATTGCGTCCGGATGCTCTTCCAAATACTCATTCAGGTGAGTAAATAGTGTCACCAATTCAGTTTCAAATAAATATTCGAGGTTTTGATGATTGGAGAAATCAAAGAAAATGCAGGTGTTGCCCTGATCTAAGAATCTTTGAAAAATGATTTTTTTCAACTCTTCATCAGCGTCAAAGCGATACTTCACTACCTCTTGACTTAGATGTTCATAGCTGCCTTGTGAATAAACAGCTAATGACATAAGGCAAAAAAGGAAGAATAGAATAAATTTTTGATTCCTCACTATTTCGAAGTTAAGTGACCGCAAAAGACAAATTTAGTTAAAATCATTTTTGCAAAATCTATTGAACAGGCTTTGTAATTAGAAGATCGGTGGATCCTTCTATTGAAAGCTTGATTCAAGGTTGTTTTCATTTCTATCGAAAATGTGAGTTACTAATTGTTTCTTTAATGACAGTAAAATATATCAGCCTGCTTAATGAGTTAATTCTTTTTTTGGCATACTCACCGCTGCATTGATAATTTAATGATCCATGCCATAAGTAACACTGATAGGCAAATGATCCGTTATATTGATGTCTTTACGCGTTTCGTGCTTTAGGATTTTAATATTCTTGCTGGAAAATTGATAGTCAATCCTAAGCATAGGTAGCGCACCATTGTATGTAAAGCCAAAACCATTTCCACCCTTTTCAAGAGAGTTATTCAGCTTTTCTCTTAAACTGTGATAAACATAGCTGTAGGGAAGGTCATTAAAATCCCCGGTGACAATCACAGGATAGGGAGTATTTTGAATAGATTGAATGAGTTTATCTATTTGCCGGGATCTGTCGATGAACCCATTTTTTAATCTGGAAAAAACACTTTCTGCCAAACCAGAGGGGTTAGCAGTCAGACTATCACTTTCCATATCAGGAAGATTTAACGACTCCAAGTGAACATTATAAACACGAATTGTATCTTGATCAAAAGCAAAATCAGCAAACAGTGCCCGCTTATATTGATCAAGCTTAACCTCTCCGGCATGTATGAAAGACCTTTTACTGAAAATTGCCAGACCGGTCGTCAAATAGGTCTTATTGAGCTCATTATTCGGAAGGTGAAGGTTAGTATAACCTGCTGCTCTCATAGCCTTAGATACATCAAAAGCAGGATAAATTTCATAGCTGCAATACTCTTGAAAGCAAATGATGTCCGGTTCCAGACTGGTACTTTTTTCAATGATTTTATTGAAGATTTCCCGGTCTTTCCTGCCTACCCTTGGGTATGGATTAAAACATCTGGTATTATAACTAAGAATTCTAAAACTGTTCTCACCGGTTTCTTTTATGATGTTGAACGAAACAGTGCTAAGAATAAAGGAATAACCAAGGATCAATACAGCGATGGAAATCAAGGAATATACCCTTTTTCTGATTAGCCAATAAACAACAAAGGCAAAATTGAGAATTAGAAAAAATGGAATGGTATAACCTATAAACCCCAGGATCCAAAACTTATGTGGTGGAAACAAAACGGATAAAAAGGCCAAAATTGCCAGAATTGATAAAACAATATTTATTTTTAGTGCTTTCTTCAAATCTTTAAATTCAGCAGTGGTGGTGCATAATAGCTTTTGAAGGCAATTTATATGGTTTTAGTAAGTCTTTCCAGTAGATCATAGAGAGGGTGAAAATAGTTATTGTAGGACAAAATCAAAATCTTTGCAGGCAAACGATCGTTTGAAGATGGGAATAAATACCGATGTACATCCGTGGCACATTTTGTGCTATAACTCACGAAACAGTAAGAAAACAATATGTCTCTTATAAAAAGAACTATCATACTGGCCCTTGGGCCAATTCTATTTTTAAGTGCCTGTGGAGAATATGAGGCTCCTGAATTTCATAGAATAAAAAACTTAAAAGTGCACAAGGTTTCAGGTAAGATCATAACACTGAAAGGAAATGCACTTTTTACAAATCCTAACAGTGTAGGTTTCAAAATAAAAGATATTGACATTGACCTCTACATAGCTGAAAAGAATGTTGCCAAAATCACTGAAACATCTATTACGAAGGTCCCTTCAGATAACAATTTTGAGGTACCATTCGAAGTAAACGTGCCTACCAAAGAGATAAAGGGTAAGGTGATCAATCAATTGTTGGGGATGCTTGGTGGGCAGAAAATGCAGATCCAATTCAAAGGCAATATCAAATTTGGGAAATTTGGGATTAACAAAACTACCCCCGTTGCACATAAAGATGAGATAAAACTCAAAATTTGACGTTAAATAATGTTAAGAACCTTACTAAGTGGCCTAGGATTGGCATTTACGTATTTTAACTTTTTGTTTTTATCATTAATTTTCAGCATTATAACTCAGAATGAGGATGTACGTTATTAAAGAGTAGCTTCAGGCAAATCAATGGGAGTCTTATGGCGTACCACACAACAAGAAACAAATTAACAATGAAAAATAGATTATATGTCTTTACACCGCTATTCCTGATTTTCTTTCTGTTCAGTTCTTATGAACCCACCAGAGAGGTAGCGGATAAAAATGAGGTATTGGTCAGACTGATCATGCAGAGCTTGGATCAAGGGCATTTTCAGAACAAATCAGTGGATGATCAATTTTCCAACAGTGTTTTCAACGACTATGTAGAACAAATTGATTTTAACAAAAAATTCCTGACTCAGGAAGATATGAATGTACTTGGGGCTTTCAGAGATCAAATCGATGATCAGGTAAATAAGGGATCACTTGAATTCTTCTATCGTTCTGAAGAAATAGTTACCAAGAGAATTAGCGAGATAGCCGAATTTTATAAAGAAATTTTATCCAAGCCATTTGATTTCACGAAAAAGGAAAACATCGAATTTGATGTTGAAAAAATAGAATTTCCCGCGAACAGCAAAGAGTTGAAGGAAACCTGGAGGAAATACCTAAAATATAGAACCTTGGTAAGATTGGCAGATGCTATAAAGATCCAGGAAACCAGGAAGGAAAAAGGGGAGAAGATAGAGGTAAAGAGTTTTAAGGCTTTGGAAGAAAAGGCGCGAAAAGATGTGCTGGAGAGCCATGATGAATGGTTCAACCGGATGTTCAAGCTGGAGCAGGATGATTGGTTATCCATTTACCTCAATACCATCACAGCTACTTACGACCCTCATACCAACTATTTACCACCAAGAGATAAGGAAAATTTCGATATTGCCATGGCCGGGCAGCTGGAAGGTATTGGTGCCAGGTTAATGGATAAAGACGGTTATGTAACTGTGAGCGAAATAGTTCCGGGAAGCGCATGCTGGAAACAGGGGGATCTGAGTGTTGGCGATAAGATACTGAAAGTTGGTCAGGGAGATGAGGAGCCTTTGGATATAGTTAACATGAGAACGGACTATGCTGTTAAATTCATTCGAGGTAAAAAGGGTACTGAGGTTCGGTTAACAGTCCAGAAATTGGATGGAAGTAACATGGTTATTCCCATCATAAGGGATGTTGTGGTTATCAAAGAAACTTATGCAAAATCTGCTATCATAGATGGTACAGGCTACATTAAGCTACCCAAATTTTATGCTAACTTCCAGGACCTTGAAGGCAGAAGATGTGCAGTAGATGTTCAAAAGGAAATCGAACGGTTGAAAGAAGAGAACGTGAACGGGTTAGTACTTGATTTACGTGATAATGGTGGGGGATCTTTACAGGACGTCGTTGAAATGGCAGGCCTGTTCATAGAAAAAGGCCCCATCGTTCAGGTAAAAGGAAAGAGAGGAGAACCGAGGGTATTTGAAGATAGAGATCCGGATGTATTGTATGATGGACCATTGGTGATTATGGTCAATTCTTATAGTGCCTCCGCCTCTGAAATTCTTGCTGCAGCCATGCAGGATTATGACAGAGCTGTTATTCTGGGAAGCAGTCCTGCAACTTTTGGAAAAGGCACAGTGCAAAGACCATTTAATCTGGATGGTTTTATTTCAGAGGATTATGCCGATATCAAACCTTTAGGCGCCATAAAATTAACATTGCAGAAATTCTATAGAATTAATGGTGGTGCTACTCAATTGAAAGGTGTGAAACCGGATATCATTCTGCCGGATACACGTAGTTACCTCGATATTGGAGAAAAAGAGCAGGATCATCCTATTCCCTGGGATGAAATTGAGCCGCTTAAGTTCAGAAAGTGGGAAAAGTCGATCCCTGATATTGATAATTTGAGAGAAAAAAGCATCGTAAGAACAACTGATAATGAGACTTTTGAATTGATTGATGAAAGTGCCAGGATCTACAAAGAGCGCCAAAAAGATACGCGTTTCTCCCTGAATTTGAAAGAATATCAAGATAAGGCTGCTGGCATTGAAAAAGTTGCGAGCAAATACAGAAACATTCTAAAAGAAGTTCCGGGAATCAAAATTTCAAGAACTGTTTTTGATCAGAATTTGATCGATGGCGATTCACTTGCCCTCAAAGATGCAAACAGATGGTATGCATCTATCCGGAAGGATGTATATGTTCATGAGGCGGTGAATATTGTCAATGATATGAAATAGATAAAATTTAAAGTTTAGATAAAAATCCACTGGTTCACGTCAGTGGATTTTTTGTTGCATCATATATCTGATAGTCTTAAGTAAAAAATGAATGAAAAAAATCTCTCCATTCATATGGATGTTAACAATTCATTTGATTTCGATAGATGCTTATACTAAAGACTTCATAGTATCCTCTTATGGAAAAAAGGGAAAGGAGGTCACAGGAACTATCATTGATCCATTTGATGCGCAGTATGCTTTTGATGGAGCGAATGGCAGAATAAGACCTGGAGATCGGATACTCATGAGAGGAGGAACATATGATCCATTAGTTGTTCGTTTGAGCGGATCTTCGCAATCTATCGGCACATTTCCCGAATGGAAAGGAACGCAGATCCACATTTTACCATATGATGGTGAAAGGGTTATTATTGAAAGTAGTGCAATGGGTTCAAAAACAACAGGGATCGATAAGTGTTTACAGATTGGTGATTATGACAATGGCCGTTTTACAGGTGGTGAAGATGTTTGGGTTTGGAATCTGGAAGTAACCAGTGCCAATCCCAACAGGATAAGAACCGAATCCGGATGGGTAGGAGCCACCAGTGGAGTATGGATCTATGCAAAACGGTGCCGTCTCATCAATTGCCTGGTTTATGATAACCCCGGAGTAGGTGTATATAGCTCTGTGGTAGGTAGAGAGTCCCGGATATATGGCAATATTATTTTTAGCAATGGTTATGATGATAAAGATAGGGGTCATGGACATAATATCTACATTCAAAACGAAGAGGGAGCAGGCAGAAAAATCGTAAAGCACAATATTCTCTGGAAAGCTGCTAATATGGGGTATCAATCCTATGCCTCTTTTAAAACACCTTCCAGAGGTGCTGATATATCTTGTATTGAGAATATTTCATTTAACAATGGAACTATTTCCCATACTCGGAAAGGTGTCTATCAAATATTGGTTGGTGGTTATTCCCCGGTCAACAATGCAGAGGTTGATGGAAATCATGTATACAACGATAATCCGGGAACAGGCATTAAGATTGGATACTCGGAGCAAAATACAAATACAATCTATAGGAATTTGGTAGCGAAAAATAATGTGATTCATAATGCTTCTTTTATTGTTGAAAATCCAAGAGATATCAGGTCTTTTAAGAACAACAAAATAATCTTTGTTGGAACTAAAATGACTTTATCGCACTTTGATCACTATCCATTGTCGGCAACCTGGGATCAAAATGAGTACTACGACGGGATTGATAAATTTCAATACAGAGTGCTAACTTCAGATCCCGATGGAGAGGCACCCTGGAATCATCCTGTTGAAAGAAAATACTATGATTTTACGGAGTGGAGGGAAAACCTTGGGATTGACAGGAATGCACAATACAGTGCTGACAAACCTAAAAATATTGTGAAAATATTCAAAAATGAAATGGAGCTTGGAAGGGCTCATATTGTGGTGCATAACTTTGAGGGATTAGACGAGGCACAAATAGATTTAAGTGCTGTGTTGGAAAAAGGGCAGGAATATAAACTGAGAGATGTTCAGAATTTGTTTGGTGAAGTGCTGATTTCCGGTAAATATAATGGTTCGCTATTGACCGTTCCCCTTGATCTTGATGTTGCTACACCAACTAAAGGAAACTTGCGGACCATCTCACACACACATCGTAGGTTTAATGTTTTTTTAGTAGAAAAAATGGAAAAATAATAGTTTTGGATAACAGCTTTAAATTTAAACACAAGTAAAGACCTTATGAAGATATCATTGTTCAAACCCTTATCATTCTTTCTTACTTTTATTTTGCTCAGCACTTCCGAACTCGTGGCACAGACTGTTAAACCGGATATGGTGGGAGTATCGATCAATAATTCATTTGCTCAGGAATTTTTGCCCAAATGGCAACGGGCCAGAGATTATACAATCAAGGTAGCAGAACTCATGCCTGAAGAGCATTATGATTTTAAAGTGACTGAGGACATATTCTCCTTCAGAGAACAATTGCAACATATTACCAGAAACTTTTCATCATTGCAGTATTATATTACCGGAGAAAGAAAAAATCCATTAGCTGATACCAACTTTGAGAACATGTCGAAAAAAGAAATCATCAAATCCTTGAAAAATGGATTTTCTTTTATTGAAGGGCTTCTCAATAAAACCAATGATGCAGATGCATCGCAGGAAGTGAATTTCTTTGCCAGGGATGTTTATATGACTAAAAAAGGAGTGTTTGAATTGTTGAGAAACCATGTGACTCATCACCGTGGTCAGGCCATTATTTATTTAAGACTACAGGGGATAAAACCTCCGAGGTATGTTGGTTGGTAATGAATTTACTTTAATGTACAGGTCGGTTATTTTAACTTCAAGAATTAGGTCTATGGTAACATGCATCATAACTCGGATATCATGATTTATATTACGCAATTGATTTTTGTGAAAGAAGGGAAAGAAAATGTTTTTCATGAATTCGAGGATTTTGCCATTCCATTGATGGAAAAATACAATGGAAAAATAATCTATAGACTAAGGCCTCAAAAAGAAGCTTTCATTTCAGGAAATGACGAACACCCCTATGAAATTCACTTTATTTCATTTGACTCGGAAAACGGCCTGGACAGGTTTATGCGGGATGAGGGTAGAAAGAAATTCATCCACCTGAAAGAGGCATCGGTTAAGTCAATACTACTGATCAAAGGAAAAAAGATGTGAAAAATGAAAAAGTAGAGAAGATAAATGTCAGCTTTAAAGACATTTATCTTCTGTTAAATCCGCACAGCCTCAAACATGTGCAATGAATTTTATCTCGATCAGCTGAGACGGAAAAGCTAGCCGAGGTGTTACAAGTAAGGTGCTGGATACCGCTGGTTTTGTTGATCCATACGCCTCTTTTCTCACTGATCCGGCCACCGCAAAGGCGGCATCCATATCTGTTACGTAGAGTACTTCTTCGACCACGTTGTCTAATGTGGCTCCGTAACTGTCCAAAATCTTTTGAGCATTCAGATAGGTTTGCTTCATTTGGATTTCCATGTTTGTATGTTCCCGGATATTCCCTTCATCATCCACCGGAGCAGGACCTACAATGTTTCCTTCTCCATCATGACTAAGTTGACCTGAGACATAAATCACATTTCCGACTTTGACTGCCTGTGCATAACCATATGCATCTTCCCAGGGAACTCCATGATCCCTTGTGTCTTTTGCTATGCTAATTGATTCCATTTTTGTTTGATTTATTGTTTAATGTTAATTACAATTTTACTTCCAGTAAGTGATCCATCTGAAGAACGTCCTTTATTAAACCTTTCTGGATGGGTTCAGTGCTGTTATTCAGCTCAATTGTTCCAAAGTCCAAACCCGCCACAGTGCGGAAAGGTCTTTCACTAACCCTGGTATGAATTAAGTGAGAAATCGCATCGGCAACGTCCTGTGTTACAGGAGCACCCGGACCGTTGTACATGTTGTCAAAATTCGATAATATGGCTTTTGGCGTTTGAGCAGTATCTCCATAATTGCCTAATATGTGATTATCAGCCTCCTCGGGTCCACTATACAATAGGCCTGAAGGGAAGGGGCCTGGTTCCACGATGGCTACATCGATTCCCAATGGAGCCAATTCGTATTTTAGAGATTCACTATATGCTTCCAAAGCCCATTTGCTTGCACCATAGATACCGAAGTAAGGAAATGCTAACCTACCGGCCAGGGAAGATACGTTTATTATAAAACCACTGCGATGTTCCCGCATATGTGGTAAAAAGGCCTTGGAGACTCTTAAAACACCAAAGAAATTGGTATCAAACTGTTGCTGCACCTGTTCTAAACTGTAAGCCTCAGTAATTCCCACAAACATCACCCCGGCGTTATTGATCAATACATCAATATTATCAGTGGATTTAATGATTTGATCTACGGCTTTGTTTACGGAATGATCGTCGGTTACATCCAGTTCAACGACTTCTATAGCCAGGTTTTCACTATCTGCAATCTCCAGAAATTCTATCTTTTTATGGGCGTTTTTACCCTCTGAACCTCGCATGGTGGCAAATACTTTATGCCCCTGCCTGGCCAATGTCAATACGGTCAAATAACCGATGCCATTGCTGCTACCGGTTACTACTACTTTTTTTTGCGTTGTCATTAATTTATTTGATTAGAAATAATAAAATTCGATGTTAATATTAGACCAGTCGTCTATTAAATAGGTAAAATTTTTTTAAGCCTTCAGAATGACGTTCATTGTATAGTCAACAAACAGGGTATATGGTTTTACAGAACGGGTAGCTTTCATGCGAATCAAGGCTCCTTCCCAGTTATTCAAAATAAAATCAGCCAGATCATCAGCAGACAAGTCACTTCTGAATTCTCCCATTTCCTGACCTTCCTTGATGCACTGACTAATAACCCCTTTCCAGCTAGAGAATTTTTGATCCATCAATAATTGCATTGAATCATATTGTCCGGCTAGCTCATTGCTGCATTTTCCCATCAAACAACCCTCTTTAAATCCTGAACTTTCGTAAACTTTCTCGTTATTCTGAAACATGGATATCAACCGTTCGCCGGGACCTTTGCTTTTATCCGAAAGAACAGAGCTCATGTATTTCAAGATATTATTGGCATAATGTGCTATTACCTTTTCCCCGAAATCTTCCTTACTCTTGAAGTAGTAATAAAATGAACCTTTCGGAATACCCGCCTCATCCAGCAATTCTTTTAAGCCCAAATGATGATATCCTTTTCGGTTCATGATCTCTATCCCAAGATCCAGTATACGATTGATATTGTCTTCTTTCATTATCTGTATTAGACCAGTCGTCTATTAATTATTAAACTGAATAACGAGTGTTAAAACTAAAGGTTACGGATTATTAGAACTTTTTATGATCAGTTCTCTCTGGGCCAAGTGGTGATTAGGATATCAAAAGAATTCCGAATGACCTTTTCTATGGAAAATTAAGCTGTTGAAAGGAGCCCGGACTAGCCTAATTCGGTACATCTTTGGTAATTTCTGTCCTATCACTTCTTTGAAAACTTTCCTATCTTAGAGAAAACTATGGGTTGATTAAAACATGAAAAATCTGGTTTATATAAGCGTGGCTTTGCTTCTGTGGAATTGTACGGAAAAGTTAAAACAGTCTGAGAATTCTAATCCTGATGCGACCGTTGATAGGGTAGCTGTGCCGGCAGTAATATGGAATAAAGTGGACACTGTTGATGTGGCTGATTTCAATGGTGATTTGCAAGCTGGCAAACTTACATTGGATGTAGGTGTTTATTTTCCTTCAAATCTGGACCCAGGCTTCAACAAAGTGACATTACCTCGAATAATCGAGAGTATTCAGGCGGCGAAAGAAATATATGCCCCCACCGGTGTTCAGATCAATCTGCTTTGGGTGAAAACCGGGAAGGTTGACCCTCGCTTCTTTTCCATCCAGGCTAATGAAACACCTGGTGTACCAAAGACTGAATACGTAAATATGTACGAACACATGAAACGCCATCCTTCCGAGTTGACGGAGGAAACGAAATCTGCGATTGAAAGTATTATAGAACCTCATCCGGATAATCACCGGACCATGTATCTGATTGTTTTGCAGGATGTTTTCTTTCCGTTCCTTGAAGTTGCCGAGGGTCGCAACTGGATGATCAAATCGGTCCGTACAGGAGGGCTTTCTTTTCCTACTTATTCCTATTGTAATACAATTCCGGCTCCTTATCGTGGCATTATTACCATTACTAACCTTTCACGGCCCGACCGTTATCGCAGAACTGTGGCTCATGAAATAGGGCATAAAGCAATTAATGTAAGCCATGAATACAATGAGATCAATCCCGAGAACGAAGTTTTTGCTGAAGGTGGATTGATGGTATATGGCCAGGGTGAAGAAATTCCTTCAGGGGAAAAAGGCAGGTGGCATTTGGAAAGGTTACACCTTTCTCCGTTTCTCTATAAATTGAACGACAATGGCACTAAAGAATGGAACCCTGATTACCAAGAGGGTGGTCATTACTACGATCCGATCTATGGAGACAAAGTGGTCCATTTTAGCGGTGTGCCCGAAATTGATAAGGATTGGTAGATATCAGTTTTGAGTTTTTAGTTTTGAATTTTGAGTTGAACAACTACGGTAAAATCACCTTTTATCATCCCTGAATTTTCGTAATGAAATGAAGAGAATATCCGGGATCCCCATCTCAATAAGTTGCAAATTGAATATCAATGTACAGCTTTCGAGTACTAATCAGGAGATTCCTGATCTCCGCTACGCTTTGTCAGGAATGATTTTTGGTAGTTTATTGTGTAATAAACTGTTTGGTCAAATTCTTAATCCATTCTTTTAGTGCCTTCTTTTGGTCTTAGTGGGAGGCTAAAACCAGTAGAGCAACATATAACTTAGGACTCTCACTATTTAATATTTTGCAAGACTTCCTCAAAGTTGGGATTGACCTCTCTGGCAAATAGCATCGCCGGATGATCAGGTTCCAGGTCATTATAATAGAATTGCATTCCTTTGGCCTTTTCCTCATCCAATTGTTTTGCGAGCCCTTGAAGTCCTTTCGAATAAGATTCGTACCCTTCTCCTTCGTTTTTCTTCTTGACAATCAACAGAAAGGCGCCTTCGGCAAATGGAGCTTCCCAGCCTGTAGGCATATTTGATCCAAAATGAAACAATGAACCAGCTTCCATTACCTGTCTTTTGCCCTCACTACACAATACCCATTTTCCGCTTACCGTATAGACTATACTTTCTGTGGGATGGGGATGCTCGGATAGGAACATTCCCGGCTGAAGCTCAATAAAAAAAGACCTCATCTCTTCGGCAAAAAGTAAAGGGCCAAAAATACCTTCATGCGTAAAAACACCAACGCTTTCTACGGCATCAGCAATATTTGTAATGATTTCTATATTAGTAGCATGCTGAATATATTCAGGTGCATATTCAGTAGCTTCAATTACCTGAGCATCCAGTGTATCAATTTGGCTATTGTCAACACCTTCTGCATGCGAATGTCCATGTCCTGCTGTGTCGCCTTCATGGGTATGTCCGTGCTCTTCGGTTTGTGTTTGCTGCTGACTGCATGCCCATATCATAGGGACCATCAGCATTAAGATGATCTTCAATTTCATAATGGTAAGTTTAGGTTACATTAAATTTATTTATAATATGCTATTCCTCATTATGTGATTTCATTGTTTTTTACATATCAAGAACTCCTTTCCTTTGATAACAATTGATATACACATGGTATTACAACCAGGTTTAAGAGCGTCGCGGATAACAAGCCTCCCAGAATGACTACAGCCATTGGGCTCTGAATTTCATTTCCCGGTTCACCTCCTTTTAGAGCCAATGGTATCAAAGCTAGTCCGGTGGTAAATGCAGTCATCAATATAGGATTTAATCTGTCTAAGGCCCCGGTGAGAATTAGATCCAAGCCCTTTAATTTTTCCCTCCGTAGATCTTCATAACGAGATACCAGTAAGATCCCATTGCGTGTAGCAATACCGAATAAGCTGATAAACCCAATCGTTGCTGCGATACTAATAATACCGGAAGTAAAGTATACAATCAAAATACCTCCAATCAATGACAAGGGCAAGTTAACCAATACCACAGAGGCCAGTTTTACGGATTTAAATTCAAAGTATAACAGTAAAAAGATCACCAGGATAGCTAATACGGCTGTGATCAACAATAACTGTGAGGCTTTCTCCTCACTTTCAAACTGACCTCCGTATTCCACTCTATAGCCTTCAGGCATCCTGATGTCATTCTCAATTATTTCTTGAATTTCGTTCACAGCACTTCTCAGATCACGTCCCTGTACGTTAGCTGCCACTACGATTTTACGTTGCACATCTTCACGGCTGATGGTATTCGGACTGCTTACTGAAGCTATAGCAGCCAATTGGTTCAAGTTGGTTTGACCTCCATTTGGTAAACTAATGAGGGCTGTTTTAATATTCTCAATTTTGTTCCTTGATTCTTTTCTGAATCGCACCACCAGATCAAAATATTCCTGCCCTTCGTAAATTTCTCCTGCCTTTTCTCCTGCAAAAGCAATATCCACTTGTTCTAACAAATCGTTTACTGTCATTCCATAGGCTGCCAGCATCTGACGTTTAGGAGTGATCCTGAGCTGTGGTACTTCAATTTGTTGGTCTACTGCTACATCCGCCAATCCCTGCACCGATTGAATCCTCTGTTCAATGCTTTTGCCGATATCAAATAGTTGTTGCAAATCTGATCCAAAAATCTTTATAGCTATATTAGCCCGGGTACCTGATAGCATATGGTCAATGCGATGGGCAATTGGTTGCCCAAGTGTGATATTTACACCGGGAACAACACTTAACTTGGTTCTTACTTCTTCGAAAAAAGCTTCTTTGCTTTTATCCGTCAGTGCAAACGGAACATCAATTTCAGCAGCGTTTACACCTTGGGCATGCTCATCTAACTCTGCCCTTCCTGTTCTTCTTGTCACAACCTGTACCTCGGGCATTTCAAGTAAAAGCTTTTCAACCAGATTTCCTGTCTTATTACTTTCCTCGAGCGACATACCCGGTGGCCCTACCACGCTAATCACTAGAGATCCTTCATTAAATTCGGGCAAAAAGCTCCTGCCTAGTTGTGTTGAAAGTACAAGACTGACCAAAAAAACTGCAATGGTCAAACCCACGACCGTTTTAGGAATTCCTAATGCCTTGGTTAAAACCTTGGAATATTGCTTCTGAAGCCATCGTTCGGCTTTTGTTCCTTCAGCTTGTTTACCCAACAATTTTTTACTCTTTAACAGATAGGAGCACAGCACAGGGGTTAAAGTAACGGCAACCACCAGGGAAGTGAGTATGGATGTGATAAAGGCAATACCCAAAGGTTGGAGTAAACGACCTTCCATTCCTCCCAGAAAAAACAATGGTATAAATGATACTATAATGATTAATGTGGCAATTATAATGGAGCTTCTTATTTCGATAGATGCATGTTGGACTACTTTTAATACAGGCAATTGCTCATTTTTTGGCTTTCGAATATTTTCTCGCAATCGCTTAAATACATTTTCTACATCAATGATCGCATCGTCCACCAAGGCACCAATGGCAATAGCCATTCCACCCAGACTCATCGTATTGATGGTATAACCCAATAATTTCAATACAATGATTGACACCAACAGTGAAATGGGAATGGCCAAAAGTGAGATCAGAGTAGTTCTCCAGTTCATCAGGAAAATGAACAAAACAATCATCACAAAAAATGCCCCCTCCATCAGGGTTTGATTCAGGTTGTTGATCGACGCCTCAATAAAGTTTGATTGTCTGAATATGTGTGATTTTATTTCCAGGCCTTTTGGTAATGTATTCTTTAAATCCTCTATCGCAGCATCCAGCTTTTCCGTTAATTCAAGTGTATTAATACCAGGCTGCTTGGAGATGGTTAAAATGATGGAAGGAGAAGCATTCAGCGAACCATCACCAATTTTATCTGCTGGTCCAATCTGTACGGTTGCTACATCCTTTATCTTGATGGTTTGTCCATTAACTTGCTTTAGAACTGCTTCTTCAAGATGTTCAACAGAATAAGCCCTGCCACTACCTTTAATGATATATTGATTTCCATGTTGATTGAAGAATCCTCCGGGAGCACTGACATTGGCTTCCTGCACTTTTTCCAATAGATCGCGAAGCCCAACCTGATAGTATTTCAATTTTTCAGGATGAGCAAAGACCTGATATTGCTTGTAATCACCGCCAATAACAATCACATTGGCAATGCCACCAATAGCTTTGATCCTTGGCCTGATAGTCCAGTCAGATAAAGTCCTTAATTCCATTAATGACAAACTATCGGATGTGACACCCAATAACATAATTTCACCCATGATCGAAGAGATAGGTGCCATAGTGGGTGTACCAACACCCGTTGGTAAATTTTCACGTACCATAGGGATACGCTCACTTACAATTTGCCTTGCTTTATATATATCGGTTCCCCATTCAAACTCCACCCAAACAATGGATATTCCAGCTGCTGATGAGGAACGTATCCTTCGAACATTCGGTGACCCATTCATCGCAGTTTCCAACTGATAGGTCACCAACTTTTCTACTTCCTCTGACTCCATCCCATGAGCCTCAGTCAAAATTGTCACTGTTGGGGCAGTCAAATCAGGAAAGACATCTACGTTCATCGTCCTGATGATATAAAGACCAGTCACACTTAACACAACAGCTCCCAACAGCACCATAAGCCGGTTGCGGAGAGATAATGATAATATTTTGTTTAGCACTTTTTTTAGTTTTAAGTTTTTAGTTCTTAGTTTTTAGTTAAATCAGTACATACTGATTCATAAAAAACTCAACACTCACAGCTTTATAGTTTTAAGTTTTAAGTCTTTAGTTTTTAGTTAAGGTTACAATTAAAGATTCATATCTTTTTAATTTTAAGTTTTGATCTCTAGTTCTCATCTTCAGTTAAAGTAGCGTGACAACTAACTAAAAACTCAACACTTAAAACTCACAACTCATTTACTCTGGGTTGTTTTTACAATCGATGTCAATAGTCGTATCAGCTCATTGCAGGATTCCATCTCTTTTTTATAATCGTATATCACAAGTTGACTTTTCTGCAGAAGCATCAACCAATAACTCGTTTCTCTAGCTTCTTTTGAAGAAATAGACATCTTTGCTATGAAATCCTTTCTGCTTTGTCCTGCAAGTGCTTCTGATATGTTAGCGCCTATTGATGTGCCACTTCTCAGAAGTTGCTTGGACAGAACAAATTCTTTATTAGTTCGAAGAACCTTATACAGTTCGATAATTTCCAATGCAAAGGCAATAGCCTTTTGGTATACAATGCTTTTCTTTTCCACAGCTTTTATAGTTTTTAGTTCTTAGTTTTGAGTTTTTAGTTAAATATGTTCATGTTGACTCATTGTTGAGCTCAACACTTTCAGCTTTTTTAGTTTTCAGTTAATGCAGACAAACTTTATAACTTTTATAATCTTTAGTCCCTAGTTTTTGGTTAAGGTCACAATTAAAGATTCGTAACTTTTTAATTTTAAGTTTTTGGTCTCTAGCTCTCATCTTCAGTTAAAGTAGCGTGACAACTAACTGAAAACTTAAAACTAAAAACTCATAACTCTAATGAGCGTGCCCATGCGCAGGGGTTTGTCCTGACATGGAGGCCATTTTTACCTGATAGGCTCCTTTGGTGACCACTGCTTCTCCTGCGTGCAAACCTTGTTTTATTTCCACGTATTGACCATTTCTTCTGCCAGGTGTCACAGGCCTTCTTTCAAAGCTTTCACCGCTGAGCTGTACTATAACAGCGTATGCTCCATAGTCTTCCAGCAGTGCAGTTTCGGGAACTATTAAGCTTTTTTCCGTATTGCCAATAGCAACCTGAACCTCCGTAAAACCTCCCTCAGGCATTTGCACTGCCTCATTTACCTGGGCATAAATAGGTATCAAAGGCTCATCTCCATCTACCTCCTTTCCGATCGACAGGACGGATCCACCTGACTCATTGATGCTCGACCATTCCCCAGATCGGGGTTGATACCAAATATTATGGATTGATTCAAGGGACAGGGCATAAGCCGGACTAACCCGAATTTCCAATAATCTTGATTGGTGTGTGCCTAGTGAGATCAAGGTGTTTCCTTCTTCTGCATAAGCACCGTTAGTGACAGCTATTGTTTTGATAAAACCATCAAAAGGAGCCCTTATCTGTTTGCCTCCTGATGAATATCCTGATCGCAAAGTTTCATAAGAGGCTTTGGCTATAAGATACTCATTCTCCACCTGCTCGAATTCCGATTTGGCAACAATGCCGGATTCATGCAGTTGCTTTTTTCGCTCAAATGTGGCCTTCGCTTTTTCATAAGCTGCTTTGGCTTTGTCAATCTCTGCTTGCAGGTTATTTGCCGTCAGTTCTTGGCTATTGATGGTTGCAAGGAGCTGACCTTTTTTGACACTTATGCCCTCCGTGAGATTTTTCTTAGCGAAAACAACAACGCCACTCGTATTGGCAACAAGGGATTTATGAGCCCCCGGAGCAGCTTTCCAAATGCCCGATGAAGGAATGATGTCATGTATCTCTCTTTCAATCACTGAGGAGGTTTGAAAATCGATCTTCCATGCCTGCTCCTTTAGAAAACTAATGGTTCCCGAAGGTTCATCCTGACCCCCAAGTTGATTATCAGCCTCATCACTATTTGCGAAGACTGTCACCTTATCAATGACTATTCTATCTTGAAAGTCAGGTGTTTCGAGATTAAAAACCAATTGATAAACTCCTGCTTCCTTGGGTTGTAATGAAGGGGTAAATATGCCGGGAGATGAAGGCTGGTCCACTTTATGTCGTATCCCTTTATTGCCTTTAACCAGACTTACTGTTACATTTCCCTCTCTCACTGGCCGATGCTTCTCAAGTTTAGTGAAATGGGCTGCAAACCTGCTGGTCTTGTTTACCACCAAGGCAGGAAATTCCACAAATAATTCTGTTTTGTCAGTCCAAATGGTGGTGTCAACAGTTGCTGTTGCGCTTGTTTGGTGGCTATGTCCTTGCGGACCATGGGTATGTCCCTGGTTCTGATTAGCATT
The DNA here is from genome assembly GCA_030442035.1 of Splendidivirga corallicola. Taxonomy (GTDB): domain Bacteria; phylum Bacteroidota; class Bacteroidia; order Cytophagales; family Cyclobacteriaceae; genus Splendidivirga; species Splendidivirga corallicola. The sequence continues at coordinate 168,011 of JAUJEA010000013.1, forward strand.
GCAAGCAACCATGACTAGTGCAACTATTATAAGAAAGTATCTCATCTTTATTAAGTTCAAATCATTTATATAAATGCCAATTAATAATTTCACTCATTTTTAGGTGAAACAGCGTTTATCAATCAGACTTATGGATTCCCAATAATTGTCAAATCAGGAGTTATTTAATGACTGTGATGCGTACTACCATCTTCATGAGTATGTGTGGAATCTGTGTCCACTTTTGATGAATCACCTTCAATGGTAAATTCCTCCTGTTCATGATGATCATCATGCTCATGGTCGGCTGTACCTTCTTCATGGGTATGGCCGTGTTCACTGGTTTCGTGGTCATGACCATGCTCATTATTAGTGCTTTTTGATGAACATGAAACAGAGCATAATACTATTAAGGCAATGAAGAGATTTGAGATTTTCATAATTTCTATCGTTTTAATTTTATAATTGATGTTTTAATAATTCAGCTATCAACTGATTAAGTTCTTTTTCCATTTGAAGCAATGTGTTAAAGGCCTGTCGGTAAAACTGCAATTCCGTATAGTATTCTATGAAGGAGATTTCACCGAGTTGATAAGCTTCAAGCAATAGTGCATCACTATGAAGTCCGCTAAGGGTACTTTGATACTCTTTGAATTTACCCAACAGTAACTGGTATTCATTGAACTGTTTTTGGAAGTTCGAATAGATCTCTAAAACATAAGCATCGGTAAAAGTTTGTTGATACCTATATTGAGATCTGGCAGCTTTTATTTTGTTCCTGTTATTCCAGAGCGGGATGGAAAGCCCTCCGTAAAACCCGGAGAAGGTTTCCCCTGATACACCCTGATGATTGAACCCTGCCGTAAGATTGGGCAATGCTTTGTTTTTTGATAGCTTTATTTGTTGGAGAGCCACTTCTTGCTTTCGTTCAAGAATCTTGACAGCAGGATCGTTGGTCTTTTTATCTTGCCAAATACTGTCTAATGAATAGCTATTCAAGCTGCCCGAATAACTCGATTGATCAAACAATACTTCATTTCCACCATTCAGTTTTTGAAGCAATAGCAGTAGGTTGTGCTTATCATTTTCAATTTGTTGAATGGTAAACTGTTCCTGCATCCAGGCTATTTTGGCTTTGTTTAATTCCAGAATTCCAACCTGTTCTTTTTCAAATAACTCCCGGATTTGCTCAAATACCTGATTTGCCTGCTGTACTCTTAACTGTTCTACTGCTATTTTTTTGTTCAGATAAATTAATTCTAAACAATGTTGTTTGGCAGGTAACAAAAGCTCTTGTCTAAGGACTGCATATTCCAGCTTTAATGCTTCAACTTGCTGTTCGATTAATCCTTTACGAACAGCATAAACCGATGGGAATTCAAACGATTGTGATATCTGGAATTCCGTATAATCACCACTTGTATGCGTGCCAAATGGAAGATAGTAAGCTGTCGCCTGTGGATCAGGTAGATTATTACCCGCTTTTAATTCAAGTCGCTTACTTTCTATCAAAGCCGCATGTGTTTGCAGTGATTTGTTGTTTTGCTCGATTTCGCGTAATACCTTATCTATATCATTGGTTTGCGCAATCACGCTCAATGAACAAAGGCACACGCTCAAAGCGAGTACAATGCTTTTATTCAATTGTTTGAAATTTATGGTTTGTTGATGTTGTGAGACTATAGGTTAATCATACCCTTGCATGTCTCTGAAATTACCTCAGGCATTGCCTGTGCTTGTAATATGATTTAATGATTGAATCAATAATTGGATGGACAGGATTTGATAAATCGCCCATCATCTACTGATCAACCTAAAAAGGGAGGTGCCCGTAATGAGCAATTGGATAGGTAAGGATTTCTTTTACACCTGGGTTTGGTGTGAATGTATCTTTTAGAACTTTGACTGTATAATCCTGGTGATAGATTTGATTTTTCAAGGTGCATATCCATTGAAAACACCTTGAGCTGAGAATTTCTTTTTTCAAGTTTTACCAGCTCTATTAACCCATGAAAATGATCCTGATGCGAATGGTTCTCCAGGAAGATGGAAAGGAGACCTTGATGTGCTTCTTTTTGTGGATCCTGATCATGTGAATGGTGGTGATTGGCATGATGGTGATCATGACCATGATGATGCCCTACGTGCTCCGACGATACTGCAGATTCATCAAGGATATGATGCATATGTGGAAAGACATTATGCATCATCACCAAACTAATGACTAGCAAAAAGAATAGCGCTGATATTTTTCGCTTGAGCTGCATGAACAGCAAAGAAAGAGGATTATAAGCGCCAATCAAAGTTTTTACCTTAAATTTCCTTATGATATGGTTTTCTGAAAGAGAAGATTTACTTAAAATTTTGGAGGTCACAAATGATTGATACCAATAGAACAAGGTAGCTAAGGGTTCGGAAAACATCTATTTTTTGGTTCCTTGATCATTTTCTAAATATTGTAATCAATTCTTAATAAAGAGGTAAATGAAGTTATTCCATTTCCCAAAAAATATTTTGTAAAGTTGTCCCTTCTTCCTTTTCCGGTTTCGTTATGAGGGCAGTATTATCACAAACTAAATGAAAACCATTATGAAAAAGTTCATTGCGATCTATCATGCAGCACCTGAAGCCATGGCACAAATGGCAGAAGCAACACCCGAACAAAAAGCTGAAGGCATGAAGTATTGGCTTGCCTGGAAAGAAAAAATTGGAAATGCTCTTGTTGATCTTGGAGCACCTTTAGTAGGTGGAGTAGCCATCAATCCTTCAGGAGATAAAGTCAATAGCTCCAAACAAGTCTCCGGTTACTCAATTGTGCAGGCGGATGACACTGAAGCGGCTCATGCATTATTTGATAATCACCCACATTTGTCGTGGCATCCGACCGCTTCCATTGAGATACATGAGTGTGTGGAAATGTAAGACATTTCATTTAGTTTTACTCAATGCTCAAAGAAATCCGATATGAAAGACTTTATGTTAATTTTTATTGGGGTCGACTATGCTGAAATGGAGCTTTCCCCGGAGGAAATACAAGGCCGGGCGCAGAGCTGGATGACCTGGCAGGAAAAAATGGAAAAGCAGGGCGTTCTTAAAGGTGGTAATGCCTTGCAAAGCGACCTGAAACGTATCAATGGTCCCGATCGTACTATCACAGACCGTGCTTCGACCGAGATAAAGGAGATTATTGGTGGATACTATCTGGTTCAAGCCGAGAATATAGAAAGGGCCATTGGGATCGCACAAGACTATCCTGATTATGACTTAGGAGGAAAAGTCGAAGTCCGTGAATTAATGTATTATAATTAATGCCGGAACAAAAAATGATAGACCATCTTTTCCGTCATCAGTACGGAAAGATGGTCTCCATTTTAATTCGAATTTTTGGGTTACAGCATCTGGAAACGATCGAGGATGCCGTTCAGGATACCTTTATTAACGCCATGAAAGCATGGCAAAGCAATGTGCCGGAAAATCCGGAGGCGTGGCTAACCAAGTCTGCTAAAAACAGAACATTAGACCTATTCAGGAAGCTTTCGGCAGAAGATGCCCGCATTGCTAATATAGAAGCCGGTGTAACGACCATTGCCATTAATGAACTTTTCCTGGAGCATGAAGTAGAGGACAGCGTTTTACGCATGATTTTTACAGCCTGTAATCCGGTCCTTAACTCAAAAGATCAAATTGCATTTGCACTTAGAACAATTTCTGGCTTCAGCGGAAAAGAAATTGCCTCTGCGTTATTGCTTAGAGAGGAGACAGTAAAAAAAAGATTAGTCCGTGCCAGAAAAATGATCCAGGAAAAGCATATTGCTTTTGAAATACCTGGTGAACTTAATTTAGCGCCTAGACTGGATAGGGTATTAAAGGTTATTTATCTGATCTTCAATGAAGGGTTCCATTCCAGCCGAAAAGATATGCTTATCCGGGAAGACTTATGTGGTGAGGCCATGCGACTAGTAAAAGTCCTGTTGAATAATCAATATACTGCCACACCAGCCAGCCGGGCTCTTTTTGCTTTGTTCTGTTTCCAGGCTGCCCGGTTACGAAGCAAAACAAACGACCAAAAGGAAATCATTAGTCTTAGGGATCAGGATAGATCTGAATGGTATATGCCACTCATTGCCTTGGGACATAGAACTATGAATAAGGCTGTGGATACGGAAACTTTTAGTCAGTATCATTATGAGGCGGCTATTGCTGCCGAGCATTCACAGGCTTCCTCTTACCATGAGACTAATTGGGACAAAATTCTGGTGTGGTATGAACGGTTGAATGAACTGGAACAATCACCTATGAATCTCTTGAATATGGCTGTTGTGCAGTTGCAGCGAAAAGATTTGAAGGCGGTGAAAAGTCTACTCGAAAAGATCCAGCCAAATCTCCTGGAACAGCGGGCATACCTATATTACGGCACCTTCGCAGAATATGCATATCAAATTGGAAACAGGGAAGAGTCATTAATTTATATTGATAAAGCCATAAAGCTAGTTAAAAATGAGGCTGAGTTAAATTACCTGGGGCGGCAAAAGATCAAGTACCAGGCTGGATAGACTGATCCGCTACACTTTGGGTTATTTTAAAGATATACACCATTACCGAAATCCCACCTTCAAAAATCTGTGCAGATATACTTATCTTTATTACTCAGATAACCGGGTATCATTTGCCAAGTCCTATGCACAGAGACATCATAGATATCAATGATTTTACTGTTCTAATCGAACAATCTGATGAGGGAATCGCATCGATTGACAAATGCGCATTTGATGAACAAGTTATTGGTGTTTCCTTTTATGGTTCGGGTAATGTAGCACTATCCATCAAGTATGAAGGTAATGAACGGGCCTTCAATCATACCAAGGGAATTGCACTTTCTTTTTTTGCTAATGAAAAAGTAGACTTCATACATAACATCGCTCCTGATAAACCCTTACAATGTATTTGCATTGTCACTGCAACCAAAAACCTGGAAAAACTTCCCAATCAGGAAGGAGAGATGTTCAGCCAATTTTTACATCAACTTGTAAATCCTGCTGACGATTATGTGGAAGGGCCTCAATTTTACATGACCCACCAGATGCAACAGGCTGTTGATAAAATTTTTAGTACTACCTATCAAGGGAAAAATAGGATCATGTTTCTCAGAAGTCAGGTGATTGAGCTCCTATCTCATTTTTTTGGACAGCTTTCTAATATTCATTCGGATACTGTCAAAGACAAGGATCGTGAAAAACTCTATCAGGCTCAGGAAATCCTTCTCAAAAATGTAGAGACACCTCCCTCATTGACCGAGCTTTCCAAGCTCATAGGGCTCAATAGCTACAAACTCAAAAAGGATTTCAAAGCGTTGTTTGGTGTTCCCGTTTTTAAATACCTTCAAAATGAGCGCCTGACAAAAGCACATGATTTGTTAAGAGATCAAGGTTTGAGTATTCAGGAAGCTGCGTGGATGGTAGGCTATGAAAGCCTGAGTTCTTTTTCAAATGCTTTTATTAAAAAATTCGGCTTCCGTCCCAGTGAAGTAAAGAAGTAATCCCTTCAGAACAAATCTTAATCCTTTTCGGACAAATGACTTGCGTGTGCTCACAGCACCTTTGTATAGTCATTATTCGGAAAAGAAAAGGATCATGAAAACCTCAAAAATCGCTTTTTGTTCAAATCAAAAAATCTAAGAACATGGAAAACAATATAAAAGGAATGGTATTGCTCTGTGCCATTGTACTGACAGGCTTGTCAGCCGGGCTTTTTTATGCCTGGTATGTATCAGTTATTCCAGGGACCAAACGGGTTGCCGATCACACGTATCTGGAGACCATGCAATCTATTAATCGGGCCATTCTCAATCCTGGATTCTTTATCATCTTTTTTGGTTCCTTAATCATGTTATTGATTAGCGGTTACTATCAATACCTGGAAAACCTTCACCTGCCTTTCTATTTCATTTGCACCTCCATTGCATTCTATATGATCGGAACACTTGGCATAACGATGTTTGGCAATGTTCCATTGAATGAATCATTGGCCCCTGTCAACCTGAGTGAATTAAGTGCTGAGAAGCTAAAATCAATAAGAGCAGCTTATGAGGGCCGTTGGAATCTGTTCCATGCAATCAGGACTCTTTTTTCAGTACTCTCATTCATTACCCTCCTGATAGCGGCTTTTATCAATGGATCGATCGCATCAAAAATTTGAACCAGGAATTATCAAAATAATTGAATCTCTTACAATCAATAAATATTCAAGTCCAAAAAACAAATTGTTATGAAAAATAGAAAAATTCTGGTTATCGGTGGAAAAGGAAAAACGGGCCGAAAAGTAGTTGAACGATTGAACAATCGCAGTATCGATGTTCGGATTGGTTCTCGGACCGAAGAACCCGCTTTTGATTGGGAAAACCCCGGAACATGGGTTGGTGCATTGGCTGATATAGACACTGTTTATATTACCTACCAGCCGGATTTAGCAGTGCCCGGTGCATTAAATACAATTAAGGAGTTTACCTCCGTGGCTGTTGCAAATGGTATTAAAAAAATGGTTATTCTTTCAGGAAGAGGAGAAAAAGAGGCACAACTCTGTGAACAGGTTGTTATGAATGCGGGTGTAGACTGGACCGTTGTACGCTGCGATTGGTTTAATCAAAACTTCAGTGAAAGCTTCTTTCTTGATCCAATTCTGGCTGGTCAGGTTGCCTTACCAAGGGCCGAGACACAAATACCCTTTATAGACACAGATGATATCGCCGACGTGGTGGTAGAATCACTGCTGCATGATAAGCACAATGGCAAGATTCACGAATTGACTGGTCCCCGGCTATTGACATTCAAAGATGTTGTCAAGGAAATTTCTAAGGCTATCGGGAGAGATATCCGGTTTAATTCCATTTCAATAGATGAGTATGTTGAAATGCTCAGAGCCATTGAAGTGCCTGAAAATTATATTTGGTTGATTAACTATCTTTTTACCCATGTTTTGGATGGGAGGAATGCCACGATCACTGACGGTGTTGAAAAAGTACTTGGAAGAAAAGCTAAAGACTTCTCAGAATACGTAAAGGAAACGGCCTTGTCAGGAGTTTGGAATCCGATCAATCAGGGAAAAGGTGAAGGGGTAAAGGTATAAACATTCAAATGTGAAAAATTGATCATTGGGTTCTTTTTTATATACTTTGGAAATAACGGTTACAGGACCACACTTATTAGGTGTGGTCTTTGTTTATAATTCGAAGGCAATACTCATTTTTGTAAATGCAATGGGTAGAATGCTAGAGATTTACAATAATTGAATGGACGTTTCCCGGAACTAATGATCCTTTTTGATGAATTGCGATCCAATAATATACGATAGCTTCCTCCGCATCATCTTTATATCCTAATATGCTTTCAAAATTGACCTCAACAGTTTTGCCAGATTCAACAAAGGGTGAATTTTTACCGACACGAGGAACCCAGTTTATCAATGCCGCCGTGTTTCTTTCTACTACAAAGTAATAAATCTCTGATTCGAATCTGTTATGGATTTTCAATACTTTATCATGAGAAGAGACTTCAAGATCACCAGGGGAAATATCGTTTTTCTCACAGCTAAGAAAAACTAACAAACAAACAAGAAAGATAAAAGTGAATTTCAGGCTACGCATTATTATCAATTTTAGAATTGTTGATGTTCAAATTTACTTAGTTATGACACAGGCAGCGTTGATAGCGTTGGAAATAAAAGAAAAAAATAGCTCTGTTGGTATAACCAGAGATTTCCAAGGAGTTGCGATGGTTTTATTTGTTAGTTCTACAAATGATCAGACCAATTATCATTATAATTTTGCCTATGTCTCATAATCCAAAATCTTCCAAAATAGCTATTAACCGATTGGTAAACTTTATATTGTTCTGAAGAAGGGAGAATGCTACTGTTAGAAACAATAATTTCTCTGGGTTTGTAAAAACATATTAAACATTATTTTTACAGAACACTTAAAAAATGTGATAATTAAGTGTATAGGACTTTTTATCTGTCTATTGATAGAGAATCTCACCTATGGGCTAATTGAATAAACAGTTTAAAGCAGAAACTTATGAAACAACTTATTACAACATTATTACTTGCTGCGATGATCTCTTCTTGTAGTACAGAGCGCAAGCCCGAATCCGAAGCCAAGGTTAGTCCTGAAGCTGAATCTGACGATTGGATAGTACTTTTTGATGGGACCAGCACCCAGGGCTGGAGAGCCTACAATGGGGATTCCCTACCCCCGGGATGGGGAATAAAGGACAATACCCTAACCTTTAGCACAGAGCAAATTTTAGAAGAAGACTATGATTACAAGGGAAGCAGGGATATCATCTATGGTGCCGAAGAATTTGAAAACTTTGAACTATATGTAGAATGGAAAATTCCGGAAGGAGGTAACAGCGGCATCTTTTATCATCTGAAGGAAGGATATAGCGGACCACCGGATGTTTCTCCTGAGTACCAGCTGATCGACGATGAGAATTATGCTAAAATCCATGATTTGACGGATTACAACATGAGTCTTGGATACACAGAAAACCCAGCCGCGCTACAACCCCTGCAACAAACGGCATCAGACTATGCAATGTATGCGGCGGATCCAAAAGAAAAAGTATTAAATCCTGCAGGATCTTGGAACTCCACTAAAATCGTATTTACACCTGAAAAAGTGGAGCATTGGCTAAATGGTAAAAAAGTCCTCTCTTTTGTTCCCTGGTCTGAAGAATGGTACGAAAAAAAGAATTCGGGTAAATGGGAAGATAGACCAGACTATGGAAAGTTCAAAACCGGCTATATAGGATTTCAGGATCATGGTAGCAACTTGTGGTTTAGAAACATAAAAATTAAGAAGTTATAACTAGAATTAGTGGAAAATGAAAAGAAGACATTTTATAAAAAATGCAGCTGCTCTTGCCTCTATATCTTTGTTGCCCTCATCGGCTTGGGCACTTGGAAAGGACGGAAGATTAAGAACGGCCCATATTGGTGTGGGCAACATGGGTAACCAGGACCTCAAAGATATTTCATCGCATGAGTTAGTTGATGTAGTGGCTTTATGTGATGTTGATTCAAATTTTTTAGCTGCAGCTAAGAAGCTACACCCGAAGGCAAAGGTATTTGCTGATTACAGGAAAATGCTGGACGAAATGGGTGACAGCATAGATGCAGTGATCGTATCAACACCTGACCATACCCATGCACCGGCCTCTATGAAAGCCATGGAAATGGGTAAATCTGTGTATTGCCAAAAACCATTAACCCATCATGTTACGGAAGCAAGGGCAATGGCAAAGTTAGCGAAAGAAAAAAACCTGGTGACCCAAATGGGTATTCAGGTGCATTCTTTTTATGATTACAAATTGGCTACTTTGCTGATTCAGTCCGGCATCATCGGAAAGGTCAAGACGGTTAGAGCCTGGTCTCCTAAAAACTGGGGATATGACGGACCAGCCCCGCAGGGTAGCGATCCTGTTCCTGAGACTTTAGATTGGAATCTTTGGTTAGGCACATCTGCTCACAGGCCCTATAAAGAGAATGTTTATCATCCTGGGAAATGGAGACAATTGTTGGATTATGGTTGTGGAACCCTGGGGGACATGGGCGTACATATTTTCGACACTCCTTATAATGCCTTGGAATTGGATGTTCCTAAAACGATTAAAAACAAATGCAGAAAGCCAACAGGATTTGGGTATCCGGAGAATAATGTTGTAACCTATAAATTTCCGGGGACCAAGTATACTGCCAAAACATTAAAATGGGTATGGTACGATGGGCCGGGAGCACCAAACATGCATAAAGAGTTAAACCTGCCAAACGACGACAAGTTACCTGAACAGGGTGCTATGTTTATTGGGGAAAAAGGCAGATTACTTTTGCCTCATTTTATGGAAATTCCAAGATTGATAGTGAAGGGTAAATATGAAGAGCTTGACGCATCAATGATTGAGAGTTTTCAACTAGGAGAACCTATAAGAAACTATGATGTAGAAGGAAAAAAACACTATCATCAGTTCGTTGACGCTTGTCTTGGAAAGGACAATTGTAGCGCACCATTTTCCTATGCTTCCAGGCTAACTGAAACTATTCTTTTAGGAGTCATCGCCGGACGTTTCCCTAATAAAACCTTGCATTGGGATAGTGAGAAGGCCAAATTTTCTGAAGAGGAAGCCAATCAGTTTTTAGATGCCCCCTATAGAGATTTTTGATCCGGTTGGGAAAAAGTATTTTAAGAAAAGCAGAAAAACCAGGATTTCGATCTTGGTTTTTTTACTTTCTTAAAAATAAAAAAGGGATCGTTATCGAATTCCTTGATCAAAAATTGCTTGTTCCAATCCCTTCCCAAAAGTTTCTTTCCCTCTGCAGGACCCCCCGGAAAAAAATTGGTATATGATCAATGTCCAGAGGTTCCAATCAAATCAGGACCTGTCAGGCGCTTTCCTCTGGAGTGAAATACATACCCATGTCTTTGATGATGCAGATAAAAATGGTGAAGTGATCGAGGATAACTTTGTCGCTTTGCTTGATGAAGATTTTATAGCAGGTGACACTGTTATTGTTCCACTTTCAAACATCAATGAATCATATTACGATTTCCTCAAAGAAAGAGATAACAGTCTTTTTGCATTTGATCTGGTTTCAGAGCCATTCAACTTTCCATCCAATGTAGGCAGAGGGTATGGTTTTTTCAATCTGCATAAACCTGATATCAGAATAGTCATCCTTGAACCCAACCAATAAATATGGTTGTCAAAAATGGGGATCAGATTATTTAAAGCATAAAAATAATATCCCTTACCCACCATTTTAAAGGAACATGCGTGCTGGTAAAAAGACCGGACTTGTAACAAGAAAACCTGGGAACATCATATAAAATACAAATTTGAGTGAGTGAGCAAACGAGTGATATTTTGGTAAGAAGCAGTGAATTTGTAAAGAGGTTACTAAAAGAGCACCTCCCCCCCAAACTCTGTTATCATAATCTTGATCATACCGAATATGTGGTAAAATCCGCCAGAAAAATTGGTATTGAAAGTGGTTTGGATGAACATGATCTTGATTGTGTCAGCCTGGCTGCATGGTTCCATGATACAGGATTTACGCAATGTTATCAGGGGCACGAAAGTGTGAGTGAACGTATTGCCTATAATTTTTTAACAAAGGAAGCTATTGACAACAGCACTTTGAACAAAATATTGAATTGTATAAGAGCTACAAAAATGCCGCAAACCCCCGGGGATCTATTGGAAAAAGTTATTTGCGATGCAGATATGTTTCACCTGTCCGATAAGGACTATTGGAGCAAAAGTGAACTTCTCAGACTGGAATTAATGAATTATTGTAAAAAGCCTATTGAAAAGTATGATTGGTACAAACAAAATATCGCATTCTTAATGAAACATCATTATTTCACAGATTTCGGAGTTTCTCAACTCGAAAAGCAAAAAGCCAAGAATCTATTGCGAAGTGATCAATATGATTACCCAAGAGGTATGATCAACCAATAAAATCTTTCACAGAGGTATTTGTATCGAAAACCTAAGCTTTAATATGATTCCGGAAAAAATAGATACATGTATAGTCATTCCTTGCTTTAATGAAGAAGCTGGACTGGATCTACAGACCTATCGCTCGTTTGTGCTGAATTCACCCAATACCATGTTGTGTTTTGTAAATGATGGTTCAACAGATAATACTGCTGATATGTTACAGGAAATTGCCTGGGGGTTGGAACAACAAGTACACATCTTATCTCTGAAAAGAAATGTTGGCAAAGCTGAGGCAGTCAGGAAAGGAATCTTGCATTGCAATACTTACTATGATCATTTATTTATTGGTTATTTAGATGCCGATCTGTCCACGACTCTAAACGAATTTCAGGAAATGACTAACTATTTAAAAGAAGGGGTGGACTTTGCCTTCGGTTCAAGAATAATGAAAATAGGGTCGGTAATAGAGCGCAATAACTTTAGATTTTTTACAGGAAGAATAATAGCAACGTTCATTTCCAAGATTTTGGACATAAGAGTATATGATACACAGTGTGGTTGTAAAATTTTCACCAAAGAATTGTCAAATCTTTTATTCAAAGAAAGGTTCATTTCCAGATGGCTATTCGATGTAGAGCTCTTTTTTAGGATGTTATTGAAATATGATAAAAAAACAGCTTTGATTAAAATGATCGAAGTACCCCTTAAAAGGTGGATTGATGAGGGGAATTCGAAAGTAAAGATTTCATACTTTTTTAAGCTGTGGATAGACCTGTTCAAGATCAATAGCTATTACAAAACACTATTACATGAATATTCCGGCCAGCCCATTTTAAGACAAGAATCCTATGCTCAACGATAAACATCGACCTAAATTTTCTTTTCTCGTCTTGGCAGTTGTAGCTATTATATTATTTCGGTTTGTTCTTACATTCACTATCCCTTTGTTAGACAGAACCGAGGCGCGCTACGCTGAAATCGCTCGATTAATGGTTGAAACCGGGGAGTGGGTAGTATTGCAAATCGACTACAATATTCCTTTTTGGGCCAAGCCTCCATTATCAACCTGGTTGTCAGCATTGAGTTTCAAACTTTTTGGCATCAATGAGTTGGCCGCACGGTTGCCGTCCTTTTTATTAAGTATCAGCTTGATATTTATTTTACACTCCTTTGTTAAGAAAAGAAACATTTCTTTTTTTCTATTGGCATTCGTGTTAGTAACAACACCACAGTATTTGCTTCATGCAGGTGTGGTTTCCACGGATACCGTTCTTGCTTTTTGCGTGACTATGATGATGCTTTCATTCTGGAAAGCCATGTCCTCAGAAAACTCCCTATTATGGAAATATTTATTCTTTGTGTTTTTAGGTCTGGGACTGTTGGCAAAAGGGCCATTGGTACTGGTGCTTACCGGCCCGCCATTGTTTGTTTGGGCGTTGTTACAAAAAGATGTTCTAAAACAACTTCTAACAAAGTTACCATGGTTAATAGGCTTGCCGATTACGTTGCTAATAGCGATGCCATGGTATTTCCTGACAGAACAACGTTCTCCGGGTTTCGTTGACTATTTCATTGTCGGCGAACATTTCAATCGCTTTTTAGAATCCGGTTGGCGAGGTGATTTATATGGGAAACCTAAATCGCAGGCTATTGGCATGATATGGTTGTTTTTAATGGCATTTGCATTTCCATGGGTTCAAATAGTTTTTTATTGGCTTTGGAAGAGGAGAAAAGAGATTTGGAAAGATAAGTGGATATCGTTTTTAACACTTTGGTTATTATGGACACCATTGTTCTTTACCCTATCAAAGAATGTGCTGCATACTTATATACTACCCGTTATGGCGCCTGTCGCACTCATAATATGTTGTATGTGGCATGAATATCGATTTAAGAAGTTAGCATTAGGTATTGCTTCAGTTTTTCCGATAGTGGTATTCATTACTTTCTTGTTTATATATACGCCTGGCAGATTGGATTTTTATTTAAATACAGATAAACATTTTATGGTAATGGGAAACCTTAATAATTCGAAAAATACGCAATCTGTCTATTATTGGAAAAACAAATCTTATTCCGGGCAATTTTATTCTCATGGCAAGGCTGAACTTATTAAGGACACTACCACCTTTGAAGCCATTTTAAGTGAAAATAGTAACAAATATTATGTTGTTATTGACAATGATGACATCAAAAAAATGCCATGGCTATACTTCGAAAGGCTTGAGATAATCCATAGAAATTACAGAACCACACTATTCGTTCATAAAGACGAGTGAGATGGTAAAAGGCAATCGAAAAATCCGCAACTGCTTTAGTAATGAGGACGAGAGAAGAAAGAACTTCCTAATAAAAGATTTGGTTAGGATCCATGAAATTTCTAAGGAAATAAAGATTTATTTGAAACAAGCCACTTGAAATGGAGTAAAGAGTTTCAATGGAAAATATTTTTATCGCAACAAACTTAATGTCATTAACTTAAGCCTTATCGAACAGAAGACGTCATTCCTGCGTAAGCAGGAATCTCATTTTTAGAAGTTTATGCCTGATTGAGATCCCTTATCAAGTAAGGAATGACGCTTAAGTTAATGGCATTGGCAACAAACCATTAAATCGACCCATAGAGCCAGAGAAGCAGGTGAAAATAAGCGATTTTAAAAAAAAGAGTCGTGGATAAGGATTGCAGAGTCTGTCCCAAAGAGTATATTCAAAAACTAGAATTGAGAAAATACAGCTTGAATACAGCCAAAATTTACATTAGTTTTTTTGAAGCATTTATAAATTATTTTAAAATGATCTATTGGAGATCAATGAAACACAAATGTATACTCAGTTTAATATATTCAGCAGGATTGCGAAGAGGTGCATTGATTAACCTGAAATTAAAAGATATTGATAGTAAGCGCATGTTGACTCGTGTGGAAGATGCTAAAGGAGGGAAAGATAGATATACCTTGTTGGGTCAAAATGTATTGAAAGATTTAAGAAAATACTATCAATTATTTAAACCTGTGAATTACTTATTTAAAGGTGAAAAGGGAGGGAAATACGGTGGTTCAAGTATCATAAACATTATCAAAAGAGCCTCTTTAAAGCTAATATCAGGAAAAATATGAAAGCGCATACATTGAGACATTCATTTGCTGCTTACCTATTGGAAGATGGTGTAAACTTGCGGCACATTCAAACACTTCCAGGTCACAGCTCGGGCAAAACAACAGAAATTTATACCCACGTGGTAAGTACATTTATGAATTTTTTTAAAAAATCCTTTAGATTAGAAATTTCATAAAAATATATATCAGATGTGGTCTATACCAAATTGGTATATGTCATTGCGAAACTGCCTTATGTTTAGTATAAATTAGAAAATTATGAAACGAATTTTATACTTACTACTATTATCAATGGTCTTTAATAGTGTTTCCAACGCACAAGAAAAGTTTGAGTTGAACGGATATGTAAAAGGCTATGAAGGAAAATTTCAGTTAATTCTAAACTTTATTAAACCAAACCACGACGCGGATATAGAAAATGAGCAGGTTTTGGAAATGGTTGATGGTCGATTTAAACTTGAAGGCCAACTAGAGGAACCTTTACTTTTATCAATCAGAATAAAACCAAAAATAATTAAAGATCATGATAAATTTGAGATCGCATTTATTTGGATAGACAATAAAAAAATGACATTGATTGGTGAAAGGGGAAATTTTGAATACTGCGACGTAACCGGATATCAAAGACAGGATGAAAATGAAAAAAGCAGAATTTATGTAAGGGACATGCTTAACAGTTATAACGCCAGGATTGATTCACTATCTGAAATTCAATCTATAGAAGCACTTAATGAGGCGAAGCAATTGAAATCGGTTTCAAAATTTTATTTGAAAAATAAATATTTGTTAGATTTTAGCTACAAAAATCCTGACTCTTTTATTTCGGTATACCATTACTCATGGTTTGTAAAATGGCTACCGGAAATGGTTCCAAAATCACAAGCAATAGCGTTTTACCAGTCATTGAAAGAGGACTTAAAGGGAAATATACATGGAATGCAAATCAAGCATTATATTGATAATGTGGCAGTAAATAGAAAGCTAAAGGTTGGAGACCGCCCTTACGATTTTAGCTTAAAAAATTCAATGGGAAATACAATAGCCCTGAATGACTTCAAAGGGAATGTGGTATTACTTGATTTTTGGGCATCAGGTTGTGGCCCTTGTAGGAAAGAGCATAAAAATTATGAACAACTTTATAGTGAATTTCACAAAAAAGGATTTGAGATATTTTCCGTAAGTCAGGATAGAAACAAAGAACGTTGGCAAAAAGCGATGATAAAAGACAATATGACCTGGCACTCTGTTTGGGATGAGAAAAAGGATATATCCACTTATACCTATTTAGTGTCAGCAATACCACAAAATTATTTGATTGATAGAAATGGTATTATAATAGGTGAAAACCTTAAAGGAGTAGATTTAAGAAATGCTTTGATGAAAATTTTTAATAACAATTAACGCCATATAACAATGCTCATAATTAATAGCGGTTTAAATTGATAAAACGAAATTATAAACATAAAAAAGGTCTGTGCTAAACTGAAAAGTTCCTGACTAGAAATCTGCTACTACTGATACACTGAACCGTTGGCAATAATATAAATGAACCCGAAAAAACTAATTAATAACCTGAAATTTTTGACATTGCTTATTATGTTAATAAGCTATGGTTGTGCTTATGAATCTCAAAGCCGAGAGAAATTGGTATCGTCTTTCGAAGATAATTTTGGATTTAAACCACCTGAATCTGTTGAAAAAATAAAACTCAAAAATTGGGGAATGTACGACACTCAAGTTCATTGGATGTCATTTACATATGACTCAAAAGTATTTGAGAAAATTATTGACCACGACCAACTTTTGGAAATTGCGGAAAGTAATAGTCCTGATTTTAAAAAAATAATTGAGGAATTGGAAAAAGATGTTCACCATCCAAAATGGCTGAATCTACCAAATGAAAATGTTGAAAGGATTTATCACAAAAAGGATTTTCTTGATCACACTTTCAGCGAGTATTATCTGTGGACCGACAAAGAAATGGAAATGACATATCTATATGTGCATTTCTTTGACTGAATAATAAAAAGTACTATTGCCAACAAATGCTATGAATGAATGGGTTTTCATCTGTCAGGATATTTTCGCTGGGAATTGGAAAGTCCGCCACAATTAATAAATTTGGAGAAAGGCGTGGCTATGTGCGAGAGGAATGGTTTGTACTTTCTAATACCCACTCATCATAGCAGGGCCGTCGGTATTTATACACACCTAAAATAAAATTAACGAATATCAAATTGAACCCAACTAGACAAACCGGACAGATAAAGCCTCTAAATGCCTTAATCGATCTCACAATATTCTTATCAGTTATGTTCCTCATCAGAGAAATCCGAATCGATAGTCTCGGTTTTTGGGGATACTCACTATTTAAATCATTCACCACAATGGGGGTGGCAACCTTATTACTTTATTACAGAAAGCAATCGTGGAAAGATTTGGGTTTAACTAAACCGGACAATTATTTGAAATCCCTTGGAGTTGCAGTCATTGTCCTTGTAGGAACGGTAATTTCAATAATGATTTTTGAAATATTCTTGCGTGATCTACTTTTTACTAACACAGAATCAGTTTCAGGAACTGAAAGATTCAGCGAACTAAAGGGGAATATACCGTATTTCTTCTCAATAATCTTTTTTGTCTGGATAGAATCTTTTCTAGAAGAACTCCAGGACCGGGGATTTTCCCTAAACCGGTTTGATTCACTGTTTAGTAAAATTCCACTTTCGACAGTTCTTGCAGTACTATCACAAGCAGCAATTTTTGGATTTAGACATTCATACGATTTTTCACCAAGGTCAATAACCACTGGTTTGGTCGGGCTTGTATTTGGAACCGTTTATGTATTAACAGGTAGGAATCTCTGGCCATTAATTATTGCTCACATCATTTTGAATACCATGTCAATGATCGATCGATTATAGTAAAAAACAAATGCTAACAAACACTGAAATGAATTTGCCAACTGAGCTATTTGAAAAGACGTTGCAAACCACAATCTTCAGTGTTGATAGCTACTGGGCCGCATACTCATTTTAGTTGGACGTTCTGAGCAATCACCGCAAACTGAAAACCGAACACTTTACAGGAATGAACAGACTTGACAGATGGATAAACTTGGCTCCGGCACTTATTGCCAGCTTAATTGATATAACAGTAACCATCGTACATCAACCAAAAGAGTATTGGGAAGGAAACCTTGATAAGGCCAATGAAGGAAACCCAATTGGTGCGATTTTTATGGCTAACCATGTTTCAGGATTATTTCTAATATCAGGAATCGAAATAATTCTAATAATGTTTCTAGGCTATTATTTACCCAATAGAATATCAAAGTATCTTTTACTGTTCGTCTTAATTGCCCACTCTTGTGCTACAACTACTTGGATTGCCGGAAGATACGGTTTTTGGTCTATTATGGCTTTAGCGTTATTTAATACTTTGACGTACTTAATCGCGAATGACATCATAAATAAAAGAACAAAGACAAACTCATAACAAACTGTATGAAGGCATATGCTTAAGTGCTTTCTATAGTCTGCATCTCGATTCGCCCGTTTCGTTGGCCGCCGAGAGAGCTTGTGTTACTCGATGATTTCGGTTCGCGGGAGTTTTGATTTATGATGCGTGCCGTTACTTGAAACTTTGGAAGCACCGGCTGATTTCACTATTTTACAGGCATTCACCAAGTGTGAGCACACGCCTTATACATGGACGTTGTGAGCAATTGAAAGGAACTCAATGAAAAAACTAATATACATTATTTGGATAGTTGGATTTGAAAACACCCTTTTTGCCCAAGAAACCGGAACTTTCATTGATAAAAGAGATGGATTGGAATATGAATGGGTCAAAATTGGACAACAAATCTGGATGGCTGAAAATTTAAATTTCAAAACAGAGAAAGGTAGTTGGGTTAACAAAGAACCTGTCGAATATTTGCCCGACGAGTTTGCTATAGCTAGAAAAAACCAAGGAATAGCACTTGTTTATGGTCGACTTTATGATTGGAAGACTGCAAATGAAGTATGTCCAAAAGGGTGGCATTTACCGAGTGATAAAGAATGGATGTACCTTGAGAGATATTTAGGAATGAATCAAGATGAGTCGGATAAAATTGGATATCGAGGAACTTATGAAGGTGAAATGTTAAAATCAAACAATGAATGGGTGGGTCAAATTTTCGTAGAAAAAGAGGTAATACAAGGAATAGATTTCTTTAACTTTTCAGCACTTCCAGGAGGTGCCCGTCTAAGAATGCTTGGTTCAACAATGGTTGTTCCTGGTATGGAAGGCTATTTTTGGACTTCAACAAATTACAATAATAAAGCATGGTTTCGAAAATTGCATTATAACGAAAGTAAAATTGGTCGCGATTTAACAACTAAAAAAAGTGGATTTTGTGTCCGTTGTGTTAAAAACTCCACCAAGAGTGACTCCCAGAATGAATTCGTTATTGAACCCAATAGTTGGATTAAGTTAAAAGAACAGAATAGGAAGAATTCTATCAATAAATTAAAAAAGTATAAAATAGGAGTTACAGATAAGGCTCAATTTGTTTCTGATGGGTGGAATTTCCATGATTCTCGGATGGGCAATATTGGGATAATTAACATGAAAAAAACGCCTCAAAGATCAGAATATGTATTAGGAATTTGTGAACCATACAATCCATCTAAGGCTCAAGAAGTCTATAATGCTATTCCTGAGGGTATGATAGAGACTGTGGATAATGCCATTATCGATAATGGAATGGAATTAAAAGTGAGCATACAAGAAAAACAAACAAATCTTGAGCTTACTCAAACGATGGCAAATAGAGAAGATAAAATAAATTATATAGCAAATTTAGTGTTTGAGAATAACATATTGGTATCCTTCAAACTTCATTAGCCAAGACTTATTTTGGATTATTCCTATTATATTTCTCTGGTCAATGATTAATTGAAAGTTTATCAGAAAAATAACTGCTCACAATAACTAAGCATTCGTGTGGCCGATAGGCCGAACATGAAAGCTGTGTTGACAAATCCGGAGTTTCTATGGGGAATGCGCTAAGGGAGCTGGTGGTGAATCAGACTATTCAATGAAGCTGTTGAAACCTATATTGGTCGATGTAGCGCGCCCATGATTTTTTGATCGATGAATATCATTGGAAAGTTCGATTTTTTTGTGGTTTAGATCAGCATTAGGACGCACCTCTTCCAATACGTCGAAAGTCGTTATTTAGAAATCTTTGTTTTTAGTAATGATCTCCATTGGGTTGGCGGTCCGCGTTCGTCAAATACCGATATAGTAACCAATGCTCCTGTTTTACAGCAAGGACAGATGCGATGAGCTTCTTTCTTCTCAATACCCGGCAATACCAATGCTCCAAGCTGCTCATCGATAATGAGTTTGCATGCTTTTTTGCTGGTACTGCTCAGCATGCCATAGTGCCTGATCCTGGTAAATCCCTTGGGCAGAACATGAAGTGAATAGCGACGGATAAATTCTTCTTCCGGCAACTTCAGGATCACGCGTTTGCCTTTGTGCCTGTAATCCTTGGCCCGGAAAGTAACCTGCCCATCATAGGCACATATGATTCTGGTATTGCTGATGGCAATTTTATGTGTATAACGTCCCATGTATTCAATGACCTGCTTTGGGCCATAAAAGGGCTGTTCACAATAGATGACCCAGTGCTTTTGAAAAAGTTTTTCAGACAGGTTTTTATCCAGTGCTACTTCTTTTCTCAACGCTGTAACAAAACGTGCTCTGAATACTTTTTTCATCTCCTTTATGGGAAACAAATACTTGCCTTTTGCCCTGGTGGCTTTCCATTTTCCGGATTTGGTAATGCCTCCTGCAGGAACGATGCAATGCAAGTGGGGATGTAAACTCAGGTTCTGCCCCCAGCTATGCAATACTGCGATCATGCCCATTTTTGCACCTAGCAACTTTGGATTATATCCAAAATCTTTGATCAGGATCCAGGTTGTTTTGAATAGTAAGCCATAAATGAGTTCAGGCCTTTCTAGTGCAAGATCATTGAGATGGTGAGGCAGTGTAAAGACCACATGAAAATATTTGACATTGAGCAAGTCTGCCTCTCTGGCATTGATCCATTGCTCCCGTAAATGCCCCTGGCATTTAGGGCAGTGCCGATTGCGACAACTATTATAGCTGATATGTACCTTCTTACAATCTGGATGATCGCACTGATCAATATGACCTCCCATCGCTGCAGTGCGACAACGAGCCAGGGCATACATCGTGCGGCGTTTCCAGGTGTTTGGAACTATTTCAGGTATTTCATCTATATGTTGTCTGATCAGATCACCAACCTCAGCTGCCCTTTTCATAGAGTTTTACAAGCGGGCTGAAAGCTGATGATCTTCCAATACGAGCAACATGAAGATACTCCATGGTTGTATCGATATGGGCATGCCCTAATAGTTCTTTAAGGGTGACGATATCTGTACCCATCTCCAGTAGGTGGGTGGCATAGGTATGACGAAGACAATGAGCAGTCACCTGTTTTTTGATGCCGCTATTTCGTCTGGCCTCGCGAATGGCCCATTGTACGCCTCGGGCAGACATGGCTACATATGCACTGGTTCGACTTTTGCCATTAAACAAATGCTCAACAGGATGTTCTGCATCCAGGTATTTTTTGATGCCTCTGACAAGCATATTGCAAAGAGGAACATATCGATCTTTTCGCCCCTTGCCTTCTTTTACATGAAGCATCTGACGTTCAAGGTCGAGATCGGAAATCTTCAACTTGCACAACTCATGATTGCGCAGACCACAGCCATAAAGCAGCCCGATAATTAATCTGTGCCGAAGCAGTGTTGGAGCATTAAGCAAGGCTTTTACTTCCTGACCACTTAAAACAACAGGATACTTTTTCGGTCTTTCGATACTTGGAAGAATTACCTTACTAGATTCTTTTTCATAGAGGCGGTACAAATAGCGCAACCCATAAACAGTGTGTTTGAAAAAACTATCCGATGGGGTCTTTCGCTTTTTCTTTAGGTAATGTAAGTAGTCCAGAATAGAATCGTCATCTAGTTCTAGAAGATCGCTCTGGAAGTACATGGCCATATGCGCCAAACAACGTGAGTAATTGGTGAAGGTACTCTGACTTTTTCCAGAAACTACTACCGATCGATGTAGCTTCTTGTACTGAATAGAAAAATTGGGCACATTTTTACATGCCTTCTCAATGATGGTGTTACTTTTTTTTCATAGCTTAACCTTTCAATATTTAAATGATAATCCTCCTAAGTTAGAAACTAATATGCTTCCGACCTAGGAGGATTTGTTCAACAATAGCTGTAAGTAATTGCTTGTTCTCGCCTACTTGTGAAAATCCTTGCTCAGAGCAGAAATTGAGTTCCAAATTTCAAAATGTGTATTTTCACGGTTGCATACTTGTTTCAAGGTTGGAGGTATCAAGGACTAGTGGTTTAGGTGAGCCTAACGAAAGCTTGACTTTAACATCATATCGATTGTAATCACCGTTGCTATTGTTCGGATTATTTTTTTAAAATGATTGATTCATAGACTAATTGGTTTTTGAATCGCATCTTTAAAAAATAAACACCTGGTAAATGGTTGCTTGTGTTTACATTAATTATTTTTTTAAAATTCTTGTTTTGATATTCTGAAAACGTTACTGATCGACCTAAGACATCAATTATCGAAATATCACAGTGATTAAGATTTCGATTTTTCAATTCAATAGTAAAGAGGCCAGAGGATGGATTTGGATAAATTTTCGCCTTTTCGTTATGATTTTTTCCAATACCGGTAATACTTAAATTCACCTCAATTTCATTTGTATATTCAGAATCCAATGTTATTCCGTTGGCTTTTACCCTATATAAATAAGTTGTATTTTCCATTAAGTTGTTGTCTGTATAGGTTGTGACATCAGGATTTGTAATAGCTATTTCATTAAAGGTATTGCCAGGTAGGATCGCTCTTTCTACAGTAAATCCTGTTTCATTATTTGAGTTGTCGATCCAAGACAAATTAACCTGGATTGTTTGTGCTACCATAGCTGTAAGTTTGGTAGGTGCTTCTGGAATATTTACTACATCGTCTAAAGTTTTTGCATTTGTTATATTAGAATAAGCTGAAACACCTATTGTATTGATTGCTTTTAATCTATAATAATAGTAAGTGTTTTCAGTTAAGCCAATATCTAAAAAAGTTGTATCATCAGAATTTAAAGTTACTAATTCAACAAAATCATTGTTTTGAGGGGTGGACCGTTCTATGATAAACCCTGTTTCATTGTCGGACTTGTCCTTCCACGATAATCGTATTTCTGTCGGAGATTGTGGCTCAGCCGTTAGAGATTGAGGTGATCGCGGTTGATCCCCAATATGAGTGTCTAGTTCTCCTCTTCTATCCGTGGACAAATAAAATGGTACTCCCAAACCTGACTTGAAACCGGATTTAATTGGAATACTCTTTTCTGATTCTGCCCTTAAAGAAAAATAGTTGTAAAATGCCATTTCATCTGCGTCCAAGGCTTTTTCTGTGATTATAATTGTTGCCAGGCGGAACTTCTTTTGTGAATCTTTATAATTAGGAACTCTTGGACCGTCTGATGCTAAAATGTTTTCTATTGTTATATTTGATATAGGACCTAACAATAATTGTCCATTGGCGGGTGTTTGATTTTGATTATCAAACACAAAATGAGTTTTCACCGAGTCTGCGGGAAGCAATCCCATAAAATATAATTCTAAATCATTAAATGAAGGCACATAATCGTTACCAAGAAACTCCAAGCGATAATTTTCCCCTTCAGGAATTAGAGAATATGGGAAACTCCCACCAATCAAACTCCCGGTTATGTTCCAACCCATTATACCGGAAGCCAAATCTGAGATCGGCCAATGAGGGGCTCCATGTGAAAGATTTGGTGTTTTTGAATGATTTATCCATTGATGTCCTAACTCATGTTGATATGCCGTACTGGCTCCATCAAAAAAAAAGCTAATAGGAAAAAAATTGATTCCTTGAAGCTTACCATTGCTTCCGTATTGATCGGTGTTATCGAAAATTGAACTTCCAATTCCTTGAACGTCATTTTTGATTTGGAAATGGAATCTATTCCCTGGCTGTGATGGTGCAATGACAATATTTATAAAGTCATAATCATCATTGAAATGGTCAAAGAATTTCTGGGTCCAACCAACAAAATCAAAACTTCCAGTTGGAACCTGATCAATAATGTTGATAATATTTGGCCCAGCAATAATATCAGACGCTAATTGAATCTGGGGGACAGGGGGTATATCAGGGGTCCAGATTTCTGCAAATACATTTAATTTAAGTTTTATTTCTGTATTATTAACAAGCTTACAAAATCCAATAAAGGGGCGAAATACATCAGAATCTTCAAGTTTGTCAATTATTTCATTAGCTTCGAATGAAATACTATAAATACCATCTCCAGCTATCAAATCGCCACCGCTTCCATCATCCAACATCGGTCGATCAGCCTGTTCGTATTCGAAAACAACATTAGTAAAATCACCCTTTGGTATAACCTCAAACAGCACAGGCAAAGTTTGATCAAATCTAAT
The DNA here is from genome assembly GCA_030442035.1 of Splendidivirga corallicola. Classification (GTDB taxonomy): domain Bacteria; phylum Bacteroidota; class Bacteroidia; order Cytophagales; family Cyclobacteriaceae; genus Splendidivirga; species Splendidivirga corallicola. The sequence continues at coordinate 192,194 of JAUJEA010000013.1, forward strand.
GACTTGTGGTTTGAAATTGAATTTCTCAATGGTTTGGGCTGTGCTTAGGAATTGATTCGCAAACAAAAGTTGTATTACTAAAATATTGAACAGGAATTTTGGCTTAATAATGCTCATGATATTTTCCAGTTTAACTTAAGATTATCTCTGTTAACATCCTGAGAAGTATATGCTCCCAGATAGACAATTTATGAATTTTATTTAAGATCTAATGCACTCACCTCATCCGGAATGTTTATTGTATAAAATATGATACATTATTTTCCTCATTCGGTTTTTTGAAGAAATTTTGTACCTTATAACAGTAAATTCATGGAGCTAGCTATTTTGAATTTTGCAAACTTGCATTGGTTTTTATGTTTGAGTCATAAGTTCCTTTCACCGGTTCAATTAATTTGAAAAAGCAAATTACTGTAAAACATGGTACTTGCAATAACATAAGGGAAAGCATTGTGTCTTTCCGGCCTAAACATTTACCTTGGTTCAGATATATATTTAAGGGGTTGTGAAGTGAGCATATATTATTAGTTCAAGCACCACGATTATGTTAAAAAGACTTATATTATTTTTAGGTGGGTTGATTTTTTTTTCAAATGTAAATGCCCAAGGAAACTATATTAAGGATATAAATACGGATCCGGTAATAATTGAAAAAAGGGACACGTTTAGAATCTATTTAAAACTTAAAGATATCTATGTTGATTCCATTAAAATTGCTGATCCTTTGGGAGGAATCCAGTCACAAGCTGTCCACTTGAACGGCAAACCCTTTAGTGAAGTCGTATTATACGATAATGGGAAATTTGGGGATCAAATTGCCAATGACAGTATATTTACAAGAACTGGATTTACATATTCCGCCATTGGGGTGTGTGCTCAAATTCAATCTACTTTCAGCCAAATTATTTTTAGATACGAAGATGTTTCATTCTATAATCAGGGTGCCGTTATAGTTGAAAATTTGGATTTGCCAATCAGTATTGCTGTTTATGATTCTAGTTTAATCGAGGTGCCCAATGTTACAGTTATCAATGATACAATTCAATATACTTCACGTGTAATAAACGTAAAAAGACAATCTTATTGGGGGCAGGATCCTTTTCCCAGTAGTGATTATTGGAAAAATACTGGACTATTTAGTAATTTTTTCTGTGATGATAATTTTATTGTTATTCAGAATACAACTAACCCCATGCCATTAGGCACAGGTTCCGGGGCAACATTTGGGCCTTCATCAAATTTTACTGAAGGAATTGGAAGGCCGATTTATGATGGTAATTTCCCCTTTATTGGTTTAGTTACTATTCATTGGACAAGACCTCCGGATGTTTACATCGTACATGAATTTTTACATAAATGGGCCGCTCATCAAAATCTGTATGAAGATTTAGCAACTGGTCATTGGGGCTATATACAAATGCCTAGTTCAGGCCTGGTAGGCCCTACCTCTTTTGAATTTAGTTCCATTCAGGAAATCGGAGTTGATACCTTTTTAGTAGATAGAAACTACAATAAGATTGGTGATCAGCATTGGAGCAAATTAGAGCTTTATCTTGCCGGATTAGTTCCTTTGGATTCAGTTGATTTTCCGCTCACCTATATTAAAAACTACCAGACATTGGACCGTTTTGAAACAACGGTAACTGGCAAGCTTTCACAAATCACAAAAGATCAATGGATTGATTCGGTAGGGGTTAGATTTCCTGAATTTGGCCCAAGTGTTTATAACGTGGCCCATGTGGTTTTTTCTAACGAATTGCTTTCTCCGGCTCAATTATCCTATTTCGAAGAAAGTATGAGAAAGGCTGAAAGAAAGATAATTAATCCTCTAAATTCTTGCGATAACTTGACCATCTACGGTGCAACCGGTGGTCGTATTGAACTTAATGTAAATATTAATCCGTTGGAGTATATACTTCTGGATTCCATCTGTGAAGGAGAGACACATTCAAGTGGCTACTCAAGCGAAGGTACATATACAGATATTTTCCCCCGTGCAAATGGCTGTGACTCGACACGAATACTTAAACTAACTGTATTGCCACCTCCTGCTGAATATGTAGTTCAAGACACTATATGTGAAGGAGAGATACATTCAAGCGGCTACTCTAAAGAAGGGACGTACACTGATGTTTTCCCGAACCTCAATGGCTGTGATTCGACCCGAGTACTTGAACTCAAGGTACTACCACTCGCAGAATACGTGGTTCAGGATACAATATGTGCTGGAGCGGTTCATCAGACCGGCTATTCAGAAGAGGGTACATATACAGACATTTTCCCCCGCTCCAATGATTGTGATTCAGTACGTATTCTAACTCTAGTGGTTGTGCCAAATAATGGTATCAACTGCAATGTTGTTGGAGTTAAAAAGCCAATAAAAATAACCAATCCAAACATTAAAATATATCCTAATCCTACCTTTGATTTTGTTGAAATAGAGATAGAATCCGACAATGGCAAAAAGGTTTCAATCGAAATGCGTGATCTTATAGGGAGAAAAATTATTAATTGGACTGGTACAATCGATCAAGTTTTGAAACATCGCATGGATCTAAAATCGATCAGACAAGGGATTTATATCATTCAATTAGACATAGATAAAAACAAGCAGGACTTTAGAGTCGTGGTGTCGAAATAGAAATTTGTTATCGTTCTTGAAGTGACTCAAGATACCTAAACAATTGCGATATAGTCATTTTCTATCTGAAAAAGGTTGTCAAGTAGGGTATAACACCATAGTGGCAAGTTAAAATTTGGAAGGATATATAGGTTTGTAAAGGTGTATGGGATAATGGTAATGTTCAGTTTCAGGAACGTGAATAGATTTATGATCGTTTTCACACGGCTTAACGATCTATTATTAAATGCCCCCTTCGTGCCCGAAAGCAGAAACTCAAAATTAGCCCAACTGTATTTATCCTATTCCATTTTGATTGATTTTATTGAGACATCACCAATAAAATTCAGAGTATATCTAAGTACTCTGACTAAAAATGAAACTAGCCTGAAATGAAAATCAACAGGACGAGAGTTGAACCCGTGTCCGCCAGCCGGCGGATATGAATCCTGCTCACTAACCAAATTTCTGCTCAACAATTCCCCAAATGAATTTTCTCCCCTGAGCGCTTTTCAATTGCTTTTCTCTTTTCATCGCCAAAGCTTTGGTGGCGTGCATTTCATAGTAGGCTAATATCCAGGGTCGATATCTGATTGTCCATCCTTTGGTGGCCAACTCATTGTGCGATCTGATTCTTTCCATTAGATTTGAAGAATAACCAATGTAGATTTTGCGATGAATAGGGGAGAATAGGACATAGGTATAGTACATAACAATAGCTGATTGATGATATTTAACTAAATAAAAAAAGCAGTCGCAAAATCTGCAACTGCTTTGGTAGCACAGAAGAGATTATTATCGAACTCCTTTATCAAAGATTTGGTTGAAATCCATGAAATTTCGCAGGAGATAAAGATTTGCTTGAAAGAAGCTTCTTAGGGAGGGTAAGAGGAATCGAACTTCTTGCTTTCAAATCTTACAATAAAATAACCAAATTATACAGAGCCTATCAAAACATTGTTACTTAGGTCAAGGGTTTGATTTGTCCTCGAAGCGGACTTTGTACTTCCTTTCAAAATGCGTATTTCTACGGTTGCTTATTTTACCTTGAAAAGCTAGCTTGCCAAGTATCCATCGGGAACGTTTGATATAGCTGCACGTATTGGTTGATTTTTGGTGCACTTTATTTGTCATATTCCGGGAATAAACACTACGGGTTGTGTTTATTTAGTTGTTATCATCAATACCACCGTTATGAAAAAATATCTTAGAGGGACAGATATCCTAGTTGACAATTGGCTTTTTATGGTGGTAGCTGGTTTTCTGAGCCAAGAAGTTGATCCAAGAGAACAATGGAGTTGGGTTGGAGTAAATAATAACGCAACTGCAAAAGGTAAAATTGATGCGGGCGTATTTCAACTTGATAGTTTGGTAAACCTTATTGAACAATTGGTTTTCACCAACTCTATTCATGTTATTGGAAGTTGGATTTCATCTTGGGCTTATATGAATACTAGGCTAAATCAACTCTTGGACATATCGAGTGAACAATTTATCACTCCAGTCGAATTTGATGAAAAACATGAAGAATCAAAATCGTATTGGCTTACTCAACTTTTAACCAACAAAGAATTGGAAGGATATGTCAGAAAGGGAATACAAGACTATGAAAACAAAATTGAAAAAAGTCCTTTTAAGTTTTGGTCACAAGTAGTCAGCGGAACCGCAGATTACTTAGCCCTGGCTGAAAAATTTGATTTGACATACTCACCTCACCCTGCAAGATCGGGATTTCTTAGATCAGGGAAATGGCACCCGATCATTTCTGATCTTCAATTACCAGAAGGTCCAAGCAAATTCAAAAATATCATCGATGAAAGCAGAATTCGATTACATTCAAAAATAAGAGAAACGGATATTATAAATCAACTAATAGTTAAGATACCCTCAATAGCCATGCTTTGCATCGCCGAATCATCAGAGAACAAATCCCCTATTGATATTGCTCTTGAACTACGTAGAAATTCTGAAATGAAAAACTTAAGAATGTTCTTGCATGAGTTAACAAAATCAGCCAATGAGGAATTATTACCTTATGATGTTTTCGAAAAGGAAAAATTCATGAAGGACATAATAAAGAATGTTGAGAAAGAAATTTTAGATATCAAGAAAATTCAACCTGATCGGTCACCAACGCAAATAAATTTAAATTACTTCCATTGTAAGAAAATTGATACCAAAGACGGTGTTACATCAATAAATTCAAGAAATCACTCTGGCCTAATTTCTAAATTGCTTTTAACTTCTTCCAAGAGAACTGATAAAATTATTAAAGAAAAGCTCAGGATTGGTCATGCAGCTATCCATCAATATAACTCCTGGATTAACGGTGACATGTTCAAGGTTAGAGATAAACACGTAGTAATTAAAAAAGCCAATATCCATATGGGAGACAACATAAAGGGAAATTCAATCAAGGTAGAATCCGGAGGCAATATCTCTGGAGGTACATTTAATCAACATTTTGATAATTCCGAGCATATCAATATCGATTTCAATGAACTGTTAAAGCAACTAGTTCACTTACTAGCATCTTTGAAAACCGAAGCATCTGAAAAAGAACACTTTGATCAATGTTCGATAATCTCTGAATCAATTTCTGAGGTAGAAGCTGGAAATAAATCAAAAGCACTTTCGACTTTAAAAAAGGCTGGTAAATGGACATTCAACATAGCAACTCAGGTTGGTGCTGGATTGATAACTGAAATTCTAAAAGGGAAAGTAACATGATGATAACAAACACTATTTCCATAAGCTAACTGAGCTATTTGCAGAGGCTAGTGTAATGAGATACACTTCTAGATATTTGATAAGTCCAGCTCACAGATGATAGTTAGACGTTGTGGTTAATTAGAAAATGATAAAAATCCTAACGACAATATTGGTGTTCATTGGAACAATAGCATTTGGACAAAGTGTTAAAATCGACACTTTTCGACTTATGGAAAGTGAGAGATTTAAAGACATTGAGCCTGATAAGATGAATTTCCCGGTCATTCGTTCAGGAAACGAGGAAATAGACGCTTTGATAAACACCGGCTTAAAGAACCGATTTACGAGAAACGAATATCCAAACGAAACACTTGATTCGACTTTAATCAAATGGTCAAGTGATCAGATTGAGTTTCTCGGCTTTGAAGTGACTTACAATTAAAATGGGATTCTGTCAATTAACGTCAGTGCTGAAGGTTGCAGAGCATATTGCACAAGTTGGACTGACTATTTTAACTACTCAACTGTAAGTGGAAAATGGTTAACTATTTCAGACGTAATTGACACGACAGGAGAATTTAAAGTAAGAGTAAATAAAGACAAGTAAGCACAATACAAACAGCAAAAAGGGAGAGCTTAAAGAAATGCTCAATGATTCTGATTCAGGACTTGACAAATCGACCTATGAATGGGCGCTTGAGAATTATCAAGAATGCGAGATGAATTCTGAACTTGAGACTTTTTCAATTTATCCCGACCGTTGTGGGTATTGAAAAATATGAAGACTGGATTTGAATAGTCTGATTGATTTTATTTGGTTACAATAGAGTAATGGTGAAACATTTTCGGATCCATATTAAGCGGTATTTGATTGAGTAATTCCAGTCTATCTCTTAATTATTGGATATGTCTTCTATTAGCATAATCACAAAAAAGTAAAGGAATAAAAGTTCTTCAACATCTACTAAAACAACATAGTAGCACCAAGTCCAACAGGCGAATCTGTCCTTTTTGCTACATTCGCTTACACAGTCCCATAGTTCACCTTTCGGTGGATCACTACTACGGCTAAGTAAGAGCGCTAAAAATAATCCACCGATGTCTGCTTTGCCTCGAAACCAGCCGTTCCAAACTAGCACAACTGTGTTTGTTAATTTTGTTCTAAGTGATTCTGGAGAGGAACTGGATTACTTTTTCCTTTGTCCTTTTTTTTGTCTTTTGCTCCTGCATTTTCTGTTCCATTACGAACTCAAATGCAATCTCACTGATATTCATGAGAGTATGCGGTTGATGAAAAAATAACTTGTCCGGCAAAAATAATAGGAGGAGACTCGAACCCAATTTAATAAATTGGTAATCAGGATGATAAAACTTTTTTACGTTAATTTTTAGAAAAAAAGATAAAAAATTAATGAACCCAAAAACAGGAGTCAAAGTATTGATTGTCAAAAATAAAAGGGAACCGAAATAAGTTCGATCCCTTTCAGTAGCGAAGACAGGAGTTGAACCCGTGTCCGCCAGCCGGCGGATATGAATCCTGTGCTCTAACCAATAATTTTATAACTAAATAAAAAAGCAGTCGCAAAACCCGCAACTGCTCTAGTAGCGAAGACGGGAGTTGAACCCGTGACCTCAGGGTTATGAATCCTGCGCTCTAACCAACTGAGCTACCTCGCCATATACAATAAATGTCCTTCAACAACGTATCCAAAACAAGAGTTCTTTCAACTTCTGATCATTTCAAAAAATCATTCTAAACTCTTGCTAAAAATGGAGTGCAAACTTACAAATAATGCCGCTTAAAAAGCAAGACATTGATTGAAGAAATTTTGTTGAAATGGCAAAAAAAATATATCTTAATACAAATTTAAAGTTGAGTGTATGGGTAAAAATAAATTTACTACGGAGTTTGAGATTAACGCATCAAAGAAGATGCTTTTCCCATATTTATATACTGCCAGTGGTTTGGCTCAATGGTTCGCTGATGATGTAAATGTAAACGAAGATAAGGTATTCAATTTTATTTGGGATGGAGAGGATCACAAGGCGAAAATGACCGCTCATCGCACCAATAGCTACGTTAAGTTTGAATTCCTGCCCTCTCGGGATGATGAAGATGATGACCACTCATTTTTTGAGTTCAAGCTTGACAAAAACGAACTGACACAATCAGTTTTTTTAAGAATTACTGATTACTCTGATATGGATGATGAAGATGAACTCCAGGACATGTGGGAGAATCTGGTACTCACCCTGCGGGAAACAGTTGGGGGCTGATTCACTCGAAGTTTTCTTAAAACCTTACCTCATTAATTGGCAACAAATTTGCTCAAAGTCCGATGGAAGTTAAGGCAAATGAATTGTATAATTATTCAGGCAATTCGTAATTTTGCTGAAAGACTTTAAAATAAGAAAACAGGATTTTAGAACATTCAAAATTTTTAAGCGCAAACACCAATGATAAAAAAGCTCGATAAGCTTATTTTATCCTCCTTTTTAGGCCCTTTTCTACTGACATTCGTCATTGTGGTTTTTATACTGTTGATGCAGTATATGTTGAAGTACTTTGACGATTTTGTTGGAAAAGGTTTGGGATTTCATGTCTTTGCTGAACTACTTTCATACTTCAGCATCGTTATGACACCTAATGCTTTGCCTTTGGCCGTGTTACTGTCCTCATTAATGACCTTTGGAAACCTCGGTGAGCATTTCGAATTAACGGCGATCAAAAGCTCAGGCATTTCCCTGGTCCGTACATTGTTTCCCATTTTTATTTTCACACTGTTATTGACAATAGCAGCCTATTTTTCCAACAATTATATTGTGCCAAGAGCCGCACTCAACGCTTATAGTTTAATGTATGATGTCAGACAACAAAAACCGGCTCTTGACTTGAAAGTCGGCGCTTTTTACAATGGCATTGAAAATTACAGCATTAAGATCGATGAGAAGAAAAGTGACGGGGAAACGCTCTCAGGAGTGATGATCTATGATCATACCAGAAAATCAGGTAATACGGATGTGATCCTGGCTGATTCGGGTCGAATGTATCCGGTTGATGACGGTGGATATTTAATCCTTGAGCTATTTGATGGAAACAGGTATTCCGTGGCACAGGAATCTACACGAAAGTCGAGAACAAAAAATAACATCAAGCCTTATGTAAGGAGTAGCTTCAAGAAATCGAAAATGGTTTTTAGTCTTGCCGGATTCAATTTCGATAAAACTGACAAGAAGTTGTTTTCCAGCAATAGATTGATGAAAAACATCAAGCAATTGCAGCGAGATATCGATTCCATGAAAACAGAGGTGAAGGATGTTCGCTACCAGGCTTATAATTTTGCTAATAAGAGTTATGCCCATCATTTAAGAGAACAAGTATCGATACCGGAAGACCTGGTTAAAGTACGAAAGCATCTGGATTCAATCAGAGCTGTTAGAGATAGCATCAGAAGGTTTGAAGCGGATCCCGAATTAGCGGAGCGAGTGAAAGAAAGAGAAATTGAAGAAACGAATAAAACCACTAATACAGCGAAAGCAAATGACTCAAAGACCAGTCCGACCAAGCTCAGTGCCAATAAAAAGATCGAAACAAAAAATTTAAAGAAAACAGCTGCTACCAACAAAGTAAACAATAAATCGAAAACGCCGGTAACAGTGAAGGCTAAACCAAAAATAAAATCGGTATCAAAGCCAAAACCTAAAAAACCTGCCCCTGCGAAAAAGAAGACACCGGTAAAAAAGAAGATGCCTGTTTATACCATTGATGAAGCATTGGCAAAAGCCGATAGTCTGATGGGTACCAAGAATAAGATGTTGCCGGCAGTACGGCATGCACTTAGCCAGGCAAGAAGTCATAAAAATTCATTGGGAATTCAGGTGAATAAGTTAATCGAAAGAGAAACGGAGATAAGGAGACATGCCATCGAAAAACATAAAAAGTATGCCCTGGCCGTGGCATGTTTGGTGATGTTCCTGATCGGAGCACCTTTGGGTGCCATTATCAAAAAAGGCGGTTTAGGATTTCCGGTGATAATTTCGATCATGTTTTTCATTATTTTCTATGTGATCAATATCCTGGGAGAAAAATGGGTAAAGCAGGGACTCATGGACCCTGTTGCAGGAGCGTGGGCAGCGAACGTGATATTGCTTCCTTTCGGCTTGTTTTTCCTGAGGCAGGCCAGAAATGATGCACGGTTATTTGAAGCTGACTTTTATAGTGTTTTCGTATCAAAACTTAAGAAAAGGTTTAACAAAAGTGAGGGTGAATGAAGAGGTCAATTATTCTTTGCAATGATTTGGTAATGAAAAATGCTATGTATACCTTTGTGGCTTGTTTTAAATTTTAATTCATTTTGACTAGTCATGTATTTAACAAACGAGAAAAAACAAGATTTATTTAAGAATCATGGTCGGTTAAAATCTGAAAAAGATACTGGGTCTGCTGAGTCTCAGATCGCACTTTTTACCTTCAGAATTAACCACCTAACAGAGCATTTAAAGAATAACAAAAAAGACCATTCTACAAGATTGGGCTTGTTAAGGCTTGTTGGTAAAAGAAGAAGATTATTGGATTATTTGTACAAGAGGGATATCGAAAGATACAGGGCTATTATCGCCGAGCTTAAAATAAGAAAATAAATATAATTAGAGGGGATTCAGTAAGGATTCCCTCTTTTGCTCCATTCTATTACTAGCCTCTCACTTGATCCGCTTACCTTAAGATAAATAATAGCTATTTAAAAAAATATTTATGCTACCGAACGTAACAACTAAAACTATTGAATTAGAAGATGGTAGGACTATCACCATTGAAACCGGCAAGTTAGCCAAGCAGGCTGACGGATCGGTTGTAGTTCGTATGGGTGATACGATGTTATTAGCAACTGTTGTTTCCAATCCAGAAGCCAAAGAAGGCGTTGATTTTTTACCACTTTCTGTAGACTACCAAGAGAAATTTGCTGCGTCGGGTAAAATACCGGGCGGCTTTTTAAAGAGGGAAAGCAGACTTTCTGATTACGAAATTTTGATTAGCCGGTTAGTTGATAGGGCTATAAGACCGCTTTTCCCTGAAGACTATCATGCTGATACTCAGATCAACATATCTTTGATTTCCTCAGATTCGGAAGTAATGCCGGACACACTTGCAGCTTTAGCAGCATCTTCGGCACTATCGGTATCAGATATTCCTTTTGACGGACCGATTTCGGAAGTGAGAGTAATTAAAAAAGGAGATGAATTCATTATAAATCCTGCCCCTTCTCTGATGGAAGAAGCAGAATTGGATCTTATTGTTGCCGCGAGCTATGATAATATCTTGATGGTTGAAGGTGAAATGAGTGAAGTTTCGGAAGATGTGATGCTTGAGGCTATTAAAAAGGCACATGAAGCCATCAAGATACAGTGTCAGGTTCAAATGGATCTTACCAAAGAAGTTGGTAGTGAAACAAAAAGAGAATATTCTCATGAGGACAATGATGAGGCCTTGAAAGAAGACCTGCACAAGCGGTTTTATGACAGGGTTTACGAGGTAGCAAAAAAACAAATAAAGGATAAAGCAGAAAGAAAAGAATCTTTCAAGGCTATTTTGAACGAGTACCTCGAAGAGCTGCCCGAGGATCATGAAATGGATGAAGCACTCATCAAAAAATATTATCACGGTATTGAAAAAGAAGCATGCAGAAATCTTGTGCTAAATGAGAGCATCAGATTGGATGGTAGAAAGTTTGATGAAGTACGTCCCATCTGGACCGAGGTTGATTATATGCCTTCACCTCATGGATCTGCAATATTCACCAGGGGTGAAACACAATCTTTAACCACAACTACCTTAGGGACCAAACTTGATGAACAAACGGTCGATGGTGCTGTGATATCCGGATCTAACAAGTTCTTTTTACATTACAACTTCCCTGGTTTTTCAACAGGTGAGGTAAAACCCAATAGAGGACCTGCCCGAAGAGAAGTAGGGCATGGTAACCTGGCTTCCAGGGCACTTAAAAAGGTCCTTCCTCCGGAAGATGAAAATCCCTATACCATCAGAGTTGTTTCAGATATTTTGGAATCTAACGGATCGTCTTCTATGGCTACTGTATGTGCCGGTGCTTTGGCATTAATGGATGCCGGAATTAAAATTAAGGCACCGGTATCCGGAATTGCCATGGGAATGATATCGGATAGCGAAACTGGAAAGTTTGCTATTTTATCTGATATTTTAGGTGATGAAGATCATCTGGGAGATATGGACTTTAAAGTAACCGGGACAGAGGAAGGCATCACAGCTTGTCAGATGGATATAAAAGTTGATGGACTTTCTTATGATGTCCTGAAACAAGCATTGGAACAGGCAAAGCAAGGCCGTCTACACATATTGGGTGAAATGAAGAAGACACTTGCCGAGCCAAGGCCTGATCTGAAACCACACGCTCCACGTTCAACTACCTTGAAAATCGAAAGAGATCTTATTGGTGCTGTTATTGGGCCTGGCGGTAAAATTGTCCAGGAAATACAAAATGAAACCGGTGCTACTGTCATTATTGAAGAGAAAGATAATGCAGGTTTTGTAAACGTGTTTGCTACCAACAAAGAATCGATGGAAAGCGCATTGATGCGCATTAAAAGCATCGTAGCTATGCCTGAGGTTGGTGAGGTTTATACCGGTAAAGTGAAATCTATCATGCCTTTTGGTGCGTTTATTGAATTTTTACCAGGCAAAGATGGGTTACTTCATATCTCTGAAATAAAATGGGAAAGAATCGAGAAAATGGAGGGAGTTTTGGAAATCGGAGAGGAAGTACAGGTAAAATTGGTAGAAATCGATAAAAAGACAGGTAAGTTTAGACTTTCAAGAAAAGTGTTATTGCCCAGACCTCAGAAAAAAGAGACAAGTAAGAACTAATATCTTACATTACCCTTATTTTATATTACAATTATATTCTTTATATTCGATTGTATACTTTAATTTGAAATAAGAGCAAAATTTGTTTCTTTACTGAAATCAAAACCTTGTACTGAATGAGACAGCTCAAGATTAGCAAACAAATCACTAACCGTGAAAGCCAGTCTCTCGACAAATATTTACAGGAAATAGGAAAAGTTGATCTTTTGACTCCTGATGAAGAAGTTGATTTGGCGAAGAGGATTAGGGATGGAGATCAGCTGGCCTTAGAAAAACTTACCAAAGCTAATTTACGCTTTGTTGTTTCTGTGGCCAAACAATATCAAAATCAGGGACTTTCCCTGGGTGACCTTATTAATGAAGGCAATTTGGGTTTGATAAAAGCTGCCCAAAGATTTGATGAAACACGTGGCTTTAAGTTTATTTCTTATGCCGTATGGTGGATCAGACAATCTATTCTTCAGGCACTGGCAGAACAATCCAGAATCGTCCGGCTTCCTTTAAACCGGGTTGGGTCCTTAAACAAAATTTCAAAAACATTTTCCGAACTTGAGCAAAAGTATGAACGCGAACCATCCCCTGATGAGTTGGCAGAAGTACTCGATGTTACCACCAATGAAGTCGTGGACACCATGAAAATATCCGGAAGGCATGTTTCTATGGATGCACCATTTGTTCAGGGAGAAGAGAATAGTCTATTGGATGTTTTGGAAAATGACGGGGAAGAAACTCCTGATTCGGAGTTGATGAATGACTCATTAAGAAGGGAAGTTCAAAGAGCACTTTCTACCTTAACACAAAGAGAAGCGGATGTGATCACGTTGTACTTTGGGTTGAACGGAGAACATTCAATGACTTTGGAAGAGATAGGAGAGAAATTTAACCTAACAAGAGAAAGGGTTAGGCAAATAAAAGAAAAAGCTATTCGTAGATTACGACATACTTCGAGAAGCAAGGCATTAAAGCCATATTTGGGATAATTGAATACAAAACAAAAGATATTTTGAGGTCTCGTTAGCGAGACCTTTTTTTATGGAAACTTATTACTAATTATATAAGTTATTGCCAAGTAAAACATAAATATCTTATATTTCGTAAAGTGTAGGAATTAATAGTTAACAGAGCATGACAGAAGAAAAAGTGAAAGTTTTAATTATTGGGTCAGGGCCTGCGGGTTATACTGCAGCAATTTATGCATCCAGAGCGGGTTTGGAGCCTGTTCTATACCAGGGAGGAGAGCCCGGTGGACAACTGACCATTACGAATGATGTTGAGAACTATCCCGGTTATCCGGATGGTGTGATGGGACCGGACATGATGATCGATTTCCAAAAACAAGCAGAGCGTTTTGGTGCTGACATAAGATTTGGACTGGCAACATCAGTAGATTTTTCCTCATATCCGCATAAAGTAATTGTTGATGAAAAACATGAAATAACAGCAGAATCAGTTATCATAGCCACAGGAGCCTCAGCAAAATGGCTTGGTATTCCTTCTGAACAAAGACTAAATGGAAAGGGAGTTTCTGCCTGTGCGGTATGTGATGGTTTCTTCTTCAAAGGACAGGATGTGATGGTCATAGGAGGGGGTGATACGGCTGCAGAGGAAGCCAGCTATCTATCAAAACTTTGCAATAAAGTTTATATGCTTGTGAGAAGGGACGAGATGAGAGCCTCGAAAATAATGCAGGCCAGAGTGAAAAATATAGAAAATATCGAAATATTATGGAATACGGAAACGGACGAGGTTCTGGGAGAAGATCAGGTCGAAGCCGTGAGGGTGTTTAATAACAAATCAGAAGAGAAAAGAGATATTCCCGTACAAGGATTTTTTGTAGCGATTGGGCACAAACCAAATACCGATATTTTTAAAGATTACCTTGAATTAGACGAGAGTGGTTATATCCAGACTGTTCCGGGAACTTCCAAAACAAATGTTGAAGGTGTATTCGCCTCAGGGGATGCACAGGATAACGTTTACCGACAAGCAGTGACAGCAGCTGGCACAGGGTGTATGGCGGCCCTTGATGCCGAGAGGTTTTTAGCCGCCAAAGAAATGGTAGTATCTCAATGATCAAAAAACAACCCTTAGTATTTGTAATAATATTTCTTGCCGGTACATTCACAGTCTTTCAACTTAAGGGACAGAAAAGATTGAATCCAGACAAGGCCCTGGCTCAAAAACTTTCTAAGTCGGGAGAGGATAAGTATGTGTCTGCAGAAAGCGATTTTTTAAGTCATCATAACGAGGCCTGGTTGAATTTAGCAAGGGCCTCCGAACAATCCACACCCGATACGTTTTCAATTGATATCAGGAGAGATCTATTAGCGATCTATGGAGAAGAAGGAGTTTTTGACAGAAAACCGCTTAGTCTCTATAATGTGAGCGAGGAGCTGGCCGTAGGAGGAGACTGGATCGAATCTCACGATTATTATATGATCTGGGATTCTAAAAAGGTAAACCCCTACAAGTTCGATGGTGCCAAACTAAAAGACACCATTGATATTACGCTCGAAGATCATATCGCCGGATATCAATGGATGGTACCTATTACCGAAACCAAGATCAATTCGGCATTTGGTTTTCGCAGGTATCGTTGGCATTATGGAATTGACCTTAAGTTAAACAGAGGTGATACGGTGCGGGCCACAGCTGATGGGGTTGTAAGAATGGCACAGTACGACAGATGGGGATATGGTCATTATGTTGTTTTAAGGCATAAAAACGGATTGGAAACTTTGTATGGCCATTTCACAAGGAGGCTTGTGAGAGTAGGGCAGGAGGTAAAGGCTGGTACTCCTATAGGATTGGGGGGTAGTACAGGACGAAGTACTGGAAATCACCTGCATTTTGAGGTGAGATATAAAGGGCATGCAGTCAACCCAATTGAAATATTTGATTTTGAAAAAGATAGCTTGCTTCGCACTACCTATGAACTAACGCCCAAAAGTTTTGAGTATATTAAAGAAGCAAGTAAACGGATCTATCATAGGATCCGAAGAGGGGATACCCTTAGCAGAATAAGCAGGAGATATGGAGTTTCCATTAATACATTATGCAGACTAAATGGTATTAGGAGAAGTACCATACTACGAATCGGGCGAAGGTTAAGGGTTCGTGGGTAAAAAATGACCCAAAAAAGTATTGTTATGAAGTTGGATGTTCTTGTGCTAGCTGCGCACCCGGATGATGCGGAATTATCTTGTTCCGGCACCATACTATCACATATAGATCAAGGTAAAAAAGTTGGTATTGTTGATTTGACCAGGGGTGAAATGGGAACCAGAGGAACCCCTGAGATCAGAATGCAGGAAGCGGAAGCCTCTTCCAAAATTTTGGGATTAAGCGCAAGGGAGAACCTTGGTTTGGAAGACGTACACTTCACAGTGGATAAGGAGCATAAATTGGAAGTCGTGAAAATGATTCGAAAATACCAACCTGAAATTATTTTAGCCAATGCCATTTCAGACAGACATCCTGATCATGCAAAGGGAGCCAAACTTGCCAGTGAGGCTAATTTCATGGCCGGCTTGAAAATGATCGAAACGACCTCAGACGACGGTATTGAACAAGATGCCTGGAAAGCCAAGGTGATTTACCACTATGTTCAAAACAATTATATTGTTCCTGACCTGGTAGTTGATATATCCCCATATTGGGAAAAAAAGCTTGCCTCGATTAAAGCATTTAAGTCACAATTTTATGATCCGAACAGTACTGAACCCGAATCATTCATTTCTTCCGCTGAGTTTTTGGAATTTATTGAAGCCAGGGCAAAGGAATATGGACATTCCATTGGTGTAAAATATGGCGAGGGCTTTACAGTCGAAAGGAATATCGGAGTATCTAATTTATTTGATCTGATCTAGACCTGTCGTATATTCTCATTTTCAAAAGCATCTCTTTGGTGTCTGCGGATTTTTCAAGATCCTTATAAAAAACATTCATGAGCCATTCAATGGCCTGCTCCACCGGGACCTGCTCGTAATGATTATCCCTGGCATAGTGAACAAATTTTAACACCTTAAATCCATTGAACCAATTAAAAAATCTGGATTTAAAAGTCTTTATATTGGAGCTATTGTTATTTATTTCTATGAGTTTTTTGGTAATATTTTGTTCCAATAAAAAGCCGGATATACTGTCTGGCAAAGAATCCAACAATCGCTGTAATTGACTTTCATTGATCCTAAACAGCTCATCGCATTTTTCAATGAACTGTTTCAAATCCATAAAGGATCTTGGATCATAAATATTGTTTAGATTTCCGGTTCCTTCAACCCATTGTGAAATAGCCTTGCCGGTGCCAAAAGGAACCCTATTCGATATACGGGGTGAAGGGATCACCCTAGTTTCATTAAGTTCAGTGTAATTTCCCAGTGGTATGAGCTTGTGCAGAAAATAAAAATCTTCCCCGGCTTTTTTCTTATTCATGCCACCTTGTTTTTGATAAAAAGAAGACCTTACAGCCATGCTCGAACCAATTGTCTGAAAAGCATATGGAAAACCGGTATATCGCAATGCACTAACATAATACCGTAGGAACAACTCATAGTAGATAATGCCTTCGTATATATTCGTAGGAAACTCCTTACCATCCAATGGGTGCTCAAAGTAAATAGAACATGCGGGCGAAAGAGAGTATTGCAGGAAATGTTTTTCTATGGCAGTGAAATAGTTTTTATCGCATTGACTATCGGCATCAAAACATACAATAATTCCATTGTCATGTTTTTTTAAAAACTCAAACCGTCTGACAGCCTCGTCCATACCAATTTTTCTGGCAAGGCCGACACCTGCCTGTTTCTTTGGTAGGTTATCGAGATAGATCAAATGAAAATCAATGGATTCCGATTTGTTTTCATAGATCCATTGAGAAGCTTCATCAAAGGTCTGCCTGTTTCTTTTAGAAATGTCAATGGAACAGTTTTCAGCTTCATTGATGATTATGATAACCTCAACATTGCATCCGGGGGCATCGCACTGATCCAGTGAGATGAGCGAAGTAATAAGATCAGGTTCATTGAAACAGGGGATAACCACAATGATGTTTACCTCATCATTCGGATCACTTTTAATAAGTCGTTTTGGATATGCGTACCTTTCTAAGTAAAGATTATCAACAGAATCCATCAAGTTTATGGAGCAAGCCTGTTTATCAGCCACTGGTTGTCTGATGACTTCTTGTATTGTATTCGGTCATGCAATCTGCTGGCTCTCCCTTGCCAGAATTCAACCAATTCAGGATAAAGTTGATAACCACCCCAATGATTTGGCCTAGGCACTTCTTTGTTATCGTATTGATTGGAAAGTGCTTCCACTTTTTCTTCCAAGACTGTCCTATTCTCAATAATGCTGCTTTGGGGAGATGCCCATGCGCCTATTTGGCTACCTTTTGGTCTTGTTTGGAAATAATCATCTGAGGCGCTTTTATCGGTCTTTTCCACGAGCCCGTCAATTCTGATCTGTCTTTCAAGTTCAGGCCAAAAGAAACAGAGAGAGGCGTATGGATTTTGCTGAAGCTCTTTACCCTTTTGGCTTTCATAATTTGTGAAAAAGACAAACGTATTGTTGACCACCCCCTTCAGGAGAACAATACGGGAAGAGGGTTTGCATTCTTTGGAAACAGTACACAAGGTCATGGCTGTGGGTTCTGTTATTTGAGCGCTTTGCGCCTCTTCAAACCATTTATTGAATTGTGATATTGGATCACGTGATACCTGATCAATGTCAAGCGTTTGCTTGGTGTATTCGTTTCTAATGTCAGCTAAGTTGTTTGTTTGCATTGGTAAAGTAAAGATTTGATCCCGAATAATCTATAAGTCCTTGCCTTGTTGATATAACAATGGCACTGCAAATCTCAAGTTTATTTGTAACGATAACTATGATTTTGATCATGTGAAGGGAACGTAAACTTTGCGAATTCCACATGCTTTTTAATCATAAGTTTTGCATACATGAAATTAGTGTGAAATTTGATCGTATTTAAATTTTTGTGTAAAAATATAGCCTTAATGCTATTTAAATTAATAACAAAATAATGTTTATCCCCGGTTCAATAACCAATATCTTTTGGCTATACTTACAAATAAATCAAATTCAAAAGAGGGACAGATTTCCCCGATATCAAAATATAATCTAATCAAATGAAATTTAGCATTGAACTATCTTGTGAAAGCAGTCAGGAATGGCTTGATATGGTGATGAGTGATTTCAATAGTTTTTTACAGGACCATGCCAATTGTGAAAGAAAGGCTTCGGCGATGGCAATGAGTTTTGTTGCAAAATATCCGGATCGGGTAGAGATAATTCCGGAACTCATTGAAACGGGGATTGAAGAACTAGAACATTTCAAGGCCGTATATGAAATTATGGAACGGCATGGAGTGAAGCTGCCTGCAGAGATAGGGCAGGATATCTATGTGAAGCAATTGGTTGATCAATGTAGAAGCGGAAAGATAGATAGGTTCCTGGATAGGTTGCTTCTGGCAAGTATTATAGAATGTAGGGGCGCTGAGCGTTTTAAGTTAGTGGCAGATGCTTTGGAGGAAGGTGAATTGAAGAAATTTTATAAAATGCTCTGGACATCAGAAGCAAAACATGGGAACATATTTGTCAAAATGGCACTAAACTATTTTGATAAGGATGAGGTTTATAATAGATTGGAGGAGCTTAATAATTTAGAAGGTGAGGTACTGAAATCCCTTCCTCTAAAGCCTGCGCTACATTAAAACGGAAAGATGATGGATTATAAATATCGGGGAAATGCCAAACCAAAGAAAGGAGATTTACTTATATCGGAACCCTTCTTGCCGGATCCCAACTTCGAAAGAACCGTAATTTTGATGTGTGAGCACAATGAAGAAGGGTCATTTGGCTTTGTATTGAATAGACCATCAGTGATGCAGTTCGATGAGGTTGTTGAAGGAATAGAGGATTTTAAGGCAACCCTTTATGTGGGAGGACCCGTTGAACAAAATACACTGCACTTTATTCATAGAGCGGGAGATATTATTGAAGGAGGTGTTGAGATATCAGAAGGACTTTATTGGGGAGGAAACTTTGAGAATTTGAAAATATTAATAGAGACAAAACAAATACCGGCCGATGATTTTAAGTTTTTCATTGGCTATTCCGGTTGGGGCAGCGGTCAACTGGTAGAAGAGCTAAAGGCAAATTCTTGGATCATTCGTCAAAATGCGACGCCCAAAGAGATTTTTGATGAGAATCCCGAAAATCTTTGGAGAGAGGTATTAAAGGACATGGGAGGTAAGTTTAGGATGTTTTCTAACTATCCTTCCGATCCCAGATTAAATTAAATATTTTGTTATTTTTGTTATTTAGCAGCGGTCACATTATTGATTTACTAATTAGTAAATATTCTAAAGATGAGCAAAGAAAACAAGACATCAGAAGGTTTCGCGACAAATGATGAGAAAAACGAGCAAACTCCTGGAGAAGATAATATTGAAAACAAGGAGCTTACTTCTGATAAAGACTTGGAAGCCGGATCAACAAGCACTGATCCTGACGAGGTGACTAATGCTCCAACCAGCGATGAGAATATTGAAATGAAGAAAGAAGAAATTGAATCCGATGAAGAACAAAAGGAACCAGAGGAGACAGGATCGGAAGAAGTAACTGAAGTGATTGAACCAGCTCAGGAAACTACAGAAGACCAACCTGCGGCAGAGTCCAGCCCATCTGAGAAAGACGAAGATCCTTCCGATGATGAAGTGAAAAGTGAAACGGCTTCGGATCAAACTGAATCAGAGGAGAAAGAATCTGAAGAGGCAACTGAAGTGATTGAACCAGTCGAGGAAGCTAAAGAAGATCAACCTGTAGCAGAGACCAACCCATCTGAGGAAGACGAAGATCCATCTGATGATGAAGTGAAAAGTGAAACGGCTTCGGATCAAACTGAATCAGAGGAGAAAGAATCTGAAGAGGTAACTGAAGTGATTGAACCAGCTCAACAAACTACAGAACACCAACCTGCGGCAGAGATCAACCCATCTGAGGAAGACGAGAATGTACCTGATGATGAGATAAAAAGTGAAACGAGTGCAGAACCAATTCAGGAAGATACAAATGACACCCAGGTAGAAAGCGGTGAAGAAAAAGAGAAAAAGGAGGAAGAAAAAACACCTGTAGCCAGTGAAGAAAATGCAGTTACCAATGAGGCTGAAGCAGAACAGGCTCCTGAGTCTGCGAAGCATGAGGAAAACGAAATCGCAGACGAGGAAGTAAAAGATGAAGCTCAGGAAAAGGAAAAAGAAGCCGAAGAGCCCACTGAAGTTGAAGCAAGTACCGAAGAAGGTGCATCAGAAGTTGTGAGCAAAACGCAGGAACAAGAGGAGCAAAAAACTGAAGCTAAAGAACAACAATCGTCCGAAGAAAACCCTAAGAGTGAAACAGGCGGAGAGCACGAAGTGGTAACAGATGAGCTACTCAATGCAGATTACTCGGAATCAACCAAAGAAGAACTGGTCAAAGTAATTCAAAAACTTGCCAAATCAAACGATGTAAAAAGAGTTGATACAGTCCTTAAATTGATAGATCCTGTTTTCAACAAAATCAAAAATGAAGAGAGGGATCAGGCATTGAAGGCTTTTGTTGCGGGAGGAGGAGAAGAAAGCGATTTCTCATACAAGGATGATCAGGTTGAAATTTATGATGCCACACATCGCTTACTGAAAGATAAAAAGAATAAATACTACAGTGATCTTGAACTTCAGAAACAGAGAAACTATGAGAAAGCCAATGAAGTTCTGGAGAATTTAAGAAAACTGGTTGATGGTGAGGAGACAACTACCAGCATCAACAGCATTAAAGAAATTCAGGCCGAGTGGAAGGCTATTGGTCAGGTACCGGGACAGCACGCTAAGAATTTGTGGGCGAATTACAATGCCTTAATGGATCGCTTCTATGACAATAGAAGTATCTATTTTGAATTGAAGGAGCTCGATCGTAGGAAGAACCTCAAGGCCAAGCTGGAACTTTGCGAAAGGGCAGAGAAACTGGATGAGATTGAGAATATTAAAGATGCTATTAAGGTGCTTAATGAACTGCATGATGAGTTCAAACATCAGGGACCGGTACCTAAAGAGGAGCAGGAAGGTGTATGGCAACGATTTAAGGCTGCTTCCGATAAGATCTATGCCAAACGCAAAGTATTCCATGATCAATTGAAAAAAGAACTGGAAGAGAATTTTGTAGCAAAGGGAAAACTGGCTGAGGAAGTACAGGCTTTTGCTACTTATGACTCCAATAGGATTGTTGAATGGAACCAAAAGACAAAAGAGATCCTTGAGCTTCAGAAACGATGGGAGGCAATAGGCGGTTTGCCGAGGGAAAAGGCGAAGGAAGTGAATAAACCATTTTGGACCGGTTTTAAAGCCTTTTTCAATAACAAGAATCATTTCTTCAAAAAACTGGAAGGACAGAGAGAAGAGAATTTAAAACTGAAGGAAGAACTTGTAGAAAAGGCCATAGCGCTTCAGGAAAGTACGGATTGGGAAAAAACAGCCAATGATCTGAAGCATCTCCAGGCGGATTGGAAGAATATTGGCCCTGTTCCGGAGAAGTTTCGAAATGAGATATATAAAAGGTTTAAAGATGCTTGCGATCACTTTTTCAATAATCGTAGAGCAAACCTGAAGGAAGTGGAGAAAGAGTATTTTGTGAACCTCGAAAAGAAAGAAGAGATCTGTAATAAGATCATGAAACTTGCCGAAGAAGGTTCCAGTGATGTGGATGCCTTGGCCGCACTTCAGGAAGAATGGAATCACATAGGTTTTGTGCCAAGAAATGCGATCAAAAAAATACAAAGCAAGTTCACCGAAGCAGTAGATGCCTTTATTGAAAAAGCACAGGAATTGGATGAAGAAGATAGAAACAAGTTGAAACTTACTATCCAGCTTCATTCATTGAAAGGGACGCCTAATTCCGACAGAAAACTGAACAAAAAGGAATTTAATATCCGTAAGCAAATAACCAATATTGAGAACGATATTTCGCTTTGGAAAAACAACCTTGAGTTTTTTGCCAATTCAAAAAATGCCGACCAGGTAAGAGAGGAATTTGAGAGTAAAATTGATAAAGCCACCAAGGAACTGGAGAACCTAAAGGAACAGTTAAGAATTATCAGGAGAATTTAACTTTTTGATTCTCAGAGGACTCATGTTTTTTTACTAAAAAATTGTTTTAAACCTTTTCGAAATTAAAATTAACGTATAAATTTGCATCGCTTTTAAATAAAAGCCTCCATAGCTCAGCTGGCCAGAGCAACTGACTTGTAATCAGTAGGTCGTTGGTTCGAATCCGACTGGGGGCTCCTCGAAGTCAGGAAGTTACGTAAAGTGACTTCCTTTTTTATTTTCTTCCGGCGTGTTTTTTTCTATCCAGCGTGCGGCCCAATTGTTGTTGATTGCATAGTTTCACAATTCTTTTACTTGATCCTTGATCTTCATTATAACTATCTGACACCTCTTAATCCTTGATCCATCTTTTCAGTAAGTTAAACATTTGTGAATAAAAAATGCCCAAGCTTGGGTATTGTGGATCAATAGAATTTTTGTGATTTTAAATTTATGTTTAATGGGGTATGACCTCAAACACCGTTGCTAATAAGGAAATAGAAATGTTTGACCTTTTAAGCTATGCAATGATTCAATAGATAGTAACCATATCTACTCCACGTGAGTTAATTTTAATATGTTGAATTATGTCCAACAATAAAAAAAGTATTTTTAAAGTGTACGATGAGCACATCGGTTCTGTAAAGAAACCAGAAGCGAATGATGTGATTATGCTTCAAAAACTATTGGTGAGATTAGGATACTTAAAGGAAGATAGTTATGAACAAGGAACTTTTTGTAAGCAGACACAAAAGGCAGTTATTAAATACCAACGTTTTCATGAAGATGAATTGAAAATTGATGGCATTGCAGGGCCACATACCAAGGAACTATTGTCTCAACCTCGTTGTGGCTTACCTGAAGAAGATCAATTTTCTTCAAATTTTGTGCTAAGAGGGTGTAGTTATGAAAACAAAAATGTACTTACCTATACTTTTGAGAATGATTCGAAAAAATTCGGAGATCCACATGAAGCAAGGGAACTGGTCAGAGAAGCATTTGCAGAATGGCAAAAAGTTTGTAGTCTTACTTTTGAGGAGGTAACTATATGGGAAAATCCCGATTTCCGAATTGCATGGCATCAAGGAGATCATGGGGATGGTAATGCATTTGACGGAGTGGGAAGAACTTTGGCCCATGCTTTTTATCCACCTCCTTGTGGAGGAAGACATTCCGGTGAATTGCATTTTGATGATGCTGAAGCGTTTGCTAATAGACATTCCACGAGTAAAATAGATCTCAAAGCGGTTGCGATTCATGAAATTGGTCATCTACTTGGTTTGCGACATTCAGATAAAAAATCTGCCATAATGTATCCTTCCTATAATCCAAAACAATTAGTACTTGGAGATGATGATATTGCTGGGATTCAGAAATTATATGGACTTCCTAAACTTAAATTTTTAGCTATAGAAGAGGGGTATTTATCAAATACTGGTGATGAAGCTCGTTTTTCATTAGCGATTCCTGCGGAGGCAAAAATTGTGTTGGAAGGATCTGATGAGGCAGATTTTGATTTATATGTCAGTAAGGGCATTGAACCTTCCACATTGGATTTTGATATTAGGGCCTGGACGGTAAGTTCTGATGAAGTGATCGCAATCTCTCCAGAAGAACCTGCTACTTATCATATCTTAGTCAAAAGTTACTCTGGAGCCGGAAGCTTTAAACTCGCTATTAATCTTGTTTGACAAAGTTTAACTACAAATCCAAAATAATAATGAGATTATTTATCCCAACATTATTCATATCGTTGCTGTTGTTTAGTTGTGGAGGTAGACCTGGTAACAATACTACAAGTGAATCCGAATCAACCGATGGTAATGGTGAAGGACAGAATCCTGCAGAGAATCAGGTATTTGTTAGAAAAGATATTAACACCCTTTCTACCGGTGATCCAGTTATAGAATCCTACAAAAGAGCAATTGAGGTGATGCGAAGAAGAGATTCCTCAGATCCAACTAGCTGGTTATATCAAGCTGCAATTCACGGAACCTACACAAGCCCATCGCAAGAGTTATGGGATCAATGTCAGCATGGAAGTTTCTATTTTTTGGCCTGGCATAGAATATATCTTTATTATTTCGAAAGAATTGTGAGAGATGCTTCAGGTGATACCAATTGGTCACTACCTTATTGGAATTATAGTGATAATCCTGATTTCAGAAGATTACCTGAAGTTTTTAGATTACCTACAACCAACAACCCATTATACAATTCTGAAAGAAATTCCAGAATCAATAGCGGCAGTAGATTGAATCCAAGTGATGTATCTTATGAAGCCGCTTTTAGTAGAATAAATTTTACTTCTTCTACAGGCTCAGGTCAAAGCTTTGGTGGGCAAAGGGTTACACGCCCCTCTCATTTCGCAGGTCCGCATGGAAGGATTGAGAATCAACCTCATGATGTGGTTCATATGGGCATAGGTGGGTGGATGTCGGACCCTAACACTGCTGCTCAAGACCCTATTTTTTGGTTGCATCATGCCAATATTGATCGCCTTTGGGAAAAATGGCTTGAATTAGGAAATGGCAGAGCAAACCCTACAAATGACGAGGCTTGGATGAATACAGTATTTGAATTTTTTGATGAAAATGGTAGGAAAGTTTCCAAAACGGGAGCCCAAATTTTGAGTACGGTTAATCAATTAGGATATAGATATGATGATCAACAAGAAAGTGTTCAATTGCTTGCTTCACAAACACCCAATGCCGAATCTTCAGATGAATCGGAAACATTAGAATCCATGCAACAATCATCAAAAAGAATATTCGAACTGAATGTCAATCAAAAAGTTACGGATCAGCTCACAACATTTTCACTCTCAGCTGTTCCACAAGAAACTGATGACCTGGTGTTAGAAGATGCTTCGAATATTGAATATATTCTATATTTAGAAGGTATAACTTATGATGAAGCACCAACAGGCTCTTTTGAAGTATACATCAATCTCCCTGAAGGTTTATCTGACCCCCAGTTTGAAAGTGAATACTATGTTGGAAATATTGGTCTGTTTGGCTTGATGAATGCGAAACATGGTGTCGAATCTGAGGGAGGAACAGTTGCTATTGATCTTGGTGATGCTATAAGAAATTTGTTGAAGCAGGAAAAGATCAATACCGAAGAAATCTCGATAACAATTTATAGAAGGCCTCTTGAAGATCCTCCTAATAATGAGAACAGCCAGGTTGATTCTATTCAAGATGAGCCATTGAAAGGCTCAATCAACATTAAGAGCATGAGAATAGAAAAGACATAGTATAGCTGTAAAATCCAGATAAGTTGACCCATCAAATCAATGTTGAAGAAGTCAAGCAAAAAATCTGTAGCATAATTGCCTTTTGCAGATCACATAGCCAAAAGAGCTTTTAATCCATTGTTTGGCAAGCGCTCTTCCTATATGTTTCGGCTTTGAAGAAATTGTGTGAAGAAAACCTGAATTTAACACAGTACCTTTTTGATCAAGTAAAAGGACATCAGTATCAGCATGTGCACTATATAAAATATCGTTGAAAATCTCTCCCAGGCCCTACTCTACTCTTTGAATTAAGCTTAGCTACTTCCAAGAAATTCCGCTTGATCCTATTTAAAGCCTCACCAATTCTTATAAGGCTACAAGATAATCCTTTGCAAAGGCATAATGCCTTCATTCATTCATATAAAAGCTATGTAGGATATTTTCGGAGAATTAATTTTTTGTTTGGGACAGGTAGGCCATTTTTAAAACCTGTGAAACAACGATATTTTTTGTCCGGGCAGATTTAATTAGATGAGTGTTTAAGAGGACGTGTTTTTTAAGAGGGTAAAGAATGCCTTTTACTGCCGGTCATTTACAATAATGTTAAAACCATTAAAATATGAATCATTTAAGAGAGTGTCGGATATTGATGATTTTTCTGTCGGTTCTGTTGTTTTCGTGTGCCGAAGATGACAGTGAGCCAACAGTGGATCTGAAAATTTCCCCATCTTCAAACGCGGATGCCAGAAGCTCATATACGAATGCGAAAACTGACATACTGGTGAATTACTCAATTATCCCCTCCGGCGCGAATTCAGGCAATCTCAGAGATGCCATAGCCTATCTCGATGCGAACGGTGATGGTGTGACTGATGTGTTTATGGCTACAGGCGAATTCCAACTTCAAGGAGAAGTGAATAGCATTTTGGCTATAAATGACGGCCAGGGAAATTTCACTTCGTCAACAACGGAATTTAATGACAATATGCCTCCCGCAACCCATGCCAGAAAATCCATTGTGACAGATTTTAATAATGATGGTTTGGATGATGTATTTGTTTTTGATCATGGATTTGATGCCAATCCTTTTCCGGGTAACAATCCTAAATTAATTATTCAAAATTCAGTTGGATCTTTTTCCTGGACCAAGTTATCAGATCAGACTGGATTTCATCACGGAGGAGCTGCAGCTGACGTGGACAATGATGGAGACATCGATGTTTTTGTTGGTGGTTTCGATCCCTTTTTTTACATCAACGATGGTGCAGGAAACTTAACCAAAGTAGATGACAGATTCGATAAAAGTATCCAGAAGATATTCACCGCAGAACTGATCGATGTCGATGAAGATGGATTTGTTGATTTGCTGGTGGGAGCACATGAGCAGGATGGAGACGTTACGAGTGTTTATTGGGGAAGTACTTTAGGTACTTACAGCAATAACCTACGCACTTCGCTTCCGGCTTTCAATAATTACGGAACGGTGTTGGACCTTGATGCCGAGGACCTGGACGCTGATGGTGATAGAGATCTGATTGTGAATAGAACCGGTGGCGGTAACAGCAACTTTTATATAGGAAGCAGAATTCAGCTTCTTTCAAATAATGGAGGAAGGGAATTTGTCGATGTAACAAATAAGATTGATAACCCGGGATCGGATTCAGATGCATGGTTTCCCTGGATACGAATCCAGGACATTGATCAGGATGGGGATCTGGATTTTTTTCCGGATAACAGGGATTTAAACTTCACATTCATAAACGATGGGAATGGAAATTTCACAAGGCAGTAATGAATTACAGGAGCTTGGGAAATCGTACAAATAAATGGAACAAATTGATTTTTTCTTTTGAGCATAAGCTCTGATGAGTGAGATAAATTTTAGAACCATCCTCATCTCAATCGTAAGCAATCGCGTTAATCACAAAATCAAAGTGCAGACAAAAAGAAAAACCAATCCATAACAACAGATTGGTTTTCTTAATCTTACCTCCGATTCCGAGACAAAGTCTCTTCCCATTTCATTAGGTGTTCAAAGGTCACCTTCTAGCGCTGAAGATCAGGACCAACCGATCTATCGCCGCATTTCAAAATCATCTATTGGGAAATTTTAGATTCTTCAAATCAAAAGTGGTATCAACTGGTTTTCGACCGGAGCAGCATAACGGGAATATATGCAGTTCAACCATGTATTCCGGTCGTTGACAGATTTTATTTTATTGTCTTTCCAACCCGGATTAAGTTTGTTATCCATAGAACCTCACAAATCACACGAAATTCAAAAACTGTAGCGGGTTCTACATTGATTTAATGTTTATTGAAAAAATGTTTAAAAAATGAGAAAATTCTTAATCATTATATTGGCCGTCATGGCGGTAAATGCCAGGGCGCAATCTACCTGGAAGGTGGATAAAGGCCACTCCTCTATTAATTTTTCGGTTTCACATTTTCTGATCTCCGATGTTACCGGAAATTTTAGTGATTTCGACATTGAGGCCATTTCCGATGATAAATTAGATAATCCGAAAGTAAAGGTGAGCATTAATGCGGCCAGCATTGATACAAACAATGACAAAAGAGACGATCATCTTAAGGCCGATGACTTCTTTGGTGTGGAAAAATATCCCAACATCACTTTCAATAGCGCTGTATTCGAAAATCTGGGAGATGGTAAATTTTCAATCACGGGAGATCTTTCTATTAAGGGAATTACCAAAGAAGCTGTTTTTGATGGAAAAATAAGAGGGATCATCACCGATAGAAACGGCAGGCTTAAGGCAGGGTTAAAATTAACTACTGTAGTCAAACGGGAAGAATTCAATGTGGGCAATGGCATGGCTTCCATTGGTGATGATGTAACCGTTGAGATCAATCTTGAGATGTCTCAACAATAATATGATGTATCAATTGATATGAAGTCCGCCTCTTAATGACACGATAAATCTGAATTCTCAAAGTGAAAAAGACAACACGGAAATTATTCTTATGTCAGTTAGGAGTTAGCCTGATCACGGCACCCTTTGCAGCTTTAGGGATATCGGCTATTTCCAAAAAGGAGATGACTGACGGAAAAGGTAATGATTGCGGATATACCGATGCTGCAACGGAAGGACCCTTTTTTGTAAAAAATACAGCTCAAACGGTAAACCTTAACTATACCAATCTCACTGGAATTCCGATGGTCGTTTCCGGTCGCATATACGGAGACAAAGAAGGCAAACTACCCTTACCTAATGCCAAGATAGAAATTTGGCATTGCGATGCTGATGGTATCTATCACCCTGAGGGTAATCAGGATATTGCACATTATGAAGAATCGGAAATTGCTTTGAGGGGTTTTGTGATTAGTGATAAAAAAGGTGCATATTCGTTCAGAAGTATTGTCCCTGGTCTCTACTCAGGACGGCGGCGGCACATTCATTATAAAATAAGTGCAAAAGGCTACAGAACCCTTACCACACAGAGTTACTGGTTAAGCGAAAAGGGCGATCAAAGAGAACACATCGATAGAACTGATCGGAATACTGAGGATTGTCGCTATATAGATTTTAAAAGCCGTGGAACATCTGGGGTAGAGGGGATCTTTAACATTTACATGAAAAAAATATAAGATGAGCAATAAATATTTACTGACTTTGCTAATGATGGCCGTTTTCCAGTATGCTGCGGCTCAATCATCAGCAGATCCTGTACAGAGCGAAGACCAAACGGAGGTGAGCGGTCATGTGGTAGATGCCAATTCCGGCCAGTCACTTGAATACGCCACGGTTTCCATATTCGACAAAGCCGAAAAAAGATTGATGACAGGTAGCATAACAGATGGTTCAGGCAAATTTTCCATCAAAACGTCGTTGTCTGATTTTTACCTGGAAGTAGCCTATTTGGGTTATTTAACCATGCAAATTCATGAGTTTGAAATAAAGGAAAACAAAGTAGATTTGGGACTAGTGAAGATCATGCCAGACCAAAAAGTCCTGGATGAAATTACAGTAGTTGGTGAAAAGTCCCAGACTACTTTTCATCTTGATAAGAGAATTTTTAATGTGGGGAAAGATCTGAGTACTTCGGGGGGAAATGCACTGGATGTATTGTCCAATGTGCCTTCTGTGGATGTTAATATTGAAGGTGAAATCAGTCTTAGAGGTAATAGCAACGTCCAAATATTGATCAATGGTAAACCTTCTGTAATTGCCAATAGCAATGCACTGGGAACGATCACCGCAGAAATGATTGAGCAGGTGGAGGTAATTACCAATCCTTCTGCCAAATATGATGCCGAAGGTACTACCGGAATTCTTAACATAATACTTAAAAAAGAAGATAAAAAAGGTCTCAATGGATCGGTGACACTGAATACAGGTGTACCTAACAACCATAGTATCGGACTGAGCCTAAACCGAAGAACCGAGAAATTCAACTTGTATAGTCAGTTTGGTGTTGGTAAAAGAACCTTTCTTTCCAATTATAATGGTTTGACCCTGGATAGATTAAGCGCTAATCCGAGACAGCTGCTCAATGACGGTGAGGGCGAAAAGAATGAACAGTTTTACAATGTTATCTTAGGAACCGACTACCATATCAATGCTTTGAATGTGGTGACACTCACAGGTCATTTCGGTTATGAGATAGAAGATGAATTTTCCACTACGAATTATGATTTGCAGGATGAGGTAGGGGAGTCAATTAATTCTTCGCAAAGAAACGAAGTCACTGAAGCCACCAATCCCAAATGGCAATACGAACTACAATATAAAAGATCATTTAAGGGAAATAAAGATAGAGCACTTTTGGCCAGTATAACAGGATCATTCTTTGGAAAAGACAAGTCCTCAAATTTTGAAAATACCAATATCTCAGGATCATTCGATGATTTTAGGCAGATCGTGAAAACGGATTTTTCAAATGCTGAATTCAACTATCAAATAGATTATACACATCCTTTTACCAAGAAAAATATATTGGAAACAGGCGCGAAATACGAAATCAATGACAATGCCAACGATTATCGTATCGATGATGTGATCAATGGTGAATTGGTAAACAACGTGGATTTTACGAATGAATTTGAATATCTTCAAAAGGTATTGGGCGTTTATGCCACCTATTCCATTGAGTGGAGTAAGATCAGTTTCAAGGCTGGTTTGAGAATGGAAAATACCGACTTAAATACCTTCCTTGTAACTGGCGACGAGAGACATTTTCAAGAATATACCGATTTGTTCCCAAGCTTTCACACTTCCTACAAGGTGTCCGATAAACTTTCACTACAGGCAGGTTATTCCCGCAGGATACACCGTCCGAATGGCTGGGACCTGAATCCTTTTACTTCGATAAGGGATAATCTTAATCAATTTGTAGGAAATCCCAATTTGCTTCCTGAATACACCGATTCCTATGAAGTAACAACCATCCAGGAATGGAATATTGCCTCCCTGAATGTAGCTGTGTTTCATAGGAAAACAACCGATGTGGTCGATAGAATTATACAGGTCACAGACAGCCTGACAATTTCTTCTCCCCAAAATGTCGGATCAAGTAACAATACCGGAATTGAGATCAATGGTAAAATAGAACCTACCAAATGGCTTACCGTTTTGGCTGATTTTAACTGGATGTATTTTGAACGCACCGGCAACTTTGAGAATAATGTTTTTGATTTCAACAATACCAGTTGGAATAGCCGGTTGACCACCAAGTTTAAATTTCCAAATGATATTACCGGAGAGATCAGGGTCCGGTATCGCTCGGAAATACAAAATTTGCAAGCTATTATCGACGACAATATTTATGCTGACCTGGGCCTTAAGAAAAAGCTGTTTAAAGGCCGGACCGTAATTAACCTAAGTGTAAGAGATGTATTCAACTCTCGTCGCTTTGTTTCTACGGCTGATCAGCCCGCATTTTTCCGTTTCAATGACAGCCAGAGAAGCCAAAGAAGGGTTGTTCTGGGAATAAGTTATGGGTTTGGTAAGGGTGATGCCATTGAGTATTCGGGACTTAAACAATTCTGAACCTGATTGAGTGTAACAAAAAGGCTGATATTCAGCCCTGGCATTGGATAAATAGG
Organism: Splendidivirga corallicola; assembly: GCA_030442035.1. Lineage (GTDB taxonomy): Bacteria > Bacteroidota > Bacteroidia > Cytophagales > Cyclobacteriaceae > Splendidivirga > Splendidivirga corallicola. Next base: position 223,868 of record JAUJEA010000013.1, read on the forward strand.
TTAACGATGCCAGAGGAAGTCATACGATAGTTTCCGTATGACTTCTCTTAATTCCATCCCACAGGCGAATTCACCGTATTTCAATGGCAATACGGGCCGGGAAAAAGAGGGATAATAAAGTTTATCGTAATGAATAAGAGCCAAACTTTCATATATTAAACAAGTGCAATAGAAATAATTTGAAATCCGGTAAGAACATTTTTAAACAACTGGTAGAGAATGAAAAAGTTGTCCATGCTTTATTATGGGGACTGTACCTGATAGGTATTGCTTATTCAAAAAGGGAACCAAGCCTCAGCCTTGACGAGCTTGTCTTTGCAGTCAATTACATCCTGATGGTTATGGTGGTAAATTATGTCTTGCTTCCCAGGTTTTTTTACCGAAAGAAATATGGTTGGTTTGTAATATCGCTTCTGGCAACCTTGACGACGGCCATGTTTATCGAAGAGTTAGTTCTGGAAAAAATTTTTTTCCCCGATACAAGGGGAGACCTGTTTAATCCTTATTATGGCTTGATCGAAATAGGAACCATTCTTGTCTTTTTCCTGGGGTTCAAACTGGCATGGGATTACAGAAGCAAACTGCAACAGATAGATCAGCTGGAAAAAGAAAAATTTGAAGGCCAGCTGAATTTTTTAAAGTCACAAATAAATCCGCATTTTTTATTTAATAATCTCAACAACCTCTATTCCTATGCACTTGACAAGTCTGATGAAACGCCTAAAATGATCTTAAGGCTGTCCAATATTTTACGTTATGTGCTTTATGAGTCTCAGGATTCCTTTGTATCACTATCTCGTGAGATTTATCAAATCCGGAACTATGTAGATCTTCAACGTCTGCAGCTGGAAGGGAGAGGGGAAGTGCATTTTAACGTTGAGGGCAAAAGTGAAGGATATCAAATAGCCCCCTTACTATTGTTTTCCTTTATTGAAAATTGTTTCAAACACAGTCATTCAAGCCAATTGGATCAAATAAAGATTGAAATCAGCATAACCATCGAAAACAAAATGTTGTATTTTAAATGCACAAACCCGTACAATGACACGCCTGATCTAAGTAATGAAGAGCTACCGTCAGGTATCGGGCTGCAAAATGTGATGGAAAGACTCAGACTTTTATATCCAAAAAAACATCAACTGGATATGAACAGGGATAATGGTGTATACAAGGTGGATCTAGAACTGGAATTAATATGACCGAGATACGTTGTGTGATCATTGAAGATCAACTTCCGGCCCAGAAAATCCTGATACGGTATATAGAAGATTTACCGGAGTTAAAACTGCTTACTACGTTTACAAATGCAGTTGAAGCAGTAAGTTATCTTAAAAAGGAAAAAGTAGATCTTATCTTTCTGGATATTCACCTGCCTAAGCTGTCAGGCCTGGATTTCCTGAAAATACTTCCCGATAGACCTAAAATAATATTGACCACAGCCTACACCGACTATGCACTGGAAGGGTTTGAACTGGATGTTGTCGATTACCTGGTCAAACCAATTTCACTGGAAAGATTTATACGGGCAATCAATAAAGTAAACCCTTCTTACGCCTCACAGGCCGGGTTGGATCCCAGGGATGAATACATAGAAGAAGAAAAACCCGATTCTTATATTTTTGTGAAAGACGGCCGGGAGATCCTGAAAATATTTTTTGACAGGATCATTTGCATTAAGGCCTCAGGTGATTTTGTTGAACTCATCACGCTGGACAAAAAATATTTGATTGCCTACACCATGAAGTACTGGGAGGAATTATTAAGTCCAAAGAATTTTTGCAGGGTTCATAAATCCTACATCATCAACTTACAGAAGATTGACAAGATCTACGGCAATAGTATCTATATGCAGGATCATACCATTCCCATCGGCAGAAGCCACCGTCAGGCTTTTTTTAAAAGGATTAATATTAATTCGTAAAGCTTCAGCTATTTCGTTGTTCAAGGTCTTCCGCAATAGCGGGTGACCTTTGAACGAGCAATGAGTAGCAGAGACTTAGTCTCGGAATCGGAGGCGAAAAGATTCATTCCTCCCTTCAGAAGAGTCACTATCCTCCCCCCTCAGAGTCACTCGCAAGAGGACTCTGAGGGGGGGTAGGGATTTATTCTGTCTGTATCAGGATTTACTTGATTTTAGGATTTTCAAGATTATACAATTAAACGTTTCATAGTTCTAAATCCAGTAATCCTTTCATCCTGAGAATCCTGATACTGATAATAAAAAAATAAACCAATATATAAGCAGACAAATATTGTTGCTTTATCATCCCCCCTGTTCGGGACAACATGTCCCGAACCAATGTTTTTGGACTTGTAGTCCATGGTTTTTACCTCTTCTTTAAGTGCTTTAGAACGAACAATATGTTCTTGTTTCATCACTTCGAGCCCAATAGTTCGAGACTACAACTCTCGAACAGTGAGATAAGGTACAATCAGGTCATAACTCAATCAAAGCCACAGAAATCTACACGTATGTTACCGATACGGATATGAATTTTTTTAAAAATCCATTAGATTAAAGTTTTACAACAATTATGCACCACAAAGTGATGTAGTTGTTAGTTGCAGGTCCCTGAACACAGCTCATTTATATGGCAGAAAACAAAGAAATTAGTGTTTTAAGTTTTACCAAGAAAGTATTGAATGCATTTGATGAAGTGGCCAAACGCAAGGTATTCAAAAAAGGCAGTTTTCTGTTGAGAGAGGGAGAGATTGAAAGAAATATTTACCTGATTGAAAAGGGTGCCGTCAGAGTGTTCTATTTATCTGAATTTGAGGAGATCATTTTCAGACTTGGGTATGACGGTTCCATCATCAATTCATTGTCATCATTTGTAAGCAATAAGCCTTCGGAGTTTTACATACAAACGATAAGACAGACAAAGGTAAAGATTATCTCAAAGGAAACACTTCAGCATATTTTGAAAGAAAGTCAGGATAGTTTGGAACAGTACACCGAATTTCTCGAATACCTGCTCATACAACAAATCGATAGAGAAATTGACCTCTTAACGGCTTCACCGGCTAAAAGACTCGAAAGGGTTTTGAAAAGAAGCCCCGATTTATTTCAGCATGTCCCTTTAAAGTATATAGCCTCATACCTGCGGATGAAGCCGGAAACATTGAGCAGAGTCCGAAATTCTTGATTACGATCAAGAATAAAATCAAAATTCCGAACGAACTTTGTTATAAAAATCGAAGGGATATGCGAATCGATCAGGATCAATTAATTGAAAAACTTTTAGACCTAACAAGGCAGGCCAAAGATTCTACCAATAAGTTCAAAGAACTACAGCCTGCGACGGTAAGTTTCAGACCCAGCCCAAACGAGTGGAGTATTCTGGAGTGTTTGGAACACTTGAATTTGTATGGAGATTACTATTTACCGGAAATTGAAACTCAACTCTTGAAAAGCGAAGCAATTGAGGAAACACCATATTTTAAAAGTGGAATTCTTGGTGATTACTTTGTCAGCGCAGTCAAAGCGGATAATGGAAAGAAAATGAAAGCACTGAAGTATATGGATCCTTCAAATTTAGAACTATCGATCACCACGATTGACAGATTTTTGAAACAATTGAACACCCTGGAATCACTGCTTGAACAATCCAGGAAAGTTAACCTGAGCAAGGTGAAAACAGCTGTAACATTGAGCCGGTTTATCAAAATCAGACTGGGTGATACCCTTCGTTTTTTGGTTTACCATAATGAACGCCATATAGTACAGGCGGAACGAGTATTAAAGAAGATTAGCAGCGAACAAAGAGAAGATAATTCACTGTTGGATTCTTCTGTAAACCATGGTTCAAGATCTTCTGTGATAGCAGATGGCGTTTGAATAAGACGAAATCTCTGCTTTTCATTTATTATTCGAGGTCATTGAAGATTTGGAACAACTGGAATGGATAGGGATTCATTTTGTCCGTATCAGGATTTACTTGATTTTAGGATTTTCAGGATTATATAATTAAATATTTCATAGTTTTAAATCCTGTAATCCTTTCATCCTGAGAATCCTGATACTGACAATAAAAAGTAAACCGACACACAGGCAAACAAATATCGTTGCTTCATTCCCAAATCTTATGAGACTGTAAAGTCATCCATAATTCAATCACAAGTAGTCAAGCGCATTACAAAAATCAAAATGTAGACAAAAAGAAAAACCGACCCACAATAGCAGACCGGTTTTCCATTTTTTACTTCATTGCTAAAGCACGAGGCTACAAGTCTCGAACAGCGAGCGTACTCTCTTGCTCATCATAGGTCCTGGGACCGCTACGCTTAACCATAAGAGTAGAAGGGAAATTAACTCTACCCAATCATTTGGGAACACCCATATCAAACCAAAAAACAACCTCGGCATGGTAAAAAATAATCTCGGAACAGCAAGAAACGACCCTGGCACGGTAAAAAATAACCTAGGAACAGCAAAAAACGATCTCGACATGGTAAAAAATAACCTAGGAACAGCCAAAAACGATCTCGGCGCGGTAAAAAATAATCTCGGAACAGCAAAAAACGACCTCGGCATGGTAAAAAATGACCCCGGAAGAGCAAAAAACAATCACTCCCGTTGTTCAAGGTCTTCCGCGACAGCAGGTGACCTTTGAATAAGCAATGAAAAGCAGAGACTTTGTCTCGGAATCAGAGCTAAAACTAAGGAAGATTGATCCACAATGACAAATGGGTTTTCTTTTCTCCTCTATTCGAGACATGTTGTCCCGAACCAATGTTTTTGGACTTGTAGTCCAGGGTTTTTAGATCTTCTTTAAGTGCTTTAGGACGAACAACATGTTCTTACTTTACCACTTCGATCCCAAAAGTTCGAGACTACAAGTCTCGAACAGAGGGAAGATTTCTGATGACTAAGTCGAAACTAACTTGTCTATTTCTATCCATTCCCTAAACTGCTTTTGTTTTTCTTTATTTTCTTCGTTTCCTGATTCAAAAACATCAGCGTATAGTTCTACGAAAACAACTCCATTATCTTGCTCCTCAATCCTATGGGCTCCTTCAAAAGATAAAATTCTTTCTCTCGAAACATGTTTAAAAAAACTGTTTCCAAAATACATTCGCCAACAGGACATTAAGACTAAGCCGGGTGCAAACTCAATTCTACCCGGGTTGTTTGATACGTCTACTTTATTTACTTGTAATTCTTCATCCCAATATTGTCTCAAATGATCATAAGGTTTATTGAAAACTTTATAATTATCAATCATGGTTTCAGTTTGCCACAAAACATAATCTGAATGAAAATGATATCCAACGATAAAATCCTTATGTTTAAAAAACTGATTTATATTTAGGGACTCTATTTTTTAAGTGGCAAAGACCAAGTAAAAACTTGGGGAGGTGATTGAACCCCAGGATAAGAAATACTGAAGCTTGGTCCTTGATAATCTTCCGACTCAAAGCTTACTCTTAGCTCCCCTTCAAACTCCTTAATGAGGTTCAAATGTTTTTTGGAATCAAATTTATCTCCGCATAGATTCAATTCGGGCAATATAATTCTCTTAGGAGTTAGACCAAGTGTATTTTCATTAACCAATTTATAAGAGTCAACTCCTTTGTATGTTTCGTTTGCAAAACATATTTTTAATTGTATATCATCCATTTTTTTGAATTCCAAAAATTAAACTTTCATGCCTTTTGTATTTACTTTCTTGGCAATTGTGAATGTTGGTAGAACAACTCCAAATCAACAATATTCCTATTTTGTTTCCAAATCCTTAAGCAACGGTTGATTGTCCTAACGTCCGAAAATCCTGTCTATCCTATAATCCTTCAAATCCAGATACTAACAAAAGAAAAACCGACCCACACAAGCAGACCGGTTTTCTGTTTCATACTTCATTGCTAAAAGCAAGAGGCTACAAGTCTCTAACAGCGAGCGTACGCTCTTGCTCATCATAGGTCTTAGGACCGCTACGCTTAACCTACGACCAGAACGAGTTGACTTCTTTCCTCCCCCTCAGAGTCACTTGGCAAAGGACTCTGAGGGGCTCTGTGCTTGTTTCTTTAAATTCACCTTTTCAATGTTTTCAATTTTTAAATCTGTCTTAGTCCTTTTGTTCAATGTCTTTTGAAACTTTCAGCTCCATAAATTGATCTTTTCCCTTTGTTTACTCAGAGTCCTCTTGCGAGTGACTCTGAGGGTGGTTAATGTTCTTCATAGTTTTTTCTAATATCCATATTTTCTAATTGTCTTTAATGTCTCCCTTGTGACCGTTCCGGTATAAAGCACCTGTAAAAGCAGAAGCAAAGAAAGCGACTACATCCGAAGCATTTGCATTTGATGGAGGTGCAGACAAAAGAAAAACCGACCCACACAAGCAGACCGGTTTTCTGTTTTTTACTTCATTGCTAAAAGCAAGAGACTATAAGTCTGGAACAACGAACGTACGCTCTTGCTCATCCTAGGTCGAAGTCAATGAAGACTTCGAACAACGGGATCATTAAACTATAATTACTTGCTCTCCATCAGAGTCCCATCCTTTTTTTTTCATTCCTAGTTTGTCCATGAGTGAAATGCTCCATTTTTTTAAGAATAACCAATCCTCTTGAAGATCAAAATCAATTTTGTTCCAATATTTATCATCAATACCTACCAAGTATTGTTTAAATTGGTTCAGCTCTTTTTTTTGTTCTTCGGTTATCCAATCATTTTCTAAAAAAAACTTCAAGCTTTCCATACTCAAACCATTGATAATTGAAGAATCCAATTCGTCAAAGATTTCAAAAATTGGCGATTCCAAATATTCAACTTCATTATATTTAGATGAAACTAAATAAAGACAGTTATATAAATCAATCCAAACAGTTCCTTTTTTTTTCATTTTACGGATTATTCAAGAAAAATAAATCGAGTGCCAGCAGCTTCTTCTTTGGCTATATTCCAGTATATTTTTGGCTTGAGCGATTTAATATCACCAAAATTTTGGAGGACCTTCAATGATCTTATCTGGCTCCCCCATCTCCATAATATCATTCAATAATTTATCATAGCGCTTTTTATCATTACTATATATGATATCAAAAGTGTGCCGGTATTTAGGTTTTTCAAAATCAAATATCTCTTCGTAAATATGTATTATGTAACCTGTTGATATAATTATGTAAAAACCAACACCTTCAAAACAGTACACGGTTTCAATATAATCTGCCTCGATATTCGATTTCTTGAACTTATATTTGTTAACAAAATTTTCAACATTAATGAAGTGTAACCATAATGAGTTAAAATATAGTATTCCACCATTATTCAATGCTATAATCATCTTAAAGCCAAGTTCATCCTTTCCTTCATGAATGAGTATTTCTTTTATTTTCGATGTACCTAATGTTGATAAGCCCATTTACTTATTATTACTATTGATTACCCAATTCCCTTGATTACAATAATAAATAATCACACCTATCACAAAAATCAAAGTGCAGACAAAAAGAAAAACCGACCCACACAAGCAGACCGGTTTTCTGTTTTTTACTTCATTGCTAAAAGCGAGGGACTGCAAGTCTCAAACAGCGAGCGTACGCTCTTGCTCATCCTAGGTCCTAGGACCGCTACGCTTAACCTACGACCAGAACGAGTTCCCCCTCAGAGTCACTTGGCAAAGGACTCTGAGGTGCTCTGTGCTTGTTTCTTTAAATTCACCTTTTCAATGTTTTCAATTTTTAAATCTGTCTTAGTCCTTTTGTTCAATGTCTTTTGAAACTTTCAGCTCCATAAATTGATCTTTTCCCTTTGTTTACTCAGAGTCC
>JAUJEA010000014.1 GCA_030442035.1 Splendidivirga corallicola
ATAAGCCTTGCAATCATCTTCACTGGAAAACTCTTTGGAAAAATCTATTATATTATGACCTTTAAAAATATCCATCATTCTTTGAAAATTTTATCAAATATAGGTTATATCTAAAGTAATAACTCTAAACACTTTAACACTTTAACACTTTAACACTTTAACACTTTTTTACCTAATGAGGCGAGTTGCTATAAGATTTGGTATGTTGGCTGTTGCACTCATGTTATTAATACAGCTAAGTAAATATTCATTGTTGACCAGAGGACTTAGAGACGAGTTTCTGATAGCCTTTTTTGCCGTACTCTTTGTTGGGTTAGGTGTTGTCCTTACCAAATTGGTGTTTAAACCTAAAACAAAAATTATTCAATCGATCAGATCTGAAGAGCCTAAACCTGATCTGGCTAAAATTGAGGAATTGGGAATTAGCAAAAGGGAGTATGAAGTATTGGAGCAAATGGCTAGAGGAAAATCCAATTTGGAAATTGCCGATAAATTATTTATTTCCGAAAGTACTGTAAAAACACATGTTTCCAACTTACTGGTAAAACTCGATGCCAAGAGAAGAACGCAGGCCATAACCATAGCAAAGGAAATAAAGATCATTATATAAATTGGCCAGATTGCCTCCTGCTCTTCATGCCCATTAACTTTAACACTACAACACTTTTCAACTTCAACACCTCCCTAGTACTTTAGAGGGATTTGATAGCCCTTGATAAATTTGGTACTTTAGTATGAACGGATGAATCCGGGAATTGCTGTACTTCACATCATGTTCACTAATTTATTTTAATCATGAAAAAAATTGTAATACGCTTTGGTACTTATGCTTCTATCCTTATTGTGGGTGTCAGCTTCATGTTTTGGTTGTTCTCCTCTGAAACACCTAATTATACCTTTGCAGAAATTGCCGGTTATGCTTCAATTATATTGTCTATGGCTTTTGTTTTTTTAGGCATCCGATATTATCGCGATAATGAAAAGAATGGTAGTATATCGTTCGGAGAGGCACTTAAACTGGGAGTATTGATTGTTTTGATACCTTCATTAGCTTTTGGGGTTTATAATTTTATCTATACCGAAGTGATGGATCCGGATTTCACAGAGACCTACTATCAATATAGAGTTGACCAGATGAAAGGTACTATGTCTGAAGCCGACTTTGAGGCAGCCGTTCAGAAAATGGAATCGGAAAAGGCAATGTTTACTAATCCGGTGATTGGATCATTGGTTATGTTCCTGACAGTATTTTTGATAGGTTTTGTCATTGCACTTATCTCTGCCCTGATTTTGAAACGGGAGGGGAGTGCTCCCTCAATGGCAACGTGACATTTGAAAAATCTTTATTGATATAAATCAATGCCATTGAGTTGAGTCTTCAGACATCAGGTTCCGGGTATCAGATAATCTTTCATTCATACAAAAAAATCATAAAGACCAGAACCTGAAAGCTTTCATAATACTTCTTTAACCAAACGGCATTATATGATAAATGAAAATTATAACACCTCCCATGAGGTGTTTTTTTGTGGAATGTAAAGTTTTTTACTTTTGAATATTGGTAATAATAGTCTCAAGTATTTTTAACTAAGAAAATCATGTATGAGATCATTGGATGGACAGGAGCCATTTTCTTTATTTCAGCCTATTTTTTGCTAAGCATTAAAAAATTAAAAGCAGACAAAATACCTTATCAATTAATGAACGTCATTGGAGGATTATGCCTGGTAATCAACTCCTACCATTTGAACGATAATCCTACCTTAATTACAAATTTTGTATGGATGTGCATAGGGCTTTTTGCCATTATTGGTATTGTGAGAAAGGCAAAGCTTAATTCAGGCCCAGAAGCCTGAGGGCTTCCTGTTCATATTGCTTGAGTTTTCCTTGATATTCGTTTTTATCATTGATCAACCCCAAATAGTAATATGCGCCCTCCACCATGATGAAGATTAGATCTGAGGTGGCTTCAACATCCTGAACATTTACGAGTCCCTCTTGCTTGGCCTCCTTTAATGTTGAAGAGAATAATTCTCGGAGCGAATCATGCAATGTTTTATAATGTGCCTGCACTTTTTTATCTCTAAATATCAAGGCATAACAGCTATAAAAGACCCCGTCATCAAATAACGTATTCCATTTTCTGGAAAAGAGATTACCAACAATTTTTACTAATCTTTCTTTGGTATCCAATGTGCTATTTTCAGCTTTATAGATCAACTTATATCTTTCAAGAATGTATTCGATCAAGCCGAAGATCAGGTCTTCCTTTGACCTAAAATAATGGATAATTAGGCTTGGGTGAATATCCATCAATCTAGCCACCTTTGCTAAGGAGGCATTCTCCAGGCCCTCCTTCTTTGCCACTTTATAAAACGCCCGTATGATTTCTTTTCTACGTGCATCTTTCAAACTTTTTCTGCCCATAAAGCAAACTTAAAAAGAATATCCATTTTACAAAAACGGCCATAATTTATTTGAATATTCAAATAAAAATAATAGCTTCACTTTGTTAATAAATTCACTGAACGTTCAATTAATAAAAAATTAAAGATTACGTAAAGATTTCTTAATTGAATTTGAAATGTTTTCAACTATGAAAAGCAGAAATTCGCCTTCAATTAATTGAGTACCGCTTAAATGATATTCCAATTTTTCCAAACAAAAATTAATCTATGAAAAACGCATTACTGATCCATGCACATCTTTTTATAAGATGGGTAAAGTTGACGAGCATGTGTATCATGTTGGCTTTACTGAATTTTAAGGCGTTCTCCCAATCGGGGGAAATTATCTCCGGAACCGTTCTGGATGAGAACAATCAAGGTTTACCGGGAGTAAGTATTTTGATTAAAGGTACTTCTACAGGAACCGTAACTGATTTTAACGGCAAGTACCAATTGCAAATCAACGATGATAAGACCACCCTTGTGTTTAGCTCAATAGGGTATGTCTCACAAGAGATTGCTGTTGGTAATAATAAGATAATCGATATAAACATGATCCAGGATCTAACACAGCTGGATGAGATTGTGGTTGTTGGTTATGGTGCTCAAAAAAAGATTAACCTTTCCGGAGCGGTTGGTTCAATCAGTGCAGAAGAGATTGAAAAAAGGCCAATTTCAAATCTTTCGCAAGGACTGCAGGGAACCATTCCTAACCTTAATATTGATTTTTTAAGCGGAGAACCTGGTAAGGCTGCCAATATTAACATCAGAGGCATTACCTCGATAAATGGTGGGAATCCTTTAATCCTCATTGATGGCGTACCTTCCGATCCTGTTGAATTGAATAGAATATCCTCTCAGGATGTTGCCAGCATTTCGATTCTCAAAGATGCATCTTCCGCAGCCATTTATGGTGCCAGGGCGGCTTTTGGTGTAGTGATTATTACCACTAAAACCGGTAAGCAGGAAGGAATGCAGATTAGCTATTCCAATAATTTTTCCTGGGACAAACCCACTATTTTGCCTAATAAAATCACGGATCCTTATATCTATTTAAGAGTTAGGGAAACTTCTACTGACAATACACCATGGGACAACCAGAATTATAGTGATGAGACATATCAGTGGGCAAAGGAACGTTCAGATGACCCATCTTTACCTGGTGTAAGAGTTAATCCCAACGATCCCACACAATGGGAATACATGGGAGATCGGGATTGGACCAATTACTTTTTAGGAGACTATACCGTATCTCAGAACCATCAACTTGCATTAAGCGGTTCTTCTGAAAAAACAAATTTTTATCTCTCGGGAAATTTTAATAAGCAAAACGGTGCTTTGAAATTGGCTGATGATTTTTTTGACCGGTACAACTTCAGAAGTAAAGTAAATTATTCAGCCAACAAGTGGTTGACTATTGGGAATAATACAAGTTTTGTGTCAACCGTTCGAGAGCGGCCAACATTCCTGAGTTCAACCTGGGATATCTACAACGCGCACCCAACCGACTGGAATATTAATCCCGATGGATCATGGGCAAATACCGGTGTTGGTCTGGCTGGTGCTAGGCTCACACAAGGTGGTGATTACATGGAAGAATACAACGCTATTCAATCCCGTTTTACTACGGAATTAGCAGTAATTGAAAAGACACTATCCATTAACGCAGATTATACTTATAGAAGAGGACTACGTTCTGTTAATCAGAATACCAAGAAATACAAAATAGGATACGGGCCTAATGATATCAGAGAAGTTGGAAGCAATAGTGCTTATAAGAGCAGTACAAGGGAAACCTATGATGTGTTGAATATCTATGCAACCCTTAACAAGGATTTTGGAAAACACCACTTAACAGCTATTGGAGGTTTCAACCAGGAAAGCTTTCGTACTGAATGGTTCAAGGCAGAAAGAGATAGAGTAATTTCTGCCTCTTTACCTACAATTGCTCTGGCCACGGGTGAGGCACAAGTTGATGAGGATGTTAGGGAATGGGCTCTTAGAGGTGCCTTTTATCGCTTGAATTACATATTCGACGAACGATATATCATTGAATTCAATGGTAGATATGATGGATCATCAAAATTTCCGAAGGATAAGCGATTTGGCTTCTTTCCCTCCGCCTCAGCTGCCTGGAGAGTGGATAAGGAAAACTTTATGTCCTCGCTTGATAATACGATCAGTCTGCTTAAACTAAGGGCTTCCTATGGCTCATTGGGTAATCAATCAGTAAGTGAATATGGTTATATCCCAGGCATGAGTGCCGTGCAATCCAATTATATTATTGGAGGTGAAAGACCACAACGGGTTTTGCCACCAAGTCTGGTCTCGCCTAACTATACGTGGGAGGAAGTATCCACTATCAACTTCGGGATCGACCTGGGATTGATCACTAATAAAATTACAGCCAGCTTTGATATTTATAAAAGAGATACAAAAGGTATGTTAACACAGGGCAAAGATCTGCCTGATGTGCTTGGAGCTGCTGAACCAAATGAAAATGCTGCGGATCTTGAAACTAAGGGATGGGAGTTAAATCTGGACTATGTTGACGAATTTTCATTGGCCAATAAGCCACTAAATTTCAATGCACGTTTTATTCTGTCAGATAGCCGTTCATGGATAACAAGATTTGACAATCCCGGGAAGAACTTAACACAATACTATGAAGGTATGGAGTTAGGTGAAATTTGGGGTTTACAAAGTGATGGTTTATTTACTAGCCAGGATGAAATAGATCAACTGGATCAATCCAGCCTTATTCCTTGGGGTGCTCTGTCTATTGTGCCAGGATGGCCCAAATATGTAGATCTGGATGGAGATGGAAGAATAGAAAAAGGTTTGACTTTAGATGATCCCAAAGATCTGTCTATCATAGGTAATAAAGCGCCCAGACTTCGGTTCGGTATTAACCTGAACCTTGATTGGAATGGTTTTGATGTTTCAGCTTTTTTCCAGGGAGTTGCCAAAAGAGATTATTATCCGCTTGATTATTTGTATTGGGGATTTTACCAGCAACCATATGCCGGTGGATATGAACATCTTTTAGATTACTACCGCGCAACGGATGATAGTGATGCGGAAAGAGCAAAACATTCTCAGGCTTTTATTGATGCTGGCTTAGCCGATGCTAATCTTGATGCGAGATACCCAATACTACAGGCCTGGCTCGCAGATAGAAATTTAGGAGAAAGAGTTGATCAATCTAAAGGTTTGGCAATCCCCCAAACCGGATACATGTTGGATGGCAGCTATCTAAGGCTTAAAAATTTAACGGTAGGTTATACACTTCCTCAAGAAATTACCGAACGCTTGAAAATACAACGCTTACGCATCTATGTCAGTGGAGAAAATCTGGCAGAATGGTCCAAGCTTAAAGATTTTTATGATCCGGAGGCGATCAATGATAATATTGAATACAATCCTGCACGCAATGCCAGTCGATCTACCGGAAAAGGTTATGCCTACCCTATCCAAAGAAGGTATGCTGCCGGATTGAATGTTACTTTCTAATTATTTTATACACAGTAATTGTAGAACAGGTCATGGCTGAAACGATTGTGGAGACATACACTATAATGTTGGAGAATAAATGTCACAATATCAGCTAACTGCAAATTTTAAACAAATGAAAAAGTCATATAAATTTTTGTTAACAAGTGTTTTACTTGTTGCCATGGTGGCTTGTAATGATGATTTTCTAGACAAACTGCCGGAAACTTCTATTGGTACTGAGAACTTCTTTAATACGGAAGAAGATTTGAATATCTATATCAATAACCTTTATAACTTCCCTGGTTTTGGGAATTATCTTGGAGATCGTGCCACAGATAATGCTACCACCACCGGAAATACGGAGCTCAAAACTATGATGGTGGGAAGCCCTTCATCCTCAACAATTACAGGAGGCTGGAATTGGGGTGATTTAAGAACGATCAACCTTTTTCTGGAAAACTATGAGCGGGCACAGGTAGATCAGGAAACATTGGATCACTATGGCGGACTGGCCAGGTTTTTTAGAGCGAGATTCTATATGGATAAAGTGAAACGTTTTTCTGATGTTCCTTGGTATGAGGAGGTGATTGATACCAATGAGGATGAACTTCTTTTTAAAGAAAGGGATAATAGAGATTTTGTGGTAGGAAAGATCTTTGAGGATTATGATTTTGCAGCGGAGCATGTATTTGCCAATCAACCTTCAGGTGCGGTTAATCAGTGGGTTGTAAAGACCTATAAAGCACGACATGCATTGTATGAAGGAACCTTCAGAAAATATCATCCCGAACTACAACTTCAGGCCTCTGCAGATGATTATCTCAGAATTGCCAGAGATGTAGCGAAAGACATTATGGATAATAGTGGTTTTTCTATATATAACACTGGTAACACAGACAGTGATTATTTTGAACTTTTTAATAGCACTAACCTGGAATCTAACAGCGAAGTGATACTACCGAGAATATATGAACATGAAACGCTGAACAGTGGCTGGACCTCCATCATTTTTGGCAATTTTGAGGTCAGTCCATCCAAGGATCTTTTGCAATCATATCTGATGACAGATGGCTCTTATTATACTGATCAGTCAGATTACGAGGAGAACCTTTTCGTGGAGGAATTTGAAAACAGAGATCCGAGGTTGAGACAAACCTACGCCTTTCCCGGTTGGGAGTTGATCTATACAAGTACTTATTCTCAGGGAGGTGGTATTTACATCCAACAATTGCAAAAGAACTTCTCAGGATATCATCAAATCAAAGGATTTCTGAATGGTACGGATGAATCCGTAAACTACAGTGTGGATTTTCCTGTTGTTCGTTTTGCTGAGATCCTGTTAACTTATGCTGAAGCAAAAGCGGAACTAGGTGAACTATCTCAAACAGATCTTGACATCACTGTGAATGTGTTGCGTGATCGTGTTGGAATGCCTCATTTAACCATGGGACCTGCTTTAGATGCTGTTCAGGCCGCACGTTATCCAAATGTTCAGGGAGGCCAGGTAGCAGAGATATTGGAGATCAGAAGAGAGCGAAGGGTTGAATTTGCCCTGGAAGGTTATCGCTACGATGATGTTATGCGGTGGGCTGCAGGAACGCTTCTGGAGAAAGAGCCAGAAGGAATTTACTTTCCATCTTTAGGTAATTACGACCTTACTGGAGATGGTGTTGACGATATTAAATTGATCGCTGCCTCAGAAAGTATTCCCAGTGGTGATGATAAGGAAGTGAATTCTCTTGGGGTAAAGCTGATCTATTACAGAGCCGGAATGCAAGGCGATGATGCCTCCGTTTACCTTAGGAATGGAAATTCAGGAACAGTACAAACTGTAAGTGAAAGAGGGGTCTTTGAGGAACCCAAATATTATTATCGTCCGATTCCCGCCACACATGTAACGGTGAATCCAAATCTTAAGCAAATATTCGGATGGGATTAATAGTTTAGAATGGGACCGGGACTCAGAGAACATCTTTGTTATCATGAGTTCCGGTTTTTAACTGAAACAATAAAAAGTACTTTAGATGAAAGTGACCTGAATAATTCGGGAAATAATTGTCGAGAAGTGTTCAAAGTGTTTAGGTGTTTGAGTGTTAAAGTATAGTAGCTCAATCGTAATTCGTAATTCATAACCCAACATTAATTTCTTATCTCAAATACCAGGCATTTACCATGAATACAGGAGTAATCCGGTTAAATAAATAGCATTGTTTAAGATGCTCTGAAAATTATCGTTACTTATATGAATAAATCTGTTATCAACCTGTTGGTTCTCTCCTTAATTATTATTTGTGCATTTGGAACTGTCAAAGGCCAAATCTCTCAACCCAAAAAATGCGTTTTTATCATACTCGATGGCATATCAGCAGACGCACTTGAACAGGTGGCGACTCCAACTTTAGACGACATTGCCGATATTGGAGGATACACCAGGGCCTATGTGGGTGGTAGCCCGGGAACTTATTCCGAAACGCCAACGATTTCAGCCGTTGGATATAATAGTTTACTAACAGCAACCTGGGCTAATAAACATAATGTATGGGGAAATGGAATTAAAGCTCCTAATTACTTTTACTGGAATATTTTCAGACTTGCATTGCATCATAATGAGGAATTCAAGACAGCTATTTTCTCGACCTGGCTTGACAATCGAACCAAACTCATCGGTGAAGGACTATCTGAAGCAGGTGGCATAAACTTGGATTATGCCTTTGATGGCTTTGAACTGGATACCATCAATTTTCCTCACGATGAACAAAGAAAATTTATTTTCAATATAGATGAACATGTTTCAAAAGAAGCGTCAAGATATATAAAAAATGAGGGGCCTGATCTTTCATGGGTCTACCTGGAATTTACTGATGACATCGGACACAAATTTGGAGACAGTCCTCAATTTCATGACGCTATTAGATTGGCCGACAAACAAGTGAAACGGATTTGGGAAGCAATCAGGTTCAGAGAAAAACAATTCAATGAAGACTGGATGATCATGATCACAACAGACCATGGACGTGATAAAGCGACTGGTAAACATCATGGAGGACAGTCTGAACGTGAAAGATTGACCTGGATTGTAACAAACCATGCTAATTTGAACCAGAGATTTCAAGACAGACCGGGCGTTGTTGATATTATGCCTTCTATGTGCAGGCATATGTCCATTGAGATACCCACATCAATAAAACAAGAAATAGATGGCGTTCCGTTTGTTGGGAAAACTTCTATTGGAAATTTAACAGCGAAAAAAACAGATCATAAAATTCAGCTCAACTGGAAACCTTATGACATTGATGGTGAAGTCGAAATTTTTTTAACAACTACAAATCATTTCAAAAAGGGTAAATCGGATAATTATCAAAAAGTTGGAACAACTCTTGTGAAAGATGGCCGGTTTACTTTAGATGTAAAAAACAATCCATCGGATTTTTATAAGATATTGATAAAGGCGCCACATAACTGGTTGAATGTTTGGGTGGTTGATGAATGAGTTTGTTGTGATTAGCTTTCAATTTGTAATTTAGTACAGCATTCTGGCATTATGTAGCCCGTTGTTAGTAGTTGTGATTAGCTTTCAATTTGTAATTTAGTACAGCTGTCGATATAGATAATATCCGAAACATGGAGTTGTGATTAGCTTTCAATTTGTAATTTAGTACAGCGGAAAGGTCTTTCAATGCTTTCTCTATATTGTTGTGATTAGCTTTCAATTTGTAATTTAGTACAGCAGGTAATAACCATACTATTGCTAATACTACGTTGTGATTAGCTTTCAATTTGTAATTTAGTACAGCCAGGATGCATACCAGCACCCCAAACACCATGTTGTGATTAGCTTTCAATTTGTAATTTAGTACAGCTTGGAAAATGGCAACATTGGTCACGGCATTGTTGTGATTAGCTTTCAATTTGTAATTTAGTACAGCGTAAGTATATCTCTGATTGTCAACATTAGTGTTGTGATTAGCTTTCAATTTGTAATTTAGTACAGCATAATAGACCATAGATCGGCCTCACAAACGGTTGTGATTAGCTTTCAATTTGTAATTTAGTACAGCACAGGGTAATACAGTTATGCAATGGACAATGTTGTGATTAGCTTTCAATTTGTAATTTAGTACAGCTGTATTACTAGGATCAACCCTTATTATACTGTTGTGATTAGCTTTCAATTTGTAATTTAGTACAGCTATTGATCCCATAAGCCCGCCTAATGCCAAGTTGTGATTAGCTTTCAATTTGTAATTTAGTACAGCTGGCACAAATGTTACCGTTCCGTCTGCTTCGTTGTGATTAGCTTTCAATTTGTAATTTAGTACAGCCTTGAATTTATCTTCTCTGATCATATCCCGGTTGTGATTAGCTTTCAATTTGTAATTTAGTACAGCCGCTTATCTGGCAACATTCACTACGGATTTGTTGTGATTAGCTTTCAATTTGTAATTTAGTACAGCTGAATTCACAAATGACGAGCTTTCAAGATCGTTGTGATTAGCTTTCAATTTGTAATTTAGTACAGCTCAGGGGTTCATAAATGCACCAGCATTCTTGTTGTGATTAGCTTTCAATTTGTAATTTAGTACAGCAATATTATAGCGTATTATCAATTACATGATGTTGTGATTAGCTTTCAATTTGTAATTTAGTACAGCAAGTATTCAAGGAAAGGTTCGTACCGATCGGTTGTGATTAGCTTTCAATTTGTAATTTAGTACAGCATAAATCCACGTGCTGACATCATGGGTATTGTTGTGATTAGCTTTCAATTTGTAATTTAGTACAGCTGATTGAAGTGTATGACGTGGAGGACATGCGTTGTGATTAGCTTTCAATTTGTAATTTAGTACAGCCGACAGTAGCGAAGGGCTTAGGTGAATTAGGTTGTGATTAGCTTTCAATTTGTAATTTAGTACAGCAACTCAAGTGGGATGAAAGACAAGGTATTGGTTGTGATTAGCTTTCAATTTGTAATTTAGTACAGCGCCCCGCAGATTTTATAAACCAGATTGCGGGTTGTGATTAGCTTTCAATTTGTAATTTAGTACAGCCACATGCAAATCATCATTGTGAACACCATAGTTGTGATTAGCTTTCAATTTGTAATTTAGTACAGCTTAATCATCCGTATCACTGCGTTCTGTGTCGTTGTGATTAGCTTTCAATTTGTAATTTAGTACAGCTTTTTTGTGCTTACATTAGCATTTAAAACCGTTGTGATTAGCTTTCAATTTGTAATTTAGTACAGCAATTGAAATGGGATGAAAGAGCAGGGGTGCGTTGTGATTAGCTTTCAATTTGTAATTTAGTACAGCCAAACGTAGCCCGTTTGTCCGTATCGCTTCGTTGTGATTAGCTTTCAATTTGTAATTTAGTACAGCGATGTTGTCACGGTTTATGTCAATTGGACTGTTGTGATTAGCTTTCAATTTGTAATTTAGTACAGCCGGGTCAATATGTGGGACTGTGGGACCGGGTTGTGATTAGCTTTCAATTTGTAATTTAGTACAGCAAGGGCAAACGTATTACCTACTATTGGAGGAGTTGTGATTAGCTTTCAATTTGTAATTTAGTACAGCCGGATCAAGCAAAAGAATTAGTGCAGTTGCGTTGTGATTAGCTTTCAATTTGTAATTTAGTACAGCGAATCTTGGAGTCAAATCCTTCTTCCTTCTGTTGTGATTAGCTTTCAATTTGTAATTTAGTACAGCAAAGAAGATTGAGAAGACTCATGCCAGAGGGTTGTGATTAGCTTTCAATTTGTAATTTAGTACAGCACATTATTTGGTACTTTCCAGATGAAACCGGTTGTGATTAGCTTTCAATTTGTAATTTAGTACAGCTCTGTTTACAAAACTAGGTGGAGGAACTACGTTGTGATTAGCTTTCAATTTGTAATTTAGTACAGCACAACGCCGTCATAGCCATGGGTTGTATTTGTTGTGATTAGCTTTCAATTTGTAATTTAGTACAGCTTCCAATCCTTAATTGATTTAAGCCACTATGTTGTGATTAGCTTTCAATTTGTAATTTAGTACAGCCAGAAACCGCGACATTCGATTTGAACGGTAGTTGTGATTAGCTTTCAATTTGTAATTTAGTACAGCATACCAGCGTATAAGGCGCTGGTATGGATGTACTTAGGGTTTGATTTCAAGCTGCAAACGGCTGCTTTTTTCGGACTGATGCAGCTCTTGCCAATCTTTTTTCCTTTCTAATTGGAACCAGCTTTCGGAATGCGCATCCGGAATAAAAAAGATACCACAGGAAATATTTTATAACTCCTTTTTGATTTTCTTCTCCTATCATATCCCGTCTTTTCCATGATTTCTCCTTGATTTTTTCACTTTACAGCCCACATAACAGCAGTTTCTCTTGTGTTTTCGTGCCTGTGTGATTTTCATTGTCCGATTGCTTAATTGTGTAGTGCCGAATATTGGTTGAAACCTGTTTAAAAGCTTTTTTCTTAGTCTTGTCTGGTGCTTGCTGTTGGAATTGAGTATGTAAGTTTGCCGGAATACGAATTGCTAACCGATCAGCAGTTCTTCTATGCTTGGGAAGAGAACTATCGGGCACTTTGATAGAGGAGGAGGTGCCGGTATTCAAGGTATTTAGGGAGTATGTTTAAAGAATTACCCCGTCTGTCATTCCGGGATCTGAGATCCCTGCGTTAGCTGCTTTGTTTGAAGATGGGCACGGCTACTATAGCCGCGTCAGTCAGATGGTTAATGGTGTGGTTGTGTGGAGACCTGACAGGTTAGGTGTTCAGTTTATTATTATTTCTTCACCCACTTTTTTAACTGGTGCGGTTATGTTAACCGTGTCTATCTAAAATCAGAATGACCAAAACAGAGATCTTTGATCTCGGGTTAATGAAGCTTCATGCGTATTTATAAAAGCTTTAAACGATAAAATTTTTCATTGGATCAATGTATCATCTATTCTCATTAGTATTTTTTCGAAAACTGAATACCCTGCCTGTTATTTCGGGATCTGAGATCCCTGTGTTTGTCAGTGGCCAGGATCATTGGGACTTTTCAAAAAAGCTCCAGCTGTTGTGGTATTTCCGGCAGCTTTTCTTTGGCCTTTCCGATGAAGAGTTCCATCATGCCGAATTGCTTATCGGTAATGTGCATCACGCCGATGTGCCCTTTGGGGGGCAGCATGTTTTTTACTCTTTTGATGTGTACGGCTGCGTTTTCCCGGCTTGGGCAGTGGCGCAGGTAGATGGAAAACTGGAACATGGAGAAACCATCGATCTCAAGTCCCTTTACGAACTGCCGGTAATTCCGGCGGTCTTTTTTGGTCTCGGTCGGTAAATCGAATAATACCATTACCCACATGGCTCTGTATTGGTTGATCCTTTCAAAACTCATAATTCGGGGTACAACAGCTTCTTCCGTTTACCCGCAAAGCAATCGTATAACGACGAAGTAGTGAGCGCCACGGCATTCATCAGGGGAGCCTGCTGCTCGTTAATGCGCACATCCCGGGCAGGCAGTTGCAGAAGCCTGGCCTTAAGTGCTGTGGTGAGTTCCTGGTATTCGGGGGTATCGTCGATGATCTCAAGTACCAGGTAGTCTACATAGGGTCGGTAAGGCTCCATAATATCGTCAGCCAGACAGTAGGCATTATAACGGTTATGATGGTGTATGCCTAATGTTGGCAGCAGGCCGGAAGCCACCAGGCTTCTGGCTACGGTAGCCCGCAGGATGGCATAGCCGTAGTTTAGCAAATTGTTGGGTTCTTCCTCAAATCTGCCTCTTTTAAAGCCATCGCGTTCATGGGCAAACAGGTGTTTCCAGTAATAAGCCGAGGCCCTGCCTTCCAGGTTTTCGGTATCGCCAGAGCGCACCTGTTTCTGCCAGTAGTACATATTATCCACGGCTACGCCTGTTTTGCCCAACAGGGCAGCCTGGTTGCCGATCTTGGCTTTGATGGTCTGCTGCCAGAGTTGTTTTTTCAAAGGTTCCGATACGCTGATCTGGTGCCGGAACCGCTCCTGCTGTACCGAGTGCCCCTCCAGGTTGAGCAGCATGCCCTGGGGCATGTGGTTGCTGCTACAGGTGATCACCGCGGCGTTGTTTTCCAGCAGGCGGCTCAAAAGTGTATGGCTGAGCGTGATGCTATAATGATCCAGCACCAGGATGCCGATATCTTCTACAGCTACTTTTTTCGCTTCCTTCTCACCCGGGTAGGCCACCAGCAATTGCCGGTTTTTAGTAGAAAGGTGTGCTTCATTGCTGATGTAAATGGTTCTTTTGATCATTGTGTTGGTGTTTTGTTTGTTCTTCAAACTTTTGGAAAGTTTAGAACTTTCCAAAAGTTGAAAGTTGAAAAGTTAAATAATCAGGTAAATTCCATTTCAAGTTCCTTAAGCCCTTTTATGGATTGTTGATGAAAAGCTCGTAATCTTTCCTTTCCTCCAAACCACTTGTTTACGTAAGCTCTTTCCAGTCTGGTTTTCTTATCGGATATCAATGCATGGTAGCTGCTATGGGGCCAATCTTCTATATTATTGGTGAATCCATGATGCAACGGATTATGATGAATATAGAATATGATATTGGACAGGTAATCATCTGAAGAAATAGGCTTTCGTTTGAAATTCTGTATGAACAGACTGCCCTTTCTATCATACATTTTATTAAATGCTTGGGTATAACTACTGAATAGATTTGCAAATTGTTTACTGAGTCTGCGTTCTAACTTTTGGAAAGTTTCAAACTTTCCAAAAGTTGATGTCAGCGCTTCCTCCGATTTGATACGCACAAGCGCATGAAAATGGTTGGGCATCAGGCAGTAGGCGTAAGTGTGCGCTACTGGTTCGATATACTTCACCCATTGTTGCAAAAAGAAACGATAGTTCTCATCGCAAAGAAACAGGTTTTCGTTTCCATTGGCATGGTTGTAAATATGATAAAAATAGCCGGGTTGTAAAGGTTCCTTCATTATTTAGTCTATTTGGAATTTGTGTAACTTATTTGGTTGAGCACGCTCCTCCGGATTTATGCGGTTGGCAGGAGCTTCTATACCTGATCTAGTCAGCTATCAATTGCTTTTTGAAGTGGTAACCATTGAAAAACTGCTTTCGGATCAAGATGGTTGTTGGTTATCTCTAACATTTTCAGACAACTGATCTTTGATTGTTTCATTTCTTATTTGTTTACTGTGTGATTGAAAAAATTGATGCTGTTCTTTGTTGTTCAGATTTAATACCCAAAGCATTGTTTTGCATATCAGGACCTTCGTTTGCGATTCCGAAGGTATTATTTTCATCACGAGACACTTATTGTCTGTCGCGAAGCGGTCATTTCTCTCATTACACTCCTCATTTCTTTCATCACACCCTTCATTTCTTTCATCACACCCTTCATTTCTTTCGATATACAGTTCATTTCCTGTTATAAACAGTTTATTTTTTTCGTCACACTCTTCATTTCTTACGATCAATTCTTTACTTTTTATTGAGCAGAACTTCTTTCTTTGTTTCAAAGTATTAATCAGTTATAAGCCAAAATCTTGATGGAAATTATTGAATCCTAATTTGAACATGATTAACATTTTTCACATTGCCTAATCGATCCGTTTTTAGTTTCCAACAATAATTTTTAATCATAATAGGCTTTCCCCCCTCACCGTACAGGCATGTTTCATCAAAAAAGTTTTGTATTCTCTCATTTTTACTATTTGTGCCATTCTCATTTTTCCTAATTTCTGAGGCAGTTTGATTAGGAATAAAATGGCATTCGCTACCTGTACAACTTACCATTTTGTAGATTCTATTTACTTGCCTTCTATCGAGATTATCAAAATCCACCAAATGAGGATTTTCTTGTTCTTCTTCTGTAGGCACATATACTAAATCATTAGGGGAAAGAGTGAAAAGAAAAGTTCCCTTTTCATGATTTATTGGGGTTGGCGTCCGCTCTTCTTTTGGTAAATGAGCTACTTGTTTTTGATGTTCGATCACCTCATGTAAAGGAATGGTTTCAAAAGAACGTTCTTGCTTTTTGTCATTCCAGTAAATGGCAAAAAATAAGTTGGTTCCTTTAGCTGCTTCCACGTATTTATCTTTTCTATTGCCTTTCGTGCCGACCGGGAATTTGTTTCCAACCTCTGAAAATCGGACTTTGTAAATGGGTTGATGTGGCTTCCCTTCATTAAGGGAAATGATGTTTCTGTTTAGAGTTTCGATACCCTCTTCATTAAAGGCAAGATCAAAATGTTCATTACCTTTTTCATCTTGATATTTTTTAAGATGGTTTTCCAGAATTTTCTGAATGCCCATGTCGGTGATACTTTCAAGCTGTTTGCGAGTAAGGTTTTCTGAAAGTGCTCCACGACTAGCGCTAGCTTCTACGAACTCATATACTTCTATTTTGTTTGCTATGCTTCCATCATTTAGAATCACAGGATGTTCTTTAAAATGCTTTTTCACCTTTTTAAGATCTCCTTGATAAAGCTGTAAAGCTGCTTTTATTTGAGATTTTATTGCTTTACAAACAATGAGATTAGGATTTGTCAAAGTATTGCTTACAGGGACTAAAGATTTTTTCTTCCGCCTGAGCATGGTTTTTCCTGATACAGTATCTTTATGCAGCGACTTTCGGATGGCCCAATTCTCTCCTTTTGTTTGTAAAACCCTTTTTTTCTTCAACAGTCCATTTTCTTTTACCCATTGCCATGTCCTGTTGTTGGTTTTGTTAATAACTCTAAGGTTTTGCTTGAAACTGATCACTGTCTTTTCAAGTGTCTCTTTCGCTTGAACTGTGAATCCCTGCCAGGGATGATGATATTCTTTTGCTACTGTTCTTTCACGCCCTTTCACAATAATCTTCTCCTGCCTCCTGAGTTTGGAAATCAAGCTGTAGTTCTCGCGATGTGTATTAATTGAAGTGATATAATTAATGTGATCTTTGGTTGTACAAGCAATCACTAAAGCGTCTAAAGCATGATGGCGATGATCGATCCGTTTCTTATTAAAACCTTTGGCAATGGAATCTGGTACCTGGGATCTGAATGCATTGATTTTCTGGTCCCAATAGCCGAAATCCTGACTATTTGTGAGTTTGTTTAAGCGCTGAAATCTGGGAGCAACGATTTCATTCCATTTGTCATTTAATCCCCAGTCATTTTTTAAAATATTTGTAATTGATCCGGTAACAGGAACAATATGTTTGGAAATAGCATCTTGTTCACTCTCTTCTTTTACAATATTACTCAGTAATCCTTTGATGAGTTTACTGATATATCTACTGTCATTAAGTTGTCTCTCAATAAAGCCCTCTGGGATGTCTTCACTTAATAAGTGATTTAACTTGACTCTGTTCTTTTTAAAGTATCGATTGCAGTGTGTTTCGTAATCACTCAATGAATAAACTTTGACCTTTCTATTTTCTCCTAATTCAATGATGCTTTCCTCGGAGTTCTTTATAAACTCATAGGCGGTCTGATTATCTTTGGCCTCATTTACTGCGCTCTCACAAATTACCTTATTGCTCAAAGAATCATCGAAATATCTTGACTGGGGAATGATGTGTTCAATCTGGTAATCTTTGCTGAATAGTTTGTTTAGAGGGATTATCTGGCCAGTATAGGGCGAAATATAACCTTGTTCGAGCCATAATTTATACCTGACTATGTCAGTTTTGGACGGGGATCCCTTTTTTCTTATTTTATCAATGTCATCCTCTACTTTTTCTGTGCTTTGGTAAACACCTTCCTCATAAATTTTTAGGATTTCCTGATGGCTTGGAGAATAAGGTCTGGCTTCTACCCCTTCATTCATCAGTTCCGTTAGTATCTGTTTAATTCGATGATTTGTATTTTCATTCTCAGAAATTCTTTGAGTTATCTGTTTACGTTTCTCAGCAGGATTTTTCATTTCTCGACCCAATTCAATATGAATTTCATCAAAGAAATCTTTTTGACCCTGTCCGTAAAGCTTCCAAATATCCCTTACCACTCGTAGGGTTTCAGTTACAACTTGTTCTACAATGGGATTTCGAAGACTATGTTGTTTGAAGATATTTAGGTATTTATCTATATCCAGAGGTGTTTCCCATTTTGAAGACTCCTTTGCTTCTGAATGTCGATCATATACAATGTAACCCACAAGCCATACTGGCAACCCTTTAAAATCTTCCAACGATTGCAGGTTTATTGCCTTTTCTCTGACCCGATCCCTAATCCTCTCATCAAATTCTGCTGTTAGCAGTTTCTCTATACGATCCTTTGTTTCTGGATTGATCTGAGCTTCTGACCAATACTGCCCCATCCGCATCAATGGAAGGATTTTCTTAAGCGCTTTTTCAGAATATGCTCCATACTCGCTTTTGAAAGGTGGAAGTTTTTTAAATGCTTCAACAAAAGAATCCTTTTCTACCCCTTGTTTACTGGCATAAGTGCCAAGTGCTTTTTCATATTCTTTTTTGTCTGTTATTGAGTAAACAATATGCCAAAGATTGAACTCCTTTTCTGAGGTCAACCATGTTGAAGGATTATCTATTCCTTCAACTTTAGAAAGTCTGCTTAAAAATTGAGTATGAGTTTCACCAGCAGGGTATTTTTTGTCTTCAACATAATTCCACCGAAAATTATCTTTTTCATGTTTGTTGATTTTCCCTTCTTTAATCAGAAAACCAATTATATCCTTTTGCTCTACTTCTTTTTTGCTCTTTAGAAAATTAAAAAGCAGTACCCAATCTTCTTCTGAACTTAGTAAAGTGTGACTAACAGGAATATCAATTTTTGCTTTACCATCAACTATACCTTCTTTCTGGTAAATTCTTAAATTCTGAATAAACTGCCATAGACGAAATTCCTGATAAAGTGGGTGGGATTTAGGCACAGCTTTTAATTCAACTTCTTTTTTCTCATCATTTTCGAGATAGAATTTGCTTTCGTATTGACAGCCGGAAATTGTTGATTTTTTACTTTTCAAGGGTCTTTGATAAAAGATGATGTCCTCTACAAAAAGGTATTTCAAGTCCCGATCCTTGATATTGTTTTGATGTGATTCATTTCTGGGATACAGTTCATTTATGCAAGACTCATAGAGGCCTTTATCATTAAATTCAGGATGATGTTTAGCTTGTTCTTTTAAAATGGCCTCCAGTTCTTCTTTGTAGTACTTTCTCTCAATGGTTTTGATGAGCTTTCCTCTGATTTTTTGATATGGTTTTTGAAGGATGGCATCAAAAATGTATTCGCCAATATATTTCCTGGATTGTTCTACATTTTGTTCTGTTTTCTTTTTGATCGCAATCCAGTCTTTCTCCGAATCAACAGCTCTGAAACTTCGTTTTACTTCTCCTTCTTTGTCAAGTTTAAGCGAACCATCTTTTTCAAGTTGAGTCGTGACTATAAACTCTTTTACTTTGCCTTTCCAATTAGTAAGTGATTCCTGACTTTGTCGCCTGTAGATCCAACCATTTTCGAGGATAACATTGTACCAGGCACCTTTTGCATTTTTTTCTTCTGTCTCTTGGACATCAGAGACAATCAGGGTATGAAATTCTTCCAGCTTTGTATTATCTGTTTCTTCTTCACCTCTTAATTGATAATACCCTCTTTTCTGATTGAAATTGAGAATGATCCAAGCTAATTCCTGTTTGGTTATTGGTTGATTGAGCGCTTTTTTACGCAAGTAGTAAATTGTCCAGTCATAAGGCACTTTTGTTTCATTTCCATTTGCTTTAGTTCTGAATAATTGAGGCTGGGTTTGCTTCAATTCTCTTATCATTTCATTGAATGAATCCTGAAAAATGAATATGAATTCATTTTTCTGTTTTTTTTCATTCCAAACAGGCCGGTAATTGAGCTTGGGTTCTTTTCCCTCTTTAAACTGCCCCAGGGACTTTTCGAAATCAATATCACCGGCATAGTGATGTGGTAGAAACCCAAGTATATTCAATACTCTATGCAGCCGTTCTCGCCTCAGTTGATTTCTTTGGTACAATTTTCTGACACTCCTTGACTGTGTTCTTTCAGCTGTTTGTGAAATAGACTGACCAGCGTCAAACTTGCCTAAAATATCTTGGGACATAGGCACTATCCGACTCCCCATACCCAAAATTTTTCCTTCCTTCTTTTCAAAATCCTGTTCTACCAGTGCCCATCCAATACTGTTGGTTCCCAAATCCAATCCTAAAATCTTTTTCATACCGATGTAATCTTTTCTAAAAAATCATATATGTATTAAAATCCGTTTACTCTACCTTAGTGCCTACAAATTGAGCTAATCACAATAAGGATTATTCCGTTGTGAAAACATTTAAAGCGGCCCCGATTCTGTCGGGGTCGTTTTTTTATGAGATTTCTGCCGGTTCACATTTTTTCCTGCTGTACATTTCCCTTTATCAGCCATATTAAAAATCTTTTTGCTTTTTAAAACCATAGCAACGCGACAATGAAAACCATTGCCAGTTTCAAAAAAGTCACCAAAAAGTATATTTAAATAATAGCTCGTTAGAAAAATGGATATCATTTGAATTTATAAAAATTGCAGAAATGATAAAAGGGGCTTTGTCAGAGACCTAATGAACTGATGTGTAAGGTTTCAAGTAATTCCTGTAGAAAGATAAGGTTGTTACATTGTACATAGGAAAATCAGACATGTTTCGGATCAAGCACAAAAGCCGTGTAGTAATAAGATCATTGAGATAATTGATAAACAGGCACTTCGATCAAACAAGATGTACAGACACCCTGAAGGTGTCAGACATCGATAATAGCCTGAATCCATATTTTACCCCAATGTTAATCCGGATCCTGTTTTGTCATTTTCCTTAACCCTAACTTAAAACCCTCATAATCATGGGTTCACAACTGCTGAGTATTTTTGTTCTAAATATTCAGTGTTTTGAAATATATCATTTTTCAATACCATTCATTCATCATCAACCTTTTCCTCTCCCGGTTACGGACACTCTGGTCACCTCTAAAGTTCAGCAAAATAAAAAATAAGAAGAACACTAAATTTTTATTCTTCACTAAATGACAAAGAAAAAGAGAGAAGTGGATATCGTGGTGATATCTGATGTGCATCTTGGTACTTATGGTTGTCATGCCAAAGAACTATTGCGGTACCTCAAGAGCATCAAGCCGCAACGTGTGATTTTAAATGGAGATATCATTGATATCTGGCAGTTTAAAAAAC
Source organism: Splendidivirga corallicola (assembly GCA_030442035.1). Lineage (GTDB taxonomy): Bacteria > Bacteroidota > Bacteroidia > Cytophagales > Cyclobacteriaceae > Splendidivirga > Splendidivirga corallicola. The sequence continues at coordinate 21,103 of JAUJEA010000014.1, forward strand.
GTTATTGGCCCAAATCACACATGCAGGTTGTTAAGTATCTGATGGGTTGGGTCACAAAAGGTGTAAAGGTATATTACATTACAGGTAACCATGATGAAATGCTACGCAAGTTTGTCGGATTCAAAATAGGCTCCTTTAAAATTGTTAATAAGCTTGTCCTGAGATTTAATAACCAACGTGCCTGGTTGTTTCATGGTGATGTCTTCGATGTGACCATGCAACATTCCAAATGGCTGGCTAAACTGGGGGCAGTAGGTTATGATATGCTTATCCTGCTGAATAGAGCCGTGAATTTTATTTCAGATAAGATGGGAAAAGGACCTGTCTCCATGTCGAAGAAGATCAAGAATAGTGTAAAATCTGCAGTGAAATTCATTAACAACTTCGAACAAACTGCAGCTGATATCGCTATTTCCAACAAATACGATTATGTCGTTTGCGGCCATATTCATCAACCTGAAATAAGGAAAATAAAGAACGAGGAAGGGGAGGTCACTTACTTGAATTCAGGTGATTGGATCGAAAATCTGACAGCCTTGGAATATGCCAATGGCGAATGGGCTTTATATAGATATTTTGAAGATGAGAACGTAGCCGAACATGAAACAGAAGAGGCCATGGAGCGTGTCCCGGAGAACGGTCAATTATTTGAAAATCTTCAAAAGGAATTTAACCTGCTCCAGAAGTAGTACTTAGCCGGAAGTAACAAGTCTTTAGAAATTAGGAGATTTTAGATTAAAGACTAAAGATCAAAATTTATAACGATGTATATTAGTTGGTTTACATTTTTTTCCTTCAATACACCAACATATCAACGCACCAATACACTTTCAGAATGAAAATTCTATACGCCATACAGGGTACTGGAAATGGACACCTGAGCAGAGCACGAGACATCATCCCTGTTCTTCAAAAACAGGGAGATCTGGATATTTTAGTAAGCGGGATTCAAGCTGATGTTTCCATACCTTATGAGATCAAGTACAGGTTGAAAGGGTTAAGTTTTATATTTGGGAAACAAGGAGGAGTTGATATTTGGAAAACCTACCTGAAGTCAAATTCAAGGAGATTACAGAAAGAAATCAAGAGTCTACCCATACAGGATTACGATTTGATCATCAATGATTTCGAGCCGGTATCAGCATGGGCAGCATACCTTAAAGGGAAACCCTGTATAGGCTTAAGCCATCAGGCAGCGGTTATTGATAAGGATTCACCCAAACCAAAGAAAACCGATCGTACCGGAAAACTTATATTAAGACACTATGCTCCTACAAGCCAGTACTATGGCTTTCATTTCCAGTCTTATAATGACAATATTTTTACACCGGTCATTCGTAAACAGATCAGGAACCTGGATGTTACCAATGATGGTCATTTCACTGTCTATCTACCAGCCTATAGTGATAAAAAATTGATCAAAGTATTATCAGAAATAAAGGAGGTGAAATGGGAGGTTTTTTCAAAGCACAATAAAAAGCCTGTTCGCCATGAAAATATTTATATTCAACCGGTTACAAATGAGTCATTCATAGAAAGCTTTGCAAGTTGTTCGGGAATTTTGTGTGGAGCAGGATTTGAAACGCCGGCGGAAGCACTTTATTTAAATAAAAAGCTGATGGTAATACCCATGAAGGGACAATATGAGCAGCATTGCAATGCTGCTGCTGTTAAAGCAATGGGAGTGCCAGTGTTAAAATCTTTGAAGAAAAAGCGCATTGACAAGATTAAGGATTGGATAAACAACGGTGAGATAATCAAGGTGAATTATCCTGATATCACCGAACACATTATAGATAAATTAATACGGAATTTTTCAACTGATCAAAAAACTACATTCGAACAGTCTTTTGATCCGGACCTTCAGTTGATCGGAGGATAAGAAGGTCTCTGTTTGTGTTATATGAGTGAGATAATTAAACAGCCCGAAAAGCTGACAAGGGAATTTTTTGGGCATAATTTTGAATGGGGAGTTGCATCAGCTGCTTACCAAATTGAGGGGGCATATCAGGAGGATGGTAAAGGAACCTCCATCTGGGACAAATTCTCTAATAAAAAAGGAACAATATATCAGAACCAAAATGGTAATATAGCTTGTGATTTTTACCATCGTGCATCGGAAGACATCGGTCTGATGCAATCCATGAATATTCCGAATTTCAGATTTTCATTGGCCTGGTCCAGAATACTTCCTAATGGCGTCGGACGAATCAATTCCAAAGGTGTTGATTTTTATGACCGGTTGATTGATAACTGTCTGGAAGCCGGGATAGTGCCCTGGACAACACTTTACCATTGGGACCTTCCCCAGGTATTGGAAGATAAAGGCGGATGGACCAACCGTGATATTTTGCCTTGGTTCCAGGAATATACTGAAATATGTGCAAAGCAATTTGGTGATAGGATCAAGCATTGGATGGTATTAAATGAGCCCATGGTTTTTGCGGGGGCCGGGTACTTTCTTGGTGTCCATGCACCGGGAAGAAAAGGTATTAAACAATTTTTGCCGGCTGTACATCATACCGCGCTCTGTCAAGCCGAAGGAGGAAGATTGCTGAAATCACTTCTGCCCGATGCTGAAGTAGGTACCACCTTTTCATGCTCATATATTGAACCATTCAGATCCAATGAAAGAGATGAGAAAGCTGCTGCTAAAATAGATGCTCTGCTGAATCGTTTGTTTATAGAACCTGCACTGGGGCTAGGCTATCCCACGAAAGAGATCAAGACACTCGAGCGATTGGAGAAATATTACCGGGAAGGAGATGAAGATCGATTAATATTTGATTTTGATTTTATCGGTGTTCAGAATTACACAAGGGAGTTGGTTAAACACGCTTATTTCGTTCCATTTGTTAATGCAAGATTGATCAAGGCTGCCAAGAGAAATGTGAAAACCACTTTGATGGGATGGGAGGTTTACCCAGAAAGTATCTACCATATGCTTAAAAAATTTGGCAGTTATGAAGGAGTAAAAAAAATTTATATCACTGAGAGCGGCGTAGCATTTGAAGATATATTAAAAGACGGAAGTGTTAAGGACCATGACAGGAGAAGATATTTGCAAGATCACTTAGAACAAATAGCCAAAGCTCAAAAGGAAGGGATCAATGTTCAGGGATTTTTCATCTGGACCTTTACTGACAATTTCGAATGGGCGGAAGGTTATTATCCCAGATTTGGTATTGTGCACATAGATTTCGAAACACAAAAACGAACTATAAAGGATTCGGGAATTTGGTATAAGGAATTTTTAGTCAATTAAGATAAGCTCTCAGGTATCGGGTCTCGGATGTCAGATAATCTTCTAATATGCTAAAGAACATCTTTTTGACTGAAATCTGATACCTGAAAGCTTTCAAAATATTTCCTTAAAAAATTGTATTAAGTTAACGATTAACAATTTCTTTTTGAGAGGGAGGTATTCCGGGTTCTTTGATGGGCCGCATTTCCGAAGGATCGATAAAACCATTTGGACTCTATTTGAATTCGAACAATGAGCCGGGTAAAGAGCTCAGAGCGGTTATCACAAAAAATAAAAGTCCAAAGTTTACAGCAATGTTAATATCAACCATTAGGAAGAATTGACCGCCATAAACAAATACTAATTCTCTTGCTCCCAGACCACCAATTGTGAAAGGGATGATAGCCACAATGCCGGATACAAGGAACAAGGTGAGATAACCTACCATCACAGAATCTTGCACTTGCATGGCTTCCAAAATGAAGTAAGCACAACCAACCTGTGCCAACTGAACTGTTAATGATTGAGATGAAGTGGTCAAAAATACTTTGGTAAAATCCTTGAAAAGGTATTTCAAAAAAAGTAAGAATGAAGGAAAAAGTCCTATAGCCACGATGGGCAGAAGGAATGGATATTTGAAACTTTGGTTCAATAATATTGCATTCAAATAAACCATGGATAATGTTAAAAAGCACAATGCCACAGCGCCACTGATTCTATCAATCACCGTAGCTTTAAAAATTGGCTTCCAGGACTTGTGGAAGCGTTTTTTGAGTGCCATAATTTTATAACCGTCTCCTCCGATACCTCCAGGCAAAAAAAGATTGTAAAACATGCCTAAATAATAAAGCTTAATGTTCTCTGATTGGGAAATTGGAATGCCCGCAATACCTAAGAACTTTCGATAGCGGAAAGCACTTATTATCTGGGAAAGGTTGAAAAAGGCAATAGCGAGAATTAGATAAGGGAACTGGATTTTTGAAAAGATCGAAATAGCTTCAACCCGATCAATCTTCCCGAATACAATATATAAAGCGAGGCCGGAAAGTGCCAGCTTAACAAACCATTTCAGAGAGTTTTTGATTTTCTTCCTTTCCAAAGAATCGTTCTTTTATTCGATAAGTGGTTTTGCTTTGAGATTCGAAATAAGTTCTAACCATCATTTCAGCCACAAAGCCGCTGGTTATTAGTTGGATGCCTCCAAGGGTCAATACTATTCCCAGTAATAAAAGTGGCCTTCCCCATATATCCTGCCCCATAATTTTTTCAATAAGCAGGTAGAAATTAATACACATACCTATTAAAAAAGACATTAAACCCATTGAGCCAAACAAGTGTATAGGCTTTTGAAAGTACTTTTGAAAGAAAACGACCAGTAGCAAATCACTCATTACTTTTATTGTTCGTTCCAAGCCATACTTGGAACGTCCGTGGATTCTTGGTCTGTGATTTACATTTACTTCTAATATTTTGGCTCCTTGCATTTGAACCAAAGCTGGGATGAAACGATGCAATTCACCATACAATCCGATATTCTTTGCCACATCCGCTTTGAAAACCCGAATAGCACATCCATAATCATTGATATGCACATTAGTAGTCTTCCGAATGATGTAATTGGCTATTTTGCTTGGTATTTTACGGATAATGAAAGAATCCTTTCTTTTCGCCCTGACACCACTGACAACATCACAATTGCTTTCTTTTATCTTCTTGAGCATCATGGGAATATCCGCAGGATCATTCTGTAGATCACCATCCATGGTGACGATAAACTTACCAATGGCTTCTTTAATCCCGGCAGATAGTGCTGATGTTTGTCCATAATTTTTATACAACATCAACAGCTTGACACGTTCATTGGCCCAACGCTTAATTTTTCCAACAGTATCGTCAGTCGACCCATCATCAACCATGATCACTTCATAATCAAAACTATCCAATGCTTTATAGATACTTTTGAGAAGAGGTTCTATGTTTTCTTCCTCATTCAGAACGGTAATGATAATTGATAGCTCTATCATGGAAACGAATTTACAGACTTGGCACCCAAAAAAACAGGCTTGTTTCCATTTATAATGATTTGATAATGCTGGTTTTACATAAGCTTAAATTTTTTGAATTTTCATAGGGAAAACCCTTGAAAAACAGCTATATAAATAAAATTTCCACTCAATATTTACACAATTTTAACTTTTCATTAAGTCTATAATTTAGCTGAATATTTAGCACTGATTTCGTTTAGTTTTATACCGCAGTTTAATGCCATTTTTTAAGGAAGTGTGATAAAAGCTTTCAAGTGTCAGGTATCAGGTATCAGATTTCAGCCAAAAAGATGTTCTTTAGCATATTAGAAAAAAAACTGATACCTAAGACCTGACACCTGAAGCCTTATCTTAATGGCATTATACCGCAATTTGGAAGACTCTGAGTGTAGATTTTGATGGTCAACTGGTATTTACTATGAAGGGATTACAGGCAATTTCTTGGAGATCATTTGTGTTTCTTACCATATCACTTTTGTTGGTGGTTTACTTTTGGGGCCTGGGATTGAACGACATCTGGAACCCCAATGAGGCCTTTTATGCAGATGCCACACGGGAAATGTTTGAAAGGAATAATTTTCTTGAATTTTTCTACAATGCCGAGCATCGCTTTAATAAACCTCCCATGACTTATTGGGTTATAGCCCTTTCAGCTTCGGTGTTTGGGCTAAATGAATTTGCCATTCGATTTCCAATTGCTATGATGGCTGTGTTAACCATTTGGCTGACTTATTTGATAGGAAAGAAAATCTATGATCGAAGGGTCGGGACCATGGCGGCTGTGATCATGGCGTTGAGTGCTCAGTTTACAGCCAATGCGCGGTATGCTACACCTGAAATTCCGCTGACGTTTTTCTTCACGCTCACATTATACCTATTTATCAGGGGGTATTCGGATAAGGACTTTAGGTTTTTACTGCTATCTTATTTCGCCTTTGGACTTACCATTCTTACAAAAGGATATCCATATCTTATTGTGATTGGCGCTATCATGGTGTCCTACCTGTTTTTTCATGCTGATTTCAATATTAAAAAGTTTTGGAAAGAACTTGGTGTACTAAGAATCCATATTGGTTTACCAATTGTTTTAATCATTGGTTTTAGCTGGCCGATGTACATGTATTGGAAATATGAAGGTCTGTTTCTTGATGTGCTTAACGCTGAAACTATGGAAAGGGCTTTGAGCTACGATAGTAAGGGATTTGAAGACATATTCTATTATCTGATTATCTCTACCTGGGGTTTTTTTCCATATTCCCTGGCTTTTTTTGTGGCTTTAGGGTACTACCTATACCATTATAAACAACTCAAGCAAATTGCCTTTGCATTTGTATGGTTTGGAGTCATGTTGGTCATCTTTACTGCAGCCAAAGGTAAATTGCCCACTTATTTCATTCAGGCCCATACAGCGCTTTCCTTGATTACAGCAAAATTCTTAGTTGATAGAATTCCGGTGGGGACCGGCGAAAAGTTCCTATGGCATCTGAGCCTTTGGTTCCCCGGAATACTTGTAAGCATCTTAAATGGTGCTCTGATATATTGGTTTGAATTTCATTGGATATTATATCTTCTGGTAGTAATACCCTTTATAAGTTGGTTATTACTTATTCCCAAAAGACCATCCTTGTTTCAAGGATTTATTAAGATTCCTAAGGATAATCATCAACATTATTGGGGGTATCTTAAGTTGTTTCCTTTCATTACTTTTTTGCTGGCGATGGTACTTTTTTCAGTAGGAATGCTACCCAGGCTGGAGACTCTCAGACCATATGAAAAAATCGGGGAGGTGCTTCAGCAAAAGCAAATTCCTAAAGATGTGCCTTTGCTGATCGAGCATTATTTTTTCCATAACATGCCTTACTATGCGCGGCGAAACGTAGAAGGATACCTTGAACTAAATCATATCTCCGACTATTCCAATGAACACCGGGAAGTCCTGGCACTTGTACATTCGGAAAATGAAGCCATTGTTCCTGGTGCAGAGGTGTTGTGGACGGGTTTAATGTATAGACGCGGTAGTGAAGCGAAATTTTTCAAATTCTTGGGTGGGTATATCAAAACCAGTAAAGGAGATTATTCGGATTATAGAAAACTCAGTTTGATTTATAGAAATGAACACAATCCACAGAAAGACGGTAGGCGACCTTAGTTTTATAGGAGAAGCTATCAAAATCATTATCATCATGGTCACGAGCTTTTTTTTCTTTTCGCTCAATGTGGATGGTAATATGATTTATATTTTGGATGAAGCTAAAAATGCAGAATGTGCCAGGGAAATGTTTGAACAGGGCGACGTAATTGTTCCAACATTCAACTATGAATTGAGGACTGATAAACCGCCGCTGCATTATTTCTTTATGATGCTGGCCTATCAATTATTTGGAGTAAACGAATTGTCTGCAAGGATCTTCTCAGCCTTTTTTGGAATGCTGACGGTGCTGGTGACATTTTTATTTACAAAGAAATACTTTGGAGAAAGATCTGCATGGTTAGCTTGTTTGGTATTATTGTCCTCATTACATTTTCTGTTGGAATTTCATTTAGCTGTCCCCGATCCATTTTTAATATTTTTTATAACTGCCACCCTATTGTCATTCTTGTCATTTTTTCAAGATAAAGATCCAAGATTTCTGTTTCCTTTTTACATTTCAATGGCATTGGGGGTATTGGCCAAGGGACCTATAGCCATTCTTTTACCGGGACTGATCATATTTCTTTTTTTGATTTTTGTAAAAAAGATGAAGTGGTCGTTCATAGTGCGATTGAAACCATTTTTGGGAGCACTTTTGGTTGGAGCGATTGTGCTGCCTTGGTATGTGGCAGTGCATATCAAAACAGATGGAGCATGGACCGAAGGTTTTTTTCTGGAGCATAATGTTCAACGTTTCACTGAAACGAAGGAAGGGCATGGCGGTAGTTTTTTTCTGGCACCGGTTTTTGTATTAATTGGTCTCTTACCTTTTTCCATTTTTGTATTTCAATCGTTCAGATATGCCTGGTCGCATAAACAGAATAAAGGACTGGTTTTTTGCCTGCTAGCAGTATCTGTGATAACATTGTTTTTTGCTGTATCGCAAACCAGGCTTCCCAACTATACCATGCCTGCTTATCCCTTTTTAGCAATCCTAATTGGAACCTATTTGGCTGATATTAGAAAAAGATCCCTGAAACATTTAAGAGCAAGCTTATGGGTCTATCTTTTATTGATGTTACTCTTACCACTTGCTATTTTCTTTGGGTTGCGATCAGAACCTGATATGATGCACCTTTGGTATTTGTCCTTATATTTTTTAGTTCTGCCCATTGGAGCCATGTTAGCACTATATTTTGGTTATAAAAGAAAGCCCGGGTCAATAATTACCTCATTGGCCGTATCATTTATTTTGATGAGTTTCTTATTCTTTACAAAAATTTTTCCACAGGTAGATAGACAAAATCCGGTATTTAGCTCACTTCATCTGATCGATAATTCAAAGCCGGTTGTTCACTACAAAAGGATTAATCCGGCTTATCTTTTTTACCTAAAAAGACCTATAAAGAAGTTCAACAATTTGAATGAACTAGAAACCTTCCTGGCACACAACAAAGAAGCATATGTCATTTCAAGGGCCAGATACATAGATGAATTGAATGATATCAATGAATTCAAGCTTCTTTTCAAGAAAAAAGATCTTTTCGAAAGTTCCACGACTGTGTTATTATCGACAGAATAAATTTTTGCAGAGGAATGTTTTAAAAGTGTTGAAGTGTTAATGTGTTGAAGTTTAATAGTTTGTATGGATACAAACCATGGTGGTCGAAAACATCATCGAGGCTGAGACCTGATACCTGAAAGCTTTTATCATTCAACATTAAGCTAAGATTTCAGGCTCCTGAATTTTGACCTGGTCATCAGGGAACGGTTCAGGCTCTTGTACGTTTTGGATTCCTTGTTCAGGAGTTCAAAAATGGCAAAGGCTGTAATGGTCGAAATTACTCCTACGAAAGCCCCAAAGTAGATGTCTATAAAGAAGTGCTGAGATAAATACACCCTGGAAAAGCCAACTAAAACCGCGGCAATGAACAGTGGTAGGGATAATAATTTGTTTTTGTGGAATATAATAGTGAAAAACAAGGCGATAGCGAAAGCAGTAGCTGTGTGGCCGGATGGGAATGAACCCCAGGAATGTACATCAACACCCTCGACAAAATATAAGTCTATTTGACCATTAAAAAAAGCACTTGGCCTGGGCGCATTGTGAAACCAGATCTGCTTACAGAAGTGGACAATGACTGTTTGAATCGTTGTCATTAACAGGCCAATGAGGGCGTAAGTATACCTGATAAACAAAAAGACCAGAAAAATAATGGCAAACCAGGTTCCATCACCAAGAAAGGTGACATACTTAAAAAAGGTGTCCAGAAAAGAGTGATGGTGAGCGTTTACGAGTAATATGATTTCACCTTTAGGGATGAAAATCACCAGGAAAGAACCGAGGATCAAAAAGGTAGAGAAGAATAATAAAAAAGTGTTGGTCTGCTTGAGATTCATAGTGACTTAAATTTGCTGGTGGCAAGATAGAACCCAGCTTTTAAGTCATTTTCATGGAGAAATTAAGATATTAATAATTAATATCCGGTAGGTAATGATATGATAATACAAAGTTTTATTAGGGATAAATTTTCATTAACCCTAACATAAAATGTAGCCAAATGTACTTGGATCAGCTTTTATAGAAAATACACCTTTAAAAATAATCAATGATCGCCACTACAAAATAATAGGTCATAACGATTGTAGCGATCAGCTTGATTCCTGTCCCGATCAGGAAGCCAATGAAAGATCCGAGTCCTGCTTTTAAAGCTTTGTTAAAATCTGGCTGTTTAATTAGTTCTCCGACGACTGCACCAATAAAAGGTCCCAGAATTATGCCAAATGGTGGAAAAAAAAGGCCTACAAAAATTCCAATGAAAGAACCCCATTTTCCATAGTTCGATCCTCCAAATTTTTGTGTGCCCCAGGCCGGTATCCAGTAATCCAATGCAGTCACGATAACAGTGACAACAGCAAATATCCAGAGGAACTTCTCACTGAACTCACCGAATTTGGAAAAATGAAGAGCAAGGAGCCCGAGGTAACCAAGAGGAGGTCCCGGAATGATGGGTATCAGGCACCCAACAAGACCAACAATCATCAGAATGGATCCTAAGATTAATAATGCGATGTCCATGTATAAAAAAGATAGTTTAAATGAAATTTTAATATAGGAAATAGTCAGGATTTAACAGGCGAAAATTTGATGAAGAAAAAAAGAATTACAGGAAAGCTCAAAAGTTCGTTTTGGTGGTGATTTGGATTTTCATGAATGTTAATCAATTATTAATCCTTAATTAAAGATTAGTTCATATTAGGATAATTAATTGCAGGTCGAAAATTAGCCTCGATTCAATTAATGGATAACGGTAGAATATTGATATTTGATGATGATTCGGAGATCCTGGAACTGCTGAAATATAATCTTGAAAAAGAAGGTTACCTGGTTAAAACATCTACAAAAAGCTCTCAAGCACCGCAAATAGCAAAAGACTTCCATCCTGATCTCATCATACTCGATATTATGATGCCTGATCAGGATGGAATTGAAACCTGTCGACAGCTGAGAGATCACCCGCAATTCTATAAAACATTCATTTTGTTTTTAACAGCCAGATCAGAGGAGTATTCGGAGGTGGCTGCTTTTGAAAATGGTGCTGATGACTATATTATCAAACCAATCAAACCCAGGGCATTGATAAGCAGAATAAATGTCATATTTGAAAAGAAAATAAATGCCAAATCCCTGAATAAAAAAATCAGGGTAGGTGAGTTATTAATAAATCATCGGAGCTATTCCATATTTCTGGGAGACAAGGAAGTGCAGATGGCTAAGAAAGAATTCGATCTGTTAAGTTTCCTGGCACTTAATCCCAAAAAAGTATATTCAAGGGACATGCTATTGGCCACCATTTGGGGGTCAGACTCAAATGTTCAGCCCAGAACTGTTGATGTGCACATCAGAAAAATCCGGGATAAAATCGGAGGAAATTTTATTGCTACTGTAAAGGGTGTAGGGTACAAATTTGACAAGGAAGTTTAGTGACTCCCTTGTCAGCTATCAATACCCTGGAAATTACTTTTTTTCAGTATGGAATCTAGCCAGGTTTTCTTCCCTTTTCATTTTTAGAAAGTTGTGAAAGTTCTGCAGTTTATCAGTGCTGATAAAATCAACACCGACAGTAAGCAAGGCTTCCCATACTTGAGGTTGCTCAGGAACACCCCAAAGTCTTAGCTTTTTGTTTTGATCATGGACGCGATCCACAAGATCACTGATAGCTTTCATATCTTTCGAAGGTATATCTCCATGTCCACTCCAACCCAATATTTTTCGGTAATCCTGACTGATAATTGGCATAAAGGAATTGGCATAGTTTGTCTGCAGGTCTTCCGGCCTTCCATCAATGGAGGCCAGGCGCTGTCCATCATACATAACGGAGTGCAACGGACGGTTCCCACTCAGATAAACAACCACAGCAGGTGTTCCTTTTTTTGGTTTCAAAAGTTCCTTGTATTCTTCCAATTGCTCCTTTAATACCACATAACTCTTCTCATTCTCAGATTTTATATCGATCATCAAATACAAGGGACTTTTTGGGTCTTTGTAGATCCTTCCATTGTTCTGATCGTAAATTGATTTGAGAGGGTCCAGGTAGAGCTTTCTGAGGGTTTTGGTTTTGTTACGGACAAGGGGTCGTTTATGCGACACATATAGATCCTTTCCTATTAAATGAACATCCACTTCTATACTGGCAAAACCTAGTTCGATAGCATCTTTAAGTGGGCGAGGATTCTCATAGTCGTTGTGAGCATGAGCACGATGCAGCAGAATCTCCTGTCCGTATATATTCAAGCTAACGGCAATGGAGAGAATGGTTGTAATTAGGGATAGTTTTCTCTGCATGGTTGACTAGTTTTTTTATTTGGCAAAGTTAATTAATTAACGGAGCACTGTACCTAGAAATTACGTTATCTATTCATTAAATGTTGTAGAAATCTCAATATAAAATCTTAAAATTTTCTTAATCTGAAATAACAGGATTTATTATTGGTTTCCGGACATTATTGAGACACATCAAATACCTGAAAAGTACGAAGTGCCGGACATATTTTGTCACTTTCTCTTAATGTACAATTCAAAAGAAAGTCACCCTACTTTTTAAATAATTTGAAGGAAAACCAAAGGAATTTTGATTTGGCTTATGCTAAATGCAGATACCTGATGTTTCATGCCGATCATTATCAAAACTTAATAAATCCTTTAAAATCACTTTACAGGAAAAGTTATCAAACGGGCTAAATTGCTGCCATTAATTCCATACAAAATAAAGGCTATAATAGAATGAATATTAAATTAGTTGTATTCGACATGGCTGGAACAACCGTGAATGATAAGGATTACGTTCACAAGGTTCTAATGGAAGTCCTTTCAAATGAAGGAATGACTATTTCCAGGGAGCAAGCCAATGAGGTCATGGGAATTCCCAAACCTACGGCTATCCGTAAACTGTTGATGCTGAATTATAAAGGTAATCGTGAAATAAATGATGATTTTGTAAAGGAGCTGCATGACAGGTTTGTTAACAAAATGGCTGAATTTTATATGAGCCATTCGGAAATTTCGGAAAAAGAAGGCGCTACAGAAACATTTAAAAAATTAAAAAGTCATGGGATCAAGGTAGCCATTGATACGGGTTTTGATAGAAAGATTGCAGATACGATTATCAATAGATTAGGGTGGGAAGAGAATAAATTGATTGACTGTAGTGTGACCAGTGATGAAGTCGTTCACGGAAGACCCTTCCCTGATATGATCTTTAAAGCGATGTCTCAAACCAATGTTAACAATCGGGATGAGGTAGTAAAGGTTGGGGATACGGTTTCAGATCTGCAACAAGGTAATAATGCAGGATGCCGGTATGTTATTGGGGTCACAACAGGAGCATTTAAAAAAGAGGATCTTCATAAAGAAAAGCATACTCACCTTATCGAAAAATTAACGGAATTACCACGCATTTTGCAACTCGAGCAATAAAGTTCCTTTTCCTTTTACTCTCATTTTGTGTCACAAACAGAACACCTTCTAATCCAGGAGGTGTTTTTTCTATTTTGTTTGGAAATATGTTACAAAAGTAATTTGATCATAACAACCACATTAAGTTATTGTGAGATCAATGTTAACTTATTATTTGGTAATAATTTAACATCGATACGTTATGTCAAATCTCTTCACGAAACATTGTTCAGCCACACTAATTTTATGTATCTCACTTCAATCTTTGCAAGCCCAGGAAAATGAATGGAACTCCGGAGCACTGGTACTTTCCGATAATCAAGTGCTTGTAGGCGAACTGCAATATCACCATCAACATGATATGGTAATACTCAAGATCGACAACAAGATGAAAACTTTTCCGGCATTTAAGATAAATGAATTTAGGTTTTATGATGCAAATGATGATATCAACAGAAGATTCAGGGCACTTGATGTTAAAAATGCTAAAGGTGCGAATTTAAAAGTGATTTATGAGGTTGTTTTACATGGATCATTGTCATTGTTGAGAAAAGAGAAAAAACATAAATCCAAATGCGAGAGAAGCAATTTGAGAAGGGAGATTGAGGACTATGTCTATTATAGTTACGATGAGGAACGACTGGTGGAAATGAGGAACTTCAAAAAAAGAGTATTACCATTGCTCATGCAGGAGAGAGGGCCTCAACTGACTAAATTCATTGAAGAGCATAAACTTAATCTGGATAAGCCAGCAACCTATGTTAAAATCTTGGACTATTATAATGACCTTCAACTTATTGTCCAGAACTGAGAACAGGTCCTTTCATTTCTGTGAAGTGTCATCAATTAATACTGGATCCCATTGTTGATATTTCAAAAGGAAATAAACCAGAGAGGTGGCTATCATAAACCCACCTGCCAATGACATGATGTAACAAGACTTTACAAAGAAATTCAACCAGCTCAATTCGGCAAAGGCAAACTCTTTGTAAAATAATACGCCCACACTTCCAAGGTATCCGAAAGCATCGGCCAGATAAATCAGAAAACCAACATTGCTAACATATTTGAAAGCGGCGATTAACCTATCAAAGAAAATACTGTTAAAGGGAACATAGGCCAGGTATAGACCAAAACCTATACATATCATCCATGATACCGGGCCGATCAATGCTTGTTCAAAAGCAAATGTTCCGGCACCCACAGTCAATACACCTACCAATATGATCAGATGATTCACAATGAGCGCTTTAAAATTGCTTTTGATAGCCATTAAAGAGCCCAAGATAACCAGTATAGCCAATGAGATCGGTACTTCTGTACGGGTGAATATATCCGGTGAATCACCATATCCCAGCGTTTGCCATATTTCAGCGGCAAAATTATCTCTGAAATCCCTTAAAACCGTAAGCAAGGTATAAACTATGATCAGCATGATGAGACCTAAAGAAAAAGCCTTGAAGAATCTTAAACGATCTTTACCTTTCATAGGCATTCTTTCCGTTCGGAGTTTCACATCCAGGTCACTGGGTGGGGGTACCTGATCCAACATCCAGATGAAAAGGACCAAAGGACCGGCAAATAAGATACCTGTGGTGAAGGGCATCCAGAATTCACTAATACCCCATGATAGCATTAGGTAACTACCAATGGATTTTACAAACCCGGAAGAAAAAATAAAGCTGATCGATAATCCTGCGCCCAGGACTTCCGTGAATCTTCTTCCCTCAAGGTAACTGAAGACAAGTCCCCAAACCATACCAAGCGGAAGGCCATTCAGAAACAAGAAGATAATATTCCAATAAACTGGTGTGATAGCAAAAAGAAAAAGCGCCAGACCGGAAATTCCAATAAGTAGTAGAATAGAAATGGCTCTTTTCTCTCCGGTCATTTCTGATACTACTTTTATACCGACAAACTTTGAAAGTGCATATCCTATAATCTGTGCTATGATGAGTAGTACTTTATAGCTTACCCCCCAGATTTCCAGCTGATCGAAGGTAGCAACTGCAAAGGGCTTTCGAAAAGCATACATACAAGAGTAAGTTCCAAAAGCAGCCAGAATAGTATAAATAGTGAAAAAGCTGCTGTGTCTTTCACTCAACCATTTTGAGACCTTTTGATTATGCATATTGTGGCAATTTTAAGCCATTGGAGTCAAGAGCGGCATCCTGCCATTCATTTTGAAAAAGTACTTTGATGTGTTCGAACCCGATTTCTCTAAGCATATGGCATGAACTTCCAAATTTATTGATAATTTCTTCCGGATGGTGAGCATCTGAATTGAGGGTAATGGGAATATTCATTTCCTGAATTTTCTCTAAAACCCACATGCTGGGGTAAGTATGAACAGTTCTTCTGGTATAGATCCCGCGCGTATTCACTTCTACAATGGCCCCTGCGGCGGCAATGGTTTCCAGCGTCTGCATTATTTCCTTTTTATACCAGGAACTGAATTCGGAATAAAATTTATTTTCAATATTTTGAACCTTTATCTTGTCCATATGACCAACGATGTCAGGACAATCATTTTCGACCATCTCCCGGGTGAGCTGGAAATATCTTTGAAGCACTTTTTTAACATCTCCATGATATATTTCCTTTAATCCCTTTAAAAATTTATCATGACTACCGTCTACCTCCCAGGGACTGCCATCTTCAAATTGATCAATAAAATGGATTGATCCTATGGTGTAGTCAAGATTCAATTCTTCTATACCAGGTCGGTTGGGCCCAATAACTTTTGGAATGTAATCTATTTCCAATCCTTTATAGAGTTCGATTCTACCTTTATATTTTCTTTGCAATGTCGAAATCTCATCCAAATAATCGGAGATATCCTCTATGTTCATACACCACTTACAATCAAAAGGCAAAGGTGCATGAGATGAAAAGCCATATGCCAATACTTGAAAGTCTATAGCCCTTTCTACATAACGTTCCGGTTCAAATTTTCCATCGCAATAATCACAATGGCTATGATAATTAGTCCAAAAGCTCATAATCTTAAATAGAATCTAACTGATAATTCTCAATTATCATTCCATAACTTGTCTACTAAGCCCCACATGTCTAATGTATATGGATTGCTTCATATAATGATAATAAGCAAATCTACTGCTGCATTATTAATTCAGAATTTATGAAAAATAAAGTTTCCGTTAACAATAATTAGCCTTAACCGCACCAATTTTCTTAAAAATGGGTAATGAGACAACATTAATTATTTGGTTCACAGCCCATTGATTTTAAAGATCTCTTTTTGTTGAATTTAACGCAAGGATAAAATGACTTTAAGACATTTAACAAATTCATAATTGGTAGAGAACAATCATGATATTTAAAGTAGCCAAATTTGGGACATAACATTATACCCCTTCATCATGAAACGATTGTCACTCATCTTTGGCCTTTGCATGCTCAGCATGTTTTCTATTTCATTGCGCCTGAAAGTACCTAAAAGTGTTAATCAAAAAGTAAATAGGGCCAACAAAATTAAAGATTCCATAAGCGCTAAAAAACTAGGCCAACGATACGTTGTGATCATTGGTGTTGATGGACTGAGTCCGGATGGGATACAAAAGGCCTGTACGCCAATAATGGATAGTTTAATGGAAACAGGGGCTTATAGTATGCTGGCACAGGCTGTTTTACCCACATATAGTAGTCCAAATTGGGCTTCGATGCTGATGGGTGTTCCCCCTTCGGAACATGAGATATTTTCAAATGGTTGGAAACGTGCGGATGTTAAAGGGAAAAGATACTGTGGAGAAAAACGCGGTCAAACATGGCCTACTATTTTCAAGGTAATGAGAATCAATAATCCCGAAGCCACGACTGCTACTTTTTTTGACTGGAGTGATTTCGGGCGGCTTATTGAACCGGGATTCCCTACAATTGCAGCAGATACCAAAGGAGCAGATCTGACTATAAGAACCGCAAAATATTATATCATCAACGAAAAACCTGATTTTACTTTTATTCACATTGATCATGTAGATCATGCCGGTCATAAGTATGGTCATGGGACAGCTGAGTATTATTCCGCAGTTGAAAAAGCCGATAAGCTCATAGGACAGATTGTCGATGGATTGTGTAATGCTGGAATTGAACGGAATACGACAATTATCGTAACATCCGATCATGGCGGAATAGGCAAAAGGCATGGTGGCAGAAGTGCCAGGGAAAGAACTATCCCATGGATAATCAATGGCCCAAATGTGAAAAATAATTACGAAATAAAAAGAGTAATAAACACCTATGATACCCCGGCAACGGCATTATACATTCTTGGGATACCCGCACCGGATTGTTGGACTGGAATGCCTGTTCAAGAAGCATTAAGAAATGAAATAACCGAGCTTTACAGATTAAAATAAATTCAAAATAATGTCCAGGGGAACACATTTTGACATCGCCATAATAGGAGGAGGAATTGTTGGATTAGCTCATGCTTATGTGGCTGCCCAAAAGGGATTTAAGGTTGTAGTATTTGAAAGAACAAGTAAATCAGTTGGTGCTTCCAGAAGAAACTTTGGATTGATCTGGCCGATGGGTCAGGAGGCTGGTAAGTATTTGGAAAGAGCTAAAAGAAGCAGGGAGATTTGGTTAGAACTTTCAATGAAAGCAGGCTTTTCTTGTCATGAAAATGGCTCAGTTCATTTGGCTAACCATCAGGATGAATGGGAAGTATTGGAAGAATTTTTTGAGAATGCTAATGACCTGGGTTATGACTGCCAGCTTCTCAATGCCACAGCTATCGCAACCAAATCCCCAGCCATCAAATTGGATGGTCTAATAGGCGGACTTTGGAGCTCTATGGAAATGACTGTAGATCCCCGGGAGGCATTGGATAAAATAACGGCCTATCTTGATAGAGAACTGAATGTACATTTCAATTTTGATACTGTAGTTAATAGAATAGACTTCCCCAAATTATATTCGGGGAATAGCTATTGGACTGCAGATCAAATATTTGTTTGCAGTGGGAGTGATTTTGAAACACTTTATCCCGAGACATACGAGGATAGTGGCATGACCAAATGCAAATTGCAAATGATGCGAGCACAGATCCCCTTTTACAACTGGCAGCTTGGTCCGACATTGTGTGGAGGTTTAACACTTCGACATTATACGGCCTTTAAACATTGTTCGGCCATAAAAGCATTGGATGAGCGTTTTAAGGAACGCAATCCGGAGTTTGATCGGTGGGGAATTCATGTTCTTTTGGCTCAGAATGCCAGCGGAGAACTTGTGATTGGTGATTCTCATGAATATGGATGGTCACCTGAGCCATTTGACAAAGAAGAAATAAATCAGATAATTCTTAAATATCTGAAAACGTTTACCGAATTGCCTCCAATGGAAATTACCGAAAGATGGCATGGAGTTTATTCCAAACTTGAAGGAAAGAACGAATTTGTTTATAGTCCCGAAACCGGCGTGACCATTGTCAATGGACTTGGTGGAGCTGGTATGACACTGTCATTTGGTTTGGCTGAAGAGAACATCAATAGAATGGATGCAAAGAGCCGTAATCAACACCATCCGGTTTCCATGAAATCTTAACGAATCTTTAATGCTACCTTAACCAGTAGCTCGCGATTATTAACGATCTTTGAGTTACATGCCACTTCGATCTAACTTACCTTGGTAATAGCCGAAACAACCTCTGTTTCGGTTTTTTTTGTTAAAACCAAAGCTACAATATTTATTTAAGGTACTGGAAAACGCGTCATTGAAGTTATATCGAAAACCCATAGAATAAATTTTCGACGTGATTGCATATCCCTTTTCAAACAACTTCTTTAGGCCTTCAGCTATTTGTTTCGATTTTGTTCAACCCTTTTAGCAACTGATAATCGAATACGATCATATAACTGATCCGAAATTGTTGAGATGTTGTTACTAATCGTAATTCATTCAAAATTCATAATCCATAATTTAAAATTCAATATTCAATATGCTCCCCAGGAACCTTGCTTGACCTGTGTTTGAATAATATTCGGATACCCTGGAAAAGTCAGGTTAAGAAAAAATTAACTTTCACCGAAAAAATTCAAACTCACATAATCAAAACATAATTTTCATCTAAAGAGATTCTCCACTTATTTTTCAAAATTTGACCCGTCAAAAATCATGTAAGATTTTGATTCAAGTTTTCAATTTCTGAGTACCTAAAGTAAAACAAATGACCAAAATACCAGAACTCCGGCTCGAGTTCGGGAGGTAAGTTTATGTTGTGCTATTGTCATGCCATTAGTGACATGGGAGTAGAATCTTTTGACTTAATCAAAGTCTTTTAAAAAATCAAATCACCTTTAAAAACTATGAAAAATCAATTACAAAAGGAAACTATGGGTTGGAAGAAAATCCAATTTTTGCTTTTTGCATGCTTGTGCTTTATGCATTCAACACTTCTGGCACAAGAAATTTCAATATCTGGAAAGGTAATTTCAGGAGAAGATGTTACCGGACTTCCAGGAGTTAATGTCCTTATTAAAGGAACAGATATTGGAACAATAACAGACTTTGAAGGAAACTATAAAATAGCGGTTCCTTCAACAGAATCTACCTTGGTGTTTTCCTATGTTGGCTTCTTAAGCCAGGAAATAGCAGTTGGTAATCAAACTGTTATTAACATTACCCTGGATACTGACGCAAAGAAATTATCAGAAGTGGTAGTTACAGCACTTGGCGTTGAAAGAGAGGCCAAGGCCTTGGGTTATGCTGTTCAGGAAGTTCAGGGAGATGAGTTGACTGAGGCCCGTGAAACAAATGTTGTTAATTCTCTTTCTGGTCGTGTAGCTGGCGTTCAGGTTACCAACGGTTCATCAGGAGTAGGATCCACGTCTTTGGTAACAATTAGAGGAGAATCCTCTTTAGTACCGGGAAATAGCTCTCCTTTATTTGTGGTTGATGGTATTCCTATTAATAATGAAACTATCAGCAACAGAACAGAAGGAAATCTTGAAACAGACTATGGCAATGGTGCACAGGACCTTAACCCGGATGATATCGAGTCGATCTCCGTATTGAAGGGAGCAAATGCTTCAGCTTTATATGGTTCAAGAGGAGCCAATGGTGTAATTCTCATTACTACCAAATCAGGAAGCGGTACAAAAGGTATTGGTGTGAGTGTTAATTCAAATATTACTTTTGAAGAGCCGCTTCGAATCCCAAAATATCAAAATCAATATGGCCAGGGAGCCGGTTTCCAATTTGAATTTGGTGATGGCTTTGGTGGTGGAGTCAATGATAATATTGATGAGAGCTGGGGACCAAGGTTAGATGGTCAATTAATCAGACAGCATGATTCACCTACATCCAATGGCTTCAGAGGAGGCGATAGCCATCCAAGCATTGATCGAGGTGATATTACACCAACTTCCTGGATCGCACATCCTGATAACATTGAAAGCTTCTTTGAGTCGGGCAAGACATTCACTAATAATGTCGCTCTAACAGGAGGTAATGAGTTTGGAAATTTCAGACTCTCAGTTACGGATTTGGATAATGAAGGTATCCTGCCTAACACAAACTACAAAAGAAGAACATATGCGCTTAATGCTAATTATAATCTGACTAACAAGCTTAGAGCAACAGCTTCTGTTAACTATATAAATTCAAGCAGTGATAACCGTCCCAACAACAGCTACGGAACTGAGAACATTATGTATTTGTGGGTATGGTTCGGCAGACAAATAGACATGAACAGCTTGAGAAACTATTGGCAGCCTGGTTTGGAAGGTGTACAGCAGTTCAACTATAACTACAACTGGCATGACAATCCATTCTTCACCATGTTTGAAAATACCAATGCCTTCGAAAAGGATCGGATCATTGGTAATATATCGCTTACATATGATATCACAGACGAACTAAGCTTCATGGTGAGGACTGGAACGGATTTCTTCAATGAGCTTAGAGTTGGTAAAAGAGCATTCAGTACACAAAGATTTGCCAATGGTCAATATCGTGAAGATGATATTTATTTTAATGAGGCAAATACAGATTTCTTATTGACTTACAACAAAGAAATCAACAATGATTTTCAATTGTCTGTATCTGCTGGAGGTAATAGAAGAGATGTTACCGACAGATATAAAAGAACAAGTGCCAACGAGCTTTCCATTCCTAATATTTACAACTTCGAAAACTCAAGGATTCCTTTGGCGCTCACACAATCCAATGCGAAGAAGAGGGTAAATAGCTTATACGGATTTGCTAACCTGTCATATAAAAATATGGTCTTCCTTGATATTACTGGTAGAAATGACTGGTCAAGTACTTTGCCTAAGGATAATAATTCTTACTTCTATCCATCAGTATCATTAAGTGGTATACTTACTGATATCCTTAGTGTTTCTTCCAGCAGCGCCCTTTCTTTTGCTAAATTAAGATTAGGCTGGGCACAGGTTGGAAATGACACTGAGCCTTACAGGTTAAGAAATGTCTTCAACTTCCAGCAGCCATTTGGAAGCACACAACAAGTGTCTGAATCAGGTACTATTAACAATAGTAACCTGAAGCCTGAGCAACTGACATCTTTTGAGGTTGGTGCCGACTTAAGATTTTTCAATGGAAGATTGGGACTCGATGTTACCTACTACAAAACAAGCAGTAAAAATCAAATCCTAAACCTGCCACTTGACATCACTTCAGGTTATAATTCAAGGATAGTAAATGCCGGAAAAATTGAAAATAGTGGTATTGAGTTAATGTTAACTGGTACTCCTGTTCAAATTAGCAATGGGTTCAGATGGGATGTTTCAGCCAACTTTACAAGAAACAGAAGCAAGATCGTCGAGTTGATCGATGGTTTGAAAACTTATAGGATTTCAAACAACTATGTTCAAGTGCTGGCCAAAGTTGGTGGTAGAATGGGAGATATCTATGGAACGGGTTTTGAAGAAACGTCTGATGGTCAGATCATCCATAATGAGGACGGTTTTGCGATCAGAGATAATACACTAAAGAAACTGGGTAACTACAATCCTGATTTTATGGTTGGTCTAAGCAACAACTTCTCTTACAAGGGTTTTAACCTGGGGGTATTGTTTGATTGGAGACAAGGTGGTGAGATCATGTCAAGAACAGTATTGATCGGAGGTACTTCGGGTATGATGGATTTCACAGTAAACGGACGTGAAGAAGGTATTATTTCAGAGGGTGTTATCCGAAATGATGATGGTACCTTCAGACCTAATGATGTTAGAATTTCAGGTAGGGATTACTACTGGTGGACGTACAACAGAAACAATGAAGAAGTAGGTATATTCGATGCTTCATTCTTGAAATTAAGAGAAGTTAAGTTCGGTTATACATTACCAAACAAACTGTTGAAAAACCTGCCTTTCAAAGATGTGAACCTATCTGTGGTTGGTAGAAACCTTGCACTATGGACTGAGAATCCTCACTTCGATCCTGAATCTATCTCATTCAATGGAGGTACCATTGTACCAGGTGTTGAAGACATGGCAACACCAACATCAAGAAGCGTTGGATTCAACTTGAGCTTCAAGCTTTAATAAGGTAAATAGTTCTGAATTTTAAATTTTGAGTTTTGAGCCGGGAAATCGACACTTTCTCAAATCAATACTTAACACTTAATTATAAACAAATGAAAAGGATAATAAATATATGCTTCTTAACATGTGCTATGATTTGGCTGGGTGCATGTGATAGTGAGTTTGAGGAAATCAACACCAACCCAAACAAACCTGAAACAGTCACAGCGGACCTGTTATTAGCACGGGTTATTAACGTAGGAGCCAATACCATTGCGTTGGAAGGTTTCAATGAAGGTAACATCGTAGCACAGCACACAGCAAAAATCAACTTTACTGATTTTGATCGATACCTTTGGGGTTCTAACAGTGGTCTCTGGAATGATTTTTACAGTAATCTTAAGGACATTAACAACATGTTAGAGATTGCCAGAGAGTCAGGAAACAAAAGTTATGAGGGTATTGCACTAATTATGAAATCATGGACATTCTCCGTGCTGACCGATAACTATGGTGATATTCCTTATACCGAGGCTACAAGAGGAAAAAGTGATGAGATCCTTCAACCAAAATACGATGCACAGGAGGCTATTTATGATGGTTTATTAGCTGATCTGGAGCAGGCTAATAGTTTGCTTGCTGCCGATGGACAAGCCATAGCCGGTGATTTACTATATGGCGGAGATTTGTTGAAATGGAAAAAGTTCGCTAACTCTCTTCGTATAAGATTGCTAATGAGAATCTCTAACAAAAGAGATGTAAGCGCACAGTTGCAAAGCATCGTAAGCAATCAACCCATTTTCGAAAGCAATGCCGATAATGCCCGAATGGAATATCTGCCAACCAGACCAAATACATGGCCTGTTCATACCTGGAGGGTAGGAGGTTTTGATGAGCACAGAATGAGCTTAACCATGCAAGGTGTTTTGGAAGACTTTGAAGATCCAAGACAATTTATCTGGTTCAGAGCGACTGATGCTTCCATTAATACTGCCAATCCTGTATATGCCGGTTTATCAAATGGTTTAAGTGAAAACAATGCCACCAACTTCAATGGAGGTGCGTTGAATGTATCCAGACTTGGCACCATCCTTTATGAAGAGCCAAATGCTGTTGATGCGGTTGTTATGCAATTTGCAGAACTTCAATTCATGTTGGCAGAGGCAGCACAAAAAGACCTTATCTCCGGAAGTGCTGAGGATCTCTATAATGCCGGTGTGCAGGCATCCTTCGATCACTGGAATGTGGCTATGCCTGCTGATTATCTTTCAAGAACCGGAGTGGCGTATGATGGTGAACTTGAAACGATCATTACACAAAAATGGATTTCTCTCTTTATGAATGGTTGGGAAGCATGGTATGATTACAGAAGAACGGGCTTCCCAGCAGTTATTACACCAGGCCCCGACAATGTTAACAACGATGTAGTTCCTGTTAGATATTTATATCCTGATGAGCAGCAGACATTAAACGGCACAAATTATGCTGCCGCAGTGGCCAGACAAGGGGCTGATGATATCAATACCAAAGTTTGGTGGGAAAAGTAATTAATTCTTTATTCATTTTTATATCCTTAGAGGGCACTTTTTTAGTGCCCTTTCTTATTTAGCCCATCTGCCATTAGTAAAATAATTAACATCTGATTTTTATTTTGACCAGATTTATTTTACCATCTTAGTTTACAATCGTTTTATTCTTAAAATAATGAGGTAGGATTAACTGATTTTTTCTTTTTTCCTGGGCCTTAAATCCAATGTCTTGTCCAATGGCTGGAACTTATAATAAACTGATCTGCGGAAGTTCATGTGAAATGATATCCTTCAGATTTAGATTTAGTTCATTCTTATATATTTGATATATGATCTTCCACTCCCCCTGCCCCATGAAACCACCGGCATTTGCCAGATTTCTGAGCCAGGCCAAAGCTCTTATTTGACTCTCCGGATCACACTTCTTTAGCTTATTTACACCGAGCTCATAAATTTCCTGATTAGAGTATGATGATAATTTATGCACAGATTCCTGAAACTCCTTATCTGTAATGTTTTCATGCATCATGATAAGAGATCTCAGCTTTTCTTCTTTTTCGCTCAATTTACCATCCACCATACTGATAAGGTGGAAAAGGGTGATAATACTTTCTTTATACGCTGAATTACTAGCCACCATTTCCTAATACCAATTGAAATTAAAATTGTATACCAATACCGTGATTGAATAAGTGTAATTTAGTTATGAAAAAGTACATAAAATAATGAAAAAGTCCATTATGTCAGTGCTTGAAAGGTTTTGAGTAAAATGTCATAAATTTTGGCGATTAATGAATTATTTACTCCCTGAAAGGCTTGTACGGTAAATAATTTCGAATATCATGTTGTCTGCAAAATATTATTTGAGTTAAATTAAAATAACGGATAGGATATATTTTCTTTTGGTTGATTTTCAAAATGCGTATAAAAAAAAGAGGCTTAAATCTCTTAAGCCTCTTTTCGTGATTTATTTAAATGATTACTTCTTATCGTCTACTTCTTCAAATTCAACGTCTGAAACATCATCATCAGAAGCTTGATTTGAACCAGCATCAGCACTCTGGTCGGTTGTTGTACTTCCTTCGGCTCCGGGTTGTCCCTGAGTAGCAGCGTACATTTCCTGGGCAGCGCCTTCCCATGCTTTGTTCAACCCTTCAAGGGCGGTATCAATACCAGCCAGATCCTGAGCCTGGTGGGCAGCTTTCAATTTTTCCAAAGCTTCAGTGATAGCAGTTTTGTTTCCATCGGAAAGCTTATCTCCATATTCTTTCAACTGTTTTTCAGTTTGGAAGATCATAGAGTCTGCTGCATTTACTTTTTCCACCTTCTCTTTTTCCTGCTTATCGGCTTCGGCATTGGCTTCAGCCTCCTTCTTCATTTTTTCGATTTCTTCATCGGTCAATCCTGAAGAAGCTTCGATCCTGATCTTTTGTTCTTTGCCTGTTCCTTTATCTTTGGCAGAAACATTCATAATTCCGTTGGCATCAATATCGAATGTTACTTCAATTTGAGGAACCCCTCTTGGAGCAGGAGGAATACCATCCAAATGGAACCTGCCAATGGTCCTGTTATCTTTGGCCATTGGACGTTCACCCTGAAGCACATGGATCTCAACAGAAGGCTGGCTATCTGCAGCTGTTGAGAACACTTCAGATTTTTTGGTTGGTATAGTGGTATTTGATTCTATTAGCTTGGTGAATACACCACCCATCGTTTCAATACCAAGTGAAAGTGGTGTTACATCTAGTAACAATACATCTTTTACTTCACCGGTTAATACACCACCTTGTATTGAAGCGCCTATTGCAACCACTTCATCAGGATTTACACCTTTTGATGGTTTCTTTCCAAAGAACTTCTCTACTTCTTCCTGGATCTTAGGGATCCTTGTAGATCCACCGACTAAAATCACTTCATCTATCTCTGAGGTGTTCATGTCAGCATCTTTCAAAGCTTGTTTAACAGGAGCCATGGATCTTCTTACAAGATCATCTGCCAATTGTTCAAATTTAGCTCTGCTTAACGACCTAACTAAGTGCTTTGGAATACCGTCAACCGGCATAATATATGGAAGATTGATCTCCGTACTTGTAGAACTTGACAATTCGATCTTCGCTTTCTCAGCAGCTTCCTTAAGTCTCTGAAGCGCCATAGGATCTTTTCTCAGATCAATATTTTCATCTTTTTGAAATTCATCTGCTAACCAATCAATGATTACCTGATCAAAATCATCACCACCCAGGTGTACATCACCATTGGTAGATTTTACCTCGAAAACACCATCACCTAATTCAAGAATTGAGATATCAAAAGTACCACCACCGAGGTCGTACACAGCTATCTTCATATCCTTGTTTTTCTTGTCCAGACCGTAGGCTAAAGCTGCTGCGGTTGGCTCATTGATAATTCGTTTTACTTCAAGACCTGCAATCTGACCAGCCTCTTTAGTGGCTTGTCTCTCTGCATCATTGAAATAAGCTGGCACAGTAATCACTGCTTCAGTTACTTCAGTTCCCAAATAATCCTCAGCTGTGGATTTCATTTTCTGAAGAATCATGGCAGAGATTTCCTGGGCTGTATATAACCTGTCTCCGATTTTCACCCTGATAGTATCATTATTCCCTTTTTCGAGGGTATATGATACATGCTTTCTTTCCGCATCCACTTCTGTATATTTTTTCCCCATGAAGCGTTTTACAGAGCTCACGGTATTTTGTGGATTGGTGATAGCCTGTCTTTTGGCAGGATCACCTACTTTTCTTTCCCCCTTCCCATTATCTAAAAAAGCAACAATAGAAGGAGTAGTTCTGCGTCCCTCACTGTTTGGAATAACAACGGGCTCATTACCTTCCATCACCGCTACGCAAGAGTTGGTAGTTCCTAAGTCGATTCCTATAATTTTTCCCATTTTGTAAATATTATTTCTTGTGTCTTAAAAAATTTCTAATTCAATCAGAATGGATTTATCAATGTTTGTACCAATAGCCTTAATTGATCGCATAAATGACATATTGTCATAATTTTGGGAATTACATTGGAATAAGGCTTCAAACATAGCACTGCTGGCTGAAAAAATGAGTTTTATGACAGCAATACACAAGAATCATGGAAATGAGGTCAAATTTATTATGTCATATTTCTGGGGCCTGTCCGCCGGCTGGCGGACTATCCGCACTTGCCTGCCACCCATAGGGCCGCCACTGCTCAAACAATTGCTCCTGTCCCGCACGCTTAAAAGTGTTTGGGTGTTGAGGTGTTGAAGTTTTTGGGTTGGGCATCCGAGATGTCCCTGCCGTCATTTCGGAATTTTCTGAGTGTAACGAATAAAATATCCGAAATCCCCTGCTCGAGATGCAAAAGGTTAAATCTATTAAAGGACAGTTTATGCTCTCTTTTTGGAGATCCCTGATCTTCACTACGCTTCGTCCGGGATGACGTGGTGCCTTGAGAGGAAGATAATCCCCAAAATATCATAAGGTTTACAAAACAACCAGAAACTACCAATATATAGGCCCTTTACCCAAATACTTCTCTGCGATAGGTTGGTAGTAATCTTTTATTTCATTGAGATCATAGGTCTGTTCACACTTTGTATATAGATCATATTTATTAAAATCATCCACCCAGATCTTATATTGTTTGTCCTGCTCGTTCATGAGGTTTTGATAACTTCCACCGGTGTGCCAGGGATAGAAAGAATGGTATCGTATCATCACCATCCCTTCCTTGGGAATTTTATTGGCTTTGTGATGTGATAGCACCTGGTAAAGGTACTCATCATGACCCCATGCCAATGTCAGGTTGTCAAGCCCGCATCGGGTCTGATAAATGCCCTGGGAGGTATTGTATCTTTCATCACTCATGTCGCTGTTGAGTGCATTGAACTCCGGATAGACACATGAATTGGGCAAGGCACAGCCTACTACAAAAATATCTCCTACCAGACCCCATTGCTCCGCCTGACTGGTTCCGTCCTCATCGCTGCCCCATAAATACATTACTTTACCCAAATCATGTATCAATCCGACCAACTGCATCCAATCAGGTCTGTCATCTGCACGGATCGCTTCAGCCGATTGAATTAAATGTTGAATATTGGGAAGGTCAAGGTCCGGATCGCTTACATCTATGAGGTGGTTAAGTTTTTCCATGGCTTCCCAGAGGTCCATGGGTTTATCAAACTTTAAATATTTCTCCTGCATGCGTTTTACATAATCATAGGTTTGATTTTGACGCATCTTTTGATAATGCTTGCGCACTGCCGCATCAATGGCAAGCTTGTCATAATTTCTGAATTCCTTATTTGTTGTTTCCATGTGCTTATTATTTGGTAACACCCTCCTATTTTTATTAAACATTTCCTAATAGTATGTAGATCATCAAGGTGATGATGATCAGAATAGCACTAAAAGGTTTGGTATATCTCCATTCTTTAAGATCAACTACTTTAATATCGGTGATTTTAAATGGATTCATTCTGGGGTATAACAATGAAACCAAGTGCATCACCGCAATATTCAAGAGAAACTCTATTCCCCAGATATGCACAAAGTGCAACTCTATTTTTATAATGAAATAAGTTGTGATGTAAAATGCCAACCCAAACAGCAATCCGGCTTTGGCACCAACAGCTGATACTTTTGGAAATAAGAAGCCTGCGATGATCACACTGGCTATGGGTATAAAAAATATGCCATTAAGCTGTTGTAACAATTGATACAGACCTTCTGACGCATTAGCAACAAAAGGAGCAATGCCAATGGCAAATACAGCCAATACCGTAGAGGTCCATCTGCCAACACCAACCAGTCCTCTCTCTTCTACCTTGGCATTAATATATTTTTTATAGATACCCAGACTAAAGATTGTGGCGGCACTATTCAGTGCACTATTAAATGTGCTTAATATAGCCCCCATCATAACGGCCACAAAAAAGCCGGTTAGCCAAAAAGGAAGGATCTTCTTGACTAATAATGGATAGACACTATCCGGATTGTTGTACAATGAGTCTCCAAAATAATAAAAGCCAATTAGGCCAGGTAATACAATAACGAAGGGAATTAAGATTTTGAGTAAACCTGTAAACAACAACCCTTTCTGAGCTTCTTTAAGGTTAACAGCACCCAATACGCGTTGGATAATGGATTGATGCATCGTCCAGAAGTATACCTGGTTGATCATTAATCCGGTAAATAATACTTCAAAAGGTAGTATGGCAGATCTCGATCCGGGTCCCGTACCTGATTCTCTACTGACAACGTTAAATTTATCCGGATTCTTTTCAAATACCTCTACGATTCCTTCAAGGATATTTCCTTTTCCAATACTCCATAGTGCCAGTATTGGAACCAACAATCCTGCGATCAGCAATCCCCAGCCATTGATTGTATCGGTATAAGCGACCATCTTTAAACCTCCGAATATGGCGTATACAGCTCCTATAGTACCTACGATAAAAATGGTGATCCATATGCCCTGTTGTTGATTGACATTCAGCAGATCAGAAATTTCAAATATAGCTTCTATGTTGAGAGCTCCTGTATATAAAACGATTGGCAGAAGTGTGGCCACAAATGAAATGATCAGAAGCAAGGCAACGATAGTCCGTGTTAAACTGTCAAATCTTTTTTCCAAAAACTCCGGAATTGTGGTCAAACCCATTTTTAGATACCGTGGAGCAAAATATAAAGCTGCTATGACAAGAGCCAGTGCAGATGTTACTTCCCAGGCTATAATGATGGCTCCGTTTTTATAAGCTGATCCATTCATGCCAACAAGATGCTCCGTGGAAATATTAGTGAGTAATAGGGAGCCTGCAATGACAATTCCGGTTAACGATCTGCCACCTAAAAAATAACCATCTTGAGTATTTAGATTGTCTCTTCGAAGGCTCCAGGTAGCATAGTAGGCAACGAAACCGGTAAACAATAAAAAGCTTATAAATGACAACATACAATGGCAAAATATTAATTTCAGAGAAGAAAGTAGTTAAAAATGAAATGCAAAGGTTTGCAAAAGCAAATTAAGCTAATCGGTATCAGGTATCAGGTCTCAGCCTCGAAGAATCTCTGATGATGAGCTCAGGTCTGAAAATTTCACGCCGAAAACCAGGAGAATCATGGGGATTGCTCAGGTTTTGCAATAGTATTCTTGCGGATAACAGGCCAATACTATAGGCAGGTTGACGGACTGTTGACAAAGAGGGTGTAAAATAACTTGAGTGTGGCTCATCGTCAAAACCTATAATTGATATGTCTTCCGGTATCTTAAAGCCATACATTTTAGCGACATACATCGCTGCAATGGCGATACGGTCGTTGACTGCAAAAATGGCATCCGGAGGATCTTTTAATTTTAATAAGGATTTAGCTGCTCTTATTCCATCGGAGTGTTTAAAACCTTTTGTGTGAAATATATGATCATCCCGCACCGAAAGGTTATTGCTTTTTAATGCATCAATATAACCCTGACGTCGATGGATGGAGGTGGAAAGACTTAAAGAACCTCCAAGGTGTGCCACCTTCTTACAACCTGATTTAACAAGATAGTCAACGGCTTGAAAGGCCCCGTCATAGTCGTCTAAAAGAACTTTGTCTACATCAAGCCCTTGACAATCCCTATCAAAGATGACGATCGGTACTCCGCTGTTTTTAAGTTTGACAAAGTGATCCAGCTTCCTTGTTTTAGAGGATGGGGCTATTAGAAATCCGTCAACGCGCACGGAGGACAAATTTTCAATAATTTTGATTTCCTCTCTATAGGACTCGTTTGACTGGCACATGATGATGTTATAACCTGATGCATTCAGGATATCCTGTATTCCACTGATGATAGCAGCGAAGAAGTGACTGGTAATTTCTGGTACAACAACACCTATATTGTTTGTTTTTTTATTCAGCAGATTTAAGGCCAGTAAATTAGGTTGATAGTTTAATTTGTTCGCCAGCGTAATAACCTTTCTCTTGGTTTCTTCTTTTATGGCCGGATGGTTATTTAGCGCGCGAGAAACAGTTGAGGGAGAGATGCTTAGCTCTCTGGCAATATCTGTTATTGTAACACTACGCTTACCTTGTTTCATGTTAATACCAAAAAGCTCAATTAAGTCAGTGTTTATATTTTATAAACCTATACAAGCCTACAAATTAATTGCGACGAATATTCAAATTAAAGAAGGAAATAGTTTTTTCAAAACATAAAAATTTCCTTAGTAAACCACTCACGAGGTGATACAAGCGCTAGTATAGCCTTCTTTATCTCCTTGCAATTAGGTTATATTTTGCCTCAAATCTTAAAAAGGGTTCCAATACTTGATTTGAGTATTGCTTCTGATTCAATTATGAAGCCATTTGAGCAAAACGATGGGAAAATGTAGCGTTAATTCTTTAATTAAAGCATCAATACTTAAATAAAACAGATACCTGGAAATTTCTGATTTTATTTTTCACCAGTTCCAAAGGGGTAACATTGGTTATACCAATTAAATACCTGCCTTCTATACCAATTCTTTCAGTAATAAAAAATTCGGCACCAATGGCTGCAGCCAGGTCAAAAAGTCTTGAGCCATCTACAATACTAATTCCAAAATAACCACAAAAACGCTCAAGCCCTCAACTCAAAAACTTCAACACCGCAATACTTCAACACTTCAACACTTGAACACAATTTCACTTATCCTTTGGATAACATGCCAGATTAATCCACAGATGTTGTTTCAAAGTTTTAAACATGATGATAAAAGGTGTTCTTTAGTTTTAGGCTGAGAATTCTTGATTATTACCTATTTTTGCAGTTTTGAATTTATAAATAGTCCTTTTGGAAGTTATTGCATTCAAAAAAGAATGATTGGATGGAAATATCAATCAAAGGATTTATAGAGTTTTGCCCTCTGACGGACAATGGAATTTTATCTGTTTTCGATGGGTAGAAGGAATCTAGCAAAGTGATTGAAAGCGACATATGAAATTAGAACAAGAAATAGCAAAGCGCAGAACTTTTGGCATTATTAGTCACCCGGATGCCGGCAAGACAACCTTGACGGAGAAGCTGTTGCTTTTCGGAGGAGCTATCCAGAAGGCCGGAGCTGTTAAATCGAATAAAATTAAGGATCATGCCAAATCAGACTTCATGGAAATTGAAAAACAACGGGGTATTTCCGTTGCAACCTCGGTCATGGGTTTTGATTATGAGGGCATAAAGATCAATTTATTGGATACCCCCGGTCACCAGGACTTTGCAGAAGATACCTATAGAACCTTAACTGCTGTAGATAGTGTGGTGATGGTAATAGATTGTGTTAAAGGAGTTGAAATTCAAACAGAGAAACTCATGGAAGTGTGTCGTATGCGTAACACACCGGTTATCTGTTTCATTAATAAACTTGATAGGGAAGGGCGTGACCCTTATGAACTTTTAGATGAGATAGAAGAAAAGCTCAATATAAAAGTTCGCCCTTTAAGTTGGCCAATAAGCATGGGTAAGACTTTCAAAGGTGTTTATAGTTTGTATAACAAAAGTTTACATCTCTTTGAAGCCAGTCGGCGACAGGTCGAAGAAGGTATTGAAATTGAAGATATCAATGATACCGTCTTGGATGATCGGATTGGAGAAATGGATGCCGCCCAGCTTCGAGAGGATGTAGAACTGATTGAAGGTGTGTATCCTGAGTTTTCTATTGATCATTACTTGGAAGGGAAAGTAGCACCTGTATTTTTTGGAAGTGCGGTGAATAATTTCGGAGTGAAGGAATTATTAGATACTTTCATCAAAATTGCCCCTACGCCTAAAGCCAGAGAGACCGAAGAAAGGACTATTCAACCTGGTGAAGACAAATTTTCCGGTTTTATTTTTAAGATCCATGCCAATATGGATCCAAAGCATAGAAACCGTATTGCTTTCCTGAGGGTTTGTTCCGGTAAATTTGAACGGGGAAGAAACTATCATCATATTCGTCAGGACAAAAATATTCGTTTTTCCAATGCTACAGCATTTATGGCTCAAGACAGGGAAACTGTGGATGAAGCATGGCCAGGTGATATTGTTGGTATTTTTGATACAGGTAACTTAAAGATTGGAGATACTTTATCAGAGGGTGAAAAGGGTACTTTTAAAGGGATACCAAGTTTCTCTCCGGAAATTTTCAAAGAAGTGGTGAATTTGGATGCGATGAAATCCAAACAGCTCGAAAAAGGTTTGTATCAACTGATGGAAGAAGGAGTGGCTCAGCTATTTACTTTTGAAATGGGCGCAAAGAAAGTGGTAGGGACAGTTGGTGCGCTTCAATTTGAAGTGATCCAACACCGGTTGAAGCATGAATATGGCGCTACCTGTAAGTTTGTTTCACTTAATCTATACAAAGCTTGTTGGATTGCCTGTCAGGATAAAAAGAAATTAGACGAATTCATAAAATCTAAATATCGCCATATAGCGAGAGACAAAGACGGGAAGCTGGTTTTTATGGCGGAGTCTCGAGCATGGTTACAAATGGTCCAAGACAATTATCCTGATATCGAATATCATTTTACTTCTGAGTTTTAGCTTTTTACTTTTATGTTAAAATGGCCAATCCAATTAAAATAATATATGAAGACAATCATTTGTTGGTTGTCAATAAACCGGCAGGAATACTGGTGCAAGGAGATAAAACCGGTGATATTCCTTTGGTTGATATTGCCAAGGATTATGTTAAACGGAAGTATAATAAACCGGGAGCAGTATTTTTGGGAGTAGTACATCGCCTTGACCGGCCTGTTAGTGGGTTGGTAATTTTTGCACGAACTTCCAAAGCATTGGAAAGAATGAATGCTCAGCTCAAAAATAAAGAGATAAAAAAAACATACTGGGCCATTGTCAACCACCAACCGCCAGTTGAAGAGGATCGCCTTACACATTGGTTAATTAAGGACACCCAGAAAAATATCACCAAGGCCTATGATCGTGAAAAGAAAGGAAGCCTGAAGGCCATCCTGGATTATAAACTGCTGGGGAGAATAGGCCATGAATATATTTTACAGGTTAACCCATTAACCGGAAGGCCACACCAAATAAGAGTTCAGTTAGCAAAAATGGGTTGTAGTATTGTTGGTGATCTTAAATATGGTCACGATAAAGCTAACCGGGATGCGAGTATTATGTTACATGCGCGCAGCCTGTCCTTTGTACATCCTGTTCGTAAAGAAAAAATGCGATTTGATGCCGCCCCACCTGAAATGCAAAAATGGAAGCCATTCAAAGGTTTTTAGTTTTGACGCTGACGAATTGAATAATTGAAGCTGGAAAAGCAGGTTTCGTACTCATCGAAACTATGAATTCTATCCTTTGAAGAAGATTTTGAGAAAAAGAAACGCCATAACAAATCCCGTATCTTTATTGGAAAGGATGTTAACATTTCAATTTTGTTGAATCAAAGATTAAATGCTGCTTTACACTTTCTTTTTCACTAATAGCTAAGATTAATTGACTGTATGAGAGACTTCTAGAGTGGACTAATTATTAATTATAGCTAAATTACCCGCATCGTTTTACCTGATAACCTATATGAACGAAGTTCAACACTGTAAAAGCTGTAACAATCAATTTCAGGGGAGATATTGTAATCAATGTGGAGAGAAAATACTGGATCCTAAAGAAAGAACTTTAAAATATTTTTTTGGTCAATTCATCAATGCGATTACATTCGTTGACAGAAAGTTTCTGAGCGGGCTTTATCAGTTGTTTTTTAAACCAGGTTTTCTGGCCTCTGAATATGCCTTGGGAAGAAGGAAAAAATATATTCAACCGCTTTCCCTCTTTCTCATTGCGAACCTTATATACTTTTTTTACATGCCTTTTGATGGATTTAATTCCCGCCTAATCTCACAAATGAACTACCAGCAGTACAGTCCTATGGTACAGCGCATGGTAGAAGATAAAATTCAGCAAGAGGGCATTTCATTGGAGGCCTATAAAATTGAATACAATCGCAGGTCTACCAATATTTCCAAACTCATGCTTGTTTTGCTGATTCCTCTATTTTCACTTCCCTTAAGCTTGTTGTTTGTAAAACACAGATCTCTTTATGCAGATCATTTTATTTTCTCCATTTATTTCTGCAGCTTTTATTTGTACTTAATGCTAGGCCTTTCTGTGGTGCTTCAGATTGCAATCGGGCTATTTAGTTTATTTGAAGTTGATATAGGATTTTTATTCGCTGATTTGCCATTTGGAATCGCTGCCTCCATACTGACACTTTGGTATCTTACCATAGCTATCAAAGCTTTTTACGGGGGCAAAACTTATGTCAACATACTAAAGGCGTTGGTTTTGATCGCTGCTCAGTTTTACATTTTCTTGGGTTATCGATTTCTTTTGTTTTTGGTAACTTTTTGGAGTGGTTAATATCCTATTGAATCCATACTTTTGTAATCCATGCAGAAGCTTAAAATAATTCCGGGAAAAAAACACCAGATCACTGATTGCAGCACCTGCCTTCGGGATTCTCAACTCTGGGATCATTATTTTTCAAACGATGATCATACCCAAAGCTTTTTAACGGAGGGTATCGATAGAGAGGAAATACATGTAGCCCTCGATGAATCCAATGAAGTTGTCGGGTTCATGAGAATAGACCTCAAAGGTGCCTTTGCTAAATTTCCACTTTTAAGAGTCATAGCAGTTAGGAAAGAATTCCGTAAGATGGGTTTTGGTGAGGAAATGCTGAGCTTCTATGAAAAGATTGGATTTAAAAACGCGAACAAGCTTTTCCTTTTTGTAAGCGATTTCAATAAACAAGCGAAAAAATTATATACAAAAACAGGCTATCAAAAGGTCGGGGAGATCCCTGATTTATATATTGATGATATAACAGAATATTTGATGATGAAAGTAAAAAGCTAATGCGTTGGCTTACTTTCTGAAATGACAAATTCAACCCGTCTGTTTTTTTGACGACCTACTTCCGTTTGATTATCAGCTATAGGTTTTGAGCTTCCAAAGCCCTGGTACGAAAGTCTTTTACCCTCAATGCCTTTTTCCTTCAAGTAGTTTGCCACTGATCTTGCTCTTGCATTGGAGAGTTTTTTATTAAGATCCTCGTCCCCTGTATCATCTGTGTGTCCCAGGATCTTTATTTGCCAATTTTCATTTTCCTTAAGTGCCTTAGCCAATTGATCCAGTTCTTCCAATGTATTTTTTAATAATTGTGCACTTGAGGTCTTGAACAACACATGCTTGAATGTCTGAATTTTATTGAGTGGTACGGATGCATAGTTCTTTTTTGAAATGTTTTGTGCTATGATTTCCCGATCATGAGGGTGATGTTGACGTATTGGGATACCAGGTTTTTTAAAACCTTTAAAACGACGTTTTTTCTGTTTGTTCCTCCATTCTGCTTTGTTCAAACACAATTTATTAAAACAGATGAACTGGGAAAGTAGGTTATGCTGAGGGTAACCATAACCTTTCTTTTTAGTAAGTGCCCTTTCTTTCGGTGTAACATGAGCTACTACCAACGGCCTTGTACAGGAAAAAAGTGTGATCACTAAAATTAGTGACGAAAAGATGTTCTTCATTCATGAACCATAATGGTCTCTAAATAAAGACAACTAAGGGAGAGATTTATTACAAAATATCAGAGGCCAAATAATTGAAAATACCCTAGCAAAGAGAGCGGTTCTTAACATAAGAGGGTTTTGCAAAACTTGCTGTCTTCATCAAATGAAAATTATAAAAGCTTTTCTTCCCTCATCCATTCATATGAATCCGAAACTATTTCTCTAATGCTTGTATGTTGGTAGGATAGCTGGTCCCTAGCCTTACTGTCATCACAGGTCATCGTGTCAGTTACGATCTTGACCTTTTCAGGAGTCAATTGTGGCTCTTTATTTGTGAAAACAGCGCCTATACCAAATAAAAAGGAACCTAGCTTCAGAGCCCAAACAGGAGTTGTTTTAGTGCTTGGTTTTTTGTTAAACATGGATTGAATTTCGTTGATAAGCTCCAAAAAGCTCACTTCCATGCCACCGAGTAAATAACGTTCTCCATTTTTTCCTTTGTCCACGGCAATTAAATGCGCTTTGGCAACTTCCCGGCCATGACAAAACATACCTTTGCCTGTTGGAATGCCGGGAAGCTTATCGTAATAGACTGACTGAATTACTTGCGACCAATTGTGTGTGTCATAAGGACCCATGATATGGATCGGATTTAAAATAACAACATCCAAACCATTTTGGTATGCCTGTATTACCTCTTCCTCAGCCTGATATTTGGTAACGTAATAATTAATACCCGATGTTAGCGCGTTGGAAGGTGTGCTCTCATTTATTTTTTTGGAGTGCCTTCCAAAAGCCGCAATAGATGATGTGTGAATAAAACGTTTGGCTTTCTTAGCCAGTGCACAGTTTACCATGTTTCTGGTTCCAATGACATTATCCCGATATTGCTGATCATTGTTCTTTGACCACATGCTTGTGTTAGCCGCCATATGGAATACAGCATCAACCTCCAGTGGCATTCCATTCTCTAAAGATCCGTAATCGTCAATTGAACCCATTACTTTATTGACCTGAAAGCGATCCAGGTATTTCAAGTTAGATGTTGGCCGGTGAAGGCAATAGATATCCCAATTGGTTTTTGTGAGTTGTTCAACCAGGTTCAATCCCAGAAAACCTGTGGCTCCTGTAACGAAAGCGGTTCTTTTCATGGATCCGGATTAATTTTGCAGCGTGGAAATATTGAATTTTAAAGTTTTTCAGACTTAATCGTATACTTACATAACTATTCCTATTCAAATCTTTACTTTATCAATATACCTTTTTTACATGACAATCCCGACATTATCGGATCAAGTGCAAATGTTGGAGAGGAAGGTTGGCGGACTTGTATTTAAGTCGAAATGGTAGTATTTGATTGCTACTTAAATTGAAAAAATCAATACTTATTTTTTCTTTTCTGTACAACGCATATAGTTTTAAGCACACAGACTTCAATATCAGTTTCAATATCAGCTTGGCCTAAAAGGGACTGAAACCTGATTCCTGACATCTGATAGCTACACTTAAATAGAAAAAACGGCTTTAAAGAAAATTACCTCCCAGATGATGAGGTCCGAGAGGTAAGGCTTGTTGAAAGAAGACTCGAAGTGGCATTTTGGTTGTAACATTAAATTCTCCTTTTAATCATTCAAATGTTACAATAAGTTTTGGATACTCTTTATGACAATTCCAGCATTTGGTAACCCGAAATTTAATTTTTTCAAAAAAATTAACCATTGAGCTAAGGTCGGAAGAGGTGCATGTCTAATTATATCATCTTTGAGAATAACATAATCAGTTAAAGTCAGTTTATAATATTAGATGATAAATAATCTATTTGATTGAAAATCATACATAGAAGTATTTAAATTTGACATATAATTGTGAATCAGCTAATCAGCAACTAAATTGTGTTTTTAAAATTGAAAGATATGAGAAAGTTAATTTTATGTGCTGTCATGACTTTGGTGGCAGTAGGTGCCTGGGCTCAAGATGAAAAGAATACCGAAACCGTGAGTGGTCCCAAGATTGTTTTTGCCGAAAACAAATATGATTTTAAGGATATTACTCAGGGGGATAAGGTTAGTCATACTTTCCAATTCGAAAATGTTGGAAATGAACCATTGATCATATCGGATGTATTGACCACCTGTGGTTGTACTGTTCCGCAATATCCAAAAGAACCGATAGCTCCTGGTAAGTCCGGAAAAATTGATGTCGTTTTCAATAGCCGTGGTAAGCAAGGAGTACAGAATAAAGTAGTAACTATCGTTTCCAATGCTGTGAATTCCAGAGCACGGGTTTCCCTCGTTGGAAATGTGCTACCCGCTAAATCGGATTCGGGCGTTAATTAGAAATAATCAATAAAAAGTCGGGACATTTAGCTCGACTTTTTTATTTAAGCAGCTCTCGAAGGAATACTTTTCCGGGAAATGGTTTTGAGCAAAGCTATTAGGTATCAGCACTCCGATTTCAGAAGCCTCCGATTTGTTGGATATTCATTTTTTTGTATTTAACACTTTAACACTTTAACACTTTAACACTTTAACACTTTAACACTTTAACACTTTAACACTTTAACACACTTCATTTAAACGCTTTAATAATCGCCAATAACATTAAAACCCAACCAGCAATAAGCAACACACCCCCAACAGGAGTTACAGCCCCCCAAATCGTTGTTCCGCTCAGGCACAGTATATAAAGTGATCCTGAGAATATAATCGTTCCTGTAATCATTGATATCGCAGCATAATTTAAAAATCTGCTTTCAATTTTCTCCTTACCCAGACCAATGAATAAAAGGGTTAAAGCGTGATAAAACTGATATTTCACCGCTGTCTCAAAAGTCTCTGTTCTTCCGGAAACTTCCAGCATTTCCTTTAACGCATGCGCACCAAAAGCACCGATCATAACAGCTAGCCCTCCCAGAATACTCGCGGCAATTAAAGTTCTTTTTTGCATAACTTATCATTCAAAATTCAACACTAAAAATTCATAATTAATTGTAGTTTCTGGCGCCAAAAATAGCACTTCCAACACGTACCATAGTAGAGCCCTCCGTAATGGCAATTTCATAATCCCCACTCATACCCATGGAGATTTCCTGCATATCGATGCTATGATGTTGGTAATTTGTTTTAATGTCCTCAAATGTAGTCCGTAAGCCTTTAAATTCGTCCTGCACAAGTTGTAAATCATCAGTATTGGTGGCCATTCCCATTAGTCCTTTGATCTTTATATGATTCATATTTTTAAACTCCTCAGTGTTGATCAGATCAATTAACTCATCCTTAGAAAGTCCAAATTTGGTTTCTTCTTCTGCTATATGCATTTGTAACAGGCAAGGAATGACCCTGTCATTTTTTTCACCTTGCTTATTAATTTCTTTTAAAAGCCGGAAACTGTCAACCGAATGGATCAAATGAACAAAAGGAGCAATATATTTCACCTTATTTCTTTGAAGATGCCCTATCATGTGCCAGTGAATATCTTCCGGTAGTTCCGAATGTTTATCTACCATTTCCTGAACCTTATTTTCCCCAAAGTCCTTAAAGCCAGTATCGTACGCTTCCATGATCGCCGAGACCGGTTTGGTTTTACTCACAGCAATTAATTTACAATTAGTTCCGGCCAGTTTTTCTTTAAATTTCTTGATATTATTTTTAATACTCATTTTTAAAATAATGATTAACTTTACTAGGGCGATCAAAAATAGAAAGCGTCTTTAAACAAAACTAAACTATTTTTAGATTTATATGCTGTCCAGAATGGGGGTTGTTGGTAGGCTACGAATTTTAACCAGGGGTCTATGCCAATTTTAGGGACATTACTCAAAAAAGGAATAAGAATCAGGGAAAGTCTGGATCAAGATTATTCCTCTCCTTTTGATCTTCAGAAAATTGAACTCAAGAAACTGCTGATCTCGGCGGCTCAAACTGATTTTGGGCAGGAATTCAGATTTAAAGAAATCCTGAAGCAGTTCAAGAGTTATCGACACAGAGATTTTTACGAAAAGTTTAAAGCCAATGTGCCGCTTTATAATTATAACAAGATCTATGATGAGTGGTGGTACAAAACCCGTCAGGGTAAAAGCAATGTATGCTGGCCTGGAAGGGTCAAATACTTCGCCTTGAGCTCTGGCACTTCCGATGCATCATCTAAATATATTCCTATTACCAGGGATATGATCAAAGCCGTGAGAAAAACAAGCATTCGGCAAATCCTTTCTCTGTCACATTACGATCTTCCGGACAAGGTTTTTAACAAAGGTATTCTGATGTTGGGAGGTAGTACTCATTTAAATTATAATGGGACTTATTTTGAAGGTGATTTGAGTGGTATTACGGCAAGTCAATTACCATTTTGGTTTCAACACTTTTATAAACCAGGAAGAAAAATATCTCAGCATACCAATTGGAATGATAAATTGGATGAAATTACCAGGCAAGCTAGGGAATGGGATATTGGTGTTATTGTCGGTGTTCCTGCCTGGATTCAGATCCTGATGGAGAAGATCATTGAGTATTATAAGATTGATACAATACATGATATCTGGCCTAACTTAATGATCTATGTTCATGGTGGGGTCTCTTTTGATCCGTACAGGAAGGGATTTGAAAAGCTGTTTGCCAGACCCTTAACTTATATTGAAACTTATCTGGCATCGGAAGGATTTATTGCATTTCAGTCTTTCCCTAACAGAAAATCAATGCGTTTGGTGTTGAATAATGATATATTCTACGAGTTTGTGCCTTTCAATGAGAAAAATTTCCAGACGGATGGAGAACTGGTTGATGAGCCTGAAACTTTAATGATTGATCAAGTGTTGGAGGGACAGGAATATGCTATTTTATTGAGTACCAGTGCGGGAGCCTGGAGATATCTTATCGGTGATGTGATTAAGTTTACTTCAGTTCCTGATTGTGAGATTGTCATTACAGGGAGAACCAAGCACTTTTTGAGTTTATGTGGGGAGCATCTTTCGGTGGACAATATGAATAAGGCCATCGAGTTGGTAGCAAATGAGTTGAACATACATATTAAAGAATTTTCTGTGGCCGGAATACCTCATGATTCTCTTTTTGCTCATCACTGGTATATAGGAACAGATGATGATGTTTCCGAGACGTTGCTCAAGGAGAAGATAGATGAGCATCTACAGATACTGAATGATGATTACAGGGTTGAGAGAAGTGCAGCGCTTAAGGAAATTTTTGTAGATAAATTGCCCTCGAAAGTATTTTATAACTGGTTGAAAAAGCATGGTAAAGAAGGTGGTCAAAGTAAGTTTCCACGCGTATTGAAAAAAAATCAATTAAAAGATTGGCAAGTTTTCCTTGAGGAGGAGAAAGCCTACTAAATGGTAGATGGATGTAGTTGTAAATGGATTTCTCTTTGGGCTGCTATTAGCCGCTATGATAGGACCTGTATTTTTTGCATTATTACATAATAGCATACATAATGGCTTTCCGGCAGGTGTTCAACTGGCATTAGGTGTTACACTCAGCGATTCCTCTTACATACTTATCTGTCTTTTCGGTGTTTCACAATTTTTGGACAATGAGCAATTCAAAATGTTTTTGGCCATGGGTGGTGGTAT
The DNA here is from genome assembly GCA_030442035.1 of Splendidivirga corallicola. Classification (GTDB taxonomy): domain Bacteria; phylum Bacteroidota; class Bacteroidia; order Cytophagales; family Cyclobacteriaceae; genus Splendidivirga; species Splendidivirga corallicola. The sequence goes on from JAUJEA010000014.1 coordinate 63,628, forward strand.
TATAATGCTTGTATTTGGAGCCATATCCATTTTTAAGCCTGTGCCCAGGAAGGCCGTCACCATGAAAAACAAAGGTAACGGTAATGTTTGGCGTTACATTCTAAAGGGATTTTTGATCAATGGAGTTAATCCTTTTGTACTGATCTATTGGTTGGGCGTTGTGAGCGTTGCTACCGTAAACCACGGTTATGAGAAAAATGATTTGATCATATTTTTTGTAGCGATACTGGGAACAGTCCTGGGAACCGATATCTTGAAGGCCTACTTGGCTAACAAGTTACGTTCTATGATGACCCCTAGATTTATGAAAATCATGAATTGGACTGCCGGAACAGTATTGATCCTATTCTCTCTAAGATTATTCTATTTTGGGTATGGATTAATGTAAGAAAAATTCTACCTGATCTGATTCCATTGAGAACAAAGGTGAGCAAGGTATTGCGATTACTTCATCAATCATTCAAAACCGATTTTATTCTATTAAGGAATCTCTGAGGATTCCCATCTTTGTAACCTATTTTGTCCAGGGTCATTCCTTGACTGTCAACAAGTACTACAAGAGGAAAGACGCCTTCATTGTTATATTTTTTTGCCAATTGTTCGTTGTGCTTCACCTGTTCTTTGGAAAGACGGTTCTTTTTGAGCCTTGGAAAATCGGCCAGAAGCATAACGAGATTTTCATCGGCGAAATTTTGAAACGTTTCGCTTTCGAAGACCTCCTTTGTCAGCTTTATACAGGGTTTGCACCAATCCGATCCTGCAAAGCTGATGAGCACCTTTTTACCACTGGTTTTAGATTTAGCAAGTGCCTGCTCATAATCTGTAAGCCAGGTGGCTTTGGAAGTTGATGGGGTTTTTGGATTGAAGGCTGGAGAAAATGCTAATAAAAATCCAAGGAAAGGTGCAATAAGCTTACTGCTGATCATAAATACAATTCAAGTTCAAAACAATTATAAAAACAACGCAAATTTAGGGAGTAAGTGTATAATGACAAGAATTTTTTTAGCTAGGCACAGAACAATCAAGTCTAAAATCAACTTGTTAAAGGTTCTGAATGTTTATCGCAACAAGTTTATATAGTTGTTGTTAATCATTTCGGATAAATCGATCCATTCATATCTTTCACTTCATAATGTTCAACTTTTTTATTGTATTTGGAGAGTAGTTTTCCAGCAGGTTCCGGAATATGTGCGGTTTGATAATCTTCACCAACAAATTGCTTAATAGTGGCAATTGAATCAAAATAAATGATAGTCATAAATTCAATTTCTGTTGCGGAAGTCTTTTTAAGAACCTGGTGACCTTTATAGCCAGAACCACTTTTTTGTGAAATAGAAGGCAATACTTCATTCAACAGCAATCGTTCATATTCCTCAGCATTTTCGGGAGCCGTCCATCCATACCAAATCCGGGCTATCACTTTTTAGTTTTGAATTTTGAGTTATGAGTTTTAAGTTAAATCAAGAGTTTCAAGTACAAATCTCGAATTTAAAATACCGTCGTAATTCGTAATTTATTATTTATAATTACTTTTCCTTGTTCCATGGAGAGGTCTCTTTTTCCATCACTCCGCCGGCACTTTTTTTCCTTTGTTCCTTAAGTCTTTTTTCTACTTTTCTGGCTTTTCTAATGTTCACAGAAACAACTTTGTATTCCGGACAAAGGGCTTCGGAATCATGAATATCGGAAGTGATATTGTTCAACATAATATCCGGGAAATGGAAAGTAGAGCTTAATATACCTGGTTTCACCTCATCAGTAACTCTGGCTTTGATATCTACTTTACCACGGGGAGATTCTACACAAACAAAATCCTCATCGTCTATTCCATGTTTTTTGGCATCCTCCGGATTGATCATCAATAGATCTTCTGTGAGTATTTCCACATTACCAGTTCTCCTGGTCATAGCCCCGCAATTGTAATGCTCTAACTCTCTGTTAGTAGTAATGATATACGGATATTCTTTTCCATTTTCCTCAATTTCCTGACTTTCCCGAAAATCAAAGTAATGGAATTTACCTTTACCTCTTTTGAACTCTTCTATATGAATTATTTTACTGTCAGTACCATCTTCAAGCACGGGCCATTGCTTGCCATTATCTCCTAATTCATCCCATTTAACCCCTTTAAAGAAAGGCACTATTTGAGAGATTTCTTCTAACATGGTATCCGGACTATAATCGGGCTGTTCATAGCCCATTCTGTTCATAATATCAATAATAATCTGACCATCTGCTTTAGTGCCTTCCAATGGTTCAACTACTTGTTTCACTCTTTGGATCCTTCTTTCACCATTGGTAAATGTGCCATTCTTTTCAAGGAAAGAAGCTCCGGGAAGAATCACTGTGGCCAGTTTAGCCGTTTCTGTCATGAAAAGTTCTTGTACGATCAGAAAATCCAGGTTAGAGAGTGCCTTGATCACTTTTTGTGTATTTGGATCGGTTTGCACTACATCCTCTCCAATGATCCATACAGCTTTCAAGTCACCTTTTATGGCAGCATCAAACATTTCAGGAATTTTGTAACCGATATGATCCGGTACATTTCGACCGTAGAATGTATTGTATCTGTGGTTAATTTCAGGATCCGTAACATCCAAATATCCCGCACCCTGATGGGGCTGAGCTCCCATGTCAGCAGCGCCCTGTACATTATTTTGTCCTCTGAGTGGATTGACACCAACACCTTTTCTGCCTATGTTGCCGGTGATCATCGCGAGATCTGCTATTTGCATGACTGCGAATGTTCCTTGTGAATGCTCCGTAACACCTAGTCCGTGGAATTCCATGGCCGCCTTAGCTGTAGCATAGGCCACAGAAGCTTCTCTTACCAGCTCTTTCTCAACACCGGTAATAGCCTCCATTTCGTCCATGTCAAGTTTTAGAATATTCTCTTTGAACTCTTCGTAACCTTCACATCTGCTATCAATGAACTCCTGATCTTCCAGGCCTTCTTTGATGATGTAGTATAACATCATGTTCAGCAGTGCTACATTGGTTCCTGGTCTCAATTGCAAATGGTATTTAGCATATTTGACCAACTCAATTTTTCTTGGATCAACAACAATAAGGGGATTCCCTTTCATGGCAAACTGTTTGATTTTAGCTCCGGTAACTGGATGCGCATCTGTAGGATTAGCCCCTATTACAAGAATGCACTCGGTATGTTGAATATCTTCAATTGAATTGGTTGCGGCACCAGTTCCAAAAGACCGTTGCATGCCAAGTGCTGTGGGAGAGTGACAAACTCTGGCACAACAATCAATGTTGTTTGTTCCGACCACTGCGCGCATGAATTTTTGCATCAGGTAATTTTCTTCATTAGGTGTTCTTGCAGAAGAGATACCTGCCAGGGAATCCGGACCATGTTCAGCCCTTATTGATTTGAAGTTATCCACAATAAAATCATATGCTTCATCCCAGCTGACTTCTTCAAACTCTCCATTGCGTTTTATCATCGGGCTCCTCAGCCTATCCGGATGATCATAGAATTTAAAGGCATAGCGCCCTTTCAGGCAGGTGTGACCCTCATTGGCTTCTGCATCAAAAGGCGCCTGTATGCTAAGGATCTCTCCATTGCGTTTGGATACTTCCAGGTTGCAGCCCACGCCACAATAAGTACAAACCGTTCGGGTAGTCTCCGTTGCAGCAATTGACTTGGATTGGAATACATCCGAAATTGCTGAAGTCGGACAGGCCTGGGCGCAAGCCCCACAGGAAACACAATCCGATTCCATGAAACTTGTATCATTGCCCTTGATAATCTTACTATCAAATCCTCTTCCGGACATACTCAAAACAAATTGACCCTGCACTTCATCACATGCCCTGACGCATCGATAACAATTGATACATTTGGATAGGTCTGAAGTCATGTAAGGATGACTTAAATCTTTTTCTCTGTCCAGATGATGCTTACCTTCAGGGTATCGTACTTCTCTGATGCCAACCTTTGCCGCGACCGTTTGTAGCTCACAATTTCCATTGACTTCACATGTAAGGCAATCCAAGGGGTGATCCGTGAGCACAAGTTCCATGATATTCCTTCTAAGTCTTTGCACTCTTCCGGATTCAGGATATATATAGCTGCCTTCAACCACAGGTGTATGACAGGATGCCAGGGTTTTTGCAGGGCCGTCCTTTTCGAGAGCCACATCTACACTACATATTCTGCATGATCCGAATGGATCCAGATTTGGAGCATCACATAATGTAGGCACAGTATCTTCCTCTTTGTACCTCTTGATGAATTGCAAAATGGTTTCTCCATCCTGAATTTCAAAAGGTTGATCATCGATGTAGGCTATTTTGCTCATGATATTTTTTTCAATTATTATAAATGCCTGGGAATAATCACCATATCACTAAGTGAAATATGGTTTCAATTCATCCTGAAAGTACTGCAGTGCATTTTTTACAGGAAGTGGTAAACCACCACCTAAAGCACATAACGAACCTATTTCAAGGGTTTCAAGCAAATCATCAAATAGTTGTCGATCTATTTTGAAATCTTCATGTTGAGCCTTATTAAGCATTTCACTTCCTCTTGTAGAACCTAACCGGCAGGGAAAGCACTTTCCGCAACTTTCATGGGCTGTGAATTCAAACAAGTGCTCCAAGTATTTCACTATAGGGTAATTTTCAGGAATGCAAACAACGGAAGCATGCCCTAATAGAAATCCATTTTGTGAAAAAGATTCAAAATCGACGGTAAGATCATCTATTTTGGTTGAGGGTACCAAGCCTCCCAGGGGACCACCAATATGCATGGCTTTCACCGGTTCCTTAAACCCTCCACCCAGATCATTGATCACTACTGACAGCGGGGTTCCCATTTCAACTTCATACATACCGGGATTGTTGAAGAAGCTATCCAAACAGACAAGTTTCGTTCCGGAGGATTTAGAAGTTCCGATTGATTTATACGCCTCTCCTCCATTTTGCATAATGAACGGGATGGCTGCAAGTGTTTCAACATTGTTCACTACAGTCGGTCGGTTGAACAATCCCTCCTGTGTTGGATATGGTGGGCGTACTCTTACCTCAGGCCGCTGTCCTTCGAGTGAAGCCAACAGTGCGGTTTCTTCACCACATATGTATGCTCCCTGGGCTTTCACCACCTTGAAATTAAAATCAAAGCCACTGCCTAATATATTATCACCAAGTAAATGGTTGTTTACAAGTTCCTGAACGGCCTGTTCCATGATCTCAACGGATTCAGGATATTCCGCTCTGATATATAATACGCCCCAATTAGCACCTACTACATATCCTGCCACCATCATGCCCAACAATACTGCGTGAGGTTGTTTTTCCAGCAGATATCGATCGGAGTAAGCGCCCGGATCTCCCTCATCAGCGTTGCAAACAATAAATTTTTGGTCACCGGAAGTGTTTTTGCAGGATTCTAATTTGAATCCCATGGGGAAGCCTGCTCCGCCTCTGCCTCTAATCCCTGATTTTTTTATTTCTTCAAGTGCATTCTCAGGAGTTCTTTTAAGGGTGTTTTTGAATATTTCATAATAGGCATCAATTCCAGGAAACTCATTCGTTAATACAGCCTGACCGATGGATTTTACATGGTAGTGATCTTCAACCGCTTTGGCTTTCTCCTTTATTATACTAGCAATTTCCTCCGGTGTTTTGGCCGAGTGATTCTTGCCATTATAATGAAATGCACCATTTTCATGGCACCTTCCAAGACAGCACATGTGACCAATTTCTTCTTCTTTGAAGTATTTTTTTAACTCGTCCTTTAATCCATCTTGCGTTCCGGCAATAGAACACACACTACCATTACAGGTATATACTTTTTTTCCTCTGTTCTCTGGCTTCATAAAATCATAGAAGGTAGCTGTTCCGTAGGTATTGGCACTACCAATAAGGAACTCGTCAGCCAGTTTATCAAGTTCCTCAATGCTTGGAGACCCTTGATTTTGGATAGTCAATTGCCCCAATCGATCGAAAAGATTATCTTTCAATCCTTTTCTTCCGGATAATTCACTTAAATTTTTTGACATCTTAGTCTTAATTTACCTCTATTATTTATTCTTTCCAACCAAGATCAATCAACAGTTGGTAATTGCCAATGAACAATTTAGGCCACTTTTTGGGGCTTTGATACGGTTTTTGCAATAAATTAATTTACTTAATCAAAATACCGGTGATGATTATATAAAGTGTTGATCGACTCATTGATAAATAGTGACCCGCTACGATAGTCCTGTGATTTTTCCATAACCATCAATGTCCATTCCTTCCGAAGCAGGAACAGATGGGAGGCCTGGCATTCTCATCATGACACCTACGATGGGGATAATAAAGCCTGCACCTGCTGCTATTTCAAATTCCCTAACGGTGATGTGAAAATTGGTGGGTCTCCCTATTAACCTCTCATTATCGGAGAATGATTTTTGTGTTTTGGCCACACAAATTGGTAAGTGTTCCAATCCCAAATTGGCAATGCGTTTGAGTCCGAGTTCAGCCTTTTTGGAATATTCCACACCATTAGCTCCATATATTTCTTTGGCAATTATGTCAATTTTTTCCTTAACACTCAGATTCCAATCATATAACGGTTTGAATCCGTTCACACCTGATCCGATCACCTCGACTACAGTTTTTGCCAAATCCTGGGTGCCCTCTCCACCTCTTCCCCATCCTTCAGACACAATAGCTTTAACACCCATAGCAGCACACTTTTCTTTTACGAGATTAATTTCTTCCTGGGTATCTGAGATGAAATTGTTAATGGCAACAACCGGCGTAATACCATATTTCTTGGAATTTTCGATGTGTTTTTCCAGATTGGCAAATCCTTTTTCCACTCTTTCCAGACTAGGATCGTTATATTCCTCAGGTTTAGCTCCTCCGTGGTGTCTCAGTGCTCTTATGGTAGCTACCAATACCAGAGCCCTGGGTTTAAGACCGGAATAACCGCATTTAATGTTCAGGAATTTTTCAGCACCCAGATCAGCACCAAAGCCTGCTTCGGTCACGACGTATTCCGAGAGTGATAATCCCATTTTTGTAGCAATGATTGTATTGGTGCCTTGTGCAATATTAGCAAAGGGCCCTCCATGTATAATAGCCGGATTGCCTTCCAAAGTTTGCACCAAATTGGGCTTGATAGCATCCTTCAGTAATATAGCCATAGCTCCGTGTGCATTAAGATCCCTGGCATAAATTGGCTTTCTGTCATAAGTGAAGCCAACAAATATATTTCCCAATTTGACTTTCAGATCTTCAAGATCTTTAGCCATACAAAGAATAGCCATGATCTCTGAAGCAGCTGTAATATTAAAACCTCCTTCTCGTGGAATTCCATTTGCTGTACCACCTATACCTAAAATAATGTGCCTTAAAGATCGGTCATTCATATCGATCACCCGTTTCCAGAGGATGGTTCGGGGATCAAGGCCAAGATTCCTTGTTTTGCTTTGAATATTGTTATCGATCAACGCGGCTAACAGGTTGTTGGCTTTCTCAATGGCGGAAAAATCACCGGTAAAGTGCAGATTGATATCCTCCATTGGAACTACCTGAGAGTAACCACCACCGGCAGCACCTCCTTTTATCCCAAACACTGGTCCTAAAGAAGGCTCTCGGAGAACTACCATAGCCTTTTTCCCAATTTTATTTAGTCCCTCGGTAAGACCTATGGAAACCGTGGTTTTCCCTTCACCAGCGGGTGTTGGAGTGAGGGCCGTAACCAATATGAGATTGTTTTTGTCTACCTTCTCCTGATCAATCAGGTTTAAAGGAAGTTTTGCTTTGTATTTACCGTAAAGTTCCAAATCGTCCTCATCAACGCCTAATTTGGCTGCAATATCTCTGATATGCGCCATTTTTGCATTCTGAGCGATTTCCAGGTCGGTCTTCACTTTGGGTTTAGTAACTACTGACATTTTCAAAAATAATTTTTTAGCGTTTATGTTGCATTAAACAGCCTGGAACAAGCTGTAATTATTTAATTGGGAGGTAGTTTATAATTCCTGTTCAAAAAAGTCGGTACAAGATAACAAACATTATTGAAATAGTAGACGGATTAATGAATCTATTGTGAGATTTTAACCATTAATTTTGATTTTTTTTAAGGGAGAGTTTAAATAATCCTGTTATTCCATTTTTTATCAAGGTCAGGAAAAGCGCTATTCCGGATTTGGAGTAGAATTCAAACATTTAAATCTGGCCTTCGTTATGTTGCTTTAACAGGAATAATATCCGATTTTTGCAGTATGAGAAAGTACATCAAACTATCATTTTTGATTTTCTCGTTTACCATACTGATGAGTCACAGTTTTGTGCCACATCAGCATATGGACGATGATGCTTCTCTACAATTTCGCTCAATGCATGATCATGGTGATTGTTTTTTCAATATACTAAGTTCCATGTTTGGGCAGAACCTGGGTGAAGATCATCTGGAGAATTTCAAATCGAAAAAGACTGAAAACTTTCAGTTCTTGGCACCGGAGCTTGCAAGGGAATTCATGGAGATTCGTCTTATTTCTTTGAAATCTTTGCAAGAGGAAAATCTATTTATACCAGCTACCGTCGGATTACCTCAATCCGAGTATTATGATGTTCACACATTACGGGGACCACCCGCAGCATAAACAATTCTTTTATTTCTGGTAAAACATTAATGGATCCGGTTCAGATCGGTTACCATATTCATTGCTTTCAGTTTTGAGTCGTTTCAAATATTGAGCTGCTTAATGCTATTTCGAGTATTGTGATCTTATCAATTAGAATAGTGGTTCTGTTTCGGTATTGATTTAGGAAGTGTTTTTACAAATCATTGCCGATTGTGGCACATAAGTCTTACCAGCAATAACATTCACAAAGAATGCTTATAAGGTTGACCGACTTCAAATGCTTAGATCATTTGTATCCCGGTCAATATATCTTCAATTTTTAGAACATTAAAAAAATGATTAATAGTATCATATCATTTAGTATAAAAAATAAACTTATAGTAATTCTATTTACTATAGGCATAGTCGTATGGGGTGGTTATTCCATATCTGTGATCCCCATTGGGGCCGTTCCTGATATTACCAATAACCAAGTGCAAATACTGACCACTTCCAGAAATTTGGCTACGCAAGATGTAGAACAATTCATTACCTATCCGGTAGAATTGGAAATGGCCAACCTGCCAGGAGTGAAGGAGATCAGATCTATTTCCAAGTTTGGCATTTCGGTAGTTACAGTTGTTTTTGATGATAATATGGGAACCTATCTTCCGAGGCAGCTGATTGCTGAAAAAATAAAGTCAGCCTCAGAAAAGATCCCGGAAGCCTTTGGCTCGCCTGAAATGGGCCCGGTGACAACTGGCCTGGGTGAAATCTACCAGTATATCCTGGATGTTGAACCGGGTTATGATTCAATTTATTCCCCAATGGATTTGAGGACCATTCAGGATTGGGTTGTCAAAAGGCAACTTTCCGGAGTTCCCGGGGTGGTGGAAATAAATACCTGGGGTGGTTTCTTAAAACAATATGAAGTAGCCATTGATCCCGAAAAACTGAACTCAGCCGGATTGGAACTTCATGATGTATTTAAAGCACTTGAGATGAATAACGATGTCATTGGAGGTGCATACATTGAGAAGTTGAATAAAAGTTATTTTATCCGCGGTGAGGGCATGACAAAGTCTCTGGAGGATATCGAGCATGTGGTTGTTAAAACAATGGATGGAATTCCTATTTATGTTAAGGACATTGCCAAAGTTCAAATGGGAAGTGCCAACAGATTTGGAGCGATCACGGGGAATGGAGAGGGAGAAAAAGTGATGGGGCAGGTAATGATGCTGAAAGATGCGAATTCTAATCAAGTCATTAAGGCCGTCAAGGAAAGAGTGGCAGATATCCAAATGAATTTACCGGAAGGTGTAGTGATCAATCCTTTTCTGGAGCGATCAGAATTAATTGCCAAAACCACTTCTACGGTATCTGAAAACCTTATTTTGGGCGCTTTGATTGTCATATTTGTATTAGTGGTATTGCTCGGTAATCTTCGCTCGGGATTGATTGTAGCCTCTGTAATCCCAATATCGCTTTTGTTTGCCATATCACTGATGAATCTCTTTGGTGTTTCGGCCAATCTGATGAGTCTGGGAGCCATCGACTTTGGAATTATCATTGATGGAGCGGTCATTATCATTGAGTTCATTGTATTCAAAATCAATGATAAAAAAGCAGCTCTGGAGGGTTTGGATAAACATGCACTTCAATCGGAGAAGGACATCATTAGTCGTAGTGCAGCTTCAAAAATGATGAGATCTGCCATATTTGGACAGATCATTATCCTCATTGTGTTCATACCAATTCTTTCATTGAGTGATATTGAAGGGAAGATGTTCAGACCTATGGCACTTTCTTTTGGCTTTGCATTGATAGGTGCTATGATTATGTGTTTGACCTATGTACCGGTAATGGCTTCCTTGATATGCAAGCCTTCGAAGGAGGGAATGCATAATTTTTCCAATAGAATCATTGAGAAAATTCAAAAGGTATACCAACCGGTAATTCAATTTGCTTTAAGAAGCAAGGCGTTGGTGATCGGTATTGCAGTTTCCTTGTTGGTTGTTAGCGCTGTGGTATTCATCAGAATGGGAGGTGAGTTTGTTCCTACACTGGATGAAGGTGATTATGTAGTTCAACCGGTATTGAAAACAGGAACTTCATTAGGGCAAACCATTGAGATCACTACACAGCTCGAAAAGATTCTATTGGATAATTTTCCTGAAGTGGATCAGGTAGTGACCAGGATAGGAGCAGCCGAGGTACCAACTGACCCTATGTCCATGGGGCAGTCAGATGTGATCATTAAACTGAAGCCGAAAAGCGAATGGGTAAGCGCCAGGTCAAAAGATGGGTTGGCAGATAAAATGAAAGCGGCTATGGCTGTTGTACCTGGAATAGATTTTGAGTTTACACAACCCATTGAAATGCGATTTAATGAGCTAATTACCGGAGTCAGAACTGATGTGGCTATTAAGATATACGGCGAGGACCTTGATGTACTTTATGAGTACGCCAATAAAGTGGAAAAATTGATCAGAAATGTTGAGGGTGCTGCTGATATCAGTGTGGAGAAAGTGGCAGGACTTCCACAAATGTCTGTTGAATACGATAGAAAAAAGATTGCTCATTACGGATTGAATATCGCCGAGGTAAATAATACACTTAGTATGGCTTTCGCCGGCACTTCGGCAGGAACTGTTTTTGAAGGTGAAAAACGCTTTGATCTGGTTGTTCGGTTGGACAAAGGATCAAGAGGAGATATAGAAGATATCAAAAATCTCTATATCGACACACCCGGAGGAAATAGGATACCCTTGCGTGAAGTGGCCAATATAGAATATAAGACCGGGCCTGCTCAAATCTCACGGGACAATACTTCAAGAAGAATTGTGGTTGGTATCAACGTCAGGAACAGGGACATAGAATCAATGGTAGAGGAAATCCAGGAAATTCTTAATGTACAACTGAACCTGCCAAGCGGATATTATATGACCTTTGGCGGCCAGTTTGAGAACCTTCAACATGCCAAGGAGAGGTTGATGATTGCCGTGCCACTCGCGCTCGTCCTGATCTTTGTAATGTTGTATTTTACATTTGGTTCGTTTCGACAGGCTTTGCTGGTGTATTCGGCAATTCCTCTGGCTGCAATTGGTGGAATTCTCTTTTTATGGTTGCGGGACCTTCCTTTCAGTATTTCTGCAGGGGTAGGCTTCATTGCTTTATTTGGTATCGCAGTCCTCAATGGTATTGTATTGATTGATTTCTTCAATGAACTCAAGATGGAAGGTGTGAAAGATATAAGGGAACGAGTTTTAAAAGGTACAACCATGCGACTTAGGCCGGTATTGTTAACGGCGACTGCAGCAGCTATGGGATTTTTTCCTATGGCCTTTAGTACCTCTGCAGGTGCGGAAGTCCAACGTCCCCTGGCAACGGTGGTTATCGGAGGCCTGATCACAGCAACACTATTAACCTTGGTTGTATTGCCGGTGTTATATACCATATTCAATAAAGAGCGTGATGCACATGAAACAGAGAATGCCACGAACTCAAAAAAAATAAGCCTATCCAAAGGTGCTTTCTTGATTGGCTTCTTCATGATAATGGGTAGTGTGGTGAAGGCACAAAATGCTCCAATGAATCTGGAAGAGATCACGGCTTTGGCACTTAAGCATAATGCTGCATTAAAAGCCTCTCAGTTAAGCATCGAAAAACAAAAGGCATTAAAAGGTTCGACAGGACCTGGTAAAACTGATTTGTATTATGCTTATGATGAAAACAATGTAACAGAAGCAGGTGTTGCTTTGGATGTTTTTGGTATACGTCAGGGCTTCAGTTTTCCCATTGTTTATTCAGCTCAGAATAAGTTAAATCAACGAAAAGTCCAGGTCAATGAGATTAACTATCAAATGACTGAAATGCAGCTCAAGAAGAAATTGAGCCAAACCTATTATGGACTGCAATATCAAATGAACCGGATGGGCCGGATTGTTTACCTCGATAGTTTGTATCAACGTTTTCAAATTGCAGTCACCAGAAAACTGGAAGTGGGGGATGGAAGCTATTTGGAAAAACTAACCGCCGGAGCCAAGTTAAATGAAGTTAAATCATTGAAAAGACAAGTAACGGCACAGGTTGACGCTTTATATGAGCAGTTGAACGGATTGGTACAAAATGGATCGCCAGTTACCATTCAAGATGAAACGCTCACCAAAATTTCGAATATTGACTCAACAGCAATCTCGAATTTGGCTGGCAGTTTGGATATGCAGTTTTTCGATGCCATGGAAGGGCGATCTGAAGCAGCGGTGTTACTTGAAAAGAGAAAGAGATTGCCTGATTTGAATGTACAATATTTTAATGGGTTCGGAGATTCTCAAACTTTTCAAGGGTATCAGTTTGGTGTAAGTCTGCCCCTTTGGCCAGGCACAAGAAAATCCAGGATTAGGTCGCAGAAGATCCAGACCGAAATAATTCAGAGGATGACGGATGATCATGAAAATGGTTTAAGGACCAAGATGCTCAGATTACGAGCGCAAATCAATGAACATGATCAAAATATTCAGTATTACGAAACGCAAGGTTTACGTATGGCTGATGAAATATTTGAACTGGCATCCAAGAGCTACACATTGGGTGAAACAGATTATTTGCAGTATGTCCAAAGCCTGAAAAGTGCTCAGGAGATTACACTTTCCTATCTTGAAAATCTCAATCAATACAATCAGGCAATATTGGAGCTGAAATATTTAAGCAATTTCCAGACAGAATAATGCTGAATGGCATTGTCAATAAAAAATATGATTAACGATGTTGATTTGGAAGAAGTTTAGAACTTCTATACTCCGACACTTCAACACCCCAACACTTTAAAAACATGAGACTTAATAAATCAAATATATTAAAATCGGTTGCCATCCTGGCAATATTGAGTGCTTGCAGTGAAAAAGGGATCAATGAAAAACAAGAAACCCCTGAACCACACAATGAAAATGAAGTACATTTAACTGATGATCAAATGGCCGCCATAGATTTAAAAATAGGCAAGATGGAAGAGCGGGCAATAGCCAGTACGATCAGCACCAATGGCTATTTGCATGTACCACCCAACAATAAAGCTGTGGTGAGCACCTATATGGCAGGATATGTAAAGAACTCTTCCCTCCTGGAGGGCGATGCAGTAAAAAAAGGCCAACTAATGGCGGTACTTGAAAACCCGGAATATGTGCAATTACAGCAGTATTACCTGGAATTGAAGGGGCAGTTAGGTTATTTGAAATCCGAATATGAAAGGCAAAAGGTTTTGCAGGAAGAGAATATCAATGCTAAAAAACTATTGCTAAAAGCTGAATCTGAGTATAAAGTGACGCAGGCTAAGTTCAATGGTGTAAAGGAAAAACTCAAGATGCTTGGACTGAATCTGGTTCAAATAGATAAAGGCAATATTTCCTCCACGATCAATATTAAAGCGCCAATAAAGGGTAATGTGTCAAGAGTGGATGCAGAGATTGGTAAATATATCCAGGCTTCGGAAATGATGTTCGAAATTTTGGATACAGAACATATTCACGTGGAATTGAACATCTTTGAAAAGGATGTAATGAAGATAAGCGAAGGACAGAAATTTCAGATGCGTATCCCAAGTTTAGGCAATGATGTATATGACGGGGAAGTATACCTGGTCGGTAAAGCACTTGATGATGAGAAGCGCTCAATTAATGCGCATGGTCACCTGGAAGTGGAAAAAGATTATTTTCTTCCCGGAATGTATGTTGAGGCTGACCTGTTTTATGGAACTAAAAAAGCAATGACCATTCCCGAAAAAGCAATTATAAATGAAGGAGATGAAAATTTTATTTTCCAGAAAATTAAAAAGGAGGATGGTGCCATTGCTTTTAGAAGAATTGAAGTTCAAACGGGTCTAATTACTGATGGTTGGGTTGAAATAGCTTTTATGGAAAATTTAGATCCCGATGCTGAGTACGTATTTGAAGGTGTTTATTATTTGGCAGCTGAAATGACGAAAGGTGAGAGTGGAGGGCATTCGCATTGACAATTAATAATGAGTAATTAACAATGAAGAATCTCTGGCACTGGTTGATCCAATGTTAGGGATTCTTTTGAATTTAACATAGTCTTGTAATCATTTCCAACCTTTTTTCCCTGTACCATATATTTTTTGCATCGCGGTTTCTCTATAGTTTCTTCCTATTGGTACAGTTGAATCAGCAATTTCTAATACATTTCCTTCTATGGCCCTTACATAATGAAAGTTGACAATAAAGGATTTATGAACCTGCACAAATTGAGATGGTGGTAACAACGTTAACACACCGGTTAGATTTTGATAAGTAATAAATGATCTATCCCTAAGTACCACTTTAATGTAATCCTTCAAGCTTTCAATAAACAATATTTCAGCATAGCTAACCCGAACTTTCTTTTTGTCCACTTTAAAAAAAATCGCATTCGAATCATTGTCCTTGTCTGGACTCCTGCCTGACCGAATTCTTACTTTCTCAATGGCCTGTACAAACCGATAGAATGGGATTGGTTTAATTAAATAATCTATCGCATTCAGATCAAATCCATCCACTGCATAATGGCGATGGGCAGTAGTAAAGATGATGAGAGGAGGTGATGAAAGTGCTTTTAAAAAATTGATACCATTTAGTGCCGGCATTTGTATGTCCAGGAAAATAAGGTCAACTGGCTTTTGATTAAGAAATTCAATGGCTGAAAGTGCGTCATTGCATTTTCCAACTTCTGACAGGAAATCCAATCTACCAATATAATCAGAGATGACTTCCTGGGCCAAAGGTTCATCGTCTACAATAAGGCACTTTATCTTCTTCATTTAGTCAAGTAACTCAATATCCAGATCTGCATGAAATTTCTGATTCCGCTTCTCCATTTTAAACATATGCTTTTGAGGATAAAGAATCTGCAATCTTTTCAAAATGTTATTTACACCAATACCATTTTTATTATCCTCTTTGACGGCAGTTTGCGCTACGGGATTAATTGTACTTATGTGTAACGTGCCATTCCTAAAAGCTATTTTTATTTGTATATCAACACTCCCTCTTTCGTTTAAAGAACAATGTTTAAAGGCATTTTCCACCATAGGAACCAGAATGAGTGGTGGAACTTTAACGTCTTTCATATCTCCCAATATTGCTAGCTGCACATTCAACCGATTCCCAAAGCGTAATTTCTCAAGTTCAATATAATTGTTTAAATGATGGATTTCCTTTTCCAATGATACTTTGTCCTCGGTACTTTCATAAAGTGTGTATGACAGTAAATTAGATAATTGCAGCAGTGCGTCCGGTGTTTTTTGGGATCCTTTAAGCGCCAGGGCATAGAGATTGTTCAAAGTGTTAAAAAGAAAATGGGGATTCATTTGGGATTTCAAAAAATTCAGCTCACTTGCTTTTTGTTCTTTTTTTGCTTTTTCTAAATTAACCTTGTTTGCAGACCAATCCCGAAAGATCTTGATGGCTGTCGGGGGACCAAACCATAATAAGATAGCTCTCGCCATGCCCAACACTCTGTGGACCGTAAAATGACCATCGGGAAGATTTGTTCTTTCCATTAAGATGGGAAACATAATATAGTATTCATAGAGCCGGACAAGGATAGCGCTGATAATTAAAATGATAATGAAAGAAATAAAATAAGAGAAATACCGCCTTTGTTTTATAAGCTTAGGCCATAGGTAATACATGTGGAGGTAGTAAAATGGAATTTCTACAAAACATCCAAAATATCTGTAGGAAGCAAGGTTAAAAGGAGCTCCCCCCATTACATCGAGCAATACCCAGGAAAACCAATAAACTATCCAAAAAGTGATATGTCTTAATATTCGGTTTTGAAAAAATGAAATACTGCTCGTATTATTTTGATACATCTGATTCAATTCTCATACCCTGTCAGGTAAATTGTAATTTCCTGAAAATAGAAATAAATGACTATTATTTTCTCTTAACCGCATCACTTTCTCGATGAAATGCAAATCTTTAATTTTTGACGGAACATAGAGCCTCACATTAAATTTGGCAATAAGTGTTTGTAGTTCGGCTAAAACATTTTTTGATGGGAGGGTGTCACACTACCTTGGTCATCACGTAATTGAAATTTTCATCAATCAAGTAAGTTCTTTTGAGCACTTTGATTGATAAGCAATCATAGACTAAACCAGGAATATTATGAATCAGCCGTATACTAAGCCATTGGTAGCAATAGCATTTGTTTTATTAGCAACCATTTCTAATGCAAGTGCTCAAAGTAAAATAACCGAAAAATATTTCAGACATCTCATGTATAACCATGTATCGCCCCATGTTCCTATCAGAGGGATATATGAAATTGATAAGCTCGAAGCACAAAAAACCTCTCATTATATTTTTAAATATGATAAATCAAATAGATTGGTTGAGATCATTAATAATCATTATCATACTGAAAGAAGACATCCGTTGACCACAATTGGTGCTTATAGAACTGTTTTCAATTATAAAGATCATAAAGAAACACGTACCTATTTTGATAAGAATGGTAACCGGATTGCCAATGACCGAAATGTTTACAAAGAGGAATACTTATTCGATAAAAAAAGATTTAAGTACGCCCTTAAATTCTACGATCTGGAAGATAAACCAATGGAATCCGAATGGGGGATTGCCAGATATGAATGGAGTAGGGGAAAGAAATTTGTTATAGAAAGGAGGTTCAATTTGAACAATGAAATGGTAAATGTCTCACCCTACTTCGAATTTGGAATCACCGGGATTTTATATGACAAAGCAGGATTTCCGAAAGGCCATTTTAACCTCACAGGGAATCTGGAGATTCAGGAAAATTCAGCTGGAGTAGCGTCCTATCAAGATACTTACGATGAGAATGGAAATCATGTGCTTTATACCTATCATAATAAACATGATGAATTGGTTAAAAATCAATGGGGGTTTGCTATTGGAAAAAAGGATTATGATCAAAATGGCAACTTTATTGCCCGTTCTACTTTTGATGAAAATAACAATTTAATAGACGAAAGAGTTGTGCCTTCTAATGCTCATATTCAATTGGCTTCTCCTGCCACAGAGCAGGATTCTTTGGAAATTCGTCAGAAATCTTTGGGATATTTGGTAGCTCTACAGGAGCTACGTCCACAACTTATGGAAAATGTATTTCACCCGGATTTGGCTAAAAGAACAATTGGTTTTGATCCAAGAGAAAAAAAGGAAAATATTAGAGAAACAACCTATCAACAAATGATAGAATATGCCAAGTCCTGGAATAAAGCTGGAAATAGATTCCCGCCAAAACCATATAATCAAGTCGTTATTCTGGATATTTATCATCGAATAGCAACTGTAAAATTGATTTCAGACAATTGGGTAGAGCATTTGCATTTAGTAAAGACTAACCACGAATGGAAGATCATAAATCTCTTGTGGCAGTTTAAAGATGTCAATATGTATCCTGACTGATTTTAAAAAGCGATGCCGTTTGTAGTAATTGGGATTCACACTTCAAACTGTTCATAGCATCGGTTTGTCACAAAACGAAAAAAGCCCTCGATCGTGCGATCGAGGGCTGTGAGAAAAGTTGAGATAATTTAAACAAAAACTAAATATGAACTATACCTATGCTATTTCTTTAAGAATATCTGGGTGTAATACAATTGGCCATCTTTGCTTTTAGCTGTGCCAATACCCGTTAAATTGTAATCACCCTCAATGTTTCGTTTGTGCCCCGGACTATTTAACCATCCATTTACCACGGAAGCTGCATCCGGATAACCATACGCCACATTCTCCGCCCAAGCATTTCCACCAATCACGCTTTTAATGGCATCCACTCTTTCACTAAAACCATCGTGTCCAAAAGAAACACTTCCTGATGCCATGTCATTGCTATGAACCTGAGCCTGGTGAATAATATTGGACTCCAAACTCAATGGCCCTTTTCCAATACTTGCTCTGTATTCATTAATTAAGACTAAAATTTCATTCGATAAAGTCAACTCCGCTGAAGGAGTCACTTCATCACTGCTACAGGAAAACATCATGATCGCAGTAATGAATAAAATGATGAATCTTGAACTTGATCCCAATCTCATGGAACTTGCTTTGGTTGTACATGAATATGAATAGAAACGCTATTGTAACCATCATTATGTATATCAAATCAAATAAATTATTACCATGATTTTTCTAAGAAAAAATTGGCCTATAAGCCAAAAAAGTACGAAATATGATAGAAATGGAAGGTTGATTTAGAATTTCTTGCCTCTTTTCATACTTTTAAACAATAGTAAATTTTGACAAAAGATGATCGAAGTATCTGGGGTTACGAAAGCATATGGAGATAAAAATGTAGTCAATAATATCTCCTTTAAAGTGGAAGAAGGGGAAACTCTGGTGCTGCTTGGAACAAGTGGATGTGGGAAGACCACCACCCTTAAAATGTTGAATAGCCTCATTGAGCCCACTAATGGTGTGGTGAAAATCGATAAGAAGGACATTACTTCTGAGGACCCGACACAACTGAGGAGGAAAATTGGTTATGTAATACAGGATATTGGGCTTTTCCCTCATTATACTGTAGAACAAAACATTGCTGTTGTTCCGAGATTACTAAAATGGGACAAGGCTCAAATTAAAAAAAGATCGGAAGAGCTCCTGGAGGTATTGGGATTATCATCTTCCTGGATGAAACGTTTTCCGAATGAACTTAGCGGAGGACAACAACAACGTGTTGGGATCGCTCGTGCCCTGATCGCTGATCCTCCGGTGATTTTAATGGATGAACCTTTTGGCGCTCTGGATCCCATCACGCGTAAACAGATCCGGGACGAATTTAAAAACATCGAAGCATTTATAAGCAAGACCATTGTGCTGGTTACACATGATGTCGTTGAGGCAGTGGAATTGGGAGATAAAATATGCCTTTTGCATGATGGAGCGATCGTTCAAATGGGAACACCAAAGGATCTGATCTTTTCACCGAAAAATGATTTTGTGAAAAGGTTTTTTGACAATCAGCGCTTTATGATAGAATTGATGGTCATGACTTTGGAAGATATGATCCCGGTTCTGGAAAGCAGGAATGACCAAAAGCCGGAGAAACTTCAGTTCACTAAAGAAACCAGTTTGTTCAATGCGTTGGAATGTGTTGAAGAAAGTGTTGAAAATGATATTGCAATAGAAATAGTCAATGAAAATAAAAAGCCCATGATTTCCACAGATCGAGAAGCATTGCTAAGGGCTTTTTATGGAACAAAAGATATTCTCAGTAAAAACAGGGCAACAGCATGATAGATTCTTTACGAGGTGTTATTGCATTTATGATAGATAACCAGGAAGAGATCTGGAAACAAACCCTGGAGCATCTTTGGATCACTGTGGTGGCTTTAGGTGTTGCAGTGATAGTTGGCTTATTACTTGGCGTGATTATATCAAGATACGAAAGGCTTGCCGGACCTGTAATTGGTACCGTAGGTATTTTTCAGATCATTCCAAGCATTGCCCTGCTCGGATTTATGATTCCCTTTTTGGGAATAGGTGTTGTTCCGGCAATTGTTGCTTTGTTCTTATATGGTCTATTGCCTATTGTAAGAAATACTTTTACAGGCATTAATTCGGTGAAACCATCCATTAAAGAGGCGGCCAGGGGAATGGGTATGTCAAATACTCAAATTCTAACCAGAGTTGAGCTACCCTTGGCCATGCCAGTCATATTTGCAGGAATTAGAACGGCTTTTGTTATCAATGTGGGTGTTGCCACATTATGCGCACTAATTGCAGCCGGGGGTCTGGGTGAATTTATATTTCGTGGGATTGCCCTGAATAATGTGAATATGATCTTTGCCGGAGCCATTCCTGCCGCCATATTGGCCATATTCTTTGATGCTCTTTTAGGTACCATTCAGAAATACATCAAACAACTGATCAAACCGGTTTTGATCACTGTGATTTTGGGTATTTTTATCATAGTTCCTTATTTCTTTGTACAATCAATGGCTGAAAGGTCCTTCAGAGGAGGCTTCCCCTCGGAATTTATGCAAAGGGCCGATGGTTATGAGGGTTTGGAAAAATTGTACAACCTCGATATGGAAACTGTAGAGTTGGAAATAGGCCTGATGTATCAGGCGGTAAAAAATAAAGATGTCGATGTGATCAGTGGATTTTCAACTGATGGCCGGATCAAAGCCTACAATTTAAGAAACCTCATTGATGACAAGCATTATTTCCCACCCTACTACGCCGCACCCATGGTTCGAGGAGCAACCTTGCGAAAGTATCCAGAGCTCAATGAGGTTTTTGAAAGGATTGCCGGGAAAATTTCGGATGAGCAAATGGCTAAAATGAATTATGAGGTTGATCAGAACAAAAAAGCACCGAAAGCTGTGGCAAAGGCTTATCTCAATGAAATTGGTTTAAAAACGGATGTTCAACTAGATGGCGATCCTGTTATCGTAGTAGGATCAAAGAATTTCACTGAGAACTTCATTTTGGCTGAGATGTTTGCCTATCTGATTGAGAATTATGCGAACCTGAAGGTAGAACTTAAATTAGGATTTGGTGGAACTAAACTCAACATCGATGCTCTGGCAAATGGTGATATTGATCTATATCCGGAATACACGGGGACCGGCTTATTGGTTCTTATCAATCCCAGGGAGGAAATAAGGAAATCAATCATTGATGATAAGGATAAAGTCTATGATTTTGTAAAAGAGGAGTCCAGGAAGCAATATGATTTTGAATGGTTACAGCCGCTTGGTTTCAACAATACATTTGCTTTAATGATGAGGGAAGAGCATGCCAGGCAATTGAACATTCAAAGCATATCCGATCTGAGCAAATACCTGGAAAACTTATGATCAATGAATAGTCTTCCAGGTATTAGTTTTTGTCCTTTGGGGCATGTATGACCGTTTTTTCAAAAATAGCTTCAATAATATTATTAGCAGCTTCGCGTCCGTCCAGTGCTGCATTTACGGCCAAATCGGCACCCCTCACTCCATCACCTCCGGCAAACACCATAGGCTTTGATGTTTGACCCTTTTCATCTACTATGATGGCGTTCCATTCATTGGTTTCAATGCCATTCTCTTCCAAGAAGCTTAATTTTTCATTATTGAAACCCAATGCCAGAATTACAATGTCTGCATAAAAAGATTCCTCAGAACCTTCTACCTCCCTCATTTTTCTTCTACCATCTTCATCGGGATCAGTCAGTTCAGTATCAATAAACTTCATTCCACGGACTATATCATGTTGATCCAGGATAAATCCTTTAGGGCTTTTTTGAAATAAGAATTCAACACCTTCTGCTTTAGCAGCCTCTACTTCTTTCTGACTGCCAGGCATATTAGCTTCATCCCTTCTATAAAAACATTTTACACTGCTCGCTTTTTCTCTGACGGCCGTTCTAACACAATCCATTGCCGTATCCCCACCACCAACAATCATCACCTTTTTGCCTTGAACACTGTAGTGTTTGTCATAATCCTTATCAAAATGTTTCTTTTGGATATTGGTCAGGAATGGTGCTGCCAGATAAACACTTTCGCTATTGTATCCTTTATAACTTAGTATTTTGCCTTCCGTGGCTCCAATACCAAGGAAAACTGCATCATGCTCATTACAAAGATGCTCAAAGGAAACATCTTCACCGATTCTGGTATTCAAATGAAGTTCCATCCCTGCGGCAGTCATTAGATCAACTCTTCTTTTAACGGCCTCCTTTTCCAGTTTAAAACCTGGAATACCGTAGGTTAATAAACCACCCGGCTCATCCGCCTGCTCATAAATAACAGGTTTTACACCGGCTCTTAAAAGGAAATTGGCACACGAAAGTCCAGCAGGACCGGAACCAATAATAGCAACACTTTTATCCGAATCGGCTGCATTTTGGAAATCCAGTGAGAAGCCTTTCTCCAAACCACGTTCCGTAATAGAGACTTCAATAGAACCGATGGTAATTGCTCCATGACCATCATTGAGCGTACAGGCACCTTCACATAATCTGTTGTGAGGACAAATCCTACCCAGTATTTCAGGAAAGGGTGATGTTTCGTTGGATATTTCGAAGGCAAGTTCCAAATCCTTTTCAGCTATGAACCTTAGCCATTGGGGTATATTATTACTTAACGGACAACCTGTTGAACTACAATAAGGATTCCCGCATTGTATACATCGGCTAGCCTGGGAAGCAGCATCCTCCTCCTGATAAACCTCATAGATCTCCTCAAAATTTTCAACGCGTTCGTTGCTCGGTTTTACTACCGGATCTATCCGCTCTATTTTGGTAAATTCGTACATTGATCAAAGTGTTGAAGTATTGAAGTATTAATGTTTGTTGCAATATCAATAACAACTTCCTTTATTTTACTTCAATTACTCATTTTTCATTACTAATTACAAATTATCAATTCCCCTCAATCGGGTTCAAAGGCGACTTCATGTCCTTTGATGTTACCATCCAGAAATAATGTGACTCTTCTCTGAAGTGGTCCAAGATGTTCTTGGCTGTTAAAGATCCGGTTCGTCTGTGAAAACTCTCCAGGATCTTTCTCAAATAATACCTGGCTTCATCTGCCTCGTCAACATCAATCCTTTCGGCCTTGATCAGCTCCTGATTCATTCTGTCAGTGAAACACATACGTTTATCATAGACAAAGGCAACACCTCCTGTCATTCCTGCGCCAAAATTCTTTCCGGTCGGCCCAAGAATAACAACCGTACCACCCGTCATGTATTCACATGGGTGATCGCCTGTTCCCTCAACCACTGCCAGTGCACCGGAATTTCTTACCGCAAACCGCTCACCAACTTCGCCGGATACAAACAATTTGCCTCCTGTTGCTCCATACAGACAGGTATTACCGGCCAGACTATATTTCTTATGAGGATCCTTTGCAGTAATAATGATATGTCCCCCTCTCATTCCTTTTCCAACATAATCATTAGCTGTTCCTTTAAGGTGCAAAAGCGTTCCATTACTTAAAAAAGTGCCGAAAGATTGACCCGCGTTACCTTCCAGGTTAATCTTGAGAGTTTCTTTGGGTAATGCATCATCTCCATACCTCTCGGCTATTACCCCGCTGATCAGTGCTCCGAAGCTACGATTGGTATTTCGTATTTTCTTACTGATCTCAATACTACTTTTACTTTCAATAGCTGGTGTGATTTCCTTTAAAATTTTCTTTTCGTAGTCATTTGTGTCAAAGGGAGGATTAGTTTCCTTCTGACGTGTATTGATACCATCAAGATTTGTTAGGATTTCACTAAAGTCAAACTTTTCGGCAAATTCGTGATCGACCACCTTTAACAGGTGGGTTTGTCCTATAATATCTTCAAGTTTTTCATAACCTAATGAGGCGAGAATCTCTCTTACCTCCTCAGCCACAAAGGTGAGGTAATTGATTATTCCCTGAACCGTACCAACATAATGTTCTCTAAGGCTCTTATCCTGGGTGGCGATACCTACACTGCATTTATTTAAATGGCAAACGCGAAGTATTTTACAGCCTACAGTAGAAAGCAGTACGGTTCCAAAAGCATAACTTTCAGCACCAAGTATGGCAGCTTTAACTACATCCAACCCTGTTTTAAGGCCTCCATCCGTTTGTAATTCAACCGCGTCTCGCAGTTGATTGGCTTTCAGTGCATTGTGCGCTTCGCTGAGGCCTGTCTCCCATGGATTGCCAGCAAATTTTATTGATCCCAGCTGAGCTGCTCCAGTTCCTCCATCTGCGCCTGAGATGATAATTTTATCTGCATATGCTTTTGCCACACCAACAGCAATCGTTCCAACGCCAACCGATGAAACCAGTTTTACACTGATAGTAGCATTTGGGTTAATTTGCTTAAGGTCGAAGATTAGCTGAGCCAGATCTTCAATCGAGTAAATATCATGGTGTGGCGGGGGCGAGATCAATGTTACCCCGGGATTTGTACATCTGAGTGATGCAATGAGCGGGGAAACCTTGGAACCAGGTAATTGTCCTCCTTCGCCCGGTTTTGCACCTTGAGCGACTTTTATTTGTATTTCTTCAGCATTTCTCAGGTAAGCTGGTGTAACCCCGAATCTTCCGGACGCCACCTGTTTGATTTTAGAATTCTTTATGGTTCCAAATCGGGCTACATCTTCACCTCCTTCTCCGGAATTTGACATACCACCAATGGTATTCATCGCTTCTGCAACGGCTTCATGAGCTTCCGGAGAAATAGAACCAAGGCTCATGGCTGCCGAAGAGAACCTCTTCATAATGTTTTCAGAGGGTTCGACTTTGCTAAGATTGACAGGGCTTTTAGGAGAAACCAGTTCAAAAAAGTCACGGATCATTCTAAATCCTCTGTTATTGATGCGATCTCTGATGGAAACATAATCGCTTTCCCGACCTGTTTGTACGAATTTGTGGATGGATTTCAGGACATCGGGGGCAAAGTCGTGGTATTCTCCCTGGTCCATATATTTGTAAAAACTGCCTACTTCCAATGCGTAGCGTTTTTTGACCAAGAGATGTTTAAAGGCATTTTTATGGTACCTGGTAATTCTTTCCTCGATGTCCGTATAATTGAGTCCGGAAAGCAATGGGTATGAGCCGGGAAAACAATCTTTTACAATATCCTTATGAAGCCCAATGGTGTCAAAAAGCGCGGAGTTGCAATAACTATTCATGGTGGAAATACCCATTTTTGACATGATTTTCAATAGGCCGCCATTGATAGCACTCATCAAATGATTAAAAGATTCTTTCTTTTCCTTTTGTGTAATAGAAGATTTGCGCTCCAGTAATTGCAGACTAGAAGCAAACAATAAATAGGGATAAATGGCAGTTGCTCCGTTGGCAAGTAACACTGCGGCACTGTGTGAATCGTAAACTTCACCTGTGATTGCCACAATGTTTATTTTGCTGCGCAACTTTACCTTTTGAAGATGTGTATTGAGATAACCGACCACCATCGGCATTGGGATCAGTAAATGATCCGGATCAACACATCGATCATCAAGAATTACAATTTTAATGTCTTCGTTGAGAATATCTTCAACAATGGCCTCAACCAATGATTGCAGTGATCGCTCAAGGTCATGCTGAAAACTTATTTTGAATGTCTTGCACTCATAAGCCGGATCGTAAAGCTTAGCGCCTTTTGTTCCAAAGGATCTCAGTACATCCAGCTTTTCCCTGGATAAAATTGGATAGTTACTTCTCACCCGGTGGGCATTCATTTCGGTTTCCTTCAGAACGTTGTTCTTTGAACCAAAATTTACACTGGTAGACATCACCACCTTTTCTCTTAGCGGATCTATAGGTGGGTTCGTAACCTGGGCAAACTTTTGGCGGAAGAAATCCGTGAAGTTTCTTTGCACTTCACTGAAACAGGCCAGTGGTGTATCATCGCCCATGGAACCTGTTTCTTCCTTTCCGTTACAAAGCATGGGGCGAATGATATTCTCAAGTATTTCGTGGGTGTAGTTGTGATATCGCTGAAGATCTACAAGATTTTCATACCGGTAATCACTGAAATTCTCAAAGTTCTTCTCAACGTGTTCCATTAAGTAGGCCTGGTTGTCATTCAGCCATTTACCGTAAGGTTGAGATTTCTTAATGTAATCGTTGATTTCTTTATTTTTAAATATGCTACCATATTTAAGATCAACAGCGATCATTTGGCCGCTTTTCAATTTGCCCTGCTCTTTGATCAGTTCATCATCGAGGTCAATAACTCCGAATTCACTGGTAATAAGGATCCGGTCATCTGTTGTGATGATATATTTGGCTGGCCTTAGCCCATTCCTGTCTAAAACACATGCCAGGTAACGACCATCCGTAATATTAATAGCTGCCGGACCATCCCAGGCCTCGAAATTACCGGAAGTATATTCATAGAATGCTCTCAACTTCGCATCGTTGTGAGGGGCATTTTCCCATGGAGCTGGTACCAAACTTCTCACAGCCTTGAAGAAATCAACACCATTATATAATAAAAATTCCAGGTAATTATCAACGGATGCGCTGTCGCTGCCTTCCAAATTGATAATGGGTAGCATTCTATCCAACTCTTCTTGAGAGAACACTTCGCTTTCGAGATTCTCCATATGCGAAACTGCATTGAATCGATTGGATCTTATGGAATTAATTTCTCCATTATGGGCAGCCAGACGGAATGGTTGCGCCAGCGACCATCTGGGCAACGTGTTTGTTGAAAAGCGCTGATGGAATAATGCAAAACTGATCTCAAAATCCTCATCCTGCAGATCAAGGTAAAACGCCTTCATTAAAGTAGGCATTACCAATCCTTTATAGGAAATTAGCTTATCAGAGAAAGAGGCAACGTAAAAGTTATCTTTTTTAAGTTGGTGCCCAACTTCTTTTCTGGTGAGATATAGTAGTGCATCGAACCTCCTTTTGGCAACAGGAGAATTTGGTACGACAAAAGCATGATAAAGCAGTGGCAAACAAGATAAAGCCTGGGCGCCGAGATTATCTTTTTCAACTGGTATTTCTCTGAAAAAAAGTACTTTCAGATCATTATTTAAGCAGGTTTCCTTAAACACATCTAACTGCGCCTTGTCATTGGCAAAAATTACTGCCACTGCATACTTCTCAGGAAGATCAAATCCATTGAAAGTAGCGATTCGCGACATGAATTTTTTGGGCATTGAAAAAAGGAAACCGCACCCATCCCCACTTTTTTGATCTGCAGCAATCGCTCCCCTGTGAATCATCCTCTCCAATGCTTCCACTGCATCAAGGGTCATTTGCCTTGATGGCACATTTTTCACATTTGCTATCAGCCCGCAGCCACAATTGTCTTTAAAAGTAGTATATAGGTTCATTTAAGAAAGGGTATTAATGTTACAGAAATAGCCGTTCGCCCAGCGCGACGAGACGTTTAGCCCATCTGAATCTGATCAGGGAAAATTGATCAGTTTTTCAGTAACAGAATAACAAAATTACCATATTTTTAAATTTTATGAAACTTTCTGCCTGATATTTCAATATATCAAAATAAAATTACGTAATTATTAATTAACTGACTGAATAATGAAAATGTGTTAAAATGATGGTGATTTCGGGTGGATATATTATGGAAATTGTAGCGTCCAAAATGATAATCGCTTATTTTGAAAAATGGTGTCGATTATTTTTTGGATTTTTAAGTATGCTCTTGGTCAGGGAAATGAGGAAATATAATTAACCAAAAGTACAAGTATGTTGCTCGGGATGATTATGGATTGTTTAAAAATAAAAAGGCCCACTATTCTTAATGAGCCCTTAAACTGATGAAAATTACTGCTTAATATTTTGCTAAAGAAGTGTCCACTTCGTCGGCCCAGGCCAGGATCCCGCCTTTCAAATTATAAAGATTCGTGAATCCGTATTTTTTCTCCAGCCTTTCAATGGCTTGTGCACTTCTAACGCCACTGCGACAGTGAATGACCACCTGCTTATCTGAGGGAATTTTATTGACTTCTTCTTCGATGTAACCCAGTGGGATAAGTTCCCCTCCCATATTCGCTATTTCATACTCATAGGGCTCTCTCACATCGATTAACTGAAAATCTTCACCTTTTATTTGAAGTTGTTCAAGGTCTTTCACAGTTACTTCCTTCACCTTATATTTTTCTCCTGTCTCTTCACCAATGCCACAGAATTGTTCGTAATCAATTAGTTCAGTGATACTTGAACTGTCCTGGCTTTTATGTAGTTTCAATACCCTTGTTTCAAAACTCAGTGCATCGAAGAGGAATAACCTTCCGCTCAGCGGCTCACCCACCCCGGTAATTACTTTGAGTACTTCATTGGCTTGCAAACTTCCGATAATACCCGGTAATACTCCTATAACACCACCTTCGGCACAACTAGGAACAAGGCCCGGAGGGGGAGGAGTAGGAAACAGATCACGGTAGTTAGGGCCTGTAATCCCTTCCTGATCAGTATAGTTAAAAACAGAAACCTGTCCCTCAAACCTGAAGATGGAAGCGTAGACATTGGGTTTATTGGATAATACACAGGCATCATTTACCAAATACCTTGTTGGAAAATTATCTGTTCCATCAGCCACAAGATCATAGTCCTTAATGATATCAAGGGCATTTTCAGAAGTTAATCGTGTATTGTAAGTCGTGAAATTTATATGAGGATTGAGTGCCTGAAGTCTTTTCTTAGCGACCTCAACCTTTGGTTTACCAACATCATCCACGGTAAATAATACCTGACGTTGAAGATTTGAATCGTCCACAACATCAAAATCCACAATACCAATATTGCCGACACCTGCAGCAGTTAAATATAGTAATAAAGGTGCACCTAGTCCTCCGGTACCAACTATCAGTACTTTCGCTTCTTTCAGCTTTCTCTGACCTTCAATATTAAATTCCGGAATGATCAGATGTCGACTGTATCTTTCCAGCTCTTCTTTACTAAACGTAGTTTCAGACATGTTTTTAATTTTAATTATTGGTTCCTCCTGCAATAGCAGGTATGATACTGATCACACTGTCATCAGCAACCGGAGTATTCTCATTTTGTAAACTTTGAATATCATCATTGCCCAGATATATTCTGATGAAATTACGGATCTTTCCGTGATCATCGAAAATATGTTTTTTTAGATTTGGATACTCATTAGCCAAATCCTGCATTGCTTCAATGACTGTACTCCCATTCGACTCCAAAGCAGATTGATTTTCTGTAAACTTTCTCAATGGAGTGGGTATTATAAGCTTTGCCATGTTTAATTCAATTTACGTTATCTGTTAATAAATTTTTAATTTTTTCTTC
Source organism: Splendidivirga corallicola (assembly GCA_030442035.1). Lineage (GTDB taxonomy): Bacteria > Bacteroidota > Bacteroidia > Cytophagales > Cyclobacteriaceae > Splendidivirga > Splendidivirga corallicola. Next base: position 92,971 of record JAUJEA010000014.1, read on the forward strand.
TTGAAATATGCCCCTTTTGTTTAATTGCCAGGAGGTTATGTTGGAAGTCTCTCCATTATCTACAGCAATAATGACATATGAAAAATAAGGCACTGCCTGTTTCAGATCGTGTTCCGAAGGTTTTGCAGGGTGATCCGGATGTGAATGGTAGATACCCAGCAATGTGAGTTCGTTTTCCAGCGCATATTGTTCAGCACGCAAATAATCCTGAGGTGAAATTTCGAATCGTCTTCGTTTATCACCTTCTTTGGAATTTGTTACCGGAACAGCTGTTGTCACATGACGCAGTTCTCCCTTTTCATATCCATAGAAAAAACCACAACATTCATTTGGATAAGAAGCTGTGGCATCCTTGTGCATTGTAACCAGGGCTTCACTATCAATTTCAAGTTCCATGATTTACTTGTTGTTATTTTAAAATAGTTGATTTAAAACTTCTCCATATTTATCGGCATTGTCGGGGAATAATGTCACAATCACTCCCTCATCCAATTCCTGTGCTACTTTAATTGCTCCGGCCAGGTTGGCTCCTGCAGACGGACTAATTAATATTCCTTCGGTCTGAGCTACTTTTTTTACCCAGAAATAGGCCTCACTTGTATCGATCTCCAGGTTTTCGTTGGCAATAGTCGCATCGTAAATCCTGGGTACCTTAGCAGTTTCCAGGTGTTTCCAGCCTTCCAGTCCATGAAGCGCTGAATCAGGCTCCAGGGATATTAATTGGATATCAGGATTAAGCTCTTTTAAGCGGCGACTGTTTCCCACAAAACTTCCTGTAGTGCCTAAGCCTGTAACAAAATGACTGATTCTAGATTCTGTTTGCTTGAAAATTTCAAAGGCTGTTGTATTATAATGGGCTTGCCAATTATTTTCATTGCCATACTGATCAGCATAAAAGTATTTGTCCGGATTTTCGTTGAAAAGTTCCAGGGCTTTCTCTTGCGCTTCGTCTGTAGATCCAAATTTTGAGGTATATACGATGTGAGCGCCATGGGCCCTCAATAATATTTTTCTCTCTTCGGATGCATTTTCAGGCAGGCAGATAGTAACAGGAATACCCAAAGCAGCGCCGATGGCCGCATAAGCAATGGCAGTGTTGCCACTGGAGGCATCCAGCAAATGCCTTTCTTTATTCAATTGACCATTGATAATGGCATTTTTCATAATATTGAATGCAGGCCTGGCTTTCACACTTCCGCCTAGTTGTTGCCATTCAAGCTTTGCATAAATTTTAATGCCGGGTTTTTGAAAAGCATTGTTTATAGGAAAAAGGGGGGTATTTCCTACAAAAGGTTCAATCCGCTGAATTTGTTCAAGTAACTGTTCTTCTGTTTTTTCCGAAACGATCATGTTGTTAGTGTATCAATAAAAAAGCCTTCCCGTTTGAACGGAAAGGCTTTTAAACCAAAGGACCTTTCCGTGAAGTGGAAAGGCCCTTATTTGGTTCTAAAATTCTTTATGATTTATTCATACAGGCTCCTCCCACTTAAAAAAGCGCAACAACAACAGCAACAACACGCAGTACTTTTCGCTATGGGAAACATGTATTTGGACATTGATCTTTTTTTAATTTTGCATGTTTAACGCTAAACAATCTTACAAAGTTTAACATTTAACAGAAAAATTCAATATTAAATTTAGTTTTTCTTCAAGAGCTTGCTTTGAACTTGATCACGTTGCAATTCTCTTAATGCATCACTGGCAATCCATTTGGCACTTTTTGACCCTTGGAGTTTTATTCTCTCTGCTCGCGCTATGGCTTGGCTATTCAATGATAAATTTCTTTTGCCAATCTGCCTAAGGGCCCAATTAACAGCCTTTTTCACAAAATTTCTTTGATCATCCGCTTCCTTCTCGATCCGATCAAAGAAATCCCGGAAATCGCTATTCTCAGCGTCCTTCACATGCATAGCAATTTGCGCCATCAATACAAACCCAGCTCTTTTAACATATTCCTGCGATGCGTTGCTCCAGTCCATTGCCTTTTCAAATGCAAAAGGAGTAAATACAAACAAATTGCAACACGCCTGATCACATATATCCCACGAGTAGAGATCGTGAACCCAATCATCCATGGTTTTGCTGCTCATTAGATTTATCTCCGCTATCAATGTAGAAAGGATCTTGGCCTCATGTATGTTACTTTTCCAAAGTTCAAGAGCAAGCCGATGATCCTTACCAATTGATTTAGCAAGATTACGAATTTTAGGAGTGCTGATACCCAATGCCTTGGTATTATCAATAGCATATCGCTCCAGACTTTTTACGTGATCCGGATCCTGAAGTGTTTTCAATGCTTTGATTACCTCAGCTACAGTCATCGACTACAAGTCACTTAGTGTTCTGTCAATGTCTTCCTCCGTGGCTTTTAATTTTTCTTTGCATTTTTTCATAAGCGCAGTCGCTTCTTTGACTAATTGTGATAGTTCATCCACATCCGGCTCCTCACTTTCAATCTGAGCAACAATTTCCTCTAAACGTTTTAAAGACTGTTTGTAATTGAATTTTTTTGCTGCCATCTATTTTGATTTAATTTTTTGAATTTTGCTTGAAATGGTCTGTTCAGACGTTTCGGTTGAGATTATATCTCCAAGTTGAATGCTCACCGTCTCATTCTTTAATGCCTTTCCGTTAAATCTTGTTATGCTAAAACCCTTCTGAAGTATTGTGTTTGGATCGCCAAGTTCAATTGTTTTTTCCAATAACTTCAATTTGTTCCATGTGTTATCAATAACCTGTTTGGGTAATTTGCTCAAAACGTTTTCTAAATTATTCAGTTTACTTGTTTCGGCATTTAAACTCATTATGGCTGAATGTTGGAGATTTTGAGCGACCAGATCCAATCTACTCTGTTGCCTTTGTATCTTTTGCTTGGATATAAATAGCAATTGATTCCTCAATTGTTCGAGATGGTGTTGTTGATGTTGCAAGAATCTTTCGGTATGATAGGCCAGTGTAGCAAAAGATTGGTCAAGTTTATCATCAAATGTTTTGATACCATCCAGTAGGAATTCAGCCACGGCAGTGGGTGTTTTCATCTTCGTGTGGGCTACCAGATCCACGATAGTTTCGTCCCTTTCATGCCCAATCCCGGTAATGACCGGTAGGGGAAATTGTGCAACATGGGCAGCGAGATCGTAGGTGTCGAAACAGTCCAGGTCGACCTGAGAACCACCACCCCTGATGATCACCAGGGTGTCAAAATCTTCCACCTGTTCATAAACTTGATGCATGGCTTCAATGATGGATTCCTTGGCCTCATCTCCCTGCATCAGGGCTTGAAATAAATTAATATTGAAATGATAACCTCCGGAATTGTTGGTGAGCTGATCATTGAAATCACCATATCCTGCTGCTGTAGGAGAGCTGATAACGGCAATATTTTGAGGGACCAACGGGAGCTCTTGTTCTTTGTTCATATCAAAAACACCATCCTCTACTAGCTGCGCTATGACTTCCTGCTTTTTTCTTGCCCGTTCTCCCAGCGTAAAATTTGGATCGATGTCTTTGATATTAAGACTTAAACCATATAATTCATGGAAATTAACCTGGACATTGGCTAATATCTTGATGCCAGGTTGTAGAGACTGATGCGTAATGGCCTCAAACCAGCCACTCAGATTTCGGTAATTATAAGCCCAAATATTGGCCCTGATTTTAGCTTTTACAGTTTCGCCTTCTTTTTCGACTAATTCCATGTAACAATGCCCCTTCTGATTCAGGCGCATTTCCCCAATTTCGGCCACTACCCAATAACTAGGCTCAAGGTTTAAATCCAGTGCCTGTTTAATAATTGTATTGAGCTCCAGAAGTGAAAGTTGATCCATTGAAACGATTACGAATTACATTACAAGCAAATAAAAAGATTATTGAGCATCGAACATCATTTTCCCAATATTCTTTTTGATACTAAGCTTTTTTATATGCATAGCGTAAACACTAAATAAAAAACAGAACCAGTTGTCTGCATAAGGAATATAACACGAATTTTATGATAAAGTTAATCGTGTAAGGTATCGGAAACAGTGCAATTTAGTTATAGCCTGTATTTGTGCATATTGTAGGTTGGTTTGGTGAATATGCTTAGCTAAACCGTTACACTATCTGCGATGACTTTTGCAAGTTAAACGAAGACTTAATTTTTTGGATACTTTGGTTTGGCATCTGATACATAAAGGGATTTCTTTGCTCAATATGTTATTCTTACTAAGCTTTCTGCTGCTTGGCACAGTTGTGAGCTTTGCCCAAACGGGGCCGGGAGGTATAGGTGCATCCAGTACCAATGTATTATGGTTGAATGGTGAAACCTTAAGTGGAGGACCCGTAACACAATGGGATGATCAAAGTGGCAATAACAATCACGCTACGCAGTCAGTCCCCGGCCAAAGACCTATCGGACAACTTTCTTCAATTGGCGCTAGGAATAGCATAAGGTTTAATGGAGGCTCAAAATATTTAGAGGTACCAGATAATGCCACATTGGATTTTGGCATTGGGAACTTCACTATTGCTGTAGTTTTTAGTAGAAATAGTGATGTAAACAATGATCTCTACCTGTTATCAAAAGGTGCATACGATCCTGGTGTTGCCGGATATTCGTTTTATGGAGGAGATAATATAGTCAACTTTAATGTTGGCAATGGTTCGGTATTGGAAGCTGCAAGCGACACACACAACGGAACAGGACTTGCTAATGCAAGTTTTGTCATTGGAACGGTGGTTAGAAGTGGTGATTTGTCCATTTACAATGGTAACAATGCCCCCACCACCCAATCATTGGGTGCTTTTTCAGGTAATGTAGATAATAACAGTGCACTAATAATTGGAAAAGAATCTGGTGGTCTTGCTAAAGAATGGCCCGGAAATATAGCAGAGATTATTATGTTCAATCATGATCTGAACGAGGCACAAAAGATAATATTGGAGAATTACCTCGCTGCAAAGTATCAGCTTGCAAATGTGAATGATTATTTTGCTCATGACGCTACTCATGGCAATGAAGTTGCTGGAATAGGGAGAGTAGATGCCTCGAATATACATACAACAGCCAAAGGAACCAGTTTGGTTACCATCTCATCACCTGATGATATGATCGATGGAGAATTTTTGTTTTGGGGGCATAATAACGGGGACTTAAACTCCTCCTGTGGGACACCGCCACCAAGGGTTTGGAGAGTGGATAAAACAGGTGATGTTGGTACAGTGACCATGACTTTTGATGTTTCGGGGTATACAATTACCGATGAGAATCAATTGTCTATTTTGATTTCGAACAATAGTGGTTTCTCCGGATATACGGTACATACGGCCGGAAGGGTTTATGACTCAGGGGCAAAAACGGTTACATTCACCGGTGTTAATTTAACTGATGATGATTATTTCACACTCAGCCAAATAATGGATGGAATTCTTCCTACGATTACAGGTTGCCCTACTGATATTACGGTACCAGCAAACCTGGCAACCTGTGATGCGACTGTGAACTGGACAGCTCCTAATGCTACTGATAACTGTACTTTAGATTCTTTCGCAAGTTCTCATAATCCCGGAGATGTTTTTCCTGTTGGTACAACAACAGTAGTCTATAAGGCAATCGATAGAATAGGTAATGTTTCTACTTGCAGTTTTAATGTGATTGTTGAGGAGAATATAAATCCTGTTATTTCAAATTGTCCGGCAAATATTACCATTGCAGCTGACGCCGGCGTTTGCACTAAAAATGTAACCTGGACGGCTCCGATGGCTACAGATAACTGTGGTGTTCCTACCTTGACCAGTACACATAATCCGGGTGATAATTTTCCTTTAGGTACTACAACAGTTACTTACACAGCAACAGATGCTGCAGGTAATACAGCCGTTTGCAGTTTTGATGTGACTGTGGAGGACAATGAAGATCCTGTGATCACCGGTTGTCCATCGAACATAACGATTTCAGCCGATGCGGGTGTTTGTACCAAAAATGTAACCTGGACCGTACCGACTGCTACAGATAATTGCGGTGTTCCTACCTTGACCAGTACACATAATCCTGGTGATAATTTTCCATTAGGTACCACAACCGTTACTTACACAGCAACAGACGCTGCAGGCAATACCGCTCTTTGCAGTTTTGATGTGACCGTGGAAGACAATGAGGATCCTGTGATCACGGGTTGTCCATTGAACATTACGATTTCGGCGGATGCGGGTGTTTGCACTAAAAATGTAACCTGGACCGTTCCGGCGGTTACAGATAACTGTGGTGTTCCAACGTTGACCAGTACACATAATCCGGGCGATAATTTTCCGGTTGGTACTACAACTGTGACCTACACTGCAAGAGATGGCGCAGGCAATACGACCCTTTGTAGTTTTGATGTAATAGTGGAAGACAATGAAGATCCGGTCATTACAGGTTGTTTGTCAGATGTGACTGTTCCAGCCGATAATGGGGTTTGCAGCATGGCGCTTAATTGGATCGTTCCAACAGTATCAGACAATTGTTCCGGAGTTACAATGATTGGCTCACATAGTCCGGGCAATAGTTTCCCCATTGGTACTACAACTGTGACCTACACTGCAACAGATGGCGCTGGAAATACGGCAAATTGTAGTTTTAATATCACCGTTGAAGATAGAGAAGACCCTGTAATTTCCAACATTCCATCGAACATTACCATAGCTGCCAACCCTGGTGTTTGCACTAAAAATGTAACCTGGACTGCTCCAACAGCTGCAGATAATTGTGGTGCACCTACTTTGATAAGTACGCATAATTCCGGTGATAATTTTTCGCTGGGTACTACGACAGTTACTTATACTGCCACAGATACTTATGGAAATACTTCCATGGGAAGTTTCGATATAACAGTAGAAGACACTGAGGGACCAGTTGTTTCAGGCTGTCCCGGAAATATGACCGTTGCGCCGGATGCTGGAACATGTTCCAAAGTTGTTACCTGGGCAGAACCGATAGTGACAGACAATTGTTCAGGATCCACTTTAACCAGCTCTCACAGTTCCGGTGATACTTTTGCAATGGGGATAACCACGGTCACATACACCGCAACAGATGCTAAAGGTAATACAAGCATATGTAGTTTTGATGTTATTGTCGAGGACAATGAAGCGCCTGTAATTACGAATTGCCCTGTTGATATTTCACAAACAGGCAGTGTTGTTAATTGGAATATTCCTTCTGCTTCGGACAACTGCAGTACACCCACATTGACAAGTACTCATAATCCGGGAGACAGTTTTCCAACAGGAACTACGGTGGTGACTTATACGGCTGAGGATGCTTCGGGTAATACAAACACTTGCAGTTTTACAATCGAAATATTAATAGACAGCAATGGCATTAATAACGAACCTACAGGTCCGAATCTAAACCTTGTCACCAATATGGATACACCCATCGATATATGTTTGGATGTTTCAGATCCGGATGGTGATGTGCTATCATTCAATATACCGGCCGGAACCAATGGTCAGATCACAGATATAGATATTGACAATGGGTGTTTCAACTTTGTGCCAGGGGATGGATTCATAGGCACAGAGAATTTGACGGTATCTGTTTGTGATGATGGATCACCTTCCTTGTGCATAGATATTGACATTGAGATTCAAGTATTGGATAACCGGGAAATACGGATAATTAAAGTGTTAACACCTGATCAAGATGGTATTAATGATGTGTGGGTTATCAAAGGAATTGAAAAGTATCCGAGCAATAGCGTCACGGTCTTTAATAGATGGGGAACGATTGTTTTTGAAAAAAATGGCTATAACAATGTCAATAACTTCTGGAATGGTAAGACAAATGTGAAATCGATTAACAATTCCAGAAGCCTTCCTGACGGAACTTATTTCTATATGATCAATTTAGGAGATGGGAGTGAACCATTAAAGGGATTTATTGAACTAATGAATTAATGGAACACAAACCCAATAGAAAAAACACAACGATTTTTGCTCGCTATTATATTATAGTAGTACTATGCTTTTTCACCTGTATTAAAACATCCAATGCACAGCAACTAAGTCATTTTTCTCAATATATGTTCAACGGATTTGCCATAAACCCGGCTTATTCCGGATTGAATGAGGTCTTGAACATTAGTCTGATAAGTAGGCATCAATGGACAGGTATTGAGGGTGCTCCCAGTACACAATTATTGTCTGCCCATAGCTTATTTAAAAAGAAGCATATTGGTTTGGGGATTATGGCCATCCATGACAGAATTGGGATCCATAAAAGCCTTACACTTTTGAGTAGCTATGCTTATCATATTCAATTAAGGGATAAAATGAAATTATCATTTGGTTTGCAACTTGGGTTCAACCAACAAAATTCTGATTTGAGCCAGGTGACCGGACAATTAATAAACATCGCAAATGATCCCAAGCTACTGGGCGCTCAATATTCCAGACTGTCTCCTGAGTTAGGAGCTGGCATATACTTTAAAAGTGAAAAACTCCAATTGGGCTTTTCTGTCCCCAAAATTGCTGTAAACCAGGTGTTGGATAGTGATCCATTAATTGAAGGATTCAATGAAACACACTATTTTTTATTTATCAGTTTTTTTCAGGATTTGAACTATAACCTGGCTATCAATCCAAGCGCTTTATTTAAATATGTTGCTGGAGCCCCCTTAGCGCCGGACGTCAATTTAAATTTGATCATCAATGATGTGCTTTGGTTAGGAACATCATTCCGGCCTGTGGAATCGATAGATTTTATCACACAAATGCAATTGACTCCTCAGTTAAGATTGGGCTATGGTTATGATTTTCTTTTAAATGATCTTGCGGATTTGAGAACAGGTTCACATGAGATTCTACTCAGTTACCTATTTAAGTTTACAAAGTCGAATGTCATTAATCCCAGAAGGCAGCATTTAAAAAGGAGGACAAAATGAGGTGGTTAAGATATTTAAAATTGCTGATATTGTTTATTAGTGCTTTTCATTTAAATGAGCTTCATGCACAGGAAACCATATTAACAGGACTGAAAAGTAATGAAAAAAGGGCGGATGCACTTCTTAAGAAAGGTAGGCTGAAGGATGCCCTGGAACTTTATTTATATACCTTCGAACGTAAACGCAAGGATGAGCTTAATTTGAAAATTGCCAGAACCTATTTTCAACTCAATGATGTCGAGCGTTCTGTTGAGTGGTATAAAAACTTCCTTTTAATCAATGAGACATTGCCTGCAGAGGATCAGTTTCTTTATGCCGAGTCATTGACCAGTACAGGTAGCTATGAAGAAGCGATAGATTGGTATACCAAATACTCAACGGAAAATCCTGCTGATTCAAGATCATTAGCTAAAATTAAGCAGCTAAAGGATCTGACAAATCTGCTTGAGGATTCAGTGATCTATGAGATTCATCCTTTGAAGATCAATTCATCATTTTCAGATTATAGCCCTACTTATTATCAAAATGGAATTGTGTTTGTTTCGAATAGAGAAAGAACAGACGTTTTAGATGTAAATAGTATCAATGCGGAAGACAGACAGTTCTATCAAACCTTGTATTATAGCAGATTCAGGGAAACAAATGAGGGTCTTTATGAACAATTTATCCTGGAAGAACCTACTGTGTTTGATAAACAAATGAAAGCAAAATATCATGAGGGGCCTGTTGCATTTTTCCCGGGAGAAAATAAAATGATCTATACCAAAAATGGTGAGAGTGATCGCAAGGGTAGCACTTTACAGTTGTTTATTGCTGAGAGACAGAATGGAAAATGGATTGATGTTGCTCCTTTCCCTTTCAACAATATCAATTACTCCGTCAGCCATCCCACCCTAAGCACCGATGGTAAAACAATGTATTTTGTTAGCAATATGCCGGAAGGTTATGGTGGAACGGATATATACAAAACTCATTATGTGAATGAACATTGGACAAAACCTGTAAATCTTGGCCCCGAGGTAAACACGAAAGGTGATGAAAGCTTTCCATTTTTGTTCCAGAATAAGGATTTATACTTTGCCTCTAACGGGCATCCCGGATTAGGCGGCCTTGATATTTTCAAATTAAAGACCTTATCAACATCTAATGAAATTGTGAACCTTGGATACCCTGTAAATACTCGATATGATGACTTTTCTATTGCATTGGACTCATTAGGTAAAACAGGCTATTTCTGTTCAAACAGAACTCGGCAACCTGATAATGATGATATTTATGCCATTGAAATTAATGATGAAGAACCAGTCAAATTCATTTCTGGTACAGTTTGTTTTGCTAATTCATCAGATCAGTCAAATTCAACTACTCAGATCCTCGTGGAGGCAACGGTTCTTTTAATTGATAAAATAAGAAGTGATACTATTGCACAGGCAATGACCGATAGTAAGGGGGGCTTTATTTTGAAAATCCCATATCCCGGATCATTCAGGCTTTTGACGCAGAAAGAGCAATATGGGTCTCACCAAATTAATTTTGTTGTTCCGAAAAGAAAATCCTTTCAGCAAAAGCATGATATAGTTCTGGTAAGAAGATGGTCTGATTCAGTAGTTGACAAAAATCATTCTTATGAAAACCAATAGCATGAATTTTGTTGAAACGGGAGTTTCCATCCAAAATAATAGATTGAAAATATTATCTTTTTGAAATTTTTCCATTGCGGCAAAATAGCCCTAAATGTCCGCAAATTACATGTGAATGATTATCAGTAAAAGGGCATTGTTTGCTCTCCAAGTATTAACGATCTTGATAGTTCAGTTACCAAGATTCTGCATTTTCGGGGATGTTATTTTGCTGTTTCAATAGAGTCATGAAAAATGATGGATTTTCTGTAAAAATGTTGATCCATTGTATTTCTTTTCTTTTGTTTTCTTCCATCTGTTTGGAAACACAAGGCCAGGAAAAAATATTCCTGGATATATATACTTTCAATGAATCACTTGATCCACTCAATCATGTTCAAGTGACAATAGATCAGCACAAAGCTTTCAAAACGGACAAAAATGGTAGGGGCAGGTTGGAAGTAGATAGATCCGCACTCCCTCCCAAAGTAGTCACAGCACAAAAAGAAGGTCTTGAAGTTGCCTCCTGGAACTATAGCAATGGCTCTGTTGAAATTATTCTAAGAAAGATCACCTGGAAAATGATGTCAGGTACTTTAGTAAACCAGGAAGGAGTGCCCATACAAGGGGCTAGGATTCAATATAATGGTGTAGGATCAAAGACCGTAACAACAAATGCCGTTGGCGTGTTTGAGTTGAAAGTGCCAATAGAAGCAGCAGGAATTGAAGAAACCGAAAAACTGAATGTTTTAGGATATCAAGTGGTGGATTTAAGTATTCAGGAAGAAAATGACCCTACGAAGTTTGTTGTCAAAGCAGTTAAAATATCCGAAAAACCTGGTTCGGAAGATAATCAAGAAAAAGAAGGGATCGTCCTGGGCAAAACTGAAGACCCTGTTAAGCTGGATTCTCTGGAAGCTCTTTTTGAATTTCTAAATGGCATCGATATCGAAGCGTTAACTGTAGCACAAAGGGCAAAGCTCAACGAGCAGATCATGTTGTTGCATGAAAATAAAATTATTACTGTCCTTGACACAACACTTACTTCCCGTCCTTTTAATTTTCTTATTAATGATTCTACCTCCCTTGATGATGATGTGACGAATCTGACCCAAGAGGCTATAAGGCAGGCGAATGAGATTATTGAAAGTAGAAATCAGTTTAAAGAACGAATTCAACTAATAGCTGACAAGCTTGACAAAAAGGGAGCTAACCTCACACAGCTTGAAAGAAACAAGCTGCTGGAGGATATTCTGGATTTGGAAGCTAGTATAGATAAAGCAGCAAAGCTGTTTAACGCCAATCAGAATGAGACGATCACTCTCTTGAAGCTGGTAAAGGATAGGATTCTCAATATTGATGAGCTGGAAGTAAAACTTCAGGAAAGTGAGAGGCAACGTGAGGAAGAACAACGTAAATTCAGAAAAAGACTGTTTCAGATTCTTCTGGTCACCCTGGGTATACTGGCAATGGCGTTTTTGTTTTTTGTTCTTGCAAGGAAATTCAGAAAGCAGAAAAATGAACTGGCGCTGGCTAACGCAGAAATAAACAGGATCAATACAAACCTCGAGGAAATAGTGAAACAACGGACTGAGCTTCTGATTAAAACAAATGAAGAGCTTGACATGTTTCTCTATAAATCATCACATAATTTAAGAAGACCGTTAAGAAGTATTTTAGGACTTTCTAATATCGCCAATTTGACTTTGAAGGATGAAGAGTCAAAAAGACTATTTGAAATGGTTCATGAAACAACCTTTGAAATGGATAAGATGCTGGACAAACTGAAAATGGTCCATGAGATCGGAGAAGATACGGAGTCAATAGAAGTGAATTTTAAAGAGAGGATTGAAATGATCAGAAACGGCTATGCTGATCTTATTGAAGAAAAAGATATTGAATTGGAAATAAGTACTCAACAGATCAAAGATTTCAAGTCAAAACCTGCGATTGTAGGAATTATATTGGAAAACCTTATTGAGAATGCCTTGTATTTCAGCACCTCAGGTTCCAGTGGAAATCCTAAAGTAACGGTTAAAGTGGAAGATGATCCTGATGTAGTGAATATCTCTGTCCGGGATAATGGTATAGGAATAGCAGAAGATGTGAGAGAGGGTGTATTTGATATGTTTTTTGTAGGAGATGATGATTCCAAGGGAAATGGACTTGGGCTTTATGTTGCGGAAAAGGCAGTTACAAAATTAAATGGAAAAATCAGTTTTGAGAGTGAATTAGGAAAATGGACCACCTTTAACGTTTCACTTCCTAAAGCCAATGGTGTAAATAATTGATGCTGCAAAATAGCCATTGGGTTCTAATTCAAGATTTTCTCCTGGAAGTTCTTTCGGAATAGCATAGTTGTAGTTGAACAATACGCTAAAAGCCTTACGAGTAGCTGTGATAGGAAGGGAAAATTCGTAATTCATAAGGCCAAACACATTGTCTTCATTTATAATGAATGGTCTTTCATCCCGCTGTCTGAAACCCCTGTTAAATCTGATGGTGGTGACCAGTGTATTGCCAAATAGTGTAGAAAATGAAGGTCTCAGTTTTACATAATCAAAAAACAAAACATTCTTTATTTTAAAATTCAAAGCAACGTTGCCCCTGAGCCTGTGAGCGGTTTCACTTCCAAACAAAAAGGAATAGTCAACGCCTAAATCCAAATGCCTGAAATCGAGGTAGGTGGATGCTCTGAGACTATTTTTTAAAGGGTTCTTAATATCACTGGCACTATAAAAAGAGTGATCGTAGAAGAAAATATAGGACCATTTATTGGTGAAATATCCAAGATACCCAATACCCAGAACCGTCAGATTGTACTTCGGATCAAATTCGCTATTCCAAAAACCGGTCAAATCTGTAAAAATCCCTGATTTATGATAATAGGTGATGCCTGGATTAAAACCATACTGCTTTACATTCAGATCACGTCCTGCGCTAAGAACTTCGCTCATAAACCCGACTCGAAATGACAGGGTGGAATATTTACTTTCCATGTTTAAGAGGCTATCAAGGAGATCTAAAATAGTTAATGAATCTCTTGATAAGTCTGCTTCAAGTTTAGCAAGTTCTTCCAAAAAAGCCTCTGTGTTCAGACTGTCAGTTTCTTGTTCCTGAGCAATGACATTGTTTTGGCTTAGTGAGTAAGCCAATAGAAAAACAAATACAGTATATGTTGTTAAGCGGTTAAACATGTAAAATCCTTTGTAGGTGGATAGTGAAAGAGATAGTCAATGGATCTTCCACCCGGGATTACCGGATTTTCACCGGAAATGATCCTGGAGCATACTTAATTATCCCTTAATCTATTGACACGATCCCGTTTCCGATCCCGAAGTTGATCCATGCGCCTTCTGTCAGTCTTATTTTGTTCAATTCTCTTCAGTAACATTTCTCTGAATTGTCTTTCCGCTTGCCTTAATGAAATAATTTGTTCAGCGGAGATCACATCCAATAGTCTTTGAGAATACTCTTTTTCCAGATTGAGCTGCCTTTGTTTGAACTCAAAGGCTTCATCCAGGAAGGCTTTCTTCTGCGCATCAGTTAATTTGGCAGGATCAATCCCTTGCCTTTTAACATCATAATCTTTTCTCATGTCGCTGACCTTATTCCTGAACTCATTGTACACCGGCCAAAATTTACGTGCCTGCTCAGGTGTCAGATTTAGCTTTCGGGTGATCAAAGCAATCCTGGCAGCCTCAATTTTTTCCTGATTGGATGTTTTTTGAGCCAGGACACTAAACTCCAAACCTATGAGAAGTAAAAGTAATATAATGATTCGTTTCATTTTTCTCTTGTTTTCAATTGGCTAAAAATACTCCTCGGAAATATCATACTCCTGAAAAATTTCTTCTAACTCATCACTCTCCAGGTCCATATTTTCCAGCAAGTCTACATCTTCCTCGATCATATCTATTGACAGATTTTCAATGTCAATATTTTCCAATATTTCCTCAGTGCTAATATCGTTATTTTCCAGATAGACAATCATGTCTTCTATGGTTACATCGGCCAGTAAGGCATTAGGATCTATATCATCAGATTTTACTTTGAAGAAAGCCAGATAAAGACCGAAAACCACCACTAAAGCCGGAAGTGCATACCTGAGAGAGAATTTCATGACAGGGAATTTCCAGATACTTTTTTTGGTTGTCACCTGTTCCTGAATTCTATTGGGAAGCTTTTCAAAATACCTGTCAGGCGTTGTGAAAAGGTTCTTTTTTTCAATATCATCCAACTTAAATGGTTTCATTTTGCTGTTGTTTTTTCGCTCATGTTTATTAGACTTCTATTAGATTCAAAGGTTTAATCCTCCGACATAATTTCTTCAATTTTTTTTACTGCATGATGATAGCTCGCTTTCAGACTTCCGATGCTTGTTTCAGTTATCTCAGCAATTTGGTCATATTTCATTTCATCAAAGTATTTCATATTGAATACCAACCGCTGTTTGTCCGGTAGCTTCAATAATGCTTTTTGCAGTCTTTTTTGAATTTCGTCCCCGTCCACGTAAGGGCTGCTATCAATTTTCGAAGCAAGTTCATTTTCCACATCTCCCAATGAAAAAAAGAAACGTTTTCTTTTTTTGTTTAAGAAAGTCAGGCATTCGTTCGTAGCTATCCGGTAGATCCAGGTATAAAGCTGTGAGGCTTCTTTGAAATTAACGAGGTTCTTCCAAATTTTGATAAATACCTCCTGAACAAGGTCATCCGTGTCGTCATGATCAATAACCATTTTACGAATATGCCAGTAAACCTTTTCCTGATACTTTCTTACCAGAAGATTATAAGCGTAGTTTCTGGTGTCTTCGTTTCTAAATTTTTCAAGTAGTTCCTTATCTTCCAAATTTAAAAATGAATTTTCCCCTTTGACAGTACGGTTGCCAAATGGTTTAATTTCATACTAAATAAAAGTAAATTTTAGATGTAAAAACGTTAAAAATCAATTGAAAACTATTATTATGTAATGTCTCGAAGGGGTTTCTAAGGGATGAAACCCAATATTATGTACGTCGTTACATATAATGTTTATACAAATAATTAAATTGGTTTATGTCGATAGAAGATGATATTCAACAACCCAAATTCAAAAGTATATATAGCAAGGTTTTGATCAATTTGATTTATACTTCCAATTGGCTGAAAGAAAGAGAGATGTCAATTTTGAAGCCCTATAAATTGACTGTTTCGCAATATAATGTTTTGAGAATTTTAAGAGGACAAAAAGGAAAGCCGGCAACTATCAATCTTATCATTGATAGAATGTTGGACAGAATGTCAAATGCCTCGAGAATAGTTGACAAGCTTGAGGACAAAGGTTTGGTTACAAGAAAACAATGTCCGAACGACAGAAGAGCGGTGGATGTTATTATCTCCAAGAAAGGACTGGATCTTTTGAATGAATTAGACCCGAAAATGTCCGCATGGGAAAAGAAGTTCAAAATTTTGTCTCAAACAGAAGCGGAAAATCTGAGCGAACTTTTGGACAAATTGAGATTGGCCAAGTGAATTTTGAACAATAAAAAAGGAGGACCATGATCCTCCTTTTATTGCAACAATCGGATTCTACTTATCAATTAACTGTGTAATAAGCAGTATTATTAAATTCCATAACAAAATCACTTTTGAACATTAGTTCGTGGAATTTTTCGCATTGATTACCTTCTCCCTGATTCCAACTGCACTCGTAAATCAAGTTATCATCTTTATCATAAATCATAATATGATTGACATCTTCACTAGTTGAATTAGATTCAATATTTAAATCTTCAAGAACAAGATCTATGTCTTCCTGAGTTATCTCAGTTTGGGGCTTTTTCTTTTTGTTATTTTTTGTTGAATCTGCAGATGCTCCCATCGTCGGGATTCCATTGCCTACAAAAGCAGCTACTAAAAGTGCAAGCGCTGCTAATTTCAAGGCAAACTGCTTTTTTGAAGGTTTCATTGTTGTAGTTTATTTTGAGTTTTTGACCTAAAATTGTTTGTTGAGTTTTTGACCTTGCCATTTCTATTGCCAATTCGTGTGCCAGTTTTTGCAACTAGTTGTTTTTCAATAATTTAAAAATAAATATTGCAAAGAGGAGAGGAAATTGTGTAACGATATCGAACACCCCGCAAACAAAGTCGAACAAATTGGAAGTGCAGTATTTAGTTAAGTGTGCCAAAGATTTAAAAAATGGTTAAAAACAGCGTGTATGAAAAAGTATTGTTGAAAGTCTGGTTTACAGATACACTATTGAGTTATCGATTGAACTTTTGATCAAGAATTTTATGTCTGTAATTAAATATCAATTGAAGTTCCTTTTTTATAAATAACCAATGCAATAACCTACCAATAAAGCCATATGGTACGGAATAATTAATAATATCCACCATCAGGGTACCTTCTTCTGTTGATCGAAAATGATGTTGGTGGTGCCAAAATGAATAGGGGCCGGCCCTCTGTTCATCAACAAAGAAATTAGGCTCCTGTACATGACTGATTTCCGTAACCCAGGTAATTGGTAAACCCAGGATAGGTTTCACAATATATTTAATGATCATGCCAGCATGCATAGCGTCTTCCTCATAACCGGAAATTATTTGGAACCCCATTTTTGGAGGCGTGATATGTTTTAGATTGATAGGAGAGGAAAAAAAAGCCCAGGCTTCCTTCAATGATATATTGAGCATCTGTGATTTTTTTAAGGTATAGACTTTCATTCCTTTGAAATTTTTTCTGTCATATTCAGTGTATTGACTTGCAAGAACGTCAGGTCAATTTTTTAATCAGGTTGCCGGAAACTACAAGAGCTAAGAAACATGATTCATTAGTGTTGTTGGTAGAAATAATTACCAGATTTAGGTAGTTACAGTATTTTTTTCCTTTCGTAGTGCATCAAAAGTTTCAAGAGCTCTGTTCCTTGCGAATTGGTGATCAACAATAGGTGGAGGATATTGAATTTCTTGGAATTCAGGGACCCACTTTTTAATATATTTCGATTTGGGGTCAAACTTTTGCGTTTGAATATAAGGGTTGAAAATTCTGAAGTATGGAGCTGCATCACAACCGCACCCCGCTGCCCATTGCCACCCACCATTATTTGAAGAGAGCTCGAAGTCAAGTAGTTTCTTGGCAAAATAGGCTTCCCCCCATCTCCAGTCTATTAGAAGATGTTTTGTTAAAAATGATGCAGTGATCATCCTTACTCTATTGTGCATAAACCCAGTTGCATTTAACTCCCTCATGCCTGCATCCACGATTGGATAACCTGTCATACCATTACACCAGGCTTCAAACTCCTTTTCATTGTTCCTCCATTCGAGTTGGTCATATTTTGAATTGAAGGAGCTGGTGACAACTTTTGGAAAGTGCCAAAGGATCATCATGTAGAATTCCCGCCATATCAACTCTGAAAGCCATTTTTGAGAGTATTTCCTTGCCTCCTTTACAGCTTCCCGAATACTGATCGTACCAAATCGTAAATGAACACTAAGGCGAGATGTTCCTTGAAGAGCCGGAAAATCACGATTTGTTTCATACTGTTCTATGATCTTTCCCGAAATCTGTTTGGAAGGATAATCATATTGACCTGCTTTAAAACCAATTTCAGACAAAGATAAGGTTCTGACAGGTTGAATCTTTTTGAAGTTCCGGTAGAACGATTGGATCAGATAGGGCTCCTGATGACTGCTGTCTAGTTTTTTCAGCCACTTCCTTGAATAAGGGGTAAAGACCGTATAAGGTTCACCATCTTCCTTTAATATCTCATTTTTCTCAAAGATCACCTGATCTTTATAGGTTTTAAATGGGATATTTTTTTCATTTAATAGTGCCTGAATTTGATTGTCTCTTTTGATCGCATAGGGTTCATAATCATGGTTTGTATATACCCCTGCAACTTCAAGTGCTTCAAAGAATTTGATTGGATTACCATGATACATCAAAAGTGAACTTCCGAGATTTTCAAGTGCTTCTTTAAGATGAATCACCTGTTTGTATATAAAGTTTACCCTCATATCCTGTTCATCCTCAAGTTCATCCAGGATTTCTTTATCGAAGATGAAAACAGGTAACACATTGTTGTTTTCCTTGAGTGCGTGATAAAGCCCTATGTTGTCATGCAGCCTTAAGTCTCTTCGGAACCAGAAAATGACAGTATCTCTATCTGTTTGATTCATTCTTGATATATCTACAATTTAATTGTTTCTTATGCGATCCATAAGCATTTGTCGCGCATAGAAAATTCTTGTTTTTACAGTCCCCAATGGCACATTCAACTCTTCACTGATTTCCTGATATTTAAACCCTTTTATATATAGCTGAAATGGAATTCTGTAAATATCCTTTAAACTGGAAATGATGGCCTTCATTTCCTTGTATTCAAGTTTTGAAATTGGAGAACTGAAGGTGTGATTGTCGGTTACATTAAGATAATAAAGATCTTTTGTATCGTCCAGCTGCATTTTTGCTTTGACATTACGACGATAATTATTGATAAAGGTATTCTTCATAATGGTGTAAAGCCAGGCCTTGAAGTTTGTATTAGGTCTGAACTTCTCTCGATGCGTTAAAGCTTTCAGGATAGTATCCTGCAATAAGTCATTGGATTCCTCTTGATCCAGTGTGAACCTCCGTGTATACAATTTGAGTGTATTGCGAAGATTGATGATTTGATGATTAAACTCTAGTGCGGTCATAATTATTTTTGTTTAACTATTTAACGATATAATTAAACAAATGTTTACTAAAATAAAAAATATATTAAACAAAATGTTTAAAATAAATAATTGAATAACCTCTATAATCTATATTTCAGGGTATTATTAAAGGGTATTGATTGAGTTGCTGGAAATAAATGTTTATTAGAATGAATAAAACATTAAACATTCTATAAGGAAGAAATGAAATATTTCAAGTCCTGAGCCGATGAGATTTTCCGGCAATTGGATGGAAGTCCTTTTGATAACCTGGTTATTTGGGATCCTGATAACACAATGGTCTTTTCTTTGAAATCTTTTGATAGGCGACTAATCAACCCTTCCAGTTTTTCATCCGGAACAGAAGAAGTGAAAACGGTTAGAAGGAAGGCGGGGTCATGTACTTTGGTCACCTCCAATAGATCGTTGTAAGGAACTGATTGACCTAAGTATACAGTTCTGAAATTATTTTTACGGAGAATGTAGTGATAGAACAATAAGCCAATTTCATGCATTTCACCTTCCGGTAGAAAAACCAGAAATAAAGGAGCTCTACTCTCTTTAGAAGGCAATGGAATGGCATCGATGGCTACTATAATCTTTTGGCGAATCAGGTTGGACATAAAATGTTCCTGCGCTGGATTGATATTACCAGTTTGCCATAAGATACCTATTTTATGAAGAAAAGGATAGATAACATTTGTCACCATATTCTCAAAGCCCATTTTCATGGTTAGCTCACCAAGGAGCTTTTCGAAGCTAGCCTCATCCAGATCCACCATAGCCATGATCATTCTGTCAATATGTATATCTGTCTTGGAAACAGAGGTGCTCAATTGTATCACCTTCTCATTTAATTCTTCCCTGCTAAGCTGTGCAATGGAAGAAATTTTGAAACCGTGATTATTCAGAATGGTCACCTTCAGAATCTTCTTGAGATCATTGTCATCGTAAAACCGGATATTGGTTGAGGTTCTTCTAGGGGCAATGATGCCATGGCGCTTTTCCCAAATTCTGATCGTATGAGCTTTAATACCTGATAACTTTTCAAGCTCCTTTATAGAATATTGGCCCATGAGGTAAATTTTTTAATAAGCTTTTTGGAGTTCTTTTTATAACTAACAAAAAAAAGAAGAACATGTTTTATCCTAAACGTATTTCATTGTGCAACCTGGTCATTCTTCAAATATAATCATATTACTTCTAAAGCCATTGATCATATAGCGGGATCGTAGTTTGTTATCTGATCTTATTTCATAAGATATGAAATCATTGACTATTTAGTAATTTTTAAAGATTTTGTTGAAAGCTTTGATTTCGTATAGTACTATTCTTAGATAATTCAGTACGAAAACTATCATTTTGAATTTCTTTTCGACAATTCATTTTTTTTTCAAGTTTTACTATGAATTATTGCGAAAGGATACATTTTTAAATTGTGTTGGACTGAGCCTGATTCAATCTGTTATCATGTTTTGATTGATGTATGAACTACCAAAGCCTATCTAAAAAGCGGCTGATTAAAGAATTAGAAAGACTGAAGGAGAGAAATAATATCCTTGAGGAAGTCAATTCGTTGCACAAGAGGAATGAAGATCTGATGAAGCAACTTGATGATCTCAGGGCCAGAGATGCTCTTCTCGAAGATGTGCTTTCCAATATATCTATGTACATCACACAAATAGACGGTGAAGGTATCATTGCTCAGTCGACAGGTTTGGGCTTAAGCAGATTTGGACTGCGTAATAATCAACTTTCCGGGAAGAATATCTACAAGAAGTATCCGGAATTAGCTAAATACTTTGATAAAGCATACAAAGGGGAATTTGTTGAGTTTATCAACAAAAACAAATTGGAGGACAAAGTCTGGCACTTTAAAAATTGGATCTTTCCCGCCCGAGATCCTAAAAAGGGCCTTATCAATATTGCTTTTGATATCACGGAACTCCGTGAGAAAGAACTCGAACTTTATAAAAAGAAGAACATTGAAAAGATCACACAGGAACTGGATCGGTCCAATCAGGAGTTGGAACAATATGCTTTTGTGGTTTCCCACGATCTTCGAAGTCCGTTGAACAGCCTTTCTGCACTTATCGAGATTATTGCGCTAAAGTTGGACAACAATGAGCTTCAGGAAGATTTTGATATGATCAAAGGTGTGATCAAGCGCATGAATGATTTGATCAATGGCTTTTTGGACTATGCACGCTTAAGTAATCAAAAACTTGAAGTAGAGGAAATTGACTGTAATCAGTTAATAGAAGATATTAAAACAGATCTCATAGAAGCCATATCAAATAAACATGTAAGGATTGAGTATGATGATTTACCGGTCATAAAAGCCAACAATGCTCAGATCCACCAACTTTTTCAAAATTTGATAGGTAACGCAGTTAAATTTAACAGTAGCAAGAGCCCATGGGTAAGAATTAGTGCAGATCAACAACATCAGGATTGGATATTTGCCATTCAGGACAATGGGATTGGTATCGAAGCCAGTAATACGGAAAAGATTTTTAAGATCCACCAGCGCCTGAGCAATGGAAAAAAATATAACGGTACCGGCATTGGTCTTTCAACTTGCAAAAAGATAGTTGAGAATCATGGAGGTGAGATATGGGTCAATTCCAAGCCTGGAGAAGGTTCTATATTTTATTTTACCATTCCCATAAGTGCTCAGAGAAAGTTCAAATAATTCCAAATCAGTAACGCTTCTTTTGTAAAAGAAGGTAATAAACACTAACTTTCACCTTCCAGTTTCGTTGGCATTCTTGAAAATAAATTTAATGTTTCTGAAACAAAAAGCTGTTTTTGAGCATTGTTTATATTGTAATCTTCAAACAGTCAAGCGAGTAACTTTAGATTTGTTAATCCTAAATTTTACTTCCTCATGGAAACCATTACCATAGCCACTGCCAAACAGCTTAAAGAAAGATTTTTGAATGTCCGATCACAAACCTCAAAGCTTACCAAACCCTTAAAACCGGAGGATTATGTAGTACAACCTGTTGTGGATGTTAGCCCACCAAAATGGCATTTGGCGCATACCACCTGGTTTTTTGAGCAATTTGTTCTCTTAAATTTCGATAAGGATTATTGTGTTTACGATAAAGACTATAGTTATCTTTTTAATAGTTATTATGAAACAGTTGGTACACGTGTTTTGAGAGCAGACCGTGGGAACCTAACAAGACCAGGAACCCATGAGATCATGAAGTACAGAACTTATGTTGATGAGGGGATGTGCGCCTTTTTTGATCAAAATGAAGAGCTTGAAGATAATGTTTGTAAGATTATTGAATTAGGTCTTCAACATGAGCAACAGCATCAGGAACTACTGGTTACGGACATAAAGTACATACTTGGCCATAATCCACTTTTTCCTGTCTATAAAGAAAACCTTCAAAATACAAATGGAGTCAGCCAGGTTATTGGAGGAGAATATAAAGAAATTGATGAAGGTGTCTACAGCATCGGGCATGCGGATGATGATTTTCATTTTGACAATGAAAAAGGGAGACACAAAGTCTATTTACATGCATTCAGATATTTGAATCGTCTGATAACCAACGGAGAGTATCTTGAGTTTATAGAAGCTGGTGGTTATCAGGATTTCCGTTATTGGTTCATGGAAGCTTGGGAGTGGGTAAAGACTGAAGGAATTAATGCGCCGCTGTATTGGTTTAAGATTGAAAATGACTGGTATCACTATAAATTGAGTGGTTTTCAAAAAGTAGACCTTTACGAACCAGTAACACATATTAGCATGTTTGAAGCAGATGCCTTTGCCAATTGGAAAGGTAAAAGATTATTAACAGAATTTGAATGGGAAGTGGCTTGTAAGCAAGGGTCACCCCAAATAAATAAAAATGCCAATTTTGTAGAAACAGAGCACTATCACCCCATCACAAGACAAAAAGAAGATAGTCAGCTATTCGGTGACACCTGGGAGTGGACCGGCAGCGCCTATCAACCCTATCCTTACTATCAACGAGCCGAAGGAGCCCTTGGTGAATACAACGGAAAATTCATGATCAATCAAAAAGTGCTTAGAGGAGGCTCATGCGCAACTCCAGCAGATCACATTAGACACACCTATAGAAACTTTTTTCATCCTCATTTAAGATGGCAATTTACCGGAATTCGACTAGCTGAAAGTATTTAACTAATCGTAAAAACTACCTTAAATCAAAATCAACCTTATATATGAATGATACTTTTGCGGAGGATGTGCTGAAGGGCCTTTCTTCTACACCTAAATTTTTGTCTTCCAAATATTTCTATGATGAGAAGGGTGATGAGCTTTTTCAGCAAATCATGAATATGCCGGAGTATTACCTGACCAGGAGTGAATACGAAATCTTCTCCCTGCAGAAGGGCCAATTACTAAAATTGTTTCAAAGAAATGATCAACCATTTCGTTTGATTGAATTTGGCGCTGGAGATGGCTTAAAAACCAAAGTATTGTTAGAACATTTTCTGGAGAAAAAAGCAGTATTTAAGTATACACCTATAGATATTTCCGGTAATGTCCTGGAATTATTGTCGAATGACTTGCAACAGAACTATCCGAGTTTGTCGGTAGATCCAATGGAAGGGGAATACTTTCAAATGTTGGAAAAATTAAGCCATACAGACAGCACCAGAAAAATCATTTTATTTTTGGGTTCCAATATCGGCAATTTTGGAGAACAGGAAGCCTTAAAGTTCTTGGGGCAACTTTCAACCAAGCTGAATCCGCAGGATAGTTTGCTTATTGGTTTTGATCTAAAGAAAGATCCGGAGGTAGTGCTAAACGCCTATAACGATCATAGTGGTATTACCAGAGCTTTTAATCTGAACCTATTGCAGAGGATCAATAATGAACTTGACGCTAATTTTGACCTTACAAGATTCAAGCATGCCCCCTTTTACGATCCCATGACAGGGGCGACCAAAAGTTATTTGGTTAGTATGCAAAAACAAGATGTCATGATCGCATCTCTCGGAAAAATGATTTGCTTTGAGCAATGGGAACCCATCTATATGGAAGTATCTCAGAAATATGATCTTGATATGATCAAAAACCTGGCCGATTCCTCAGGCTTTAAAGTGGATTGTAATTTCTTCGATTGCAAACATTATTTTGTTGATTCCTTGTGGTCTCTAAAAAATTAGCTACCGGCTCTGACTAATTGATCACCTAATTTTTATTGGTATTCTAATGCATTGAGCTAAGCCTTCAGGTTTCAGGTATCAGTCCCTCTATGGTTTTGTTCCCTATTACAAATCAGAGATAGGGGATGTTAATTTTGAATTAAAAAATCCTGCACATCATATTTGGTCCGCTTTTGTTAATTTTAATTTGAACACAGTTTTACCTTAAACGATAGAGGTCAGTTATATGGTAGGTATCAGATTATCAATGTTGTCTTTGAACAATAACTTAAACAAATAAAAAATAAACTAAATTATAATACTTTTACTCAACCAACTCACAAAACGGTCAACCATGTTCAGGCATAGACAATTTGAAACCTGAAGTCTGACACCTGAATGCTTTAGGATTTTTTCTAAACGGAACGGCATTAATCAGTATTTATAAAAATTATCATTTGGAGACCCGGCAAACAGTATTGTTTTAAAATAAAATACTTTTTACTTTTGCTGCCCATTGTAAAAAACTAACCGTTTTGCCCAGGTGCTGGAACTGGTAGACAGGCATGGTTGAGGGCCATGTGTCCGTTAGGGCGTGCGGGTTCGACTCCCGCCCTGGGCACCCTAAAACAAGCGTTTGAATCTTTGCAAGAGTGTAACCATTCTTGCAAAGATTCAAACGCTTGTTTTTTTATACCTGATCATCAGTATTGTGTCTCCTGACGAAGCGCAGCGTAGATCAGGGATCTCCTAAAAGGAAGCATTGCCCATTTTTTGAAAGTATACCATCTCCATTACTTTGAGCTGGGGGATTCCGGATATTTCTTTCATTACATTCCAGAAATTCAGGAATGACGATGAAGTTATTTTTTAGAAAAAAGCAACAGTATTAAATTCAAGTATCGACATACTAAAATCTGCGCTTAACTTAAAGTTTGACGCTTAAACAGCATTCCAATAACATCTCTCCGAAACATTTGGGACTACCCCATGACCTTCGTCATTTCTTTACGCCTTTCCGGATGTTAACTTTAGTAAGTATCAACTTCTCAATTACTATGACACTGAATTTTAAGAAATATGCAGAAAAGGCTGAAAGAATGGTCGAGGAACTTGCCATACAACTGGGGATTCCAGATAGAAGAGATACTGCAGGACGCATATTAAGATCCGTTCTTCACGCCTTAAGAAATCGTATCAGCCTGGAGGAATCATTTCAACTAATGGCGCAATTACCCATGGCACTTAAAAGTGTTTATGTAGAAGGCTGGAGACCATCCAAGCAACAAAAAACAGTAAGGACCATTCCGGGCTTTATTAAAGAGGTTATGAAGGAGGATGGTAAGCCTGGCCGACATGATTTCTCCACACTAAAAGATGGGGAGAATGC
The DNA here is from genome assembly GCA_030442035.1 of Splendidivirga corallicola. GTDB lineage: Bacteria > Bacteroidota > Bacteroidia > Cytophagales > Cyclobacteriaceae > Splendidivirga > Splendidivirga corallicola. The sequence goes on from JAUJEA010000014.1 coordinate 118,703, forward strand.
CATAAGAGCAGTTTTTAAAGTACTCGAAAACCATGTTTCGGAAGGTGAGATCAATCACATCAGAAATGCCATGCCTGAAGAACTCAAGGATTTATGGTAAACTTCACTTATTCTGCTGAGTAGTTCATCGATGTACAAATTTTAAGCTTGGTGGATCAATTCATGATTAAAATCATTGCTGTCATTGACCACTATCATACTACTATTCTTTATTCTTGATTAACTTAAATCAGATCCAAAACCAAAGTATACCGGGTTAGAAATGGCATTGGCTGATGTTCCACCTGGTGAAAATAAATAACATGGAAATGAGAGATAATATTTTTAAAGAGTTGCTATACATAGGGGTTGGTATGGCAGCAGCTGGTAAGAAAAAAACAGAGGAGCTTGCAGAACGCTTTATTGAAAATCATAAAATAAAGAGAGATGAAGGAGAGGTCGTGGTTATTGAGTTTATTAAAAGCTCAAGTACGATAAAAGATAATTTCCAGGAAAGAATTGATGATTTTATTCATCGTTTGGCAGAAAAAACTAACTCCACGAAAGATGATATCAGAGAGTTCTATTACAATGTGATGGAAGAGCCCAGGGAATTCACCGATTCGGTAAGAAATCGCATCAAAGATCTGAGCCATAGAATTGCAGCCAAGACGGAGTTGACGGTTGAGGAGAGCAAGTTAATATTGGAAAATTTTGTTGATGATATCAAAACGTTCAAGAGAGACACAGAAATCAGAATTGATAAGATCTCTGAAGAGATTTCTGAGAATTACCAATCCTCGCAACAAAAAGGGAAGGATTTTGTCCGGGAAATGAAAGAGAAAGCAGAAGGCCTTAGAGAAAATGTTGAGCCCAGGTTGAAAGATGTTTTAGACAAAACACTGGATAAAATCCATGTGGCAAAAAGTGCAGATATTAAAAAGCTGGAAGACCGGCTGAACAGACTGGAAGCTAAGGAATAAGCTAAGTGAGGCATTAACATTGGATACTTCCGGATATTCCATAAGGCTATAAGAGTGAATCACAATATCAACCATTTAAACAAGATCAATATGAAGAAGCATAGAACACATCAAAGTGTTTTCTCAAGGATAGGGGACACTTATGGCCATTTTATTGATCATGACCATTTCCTTGGTAGAAGTTCATTAGATGGACCATGGTTAGTAAGCCGAAAGACGCCCACCAATTTCAAAATTGTGGATGATGACTATTGCATTGAACTTTGGATGCCTGGTTTCAAAAAAGATAAGATCGATATTACCGTGAAAGGTGATATGATCCATGTTGAGGCTAATAATGGCACTGAAGGAGAAATGCAAGAGCGTGAATATAATGAGGCCTATATACGGAGCGAATTTAGTGTTGGGCATATAGAAAGACGTTTTCATTTACCTAAGGGCATAGATTTGGATAAAATTTCGGCTTCATATAGAGAAGGGATTCTAACAATAAGATTTCCGGTGACTAACCAAGAAACGGAAAAGCATATTGAAGTACGTTAAGTCGACACACTGACAAGCAGATGGGAAATGATTAAAATTGGATTTCTTAGCCTTTATAATCTATAGATTTCAAACAATTGAGATAAGCATAAATTTTGAAATCCCTTTGTACCAAATCAACGGATGAGCAAAGTTTATCCAGTTCCATGCGGTCTTTGAAAATAAATTTTATATACCTATGAAATGGTCCTTATACTTGGGATCCTATGCCGGAATTAAGGTTTTTATCCATTGGACATTTGTTATTTTACTTGGATGGATAGGATTGACGGGCATCTATGCCGGAGATGATTTACTTACTATCCTTTGGCAATTGTTGTTTATCATCTGCATTTTCCTTTGTGTAACACTGCACGAATTTGGCCATGCATTAATGGCTAAAAAATTCAAATTTAAAACCAAAGACATCACATTGCTTCCAATAGGTGGGCTTGCCCGTTTGGAACGGATGCCAGAGAAGCCTAATCAGGAACTTAAAGTGGCTATAGCAGGGCCAATTGTCAATGTGATTATTGCCATGATTCTTGCCATTCCATTGGGCTTGGGAGGGAATATGCCTGGCATTGAATCTATTAGCAAGATCAATGCAGGGAATTTTGTTTTTATGCTTGCAGTGGTAAATGTTATTTTGGCCGTATTCAACCTGATCCCTGCTTTCCCAATGGATGGAGGACGTATTTTCAGAGCCTTACTTGCCTATAAATACGCCAGGCCTGTGGCTACAAAAATTGCGGCTTCTTTCGGACAATTTATTGCGATCTTGTTTGTTTTCCTGGGTTTGTTTAGTAACCCTTTCCTTGTATTGATTGGTATATTCATTTATTTAGGTGCTCAGGCTGAGTCAAATTATGTTCAGATAAAAGATGATCTTCATGGCTATTATGTACGGGATGTGATTATGCACCGGTTTGATAGGTTGAGAATAGATGATCACTTATCTGTAGCAGTAAGTATAATTTTGGATAGCCAGGTAAAAGATTTCCTGGTGATGGATGGTGAAAATGTTGTAGGTACTTTGAGTAGGGAGGATGTGATAAAAGCACTCAGAGAAAATGGCCAGGATCCATTCATTGGTGACATAATGAATAAAAAACTTATCATATTAGACCCGGATACACCACTCGAAAAACTTTATGAAAAAAAACAAGGGCAAAAGCAAGCGCTCATGCCAGTGATAAAGGATCATCAATTACTTGGTGTCCTTGATTTGGAAAACGTGATGGAATTCATGACAGTAAAAAATGCACTTCAAAACAGAAAGGATCCACTGTATGTTTAATTGGGGGTAATTGACCAGCGATTAGGATTATCTGTCTGTAACCAATTATTTATACTTTCAATCATGAAAAGCCAATACAGGAATATCCAAATGTGACATCATTTTATTGGTCAGGCTTGCATGAAATAATCTTTCGAAGATATTCATCTTGTGGGGAGACATGATAAGCATGTCGATTTCATGCTCGTTCACATAGTTGCTGATCACATCAGAAACACTTTTATCGCTGATTGTATTGAAAACAATAGTATTGGTTTCCAATTTGCCCCGGATATCCGAGATGGCCACTTTAAATTCTTCATGACGGTCGGTTTGTTTATGTGTATCAACATGGACATAGTGGTATTCCGAGACTGATTCTCTGAACAAATTGATATGTTTTTCAACCAGCTCAACATCAGTATCACTAAATTCCGAGGCATACATTAAGGTATTGATGGCTTTGAACTTCGAGTTCTTAGGTATTGACAAAACAGGAATCCTGGCATTTCTCATCACATGAAGAATAACACTGCCAAATAGTTTTTTTCTGATCTGTTCATCATTGTTTCTGGCCATGACAATAAAGTCATAATTGTTGCTCTCAGCTTCTTTGATAATTTCAGCTTCCGGAAAACCGTCAATAATTTTTTTATCGATATTGATATGATCGAATTCCAATTTTTTGGCACTTAGGTGTAGTGCATCAAACAGCCCTTCGAGATCTTTTTCCGCTTCAATGAATGGGCCTTGCTGAATAACCTCTGTTACATCTTCGGGATCTTTTAGTTTATAGTTAGGTACTTCAGTATTGCTGAAGGGATCATAGAAACAGTGGAGTAATGTCATAGATGCTCCTGTTGCATGGCATACATGAAGCGCATACTCACTTGCATTTTTTGAATTTGTTGAAAAATCTATGGGAACCAGGATCTTTTTCATTGATTGATTTATTTGACAATTGGATTATGCCTGAAGCTGTCCAGATGAATTTTAATACACTTACTTTATCATCATTCAAATTAACCATTAAAAAAGAGGCATCTTATGATAAAAATCATTGCTGCTCATGATTGGCCTCACCCCTCCTGGTAATGATTAGCAGATAAGGGATCAGGTGGAATTGTTGGGGAGAAAGGTTAGTCATATTGTGTTGAGGTGTTAAAGTATTGAAGTATTTAAGTTAAAAAAAGGCCCAGCCTTTCGGTGGGAAACTATCAATTTCATCCAAAATGTCTATTTGAACATACACGGGTTGGAACCATTGAACTTTCAAGTTATCATTGATGTCTGACACCTTTAAGGTGTCTGTACATCTCGCTGGCTCGATCTACCCAATATCATTAAATGCCTTAGTTGTCAAGAGACACAAAATTTGATTTCTAATTAGACCAAGGAAGGTTAATTGAAACCGAAGGTGTCTGATATTTTCAAATACCTGACACCTAGCACAGATTAACTCACCACTTGGAAGACTTTAAAATCTATGCTTAGTACAATCTGTCCTCAGAAATATTGCTTGATCCCTTTTCCTTAGAGTATAGTGTTCAACTGGCCGGAAAAAAACAAAGGAGTCGAATGACTCCTTGTCCGATTGAATAAGATTCAACCTCATGGTCTCCCAATAACCATTTGTTCTTTAAAGACGCTTATTTATAGATTAACACCTATTTATTATTTTTATTTATTCAAGAAATATGAACCGTTATAATACATTATTTATTGATTGGTCTGTTCCCAGACAAATAATTATTCCTTCATTATTTTTTGATAATAAGAGCCTTTATCTGTTAATATTTCTATAATATAGAGCCCTTTCGGATAATGTCCACTGTCAATTTCTATCTTGCTAAAATTAATGTTTTTTAGATCAAAATAAGTCCGGCCGGATAAATCAAATACCCTGGCTTCCCAGTTTTTATCCGGGGTCAAAATTTTTACGATGTATTTTGATGAAAATGGATTTGGGTAAATCGTAAAAAATTGAGAATGTTTATCATATCTAAGACCGCTTATCAAATCATCATCCATAATAACACCTAGTTCAGCGACCGAGGTTTGAGCATCTTCTTCCTGGGCTGAAATAGCAGTCAGCTTGACTTTATCGGTCTCTACAGGATCGAAATTTACAATCTTTTTTGTATCATCATTGTCGAACGTTCCTGAGCTCAGTTTTGTCCAGGTATCCGACCATATGTAAAACTCATAATCTTTAATGCGCCCTTTTGATGATCCATCTTGACGGGGTAGATAGGTAAAGCCTTTAACCTCTCTTGTTTGGTTCAGGTCAATGATTATTTCATGCGGATGTCCGGAATCCTCATTGGGATCTGTTAGCCAGAAAGTATCGGGATCACCATCGATAGCCAGGTTGGAACTATTGTTTAATGCACTGGTTGCGGATTCAACTGAACAATCAAAACAACCGAGTTCATGCCCTAGTACATTGAACTCTGCCATGCTGGCCCAAATATTTCCATTAACCTCTGATAGCGCTTCGAATCTAATGAACCTGCCTGCAACACGATCAAAAGTGACAAGACTTTCAGCGCCGGAGTCGGTGAATTCTCCCGAATGGGCAGGATCTCCCCAAGACCTGCCATTACTACTTATATAAAAATTATACACTTTCACTCTTCCATTGGAACCATTCTGACGAGGTAAATACTTAAATCCGCTTATTTGGTAATAGGCTCCAAGGTCAATAATGAATTCATGCGGATGTGCCGGTGGATCCGAGCCACTCCACCTGGAGTGCCAGATAGTGGAGGTGTTTCCATCCAGGATGTTTTGTATACTTCCGTCCTCACCACCGGTTTCCATACTGCTGGCTGATTTGATGTTCCATTGATCTCTGGGAATTACAGGGTCAGGAGGCGGAGGAAGTTCCAACAGCGTACTCGATGCAAAATCTGAGGTTAACTCTCCTTTACGTGCTCTTATTCTGTAAGTCAGGCTAGTTGTTTTTGGAAGTGTATTATCAATAAAAGTATTCTTGCCTTGCCCTGCTAATCCAATAGTTTCAAAAGTTTCACCATCCAGGGATCGTTGTATCTCAAACTCATCTTCTCCCAAGGATCGATCGATCCAGGAAAGTTCTACTTTGTCATGGAATAGACCGAAGGCCGTAAGATTGCCAGGAGCGGTTAGCGTTTCAATGATTAAGGAAGTTCCAAAAAGTGGAGTATCCCACAATCCCCTTCCCCAGGTCCCTGCCCGAAGTCTGCTATTTCCATCCTTTTCATAATAAATTTCCATATCCGTTGCCATAACGGTTGGGAGTCCTTCATTGAAGATAGCCCAATCATCCATGCCATCCTCCCTGTAAAAAACAGCATTGGTCGTCGAAACATAAACACCATTGCTGCTTTCTTTGTCCAGAACCATGGCACTAAGCGACATTCCACTCAGATTCCCTGTGATATTTGCCCAGGAATCACCTTTATCATTAGATTGTAAAACAGCACTGGAAGTGAGAACGTAGACTGTTCCCGGATCATCAGGATGTGCCTTGACATCCCGGAGTCCAAAGCTAATGGGAAGATTACCAGTTAGTTCTTTCCAATTGGGTGATTGATTATTGATATCCTCACTCAGGAATAAGGTATTTCCTTTCACAATGTAAAATACATCAGGATTAGCGAATGATTGATCCATTGCCACGATGTGTCCATTATTGGCGAAGCTTGAGATCTTTTCCCATTTGATCTGTCCCCTCACATCATGATTACGCCAAACATTGCGATAGCCAAGAAACAAAACATTTGGGTTATTGCTGTGAAGCTGATAAGGTGTCAGAAAAGAACCATCTTCTGTAATACCGAATTCATTGTTGCTGGCAATAGTAGAAAAAGTCTTTCCGGAATCTCGGGAAATGCGAATTGTACTCCCAAAAGAGGTGAATTGATAGATGGGATCAGAGTAGTCTATCACCACCGTAGCGCCATCTCCAGCCGCCGTGGCGTGCCATTCTCCATTATCAAAAAGCAGGCATCCATTATCCTGTAATCCACCAGCAACTAGATCCTTCGTCGTAGCGCTTTGAGAAATTCGGTATATCTGTGATACGGCAAGACCATCTCCGTATTCTTCCCATTCATTTTGTACCAATTTATTGACACTTCCATCATTCCCTGTGAATAATGTTCCATCCGGAGCATGGATCATATGATGTTGATCGGCATGGACATCAGATCCCCAATGTCCAACATTACTCCAGTTTTTACCTCCATTTTCACTTTTCCAAATGCCAATGCTTCCTGCGTATACCTCATCAATATTAGATTCACTGACGACAATTGTAAGATCATAGTCCCATTGACCACCAGGCCCGTTGCCATCTCTGTCCCAACCTAGAATGTTTGGAGTGTTACTGACTTTAAGAAATGATGCGCCACTATCTTCGGATTTATAAAACCCTTCGAACTCCCGATCATCCCCGCCAGCAAACAATACATATACTACATCAGGATCTGCCTGGCTCACTCCAATAGCCTTTCGTGGACGATCCAATCCATTTGTACTGCCGAATGAGATCAAGGACCAGCTTTCCCCGCCATCTATGGTTCTGTAAAAGTCCTTGCCGGTACTGGCATAGGCAATAGTAGAACTGTTTGGTTTTCGTATGAGATCTTTAAAATTTGAGGTAATGGATTTTTTTGTCCAATGCTGTCCTCCATCCACGCTTTTATAAATTCCCTGATTGGTGGCAGCTATAAAAATAGCTTTATTGGCAGGGTCCTGGCTCAGTACGCCGACTGTTGTTCCCATTATACCTGCATTGGAGGCCTCCCATGTATTTCCACCATTGGAGGTGATATAAACACCATCACCGCTGTCACCTCCGGTATCTCTATCGCCTGTACCGATCATGATCTTTTGATGATCATCCGGGTCAACCCAAATGGATGATACACCAATGGCCGGAAGAAAGTCAGTATTCAATGATTTCCAAAGGTCATCACCATTTTTGATCCATAAACCACCATCCGGGGCTCCGGCAAAAATGGTATCTGTTCCCTCGAGAAAGTATAAAACATTGATGCGACCCAGACCATTTGGTTGCCCAAAAGATTGTTGAGGATCGATACTGGGTCCCAACAATTGCCAGTTTGCAGCCTGCATTCCCTTTCTCGTATTTTTTGATTTAAGAAAGGACGATCTGGAATTCAAATAATGAACCATTTCCTCACTGTGTTTTTTTATAGAGCCATCTGCTCTTACTCTTGGACCCACTTTTACCGCCCATCGTTGGAATAGTTTCCAGCTTACACCCATTCTGTCATCCTTTTCTTTTGAATGTGTCATGTAATATTGCTCATAAGCTTTTTTTACTTCGAGGAAATTGGGATTTGGTTGTTGCATCAGTTCAAACCAATGGGGTTGCTTCTCCTGCCCAAAAAGACACGGGCCGGATAATATGATATACAGAAAAAATAGTTTTCTAAGCATATGGGGAGCAATTAAGATTTGATGAATGAATGTGAGCTATCCCGGTTCTACAACGATCATGGATTTATCAAAAAAGCATTTTAGGTTAAAGTTTACATTGGTTCCTATTATTCAAAGATATTGAATATGGATTACGGTAAAGGGTAAATTTTCGGCGATCAGGTGCAAAAATTCACTATTAAATCCAGGATAACACTATTTAGTCCCCTCTAAAAAAGCCCTGGCTACAGTAATAAGTAGCAAGAAATTAGTATAAAGACTAATAACATATATGTTTAAGTCCGGCAATTAAACCTTGCTTTCGTAAAATTTAATATCATTATCTTTTTTAGAGTTATCCTATCACACAAACTTTGCAGGCTTCTTGATCCATTCGATTAAAAGCTTGCGAATTTGGTCGTTTTATTTCTCTGAAGAAAAGAAAAAAAGTTAAAGCAATTTTTGTCTTTAATCTTGAGTCTTTTATCCAAAATCTTGCCCAAACAAGGCAATCAGCCTTTCTAACAATATCAAATGATACTTTTTTAGGATCGACTATTTAGCTTAATTTTTTCTCTGGTTGAATATCCTTTGATCAGGTTTTTTGCCAAAAAAATAAATGATTTAGGATGTCATAATATAAAATTATTCATATTGCCGTAAAGAATCAGTTGGATTGATCAGAGCTGCTCTTATTGCATTACCGCTAATGGTTATGATAGAGATAACAAATGTAATAGCGCCTGCCACGGCGAACAACCACCAACTCATATTTGTTTTATAGGCAAAATTTTCCAACCAATGCTGCATCACAAAATAAGAAATGGGAATAGCAAGTACCAATGAAATTGAAATAAGCAATAGGAAATCTTTGCACAAAAGTTGTAAAATACTTGTCACTGATGCTCCCAGCGCTTTGCGAATACCAATTTCCTTAGTTCTTTGTTCAGACGAATAAATGATTAACCCAAGTAAACCGAGGCATGAAATAATAATGGCAAAGATCGTAAAATAAAGTGCTAGGTCCTTTACTACCATTTCGCTTTGATAATACCATTGATACACGTCATCCGTGAATCTATAAGAAAATTCCCGGTCCGGGTGAAATTCCTTATGCAATGATTCCAATGAGGCCAGCGCTTCTTGTGTTTCACCTGCTTTTGTGCGTATAAAAATTAACCAAGTCATAGGCATATCATACCGTATGATCATTGGTTTGATGGGCGTATGAAGGGAGTGATTGTGAAAATCCTTAGCTACGCCTATGATTTTTCCTTTTCTGTCCCAAAATTCCAGGTCCTGCCCAATGGGGTCTTCCATTCGCATGACTTTGGCGGCTTCTTCATTGATAATAAAGTTTGCTGTGTCTGTAGTGATGGACCAATCGAAATTTCTTCCTTCCTTTAAAATCAGTTTACTCGTTTTAATAAAATCGGGATCAGTAGAGAGTATGTCAAATTCCTGGAGTTCATTTTCCAGTTTTCCATCCCATATCGGATCGCTGGTAGAATTTGTAATATTAAGCAATCCGGTGGAGGCTGTGGTGACTGACTCAATGCCTGGCATTCGGAGTAGTTTGTCTCTGTAGACAAGGTAGTCTTTGGCGGGATCCATGTCATTCATATACACATTGATCAGATTTTCCTTGTCAATACCAATATTCTTGTTTTGAATATAAAGCAATTGTTTATAAATGATCAATGTGCCCAGTATCATGACAATCGTAATGAAGAACTGAAATACAACCAGGCCCTTTCTTATCACCACATTATTCACACCATGTTTTATGACACCCTTTAGAGATTTTGTGGGGCTGAAGGAGGCCATATAAAAAGCAGGGTATATGCCGGAAAGAAATCCCAGACCTAAGCTGAAGCCCAAAGAAATCAATATAAACTTTGCTGAAAAAAAGTTAAGTTGAATATTGACTTCCGTTAGTTCATTGAATGAAGGCAATAAGATAATAACCAATCCACCTGCTACTAGTATGGCAAAAAAAGCAATGAATATTGATTCTAACAGAAATTGAAAGCGGATAGAAGCTTTAAAAGCACCCAAGGTCTTTCTGATGCCTGTTTCTTTACTTCTTCTGGTAGATCTCGCAGTAGCCAGGTTCATAAAGTTTATACTGGCAATAATGAGTATCAGCACGGCAGCCATGGACATGATGCGTACATATTGAACGCGTCCACCAGCCACTTGTCCATTTTCATAGGTATTGTAGAGATGCAGTTCACGGAAAGGTTGAAGAAATATTTCTTCAGTTGTTTCTTCATCCGGTCGGTTGTCAATGATGGCCATTCTGATGCTTTCGTTAGCTTCGTCCAGGGGTATCTGATCAACGATCTTTACGTACATTAGACTGGCAAAATTTCCCCAATGCTGAAGCCATGGCCGGGCTTTAAGTTTGAGTTCAAAAGGTACAACACAATCAAAACGGAGTGTGGAATGATCAGGTATATTGGCAAAAACTCCTGTTATCTCCCGGGGCTCATTATAGTTATTGTAAATAACTTTCCCAATAATGTTAGCTTTTTCCCAATCAGCTCCAAAGAAGTTTTCAGCAAAGGATTCGGAGATGGCTATAGTTTCAGGATGTTCGTACATCCTTTGCACTCCTCCCTTCAAAAATGAAAATTCAAAAATTTCAAAGATTTCAGGAGACGCATGTATTCCTTTGATTTGAAAATTTCCGGTTTCTTTTTTAAAGATCATGGGATTTGCCCAATCGGTAAGGGCTGCTTTCTCAACAACAGGATATTTTTCTTCAAGTGTTGTTTTCAATGGGGCTGGTATGTTACTACCCGTTTCAATATTACCATTTGTGTAGAAGGAATTGCTCTTTACGCTACATACCCGGTCATCGGAAATAAAGCTATTATATTTCAATTCATTTTGGACCCATAGATAAATAAACAAGCTACAGGTGAGACTGAGCGCCAGGCCAATAATATTGATGCCTGTGAAAATTTTCTCTTTTCTAAAAACTCTGAAAGCAATCTTTGAGTAATTTTTAAACATTCCGGAAGAATTTAATGTATCATAGTTTTCTGATGATTTGATAATTCCTGGCCTGAAAAGCAGGATAGTGTCTTTTGCAAATAGCCATTTTGCTTTGCGAATACCCAAATGTTTTGAGTTATCTTCAAAACGTTCCAATAGATCTCCTTCGATATCTTCCAGGAATGATGCTCTGCAGAACCACCTAAAGAACTTAAGAAAGAAACGGGGAGGTGTGGGAGTTTTATCAGATGACTTCATGTTAATGGCAGATATTTATCATATTTAGTTTCATTTAATCTCCTAATTTCGTCCCATTTATAATGGGCTCGTATCTATACTTTGCATTTAAAATGCGGTGTAGATAGACACACTTTGAAAAAGCGTGCCAGTTTTTTTACAGTATTGACTAATTGCTATCAACTTGTGAAAGCGCCTTATAAACCTTAAGAACCAAAAGCCACTTTTGGGATAGCATCCCAGAGTTGTTTACGACTTTCCATGACATGATCCAGGGCCTTTTTGCCAAATTGTGTGACTTTGAAATAACGCTTTCTTTTGCCTCCTCGAACCTTAGTAGCTTCTCCAAATTCCGATTCCAGAAATCCCTTTTTTTCAAGTCTTCTAAGGCAGGTTTGTAAAGCACCAATGCTTACTTTCCTTGATAAACGTTCTTCCATTTCCTTTATAATAGCTATACCGTATGCTTTATCATATAGCACAGCCACAGTTAAGAGAACCACCTCTTCGAATTCACCGAGATGTAAATGCTTCATAATTTATTTTTACCTTAAATGTAGTTAATATAAAAATATAAAGCAAGACGACTTTCATTGATGTTTTTGATCATCAAAAAACGCGCCTTGTCATTCTATTAAAATAATGAATATTGTTGTGAGGCAAATCGCGATACTAAACTGCCCTGGTCGGACTCACTTCTCTTTTATAAAAAATAAATCATGAGAATCATTGTTGTTCGCAATAAATACCATTTGTTTACTTCCATTTTCAATTAATACCATTGCCCTGACATCTTTATCTACAAAAAAGCCGGTTTTTGTATTGGGAATGTACTTAAAGGTATGCCCACCACTGCCCTTTAAGAAACTACCTTTACCTGCATCAGCTCTGGTCGTCTCAACTTCAGCATGATAATTATTTCCTGCAAGCAGAAGATCTCTATTATTGTCACCATCGAAATCTTCAAACAGAATGGCATTGATTGGTGATAGTTGGGCCTCTATCGGAAAAGCAACAAAGGAAAAATCTCCATTACCTGAGTTAACAAATATTCCTGATCGAAACTCATTTACTTGATAATGTAATGAAGTTTCAATGTTATCTCCGAAAATCCCAGTAATATCTTCGTTAGCAAAAGCACTGTATTCCTTAAACTTTTCTTTCAGAAATGGCATTTGTTCGGAGGTACATTTTTTCCCTCTTACTGGCACCTGTTTACCATCGTAGTATTTAGCGAGCACAATATCTTCTATTCCATTATTGTCAAAGTCATTGGTATAAACATGTAAAGGCTTCTCGTTGGAAGCATGAAACTTATAATTCAGTCCTAAGTTTCCTGCGATGATGTCCTGATCTCCGTCATTGTCAATATCATCAATCAGAATTTTGTTCCACCAACCGGTTGTTGATGACAGGTTGTGATAGGATGTGCCTGGTGACAATTTCCCTGATTCATTAACAAATACTTCAATTCCCATCCATTCTCCTGCTATGATAAGATCTAAATCATCATCATTATCGATGTCATGCCAAACAGCATCCGTTACCATTCCTATATTCCGTATTTCAGGGGCTAATTCTGTTGTTATATCGGAAAACCTTCCCTGTTGGTTTATCAATAAGTAGCTTGATGGGGCATAGGGATATTTTCCAGGTAATACCCTGCCACCAACAAAAAGATCGGTGTCACCATCTTGGTCAAAATCTGCAGGAACTGCTATAGAACCTGCCTCCAAGATTTTCGGAATATGGTTGGTTCTGGTATATTTTCCCATTCCTTTGTTAATGTATAGTCTGTCTTCCAACATCTCAGAGCCTGCATCGAATTCATAGCTACCACTTACCACGTAGAGATCCAGATCCCCATCACCGTCAGCGTCGAAGAAGCAAGCACCGGTATCTTCAAATTGTTTGTCCTCTTTAAAATCCTGAACCATCATCTTTTCGAATCCACCCTCTGCTTTTGCGAGCAGCAATTGACTTGATTGATTGTGCCCGCCTCCTATGAAGAGATCCTCCAGACCGTCGTTGTTTATATCCGCTTTGGCAAGCGCCGGACCCGTTTGTGAAAGTTTATGAGGTAACAACAACTGTTTGCTATAATCATCAAAAGGAGTGTCCTGGTGTTTATAGGTTGTTGTTTGCTTGTCAAATATTTTTTTAGCATCCGTTTCTTTGACCAATTTGATTTGACCATCAGACGCATCTGTGTAATCCACTGTGATAAGTTGATTGACCTCAATATTTTTGAGGATCTGCATTTTACCATCGGGCCAGACAATTTCTATTTCCGGAACCGATTTATGCTTACCCAGGCCAAAATGAAGTTTATTGGAAACTGCTGAAAGATAACCTCTTGAGTTGATCAGTTGTCTTGTTTGAACCTGACCATTTGATAGTCGCATTTTGACCATGGTGCCAACACCATGGAGATTATTTTCAGGTCCTTTGAGCTTGAATTGGAGGAAGCCATGGTCGGTTAATGCCTGGGAGTTATTTCTTAGAATTGTTGCATTTTCATCCAAATTGCTTACGACAAGATCCAGATCCCCGTCATTGTCCAGATCAGCATAAGCCGCTCCATTTGAAAAGGTCGGCTTCTCCTGTACCCAATCTGTTGATTTGTTTTCAAAGATCAATTCACCGGTATTTCTAAAAAAGTAATTGGTTAATTTCTGCTGGGGAAGCATTTGTGTGAAATTAAAAAAATCAGCCTTTGTCAGCAACGCCTTATTTTCATCGATATACTTGTTTATTTTATTATTCATGTCCCGGTCCACCACATCCCGGTATACACCGTTGGTAACATAGACATCATTGTACCCATCAAGATCAAAATCGGCAAAAAGAGATGACCAACTCCAATCAGTTTTAGAGATGCCCGATAGATTGGCAATTTCACTGTAGGTTCCATTGCCATTATTCAATTGCAGCACGTTGTGCATGTATTGATGGTGATAGTCTTTTTCGACCATTTCATTGAACCTTGGCGTTGGCATCATGGACATGGTTGTTTTAGACCGGACATAATCTTCCGGACTCATATCCATAACCATCAGCTCGGTCAGGCCATCATTGTTGATATCGGCAATGTCACTTCCCATGCTATAGTAGGAGATATGTTTAAAAAGCTGGTTTCGGCCTTCTGAAAAAGTGCCGTTACCATTATTTAAATAAGCAAAATCAGGTCCAATGAAATCATTCGAAACATAGACATCCAACCATCCATCGCCATTCAAATCGCCCACTTGCGCATTTAAACCAAATCCAAGATCGGGTAATATTCCAGCCTCAATAGAAACATCTGAAAAGCTGCCAATACCATTATTTCTGTATAATTTATCACTCCCCTTAAATGAAGCTGTCCTGCTATTTGTTTGTACGTCCTTTAAATCCAGGATCTTATCAGACAGCGTAAAGCCGGAGGGGGCGTTGGCCAGGTATAGATCCAGGTCACCGTCTTTGTCATAGTCGAAAAAGGTAGAGGAGATAGACCTGTTTTCGTCAGCCAAACCATATTCTTTGGCTTTTTCGGTAAAAGTTAGATCGCCATTGTTGATGTATAACATATTGGCGAGTTTCTCTCCGCTTTCAAACCAACCAGCCCGACAGACATAGATATCTAAAAAACCGTCGTTGTTCACATCTGCGATTGAAACACCTGTATCGAACCCAATTCTTTTTTCAATTCCTGCACTGATGGTGATATTTTCAAACCGGAAATTACCCTGATTTAAAAAAAGTCTGTTGTGGTAAATGTTGGATACAAAAAAAAGATCTACTAATCCATCATTGTTGAAATCAGCAGTAGCAACCCCACCACCAATGTATATATAAAGGTACTTGTAGTAGTGAAGCTGTTCGGATTCCAATACTTTATTTTGAAAATCCACACCGGATATTTCAACAGGTATTTCAGTGAATAATTTATCCATTGGAAGATCATCAACCGATTTTTGGCAGGCTCCCAAGCCAATGAGTGATGCGGCGAATAGGAATTTAAACAGGTTTGAAGTCATTGAATTCTAAAACAAAGGTGTCGATACTTTCAATATGATGTGTAAAAAGGCCCCGAACGGGGCCTTTTGTTAATCATTTTGTATAAGTGATGGTTGCAATACCACCTGTTTTTCAGGTAGGAATTCAACCACTCGATTATGCGTTGGCGGTATTTCAAAGAATGGTGTAGCTCCATTCAAATGAGTTCCCGGATAACGACGGTCCATGGTTCTGCCATTTCTGAAGACATCAAATTTCCTGTGTCCTTCAAACGCCAGTTCCAGTCTGCGTTCATCCAATATCACATCCAGGACAGATTGCCCGGAAGGAATATCAGCTACTGAGGCATAAGTCGGAACATCCCTGTTCATCCGAATCATATTAACATTATCCAATGCTTCCTGATCCATGCCTCTTTTGGCAAGTGCCTCTGCCTTATTTAAATACATTTCCGATAAGCGAGATACGATTGGAGACCATAGATGTCCATCATTGTCCTGAAGTGAAGCTTTTGTGATGTACCACTTAGGATGGCCATTTCGTTTTTCCAGATCGAAATCTTTTTCGACATACTGTTTGCCATTTGTTCCATTAAAAAAATATTTGGTAATACCATCAACTACTTCTGACTCCACCGTATAGGTATTTCCATTATCTTCAAACGTGGTAATACCACCGGCTTCTGTTGTTTCCCTGAATTGATATACATAACTATCATCAACCCAATAAACTACAGGTATTTGTCCTGGAAGATACTGTGCATCTATAAATGCACCCCTGGCATCATTTGGGTTTTTGTTTAGCAGATCCAGGTATGATCTTGAGGCATACATTTCACCCCAACCTACACCCTCGATCTTAGCATAGAAAGAACCCAAAGTAAACCAATCATCCCACTGCCCGTTAAGGTCGGCATCCTTGTTAAGCGTGATTGCAAATATGGCCTCCGAATTCTGTACGGGATTCAATGTATTCATAAGACGGAAATCGGTTGCGGACAAAAGTGAATATCTGCCTGAGGCAATAACCTTATCAGCAAATGCTTCGGCGTTCGCATTATCCTCCATGTACAGGTAGACCCTTGACAATAGTGCCTGGGCAGCCTCTTTGGTTGCAAAGGACGAAGACTTGTCAATGGTCATAAGAGATTCGGCTTTTAAAAGATCACTGATCACCTGATCATATACTTCCTGTACAGTATTTCTGTCAGGACGGTCATCTACATCAGAGGTCAACTTTAAAGGAACTGATAGATTTGATCCTCCCTGATTGAAAGGTCTTCCAAAGACATTACCCATTTGGAAATAAACAAGTGCCCTCAGGTAGTAATTTTCTCCAAGAAGTTGATCAAATTCAGTAGACTGACCTTCTTCCAGTGATTCTATCACCGTGTTAGCTCCTACAATAATTTTGTATGAGTTGTCCCAAAAACGTGCAACCCTCGAGTTTGAGGTAATAGCTTGATAATTATAAAGAAAGAATAAATGATCTGTGGTTCCACCGCTAAGTGTTACGTTATCACCGGAATACTCGGAAATTCGGTGTAAATCGTCTGACCAGCCATTGTACCCGTTTTCTCCATTAATTCCTCCTTTAAGTAGTGCATAGTTTCCAAGCGTAGCTGTTTGCGCTGCCCCTTCACTTTCAAAAAGGCGATCTACTGCTATTTCATCGAAAGGATCCTTCTGCAAGTCACATGAGAAGAGCAGTGTTCCGATAATGGGGATTATATATAGTATTCTCATCTGTTTAATTTTTTTAGTCATCATCAATTAAAAGGAAAAGTTAAGGCCGAAAACGAATCGCTTTGGAACAGGATATTGCAAGCTACTTCTACCAGCAATCTCACCACCACCGTCAACAATTCTTGCCTCAGGATCCAGCCCGGAATAATCTGTAATGGTTAACAAGTTGTCACCAGAAAAGTAAATTCTGGCTGCACTAAGACCAATTTGATCCAATAGGGTTTTATTCAGATCATAGGCCAAAGTAACATTCCTCAATCTCATAAAACTTCCATCTTCCAAATACCTGGATGATGGTTTGTTCGAGTTATTGTTACCTCCACTGATTGCTCTTGGGTGTGTCGCTATATCCCCTGGATTCTCCCATCTTTTCCATCCGTCGGCAAATATTTGTTGATTGAAAGTGATATAAAAACCATCAGAATCGAATAATTCTCTAGAACCATTATACACCAATCCTCCATTTGAAAAACTAACATTGGCGCTCAATGAAAGGCCTTTGTACCGTATGTTTGAATTGATTCCACCGATGTAATCAGCAGTTGCACTACCAACTGGTTGCAAAGTTGCCTGATTGTAATCACTTGTTTGCGTTATCTCTCCAGTGGTTTCATCCACTCTTTCCCATAAAGGATTTCCGTTATCGGAATCAACACCAACCCACTTTCTTAAATACCAGGTATTTAGATCTTCTCCTACTTTAAAAATTTTACTGCCTCGGGGTATTTCTGTTTGTCCATCAAAGAGTTCAGTTATTTCATTTGTGTTGACACCAATATTGAAGCCCAGATCCCAACTAAAGTCAGGTGTTTTAAATACTTCACCGGAAAGTGCTACCTCGAACCCACTATTTTTCAATCCTCCGACATTTTCCCAGAATCCTTGAAATCCGGTAGTTGAGGGAAGATCAACAAAGTATAGTAGGTCTGAAGTATTTTTGTGATAATATTCGAATGTGGCAGTGACCCTGTCAAATAATCTTGCATCAACGGCAATATTGGTTTCGAAAGATTTTTCCCAGGTCAAATCAGGATTGCCAAATTGGCGGAGAACGGCCGCAGGCACAGCATCATATTGCTGACTTACAGAATAGGTCCCCTGGTAAGGATAAAGGGAAGATGGACGATTACCTACTGATCCATAGCTTACTCTTAATTTGAGTTCATCGATTATGTTACTGTCAAAGAAATTTTCATTGTGTATGTTCCAACCTGCTCCAAGTGCAAAGAACATCCCGTATCGGTCTTCAGGGCCAAAATTGGAGGCCCCATCTCTTCTAATAGAAGCCTTTCCATAGTAGCGATTCCCAAAGGCGTAATCCGCAGATAAGAACATGGATTGTAAGGCATATTCATTCTTAAATCCTCCAACATTGGATGGCGTAGAAGTGATATTCAATATGGAACCACCTGGAATAAGGCCTTCTCCAACAGCTGAGATGTCCTCATATTCATAATCATTAAATTCATATCCTGCCAAAGCTGTTACTGAATGTTCACCAAATGTTTTACTATAACGCAACATTTCCGTAAACAATCTTGTTAACCTCCTGGCTTTGAATTCCCTGATGCTCCCTCCTGTAGACTCGCCTCCAGTGGATTGTGGATCCGTATAATCGAAGCTCTTGGAATGTAACAGAGTGAAATTATTTGTTGAAATAAAGCTTAGATCATCAGTGATTTCAAATTCAAAATCAGCATTAGTACTCATGTTGAAGACATTGCTGGTTCCAAAATTCCATTGCAAATCATAAAAATAATTACGACTATCCCGACCAATCCAATCTTGAGAAGTTTGGGCATTAACAGGACTTCCATTTGCATCGAAGGGAAGATCCCAGGGAAGGTTAAGGTATAGTTCATAGCGAGGATGTTCTGCTCTGTGTCTATCATCAAAGCTGAAGGCTATCTTGGGTTTCAGGATAAGACGTTTGCTCGCATTGTAATCCAAATTCATCCTAAAAGAAAGTCGTTCAAAATCCGAGCCTTTTATCGTTCCAGTTTCATTGTAATATCCTCCTGTCATATAGGCATTGAGTTTTTCCGTTCCGGTTGAATAAGAAGCTGTATAATCCTGTACAACACCTGTTTGTGTTCCTCCCTCGATCCAATCATAATCTCTATTCAAAAGATCTGAGGTAAACCAAGGTTGAGTGGTTCCTAATTGAGTATGATAATCATAAAATTGCTGTGAATTCATGACACGGAAGTTTCCGTCGTTGAATTTATTAAAGCCAACTTTGGAGGTAAAACTCAATTTACTTACTCCGGATTCACCTCTTTTTGTGGTGACAATAATCACTCCGTTTGCACCACGAGAACCATATAGTGAAGTAGCCGAAGCATCCTTCAATATTGATACAGATTCAATATCATTAGGATTAACAACCGGTGTTGTATGCTGAATGACGCCATCAACTACCCATAGAGGGACAATACTACCATTTAAAGAAGCCATTCCTCTTATTAGTATATCAGGGACTGCTCCGGGCCTACCGCTTGATGCAGAAACCTGAACACCAGCTGCTTTACCCTGGATCATTGATGATACATCTGGCACGGTAACGCCCTTTAATTCTTCAGACTTGATATTGGCTACCGAAGCCGTAATAGCGCTTCTTTTTTGCTCACCATAGGCTACTACCACTATTTCTTCCAACAAACTAACATCAGGAAGTAATTGAACATTAATAATGGACTGCTCACCAACCTCAACCTCTTCTGTCAGATACCCTATATAGGAGAAAACCAAAATTGACTCCCTATCAGGTACGTTCATAGTATAATTTCCTTCGCTATCTGTAACAACTCCTGCCGAACTTCCTTTTATTAGTACATTAACACCTGGTAAACCCTGACCATTTTCATCGGTTACCTGGCCTTTTACAGGAACATCAAATACAAAATCTTCTACTACCTCCCTTTTTTTGTTTCTGTGGGCCATGTCATTGACGAAGATGTTGGAGTTTACTCTTTTGAATTTCAGAGCTGTTTCCTTGGAAATTAACTTTAAGAGAGCGCTAAGTGTACCATTCTCAAAAGAAACAGACAATTGGGGTTTATCTTTCAATATGCTCCTTCTGTAGTAGAAAGAGAAGCCTGTCTTTTCTTCAATTTCAGCAAATGTTTGTTGAATACTGGCCTCATTGAGCTGAAGTGAAATAGAAACATCTTCCAGACTCTTTTGTGCATTGCTTGGTTCTGCCAAAAGCATTCCTGCCAGTAAGCATTGAATGACTAATCCGTAAAGATTGTATTTAGACATAACAAAAATTTGTTGTAGAATTTTATACTTCATAATTTTATATGTTTTTGGTTATACAGATTTGTTAATCAGAAATTTACATCTATGCGTCATCACTAATGGCTATTCCCCAATATTCATGTAGTTGCGACGTATAGAACTTAAAGCCGGTGTCTGACACTGGCTTTATTTGTTAACTTGTATTATAGTGCTTCATTTTTTCACAGTTTTATTTAATAATGATTTGCTTGCCATCTATTTCGTAATCAAAATCGAAGGAAAAACTGAGCCCCTGTAGTATATATTCCAATGATTTGTTCTGAAAACGTCCTGTAAAATCTTTCTCGGTAATTATTTCGCGCCGAACGTCGAAGGTTACTCCAAACCATTTTTCAAGCTTCTTTACGATTTCCTGAAAATTGGCATCTTTTAAATGGATCACACCATCTTTCCAGTCCAGTATTTCCTTATAGTCAAATATGGTTTTCCTGGTGATGTGCTTATCTTTATCATAAATAGCCATCTCTCTCGGCTCCAGATAAAGTTGACCATTCCCGGCATCCAGGGTATTTTCAACCATTACTTCACCGGTTAACACAGCTACACTGATATCCTTATTATCAGCATAGGCCGAAACATTGAATGAGGTGCCGAGTACCGATACGGTAATATTTGATGTCCTCACTATAAAAGGGCGATCTGAATTTTTTTGTACCTCGAAGAAGGCCTCTCCCTCAAGGTAGACTTCTCTTGTTTCCGGGGAGAATTTTTTGGGATACTTCAAAGAGCTGCTGGCATTTAACTTTACTTTACTTCCATCTGCCAATTGAATGGTTGTTTTTTGCCCCATCGGACTTATGCTTTCCGTGTAAGCGATTGGATGGGTTGCACCCTTTTGCGTGGAGACTGAACGAAAGTAAAGAATGGAAGCAAGTGCTCCTGCAACAAGGGTGATCATTGCGGCAGAGTAGTACCATTTCAGTTTAGATGATTTTGGAGCCACACTATACACCCCTCCTGCAGGAACTACCTTACTTTCAAGTTTTCTCCATAGCCTGGCTTTCGTTTCTTCGGGCATAGGGTCGGATTTAAATTCGATCCCTAAAAGGATCTTTCTTGCCTTGGAAACCATTGGAGGTCTCGTAGCATCTGCCTTCATCCAGTTTTCCCAAAACTCGTCGCAGCTGGCATCACTATCGATGATCCATTTATGGAAATAATTATCATTTAACAGATCCTCTAGTGAATAATTCAAATTTTTCTTTCGGCTCATACAAATAAAATCCGATTAATAGATTTTCACATTTCTACTGATAAGAGTAAAAAATCTGAAAATCTACTCTTGTCAATTAAAAAAAAAAATCAAATTTTTTGCTCTTCGAAAGAAATACCGGCAGATCAATCTCAAAAGTTGAGGCAAAAACCAGGGCGAATATATTGGAGTTGAAATGCTTTGGAATTGAGCCTAAGTGAATTTGGATTATAGGGAGACTATGCTAAAATAAGGTCATTGCACCCAGTAGTATGGAAAAAGTTGTGAACTTATTTTTTAACATAAGTAGTGCCTTGTGCAACAGATTATATACTGATTGTGGATTGATTGCCATAATTTCCGCAATGTCCTGGCAGGACAGATGATTATAAAATCTCAAATAAAGTGCCTCCTTTTGTCTCTGAGGAAGTTCATTGAGCGCATCCTTTAAAGCACTGAGATTATTGTCTTCTTTTTCCATCAATTCTGATAAATTATCAGTAAGATCCATCTCAAATTTTTGGTGGGAGGCAATCTTTTCGTATTTGCTTAATTTTTTTTCTGCACTGATAATTTTTCGCCGAAAGCTAATGATCAAATATGCTTTTAAGTTTCTGATATTGGCTGAGGAGGCTTTTCTGGACCAAAGTTCAATAAACAGATCGTGTAAACAATCTTCTATAAGCTGGTTGTCTTTTGTAATTTTCTTGCCATAATCATAGAGCAAGTCGGCATATTTATTATAGATGTACTTAAAGGCTATGGAACTGCCTTTGAGCAGTGCTTGCCATATTTCTTCATCACTATGGGAATCAAAATCAGATGATTTATAGCTAAGAAATAAATGCGCATCTTTTCTAAGCTTATCCTCTGCTTGATTTTTCATAGTTTAGAAGTTTAGGATTTTGTGAAGTAACGATTTGGTGTTCGTTGCTCCACCATCAATCAATGACTATTGCACGGTGTATTGATGTTTTATTTTCTACAGTTAAAGCATCTGCCAGGTTAAATGTTTACTCACTAACCTGGTCCCTGAAGGGATGATTCTTCAATAGATATGACAAGATATTTACCATCTTCCTTGATTAAATGGATTCAATATCCCCCAATTTGTACCAGGAATTATTCCGATCACTCCTGCTTTGTTCAACTTAGGTAACTTGGGAAGGCAGTCAGCCGGGCTACTAGCTGACTGCACCCAAGGAAAAAGTACTACATTAGCTTATACGTGTTATTTGGGGAGATGAGAAATTCATCGATTTACTTTTGCTGAATCGCTCGTCTCAAATCTTTTGTCATTAATATTCATCATTAAGCGCAAAAATCGGCTTATTGGTCATCCATCTGCCTCTGGTGAAATCAGGGAATTCCACTGAGTCACTACCGTCAGCAATCGATTTCTCCGATAAAGGCGTAATAGCACTCCAGGCCGCTGCATCATAGGCATCTTGTGGAGTTGGGGCTTTTCGTTTAATTGATTCAACAAAGGCGTGAATTACAAACCAGTCCATCCCACCATGACCGGCACCCGTTGCTTTGTGTCCATGCGTTTTCCAGAGAGGATGCATATATTCCTCGAAGTATTTTTTAGTTGGCTCCCATCTGTGCGCAGGACTCGTACCTTCTATGTGCAGTGATTGATTGACATCCATCCAAATTCCTTTGGTCCCTTGTACTCTAAAGCCCAATGAATATGGACGTGGCAAATTGGTATCATGCGAAACTATAATGGATTCATCGTTAGCTGTTTTGATAACAGTGGTAATAACATCTCCAAGCTTGAATTTTACCTTGGCGTTTGGATGATCCTCCCCACCATGCTCTACAATGTAATTATGTAATCCTCTACTTTTTGAAGCAGTTGAAGTCAATGATACAAAACGGTTGCCACGATTAATATTGGTGTATTGCGCTACAGGACCTACTCCATGTGTCGGATAAAGATCCCCATTGCGATTTACTGAATGGGCAGTTCTCCACCTGGCCTCTGAAAAGCCCTTTTCACCGAATTCAACTCCTTTACCATAAGCAGTTTTGCCATCATTGAATTTAACATGCCTCAGATCATGCTGATAACCACATTCAAGATGTACCATTTCTCCGAACATGCCTTTTCTCACCATGTTCAACACCGCCATTACATCAGGTCTATAGCAGACATTTTCCAGGATCATACACGGAACACCTGTCGCTTCATAGGTGTTAACCAGATCCCAACACTCCTGGATCGTGTTAGCAGCAGAAACCTCAACCCCGGCATACTTCCCTGCTCTCATTGCCGCTACAGCCATTCTTGTATGCCAGAGCCAGGGTGTTGAAATAATGACGCCATCTATGTCATCTCGTTCCAGCAGATTCTTGAAATCCAACTCATCTTTACCATATACAGCAGGTTCCTTTTTACCTGCTTTTTTAAACATGGCTTTAGTTTTATTTATGGCGTCAGGGTCTATGTCGCATATTGCTTTAATTTCTACATCGTCACGCTTGAGTGCAAGACCTACATGGTTTCGTCCTCTCAAACCGGTTCCAATAAAACCTAACCTGGCCTTTCTATCATCCTTTCCTAATAAAATATTAGGTGACATCACAGAGGTTGCTACACCGAAAGCTGCGGTTTTCTTTACAAAATTTCTTCTTGTCACGTCGTTTTTCATAACTATCTACTAGTTTCAAATTGATCAATAGACCGAGAAAGATTTCTGAGATCATTGGATTAAGTTGCTAATTTGACACTAATAGGGAAAAATGGATGGGTAATAATCCTGCAAATACGGGGTAAAAATTCGTCCTGCTGGAAATTTTCCGGGAGAGTGTGAGTCAACTGAAAGTTATAAGGTGTACGAGGGGTTGGCAGTGTTCTTAAACTTCCTCGCCTCCAATCTCAACAAGATAAGCTGAGGGAGACTTACCAAATTGCTTCTTAAAGCATTTGCTAAAATATTTGGTGTCACTAAAACCGATTTGGTAAGCAATTTCAGCCATGCTCAGACCACCCTGTTTTAATAGCATGGTTGCTTTTTTAAGCCTTATTATTCTAATGAAATCAACCACTGTATGACCGGTAAGTGCCACACATTTTCGATACAATACAGAGTGACTCATATTGAGCTCCCTCGCCAGACGATCAACCTTAAAATTCGGGTCCTCCATATATTTTTCAATAATTTCCACCATTGTCTGAATGAATAATTCATCGGGTGAACTGGGATTGATGGTTTGGGGAGTGGACATTACTTCCCTTCGGAAATGGGCAAGCATTTTCTTACTCGTTTGGAGTAAATTGTTGACCTTAAGCTTTAATACTTTGACATCAAAAGGTTTTGTGATATAATCATCAGCTCCGGTTTCCAATCCTTCCACTTTAAAGATAGAGGAAGACCTTGCAGTTAATAAAATGATCGGGATATGACAGGTTCTTATATCATTTTTTAAGGTAGAAGTCATTTCAATGCCATCCATTTCCGGCATCATTACATCACTTATAATAAGATCCGGGAGTTGATCCAGTGCAATGTCAAGCCCTTTTTTTCCATTCTCCGCCAATGTAATTTCAAAATCATCCTCGAAAATATGACTGATAAAATACCTGATGTTGGGATTGTCTTCCACAATAAGGAGCGTTCTAAGCTCAAGCTTATTATCTTTTTTATGAACTACTTTCTTTGTTTGCTCAGGAAACACCTTGAACTCTGACAGGTTGAAATTTCCCGAATTGGAGACTTCCGTCCGGACAATATGACTTACTTTTTCGGTAGAACTCAGGTGTTTGTCTCCCATGGGAAGTGTAATAATAAAAGAAGTGCCCTCTTGTGGCTTTGAGTTTACTTTTATTTTTCCATGATGAAGTTTTACCAATTCATATGTAAGCGACAATCCAATCCCTGATCCACCTTTTAATTTACCTACCTCAGTTTGATAAAACATATCAAAAATATGTTCCTGATCAATACCTGAAATGCCTGAGCCGCTATCGCTAACAATGATTTTTACCACCTCCTCGGATTTTCTATTTAAATCTGTTTTTACCGTTACTTCTATAGTACCATCATCTGGTGTGAATTTGAAAGCGTTCGATAGTAAATTGAAAATAATGTGCTCAATTTTTTCATGATCGAACCAAACATCCTGTGGCCGTGATAAATAGTTGACGATGAGATTAATATTCCTTTGACGGGCTAATTCTTTAAATGAAACGATAATTTCATCTAATAATAGAATGAGATCTCCCTTTGAAGCTTTCAGCTTCAGTTTGCCGGTCTCTTTTTTACGGAGGTCTATCAGTTGATTCGTAAGCCCCATAAGCCTTTGCGCATTGCTTTTGACCATGCGCAAATAGTTACCTGCCTTATAGTTGTCTTTTGTTAATTCGATTAAATTATCGATAGGACCAAAAATCAAGGTTAAAGGGGTTCTGATTTCATGAGATATCTTGGTGAAAAAATTCAATTTCATGTCATGGACCTCCTGTTCTTTCTCACGAGAAAGTTTTTCCATGGCCAGGTTATGCTTCAGTTTAGTCCATAAGTAAACATAGCGATATGATAGGAATAGGGCAGTGGCACCAAATATAAAGTAAAGTGTATAAGCCCACCAAGTCTGCCAAATTGGTTTGGCAATGAAAACATGAATTGATGCAGGATTATCTATCCACTCATTAATACCATCTGAGACAATCAACTCAAATGTATAGGAGCCGGGAGAAATATTAGTATAGTTAGCGGTTCTTTTCTTGCCTACATATTGCCAATCACTTTCAAATGGATAAAGCCGATAGGCATACTCAAAAGACTGATCATCAATATTTCTGATACTGGTATAGTCAAATGAAAAGGAAGATTGATTGTATTTCAAAGAAATAGATTCCGCAACCTCAATCGAAGAATTTAATGGGGCATTTTCTCCAATTTCGGCAGGTTGATTTAATATTCTGGCATTTGTGAAAAGGATTTTTGGTGGGGTTTCCTTTTTGATCATTTGTTCCGGATGAAAAACATTATAGCCGTTCACCCCCCCGAAGAACAACCGACCATACTGATCTTTAAAGGAGGATCTTTTGAGAAAGTCGTCACCTTGCAGACCCATCGATTCATAAAACACATCTATTTCATCAGAAACCTTATTATGTTTTACCAAACCTTTATTCGTGCTTATCCATGCATTTCCATCATCATCAAACAAAATAGACTTAATATAATAACTTGGTAATCCTTCATTCATACCAAGGTATTGTAGTGCGTCCCCATTTTTGGATAGTATGCTAATCCCACTATTATAAGTGCCTATCCATATGTTACCCTGAGTATCTTCGGAAATCGTTGAAATGCTATTGCTGCACAAGCTGTTTTTATCTTGAATGTCTTGTGTGAAATGTCCAAACTTTCCATGTTTATACACATATAAACCACCCTCAATACTACCCAACCATATATTGGACTCACTGTCTTCGAATATCTCCACAATGATCTTTTTAGGGTAAACAGAAGTGCTATAAGGAAAGCTATGGATAATGTCAAAATCTTCACTGATTACATATAATCCTGTATTGGAGCCTATCCATATTTGATTTTTGTTGTCGCGAAAGATATTACGGATATCCGAGCCAACCTCAATACCTTTCTGCTTGAGAATCCCATTGACCCAAACTGTTGTTTTTTTATCATTATTCAGAATACACAAGCCATTGTCATAGGTAGCTATCCAAATATTTCCTTTTGAGTCCTCCAATAGATGTTGTATATAGTTGCCGGAGATACTGTTTGGATTACCAGCATCTTTTTCGAAATGCAATAATTGTGTTCCATCGGCTGAGAAGAAATTCAATCCATTACCATCGGTGCCAATCCATCTGTTTTGATTACGATCCACAAGTATCGATAAAATTCTTGCCGGGAAATGATCATGGGAACCATAATAGTGCTCCACAGTTGATCTCTTATATTTTATGATATTAATCCCACCATAGTTATTGCCAAACCATAGATTACCATTACGGTCTTCAATAATTGAAATCACACTGTTACTACTAATGGTGTGTAAATTAGATTTATCATGCAGGAACTTTTCAAATGATAAAGAATCGCTTTTTAACTTATTCAGTCCTCCTCCATCTGTTCCAATCCAAAGTTGATCATTTGAATCAATGTACAGGCCCATCACAACATCTGACCCCAGGCTATTGCGATTGATCCTATCATGTTTGAATACGACATGAGAATGATTGGATTTATTATATTTTGCGAGTCCCCCTCGGTCCATTCCTAACCATAAATTATGTTGCCTGTCCTCAACAATCGCATTAATTCCCTCCATGGTTGAGAAAGGCGGATCACTGGATGTTAAAAGTGTTTCGAACTCAGTTCTGTCTTGGTTCAGCCTTGTCAGACCCTGAGTGGACCCAATCCACAAAACGTTTTGCTCATCAACGTATAGGGAAAGAATGTCATTGTCTGGTAAACCGGAATGATTCTCTGCGCTATAAGGAATGAAGCTATCTGTTGTCTCCTGATATAAATGAAGGCCTCCTTGTGTTGCTCCGATCCAGATGTTTTGGTTATGGTCTTCTGTGATGGTTTGGATCCAATTACTCTTCAAACCAACGAAATCTTGCACCAGATACCGTTTGAATTTTCCCGAGCGATAATCGAAAACATATAAACCACAATATCTTGTCCCTATCCATATCCTGCCTCTGCTATCTTCGAAGAGACATTCAACGCTTTTAACAGCATTGATCTCCGGTTCCTGATGATAGAATTCAATAACTTCAAATTCGTATCCGTTGTATCGATTTAATCCATCAGCGTTTCCCACCCATACAAAGCCCTTGCTATCTTCCAATATGGTATTAACCCTTTCTTGAGAGAGTCCCTGGTCACCGGATAAATGAATGAAGTTGGTCTCCTGCTGAGCTGCTAGCCGAAGCACCATGAATAAGAACGTACAAACCAAAAAACTTTTTTTTCTGATTGTAGAGATCATAAGAGGCAAAAGCAAGATCTTAATAAATTAGTCCCTATCACTTAATCCTAAATCAATGCCGTTTAGTTTAGAAAAAATCGTAAAGCATTCAAGTTATCAGATTTCGACCTTTATAATATTTTTTAATCTGTAAGAAGGTTATCTGATATCTGAAACCTAATACCCAAAGACCTAACTTAATGGCATTAAATCCTCAGCCATAAATGTGAAATCAAAGTTCTTCTACTTGAATTCCAAACTTTAGTTATCAAGCTATTCACAAGAATAACCGGACACATAAGTACCAACAAGTCAAATTGTGCATCAGAATGGGTCATCCAGACAATTCCATAAACACATCCTTTCGGTCATTTTTTTACAATTCAAAAATATCCGAATTTCAAATCTAGGTAAATTATCCAATTAATGCTATTTGATCTTCCAATGCCTGTTTGAAATCTTCCTTCTTATCAATGTGTAACAGCAATGTTTGGTATTCACTTTTTTTACCATATATACCCAGGATTTCTTGAGGGCTCTTGAGAGATAGGATCACGTTGTGAGGTTCCATGTCCTTTAAGGGCGACAGCCTCTTGACCTGCTCGCTATCCTCGGGTGCATTGGAGCTTAAAGTAATTTGATGGATGTTGGGGATATCAATGGTGGTATCTCCGGTTAGTCCGTATCGCAGTATCAATTGATCCTTGGTCATGACAATGGGTCTTTGATACATGGCCTTGATGTGCGCCATAATTTGTAGAGCAACATAAATACTTGATACAGTCAAAATCCAGGCAGCTAATGTACTCCAGTTGGCCACCAAAATATGAACCACAAAAGTTTCTATTACAACGATTAAGGCAACAGTTACGAATAGTGCTATTGAACCACTTTCCCTATGATAAGTAAATTGACTTATCCGCTTATCTGTTTTATTTTTCCAACTGAGCAGACTGTAATAAATAGTTGCGATCTCAAAAGCCAGAATATTGGCAACAGTACCTTCCCCAAACGATTTTTGTGTTGTGGTTCTAAGAATGCTTAAGAAATCTGTATCAGCATAGCGATGTGCCCTGAATATACGGATGGTTTTAATAACCTTATAAACAATGGTTGAAACAACTCCCAGTTCTATAAGGGGTAACACCCAGGTTTTGATAATATTTAAATGAAATTGTTCCTCCTTAGGTAAAAGAAAAGTGGCTATGATCACTCCGGCCACAAAAAAAGGAACCACTGTGATTTTGGGAATATTTCGTTTCCAGATCAATAAAAGGTAAATGAGTGGTGCTGTGAGCGTAAGATCATAAGTGATGCCCAGAGCTAGTGCACTTGGCTCAGTTTTAAAGATTGGACTAATTGTTAAAAGAATCATGGAAACGAAGATCAGTATCGGTAAGCCAAAGATCAGTAGCGGACTTTTCAGAGAGAGGGTTGCGTTCATAATAAAGTGCTTTGTTGTCACTATTTTTAACGTGATAAAGATAGGTTGGTTAGGAGTGATACCAAGCTTAAATAAAGAAATTATTTGAGTGGACTGAGATGGTGAACTGCTGGTTTATCTTTTCTATATTTACCGTTGAAATATGACCCGGATCATGTTTTCAATTGATAGCTATCATCATTGCAAAAATATTGAAACATTAATTTTGCAAAAAATAATCAAGTGCGAATTGTTGGTGGTAAGCTATTAGTTTGATTATTTAAGGCCATAAACCCATCTTCTATTTTCATTAAAAAGTCAATTATATGTTGACTGAGGGATCAGAGAAAGTTCAGGAAAAGACCATATGTTATCATTGCGGTGACGATTGCGAGGAAACACCTATTCAATTCGAGGATAGATCCTTTTGTTGTCATGGATGCAAAACAGTTTATGAGATCCTCAATGAGAATGATCTCTGCAACTATTACGACCTTGAAAAAAATCCCGGTTCAAGTTTAAGAGACAAACCTGACAGTGATGAGTATGCCTTTCTGGATAACAATGAAATTCGAAATAAGCTTGTTGATTTCGCATCTGACACGGTTTGCAAAGTAACTTTTCAGATTCCTAAAATACACTGCAGCTCCTGCATATGGCTTTTGGAAAACCTCACCAGATTAAATGAGCATATCAATGCAAGTCAGGTAAACTTTGTTAAGAAAGAAGCCAATATCACTTTTGATCCGGGCAAAATCAGCTTAAGACAGGTGGCTGAACTGCTTGCTTTAATAGGATATGCTCCAAACATAAGCCTGGAATCTTATGATAAACGTGATGCAAAGAATTCCAACAGATCACTATTAATTAAAATTGGAATTGCCGGATTTTGTTTTGGAAACATTATGTTATTTAGTTTCCCGGAATACCTGGGTTTTGAAGAAAGTTATGATCTTGACTTTCAACGTTTTTTCTCATACCTGAATATAGTGCTGGCACTTCCTGTCTTTTTTTATAGCGGATCAGATTATTTAGTTTCTGCTTATAAAGGACTTCGAAGGAAATTCATTAATATAGATGTCCCAATCGCCTTGGGAATGGTTGTTTTGCTGGCCCGAAGCATTTATGAGGTTTTCTCTGAAGTAGGTACAGGATATTTTGATTCGCTGGCCGGGTTGGTGTTTTTCTTGTTAATCGGTAAATGGTTTCAAAGTAAGACCTATGAAAACATGTCTTTCGAACGTGATTACAAGGCTTATTTCCCCCTGGCTATTACAAAGATCATTGGGGGCAAAAGAAAAAATGTACCGATCAATGAATTGAAAGAGGATGATGAGATAATGGTGCGAAATGGTGAGATCATACCAGCGGATTCCATCCTAATAAGTGAACGGTCTAATATTGATTATAGCTTTGTGACGGGTGAGGCAAACCCTGTAACCAAGGCCGGAGGCGAATATATTTTTGCGGGAGGTAGACAAGTGGGGGAAAGTATCCGGCTTTTAGTAAAAAAAGAAGTCTCCCAAAGTTATCTCACCAGACTTTGGAACAATGAGATCTTCAACAAGCAGGAGATCTCAATGACCAAACGATTGATTGATGTTATTAGTCAATATTTCACGATAGTCATTTTAGCCATTGCCGCCATATCGGGAATTTACTGGGCAATCTATGACCCTTCAAAGATGTGGCTTGCCGTAACCGCAGTGTTGATTGTGGCCTGTCCATGTGCATTGGCTCTTGCTGTGCCTTTTACCTCCGGGAGTGTACAAAGAGTATTTGGAAAATTGCATTGTTATCTGAGAGGATCCGACATAGTTGAACAAATGATGCATATCGATGCCATTGTGTTTGATAAAACCGGAACACTCACCGAAATCAGGGATGGTCAGGTGGAATATGTTGGGAAACCTTTGTCTCAGGAGGAGAAAATGCTGCTCAAGAAGATTGTAAGTAGCTCCATTCATCCGTTCAGCACTAAGATTACAGATTATCTGTCTCAAACAAAAGAATCTAAAAGGGTATTTAAGAGGTTTGAAGAGATCCCTGGTAAAGGAATTGAGGCTGTGATAGAAAATACACGAGTTAAGTTAGGATCCTCCAAATTTGTCACAGGTGATGATCCTGGCTTGAATTTTCTGGCCAGCTATGTCTTTATCTCAATTGATGATGATGTAAAGGGATATTTCCAAATGAAGTCTAAGTATAAAGAGGGGCTAAAACAATTGATCGACAAATTAAAAGAGAAGTATACATTAATGCTTCTGTCCGGAGACAACGCTTCAGAGAAAAATACCCTATTGAAATTTTTTCCGGCAAACACCACGATGCTCTTTGAACAAAAACCGGCTGATAAGCTGGAGTTTATAAAACGCCTTCAGAAAGATGGTAAAAAGGTGATGATGCTGGGGGATGGTTTGAATGATGCGGGCGCTTTAAAACAAAGTGATGTTGGCATTGCCGTAACTGAGGATACCACCTCTTTTACACCGGCCTGTGATGCTATTTTGGAAGGGAGTAAATTGAATAGGCTATTTGATTTGTTATCTTTCATCGGCATATCCAGAAAAATCGTAATTGCGGGATTCATTATCTCATTTTTATATAATGTAATAGGCCTGAGCTTTGCTGTTTCAGGAAACCTGACACCAGTGCTGGCAGCCATACTGATGCCATTGAGCAGTATTTCTGTCGTGGCATTTGCCACATTAACCGTTAATCACCTTGCCAAGCGTCGAAAACTTATTTAACCATGTCAGTAATTTTCATATTGATCTTTTTGAGTTTAATAGTGGCGGTTGTTTTTCTCTATTTATTTTATAGAGCGGTCAAATCAGGGCAATATGATGATACCTATACTCCTTCCGTGAGGATTCTCTTTGATGATAAAAAGCCGGATGGTCCAAAAAGGGAAAAGAAGAAATCCAAGAAAGAGAAACCTAATAGCTCAAAAACCTAAATAATCCAACCAATAATCTAACCATCGTCATTCCGGGATTTCTGGAATGCAATGGAAGAAATATCAGGAATCTCCCGGCTCAAAGCAATGGAGATGGTATGCTTTCAAAAAAGGGCAATGCTTCCTTTTAGTAGATCCCTGATCTCCGCTCCGCTTCGTCGGAGATAACGATGTGCTGAGGATCACCAACCTCATCACGCTTTGTAAGAGCAGTAACATGATTTCTATGCCCTGATCCAATCAATGCTTCCAGGATTAGATATTACTGATAATTCTGATAGCCAGTGTGTTCCGACTTGGTAACATCCTTTAAAATAATCCTTCCCAGCCCCTGACATAAATCATTGTGCTTTATGATGTCGATCATAATATGCTAACGCTTGTTAGGGTACATTTGAATCATAATTACAATGACAAGAACTATGAAAAATCAACAATGGAGTCTATTGGTATTGCTTTTAGCAATCCTTATAAGCAGTTGCGGGGGGAACAGTTCATCACAAACAGGTGAAACGACCACTCCTCCAAAACCTATGGTAGCCGAAGAAGAACCTGAGGAAACAGATCCCATGAAGAACAAAGGGATAGGGCCTATTTCCAGTGTTGAGCTTGGTGAAATTGATGAAGCCATGGTGGCAGAAGGAAAGAAGATCTATGAACAAATGTGTACGGCCTGTCATAAAATAGATAAAAAATATATTGGGCCGTCTCCAAAAGGGATTTTGAGTAGAAGGAGTCCGGAATGGATCATGAATATGATCTTAAACCCCGTTGAAATGATTGAAAAAGATCCTATTGCCAGGCAGTTGTTAGCCGAAGCCAACGGGGCACCCATGGCAAACCAGGGCTTGACAGAAGAACAGGCCAGACAAATATTAGAATATTTCAGAACGCTTGAGTAATTATTCCCAAATGCAATTTGAGAATGGAAGATTATGAATAGCATCAAAGATGCGAATGTGGATTAAAACATTAATTCACTGATACATCAATACCTCTACACTTTAAATATTGACCAATGAAAAGTTATCATTTAAAATTATCGGCAATGGCAACTTTACTATTAGTGTTTTTAGTAAGTGCCTGTAATCAGCAAAGCGGAGGGGACAAGGCCGGGGCCCTTGGTAGTGGAGATGCCGCCTCTAAAGTTTATGTAGCTCCTGGTGAGTATGATGAATTTTACGCTTTTTTATCCGGAGGTTTTAGTGGGCAGATGAGCGTCTATGGCTTGCCTTCCGGAAGATTGTTAAAGATTATTCCGGTATTTGCGCAGGACGCAGAGAAGGGTTGGGGATATAATGAGGAGACTAAACCCATGTTGAATACTTCTTATGGTTTTGTTCCCTGGGATGATGCACACCATCCGGAGTTATCTCAAACAAATGGAGTTCCTGATGGAAGATGGGTATTTATCAATGGTAATAATACGCCAAGGATCGCCAGGATTGACCTCACCACTTTTGAAACGACGGACATAATAGAGATCCCAAATAGTGGTGGTAATCACAGCTCTCCATTTACAACAGAGAATACGGAGTATGTGGTAGCCGGAACACGTTTTAGCGTTCCGTTTCCTCAAAAGGATGTGGCCATCAGCTCCTATAAAGAAAATTTCAAAGGAGCACTTTCCTTTATAAAAGTTGAGGAGGAAGGTTTGGACATTGCTTTCCAGATATTGGTTCCCGGATACGACTATGACCTGGCACACTCCGGTAAAGGAAAATCTCATGGATGGACTTTCTTTACAACTTATAACACAGAAGAAAGCCATACACTTAAAGAAGTAAATGCTTCACAGAATGATAAGGACTTTATTGCCGCAGTGAACTGGAAGAAAGCAGAAGAATATCTGTCACAGGGCAAAGCAAAAGATTTTCCGGCTGAATACCTGGTTAACCGATACGATGAAAGTACCCATACTGCTACTTCAACCAAACATGAAACAGTAAAAGTATTGATTCCTTCTGAGTGTCCTGGTTTGATCTATTACTTACCTACTCCAAAATCTCCTCACGGTGTGGATGTTGATCCAACGGGAGAATACATCGTAGGTAATGGGAAATTATCAGCAGATCTTACAATTCATTCATTTGACAAAATGATGGCAGCGATTGAAAGCCAGTCTTTTGACGACGAGATCGATGGTATCCCTGTTCTCAAATTCGAAGATGTATTGGCTGGTACCGTTCAAAGTGGTGGATTAGGACCGTTGCATACCGAGTTTGATGCCAATGGAAATGCCTATACTACTTTCTTTATTTCCTCTGAAGTTGTTAAATGGAAAGTAGGTACATGGGAAGTGTTGGACAGGGCACCTTGTTACTATTCTGTGGGTCACTTAATGATTCCTGGAGGTGATTCCAAAAAGCCGTGGGGTAAATATTTGGTGGCCATGAACAAGATCACCAAAGACAGATATTTACCAACGGGTCCTGAAATGAACCACTCTGCACAGTTGTTTGATATTTCAGGTGATAAGATGCAATTGATACTGGATTTCCCAACAGTGGGAGAGCCTCACTATGCGCAGGGAATTGCAGCTGATGTGGTGATGCAAAACTCTAAGAAGATTTATCCGCTTAACGAGAACAATCACGCGCATGCAATCAAAAATGAGAGTGAAGTGAAGATAGTAAGAGAGGGTGATGTTGTGAGGATATATATGACTTCCATTAGAAGCCACTTTGCTCCGGATAATATTGAGGGAATTAAAGTGGGAGATAAAGTATACATTCACTTAACTAATTTGGAGCAAGATTGGGATACTCCGCATGGTTTAAGTGTATTAGGAGCCAGAAATGCTGAATTATTAGTAATGCCTGGCCAAACAGAAACACTCTATTGGGAACCTCAGCGTCCTGGTGTGTATCCGTTTTATTGTACAGACTTTTGTTCTGCTCTACACCAGGAGATGCAAGGTTACATAAGAGTATCAGCAAAAGGATCGAATACGGAACTTAAATGGTCCGTAGGCGAGGATTAAAGCAACTCTTATAACGTGTTTTTCTTGTCAGTAGCCGCGCTCGCTCTTCCGAGCGTGGCTTATTCCTCACACTCAGACTTAATTAACCGACAGGAATGACCCTCAATCGGACTTCAGGTACTTTCACAGGATCAAATAAATAGAAGCTTCAACATTTTAAAATTCAATACTTTATGAAAAAGTTAGCGAGAATATGTATGTTGGTTGCGGTATTGATGCCTTTGCTGCTTTTTGTTTTCCCCCTTTGGAAAATCACACTCTCCGCTCCTCAGTACCCCGATGGCATTTCCATGTATATCTGGATAAACAAAATAACCGGTGACACGGAATATACTTTGCAAAATATCAATATTTTGAATCACTATGTTGGAATGCAATACATTGTGCCGGACTCCATTCCGGAATTAAAATACTTTCCATTTATTGTGATCAGCACGGTAATTATTGGTTTGATCTTTTTCTTTGTTAACAACAGAAAATTGTTCGTTACCTGGGGAGTAATGATGATCCTGCTGGGAGCACTGGGCATTTATGATTTCTATCTTTGGGAATATGACTATGGCCACAACCTGGATCCTAACGCCCCCATCAAAGTGCCTGGCATGGCATATCAACCACCTGTTTTTGGAAGTAAAATGTTGTTGAATTTTAAAGCTGATTCCTACCCTGATCTTGGAGGTATATTTTTGGGTGTTGGCATCGCTTTAAGTTTTGCTGCATTCTGGATGGCCGGAAGAAAACAGCGTGACGGTAAAGTAAAACCTTTTGATGAACATCATACCAAGGAAAAAATCATTGCAGCAGTTACATTCATTGCCATACTTTCTTCCTGTACTCCAAAACAGGAACCCATTGTCTATGGGCAAGATGCTTGTAAATTCTGTAAAATGACAATAGTGGATAACAGGTATGGATCGGAGCTGGTCACTACAAAGGGTAAAGTTTATAAGTTCGATGCTATTGAATGTATGATCAATTTCAAAAAAGCAGAATTGCAGGATTCCGAAATTCATGATGCATTGGTAACGACTTACACTTTGCCAGGAAAGCTTGTTAGTGCCAGGGATGTCTGGTACTTGAGAAGCAAGGAACTCCCCAGTCCAATGGGGATGTTTCTCAATGCTTTTGAAAATAAAGAAGAAGCACTGAAATTTCAACAGGATCATCCGGGAGAAATTTTCAGCTGGGTGGACCTCAAGGATCGCTTCGAACAACTGAGTTCATTGCAAGACCCTTAATTTCAAGACATGACACGTTATATGAGTATTTTATTGATAGGATGTTTTGTCCTTTCAGCTCCTCTATCTATGGCAGATACACTCACTATCTGTCAAACATGCCCCGTTAAAACCATTAAGCAGGGACTGGATAAATCGAAAGATGGTGATGTTGTTATTGTGAAACCAGGATTCTACCAGGAAGGGAATCTCAACATTACCAAACAAATCACTTTTCTTGGAGAGGATTTTCCGGTTATTGATGGAAATAATAATAATGAAGTTTTGACAATAAACGCGGATAGTGTTGTTGTCAGAGGATTTTTGATCCAAAATGTCGGAACGAACTACTTGGAAGACAGAGCTGGTATCAATATCAATGAACGAGACTATTGCATTATTGAGAACAATAAACTCATAAATACCTTTTTTGGTATTTATCTGAAAAATGTCTCTGATTGTATTGTCAGGGATAATTTGATTCAAGGTAAGGCCATTGAAGAAATATCATCCGGAAATGCTATTCACGCCTGGAAAAGTAAAAACCTGATCATAGAGAATAATTTGGCTGAAAAGCATCGGGATGGTATTTACCTGGAGTTTGTTGACAACAGTGTTATTTCCGGAAATACCAGCAGGGACAACCTGAGATATGGTTTGCATTTTATGTTTTCCAACCATGATCAATATCGGGAAAATATATTCCTTAATAATGGTGCCGGAGTTGCGGTGATGTTCTCCAGGAACATCGAAATGATCCAAAACAGATTTGAGAAAAATTGGGGCGCTTCCTCCTATGGTCTATTGTTAAAGGAAATTTATGATGGGAAAATTGAGCATAATACCTTTCTTTCCAATACCATTGGTATTTATGCTGAAGGAGCTAACCGTCTCAATTTTAATTATAACGATTTTGAGAAAAATGGATGGGCATTGAAGATCTTAGGTAGTTGTATGGACAATAAGTTTGAGTATAATAATTTCATATCCAATACCTTCGATCTTTCAACCAATAGTTCCAGGAATTACAATGAATATATCCATAATTATTGGGGTGATTATACGGGTTACGATCTGGATAAAGATGGTTTCGGTGATGTGCCTTACAGACCGGTAAAACTTTTTTCCTATATAGTCAGTAAAGTGGATCCCTCCATCATCTTATTAAGGAGCTTATTCATTGATATCCTAAATTTTGCAGAAAAGGTGACGCCGGTTTTTACCCCGGAGAGCCTTAAGGATGTTGAACCATTAATGAAACCTGTAAAATGATCAACATTAAAAACTTAAAAAAATCATTTGGCAAGAATGAGGTCTTAAAGGGCATTGATCTTGACATTAACAACAATGGCATCTTTGCCATCCTTGGTCCAAATGGTTCCGGAAAAACAACGATTATTAAGAGTATTCTAGGCCTCGTTGTTCCGGACGAGGGAGATATTGTTTTACAACAAAAAAACATCGCCAGGAACTGGAAATACCGGGAATATGTAAACTACCTGCCTCAGATAGCCAGGTTCCCGGAAAACCTTAAGGTGAGAGAACTTATTGATATGGTGAAAGATCTGAGAAATTCACCAGCTCATGAACAGGAGCTCATTGAACTTTTTGAACTAAATACATCTTTAGACAAATCATTGAAAAACCTCTCCGGAGGAACACGACAAAAAGTAAATGTGGTATTGAGCTTCATGTTTGATAATCCCATACTCATTTTGGATGAGCCCACCGTAGGACTTGACCCGGTGGCAATGATCAGGCTTAAGAAGCTGATTTTAAAAGAAAGAAAAAAGGGTAAGACCATATTGCTTAC
Source organism: Splendidivirga corallicola (assembly GCA_030442035.1). GTDB lineage: Bacteria > Bacteroidota > Bacteroidia > Cytophagales > Cyclobacteriaceae > Splendidivirga > Splendidivirga corallicola. The sequence continues at coordinate 157,730 of JAUJEA010000014.1, forward strand.
TACACATATTATGAGTGTTGTGGAAGAGTTGGCTGATGAAATTGTGTTTTTACTGGAGGGTAAAATTCATTTTCGTGGTTCGTTAGAAGAACTTAATCAAAGAGCACAAGGCAAGAATCTTGAGCATTCAATTGCCAAGATCCTTGAAAATGGTATGGAGCAAGAGGCCCAGATTACTGATCCGGTTAATTCACGTCAACTAAATTTTCAACAACGTTATGCTTAAGATATTTAAATACAGCTTCTTTGATCTAATCAGAAGCAGATGGATATATGCATATTTTTCATTTTATCTCATTACAGCTATATCCTTGTTGTATATAAGCAACGATCTGAACAGAGCTATTTTGAGCTTAATGAATATCGTGATCATCCTAAGTCCATTGATAGGAACCATGTTTGGCGTTATGTATTATTATAATTCCAGAGAATTTGTGGAATTATTGCTGGCTCAGCCGGTTAAAAGAACTGCCATTTTTTTAGGACAATACCTGGGATTGACGGTGTCCTTTTCATTAAGTTTTGGATTGGGACTGGGACTTCCCTTTCTGTTCAATGGAATTCTTGGTTCGGAAGAGATCGGTAATTTCCTTATCTTGCTGCTTAATGGCACTTTGCTGACTTTCATTTTTACAGCCATTGCTTTCCTGATCTCTTTATTAAATGAAAACAAGATTAAGGGTTTTGGCCTGGCCATTATCATATGGTTGTTTTTTGCAGTGATCTATGATGGATTGTTTTTACTCTCATTGGTCATTTTTGAAGATTATCCCCTGGATAGTTTTGCACTCATTGCAAGCATATTCAACCCTATAGATCTCTCTCGTATATTTATGATGCTTCAATTGGATATTTCGGCATTGCTGGGATACACAGGAGCTGTGTTCAATAAATTTTTGGGTACTAATATGGGAATTGTTGTAGCACTCATTTCATCACTGTTATGGGTATTTATTCCTGTAAAAGGCTTTCTGCACTATTCATTGAAGAAAGATTTTTAGTTCACCTCATTATTGAATTGATATGGATCTGTAGGAAACTTTCAAACCTACTGCTGGTTATCAATATTTATGAAACGCAAACCTGTTCTCTTCATAGCACCATTAATTATTATCTCCCTTCTGTTAGGTATTTTGGGTGGCTTGTATCGTTTAGGTTGGTCAATCCCGGTAAACAAATGGGCTATTGAACATGGTGCCTTGATGGTCGGAGGTTTTTTAGGCACTGTAATTTCCCTGGAACGGGTAGTGACGCTACAAAAGCATTGGTTCAAAATTGTACCTTTTCTTTCCGGTATCAGTACAATCACCTTGTTATTCGGGTTTCAACAAGTAGCATATCTACTCCTGATTTTGGGAAGTACCGGATTAATAATGGTTTACTTATTTATATACCATACATATAAAGAGCCCTATTTTATCATTATGCTCATAGGAGCTGTTTGCTGGTTTATTGGTAACATACTTTTATCATTACATCATTTCTATCCACAGGTATTTCCCTGGTGGATGGGCTTCCTGTTGTTAACCATAGTCGCTGAACGTCTAGAGCTAACCAAATTTCTGCCGGTCAAAAAGAGTCATAAACAATGGTTAACCATTTTTATAACCACATTCTGTATAGCATTATTGATTCCCTATCATTTATATGGGAAGGAATTGGCAGCCATGGCTGTCATAGCCATGGCATGCTGGCTGATCAGATTCGATATCGCCAGAATGAACATCGGAAAGAAAGGACTTTTTAAATTTACCGGAATACTGCTTTTTCTTGGTTATTTATGGCTGGCCTTAGCTGGCGTTCTAATGGCATTTGGAGAAGGACTGGGATTGTCTTATGATGCCCTATTACATGTCTTTTTTATAGGGTTTGTTTTTTCCATGATCTTTGCACACGGACCAATTATTTTACCAGGTGTGGCTGGTTTTGCCATAAAACCATTTAGTAATGTTCTTTATATTCCGGCGTTGCTGTTACACACTTCATTGATTTCAAGGATCATTGGAGATTTGACAGTACATCTTACTTTAAGAAAATGGGGTGGTATGCTGGGAGCTGTGGCTATTGTACTTTATTTTTTGCTGTTGATTATGACATTGGTCCGACAAAAAAATAAAAGTGTTAAATTTTGAATATTGCACTTTAAATTAAAAATGAAAATATCATAGATAAGGATTAGTTCCGGTGAAGAATAAAAGCAATTCAAAATTCATAACTCAAAATTCAACATTGGAGAAAGAGTTCAAGGATTTCTTCCTCCATTATGCCAAAACCGCATTTATCTTCTTTTTTATATCCGGACTACTAGGTGCGATTCTTAGACTAACATTTTTTCAACCAATACCTGGACTCAATTATAAATTTACATTGCATGGGCATTCCCATGTCATTTTTTTGGGTTGGATTTTTAATGTGTTGTTTCTGGGTTTTAATTATGTATTAAACCAAAACCATCCAATATCGAATTGGAAAAAATATAATATCGTTTTTTGGTTATTACAACTGACAGTGGTGGGGATGCTCATTTTTTTCCCAATACAGGGCTATGCGTTATGGTCAATTATTTTTTCCACAGCCAACATTTTTATCTCCTATAGTTATGTCTTCTTTTATTTTCGCGACGTTCGAAAAATGACCATTTTAAAGGATTCTCTTTCGATCGGCCTTATTAAATGGGCCTTAATCTTTTTAGCTATTTCTACCATTGGTCCCTTTTCATTGGGTCCGGTCATAGCTATGGGATATGCGGAATCAGACTGGTATTACCTGGCGATTTATTTCTATTTACATTTTCAATACAACGGTCTTTTTACATTTGGTGTGTTGGGATTACTCTTTGGAATACTAGAGAAAAATGGGATAATCTATGATCGAAAGAAAGCCAGGCGTTTTTTGACCCTTATGATCATTTCCTGTTTCTTGTCACTTGCACTGTCTGCACTTTGGACACATCCACCGGACTACATTTATATCATTGGAGTTATATCGGTTATCATTCAATTGATAGCCTTCTATGATGGTATAAGTCTTTACCGATCATTCCGGCAGCAATTGTTCACGCTTGCAAAAGGAAAGGTTGTATGGTTGATTAAACTGTCTTTGCTGGCCTTTGTAATCAAGATTCTTTTGCAATCGTTATCAGCAATTCCTGAAGTGGCAGATATGGCTTTTCAAAACAGAAATTTTATCATTGCCTATTTACATTTAATTTTTCTCGGATTTATCTCATTTTTCCTCATTGCCTGGCTCATACACCATCACTTTATAAACCAGTATTCACGGGCTGTTGGCCTTGGATTGATCCTACTGGTAACAGGCTTTACGATCAGCGAATTGCTTATTGGTTTTCAGCCATATTTATTTAAACTATTTCCAGCCGTAGCTTCCTATTACTATCCTATGTTGTTTTGGTGTTCTTTGTTGATGCCTGTTGGCATTTTGTTTCTCCTGGTCAATAATCGACACAGACCAGGTTCTGAAAAGGAAGTACATTTTATATGACTGGTGTTTAAGTTTTATTACCAAAAGAGATAACTGAAGCTGATTTTGAATTAATGCCATTTGAATAAGCTTTCAGTCATCAGGCTTCGGGTGTCAGATAATCTTCCCGCAAGCTAAAAAACATCTTTTAGGCTGAAATCTGATACCTGACGCCTGAAAGCTTTAAAAAATGGCATATTTCCTACCCCAACACCTCAACACTCCAACACCCGAAACCTGATTTATATCATTTTTCAATCTGATCAAGATCATAAAATAATAGGTGCTTCCTGGCGACTTTTACGGCAAAAAAAGGATGCTTGGTAAGCTGATAGAAAAATACAATGTTCCTGCCCCCCGCTACACTAGTTATCCAACCGTACCTTTCTGGGATAAAGAAAAACCAGCTACAAACCGCTGGTTAGATGTTGTAAGCAAAACCTTTTCTGAAACCAATGGCAATCAAGGTATTAGCCTTTATATCCATTTGCCATATTGTGAAAGCCTCTGTACTTATTGTGCCTGCAATACACGAATTACCAAAAACCATACAGTAGAAGAGACTTATATAGATTCCTTGCTAAAAGAATGGCAAATTTATCTGGACACATTCTCGGAGAAGCCTATCATAAGAGAGCTTCATTTGGGTGGAGGTACACCAACATTTTTTTCTCCTGATAACCTCAAGGTATTAATCAAGAAAATTTTAAAAGATGCTGTAATCCATCCAAAACATGATTTTAGTTTTGAAGGGCATCCTAATAATACCAGTGAGGAACATTTGAAGGCTCTTTATGAAGTAGGTTTTAGAAGAGTGAGTTATGGTGTTCAGGATCTGGACCTAAAAGTGCAGAAAACGATCAATCGTGTTCAGCCATTTGAAAATGTAAAGAATGCCACCTTTGCGGCTCGGAAAATTGGATATGATTCTGTAAATTTTGATCTCATATTCGGATTGCCCTACCAGACTAGGGAAAGCATTACAGAAACATTTCATAAAGTATTGGAATTGAAACCAAATCGTATCGCTTTTTATAGCTATGCTCATGTTCCCTGGGTTAAGCCGGGACAAAGAAGCTATACGGATGCTGATCTTCCCGACAATGAGGTTAAAAGATCATTATATGAAACTGGTAAGGAACTTCTGGTTCAATATGGTTATCATGATATTGGCATGGATCACTTTGCACTGCCCGATGATGGATTATTCCATGCCCACAAAAACAAGCAATTGCACAGAAACTTCATGGGCTATACAGTGAGTAATACACAACTGCTGATTGGCCTTGGCTGCTCCTCTATCAGCGATGCCAAATATGCCTATGCTCAAAACATGAAAAGAGTTGAAGATTACAGACAATGTGTTGAAAAGAATTCATCGGCCATTTTCAAGGGGCATTTTTTGAATGAAGAGGATCAGGTTATACGAAAAATAATTCTTGATTTGGCTTGTAAGGGAGAAACTCAGTGGTTTGATGAGTATGACAGTCTGATCGATGAGGAAATGAGGGTTGAATTGCTTGAAATGCAGGCGGAGGGATTGTTAAGCTTTGGTAATAGAAATGTGGTTATCAGTGAGATGGGCAAGGCTTTTATCCGGAATATTTGTATGGTATTCGATAAAAGATTAAACGCTCACAAGACTTGTGAAGAACCATTGTTTAGTAAAGCAATTTAACTGATGGAAAAAGGCAAGAACTTACTAAGTGAACTACCATATCAGGAAAAGATTCGAAACATTGATATACACAAAAAAGAAGGTGTTAGGGTGAACATGATCGCATTTCCGGAGGGAACTGAGTTGAAACCCCATATTTCATTGGTAGATGTTCTGGTGATTGTACTGGAGGGAGAGGCTGAAGTGGAGATGCAGGGTAAAAAATATTCGCTTGCCCCACTCGATTATATAAAATTTCCGGCTGATGTAAAGCACTCGGTTAAAGCAAAAACAGAATTTAAAATGCTGATGATTAAATAGTTGAGGTTTTGATATTTGTGAACATCTGGAAAAATGACGTAGATCATGCGTTGCAATAATGATTGTCATAGAAATTAAACCCTTCACAGTTGATTTTAGCAACACATTTATCCTAATATATTAGAACAGTTAACATATGGCACTTGAAAAATTTAGTTACGATAACAAGATCGTCAAGTATTTTGTGATAGCTACAGTGATCTTTGGACTGGTGGGAATGCTGGTTGGACTCACGGCTGCTATTCAACTTTTTTATCCTGATCTGAATTTTGGCCTTCAATACACCACTTTCGGCCGGATCAGACCTTTGCATACCAATGCGGTAATTTTTGCTTTTGTTGGGAATGCAATGTTTGCAGGAACCTATTATTCGTTGCAGCGTCTGCTTAAAACACGGATGTTTAGCGATATGCTTTCCTGGATTCATTTCTGGGGATGGCAATTGATCATTCTTGCTGCGGCGATTAGTTTGCCATTGGGGTATACTACTTCAAAGGAATATGCCGAACTGGAGTGGCCCATTGACATAGCCATTACACTCATCTGGGTTGTCTTTGGAATTAACATGATCGGAACCATTATTAAGCGGCGCGAGCGTCATATGTATGTTGCCATATGGTTCTATATTGCTACTTTCGTGACGGTTGCTGTGTTGCACATTGTGAATTCCTTTGAAATGCCGGTTACTTTTATGAAAAGTTATTCCTGGTACGCCGGTGTTCAGGATGCTTTGGTGCAGTGGTGGTATGGACACAACGCGGTGGCATTTTTTCTGACCACACCATTTCTGGGTTTGATGTACTACTTCCTGCCAAAGGCAGCAAACCGGCCGGTTTACTCTTATAAACTTTCTATCATTCACTTCTGGTCATTGATATTCATATACATTTGGGCTGGACCTCACCATTTACTTTATACCTCTTTACCTGATTGGGCACAGTCACTCGGAGTTGTGTTTTCAGTAATGCTCATTGCACCGTCGTGGGGAGGTATGCTTAACGGTCTTTTGACTTTAAGAGGAGCCTGGGATAGAGTTCGTGAAAACCCTGTATTGAAATTTATGGTGGTAGCGGTTACGGCCTATGGTATGGCTACCTTCGAAGGGCCAATGCTTTCTTTGAAAAACTTCAACGCCATTACTCACTTTACAGATTGGATCATTGCACACGTGCATGTTGGTGGCTTGGGCTGGAACGGTTTCTTAACCTTTGGTATGCTTTACTGGATGATCCCAAGAATGTGGAATACGAAATTATACTCTACAAAGCTTGCCAACGTACACTTCTGGATTGGTACTTTAGGTATCATTTTCTATGCATTGCCCATGTACATTGCGGGATTGACTCAAAGCTTGATGTGGAAAGAATTTACCGCTGATGGCTTCCTTCAATATCCCAACTTCCTTGAGACGGTTACACAGATTATTCCTATGTATGTCTTAAGAGCGATTGGTGGAACATTATATCTTATCGGTGCCATCATGATGAGTTATAATCTTGTTAAAACGGCTAAACAAGGTAGCTTTATCGCGAATGAGGATGCTGAAGCTCCTGCTTTGGAAAAGAAAAAAATCACAGGTGGGCATTGGCATAGTGCTTTGGAAAGAAAGCCTGTACTCTTCACTGTACTTTCTTTAATAGCCATATTGATTGGGGGTGTCATCGAAATGGTTCCGACTTTCCTTATAAAATCCAATGTGCCAACAATTGCCAGTGTGAAACCATATACCCCATTGGAATTGCATGGCAGGGATATTTATATAAGGGAAGGTTGTGTAGGTTGTCACTCACAAATGGTAAGACCTTTCCGTTCAGAGACAGAAAGATATAATGGAGAATATTCAAAGGCCGGTGAATTTGTTTATGATCACCCATTCCTATGGGGATCAAAAAGAACCGGTCCGGATCTGCATAGAGTTGGTAAAAAATATCCTGACTCCTGGCACTACGAGCATATGTACGATCCAACAAGAATTTCTCCGGGATCCATTATGCCGCCTTATCCATGGCTATTTGATCAAATGGTAGACAAGGAGGAAACAGCAGGGAAAATTAAAGCCCTCCGGAAGATCGGAGTTCCATACGATATAGGTTATGAAGAAATTGCCAATCAGGACCTTGATCGGCAGGCTGAAAGGATCGTAAAAAATCTTAAGGCAGATGGAATTGAAGTGGTGAAAGAGGCTGAAATCGTGGCACTTATTGCCTATTTACAAAGATTAGGAACAGATATTAAAGCACAAGAAACAGCGGATCTAAACCAATAAAATCATGTTTAAGCATTATTTCGAACAAATCCATAACGTTGAGATCTGGCCCATTATCTCATTGGTAATTTTCCTGATATTTTTCCTTTGCCTGATATTGTGGGTTGTTCAGGTAGATAAAAAATATATCAATAGGATGAAGGAAATGCCTTTGGAAGATGGGAACGAAGCTAATGAGACGTAAGGTACTTAACCTAAACTAATGCCATTAAGATAAGTAATATGATAAAAGCTTTCAGGTATTAGGTCTCAGGTTTCAGCTTTTACGATGTTTTTAGCCTGCCAAAGATTATCTGATACCTGAAACCTGATAGCTAAGAGCTTATCGTTAATGGCATTGATACCTAATCACTTTAACACTTTAATACTTCAAACTTGTCATAAACACATGAAATCTTCAATAAAAAATATTTTTAGCCACAAGCAAGCCTGGTTATTATTGGTAATGCTGATTTTTCCTTTAATGGGATTTGCTCAGGAGGCAACTGAATCTGAGCAGTCTATTTGGACAAATGAATTCGTTTTCTATACGGTGGTAGGTATGGTGATAGTGGTTGCACTACTTACTCTTGCCGTAGCCTACTATGTCTTACAGGTAGTGAAATTGATCATTCTCAGAGAAAAAGAACAGAAGGCCATTGAGGAAGGTGTTGAATTGGCACCTGAGCCAAGTCTATGGCAAAGAATGATGCATAAACTCACTGATTCGGTTCCTGTAGAGAAGGAAGAAACGGTTATGCTGGATCATGACTATGATGGCATCAAGGAGCTGGACAATCACCTGCCTCCATGGTGGACTGCTTTGTTTTATGTTACCATTATTTTCGGTGTGGTCTATATCTTGGCATACCATGTATTTGATACGCTCCCATTGCAGGAAGAAGAATACAATACTCAAATGAAAGTAGCTGCAGCTAAAATCGAAGAGAGAAAAGCCGAGCAAGGAGGAGACGTGATCGATGAAAATACTGTTGTATTCACCGACAATGCATCCAACCTGGATACAGGAAAGAAAATATTTGACGGACAGTGTGCTGCCTGTCACAGGACTGATGGCGGTGGTGGGGTTGGCCCGAATTTGACTGACGACTATTGGTTGCATGGAGGCAGTATCAATGATATTTTCAAAACCATCAAATATGGTGTGCCTGATAAAGGTATGATCTCCTGGGAAGCCATATTATCTCCTGCACAGATGAGTGATGTTTCTTCTTACATAGTAACTTTAAAAGGCACGAATCCTCCGGACCCTAAGGCACCTCAGGGTGATTTATATCAGGAAGAATAAATTTTGGAGCGATGCATTTAGTAAATTAAGGAGGAATTGAGTTGTAGGGTTTAATTGTAGCGACATGGAAGATTTTTATGAGTTTGACGAGGAATACCGTGATACAATTGCGACTGTTGACGCCGAAGGGAAAAGGATTTGGGTTTATCCTAAAAAGCCAACTGGCCGTTTCCACAAGGCCCGGATTATTGTTACAATAGTTTTATTGACAATACTTTTCGCGGGCCCATTTATAAAGATAGGTGGACAACCATTACTACTATTTAATATATTCGAAAGAAAATTTGTGATCCTGGGGACCGTATTCTGGCCTCAGGATTTCTTTCTATTGGCTTTGGCTCTGATTACCTTCTTCGTTTTTATTATCTTATTTACAGTCATATTTGGCAGGGTTTGGTGTGGCTGGGCATGTCCGCAAACGCTGTTCATGGAGATGGTATTCAGAAAAATTGAATACTGGATTGAAGGAGATGCTAATCAGCAAAGAAAATTGGATAAGTCACCCTGGACTGGTGAGAAGATCCTAAAAAAGGGATCCAAGCATTTAATTTTTATTCTTATCTCCGTTCTGATCTCACACACACTAATGGCCTATCTCATTAGTATTGAGGAGGTGAAAAAGATTGTCAGCCAATCACCAACTGAACACATGGCCGGATTTATTGGGCTGGTGTTTTTTACAGGGCTTTTTTATTGGGTATTCGCTTATTTTCGGGAACAAGCTTGTGTGGCTGTCTGCCCCTATGGTCGTTTACAAGGGGTATTACTTTCGAAGGAATCCATTGTGGTTGCCTATGACTGGTTAAGAGGAGAGCCAAGGGGAAAACTAAAAAAGAAAGAACCCGCAACAGATAAGGGTGATTGCATTGATTGTAAGCTGTGTGTTCATGCCTGTCCAACCGGCATAGATATCCGAAATGGGACACAACTCGAATGTGTAAACTGCACAGCGTGCATTGATGCTTGTGACGATGTCATGGAAAAGATCCACAAGCCAAAGGGTCTTATCAGATATTCTTCTCACAATGCTATTAAAGATGGAAAGAAGGAAGTTCTGACTACCAGGGTTTATGCTTATTCTGTTGTGTTGTTGTTAATGATGACAGCTTTGACCGCTTTCATAGTGACACGTTCTGATATTGAGGCTACCGTGCTGAGGGTTCCTGGGATGTTATATCAGGAAGCCGAAGATGGTAAGATCAGTAATTTGTATAATATTCAGTTTATCAATAAAACCTCCGAAGATATGGCATTAGAGCTCCGGCTTGAGAATTTTGACGAAGGAGAAATATCAAAAGTAGGAGGTGAAAAAATGACCATTGAGTCTAATGGCAAAGCCGATGGGGTGTTCTTTGTAAAATTGCCCAGAGAGCTTGTCAAAAATGGTAAAGCGGAAGTCGAAATTGGATTTTACAGGAATGGAGAATTAATTGAAACGGAGACCACTAATTTCCTGGGCCCTATGGGCAATCGAAAATAAAAATGTGTAAATTAAGTACTGTGTAGATTAACTAAAATTAAAATGAACTGGGGTAAGGGTATCATATTAACATTCATAGTTTTTGCTCTCTTCATTTTCAGTGCAGTTTATATTTGCATGAGGCAAGACATCAACTTGGTAACTAAGGATTATTATAAACAAGAACTGGCGTATCAAAGTCAGATCGATAGGATCAATAATAGTCAGCATCTTAGGGAAAAGCCGGAGCTTAAGTTTCATCATGATACCAAAACTGCGGAACTAAGATTTCCAGGTGAATTATCTATTGATTTTGATAAAGGAAAAATTCTCTTTTTTAGGCCCTCCAATGCAAAGCTTGACGTAACCCACGAGATCAATTTGGATAGTGACGGAACTCAATCGATTGACCTATCTGACTTCAAGAAGGGATTATGGAAGGCTAAGATTAGCTGGAAATCCGGCGAAAAGGAATATTTTAGGGAAGTAGTCATTGTTATTTGATATGTTTCTTCTTAGTGCTTTTCTGGTTGGTTTGTTTGGTAGCTTGCACTGCCTGGGAATGTGCGGACCAATTGTTCTGGCGCTTCCAAAACGTAAGAAGCATCTTCACAGGAAACTGATCTATAATCTGGGTAGAATCAGCACTTATGCTTTATTCGGAATTGTGATTGGTACTATAGGGCAAGGTATTTATTGGTTTGGCTTCCAGCAGATATTATCCATATTTCTGGGTGTTACCATTTTATTGTTATTACTTTTTGGTAAGCAAAAAGTATTGAATCTCAGTGGTTTTGCTCCCTTTGGGAAATTTGTGACATTCGTAAAAAGCAAGTTCCAAAAATATATTCACCGCGATGATCTCATGAGTTCCTATCTCCTCGGGGCTGTCAATGGATTACTGCCATGCGGATTAGTATACATGGCTGTAGCCGGGGCATTGGCCACAGGACATGTGTTTGGAGCTATGCTTTACATGATCCTTTTCGGACTTGGTACATTGCCGATGATGTTGGGTGTTGCATTTGCTGGTCAATCTATTGTACAACGCTGGAGACCAAAAATGACGAAGGTGGTAATTCCTACTTTCATTCTATGCATGGCTGTTTTGTTAATTGTGAGAGGTATGAACCTGGGAATTCCCTACCTGAGCCCACATACGGAAATAAACCTTTTTAGTTTTTCTGAAAATACTCCTGTTGAAATGTGTAAATGAAGTTCCCGGGGATTGGTAACCGCAATGGAAGATTTGGGTTTGTAGGGTTTCAAAATATTAGATCAATATGTTACCCATTGCCATAAACGACAGAATTTTGAAAGGGCTTTTGTACCTCATTGTTGTGGGGGCGATCCTTCACTTCGGTCAGGCACTTTTCATACCATTAAGCTTTGCTATTCTTATCAGCTTTATACTTTATCCTTTTTGTAAATGGTTGGAAAGACATAAAGTGCCATTTGTATTGGCAATATTTATCGGGTTGGTGCTCTTCTCCTTTATTCTATTGATCATACTTGGACTATTGATAAGGCAGCTGGTGCTGTTTACACAAAAATGGCCACAATTGCAGGAAAAGCTGATGATCAGTGTGGATGATTTGAATGTTACTTTAAAGGAATGGGGTTTTCATTTTATGGATGAAGAAAAGGGTGTGATCGGTAATATCCTGTATTATATTTCCAATGACGTTATTCCAAGAATACCGGATGCTCTGTATAGTTCTTCTATTTCAATGGTATTGTTCATTATCATTCCTGTATATGTGGTTTTGATCCTCATTTACAAGGATCTGCTTGTGAAATTTCTATATGAGGTCACACCGAAATCCTGGAACATCCATATCAAAAAAATTCTGCCCGATGTCATTATCACTTATTACAATTTTATCAAGGGAATGGCTATCGTATATCTGATAGTTGGAATACTTAACAGTATAGGTTTATTGATTTTGGGTATCCCACATGCCATTTTCTTTGGATTTATTGCTTCTATTTTAACATTCGTTCCATATGTAGGAATAACGATAGGCGCTTTATTACCTATTGCAGTGGCATGGTTGACATACGATTCGATTTGGTATCCTGTAGGGATTATTATTGTATTTGTCGTGGTACAAGTCCTGGAGGCTAATGTGATCTTCCCGGTGGCTGTTAGCAATAGATTAAAAATAAATGCACTAGTGACACTTGTGGTTATTATTGCAGGAGGTATTGTATGGGGAGCAGCAGGGATGATCCTCTTCCTTCCCTTCACGGCGATCATTAAGTTAATTGCAGATCAAATACCAGAATTAAAGTCACTATCCATATTGTTAGGAACAAATGACGATCTCCATAAATTTGAGAGGGAAGAGAAAAAAATTGGAGCCTAGTTGGGATCAAACAATATTTCAGGGGCAGATTATACTAAGTATAGCTTTTAAAGCCCTCCAGGTGGTGGGTTAATCTGTGCCAGGTGTCAGATATTTGAAAATATCAGACACCTTCGGTTTCAATTAACCTTCCTTGGTTTAATTAGAAATCAAATGTTGTGTCTCTTAACAATTAAGGCATTCAATGATATTAGGCAGATAGTACTTCGAGCCAGCGAGATGTACAGACACCCTAGAGGTGTCAGACATCGGTGATAGCAGATCAAGCAATATTTCCAGGGAGTGATTTCACTAATCAGGTAATTCTAACGTACAACTTTTGGAAAGTTTGAAACTTTCCAAAAGTTAGCCACCTGCTTATGAGCAAATTCAGATTAAATGTTTGATTCAGTTATTGACAGCTCCGGTTCATTGAAGTTGGACTATGGAGGGTTACTCCCCAGGTTTTCCGCTTGATCCGTGATAGCTTGAAAGTTCAATGGTTCCAACCCCTGTATGTTCAAATAGACATTTTGGATGAAATTGATATGTTCCACAGGTTTTTGCTTGATCCGTCCTTTCATTGAACCTTTACGCATGACATAAAAAAATCGACACGATCCAATACTGAATCGTGTCGACAAACTACCTTAACTTTACTGGTACTAACCATGTACTTAGGCGTGAAACTAAAACATAAGATGCCCTTAAAAGTCATGAATGGGCTATTACTAAATTTCACTAATGCAATTTGCCAATAAAAAAATCCTGAAAAAATGAGACAGATCATGTTTTAGCCTGATTTGAGTCATTCGAAACTTTTCATATGCCGTCTGGTTTTGAGGAGATTTGGAGCTGTTAAGAGTGGAGTACTGAAAGATGAGTGAGGATCATCCGGATGTGCCTGCTCTTAATGTGATACTCAATGATGGTTTTCAACCCAATAAAGTCCGGGAACCATTTCAATTTGCCAGCCGAAATTCTAAAATCATGTTTATTCTTCGTGAAAAGTTAGCATCGGCAGATGAGTATGTTGTACGATCTTCTTGCTGACACTGGGTTTCAGGATTTTTTCTATGATCCGATGCTTTCTTGGCATTACGGATAGCAGATCAATTTCATGTGATTGAATATAGCGATTGATCCCTTCCACAATGTCCTCATTGGCGATGTCGTGGTACGAAAACTTAGCACCTTGAAAAGAATTATTCAATACATTAATGGCATGAGGACTCTCATCTCTTCTGGTACCATCTCCTGTATTAACATTGACAATATGAATGCTTGAATCAAATAATAGTGCAAAGGTTTTAAGAAGGTCCAATCCTAAAGGATCCTGCATATTGCCATAATCACAGGCAAAAGCTATTTTATTAAACGGTTTGAATGTTTGGTCAGCCGGAATTACCAGCACCGGAACCTTTGATTTTTTTACAACACTGGTTGAAACACTCCCAAGAAATGTTTTTGAAATGCCTGAGGCACCCTTGGTCCCCATGATAATAAGATCAGTACTGAAATTCTCTACACTCATCAAAATAGCATCAATAGCATATGCTATGATCACCTTAAAATTTGCCTGATTCAAACCATGGATCATCGATTTGAGTGCCGCGAAGTCTTCAAGCACCTTCTTTTTATAATCTTCAATGGAATCCGCATCAAGGGTGAATGAGATATCGGTAGAAGGCAAAGGTACGTGATAACTATGGATCACTGTGACCTTGGACTTTATCTCATGAGACATAGCCAAGGCATATTTCAAAGCGTTGATAGAACACTCTGAAAAATCTATTGGCACCAAAATATTTTTAATCTTCATTTATTTTTATTTTCAAGCCGTTGCTCGTTGAAATGAACGGTTTTGTAGTTGCTTTAAAGTGGAATTTCGTCCTCAATTAATTTTTATGTGCTTCAATTATTTTCATGGATCGTAAATAACGGAACCTTAGTATGCAATGCTATCTTTTTTGTAACACTGGTCTTAAACAATTTGTCTATCATGTGATGCTCACGTGGTAAGAGTGCCAAAAGATCAGGTGCATCATTCTCAAGATACTCATTGAGCCCATCAATAATATGGTCATGCTTGTAAAATTGATAGGAATGTTTGACATACTTAAAAAACTGTTCCAGTTTTTTGGCTTCAAACGCTTCTTCCTGTGGCAAGTAGTCTATACCTCCGCTAATATGAAGTATCTTAAGTTCAGCTTTAAAAGTATTTGCTAACCAGACAAGCGGCTCGAAGACCTTCCTGTCAACGATATGACGATAGTCGGAAGCGAAGACAATCTTTTCGATTTTATCCAATTTTGCTTCCTGGGGAATGGTCAAAACAGGTTTGTTTGTAGCATTGATGACAGAATAGGCGTTACTACCGAAAATTACTTCGTCAATACCTGATGCGCCTTTAGTTCCCATGATTATCAGGTCTATCTGGTGATCTTTTATAGCATGTATGATTACATCTTTAACCGAACCTCGTTTGCTAAGAATTTCATATTTAACATCTTCCAAGGTCTCTACTTCAGATTTTAACTTTAAAAATTCTTCATTAATACTTTCTGTTTCTTCCTGAGCCAGTGCTTCTACAAATGCTGTTGTGCCTACTGCAGCATGTGGTGTGGGCACAAAAAAAGCATGTAAAAGCAATAATTGTGCATCTGTTCTTTTGGCAAAAAGGATGGCGTTTTGTAATGCATTTTTAGAACAGCTGGAAAAATCAATCGGTACCAGGATCTTTTGAGGCTTCATTTGATTAAGGTTTATATTTCTCTAAGGGTGTATTACTGATTTTCATGATAGAACATTTAAAAGAACCCAGGTTTCAAAGAGTAGCATGTCGAATAGATTTCATGAAACTTTTAGGAATTCCTCGAAAGAGGCTTTTAAAATCATATGCACTCTTTGAACTTTCCCGGGCCTTTTAGTTCATCTTGATTCAACTTATAGCTATTTTTTTAACCGGAATTTTTTCTTTCGCTTTTTTAGGTAGTGTCAATTGCAAAATTCCATTTTCATACTTAGCCAGGATCTTGTCCGAATCAATAATTTCTGGCAACCTGAATGACCTACTGAAGGAAGTATAACCATATTCCTTTCTCGTATAGGTTTTTTCCTTTTTTACTTCCTCCGTTTCATTTTCTGCACTTATGGTAAGATTTCCATTTTGAATATTGATTTGGAAGTCCTTTTTCTTCATTCCGGGAGCAGCCATTTCGATAACATAGTTGTCTTCATTTTCCATCACGTTGGCTGGAGGTACCTTTGATACCCATTCATTGCTTCTATCGAATCCGAATAGATCATCTTCAAAGAAATCCGCAAATAAGGAAGGTACGTTAGAAAACAGTCCTGAATCTTTTTTTGCCGGTGTCGTCATTTTCAGATCCTCCTATTTTATGTTAACTAATAGTGAAATAATCGATTAAATTAATATTTGGCCAGCCTTCTTTTGATGACATTTGTCAGGCTTCGCCATGACATTCATCAAACCTGAAGACTTTCAATAAATGAAAAGAGTTCTCTTTTATACTCCTGAAATTGTTTTTCGAATGATTCTATCTCATCATGTATTGTTATATGTTCCTCTCTGTAAGCCTGTTCATTTTCCTTGACACTAAGCAACAATGTTTCTAATTTTTTTTCATGACGCCGCACTTTTTGATGATACTCATCAAGTAGTTCACCGGAATAATAAATGATTAAATTTTGAAAATGATCAATTTGTTTTTTTTGATCCTGATCAATTGCCTTTCCGGCATTGATGTCCAGAAGCTTTTGAAAAAAATGGAGTTCGTCTTTCCAAAAGTCTATCTGTGATAGCCATTTTTTACTTGTTGTATGAAGATCATCTAAGCTTCTTTGAAGTAGAAAGTCATTGTTGGCCTGCTTTAAATTTTCCATATGCGCAATCCTATTTAAGTGAAAACAATTTATCATTTACTATATGGATAAAATTGATCTTTTATCGGGAAAAATTCGATGATGCCAATCAGTTCTGAAAATGATAGTGATCATTTTAAAACAGTGAAGGATATACCTAATTCAATGATCATATTGAAATGATTGCATTAATGATTTCTTCCTGGTTATATCCATATCGAGTTGTATGACTGACTATTTAGATATCTGGAAACTCCTTGCTGGCCTTGGAATTTTTCTTTTTGGTATGTTTCAATTAGAAGAAAGTATCAGGGAAGTGGCAGGCCGAAAATTCAAGCTTTTTTTAAGAAGACATACGCATAATAAATACAGGGCTATACTGAGTGGTACATTTTTAACAGCCGTATTACAAAGTAGTTCCGTTGTTTCACTTATGCTTCTGGCCTTTGTTGGCGCCGGTGCTATCAGCATGACCAATGCACTGGGAGTAATTCTGGGGTCCAATTTAGGAACTACATTCACTGGCTGGATTGTTACGCTGTTGGGGTTCAAAATTAAAATTGAAAGCTTTTCGCTTCCATTTATTGCGATAGGAGGATTAGGTCTTGTTCTTTTTTCTAAAAAACACAAGCTCTTGAATATCAGCAAAGCACTCGTCGGCTTTGGTTTTATTTTCCTGGGATTGGATTTTATGAAAGTCAGTATCGATGAAGTAGCCTCTTACTTCGATATATCTTCTTTTTCCGGCTATGCTCCATGGGTGTTTTTGCTTGTGGGATTTGTGTTGACTGCAATTATACAATCCAGTTCTGCCTCGATGGTAATTACTTTAA
This sequence comes from Splendidivirga corallicola, assembly GCA_030442035.1. GTDB lineage: Bacteria > Bacteroidota > Bacteroidia > Cytophagales > Cyclobacteriaceae > Splendidivirga > Splendidivirga corallicola. Next base: position 175,267 of record JAUJEA010000014.1, read on the forward strand.
GTGCTTTGAACAGTGGTATTATCCCATTTGAATCAGCCGCTGCCATGGTCATAGGGTCAGACCTTGGAACCACCATTACTGTACTCATTGGTGGTATTACCGGTTTAGCTCCAAAAAGAAGGGTTGCTTTAGGTCATTTTCTCTTTAACCTTGTAACGGATCTGATTGCCTTTGCACTGCTGGTACCTCTCGTTTGGTTGATTCAGGAAATGCTCACTTTCTTAGATCCTCTTATGGGTTTAGTAGTGTTTCATAGTTTATTTAATTTAATAGGTATTATCATTTTTGTTCCATTCTTAGGCGTATTTGCCAAATTCTTAAAAAGGAGGTATCGAGAGACCAATCACACTGTTTCACAGTACATAAATCCTCTTACCCATGAAGTGCCTGAAGCGGCAACGCAGGCGCTTATGAACGAGATAGGTCATTTATTACGGCGTACCTACTATTGTCACCTAAAGGCATTTAAAATAAAAGAAAGTGAATTTTATCTAGTAGTTAAAGAAGAATTCGATAATCATTTTAAGAAGATCTTCACCGGTTTATCCTTTAATGATCAATATTTAAAAATTAAACAACTGGAAGGAGAATTGATTGTTTTTTATCAACACATTCAACAGCAACCATTGGAAATCATGGAGGCTGATAAATTAAGTAAATTGGTAGAAATTGTGCGAAATGCGCTTCATTCAATAAAAGGCATTAAAGATATAGAACACAATTTGACTGCATTTTACACCTCGGAAAAAAATGTTTTAAACAAACTGTACCATGAATTTGAAAACGCTTCAAAGGAGTTCTATCTGAGTTTTAAAAACTGCCTGGAAACCGGAGAGGTAGATCATGCTTTTGATTGCTACAGTGATTTGATGCTTAAAATACAAAGAAACTACGACGGCATGTTGAAGGAGGCTTATTCACGCATCAACAGGAAGCATTTCACTGAATTGGAAATGTCAACCGCTTTAAATATTAACCGGGAACTTTACTCTTCTCATAAAGCATTGATCATAGCCCAAAAAGAATTTCATCAGTTGTTAATTGATTCTCAATAGTTCTTAAGTTTCGGATTTCAGCTAGGATTCACTGAATTATCAAATCTTTTATATTTCAGCTACTCAAATAACTTTTACTCCAATTCGGAGGATTTCATTGATATAATCTGATAGTGATGCAAATCAAAATGCAGAATGATAAAGATCATTTATTCTATAACAAGCGCAGTCTACTTTTGTAATAAGTTTAAATCGAAAAGGCATAAAAGCATGACACACTGTACCAATTGTACCTTCGGCTGGGGCTTTTGTCCAGTGAAGGACCTGCAGCTTGACCCGGAAAATGATGGTGTGGAATTTAGGTATTATGAAGAAGGGGATATAATTTTTATGGAAGGCGACCGGGCAGATTCGTTCTATTACCTTTATAAACAAGGCAAGGTTAAAATTTATAAAACTGATTTGAACAATAGGAAAGTGACGCTGAGGCTTGTGAGGGACTGTCAGTTTCTGGGTCTTCATGCTTTTTTAGGAAATGGATTTCATACCAATACAAGTAAAGTACTTGAACCTACCCTGGTCTGTAAAATATCGGGTAAACATTTTGAAACATTAGCAGCAAATAATCCCATACTTAAGCTCAATATCCTTGGACGGCTCACTAAGCAGTTGGAGCTTATGGAGAATAAACTGACTGCCCTTGAAACCGTTCAATAATCTGTTCTTCTTTACAATGATCCTTTAATATATTGTACTTAAAATTTCTACTTTCCTTGAGAAAATAAGATGAGAAGTTGATCACTAATTTCCTATATTAGCAATGGATATGAATGGATCTTTTCTCCAAAAAACCACTGAAACCTACTACTACAATCTGCTGCTATGCTTTCAATGAATGATGAGATCTTTAAACTGCTTTTTGAGTTTGCAACAGAAGGTATTGTTGTGGTGAATGCAGAAGGTGAGATAGAAATGATCAATCCTAGCTGTGAGGAAATGTTCGGGTATGAGAAGAGTGAATTGTTGGGAAAGAAAATTGAAGTATTGGTTCCTGATCGTTTGCGATCTGCACACACCGGACATAGAGAAAAATACCATGGAAGTCCAAAAAACAGGTCTATGGGCAAAGGGATGCATTTGTGTGGCGTAAAAAAAAGCAATCAGGAATTTCCGATCGAAGTAAGCCTCAGTCATACAAAATCTGACAATGAGATATTGGTCATTGCTTTCATCATTGATATCACAGAAAGAAAAAGAAAAGAAGAAGAAGCCATTCAATTGGGACGTATCTTTGAAGAGTCTCAGAATGAGATATACATTTTTGAAGCCGATACATTAAAATTCACAAGGGTAAATCAGGGAGCCATCAAAAATATTGGCTACACCTTGGATGAGCTTAAAACGCTCACACCGGTAGACATAAAGCCTGAATATTCCCTGGAAGAGTTCACGCTTTTAATAGCACCCCTCAAAAGTGGTAAGGTAGACAAAATTAAATTTGAAACCTTGCACTGCAGAAAGGACAGAAGCACCTATCCTGTAGAAGTTCATTTGCAGTTGTCAATTTTCGATGGCCATCCCATGTTCATGGCTATTATCATTGATATCTCCGAGAGACGCAGGGCGGCTGAAGCATTAAGAAAAGAGAAGGAGACAGCACAAACTTATCTGGATGTTGCCAATGCCATATTTATAGTGCTTGACAAAGATGAACAAGTCATTAGGGTTAATCAAAAAGGATGTGAGGTATTGCAGAGGGAGGAACAAGATATTTTGGGTAAAAATTGGTTTGAACATTTCGTGCCCGAATCAGAAAGGATGAAAGTTAGAAAGACTTTCGATTCAATGGCATATGAGCCGGCAGACACAATCAGACATTTTGAGAGCATGATCATTACTCCTTCCAAAGAATTTCGATTAATAGAATGGCATAATACTGTCATATATGATGAAGAAGGGAAACCTTCCGCTACCATTAGTTCTGGTATAGATATTACTGAAAGGAAAAAAATGGAATCCTCTTTGATGAACGCAGTACTTCAGGGACAGGAACAAGAGCGGAAACGTGTAGCCAAGGAATTGCATGATGGTTTGGGTCAATCGCTTTCAGCAATAAATTTGAATCTTAATGCATTGGAACCTGAATTGGAGATTTTCAATCAAAAGTTCAGATCAACCTATAATAAGTTGAAGTTATTATTGGAAAATACGATCAGCGATGTCAAAACAATCAGCCATAATTTAATGCCGCGTATCCTCGAGAACTACGGTCTGGTGAAGGCTTTGGACTATTTGTTTGGTTTTATTGATGAAACTAATCAGATAAAGATCAACTTTCAGCCTTATGGTTTAGAGTGCAGAGTAGATCCGAAAGTTGAAATTGCCTTATACAGGATTGTGCAGGAATTGATGAATAATATCCTTAAACATGCTCAAAGTAAGGAGGTTAATGTTCAATTAGTGAAACATGAAGATAGCATCGTGTTATTGATCGAAGATGACGGACGAGGCTTTGATATTGCCAGTGTGAACCAAGTTTCATCAGATGGATTTGGATTAAAAAACATTGCCACCAGAGTTAAAGCATTGGATGGATTACTTGAGCTTGATTCGACTCCGGGTAAAGGAACCTCTGTGACCGTTGAATTGCCTATAAAAAATTAATCATGGAACCTATTCGAATTCTTGTTATAGATGATCATCAAATGGTTAGAGAGGGAATAAAGTCCTCTTTAAGCAATGCTGGCAACATTGAGATTGTAGATGAAGCACAAAATGGACAGGAGGCGATTGATAAACTTAAGGAACAAACCGTTGACCTGGTGCTCATTGATATAAGTATGGATGTTATGGACGGTATTGAGGCTACCAAGATTATCACCAAACAGCATCCGGAAGTCAAAGTACTGGCTTTGACCATGCATGATGAAGAATCCAATATTATCAATATGCTTCAAGCCGGAGCATTAGGATATATTCTCAAAACAACTGGGATGAAGGAGCTTATGGAGGCAATAAACACCGTTTCCAAGGGAGAAACTTATTTTACCAAAGAGGTTTCAGGTACGCTCATGAAGCAGTTTATGAAAAAAAAGGTAGAGACCTCCAAGTCCGAAAATAAGTCGGTTGAAGAATTGACAAAACGCGAAATTGAAATATTGAAACTAATTGCTGATGAATTTACTAATCAGGAAATAGCGGAGAAACTTTTTATTAGTCAACGAACAGTAGACACACACAGAAGGAATCTTATTCAGAAATTAAATGTTAAAAATACAGCTGGCTTGGTGAGGTTTGCCTTCAGGAATAATATCACAAGTTAATCGATTGTCAATTTTTGCACCTTACTATTCTTTCAAAACTAGGTAAAAACACGTAGAAACTTTTTGGCAATTTGTGCATTTCCGTGGTTTTCTGAGGGTTTTTGATATCAGTCAGGTTGTTACAACAATTCAGTCTACGCAAATTCATTAGTTTTCTAAGTATATAACGTATTTTGAGAAATACGCTTTTCACGTCTAATATAAAAGGGTCTGTCATACGAAATTTGGTTCATGCTTTTACACGATTTTCAGATTTAAACTTGACGATTATGTATACCGAATTAATGAACCAACCCTACGGGAATTTAGAACTAAGTTTCTCACTTCCAAGTAAGATAAATAAGCTCAGAACGTATTTTGAGAGTACATTTTATAAGCAGGGGCAAGTGGTGTTTAATGAAAGCAACACACCTCGGGGACTTTATTATATCGAATCAGGTAAAGTAAAAATCTATAAGTATGGTAGTGACGGTAAGGAGCAAATAATCAGAATTGCCAAACCGGGTGATTTTCTCGGGTACCGTGAACTACTGACCAATACAAGGTATACTGTTTCCGCATCCATACTGGAAGATGCAGTATTGGCATTTGTACCAAAGGAAGATTTTAACAATTTATTGAGAGAAGATGCTGATTTCACTACCTTTTTCACTCAATTGTTGAGCAGAGACCTGGCTGAAGCAGAAGAGAAAATGGTGGCACTTGCCTATAAACCTGTAAGAGGTAGATTGGCTGAAACATTGTTGGAACTTGACAAGGTATTTGAAAACGAAAATAAAAAGAACCTTATCAGCTTATCAAGAGAAGATCTTGCCAATATTATTGGAACCGCCAAAGAAACAGTGATTAGGTTATTATCTGAATTCAAGTCTGAAAAACTCATCAATATTAATGGAAGAACAATTAGAGTAGTTGATCCTAATGGTCTTTTAAGGATTAACAATCTCTATAACTAATCCGGTCTTCCTTCAAAATTTTTTAAATAATTATCTAAGATATGCTTGGCCGTTTAAACGATGTCCAAATGGACATTTTGTTAAAGAGCGAAGTAATTGGCAGGTTAGGGTGCCATCATGCAGGAAGAACCTATGTGGTGCCCATTACTTATGCCTATCAAAGTGACTATATTTATTGCCACACCAAGGAAGGAACAAAGATCGAGATGATGCGGCAGAATCCACATGTCTGCTTTGAGGTAGATCATATTCAGAACATGGCCAACTGGCAAAGTATTATTATACAGGGACTATATGAGGAATTGGAAGGAGTTGAAAGCGAAAATGCTTTACATGTTTTAGTGAATAGAATTATGCCCTTAACTACTTCCGAAACAAGTCAACCAAAATTTGGACTGGATAAAGTACACATCATTAGAAATCCACAGCTCAAGCCCGTTGTGTTCAGACTGAAGATATTGGAAAGGACAGGAAGATTTGAAAAGAGTTAATAGTTTGTACTTGTTGTGACTCGGAGGTCATGGAAATAAGGAGCCTTCATATTTCAACTTAAATACTCGAACACTTCAACACTTAAACACAATTCCACCAACCTTTCCACCAGATACTTATGCTTGATCCGGGATCATCCTAATTTTCATCTATCATCTTAAGCTTTTAGTCAAACCCAATTTCCAGCTGCTAAGATCATGTAGAGGTCTAGAGGGTATCTATGTTAAAATGTATCTTTAATTTGGGAGTCGAATAAAGACTGGATCACTTGATCTTATATTTGAATTGTTTTTCTAATGCTTTGAAACCAATATAATGTTTGGAAACTCTGAGATCTTTTTGATGGTTAAGTCCTATTTCTCAGGGATTTGCCAGGTATTTAATTTGTTCTTATTTTTAGCGGATTTAACTAAACCTTAACCTATTATCACGAATGAATTTTAGTACGCTTGATTTCGTTGTTTTCGCGGCTTATTGTCTCGTCATTATTGGACTTGGTCTATGGGTTTCCAGAGAGAAAAAGGGGCATAAAAAAGATTCCAAGGATTATTTTTTAGCAAGTAAGGCGCTTCCCTGGTGGGCCATAGGAGCCTCGTTGATCGCTTCTAATATTTCTGCAGAACAGTTTATAGGCATGCAGGGATCCGGTTTTGCAATGGGCCTGGCCATCTCCACATATGAATGGATGGCTGCCGCTACATTGATTATCGTAGCGATCTTTTTCCTGCCGATATTTCTGGAGAAGCAGATCTATACAATGCCTCAGTTCCTGGAGAAAAGATATGATAGCAGGGTAAGGACCAGCTTGGCGATCTTCTGGTTGTTATTGTACGTGTTCGTAAATCTTGCGTCGGTACTTTATCTGGGAGCACTCAGCCTGGAGACCATACTGAATGTAAAACTGATATATGGTATCATTGGTTTGGCAGCATTTGCACTTTTATACTCTTTGTATGGTGGATTAAAAGCAGTGGCCTGGACGGATGTCGTGCAGGTTGTGTTCCTTGTAGCTGGTGGATTAGCCACCTCCTATTTAGCCCTGGAGCTGGTTGGAGACGGAAGTGTATTAAAAGGCCTTTCTGATCTTAGAAAAGAAGCCTCTACTCACTTTCATATGATATTTGAGAAGGGACAGTTTGCGATTCCTGACGGATCCGGTGGGATGGAAGATGCTTATAATAAACTTCCCGGGTTAAGTGTATTAATCGGAGGAATGTGGATTGCTAATATCGGTTATTGGGGATTTAACCAATATATAACACAAAGGGCGCTGGCTGCCAAGAATATGAATGAAGCCAGAAACGGTTTGGTTTTCGCAGGTTTTTTGAAGCTTTTAATGCCTTTATTGGTAGTGATTCCTGGTATTGCCATGTATGTCATTGTTACTCGGGAAGGTGGAAGTGGTGAATTCACCAGTGCTATGACAGATGCATCTAAAAATTTGATAAAATCTGACAAAGCCTATCCTGTATTGCTCAATTTATTGCCCGTAGGACTGAAAGGACTCTCTTTTGCAGCACTTACCGCAGCCATTGTTTCTTCATTAGCATCTATGATCAATAGTATTGCTACTATTTTTACCATGGATATCTACAGAAATTACTTTAATAAGACAGCTTCCGAAACCAAATTGGTATCTACGGGTCGTATCGCTGGTGTTGTAGCGTTGATCCTTTCCGTTATCACTGCACCACAATTGAGTACGCTTGATCAGGCCTTCCAATTCATCCAGGATTTTTCAGGATATATAACACCTGCTATCGTGGCTATTTTCTTTATGGGTATTTTTTGGAAGCGGACTACTGCAAATGCGGCTTTGGTTGCGGCTATTGTAGCCATTCCTCTATCTGTAGGCTTCGGTAAGATTGAAGGACTGCCATTTATCGACAGAATGGGTATTGTATTCTGTGCTTTGATATTTGTTATGATCATTGTTAGCAAATTCGATCGTAACAAGGATTATTCAAAAGGCATTCAATTAAGTAAAAAATGGATCAAGCCGGGTATTCTGACCCTTATCTTGGCTACTGTAGGTGTGCCAATTTATCACGGGCTTGACTTGATTTCCATGCCGGTCGTCGTCAAAGTATTGATCACCATGGTGATCCTCGTGGTATTGATTATTTCGCTACTGAAATTTACAGTGGCTGATCAAGAAGAGGAACCTCAAGAAGAAATGGATGGAAGCTGGTTTGAATTGAGCAATTCATTCATTGTTGGATCTTTGCTTATTTGTGGTATTTTGGTGGCCCTGTATTCTATTTTCTGGTAATCACTTAAAGCATTTTTTATAAACCTTACTAATACTTTCATGATCCCTGATTATAAGGGTTTTCAGGTATTGGTAGGTTTTAATTATACATAATAGGTTGTAAAAAAAAATTGAATGGATCCGAAGAGAATTGAGAAGAAATTTGTGGAGCTGTATGGTAATCAACCGCTGTTAGTGAGATCACCTGGAAGGATCAATCTTATTGGTGAGCACACAGATTATAATGATGGATTTGTACTTCCGGCTGCAATTGATAAAGAAATAGTGTTTGCCATCAATTTTAATGGAGAAAGGAAGTGCAGATTTTTTTCTTTTGATCTTGATGAGTCAGATTGTACGGAGTTAAGTAAAATTAATAAATCACAAAAAGATTGGGCAAACTATCTCCTTGGTGTCATCGATCAGTTTAAAAAGAATGGATTTCCTGTTGATGGGTTTGATTGCGTTTTTGGCGGAGATATTCCGGTGGGAGCCGGACTTTCATCATCTGCTGCAGTTGAATGTGGGCTAGCTTTCGCTTTGAACCATATTCATGAATTTGGTATTGAAAAGATGGACCTTGTGAAAATGGCCCAAAAAGCTGAACATGAGTTTGCCGGAGTACAATGTGGTATAATGGATCAGTTTGCCAATATGTTTGGTAGAACAAATCATGCCATGAAGCTGGACTGTCGATCGCTGCAGTATGAGTATTTTGAATCGCGTATTCCTGATTATAGAATTGTTTTGTTTGATACTCAGGTCAAACATTCATTGGCTTCCTCCGAATATAATACCAGAAGACAGGAGTGTGAAAAAGGTGTTCAGGTTGTTCACAGGAGGTATCCTGATGTAAAAAGCCTGAGAGATTGTTCCTTGGAAAAGCTGGAAGAATGCAAGGATTATATGAGTGATGTGGTATATCGAAGATGTAGCTATGTAATCCATGAAAACACAAGAGTTGAAGAGGGATGCATAGATCTCCAACATGGCAGGTTGGATAAATTTGGAGAAAAGATGTTCCAATCCCATGATGGACTTAGCAAAGACTACGAGGTCAGTTGTAAAGAACTGGATCTGTTGGTACAAATAGTCAGGGAAAAGCCCGATATTATAGGTGCCAGAATGATGGGAGGAGGATTTGGAGGCTGCACTATCAATCTTATCAAAGATCAGGATGTAGACCTTTTCATTGAAGAAGTGCGTGGCTGCTATAAAAAAGAAATGAAAAAAGATATAAAGTTCTATAAAGTGAAAATGGCCAAAGGAACCAGCTTGATTTAGGAAGGGTATTTTGTCGGGTTACCTTTTTAGCAGATGATCATAAAAAGAATACTTCTTCAAATTAGACAACAACAAAAAAACCTGCTTCAGTACGAGCAGGTTTTTTTATTATTCTTATTGTAAATAAATTCTCCTTAAAGGAAAAGACCGCCCTTAAATACCCAAACTTCATTTAAGAGCGGCATCCTATCGACCAGCATATTTGATAAGTTGATAATGAAACATATGGGGGTTTCGATAAGTTCAATGTTTAAACATTTTTTTTTCAAAAAAATTATCCCTCTGAATTTGAAGTTGTTTTTATATATTCACTCAACCATTTAATTAAGACTAAAAAAGTGATATGGGTATTAATGTTAGATTGTTAAAAGACATATGTGAAGCACCCGGAGCTCCGGGATTTGAAAAAAAGATCAGAGATTTGGTGATAAAGGAGATTGAGCCTTTGGTCGATCAGATTGATATTGACAATATGGGAAATGTCATCGCATTAAAAAAGGGAAAATCCGGTGCCGATGGAAAGAAAGTAATGGTCGCTGCACATATGGATGAAATTGGTTTCATTGTATCACATATCGATGAAAACGGGTTTATCCGCTTTCAGCCATTAGGAGGTTTCGACCCTAAAACACTTACGGCTCAGCGTGTTATTATCCATGGAAAAAAAGATCTGATTGGGGTTATGGGCAGTAAACCCATTCATGTCATGACTCAGGAGGAAAGAAATAAAGTAGCCAAAATTGAGGACTATTTTATTGACATGGGAATGCCTAAAGAAGAAGTTGAGAAGTACATCGCCGTGGGTGATCCCATCACCAGGGAAAGGGAATTGATAGAAATGGGAAATTGTGTCAATTGTAAATCAATAGATAACCGAGTCTCAGTTTTTATATTAATTGAAGCATTAAGAAAAATTAAGGAAATTCCCTATGATTTATATGCTGTTTTTACCGTGCAGGAAGAAGTAGGTTTGAGAGGAGCTTCGGTGGCGGCACAAATTATCAATCCTGACTTTGGCATAGCCTTGGATACAACCATTGCTTTTGACCTTCCCGGTGCCCAGCCTCATGAGCAGGTTACAGCACTTGGTAATGGGGCAGCCATCAAAATATTGGATGCAATGACCATATGTGATTATAGAATGGTTAATTACCTCAGAAAAATGGCGGACGATCATGAGATTAAATGGCAATCTGAGATATTAGTAGCAGGGGGCACAGATACCGCAAGTGTTCAGCGACGAGGCAAAGATGGGGCGATATCAGGTGCTATTTCAATACCTACCAGACATTTGCACCAGGTGATCGAAATGGCTGAGAAGGACGATATTAATCACTGTATTGCCCTGCTTTTAGCGGCACTGGAAAATATAGATCAATACGATTGGAGCCATTAAACAGAACTAAATAAAGTGGAACGAATGATCAATCATAACAGAATAATGTGGAAATATTTGTTTAAAGGACTTTTGATCTTGATTCTCTTAATGGTTTTTCATGAAAACCAGGCTCAAAAGAGAAATGTAATCAAAATTTCCGGGGTAGTGGTTGATGCGGATACCGTTAATGTAGTGCCCTATGTTTCCATTTCTGTTAGAAACAGTCTACGAGGCACTTTCAGTGATAATTCGGGCCATTTTTCAATTTTTGTTAGAGAATTAGATACGTTAGATTTTTCTGCCATTGGCTACAAAAAAGCAGTTTTCGTTGTGCCTGAAACACTCAAAGACCCTTACTATTCCCTTATTCAACTCATGCGGCGTGAAATACTGCAACTCGAAGAAGTAGAAATTATCGCCTGGCCGAGTACGGAGGACTTTGTAAGGGCTTTTCATGAAATTAAGTTGCCCAGATCTCAGGCTGATGAAATATTCTTAGCCAAGGATAATTTGAATGATGTTTTACGAAAAGAATATGAAGAGGATAAATTCTACTATGATCAAATGCGGTACAGCAAACTGTATAATACAACTGGAATTGCACCCCCCAATAACTTCCTGAATCCGATAACCTGGACCAATTTTATCAGAGACTGGAGAAACGGTGTTTTCAAAAGCAAAAAATAAGATCGGGTTTCTACTTCATGATCAGTATACCAAGGAAGGTAGCTGCAAATCCTAATAAAATACTCAGGGAAGTGTAGATGAAAAAATGAAAGATCTGTCCATTTTGAAATAAATTCAGACTTTCAAGCGAAAAGGTTGAGAAGGTGGTGAAGCCTCCACAGAATCCGGTGGTTAAAAAAAGCCGTGTATCAAGTGAGATAGATTGCCCTTTAAGAGAACTTCCATAAATGAGGCCGATGATAAAACAGCCCGCAACGTTGGCTATAAATGTTCCATAGGGAAAAGGTGTTTGAATCAGTTTTTCCATGGTGTGGTTTATGTAGAAACGGCTTATACTGCCAAGAAATCCTCCAAATCCTACAAGTAAAAGGGACTTGATCATATCCTGTTGTTTTTTATGTCCGGTAAAAGTATTGCCTTGTCAAAACTATCAGTAAATCTCCTTTTTTCAAATTATACCGGATTGGCTAAAGCAATTTAAAATTTTTTGTATTTATTATCTCTTTTAAACAAGAACCAAAATAACAGGAAAGAGGAACCAACGCCTATTCCAAATAATACTACAAGAAAGATAATGTGTTGTGTCGTGGTCATGATAGTTGAATTTTAAGTTTTAATAATATACCAATGACTTTTCAACCCATGTGCCAAAACATGAAAATACTCTTTAAAGGCCCTAGGAGCTCTTTTTGTTCAATATGAGCATTATCTTTTGTTTCAAAATGGGAAAATGAATCCCAAAAAATTTTTATGAGTTTCAAAATGAGAACGTGAATTTTATGAAAGTAAGGAGGGTTCGAGTGAGCGTATCTGCATTAATCCATTTAACAATTGTCAGCATGTCCATCTTCAATGGCTAGAAGCCTGTTTACCAAATATTTCTTAATGTAGAATCAGTTGAATTCCAGTGGTGGAACTTTAGGAAGGGCTGTGGAAAGTGTTGATTATAGTAGAACAGTTAATGTTCTTGCAAAAAAAGAATGTCGCTTGGTAAACGGAATGTAATCTTAAGAGAAAGTCGGGAATAGAAAGAAAAGGCTTGAAAACAATTGATTGGCGGTTAGGTTAGTGTGGGAAATTAAAGAGAGGAACCAATGAAGGTAATACAGTTGTGGTGGTCTTAATGCGCTGGTCAATCCAAAATAAAGCCATAAATCACTTGTTGTATTTTTTGTCCCTTTTAAATAAGAACCAAAATAGTAGGAAAGAAGAACCTACACCTATTCCAAACAGCACTATTAAAAAAATGATATGTTGAGTCGTTGTCATGATCTTTATTGTTTAAAAATTGTTATGCAAATCATTTTGCAATGCATATGCCAAAAGTGAAATAGCCTCATATGCTCTCTAAATGCGCTTTTCAATTGATTTATTGTGTATATTTTTCCCAAATTGAGATTTGGCGTCTCAATTTTGTTGACAAAGTTTTATTCTGGGATTAAAAAGTTAAAACGATTATTATTAATCATTCTTTTTACAACTAGACGGATAAAATGACTTTCGAGTGTCTTCTGAACGGAACAAGTAAATATGTGAGAGCTCTTTTCTTGTTTCGGAAAACCAAAAGTTAGTTCCCCGAAACTGCCAATGTCATAGCAAAACATTTGGAAATAGGCTGGTGATTTATTGGATTGTTTAAGATGATCCAAGGTTCATTCATTGCGTGATAAAGGATTTATTTGGGATCAATGTCGGAGTTGGAAGGAGGATTAATGGAATTGTTCTAAAGTTTTTGAATTGAATGAGTGAAGATTGATTGAGATATTATTAGACCCAAACTTAAAGAATGGAGAGAAAGAAATTTCGCTATTGCTAACAGTTAAATAGCCTCTATAATGGATACTTTTCAATTCAAGATATTATCTGCTTGATCACAAGTTTATCAGAGATGCTAAATTCGATTGAAATTATTGATTGGATGTGTTAATAGTCTGATTAAAGAATTCTGAAAAATCCTTGAAATAATTCAACCCATGTTTAGCATCAAATTAAAAAAAGTAATTGACATAAATATGGTGTTGAGTTATTTATGATCTCTTTTGAACAAGAACCAAAATAATAAGAGTGAGGAACCAACGCCTATTCCAAATAATACCAGAAGAAAAATGATGTGTTGTGTCGTGGTCATGATAGCTGAATTTTAAATTGATTAAGATAACTGGCATTATTCAATGCCAATGCCAAAACACGAAATCATTGTTTTCTACCATTTTTAGCCTATTTGTGGAATTTTGATCCTCTCATATTTTCCAATTTTGGGACAAATATTCTCAAATCTAATTAACCGATCTAATTTTGGGAAACTATTTGACGGTATTCACTGTGCTAATTTTTAGGTCTTTTTTGTTTTTTGGCGGCGTTTCTTTTAAAGTAGCTCAATACCTTTTCATAATTAGAATTTTCCTGCTTGCTTAGTTTTACCGATCCGTTTTCGAAACGAAGATGGAGTTCTTTAAAAACGCTATTGCTGGTTTTGATAATAGTTTCTTCCCATAGCTCAAGTTGTTTTAGCCGAAACCTTTTTTTTGAAAATTTCATAGGGTACTTCACTTGTATTTTTTCCTTGTCTATCAGAATGACTTTGTTTCCTGAAATTACTTTCATGGTAACTATGGCCCCTATAATGATTAACAATATCGTGAAGAGATCAACATACCAGACAGCGAATCCCGTGAAGCCATATGTTGTTAATAAATAGGCTAGCAGGGCATAATTCAATAGAAGAAAGAATGAAAGTGCGAATAAGGTGTTTTTATTAGGTCTGGAAACAAGCATTTGAGAAACTTTTGCTAATGATTAACAAATAAAACAAGACTTTTGAAATAAGTATTATTTTTTAATTTTAGGCACTTAATAAACAATTATAGATAGATGAACTTTTTTATACCCAAAAAACTAATCCTGTGCCTGTGTTCTATAATTTTTGTTTTAAATAACATCAGCGCACAAAATGGTCCATCCTCTTCAGAGGAGATTATGAATGCCATTAAGCAAAGAAAAAAAATGTCTGAGACATCTTTGCTGAAAAACTATCATGTAAGAAGTATCGGACCCGTGGTACAGGGTGCAAGAATCACAGACATAGATGTTAGTTCAAAGGACATCAATACGTATTATGTCGCCTACGCATCTGGAGGTGTTTTTAAAACTACTAATAATGGTGTCTCTTTTAAGCCAATCTTTGACAATCAAGGAGCATTGACAATCGGAGATATTACATTGGCTCCTTCCGATGATCAGATTATCTATGTAGGCACCGGAGAAAAAAATAGCAGTCGCTCCAGTTATGCAGGCTCCGGAGTGTACAGAAGCGATGATGCAGGTAAAACCTGGAAACAGATCGGTTTGGATGATATCCAGCATACTTCCAGGATCATTGTGCATCCTACTGATCCGAATACGGTATGGGTAGCTTCTATTGGTTCACTTTATTCAAAAAACAAAGCCAGGGGTGTTTACAAATCAACAGATGGTGGCGCCAACTGGGAGAAGACACTTTACATCAGCGATAGCACCGGTGTCATCGATTTGGTGATTAACCCTCAGGATCCAAATCAATTGTGGGCAGCTTCCTGGGAAAGGACAAGAAGCGCATGGAATTTCAAAGGTAACGGACCTGGTTCTGCAATCTATAGATCAGATGACGGAGGTGCAACCTGGAAGAAATCAATGGATGGATTTCCGGAGAGCCAATACAATGGACGGATTGGATTAGATATTGCAAAGAGCTCACCCAATATTATGTATGCATTTCTGGACAATCAATATGAAACAAAGGAAGAAAAGAAGCCGGACGAAAAATCTGATAAACTAAAGATTACGGATTTTCAGAATATGACAAAAGAAACATTGTTAGGTCTTAATGATAAAAAACTGGGGGAATTCCTGAAGGAGAACAGATATCCAAACAAGTACAACAGTAGACTTGTCAAAAAAGATATCAGAACAGGCAAATATGAACCGAAAGATCTGGCCAACTATTTTGGTAATGCTAATAATGCGCTCTTCAATACAAAGATCAAAGGAGCCGAAGTTTACCGATCCGAGGATTATGGAAAAAGCTGGAAGAAAGTCAATTCCTATGACCTGGAAGGAGTTTATTTTACCTATGGGTATTATTTTGGTGAAGTAAGAATATCACCTAAGAATCCGGATGTCATCTATATTCAGGGTGTTCCGCTGTTAAAATCCACGGATGGCGGAAAAACCTATGCAAGAACTGACACAATAGGAGGAGTACATTCTGATCAACAAAGTATGTGGATCAATCCTGACAATCCAAAGCATATTCTATTAGGAAATGATGGGGGGCTTTATGTAAGTTATGATGAAGGTGCTGAATGGGAACATATTAATAATGCTTCGGTTGGAC
Organism: Splendidivirga corallicola; assembly: GCA_030442035.1. Lineage (GTDB taxonomy): Bacteria > Bacteroidota > Bacteroidia > Cytophagales > Cyclobacteriaceae > Splendidivirga > Splendidivirga corallicola. The sequence goes on from JAUJEA010000014.1 coordinate 191,005, forward strand.
AATTTTACACCGTAAACTTTGATATGGAAAAGCCATACAATGTCTATGGAGGACTTCAGGATAATGGAACATTGGTGGGCTCTTCAAGATCAATTCCTAACTGGACCAAAAAATGGGAGAGAATATTTGGTGGAGATGGTATGTATGTAGCACCGGACCCTAGAAATAGTGACATCGTTTTCACCGGTTTTCAGTTCGGTAACTATTACAGGATCAATAGAAGTACCGGACAAAGGAAATATGTAACACCAAGTCATGACATAGGTGAGCCTAAATTAAGGTATAATTGGCGAACGCCGATCATACTAAGCAAACACAATGCAGACATTGTATACATCGGTGCACAGCGTTTGTATCGAAGTTTTGATCAGGGTAATAACTGGCAGGCTATTAGTGGGGATTTGACCAAAGATAAACCTCAGGGGAATGTGCCTTATTCTACTATCAGTTGTGTTTCAGAGTCTCCTTTGAAATTTGGGCTTATCTACGCTGGGACAGATGACGGCAATCTGCAGGTAACTAAAAATTCAGGAGGGAATTGGGAGCTGATTTCCACTAATTTGCCTAAGGATCTTTGGGTAAGCAGCGTTATGGCCTCCTCACATGATGAGGGTACTGTTTTTGTTTCTTTAACTGGCTATAGATTAGATGATTTCAGAACTTATGTATATGAGAGTAATGATTATGGTAAAACCTGGAGATCATTGAAAGGAGATTTACCCGACGAGCCGATCAATGTAATTATTCAGGATCCGGTAAGCCCTGATTTACTATATTGTGGTACGGATCATGGAACCTACGTGAGTTTTAATCACGGTGCAAATTGGAATCATGTAACCAATGTGCCCAATGTGGCTTCATACGACATGATCGTTCACCCTAGAGAGAATGAATTGGTCATTGGTACACATGGTAGAAGTATTTATGTAATGGATGTCAAGCCATTACAGAAACTGGCAGCCAATAACCTTAATAAAGGAGTCATGGCATTTAAACCAAACGATCTTCGTTATTCCGATCGATGGGGAGAGCGGAGAAATCCTTATTCAAAACCCTTTGACCCAAAGGTTTCCACACTTTATTATGTTGGCAAGGAAAGTAACAATCTTGAAGCATTGATTTTAGACAAGGATAATAAAGAAGTTCGTCGATTGAAAGCGAATGGGACACCTGGCTTTCATACACTGGATTGGGACGTTAAAATCACTGATCAGGGTACAGGTAAAAGAAAAAAAGGTGCCGGGCCTGCAAAAATGAAATATGCCGAAAAAGGGAACTACAAGATTAAGTTTGTAAATGGTAATGATACATCAGAAGTCAAATTAGAGATTAAGTAATGCCTTTTCGATTTTGAAAATAAGGGTAGGTAGTTGTATTTCTATTTACCCTTGCCTAAAAAAACAACTTTTAGGCAAGACTTTAAGAGTCAGATTAAAGATTAAAGAAAGAATCTATAAAATACATAGTTTGTTTTTGAAATTGATAGATTCAAATTTGCAAGCTTTTCAAATCATTGGATAAAGGTTTGCAAATTTGTCTGTTTTACATTCATTCAAAGCGTATGATCAATAGTAACTTTTCTTTTTTCTTAAGTCTTTGATCTAAAATCTTGTTGGAAAAATGAAATAATCTTTTCAAACAAAGAATACTTATTTTAGGGCTGACTATTACCCTTGTTTTTATAATTTTCCCTGAAATCCTTTGAATATTCAATGAGCTGTGGAAAGAATTCAACGAATTCCTCATGAAATGCTTTGTAATGTGTTTTCAGATCTTCGACCGCCTTTTCCATATTGGACCTGAATGACGTGCGCCTCGACATACCCGTGAGAGCCTGGTCAATTCCATCGACAAAAGCATAATTTGTTAACCAGTTATTTTTCACCATGTAGGGAAACATATACCGGGCCTTTGGAGGAAGTATTGATTCATAGGTTTCGATTGTGCTGTAGGTGGTCTGTACAAATAGATCAAGTGGGACATCGCTATAACTACTCCAGTTTTTAGCTAAAAAATGGTCATAGAACATATCTACGATAACACCAGCATAGTGTCTATATTTTTCCCACAACCTTGATTTACTTTTATCAACAATTTCATGTTTGTCCGTAAACCAATCGATCTGTCGATGAAGTAGGATCCCCATCTGAACTTCAGGATCATATTTTTGATAATTTTTCCCTTTGACAAAGTCGCCAATGAAATTTCCAATCATCACTTTTGGAGATTTGCCGGACAAGTAAATGTGCGCCAAGAAATTCATACTTTGACAATATAAAGAGAATAAATTCTAAATTTTAAAAGCTGGTATAATTTTAATTTAGTACTATATTTGCTAGGTATCAATTTGTGATTTTTTGATCTCCATTGATATTTTCTGTTAATTGTGTTGCAATTAAGTTCCAAAGGATAAAAATCAAATGAACTAGTCCAGCTTTTTTGACAATAGTTGGAGCTAGTACAACCAAAGCTCTACATGATAAAATCTCAGTTAAGTGTAATGGTCAACCTCGCCAGCATTGATGGTGAAGTTTCGGAAAAGGAGTTAGATTTAATCAGAAAAATTGGGTTTGCCAATGGGTTTTCGAAGGAAGAAATTGAAGATATTATCAATCAACCGGAACCACTTGAATCCCTTGAATTTTTAAGAGATATCCCGAGTAGTGAAAAATTTGAATATATGTATGCTATTGTGCTTCTCATGAAAGCCGATGGAAAACTAATGAAAGAGGAGATAAATTATTGCTTAAAAATAGCTGAATTGCTTGGCTATCGAGAATCGGTCTTATTCGAATTTATCACTACTATTTATAGTGATCCAATGATGGATACTGATAAAAATGTGATCAAGGATAAAGTACAGAAATATTTAAGATAGTACAGCCGGCTATTCTTTGAAATAGGCCCTGCCAGAATATTGTAACTATTTGATTCAGAGGGACTAGTTAAGGTTTTTTTTAAACTAAGAACCCCGAAATAGGCTGATAATAGCTTTTTTCGGGGTTTTTGATTTGTTAAATTGTAGTGTCGAATTACAACTAACCCTACAATTTACGATGCAACAAGAGCTTTTTCAACC
>JAUJEA010000015.1 GCA_030442035.1 Splendidivirga corallicola
CGCCACTCGTCATCTTCCCGAGGGAAATGTTACCGTTCGACTTGCATGTATTAGGCCTGCCGCTAGCGTTCATCCTGAGCCAGGATCAAACTCTCCATTGTAATAGTTCTTTGTCCTAACCTGTTAAGATTAGAACATCTCATACTCAGTATGAGATTGTGTCATTTGAACCTTGGCTTTTGTTCTCTTTGTTGACGTACATAAATGTCCAAAAACACCTATGTGTCCACTAGAGCGGTTTGCTATCTTTTACATCCATTCAAAGAACTTCTGTCCAGGCTTTTTTAACAGCTCCTTTTAAAGCTGTCCCCCGAACTTTGTAACAGAAAATACACTGCTGTATCTTATGTCGTTTGCCTACTTTTAAACTGCTTTCAGCGGCCCTTCCAGCCCCTTTTTTTTCGCAGCTCCCTGTCAAAGCGGTTGCAAAAGTAGATAAGGTTTTTATTTATACCAAATGTTTTTTCAATTATTTTTCCGCCACTCTACCACACTAACTAAATAACCCCAAAACATCACGCATCAACTCAATAAACCAACCCCGCTCTCTCGCAAAAGGAAGGCAAAGTTAACCCTATTTCTTGCCAACTTCAAAATATTTTTAATACTATTTTTAGGGAACTTTTTTGATGCATTGATAAGTAACTATGTAACAATAACATTGACATAATAGCACTATGAAAAAAATGGGAAAGGCTCAGATATCCTTTCCCATAAAACATTATACTTTAGGCTCCCATCCCTTTTCATAATCCCTTTTCCACATACTCATAGCCTTCTTATTTTTTAATATTCTACCATTTTTAGGATCTGTGTGCAAAACTCCCCCCGTAGCCTGTGCAATATTTCCTAAATGACAAAGTAAAACGCTTTTATGTCCCTCATCAATCGGGGAGTTTAATTTTGCTCCGTCCTTAATTGCACTTAGGAAATTATACATATGCTTCACATCCAGTCCACCTCTTCCTATAGTGTTCAACGTAGCACTTATTTCACCTTCCTTCATCTCCTTAATTACTTTCTCGTCCTTGTCATAAGCAGTATAACCATTCCTGTCAAGCATGATAGTACCCTCTGTTCCATGGATGGTTGCCCCACGACCTCTACCATGATGTCTGAAGGCATTACAGCTCCGTCCTTCCCAGGTAATCATTTTATCTCCTTCAAATTCATAACTCGCAATTTGTGTATCATAGAACTCCCAATCATCATCAAACTGATAACGTCCACCATTCGAAGCGACTTTCATCGGATAATCCACTCCAAGAGCCCATCTACATACATCAATTTCATGGGCACCGTTGTTATTCACTTCTCCTGTTCCCCAGGTTTTAAACCAGTGCCAATTATAATGTACATAGTTATCCTTATACGCTTCCCTTGGTGCCGGTCCCTGCCACAGTTCCCAATTCAGCCATTCGGGAGCAGCAACTTGTTTACCCTTTCCAATCGACCCTCTTTTATTAGAGTACCATGCCTTACCATGATATACCTTTCCAATGATACCATCTTTAATATCTTTAACAGCCTGAATAGAAGTGGGTGCTGAACGCTGTTGATTACCCATTTGAATTAGCTTTCCATATTTTTTCATGGCCTCCATTAATAATTCTCCCTCGTATGGATTATGGCTGCATGGCTTCTCAACATAGGCATGTTTACCAGCTGACACAGCCATAATGGCCATCGGTGCGTGCCAGTGGTCAGGTGTGGCTATTACTATTGCATCCAAATCTTTTTCTTCCAACAGTTTACGCACATCAGCAAAGGCCTTCGGATCAGTTCCTGAAAGTTCATTGACTCTCTTTGAGGCCGTCTGGATGACTCTTGAATCAACATCACATATATAACCGATGGAAGCATCTTTGCAGGCATTTATGGCATGCAGAAGTCCTCCACCTCTTCCATTTAATCCAGCTACTGCAAAGTTAACACGGTCATTCGCCCCCAGTATATTTCCATAGCTTTTTGCTGACATGGTCAGAGAAAGACCTATGCCGCCCATAACGCTCTTCTTAACGAAGTTCCTTCTGGATTCAGATTCCTTTTTCATTTTGTCAAGGTTTAATGTTTTTATTGAATAGGTTTTACAGTTCTCTAATTTTAATATTTCTAAAACTCACACGATCACCGTGGTCCTGCAACAGGATATGGCCTTTTTTTGCTTCTCCAAAATTTGGCCATACCTTATACTTACTATAAGCCACAAGTGCTCTATACATTTGTGTACCACGCTCATATTCCACCACCTTAATATTATTCAGCCAATGCTCCACACGGGAACCCTTTGCAACAATCCTGGCACGGTTCCATTGACCAGTGCCTTTTACTCTTTTTGTAGTACGGTTTGGTTCAGACAAATTCGCAGCGGTGATTAAATCATATAATGACCCCAATGTACGATTCCCTGCTACACCTTTTTTTGCGTCGGGATGTTTGTTATCATCCAGAATTTGAAATTCCGGTCCGATCGACGAACCTCGTTGTTCTTTATTTAAGTCTGGTAAAACAAAATATTTAATGCCGCTATTGGCACCTTCGGTTATTTTAAAATCCACTATCAACTCAAAATCAGAATATACATCCGTGGTAATGATGTCACCTCCATTTTCCGATTCGGCTCCACCGGACGCCAAAACAGATAATTCACCATTTTCAATCTTCCAGCCGCCTTTAGGAAAGTGGTCCAGTTTAGACCCTCTCCAGCCATTGGTTGTTTTACCATCCCATAGCAATTTCCATCCCTGTTTTTTTTCAGCTTCCGTTAGTACATTAGCCACATAGTTGATCTCTGGCGCGTTACCAACTTCCCATCTACTTTCATCCAAATTCTCCGTTTTGATCCTTACATTCTTCCACTGCACTGTCTTTCCAACCTTCTTTTGATCATTGCCGATCCCATGAACCTGCAAGCCAATAAAACCACTTGACGTCAAGTCATCCACAAGATTAGCGCATTGCACACCATTGATCCATGTTCTTATGGTATTGCCTATAGCTTCAATGTGCACCTTGTTCCACTCACCATTTTTAAAAGCTTTGCTCCCCTCTTCATTTCTAGCCAGGTTATAGATCCAACCTCTTCTGCTTTCATCATAGATACCTCCACTCCAGGCTCGGTTACTTGGATCAAGCTCAACCTGATATCCATGAACAGATCCGTTTCTATAGTCAGGAATGCTATTACTCCTGATCTGTATACCTGAATTCAGCAATGGATCTACTTTAACTTCCAATTCGAGAATGAAGTCTTGATAATCTTTCTTAGTAGATAAAAAGCTATTGGGTGTATTGGGTACAGAAACGCCAACAATCACTCCATCCTCAACCTTGTATTCAGCTTGTCCGTTCAGTTGCTTCCAACCTTTTAGGTTTTTTCCATTAAAAAGGTTTTTCCAACCATCGTCTTGTGCTGAAAGAGATGGGGAAACAAACCATATTAACATCAATAACAGTATAAAATTTTTCATGATTAACTACAGCTAGTTTATTTCAACAATTAATTCGATTTCATTTTTTAAAATTCAAATACTTTCGGCAACCACATGGTCAACGGCGGAAAGTAAGTGATTAACATCAGTATGAGGATCATGGCCAGAAATAAGGGTAACAATGGCCTAATCACTTTCTGAATTTTGATTTTGGCTACCCCACAACCCACGAAGAGAAGAGATCCAACCGGAGGAGTACACAGGCCAATACAGAGATTCAATACCATAATAATTCCAAAGTGGATCGGATCTATCCCAATTTTTTGAACCACTGGAAGAAACACGGGCGTAAAGATTAAAACGGCCGGGGTTATATCCATAAAGATCCCCACGAGCAGAAGAATGACGTTTATAATAAGTAAGATGGCTATTTTGCTATCACTTATGGTCAATAACAAATTACTCACATTTTGTGGAATGCTCTCATAAGACATCACCCAGGACATTCCTATCGATGTTCCTATCAAAAGCATGACAATCGAGGTTGTTCCTACGGTTTCCAACAAAATTTTTGGCAGGTCTTTGACCTTCACCTCCTTGTAAACAATCATAGAAAGTAGCAGGGTATATAATACGGCTATGGCTGAAGCCTCGGTAGCTGTGAATATTCCCGCCACAATACCACCAATTACTATAAAAAGAAGCAAAAGGCTTGGTATGGCGCTGAAAAATTTTTTAACTCCATCTGATAGATTTACCCTAGCCCCTACCGGATATTTTTTCTTATGAGCCATGAATGCTGCTGCAATCATGAGTGCTAATCCAACCAAAATTCCCGGAATGTAACCTGCCAGGAATAAAGCACCTATGGATATACCACCACTTGCCAGAGAATAAACGATCAACACATTGCTAGGCGGAATAATCAACCCTGTAGAAGCACTGGTAATATTGACGGCAACCCCAAAGGCCTTATCATACCCTTCTTCTTCCATTTTTGGTCCCATAAAGCCCCCAATTGCTGAGGCTGCAGCAGCAGCCGAACCAGATATCGCTCCAAACAAAATACACGCAACAATGTTTACAAACGCTAAACCACCTGGTAAAGGGCCGACTAATGCTTTCGCAAATTCTATCAAACGGGAGGCAATACCACCCTGGTTCATAAGCTGGCCTGCCAATATAAAAAAGGGTATGGCTAACAAAGTAAAACTATCCAGTCCGGTAGCTATTCTTTGGGCCAATGTAGTAAAAGCGGGAATAGATGGTATGCTTACCAATAAAGTCGTCATGGCCGCCAAGCCAATACTATAGGCTATTGGCACCCTTAGAGAAAGTAATACCAAAAAGGTCAATAATAATATAACTACTTCAATTATTTGCATTGGTCGACTTTAGCTTAAATTTTTGCTGAATATTGGATATACAATAAAATATGATAAATGATCCACTCAAGGGAAGAACCGCATAAACATAACCCAATGGTATTGACAGGTTTGAGGAAGTTTGTTTTAAACTCAGCGTGATATATACCAGCCGTCCGCCTCCTATTACCATGACCAAAAGGGCAAAAGCAATTACCATGAGGTTTGTAAAAAATTCTAATGTAAAATCATGCTTCTCACTAAACTTTTGAGAAAGTAAATCGATCGAAAGGTGTAGGCCTTGACCGGTGGCATAGCTGGCACCCAACAGACCCAACCACATAAGCATGAATCCAGCAATTTCATCGGTGAAAGTGCTAGGGTCATTGAGCAGATATCTTGAGATAACCTGCCACAGGACATTCAGAACCATTAATCCCATTAGACCAACAAGGAAAGAAGAGAGTATTTTATCAACAAATTTTCTCATATCGTTAGAGTGATTTAATCTTTTGGATCAACTCTTTAATAGCGGGTTCCCTTTCATATTCTTCATAAAGAGGTCTTACTTTTGAAGCGAAGGGAGATTTATCCGGATAGGAAATCTCAACACCAGCTTCTTTAATGGCTTTAAGGCACTCCTCCTCTGATTTTTTCCATAATTTTCTTTGATGAACAGATGATTCATCAGCTGCTTCCTGAAGCCATTGCTTTTCCTGATCATTAAGTCTTTCCCAAACACCTGTTCCAATCAACAATACATCAGGAACCGATGAATGCTCATCTATGGAATAATACTTACAGACTTCATAATGTTTTGCGCTAAAGAAGCTTGGTGCATTGTTCTCAGCACCATCGATAACTCCCTGTTGCAGTGAAGTATAAAGTTCTCCAAAAGAAATCGGAGTCGGAGAGCCGCCCAGCAGTTTCACCATATTAATGGAGGTCTTGCTTTTCATAACTCTTATTTTTAAACCATTAAGATCACTTGGTTCGTTGATGGGCTTGTCTTTAGTATAAAAGCTTCTGCTACCTGCATCATAAAAACACAGTCCCCTTAATCTAAAATCTTCGCCCTGCGCAAGAATTTCTTTTCCTACCTTACTATCATAAAAATCAAAAGCGTGCTGTTTGTCTCGAAAAATATATGGTAATCCAAGAACCTTATAGCTTGGAGCAAAGTTTTCCATGACAGCAGCGGAAACCTTTGTCATTGCCAGGCTTCCAATTTGTAAAAGCTCTACTGCTTCTCTCTCCCCTCCAAGCTGACCATTAGGATAAATTTTGATCTTCAACTTGCCATTGGATTTTTCTTCAAGTCGATCCGCCATGTACTCCATCCCCCCATGAACCGGATGAGACGTATTTAAGCTATGGGCGAGTTTAAGCACTTTTACCCTTCCCCCTTGTTGACACGCAGCAAGCAAAACAGTCAAGAAGACAAGTAGCTTCAAACTTATACCCGGAATAAAACCGAAATTGGTATGTTTTGCTTTACGGTGATTGAAACTACTCATATCAATTGGGTTAATTTTATCTCTTTTCCAAATTTGAAATAATTCTTTGCATTGACATAACAAACATTTTTGACCAGCTCACCCAGCGTTTCCATATCATTTGGCAAGAGGCCTTTTTCTACATCGTCACCAATAAGATTGCATAAAATCCTTCTGAAATATTCATGCCTTGAATAGGATAGAAAGCTTCGAGAATCTGTTAACATTCCGACGAAACAACTTAGCATCCCCAGGTTTGATAATGCATTAATCTGCTTTTCCATTCCATCTTTCTGATCCAAAAACCACCAGGCAGAGCCCAATTGCATTTTCCCTCTAACTGATCCATCATTGAAACTTCCCATGATAGAGGCCATCATTTCGTTATCTCGTGGATTAAGATTGTATACGATGGTTTGTGCCAGTTTTTCATCTTTCTCCAGTGTATCCAGGAATTTGATTAAAGAACTCGCATGTAGATTGTCTCCGATTGAATCAAATCCGGAATCTGGTCCAAGCGCTTTAAGCATTCGGGCATTGCCATTTCTATAAGCACCTATATGAAATTGTTGCACCCAGCCTTTCTCATGGTCTAGTTCTGCAAAAAACAAAAGCATAGCAGATTTAAACTTCAACACATCAAGTTTTTCCAGTTTCTGGCATTGTCGCGCTTTGGCGAAAATAGCTGCTATTTCCTGGTCGCTAAAGTCCTCTGAATATATCTGATCTAAGCCGTGGTCAGAAATGCAGCAACCCGAGCTGGCAAAATAGTCGTGTCTCAATTTAATTGCTCCCAGGTAGTCCTGATATGAATCGATGGTATATCCCGTAATTTCCTGAAGTTTATCCAGGTAAATATTAAAACCTGTTACTTCCTCAATAGCCATGGCACGATCCGGACGAAAGGTGGGTAAAACCCGGATCTCAAAATCTTCTTCACATATTTTTTGGTGATGTTCCAGCGAATCTATGGGATCATCAGTGGTACAGACAACCTTTACATCATATTTTTTCAAGAGATTCCTTGCGCTAAACGCCGATGTGTTCAACAAGTCAGTGCAATGATCATAGATCTCTTTTGCAGACTGTTTATTAAGAAGCTTATTTACTCCAAATGGAAACTTAAGCTCCATATGAGTCCAGTGATACAGGGGATTTCTCAAAGTTTGTGGTACAACTTCGGCCCATTTCATGAATTTCTCATATGCTGAGGCCTCCCCGGTTATAAAACGCTCACTAACTCCTAAAGCTCTAAGTGCCCTCCATTTATAATGATCCCCTTCCAGCCATATTTGTGTGAGATTTTCAAACGTTTTGTCATTAGCTATTTCTTCAGCTGACAAATGGCAATGATAATCTATGATAGGCAGATTGGCTGCATAATCATGATACAACTTCTGAGCAGTAGAAGTATTAAGTAAAAAATCCTGATCTAAAAATTCTTTCATTGATAATCTTCTAAACTTCTTTTTATTGCAAGCTCTAAACCTCTTAATTCGGCAAGTCCTTTTAACCTTCCTATCCCTGAATAGCCTGGGTAAATTTCCTTTGAAAGGTCATCCAGCATTTGAAGTCCATGATCAGGTCTCATGGGTTTAGGCTTAGATTGTATATCCGGTGAATTCCTGTTTACTTGAAAAACAGCTTGAATCACCGCATACATATCAATATCTCCTTCCAGGTGATTTGTTTCATAAAAATTACCGGCAGCGTCTCTTTTAACATTTCTTAAATGATAAAAATTAATCCTGTGTCCAAACTCTTTAATCATACCAGGCAAATCATTTTTTGAGTTAACTCCTAAAGAGCCGGTACAAAATGTCAAACCATTGCTTGGTGATTCAACGGCATTTAAGATAAATCTAAGATCATCCGCATTTCCTACAATTCTTGGAAGTCCAAGGATAGAAATCGGAGGGTCATCAGGATGAATGACCAACTTCACCCCACAATCTTCTGCAACCGGAACCACTTCCTGTAGGAAGCCTTTAAGATTTCCTCTTAGTTCAGTAGCCCCAATATTCTTATATATATTAAGATGTGCTTTGAATTCCGATAAGGTGTAACGTTCCTCAGATCCAGGCAAACCGGCCAGGATATTGGTCAAAAGACTATCAGTTTCTTCAGGGCTCATTTCTTTGAATAAATTGTGAGCGGCATTGATTTGCACATCACTATAATCACTTTCAGCCCCTTCTCTTTCTAAAATGTATAAATCAAACGCGGCCAGCACTGTAAAATCAAACCTGGCTGCTTTAGCACCTGAAGGTTGTTTTGCGCGAAGGTCCGTTCTGGTCCAGTCAAGTACGGGCATAAAGTTGTAACACACGACCTTCACACCACATTTGCCTAGATTTACAATGCTCTGCTTGTAATTTTCTATATACGATCTAAATTGACCGGTGCGTGTTTTAATTTCTTCGTGAACAGGTAAGCTCTCAACCACAGACCATTGCATCCCTGCATTCTCTATCAGTGTCTTTCTATCCTGAATTTCCTCCACATGCCATAACTGCCCATTTGGTACGTGGTGCAATGCTGTCACTATACCTGTGGCTCCAGCCTGCCTCGCATCACTTAACGAAACTGGATCATCAGGACCAAACCACCTCCAAGTTTGTTCAAAAACCATGTTGTCCATTTTTAATTTTATACTCCACAATCTGCACTAAATCCACCATCCACAGGAATGACCGTGCCAGTTACAAATTTGGAAGCGTCACTACATAACCAAACAACTGCTCCAATCAATTCTTCGGGATCCCCAAATCTTTTAAAAGGAGTATGATCAATAATTTGTCGCCCTCTTCTGGAGAGCACACCTTCCTCATCAAATAAAAGCGTTCTATTCTGTTCAGTAACAAAAAAGCCAGGTGCAATGGCATTGACTCTAATACCTTCACCAACCTTTTTGGCCATTTCCACTGCCAACCATTTCGTAAAATTATCAATAGCGGCTTTCGAAGATGCATATCCCATTACCCTGGAAAGTGGCCTTTGAGCAGCCATGGAGGAAATGTTAATGACAATTCCACGCTTCTGCTTAACAAAAGTATCCATCAAGACCAGTGTGGGTAATACAGATCCATGATAATTCAAATCAACAACCCCTTTTAATGCGTCCATTGAGAGGTCGAGAAAAGTTTTATCAGGCATAATTGTGGCACCTGGCATGTTTCCACCAGCTGCATTAATTAAAATATCAATTTTACCACAATTACCTATGATCTCCTCCCGTACTTTTTCTAGTGCCGATTGGTCTAACACATCTACCACATAGTCAAATGCTTCTCCTTCCTGTCCCCGAATTTCCTCTACTATTGTCCGTGCTCTCTCAGCATTTCTACCAAGAATATTAACGGTAACACCTAGTTGTGCCAATGATCTGGCCATGACACCTCCCAATACACCAGTACCACCTGTGATTACTGCTACCTTATCTTTTAAGTTAAATTGATCTCTAAGTTTAGCCTCGTTCATTCAAAATTATTCAGTTCTTCCGTGTACGTACACGAAGATAGAAATTAGTTTTCCCATTGCAAACTTTCTCACACAATTTCTTGGTTGAATTTAACTCTTAATTATCTGAATATACCAAAGGCAGCAGTAACTTATGGTTATATTAAAATGTAAATAAATCTTTTCCATAAATTTTATATTTTCGGTTCTTTAAAAACTTCTACTATCAAAAAGAAAGTAAGCATAAAAGATGTCGCGGCCAGAGCCAATGTTTCTATTGGTACGGTGGACAGGGTGATTCACAATCGTGGTGAAGTGTCGGAAGACACAAAAAATAAAATCCTCAAAATAATAAAGGATCTTGATTACAGGCCTAATGTGATTGCCCGATCACTGGCATCAAAAAAGATTTACAATTTCTCTATCCTTTTACCATTTTCCAATGATGAAAATGAATATTGGCACTATCCGCATAAAGGAATTGCAAGAGCCATTCAGGAGATCCATGATTATGGGGTACATACTCATTTGCTCTCCTTTGATCTGAATGATAAGGATTCTTTTACAAAGGAAACCAAACAAATATTGGATCAACAACCTGATGGTATTCTAACTGCTCCGGTATACTATCAGGAGGTTTCTGCACTATTGGAAAAATGCGAAGCAAACAACATTCCTTATTCCCTTATTGACTCCAATATAGAACAGGCTAAAAAAGTAAGTTATATAGGTCAGAATGCTTTTAGAAGCGGCTATTTGGTAGCCAAACTATTGGATTTTGGGATTACCAATGATACCACAATATTACTAATCAGCATCGCCAAAGAGGCGGATAATGCCAATACCATTATCCGAAGGGAAAAAGGTTTTTATGACTACTTCAAAGAGCACAATGGACAAAGGAAAATTCATTATTTAAGGATCACTAACTTTTCAGAAACGGTTATAAACGATACCATGAATTCCATTTTTGACAAATATCCTAATGTAGGTGGTATTTTTGTCACCAATTCAAGGGTACACCTGATCGCCGATTATCTGAAGAAAAATAAGAGTAATCATATCAAACTCATTGGTTATGATTTGATCAATCACAATCTCAATTTCCTAAAAAATGGCTCCATTGATTTTATAATAAGTCAAAAACCAGAAGAACAGGGTTACAGAGGGATTATGTCTTTGTTTAACGATGTTGTCATGAAACAAGTCATTGCCACAGAGCAATATCTTCCTATTGATATTATCACCAAGGAAAACTTAGAAGACTATTTGAATTATTAGCTTTTTGCTTTTGGCTTTTTATATATCGGAACCGTACTGCAAGGCTCTCCATACATCATACTAGTTACGTATGGTCTCATCAATCTTGCAATCTCTACGTAGGCAGACTCGGGAACTGGTAGATTGCTACATCCTTTGATGACAACTTTCGCATCTTGAAATGACTCAAAATTAATTTTAGACAAAGCATCTCTGAACAATGCTTCATTTAAGGCATCAATATCTCCAAAAACAACCATATTCGTATAGGGCTCCAATTTTGTTGCTAACAGCATATACGCCCAGGTGGGCACAATAGCGTCAGCGGTACAGGTAATGGCTACATTTTTATCCTGATATCGGGACCAATCATTTTCCTTGATAAAGGTTCGAAATTCTTTTTCCTTTAAGATCAATCCCTGAAAGAGATTATCCTTGATATCATAAACAATTCTCTCATGTTTATCATAATACTCCTCCAGATCAAAGGAAATCAAAGAACTCTGAGAAACTCTATTTATAATGGTGTCTTCCTTATTCATCACTTTTAGGCTTTCTTAAAATTGTATACTCATTAGCTAACTTTAGGTTTTATAGCTCTAAAGTCCTTTAGGTAAAATGGCTCGAAATAAGCCAGATCTTCAAAATGTTCCTTTTGATAGCATTCATACGCCAGGTGACCAACATAGATCGCTGATGGAAAGATATCCTTAATGTATTGCACATTTGGCCGATCGCCCCACAGCTTCACACCTTTATGTGCACCATCTCCAAAGAAAATCATTTTCCGGTTATCAAGATACTCGGAGAAAGATGATTCATCTATTATCCTGGCTTGAGTTTTTTCCTTTAATTCCCCGGAACTATCCATAACTAAACAATATACTTCCATCCTTCTTGCATCGATCATGGGGCATAGCAAGGCGTCATTTACATTAAATCTCCTCATACCAAACCCCATGGCCTGCAAAGTATCAATTCCAATAAGTGGTATATCCAATCCATAACACAAACCCTTTGCCGTTGACGTGCCAATTCTCAGACCTGTATAAGACCCTGGTCCTTTTGAGATGGCCACAGCATCCAGGTCTGACAGGGACATATCGCAATTCGTGGTTACTTCCTGTATTAATTGCGTTAATAGGCCTGAGTGCGACTTCTCCAAAAAAAGTTCCTGGCTCGCCAGTAACACCCCCTCTTGATGGAGTGCAACTGAGCAAACTCTGGTAGCTGTCTCGATACTTAATATTAGTGACACTTTTTTATCTCAAACAGATTCTAAATTAAAAACACCGTTTAAAGCGTATTATAAAAAAACGAATGGTGATACACCATTCGTTCCATGATTTTAATATCGGTATAGTTTATAATTAATTCGCTAATAGCTTATTGTACCGGGCCTGGTCATTTAGTACCTTTACCGATTGCAATATATCCGGATCATGATCAAAGGAACTTTCAATAATCCCTTTTTGCAAATAATACCTGGACACAATTTCCTCTTCCAACATAAATTTGATCTCGCTTTTGAATTTCCTCAGGTCTAATTCCTTATTGTGCATCACTTGCTTTCTTAAGGCATTTATTTGTGGTTCAATTTCATCATAATACTTCTCCTTCATCGCGATATCCTTCAGCTTGTCGAGTGTTTCCTCAACCTTGGTCGTATAATCGAAATCTTTTGTTGAAAGCCAGCTTACAAATTTCTCATATTCGGCATCAGACAAATCGAAATCCTTTGCCGGTGTGATTTGCTTATTATTTAAATGATATTCATTGGCATATTCAAACAACAATGATTTATTCACCAAACTCACTGTGATCGGAGCAAGGAAATTTTGTTGCACACCTACATCCGGATCTATACCTCCGCCATCATAAACCGTTCTGCCATTCTTTGTCTGGAAAGCAACCTTCAAAGAATCAGGCACCTTTCCTACACTTCCATCGGGGTTTCTATGGCTATAATCTATAGCTTGGATGCATCTTCCACTTGGTGTATAATATTTTGCAGTAGTAACCTTCAATTGAGAATTGTAGGAAAGTGGGCGAGTGGCTTGCACTAATCCTTTTCCGAATGACTTCTGTCCTACCAAAACACCTCTATCATAATCCTGCATAACACCGGCGACAATTTCAGAAGCAGAAGCACTTCGACTGCTTGTCAATACAACCAAGGGGATATCAGTGTCAACAGGATTGTTAAGCGCTTTGTATGTTTTATTCCAATCTTTTACTTTTCCTTTTGTAGTAACTACTTCAGACCCCTTGGGTATGAAGACATTGGAAACATTCACCGCCTCACTCAAAAGCCCTCCCGGATTGCCTCGAAGGTCCAAAATTACTTTTGTAGCTCCTTTAGATTTTAATTCTACCAAAGCGTCTTTTACTTCTTTTCCGGCATCGGTGGTAAAATCCGACAATTTTATATAGCCAATATCATTGGTTACAAGGCCATAGTAGGGAACATTGTCAATCGTTATTTTTTCTCTTTTCAACTCAATATCAGAAGTTTCTTTAGCTCCAAACTTCTTAACCGTAAGATTCACTTTTGTATTAGCCTGCCCTTTTAAAAGCTTGCTGATTTCTGATATAGACTTTTCGGTAACATCAATGCCATCCACGGCCAGAATCTCATCACCGATGATCAATCCATTTTCATGGGCTGGGAATCCATCGTATGGCATGATTACCATATTTTTCCCATTTCTCTTCCCGATCAATGCCCCAATACCACCATACTGATTGGTAGTCATGGTTCTATAATCCTCTATATCATCTTCAGGAATGTAGTTTGTATAGGGATCTAATTCACTCAACATAGCATTAATCCCGGTTTTTATGACCTTATTGGGATTAATGTCATCTACATAATAAGTATTTACCTCTTTATACAGTGTGGCAAAAATGTCCAGGTTCTTTTGGATCTCAAAATAGCGATCCCCCGGAGTGAGCGCTGTAAGCGCTATTAAAAATATACTCAAGACAAGGCTTAAGCGAACTGTTTTTTTTGAATTGACCTTCATAAATACAAGTTTTATATCATCTTGTTTTTTAAACGAAGGAGGGAATCTTTTAGTTTGGACTCGATTTCTTTAAAGGATAAAATATCCCTCCCAATGTAAATATAAGCAATTAAAAGGGGATCTCCAGAAAGATCGGGGTCTAATAGCTGGTATTTATTAAGCCTGTAAGCTTCTCTGAGCCTTCGTTTGATTTTATTTCGATCGACAGCTTTTTTAAAACGCTTCTTTGAAACGGTAAAAAGAACTTTGTTTGACCCTTCTGCATCAGAGGCTTGGTGCAGGTAAATAATTTTAATAGGATATAAACAAAAAGAGGAACCTTTTGTAAAAAGTTCCTGGATCAACTTTTTGCTGTTCAGCCTTTCATTTTTTGAGAAAGTATACTGTGCTTTCTTTCTCGCATTATCATTCATAATTTTTCAATGACAATGCAAAGGCATTATCACAATGTTTATTTGGTATGATTTCTTTCGTCAGAAACCGTCAATTTTTTTCTACCCTTTGCTCTTCTTCTTGCCAAAACAGCTCTTCCACCTACACTTTCCATTCTAGATTTAAAGCCGTGTTTGTTTTTTCTTTTTCTCTTTGAAGGCTGAAATGTCCTTTTCATTTTAAGTCAAAATTTGAATTATGGGCTGCAAAGATAAAAGCTTTTTTTAAATTCTCAATGTCTTGTTAAGGATTATTAAAAAATGTCGGATTTTAACCAATCAATTCAAATTAATTATTTAAAAATGCAAAGTATTTCCTTGCAATAAATATAAAGCTCTTTTAATGAAATATACCATCTCCTATAAGAATCCCAATACGCATTTTATAGATATCGGTATTGAAGTTCATACCCATGGCGCTGAGAGTGTTACACTTCAATTGCCGGCATGGCGCCCCGGGAGGTATGAATTGGGAAACTTTGCTAAAAATGTCCAGAGATTTTGGGCGGAAGATGCCGACGGAAATCTTTTGCCTGTCCGTAAGATAACAAAAGACCAGTGGAAGATCCTTACACATTCGGCTGAAAAGATATTTGTGTTTTATAACTATTATGCCTTTCAAATGGATGCGGGCAGCTCCTGGCTGGACGAACATCAACTCTACATCAATTTCATCAATTGTATGCTGTATGATCCAAACAGACTTAATGAACCCTGCGAGGTGCATTTGGACATACCGGATAATTATATTGTTGCTTGCAGTATGCATCAAAAGCACAAGGTACTATTGGCCAGTAATTTTTATGAACTGGTTGAAAGCCCCATGATCGCAAGTGACAAGTTGGAAAAACTGTCTTTTGAATTAAATGGTCATCACTTTCATCTATGGTTTATGGGTTACTGGAATATGGATGAAAAGAAGCTGATAAAAGATTTCGAGCGTTTTGCTGAAGAACAGATCAATATGATGGGCTCGTTTCCCTGTAGTCAGTATCATTTCCTGTATCAAATTTTGCCTTATCAGCATTACCATGGCGTGGAACATTTAAATTCTACCGTAATTACCCTGGGGCCTGCTGAGAAGATGTCCACCCGGGAATACTATGAAAACCTGTTAGGTGTGAGTTCCCATGAATTGTTTCATACATGGAATGTTATCCGAATCAAACCAAAAGAATTCAGGCCTTATGATTTTTCCAAGGAAAACTATTTTGATACCGGTTTTGTAGCGGAAGGATTTACAACCTATTACGGAGATCTATTTCTGGTGAGAAGTGGTGTATTTTCTAAAGATTGGTATTTCAAGGAACTAAACAAGCTCTTTGAAAGACATTTTGAGAATTACGGTCGTTATCATTCCTCACTGAGCAGTTCTTCCATGGAGCTTTGGCTCGATGGTTACCAAAAAGGGATACCCGATCGAAAAGTCTCTATTTATGTAAAAGGTGCCATCGTTGCACTAATGTTGGATCTTACTATTAGAAAGCACACAAATAATAAGGCATCGCTGGATACGGTTATGAAATCCTTATGGGAAAATTTTGGCACTTCAAATATCGGATATACGCAAGATGATATCAAAGAAGTTACCAGCACCATTGCCGGCATCCCGATGGATAATTTCTTTGATCGTTTCATTTCTGGCACTATTTTGATTGAGGAGCAATTGTCTGATCTTTTGGAAAACGTAGGTTGTGAGCTAATAAAAGATGAACCTGACCAGGTTCAGGAAAAGTCATTTGGCTTTAGAACAAGCAATACGAATGGTTGGGCAAAGGTCACAAAAATTTGTCCGGATTCACCAGCTGAAGAATTTCTTTCACTGGAAGACGAAATCATAGCAGTCGATGGCAGAAGGGTTGTCAATAATTTACATGAGCTTTTGCAAAATAAAATGCAAGTTGAGATAAGTGTTTTTAGAAATCATAAGTTGCACACAATCCAGTTAAAGCAAAGTGAGCATACTTACTTTAGCAAATTCAAAATAAAACAACTCACCAATTCAACAAATAAGCATCAGAAAAATTTTGAAGCGTGGTTGAAATGCAGGTTTTGAACTTATAAAAATAAAAGTGAAAAATTACGAATGACAAATTTCAAATTACGAAAAGTGTTTATCGTAATTTGAAATTCGTCATTTCTAATAAAAATTAATCAGGCCTCAACCTCTTCCATGTAGTTTTCTATAGGAATACAGGCGCACATAAGGTTCCTATCTCCATAGGCACTATCAATACGGCTGGATGCCGGCCAGAATTTATTATCTTTCACAAATGGCAATGGGTAAAATGCCTTTTCCCTGCTGTAAGGATAGGTCCAATCACCACTCAAACCAAGCTCCGGTACATGAGGAGCATTTTTTAGCACATTATTTTCTTTATCCGCACTACCATCCTGAATTTCCTGTATCTCTTTTCTTATCTCTATCAGTGCTTCACAGAATCTATCAAGTTCCTCTTTAGTTTCACTTTCTGTCGGTTCAATCATTAATGTACCAGCCACCGGGAAAGAAACGGTAGGTGCATGGAAGCCAAAGTCCATCAATCGTTTGGCTATATCTTCCACTTCCACACCTTCTTTCTTGAACTCTCGGCAATCAACAATCATTTCATGCGCGCATCTTCCATTGGTTCCGGTATAGAGAATTGGGAAATACTGCTCTAAGCAACTCTTAATATAATTGGCATTAAGAATAGCCATTTTGGTGGCGTTCTTCAACCCTACTCCACCCATCATGGCCATATAGGCATAGGAAATAGCAATGATACTAGCACTCCCCCAGGGAGCCGCCGATATAGCGGTAATGGCTTGATCCTCAGCCATCTGTACAATAGGGCTACCAGGCAAGAAAGGTTCGAGGTGTTCAGCCACACAGATCGGTCCCATACCAGGCCCTCCTCCACCATGAGGTATACAAAAGGTTTTATGAAGATTCAAATGGCAAACGTCTGCTCCAATATTAGCAGGGCTGGTAAGACCAACTTGGGCATTCATATTGGCGCCATCCATATAGACTTGTCCGCCATTATCGTGTATGATCTTACAAATCTCTATGATACTCTCCTCGAATACGCCGTGTGTTGATGGATAGGTAACCATCAATGCTGCCAAATTATCTTTATGTTGTTCTGCTTTATTCTTAAGATCTTCAACATCAATATTTCCTCTTTCATCACAATTGACAATGACAACCTGTGTACCAGCCATCACTGCACTAGCCGGATTGGTACCATGAGCAGAGGAAGGTATCAAGGTAATGTTTCGATTGGCTTCTCCTCTGCTTTCATGATAAGCCTTGATGACCATCAATCCTGCGAATTCACCTTGTGCTCCGGAATTAGGCTGCAGGGATGTCCCTGAAAAACCAGTGATCGCATTCAACCAGGCCTCCGTTTGTTCAAACATTTCACTGTAACCCTGTGTTTGATCAGCCGGCGCAAATGGATGTATATTGCCCAGTTCAGGCCAGGTTACCGGGATCATTTCAGAGGTAGCATTGAGTTTCATGGTACAAGAACCAAGAGAAATCATAGAATGTACCAAAGAAAGGTCCTTGTTTTCAAGCTTTTTAATATAACGCAACATTTCATGTTCCGAATGATGCGTGTTAAAAATAGGATGTGTTAGATAGCTCGACTTTCTTGTAAGTTCAGCAGGGAGATCTAGTGTTATGTTATCCGCATTTTTTTGGAGATCAAATCCGTTCAGGCTTTTTCCGGTGGCTAATGTCAAAACGGAAAGAATATCATGAACATCTTCAACCGTTGTTGTCTCATCCAGAGAGATACCTATTTGATTTGTATCGAAATACCTGAAGTTAATTTCTTTGGTCTGAGCAATTTCTTTGACTTTGGCAACATTTATTTCCGATTCAAGCTCTACTTTCAGTGTATCAAAAAATACTTCATTGTGTTGTTTGAAGCCTAGGCTTCTGATTCCTTGATCTAACAGTTTTGTTAATCCATAGATCCTACTTGCAATATCTTTCAACCCCTGAGGTCCGTGATAGACAGCATACATCCCTGCAATGACTGCTAGTAATACCTGAGCTGTGCAAATATTGGAAGTAGCTTTTTCTCTTCTAATATGCTGTTCTCTGGTTTGGAGGGCCATTCGATAGGCCTTCTTACCAAACTTATCAACAGAAACGCCAATGATCCTTCCGGGTATTTGCCTTTTATAAGCCTCTCGGGTAGCAAAGTAAGCAGCATGAGGACCACCAAAGCCCATGGGAACACCCAATCTCTGTGTCGTTCCAACCACAACATCGGCGCCCATTTCTCCGGGAGGTGTTAGTAAGGTAAGGCTCAAAAGATCGGCCGCCACCGCTACGAAAACCTGGTTTTCAGCAGCTTTTTGGATAAAAGCCGTATGATCATTTATACTTCCATTTGAATCAGGGTATTGAATAAGCAATCCGTAAAGTTCAGGATCACTCAAATCAACTTGTGACGCATCTCCAATAACCAGGTCAATGCCCACAGGTATCGCCCTCGTTTTCAGAATACCCAGCGTCTGTGGAAACACATTCTTGTCAACAAAGAACTTGTCAGCTTTTTTCTTTCCGCCCTTTCTCAATCCTGCCAACATTGACATAGCTTCAGCAGCAGCAGTTCCTTCATCAAGAAGAGAAGCATTGGCGATTTCCATTCCGGTCAATTCCATAACCATGGTTTGGAAATTTACCAGGGCTTCCAGCCTTCCCTGTGCAATCTCAGCCTGGTAAGGTGTATAAGCGGTATACCATCCGGGGTTTTCCAGTATATTTCTTAGAATGACCGGTGGAATAATGCAGTTGTAATAACCGAGGCCTATGAAAGATCTAAAAATCTTATTTTTTTGAGCAAGTTCTTTGAACTCATTGATAAAGCTGTATTCGTCCTTTGCAGTTGGGAGGAGGGGGTCTTTTTTTAATCGAATGGAGGATGGAACAGTTTGATCAATTAACTCATCTACGGACCCGACTCCGATCACTTTTAGCATTTCAGCAATCTGAGCATCATCCGGGCCATTGTGCCTGGTTTCGAATTTTTGGTGATTTTTTAGGTTGATGTTCATGTTTACTTTAAACTGAGGGTAATTCGATATTCTACTTCAAATTTCAAGGCTACAAAGGTATATATTTAATTTGTGACAAAAAATATCAGATCAAATTGAAAATTTATCAAAATCGAGTTGACCAAAATAATTTTTAACCGTCTATCACAATTGATTTGAATATATTAACTTCGGGTCGCTCTTTTGTAAGATTGACAAAAATCATCCGGATACAAATCCAAGGTGATCATATTGACTAAGATCAACATTTACCATAATCCAAAAATCACATACAAATATTAAACAAATGAGGAAGTCACTAATCGGTCTGGTGATGGCATTTTGCTTTTTCCAGGCATATTCTCAGGAGGATCCTTCTCTGAAATACGCAGAGTCCATTACTACAGAGGATCTTAAAGATTACTTGTCCATTTTAGCATCCGATGCTTTGGAAGGAAGAGAAACAGGCAAACGCGGTCAAAAAATGGCAGCAGCTCTGATAGAAACCCATTTTAAAGAGTTGGGGCTATTACCCATAGTTCCTAATGGCAGTGAAAAAAGCTATTTCCAAAAAGTCCCTTTGGAATACAGTAAACCGGGAGAAATCTATGTTAAAGTAAATGGAGTCCAAAAAAACAATTTTGAGGACATCGTGTATTATGGCTCCAAAGAAACAAGTGGTGAAGAATTACTTGATGTTGTTTTCGGAGGTGAGGGAAGTGATGAGGAGCTAGCTCAAATTGATATAAACGGCAAGGCAGTCGTTGTTTATAATAAGGGAGGTTTCCAAGCCTGGAGAAATTTAAGGCAAAAGGTGCAGGACAAAGGTGCCAAGGCATTCTTTTTAGTCAATACAGATAGTATTGAGGCATTTAAAGATCTTGCAAAACAATTTAAAGGTTTTATTGGAAGAGGAAGTCTTAGGTTACCTTCTAAAAAACAAAACAATCAAAGTATCGGTGTCACTTTTATAGCTCCCGAATTGGCCGCGGAGATCTTTGGAACTAAGGCAGCCAAGCTTCAAAAGGCATTGGAAGAAAGCAAAGGCGGAAAGCATGGCGCTATCAAAAAGATAAAGGCTGGAAAAGTAGCTTATAAAGCAAGTCGCGAAACGAAAACAATTATTTCAGAAAATGTTTTAGGTTTCCTGGAAGGAACAGATAAAAAAGATGAAGTTGTGATAGTCACAGCGCATTATGATCACATTGGAAGAAACGGTGATCAGATCAACAATGGTGCAGATGATGATGGCTCCGGAACATCCAGCGTTATGGAATTAGCTGAAGCATTCGCTATGGCCAAAAAAGAGGGGAAAGGACCTCGGAGAAGTATGTTGTTCATGACGGTAACGGGAGAAGAAAAAGGATTATTAGGGTCCCAATATTATGTAGAAAACCCAATTCTTCCATTAAAGAGCACTGTCGTGAATTTGAATATTGACATGGTCGGAAGAGTGGATCCGGATCATAAAGAAAATCCAAACTATGTGTATTTGGTAGGTTCCAACAGACTATCTACAGAGCTACATGTGATCAGCGAAAAGGTGAATGAAACATATTCCAATCTTGACCTGGATTATACTTATAATGACGAGAAACACCCCGACAGGATCTACTATCGTTCAGATCATTGGAATTTTGCTAAAAATGATATCCCCATCATTTTTTATTTCAACGGCACACACGAGGATTATCATAGACCAACAGATACTGTTGACAAAATAGAATTTGACATTCTGCAAAAAAGGGCCAAACTGGTTTTCCACACAGCCTGGGTTCTAGCTAATCGCGATGATCGCCCGAGTGTTGATAAGCTTCAGGACACAAAGCTGGAAGGGGATAAATAATGACAAACTAATTGTATAATTATAAATTACGAATTACGAGATACATTTCGTAATTCGTAATTTTCTAATTCATCATTCAAAATTATTATCTTCTCCTCCTTCTTTTTGAAGATTTAAAATTTCTTTTTTTATCAGGCTTTGTTTTCGCTTTCTTTTCGTGAAAGGCTCCTTTAAAATCAGGATTCTCTTTTCGTCTGAATGCATCAATCTCTCTTGCTATTTCCTGCCTTTCCCTGAATTCCGTTTTTTCAATCTCCAGGTCTTCCGGAAGTTGCCTGGTTGGTATGGCTTGCCTGATCAGCTTCTCAATTTTTCCGATATGTAACATTTCAGCTTCGTTAGCGAAAGTGATAGCAGTACCGGTGTTCTTCGCCCTTCCGGTTCTACCAATCCGGTGTACATAATCTTCATAGATCAATGGGACATCAAAATTGATCACATGGCTCACGAGACTCACATCAATTCCACGAGCAGCGACATCCGTGGCAACAAGAATATCCACCTCACCATCCTTGAATGCTTCCATGGCATTAATTCTCGAGTTCTGTCCTTTATTCGCATGAATAACCCTTATTTCCTTTTGAGATTTTCTGGAAAGAAATTTGTAAACGTTGTCGGCATTTTGTTTTGTTTTCACAAAAACAATAACTCTATTAAATGTCTCAGAGCTATTGATCAAATGATACAGAAGATTGATCTTGGTCTTCAGATTGGGCACCTGATAAAGAATTTGATCAATCAATTCCACAGTCGTAGCCTGAGGAGCCACTTCTGCTATTTCCGGGAATTCCAAAAATTCCTCAGATAATTTTAAAACTTTAGGTGGCATGGTAGCAGAAAAAAGCAAATTCTGTCTTTTCACTGGAATCACCTCCAAAATACGTCTGATCTGAGGCATGAATCCCATATCCATCATTTTATCTGCTTCGTCCAACACCATGGTTCTAATCTCTTTTACCACTAGTTCACCCCTTTGATAGATATCCAAAAAACGGCCCGGAGTAGCCACTAAAATATCAATGCCTTGCTGAATTGCTTCAATTTGCGTCTTAGGTCCCACGCCACCATAAATACTCAAGTGCCGCAGATCACAATACCTCGACAGCTCACTGATATTTTTATCGATTTGCATCACAAGCTCTCTTGTAGGGGCCAGTATTAAAGCTCTGGGATGCATTCCCTGGGCATATTTGGTTTTCATCAGTATGGGCAATACAAACGCAGCGGTTTTCCCTGTTCCCGTTTGGGCGATCCCCATAACATCATGCCCTGCAAGAGCCAATGGTATGGCCTTCTTTTGGATTGGGGAAGGGTCTTCATAGCCTAGGTCTTCAACAGCCTGCAATAGCTGTTTGTTTAATTTAAAATCCTGGAAAGCGCTTACTTCTTTGGCCATCTGAACAGATCTGGAATCTCATTAAAAAAATCAATCCGAATTTATGGTATTACAGGTATTTCTCAATTTTCAAATTACATTTGCACAAAGACCAATATCACTATATGAAATCGATTCTTATACAAAATGCAAATATAGTAAATGAAGGAAGGATATTTGCTGGCGACCTTCTTATTCGGGATAAACACATTGAACGGATCGACGGTGATCTTTCAGGCTTGAGCGCTGATTTAATCATCAATGCGGAGGGTAAATATCTATTACCTGGCGTGATTGATGATCAGGTGCATTTCCGTGAGCCAGGTTTGACACACAAAGCCGAGATCTACACCGAATCAAAAGCAGCGGTAGCAGGAGGGGTGACATCATTCATGGAAATGCCTAATACCATTCCTAATACATTAACACAAGAACTACTCGAAGAAAAGTATCAGATCGCGCAAAGAAACTCATTGGCCAATTATTCATTTTTTATGGGGGCTTCCAATGATAACCTGGAAGAAGTCCTGAAAACAGATGGACGGAAGGTTTGTGGTATCAAGGCATTTATGGGCTCTTCCACAGGTAATATGTTGGTCGATAATGAAGAAACTTTAGAATCGCTCTTTTCCAAAGTTGACCTGCTGATTGCCACACATTGTGAAGATGAGACGACTATTAGGAACAATACTGCTCTTTTTAGAGAAAAATTTGGTGAAGATGTTCCCATTTCATGTCATCCGCAAATTAGAAGCGAAGAGGCTTGTTACAAATCCTCTTCGTTGGCTGTTTCCCTGGCAGAAAAGCATGGGACCAGATTACATATATTGCATATTTCTACCGCTAAGGAGACATCACTTTTTAGAAATGATCTTCCACTTAAAGACAAGAAGATCACTTCCGAGGCGTGTATACACCATTTATGGTTCGATGATCGTGACTATGATAATAAAGGAACCTTTATTAAGTGGAATCCGGCAGTAAAAAGTGTAAATGATCGGGATGCCATCTTCAAAGCAGTGCTAGACAACAAAATTGATGTAATTGCCACGGATCATGCTCCACATACATTGGAAGAGAAACAGAACAAGTACTTTCAGGCGCCTTCAGGAGGTCCTTTGATACAACATAGCCTTGTTGCTATGCTTGAATTTTATCATCAGGGAAAAATAAGCCTGGAAAGGATCGTAGAAAAAATGGCTCATAATCCGGCCATTTTATTTGAAATTGAGCAAAGAGGGTATATAAGAGAAGGCTATTTCGCAGATCTCGTTTTGGTTGACTTAAATAATCCTTGGGCAGTTAATGAGCAAAATATTTTAGCTAAATGCGGATGGTCACCCTTTGAAGGAGAAACTTTTACCAGTAAAGTAACACACACATTTGTATCCGGACACCCTGTATATCAGGAGGGTATGTTTAACGAAACACAAAAAGGGGAAAGACTATTATTTGACAGAAAATAATTTAGGTCAACCTTTTGTTATTTTATACCTTCTACATAAATTTGCACTCCCAATGAAACACGGTGGTTGTAGTTCAGTTGGTTAGAACGCCTGATTGTGGTTCAGGAGGCCGTGGGTTCGAGTCCCATCTTCCACCCAAAATTTGAAAATATTTTCCGTTATAATTATCGGAAATCCACCTGTAAAAGAGCCTGGACTTATTATCTGGGCTTTTTTCGTTTCTTTCAAATCGAATCTAATCTGCCAATACAAGCCTCCCCTTACGCTCCTAACACGTCAAGCTATTGTAAATTTCGGTTTTATTGTTTACTATTTGTGTTAGCATTTCAGACGTAAATTTTAGCTAATCTAAACAGAAAGAATTCCACATTTCTAACACCTCTAGACTGACTTCTGAAAGCTTTGACTCTGTATTGAAGGGTTCAACTACAGCATTTGTACTTGTGCTTTCAAAGAAATAATTCAGTATGGTTTCATGGACCAATCAAAAATCAATAATATGGGTAGAAGCTATCATGGAAAGGCTCGTTTACAACGCACAAAGAATCAAATTAAAGGGGAATCATTGAGAAGAAAACAAACATTGAAAACAATTGAAATTTAATCTATATTTTTGATCTGGTAATGACTCAATTTAACTTGAATGTTTTAGCATTGATTAGATAGGTCATTTTGAACCGGAATCAGTGGGTCAACTTAAATGGATTTCACAACATAGAGACTAAAACAAGTTCTTGGTTTCCACTTTTAATCACTATTGAAATGAAAAAAGAAATTTTAGGCATTGTTTATCATTGGATCATATATGATGACTACCATCAAATTGTGAAACCCAAGAAAAATTGGGCAGTTAAGGTACTAAATTAAGAGAGCACTTGTAACTTCGAGTCGGAAATGCATATGATCATGAAAACATTCCATACAATAGCCCTTCCATTCATAGCATTTACATTATTAACCGCGTGTAAAAGCAGTCATAAAATAGGATCATTGAAGCCCAGCACTACAGTCGATTACGGTAATTGGAAATACGATTCCTCCATAAGTGATGAATTCGATCAATCCCAATTAGATACTACCAAATGGTATGATACCAATCCCACCTGGATTGGCCGCGCACCTGCTCTGTTTAGGTCGAGCAATGTGGAGTTGAAGGATGGAATGATGGTACTTACTGGGAAACGTGAAAATGTGCCTAATGCCCCGGAAGGCTACCACACCTTTACTACCGCCGCTGTACAAAGCAAGCGAAAAGTATTGTATGGTTACTTTGAGATTAGGTGCAAGCCTATGAAATCGGCTCTGTCTAGTGCTTTCTGGCTGTATACTCCGGATTCTGTCAAGCAAGAAGAAATCGACATCTTTGAAATATGCGGTCGTCATGATACTGATACGTCCTATGAGCATACCTACTTTGCCACTACCCATTACATCATCAAAAAACGTGACTTCAAGATTAGTGATCATGTAGCCCATAAAACAGAATATAAATTGGCAGATCAATTTATCGTTGCGGGGCTTAAATGGACAAGGGAAGAAATCATCTGGTACCTTAATGGTGAGGAAATACGCAGGCGCAAAAATGACTTTTGGCACAGCCCGGAAACCATCAATTTCGATAGCGAAGCTTTTCCGACCTGGTGGGGACTACCCTCGGATGAAGATAATGGTGGCACATTTGAAATAGATTATTTTAGGTACTGGTCGCAGGTTAACGAGAGTGATCAAAGTTATCGTAATTAACATAGAATTAAGATTACCTATAATCCTGTTTGAATAGATTTACACACAAACCAAACAGCCAAAGACATAAAAAAACCAGGGCAAGATCTATGGATCGACCGTAAACGCAACGACATTCTTGAAAGGAAGGAGATGAAGTAGTCTCCCTAAAAAGCCCTCGCTACTGTAAAAAAAATCTAAAATTCAAAGTTCCTTCAATAAACCTATGACAATCTCTTTTTAAAGTCCTCATAACCAAACTCACGAACAATTTTGAGTTGATTGTCCTCAGTCCAGATACAAATACCGGGATGATTTACGCCATTGAACATTGTGGTCTTGACCATGGTATAATGGATCATATCCTCAAAGATTATGAGATCGCCGATTTGTAATTCCCCATCAAAAGAATATTCAGCCATAAAATCACCAGCCAGACAACTTCCTCCTCCCAGACGATAGGTTGGCTTTCCAACAATCGGATCTGTAGCCCCAACGACTTTCGGCCTGTAAGGCATTTCCAGGGTATCAGGCATATGGGCTGTGAAAGAAACATCTAACATAGCTGTTTTGACCTCTTTTCTTTCTACAATATCCAATACTGTTGAAACCAGAACACCGGTTTCCCAGGCAATGGCACTTCCGGGTTCCAAAATAATTTCAACATTGTGTTTGTTTTTAAAAGTCTTCAATAAATCAACCAGGTGATCAATATCATATCCTTTTCTGGTCATAAGGTGGCCTCCGCCCATATTTACCCATTTCACATGAGGCAACAAATGACCGAATTTCGATTCGAACACTTTCAAAAGCTTCTCAAGACTGTAGGAATCGGATTCGCACAAAGTATGAAAGTGAAGCCCCTCTATTCCCTCAGGAAGGCCATTTTCCAGGGACTCGGCAGTTTCGCCCAAACGTGAACCGGGAGCACCAGGATTATAAAGATCGATTTCAACATCGGAGTATTCCGGATTGACCCGAATGCCACAAGATATGTTTTCCCGAGAGCTGTTAACCTGAGGAAAATATTGTCTGAACTGGTTAATAGAATTAAAAGTAATATGGCTGCTATGGTGCATAATATCCTCAAACTCATCAGGCAGATAAACCGGCGCATAGGTATGGGCCTTGACTCCCATCTCCTCATAACACAAAATAGCTTCATTTAAGGAACTCGCTGTGGCACCTCTCAAATATTGCTTTACCATTGGAAAGGCACTCCACATAGCAAATCCTTTGAAGGCCAAAATAATATCAATGCCAGCCCTCTCGTGCACATGCTGAATAAGTTTCAGATTCCTGCGTAATAAAGATGCTTCCAGCACATAAGCGGGAGAAGGTATTTGTGAATAATCTATTGCCATCTAAAGTTCCAGGTCAATATCATGTGATTCATGCCATGGTAGTCCATATTTTCCCAAATCCTCCAGGAATGGGTCCGGATTGAATTCCTCTACATTGAAAACACCGGCTCCCTGCCACTCACCGGAAAGCACCATTTTAGCCCCAATCATAGCCGGTACACCAGTGGTATAAGACACGCCCTGAGCGCCGGTTTCATCATATGCCGTCTGATGACTACAATTGTTCCAGATATAATAGGTTTTTTCTTTTCCATCCTTAATACCTTGTATTCTGCAACCGATGGAAGTTTCCCCGACATAATTCTCACCCAGATCTCCGGGATCAGGGAGTACTTCTTTCAGGAATTGTAAGGGCACAATTTCAACGCCTTTGTATATCACAGGATCAATACGGGCCATACCAATGTTTTGGATCACTCTTAAGTGTGTCAGATATTCATCACCAAATGTCATCCAGAAGCGTGCACGTTTGATGGTTGGAAAATTCTTAACGAGCGACTCCAATTCCTCATGGTAGATCAGGTAAGAACTTCTACTGCCAATATTGGGATAGGTGAGTTCCTTTCGAATTTCATGAGGTTCTGTTTCGATCCATTGTCCATTTTCCCAGTAGCGACCCTTTTGGGTAATCTCTCTGATATTGATCTCCGGATTAAAATTAGTAGCGAAGGCTTTTCCATGATCTCCACCATTACAATCGACAATATCCAGATAATGGATCTCATCAAAATGATGTTTAGCGGCACGAGCAGTGAAAATGCTGGTTACACCCGGATCAAACCCACAACCAAGTACCGCTGTGATACCCTTTTCCTTGAAACGGTCCTGATAAGCCCACTGCCAGCTGTATTCAAATTTAGCCTCATCTTTTGGTTCATAGTTAGCAGTATCCAGATAATGCACCCCTGTTTCGAGACAGGCATCCATTATGGTCAGATCCTGATAAGGAAGCGCCACATTAATCACTAATTGTGGTTCGAATGATTTAATTAATGCAACTAATTCAGGTACATTATCCGCATCAACCTGTGCAGTTTGGACACGTCCGTTTCCAACTTCTTTAGCGATCACTTCGCACTTGGAGACAGTGCGACTCGCCAGCATAATTTCAGAAAATACTTCCGGCAACGAAGCGCATTTTTGAGTGACAACCCTGCCCACTCCACCTGCGCCAATGATAAGAACTTTTGACATATTTTTCCTGTTCAATAAATTTCTTTTGACGCGGCAAAAATAAGGAAATTAGCCATAGCTTGTACTCAAAATCTTAATCACAAATTGATTTGGGGTTAACAATTTTTCACTTCAAATCTTTGCCTTTCCTGAAATGGATATTTAAATTAGGCTGATACTGTAAGAATTTATCTTTCAGTTGCTTTCAATCACAATACCTGCAATCTCAAAATCTAATAGCTATGAGAAAAATAATAATTTTATACGCACTTCTACTGTCTATTGTATCATGCAATGAAATCCCTAAAGAAATAACTGTTCCTATGGAAGTTGCCATTGGCAAAAATCCTTTTGGGCATCGCGTTTGGAGTCCAAGACCAAATCAACATGACACCATTCAATTTGAGGGCATCATGAAAGATCTAGAAAAAGTGGATCTGCGAAGTATTCAATTTCAAACGGAACAAAAAGTCAAAACTAAAAATAAAGTACATTTTTTTGTTGGTGAAAAAGATGATCAGCTGTTCATTAAGCTGGATGCCAATAACAATAGCTCCTTTCTGGATGATGAGTTAATGATATTTGAAAAAGGATTATCAGATCAAGAGATAAAAGAGAAGCTTGATAATTTGCCAGTGGTTAATGTCAGCTATCAATATGTAGAAAATAATGAACTATTCGATCTGCAAACCTCCCTCCAAGTCGATCCATATAGCAAGAGGGATGTTGTGACAATGGTAAATGGGAAAGTTATAGATCCTTTTGAAAATGACATTCATGTTCGTTTCATGGAGTATGACTATAGGAAAGGACAAGTTAAAATCAATGACAAAGAATATAAAATTGCTATGCGTAATGCCCAAAAACATAAATATAAAGGTGATACCATTGGCACTAAAATGATCATTGTAGCATCAGAAAGGCAATTTATTCCAACTTGGGAGGGTTATGTTCCGGTTACATTGGGTGAGGATTTTGTCATAGATGGAGTTAAATATAACTTCCGCCAGGTGAGCCAATTTGGTGATAGCATTAAGTTGTCTTTTGTCGGTAAAGAATCCAAACCTGTCGGAGTAAATGTAGGCGAATTAGCTAGCAACTTTGAGAAAACAGCTTTGGATGGGTCTTCGTTTCAATTATCGGATCAAAAAGGAAAATATGTACTAATGGACTTCTGGGGGACCTGGTGTCAGCCTTGCATTGCCTCTTTACCCAAATTAAGAGAGGTTAATGCTTCCTACGCTGATAAGGGTTTGGTCACTTTAAGTGTAGCTTATGATGACGACATTGGTATGGTGAGGAAAGGTGTAGCAGAGCACCAACTGGATTGGATCAATATCTTTCAGGCGAGGAAGGACAAGGATAAAAATACCATTACAAACTTGTTCAAAGTAAGTGGTTTTCCCACATTAATATTGATTGATCCAAATGGCAAAATAGTATTTAGATTAAGTGGGTTCCGGCCTGAAAAATATTCAGAATTGATTGCTATCCTGGATAAAGCATATAGTTAAATGTATAGAACAATGACCCCACTGCAATTAGCTCTTAAATATATGGACATTGTTTTTTCCAATGGCGATATGATGCAATTGAAAGGGATATTGGCTCAAGATCTGGTCTTCAACGGGCCTTTCCATCAATCCAATACTGCAAAAGACTATATTGACTCTATGGTGGAAGCACCTCCTGAAGATTTTGAATATAAACTGATACAATCATTTGAAACCGCTTCTTCTGCTTGTCTGATTTATGAATTTATCAAACCAGGGGTTTCTACCACTATGGCCCAGGTTTTTGAAATCAAAAATGATAAGATCATTGAAATTCAATTAATATTTGATACCGCTGCTTTTCAATAGTAACTGAATTAAAATCTCTATTGGCAGCTTTTTAGTTTTGAAGAGGCACCTCCAATTTTTCCGGAGATAGGTGTCAGGCATTTGAAAAATGTCAGACACCTCGACAATCGAAGTCAATATGATTTACATTATTTTATCTCTTCCATATTTATCTACAATAACTTCATTGAATTGTCTATCAAGAAATGTCTATTCTTTTTGATACTTTTATCTTTCAGGAATCCTTTAATTCTTGTTCCAAATGACTAGCCACATGAAAAGTACTAAACTCAAATTCTCTACGCTAACAGCATTTCTTTCATTACAACTATTTTTACTTAATGCTTGCTCTGAACAAGCTCCGCAGACCTCTAAACAGTGGTACAAGGGGAATCTTCATACGCACTCTTATTGGAGTGATGGTGATGAGTTCCCTGAAATGATTATGGAATGGTATAAGTCGAATAACTATCATTTCGTAGCATTGTCGGATCATAATATTCTGGCAAAGGGTGATTACTGGATTGAGCTTCCGGAACGTGAACTATATCAAAATGCCTTTAAAAATTATTTGAGCAAATATGGTAATGATTGGGTAGTCCATAAAGAAGATTCAGGTCGGATCGAGGTAAAGCTCAAAACCTATGAGGAGTACAAACCTCTATTTGAAGAGAAGGGAAAATTTCTAATAATACAATCGGAAGAAATCACAGATAGATTTGAAGATAAACATATCCATGTAAACGCTACTAATATTCAGGAGCTCATTGAACCCCAGGGGGGAGAAAGTGTATTGGAGGTATTACAAAACAACATCAATGAGGTACTAAAACAAAGACAAGAAACAGGTGTTCCCATGATCCCACATATCAATCATCCAAATTTTCACTATTCAATTTCTCTTGAGGACATAATCCAATTGGAGGGTGAGCGTTTCTTTGAAGTTTTTAACGGGCATCCCCAGGTGCATAACTTTGGAGATTCAGCGCACGTAAGCACTGAAGAAATGTGGGATCAGATCAACATTGCTTATCTGTCAAAACAACAACCACTCATTTATGGATTGGCTACCGATGACAGTCATCATTATCATGAAATTGACAGCAAGTGGAGCAATGCCGGTCGCGGATGGATCATGGTACAAGCAGATTCACTTAACACTACTTCACTTATCGATGCTATGGAGGAAGGAAAGTTTTATGCCACTACGGGAATCACACTGTCTGATTTGCGTTTTGAGAACAATGAGCTCAAGGTCGAAGTACAAGCTGAAGAGGGGGTTCATTATAAAATTGAGTTCATAGGGTGTAAAACCGGTGAGCAGGAAGCAAAGATTCTCAATGTAGCTGAAGGCAACACCGCCATTCATAAAGTGGACCCGGAGATGTTATTTGTTCGTGCCAAAATAACCTCGGACAAGCCTCACAGCAATCCCATCGAAACGGCTAATTTCGAAATGGCCTGGACGCAACCAGTTGTTTTTGAAAAGGAATAAGAAAGGCAAATGGATGGTTTCAGAATCCGTAAAATGCTAAAATGAGCTGTCAGGTATCAGGTCTTGGATATCAGGGAGCTTTTAGTTAGGTCTATTGTAATAAGACCAAAACCTGATAGCCGATACCTAAGAGCTTACCATTATTATGCTTAAATTGAAAGTGTTAAATCATTGCGAACCAAAACCTTTTAATTGTTATGGAGAAAGCATTTTCAGTCTCTTGCTGGAATGTGGAACATTTCGGTAAATCCAGGAAAATAGGCCGTCGCTCCGAGACCAGGGCTCAGGTAAAAGAAAGAATAAAAAAAGTGGTGGACTTTGTTGATCAGCATAAAGGAGACATACTGGCCATATCAGAAGTGAGTAGTTATGAAATTTTTGAAACGTTAACCAAAAAAATATCCAACTATAACTTTTTCATCACGGAAGGAGAACAAAGCCAGGAAATCCTGGTAGGTATAAAGAATACCTTGAATGCCTACGTCATGCAGAAGACTGAGTTCAAAAGTCAGCAAAGCAGCTTACGACCAGGTGTTTTGGTTACCGTTCATCTTGATGATCAATATTATCCTGTTTTATTCCTGCACCTGAAAAGTATGCCAGACCCAAAAGGATTTGGGTTAAGAGACGATATGATCACCAGAGCCTGTGATTTTCGCAACAAAATCGTCAAAGGTATCCGGGAAAAAATCAAAGTTGAACAAGGTTTGTCATCCTTGCCGAAAGCAAAGGACGTACCCGCACCCAATTACATTTTTGTAGGCGATCTCAATACCATGGGTTTGGATTACAAACCAGCCAAGAAGTTTGATATCCCACCAGCCAATGAAATCAATGATTTAAAAAGAAGGGCCAAAAACCGGCAGATGAGATTGCTTTCAAAAACCGCTGATGCTACCTGGTACAATGGAAGTAATTCCAGGTATGATCCCGGCAACCTGGATCACGTGGTGGCAATGAAACATCTCAAATTCATGGATATGGGAGGAGGTGCAGAAGTGAAACTTCGGGGATGGCCCGAAATTCAGGATACTACCGAGCAAGACAAATGGATTGAGCAATATTCAGATCATGCCCTGCTCTATTTTGAAGTATGTAAAGTTTAACTTTTAGTGTTAAAGTATTTAAGTGGGTAAGTTCAATGAGGACCAAGGTTTGCTTAACCAATGGATCTAGTAAAAGTTACTGTTTAAAAAGATCCCGGTTTACTTTCCGGGATCTTTCATTTTTTTAGTTGACCCAATTTCTATGAATAACTAATAAACCTCTATTTTCAACAAATTACAGACATTTTCGATTTGGTTGTGAATAGTGGCGAATGCTGAACCTGCAAACAAAAGGCCCATAGCGAAACAGTTCTTATCGGTTAGGATTGAGCCGGAGTCTCCACCGGCAGACATTGGTGTTGTAACAATTTGGTCAACGAACCTGGCTACTCTTCCTCCTCTGTAGTTCACCATAACAGTGGCATTTACACCAGTAATCCTTCCTCTTGTAAAGTTTGTTGTTCTTCCGGTCTTTTGCACAATAGTCCCGACTCTGACAGATTTTTTCTGGTATTTGCCTTTCAAGTTACCAATCCAATATATAGCCCGATCCAGGTCATGGAATTCCCCTTGGGCGATGGCTGCATCAACAAGGTTCTTACCTCCGGTAAAGTTAATCGGTATGAACCGGCTAAGTTTGGCAACCTTATCATAGCGTAGGCTACCTCCATCGGCTCTTCCAGGTTGAATGATATCATCATCAATGGCGGCATTGTTGCTATTGGCTAAAACGTGATTATTGCTCAGGATATAATACTTGGAAGGAGAACCAATACCATTGGGAAGCATATCGTATACCATGGTACCAATAGTGCCAGCAGTTACATCAGGATGTCCCACGCTAAAACCACCCTGAACCGGTCTTGCACGACGCCTGAGGGTTTCGATCTCAGTTTCGATGGACGTTTCAAGGGCATCTTCAATTCTATCATCTACCCAGCTTTCCAGGCTTGTTTTCCCATTGATTTTTGTTGGATGTTTAACCATGTTGCTTGCTCCGGCAAAAATTTCACCCACAGCCAGTACATCGGTGTTCATTCCCTGAATTTTCTTAGGGATCATATCCCGCTTGCTTACTTCAGATTTTGGTAATTTGTAATTTACCAATGCGATTAATGAAGGCTCACCTGTTGGCTCTCCATTCACCCATTTAACGCCATCCGCAAGGCCCACCAGATTAGCCCTGGGCTGTTGAAAGTTCAATAATTCTTCCGCAGCCTCATCGTGTACTTTTTGTAATTGTTCAGCACCGTCTTCGTGCAAAATCATTAATTCGTCCTTGCTCTTCATTTTTCAATATTTAAGATTGTACCTACTCTCACAAAGCTTTTCGGTATCCGCTTCCGTACTCAATTGAAGGTTTTCCGGTACCCACTTGTTTAAAGGTTATTCCTACTCATTACAAGCTTTTCGGAATCCGCTTATAGAATATCATTCGAATCAATTTCAATTCATGAAATTGTGGGACTATGCATTATGT
Source organism: Splendidivirga corallicola (assembly GCA_030442035.1). Classification (GTDB taxonomy): domain Bacteria; phylum Bacteroidota; class Bacteroidia; order Cytophagales; family Cyclobacteriaceae; genus Splendidivirga; species Splendidivirga corallicola. The sequence goes on from JAUJEA010000015.1 coordinate 34,313, forward strand.
CTAATGCACAGATTTACAGTCTGGAAAATCTAAAGTGAAGAAAGTGAGCCGATCTCTCGCACATCCGTTGGGAAGGGGCCCAGTTTTTTTGGAATTAATTCTTCGTTGGAAAGTAGCTCCTCAGCTACCTTTTTGGTGACATAGATGATAATAGCGTCGTGCACGCCCTTTTTTCCTAAGGCTACACCAATGACATTGGGTAATTTAAGAAGACGGGGCTCATACTGTTTTTGAACATCGATTATGTCCATGATAACAGTTTATGGTGACAAACAAACTAAGGCTGTTGAAAGTGTACCCGTGAACCACGAGGAAACGCAAACGATGGTGAATTATCCATTCATCAAGCATACTAAAGTTCTTGAAATTCACAGACAAAAACAAGCTGAAAACCAATTATTTAAAGCTGAGATGATTGGTTCAGGGTTTTTATCACCTCACCTAAATCCTCTCCTCAAGGAGAGGACTTTTCTGGCTCCCTTTGATCTAACAATAAACAATCACGTCATTCCTGAATTTCTGGAATGTAATGGAAGAAATATCAGGAATCTCCCTGTGCTGTGTGGTGATGGTGGATTGCTTTTGATGGATTGATAGTGCTTCTATTGGGAGATCCCTGATCTTCGCTGCGCTGCGTCAGGGATGACGTGTGGTGTGATTAAGTTTACTTCAGTGCTGGAAGATGTCTGACACTTGGGAAGTGTCTGACATCAGCGTAAACAAAATAGCTCTTAAACAAATCTCTTTTTGATCAGGACCAACAGGCTTAGAAGTACCACAACTCCTAAAATACCCATCACCCAATATTCCCATTTAGATTGGCTGTCCAATTCAATGGGATCATTGTTACCCAGGATGAAAAAATTGCCCCAGTAAAATGGGTTGGCGGAGAGGACGTCTGCGGTTTGGAGGTAGTTTAGTTTGGCTTGCCGGAGGGCTTCACCTTTGGTCATGCCTTGTTTGAGGTTGGTGTAGAAATTCTTCATGAGTTCAGGCGCCACGGCATCCGATACTTCCCAGCTTGATAGCAATAAGCTTTTGGCTCCGGCGTATTGAAAAGCCCTCCCAAGACTCATGATACCTTCTCCTTGTTCCAGCTTGCCGGTACCTGCATCACAGGCGCTTAAAACGGCCAGTTCGGCTGGTAGGTCAAGTGCATATAATTCATGGACATATAAATGGTTGTCTTCCAAACTGTCTTTGTTTTGCGTGAAGTACAATCGCGAATGTTCAGGGTTTTCATCATTGATCTCACCGTGAAGGGCCAAATGTAAAATGGAATAGTTATCGGCATTGGCCTTGAAGTTTCTTTCATTGGCATCTCTCCCATAGTAATAGGTACCATCCACCAAATCTGCAATGGCCCTTATTTCTTCCCGACTCCCAGGCAAATCCCCGGTTGACTGTCTGAGTGTATTAAAACTTAAATAATCGCCCATATCAACACTAGCAGTATCCGTATAGGAAAAAGCCAGACATTGATTCAACTGATCTGTTTTTTTGTTGGTAAACTCATCAAAAAGTAAATTCGCTGAATTAGCGTAGCTAATACTAAAATCCCTTACCAAATATGGCAGTTCCCGATAGTCATCCGATTCTATAAGTTTGGTAAGCAGCAAATCAAAATTGATATGCCACAGAACACCATGAGGTACAATGATCAGATTCTTTCCCTCCACCATTTTGGAAATAGGCTCAAAAATCTGCTGATAAAGTTTATGAGCCAATTGACTATAATTTTTAAGATCTTTTTCCTCAATCGATTTCCTGAAATCTTTTACTAACATTTCAATACTATCCGGTTGATTTATTGTCTCCACTCTCAAAGTATCCTTGGTCACCACAAAAGCGTAAACCTCCTCTTCTCCCACAAAATATTCCACAAGGGTTTCATCCATGGCAAGCTTTTGTTGTATTTCAGACACACTCAATACTTTGTTCTGATATTTCAATTGATAATATTTAGGGTAATTTTTTTCCATTACTTCTACAAGTGAATCATATTGGCGATTAAGTGAAAAAAGCCGATTATTGAATTCATTGATTTGGAGTGTATCATAGCCTTTTTTGTTGGTTTTTGCTTTAAGTATTCTAGATTGGTAAAAGGCACGACTAATTTTTAACGATTTTTCAAGATCAATTAAACTTTCAGGAAGATTGACAAAGCTTTTGGCTGATGCTGTAGTAAAAGATTCCCTTAAAACATTAGCCTTGCTTTTTTCCGAGAAATGAAAAGCTTGACACAGGTATCGAAAATCAGATGTAACTTGATGCAATAACAAACAGGTTTCTACCGCACCTTCATACACCCACTCAATATCTTCACCAAACTCCATTTTATCTTCCGTGGTCATGTATGATTTTTGTACTTTACTAATTAATGCATCACATAGATCATAATGATTTTTGGAAGCAAGTAAATCCTTAATTTCTCTATCTAACAAATAACTTCTCCTAAAGACCTCTCCCTTCTTTCTTAACGAATATAAAAGAGCATTGGCATTTAGATAATTATTCAATGGAGGCAAACTATAATAATCGAAATCAGAATAGTTTGGAAGGTTTGCAACAACACCCTTTTGATATTGTAATAAGGCTGAATCGAAATTATTTTGTTCTCTATAAACATTTCCAATATTAATGTAGGTCCCGGCCAGTGATGAATGTTTTTTTTCATAAATCTTTTCTCGAATAGCTAGTGCTTTCTCAAAATTTTTTAGTGCTAAAAAAAAATTGCCTTTTTTATAAAATACCTTTCCAATATTTGAATAGGTGGTGGATACACTCACATGATTATCTCCAAAAATTTCGGACTTGATTGCAATTGATTTTTGAAAATATTCAAGTGCTAGTTCAATTTCTCCCTTCTTTAAATAGACTTGACCTATATTGTTGTAAGCATAGGCTACTCCTTTGTGTCTCCCTTTATCAATTCTTTTTCTTAAATCCAACGATTTTTGTAAATAATCCAAAGCCAAATCAAGATCCCCTTTTCTTTCATAAGTAAGACCTATACTGTTGTAAATAATTGCAACACTGTAATTATTGGCTCCGAAAATTTCTTTCCTTATTTCCAGTGATTTTAGATAGTAATTCAGAGCCTTTGTGTATTCCCTTTTTTCTTCATAAATACTTCCAATTCTTTTGTAACTATTGGCGATGTATGAATGATTTGTCCCGAGAACCTCTTTTTGGATATTCAGAGCTTCCTGAACAAATTTTATAGCCATATCATAATTTGCTAGGTCCATATAAATACCCCCTATTTCGAAATAGGAATATGCCGTTTTCGGGTGCTTTTCTCCAAATATTTTTTTGTTGATCATTAATGCCCTTTCATGGTTTCTTAATGATAATTCAAACTCACCATTTTGATTATACATTCTTCCCAGACACTCATGGGTATATGATATTTGCTTATTGTCTTCCTTATATATAATTTCTTGAATTTCTAATGCTTTAAAATGATAATCCAAAGCCCTTTTGGCATTACTCTGCCCGTAAAATTGTATTAGTCCTAAGCTATTATAAGCATTTGCTATAGCTTCATTAACTTCTCCAAAAATCTCCACTTGGATGGCCAATGTTCTTTCTATATATTCCAAGGCCAAGTCATAATTTTTATTAACATAGTAATGTATATTTGCAATGAAATTATAGGATGATGCGATGCTTGAATGAGTCTCTTCATAGACTTCTTTTTTAATCTTAAGAGATATTTGATGATATTCTAGCGATAGATCATAATTACTTTTTGAAAAATAAATGATACCAAGATTATAATAAGATCTGGCAACGCACCTATGCGCTGCCCCCAATAATTTCACTTGTATGTTTACAGCATTTTGGCAATATTCCAAAGCTTTTGTATATTCTCCCATATCGTGATACAACAATCCAATCTGGTTATCAACAATTGGGATATAATGATGCTCAGTACTATAATTCTCAACTAAAATCTCCTTCGCACTTTCAGCATACTTCATGGCCAATTTATATTTGCTTTTAACTCTGTAGACTTCCCCTAAATTGTAATAAGCCCAAGCCACCTCAACACTCTGTTCACCCAATTTCTCAATCCCAAATTCCAATGCCTCTTCTGCCGAAACCAATGCTTCATCATACCTACTCAAAATCCAATTGTTCTTAGAAACCCTATTCAAACACCTAACCTTCCCTTCCCAAACTTCAGCCTTTTCATACAATGGCATTGCCTTTTCAAAGTAGCCAATCGCACTATCATATTTCTCCACTTCCATCAATGAATCACCCAATACAAAATATTGGTGTGCTGCTAAAGTATCGGGCGGTGTTTGGGCTTGGGAAGATGCTATTGGGAAATAAGCAACAAGTAGTAAGCTGAAAAGGAACTTGATTATTCTGTAATTTTTTGTCTTGAGGTCTCTTACCATAGCAGGCATGTTTAAACAAAGACATTCTGTGTATCTGAAAAATAAAAAGCGATCTAACTTAAGATATTTTGATGGATTAGGAAAGGTTTGGGGGTGGTTTTATCACCTCACCTAAATCCTCTCCTCTAGGAGAGGACTTTTTGGTTTCCCATTGATCTAACAAAAACCCTATCCGTCTTGAATTTCTGGAATGGTAATGGAAGAAATATCAGGAATCTCCTTGTACTGTGTGGTGATGGTGGAAAATAGTGCTTCGATTTGGAGATTCCTGATCTCCGCTACGCTGCGTCAGGGATGACGTGGATGGACCACAACTCAAAACTAAAAACTAAAAACTCCCCAAAGGTAACCTTTCAACGACCAGTGCAACTAATCTCCAAAATGCTAAAAAGACTAAAACCCTTTTGTCATGAGAACCATTGTTATACTGTTTGTTTTTAGTTTAATTTTTTTATTTGAGCATCCCAAAGTCCAAGCTCAAACGGTAACCCTTAGCAATACGAGTATTGAGATTGATCTTCCTGAGGGATTTGAGGTGGCTACGCAGTTTTCGGGTTTGATACATAAAGGCACTGCTACTACTGTCATGGGATTGGAGAAGGAGAATACTTCCTACCTGGTCGTGTCTTCTGCCATGGACGAGCAGTACTTCGCTGACCAGGATCTGACGCTACTCAACAAGGAGAACATCTCTTTCAATGGTCATGAGGGTATTCTTTTCACCTGCGCCTTCACCGTGGATAGTGTAGCCTTTGAAAGAATGATCTTTCTGACCGGCGATCATAACAATGCCAAGGTGGTCATTGCCAATTATCCGGAGATCGCCAAGATACAATTGGCCTCACTGGTGAAGGATTGCATCACTAAAATCAAATTTTAATTCCAATCGCTATGAAAGTGCTATATCTCTACATATCAATATTAAATAAATTCTCTTTATACGCTGCGCTAATTTTTTTCTGTATGGTCAAATTGGCCATTTTAAATGAAGCAGTAGCGCAGGATACGACCATTGTTCAGGAGAACATTCTTTTCTCCGTGAAGGACCAACCGATGTGGGGTAAAAATTCTGAATTTAGTATCAATGAGCATTTCACCATTCTCCCAACCCAGGAAGTAGATGTTTCCCTACCCTTCCCTCCTCCTAAATTCGATCTACTGGGCGGAACGTTCGGATTCGATCTGGAAGCTTCCTTATTCATGAAATTCGGTCTGGGATTTTATTTTAAAGATTTTGAAGGGGGAAGTATCGATATCGATTATCCTATCAATGTTATTTTTGATGTTCCCGAATTCAATGCCGGAGACATTGCAGTGATCCATACCAGTTTTGAGGTACGGGACGAGGCACAGATCAAAACTACTTATCCTAACACCGGCCGTATTGGCATGACAACTGATTTTGCGCTGAAATCAAGGTTGGCTGCGGGCATTTGTTTTTATACCTGCTTGAGTCCATTGAGCTTGATCGAGGCATTGCCTTCTCCGGATGGTTTAACAACCATTCCTTCACCCATAAAAAACGGTGCTTTGGTCATCGATACAACAGATCCTGAAAGCCTGTTCTCTTTGCCTTTTGATACCCTTTTTCAATTGAGTGCCAATGAAGGACAAACTTTCTTCCCTGGTATGACCAGGATACCGATTTTCGAAGGAGGTGACAAAGGCCTACCCCCATTCCTGTGCGACTGTGATCCGCAGGACAATCTTCCAGGCATTCCCAAAATAGAACGGACCTACCAGGACCTGTTGCCTTTTACAATTGGGTTGGATAGTCCCCCACCGTCTTGCGAAGAAGAGAAAGAGAAAAAGGCAGAACAGGATTCTTTAAGAAAACTTGATGAAAATGAAGAACAACTAGACAAGGAGGAGGAGGAAGCCGACAAAAAAGCGGCTGAGGAAGATGATGCAAAATATGATGATGCCTCTGACGAGGAAAAGAAAGCCATTGATAAAAGACGGGAGGAACGTGCCGAAAGAAAAAAAGGCAGACAACAAAGGGCCAGAAACAGAACGCTACGAAAACTAAGGATCCTGGATGCTTTTGAAGGTTCCTTTGATTTACCTAGTGTCTCAACAGTCCGGCCACCCGGCAATATAGCTCCGGGTATTAAAGAGTTAAGAGCTGTAGGTAACCATGAATATGTGAGTGCTACATTCAAAATACTTACTGCCATGCAGGACCTTCCCTATATTGGTTTGCTCAATGGCACTTTTCAACCTCCTCCTCCAATCGATTGCCTCGGTTCTTTTGAATATTCCCTGGCAGACATTGAAGCAAACTTCACCTTAACCAACACACAGGAGTTCAGCTTTTTCCCCAACATCATGGTGAAACTGGATCTGCCGGTTGCTTTGAATTACTCCATCAAACATACGGATGGACGTGTCACAGCTGCCCTTGGCAATCAGATCCTATACGAAGCAGGAAGTGAACTTAATATAAAATTTCCCTGTGATCAGGCCTTTATGGATCTGAAACCAACTTATTCCATTCAAAAAGGAAAAGCCAATTTCAGAAATCACACTTTCGATACCTATAGCATGGGATTAGCTTTCAAGGCATTGTCATTTCGTCTGAAATTGAATAGTGTTGTACTGATCCCCAAAATATGTATACCTAAAATATGTATACCTTTTGTAGGTTGCACACCTAGAATTTGTACTCCGGAGGTGAAATCACCAAGTTTTGATTTGCCTTTTGGTCCTGTGCTGGACGCACCGGTTCCTATCGCTTCTCCTTCTGTTGATTGGTTTAACAGGGAATGGGAAATTGACGGCTTTAAGGAAATAGAAGGTGATACTTTTAGAATAGCTCCCGCCAAATTCAGACTGGATCTGATAGCACAAAATGTTGTGTGCAACGGTGGTACTACCGGTGCTATTCAATTGCAAAAACAGGCGGGTACCGAGCCAGTAAATTATGAATGGTCTAATGGAGAAACTACAGCGGATCTTGAAAACCTGCCAGCCGGAGAATACTTTGTTGTAGCAACCGATAAAAATAATTGTGTAGCTTATGCCTCCATAGCAGTGGAAGAGCCAGAATTGCTCTCGCTGACGCATGCTTCCAATGACATTTCCTGTTTTGGTGAAAACAATGGAAATATCAGCCTCGAAGTCAAAGGAGGAACGGCTCCTTATACCTATCAATGGTCTAATGGCGCCACTTCCAATGAACTAAATGATTTAACATCCGGTAATTATGATGTGGTGGTTACTGACGCTTCCGGTTGCAGTATCACTCAGGAAATAAACATTGAGGAACCGAATGTCCTGGAAGCCTCCGTATTCAAATTGACTAATCCCTCGTGTTCCGATCTTACTGACGGAAGTATTGAAATTGCTGTTAGTGGTGGTGTAGCTCCTTATACTTATCAATGGTCACATCAGTCTTCCGAGAAAGACCCGACTGGACTAAGCGCAGGAAATTATACCCTTACCGTTACCGATCAATCCGGATGCATAACAAACCTAACTACCACGTTGATTGATCCTGATCCTTTAACTGCAGCTTTAGAAGTAGTTAGTCACAATATGTGTTTTGGTGAAGCACAGGGAGCACTGGATCTAACGGTCGATGGTGGTACAGGTCCATATCAATATCAATGGTTCAAAGATACAGAGGAGTTGAGTCTGGATGGTGAGGACCCTGATCAGCTTTTCGCTGGCCAATATACGGTCGTGATAACAGATGCCGGCGGTTGCCAGGTGACTACCTCAGCGGATATCACCCAGTCGGGTGAAAGGTTGATCTCCAGGATTGAAGGAAGTGATATTAGCTGTATAGGTGGTTCTGATGGCGGTATTGAATTAACTGTTTCCGGTGGTGTAGCCCCTTATACTTTCTCCTGGTCGAACGGAGGTTCAGGAGAGGATCTGAATAATGTTCCGGCGGGGGTTTACAATGTGCAAATAACGGATGCGGCAGGATGCACAGCAGAGAACAACATTGTATTATTTGAACCGAGAGAAATCCAGATCAATCATGCCGTTAAAAACGTACGATGCGAAGGTGATGAAGATGGTAGTATAGAATTATTCCTCTCAGGAGGTACACCTCCCTATACCTTCGATTGGTTTCATGGTGTATCCGAACAAAATATCCAGGATTTGGCTCCTGCCACTTATGAGGTAGTGGTTACTGACAAGCAGGGATGTACCCAAATGGCCACCATTGAAGTGGGGCTGGATGAAGGTGAATGTATTTCGATCCCTACTGTGTTCACTCCCAATGGAGACGGGCATAATGATCATTGGCAATTAAGGAACATGGACTTAAGTAAAGTCAAATTAAAAGTCTTCAATAAATGGGGGCAGGAGGTGTTTTCCAGCAATGGATATACCAAACCATGGGATGGCACCTTCAATGGAAAATCTCTTCCCTCTGCCACCTATTACTACATCCTTGATCCGGGAGATGGTTCAGGGCAAATGAATGGTTCTATTACGATTATCAGGTAAACAGGCTTGAATTGAATTATGAATTTCGAATGACGAATTACGAATTACGAATGAATGCGCTCAGAATTTCAATAAACACTGAAACCTGAAACCCGAGACCTGAAACCTAATTGCCATTCAATACTTCCTCAACTAAAAAAATGATGCCTATAATATAACAAGCAAAAGATGAAACACACCATATTCATATTTATCGTAAGTCTATATTCTGTGTTGATCCCACCAAAGGAGGATAAAAAGAAAACGCAGGTCAATCAAAAGGCTGAGCTAAGTTTTACCATCGAAAAAACAGACATCAAATGTCCGGGTGACGCTACTGGTTCGGCTGAGGTGATCATTACCGGAGGAACACCTCCTTTTATTTACCATTGGTCAACCGATGAAACCACGGCCAAAATTGAAAATCTTTTTGCAGGAACCTACTTTGTGGAAGTGGAAGACAGCGATGGGAATTTTTTAACCAGACCCGTACAAATCAATGAACCGCAGGAGATCACAATAGATTTCCAGGTCAAAAATCTGTTCTGCTTTGGAGAATCCAATGGCAGTATCGATATGACAGTCACCGGAGGTACTCAACCTTACAGCTTTGAATGGTCCAATGGTGAAACTACTGAGGATCTTGAGAATATCCAGGCCAATGAATATTTCATTACCATCACTGATGCGAATAATTGTACAGTAGAAAGTTCCGTGATCGTCTCCCAACCCTCTGAGCTCAAAATAGCTTACAGCCTTAAAGAGGTTTCCTGCAATGGGGGATCGGACGGAGAAATCGATGTTTCCGTTTTTGGTGGTGTTGCTCCTTATATTTACAGCTGGTCGAATGGACAAACCACACAGGATCTTTTTGACCTTTCCTCCGGAGAGCTCACTTTGAGCATCACAGATGCCAATAACTGTACGCTGGAAGAGGTTATTAATGTTCCTGAACCTGATGCGCTTGGAGCTGACTTCCAAATCACGAATGTTACCTGTAATGGTGAAGATGGAAAAATTGACCTGACCGTCTTAGGCGGTGTTCCACCCTTTTCGTTCAAATGGTCCAATTCCGTAGCCATTCTTAATGATGTCACCGAAGATTTGGGCGGTCTTGAAACAGATACTTATACGGTAGAAATAACAGATGGCAACGGATGTACATTCATTAGTGAAGCATTTGTGGATCTGGCACCCTTGATAAATGTAGTACCGGAAGTCTCACATATTTCATGCATTGGGGCAAACGATGGGGCTATAACACTTCAGGTCTCCGGCGGCACTGCTCCTTATGCTTATCTGTGGTCCACCGGATCTAGAGAACAAGGCATCAGTGATCTCAAGCCAGGTGATTACGGGATCATTGTTGCAGATGCCGCAGGATGTACCTCAGAAGTAGACCTGGAGATCATTGAACCAAAGGCATTTATTTATGAAGTCAACGTTACACCTGCTTCTTGTGATGATATCATGGATGGTGCTATTGATCTGTTTGTGGGAGGCGGTACACCTCCATTCACCTACAGCTGGTCCGATGGCTCCACAGGTACTGAGTTGGCAAACCTACCTTCAGGAACTTATGAGCTGACAGTATCTGATGTCAATGGTTGTACCGAGGAAAAATCGGTGAACGTTCCATTGACATCCACGATATGCCTGGAAGTTCCCAAAGCTTTCTCTCCCAATGGAGACCTGATCAACGATACCTGGATTATCAATCAGACGGCTGCCTTTCCCAACCTGACCGTGCAGGTGTTCAATCGATGGGGAGAACAGTTGTTTTCTTCCCATGGATACGCAAGGCCATGGGACGGAAGCCACAAGGGTAAAATTGTGCCCTCAGGTACTTACTACTATTTAATAGATCTCGGCACTGCAGGCAAGTCTGTAGCCGGAAGCATAACCATTGTAAAATGATGATGAAGAAAATAATTACATGGATTGAGATAGCTATAGTTTGTCAGGTATGGGCGTGCCCACTCCGCCGGCTGGCGGAGGGTCGGGCCATCTGCAAGTACTCCTCTCCCGATAAATCGGGATGCGGGGTACTAAGGCGGCTGTCCCTCACGCAAATCAACCCCACGGTCTCAGACACTTTGGCTCACAAACTTCGCAATTACATATTGATTACGTTCGAATCCCATTTCCTCTGGCGAAAAGCAAAAGGGTGGGACATCAACACTTCAACACTTAAAAACAAAATCATGAAAAAATCATTGATCATACTCGCTCTACTATTTATTGGCACAGGACTGAAAGCACAACAGGTAGCGCAGCAAAGCCAATATATGTTGAACAAGATCTCGCTAAACCCGGCCTTTGCCGGCGTAGAGGAAGGTATTCCAATAACTTTTGGTTTTCGAAGGCAATGGGTGGGTATTGATGATGCACCTGTTACACAAACATTATCTGTCAATGCTTATACCGGTAAATTCATGGGTATTGGATTATCCCTTTTCAACGACGTAACTGGACCCACGAGACGCACAGGCATGAATATCTCTTTCGCACGCCATTTTGAAGTTTCAGATGAAAAAAATTCGTGGCTCTCTTTTGGTTTGGCAGGTACGGTATACCAATATCTTTTTGACCAATCCAAGCTAAGCATTGATGATCCGAATGATCCAGCCATCACTGGCGCTTTTTATAATGAATTCACACCTGATGCTATGTTTGGGGTTTACTACTATTCTGATCTGTATTACGTCGGGTTTTCTGTTTCCAATCTACTCGAAACAAAAGCAGATCTTTTTAACCTCGATGGTAGTCGTTCAAATCAGGTAGCCCGAACTTTATATGTGATGGCCGCCTATACCGCTGAAATGGATGAAAATTTCAGCATTGAACCTTCCTTTTTATTCAAAAAAACCAAAGGAGCCCCTTATCAGCTGGATATCAATGCCAGGATAATATTTCAAAAGAAATTCTGGGGTGGAGTCTCTTACAGGCTAAATGACGCTATTGTTGGTTTGATGGGCCTTGATCTGGGTATCATCGAGCTGGGTTATTCCTATGATTATAGCCTCAGTGATATCAGTAAATTCAGCAGTGGCTCTCATGAACTTATCCTTACTGTCAGGCTCCCGAGTCCTTTGCTTAAAGATGATGATTACCGAGGTGGCAGAAGAAAACCAATTCGATACAAAAGAAGGAGATAAAAATTTTTCTCAACGAAGATTTTAATGAGGCGCTAATACCGGAATATTTTGATTGACCCTAAAGTGAAAAATAGTGAAGAAATTACCTAAACATATTAAGTTGAAAGAGGTGCTAAAACTCCTGATAATTTATACCCTTTTGGTTTTAAGTTCGGGTGTACAAGCGCAATGGGTCGAAACCATTGGAAAAAATCCAGGGTTGATATCCGGAAATAGCGTGGTTGCCGACAACAATGGTAATGCCTACGTAGTGGGGAGAGATTTTGCACAACAAGACCAATTTACAGGAACAGAATCCGACACCGTCAATAGTTTCGAAAGAAGGAGGCTTTTTATTCATAAATATGATCGCGAAGGTAACTTGCTTTGGGAAAATTCAATTGCCACCGATAGCGTTCGAGCCAATATTACCGATATTGGTATTGATAATAATGGGAATAGTTATGTTACCGGTTACTTTCAGGATTCATTGAAATTTAGTGAAACTGTTAAATTCAGAAACTTGAATGAATCTGCTTTATTTATTGCTAAATATGATGCTGATGGTGCTTTTGTGTGGGCCGATGTTGTGGCAGTTACCGGCAGCAATACCATCTTACCATTCAGCATTGCCGTAGATGGATCCGGAAACAGTTTTGTCGGTGGTGCCTTCAATGGTACGATTAATTTTGGATCACAAATCATCACCAGCATAAACAATGAATTTTTTATTGCCAAATACAATGACGATGGCAATTTCCAATGGGCTGAGGCGGGTATTACGAACTCCACTACAGATGAAGCCTATATAACAGATCTTGCTTTTCACAATAATGCCATTTATGCACTGGGAAATTTCAACGCGCAGGTTGCCTTCACAGATACAACTTTAGCTTCCAATAATGATAAGGCTAACCTTTTCGTAGCCAAATATTTAAACACTCCCACACCAACCCTTGATATGATCATCAAGGCAGAGGCAGAGGAAGGCAATGGGCTGCAGGTGGACAATGGCAATATATTCATTGCCGGTAAATATACAGGCAACGCTTCCTTTATTGATCCCGACACCACCGCCACTATAGCCATGGGAGGAGGTAGCTCTGCAGCTTTTCTTTCTAAATATGACCAAAGTGGTAATTTCATATGGGTTAAAAATGGAACTGTTAATCAAGGTGACGCGATGGCGGAATCCGTGGATATAGATGAAAACGGTAATGCCTACATTACAGGGAGTTTTGGAAGTAACAATACCACTTCAAGTCTTGACTTCGATGGTACGGCTACAAGTAGTGTGGACAGTCTGGACATTTTCATGGCAAAATTCAATGATGCCGGCAATCTCATATGGTTACAAAGTGCCGGGGATATAGGACATGATGAATCCCCGGATATTGCTGTGAGTGATTCTATTGATATTTTTATTACCGGCTATTACACTGAATCCTTGAAAATCGGCAATATAATAGCTTCTGCAAATTTTTCGGGACTAAAAGGTTTCATTGCCAATATTGACATTTGTCCTGCTATGATTGCGGAAATCAATGCCGCAGATACCATCACTTTTTGTGAAGGAGAAACGTTTCTTCTACAAGCAACGATAGACCCCAACTATTCCTACCAGTGGCAAAAGGACGAGGAGGATATAGCCGGAGAAATTGCTTCTTCCATTACCGTGGCTGATTCCGGTGTTTACAGAGTGGAGGTTACAGATACCAATATCCAATGTACAAAGCTTTCCAACGAAATAGTGGTTATTGCCTATCCGGTACCACAACCTGAATTAACTCTTGAGGGCGAACCAATAATCTGTGAAGGGGACTCTATAAAAATCACAACGAATCTCAGCTCGGACCATCATTTTCAATGGTATAGAAATGGTGTTATGACCAGCGCCGCTGATACTCTTAAATCATTGGTTGTCTACGATCCGGGTATATATCATGTGGAAGCAACCAATCCATTCGATTGTTCTGCTATTTCAGATACACAGGAAATACAGGTTTTGCCATTCCCTTCTAATGTCATCACTGTGGAAGGTGAACTGACATTCTGCGAGGGAAATTCAGTTAATCTAACAGCCGAGCATATGAATGGCTTTAGCTATCAATGGTTCCGTAATAATGAGGCACTTCCTAATGATACATTACAAACGCTCAGTGCAACAATGTCCGGACAATATTTTGTTCAAATTACCAATGCTTCCATATGCACCATCGATTCGGAGATTAATGTGATTTCTGCTGTACCAATCCCGGAAGCCTTAGCTGAGGCCGGTTCTGAAACTTCCTTCTGCGAGGGAGGTGGTGTAACACTTTTTGCCAATCAGGGTGTTAACCTGACGTATGAGTGGACCAAAGATGGTAATATTATTCTGGATACAAATAAAGACAGGCTGATCGTGCGTGAAAGTGGATCCTATCAGGTAATTGTTACCAATGATACTGATTGCTCGAATACCTCAGACGCAATTGATGTGAATGTTTTTACCAAGCCGGAAGCTACCATTCAAGTAAACGGGGCTACTACATTTTGTAAGGGAGTTTCCACTACATTAACAGCCAATACCGGCAATGGCTTTTCTTATCAATGGAAAGTATATGGAACTCCCATTGAAGGTGCCGATGCTAGGGAGTTGGAGGTTACGGAAACAGGAATATACACCGTTGAAGTTACCGACAACAATGGTTGTACTAGAGAATCTTCAGCAGAAACTATTGAGGTCAAACCTTTACCTGATGCATTTATTGTACCTCTTGGTCCCACCACATTTTGTGATGGTGGAGTGGTGACGCTTCAGGCAAATTCCGGAAATAATTTCTCATACCAATGGTATCAAAATGATCAGGTGATCTCCGGAGCTACTTCTCAAAACTACGAGGCCACTGGTGCTGGCAACTATGCTGTAGCCATTACCAATGGTTTCGACTGCTCTTTTCTGTCTGAAGCTATCATGGTGGAAGTAAACACCCTACCCAATACGGAAGTGCTCCATGATACTCCATTAGAATTTTGCGAGCAAGATTCTGTCATACTGTATGTCAACAATGAAGAAGGAATCAGTTATCAATGGCTAAAAAATGGCTTTGAGATTGAAGGGGCTGAAAAGGCCTCGCTTGTTGTAAAAGAACCTGGAGATTACAGTTTAGCAGCACTTTCAACTGCCTTTTGCTCTTCTGTTTCCAATACCTTCACGGTACAGGTGATAGACAATGATACACCTATCATAAATGTAAACGGTAATAAATTAACAACCTCATTATTTATCTCCTATCAATGGAATTTCAATGGTACTCCCATCGGTGGAGCTACCAATCAAATTTATGAATTCGATAGAAACGGTAATTATAGTGTGACCGTAACCAATGACCTGGGCTGTGGAAGTACTTCTGAATCTATTCATCTCTGTTTCCCTGCCGCGACCTTAACCGGCAATGGAGATGTGTTGACTGCTTCCGAAGGAAGTGCTTATCAATGGTATTTGAATGGTGAAGCGATTGAAGGGGCTGATGAACAAAAGTATGCAGTTTTGGAAGCCGGCCATTATTCAGTAAAAGTTACCAATGCTGATGGTTGCGAATCTTTTTCAGCTGTTATCAAACGTTGTTTTCCCAACCCAACAATTGCTGTGAGTCCCGAATCGATTTTAGTATCAACCGTTGGCATCGCTTATCAATGGTACCTGGATGACGAGCCCATCAGTGGCGCTACCTCTCAAACATTGCAAGCGGATGTAAATGGTTCTTATCGTGTGGAGGTTTTAAGTTACGAAGAATGTCAGGCGCTGTCAGACCCTGTTCGTGTGTTGGTTACGAGCATCGATGATGGCAACATTGAACATGATCTCGATTATAAAATATATCCTAATCCTGTTAAAGATTATGTTAAAATAAAGTTCACAAACAACTCAAGCCAAACGCTCACTATTCAACTCACTGATGTTCTGGGCAGAACTGTTCATACCAATAGATATGATCAATATGAGTTTGATGAGGAAATTGATATGGGTAGCTTGAATGAGGGAGTTTATCTGATGCATTTCGTTTTGGAAGATAAGCGGGTAACAGAAAGGATTTTGAAAGGAAAGTAGGAAAAAGTGAACTACATGTTGTTATTTGGAGTCAGTAGCTTCGGGCCCAGGTCAGAGACCTTATGGTTCATTGATAATTCCAGGTCTCCAGACCTGGAATAACCTTCTTTTTTGTTTTGGTTTGGATAGCGTTATGGTTTCGATTGCCTGATAACTAAAGGATCTGGAGACCTGGAATAACTTTTATTTTTTTTATTTCGGTTTAACGGAGCAATTGTAAAAAATTCATAGTTGTTCTGAGTCTGAAGACTTAGAACTTGAAATGAGTTGCAGAGACTTTGTCTCGGAATCGAAGCAATGCTATTAATATAAAAATTCAATATCTATTAAACCCTTCTTTCCCGCATAACTCTTGGCACTTGACCAAACATAATCTTCAGGATTTTCAACAATTTGAGCTGCTACCGGATTGTTATGAATATAACTTAGCTTCTGCTTTAAAAATTTACCCGTGAAAAGCTCTTCGGGATGATTGCCGTTCTTCCAAAACTTATGGCGCTTATTATTTTTATCTCTTAAACCAGCTTGTTGAAAAATCCATAACATCCAGTTTCTTCTGCTTTCTGGTCCCATTTCAATGGATTTGATTATTTTGTTGGAAGTGAATTTTTTGAAATCTCCGATAATTCTACTTAAATCGTTGTTTAGATCTGAGCTAACGATCAAATGCACATGATTGCTCATAATACAATAGGCGTAAATAATCAGTCCTTTCCTCCGTTGACAATATTTCAAACTTTCAATGATAATTTCCGAATAGCATGGTCTGGTGAATACATCAATCCATTCAACTACTGTGAATGTTACAAAGTAAATTCCTTCAGGATTGTCAATTCTATAAGCATAACCCATTTTCTTTCATAGCTGTTGTTGGTTTAAAAATATTGTGAAAATTTTACTATATCAAATTGAATTTTTATTATTCTAATATAGTTGTTTTAGTTGTTCTAAGTCTGAAGACTTAGAACTTGAAATGAGCTGTAGAGACTTTGTCTCGGAACCGAAGCTAAGATTTTCAGGGACAAGTAAATGATTGACAAATCAAATAAAGTTTCAAATATCATGAGCTAAGTAGTCCCTTGACGAGGTCAGAGACCTTACGGTTCTTGATAATTCCAGGTCTGGAGACCTAGAATAACCTTCTTTTTTGTTTTGATGTTTCGATTTGAGTTATTGCATTGGCAGCATTAGGTCTTGGCTTGTCTGATAACTTTCCGCATGCAAATGGCTGTAGAAGGACAAATTGAGCGGAACTCTTCGGAATTTTGTACGCCCGGATCTGCAGATTCTCTGAATATGGGTCGAAAGCCAAGAGAAAAGAAAAATGACTCTGCAGTTTCCGTGAGCAGATAAAGTTCTGATATTCGTTGAAAAGTGGCCCTCTCTATAATCTCTCTGCAAAGCATTTTACCATATCCTTTTTTCTGATATGTTTGTATCACGGCTAAGGATCGTAGCAAAGCACTATATCCATAAATCTCCAGACCTACTGTTCCAATTAAAATGTTTTTGCAATAAAGTGTAATGAAGTTTTCAATACTTTCCCTCACTCCCTGGATTGGCAAATCGTTTTGCTCGAGTAAAGCTTCGATTAATGGTATATCCCGGTCGTTTGCTGAACAAATAATTGGTTTGATCAAGTAGTTCATCACAAGAAATCTTTAACATTGATAGATTCTGTCCTGTCAGAGTTAGTGCTATTCATTTGATGAATAGCGAATGGTCTTTGATGAAGTGGTCCCTTCGCTCAGGTGTCAGGCATTTGGAAATGTCAGGCACCCTCAGTGCTGATACCTAAGTTTTACATTGTCTATGCCATTGTGAAACTGCCTTGTTTAATTTTTTCAGAAAATCAATAAGTATTTCCCGATGTTCAGGTTGAAAATTTTCCAATATCATCCTTTCAGATTGAAAAATATTCTTCCACGATTCTTGATAAACCTCCTCACCTGCATCTGTTATTTTGTTTAAATGAACACGCCGGTCCTTTTCTGAAGCCTGCCGTTCAACAAACCCTTTTTTTACCAATTGATCAACGACCCGGGTGATCGTGCTATCAGATAAATACATTTTGGCTGCGAGCTCACCCACTGTTAATGCACCATCATGATGCAGTGTTTCAAGTATATAACATTGACTAACAGAAATCCCACAGCTCAAAATTTCATTCCTGTCACGAAACTGATATTTTTTTACCAGGTCAATGATCTGATCGTGAAAATCCGATACTTGCCTGGAAATTAAATCATCATTCATGCTACCATTTTCATTATTTGTATGTTACAAATATATCGATATATTTGTAACATACAAATAATGTTAAATATGCCCTTTACCACAGATGCTAACATCATAACACAAGCCCTTGATAAGTTTCGTAGTGACTCCAATACAGCCAAAAGCCCGGTACTGAACCAGGTTGCTATTGATGAGATCATTCAATCGCTTGACCTGGCTTCTTATATACAACATGGTGGACTGACAGACGGAAAACTGGCTGAATTCATGAATAACTATTTGACCTATGCTTTAAGGCTACATCACCCTGCTTATCTTGGACATCAATGTGCAGCCACCCATGAAGCAGGATCACTGGGAGCATTTGTTGATGCTTTTACCAACAATGTCATGGCAGTATATGAAATGGGACCTGGTGCTGCAAGCATTGAATATTTTATGGTTAATTGGCTCCTGGAAAAGGTTGGCTGGCTACCAGCCCCAGTGAAGCAGTCAGAGCGTTATGAAAAAAGGTCCTTTGGCGGTGGTGTATTGGTCAACGGTGGATCCATTGCCAATTTGACGGCATTGATCATCGCCAGAAGCAAATTGGTACCCGAAGTTTGGGAAGAGGGTAGTCCTTCAAATCTGTCGATCTTAGCCCCGTCGGAAAGTCATTATTCCATCCAAAAAGCAGCGGGCTTTATGGGAATAGGGAAAAATGCCATTTACACCATTGATGTTGATCAGAATGGAGCTATCATACCTAAAGCTTTACAAGCAGCACTTGATAGATCAAAAAATGATGGAAAAAGACCAATCGCATTAATTGCCAATGCTTGCAGCACCGCTGTTGGTATTTATGATCCTCTGGATGAGATTGGCGCTTTCTGTCAGGAAAATAATATTTGGCTCCATGTAGACGGAGCCCACGGCGCAAGTGCTTTGCTTTCCTCTAAGCACAAGCATCTGCTCAAAGGCGTAGAAAAAGCGGATTCATTGACCTGGGATGCCCACAAGCTTCTGAGAACACCTTCCTTATGTGCGGCATTATTGGTACGGGATCATTCGGATCTGGATTCCGGGATCCATCAGGAAGCCAGCTATTTATTCCATGATAAAGAACCGATCGGATTTGATTTCATTCAACGAACTATTGAATGCACTAAGTCAGGATTAGGTGTCAAATTATTCTTCACCATTGCAGCTGAAGGTGAAGAAAAAATAGCAGCATACATTGACGGACGATATGCACTGGCAAAAGAGGTCTATCACTTTGTGATAGAGCAATCAGATCTTGAATGCCCTGTTGCCCCGGAAAGTAATATTTTATGCTTCCGTGTACAAGGCAGTGATGAAAAGCAAATGAGGATATGGGACAAACTCATGACGGAAGGAAGTTTCCATCTATCAACTACCATGTTTATGGGAAAGCGGTTTTTGCGGCTTGTATTCATGAGTCCACATACCACTATAACCGATATTCAAAGACTTATCAACAGGATAAGGGAAATTAACAAGGAGATCGGAAATGCAGTTGAATCACCCGGTTTGTCCTAAGCTTTGCTTTTAACTATATACTTTGGTCTTGGAGAGGGCATAGCAGGTTGAACAATTTCCAATCCCAGGATAGGTTTTAAATCGGGCACCACCCAACGCTTTCTTGCCTCTTTACTCATTAAACGATGTTTCTGATAATAGTTAAAAGGAAACTCCTTGTCTAAGAAGACCTGATTATCCAATCCCTC
Source organism: Splendidivirga corallicola (assembly GCA_030442035.1). Lineage (GTDB taxonomy): Bacteria > Bacteroidota > Bacteroidia > Cytophagales > Cyclobacteriaceae > Splendidivirga > Splendidivirga corallicola. The sequence goes on from JAUJEA010000015.1 coordinate 54,360, forward strand.
CAGCAATATTTCGAAATTATAATCTGTTGTAAAAGACAATTGATATTGGACAATAATCTGAATATACAATTCAGTGATGGTCTCATGATACCCTGCATCATCTGTATTTTTCCCACCAACCCGTACATTATAGTTCTTGATTCCTTCTTTTATCAGTTTTTTGGCCTTATGGATTGGTTCATGATAGGTGTACCACAACGCCATGATGAAGTGTGCACGATGGGTCCATGCTTCTTTAGGATAGGTGCCATCTTCAAAAGATTGGATCATTAACTTAACTTCCCTGTAACTCATATTAATCCGGTTTAACATTTATTTCTTCTTTATAAGTACTCAATACAATGGTTGTGCTCGTCCTGGTTATGGCAGGATCATTTTTTATTTTCTTAGTCAATAGATCCTCTAATTGAGTAGTATTTTTTACCAGAATCTTCAAAAGCAAATCATACTCTCCAGCTATATGATGACATTCCAACACCTCACTCATAGCCAAAAGTCTTTCTTTGGTTTGATCAACTTTTGTATGATCCAGCCAGACCTTGATAAAGGCCAATACATTGAAACCAAGACTTTCACGATTGAATCGAATTGTGTATCGATCAATGATTCCGGATTTATCCAGTTTTCTTAGTCGCTCCGTTACCGCAGGAACTGAGAGATGCACTTTACGGGCGATTTCCGCACCACTAATTCTGGCATTAGTACTCAGTTCATTGAGGATTTTTCGATCAATCTTATCCATTGTTTAATATAATTAGTTACAAAATTATTCATTGATTAATATAAATAAACAATATTTAATAAATAACAGTAATAGTTAACCATTTAATTATTTATTATTAATAAAATAAATAATAGCAAGAGCGATCAATACTAATGGTTAATAAAATTAATTCGCTGATTTCTCCCAGGGATTCAAAAATTTTTTAGCCGTACTAAGACCTTGTAAAGTATCACAATGAAAAAAATGTTACTTCAGGATTCCTGGCGCATTGCCCTAAGTTATTGCCTGACTTAGTTAGATATTTAAGGCCAATAAAAAAGGGCTATTTCAATTAATGAAATAGCCCTTTTTTTACTCAATGTTTAATTATTGTTCTTTAATAAATGTGTTTTGATAAACACCTTGATCCGTAACGACTGAGATCAAGTAAACTCCTGATTGAAGTCTTGAAACATCCACCTTGTTCTGATACGTTCTGATATTTTTGATTTCAGCACCATTTAATGAGAATACTTTCAGAGACTTAATAGCGTCAGCAGGCAAATTAATATTTAATTCCTGTTTTGCAGGGTTTGGATAAGTGGTGAATCCGGAAACATGATCTATGGTAGAAGTTATATAATTAGCTGCTACACTTGTAATCACATTCACTGTATAATCTTCCGTTTCACCATAAGTTGTGTTACCACAAGCAGGGGCTGCCGCATTGTAGTTCACACGAACTCGCATGCGAGTAGCTCCCGAAGCCGCGCCGGATGGAACGGTTACTGTTCCCGTGCCAGCAGAACCACTGAAAGTCACTGAAATGGATTCATTGGCATCGTTAAAGTCTCCATCCTGATTCCAGTCAATCCAGGCTCCCACCTGATCGGCTGCATCTGGCCGGCCAATAGTAATTGTTAACGACTGGCTACCACTTAAATCGGTCGAAATACCGGTATTATCCTCGTAACCACCACTGCTACAGTTTGTACCATGATCAATGGAACCAATGGCTACATTAGAGATATATTCATAAGTTCCACAACCATTGGAAGAAGCCGAACAATAAGTTATCGTATTTCCAGTAGTAATCTGAACGTTATCAATAGCCATATCGCTACTCCAACTGGAGCCTGTGGTTCCGTGGAATCTTAACTTAATTGTTTGCCCAATATAGGATGCCAGGTCTATAGTTTCCTGATTCCAGGAGTTCCCCTGACTACCGGATCTTGTCCAAAGATTTGTCCAGTTGGTGTCATCGGTTGTTACATCAAGGTTGAGGGTTCCCATGGATGTTCCATTCATATGATAATTGAAGATGAAACTAGCGGCTGTCTCTCCGCTCAAATCTATACATGGGCTTTCGAAAATGGCTACTTTATTAGGATAACCAATAGCTCCCGTACTATTGTTATTGGAGGCTTCGATGAACATATAAAAACTACCATCAGCGCCAGTAGAAGGTCCGGTACCATTAGAAGGTGTCCCTCCTGAATCTCTAACCCAGTTGCCATCATCTCCTGTGGGTTGGTTCCAAACACCAATACCGCTTTCAAAACTTTCACTGTAAGGGAATGATGAAACTGTGTTAGGGCAATCAAGGCCCGATGGATCCAGTGTGGTTACCTGAATGGTACTTGAATAAGCACTGGTAGCACTGGCACACACCGCTCTCACCTTAGCATTATAAGTGGTTGAAGCCGTTAATCCGGTAATGTTTGTAGAAGTAGAAGTGGTATTGGTAACAGTACCGTCTACATCTACATCGTAGGAGACTGCTCCCGTAACGGCGTTCCAGGTTAAGGTAAATGAAGTTTCACCAATGTTAGAAGAAGCAAGACCGGTAGGAACATCGCAAGTCGCCACAGCGCCCGTAGTCACTTCTATATCATCTATGGCCATATCACTGCTCCAGCTTGAACCGGTGGTTCCATGAAATCTTAGTTTGATCGTTTGTCCAAGGTAAGAGGCCAGATCGATCGTTTCTTCAATCCAGGCATTTCCCTGGCTACCAGACCTGGTCCAGAGATTTGTCCAATTGGATCCGTCCGTGGTTACATCAAGGTTAAGGGTTCCCATTGCCGTCCCATTCATGTGGTAATCAAAAATAAAGTTGGCAGAGGTTTCACTACTGAGGTCCAGACAAGGGCTTTCAAAAATGGCTACTTTGTCGGGATAACCAATAGCGCCCAAACTGCTATTGTTGGAAGCTTCAATAAACATGTAAAAACTACCATCAGCACCTGTTGAAGGTCCTGTTCCGTTAGAAGGTGTTCCTCCCGAATCTCTCACCCAATCACCATCATCCCCTGTTGGCTGGTTCCAGACACCAATATCACTTTCAAAGCTTTCGGTATATGGGAACACTGATATCGTATTGGGGCAATCAAGGCCTCCGGGGCCAGAAGTTGTCACCTGAATGGTAGCTGAATAAGCACTTGTAGCACTCGCACATACAGCCCTTACTTTGGCATTATAAGTGGTGGAAGCGGTCAATCCTGTTACATTCATAGAAGTAGCCGTGGTATTTGTCACAGTACCATCGATATCAACATCATAGGAAAGTGCACCTGTCACAGCATTCCAGCTGAGTGTGAAGGACGTTTCAGCGATATTTGAAGAACTCAATCCCGTAGGAGTGTTACAAGCCACCGCCTGGCCGGAAAGACCAGTCACTATTAGTGTATAATTTTGGCTACCTCCCGTAAGAGATCCCTTGTGTGTCACAGTAATGGTATAAGTTCCACTTGCACCGGCCACATCAACTCTTTCAAATGGATCTACATTGTTATCTCCTGTAGTATTAGTATTTACTCCGGTTAATTTATGTGGTTCAAAAGTGGATGTATTTTGAGTTACCCGGATGTCCAGGTCATTAACCAGCACTGGTGTGGTTAAATTCGCTGTTCCTGTGTTCGCAGTACCAGCAGGATCTGTCCAGGAGATTGAAGCTAATAAAGGATTTACTCCGTCCGATGTAACATCTACTGTATAAGTTTGTCCAGGAGAAAGGGTCAATTCTTCAACTTTTGATTCATTTCCATTTTGACTTATGGCTTGAGCTGCTGCTTTTCCATTTAACAGCCCCCAGCCATATACTGCATCAGGTCCTGAGGGGCCTGCATCATCAGCCGTATGCAATGCCAGACCCTTTAAGGTTGCAGCCCTCATAAAACCACCATTTACATTGTTGTAATGCTGTTGTAACAGCAATAAAGTTCCCGTGACGTTTGGGGCAGCCATGGATGTCCCGCTTATCGTATTATAGGCGACATCGCTATTGTGAAAAGTCGAAAAAAGCTGGGTGCCATTCCCGGTTATGTCCGGTTTGATCCTGAGATCATCGGTCGGCCCTTCACTGCTGCCACTGTTAATGGTAACACTATTCAAAGTACCGTCACTTGTGACATTAGCGTCTTGGCCATTAGCCACAACCAAATTGTTCTTAGAGGTAGAATGGCCTGTTAACTTATCATAAGAGGAATTCCCATTCAAAGGGTTTCCATTGGAGGTGTTATCATTGCCATCATTTCCAGCGGCAACAACCATTAAATAAAATGGAGAATTGTACATTAAATCATCCCAATCTCTTGACTCACCTATATAGGCCCCGAAATACCAATCAGGCACCAAATCTGCTCTAAATCCATAAGAATGATTTGAAAGAAGCATCCCGTTGGCCGCTTCAGTAGCTGCTTCCGATAAATCTGTATCCCAGTCATGCGTCAACGCCTTGGCTTGGGGAGCCATACCTTTTGCATTAGCGTTGACACCGGAAGCGACAATTGTGCCCGTAACGTGTTGAGCATGGAAGCTATTGTTGTTCAATGTTGTTACGCCATCGTTAATAGTGACTCTGTTATTGCCTCCGGGGCCATCAAATTCCTGGTGTGTTGGCCTCGTGGGTCCGCCATCCCAGACGTGAGCCGTCATGTTCTGACCATCAAGGGTTAAACCCAGGCTTCCTCCCGAATTAAGTTGGTCGGCTCTGGTAGATTTAGCTGCATTGACATTAAATAAAGTGTAATAAATGGGGTGACCATCGGAAGATACAGCCATTAATTCATCATAGGAACCATCAAGATTCACTTTGCGAATCTCCCAACCTCTCTGAGCAGCCATCTGTAAGGCCTGAGCTTTGTTCAAGGCCGCTTTTCTGGCCAGTTGATTTTGCAGCTGGGAGAGCTTGACTTGATCATACTGCCTCGCAATCTGCGCTTTTTCAAATGGTGTCTGAGCGAAGGACACCGTTCCGGATAAAAGGAAAACCAGTAAAACAATTTTCCAGCGTAAGGGTTTGTTGTTCATAGTAGTAGGGTTTTAGTTAAAAAAAATTTCAATACCGGTATCCAGACAAAAAATCAATAAAAAGAAATATCCGCCTATTCTACAGCTCGATCAAAATAGCTAAACTCCCATTGCAGGAGTATTCTTCAAAAAATCCTTTCAGTGGATCGAGGAGGGTTCATTTATTGGAATACTGTTGCAAACTGTTTCACCCAAATGAAATAACATTTAAGTTAAAAAAAATATAAGTTATTCTTCAAGCTTTTTTTGGATTATTTAAAAAGCCAATAATTCTGACCCAAAAGCCTTGAAAGAAATATTATTTTGATTATTTATAATATATCAATATAAAATTCTGACAAAATATTCTTATGTCAATTAATCGTTCAGGCTACTTTCAATATCCAATATTTTTAACGGTGAGCATATAGTTTATCAGATTGTTTTCAGAGAGGGTAACCTTTTTGGCAGGTCTGCAACCAATAAACAAAAAAAGTACCATGAAAAATATTCAACTCATCGATGGCAATTTCAAAGCAGTATTTAGCATTTTACTTTTTGTGGTTTTTATGTCTACTGCCTGCAATAAAGAGGAAGCCTGCGAAATGAATAACACTGGTATGATTGAGATAACACAACAATCATCTCGCTACACTACCTCGGTCCCTATCTTGATCGATGGTCAGTTGCAGTACCGCTCGATTACTAATCAAACTGAATCGATTGAGGTACAGGCGGGAATTCATCAAGTGCTTATAGGCAGCAGCAGAACTCCTATTTACCAGGAATCTGTAGAGGTCTCCTCCTGCCAAACCAAGTCGATCTTTTTTTGACCTAATCAATATTTAAAAATTTGAATACTAACCTTAAAGAAATACTGTCATGAAAATTACCATTCGCATCATCTCCATTAGAAAAGAAAAATTCCCTGAGTTTGTGCTAAAGATGTCTGTAGTACTTATAGTATTAGGTACATTGTTTTTCACACTTCCCGGAGCCTAGAAAATTGTAAAATTAAAATGAACCTAACCATGAAACGATATTTGTATATACTCTTTGTCATGTTCTTTGTAATTCCATTTTCAATTCGAGCCCAGGAAAATCAATATGATGTTATTCAATTGCTCAACGGAGAATCTCTTCGTGTTAAAGTCACTATCATCACTGAAAGGTCTGTTACCTTTAATTATCCAGGTGAAAGTATTTCCTATACTAAAAGTAAAAACAACATTCAGGACATATTTTATGCCAGTGGTCGAAGAGAAAAGGTCAATGAGAAAATTAACGTTCAAGATGAGAAAGACTGGATGAAAGTGATTATTACCAATATTCCGGAAGATGTAGAAGGACTGTCAAAACGTGGTGACCTAAAAGTGAAATCAACTGCTACGACTGTTTTTACGGGAGCTGCGAAAATAGATGAAAAAGCAACCAATAAACTTAAAAAGCAGGCTGCCAGGCTTGGTGCACACATTGTTTATGTACAAAGTGAAACAAATGACAGGGGCCTGAGGAATGTGAACAGAAGCATAAAATCCGGAACAGCTTATAGTTATAATTAGCTGTCTTTTCTAAGGAATCCATCCTTAAGTAGTCAGTAGAAAGTATTAAGTCATGAGTTAAAATTTTGAGTTTTTAGTTTTGAATTTTGAGTTAAATACCTCATCACTGACACAGCATAGCGGAGATCAGGGATCTCTCAATGCGAAGCACTAACAGTCCTTTGAAGGCATTCCGCTCTTATCACAGTACAGGGAGATTCCAGATATTTCTTTCATTACCATTCCAGAAATTCAGGAATGACGGATAAGGTTTTTGTTAGATTATCGAGAAACCGCTATAGTATGAATTGAATATGTGTGTTTAAGCCGGATCATCGTGATGATGAGCCCGGCTTACTTTTTATGTCCATACTTAGAAACTCTCCCTATTCGGAAACCGCTTATGTAAAATTAGCCCAAGTATTTCCTCGTTCTTGATCAAAAATTTATATTGTGACTTGATATAGCCATTGGCCGAGCCCCTCTTCGGATCTCGTGATTGATGAAACTGCGAACTAATGAAGCATTTTTTCAAGGAATTATTTGAGTACAATCATCAGATGAATCAATTATTGATTGAAGAATCTTTAAAGCTTGGAAAGCCATTACCTGAGAGGTCAATAAGTTTATTTAGCCATGTCTTAAACGCACACGATATTTGGAATACCAGGGTCATGTCAAAACCTTCACACTATGGTGTTTGGGAAGTACATAATCAAAACCGTTGGGACAATATTAATGAAACAAATTATCGTGATTCCTTATCGATCATCGATACTTTTAACTTCGATGCAGAGATCTACTATACGAATAGCAAGGGATTGGAATTTAACAATACAGTGCGTGATATTCTATTTCATGTAATCAATCATTCCAACTATCACCGGGCACAAATTGCCAGTGATTTCAGATTCAATGACATCACCCCTTTAAATACAGATTACATTTTTTACAAACGTTAACCCCAAAACATATGATAATTTCAACGACAGAAAACATTCCCAATAAAGAAATTGATGAGATCCTTGGTATTGCAAGAGGGAGTACAGTGAGAGCCAGAAATGTAGGACGAGATATATTTGCAGGATTAAAGAATATCGTTGGTGGTGAAATTGATGAGTATACAAAGCTACAGGCCCATGCCAGAGAGCAGGCACTTCAAAGAATGATGCATGATGGGCAAAGACTGAATGCGGACGCCATCATCAATGTTCGCTTTACCACCTCCATGATTATGCAAGGTGCTTCGGAAATTCTGGCCTATGGTACTGCAGTAAAATTAATATAATATGGAATTGTCTCCTCTCATCATACTTGGCTTTCAGGGATTGGTTTTTGGTGCTATTCTGGTCATTCTGGTTTATCTTATCATCAAAAGGATAAAAACAAAGAAGCACGAAGATTTTGAGAAGCGCGATAATTGATGCATTGGGATCCTAAGTCCCTGTACAAATTGGATTTTCAAAGAGAATGTCCAAAACAAAGTATATAGCCATTGTTGTCCTCAATTTCAAAATCACGATTACCATATTCAGAATTTTCTAATGGCCGGATAATATTAACACTATTCTCCTTAAACTCGAGAAAAAGTTCATCTGCATTTTCCACCCAGATATAGGCATCCCAGGCAAATGCACCATCAGTATGCCAACCGGCTTCAACATGTGCCAATCGGTTTGGTCTGGTAAATCCTTTCTTCTTCAATTGCCTTAACATCAGGCTAACTTCACCACGACTGATTATCGCAAACAAAAGCCCTTCACCAATCCAATCGATCTTGAAACCAAGTTTCTTGGTGTAGAACTCTACCGTCTCGGAAACGTTTTCCACAATGAAATATGGCGCCACGTTCAGGAGGTTTTGTTTTTCCGTATCAGTCATATCCATATTGTTGAATTTAACAAATTTTCATGAGGTCATATGATCACAATTGAATATGGACATGATCATCGTGCCGTACGGCCCGACAGCCATGAAAGCGTATCTTTTCGCTTTTCAAATTGAGCCTTGATTTGAGGTGAGGCTCCAGAAATACCTTGTTGATCGATTTATTGGCAGTAAAATATCGAATCATTTCTTTAGTTTTATCTTCATCAAGTTCCAATCTCCTGGGATTCCAAACCAAATATTTTGCCATATCATATTGCCAATAACCTTTAGCTATGCAATTCCGGGGGGCATCATATTCTCCTGGCTGCGGACCTTCAAAGACACCATAACCAATCCAGGAAGAGGCTTTACCATAAACTACCTTCTTGTTGATTTCACTTTTGTAAAAAAATGCCAAGTCCAGCTTTTCACCGTCACTATGACTCAGATGTGGGAATAGTGGGAAGCCATCTTTGAAAGGAAAATTGGCGTCCAAATAGGCGATGATAACTTCGGCATCCTTTTCACTCATTTTTTTAGCGGTATCTTTCACTACTTCGAATAGCTCAGGCTTTACATAGTGTCGGTTCAAAATACAGGTCCATAGGGTTAATGGCTGAACATTAGAATTCCGAAATGCGGGAAGTGGCACTCTGCCAAATATGGGAGCCAATTTTGGGACAATTATTATAGAAGCAATAAAATAAATAATCAGAAATCCAGCTATGTTAAGAATGTTTCTTGTAATTCTCTTATGGTATTTTTTTTGTATCAGTGAAAAAACCGGTAACGCCAAAAGAAGTACAAGGCCCCCGATTTGCATAAGTATCGTAAGCAGGAAAAATACTATCAAAAAAAGAAGAATGCGAAGTGCAATGTTCATGGACTTGTAAACATCTTAAGAGAAGAAAAGTGTCATTCATCTTCTGTGCTATACACCATTAAATTTATACTTCCGTTTCTTTACGCATGGCTTTAAACACTCCTTTAAAACGTCTCATAAATCGTTCCATTATATTGGATTCCTTTTCATGCAGAAATTCATCAATGATCTTGGCCATTGGAGGTGTCCTTAAATAGCCAAAGGATTTATGCGGATTAACTTTGCCCTGGTATTGATAATCATTCTCAACTGTGATATCCTCCGGAGAGATATTGTTTTGATTAGGCGCATAATCATCATTCAGCCTGTGATTTGTTGCCACGTGATCATGCACATCTGCTATATTGTACCAGGCTCTTCGAATATTTTTCGGTGTGGGTAGCATAGTATTTTTCGTAAAAGTTATTCCATTCTCCTTGGAAATTTCTCTTTTGATCATGCTCAAACCCAATGGTGACCCGACTGTGACCAACGTATTAATCTGGACATCCTCCGAAAACCTGGTCAGCACATCGTAAGAAATGATTGAGCCCATGGAATGGGCTATCAACAATATTTTTTTATCCTTGTGTTTGGCCAATACTTTTGTCAGTCGCTTTCTAATGACCCTCTTGGCGGCATTTTCAGATTTCTCGTCAACTTTAACTTTCTTACGATAATAGGTGTGTAAGTCTTTGAAGTTCCAACTGATGATAAAATCAAAAATATATTCTGCATTGATAAAACTATTCTTACTTAAGAAAACCTTATCCACTACCTTTTCCAATCTTTTAAAGATCTTCTTTCTAAGTTTGACATTATCGAGATCTCTTTCCATTTCCTGAGAAGGCACATAGGGTTCATCTATATAAAGTGGGTGATCCGGAGTGTTTATAATTGGATCCAGGGGTTTGCTGTATAGCAGGTCGGCCCAATAAACCAGTTCAAAATCATGGTGATGCAAATTACTACCAACTTGGGAGAGTCCTTCTTGAATTGATTTAAAGTACCACTTTCTCAATAACCTTCTAGGAGGCTTATTCCCCAAACCATGTATGAGGATAATAATCTTATCATGTCGTTTCGAACCGAATTTTAACATCGTGATTCGAATTTAATTTTTTCCGACATAAAATCAACAAATGTCAGGTGGTGGTTATGATTTTCAAAAATGTTTTCAATCTTCAATCTTTCCAAGTTAAAATCCGGATAAAATGAACCCCTGTTATAAATTTAAACAGGGATCATTATTTTTTATTTTAGGAGAGATGGTTGATTATGCCCCAAAAATGCTATCTCAAATAGCTAAAATCATGTCCTTCCTTCAATTGCGTTAAAAAAGAATAGATCAGTTTTATCACATTTTCAATATCTTCTTTATGGGCTGTTTCCACGGTGGTATGCATATACTTTAGTGGGAGAGAAATCAATGCAGAAGCCACACCATCGTTTGAATAAGCAAATGCATCCGTATCTGTGCCTGTAGCCCTTGAAGCCGATGCTCTTTGAAATGGGATTTTTTGTTTTTCAGCCACCTCAATGATCATATCTAACACATTGTTATGAACTGCCGGCCCATAGGTGAGTACAGGTCCATCTCCGGATTTCAGGAAACCATTGGTCTTTTTGTCATACATCGGAGAAGTTGTATCGTGACATACATCTGTCACAATAGCCAGATTCGGAGATATTCTTTGCGCAATCATTTGAGCACCCTTCAACCCTATCTCTTCCTGTACAGCATTCACTATGTATAATCCAAAGGGCAATTTTACTTTATTCTTATGGAGCCGTTTGGCTACTTCCGCTATCATGAAACCACCCATTCGATTGTCAAGTGCTCTACCTGTGAAATATTGATCGTTAAGAGTGGTCAGCTCATCATCAAAAGTAATGACACAACCCACATGCACACCAAGTTTTTCAACTTCTTCTTTAGAGCTACATCCCACATCAATAAAAATATTTTTCAATGTAGGTGATTCCTCTTTGGCTTTGTCTCTCACATGAATAGCAGGCCATCCGAAAACTCCTTTGACAATCCCTTCCCTGGTATAAATATTTACTCTTTTTGAAGGCGCTATTTGATGATCAGACCCTCCATTCCTTCTTACATAGATGTATCCGTCATCGGTGATGTAATTAACGAACCAGGATATCTCATCTGCATGTGCTTCGATAACCACTTTGTAATTTGATTCCGGATTCAATACACCAACAGCGGTGCCATAGGTGTCTGTAAAATAATCATCGATATAGGGTTTTATATAATCAAGCCAAATTTGTTGTCCCGATGTTTCAAATCCCGTAGGGGATGCATTATTGATATATTTCTCTAAGAATTGATAACTGTTATTTTCCATAAATTGAATATTCGTTTATTGCCTACACTATAAAGAGGAATGTGATTATTTGATAAAGGAAATCTTATATTGATCTCGTAATGCCACCATCTACTCTGATATTTTGCCCTGTAATATAGCCTGCATCTTCAGAAAGCAAAAAAGAAACTGTCTTGGCTATCTCTTCTACCTTACCCGCTCGTTTTAATGGGATACGTTCCTTAATCTCCTCCGATATTTTATAGCTATCAATAAAGCCCGGCAAAATATTGTTAATTCTAATATTTTTCTCAGCATACCGGTCAGCATATAACTTCATAAAACTACCAAGAGCTGCTCTAAAGGTAGACGAAACCGGGAATAATGCGGAAGGTTCAAATGCAGAGAAGGTAGATATGTTCACAATAGCGCCACCTTGTTTTGCCAGATGTGGTGTAGCCAATCTTACCATGCGTATTACATTTAATAAGACCAGCTCAAAGCCCTCCTGCCAATCACGATCACTAATGTCGAGCAAATCCCCTTTAGGTGGATGGCCTGTGTTATTGACTAAAAAATCAATCCTTCCATACCTTTCTGCCGTCAATTCAACGAGATCTCTTAAATCCTGAATATTCGCAGTTGAACCTTGCAGTCCGGTCCCTCCCAATTTTTCAGCAAGTGATGTTGCTTCTTCAGATCGTGACATGAGAACCACTCTCGCTCCTTTCTCCACAAGGTCTTTTGCTATAGCTGCTCCCATTCCCTGGCCAGCAGCTGTAACTATGGCCACTTTATCTTTGAAAATCATAGGTTAATTTTTAGAGGGGTATATTGCCATGTTTCTTTCTTGGTAACTTATCTACTTTGTTCTCGAGCATTTTGAAGGAGGAGATAAGTTTCTTTCGAGTATTTTCCGGTAGGATAACTTCATCTATATATCCCCTATGGGCTGCTTTATACGGATTGGCAAATTTCCTGGTGTATTCATCTACTTTCTCGTCTAATTTTGACTCCGGATCCTCAGCAGCAGCAATCTCTTTCTTAAAAATAATTTCTGCAGCTCCCTTAGCTCCCATCACTGCAATTTCTGCAGTTGGCCAGGCATAGTTAATATCTGCACCGATATGTTTGGAGTTCATTACATCATAGGCTCCTCCGTAAGCCTTTCGGGTGATGACGGTCACCCGAGGTACCGTGGCTTCAGAGAAGGCATAAAGTAATTTGGCCCCATTGGTTATAATGGCATTCCACTCCTGGTCAGTACCTGGCAGGAATCCGGGTACATCTTCAAGAACCAATAAAGGCACATTAAAAGAATCACAAAACCTGACAAATCGGGCAGCTTTTGTGCTGGCATGTATATCTAATACACCTGCTAAAGCTGCTGGCTGATTGCCTATAATACCTATACTTTTACCAGCCAGTCTGGCAAACCCTACCACAATGTTTTCCGCAAAATTCTTATGAACCTCAAGGAAACTATCGGTATCTACTATTCCTTCAATCACCTCTCGCATATCATAAGGTTGATTTGGGTTTTCCGGAACAATATCATTTAGCGCCTTTCTGGTTTCATCTGATCCCTGTTCGTATTTTACCTCCGGAGGATCGTCCTCACAATTCTGGGGAATATAGCTCAACAGCGCTTTTATAGTGTTGAGACATTCCACTTCATTGGCGCATGAAAAGTGGGTAACACCACTCTTTGTACTGTGTGTAGAAGCCCCACCAAGTTCTTCAGCGGTTACGGTTTCTTGTGTTACCGTTTTCACAACATTCGGACCAGTTACAAACATATAGGAGGTATTCTCTACCATCAAAATAAAATCTGTAATAGCCGGAGAGTAAACAGCTCCACCTGCGCAAGGTCCCATAATGGCTGATATTTGAGGCACCACACCGGATGCCAAAGTATTTCGATAAAAAATATCAGCATAGCCGCCCAAAGACACCACCCCCTCTTGTATCCTGGCCCCTCCGGAATCATTCAATCCAATCACCGGTGCGCCATTCTTCATGGCCAGATCCATGATCTTTACAATTTTCTCAGCATGACTCTCCGAAAGAGACCCTCCAAAAACAGTAAAGTCCTGAGAAAACACATATACCAGCCGATCATTGATAGTACCGTAGCCAGTTACTACACCATCACCCAGATAATGTTCTTTATCAAGGCCAAAATCTCTTCCTCTGTGAATGACAAATTTTCCTATCTCTTCGAATGAGCCTTCGTCCAATAATAGATGAATTCTTTCCCTGGCTGTGAGTTTTCCTTTTTTATGTTGTGAAGTTATTCTTTTTTCTCCCCCTCCCAATAAGGCTTCTTCATTCTTTTGTTTTAAAATTTCAAATTTTTCAACTTTGGTTGGAATATGATTATTTGGTTTTGTGTTGTTTTCCTTTTTCATCCGTTTATTTTTTTCAATCTATTAGAAAGCGTGAGGCTCAAATTTAATCATCCTCCGGAGTATCACAGTAACCATCTTAGGCATAGCTTATTCCATGTGTTCGGTATTTAACTCATCAATATTTTGAAACAAGCCTTATTAGCATCTCAGATGTTGAAGCATGCTAATCAGATGTAATCTGTTTCCCAAACGGATGATCTACTTTAAGAATTCCAAATATAGATAGAGGTGTGCGAAAATTAAATTTTTAAGAATTTATTGTTTATCTCTATCTGTTACATATGATGTTATTCATTTAAAATTAAAGAAAAGAATTCTCCCCAGTTGGTGTTAATGTGGTATATTTCGCAAAATTTTTCGTATGCGAAGAAAAAAGATAGCTGTCATAGATCTTGGTACAAATACTTTTCACATCCTCGTTACCATAGTTTCGGAAACAGAGGTGGAAACAGTATATAGAGAAAAATGTTCAGTTAAAATAGGTGAGGGGGGCATTAGTGAAGGCCTTATCAGTGAAGAAGCACAAATCCGGGCGCTGAATACACTTAACTATTTTAAGGAGTTAATAGAAAAAGAAAAGGTGGAAGAGGTATTCGCTACAGCTACCAGCGCTATCCGTACTGCTAAGAACGGACAAGACTTAGTTCAGAAAATAAAGCAAGCTACTAATATTGATGTAAGGATCATCAGTGGGGAGGAAGAAGCCAAATATATATTCGATGCCGTCCGGAAGGCGGTTAATATTGGATCTGAAAAATCTCTGATCATGGACATTGGCGGTGGCAGCGTTGAATTTGTTATTTGTGACGAAAATAAAATCTTCTGGAAACACAGTTTTGAAATTGGAGCTCAGAGGTTGTTGGATTTGTTTCATTACCATGATCCTATTTTAGATCAGGAAATACAAAATCTTGAGCAATATCTAAGTGAAAAGCTACAAACCCTTATCAGGGCAGTCGAAGAGCTCGGTCCTAAAACACTTATAGGGTCTTCGGGATCATTTGACACACTCAGCGATATCTATAGGATCAAATATGGTATTGAAAAAATCGACGCCAATACCGAACAACCATTTGCACTCGAAAGCTACAACCAGATTCATGGGGAGATCATTCAAAAACACCGGGAGGATAGAATGAAAATACCAGGTATGATTGAAATGAGAGTGGATATGATCGTTGTGGCCTGCATTCTTATCAAATTTGTTATTACCCATTGCAAGCTTGATAGAATTCGTGTTTCTTCCGAATCGCTTAAAGAAGGTGTACTTTATAATATTGTAAAAAGCTTGCGCAATACTCAAAATTTTTAACTTTGCAAAAATTTTGAGTAACGTGGATTTATTTGCGTATAGTGATTTAAGAAAATTCTGTGAACAAGTTTTCACAGAAATGGGTTGCCCACCGGAAGATGCAGAGCTCGCATCTGATGTGTTACTTGCTGCGGATCTTCGAGGAGTTGATTCTCATGGTGTAGCACGCTTAATTGGTTATGTCAGACTTTGGGAAAGCGATCGAATCAATCCCACGCCAGATATCAGATTAGTCCATGAAACTCCTAGTACAGGGGTTGTAGACGGAGATAGCGGGCTTGGATTAGTGGTTGCTCCACGAGCCATGGAAATTGTGATGGAAAAGGCCAGGCATGTTGGAAGCGGTTGGATATCAATAAAAAACTCAAATCATTTTGGGATAGCCGGGTATCACGCCATGATGGCGCTAAAAGAGGACATGATTGGAATGGCCATGACCAATGCGAGTCCTTTGGTCGCCCCTACGTTTTCTACTGATAAGCTGCTCGGAACAAACCCTATCGCTGTGAGCATTCCGGCAGGAGAAGAATCACCATTCGTTGCTGACTTTGCTACAACCACAGCTGCCAACGGGAAGTTGGAAATATTGCAAAGAAAGGAAGCTGAAGCACCATTAGGATGGGTCCAAACGGCTGACGGGGAGGTTTCCACCAATGCAAATGAATTAAAACAAGGCGGAGCTCTTTTACCTCTTGGTAGCGACCGTGAGCATGGTAGTCACAAAGGATATTGTTTAGGCTCTATAGTAGATATTTTTTCAGCGGTGCTTTCAGGCGCAAACTATGGTCCGTGGGTTCCTCCTTTTGTGAGTTTTTTACCACTTCCTGATAATCCTGTTGGAGAAGGTATAGGGCATTTCGTAGGCGCTATGAGGATCGATGCCTTCAGACCTGCAAAGGAATTCAAGGATCACATGGACAATTGGATCAGGACATTCAAAAATGCCAATACAGTGAATGGCCAGGACAAGGTTTATGTACCTGGTGAACCCGAAGAGCGTATGACACAAGAGCGAATGTCAAGTGGTATACCGCTACTGCCTCCGGTTATAAATGACCTAAAAAGTATCGCAGAGAAATTCTCTTTGAGTTTTTAGTGCTACAATGTAAAACCGACCCTAAAGATCCATGGGCTGTTGTAAGGTGATTTCAACTCGTCGTGAGCAAAATTGTACAAAGCAGTAATGTTAAAGCCAGCCCCTCTACTCCCGATAGGTTGAAATAAACCACCGCCCAAAAAGAATCCCGGGACCCATTCTCTGGTATTCTCACCTGCTTGAAAAAATTCCAGACTTAATGATTCAAATTCAGCATGCGCAAAAAACTGCTGGCCGATATTGTGTCGGGCAAATACTCTTCCACCATAAACATTGGTTGAAAAATCAAATATTTTCCACCTTAAATATTGGTAAGTAGCACCTAAGCCAGCGGAGAATCTATTGGTGATCATATAGCCGGCAAGTGGAGAGATATCCACAAATGTTACGTCTCCAAACTGAAGATTAAAGTTTCCTCCTAAATAAACACGATCAAAAAAGTTGTGTTCCCCCTCAGGATCAAATTCCTTTTGCGAAAATGATTCTGACGCAAGCAGAAAACAAAAAACCGGAATCAATAATAACTTTCTATACATTATCTTATTTGTTTAATACCTTCAACTAATCATCACAAAATTTATGCCTACTTCACAAACGATATCAATCTTCATTTAGTTTGGACATGATCAATCTTTAAGACATAGCTGCAAAATTAACCTTATACAAAAAAGGCCCTCAAAAGGGCCCATTAATCTCTGTATTTGATAAATTCATTCTTCCTCTATCACAATAAATATTTCTTCCGACTCCTTTTTCATTAAATATTTTTCACGAGCGAACTTCTCCAGGAGTTCCTGGTTGGTTAATAATTCCTTTCTATCTTTCTCGACCTCCTCTTTTCTCTTTAAATAATATTGTTTCTCTTGTTCTAGATCTTTTAACTTTTTCCTCAATTTAAACTGGGAAACAATATCATTCGAGTCAAAAAAAAGCATCCAGACCACAAAGAACGTCCCGAAAAGGAAGTAGAAATTTTTAGTGAATTTTGGCAGTCTTTCTAGCATGCTTCTGGAATATGCGACTAAATTAAATAAAGTTGGGTAAAATAAAAAAGCTTCGTAGTTAACACGAAGCTTTTAGTTAGTTATTTCAATTTAAGCAAATTAAAAGTTTTTGCCAGGGAAATAAGCCGTTTCAGCCAGCTCTTCTTCAATTCTTAAAAGCTGATTGTATTTTGCCATTCTATCAGATCTTGATGCTGAGCCTGTTTTTATTTGACCCGTATTAAGTGCTACAGCTAAATCCGCAATGGTGTTATCCTCTGTTTCCCCGGATCTATGAGACATAACACTTTTATAGCGATTTTTAGTAGCCAGGTTTACAGCATCAATGGTTTCTGTTAAAGTGCCGATTTGATTCACTTTGATTAGAATACTGTTGGCGATCCCCTGCTCTATCCCTTTGCTTAACCTGTGAACATTCGTCACAAAAAGATCGTCGCCAACCAATTGTGTTTTGGCTCCTGCCAAATCAGTTAATGACTTCCAACCTTCCCAATCATCTTCATCCATACCATCTTCAATTGAAAGAATAGGATATTTATCAACCCACTCATTCCAGAAATTAGCCATTTCCTGAGAATTAAGTTTATCCCCTGTAGACCATTTAAGATGATAAACACCCGCCTCTGCATCATAAAATTCCGAACTGGCAGCATCTAATGCTATTCCAATGTCCTCACCAGGTCGATATCCTGCCTTTTCAATAGCTTGTAACACCACTTCGACAGCCTCAACATTAGACCCCAAATTGGGTGCAAAACCACCCTCATCACCCACATTGGTTGAAAGTCCTTTGTCTTTCAATACTTTCTTCAAGTTATGAAAAACTTCTGTACCCATTCTCAATGCCTCTGAAAATGAAGGTGCATTCACAGGCATGATCATGAACTCCTGAAAATCAATTGAATTATCAGCATGACTACCACCATTGAGAATATTCATCATGGGGACAGGCAAGGTATTCGCATTGACTCCTCCAACGTACCTAAATAGTGATTGACCTGATTCAGCTGCCGCCGCTTTCGCAACTGCTAAGGACACACCAAGCATGGCATTTGCTCCGAGTTTCGACTTATTGCTGGTGCCATCCAATTCAATCATGATTTTATCAACGAGATTCTGCTCAAATACAGAAAATCCCACCAGTTCCTCGGCAATTGCACTGTTGATATTTTCGATTGCTTTTGAGACACCTTTTCCAAGGAACTTGGATTTATCATCATCTCTTAGTTCTACTGCCTCATGTTTACCGGTAGATGCTCCTGAAGGAACCGCAGCCCTACCTATGGCGCCATTTTCTGTTACTACATCTACTTCAACCGTTGGATTTCCTCTGGAGTCCAGAATTTGTCTCCCATGGATACTTTCAATTAAACTCATTTCAAAAATTTAGTCGTTTTTAATCATATTAATAAAATCATCAAACAAATACCTAGAATCATGGGGTCCCGGAGAGGACTCAGGATGGTATTGAACAGAGAATGCTCTTTTCCCTTTTACTTTTATACCTTCTATGGTATTGTCATTTAGGTTTATGTGTGTAGCAATTACTTTATCTGATTTGGCTATATCATCTTCATTTACTGCGAAACCATGGTTCTGAGAGGTAATTTCACCTATCCCTGTTTGCAAATTTTTAACAGGGTGATTTAGTCCACGATGCCCGTGGTGCATTTTGTAGGTAGAAATACCATTTGCACGAGCCAGAATTTGATGCCCGAGACATATACCAAATAGTGGATAATCTTTTTCTAAAATGGCTGTAACGGTTTCAACTGCATATTCCATCACCGCTGGATCTCCCGGGCCATTGGAAATAAAATAACCATCTGCTCCCCAGGATTCTATTTCCTCAAAGGGTGTTTTGGCAGGAAACACTTTACAGTAACATCCTCTGGAAGTAAGGCTGTTCAAAATGTTTCTTTTGATACCTAAATCCAAGGCCGCAATTTTAATACCTCCTTCGGATCCTTCAAAGTAAGGGTTTTGTGTGCTTACAATCGAGGAAAGTTCCAAACCTTCCATTGAAGGTATTTTGCTGAGTTCTTCACTCAAAGAATCCACATTTCCGATTTCTGAAGAAATGATAGCATTCATCGCACCCTTGCTACGAATATGTCTGACCAACTTTCTTGTATCAACATCCGCAATTCCTACTACCTCGTTGTCATGCAAATATTCTTGCAATGAACTTTCGGCCATCTTTCTACTATGGATGTCGGAAAAACTATTAATTACTACTCCCTTGATCGTGGGAGCGGCGGACTCTTGCTCACAACCTATAACGCCATAGTTTCCAATATGTGAGTTGGTAGTAACGACAATCTGGCCAAAATATGAAGGGTCCGTATATACTTCCTGATAGCCTGTCATTCCGGTGTTAAAACAAATCTCTCCTCCGCTTGTCCCTTCTTTTCCTACTGAAATTCCTTCAAACACAGTTCCATCCTCTAACAAAATTTTTGCTTCCTTTTTAGGTAAATATTTCATATAAGCCACTGTAGTATTTGTTTGACGATTCCTTATTGATTTTTTTAATCGTGCAAAAATAAAAAAAGGGATTGAATTTAAAATCCAACCCCTCTTAATATATTTAATA
Organism: Splendidivirga corallicola; assembly: GCA_030442035.1. Lineage (GTDB taxonomy): Bacteria > Bacteroidota > Bacteroidia > Cytophagales > Cyclobacteriaceae > Splendidivirga > Splendidivirga corallicola. The sequence goes on from JAUJEA010000015.1 coordinate 74,365, forward strand.
TTTTCAATTTACTCTTTGGTTTCTTCTTCGCTATCTTCCTTCTCTTCTTTGGTTTCAGAAGATTCTTCCTCTGTTGCTTCATCTGTAGCAGTCTCTTCAGCTTTTGCTTCAATTTCCTCCTCAGCAGCTTCTTCTACCTCTTCCTTTACTTCCTCTACTACTTCAGCTTCTTCCACCTTCGCCTCAACCTCTTCCGATGCTTCAACTTCCTCAGCTGGTTCTTCTACCGCAGGAGCTGCTGCTTCAGCCTTAGTTGCTTTACCTTTACCACTCCTTCTTCTCCTCTTCTTGGACTTAGCAGGCTTTTCTTCTCCCAGAAGTAGTTCGTTGTAATCCACAAGCTCGATGATACACATTTCAGCGTTGTCGCCCAGCCTGGTACCAGTTTTAATAATTCTTGTATAACCACCGGGTCTTTGAGAAGATTTCTCAGCTACCTCGTCGAATAAAGTTTTAACGGATTCTTTATTATTCAAGTAAGAAAATACAATCCTTCTGGAATGTGTGGTATCATCCTTAGCCTTTGTGATCAAGGGCTCAACATATTTTCTAAGCTCCTTGGCTTTTGCTATGGTAGTATTTATCCTCTTATGCATTATCAGCGATGAGGCCAAATTGGATAACATCGCTTTTCTATGAGATGCCGTTCTACCTAAATGATTAAATTTTTTCCCGTGTCTCATTTCAATTAATCTTCATCAAGTTTATACTTGGATAAATCCATTCCAAAGGTCAGGTTCTTTTCTGCTATTAATTGCTCAAGTTCAGCCAGCGATTTTTTACCAAAGTTTCTGAATTTCATCATATCAGAAATCTCCAACTGTGCTAAATCTCCTAATGTTCTGACATCTGCTGCCTTCAGGCAATTATATGCTCTTACAGAAAGATCCAAATCATTGAGTGGTGTCTTCAACAGCTTTCTCATATGTAGCATCTCCTCATCAACGGTATCTGGCTCTCCCAATTCGGAGGTCTCCAGTATCATACTCTGATCAGAGAACAACATGAAGTGTTGTATCAAGATATTAGCCGCTCCCTTTAAAGCATTTTCAGGGTGGATTGATCCATCAGTTTCAATGTCCAGAATAAGTTGCTCGTAATCCGTTTTTTGCTCTACCCTGGTATTTTCGATACTATACTTAACATTTTTAATGGGGGTAAAGATTGCGTCGACTGGAATAAAGCCAAAGACCTGCTCTGTAGGCTTGTTTTCTTCCGCAGGAAGATAACCTCTACCTTTCTCCACTACTATTTCCAACTCTAAATCGATAGATTCGTCAAGATTGCAAATCACCAAATCCGGGTTCAATATTTCAAATGAAGATGTAAATTCAGAAATATCACCTGCTGTGAAAACACTTTTATTTTTTATAGAAATGGTGATTTTATTATCAACCACATCCGTAATCTTTTTTAACCTTACCATTTTAAGGTTAAGGATAATTTCTGATACATCTTCTACCACCCCTTCTATGGTGGAAAACTCATGCAATACACCTGGCACTTTTATACCAGTGATGGCATAACCTTCCAGAGAAGAGAGTAAAATTCTTCTTAACGCATTACCAATTGTAACCCCATATCCTCTTTCTAAAGGTTTAAAAGTGAAAAGACCATGGAAGTCATCGGCCTTATCCATTACAACCTTTTCGGGCATTTGAAATGCTAGTATCGACATATTATTAATTTTATAATTTCTGAAAGTAAACGATTATTATTTAGAGTAAAGTTCAACAATCAGTTGCTCTTGAATATTTTCCGGGATCTCCTCCCTGGTTGGAACAGCAACGAATTTGCCAATCATCTCATTTCCATCCCAATCAAGCCAAGAATAACGTTTTGAGCTTCTTGTCAGGCTTTCTGTAATTACCTCCAGTGATTTAGATTTCTCTCTTACTCCGATAACATCCCCGGTTTTTACTGAATAGGAAGCAATGTTCACAATAGATCCGTTAACTGTAATATGCTTATGAAGCACTAATTGTCTTGCGGCTCTTCGAGTGGGTGCAATTCCCAATCTATATACTACGTTGTCCAGCCTGGCTTCTAGTAATTGCAACAGTACTTCACCCGTAATCCCATCCTTTCTTGTTGCTTTGTGAAACAAATTAGCAAATTGCCTCTCCAAAACACCATAGGTATATTTAGCCTTTTGCTTAGCATTTAACTGCACTGCATATTCCGACTGTTTTCTCCTTCGACCTTTCCCGTGCTGTCCAGGAGGATAGCTTTTTCTTTGAGCAGCTTTGCTTGGACCAAATATTGGATCATTAAACCTTCTCGCAATTTTTGCTTTTGGGCCTGTATATCTCGCCATTTTATATTCGTATTAATGAATTTTTATTCTAAATCTTCTAGACTCTTCTTCTTTTTGGAGGTCTGCATCCATTATGCGGAAGTGGTGTCACATCCCGAATGGCTGTAACTTCTATTCCGGTATTCTGGATGGTTCTAATGGCCGACTCCCTTCCTGATCCTGGCCCTTTAACGAAAACCTCTACTTTCCTCAACCCTAAATCATAGGCTGCCTGCGCACAGTTTGAAGCTGCCATTTGTGCAGCATAAGGCGTATTTTTCTTTGAACCTCTGAACCCCATTTTTCCGGCTGATGCCCAGGAAATAACCTGACCAGAACCATTAGTCATAGAAATTATGATGTTATTAAAAGAAGCTTTGATATGAGCCTGTCCGATAGGTTCAACTACCACAACTCTCTTTTTTCCTTTATCTTTTCTTTTCTGAGCCATTTTTTTATTGTTATCAGCTTATTAAACAGTGTGCAAGAATGAGAAAAATATCTTCATGCCCGCACTTAACATCTGCTCAATTATTTGGTAGCCTTTTTCTTATTAGCAACTGTTTTACGCTTACCTTTCCTCGTTCTGGCGTTATTCTTAGTTTTCTGCCCTCTAACGGGAAGACCTTTTCGATGTCTGAGACCTCTATAACATCCGATGTCCATAAGCCTTTTAATGCTTAACTGCACTTCCGACTTTAAAACACCCTCAACCTTAAACTCTTCAGAGATTATGCTTCTGATGTTGTTTGACTCCTCATCGGTCCAGTCATTAACTTTTTTATCATAATCAATCCCAGCCTTGGTCAGTATCTTTTGGGCAGAACGACGTCCTATACCAAAAATATAGGTCAAGCCTATTTCGCCTCTTTTGTTACCTGGGATATCAACTCCTGAAATTCTAGCCATAATTATAATTATCCTTGTCTTTGTTTAAACCGAGGATTCTTTTTATTGATTACGTAAACTTTTCCCTTTCTTCTAATGATCTTACAATCACTACTGCGTTTCTTTACAGATGCCTTAACTTTCATAGCTATTACTTATATCTATATACTATTCTACCTTTTGTTAAATCGTATGGCGACATTTCCAACTTCACCTTATCTCCAGGTAAAATCTTGATGTAGTGCATTCTCATTTTACCAGAGATATGAGCGATGACCTTATGGCCGTTTTGCAGTTCAACCCTGAACATCGCATTTGACAATGCCTCTACGATGGTGCCATCTTGTTCTATAGATGATTGTTTTGCCATACTAAAATTTAAAAACTTCTTCTATATATTTATGTGTTGTTAAAATTTCCGTTCTATCTGACAAAACCGCTATCGTATGTTCATAATGTGCTGATGGCTTTCTATCGCTTGTCCTGATTGTCCAACCATCCGCTTCCTGTACGATACTTCTTGTGCCCAAATTAATCATGGGCTCGACTGCTATTACAAGACCATTCATTAATTTCGGTCCCTTTCCCCTCTTGCCATAATTTGGCACTTCCGGTCCCTCATGCAGGCTCTTCCCAACTCCATGCCCTACTAATTCTCTCACTACTGAGTAACCTTTCTTTTCAACGAAATTTTGAATGGCATAACCAATGTCTCCCACTCTCAATCCACACTTCGCTTGTTCAATACCAATATACAAGGACTCTTTTGTCGCTTTTAATAACTTAAGAACCTCCTCACTCACCTTACCGATCGGATACGTATAAGCTGAATCGCTATGTAATCCTTTATAAAAAACCCCACAATCGATTGACACAATGTCCCCTTCTTTTAGTTCGTACTCACTCGGAAATCCATGTACTACATTTTCATTTACTGAAATACATAAAGTATACGGGAATCCGTTATATCCTTTAAAGGACGGCTTGCCGCCATTATCCCTTATAAATTCCTCTGCAATGTCGTCAAGTTCTTTGGTCTTAATCCCAGGGCAAATTCTCTTAGCCACCTCACCATGCGCTTTACCTAATATGAGCGCACCTTCCTTGACAATCTCAACTTCCTCTTCCGTCTTATAATAAATCATTCCAATTATGCCACAGCTGCATTCTGTGACCTGCCCTTTATCTTACCAGATTTCATCATTCCCTCATAATGTCTCATAAGGAGATAACTTTCAATCTGCTGCAAAGTATCTAAAATAACTCCCACCATAATCAATAAAGAAGTTCCACCATAGAATTGTGCGAATCCTTGGGTCACTCCAGCCATAGTTGCAAATGCAGGAATTACCGCAACTATTGCCAAGAATATGGATCCTGGAAGTGTTATTTTGGAAAGTATATTATCAATAAATTCAGAAGTCTGTTTACCCGGTTTTACTCCGGGAATAAATCCACCATTCCTCTTCATATCATCAGCTATTTGGTTTGGATTAACTGTAATAGCAGTGTAGAAGAAGGTGAAAAGAATAATCATGATACCAAATACTAAATTGTATTGCCATGAAAATATATTCGAAAATGTACTGCCAATATAATTTGCGATGTCACTCGAATCCGACCAAAGTCCCGAAATCAAAGCGGGTAAGAACATCAAAGACTGCGCAAATATGATAGGCATCACACCTGATGAATTAACCTTTAAAGGTATATATTGGCGTTGGCCTCCGTAAACCTTATTGCCTATTACTTGTTTCGCATATTGTACCGGGATTCTTCTGGTTGCCTGTGTTAACATGACAACGCCCATCACAACAAAGAATAAGGCAATAATTTCAATGATGGTCAATAACGCACCACTCATACCTTTTGTAGATATCTCAAAAAACAGATCTTTTGGTAATCTGGCAATAATACCGATCATGATCAGCATAGAAATACCATTTCCAATACCCTTATCCGTTATCTTTTCTCCAAGCCACATGCAGAAAATTGTACCTGCGGTGAGTATGATCATCGAAGCTATCTTAAACAAAAATGGATCGAGTCCAATTGCTTCAGCTGGGATGGTAGTTGAAAGGTAAGCTCCCGATTGAGCCAGCGTGATTGCGATAGTTAGAACCCTGGTAATCTGGGTGATCTTTTTTCTACCAGATTCGCCTTCTTTTTGAAGTTTTTGAAAATAAGGAACAGCAACAGTCAATAATTGTAGTACAATTGAAGCCGATATATACGGCATAATTCCCAAGGCAAATATGGAAGCCCTACTAAAAGCTCCTCCAAGGAAAATATCTATAAAGCCAAAAATTCCAGAAGCATCCTGAAGTTTTGATGAATCAACCCCAGGCAATACTACAAAGGATCCCAATCTGAAAATGATCAAAAACCATATAGTATTGAGGATTCTGGTTCTTAGTTCCTCAATTGCAAAAATATTCCTTATCGTAGAAAAAAACTTCTTCATGAATTATAGTTTTGTTGCTTTTCCTCCTGCTTTCTCAATTGATTCAATGGCAGAACTGGAAAAAGCATGAGCAGTAATATCTACTTTAGATGTTAGTTCACCCCTGCCCAAAACTTTTACAAAATCCTTTTTTCCAGCCATTCCGTGCTGGATTAAAAATTCTATATCAATAGCTTTTGCTTTGGTGCTATCAACCAATTGCTGAATAACATCGAGGTTAATAGCTTTATATTCAACTCTATTAGGGCTTCTAAAACCAAATTTTGGCACTCTTCTTTGCAAAGGCATCTGTCCACCCTCAAAACCCTGTTTCTGGCTGTATCCTGACCTTGATTTCGCTCCTTTATGTCCTCTTGTAGAAGTACCACCTCTGCCAGATCCCTGACCTCTACCAATTCTTTTGTTTTGTCTTACAGAACCTTCTGCCGGCTTAATGCTATTTAGCTTCATGATTATATTTCTGTTACAGCAACCAAATGATTGACTTTCCTTATCATACCTTCGATTTGCGGAGTTTTCTCAATCTCAACACTGCGATTAATTCTCCCAAGACCCAAGGCCTTTATAGTGAGCTTTTGCCTGTTTGGCCTTTTTATTGTACTCTTAATCTGAGTAATTCTAACTTTTGCCATGATCATTAACCGTTAAAAACCTTAGACAAAGCAACACCTCTATGTTGAGCTACCGTGAAGGCATCTCTCATATTTGCCAAAGCATCGAACGTAGCCTTTACCACATTGTGCGGATTTGAAGATCCCTTGGATTTGGCCAATACATCTTTTATTCCAGCACTTTCCAGCACCGCTCTCATAGCACCACCAGCTATAACACCCGTACCAGGAGCTGCTGGTTTGAGTAGAACCAGACCACCGCCAAATTTACCAATTGCCTCATGAGGAACAGTACCTTTAAAAACCGGCACTTTGACCAAATTCTTTTTGGCATCGTCTATACCCTTGGTTATGGCGTTTGTTACTTCATTAGCTTTACCCAGGCCATACCCTACAACACCGTTACCATCACCAACAACAACGATTGCAGAAAAACTAAATCGTCTACCTCCTTTTACTACTTTAGCAACCCGTTTTATCGCAACAACCTTTTCTTTCAGGTCGATTTCGCTTGCTTTGACAGATTTAATGTTACTTTGAGACATTTAATTAAAATTTAAGACCTCCTTCTCTAGCCCCTTCAGCTAAAGCTTTTACTTTTCCATGATATCTATAACCACTTCTGTCGAAGACTACTTCTTCAATACCGCTTGCCTTTGCTCTTTCCGCAAGCTTAACCCCTACACCTTTTGAATCATCAACATTTATGCTCTTTTTTGATCCTGTTTCTTCCTTAGAAGAGGCCTGGGCCATTGTGTGCCCCTGAACATCATCGATCAATTGAGCATATATAGCAGTATTACTTTTAAAAACAGAAAGTCTAGGTCTGTTTGACGTACCACTTATTTTTTTTCTAATACTTCTTCTAATACGAAGTCTTCTATTTTCTTTTGAACTAGCCATCTAATTATTATTTAGCCGCTGTTTTACCTGCTTTACGTCTAATTTGTTCTCCAACAAAACGGATACCCTTACCTTTATAAGGTTCTACTTTCCTTAATGACTTGATTTTTGCCGCAACCTCTCCTACCAATTCTTTATCAATTCCTTCAATAGTCACAATAGGGTTCTTTCCTTTAACGGTTTCTGCCTTTATCGAAATTTCTTGAGGAATCATCATGAAAATATTATGAGAATAACCCAAGTTCAGTTCCAATACATTTCCCTGAGTACTTGCTTTGTAACCAACACCAACAAGTTCAAGTTCTTTCTTATACCCGTCACTCACACCAATAACCATATTATTTATAAGCGATCTATAAAGGCCATGAAGTGATTTATGTTCTTTTTGGTCTGAAGGTCTTTCTACAAGCAGTTTACCTTCTTTTTCAGTAACCTTCATATCAGGTGAAATCTTTATGGAAAGTTCTCCTTTAGGTCCTTTCACAACCACCAAACCATCACCATTGATGGAGAATGAAACTCCTTCCTTTAATTCTATTGGCTTGTTACCTATTCTTGACATTGTTCGCTCTATTATCGCTTAATAAACATAACATAATACCTCGCCGCCAACGTTTAGCTCTCTGGCCTCTTTATCTGTAATGACACCTTTTGAGGTAGATAGTATGGCAACTCCCAAACCATTTAAGACTCTTGGTAAAGACTCTGCCCTGGTATATTTCCTAAGTCCAGGCTTACTGATTCTTTCCAGTTTAAAAATTGCTGAAGTTTTAGTTTGAGGATTATATTTTAAAGCTATCTTGATACTTCCCTGTCCATTAAAACCTTCATCGAATTTATAGTTTTGAATGTATCCTTTGTCATGCAAAACCTTGGTAATCTCCTTCTTTATATTAGAAGCAGGTACTTCAACAATACGATGATTCGCCTTAATGGCATTCCTCAATCTAGTCAAATAATCTGCTATCGGATCAGTCATCTTTTAATGCTTTATAAAGTAAAATTGCCTCTCGAAACGAGCGTGCAAAGTTACTTAACTTTTTATTTATTATAAAATATTAAATAGCAAAATTACCAGCTAGCCTTGGTAATGCCAGGAATCTTTCCAGCTGACGCCATTTCTCTAAATGTCACCCTGGATATTCCAAACTTCCTCATATACCCTTTAGGTCTTCCTGTCATTTTGCATCGATTATGCAATCTAACAGGTGAAGCATTTCTTGGCAATTTATCAAGACCTTCATAATCGCCGGCAGCTTTTAGTTCCGCTCTTTTGGCGGCGTATCTTGCTACCAGCTTTTCTCGCTTTATTTCTCTTGCTATTACAGATTTTCTAGCCATCTCTATTTATTTTCTATTTGCAAAAGGCATTCCGAAGGCCTTTAGCAATTCATAACTTTCCTCATCAGTTTTCGCGGAAGTAACCAATGTGATGTTCATTCCGGAAATTTGAGTCACTTTATCAATACTAATTTCAGGGAAGATAATTTGCTCAGTTACTCCGAGTGTATAGTTACCTCTTCCATCAAAACCTTTATCTTTGATCCCTCTGAAGTCTCTTACCCTCGGAAGTGCAATTGACATCAATCTATCCAAGAACTCATACATCTTATCCCCTCGCAACGTTACTTTTGCTCCGATTGGCATTCCCTCTCTTAACTTAAAATTAGAAATCGAATTCTTAGCAATAGTTTGAACAGCCTTCTGTCCTGTAATTGCTGTAAGTTCATCGATCCCAACACCAATAAGTTTCTTATCAGCTACCGCAGATCCTATCCCTTTGTTAATGCTGATTTTCTCGAGCTTTGGTACCTGCATTATGGATTTGTACTGGAACTTCTCTTTCAGTGCAGGAACTATCTCGTTAAGATATTTATCTTTTAATCTTGGATTAGCCATTTTAAATAATCTCTTGCGTTTTCTTTGAATATCTTTGCAGCTTTCCATTGTCGTCGAGTTTCCTTCCAACTCTAGTTGGCTCGCCTGACTTAGGGTCCACTACCATCAAATTGCTAATGTGGATTCCAGCTTCTGTCTTTTCTATTCCCCCTTCAGGATTATTTGCAGATGGCTTAACGTGCTTAACCACTATATTAGCACCTTCCACAATAGCCCTGTCTTTCTGCTTAAGGATTTCCAAAACTTTGCCTGTTTTCCCTCTGGAATTACCGGCAATAATCTTAACAGTGTCACCCTTTTTTATATGCAGTTTATTCTGCTTCTTTTCTACTTTTTTCATTTTATATAACTTCAGGTGCCAGTGAAACTATCTTCATAAATTGTTTTTCTCGAAGCTCTCTGGCTACAGGGCCAAAAATACGGGTACCTCGAGGCTCATCATTTGCATTTAGCAAAACCGCTGCATTATCTTCGAACCTTATATAGGATCCGTCTTTTCTTCTTACTTCTTTCTTCGTACGCACTACCACAGCTTTAGAAACCGTTCCTTTTTTGAGCGAACTTGATGAAAGAGCACTTTTAACGGTGACCATTATTGTATCACCCACGGAAGCATATCTTCTTCTGGTACCACCTAGCACACGGATGCACAAAACCTCTTTTGCTCCGCTGTTATCTGCTACACTTAATCTGGATTCTTGCTGTATCATGATTACTTGGCTCTTTCAATAATTTCAACTAATCTCCAACGCTTGTTTTTGCTCAATGGACGTGTCTCCATTATTTTAACAGTATCGCCCACCCCGCACTCATTCTTCTCATCATGAGCCATAAACTTGGTAGTTTTGGAGATAAATTTTCCATAAATAGGGTGCTTAACTTTCCTTTGAACAGCAACAGTAACAGATTTCTCCATCTTGTGGCTAACAACTTTCCCTATTCGTTCTTTTCTCAAATTTCGTGGTTCCATTTACCTATTTATTTATCAAGTTCCTTAGCTCTCAACTCAGTTTTAAGTCTCGCCAGCAACTTTCTTGTTTCCTTTATTTTCATAGGATTTTCTATTGGCGAAATAGCATGCGCGAACTTGAGTTTGTTCAAATTCTCCTGCTCAGAGGCTACTCTATCTTTTAGCTCTGTTAAGTCAAGCGCCTTTATCTCTGGATTTTTCATATCTCTAATTTCCGACGTAATCTCTACGTACAACAAACTTAGTTTTCACTGGTAACTTTTGAGCCGCCAATCTTAGCGCCTCTTGAGAAGGTGCCTTGTCCAATCCTGTAACTTCAAAAAGAATAGTACCAGGTTTAACAACAGCTACCCAATATTCAGGTGCTCCCTTACCTTTACCCATCCTAACCTCAGCAGGCTTTTTTGTAATAGGCTTATCGGGAAATATGCGTATCCAAACTTGTCCCTGCCTTTTCATTGATCTGGTTACTGCAATACGAGCCGCTTCAATTTGCCTACTTGTTATCCATCCGGCTTCCAGTGATTTAATACCAAATGTACCGAATGCAAGTGTATGACCACGTTGAGCCAGACCTTTAACTCTGCCTTTTTGTTTTCTTCTAAATTTCGTTCTTTTAGGCTGTAACATTTCTGATATTTATTAAGAACACCTGTTTTCTTACTCTTCTCTATGAACCCATTATTGCAGGTTCGTTTGATCAGGAATTATCTCCTTTTTCTTTTTGGACCACCGCCATCGCCTCTATTACCTCCTCTATTGCCAGCTCCTCTTCCGGAATTGCTCGCTAATCCTACATTAGGAGATAGATCTCTTTTTCCGTAAACCTCACCTTTGAAGATCCATACCTTGATCCCAATTTTTCCGTAAATCGTATTTGCTTCTGAAACGGCATAGTCAATGTCTGCTCGAAGGGTATGAAGTGGAATTCTACCTTCTTTATATTGTTCAGAACGAGCCATTTCAGCGCCTCCCAATCGACCGGATACCTTAATCTTGATTCCCTGCGCTCCCACTCTCATGGTTGAGGCAATCGCTTGCTTCATAGCCCTACGATATGAAATCCTGGCTTTCAACTGCTGAGCAATGGACTCACCTACAAGTTTTGCATCCAGTTCGGGTCTTTTTATTTCGTAAATATTAATTTGAACATCCTTCCCGGTAATTTTCTTCAACTCCTCTTTAATCTTATCCACCTCGGCACCGCCTTTACCTATCACAACTCCAGGACGGGCTGTATGAATGGTAAGGGTAATTCTTTTGAGGGTCCTTTCGATCACAATCTTGGAAATTCCTCCTTTAGGTATCCTGGCATAAACATATTTTCTGATCTTTTGATCTTCGATCAATTTATCAGGGAAAGTTTTGCCTCCGTACCAATTAGAATCCCATCCCTTGACGATACCTAATCTTAAACCTATTGGGTTAACTTTTTGTCCCATTATCTATTCTTTGTTATCTTCTGATGAATCGTTATTATCGGAACTAAGCTCAGGCTCACTAGAACTATCAATTACCAAAGTCACATGATTGGATCTCTTTCTAATTCTATGAGCTCTACCCTGCGGTGCAGGTCTTAGTCTTTTTAATATTCGGCCGCTATCTACAGTAATGGTTTTGATGTAAAGATCAGCATCTTCCAATCTAACATCTTCATTTTTTGCTTCCCAGTTTGAAATGGCAGAAAGCAATAGTTTTTCCAACCTAGCAGCTCCTTGTTTTGGTTCAAATTTAAGCAAACTAAGCGCTTTGTTTACTTTTTGACCTCTAATCAAATCCGCTACTACTCTCATTTTACGAGGAGAAGTTGGGACGTTCCTTAATCTCGCTACAGCTTCCATATTGTAGTAGTTTATCTTTTTCCTTTATCTTTTTTGGAAATATGTCCTCTGAAATTTCTTGTTGGTGCAAATTCACCCAATTTATGTCCCACCATATTCTCAGTTACAAAAACAGGAATAAACTTGTTACCATTGTGAACCGCAAAAGTATGTCCTACAAAATCAGGCGAAATCATAGACCTTCTTGACCATGTCTTTATCACTGATTTCTTACCAGACTCATTCATGGTATCGATTTTCTTTTCAAGCCTGAAATCAATGTATGGCCCTTTTTTTAATGATCTTGACATTATTATTTACGCTTGCTAATAATTAATCTGTTTGAATATTTCTTTGGAGTCCTTGTTTTGAGCCCTTTAGCCAACAACCCATTTCTAGATCTTGGATGTCCTCCTGACGCTCTTCCTTCTCCACCGCCCATCGGGTGATCCACTGGATTCATAACAACTCCTCTTACTCTAGGTCTTCTTCCCAACCATCTCTTTCTACCGGCCTTGCCAAGCCTGACAATCATATGATCAGAATTAGACACTGTACCAATGGTTGCGTAACAGGTAATCAAGACCAATCTCATTTCACCTGATGGAAGCTTAATAGTTGCATATTTGCCTTCCCTTGCCAAAAGTTGTGCATATGAACCAGCGCTTCTGGCCATAGCCGCACCTTTACCGGGCTTTAATTCTATGTTATGAACGATAGTACCTAATGGGATCTTCGAAAGAGGTAAAGCATTCCCGACTTCCGGAGCAACGGACTCACCAGCCACGATCTTTTGGCCAACTTTCAAGCCATTGGGCGCGATGATATACCTTTTCTCACCATCAGCATAACTTATCAAAGCTATCCTTGCAGTTCTCTTTGGATCGTACTCTATAGTTTTTACAGTTCCTGGTATATCAAATTTATTTCTTTTAAAATCAACCTCTCTAAGTCTTTGTTTATGCCCACCACCAAGGTATCTCATAGTCATTCTACCCTGGTTATTTCTACCACCTGACTTCTTGGTTGATCTTAGCAAAGATTTTTCAGGGGTTGCCGTGGTGATCTGGTCAAACGCCGGCGCTACTCTAAATCTTTGTCCAGGAGTAACAGGTCTTAATTTCTTTACTGCCATTTTTCCTTATAATTAAATACCACTGTAAAAATCTATGACTTCGCCATCAGCTACAGTTACAATAGCCTTTTTAAATGATGCCGCTCTACCTGTAATCACTCTTGACTGAGAGTAACGCGTCTTCCGCTTACCCTGATAGTTCATAGTTCTTACACTTTCAACGGTAACACCATACATCTTTTCAACCTCTTTTTTAATCTCCACCTTGTTGGCCTTTTTGTCCACAACAAATCCGTATTTTCCCTTTTCGTTAAGGTCAGAGATTTTTTCAGTTACCAATGGTTTCTTTAAGACACTCATGATGATTCTAGTTCAATATTTTTTCAATCTTCTCAATGGAACTCTCGCTTAACAGTAAATTATCGGCGTGCAACACGTCGTAGGTATTTAACTCATCTACCGTTATGACATTGGTGTTTTTAATATTTCTGCCTGAAAGAATGACATTGCTATTCTTTTCAGATAATACCAAAAGTGTTTTCTTGTCTACCAGAGACAACCCTTCAAGCATGCTGATGTAGTCCTTTGTCTTAGGCGTGTCAAAATTAAAATCTTCCAACACTGCAATGCTTTTATCTTTTGCCTTATAGACCAATGCTGATTTTCTTGCTAGCGCCTTAAGCTTCTTATTCAACTTGAATCCATAATTCCTAGGCTTAGGTCCGAATACTCTACCGCCCCCTCTAAAAATCGGCGATTTAATACTTCCGGCTCGAGCTGTTCCTGTCCCCTTCTGTTTTTTTATCTTTTTGGTTGAACCGATTATTTCAGATCTCTCCTTTGATTTATGAGTACCTTGTCTCTTATTGGCAAGATGTTGCTTTACATCAAGGTAAATCGCATGGTCATTGGGTTCGATACCGAAGATTGCATCGTTCAGACTTACTTTCCTTCCGGTATCCTCTCCACTATGTTTTAAAACAGCTACTTCCATGATACTACTTTTCTAAAATAATTGTTGAATTTTTAGCTCCGGGAATGGAACCACTTATGAGGATGAGATTCTTTTCGGGAACAATTTTCATCACTTGAAGGTTAAGCATCTTAACCCTTTCTCCTCCTGTTCTACCAGCCATTCTCATCCCCTTAAAAACTCTTGCAGGATATGAGGCACCTCCAATCGAACCGGGTGCACGCTCTCTGTTATGCTGACCATGAGTACGCTGTCCCACTCCACCAAAACCATGTCTTTTTACAACACCTTGAAAACCCTTACCTTTAGAGGTACCAATTGCATCAACGAAATCTCCTTCTTGAAAAACTTCTTCCACACGAATCTCTTGTCCCAGGCTCACTGCTTCTCCTTCAAACTCAACTCTGAAATCTCTGAATTCAACTACCTCTTTTTTCGGTGTTGTCTTTGCCTTTGAGAAATGACCTTTGAGTGCTTTAGGTGTCCTTTTCTCCTTCTTTTCCCCATAACCCAACTGCACCGCTCTATAACCGTCTGTTTCAACATCTTTTACTTGCGTTACAACGCAAGGACCAGCTTCCACCAATGTGCATGCGACATTCCGTCCATCGGCACCGAAAATGCTAGTCATTCCGATTTTTTTTCCTATTATACCAGACATTATATAATTAGTTACTAAAAATTCCTTTGGTAATATTTGTTAAAATTTTGTAGCCTTCCGGCAAAGGACTGCAAAGATAGCAAAATATTGCAAGTCCCCAAAACATATAAATATTTTTTAAAATTTGTTGCAGAGCACAAAAAAAGAACCAATAATGCGATGTTTATTGGTTCTCCAAAATCTTACTTTTCTATGCTTAAACCTTGATTTCTACATCAACTCCACTAGGAAGTTCAAGCTTCATCAGAGCATCTACGGTTTTTGTACTGTTGGAGTAGATATCTACTAATCTTTTGTAAGTACACAGCTGAAATTGTTCCCTGGATTTTTTGTTAACGTGAGGAGATCTCAAAACTGTAAACTTCTCTTTAATTGTAGGAAGTGGTATAGGACCACTTACCACTGCTCCAGTAGTTTTTACCGCTCTAACAATCTTTTCAGACGACTTGTCAACCAAATTGTGATCGTAAGATTTAAGCTTTATTCTTATTTTTTGATTCATAGTCTTTTATTTTACGGCCTCACCTTTTACGCTAGCAATAATCGCTTCAGCTAAATGGTTAGGAACCGGATCATAGTGAGAGAAAGTCAAAGAAGCAGTAGCCCTTCCGGAACTAATTGTTCTTAGATCTGTCACATAACCAAACAGTTCTGATAAAGGAACATCTGCTTTTACTACCTGTGCACCGCCTTTGGTATCCATGCCCTTCATAATTCCTCTTCTCTTGTTCAAGTCACCGGTAACAGGCCCTGTATATTCATCAGGTGTTACAACTTCAACTGCCATAATTGGTTCCAGTAATTGGGGTTTAGCCTGCTTAGCAGCTTCTTTAAAACCAATCCGGGCCGCCAATTCAAATGAAAGTGAATCGGAGTCAACATCATGGAAAGATCCATCAAATAACTTCACTCTCATATGTTCAATCGGATATCCAGCCAATGGTCCATTTTTCATGGCTTGTTCGAAACCCTTTTGTACTGCAGGAATGAATTCTTTAGGAATTTTTCCTCCAACAATGGCATTCTGGAAATCAAGCCCTGGTTTCACATCACCATCGTCATTGGCATCCCTTGGTCCCAATTCAAACATGATATCGGCAAACTTACCTTTACCACCAGTTTGCTTTTTATATACTTCTCTGTGCTCTACATTTCCTGTGATAGATTCCTTGTAGGCTACCTGCGGAGCACCTTGATTGATCTCTACCTTAAACTCTCTTTTTAGTCGATCAATAATAATCTCCAGGTGAAGTTCACCCATTCCTCTAAGGACTGTCTGACCAGTTTCGTGATTTGTCTCCACCTGTAGGGTAGGATCCTCTTCCACAAGCTTTGAGATAGCCATTCCCAATTTATCGACATCAGCCTGAGCTTTTGGCTCTATAGCATATCCAATAACCGGTGCTGGGAAACTCATAGATTCCAGAACGATCTTGTTTTTCTCGTTTACCAGCGTATCACCGGTTTTAATATCCTTAAAACCAACGCCAGCACAGATATCTCCAGCTTCTACTTTATCAATAGGATTCTGCTTGTTAGAATGCATCTGCATCAATCTGGAAATTCTTTCTCTTTTTCCAGTTCTCATATTATAGATATATGAGCCTGCATCTAACTTTCCTGAATAGACTCTCATAAAGGCTAGTCTACCCACAAAAGGATCAGTAGCAATTTTAAAGGCCAATGCTGAAAAAGGCTCTTCAACTGTAGGTTTTCTCTCCTCTTCATTATCAGTATCCGGATTAACTCCAGTAACAGGAGGAAGATCGAGGGCTGAAGGCAAATAAGCACAAACAGCATCAAGTACCGCTTGTACACCTTTATTTTTGAATGCTGATCCACACAACACAGGAGAAAATGACATATCAATAACAGCCTTTCTGATGGCCTCCATCATTTCTTCCTTTGTGATTGAATCAGGATCTTCAAAGAATTTTTCTAAAAGAACATCGTCGTACTCCGCTACACTCTCTACTAATTTCTGTCTCCACTCCTCCACAGTGTCTTTCAAGTCATCAGGAATTTCAACCACTTCATAGGTCATTCCTCTATCCTCTTCATTCCAAATAATGGCTTCATTGGTAATTAAATCTACAACACCTTTAAAAGTGTCTTCACTACCAATTGGGATTTGTAAGGGAACAGGGTTAGCACCTAGCTTTTCTTTGATCTCATTTACAACATTGAAGAAATCAGCTCCGGCCCTATCCATTTTATTAACAAAACAGATACGTGGCACATTGTATTTATCAGCTTGCCTCCATACCGTTTCAGATTGAGGTTCCACGCCTGATACAGCACAGAATAAAGCTACAGCTCCATCCAATACTCTCAAAGATCTTTCAACCTCTACGGTAAAATCAACGTGGCCAGGAGTATCAATAATGTTAACTTTGTATTCCTGTGTTGTGTCAACTGCTTTTCCCTGCTCTGTAGGGTACTTCCAGAAAGTAGTGGTTGCTGCAGATGTAATAGTGATCCCTCTTTCCTGTTCCTGCTCCATCCAGTCCATCGTAGCCGCACCATCGTGTACCTCACCAATTTTATGACTCAATCCGGTGTAGTAAAGGATCCTTTCTGTAGTAGTTGTTTTCCCGGCATCAATGTGTGCCATGATGCCGATGTTCCTTAAATATTTTAAGTCGTTCTTAGCCATTCCTCAATTAAAATCTAAAATGTGAAAATGCTTTATTTGCTTCGGCCATTCTGTGCGTATCATCTTTTTTCTTTACTGCAGCACCTTCGCCTTTCGAAGCAGAAATAATTTCACCAGCCAATCTTTCAACCATTGTCTTCTCGCCTCTTAGCCTGGAATATTGAATCATCCACTTGATTCCTAAGGAACTTTTTCTTTCAGGTCGTACTTCCATGGGTACCTGGAATGTTGCTCCTCCGACTCTTCTACTCTTTACTTCTACGGATGGGACAATATTATTCAAGGCTTTTTTCCAAGTCTCAAGACCATTCTCACCTGTCTTCTTTTCTACAATCTCAACCGCCTTATAGAAAATAGAATAGGCAATACTCTTCTTCCCATCTTTCATTAGGTAGTTCACAAACTTTGTAACCAGCACATCGTTGAACTTAGGATCAGGAAGAATATATCTCTTCTTTGGTTTGGCTTTTCTCATTTTTAATTGTATCTATTAAAATTATTTCTTTGGTCTTTTTGCACCGTACTTGGACCTCCTTTGTAGCCTACCATTCACTCCGGCAGTATCCAATGCACCTCTAATAATGTGATATCTTACTCCCGGTAAATCTTTAACTCTACCTCCTCTGATTAACACAATAGAGTGTTCCTGGAGATTATGACCTTCTCCGGGAATATATGCGTTAACTTCTTTTCCATTTGTCAACCTCACCCTGGCAACTTTTCTCATGGCTGAGTTAGGTTTTTTAGGAGTTGTAGTATATACTCTGGTACATACACCTCGTCGCTGTGGACAAGCATCCAAAGCGGGGGATTTTGACTTAGAAGTCAATGACTTTCTACCTTTTCTTACTAATTGTGATATAGTAGGCATCTATAAAATATTTTTATTAATTCAGTACTTTTCGAATTTTGGACTGCAAAGGTATACAAACCATTTTTTTAAACAAATAATATTGTTCAATATTTACAGGTTAGTATAAATTAAAAGGTTTAAATCCTAAAGACTTAAACCTTTTAATACCTTACTTATTCGATCAATATCAAGCTTCTCCTATTGTTCCCCCAAAATTAATGGGGAACTTGGGCGCTTCTTCACTTTGCTTGATAGAACCGAACGATTCTTCATATTTTTTTATATTATCCTGAAGAGCCAATAACAAACGCTTAGCATGCTCAGGTGTGATGACAATTCTTGATTTAACTTTTGCCTTTGGAACACCAGGCATTAACCGAATAAAATCTATCACAAACTCACTATTCGAGTGAGCTATCATCGCCAAGTTAGCATAAACACCTTCCGCTATTTCCTCAGACAACTCAATGTTTATCTGATTTGGATTAGCACTTTGAGCATTTGCTTTGTCTTTATTTTTCTCTTCACTCATGATCAATTAATTATCTGCCTGAACCTGTTTTCTGCTGAACTCTTCTTTAGATGCTACCAGTGCATCATATTCAAGCTTGGAACCAACAATAAGATTGTTATATTGCCTTAAACCAGTTCCGGCAGGAATTAAGTGACCAACGATTACATTCTCTTTAAGTCCTAATAATTTATCGGCTTTACCTCTGATGGACGCTTCGCTTAATACTTTTGTTGTTTCCTGGAAGGAAGCAGCAGAAATAAAGCTTTCTGTTCCCAAAGAAGCCTGGGTAATTCCCTGCAAAGTAGGTTTTGATACTGCTGGTTCAGCATCCCGCACCTGAACAGGAGTCATATCCTTTCTTTTCAGGCTAGAGTTTTCATCTCTCAGATCCCTGGAAGTAATAATTTGTCCCGGTTTGAAATTCTCAGAATCTCCCGAATCCGTTACAACTTTCTTATCAAGCATCATATCATTTTCTTCTCTGAACAAGAACTTATCTACTACCTGATTAGGAAGGAAGTTGGTATCTCCGGCATCGATAATGATCACTTTTTGCATCATCTGGCTAACGATCGTTTCAATGTGCTTATCGTTTATCTTAACACCTTGTAATCGATAAACTTCCTGAATTTCATTTACCAAATACTCCTGAACAGCAGTAGGTCCCTTAATAGAGAGAATATCAGCAGGTGTTATGGCTCCATCAGAGAGAGGATATCCTGCTCTTACAAAGTCATTATCCTGAACAAGGATGTGCTTGGAAAGTGGTACCAGGTATCTTTTCTTAACACCATCCTTGGACTCAATAAATATTTCTCTATTTCCTCTTTTTATTCCTCCGTAAGTAACAACTCCGTCAATCTCACTCACCACTGCCGGGTTTGATGGATTCCTGGCTTCGAATAACTCTGTTACTCTAGGCAAACCTCCTGTGATATCTCTGGATTTGCCCATTGTTCTCGGAATCTTAACCATTGGCTGCCCAGCTTTGATCTTATCTCCATTATCTACTACGAGGTGAGCTCCTACAGGAATGTTATATGATTTACTCTCATCCTTTTTGCCTTTAACAATGATGGCAGGGTTCTTTGTTTTATCTTTTGTATCGACAATCACTTTTTCTCTGTGACCTGTTTGCTCATCAGATTCTTCTCTATATGTGATACCTTCTACAATTGATTCGTATTCTATTTCTCCATCAAATTCCGAAAGGATAACGGCATTATAAGGATCCCAGAAGCAAATCTCATCTCCCTTCTTCAATTTATCACCATCCTTAACCTTCAGAAAGGCCCCATAAGGAACGTGATTAGTGATGAGAACTTTCTTTGATTTTGGATCATAAATCTGAATTTCTCCAGATCTTCCCATAACCACATTAACTTTATTTCCTTCAGAATCTGTAGTTTGCATAGATCTCAATTCATCGAATCTAACTTCTCCATCGAACTTAGCAAGTATTCTTGCTTCTACAGCAATATTAGAAGCTGTACCTCCCACATGGAAAGTTCTCAAAGTTAACTGAGTTCCAGGTTCACCAATTGATTGAGCTGCAATAACACCTACAGCTTCTCCTCTCTGAACCATTTTACCAGTGGCTAAATTACGGCCATAGCATTTTGCACAGGCGCCCTGCTTTGTTTCACAGGTAAGCACAGAGCGTATTTCCACTTCTTCTATGCTCGTAGCATCAATTTGCTTAGCAATTTCTTCCGTAATTTCCTCACCAGCACTCAGGAGTAGCTCCTCGGTAATCGGATCGTAGACATCATGTACTGAAACTCTTCCTAGTATTCTCTCAGATAGTGGTTCTACGACATCTTCGTTGTCTTTCAATGCCGAGACAACAAGACCTCTCAGTGTACCGCAATCCTCTTCATTAATAACCACATCCTGCGCAACATCTACCAATCTTCTGGTCAGATAACCTGCATCAGCAGTTTTCAAAGCCGTATCCGCCAATCCCTTTCTTGCACCGTGTGTTGAAATGAAGTACTCAATAACATCCAGCCCTTCTTTGAAGTTGGATAAGATTGGGTTTTCAATAATTGCACCTACTGAACCTGTAAGATTCTTTTGTGGTTTGGCCATTAAGCCCCTCATACCTCCTAATTGCCTAATCTGCTCTCTTGAGCCCCTTGCACCTGAGTGCATCATCATGTAGATAGAGTTGAATCCCTGCTCATCTTCTTCCAACTGTTTCATTAGATTGTTGGTAAGCTGAGAATTGATTCTTGTCCAAATATCGATTACCTGATTATAACGTTCGTTATCTGTGATCAGTCCCATCAAGTAGTTGTTCCAGACTCCATCTACCTCTTCTTTGGCCTGTTCAACCAAACCATCCTTTGCATCGGGAACTTTCACATCTCCCAAGCCCATAGACAATCCACCTTTGTAGGCTGATTGGAATCCTAGTTCCTTTATGTCGTCGAGGAAGTGAGCTGTTCTTGCCATTCCGGCAATTTTGAATACATCTGCAATAATTTGTTGCAGCTTTTTCTTAGTAAGGAGCTCATTTACGAACCCTACTTCATCCGGAACATATTTATTAAATATCACCCGACCCGCAACAGTATCTACCAATTTGCTTTCTAACTCATCATTTTCATTTCTAACATTCACTCTCACTTTGATATGTGCATGTTTTGAAAGCTCTCCTTCATTGATAGCAATGATCACTTCTTCAGGACCATAGAAGGTCATACCCTCACCATTGATAGGATGATCTTTAGTGCTTTTCCTTCCTTTGGTTGCATAGTAGAGTCCCAGAACCATGTCTTGAGAAGGTACTGTGATTGGTGCTCCGTTAGCAGGATTCAAAATGTTATGTGATGAAAGCATTAAAGTTGAAGCTTCCATAATTGCTTCATGTCCAAGAGGAACATGAACCGCCATTTGGTCACCATCAAAATCAGCATTAAAGGCAGTACATACCAAGGGATGTAGCTGAATAGCTTTACCTTCAATCAATTTAGGCTGAAATGCCTGAATACCTAATCTGTGAAGTGTCGGAGCCCTGTTCAATAGTACAGGATGACCTTTCAGAACATTCTCCAAAATATCCCAAACAACCGGATCTTTTCTATCTACTATTTTCTTGGCAGACTTGACCGTTTTGACAATCCCTCTTTCTATCAGTTTTCTGATGATAAAGGGCTTGAATAATTCAGCTGCCATGTCCTTGGGCAAACCACATTCGTGTAATTTGAGTTCAGGTCCCACTACAATTACAGATCGTCCTGAATAATCAACCCGCTTACCCAAAAGATTTTGACGGAACCTACCCTGTTTTCCTTTAAGCATGTCGCTTATGGATTTCAAGGCTCTGTTACCATCCGATCTTACGGCATTAACCTTTCTGGAATTGTCAAACAGCGAATCCACTGCCTCCTGAAGCATACGTTTCTCATTCCTAAGAATCACTTCAGGTGCTTTGATATCAATTAATCTTTTAAGACGGTTATTTCTGATAATAACTCTTCGGTACAGATCGTTCAAATCAGAGGTTGCAAATCTTCCGCCATCAAGAGGCACCAATGGCCTCAGTTCAGGGGGTATGACAGGGACCATCCTGATAACCATCCACTCCGGCCTGTTTTCGATTCGTGTTCTGGCATCTCTAAAAGCCTCAACTACCTTCAATCTCTTAAGGGCCTCCGCTTTTCTTTGCTGAGAAGTATCTGTAGCAGCCTGATGTCTAAGACTGTAGCTTAAGTCATCCAAATCAAGTCTGGCTAAAAGCATTTCCAATGCCTCGGCACCCATTTTGGCGATAAACTTATTTGGATCATCATCATCCAGTACCTGATTTTCTCTTGGAAGTTTGTCAAGGATATCCAAATACTCATCCTCAGTGAGGTAATCCATCTTATTGATCCCATCTTCCTCCTTCACACCAGGCTGGATTACAACATATCTTTCATAATAAATAATCTGATCAAGCTTCTTAGTAGGCAAGCCAAGTAGGTAACCAATTTTATTTGGCAATGAACGGAAGTACCAGATATGTGCTACCGGAACCACCAATTCAATATGTCCCATTCGCTCCCTTCTAACCTTCTTCTCTGTAACCTCAACTCCGCACCTATCACAGATAATGCCTTTGTATCTGATCCTTTTATATTTTCCACAATGACATTCCCAATCCTTTACAGGACCAAAAATTCTTTCGCAGAATAGCCCACCCATTTCCGGTTTGTAAGTTCTATAGTTAATGGTTTCAGGCTGTGTAACCTCTCCATGAGAACCTTCCAGAATAGATTCAGGAGAAGCCAAGCTAATGGTAACCTGCGAAAAGTCACTGTTGATTTTTTTATTTTTTCTGAATGCCATAATCTTGTTTTATATCTTTAAAAGACCTTTCGGTCGATCTAAATCATTAATTAATTCATGGTGATTTCCAGCGCCAATCCTCTTAGTTCGTGAACCAAAACATTGAATGATTCAGGAATATTTGGTTGCGGCATGTTTTCACCTTTTACAATGGCCTCATAGGCTTTGGCCCTACCGATTACATCATCTGATTTCACGGTCAGGATCTCCTGTAGTACATGAGATGCTCCAAAGGCTTCCAATGCCCAAACTTCCATTTCTCCAAATCTCTGTCCACCAAACTGTGCCTTTCCGCCAAGTGGCTGCTGGGTAATCAATGAATAAGGTCCGATAGATCTCGCGTGCATCTTATCGTCTACAAGGTGACCCAGTTTCAGCATATAGATTACACCAACCGTTACAGGCTGATCAAATTTTTCACCGGTTAAACCATCATGGAGGTGTGTTCTTCCCAATGCAGGTAATTTGGCATCTTTTAGTTCTTTAGCAACTTCCTCCATGGAAGCTCCATCAAAAATCGGAGTAGCATATTTTTTACCAAGTTTCAATCCTGCCCAACCTAATACAGTCTCATAGATCTGTCCAAGGTTCATCCTGGAAGGTACTCCTAAAGGATTAAGAACAATATCCACCGGTGTCCCATCTTCCAAGAATGGCATATCTTCCTCTCTGACAATTTTGGCAACTACACCTTTGTTTCCATGTCGCCCAGCCATTTTATCTCCGACTTTCAGCTTACGCTTCTTAGCCACGTATACTTTGGCCAATTGAACAATTCCGGCTGGCAGTTCATCACCTACCTCTAATGTAAATCGCTCTCTTTTAAATTTACCAGAGACCTCATTTCTAGCTTGATTGTAATTTTTAACCAAGTCTGAAATAAGCTGATTTATCTTTTGATCATCAGTCCAATCTTCCAGCATTAAATCTGAAATGAAATTTACTTCTTCTGGTACATTATAGGTACTCTCATCCCTGTATAGGTTCTTTTCAGGGAAAAGATTCTGTTCGATATTCGCTGCATTGAATTTAACTCCTTTGCTTAGCACTTCGTCTCCGAACTTATGCTTTACGCCCTGGCAAACCTTTCCTTCGACAAGCTTCAACAATTTAGCTATCATCTTGGAACGCAATGCGAGAAGATCATTGCTATATCTGTTTTTAAGTATTTCTACCTCTTTCTTAGACTTAGCTCTTAAGTCCTTGTCCTTTTTAGGACGGGAAAAAAGTTTAGTATCAATGACAACTCCCCGAAGCGATGGAGGAGCCTTTAAAGAAGCATCTTTTACATCACCAGCCTTATCACCGAAAATCGCTCTTAAGAGTTTTTCTTCAGGAGTCG
The DNA here is from genome assembly GCA_030442035.1 of Splendidivirga corallicola. Lineage (GTDB taxonomy): Bacteria > Bacteroidota > Bacteroidia > Cytophagales > Cyclobacteriaceae > Splendidivirga > Splendidivirga corallicola. The sequence continues at coordinate 98,625 of JAUJEA010000015.1, forward strand.
GATCAGTCTCTCCTTTTGGAGTAATTTTTCCGATAAGAATATCTCCTTCCTTGACCTCAGCTCCAATACGGATGATACCGTTTTCATCAAGATTTCTTACGGCCTCTTCACTAACATTTGGAATTTCGGATGTTAATTCCTCTTCTCCCCTTTTTGTATCACGAACTTCAAGCTCAAATTCGTCGATATGGATCGAAGTAAATACATCGTTCCTTACAACACTTTCCGAAATAACTATAGCGTCCTCAAAGTTATATCCTTGCCATGGCATGAAAGCCACTTTTAGGTTCCTACCAAGCGCCAGTTCACCTTCTTCAGTAGCATATCCTTCACAAAGCGCCTGCCCTTTTTCAATTCTCTGACCTTTATAAACAATAGGCCTTAAGTTGATACTTGTATCCTGGTTAGTTCTTCTGAACTTAACCAATTCATAGGTCTTCAGCTCATCATCAAAACTTGTCAATCTGTGATCGTCGGAAAGATCGTATCTCAGAACTATCTTCGTCGAGTCCACAGAATCAACAACACCATCAGCCTCTGCTCTAACAAGTGTTCTTGAATCCAGGGCAACCCTTTTCTCAAGTCCGGTACCAACAATAGGAGCTTCTGGCCTAAGCAATGGTACCGCTTGCCGCTGCATGTTGGATCCCATCAATGCACGGTTGGCGTCATCATGCTCAAGGAATGGAATAAGTGAGGCAGCCACCGATACAATTTGGTTAGGAGCCACATCCATATATGAAACCTGATCAGGTTCCACCACAGGGAAATCACCCTCAAATCGAGCTTTTACTCTGTCGTTCACAAATTTTCCAGCATCATCGAGAGGAGCATTTGCCTGAGCAATATTGTGAGTATCCTCCTCTTCCGCAGTAAGATAAATAACCTCACCACTCATGTTCACTTTGCCTGAATCCACTTGCCTGTATGGGGTTTCTATGAATCCCATGTGGTTAACTTTGGCATGGACACTTAAAGAAGAGATCAAACCGATGTTTGGTCCTTCCGGTGTCTCAATCGTACAAAGTCTTCCGTAGTGTGTATAGTGAACGTCACGTACTTCAAAGCCTGCTCTTTCCCTGGATAAACCTCCGGGGCCTAAGGCTGACATACGTCTTTTATGTGTAATTTCAGCCAATGGATTGGTTTGATCCATAAACTGAGATAATTGATTTGTTCCGAAGAAAGAATTAATAACAGAAGACAGTGTTCTGGCGTTTATCAGGTCAACAGGCTTGAAATCCTCATTGTCCCTGACATTCATTCTTTCCTTAATGGTTCTGGCCATTCTGGCAAGACCAACTCCAAATTGGGCATACAACTGCTCACCAACTGTTCTTACTCTTCTGTTACTCAAGTGGTCAATATCATCAACCAGTGCCTTAGAGTTAATAAGACCGATGAGATATTTAACAATGGAAATAATATCCTCGGTTGTCAGCACCTTTGTATCGGCAGCTATATCAAGTCCTAGTTTCTTATTTATCCTATATCTACCAACCTCACCCAGATCATATCGTCTGTCACTGAAGAAAAGACTTTGTATAATATCACGTGCCGTTTGTTCGTCGGGAGCCTCAGTATTCCTAAGTTGACGGTAGATCTGTTCTACGGCCTCTTTCTCCGAGTTTGAATTATCTTTTTGAAGTGTGTTGTAGATGATGGTATAATCCGCAACATTCACATCCTCTCTGTGAAGAATGATAGATTTACTGCCGGAATCAATGATCAATTCCATATCATCCTCAGTCAAAATCGAATCCCTCTCCAGAAGTACTTCGTTTCTATCAATAGACACAACTTCTCCGGTATCCTCATCCACAAAGTCCTCTGTCCATGTTCTCAAAACCCTTGCAGCCAGTTTTCTACCAATAACTTTCTTTAGAGAAGCCTTATTTGCTTCGATTTCTTCAGAGAGATCGAATAGATCAAGTATATCTTTGTCAGAACCAAAGCCAATAGCTCTTAATAGTGTCGTCACCGGAAATTTCTTTTTCCTATCGATATAAGCGTACATGACGTTGTTTACGTCTGTGGCAAATTCTATCCAGGAACCTTTAAAAGGAATAATTCTGGCTGAATATAGTTTAGTACCATTTGTATGCTTACTTTGGGCAAAGAACACCCCGGGGGATCTATGAAGCTGGGAAACAATCACCCTTTCCGCTCCATTTATTATAAAAGAACCTTTCTTGGTCATATAAGGAATATTACCAAGAAAAACCTCTTGCTCTATCGTTTCAAACTCTTCATTATCCTCATCGTTGCAAGACAATCTCAGTTTAGCTTTAAGAGGTACAGAATAAGTTAATCCCCGATCAATACATTCATCTACGGAATACTTTGGAGGATCCACCATATAATCGATGAATTCCAAAACAAAATTTTCCCTTGAATCAGATATTGGAAAGTTTTCTGAAAATACCTTAAACAATCCTTCCTGCATCCTCTTTTGTGCAGCTGTTTCTAACTGAAAGAAATCTTGAAAAGATTGCAGTTGCACATCAAGAAAATCAGGATAATCCCGAACTGTTTTTATTGATGCAAAACTGATTCTATCGGATTGGTTATTTTTAGCCAAGGCTCTAATGATTTAAATTTTTATAAGTTCGGACAAAATAGCTAAAGCTATATTATACAAATCTGAAAGCTCAATAATGAGCTTTTTAAAATGTATACAAACAGGAAAAGACCCCGACTGTCATCAGGGCCTGATATATTTTCAAACCATTTACTTCAAAAATGGTCAATTTTCTATTTTAGTTCAACTTCTGCGCCAGCTTCTTCAAGTTGCTTTTTAAGTGCATCAGCTTCATCCTTTGCTACACCTTCTTTAAGGGCTTTAGGAGCAGAATCTACCAATTCTTTAGCTTCTTTCAATCCTAATCCGGTTAGCTCTTTTACTAGTTTAACGACTGCTAATTTTGCACCACCAGCTGAGTTAAGAACAACGTCGAAAGATGTCTTTTCTTCAGCACCTCCAGCGCCTCCATCTCCAGCACCACCAGCTACCATTACAGGAGCAGCTGCTGCAGCCGGCTCAATACCGTACTCTTCTTTAAGAATATCAGCCAATTCGTTAACTTCTTTCACAGTTAAATTTACTAACTGATCAGCGAATGCTTTTAAATCTGCCATTTTTTTATTCTAATTTAATTAAGTTTAAAGATTATGTTATACTTCCCTCTCGGATAAAGTTTTTAACAGACCAGCCAACGTCTGGCTTCCGCTTTGAAGTGCAGAAACAACATTCTTGGCAGGTGATTGCAACAGCCCGATGACTTCCCCGATAAGCTCAGCTTTAGATTTAAGTTTACTAAGCGTATCAAGATGTTCATCACCTATAAAAAGATCGGTATCGATGGAAGCACCTTTTAGTATAGGCTTGGCTGAATTACCCGATTTTCGGAATTCCTTGATAACTTTTGCTGGTGTATTACCATTTTCACCGGCAAACAATATTCCAGAAGCTCCTTTTAAAACTGTATCGTTAAAAGGTGCGTAATCTGTATCTAAAGTTTCAAGAGCTTTTTGAATAAGGGTATTTTTATATACTCTGTATTCGATGCCCTTTTCAAAACATTTGCGTCTGAAATCATTAATTTCCGCTACGGTCAAACCAGAGGCATCCGCAATATAGAAATAATTATTGTCCTTTAGTTTTTCAGACAGCTCTGCTATAATGGTTGTTTTTTCTTCTCTAGTCATGATTAAATACCGGCTATGCTGTTTTTATCTACTTTTACGCCCGGACTCATGGTACTTGAAAGATTGATACTTTTGAAATATGTACCTTTTGCCGAAGCAGGTTTTAGTTTGGCAATAGTTTGTATCACCTCTGTCGCATTATCCAGAATTTTCTCCGGAGAAAAAGAAACTTTTCCGATGCTAGCATGAATTATTCCAAACTTGTCAACTTTGAAATCGATCTTACCAGATTTGATCTCACTTACCGCTTTACCCACATCCAAGGTAACAGTACCTGCTTTGGGGTTTGGCATTAAGCCTCTGGGACCTAGTACCCGACCTAACTTCCCCACTTTCGCCATCACTGTTGGCATCGTAATGATCACATCAATGTCTGTCCAACCACCTTCAATCTTTTTGATATATTCGTCCAATCCAGCATGATCAGCACCAGCAGCTTTTGCCTCTTCTTCTTTATCGGGGGTGCAAAGCACAAGAACTCTGACTTCTTTACCAGTCCCGTGAGGTAGTGCTACAACTCCTCTTACCATTTGGTCGGCCTTTCTAGGATCGACACCCAGCCTGATATCAATATCTACAGAAGCATCGAATTTTGTAAAAGAGACCTCTTTTACAAGTTTTGTTGCTTCTTCAAGAGCATATTCATTGGAAGCATCATATTTAGCAGCTGCTTCCTTTTGCTTTTTAGTTAATTTCGCCATGTTCAAAAAGTTTTAATTGTCCCAAGGAGCAGTACCAGAAACTTTAATACCCATACTTCTGGCTGTTCCCGCAACCATCTTCATTGCAGACTCGATCTTAAATGCATTCAAATCAGGCATTTTTGTTTCTGCAATTTGTTTTATTTGATCCCAGGTTACCGAGCCCACCTTATTTCTATTAGACTCTGGGGACCCCTTTTTTAATTTGGCGGCCTCCAACAACATTGCGGGAGCCGGAGGTGTTTTTATAACAAAGTCAAAGGATTTATCAGTATAAATTGTAACCAATACTGGGAGCAACTGTCCAGGCTTATCCTGAGTCCTTGCGTTAAATTGCTTGCAAAAATCCATGATATTAAGCCCTTTACTACCAAGGGCCGGACCAACAGGAGGCGAAGGATTTGCTGCACCACCCCTAATCTGCAATTTCAGATAACCACTTATTTCTTTAGCCATTTGCTACTCTTGTTTTTCAACTTGCATATAATTTAATTCAACAGGAGTATTCCGACCGAAAATCTTAACCATAACATTAAGTTTTTTTCGTTCTTCAAATACTTCCTCAACAGTACCCGTAAAACCACTAAAGGGACCATCCATTACTTTCACGGTCTCTCCGACTATATATGGAGTATCCAGTTTCTCTTCAAACTCTTCAACCTCGTCAACTTTTCCAAGAATTCTGTTGACTTCAGATTGACGCAATGGAACGGGAGTTTTGGAAGCCCCCCCGGAGTTTGAACCAAGAAAACCGATAACACCAGGTATACTGGTTATAATATGAGAAGCTTCACCGTGGGTTAGGTCGGCAGAAATTAGCATGTATCCAGGAAAGAAATTTCTTTCCCTTACTCTCTTTTTGCCATTTCGCATTTCGTAGACCTTCTCGGAAGGGATCAAAATCTGAGGAACATAATCTTGCAATTTTTGTCTCGCAATCTCATTTTCCAAATAAGATTTTGCCTTCTTTTCTTGTCCACTGACTACCCTAACAACATACCACTTTAACTCACTCATAGTCAATTTGAATCATTAGGTTATTTAAAGGCGTTGTAGAATGATTTCATTGCATTCTCAAAGCCAAAATCCATTATCCCAATTACTAGCGCAAAAATCAAAGATGCGACCAATACTAAAATGGAACTGCTTTGAAGTTCGCTGAATTTTGGCCAGGAAACTTTTGTTGTCATTTCCATGTACGAATCCTTGACAAATGTTATCAATTTCGACATAGGCGCTACTACTTTTTTAGTTTGCACGGGTGGAGAGACTCGAACTCCCAGCCAACGGTTTTGGAGACCGCTACTCTACCAATTGAGCTACACCCGTAGAAGCTTTAGGAACCTATAATTTACAACAAAATCCAAGTGTAAATCAGTGTTCCAAATAGTCTTTTTAATTTATTTAATCCAATACCTTTTTAGCTTCACCAGTGATACTCCGCTCAAATGGGTCTGCAAAGGTATTGTATTTTAAATTATAACACAAACGCGTTTCAGATTATTTTTCAGAAACGCGTTTGGTATAAGGATTTATTTACTTTGATTGGTTCTTAGTCCAAGATTTCAGTAACCTGTCCTGCACCTACAGTTCTACCACCTTCTCTGATCGCAAATCTCAATCCTTTCTCCATTGCTACTTTGTTGATCAAAGTAACTTCAATGGTGATGTTATCACCAGGCATTACCATCTCAACATTCTCAGGTAGCATGATCTCACCTGTTACATCAGTTGTTCTTAAGTAGAACTGAGGTCTGTACTTGTTAAAGAAAGGTGTGTGTCTACCTCCTTCTTCTTTAGACAATACGTAAACTTCAGCTTTGAATTTAGAGTGAGGTGTTACGGAACCTGGCTTACAGATTACCATTCCTCTTTTAATCTCTGTTTTCTCAATACCTCTCAAAAGCAAACCAACATTATCACCAGCTTCTCCTCTGTCAAGAATCTTTCTGAACATCTCAACACCAGTAACTGTTGATTTAAGGTTTTCAGCTCCCATTCCCAAAATATCAACAGGATCGCCAGAGTTAATAACCCCTCTTTCAATTCTTCCAGTAGCCACAGTACCTCTACCAGTAATAGAGAATACATCTTCTACAGGCATCAGGAAGTCTTTGTCGATCAATCTCTCAGGAAGAGGGATATAGTTATCAACAGCTTCCATAAGCTCCATGATCTTCTCAACCCATTGAGGCTCTCCATTCAATCCACCAAGAGCAGAACCCTGAACAACAGGAATGTTGTCACCATCAAATTCGTAGAAGCTTAGAAGTTCACGAACTTCCATTTCAACTAGCTCTAATAATTCCGGATCATCAACCAAGTCGACTTTGTTCATGAAAACAACCAAAGCAGGTACACCAACCTGACGAGCTAAAAGGATGTGCTCTCTTGTTTGAGGCATAGGACCGTCAGTTGCAGCCACTACCAAAATAGCTCCGTCCATTTGCGCAGCACCAGTAACCATGTTCTTTACATAGTCGGCGTGACCAGGACAGTCAACGTGAGCATAGTGTCTGTTATCAGTTTGATATTCAACGTGAGCAGTATTAATTGTAATACCTCTTTCTTTTTCTTCAGGTGCATTATCAATAGAAGAGAAATCTCTTACTTCTGATAATCCTTTATCTGACAATACTTTTGTAATAGCGGCAGTTAAAGTCGTCTTACCGTGGTCAACGTGACCAATTGTACCAATATTAACATGTGGTTTAGAACGGTCAAAGGTTTCTTTAGCCATGTTTGAAAATCCTCAATTTAGTTAAAATTTATTTTTTTCTTGTTTTAAGTTTGAATCACCAATCCCAAGGATCAGAAAGAACTTTAGAGCCAATGACGGGATTTGAACCCGTGACCCCTTCCTTACCAAGGAAGTACTCTACCCCTGAGCTACATCGGCATACAGAGTGAGTTAGGTGTGAGTTTGAGTGTGTTTAAATAAAACATCACACGTCAGCTCACACTGACGCACACTCAGAAAGAGCGGGAGACGAGGTTCGAACTCGCGACCTACAGCTTGGAAGGCTGTCGCTCTACCAACTGAGCTACTCCCGCTTATTTTCTATAAAAATAAGTCATTACCTCATAATAAACAATGAGGTGTGGGGGGAGCAGGATTCGAACCTGCGAAGTCATAAGACAACGGATTTACAGTCCGTCCCAGTTGGCCGCTTTGGTATCCCCCCTGGAATCATTTTCAAGAACTTTTCCTATTTAATTGGACAGTCTTTTAGTGCCCCTTGGAAATAGGAAGTGCAAAAATATACGCTTTTTTATTTTATTCAAATTTTTGAAAAAAAAAGATGAAATATTTTTTCCAGTTGAAATTAGGACATAAAATTGATGATTTCGAGGCTGTCAAGGATTATCAAAAACTGAAGTTTTTGATGATTGACTTCTTACGAATTGTCAAGAGAATTTACTAATCCAAACTGTCATAATATTCCTTTATTTCCTGGTCTGTCTCCAATTGTTTTATCTCCTTTTTAATCTGTAGCAATTCTTCAGTTTCGGGGAGTAAATGAAGTGCTTGAAAAGCAGCCAGTCTTATGTAGTCTTCTTCATTTGATATAGCCAATTCACGAAGTATTTTTATTCCCTTCTCCTGTGTGTCAGTAGGAGCATCAATGATAAAGCCTCCATAATACTGAAGCAAGTAAAACAGGTCTTCTTTTTTCGCCGATTGAAGCCTGGTCTCAAACCAATCGTGCTTGTGGTATAAGTTCTCTGACAAAAAATGCTCAGCAACCGCCACGGCTATATTGATATTCTGCTCCTGAGCAAAGGATTCCACAATCTCATCTTTATCTGTGGCATCACTTTGGACATAAGCATACAATGCAGAACCAGCAACGGAATAAGAGCTATCTTTCATGCTTTCTTTAAACAAATCTTTGTATTGATTAATGTCAAAGCTTGATAAAGTATTAATTGCTGCGGCTCTCACTAAAGCTTTTTGGTCATGCTTTGCTAAATGCTCTATTTTTTCTTCTGCGTTCCGCAGTTGTGTGCCTTCATAATCTTCCAAGGCCTCCAATGCAAGTTCTCTTATTGCCCAATGATTATCAGACAAAGCATCTATATAAACTTCTATCACCTCGTCATAGAATGTAAGACTGTCATAGGTGGCATCAATTGCTAAATTATCCAGTGCCCTGTACCGAGCCAGGAGCTGATCGCTATTATAATATTGGTACAGGCTTTCCTCAAAAGATTTTTCATGCTCAATTTCACCTAACAATTGTTGATCTCCGTCGAATAAAACAAAGCGCGGTTCCTCTTCCAATTCAAATTCAAATTGCTCGTATGAATTTTCAATAACGATAGGATATCTTTTTATCTCATCTTTGATCAGGATATCAACAAACAATGGAAGTTTATAAACAGGATATTTCTCGATATCCTGATGTTGCCAAACTTTCATTTTCAACATTCCTGAGTCATATTCATGTTGCACTTCCAGCTGAGGATGTCCTGATGATAAAAACCATTGAGAAAAAAACCAATTCAGATCTTCTCCGGTAATCTCTTCAAAGGCCAAACGCAAATCATGTATTTCAACAGATTTGTATTCGTTCTCCTTTAAATAGTGATTTAGAGCGGTGAAGAATGCATCATCACCGACATACTTTCGAAGCATGTGCAACACACGTCCTCCCTTTGAATAAGAATGGCTATCAAACATATCATCCCTATTATCATAATAAAATCGGATCAGATCTTTTTGTTCATCCTCTGATTCCTCCAAATACTCTAGTTGTTCAAGATAACCATGGTAATCGGCCTCCTCTTCACCATATTTATGCTCATACCATAAATACTCACCATAATTGGCAAATGCCTCATTTAATGGAAGATTCGACCAAGACTCGCATGTGACTAAATTTCCAAACCATTGATGAATCAATTCGTGAGCGATGATATCCTCCCAATTATAATCCAATAGCTCTCTGTTATTGACCTGTAGATCCTCCATAAAAACCGATGCAGTTGTATTCTCCATAGCTCCTGAAACATAATCCCTAACAACGATCTGTGAATACTTTGGCCAAGGGAAATCATAGTTTAGTTTCTCGGAAAAGAAACTCATCATTTCGGGAGTAGCTCCAAAGATAGCACGTGCGTGCTCCTCATATTCAGGTTCTACATAATAATTCACTTCCAGATCTTTCCACGTATCCTGAACTACTTTGAAATTACCTATAGCCATCATAAATAAGTATGGAGCGTGAGGTTGATCCAATTTCCAGTAATCTGTCCTAGTATCATCTTCATTTATCAAAGAGTATATTAAGGATCCATTGGATAACGTCAGGTATTCTTTCCTGACCGTTATGAAAATTTCCTGAGTGGATCTTTCATTCGGAGCATCAATTGTAGGAAACCAACAGGAACTGGACTCCGTTTCACCCTGTGTCCATATTTGTTGTGGTTTGGTTTTATCCACACCATTGGGATTGATAAAAAACAGGCCCTTGTCTGACGTAATGGCTTCTCCTCCCGAAGTTTTAAGCTCATTTGGTTTAGCTGTATATTGAATCTCTAAAAATAAATGCTCACCTTTTTTATATTCTCTGTCTAATTCAATGGTAATTTTAAGGCCATTGTATTCATTCTCTAAATTCTTCTTCTCCATTCCGTTTACCAATGCAATATTGTGAAGATCAAATCCCTTTGCATCCAACGTCAGATGGTCCTGAGGGTAGAAATAAGGACTCAGCTCCAAGGTGGCGGTACCCAATAAATGCTGCTTGTTCCAGTCGAAGCTCACTTCAAGTTTGGTATGGATCAGATCAAATTCTCTTGATCTTGATTTCCTGTAGTTTACAAAAGGACCAAGTGTAACTTTGGCTGAATCTTCATCAATTGAAGTATCTGCTACCTCTTCAACTGGCAAGGGTGTTTGTTCTGGTTTTGGATTATTTTCAACGGCTTTGCATCCGGCTATTAAAAAAAAGAATATGAGAATCTTGATTTTTGGAGGAATACTGGTATCCATGTAGTTCAATGATTTTGATAAAGTTGAAAATAATTTGGTACAAATTAAACTATATTTACGCTTTTAAATACTTTTATATGTATAGCGTTAAGGTAAAAAGTAATCCTAATCTGGATGAAGCACTTCAGCAATATGAAATCGATTTTAAAGAGGATCATATTTTCTTAAACAACGAAATATATACCTGGGATATGATTCGGGTGAAGGAAAATAGCTTTCATATCCTGAAAGATAATCTATCGTACAGAGCGGAAATCATCAAAATTGATTTTGAGCAAAAGCAATTCGAGGTGAAAGTCAATGGGAAGAAGTTTGAGGTAGCACTACAAGACAAGTTCGACATTTTGCTTGAAAAACTCGGAATGAATTCTATGGCTTCCGCCGCACTCAAAGAGATAAAAGCCCCAATGCCAGGATTAATTTTAGATATTAGAGTTAATGAGGGAGATGAGGTACAAAAGGGTGATGTGGTTATGATCCTGGAGGCCATGAAAATGGAAAATGTGATCAAGTCACCTGGTGATGGCATTGTAAAATCTGTCATGGTGGATAGGGGAGATAGTGTTGAAAAAAATAACGTGTTGATTGAATTTTAAAATAAGCCGGTTTTTGTCTGGATATATAAGTTTTTGTAATCCAATGAGAAAAGAGGCTTGACACAATTAATATTTTAAACTAATAGAAAAGGAATTATATTTGTCATGTTGGACTCAATTTTATCCTGAAGAAACCATCAAAGATCGCAGTTCATAATTACTATTCAGGGTACGGAAACAACATAGATTTAAGAAATATTTTTAATGGAATACAAGAGAATTCTTCTTAAGCTCAGTGGTGAAGCTTTAATGGGTAACCAGCAATATGGCATTGATGCTAGCAGGTTGGAACAATATTCTTTGGAAATAAAGAAGGTTAAGGATTTAGGTATCGAAATTGCCATTGTTATTGGCGGAGGTAACATCTACAGAGGGGTACAAGCCGAAAGCTCTGGAATTGACAGGGTTCAAGGGGATTATATGGGCATGCTCGCTACCATGATCAACGCGATGGCCTTGCAAAGTGCACTCGAAAATCATGGTTTGTATACCAGGCTCATGTCTGGTATCAAAATGGAGCAAATCAGTGAACCGTTCATAAGGAGAAGAGCCATGAGACACCTTGAGAAGGGGCGAATCGTAATTTTCGGTGCGGGAATTGGAAATCCTTATTTTACCACAGATTCAACCGCGAGTTTAAGAGCGATAGAAATTGAGGCCGATGTTGTATTAAAAGGGACCCGGGTGGATGGTGTGTATTCCGCCGATCCTGAGAAGGATCCCAACGCAACAAGATTTTCGAAAATTTCATTCCAGGAGGCCTACCAAAAAGGACTGAATATCATGGACATGACGGCCTTCACACTTTGCCAGGAAAATAATTTACCTATCAGGGTATTTGATATGAATAAACCGGGGAACCTTGCCAAGTTGGTCCAAGGAGAAGAAGTTGGTACGCTAATCAGTTCTTAATCAAAATTTATAAAAATGGAAGATATTGAATTCTATTTAGAAGATGCGAAAGAACATATGGAAAAAGCTGTCCATCACACCCAGGTGGAGTTGCAAAAAATAAGGGCAGGAAAGGCGATGCCTAACATGCTGGATGGACTGAGCGTGGAGTATTATGGAACTCCTACACCCATTGGCCAGGTAGCATCCATTAATACCCCTGATGCGAGAACAATCGTAATAAAACCTTGGGAAAAAGCCATTCTTTCCGATATAGAAAGAGTTATCATCAACAGTGATTTAGGGCTTAACCCTCAGAATGATGGAGAGTTAATCAGAATCAATATCCCTCCATTGTCGGAAGAAAGAAGAGTAATGCTTGTGAAGCACGCAAAGAGCGAAGCTGAGCATGGAAAGGTTAGCATCAGAAATATCAGAAAGGATGCCAACGATCATTTGAGAAAATTGCAGAAAGAGGGTGTTTCTGAAGACGACGTGAAAAAAGCTGAAGAAAGGGTTCAAAAATTAACAGATTCATTCTCTGCTCAGATCGACGGTTTGTTAGTGAAGAAAGAAGATGAGATCATGACGGTATAGTCATAAAAACAAGTTGTGTGACTGAATATATGTCTCCACATCTTCATGGACCAAATACTTTATTGACCTGCCTTTTTTCACATTATCTCTGATAAACGTTGCAGAAATATTTAATAATGGAGCATTCACAAAACGAACGTTTGGATGCTCTTTTAATTTTGAATGACCAGCGTCCGGTCTTGGATAAACATACACTCCGAATTGCTCCAAAATAACTTGATGATTTTTCCATTTTGGAAAACTTGGTAGATTGTCTTCACCGATAATCAGTTTGAAATCATGTTGGGGATATTTATCTGATAAATAGGCCAATGTATCAACCGTATAGCTAGGTTTGGGCATTCCGAATTCGACATTGCAGGCTCTCAGATTATAGTTATCATTGATAGCAGCCTCTACCATTTTCAAACGATCGAATTCATGCAACAAAGACCTGCTGCTTTTAAAAGGATTCTGAGGGGACACCACAAACCACACCTGTTTCATATCTGTACTTTCAACCATAACATTGGCTATGATGAGATGACCCAGGTGAATCGGATTGAAAGACCCGAAGAAGAGACCTATTTTCATTTGTGATTTTGTAATTGAAGACAACGATTACAAAGTAACTAAATAGAATTTAATTTATTAGGTATTTTAATTTTGGTAAGAGGTGAGCTATCACAAAAAAGATTAGGACCTAATCTTTGACAAAATCATCCACAAGCTTTTGTGCTTTTATTAGTGATTTCTCTAAATCTTCATTGACCAGTGTCACATCAAACTGATCTTCAAAGCCCATCTCAAATTTGGCTTTAAATAATCTTTGAGATATACTGCTGGAGGAATCTGTTTTCCTATCATGTAGTCTTTTTTCAAGAACTTCCATTGAAGGAACTTTTACAAATATTGCAAGCGCTCGATCCTTGAAATATTTTTTCAATGAAAGCCCCCCTTTGACATCAACATCGAACAATACATGATTCCCATGATCCCAAATGCGTTTTATTTCAGATTTGAGTGTGCCATAAAAGTTACCTGGATACACTTCCTCCCATTCAATAAATTCATTATTGTCGATTTTCTCTTTAAAATCGGTAGGAGTTAAAAAATAATAATCTTTACCATTTTCCTCACTTCTGCCTCTTTTATCTCTGGTACAAGCAGAGATTGAAAAATCAAGATTTGAATTGGTTTTTAAAAGATGCTTTACAATAGTTGTTTTACCTGAACCCGAAGGAGCGGAAAAAATAATAACCTTCCCTGATTGCATACTACGTTAAATAGTGTTGTTGTTAATTTTGAGTTTGATACTATCAACTAAATCAACTGGAGCAGGTTTGTTATTTAGTTTAGTTTGTAAAACTTCTTTGATAGCGACATCGAGATGATATTTTTTATAGCAAGGCATGCAATGTTGGATTTGCAGCTCGAAACTCTTTTTTTGCTCTTCCGTGGCCTCACCATCCATCATTAATTCAAGAATTTCAAAGCAATTTGCCTTATCAGGGCATTGCATATTGCGTAAGAATTTAAGCTTACTTTTTAGCCAAACGCCAGAAAACTTTCCCATACTTCAGATTTTAATCAATTTTATTTATATCCCATTGAACTTGCGTATATCTTCAATTTGTCCTTCAATAAATTCCTTGCCCTGTGTAATCTTGAACGAACTGTACCAATCGGAATATCCAAAATTTTGGCCATTTCCTCATAGGTAAATCCCTCTAAATCACACAAAATAATTACTGTCCTAAAGTCAACTGCCAAGGCATTCAAAGCATTAGATACTTCATCGCCTATCATATGCTGGATGGTCTCGACTCTTAGATCAGTAGTAATCGTTGGATCAACATCCTCAGAGTTATAATACGTCTCAACTTCATTATAATCGACTTTAGAAGGTTGTTTACTCTTCTTTCTGAAGTCGTTAATAAAGCTGTTTTTTAGTATTCGAAACAACCAAGCCTTAGCATTAGTTCCTTGTTCAAAGGAATCTATAAATCTGTAGGCCTTAAGGTAAGTCTCTTGTACCAAATCCTTCGCATCATCCTCTTCAAATGTTAAACGGTAGGCAAAATTATACATAGAATCAATATGAGGTAAAAACTCCTGCTCAAAGACATTTACCTTTTGCTTCTCAGTATAATTCTGTCGGACTTTGTCAGACATACGCAATCCAAAATTAATAAAATCTGAATAATAATATAACCTGTAAAATCAGCTCAAAAAATCTCAATCAATTGCTTTAGTATGGGATCTAAAAATTTGTTTGACTTTAAAACTTAAGGACGGTAAAAATCATACTGTGTTGTTATTTTGCCATGAAACTATCTAGAAAAAAGACAATTTGTCCTGAAGCGGACAAGAATAATTCTGGGATAAGTTCAAAAAGTGAAAATAGAATCCCTCTGAGTATTTAAAATTGTAGGAATTCAAATTCAATAAAAAAAGCCTCAATTGAGGCTTTTTTTATTGACAATCTTTTTGCTCTTAGTATCTATAATAATCAGGTTTGAATGGCCCTGCTACTTTAACACCGATGTAATCAGCTTGTTCCTGGCTCAATTCATCCAGTTCCACACCGATCTTGGCAAGATGGAGGCGTGCCACTTTTTCATCCAAATGTTTTGGTAAAGTATAAACTTTATTCTCATACTTATCTGAATGATTCCAGAGTTCTAATTGCGCCAAAGTTTGATTGGTAAAGGAATTTGACATTACAAATGAAGGATGTCCTGTAGCGCAACCAAGGTTTACCAAACGCCCTTCGGCAAGAAGAATAATGTCATTGCCATTTGCCAAAGCATATTTATCAACCTGAGGTTTTATTTCATCTTTTTGCCCATTATCATTAAGCCATTTCACATCGATCTCATTGTCAAAATGGCCAATGTTACAAACGATGGTCTTATCTTTCATTGACTCAAAATGTCGTCCGGTTACAATATCCTTATTCCCAGTAGCGGTAACAACAATATCAACCTCCTTAACAGCATCGTCCATTTTCTTTACCTCAAATCCATCCATGGCGGCCTGAAGAGCACATATTGGATCAATTTCAGTTACAATTACTCTTGCTCCGGCACCTCGCAGTGAGGCTGCTGAACCCTTACCAACGTCTCCATAACCAGCGACAACTGCTACCTTGCCGGCCATCATGACATCAGTGGCTCTTCGAATCGCATCCACCAATGATTCTTTGCAACCATATTTGTTATCAAATTTGGATTTGGTAACAGAGTCATTCACGTTGATCGCAGGAAGTGGCAATGTGCCGTTTTGCTGTCTTTCAACCAATCGATGAACACCGGTAGTAGTTTCTTCCGAAAGTCCTTTGATAGCCTGAACAAGTTCAGGGTACTTATCTAATACCATATTGGTTAGATCACCCCCGTCATCCAATATCATGTTTAAAGGTTGACCTCCTTCAAAGGCAAATAATGTTTGCTCAATGCACCAGTCAAACTCTTCTTCATTCATACCTTTCCATGCGAATACAGGAACTCCTGTTTCTGCAATGGCCGCAGCTGCATGATCCTGGGTTGAGAATATGTTACAAGATGACCAGCTTACCTCAGCACCAAGTTCCGTCAAAGTTTCAATTAGTACTGCTGTTTGAATAGTCATATGCAAACAACCTGCAATTCTGGCACCCTTCAAAGGTTTTGAGGCACCATATTCCTCTCTAAGCGCCATCAAGCCAGGCATCTCCGCCTCGGCAAGTTCTATTTCTTTTCTTCCCCAACCAGCCTGAGCTATATCTTTTACTTTGTATTTTAGGTTAGCGTCAATCATCTCTGTTTTAGATTAATTTAATAAATAAATTGAGTTGCAAATTTAGAATAATTGGAGATAAACATCAAAAGCCAATATTTCCTGAGAGGTAAGTTAATTAATAAATTTAATCTCTTTAATATCGAAACTCTTGACAGTTCCTTGTGTTTCTATCATCAATCTACCGCCAGAATCTACTCCTAGAATAATCCCTTTGAAATAGTTACCGTTCGAAAATACGTGTTCCTCTTGATACCAATAAAGGTTGTTTAGATATTGTGCTCTTAGATGATCAAATTTTTGAGCTCTTAGTTCCAAATACCTTTTCTCAATGTGAACAACCAGGTTGTTAAAAAGTTCGCTTAAATTAAGTTCACTTCCTGTAATGTTCCCAAGAGAAGATGCACCTTCCGGTAAGCCATTTGTTTGATTTATGTTTAACCCGATGCCAATAATGCTATATTCCAAAGCATTATTTTTGATAGAATTCTCCGTCAGAATGCCTCCGATTTTTCTGTCCAAAAAGTAAATATCATTTGGCCATTTTATTTTTAGTCCTGATCCGATCCACTGCGAAAGGGTGTCACATATCGCTAAGGATATAAAAATATTTAAGAAATATTGTTGCTGTAACGGCAAAAATTTAGGGTATAAAATGAGTGAAAACATTAAATTCTTGGAAGGCTCCGAATACCATGAATTACCCCTTTGTCCTCTTCCAGCTGTCTGATGATCTGTAATAACGGTTGTTCCTTCTTCGGGGGTTTTCTGATGTAATAAATCTAACGCAATGTCATTTGTGGAATGACAAATTGGCACATAAATTAGCTTCCTGCCAATAAATAATGTGTCAGTAGAGATTTTATGCAACTATTTTTTAGTAGATTTGTGGGCAATATACATAAGCATTTAGAGAAAGAAAAGATTTTATGACTTCAGCTGAATTATGTGATTTAGTGGTCGATGGGATGACGGAAAAAAAAGCAGAAGATGTAGTCGTATTGGACCTACAAGGCGTTAATAACGCGATTGCTAGCTACTTCGTAATCTGTAGTGGAAATTCAGATACACACGTTGAGGCCATTTCTGACTCTATTGAAGAAGTAGTTTACAAACGTTCAAATCAGTCTCCATGGCACAGGGAGGGTGTTCAAAATAAGGAATGGATTTTGATAGACTATGTAGACGTGGTTGTTCACATCTTTAAGAAAGAAAAAAGATCATTCTATGCTTTAGAAGATTTATGGGGCGACGCTGTCATAAGTCATATAGAGACAAGCGCATAAGAAAGTTGAACAATTAACAATAGATAGCGTTATTTTAAAAAGAATTTAATGACACAATTATAATGGCTGATCATCCTAAAAAGAAGAAAAATTTAATTCCCAAAACCCCACAAAAACAGAACTACCAGGTCTGGATTATTGTGACGTTGATTGTTTTGATTTTCGGGGTGACATATTTCAATAAGAGTACTTCAAGTATCGAAATTACCTATCGGGAATTTGAGAAGATGTACTTGGAAAAGGATATCAAGGAAATTTTATTAATAAAGAACCAAGATATAGTTGAAGTAACTCTTAAAGAAGAGGCTTTACAAAATGCCAAGTATAAAGGAAGACTGGAAGATAAAAATCCGTTTTCCCTCACACAGGGACCTCATTTCAGGTTCAACATCACAACTAAAGATATTTTTGATAAGAAATTCCAAGCGCTGGAGGAGAAAGTACCTCTTGAAGATCGGATAGGTTACAAATCCGATAACCGTGAAGACATATGGAGCTTTTTCTGGAGCTGGGGCTTCTTGATTATTATACTGTTTGGATTCTGGTTTTTAATGAGGAGAATGACCGGCACAGGGGGTCCGGGAGGACAGATATTCAACATTGGAAAATCCAGAGCTGCGCTATTCGATGCGGAGAACAAAGTAAAAATTACTTTTGGCAATGTCGCCGGTTTGGATGAAGCCAAAGAGGAAGTAAAGGAGATCGTAGAGTTTCTTAAAACACCATCCAAATTCACTAAGCTCGGTGGAAAAATTCCTAAAGGCGCCTTGCTTGTAGGCCCTCCGGGAACTGGAAAAACTTTATTAGCAAAAGCAGTTGCTGGTGAAGCTGGCGTACCTTTCTTCACACTTTCCGGCTCAGACTTTGTTGAAATGTTTGTGGGCGTAGGTGCTGCAAGGGTAAGGGATCTGTTCAAACAGGCAAAAGAAAAAGCACCCTGTATTGTGTTTATAGATGAAATAGATGCCATAGGTCGATCACGTGGAAGAGGACAGATGCCAGGTTCGAACGATGAAAGAGAAAATACATTGAACTCGCTTCTTGTTGAAATGGACGGGTTCTCTACCGATTCGGGAGTGATTATTTTAGCTGCAACAAACCGCCCTGATGTACTGGACTCTGCACTTTTGAGACCTGGACGTTTTGACAGACAAATAAGTATTGATAAACCTGATATCGTTGGAAGGGCCGCGATTTTTAAGGTACACCTTAAACCCATTAAACTCGCCAAGAATGTCGATCCTAAGAAATTGGCCGCCCAAACACCAGGGTTCGCCGGAGCAGAAATTGCCAATGTATGTAACGAAGCTGCTTTGATTGCTGCAAGGAAGAATAAAAAAGAGGTTGATATGGCAGATTTCCAAGATGCCATTGATAGGGTAATTGGTGGTTTGGAGA
This sequence comes from Splendidivirga corallicola, assembly GCA_030442035.1. Taxonomy (GTDB): domain Bacteria; phylum Bacteroidota; class Bacteroidia; order Cytophagales; family Cyclobacteriaceae; genus Splendidivirga; species Splendidivirga corallicola. The sequence goes on from JAUJEA010000015.1 coordinate 117,559, forward strand.
AGAAGAACAAAATTATTTCACCGGAAGAGAAAAAGATTGTTGCATACCATGAGGCTGGTCATGCAGTGGCTGGCTGGTTCCTTGAACATGCCGATCCATTGGTGAAAGTAAGTATTGTTCCAAGAGGGGTAGCAGCATTGGGATATGCACAATACCTGCCCAAAGAGCAGTTCCTCTATCAGACCGAACAATTGATGGATGAAATGTGTATGACACTTGGTGGTAGAGCCGCGGAAGAAATCATTTTTGGTAAGATATCCACAGGAGCACTTAGTGATTTGGAACGAGTGACCAAGATGGCCTATAGTATTGTGACGATTTATGGTATGAATGATAAAATAGGAAATGTTTCATTCTACGATTCCAAACAAAGTGAGTATAATTTCAATAAGCCATATTCGGAATCTACCGCAGAAACTATCGACGAAGAAGTAAGGGAGCTGATTAATTCTGCCTATGATCGGACAAAAGATCTTTTGAAAAGTAAACTTGAGCAGTTGGAAATCGTAGCCAAAGAGCTTCTGGAAAAAGAGATTATTTTCCAATCTGATCTTGAACGATTGATTGGTAAACGACCATTTGAAAAAGAGACCACCTACGAGGCCTTTACAAAAAAAGAGTTATCCAATGGTATGGATACGGAATCTAAGAAGGATAGTGAAAAAGCATCCGAGGAGCCAAAGAAAGATGTTCCTGATGAAGAGGGAGAAAAGAGCGCGATAGACTCAAAGGACTCTGCCGAATAAATTTCGCTTTAAGATTAAATTAAAAGATCAGGCCAAAGACCTGATCTTTTTTGTTTGCAGATTCTTGGCATAGCAGTAGTCAATAGGATTTTGATTCCTAAATTTCAATTCAAATATTCTCATATCTTTGTAATCTTCACAATACTGGAATTTGTATTAAATTGTATTTTTTAATCATTATCATCGTTCATGATCAAATCGATTGATAAACTGGAAGAAGGGAAAAAGATTTTCTTTGCATCGGATTTTCATTTGGGGACACCAAGCAGAGAAAAAAGTTTTGAAAGAGAGCTGAAAATAATCGCATGGCTGGATCGCATTAAACATGAAGCACATAGTATCCATTTGCTGGGAGATGTGTTTGATTTTTGGTTTGAGTACAAAAAAGCCATTCCAAAAGGCTTTATCAGATTTCAGGGTAAATTGGCCGAAATTCGCGATAGTGGTATTGAAGTAACACTGTTTACAGGAAATCATGATATGTGGATGTTCGATTATTTCCCAAAAGAGCTGGATATTCCTGTTTACAGGAATCCCCAGGAATTTTCAGTTGATGGGACAAGATTCATGATCGGACATGGAGATGGTTTGGGGCCAGGAGACTTTAGTTATAAAATATTAAAGAAGATTTTTGACAATAAATTGTGTCAATGGGCATTTGAAAGATTACATCCAAATTTAGGGATTAGCATTGCACACTTTTGGTCAAGGAGAAGCAGAATCGGCAATGAAAAAAAAGAGGACAAACATTTGGGAGAAGATGAATGGCTCTTAACACACTGCCGGGAGGTAGAAAAAGTGACACATCACGATTATTATATCTTTGGCCACAGACATCTGCCATTGGACCTGAAAGTCAATGAAAATAGCCGCTACATTAACCTTGGAGAATGGGTAAATTATTGCACATACGGTGAGTACGATGGTACGGAATTTAAACTGCTTACCTTTGAAGGAGCTAAATGATAGAAGGTATACCGGTATTATAACTCTCGCGATGATCTTCATAGCCATCGAAGTATCATCGCAAAACTTGTCCCTTGTCGAATCCATTAGTATTAATTCACCCAGTGCTGTTTCTATGGATAGAAATGGAACGATTTATATTGCAGATAATAGAGGAGATATAACCAAATATGATGCATCAGGGAAAGAGCAATTAAAATTTTCTCCTGATCAGCCAGGCGCTGTAAATAATATTGAAGCTTGGTCCGGCCTTAAAATATTTGTGTTTTATGAAACAAGACAGGAGTACATTTGGCTTGACCGTTTTTTGAATACCTCAAGGAGTTTTTTGTTAGATGATCCCGACATTGGCCGCGCCAGCATAGCCACTGCATCCAGCGATCAAAATATCTGGATACTGGATGATATAAACCTGGATCTCCTGAAATATGATCCAAATTTCAACAGGATACTTTTAAAAACTTCTCTAATGAATGTGCTACCTCAAAAAGATCAATATGAGATAACACATTTAAAGGAGTATCAGAATTCGCTTTACATCGGTTTAAAAGATATAGGAATTTTAGTTTTTGATAACCTGGGTAATTATGTAAAGCGCTTACCCATCCTAAACATTGATCACTTTGAATTCTTAAATGAGGAACTTTATTATCAAGAAGGAAGGCAAATTAAATTCTATCATCTTTACAATTCCAAAGAAAGATCTTTCAATCTTCCTCAATCAAACAATAACAGATTTGTCCTTATTAGGCAAAATAGATTTTTCCTTTTGGGAAATAGGGAGATGAGTATTTATGAAATGAAATGAACCAACCTTTTGCGATAGGTTGGTTCAAAAACTGTTTGTTTATAGACCTTGATAAACTTCCAATATTTTCTTTCTTAAAGCAATCCTGTACTTAGAATTTGCCAATTCCAATTCTGCCCTATTTTTATTATCCAGGCTTTCCAAATAGCTGAATAAGTCCGCATCACCAGAGGTATATCTTGTCTCCATGAATTTAAAGGTCTGTTCCAAAGCAATTAAATTCTCCAAAGCAGCATCGTATGTACTTTTAGCTGCAAGTAGATCCAGATACGCCTGTTGAACCGAATTGGTCAGATCCATCGTAGCTTGTTTCAGATCCAATTCCGAATTGATCATATTGATCTTTGCGACCTGAATAGCTCGATTGGTCTCCCCTCTTGTAAAAATTGGGATATTCAAAGTAAAATCGAAATATTCAAACTGGTTAAAATCGATCTGATCAAAAAAACTAGCATCCGCGTCAAAATCACCGGTTTCAGGATTTCTGGCTCCATTTGAGGAATAGTTTGATCCAAGAACCCCGGTAAAAGTAATACTTGGATATCGTGCTGCTCTGGCAACATTTAAGGCATTTTTCGAAGCTGCTAGTGAATAGGTTGCGCTTTTCAGGTTCGGAGAAAAAGTAGTAGCAGACCTGATCACATTGTCATAAGATTGTATTTCACTGTTGATAACTTCCTCGGAAATCGTTAAATCAGCTATTTCAATATCCTGGATAGTATTTAATTGTAAAGCCTGTATCAATAAAAGCTTATCCATTTTATACTGGTTCTCCAGATTCACCAAGTTAAGCTTTTCATTAGCTACCTGAGATTTCAGGTTATATACTTCTTCTAACCTACCAACTCCTGCTTGTTCTCTTTTCTCTTCTCGCTCAAGCTGTTTCGATAATAGATCTACTCTATTTCTTGCTATTTTTATATTCTCACGATCAACAGCAACATTCATATAATATAAAATTACATTTGACTCCACAACCAATTTGGAACTTTCAATGTCATGTTTGGAAGCTTCAAACTCATTGTTTCTTTGTTTTCTGTTTTGATGATTACGGAAACCATTAAATATATTCAGGTTGCTTGATAATCGTGGTCCGGAACTATTGGTTGTTTCACTTACCTGTCTGGCAGCGTTGGTATCAAAAAAAGTTCCTGTAAAGAAGTCATAATTAATTCTGGTTTGTAAAGTGGGCAAGAAATTTAGAAGCGCTTGTTTTTTATTGGCAGCTGCAATGAGTGAGCTGTTTTGGGCTCTTTGTAACGCTATGTTGTTGCCCATAGCAATATCTATACATTCATCTAAAGTAAGCTTTTTAACATCCTGAGCTTGCAGGGACAGGCTAAGAACAATCGCTATAATGCTAAAAAATGCTTTTTGTTTATGGTAGCGTTTCTCAGGTCTCATAATACTCTGTTTTGGTAATTGACTATGTCCACTTTTCAATATATATGCCATTCACATAAAATGCTGGTTACTAAATACTTACAATAAAAAATGAACAATTTGATGTTTCGCAAACGAACAACGGTGTCCGCAGGCGCACAATAGATGGAATGGATGGAATAGGGGGATTCTAAATTAATTCTTTATCAACGCTTCAAGGCAGTCCATTTTCAAGAGTGTAGCGCCAATAACTAAATGTGACACAGCGTGCAATAAAAAAACCCACAGAGATTGTGGGTTTTTTTATTAATTGGTTTATACTTCTTTAATACCCCGCATTTTGAGGAATATCATATACTTCAATTTCTCTTTCTGGAATAGGCATAACCAATTCCGGAGCATCATAATTCAAAGTGCCAACAGGATCCTGCCATCTTTTGAAATCGTGAAGTCTGAAACCTTCAAAAGCAAGTTCAAGCCTTCTTTCTTTTCGTATATCATCCATTGTGATAGGGCCTGCCAAAGGAGCCAAACCAGCTCTTTCTCTAATTACATTGATATCATTTAGAGGGGTATCGCCAACAGAGGTGCCTTCTTCAAAATTGGCCTCTGCTCGTGTAAGATACATCTCAGCCAACCTCACAACTGGAATATTAAGGTTCGGATCTCCAAACTTAGCACATTGGATCTGACCTGAATTTTGGCCTCCTACCCCTAGATAGAACATGCTACTCACACCACCAATGGTTGCTGTACCGGAAAGATCATTCTGAAGTCCTCCTCTTAAATCTCCAGCTTCATATTCATCTAAATGCGCTTGTTGAACCTGAACATCCCCTCTTCCATTTCCAAAGAGTCTTGCATAGAAAGTAGTCAAACCAGCGTTGTTAGTTCCAGCATTACTCAAGGAGGTTTGCTGAATAGCAAAAACATCTTCACCTATATTGGCAGCATTGTTAAAAGCTCCTATTGGTGTAGCAGCAAGGGCATATTCCTCAGAACTAATTACACGATCAGCTTCTTGCGCTGCCAAGGCGAAGTTACCTTGTTGCAGATATACTCTTGAAAGAATTGCAGATACCGTGTAAGTAGAAATATTAGTGCCATTTGCTCCAAGATCAGCTGAAATTAAAGATTTAGCCTGAGTCAAATCGTCTAATATCTGAGAATAAACAGCCGATACTGTTGATCTACCTAAAGTTTTTAATGCGTCAGCGTCTACTGCTGTTAATGTTGGTTGAAGTACCAATGGCACACCAGGATCTGTAGATTCACTTCCTGAACCCCATGGTCTGGACCAAATTCTCACCAAATCGAAGTAAACCATGGCCCTAATGGCTCTGGCTTGTCCTTCGATCAAATTACGCTTGGCGTCGGTATTTGCCAAATCAAGATTAGCCAGAACGTTATTTGCGGAGTTTATCACATCATATCCCCTGATCCAGTTATCTCTTACTACCAGATTGGTTGTGGTAAGATCCTTGTTAGCCATTTCTCTATATGTGTCAAAGGAGCCTCCCCATCTGACATTGTCAGTAGCAGCCAACATTTCGCTCATCAGATTGAAATCTCCACCAAATAATTCTCCGCCTTCATTGGTACCAAAGGTACCTTTTAATCCGGCATAGGCCCCGAAAAGAACGGCCTCAAGATTTTCCTCATTTGTAAGTACTACATCTGTACTCAAAGTCTGCCTGGGTTCGATATCAAGCTTACTATCGCAAGAGAAAAAAGCTGAGATAACGAAGAGCAGTGCTATATATTTATTATATTTTTTCATAACATTCATTAAATTAAAATTAGAAGCCAATGTTTACTCCAAATGAAATTGTCCTCGCCTGGGGTGCCGTATAGAAATCCGTACCTTGGACGATGTTGGTAGTGGTAGTAGTTCGATTAGTTCCTGTAAAATTCACTTCCGGATCCCATCCTTCGTAATCTGTTATGGTTACAAGATTTTGGGCTGAAACGTATATTTTAGCACTACTCAATTTGGCTCTGCTTAAGATTTCCTGTGGGAAATTGTATCCTAAGGTTAAGGTTTTCAATCTTATATAGGATCCATCTGATAGATAGCGAGAGGAATGGCCATCGCCTACTCCGCCTACCAACTCAGCTCTTGGAACATCAGTAATGTCACCTGGCTGACGCCACCTGGCCAATTGATCCCTGGTTTGGTTATCTACAAAACCTGAAGCATTGTTAGACTGGAATCTGCCACCATCGTTGTAGACCTCATTTCCCTGAACAAATTGGAAAAATGCGGAAAGCTCTATCCCTTTATAAGAGAAGTTATTATTCAAGCCTCCTACAAAATCAGGGTTTGGATCTCCTATAACAACGTTAGGAGCAGCATTAATATCATTTGTTGTATTTCCTTCTTCATCATAGTACAACGCATCACCGTTGGCCGGATCAACTCCTGCATATTGTCTTGATACAAATACACCTAGCGGTTCACCAACTCTAACTCTATTTCTTCCGGCAATTATATCCGCATCGCTATTAAGCTTCGTAACCTCATTATCATTAAATGCTATATTGAAACTGGTTGACCATGAGAAATCACCAACTATATTCTGTGAATTAAGTACAATCTCTATTCCTGAGTTTTTCATTTCTCCAATATTTTCGAAGATCGAGGTAAAACCAGAAATTGCAGGTAAAGGTCTACTCAAAAGCAGGTCATCAGTATTTTTTACGTAGTAGTCAAGCTCACCGGTAATCCTATCGTTTAAGATTCCAAAGTCAATACCAATATCCAATTGCTTGGTAGTTTCCCACTTCAAATCAGGGCTGGAAAGCGTCCATGGCCTTAAACCGGCAGTCGTGGTATAAGGAGCTCCGGCGTATTGACCCAAACTACCAAAGTTGGCTACAGGTGCATTACCAGTGATACCGTAACTGGCTCGTAATTTCAAAAAGCTAAATGTGCTTGATCCGTTCAGGAACGATTCCTCGGAAATGATCCAACCAGCTGAAACAGCGGGGAAGAAACCGTATCGATTATTATCTCCAAATTTAGAGGAACCATCGATCCTTCCACTGAGGCCTATAAGATATCTATCGTTAAGTTTATAGTTAACCCTTCCAAAATATGAAAGGAATGAGAATGCAGTTTGAGATGAACTTTGGAAGGTGTTTTCAGCAGCGCTGGCTATTGTATTCAAATCATCAGTAGGAAAGCCTCTCGCCTGAATACTGGTAAGGTTCCTGTTTGACTGCTGATATGACATACCCAAAACTCCTTTAAGATTGTGATTTTCGTTGATGGTTTTGTCGTATGTGAAAAACGATGAAGTGGTATAATTTACAACTCTTACCGAGCGGCTTTCAGCTTGTCCTCCCGGAGATCCATCTTGCGTAACCCTGCCTTGATAATTATCATCCTGATTATCCAGAACATCGATACCAAATTCAGTACGAAATGCCAGGTCATCAATGATCTGATAGGTTGCATTTAAGTTACCCAAGGTTCTGTAACCAACAGTTATGGCCTGGGCATTTTCTTTTTCTATCAATCCATTATAATAGATGGTGCTTGGATTAGGAGAACCATCATCCAGTCTTGCTCTTTGTGTGGGAGCTAAAGCAACTAATTGAAGAGGTGTAGCAAATGCATTATCATTTGAAACCCGTGTCAATTCCGTTCTGACAAAATTAAGTCCCAGTCCAAAGCTCAGTTTGTCACTGGCCTTTTGATCCAAATTCAACCTACCACTGATACGCTCAAAATCATTATTGATAAGAATACCGGTCTGGTCGTTGTAAGACAATCCGGCAAAGAAACCGGTATTTTCATTTCCACCACTTGCAGAAATATCAAGCTGTTGAAATCCGGCGTCATCATTAAATGCCTGATCCTGCCAATCGGTATCAGTATCGAAATCTGTTGAAAAACCATCGATCAATCCAAAGCCTGTATCCAAAAGTTGTTGTGCGGCAAGCCTATCTGCATCAGTAGCTGTAATAGGATCAATACCTTGCCATCGCAACGTGGCCTCCGTGTATATTTCTCTGTACTCTGCAGCATTCATCCAGTCGATCAATCTCGATGGTTCACTTACACCAAACTGATAACCTATGTTGATATTTGTCTTACCAGCCTTACCTCTTTTAGTTGTAATAATTACAACACCATTTGATGCACGCGATCCATAGATAGCGGCAGCAGATGCATCTTTCAATACCTCAATAGATTCCACATCGTTGAAGTTGATATCAGCCAATGGATTAGTAGGTTGGTTATTGGTAATACCTTGATTTTCACTGGTTACAGGAATTCCATCCACTACATAGAGTGGTTGGTTACTTGCTGAGATAGAAGAGGATCCTCTTACTCTGATTTTAATTCCTTCACCAAGTTTACCACTACTCTTTTCAATAAACACGCCTGAAGTTCTTCCCTGAATGGCTGATTCAAAGCTATTCACAGGAATATTTCTGATTTCCTCGCCAGAAACCTTTGCAATGTTTCCGGTGAGATCCTGTTTCAACTGAGTTCCATAACCAACAATGACAACTTCTGACAATTGCTGTACATCTTGGCTCATCACAATATTTATCTGGCTTTGGGAGCCAATCTCAATTTCTTGAGGGAGGAAACCAATCGATGAAAACACAAGTATTCCACCGCTCGAAGGTACATTAATAGAGTAATTACCATCTACATCAGTTATTGATCCAATAGATGTTCCCTTTATAACAATATTAACACCAGGCAAGCCTGATTGGTCGGTACCATCTGTTACTTTTCCAGTGATGGTCCTATCTTGTCCAAATGTTACTGTTGCAGAAAACAACAATGCGAACAATAACAAACAACTTGTTCGTAATTTTTTTCTCATTGAACTTTTTTTAGTAGTTAGAAATAATTTAGAGAATAGCCGGTATCACGATTTTGAGGCAGTCAAAATCATCAGTTCAGTCTATTCTAGCCTAAATTTCCAGAGAAATGGAGGAAAAGTATATCGTATGGTTTGGGGGATTTTTGCTAAAAAAATCGTTTTGCCTTTTGTAACTTGAATCCGATAACCCAAAAAAAGGTGAGTCGAACATACCCCTTATTAATAAAAATAGGTGATTATGGTGAATTTGGTTCCAAAAACATCAAATTAGGGGGATATGTTGGGTTAACACAAAATTGAGGATAGTAACTAAGGATGTGTTAACGAATTTGTGTGATATTTAGAGGTATTTCACATAGCATTTAAGTTTTTCAAAGAAACATTTGTACAATAGTTAAAATTAATTCTTCATTTTATCATCTTAGCATTTAACGGAAATGGATTATTAAAAAAGACTTACTTAAGGTTTTCTACTTATAATCTTTTGTTCTCGCAGCTTTCTGGATTCAATGAGTTTCTCTTAACCCTATGACTATAGTCTGTAACTGTTATAGGCGTTGGACAATAAACATCTCAGAAATCAAATTGTAAATGAGAGGAGTTGTATTCTGAAAATCATACGATATAATGAATATAACTCCTCTCAATTTTAATTTCTGATTATAATATTAATCTCGGCTCATTTATTCTACACCGGCATCAGTTAAGAAATAACTGAATTGAACCTGTGCTAAACGTACCTGTGAACCATCATCAAAATGTACAGTGAGTCTCATTGTATTATCTTCACGTGTAATCCCAAATACTCCTTGCGCTATCCATAAAACACCACAACCAGGAGATCCGGAAATAAATGTCTGACAAACATATGAATCACTCCATTCATCCAGATTCATGGCATAGTCCAAGGAGTACGAGCTACTTCTTTCTGCATCAGGCACTTTTATACCTTCATAAAATAACCATCCCTGAGCCGCATTTGAAGGTAATGAAGGTATCCATTGAAGTTCAACGCTAATACTATCAATCTGTCTCGAATCATTGGAATTGATCGTTGCCTGAAATCTAATATCCCTCCATGGGCGGGTTTCATCTAGTGGATTTGGTAATCGGAAAACCCTGCCTCCCTCAGCAAATCCAGTATTCACTATAACACCTGATCCGTCCATCACCTCGGCAGACCAATTGGCGTCCGTAACTTGCGGTGCGGGTACCTCAATAGTGTCGAATAAAATATCATCTTCGCAGCTGGCAAAGCCTATTGAAATGATTATGCATAAATATATATATAATAACTTTTTCATCGCTTTATCTTTTTAACTTCCATTTAATTTATATCCCAGAATACACGACTTGTAAGATCAGTCAGCGGATCGATGTTGGGATTTGCAGTGACCTCAACCGGAGGAATAGGGAATCTACGTGGGAATGGACCTCTTTGAACGATAGGTGTATTAAGATTTGTCGGAAAGCCTGTTCGTCTTAGGTCATTATACGATTCAATACCGTTACCAAATTGCGAAACATATTTTTCCATCATTATAACACCCAACCTACCATTGTCGTCTACTGCTGCATCATAAGCTGCCATTCTTGCTGCCACGTAATTCGTTTTATCATCGGCATCCATAGCAATACCACTCATGGATTCCACATCGCTCAGGGCAGAATTGATTGCATCTTCCAATAATTGTCTTGGGTCACCGGTTGTTCCCAATGTGAGTGCCGCTTCCGACTGAATAAACAACCTCATAGTATACGTGATCATAGGGAAAATACCAGCTCCTTGTAGTCCAAGCGTTTCGTTGTGCACCAAACAACTATTATCATCAAACTTTCCACCTACCGGATAAATCCCATGAATAGCTCGCACATTGTCATCTCCAGGATTTCCAGATTCTCCTCCATTTCTACCGGCCAAATTGCAGCCTGTTTGTTTGTAGAAATAATAAGGGACACGTGGATCATTATTACCATTCATAAGATTGATCATAAAACTGGCAAGATTATTTTCTAATCCCCCCGCTGCCCAATCAGCCTGAAAGTTTGGATGGCGGCCATCAGGAGAATTTGAACTTGTAAACTGGAAGGTAAAATCTTCTTTGGAAGCTGAAATCAAATTTCCACTACCTATTAATGTATTGATATTGGTAGTCGCACCACCAGCATCAACCAATCTGATTTGGTTATACATTTTCAACTTTAAGGTATTGGCCATTTTTTTCCAGTTATCAAGGTTTCCACCGTAGATCAGGTCATCCTGACCAAGCGTTCTTGTGGACTCCTTATCCAGATCAGCAATTCCCTCATCAATGAGGCGAAATAAGTCTGTATAGATAGTCTGTCCATCGTCAGCTTTAGGATTAAAATTAGCATCTGCTTGAAGCGCTTCTGAGTAGGGTATATCTCCAAATAGATCCACTAACAGGCTGAATGTATAAGCAGTGTAAATTTTAGCTACCCCGACATGTTGCCATTCATCCAGAGCTGTGCCCTGGTCAATGATCACCTTGAAGTCAAACAAAGAGCCATTATAAAGATCGAACGACCATGCATTGTTATAAGTACTACCGTCGAAACCGTAGTTATCGAACCTACCATTGATATAATGTTGTACCATTGTTCCAGCACCTCTTTCAAGCATAGCTGAAAAGCCAAATACAGTTCCAGCCTGTGCGGCAGGCATCAATAAATTGTTGGTAGCATCTGCGGGAAAAGATGGATCTGTATTAATGTCCAGAAAATCACTGTCATCGCAGGAAGTCACCAGAAAAGCGGAAGCAAAAATTCCTATAATTATTGCTTTTATATATAAATATCTCTTTTTCATCTTTTTGAAATTTTAACATGTAGCATTAGAAAGTCACCTTAACACTAATTCCATATCGCTTAGCGTTAGGTACGTAAGCGAATTCCATCCCCTGACCATTTCCTGATCCTCTGCCATTGGTTTCAGGATCATATCCATCAGGCATGTTGGGCGCATTGAACCAAAGGTTTCTACCCACCAATTGAATATGAGCCTGGGAGATGAATATGTTTTCCAATAAAGATTCAGGCAGACTATATCCCAGCGATACTTCCCTTAACCTGATAACCGTAGCGTCATAAACACTAAATTCAGCTGCAGCGTTATCCGCAGTCCTCCAGAAATAATCATTGGCATCAATGTGTATATTATTCGGGATTACACTCCCGGCATCATCGGTTAATGCTGTCCCCGGATTATTTGGATCACCCAATACACCCGGGAGCAAAAATGATTGTTGTCTGACATTACCAACGGCTGTTTGTTCAAGTGTTCCTCTTCCCCTCAATGCAGCCAAGGTACTGGAAAATAAATCACCTCCTTCTTTCCAGTCTATTAATGCCGATAATGTGATTCCTTTATAGCTAACCGTATTAATCACTCCTAATAGGAAATCAGGGTTTGGATCCCCGATGATTCTTGTATTATCTGGATCTGTGATATAATAACCAGTGGTCGGATCGACTAATCTGTTACCCTGGGCATCTCTGGCCACAGCCGAACCCTGTATAACACCATAGGGTTGACCTGGTACGGCAAAAGTGCCTAGTGTTGTGAAGTTTGACCCACTACCAGGAACTGCAATTCTTTCAACGCCCTCGATAAGTTTCACAACTTCATTGTCAATTTTACTAAAGCTGGCATTGACATTCCAGGTTAAACCATTATTCAATTGTACCGGGGTGACATTAAGACCAACTTCCCAACCTTCATTTTTAACTTCACCCGCATTCACAATTTGTGAGAAGAAGCCTGAAGATGGAGATCGATTGACTGAGAATATTTGATCAGTAGTTTTCCTATTGAAATAACTTAAATCCAGATTAAGTCTTCCATTCAGAAAATTCAACTCTGTTCCAACCTCCAGCTCAGTTGTGAACTCGGGGGTAAGGTTACTGTTTCCAATAGCATCTTGAACCGTAAGACCTGGCTGGTTATTAAACGGAAATACCAGGTTATCCAGGGATTGTGTACCATTGCTATTGCTCTGGAATAATATTCTTTGGGTAGAATATACCGGAGCATCATTTCCTCCCCTACCATACCCAATTCTTATCTTCCCAAAACTTAAGATACCAGGTTTGATATCAAAAACTTCAGTAAATATAAAGCTAGCGGAAGCAGCGGGATAAAAGAAACCGTTATCTCCTATTGGTAGTGTGGAGGACCAATCCTGTCGCGCTGACACATTAAGAAATACATAATCCCTGAATCCTACATTAACATCGCCAAATATACCTGCTAACCTTCTCTTGAATGCCGGTACAGCTGGTTGGATGGTAACAATATTTTGTGCATTGATAATATCGTCGATGCCAAAAACCGTAATACCGGTTCCGCTAATGATTTGCCTGTTGCCTGCACGCTGGCTTATGTTATGACCTCCTGTCACCTTGATATTGAAATCTTCATTAATATCTTTTTGGTAGGTAAGGATAAGGTTCGATTCAACCGATCTGAAACGATAGTCATCTGTTGTAATATTTCCGGTAGAGGCAAACTGAGAAGAGGGGGCAAATACCTGTTTGTTATTTTGGGTATAAGTATCAAACCCAATCTTATAGTTTATCGAAAGCGCCTCTGAAATATCATATCCCAGGCTGACATTGGCAAAAGTCCTGGTAAGGTTAGATGTATAAGGATTTTCAAATGCTGAAAATAGTGGATGATCTTCACCTGTTCTGTAATGGTTATCTTGATTGTCTTCCGTAAGATATGGATATTGATATGGATCGTAGGATCTTGGCAAATACCAAAGTTGTGTTGAAAAACCTGACCTAACAACACCTCCGCCACCGGTTGGAGCACCCTGCTGATCGGAATCGATCCAGGACAAGGAACCTCCAACATAGAGTCCGTTAGACAATCTGGTATTGGCTCCTACTTTGATATTGGTTTTTTCATACTCGGAGTTGGGAATAAACCCATCAGTTTTAGTATGTGTGGCGGTTACATTGATGTTTACACTTTCGGAACCACTAACAACACTTATAGAATTTTCAATGGCATTCCCTGTTTCAAAGAAATCCTCTACATTTCCCGGTACTGTTGTAAAAGGCACTCTGTTTCCCTGCCAATCAGTCACTTCGTCTATATCATTCAAACCGGGTCCCCAGCTACCAAAAAAAGCATTACTGAAGATTCCAGATCCTCCACCGGTAGTTCCACCTTGTCCAAAACGATTTTGATATTCAGGAATACCAGCTACTTCTTCTATGGTATAGGAAGTTTTGTAGCTTATTTCCAATCCTTTTGGGGTAGCACCACTACCAGATTTTGTTGTAATCAGCACAACGCCGTTCGCAGCCCTGGAACCATACAAATTTGAAGCGGCAATTCCTTTTAGTACCGAAATCGATTCTATATCATTCGGATCAATATCCAATGCCCTATTAGAATATGGGGCTCCGGACACCAGGGTATTTTGTGTCCTGATACTTGTGTTATCAAAAGGAATCCCATCTACTACAAATAAGGGTTGGTTAGTACCCAGAATGGAGGAGTTGCCTCTAATGTTAATGTTGGTGGAAGAGCCTGGTGCTCCATTTGAGCCGGTGATATTCACACCTGGAATTTTTCCGGATAAGGTTCTGATTACATCAGATTCTGCTTTCTGCTGTACATTGTCTCCACTGAGATTGGTAACAGCGAAACCCAAAGCCTTTCTTTCACGCTCTATCCCAATGGCTGTAATAACGACTTCCTGGAGCCGTTGTACATCCAATTGCATTTCCACATTAATAATACTCTGAGTACCTACTTCAATCTCCTGTGTGAGGAATCCTATTGAAGTAAATACGAGAACACCACCACTTGAAGGAATATTAATTGAATAATTACCATCAATATCTGTAATTGATCCAATTGTTGTTCCCTTGATTACAACATTTACACCAGGTAAACTGGATTGATCGGATGCATCAGTGACTCTACCACTGACAGTCCTGTCTTGTGCGAATGCCCATGTTGTGCTATAGTATAGTGCCAACAAAAGCAAACAACTCGTTCGTAGCTTTTTTTTCATTTGACTTTTATTTAGTAGTTAGAAATAGTTTGAAGAATAGCCGGCATCGCGATTCCGGGAAATCAAATCGCATAATCAGTCTATTCCTATTATAAATTTCTAGAGAAAAGGGGTGAAAATATATCGTGTGTTTTGGGGGATTTTTCAACTCACAAATAATATAAGTCTCTAATTATCACACTTTTTTGCACTCAAAGTAGTGATAGATTTACACCAATAGAGGACCAAACAAGAATAAATTTGAAGCAAAACCCAATTAATAGCAAATTAAAGGTGACAAAAAGGGGTAACACAAATTTGAGGATGGCTAGCTAAATATGAGCTACCGAAAAAATAGACAGTCTTGCACAATGGGATTAATAATTTAAATAAATCAATATTTTATTGTAAAATAAATACATCCTGGGCCTATCTATAAAAAGCTATGCATACGATATGTTCGTTTCGAATCAAAAATAAGGAATTAATCCTTAACGTTTTGGCTATAGTGTCACTTCTCACCTGTTCATGAATTGGTGACGCTCGGAACATCGTTTTTATCACATGCAAGGAAATCCAATTGATCTCGTGACTATATAAAATGGTTTGAATAAAAAGATTAAGAAATACTTCTTCTCCAAAAAAAAGAATACAAAAAAAGGAGCTCACGCTCCTTTATCAAATTCTTTTGTATCTACTATTAAATCAATTTATCCTTAAGGGCCTTTTCAATGGCCTCAGCTTTACTATGTACCTGTAGCTTGAAGTAAATATTTTTAATATGAGATTTTACTGTTTCTTTATGAATAAACAATTCTTCTGATATGATCGAATAGCTCTTTCCTTTAGATAGAAGTTCCAGCACCTCCGTTTCTCTTTTAGTTAATGGAGAATCTTGATTCTTCTGGAACGACTCAACCACCATGCGTGCAATATTTTTACTCATGGGGGCTCCACCAGCATTCACCTCATCGATGGCTTCCAATAGGCTGGAGTAATTTGCCGTTTTGGTAATGTAGCCGGAAGCACCCGCGCAAAGTGCCTGAAAAACCAAATCACTGTCTTCATGTACAGTGATAACAATGATATTTACTTCAGGTAGTTCCTTTTTAATTCTTTGAATACCTTCTACTCCATGCATACCAGGTAATTCAAGGTCCATCAATATGATATCAGGACTATCTGATTTTAAATTCTTTAAAGCATCTTCACACTTTATATAGCTGTTAACCACTTCATATTTATCGATCCCATTTAATAAAAGTGCAAAACCATCTTTGACTACTTCGTTGTCCTCAACAATAACTATTCTACTTGTTGTAACTGTGTCTTCCATCTATCCTTTTTTTTATTTTCAAAAATATAATGCTACGTTAATATCACGATTA
The DNA here is from genome assembly GCA_030442035.1 of Splendidivirga corallicola. Taxonomy (GTDB): domain Bacteria; phylum Bacteroidota; class Bacteroidia; order Cytophagales; family Cyclobacteriaceae; genus Splendidivirga; species Splendidivirga corallicola. The sequence continues at coordinate 133,729 of JAUJEA010000015.1, forward strand.
ATCCAATACTACATATTGGGGTAAATTACCTGCTATCAGCAGATTATACCGTAGAACGCTCATCAAAAAGTACTGTAAATTGTTTTTGTAACTTAGTCTATCAAGATGGGCACCTCTCTAAATAAAACACCGCGAACGCAGTTTTATATTCTGAATGATAATTAGGAAGGTTATCCTATCTATTTCTAAGTATTTGACCCTTTAACCTCAATTATACGAAGATTTAACGAGCTATGTTTAAAACATGCGGAATAAATCTTTAAAATAAAGGCTAAGAATAAATTAAAGGCGCCTCGCTTTGACTGAAAATTTTTTCAAAGCCAAAGAACATTCTTAATTAAATTAGGGTTTATTTCTTGAGAAGTACAGCTTTTATTGAAAAAAGATTAGAGCCCAAACTAAAATGTATAAATATGGAAGACAAAATGCATAAATCGGAAGAAGAATGGAAAAAATCACTTAGTCCTGAGGAATATTACATACTAAGGGAAAAAGGAACGGAAAGGGCTTTTACAGGAAAATATTATCAAACCAAAGATGATGGGATCTATCATTGCACCGCCTGCGATAATCCTTTGTTCAGTTCAGATACCAAGTATGAGTCGGGAAGTGGCTGGCCAAGTTTTTTTAAACCTATAGAAAAAAACAGTGTGGAATTCCATTTAGACAAAAGTCATGGCATGCTGCGCACGGAAGTGACTTGTGGAAAATGCGGAAGTCATCTTGGGCATGTTTTCGAGGATGGCCCCCAACCAACTGGTCAACGCTATTGCATCAATTCGGTCGCATTGAATCTTAAAGAGGAATGAATGATGTATTTTGAGTTAAAGAATTTTATAGCGTTTCATTCTACCGGAGAATTTTAGGCCTTTGCCTTGTTTGGTAAAAGTTTACAATTCAGATTCAATTACTTTTTAAAGAAAAAAGTGCACTTCTAGTAATTTTCTTATCTAAATTCTAACATCTAAAACCTTGCCTATAAGTTAAAATGATCAATAGAATGCGGATATGGTTATATTTTTTTATCGATCAGGTAATATTTTCTCAATAAGGTACATCGCCGGATCAGTTGATTTTTATCAATATTCCGTGATTTCATTATTTTTGAAGCAGAGGATATTGTTGTCAAATGAAAATTTCGGTGGATCGTTTAACAGAACCGAAAATTGATGGGATTTATCGTAAATGAAATTTTGGATCTTACCAACGCTGCTTCTATTATTAACATTCAACTGTTTTGCTGACTCGCACAAAAAAGCATTAGTTCAACTTAACAAAGGTAATTTTGATAAAGTTGAGCAATTGATGGCCAAATCGTTGGAGAAAGACTCTATAAACCCAGGAGCAAGGTATATCTTTTCGCTCCTGTATCTGACCGATACCTTTTCAAAGTATAATTTGGATACCAGTTACCTCTACATTCAAGGCGCAATCAATGATTACAAAAACATAGATCTAAAAGAAATTGAGCGCCTAAATAAAATTGGAATAAGTGATTCCACATTAATTTCCCAGAAAAACAAAATAGATGAAATTGCTTTCAAGTTGGCTCTTTCAGCAAACAATGTTTCAGGATTCAATGATTTCCTATCTAAATTTCCAACGGCTATACAAGTGGGTCAGGCTACTCGATTTCGTGATCAAATTGCATTTGCCGAAGCTCTGGAATTAAATACTTACCAGGCCTTCAAAAAATTTATGGAAACCTATCCCAAGGCTGTTCAATTCGAGGAAGCGTCAAAACGCTATAATGCATTAGTATTTGCCTCAAAAACAAAAGACAAATCCTTAAAAAGCTATGAACAATTTCTGAGGGATTTTCCAAACACTCCTTTTAGAAAAGAAACAGAAAAGCAAATTTTTGAAATCAGCACTGCCTCAAACAAGCCGGGAGATTATTATAACTTTATAAAAAGATATCCGGAAAGTGAGTATGCCCAGCAGGGAGCTAATTTTCTTTTTTATAGCCTGGATGGCCGCGATAAATTTCAAGCGCTTGGTGCCTATAACGATGTTCCGCTTTATGATTCATTGCTCCAGGCAGCCATCCTGGAGAAAACTTTTTTATTTCCTATCTATGAAAAAGGAAAGTATGGTTTTATTGATCCGTCAGGAAAGGTTGTTTTAGAAGCCAATACTTTCGATTTCATTGATGAGGAATATAAATGTTCAGGCATCCATCAGGACTATTTAGTTATGGGAAAGAATGGAAAAAAGGAGTTGGTAAGTAAAGACTTCAAGTCTTTTTTTGATCGTGATTTTGATGAGGTGGAGGATCTGGGTTTTGGTCTACTTAAATTGAAATCGGCAACAAAATTTGGTGTATTACATAAATCCGGAATTCAGATTCTTGATCCGGTTTACGAGGATGTTCAGCTTTTTCACAATACTTTCATTGCCTTTTTATCCAATGGAAAATGGGGGATTAAAACCTTGGCAGGACGCACACTTTTTGAGGCTACATTTGATGAGATCCTGCTGGAAGGAAATTTTATAATTTTTGAAAAAGATGATCGGTTTGCCATTTCTAATCGTAATCAGCTTCTTGATTTTGTAAATGAAGACAATCATGATCTGAATTTCAATATTGAAGATTATGAGTTGATCGATCGGAACACTTTGCAGATTTTCCAGGGTGAAAAAGAAGGCATTGTCAATAGTGCGCTAAATATTCAAATTGAGTTGGATGAACAAAGTATCGTGGATATCAGGGACGGATGGCTATTAAAGAAAGATGGCAAGTATACTTTATTGAAGCAAAACTTCGAAGCTTCAACACCCATAGAATTTGATGATGCCATTGCAGAGGATCGTTGGCTGGCTTTAAAAAAAGGAGAAAAGTGGTCATTGTTTGGTGCCAATGGTTCTATCTTCTCAGATTTCATGCTTGACTCTATCAGCATTTTAGGACAGAACATCGCATTACTTTTTGAAGGCGAAAAGGCCTTTGCCTACTTCAGCAATGATCAAAAAATTGATATTAGCAACTACGAACGGGTAAGGATACTCACTCCACTACCAGACTATAAAAAGGACTTGAAAAAAGAAGTAGAGTTTTTTGAAGTATCAACAAATGGTAAAGACAAACTCTTCAAAAGTGACGGCACACAAATCTATGAAGGTAGAAGTGTTGAATTCTCTCCTTTAAATGATAAATGGCTGATTGTTGAAAGAAGGGGAAAAAAGGGGCTTATTGACATAGCCGGAAACACCATATTAAAATCGATCTATGATATTATCACGCCAAATGATCAACACCATTTATCTATATGGAGAGACAAAAAATTTGGTCTAATGGCTCCGGATGAAAAAATTTACATTGCTCCGGAATATGACGCTAAGCTCGAAAGATATAATCATGATCTGTTAATTGCATCTAAAAGGGGAAGGAAAGGGCTTATTACAACAAAGAAGAAAAGCATGACTTCCTTTGATTTTGAAGAAATTCAATTTTGGTCTGATAGTGTAGCGCTTGTAAAGAAAGATGGCAGCTATGGGCTTTATGCCTTCTATACAGATGAGATGATCCAATCAGATATTGATCATTTGCAATGGATCCAAAACGATACCAAGGAAAAGATAGCAATCATCAACAAAGAAGCTCAGTTTGGTGTAATCAGTAATTTGAGGAGTGAGGTAATCGCACCAACTTTTAATGATATTGTTCTCATCGGCGATAAGAACAATTCTCTCTTCTTCTGTGAAAAGCATGTAGCTGAAGCTGATTTTTATGTGGTCATTTACTACGATATTAATGGCGAAACCATAAGAAAGCAGGTCTTTCAGGCAGACGAATATGACAAAATCTATTGTAATCAATAAGACATCTTGCCCTTTAAAAAAGTCTTATAACAGCGAAACGCAATTAATAATTTACTTTTCCAATTTTTTATTCTAGCTTAGGCGATCAACTTTTTAAACTTCTTTGGATTATGTCTAATAAAGAGCACTTCAGCAATCGCTGGGGAATTATTTTGGCATCACTGGCTATGGCCATCGGAGCTGGTAATTTATGGAGATTTCCAAGATTGGCCGGTCAGTATGGTGGCACATTTATCATTTTATGGATTGCCTTCTTATTGATCTGGTCCATTCCCATTCTACTGGCTGAATTCTCCATTGGAAAAAAATTCAAAAAAGGTGTCATTGGCTCATATGCTGAAATGACCGGTAAGAATTACGCCTGGATAGGATTTTTTATAACGGTTTGCACCTTATGCATTACATTTTATTATTCGGTAGTTACTGCCTGGGCACTTCGTTACCTGGGTTTATCGCTGTCCTATGCCTTCAGTGCAGATAACCTGGGTGAGAAAATAGCAACTTCTCCGGAATACCTGGAAACTTACTGGAATAGTGTTTCCAATGGTAGTTCATCCACTATCATCTTGTATGTCATTACCATTATCGTGGCTATTTGGCTGTTGAGCCGTGGAATTCAGCAAGGACTGGAAAAGGCAAGTAAGATATTAATTCCAACATTGTTTGTTTTGCTGGTCATTATCGCGACTATAGCACTTAATATGGATGGCGGTATCAAAGGATTGGAGTACATGTTTTCAATTAACACAGCCAATTTTTCCAATCCCAGAATCTGGTTAGAAGCACTTTCTCAATCAGCCTGGTCTACAGGAGCCGGTTGGGGTTTGATCATGACGATCTCTTCTTACTCAAGGGATAAGGAGGACGTTACACTGAATACTTTTGTTGGTGCATTTGGAAATAATACGGCATCCTTGCTTGCGGGCTTCGCCATATTGCCTTCTGTCTTTGCGCTTTCTGCTTCAAGTGAAGAAGCCATCACCTATCTTGAAAGTGGTAATCAATCGCTTACTTTCACTGTGATCCCCAAATTATTTGCTGATATTCCTGGAGGTGCCTGGTTTTCGTCGATTTTCTTTTTGGCTCTGTTTTTTGCCGCATTTAGTTCACTGCTTCCTATGATTGAGCTATTCACGAAAAACCTTCTTGACCTACAACTAAGCAGGAAGGTCAGCAGTATTATTGTGGCTGTATGTTGCATTGGCTTTGGGCTACCATCAGCCTTTTACCTTGACTTCTTTAACAATCAGGATTGGGTTTGGGGTGTTGGATTAATCATCAGCGGTTTGGCAATTATTTTTGCTGTATTGAAGCACGGAGCGGCCCGGTTTAAGGAAACTTTTATTGATCGTGATTCCGATTTCAAAGTCCCATCGATGTATTTCGTTATTTGTATCACTTTAAATATTTTCCTGGGTGCCATTCTAATCTATTGGTGGATGTCTCAGGATTATAGTAAATCCTGGTTTAATGAAGAGGGCCAATGGGATGTTACGGGTATTTATAGCAATGCTTCAACAGTAACTCAATGGGCAATTGTTATATTGGTTGGCATTGTATTAAACAGATTTTTATACAAGAATTTTGCAAAAAATAAGCTATGAGTACTTCAGCACTAATTGGTATGTTATTGATCTGCGGAACTGTCCTGGGAGGATTCATTTATTTTCTCTCCATCGCTATTAAGAAGGAAGGGGAAAAGAATCGATAATATCTGAGAATTTCCAAATCAGTATCTATTCCAAGAAAAAACCAAAGCCTGCAGGCTTTGGTTCAAGCAATTCGTGCATTATTAAATTTAGTTGTAAGTGTATAAAATTATAATGAACCCTCCTTACCAACTTTGACACTTATACACTTCAAAACTTAAATAAACTGGTTGATGATGTTTTCAAACAATTCCTGTTTACCACTGATCAATGGGGGCTCTCCATTTTCCAGTGTATAGGCTCTCAGGTCCTCCAAAGAAAGTTTTTTGTCCTCGAAATCTTTGCCCATACCGGAATCAAAAGAGGCATATCTCTCATTAAAAAGATTTTGATAGTTGGAACTATTCAAGATTTTCTCTGCAATCAAGAGTGCTCTGGCGAATATATCCATTCCTCCTATATGAGCATGAAATAGATCCTCTAGGTCAGTTGAGTTTCTCCTGGTTTTTGCATCAAAATTGATTCCACCGCCCTGCAGGCCGCCTGAATTAAGGAATACCAACATGGATTCTACGAATTCATATAAGTTATTCGGAAATTGATCTGTATCCCATCCGTTCTGATAATCACCGCGATTAGCATCCACACTTCCCAATAAACCTGCATCAGCTGCCACTTGCAATTCATGCTGAAAAGTATGTTGCGCTAACGTAGCATGGTTCACCTCAATATTCAACTTAAAATCGTCCATTAAATCATACGTTCTTAGAAAACCTATCACTGTAGCAGCATCAAAGTCGTACTGATGCTTGGAGGGCTCCATGGGTTTTGGCTCAATAAAGAAATTGCCTTTAAATCCCTGACTTCTTGCATAATCCTTTGCCATATGCAGAAAATTTGCCATATGATCAAGTTCTCTTTTCATATCGGTATTCAGAAGGCTCATGTAACCTTCTCTGCCGCCCCAAAAAACATAATTCTCACCTCCGAGTTTAATGGTCACATCCAGTGCATTTTTCACCTGAGCTCCGGCATGTGCCAAGGTCGAGAAGTTGGGATTGGTGGCCGCGCCATTCATATACCTTGGATTTGAAAATAAATTGGCAGTTCCCCACAAGACTTTAACCCCGGATTCCTTTTGTTTCTCCAAAGCATAATCTGAAATCTGCTCCAATCTTTTCTCGGATTCCTGTAGACTACCTCCCTCCTCAATGAGATCAAAATCATGGAAACAGTAATAAGGCACTCCTAACTTGGTAATAAATTCAAAAGCGGCATCCATTTTATCCTTGGCCTGTTGCACAGGATCTTTTGACGTCAACCATGGAAAGTTTTTGGTCGGTAAACCAAATGGATCCCCACCTGTTCCACATAGTGTATGCCAATATGCCACGGCAAACTTAAAATGATCCCTCATGGATTTTCCGTTTACCATTTTGTGCTCATCATAATATTTAAATGCGAAAGGATTGTCCGAATCCTTGCCTTCAAATGGTATTTGGTTTATCCCTTCAAAATATTCAGTATTTCCAACGGTAAGATTTACGGGAGTACTCATAAGTTTAGATTGTTATTATAGAAATTTATTTAATCCATCTTTCCACCGTGTAAAAGCCTCTTGATAATTATTTGGATTTTGCACTGGTAAATAGGTTTTTGACAATTGATTGGAAGCAAATGCCTCCTGGATAGAATTATAGAGTCCCAATGATACACCGGCTGCACGTGCCGCTCCTATGGCCCCTGTTGTTTCATACATTTCAATCGGGCAGCCTGTAATGGAAGCTATGGTCGAAGAAAAAATTTCCGATTGAAAAAGATTATCATTTCCAACTCTTATCACCTGAGCGCTTATGCCAATATCGCTTAATATTTCAGTTCCGTAAACAAAAGAGAAAGCAATTCCTTCAAGTGCTGCTCGATAAAAATGTGCATCGGAATGCCTGTTCAAATTAACATTTAAAAATTGTGCACCAATTTCCTTATTATTGAAAATACGCTCAGCACCATTGCCAAAAGGCAAAATAACCAGTCCGTCTGATCCGACCGGAATTTTGGCCGCTTCTTGTTCCATTTTCTCATAGGAACTATTGCCACCAGCCAGATTTTTCCTGACCCAATTGTATTGTATTCCGCAGCCATTAATACACATGAGTATGCCAATTCTGGAATTACCAGTAGTATGGTTAACATGGGCAAAGGCATTCACCCTGGACTCAGGATCATAAATTGCTTGATCGGTCACGGCGAAAATAACACCTGAAGTGCCACCAGTTGCTGCTATCTCACCAGGTTCCAATGCATTGAGTGTCATAGCATTGTTGGGCTGATCCCCTGCTTTGTAGGTCACGGGAGTTCCTGACTTCAAACCCAATTCATTGGCAGCCGATTCAGTTAAGGTTCCATGCACTTGAAGCGACGGAACTGCTTCAGCCATTTTTGAATCATCGATTCCAAAATGTTCCAGCAGTAAATTTGCCTTACCATTCTTTTTAAAGTCCCAAAAAATTCCTTCAGACAAACCCGTAATGGTTGTATTGATTTCACCGGTCATTTTCATGCTAATAAAATCACCGGGAAGTAAAACTTTATCAGTATTACTATAAATCTCAGGCTCATTCTCCATGACCCACTTTAATTTGGAAGCGGTAAAATTGCCTGGGGAATTTAAGAAATGCTCCAAACACTTCTTCTCACCAATTTCTCCAAATGCCTTATCCCCAATATCCACAGCTCTGCTATCGCACCAAATAATGGAAGGTCTCAAGACCTTTTGATGTTTATCTATTAATACCAGTCCATGCATTTGATAGGATATGCCAATACCAAGAATAGCGGAAGGGTTTATTCCCGGATTCCTGGTTAGTAGTTTTTTGGTCGCTTCGCACAGATTCGTCCACCAAAGTTCCGGATCTTGCTCAGCCCAGCCGAACTTAGGGGCGTGTATTGTCAGTTCATGCTCAGGAAATTTGACTGTATCTACACTGACATTTTTTGCTACATCAACAATGGACGCTTTGATGGAAGAACTTCCTACATCAAATCCTAATAGAAACATAGAAGGTTTGTTTTACCTTGGTTTGTATTCAATATAAAAATATAGTTGGCGTAATTTAGTACACCCCGCGGCTACTTTATATTAAGACTCAAAGTTTATTCAACCCCCCGTCTCCTGAGCCATTTTTTTTAAGACTTAAGTTTTTTCTTTAAGCTGTTCCCCTAAGATGGCGATTCCTTCTGTAAAAGTATGTGGTTTATAACCCAGTACTTTTTTAGCTTTCTCAATAATAAAACCAGTTTTAGGTGGTCGCCTGGCAGGTTGAGTAAAATTACTTGCATTGGCCTTTGACATACTGGAAATATCCAAATCAAAATATTCCGCAGTCTTCAACGCCATATCGTAAGGAGTCAGCATTTCTTCTCCGGAAATATTAAAAACTCCTCTGGCCTTTTTCTTGACGATCAGATAACATCCCTGAGCGAGGTCTTCTGCCAGTGTAGGGGTTCTCCATTGATCAGTAACTACTTTGATCTCCTTTTTTTCCTCCAGACTTTTTTTGACCCACAGAATGATGTTCGAGCGGCTCATATCATTGACCAAACCATACACCAAAACAGTTCTGGCAATCGCCCAATCAATATCACTTTCAATTAACAACTTTTCGGAATCCAGCTTGCTCTGGCCGTAAAAGCTGATAGGGTTGGGTTCCGCCTCTTCATCTAATGGCCCATGGCTGCCATCAAAAATAAAATCTGTTGATAGATGAAGCAGAAAAGCTCCGCAAGCAGAGGCGGCATTGATCAGGTATTTTACAGCCTCAACATTCAATTTCCGGCAACCCTCCTGCTCCGATTCACATTGATCAACATTGGTCATGGCAGCGGTGTGAATAATGGCATCGGGAGTATATTTCTTTATCACTTCCAATACCTGTTGTTCATGAGTAACATCCAGAGAACAATACTCATAGCTATAATCTGTTTGTGGAAGCCTGTTCGCTCCTCTGGCTGTCGCTATAAGTTCAATAGCTGCATCTTTGGCCAGAAGCTCTACAAGTTTCTGACCTAAAAGCCCATTTGATCCTGTAATCAATACTTTCATCGATATATGACAAGTGTTTCAGTGTTGAGGTGTTGAAGTATTTAAATTGTTTGAAATGCCCAATTCAATTCAAAATTTAAAACTCAAAATTCATAATTGAGAGCACTTCGTAAATATTAATTTTTTAAAATGATAATATCCTAACCAAAGCTTGATAGGACCAATCAAGAATTATTCTGCGGGATATTGGTAGCCATATGTTTTGGTTATTTTCTTCTTGGATACCTCCTCGAGTTCCACCACCATCGTTATGTTCTCATTTGGTCTGTCTCTGCCATCTCTTGGTTGCTCAGCAATTTTATCGATGATATCCAATCCTTCTACCACAATTCCAAAAACAGTGTATTCGTCATCCAAATGAGGAGCACCCCCGATAGTCGTATATGCTTCGAGTCTGTCAGCAGGTACATCTTTATCAACTTTCACATTCATTTCCTTGGCTATAATGCCCTTGCACTCTATCAGTTTTTTTCCATATGCCTCCTGACCTCCACTATTATAAGCATCTACAAAAACTTGCTTCAGCGAATCATATTCCGGCCTAGCCATCATCTGCTGTGCAGCCTGCCCTAGTGCATTCATATCCGATGTAAGCTCTTCATTGCTCCATACTTTTCCCTGGACAATATAAAACTGACAACTGCTGGATGCCTTTTCAGGATTGTTAGTTCTAGCGGCTGCCAAAGCTCCTTTTTTATGAAATAAATGTTTCTTGAATTCTGCAGGTACTGTGTAATCAGGACCCCCTGAACCAAGGGGTATTCCTGGGGCTGCGTTTTTGGAATTGGGATCCCCACCCTGTATCATGAATTCAGATATTATTCTATGGAATAGTAAACTATCATAGAATCCTTCTTTGGCCAGTTTGATGAAATTCTCTTTATGCTTGGGCGTTTCGTCATACAATATAGCCTTCATGTCTCCATAAGGAGTTTTAATCGTGACCAAGTATTCTTTTTCAGTCTGGCATGAAGCAGCCATGAATAAAAATGAAAGGGCCAGTAATGCGAAATTGATCTTTTTCATTTTGGTAGTTATTTCAGTTGTTCTTTTATTTCTTTTAATATCTTTTCTCCTCCATCATTTAGGACCATTTCTGCAAGTTCAGCCCCAATAAGTTCAGGATCATTTTTGCTTTTTTTAACATTTTTCCTGATGATTTCTTCTCCATTGAGAGAAATTATACCACCGGTAAGACTCAATAAATCATTCTCCAATCTTGCCATCCCAAAGACAGGAATGCTACACCCTCCTTCGAGCTTTTTTAAATAGGCCCTTTCTGCCAAAAGACAGACCTCAGTATCGGTATGATTGATTGTATTTCTGACGACCTCTTGCTTCTCTTTGGGCAAAGCATGTGCACACTCTATGGCAATGCTTCCCTGACCAACAGCAGGTATTATTTGATCAACATGTAATTTCTGTACGATCATGTCCTCATAGCCCATCCGATGCACCCCGGCATATGCAAGTAACAAAGCATCACAAGCCCCTTCCTTCATTTTTCTTATTCTTGTTTGCAAATTGCCTCTGACCGGAACAGTTTTCAGATGTGGGTAGTAGTGTTTAAAAAAAGCGATCCTTCTTGTGGAGGAAGTACCAATAACCAAATTATCCTCTATGTTCAAATTCGCTTTATGGCTGAGTAATACATCATTAGCCACTTCCCGCTCTCCGAAAGCTATTAGCTTAAAACCTTCAGGTAGTACCGACTGCATGTCCTTGGCGCTGTGAACAGCAATATCGATGTTTCCAGAGATTAATTGTTCCTCAATTTCCTCTGTAAAGACCCCTTTGCTACCAATCTTCGAAATTGAAACGTCCAGGATTTTATCCCCTGTAGTTTCAATGGTGATAATTTCCGTTTCAATACCAGCCTTTTGCAGTTTGTCTGAGACATGATGGGCCTGCCACAATGCTAATTTACTTCCTCTTGTACCAATTCTTATTTTCACTGATTTATGATCTGATAATGTTGGAAATACTTAATGACATATCCAGGAACAATATTTTAGGATTAGCATTCCGTTCAAGGTGTCCGTATCCCGTATTGATCTGGCCAACAACTTTCTCAGTTTTAGCAGGATCCATGACTTTACCAAAATTCTTTACAAAATCCAGTTCTTCACCTTCTAACCTACCCAGTTCGTTATGATCAAATTGCGAGATCAAGGTCTCTCTCATAATACTTAATCCGTATTGCATCAGGCTCTTCTGTGACTCTTTATTCATTTTTTGAAACTGATCAGATCCCAAAACCATTTGTGAATAGTCTCGTGAGTAGCAATGTCGCATCCAGTCTCTGAACATTTTATGGCCATCATCATCTACTTCACCCAACATTCTTCTGGCATTATTCAGGTTTCCCTCTGCCAAATGGGCAATATGGGCAGCATTACTTTCATTAAGGCTTTCCTCCTCAATCAGGATATTCTTTATTTCTTCATCGCTAAAGCTGCGAATCTGAATCATTTGTGTTCTAGAAAGAATTGTTGTGAGGAGCTTATCAAAATCATTGGAGACCAACAAAAAGACAGTTTTTTCAGGTGGCTCTTCCAAGATCTTGAGTATCGCATTGGCGGCTGCCGGATGCATGTGCTCCGGACGCCATATAAGCATTATTTTATACTCCGCTTCGAATGCTTTTAGCGATAGGCTCTTAAGTATTTGCCGGCTCTCTTCTTTAGAGATATTGACTTGTTTATTTTCCCCTCCAAAAGTGTAGTTCCAATCATGAATGTCTCCGTAGGGATTTTCAATAAGGAATTTCCTCCATTCCTTAAGATAGTTTTGGCTTATTACATCCTTCCCCGTGATATTTTTTGTCGCGCTTACCGGAAAAGCAAAGTGCATATCGGGATGAATCAATTTCTCCATTTTTTTACATGAGGGGCAATTTCCACAGGCATCATTTTCTTGCCTATCAGTACAATTGAGGTAAGTCGCAAAAGCCAGAGCCATGGCTAAATTGGCGCTACCTTCCCGGCCAAAAAAAAGTTGGGCATGCGCCACATGATTTTTTTTAACGGCATCAATAAATCCGACTTTGATATCTTCGAGGCCTTTTATTTCAGCAAATCTCATATGTCCAATCTATCAACTATCAGGAGTTAAGAAAGCATGATATAATTAATCCCAATCCCTGTATCTAGCAGTTTTGTCAAATATATAATCTAAAATCTTACTTTCATCCTTATCAAAATCAATATCCCTTCTTTCCATGACGGATCTGGCTACTTCGTACATTTTATCTTTTCGATACGTGGTAAGTTGTTCTCCACCACCCCAGGAAAATGAAGGGACAAACTTTCTATTATAACCAGCCCCGAAAACATTCGCTGATACACCAACCACCGTACCTGTGTTGAACATGGTATTAATACCGGATTTGGAATGATCACCCATGATCAGTCCGCAAAATTGTAATCCCGTATCTTTAAAGTCTTGCTCTCCATAATGCCAAAGGCGTACATTTGAATAATTATTTTTCAAATTTGAATTGTTGGTATCTGCTCCGAGATTGCACCATTCTCCTAAAACGGAGTTACCCAGAAATCCTTCATGCCCTTTGTTGGAGTATCCGAAAATCACAGAATTATTCACCTCACCACCTACTTTGCAAAAAGGGCCTATTGTGCTCCCCCCTCTCATTTTGCCTCCCATATTGACAAAGGAGCCTTCGCAAAGTGCAAAGGGACCTTTAATGGTAGCTCCTTCATGTATCTGAGTATCTTTTCCAATATAAACAGGGCCATTCTCAGCATTGATGATAGCAGCCCGGATTTTTGTTCCCTGTTCAATGAAAACATTCTCCGCTCCATAAATAATGGTATGCTTGTCCTTCAAAGGTTGAGAAACCGTATCCTTTGTGATTAACTCAAAGTCCGCATGGATCTGCTCGGCATTCTTTTTGAAAATCTTCCACACAGCATCAATAATGGTAAAGTCCTCATTATGTTCAATTGCTCCTTCGGATTCTTTTACTTTAAGTTTATCAAATTTCTCCTTTGAGCCTCTAAAAGCGAGTAGCAGGTCTTTGGAATACAAGCACTGCCCTTCCTTCAGGGCATATATGATTTTTACCATTGCTTCATCCGGACACACGGCACCATTGATAAAAATATTATCCTTTTCAATTTTTGCCGGATATTTACTAGATAGATATTCTTCGGTAAGAAAGGAAGCAACGACCTTAAGCCTGCGTTCCCATTTCTCAGCGATGGTAAGGATACCTACTCTTATCCCAGCCAATGGTCTTGTGAAGCTTAGTGGTTGGAGGGAGACCTTGGTTTGAGGATGGTCAAACAATACAACATTCATAGCACAAAAATAAAAAAGTCTCTCAGTTTTAAACATCTGAGAGACTTTATTTGAAAATCTTATAAAAATTATTTTTTCTTATATCTTCGGTTAAATTTCTCAACCCTACCAGCAGTATCCACGAAGATCTTCTTACCAGTGTAGAACGGATGAGAAGCTGAACTTACTTCAACTTTGATCAAAGGATATTCGTTGCCATCCTCCCACTTGATTGTCTCTTTGGAAGTCATTGTAGATTTAGTCAAGAATTTCGTATCACTTGAAGTATCTAAGAAAACTACCTCTTTATATTCCGGATGAATTTCCTTTTTCATTTTGATATATTTTTGTTGATCTCTACAAAAGAGGCACAAAGATAAATGAATATTGAATATTTCACAAATACCTCCAGTATTTATTCTTTAGGGTTGGTAAAATTTATCTTTTCATATTTATGCTATCAATTATCCGAGCTGATAAGATTCACATTATTTTAAGCCTTTAGGTTTCAGGTATCGGGTATCAGTTTCTCCAGAGTTTTGAACCCTGTTACAAATTAGAGATATGGGATGTTAATTTTGAGTTTTGAGTTATGAATTTTGAATTAATGCTATTAAGATAAGACTTCAGGTATCAGGTTTTTTTGGCGCACTAAAAAACACTATTTAGGCTGAAATCTGATACCTGATGCCTGAAAGCTTTCAAAATATTTTCTTAACTAAATGGCATTGAATTTTGAATTAAAAAAATATCAATGTTTACTGACCTAAAATTCCTTTAACACTTAAATACAAGGGACGATCCAATATTACATTTTAGTTTCATTAACCGTGTGGTGATTAGCATGTAAGCTTCTATACAATTTTATACCTTATTATTAAGTTATTTTTCCAAAATTAAAATTCCAATTAACTAAATTACGCCGCTTGTGCGCAACAAATTCTTTTTCATCGAATTATAATGGAAATTACCAGGTGTTGCTCATCGCGTCACACTTAATCTGAAAAACAATTCAAAGCTCTTTTTATTTTTTAAAAAATGAAAAAAGGATCACTAGTTTTTATTGTCATTCTCGGGTTCACTTGCAACGTTTTCTCACAAAGTGCGAACGCTCCATTGAACAAATTCTATTATCATCTATTAGACAGGTATGAAATCAAAAGCGGTAAGGTCTCCGAATCTTTTCACAGTTCCTCCAAGCCTTATGATAGAAAAGCCATTGCAGCCTTCGTCGATAGTATCAGGTTGAGTGAAGATACTGTCTTCTTGAATCCAACAGATAGATACAATTTACAATACCTGGCCAATGATAACTGGGAATGGTCTCAAACTGCCAAAAACAACAGCAAGAAACCTTTTTTGAAAAAGTTATATAGAAATCAATCTGATCTCTATCATGTCAATACAGAACATTTTGATCTTCATGTTAATCCTGTTTTATATTTAAGTGGTGGATTTGATAAGGACGAGGATTCAACTCCTTATACTAATACGCGTGGTGTTCAAATTAGGGGGAGTGTGGATAAGAAGGTGGGCTTCTATACATTTCTAGGAGAGAACCAAACAAGGTTTCCGGCTTATGCCAGAGATTGGGTTGTTGATCCAATTGCAGAGAGATATTCCATTCCGGGAGAAGGCTTTTGGAAAAGCATCGAAGGAAATGCCTATGATTTTTTCAGTGCCAGAGGCTATATTAACGTTAATGCTACTAAACACATTCAGGTCCAGCTTGGTTTTGATAAAAATTCCATAGGAAATGGGCACAGATCGCTGATTCTTTCTGACTTTGCCAACAGCTACGCTTTCATGAAAATCACTACAAGAGTTTGGAAACTGAACTACACTAATATTTTTGCGGAAATGAAGGCCAATCACCGGGCCAGTCCCGGAGGCTCAAGATCGGATCGTCAATATCCGAATAAGTTCATGGCATTCCATCATCTTAGTTTGAATATTACGAAGAACTTTAATGTGGGTATTTTTGAAGCTGTTTCATTTGCTGAGAATGATACCACCAGGGCAACGGTTCCTTTCAATCTCAATTATCTAAACCCTATTATTTTCTTTAGAGCCATTGAACAGAATGAGGGGAGTCCGCATAATGCTATTTTAGGAGCTGACTTTAAATGGAATCTCTGGGAAAAATTCTCCTTATACGGACAGATTGTATTGGATGAGTTTAAGCTGGATAATGTCACCGCCGGAAATGGTTGGTGGGCAAACAAATTTGCCTACCAGTTTGGTGTAAAATATATTGACGTATTCAATATCCCTAATCTGGATGTACAGTTGGAAACAAATATAGTCAGGCCATACACCTATTCACACTTTACACAAAGGACCAATTTTTCCCATTATAACTTACCTTTAGCGCATCCATTGGGCGCTAATTTTAATGAATACATTGGTATAATGAGGTTTCAGCCTATGAAAAAGCTATGGTTCACAGGTACACTTATGTATTCGGAGTATGGGGAAGACATCAATACTACTTCCAATTACGGTGGAAATGTCCGGTTAAACAGCAATTCAAGA
Organism: Splendidivirga corallicola; assembly: GCA_030442035.1. Lineage (GTDB taxonomy): Bacteria > Bacteroidota > Bacteroidia > Cytophagales > Cyclobacteriaceae > Splendidivirga > Splendidivirga corallicola. Next base: position 150,136 of record JAUJEA010000015.1, read on the forward strand.
TTCGATGGTCAGGGAAATCGTTTGGATGATTTTGGCAACGAAATTGGTCAGGGTGTTAATACTCAATTGCTGTACGGTGACTTTACTGTAAGCTTTCACTGGAAGCATAATTTGTTCTTCGATTTACAAGGAGTTTTGAGAAGACTGGATAGTGACATTGATGACAGAGACAAAAACAGTATTTTTGGATCCTTCAGTCTACGCTGGAACATTCCTCAGAGGGCCCTCGAGTTTTAGTTTGTTTCCCTAATGAACATCAGTTTTTCCAAAGTTCCGGGCTAAGATATGTGTCGATCCCTGATTAAAGGCTAAATTGCAGCCGGATTTCAAAAACCTATGAAGACATACCTTAGAATATTATCATTTGCCAGGCCTGTAAGATTATATCTTCCACAATATCTGATTTTTGCCTTATTGGGGATTATTTTCGGATTGGCCAACCTGGCTCTTGTCAAACCACTTATTGATGTAATCTTCGATCAAATACCTCCTGAGGAGGTTCAGAAATATTTAAATAAACCTGAACAGTTTTCTTTGGATCCTCAGATCATTATTGAATGGTTCAATCACTATCTGGTCACCTATATGGATCAGTATGATAAATCTGCAGCGCTCACATTTGTATGTTTAGTGGTTGTGGCCTCAGTCATCCTATCCAATTCGTTTATTTATCTTTCCAATGTTCTACTTGCCAAGATCAGGGCCAGGGTAATCAGGAGGCTCAGATTAACAGTTTTTGATAAAATCAGCAGATTGCATATCGGTTTCTTTTCGAATGAAAGAAAAGGAGATCTTATGTCCAGAGTGACGAATGATGTACAGGAGATTGAATATTCCGTAGTCAATACACTGCGCATAGCCTTTAAAGAGCCAGCTACCATTATCTTGTACTTTATCGTACTTTTTTATATGTCTACCAGCTTAACGCTCTTTACGCTATTGCTGGTCCCTATTGTTGGTGGGTTGTTATCGGAGATTGTTAAAAGACTGAAAAAAAAGGCCACCAAGAGCCAGGAATCCTTGGGCAGGATTCTGAATATCCTGGATGAAATGCTCTCAGGAATGCGTGTGGTAAAAGCTTTTAATGCCCGAGATTATATTATTGAAAGATTTGATGGGGAAATAAAAAATTATGCCAAGATCAATGTGTCCATGGCCAAAAAAAATGAATTGGCCTCACCTGTATCACAGATTATCGGAATTTCTTTTGTAGCAGTCATCTTATACTACGGCGGTAGTTTAGTATTGCAGGAAAACGCTGAGCTTGAAGCAAGTGATCTTGTCACTTATCTCCTTATCTTTTCGCAAGTACTCCCATCATTGAAAGAAATTTCAAAATCTTTTAGTGGTATTCAAAGAGGGCTGGCTTCGGCAAAGCGTATATTTGAAACGATTGATACGAAACCTGCCATACAAAATAGACCAAATGCTGTAGAGATTGATCGTTTTAGTGAAAAGATTGAGTTTAAGAATGTCTTTTTTGCATATGAGGATCATGACGTCCTGAAAGATATCAATGTAGAGATAGAGAATGGAAAAACCATTGCGCTTGTAGGACCTTCCGGCGGCGGAAAATCTACTTTAGTAGATCTGATTCCCAGGTTTTATGATGTTACCAAGGGTGCTATATTGATAGATGGAAAAGATATAAAAGATTACAAGATCAGTTCTGTAAGAAATCTAATGGGTATTGTAACACAAGAATCCATCCTATTCAACGATACCGTTTTTAATAACATAGCATTTGGTATGCCCAATGCAAAAGAGGAAGATGTTATCAATGCTGCTAAAATTGCAAATGCCCATGCTTTTATTGAAAAAATGGAAGAGGGTTATTACACTGAGATAGGTGAAAGAGGCACTAAACTATCGGGAGGGCAGAGGCAAAGATTGAGTATTGCCAGAGCAATTTTGAAAAACCCGCCCATTTTAATTCTTGATGAAGCCACCTCGGCCTTGGATTCGGAATCAGAGAAACTTGTACAGGGAGCGTTAACAAATCTAATGAAGAATCGAACCTCTATCGTTATTGCTCATCGACTGAGTACCATCCAACACGCTGATGAGATCCTGGTAGTACGAGAGGGTAAAATTGAAGAAAGAGGAACACACGATGAACTACTTGATCACAATGGGATTTATAGCAAACTTATTGAAATGCAATCATTTTAGTTTCAAAAACTCCGCTTTTTTCTTAAATTAAATTGATTAATATCAGCTTTCGCAGAGAAATCCAGACTAAAAAATTCATTCCGGCAGTGGAGAGGCTTGAGTTAACCTGGCGATAAAAAGGTTAACATCTTCTGAATTAGTGTTTGGAGATGAGGATATACAGTTTTTTTTCATTGTTATTATATTCTTTTTGCCTGGTGCATCATAATATATCAGCTCAATCGCGTATTATAGACAGCCTGGAAAGCGAAATTGCAAAAATCGATTTGGAAGATACCCTTACAATCAATTTGCGCAATGAGTTGGCCTTCCAATACTTATCCCTTAATCCGGTAAAAGCCAGAGCGTTGGCTCAGAATGCACTTGAGCAAGGATTGCAACGAAAGTTTAACCAGGGAATCGCCCGGAGCTACAATGTACTGGGAGGGTCTTATTGGGCAGAAGGCCGGTATGACCTGGGGCTTGAGTTTTACCTTAAATCGCTGCGTATTTATGAAACCATAGATGATAAAAAGGGAATTGCCATTTGTTTCAATAATATCGGAGAGATCTTTAAAAAACAAAAAAACTACAAAGAAGCTTTAGAAAATCATCTCAAATCACTTGAAATAAAAGAGCAATATTTGCCACATCTCAATCCGGTAATGTCTTATATCAATATAGGAGAGCTTTACCTGAATCTCAAGGACCTTTCCAAGGCAGTTGACTTTTTTGAGAGGGCTCTGACAATTTCAAGACAAAGCAATAATCAGACTGCCATGGCCTATGCCTATAACGGGTTAGGGGATATTTATCAGCTTAAAGGGCAATTGAAAGTAGCCATTAAGTTCTATAAAAATGCACTTAAAATCCGTGAAAAGATCAGTGATAAGAGGGGGGAAGCTTCCTCCAATAACAGCCTGGGCCAGCTTCATATTAAATCAAATAATTTAGCGCAATCTGAATATCATTTAAAAAGAGCACTTGCCATCTCTAAGGAAATTGGCGCTTCGGATATTAGTATGACCAACTATTTGTATCTCTCTAAATTGGATTCAGCTAAAGGTGATATGCAAGGTGCCCTGGAGCATTACAAGGAATATGCCTCGCTGAAGGATCAATTATTCAATATTGGTCAAACTGAAAAAATGGCTAATATCAAAGCAGCTTATGAGATGGATGCCAAGGAAAAGGAAAATGAACTTTTGAAACAACAACAACATGCCAGTGAGTTGGAGATTAAATTAAAGAATTCAATTCTCTACACAGTCAGTATCATTCTTATTCTGGCCCTTTCATTGGTTCTGGTACTTTTTGTACAAAAAAGACAGAAGCACATCGCGCATAGTTTATTATTGGAAAAGAATAAGGAAATCCAATCGCAAAAAGATGAGATCAACGCTCAGGCAGAAGAACTACAATCTTTAAATGAAACCCTAGTAGCCCTCAACCAAACGCTCGAAGAAAAAATCCAAAAAAGAACTGCTCAGTTAGAGGTCCAAAACAATCAATTAACTGAGTATGCTTTTATCAATGCTCATAAACTAAGAGGACCACTGGCCAGCATACTGGGATTAGTAAATATTATTGAAACCAGTAAACTTGAAGATCAGGAAAAACAAATTGTGGAATACCTCAAACTCAGCGCCGAAGAGCTGGATGAAGTCATTAAAAACATCCGGTCAATTTTGGAACAGGAAGGGCATACAAAGAAATAAACAGATTTCAACTATCTGAAATGTTCATATCAGAACCGAACTTCAGTTCATATATTTTTTGATGATATTCAATAGTGTACCTGGCGGAATGATTTGTCCGATGTGATTCTCCATAACTACGATTAATTCATCAACCATTTCTGCCCTGAATCCAAATCTAAAACCAAGTTCATGGCAAAGTTCTTTTTCCTTCGGGTCAACTGAACCATCAATTTTCATTAGAAAAAGTAAATGGTAGAGCAGATTCATTCTTTCCACTTCTGTTTTGGGAAAGGAGAACACAAGGTTTTCCGGATGTTTATCAATTTCATTAACATCTTCAGGCGTGAGATCCAATCTATCGGCAACATCATTGATAAACCGCTCTTCATTGGCGTGATCTTTATCATCAGCCTCGGCAAGCATTAATAAAACAGCTATGTAGCTTTTACGTGCATCAAGATCGCTATTGGGTTTTAACATTTCTTATAGTTTATTATGCTGAATCTAATTTAGAGCGTCGTAGATGGCTTATGACCATCTGCTATTCTTCATACTCAAACTTACCTTTTTCACTGGTTATGGTAACTTTTTTGCCATTATATTTTTCGACGCGGCCTATAATTTTGGCAGCTACACCAAAGCTTTCAGAGATTTCTATAATTTCCCGGGCATGCCTTTCCTCAAGGTACAGCTCAAGCCGATGCCCCATATTGAATACCTTATACATCTCCTTCCAGGAAGTACCACTTTCCTCCTGAATAATTCTGAACAGTGGAGGGACATCAAATAGTTGATCTTTAATAATATGAAGGTCATTAATAAAATGAAGCACTTTTGTTTGGGCTCCTCCGCTGCAATGAATCACACCATGCAGGTCGTGTCTGTGTTCTTTTAAAATCTCCTTCATGATAGGTGCATAGGTTCTGGTAGGAGAGAGTACTAATTTACCAATATCCAGAGGGACTCCCTGGATCGTATCTGTTAAACGATATTTACCCGTATACACTAAATTCTCCGGTACGTCCTGATCGTAACTTTCCGGATATTTCTCAGCTAAATATTTATGAAATACATCGTGCCTGGCTGAAGTAAGTCCATTGCTTCCCATGCCTCCGTTGTATTCATCTTCATATTTCGCTTGCCCAAAAGAGGCAAGTCCGACAATGATATCCCCTTCCCTGATCTTGTTTTCAATGACGTCATCTCTTTTCATTCTGGCAAAGGCTGTAAAGCCAACATCAAGTGTCCTTATCACATCACCCACATCGGCAGTTTCTCCACCAGATAAGTAAACCCCGACACCCAATTCGTTGAGCCGTTTAAGATAGTCGACCGTTCCACCTATCAGTTCGCTCACCACCTCACCCGGGATAAGGTTTTTGTTCCGGCCAATTGTTGATGAAATTATAATGTTGTCCACAGCACCAACACAAATCAGATCATCAATATTCATGATCAAAGCATCTTGAATAATGCCTCTCCAAACGCTGAGATCACCGGTTTCTTTCCAATACAGATAAGCCAAAGAAGGTTTGGTCCCGGCGGTATCTGCATGCATGATATTGCAGTAGGTTTCATCCCCTCCCACATAATCCGATAGCACCTTGCAAAATGCATTTGGGAATATACCTTTATCTATATTCTTGATGGCTTTATGGACATCTTCTTTGGAGGCCGACACCCCTCTTTGCATATATCGATCTTGCATGAATTCTTAGTTTGGCGCAAAAATAAGAAAATATAATTTTAGTATTGTGCTGAGGAGTTCAGGTCTTGCATGGAATTGTTATTGCAGATTCAATTATAGGTAATAAGACACAAAAAAAGCCTCTGATCGCAGAGGCTTTTTTATTTTCATTTACGCTATTTCTAATTGTCGTTATTATCATCAAGGTTTTCGTCGAAATCAATTTCGTCATCTTCAAGATCATCTTGCTGTTGATCCTCCTGCTCTTTCACTTTATCAACTTTCAATACCTTGAACTCGGTTCTTCTGTTTTTTTGCCTTCCTTCCGGATTATCGGAGCCGTCCGGATTGGTATTCGGTGCGATGGGTTGGGCTTCACCATAACCTTTTGCCACCAGTCTGTTTTTATCAATACCTGCTGCCACTATGTAGTTAACGGCAGCCTCAGCCCTTCTTTGTGAGAGTTTTCTATTATACTCTTCATCGTCAACACTATCTGTATGGGAACTAAGCTCAATGCTGATTCCGGGATTGTCTATCAAAATATTAACCAGCTTATCCAGTTCAACGGCTGCATCATCTCGTATATCATGTTTTCCAAAGTCATAGAAAATGTTCTCTAACACGATGCTTTTCTCAATAATAATTTGATCCAGTGGTATTTTTGTTGTGAAAGTTTTATTGGTAACCATCTGGGTCAATTGCTCCTTGGGAACACTCTTACCAATGGTAGTAAAATCAACCCTGGTCGTAAAGTAATCGTCCTTCTCACCCACCAGTACATAATTTTCACCCTCATAAACCCTGAATCTGAACTTACCTGTTTTACTGGTAACAGCTTCTTCTATCAACTCTCCTTGTGAATCCAACAATTGAACTCTTGAATTATCCAATAATTCTTCCTTGGCATCTTCCGGTTGATAGACAACCGTTCCCTCCAGGAAATAATTAACAATTTTCAAGTTAGGATCATTGTTGATGAATGTATAAATGTCATCATCACCTTGACCACCTGCTCTATTAGAGGAGAAGAAACCTTTTTCCTGGCTGTACAAAAACAATCCAAAATCATCCGCCGATGAATTGATAGGACTTCCTAAATTTTGGATGCCAATTTTTCCACTTTTTCTTTCTGCTACAAAAAGATCTAAGCCTCCAAGTCCCGGATGAGCATCTGATGAAAAGTAAAGCTTACCATCATCCGCCACATAAGGGAACATCTCATTGCCTGTTGTATTAATAACATTGCCCATGTTTCTCACATTACCCCATCTGCCTCTTCCGTCCAATTTAGCAGAATAAATATCTGTTCCACCCTTACCACCTTTCCTATTGGAAGCAAAATATAGTGTTCGGCCATCCCGGCTGAAGGCCGGACTGGAATCCCATGCATTCGGGTCACTAATGGACAACATTTGAGGTTCTGACCATGCACCCCTTCTATATCTTGTAATATATAGGTTGACATCAAAAGTACCTCGCTTTCTTCCACTGTTACCTTTGGCAAAAATCATGGTTCTACCATCTCTTGAAAATGTGACACAACCATCATTTATCTTAGGGCTATTCACCAGATTGCTTAACCCTTCAATAGCAGTTGTATCTACAATGGCACCTTTTGTAGGAACTTTATATATATCCGTAAAAGAGGTACCAGTTGCTTTATAGATCTTATCATTTCCCCTGGAAGAAGTGAAATAGAGCTCTCCGTTGTTATATATCGGAGAGTATTCAGCTTCAGCTGAATTGATTGCTTTAAGATTCCTTACACGGTAGTAGCTGTTCTTCTCTTTGATACTCTTCAGATTTCTTAAATTATCGAGTTCAAGTCTTGCCTTTTCCAACACCTGTTCATCTTCTGCATTAGCCACAAGCTGTTCTAACTCTTTTTCGGCTTCCTCATATTGACTGTTTGCTTTCAATGCGAAAGCGTAGTATAGTTTAGCATTTTCATTGCTTATCCCATTGTCGATAGCGCCTTTGTAGTAGGGCAACGCCAATTGAACTCTATTAGATAACCGATAAGCTTCAGCAATCTGAAAATTGGATTCTGCCTGGTTAACCCCTTTTTCGAGGGCTCTTTCATACATGGCTATAGCGACCTGGTACTCCCCTCGATCATGCTTTTTCCTGGCTTTCTTAAGGGACTTCTTCTGTGCCACCAACGGTGACATGATCAGAATTGTTAATAACAGGGTTAGATATCGTTTAGTCATAACATCAAATTTCTTTCTACTTCAGAACGAAAATTATTGTAATTTAAATGATAAACATGAATTATCACAGATTTTCATGCTTACATCTTTAATATAACGAAACCTGATTTGTTGAAATTGTTAGCATATTCTAGCCATTAAAATACCGGCCAAGCCAGGTTTCGTTCGCAGGAACAATCCAGCTATTTTCAAAATCCTGAATATTACTCACTAAATTATTAAATGTTGGTGTCTGCTCAGAAATGATCCCATCCCGTATTTGCTCTTTGAGCTGGGTCTGAGAGATAACAAAAACCTCATGATCAACCTGGAATGCTATTTTGGTGCGATCAAAGAAATTAATTCCAAGTTTTGACCCCAGTTCCTGAACAAAATGCACAGAACTATCAATGGAACAACCACTAGCTCCATTGAACTGTTCATCAACTGTTATAATAACAAATTGATTATGCAACAATCTCATGGAACATTTCAAATCAGCACCATGAGCAGCCCACTGCTCAAGAAATGCTTTTAATTGAGTTTGAACTAAAATTACCTCTTCTTCGCTTAACTTCCTGTCTGCCTGATAAATCCAAATTCTGGAATTTTTAGGCATTTCTTCAAATGGGATATACATTTAAATTATAGTCTTTTTAATCTTACATACTCAAATACCACTACGAAAAAAAATGATATCTTGTTTGTGTCTGCCATCCTAAAGATCTTCGGATTGAGCGATCAACTCGGCAATGTCCAAAACTTTTACCTTATCTTCTTTCTCCTTGTTTTTCACTCCGTCTGACATCATGGTCATACAAAAAGGGCAAGCCGAAGCAATTATATTGGCTCCTGTTGCCAATGCCTCTTCGGTTCTTTCAATATTGATCTCCTTATCACCGGATTCTGCATCTTTAAACATTTGTGCCCCTCCGGCACCACAACACAAACCTTTCGTTCTGCATCTTTTCATTTCTACCAATTCGCTGTCTAATGCCTCCAATACTGTTCTAGGTGCCTCATATATGTTGTTGGCCCTTCCGAGATAGCAGGAATCATGGTAGGTAATTCGTTTGCCTTTGAATTCACCCCCTCCCTTTAATATAATTTTACCCTCATCAATAAGTTGTTGTAAATAGGTAGCATGGTGGATCACTTCATAATCTCCGCCCAGTTCAGGATATTCATTTTTGATGGTATTAAAACAGTGGGGGCAAGCCGTAACGATCTTTTTTATATTATAGCCATTCAAGACCTGGATATTAGCCACCGCCTGCATTTGAAATAAAAATTCATTGCCGGCTCTTCTGGCAGGATCTCCTGTGCAAGTTTCTTCAGGTCCTAAAACGGCAAAGTTGACTTTTACCTTATTTAATATTTTTATGAAAGCCTTGGTCACATTTTTGTACCGATCATCAAAAGAGCCGGCACAACCGACCCAAAAAAGTATTTCGGGAGATTCTCCTTTGGCAGCCATTTCGGCCATTGTTGGTACATTATGTTGATTATCACTCATATTATTTATTTTTCTAGACTATAGATCTGAAATATAAGGACTTACTTACCCTCGCTCTTTAATTCATCCGCCCAATTGAAACGGTCTGTTGGTGCAAACTTCCATGGAGAAAAACTTGTTTCAATATTTGAAAACATAGCATTCCAGGAAGCTGGAGAACCGGACTCTTCCATCGCTATATATCTCCTCATTTGTAAAATAATGGCCAATGGATCAATATTTACCGGGCAGGCTTCTACGCAAGCATTGCAAGAAGTGCAGGCATTTATTTCTTCTTTCGTGATATAGTCACCAAGTAAAGCTTTTCCATCTTCCAGACCTTTCCCACCTTCAGTAATGCTTTTGCCAACCTCCTCAGCCCGGTCTCTTGTGTCCATCATAATTTTCCTGGGAGATAACTTCTTTCCTGTCAAATTAGCGGGACATTGAGCTGTACATCTTCCACATTCGGTGCAGGCATAAGCATTCATGATGTTTACCCAGGTCAGGTCATTAATATCCTTGGCTCCGAATCTTCCAATCTCTGCAGGAGGTTGTTGCTCTCCTCCATTTTCCTGTGGGAGCCCCAGCATCATTTTAACTTCATTGGTCACCTCAGGCATGTTATCAATTTTACCTTTTTCGTTGAGGTTGGCATAATATGTATTTGGAAAGGCCAGAAATATATGCAGATGTTTTGAATAAGTGACGTAAACCGCAAAAGCAAAAATACCAATGATGTGGAACCACCAGGCAAATCTCTCAATAAGTACGAGTGCAGGGCCAGACAAATTCTCAAAAAGCGGCATAAGTAATCCTGAGAAAAAGAAGGATCCTGTTGCTGTGTAATGAGCATTCTGGGATTGCAATAACTGATCGGTGGCATTCATGGTTAATATTGCCAGCATCAGTACGATCTCAACAATCAATATCAGGTTTGCATCCAGCGTTGGCCATGAAGTCATTTCCAGGCCGGAGAATCGCTTTACCCGCAGTATGTTGCGCCTTATAAGAAAAACAATGCAAGAGAGTAAAACGCCTACTGCCAACAACTCAAAAAAATTGATACATACCGTATAAAATTCTCCAAGGAAAGGGGCAAACAATCGATGTGTCCCTAAAAGCCCATCTAAAATGAATTCCAGAACCTCCAGATTAATAATAAGAAAGCCTACATATATAAGCAGATGGAGAAAAGCCGGAATCATTTTTTTGAACATTTTCTTTTGTCCAAAGGCAACGAGGAACATATTTTTCCATCGTTCAGGAGATTTGTCACCCCGATCCGTACCTTTACCGAGCTGGATATTTTTTGTGATCTGTTTGATTCTCCTGGACAAGAAATAGGCCGCAAAAGCGGTAACAATAACAAAGGCAATTTGCTGAATATATTCCATTATTTACGATTGCTTACTTACCAATTCAATTTAAAATTATTTTAGAAAATAATTTTGCAGCTTTTACAAAATTACATAGTTTTGTGCCTCTCAAACGGAGGTGATGTAGCTCAGTTGGTAGAGCATCGGACTGAAAATCCGTGAGTCGGTGGTTCGAATCCACTCATCACCACAAAAAAGCAAAGCTCTTTCTATTTGAAAGGGCTTTTTTTATGCCCGGTATCCGGTTAAATCCTTTGATCATTTTTGTAACCACACATTAGTTTGAGCTAGTCAAATTTAATACTTTCAAAACAATAGGTATGCATGCATACTAACTATTTTTGACCTGTTTACGACATCTGGTGAATATAATCCAAATTCGATTAATCTCTTAGCAGAATTCAGATTTAAAATATCGAAAATATAGCAGATCTCAATCCTGCCGAACAGGTAGATCTTAATCTTCGCCCTCAATATCCCTAAAAAATTGGGGATTTGATTAAAAAGAAAAACCGGAGTAATTGCTCCGGTTTTATAAATTGGTTTTATTAGTTTTTAAATTTCAACCTTTTCTATATTATCAAACTGAATATTGTTGTTCTCATCCAGTCCTATGGCAACTACAGAGTCTTTCTGAATTTTTCCGGCCAAGATCTCCCTAGACAACTCATTCAATACAACCTTCTGTAAAACTCGTTTTAATGGTCTGGCTCCAAATTGTGGATCAAAACCAATTTTTCCAATATAATCCAGTGCATCATCCGAGGCCTCTATGGTGATTCCATTTTCCGCAAGCCTCTTCTGAACCAACTTAAACTGTATCTCAACAATCTTCCGGATATCGGTTTTAGATAAAGGTCTGAACATAATTGTTTCATCAATTCTGTTGAGGAACTCTGGCCTTACCGACTTTTTCAATAGCTCAAAAACTTGATTTTTAGTGTTTTCAATAATTTCTTCCGCATTACCTTCGGTCAAACCTTCAAAGTTCTCCTGAATTAAGTGAGAACCAATGTTGGTTGTCATGATAATTATAGTGTTCTTAAAATTCGCCAAACGCCCTTTGTTGTCCGTTAATCTACCATCGTCAAGAACCTGCAAAAGAATGTTGAACACATCCGGATGGGCTTTTTCGATTTCGTCCAACAGGATCACAGAATATGGTTTTCTTCTTACCGCCTCGGTCAGCTGGCCACCCTCATCATACCCAACATAACCAGGAGGTGCTCCAATCAATCTACTAACCGCATGCCTTTCCTGGTATTCAGACATATCAATTCGTACCATTGCATTTTCATCACTAAAGAGAAAATCTGCCAGGGATTTTGCCAATTCCGTTTTTCCAACACCTGTGGTACCAAGAAAGATAAATGAACCAATAGGTCTTTTAGGATCCTGTAATCCCGCACGGCTTCTTCTTACTGCGTCAGATAGTGCATGAATGGCTTCCGTCTGCCCGGCTACCTTTTTACCAAGCTCCATTTCCAAATTGAGTAATTTTTCTTTGTCGCTCTGAAGCATTTTAGAAACCGGTACCCCAGTCCACTTAGCCACTACTTCGGCAATGTCTTCTGCATCCACTTCTTCTTTCAATAAAGAACTTTCCCCCTGCATGGCTTCCATTTTGGCTTTGAGTTCTTCCAGCTTCTTCTCACTCTCAAGGATTTTTCCATATCTCAGCTCGGCCACCATTCCTAAATCACCATTTCGTTCAGCTTGCTCGGCTTCCAGTTTATATTTATCGATGTTCTCTTTTTCTTTTTGGATCTCCTGAATAACAGATTTTTCATTTTCCCATTTTGCTTTGAGCTCGTTTCTTTCATCTGTTAACTCAGCAATTTCCTTTGAAAGAATTGCTTCTTTTTGTTTGTCTTTTTCTCTCCTAATGGCTTCTCTTTCAATTTCCAGCTGCATGATCCTCCTCTGTAATTCATCCAACTCCTCCGGCAATGAATCGATTTCTATTCTTAGTTTGGAAGCGGCTTCATCCATGAGGTCAATGGCCTTGTCAGGCAAGAATCTGTCAGAAACATATCTATTTGATAGCTCTACCGAGGCGATTACTGCGTCATCCTTTATTTGAACCCCATGATGCAATTCATATTTTTCCTTTATCCCTCTTAATATGGAAATTGCATCATTGACATCTGGTTCATCGACCAGAACTGACTGAAACCTTCTTTCAAGTGCTTTGTCTTTTTCTATATATTTCTGATACTCTTTAAGCGTGGTGGCACCAATGGCATGTAACTCTCCCCTCGCCAGCGCTGGTTTCAATAAGTTGGCTGCATCCATTGCACCTTCCCCTCCTCCGGCTCCTATCAATGTGTGGATCTCATCAATAAACAAAATGATCTCTCCATCGGAATCTGTGACTTCTTTGATTACGGCTTTTAACCTCTCCTCAAACTCTCCTTTATATTTGGCTCCTGCCACTAACAATCCCATATCAAGCGAAATAAGTGTTTTTGATTTCAGGTTCTCGGGCACATCACCATCAACAATTCTCTGTGCTAATCCCTCCACGATGGCCGTTTTTCCAACACCTGGTTCTCCCAATAAAATAGGGTTGTTTTTGGTTCGTCTGGACAGGATTTGCAAAACCCTTCTTATTTCCTCATCCCGCCCTATCACTGGATCAATCTTACCGGCCTTAGCCAACTCATTCAAGTTATTGGAATACCTTTCCAGCGATTTATATTTTGCTTCGGCGTTTTGATCCGTTACGCGATCTCCACCTCTCAATTCAGCAATGGCTACCTTAAGATCCTTTTCATTCAGTCCAAGATCCTTAAGCAAAGAAGCCACCTTATCTTTACCCATAAGCAAACCCAAGATCATATGCTCTATAGCGACATAATCATCTTTGAACTCTTTAAGCACGTTAGAGGCTTTGGTTAGGGCAGCATGTGCATCATTGGATAAATAAGGTTGTTGCCCGCTTATCTTCGGATAAGCATTAACAATCTCATCCAGCTTCGTTTCCAACTGACTTCTGTTAATACTTAGTTTCTTAATTAAAAATGAAATGACATTTTCATCGGACAATAATATTGCTTTTAATATATGGCCTGTTTCAATAGCCTGTTGCTGATTGCTATTTGCGATCTCCGTGGCTTTCTGGATCGCCTCCTGTGATTTGATTGTATAATTATTGAAATTCATCTTCTTATTATTTGGTTACTGGAACTTAATGCCTTCCATCAAAATGTAATCCACTCACCAAATTGAACAATTTCAAGAAATTATGTCATGAAACTCTTCTTTCTTCAGCAAAATGCGGTCATATTGTCGCAATTTTATTGATAGAAAGCATTATTCAATCAGGCTTCCCGAAAAAAGCCCTCGCTGCAGTAATAAGTAGCAAGTATTTAGTAGAAAGACTAATCCTACTTTGTCAACTATGGCGTGTCCCTTCGGGCCAGGCCATCCGCAAGTACTCCTCGCCCCTTCGGGTGCTGTGGGGTACTAAAGCTACTGTCCCTCACGCATTACATGACAAAGCAGGGTTAATAAATCATTTTCCAATTAACTGCTAGACTAATTGTACAGGGTGTACGACAAAATGCATATAATCTAAAAAAGTCCCCACTGTTCCCGAACCAATGTCTTTGGACTTGTAGTCCAGGCTTTTTACATTTTCTTAAGTGCTCTAAAGGCGGACAGCATTACTTCATCACTTCGAACCCATTTGTTCGAGACTATTAAGTCCCGAAAAGGGGCTTTTTAGATGTTGCCCCCTTAGGGGCTTAAAGTGGGTAAAATAACAGGAGAACGCTGTAGCGTGCCTTTAGGTATGACACATCCCGTACCTAAAGGCACGGGGAACAGCTTCTATTTTTGGCTACCAATTTTTGACCCCTAACGGGGCTCAACAAGTAGTCAAACTAATTAATCTAAATTGAAATGCATTTTGTCGTACACCCATTGTATATCAATGTCATGTAGTTAAGGAAATATTTTGAAAGTTTTCAGACCAAGTCAGGTGTCAGATTTCAGTCCAAATGACGTTCCCTAATGTGATAGAAAATTATCTGACACCTGAGAGCTTATCTAAATGGCATTAAATTGTATATTTCTACTTTGATACTTTGAAATTTGATAATAAAAAAAGGGGCATATTTAATGCCTGGTATCAATTCATATCCTTTTTCTAAAAATTTTGATCTGCCAAAGAGCATTTTTTTGCTTTTAAATTATTGGATCAGTACCTCATAACCAGGAAATAATAAGCATCCCAAAGGTCATTTTCAGTTTTGGCTAAAGCCTTTTAGAATTGAATTTTTTATTCTCCGGATAAATCCGGAGGCAATTTAAATCCTTTGTTAGAGTTTTCATTTAATGAACAATGATTGACATTGTTTATCCTAAGTCAGGAAACATGCCTGGTTCAAAGATCAATGAATTGCCACAGGCTTTAGCCTGTGTATATGAAATGCAAAGATAGGCTTTAGCCAAAATGATATTTCTTCATCAATGTGGTGCCATTAAAGATCAGCCTTCAAATATTTCCTTAAAAAATAGCATTGAATTATGAGTTATGAATAATGTACAATATCCCTGCTCCATCCTGCGCTTGGCACCGAAACTTTCCTACCTCAACACTTCAACACTTTTTAACACTTTCTTACGGTTATCGCTATGCCTAACCTACGGCCATGGGAAATCGGTAGTTTGTGAGAACACAAATCATGGTGGTTGAAGATTCTCTCTTTATCAGTTGTATCACTTTGCTCATCGTTTGATCGGTTCCAGGAGAAACCAGACAATGGCAATGATCATGATAACTACTAACGAGATCAATGAAAATCCCTTTTCCAGATGTATTTCCACATGGACTGTATTAAATCGAAAAGGAATCAAGAAGGGTTGTCTATTCTTTAGTGATTTGGACTTCCTTTTATTAAACAAAATCTCTAATCTGTCAAAGTAAAAATATTTTAAATATGCTATACAAGCTTTAATTTTCTGCCAGGAAGTCTTTTGATCAACTCAAAAATCAAGAAACCGAAAGTAGCTATATATTCCACACCAACAACCCACAAATTCTCATGATAGGAACCATTTAAATAATTCAGGTAGGTAAAGAATATCAAACCTGACCACAATACTGGAAATCTAAAATTAGTAAACACAGAGAAGGCTACCAGTGGAACCACATACCAGGGATGCAAGGTCGTCACAAAAATAAGATAGAGGAAATAAACCCAAAAAAAAGCTGTAGGAAGATTATGCTTCTTCCTTCCTTCAAAAAAGGTAAAAGTTATAATAGATATAAATGTGGCCAACGCCAGATATTTACCTGCAGTTTGAATAATATTATATCCTTTAACAAAATATCCTATCTCCCGAATGATATAATAAATACCCGCGTTAAATTCGAATTTCTGAAAATATAAAGAAAAACTTGAGGTCAATCCATTGATAAAATCCGCATTCAACAAGGGCACAAAAAGTAACACAATTGTTCCTCCAACAATCAAATAGAAGAATACTACTTTTTTGAATTTTTCTCTGGTCAGGAATAAGGGTAAAAAGATCAATGGGATTAATTTCGTGCAAATTGACAAGGCTATATAAAATGCTGCTCCCAACTTTTTTCTCATTTCCCAGGCCCATACAGCAAGCAGTAGGAAAAAAATGGCTATGGCTTCGAAATGTAAGCTGCCACTAAGTTCAAGAATAACCAATGGGTTTAGGGCATACAATAAAACATTCTTCGGGTTAAGCTGGTAATGCCCGAGAAGTTTCCCGATCAAAACAATGCTTCCTACCTCTGCCGCTATTATCAATACACGCATGACCAGTACTGATCCAAGAATCGATTTGGGGCTAATCAAAGCAGCAAGCATAAAAACGAATTGATTGACCGGAGGATAGATGGTAAAATATTCTTTGGAATTTAATTTATCATACAGTTCTTTAGTGATCCCCTCAGGAGCTTGAGTAAGGTTTTCAATATAATAATTAGGGAGATGAACGAATGGATTAATTCCTTCATTGATTAATCTTCCATCCCAAATGAAACGATAAAAATCATCTGAGAGGTTGGGAATCAGCAATAAAAGTGCTACACGAAAAATAATTGAAAAGTATAATGCCAGTTTAATATGATCAGTTGATTGGATCAACCTATATATACCCAAATAAATAAAAAACAAACAGCTATAAACCGGGAGAAGTATAAAGGAATCTTCCCGTTTTGTGAAATAAGAAATGAGAATGTATAAAGCAAAGGAGCTTATAAACAGAAAATAAATCAGATAATTCGATTTACTTTCACTGTTATGAAGCATAAGCCGCTGGCTTTACAGAATGATAAAAGACACCTGCAAATCCTGCCGCCAACATAATGTGAAAAATAATCAAGCCAAAGTCGTGAAGGTAAATCCCTGCGGCAATTCCAAAAATGAAATAGACACATAAGAAGCCTTCTATGATGGTGAGCCAAGTGATATTATTCCTGACGTAAATATTGCCTTTCCAGCTTTCGTCGGCTGATTTAATATTGAATTTCGGAGTTCTGATAAAAGGTGTTTTAAAACCTAATAATCCTTCAATAACAGCCAGGGCATTGTGCAGTGACAATCCCATGGAAACGGTCAGAAAAATCGGAAAGATCCTGAAATAATATTTTCCGGTTTTTTGTGGGACCATCCTTTTGGCGGCGATCCAGTAGAAGAATCCAATGCTAAAAAAGCCAAGCAAGAAGATACTTCCCAGGTCAAATAGTGCTTTGTAGCCCGGGTTATTGTATTTAATGAAAAGCATGGGAATACTAAGCAAAGCCGCCAGCAGCAAGCAAACAAAAATAGAGCTATTAAAAAGGTGAAAGACAGCATGGACCTTACTCTCCAGGCCAATCTTTGATCTTAAAACCTTGCCTAAGTTCTTTCTTGCTGTTTCAGCGGCTCCTTTATTCCAGCGATATTGTTGAGATTTGATAGCAGGCATAAGAATCGGAAGTTCAGCTGGTGCTTCCACTTCCTCCAGGAATTTAAATTTCCATCCTTTCAGCTGTGCTCTATAACTCAAATCAAGGTCTTCTGTCAGCGTATCAGCTGACCATCCTCCTGCTTCGTCAATGCATCTTTTTCTCCAAATACCAGCGGTACCATTGAAGTTGATAAAACTACCTGCCTGGCTTCTGCCAGATTGCTCAACCGAAAAATGTGCATCTAATCCAAAAGCCTGTAGTTTGGTGAGCATAGAGTAGTCTTTATTCAAATGCCCCCAGCGGGTCTGAACCACACCAATGGATTCATCCTTGAAGTAAGGAACCGTTTTACGGAGAAAATCTTTATTTGGAATAAAATCGGCATCGAAAATGGCAGCAAATTCACCTCGTGCAATTTCGAGCCCATACTTTAGTGCACCTGCTTTGAATCCAACCCTATCCGACCGCCTGACATGTTTAACATCTACTCCTTTGTTCTGCCAAAATGCTACTCTCCTGGCGATGCATTCAACTGTCTCATCCGTTGAATCGTCAAGAACCTGTATTTCCAATTTATCATTTGGATAATCAAAAGAAGCTGAGGCATCGATCAATCTTTCAATCACATAAAGCTCATTGTATACCGGAAGTTGAACCGTTACCACAGGTAAATCTTCATCGGTCGTTGGTTCCAGCGCACTAACAAATTTATCTTGTTTCTTTTTCTTCAGATAGTGCCTGGTAAGATTTAACTGTCCAAGACTAAATAGAAAAATGAGTAAGAGTGCCAAACAGTAAAGAACTACTACTAATATCTCCATGTTGCCTGTTGATCACAAATATTTAAAAATGGTCCAAAGAATTTTATAACCAGCCATTAAAGTACCTTTCAAAGTCCCGGAAATTTTAGAGAACCCAATTCGTTTTCGATAATTAACCGGAACCTCAACACAATCAAACTTCTTTTTCGCGGCTTTCAGCTGCATTTCAACTGTCCACCCGTATGTTTTATCCTGCATATTTAAAGACAACAAACTGTCATACTTAATAGCTCTGAAAGGACCCAGATCAGTAAACCTAACTCCGTAAAAGAGTCTCAACAGAGTCGTCGCCAGCCAATTACCAAAAATCTGTGGAAAAGTCATTGAACCTTGCTGCCGATCTCCTAACGCTCTGGATCCGATCACTAAATCAACATTATTTTTTATAATTGGTTCCACCAGATTAATAATTTCTTCGGGATAGTCGGAATAATCAGCATCTATGAA
Source organism: Splendidivirga corallicola (assembly GCA_030442035.1). GTDB lineage: Bacteria > Bacteroidota > Bacteroidia > Cytophagales > Cyclobacteriaceae > Splendidivirga > Splendidivirga corallicola. Next base: position 168,948 of record JAUJEA010000015.1, read on the forward strand.
GACAATTATATCCGGTCTATCGTTTTTCAAAGAAGCCACATATTCCATCCCCTTCAAACATGCATTACCATATCCTCTAATGGGTTGGTCTATTACCTTTGCCCCTTCTTCTCTTGCTGCCCTTTCAGTTTCATCGGTCGATGCATTATTTACAACGATTACCTCACTTACTAAGGTCTTCGGAATATCCCTCACCACATTACCCACTGAATTTTGTTCATTGAATGCAGGGATAATCACCTTAATATTTGGCTTCATCAATATGCTGCAAAGGTATTTTAATTAATAATCTTTATAAAAGAATGCGAAGAAAACAATTTTTAAATCTGAAACCAATGTCTATTCAATGACAAAACCAACTTCACGGATATTCTTATATTTTTTTCAGAAAATCAGTCTTCCTCGCATGAAATATTATTGACTCAATTTAACACTATCATTTCCAATTAGAATGGGTTCGTTGAATCTGCTACCTTCATCAGCGTTTTCCAAATTCAAAACACCTCTGGGGCAAACAGCTGAACAAACACCACATCCAACACAAGAAGATCTGACAATATTTTGCCCTCTTTGTGCGTACCATCTCACATCGATACCCATTTCACAGTAGGTCGAACAATTACCACATGAAATGCACTGGCCACCATTGGTCGTAATTCTAAATCTGGACTTGAAGCGCTGCACTAATCCAAGATATGCTGCTAAAGGACATCCAAATCTACACCATACCCTGTTACCCATGAATGGATAAAACCCTGTACCGACAACACCTGCAAAACCTGCTCCGATCCAAGCACCATAGGTCTCTCTTATGGAGTATGTACTGAATCCAAAAATTTCGGAAACTCCTGTAAAATATGTATAAAGTACACCTGCAGTCATAACAATGGCAAATACCAATACGAAATGGATTAGTATTCTCTCTACCTTCCAGGCCTTTAAAGACTTATCAGATAATTGTCTGTAGGGATCCCCCAATGTTTCGGCCAAACCCCCGCAACCGCAAACCCATGAGCAATACCATCTCTTACCAAAGAAATAAACAAATATCGGCACACCTAGCAGGATCAAGCCTATTCCCCAACCTAACATGAATATACCTAACCCCCCGCTATTTATAAGTGCATCCAGTTCATTGTTAAAAAAGAAATCATAATCAAGTGGCCAGATATTCTTAAAGTCAAAATATGGTTTATTGAGTCGTAATAATATTTCCGGGATGAGGAAAGCAAATGCTGTTTGGAAGAACATCACAGAAATGGTACGTATGATCTGGTATTTACTATGCCTATATTTAATGATCATGCGTACACCCATTACCAAAATACACAAGGTATAGATGAAACCATACAAGAAGAATCTACCTCCTGCACTTCCTTTAAGAAAGAAACTTACCGGATCGACCATGATGATCCAATTTGTCATGTATTCCGGATAATAATATAGGAAGATGTAAAATGCTATAAGATAAGTACCGGTTAAAATACCTAACCATCCTACATTCTTCATTGGGTCAAAATATATCCGATTATTTTTTATTCCCGGAGGGCCTTCTTTTACTTTAGGCAAAATGTATAATAATGCCCCAATGATAGAAGCAATAAACGTCAAAAATATAAAAAGTATAGGTTGATCCTTAACAGGACCATAGCTCGATGCTTTGGCGATAGCATATTTGAGGTTCTTTACCTGATACTTATCAAATCCTTTTTGATTGATAATACCATATTTCCTGATGTTATCTACGACATTGGTCAATTGCGTCTTTAACTCTTCCGCAGTGTTAAATTGCCTGCCATCCAACCAATTTCCATAATCAGTAAATGTCTTCCTTTTATATTGATTAATTTCATCCTCCCCACCAAACAATTCATCGATCAATGAAAGACTAAACTCAATTTGCCCATCTCCTGAGGATCTCTCTACGAGTGTATTTATTTCGGCTTCAGAAATACTGTAAGTCTTTAAGGCCTTTTCATTTACTCTTTCGAAAGTAGCTGAGAGTTCCCGAACAAAAACGAAATTAGAAGCATATTCATTCCCTTTGTAGGTTGCAGCCTCTTTACTAAAGGCATTCCGTTTGGACTCATCAGCAATTGTTTCTTCAAGTACCTCATTGGTTAGCTTAAATTGGGAAAGAAAAAATACCCCAGTAAACAATGAAAATGCAGCCAAAAAAATAACCAGGCCAGTCCACTTTATTAATTTCATCTGTTTATAATTATTTTTCAATGGTCAGATGGAACTTGCAAAACATTTATAATCAAACCAGTACGGTTATTTTTGTAATTATAAAAGTCATGTTCGTTTCATCCGTTTATACTTCGTTCTTTTAATGTTCAAGCAAAAATTCTTGAAAGCAGTCCTCCTTTTTTCAAGATCACTTGGTTTTCCGGATGTTGTGCATTGTACGACTCAACAATCTCTTCCTCATGTCTTTTAAAAAATTCCGGGTCAAAATTCGCCTCTCTCAAATTTTCCAATACAAAATTTACGTCCCTTTTCTCACTTAACCATCTGTTGAAGACTTCATGTCTGAGTCTGATACCAAAAGTATTTATTCCTAAAAGGGTTCTATCATTTTTATCAAAAACAAACTTGATGCATTTCTTTCCGCTATCGTGCTCCCAATAAAACTGATCTTCATTTTCTTTCAGTTGGCTCCATACATGTCCGTAAGTCTGATATTCTATATCAAAGAATTTAGCGGAATTAAACCAGATCCCAGGCTTGTATGCCGTCTTTATATCGCATACCGTTCTGGATACTGCTTCGCCCATCATGCGGCCAGTATACCAAACTTGTTCTATAGGACGGCGATTAGGAAAGGGTTGCCTAAATTGAGCACAGTCACCTAGCGCATATACATTAGGAATATTGGTCTCAAGATATTCATTAACCAGAATACCCCGATCCAATTCCAGTTCGGAATCTCTCAGAAAATCAACATTAGGACTCACACCTACTGTTAGACCAACAAACTGACATTTGATTTCCTCTCCTTCATTGGTAATAACTGCTCTGGCTCTGCCATCGTCATCTGCCAATATTTCTTTCAACTCTGTTGAAAGTCGCAGGTCTACGTGATGTTCCAGAATATGTCTGTTGATAAGATCTGATTCTTCCGGTGGCAATACAATATTCCAAAAACTTGGCTCTCTTACCAGAAAAGTAACTTTGATATTTCGTGACATCAACATTTCGACCATCTCCACTCCGATCAGTCCTCCTCCTACAACCACCGCACGATCTACTCCCTGTGTATGTTCTTCCATACTTTCCAGGTCCTGAAAATTATAGAGTCCTTGTACCCCTTTTAGATCCTGACCCGGCCATCCGAATTTATTGGATTTGGATCCAGTAGCAAGAATCAAATCATCGTAGGGCACCGTATCACCATTGGCGAGTTGTAGTGATTTGCTATTGAAATCTACTTTTTCAACATAAGCCCTAAGAAGGTCGATGCGATTTTTTTTCCAAAACCAATCCTCATATGGTTTAGTATTTTCATACTTCATATGTCCCATATAAATATACATGAGGGCAGTTCTTGAAAAAAAATGATCTGTTTCGGCCGAAATTATGGTGATCTGGTGATCACTTAGTTTCCTGATATGCCTTGCGGCTGTGATACCGGAAATACCGTTTCCTATTATAACTATCTTTTTCATATTGAATACCTATACAACTTCCAATTCAAATAATAAGTTACGCAAAGTCTTTCAAATGTCAACCAGGGGACATCAGTTGTTTTGACCTGCAAAAAATCTAAAACTTGCAGACAAAAATATAGATGAATATGATGGTTATTTCCTAAGAATATTGATGAAATTTTGGCATTAAAAACAGTTGATCCAATAAAAATCTCAGAAAAAAAGCTCCACAAATAACTAAAACAGGTGTTTAAACATTAATTTTCTTACATCACTGTCTCTAGACTGACAATTTGAAATTTAATTCAAAACCTTATTCCGTCCTGCGGGTATAACCTCAATAGCATACCGCTAGCACATCACATTGAATTTATTGGAATTAAAAAATCTATGACGTGAAACAGGCCATACCTGAGATCCCAATTAATCAGAGTTGACACAAACTTGTCCAACAGGACCAGAAAGAAGGTGCTTATAGCTCAAGTGTCATGATCTCGGTTGACCTAAAAATTTTAAACTTATGAAAAGATATTTTTTGTTTATCCTAACTTTTGTTTTAGCGATTCACTCAGGGTTTGCAAATGAAAAACTTACTAAATTCTTTGGTGATGTTGATAGTTTCTTGAAAAAATACACGCAGGAAGGAAGAGTGGACTATGAAGCCATCAAAAAGAATTTAACCAATGCCCAACAATTATATGAAGCCATAGGCACTATGGACCTTTCCGGAACCACAGAAGATGAAAGAAAAGCCTTCTATCTAAATGCCTATAACATGGTGGTTATTTATCAGGTAGCGAAATACTATCCATTGAAATCTGCTATGGATCAAAGCGGTTTCTTCGACAAGGTAAAACACAGAATTGCCGGTGAGCAACTTACCTTAAATGCACTTGAGATCATAAAAATCATGAGGCAATTTGGAGATGCCAGAATTCATTTCGCCCTGGCTTGTGCAGCAAATGGTTGTCCACCGCTGGCTGATTTTGCCTATGCTCCGAATCAAATAGATACCCAGTTACAACAACGTACCAGAGAATCGCTGAACAACGACAATTTTATCCAGGTACAATCTTCAAGTCGAAAGGTCAATGTATCAATGATATTTAAGTGGTATGCCAAGGATTTTATTAAAGAAAAACCGAACATTATCACTTATATCAATCAATTCAGAGATAATAAGATTCCTGAAAACTTTGAATTAGGGTATTATGAATATGACTGGGGATTAAATATTCAGTAAGATTTTATTTTAGTTCTTACTTCGTTAAAAGAAAATTAAAAGGGAGCCTTAACAGTGCTCCCTTTTAACTTATTACTACCTAGGGTCGCTTTCCAAATCCTGTAACCAACTGAAATAAAACACCCCAGTTATTATTGTCACTATTGTCTGTATAAGCATAATATTGATTTACTCTAAATCTTGTATGAGGACTAAAGGCATAGGTCAAGCTGTTTGTGAGAGCACTGCGGATTTGTTTTATACCCTCTGGGTCATTTGGATTTTGCATATTAAATGAATGCCCGGCACTGATGAAAAATTTGCCATTAAAGAAAAAATCTATATTATTTTGAATAGCCAAATTCGTAAAATTACCCTGACTATCCGTATAGTTCTTTCCACCGGCAATCTGATGAACCATTTTAAACCGCTCCTTGTATTTGTATACCCAGTCAAACCCTAACCGGGCAATGTGCTGAAACTCGTTTTTATCAAATACGCTGGGAATATACCCGGTAGCCGCTAATACTCCCAATTCATTTTTCCTGAAAGATTGTTGCCCGATTCTTCCGCTAACCAGCCAGGTATTATTGTATTCGATTTTTTCCAATCTTACTTTACAGGTTTCTCCCATTACGATATCATCCATGATGACATCCTCACAAATCGCTATTGGTTGATCAAAAGTTCCTCCTGTGGTCACGGCGAATTCAAGATCCAATCCGTTTGATACAGGCGTTTTCACAAAAACACCAATATCCTGGGCAAAACCTATGTCAGAACTAATCAGGTTATTCATAAAGCTTGAGACAGGATCCATTTTAGGGTTGTGTCCATATGGTAAAGTTTTTTTACCAATTGTTATAGTTGTCCTGTCCCATCTGGTTTTGAATTTTACCCAGGAATCCAATAGTCTGAGTTGAATATTCCCATGGTTAAACCCATCCGACCTCATTTGATCCTGATATGCAAAAGAGAATCTTAATTTCCAGGAATCAAGTGAAATCAATTTTACAAAACCTTTCTGCAATAATTTTTGATTTCTTGAAAATAGTTGAAATGCCAATTGATTTTTAGGCCCCCTCTCAGCTAAATCCCATTTTTCTGAGCCAGGTGCGTTCATATAACCGGCATGTAAGTTCAGTTGGGTATAGAAAAAAGTAGTTTGTTGCTTTTCAAGTTTAATCGCTTTTTGCCCAAATGCTCCATTGATCAAAAGACAAAATACGGCTAGGACACAATAATTCTTTATTGATTTTTTCATTGCTGGATAGATAATCTAATAGGGTTAATAATTGTACAGGTTTCTTCTAACACGAACCAATTGCCTTAGTTTTTTTGGCAATTTTACTCTTCCCATCCAAACTGGTGTAATCCTTTCATAGGACAACACATAGACGTTTAAAACATCTCTTTCCAATGATTCGTATGTGAGGTAAATTTTTTCGATGCCCTTGTATTGGTTGTTGATCCATTTTCCGCTTTTGTTATCTGTTAGCAATACGAAGGGCTTTATTTCATCCGGTAATAATTCCGCATCATAAACAATGGTATTTTGTGAAGGATTGTATCTTCTTGATTTGGGATAAGCGTTAACGCCAAAGAGCAAGCCAAAAAGTTTTTGTTCATCGATCAAAGCCAGATCAACATTACCAATCGTTACCTTATAAGGTGACCATTGCCCATTCAATGTGAGTTGGACATAAGAATTTGAGCCTTCTATGTCAAGCACATCCACCTCAATATTATCCACATATTTCATCCAGTTAAAGTCACAAACCTTTGGGGTCGTCTCAAAGTAAAAGCCCCTGTCTCTGAATTGTGTTAATGAAATCGGTTCCTCCAGGATCGTTTTGTAGGTGTAACGCTTATTGTTGAGCAATAAGCCAAATTCTGCCTTGAAGTGTTCTTCTATGTCAAGGGGTTTCACGACACGATTACTTTGATGCCCCACTTCAAGCATTGCTGTTTCAACCCGGTACCTCACAGGCTTTCTAAGCTTTTCGAAATCTACTACAGTATTTTCACCAATTACGGAAAGGCTGTCATAGTCAAGATCAAGAGCACCTGCTTTCAACTGTGGGTTTTTCATATGCATTAAAGCATTGTAGAGATCCCGGTCCAAATAAAACCAACTGTGTGCCAGCAAACGATTCTGATTGAGGTTATTGATACCTCGAATGCGGTCTTTGAAATCCGAATAATCCGTCGTGTTCAGTGCGAACTCCCATTTGGTTCCGGCGAGACAATTATTCACGATGGAACATCTGTAGGCATTTTCCTGCACCTCCGGGACTTCTGATGTAGCTAGTTGTACATTGAATTCTTCATGTTCTTTTCTGAAACTAACACCGAACCGGTTAAACTCTTCAAGTAGCAACTCTGCATAGATTAACTCATCCTGGCTATCCAGTTTAGGTGTTAGCCTGATCAGGTCTACTCCATTTACATTTACTTTATTCCCCTGATCATCAAGGAAAGTAAAATCCACTATGACCTGACCTGCAGGCATGGTTTCATGTAATCGAATCTCGACCTGCTTGAAGTGAAATTTCGTGCTGTCTTTACCGTAGTAAACATCTTTCTCGGCAACGTCATAGGCATAGTCATAGCCTGGCGTAGATGCCTTTAATTTCATAATACCATTAGGGTACTTTGCAAATGCCTCAAGGACACTTTCTGAAGCTCTTTCTGATTGCACATGTTTGTCTTGCTGATTCCATTGCAGTGAATGACACTGGACAAAAAGCATGGCTAACCATCCAAATAACGCTAGTCTGGAAATTTTCATTGAATGTACTTATTGGGGTAAAAAATTGTGTTTTAAAAATATTCAAATTTATAAAAGACAAATAAAAATTAAAATAATTATATGAATTAATTTCGAAAATTTATTTCGAGTAACCAGTTAAGCATAGCTAAAGGAAAATTCAACGAAAAATATAGCTAGCTGAAAATCAAATTGATAAGCTAATCAAGAAAACATTGACAATGTGTATCTGCCTTCATAAGGACTACCCTCGATCCACTAAGTAGTATATATAGGCGAAATAAAAGATGAGAAAGAATATCGCTTCCGGACGACTGATAACCGGCCTTTTGCCAATAACCACGGCCATGATCAGCATGCTGCTTGAAGCAATGATCATAAGAATATCGGTATTGCTAATGACATCAAATGGAAGGGGCTTGATCACGGCGCTTGCTCCTAAAATCCAAAGCATATTAAAAATATTGGAGCCTACTACATTTCCAACGGCAATGTCAGTATTCTTTTTAAAAGCGGCAACTGCCGAAGTAACCAGTTCAGGTAGTGAAGTGCCCAGTGCTACAACCGTGAGACCGATGAAAGATTCACTTACATCAAAGTATCCTGCAAAATAAAGGGCTCCATCGACAATCCAATCGCCTCCAAAGTAAAGGCCCAAAATACCAAGAGTCGTTAAACCAATCGATTTGAACAATGATTCTTCTTTGTAGGTAGTTTTAAAAGCAGCTTCCTTCTTTTCTTTAGTGGTCATAAAGATATACCCGAGGAACAAAAAGAAGAAAAATAATAAAACAACGCCGTCGAATCTGCTGATATATAAATCCGTAACGTGGTAGAAAAGCGAGGCATTCGCCAAAAAACCTACTAATAACGTTGCGGTAAGTGAAAATGGTATTTCAATAAAATAGGTATTGCGTGTTATTGGCAAAGGGCAAACCAAAGCTGAAACACCCAGAATCAATAGAATATTAGCAATATTACTTCCCAATACATTTCCAATGGCCAACTCCGAACTTCCCTGAAGACTTGATATTACATTCACCAATAACTCCGGCATTGAAGTGCCAAATGAAACGATCGTGAGGCCAATGACAAGATCAGACATTCCAAAACGTTTGCCTAATGAAGATCCGCCTTTAACCAAAAAATCCGCACCCTTAATTAGCACCACAAAGCCAACTATAAAAGTTGCTGCCTCTAATAACATGCTGAAACTTAAATGAAAAAATAAAATCCCAAGCCGTAAATATATCTGATTTCAAATTCAATCCTACTAAAAAAATTGATTTCTTCCCGCGGACTGAAAAGACCGATTAGGAGTGATTCAAAAAGATTTGATGAGATTAAAGACCGTTGTGGAAATGCCGGAGTATTAAAGTGTTGAAGTTTTAAATCAGTTCGAGGGTTACCAGCCCATCAAACATGAATACAAAAGCTGGTAGGCTTAAGGAATGAAATTTTCTAATATTTGTATCAATTAAATTATTCTCAAGCCGGTGAAGCGATGAAAAAAGTAAGTCGAATTTTAATGAAAATTCTTGATCAATCAATTCGTAAACCTGTGGTCAAAATAAAAACGTTTGGAAAACCAGACGTTCTTTTATTTACTTTTGACAACTGTAAGTCTCTTTTTTTCACTGGTGGGTTTAGAGAATTCTAAGAACTGGCTACAAATTACTGATTCTCTGTTTTTACTGAGCCAAACGCATCTTACCAAATCACCCGTTACTTTATTTACAATCATCGTAGGTCCTCCCGATTTAAGTCTGACTGCGTCTCCTACCTTGAAATAATGCATAATTATCCGATTTTTCTGAGTTTCAAAGTGCAAATTTTAAACTATGGTAGAACATAGCGAACATCTAAATTGCGCATTATCTTTCACATTGCCAGACTAAAAAGAAAAGATACCATTCCCAAGTAACATTTTCCCTATTTTAAAACATAATTTGGATTATTCCTAGAAATTTAATCGGTAATAAAATTGAAATTTTGGAGTACTGAGTCTTTTTGTATTTATGTCAGTTCATGTATTAATTTTCTTTGGATTACCCAGTCAAATAATCAAGTTTATAATTTCAAATTAAGGTTATTAATACCTAATGTTGATCGACTTTTACAGATACCGATTTAATTAAGTACCAGAGTATTGATAAAATATAAATTTAATCTCAAATTTATGGCAATCTTCAGATACACATAATATTTGTATGAATCAAAACTACAGCATTTACTTTTTTGTCATCATTCTGTTTATGTCAGGTTGTGGCACATCCAAGAATGAGGATAGTGCAGAGGCCATTAATGATAATCAGGTCACCGAATCGACTGTTCCCAGATGGATAAAGCTGGAAACCGGTACCAGCGCCAGCTTAAGGGGTTTGCACACAGTTAATGATCAAATTGCCTGGGCCAGTGGGAGCTCAGGATCTGTTTTAAGGACCATCAATGGAGGAAAAACCTGGAAGTTATTTACTGTGAAAGGTGCAGAAGAACTAGACTTTAGAGATATCCAGGGTTTTGATGAAAATACAGCAATAATTATTAGCGCCGGATTACCTGCCAAAATTTATAAAACAGTCAATGGAGGAGAAACCTGGCAGCAAAAGTATCTCAACAACAGAGAGGGTATTTTCTTTGACGCCATGGATTTCTGGGATGATGATAATGGCATTGCTTTTAGTGATCCTATTGAAGGTCGATTGTTTGTAATTATCACAGAAGATGGAGGGGATACCTGGAAAGAAATTTCCAAAGAAAACTTTCCGCAAACTATGGAGAGTGAGGCTGGTTTTGCTGCTAGTGGCACTTGTTTGAGAGTTCAAGGAAACTCACATGCCTGGATAGGATTGGGAGGTCCGGCAGCCCGTGTATTTTACACGACCGATAAGGGGAAAAGCTGGCAAGTATCTGAAACACCGATCATGCATGATGCTCCAACCAAAGGTATTTTTTCTTTGGCATTCAACGGAACTTCAATGGGATTAGCGGTTGGTGGAGATTATGCCAATGATACACTCAGGAATGGGAATGCCGCTCTCACCAATGACGGAGGCAAAAGCTGGAAGGTTATCAATGAAAACAATCCGGGAGGTTTCAGATCCTGTGTTGAATATCTGGATAGCAAAGGTAAAAATGTCATTGCCGTCGGGACATCTGGTTGTGATTTTTCTGAGGATGGAGGTATTAACTGGATTCCAATGGATACAATTGGTTATCATGCCGTAAGTTTTGCTCCGGATGGGGAAACCGGTTTTGCATCTGGTTCTAATGGACGGATTGCCAAGTTCAGTTATTAAGTGTGGCACTTGAAATCAAGTACAAAGCTTTCTTGGATTTCTTAAATATTCCTGATCTCTGTCTATGTGGCGAATCATAAAATTTGGAAGCCTGCTTATCATCATTGCATTTGTTTCGTTCTTTTTTTGGGCGAGTTCTTCCAATTTACACAAGGATGATTATACAAACATAATCCCACTTAAGAATGACTCCAGTCACTCTTTGGGTAAAGATACTCTGTCTGCTATGACTTACAATATCGGATTCCTATCTGGTATGAATAACAATAAACCTCTTGTATTGGAAGAAGGCTTGCTGGCCAAAAATTTAATCAGCGCACAAAATTTATTAAAGAAATGGCAACCCGATGTGGTTGGTTTTCAAGAAATCGATTTTAATTCTTCGAGATCCCATAACATTGATCAGATGTACGCAATTGCCAAGGGTGCGGATTATACCTACACAGCGAGAGCGATCAACTGGGATAAAAAATATATTCCTTTCCCCTACTGGCCTCCATCCGTTCAATATGGTAGTATACTCTCAGGCCAGGGCATTATCAGTATCTTTAATATTGTTGAAAACCAAAGGATCGTATTTCCAAAGCCTGAAGAAAATCCTTTTTATTACAATGCTTTTTACATTGATCGTGTGGCCCAAATTGGTGAGGTTGAGGTTCAAAACCAAATATTAATTGTGATCAATGTTCATTTGGAAGCCTATCACTACAAAACCAGAGTTAAGCAGGCAAAAAGGCTTTTGGATATTTACAGAAAATATGCCAGGGAGTACCCGGTCCTATTGCTTGGCGATTTTAACAGTGCACCCCCATTTGCCAAAAACAAACGAAAAGAAGATCAGGCAGCTAAACTCTTTTTTGAAGAACCAGGGCTTAGGTCAGCCATCACACCAAGTGTTTATGAGGAGGCTGAAGATCTTTATCTGACATTCGACAGCAGAGATCCTTATGTAAAACTTGACTATATTTTTTACAATAGCAGTCACATTCACCCTATTGAAGCAAGGGTATTGAAAGAGGCAGGAGAGATTTCAGACCACCTACCTGTGTATTTCAGTTTTACTTTAAAACGATAAGAACGCTACTCAGGAACAGGCAGCACTTTACGATCTTTGAAGGTAGACAGGATTACCATGGACTGCATGCTATCCACAACAGGGATATCACTGACCTTTTCAAGCATTAATTGTTGATATTTGGAAATATCCTCTGTAATGATTTTTAATATAAAATCACCTGTGCCGGTGATATGGTGACATTCAACGACCTCATTGATTGTGTGGATAGCCTCCACAAACTTCTCTATATTATCTTTATTATGTCCTTTGAGAGACACCAGTACAAATGTGCTAACACCCAGGCCGATTTTGTCCGTATCTAATGTAGCATGATAACTTTTTATGATCCCGGAATTCTCAAGCTTCTTGACCCGTTCCAAGGTTGGGGCAGGAGATAATCCTATTTCCTTTGAAAGTTGCGCATTGGTTATTTTGGCATTGGACTGCAAAATCTCCAAAATCTTTCGGTCTATTCTGTCCAATTTAGAATTTACACTCATTTTTTTCCTTATTTCAAAATAATATTTGGCTCAAAGATAATAATATTTGCAAAAATTTTATTGGTGCTAAGAAATCTTTTAAGGAAAGTGTTAAAGTGTTAAAGTGTTAAAGTGTTAAAGTGTTAAAGTGTTAAAGTGTTAAAGTGTTAAAGTGTTAAAGTGTTAAAGTGTTAAAGTGTTAAAGTGTTTAGAGTTATTACTTTAGATATAACCTATATTTGATAAAATTTTCAAAGAATGATGGATATTTTTAAAGGTCATAATATAATAGATTTTTCCAAAGAGTTTTCCAGTGAAGATGATTGCAAGGCTTAT
>JAUJEA010000016.1 GCA_030442035.1 Splendidivirga corallicola
GCTTGTTTCTTTAAATTCACCTTTTCAATGTTTTCAATTTTTAAATCTGTCTTAGTCCTTTTGTTCAATGTCTTTTGAAACTTTCAGCTCCATAAATTGATCTTTTCCCTTTGTTTACTCAGAGTCCCCTTGCGGGTGACTCTGAGGGTGGTTATACTTCACCGACTCTTAAAGTATCTTGATTTGATTCAATTAGTAATTCAGGAATACATTGATGATCCTGTTTGAGATCATATTTCGTTGTGCAAGAAATCAACATAGTGAATAATAAAAAAAATATATTTCTCATCTTTTCTTTCTTTTTTACCTTCGGTTCTGAGACAAAGTCTCTGTCCATTCATTTATCATTCGAAGTCAATGAAGACTTAGAATAACGGGTGTTAGAGCGGGTTATCACATCTCCACTCTACATCCAATTCTGAAAAATCATCAAGAAATTCACTCAATTCTTTCTCCAAATCTTCAATCGATTCAATATCAGTTTTTAGAATAGAATTAGCTAGATCTTCAGGAGCAATATCCCAATCATTTTCAATGTAGCTCTTATCAATTTCATATTTTCTAAATGAAAACCTCAACCCCTCCTTATTGCTATTCAAAACCTTCGAGACCCTGGAACCGGCAATACCTCCATCACTACTTCTCATATATGAATATATGGTCAAAAAAGCTCTCAAATTTTCAGAAGATGAAGGTAATTCAATTGATAAACTAGTCCCCGTTATCAAGTTATTAACTTGTTTCACACTTAACCGTTTCATGATTTAATCAAAAAATATTCAAATTACTTTACCTGTTGTTCTAGGTCTTCAGCGATAGCAGTCGACCTGGAATAACTAGTCCAGTTTAATCAGAATATATTATCTTTTTCATTTTTAGATCTTTCAAAATTACTTGTAGATCAACGACATGTTTCATTTTAGTTCCTGAATCCGCTTTGATAACCGTTACGATTTCCTCTCTTGAATAACCAAGCTCTTCTATCTTTTTTACCTCCTGAATTAGATATTCTTTAAGGTATTTTTTTGAAATTCTTCTCTTATTTACGGTATAAAATCCTTTTTCGTGAATTTGAATGGATATCGAGTTCTCGCTATTCTCTAATATTGGATTGCAGCCTATTATCAAAAGAGTGAAATATAAATATAGAAGAGTAGATCCCTTTCTTAACCTTCCAACTTTCATTATCGATTATTTTATTTATGAGACAAAATAGCTAATCTCCCAATACTGACAAAAAGAAAACCGATCCTACAATAGCAGACCGGTTTTCTGTTTTTTACTTCATAGCTAAAAGCAAGAGACTGCAAGTCTGGAACAACGAGCGTACGCTCTTGCTCATCATAGGTCCTAGGACCGCTACGCTTAACCTACGACCAGAACGAGTTCGAAACTATATGTCCCGAACAGTTGGTTAGCTCAGCAACTTTTGTAAATCCGATTTTAGCGCATCCACTTTGGTATCAAGTTTTCTCGACCTTACCACCTCATTTAATAAATCCATTTTTTGAAGAATTGATTCCTTTATAAATCTGTGACGTCCTTCTTGGGACTGGCTAAAGAAATTCTTGTCATTAACAATTATTGGTATTCCAATTGATTTTTCTCTCTTTCTATAATTTTCTATATCCTTTATATTTTCTAGCTCATATGGAATAGGGTTTACATAAAATTGAAATAATATCATGACCAAATCTTTTCCATAATCTTCATGTTTTAACTTTTTTAAATGGTCGCAAATTCCCTTTTTTCCCCAGATGTATGAATGAAATACATCTCCTTGTTTTTTTGCATTCTCTTTTTGAATTTCAGTTGCATCATACATCAAAGAAGGGTATGATACAAAACAACCTAATAAATTTTCGTCTTTATCCATATTTAGTGCATATTTAGGTTAGAATCGCTCTCATCTCGATCACAAGTAATCACAAAAATCAAAGTGCAGACAATAAGGAAAACCGACCCGCACAAGCAGACCGGTTTTCTGTTTCATACTTCATTGCTAAAAGCAAGAGGCTACAAGTCTCTAACAGCGAGCGGACGCTCTTGCTTATCATAGGTCCTAGGACCGCTACGCTTAACCTACGACCAGAACGGGGCTTTCACTTTCTCGGCACACCTACGACCAGAACGGTGAGGAAACCACAGAAACGTATTACTTTCAATCGCTCAGAGTCTCCTTGCGGGTGACTCTGAGAGTGGTTAGAACAACTGATACTACAAGTCCCGAACAGTGGGAAAAATAAGTCTTTTACGCTCATTGTTCATGACAACATTTCTTAAAAAGAGTCCAAAATTAAAGTCTTCTTCTTCTATAAAGCCTGTTGTATCATCCTCAAAAAAGTACTTTTCCTTGATAAAGCTATACTCTATATTATACAATATTTGATCTAATATTTTAACTGATAAAACATATTGGGATTCCTTCTTTTTAAGCAGTAAAATTTCAACTCGATCATCAATCAGAATATTGTCATAGTCAATACTCAAATATAAATTATCATTTAATCTATAGAAAAATACTAGATTATCTCCTAAATAGGCATAAAGTCCTTTTTCTTCCAAATTATCATAATCTATAGAACGTAAAGTGTGATTTTTTAAATCTACTTTAGCAAAAACATTATAATCCGTATAAGATCTTAAAATCATTTTATTTAAAATTTAAATCCTTACCACACCTGGCTTAGAAGCCGATTCTATTATTTCATCCCAAGTCTTTCCTTGTTTTCTTAACCAATCGATTGTGGAGCCTAATCTATCGCCATATTTTTCCAAGTTCCTGGCGTATATCTTTTCCCTCATTTTAGGAGGTGTTAAATCAACAATATTCCTATTTTGTTTCCAAATCCTTAAGCAACGGTTGATTATCCTAACTTTCGAAAAATCCAGCTTATCCTATAATCCTGATAATAACAAAGAGAAAACCGATCTACAATAGCAGACCGGCTTTCCTTATTATTACTTCGATTTCGAGACAAAGTTTCTGGTTTTTATTTATTATTCGAAGTCAATGAATACCTTGAACTACAAGAACAATATTATTTTTTTGACTCTTGTTTGAAATTGAATATAAAATATCTTGCAGATAAATGTACTAGACGCAATAATTCTTTATTTTTAGCAATTAACAAAAAAAATGAAATGGGAAAATATTTTATACTTGATTTTGCTTGTGACACTATAGAGACCGGACCGGAATTTCCTCAAATACAAGAGATGAAGAAAGGATACGACTTCAATGCGAAGAATTCAATTTACGAATTGGGAACATATATCAATGAATTGCCAAGTTTTGAGCCCAGTCTTGACTATTTTGTATTGCACGGTAAAGCTCGACCAACAGATTTATTGAGTAATAGTATGGTTAATGGAACCGGCTTCTTAATAAGCAAAAATATTAAAGATATTTTGTTACAATGCATTCTCCCTATTCATATGTTTTATCCCGCTGTCCTTTATCATAAAGGAGAGAAATTAAAAGATTATTATTGGTTTCAATGCGTCAATGAAACCTTAGAATGCGTGGATTTTTCTAAATCTGTTTTCTTCATTTATAAGAATTTCTCTGAAGATATTGGAAATATTAAAATAAGCTCACAAGAAGATTTCGTAAAAAAATCAAAAGATCTTCAAGAAGAGGATCCCTCCCTTTTTGTTTGGGCAAAAAAGATATCCTTTAATAATAGTTTTGACAGAAACCTGGATTTATTCAAAGTACCAAAGTTTAATTCAAACTTTTTTATTAGTGAAAAATTAAGCCAGTTACTGCTACAAAAGCAAGCAACTGGCTTGGATATAAAATCAACAAATCTTATTGATTAGCTACAATTAGGGCATTCTTCCAATAATTGTCTTAGTTGCTCTTCTTGTTTTCTTTGTTGTTCCTCGTGTTGTTTTCTTTGTTTTGCATTTTGCCTATTTTTTTCTATTTCCTCATTGCTTAAAGAGCGATCAATTTGAATATTTGTGGCATCCGAAGGTGTAAGATTTAGTTGTTTGAATAAATCGTTAATTTTTACATCAGGATTTTCCTTAATTATTCTTAATAAATCTTTAGCTGTATTTCGCAAAAATTTAAGCGATTCAGCGCCTCCGGGATTGTTGCCTTGACTCTCCTCAAATTGACTAATCCTGCGGTTGACTTCTTTATTGTATTTCGGGTGATTTCCATGCCTTCCTTCGCCTGTTTTCCTACTAAACTTCTCCAAAGGTGTTTTATTCTCTTTACCTTCAAATTTAAACCCTTCTTTTATTGCTCTTTGCACAGTTTTTGTGTTTTTTAAAGCTCTAGGAATCACATGATGTTCCTGAGTACTAGCTTTTGGAGTATTTCTTGGAGCTATCCTGGGACTAACACGAGGGACTACCCTCGGTACAGATACTGGACGAACAATAGGTGTTGGTCTACCTAACAAAATAGGTACGGGTTCCAATCCTTCTAATTCGATTGCATTAATTACAACATTGCCAGAAAATACATATGGCCCCCATTGTGTATAATCCTCAGTTAGCGGATCAACTTGGATAAATCTGCCTATCGCTGGATCGTGCATCCTCCATTTAAATTGCACTAAGCCCAATCCAAAATCATCCTGATGTTCCTGCCCCTGGAACTTATACCTCTGATCCACCCCACCAATTTGTTTTGCCGAGTTAAAGGTTAGTCCGAATGGATAATAATCATCCGCAGAAACAATCGGACTCTTCTTATGGGTAATTTTCAAATCGTCAAAGTACACATCCGCGAGTGTTTCATTCTCGTTGGACACATAAATATAGAGGTATCCTTCTTTTGGAGCAATTACCTGACTGCTTAATTTTTCATGCGCCGTATTTGAGCCATCTTCAAAGGCTGCTGCACTGATCTGCTCAAAGCCTGCTTCCACCAAGTTATAATTTTTATCAAACAACAGGAAGTTTAAATAACCCTTAGGGATACCGGCATTGGCATTTCCTGGCAATGCTATTGGCCCTGTACTAAATAGATCATTGAAGAAGTTATAGGTAGCAGGATCTCCTTCCGGTCCATTGCTTAACCCAAAAGCTCCTGTGAATGCTGAAGCAAAGAAACCGACCACATCAGAAGCATTCGGATTCTGTCCCGGATCAATGTATTTAGCATATACCTCCATATCAATGGTGTCCCCTCTATTCACTACTAATGATTTGGCAAGACCTACAATCTCATTCTGTGCACCACTTAACCTGATTGCTTTATCAGCACCTGGTACTGCCACCGGGTCTGTGTGGTTGTATATCGTTGACGTGATCTTCACAGCATTGGTATAGCTGTCCCCAAAATCAGCTTCTTCCTGAGTCTGCTCGCTGTCTTCCATCGTAGCGGTATACACATCTGCTGGCTGATCCTTTGTGGTAAAGGTCACTCTCACATTACCCAAATGATCTGTCAGGTTGTACTGGTACTCATGCTGGGAAGCTTCTGTGGCTGTTTCCTTCATCACAACCCTGCCTTCACCTGTCGCCAAAAAGTCCCTGGTCACGGCTTCCTCCGTACCCTGATAATCATCGATGGTATACTGGATTCCTGCCATGTAATCTGTCACTGTGCGTTTTAAGACACCCTCTACGGTTTCTTTTACTTCCTTACGAAGTTTGGTGCCGGCAGCATCATAGGTGTACAGGATCTCGTTGCCGTTGCCGAAGACAATACGCTTGGGTAAATTCAGGATATTGTACTCAATGCTAGTAATATCCTTGTTTTTATCTGAGGTCATGTTGCCGTTGTCATCATAACCATAATCATCCTGGGTGGTATTGCCATCCTTAAACCCTTCTGTTTTGCCGGAAGCATCTCCCACATAAAGAAGACGATTAGACACATTACCGTCCTCATAACCATAAGTCAGCTCATCAATCACATAGGCACCATTATCTCCTTTGGCCTGTCTTTTTAAACTTAGGATATTGCCATTGCGGTCATAATCCAGCATGCCTACATTGAAGTGAGCATCGGCAGTATTCCAGTTTTCGCTTCCTTTATGAACATGACTGGCTGTTTTGATCCTGTTCAGATCATCATAGGTATAGGCATATCCCTGCTCATTACCATCCCCATGGGTTTTCCATTTTACAGCGGAGATATTCCCATTAAAGTAGGTTTTACCCACAAAATTTAAATCAGGATTTGAGATAATCTCAGCAGGTGTTGCTGCGCCTACCACGGCAGACCAGTTAGAACTGCCTGCGGCACTGGTAGCCTTGACCCTGTAGTAATAAGTTGTCTCAGGGGTAAGCCCTGTGTCCTGGTAACTGGTGACATTGGCATTTACTGTGACAACATGGGCTGGCTCACAGAAACAAGCCATCGTGGATCGCTCCAATACATAGTTATCTTCTAAAGCCGTGTTATCTGTCCAGCTTACATCCAATTGCTGGTGACTGGCTACCGTGATGGCAAGTCCCGAAGGTGGATTCATACCAGTAGTTACTGAAGCTTCTACGGACCAATCAGATTGTGAAGCACCAATGGCCCTTACCCTGTAATAGTAAGTTGTCTCTGGGGTAAGCCCAGCATCAGTATAACCGGTAGCATTTGCTGCAGCGGTATGTATCAAAGTAAAACCACTTCCTGATGTCGTGGATCGCTCCAGTGGTTAAGTAATCACACCAATGACAAAAATAAAAGTACGGACAAAAGAAAAACCGATCCACAAAAGCAGACCGGTTTTCCTTATTCTTGCTTCGATTCCGAGACAAAGTCTCTGCTTTTCATTTATCGTTCGAAGTCAATGAAGACTTCGAATAACTGGTTTTTGTTAAGTATGTATCACTAATTTAAACTGAAATTAACTTAATTAAATCATTGTAATATTTAAAATTATCATCCTGATTAGAATGGAATTTCAAAATATTTTTTAACAATTCTTTATTAAAGTCTTGACCATCTGCAATTAGGTTTTTTATCAATCTTATATATCCTTGATCATCTGATAATATTAAAAGATAAAATGAACACGCAACTTGACAGTTTTGATAATATTTTTTGGACCGAATAACTTTTTTAAAACTATCTATCACCTCTTCTTTATAACTAGAAACCAGATTTTCATATAAATAAAAAATGGAAGAAAGAATAACTGAAGGATCAATTCCAGGATTATTTAAAAATCCTAGAATTGATTTATAACACAGCTTTAAATGCCATTTATTTGCAAAATTGATTAAATCAGAAACAAATAATTCATCAGAATCTTTAAGATTTTTACAAACATATTTAGACATATATTGTAACTGTTTTTTAGAAAAAAAATCAAATTTTTCTAAAAAATCACCAATAACCAACTTATCTGTCAGCGATAAAATTTGATTTAAAAGATCATCAGAAATTTTTTTCTCTCGTTGACAAATTTCATCAATTATTTCATAAGGTTCCTCAAATATTTCTGAATTCAATTTGCTTGTATCCATTTTAATTAATTTTATTCTGTTGGCACAGGATCTCCCCCCTCCTTATCATCCTTACCTCCACGTCTATTTCTCTTATTCCGTTTATTCCCCTTCTTCTTTTTATCTTTGCTTTGCCTACTATGCCTTTCATCATTGGCTTTTTCATGTGCCTTTAATTTTCGTTTTGCTGCATTTTTTTCTTTTTTGGTAGCATTTGGATCATTCAAAATTTCTTCAAGTCGCTCAACTTGTTCAGGGTCTAACCTGTGATTGTTTTTACCCTTTTGAGCAAACTGTAGCAAATATTGAGTCAAAGCTTCAATACTTACATTGCCACTTCCAGAAATTAAACTTGGTGGCAAAACACCTACTACTATTAATTCTTCTAATAAAATAGCAGTAACTCCATTTGCCAAATATACTTCGGGTCTTTCAAATAAAAAGCCGTAATCTTCATATGTTTCAAAATTTATATCAATGATGCTTTCTAATTCATCTGTCGTTAAAGATCTACCAACTTCTAATCGAAACCTCGATCTTACATTATAAAAAGCAACGGTTTCATTGATATTTACTGAAGCTGCAACTCCTGTTCGTTTTCTAAACTGACGCTGATGTTTAATAAATTTACCTCCGGTTGCTTTTGCAAATCTTCTTGCATGTCTTACACCTTTTGGTTCCCAAGGCCAATTGCCGTCCGGATCTGTATATCTTATGGGATTATTGAAGGTGTATGAATAAGGAGACGACCAGTAACCTCTTTCAGCTTCATCATCAATTACATTCCATCTTCCAACGGCAGCATCATACATTCTTGAACCATAATCTAACCAATTCAATCCAAACTCATTTTGTAACTCCTTATCATTAAATTTATACTTTTGATCTACACTGCCAATTCGTTGTGCAGAATTAAAAGTAAGCCCAAATGGATAGTAATCATCACTACTTACAATAGGAGATTTCCTATGAGTGATTTTAAAATCATCAAAGAACACATCCGACAAGGTTTCATTCTCGTTGGACACATAAATATAAATGTATCCCTCCTTTGGCACAATGACTCGACGACTTAATTTTTCATGTGTTGTATTTGAACCATCTTCCAAAGCACCACTTGTAATAGGCTCACAACCGCCTTCAACAAGCATATAATTTTTATCAAATAATAGGAAGTTTAAATATGCTTTTGGTACTCCTGATTGATTTGCATGATTACCCAAGGCAATTGGTCCGGTACTGAAAAGATCATTGAAGAAATTGTAAGTGGCTGGATCTCCTTCAGCTCCTCCCAATCCGAAAGCTCCGGTAAAGGCAGATGCAAAGAAACCTACCACATCCGAAGGATTAGCATTTGGATCGATTGCTGTATACTTAGCATATACTTCCATATCAATAGTATCCCCCTTGTTCACCGTCAACGACTTAGCAAGGCCAATGATCTCATTTTGTGAACCTCTCAACCATATTGCTTTATCAGCTCCAGTTATAGTTGTAGTATCAGTATGATTATACAGTGGTGAGCTGGTAACGTTTGCATTGGTATAGCTATCTCCAAAATCAGCTTCTTCCTGCGTTTGCTCACTTGTTTCCATAGTGGCTAAATATTCATCAGCAGGCAGATCCTTGGTAGTAAATGTTACTCTAACATTATCAAGATGATCAGTCAAATGATATTGATACTCATTCTTAGCAGCTTCAGTCTGAGTTTCTTCCATCACTAACCTACCTTCACCTGTTGCAAGGAAATCCCTTGTTATGATTTCTCCGGAACCGCCAAAATCATCAATAGTGTATTGAACACCTGTCATATAATCTGTTACTGTGCTTTTTGAAACACTGTCTACTGTTTCTTTTACTTCTTTTCGAAGCTTAACCCCAGTTGCATCATAGGTATATAGGATCTCATTACCATTACCGAAGACAATACGTTGAGGTAGATTCAAGATATTGTATTCAATGCTTGTAATATCCTTATTCTTATCAATGGTCATGTTACCATTGTCATCATAACCATAATCCTTTTCATTAGGATTTGAATGACCATCATTGAACCCTTCTGTCTTTCCGGAAGTATCTGTGACAGATATAAGTCTGTTACGATCTCCAGAAGTGGCATAGTCATAGCTTAGATCATCAATCACATAAGCCCCATTATCATCTCTTGCCTGTCTTTTTAGACTTAATATATTGCCGTTGCGATCATAACTTATGTTTCCTACACTATAATACCCGTCATCAGCATGATTAACATTAAAATGGGCATCATTTTTATGCACATGGCTTGCCGTTTTTAGCCGATTTAAATTATCATAGGTAAAAGCATATCCTTGGGTTATTGTATCACCTTTCACCTTCCATTCTATGGAAGAAATGTTACCATTGGTATAAAGTTTACCACTAAAGCTAAGATCGGGATTTGATAAAACTTCTGGCAAAGTTGATGCACCTGCTACTGTAGACCAACTGGAATTACTATTTGTATTACTAGCTTTAACTCTATAGTAGTAAGTAGTTTCAGCATCAAGCCCTGTGTCCTGGTAATTAGTTACACTGGCATTCAACGTAATCTCATCAACAGGGGCACAGAAACAAACCATAGTTGACCTTTCTATAATATAGTTATCTTCAAGCCCTGTATTATCAGACCAACTTAGATCAAGCTGATCATGTGAAACCACTGTAACAGTAAGATTAGAGGGGGGATTCATACCCGTTTGTACTGAGATTTCCGATGACCAATTTGAATTCCCAATTGCATTAACTGCCCTTAATCTATAATAGTATGTAGTTTCCGGAGTCAACCCCGTATCTGTGTAGCTTGTTGCATCGGCTACAGGACTATGAATTAAACTAAATCCACTTCCCGACATTGTGGAGCGTTCTAATTCAAAATTTAATTCGTTATTAGAATTATCCGACCATGACAGAATTACTTCACTGGATAAATCAGCAATGCCAGCCAATGCCGACGGTATTGCTGGAACTACATCCAAAGTAGTAGCGGAAGATTCATTACTATTCGCTGAATTCCCATAAGTACTTACTGCCTTCACGCGATAGTAAACCGTTTCTAGTGGGGACAATCCATTATGAGTAAAACTAGTTACATTTGGTCCAACAGCTGCCAGTGTTGTAAAACCTGTTCCGGAACTTGAAGAACTTTCAATAACAAAATTGTCCTCATCATTTGAATTGTCAGTCCAGTTAAGTGTAATTTCACTTGCTGACAATGTTGTAGCCTGTAGTGAACTTGGTACTGCTGGGGGTGATGGTAATGGATCTGTAGTTGCATTTGTCTCTGAGGTATATGTAGACTGACCCACACCATTGATTGCTCTTATTTGATAATAATAAGTTGTACCGGCAGTCAAACCACTATCAGTAAAGGAAGTAATATCCGAATTGGTAGTAGTAATAAGTGTGTATCCTGATCCGGAAACAGTTGACCGTTCTATTTCAAATCCTGTTTCATTGCTTGAATTATCTGTCCAACTCAAATCAATTGTTGTCATTGATGTTGATGAAGCTGATAAACTCGATGGTGCTGATGGTGGATTATTAACCGTTAAAGTTGTACCTCCATCCGTATTGGAAGTAGCTGATTCCCCAAATGAATTGTAGGCGGCCATTCTATAGTAATAGGTGGTTCCCGGTTGTAATCCCGTATCTGTAAACGAAGTAGCATTTGCAGGAATAGTATTCGATATCATTGTAAAGCTACCGGTCGGACTTGTGTTCCTTGCCATAATGAAATTATCTTCATTATCGGAATTGTCCTTCCAGGTAATCATCATTGTGGTTGTACTCGATCCTGTTGCAACAAGATTGGAAGGAATCGCAGGCGGTGAATTTGGATTAGAGGTTGTTGTTTCATTAGCCTCATTGCTGTAGTTTGAATCACCAAGTAAATTGGTTGCTTTGACTCTATAATAAACAGTTTGCCCGGCCGCCAAATTGGTATGTGAATAACCGGTTACACTTGCTCCAAGGGTTGCTAATACAGTAAAACCCGTACCTGATGTGGAGGAGCTTTCCAAAATGTAGCTACTCTCATTATTTGCATTGTCGATCCAACTTACATCTATAGATGTCGATGAAGTAGCAATTGCAGCTAGTGAACTTGGATCACTCGGCACTGATGTAATGGCATTAGTTGTACCATTCACTTCAGAAGAGTAACCGGAATCACCACTGACATTAGTAGCTTTTACTCTATAATAAACAGTTTGCCCGGAAGTAAGCCCACTATGAACATAGGTAGTTACATCCGGACCCAGAGTGGCAAGCACTGTATAACCAGAGCCAGAAGTTGCAGAACTTTCAACAATAAAATTACTTTCAGTGGTTGAATTATCGGTCCAACTAAGTGAAATCTCACTAGTGGTCACCGTACTTACCGTTAATGCAGAGGGTACTGCTGGTGGATTAGGATTTTGTGTAAATGTGGTAGCATTTACCACACTAGAATAAGCATCCCCGCTAGGATTCCTTACTAAAATTCTATAGTGATAGGTTGTTCCTGCTTGCAATCCATTGTCAGTGTAACTAGTTCCGTTGGGTGCTGCTTCACCTATCTCATTAAAAGGACCACTAGCAGAGGTAGACCTTTCAATTTTAAAACCATATTCATCAGTGGTATTATCTGTCCAGTTAAGTGTAATTGATGAAGTGGAATTAACAAAAGTGGTAACATTTGACGGAGGATTAGGCATTAAAAATCCACTGGCTGCAACCATTCGATTGTCATTTGATGCCAAAAGTAAACTGGCATCAAAATTTAATTCAACCGATAAATCACTAACATCGATTATATTGACTAAAACACCTGACTTTACTGATTTTATTAAAGAAGTGGTCCAAACAGGTTCAGGATCTTCTTTATCCTCTTCAAATAATTCCATCAGGACATTATGATGCATTTCATTAAGTCCAATGCCCTTTTTACCAGTATCCCGCAAAGATTGCTTTAAAAGATTTGATTTGATAGTAGGCTTTACAATTGATCGTCGATTTATGTCAGGTAACGAAAATGAAATTGTGGATGGAGCTTTCAAATTCCTTGTGGGGGCATTTTCATCCATTAAAGGTAATTTGAAATTAAATCCTTCCCCCTGGGGTGGTATATAATCCATGTACAAAGGGTAAAGATCATTTAAAGGCCATACATAATTGATTTTCATACCAAAGAGGTCAGATGCATCATCTCCGACATTTATTGCACCCTCTAATAAATCACCTCTGTTGATATTAATTAACCATCCTCTTTCATTATAACGATAGTCAATTGATTGTTTGTAAACGGGACTTTGCAAGTTGGTAGCATGCAGATTCTTTTCTATTAATTGACCAACTTCATTGTAATCATTGGCTGCAAGAATTATCCAATTTTCACCGCTAGTTTTATGTTCTGTTGTTAATAATCTACTTGCATGATCATAAGTGAATCTTTGATCTACAATCAAATCATTAAAGTTCCCATTTCCCCTGGAATGAGTTTGTTTGGTTTCGAGTGTTCTTCCTATAAAATCGTATTTGGTGGTTACTCTTTCAAAACCTCCGGTATAGTTTTCTGTAATCGCTTGAATGACTCTATAACGATCATCATAGTAACTCACACTTTTTAACCATTTGTTTTCCCCAATCACCTTTGTTTTAGATCCTGTTATTTGACCCTTTAGTTTATCAAATTGATCATTTACGGAATAATCCAATTCCGGGACAAAGGCATAATCTGATGCTGCATTATCTAAGACAGCATCAACCACAAAATCATAATTATCATAATAAGTAACTGTTAGGATATCATTAGTATTTGAACCAATAATAGGATAAGTTCGGTCGGTATAACCGTTAGCAGCATTGGCATCGAATAACTCAAAGCGCTCATGGTTTACATTGTTATAATGTGTATCAACCAAATTTTGCACCATTTGTTGATCTCCAGTAATGCTAGTTATTCCTGTCATTACTGGCCTATTTAAATTATCGTATTTTGTAAATGTCCAACTGTCACTATTTCTCTGGTTACCATCCTGGGTAAGTACAAGCCTATCCCATTTGTCATAAACCATGTAAATTGGTTCAGCTCCGGGAATCTTTTTCTTAATCATTCGCTGGCGAGCATCATACTGATATTGATACGCAATACTTTCTAGTATCTGATCATCTTGTACAATAGGTTCAAAACTGCCATTACCTATTACCTCTGTTCCTTTTGGAGGGAATACATATCGAAGATTGTCAAAATCATCATAAACATAATAAGTGCGGAATTTTTCAATAACACCTGAATTAATATGTTCTACTTCTTTCAATACTACACGACCTCGTTTATCCGTAAACTCACGGGTAACATTGTCCTCTTCATCTACAGTTTCTTGTATGATAAGTTCATCAGCACCATAATAACTATTGGTCTTAGGTAATCCCAAACCACTAAGGGTCCATAATCTTACATTATCTTGTGTCTTGTTCACATGATAATGCGATTTGATAGTTTTGTCCCCTAAACCAGGATGCCAAACAGATCCGGGTGCACCTTGTTCTGTCACACGATTTAATGGAGAATCTTCAAATACTCTAGGTGCAAAAGCAGCACCAGCACCGGCAATTTCACCAGTGTTGTTAATATAAAATTGACTTTGCTCGCTTTGATGATACGTACCATTTTTTACTAAAGCTTCTGTACGATATATACCATTTTGATCATCACTTACATAAGGCAAATACTCTTTTTCCTGCCTACCAAAATCGTCATATTGAAATGGTTGTATTACATCAAAACCGTCGGGAGATCCCTGGACAGAAACATTTTGTAGATTGCGTCCCAAACCATCAAGATATTGTATGTTACGGGTTAAATATTTAACAGGTAGGTTGTCAATAGCTGTTTCTGTTGTGATTCCCTCTCTTAATATCTGATTGGAAACAACATAGTTCAAAGCCTGACTTGGAACCATTGGCATAGGGTCACCAACGGAAATAAGATCAAAATTTTCTGTATGGATAGTCAAAGAAGTAACTACCGAATTTGTGATTTCACATCTATATGACCCAAAATCTGCTTGAGTTATATTGTTGATCGTTAAACTATTGGATGTTTCTCCAGCCAAATCTTGCCAATTGCTATTTGTGGCATCAAATTTTTGCCATTGATAAGCATTATTTTGCCCACCAATTGTAAATGACATGATGGCATTTTCTCCTACTATTTTTTCAATTGTTGTTTGAGAACCTACATTATCCTGTGGAGCAAACGAATAATTTAAAAAATTAAAATATTGCCAATTATGATAGGGTTCAAAAGTTTCAAAGGTCAATTTATTACCAGTAACAAAGAACCATCTCAAATAATATAAAGTCCCCGGCAAAAAAGGTATTGAGGTAAAATTATTATCAGTTAGTCCTATAAAATAAAGCTCATTGGTAGATTGAAACTGAGGAAATGCGCCTTCAAGTTGATTATTATCAACAATAAAAGTTCCTAATTTGTCAAGAGTTCCAAGTGAAGCTGGCAAAGTACCTGTCAAATTATTATTTGACAAACTAATACTTGTAACAGATTGCAGATCCCCAATAGCGCCTGGGATTTTACCTGTTAGATTATTCATTCCAAGATTTATCAAACCGACATCGTTATTGACTACCGTTATTCCATGCCAAGTGTGGAAATCTGTACTTGTTGTTCCCTGTAACCAATTTGTATTATTGGTCCAATTATCCCCTCCTAAACTATCATAAAGAGCTTTTAGAGCATTGTATTCAATACTATCGGGGACAAGCCCCTGACTTTGTGCATTGCTCAGATGACAAAAAAGCAATCCAAGCAATACCAAACAAATTTTATATATACTTTTAATATTTTTCATCATGTTAAATGATTTGAATTTCAAACAATTTCTTTCCTCTATTGACCTTGACCATTCGAAGCTTCATTGTAATAATGGTAATCATAATGCTGTACAATGTTTCCCTCATGATCTTTGATAATCCGAAGTCTATTCAGTTCATCATATTCATAGGTTGTGGTTATACCATTTGGATCAGTTGAAGAGATCATACCAACTATTGGATCATAGGTGAAGGTTGTAATTAAGGCATCCTTCATATCATTATGATTTCTAAGAGCATCCAAAGTTTGCTTTAGTGTAGTGCCGGTCATGCTCTGAAGAGCTGTTACTTGTGAATCTCCACCCAATGCAATTTTCACATCTTCATAAGATGCACCACTTATTTGGGCCACTGGTAAAGTTTGATTATATCCCCAAACGTAACTGGTAAATACATCGCCAGTTTTTCGGAATTGAATTAAGTTCCCCTTAGAGTCATAAAGCTGATCCGCTCTTTCAATAAAATTAGAGTTGAAAATTTCACCATCAATAGATTCTGTAAAATTTGTAGTTATGCCGTCTGTTTCAATTACATAAACCTTTTCAGGCATAACATGATCTTCATCAAGATCATATTTGTATTTAGTAGCCGTTCCGGAAAATATTGTATCACCAACCCATTTGGTTTGTTCTATCACCGGGGCAAGGATATGCCGTGAAATCATTGAATCGATTGCCGTGCTAGGACTCGAATAATCCAAAGGATATTTAAAGAACGTTTTTACAGTATCTCCCAAACTATTTACAAATTTCTGCTCAGTTACAAATTGATGATTTGCTGAAGTGTATAAGTTCTCTGTAAATGTTTCACTCTTTGAGCTTTCTGTTTCCTGATCATAAAAAATCTCCTTGGTATTCTTTAATCTGGCATATTCAGATACAGCATCATATTCAGCAACAGCCACAATAATTGTTTCCTGAGTAGAGCCACTTAAAATATTGTGCAAAATTCTTGTGCTCACAGCAGCCTTCATCATTGGGAAACTACTCATTACACCATATTCATAATTATTTATAACTTCCCTTACCTTTTGATATCCCTGATCTGTTTTTTTATAATCCGTCTGATTTTTTAATTGTCCTCGACTCCAATCCTTGTTTATTACAATGGATGGATTCAACAGTCCACTATTAGCAGTACTGGCTTGAGGAGTACCAAAATCAAAAGTTGCATAATCATTACCAGTAACCAAAGAATTAGGAAAAACTGAATATGTGTATTCTGTCTTACCAGTTCCAATAGTGCCAATGGTTTGTCCTGTCCGTATCACTGTAACTTTTTTATAACCAACATGACTACCTTGCGTTGAACCTAGTGGTACATTTGAAGATGAATTAATAATCCATTCTACTTCATGATCCTGATCCCCTAGTTCAATATCTTCTGTAAATTCATAGGCGAATTTTGGAACACTGATCAAAACACCCGAAACAATTTTTTGATTTGATTGATCTAATTCATTATAAGAAAAGGTTCGTGTACTTGATATGTTCCCAGATGAAGTAGACTCTATTATCTTTGATAATCTAAGTCCTCCAATTTCCGGACTATCATTAATTGATTCCTCGGTATAAAAAATATGTAAGTTATACGGACTTGTTACAGCAGCACCGGAGGAAGTATGTCGTACTGTATACATACCATTAGGCAAAACCTTGGAATCAGTAGTGTTATTCTGATCAAAGACACTACTATTCCATCTAACAATATCATTTTCATCTATTATCTCAAATCCCATTGGACAACTATAACAAGGGAAATTATTGGCTGTTAAATCAACTGTAAGACTTCCACTGGCATCATTGACATTGAATATAGTCTCTTTATTGTTTCCTCCATTTGGATCACTGGAAGTAATAGTCAAATATTCATTTCGATTATTAAGCATATTAAACAATCTTTGATCCTGTAAATTTGTAACACGGCTACGGTGAAGCTCATATTCAAATTCAGTAAAGCCTCCTGTTGGATAGGTGATTTTTTTCATAGTACCCATCTCTGCATGTGTTTCGCTTGGCCTTCGGTTTGCTCCTGATACCGTTGTTCCGGTAAAACTTTTATGTAATTGTGGAATCAAAGTATTTGTGCTAATACCATTGTAATAGCCCCAGTAGTCCTGACTTGGTGATAATCTATCAGGTAATCCCAAATAATATTCAAATTTATAGTCACCTTTTTTAAAAGCTTCGCTAATATCAGTTTCTACAACTCCTGTCAGCATTAAACGACGATCCAAGGGGGTTTGACTTGCCCAATAATTTGCATCAGATGGATCACATGATAAACTAGCAGGATCTAATAATGAAGATCCACTCATATAGTGATAAGACAAATTAAATTTCTTCCTAACTGCACCATTAGCATCTTTTATTTGAATCTCATCTAAGAATTTATCAGAGGTTATGTCACATCGATAAGAACCTGGAATAAATTCAACACTTCCATTTGTAAAAGTTATTTT
The DNA here is from genome assembly GCA_030442035.1 of Splendidivirga corallicola. Classification (GTDB taxonomy): domain Bacteria; phylum Bacteroidota; class Bacteroidia; order Cytophagales; family Cyclobacteriaceae; genus Splendidivirga; species Splendidivirga corallicola. Next base: position 17,765 of record JAUJEA010000016.1, read on the forward strand.
CTTTAATCGTTTACCAAACTCTAAAACTGAATGTGTAGTGCAAATGCTGCCATCTTTTGTGTTTGCACCCAAGGACTGATAAGTCGTTTCTGATAATCCTTGCTCATAGCTAGTAGTATAATCTTCATACTCAAAATCTATTTCCCATTTATCGTTTGCTGAAACAATCTTAGTTAGAAACCAGCTAGTGACATAGGTAAATTGTTCTCCGTTACTTGTTTTTCCATTGGTTTCACAAACACTTCCGGAAGTACTTTTTTCCCACGCACCAAAAATGTATTTCGTGCCATTTTCTACTGTAACAGTCCATTCGGTAATTTTATCACCCGTTCCTGTGCCAGAAACAAAACCCCATTTTGTAATTTCTACATCAATGTCTCTATATGGCATCAAATGTGGTTGCCCGGATTTATCAAGCATAAATTTACCGGAGTATCCAGGCATGTTAAAATAAAACATGTCTGGCTCACTATCCTTCGCGCCTTCTGCATAATCTTTAAAAGTTTGAGCCGCACTATTGCTATAGGGGAAAGCTTGTGGTATTGCTGGCTGATCTAAAAAACCTGTACTCTGCTTATCATCTGGTAAACCATTCATTGACCGTGAAATAACTCCCCCGGAATTCAAGGCCCAACCAAGGCCTACCCATGAGGCAATTTCTGATACTCGAATGCCGCCCGCATGATAACTTAAAGATATTGGCACACTTAAAGTTCCTTCTGTGATTTCCCAAATGGGAACACTAATTTGAGGAGTACCGGTATACAAACTTACAGGTATATCAGCGAACTTACCAAGTGCTGCTGCATTAGGGGCCGGAGGAATCACTTCAGGTATTTCCTGAGCATATCCGTGAAGGCAACCTATTGCCAGCAATGCTAACAAAATTTTCTTTTTCATAACTTTTTTAATCTGGTCATATGTTTAAAAATTGCTTATTCTAGTTTTATGAGGGTTCCTACATCAAAAGGCATAAAAGTCCTTCTAACGGTATGTATATAAAATGCCGTTTGTTGCCCTCATTCCCATCTCACTTAAGAGGAGGAGGGCTCTGACTATGTCAGCCTACATAAGTGCTAAGCTGGTTTTACTCTTTCTGTATTTTTTGTAATGTTGTTTTCATTGTTTGTGGATTTTATTTATTGTTTAATCTGTTTTAAAATTTGTGTTACGTTGATGTTTTGGCATTTAAGTTTAATCGTCTCTCTTTGTATCTCAATAATTATCTCAGGCATGGCCTGTTTAATTTTTTTGGTTTTCATTGTGCGTGTATTTTGCTTGCGCTCAGGTGACAGACATTTCCAAAATGTCAGACACCTTGCCTGGCGCACCCCGCTTGATACACCTAGATCCTTGCTCATTCTATTTTTTTAGGTTCATTGGTCTTGTCTTTCTTTTTTGGTTTAGCGGGAGGGAGCTCAATACCAAACCTGATGTTCCAGGGTTTGGTGTATGGACCACCTTTTTCAAAAAGGAAATTGTATAATACGGTAATCTTCCCTTTTATCCTGCCGGCAATCTTATGCGTTCTTCCAGCTCCCAGCAATGCACCCTTTGTCCAGGTATTCGTACCTGCTTCAAGAATGCCAATCTTTTTATCTATAGGGGAGGAGAGCATTTCAAATTCACCATGGGCAAAAAGCCCCTTCCATACATCAAACGCACTCCAGGCCCTTATGCCATAAAGCTCTTTTTCCCTGGTAAGCAAGTATTTCTCATCCTCATCAATGGTTGTTCTGTAAGTTCCCCCAACCCCGGAGGAAAGTCTTTTATTAAAGCGATAGCCTAAAGAGGGAGATAAGTCTACTCCTAACGGATCACCCTTATGTACCTGGAAATTTCCTCCCATGATAAGTCGTTCTTTGAAGCTTTTATCCTTCATTGGGTTAGGCGGCCTTTTAGGCAAATTGTTAATGCTTTCCACACTGGAATATTTTCTTTTCAGTTTAGCCAGTTTATCATGGGCAGCCTTCAGTTTGTCCTGGTGGTCTGCAAAATGGTTTACTGCTTTTTCTTTTACCTTGTTCACCACCTTTTCTTTTGCATAATCCTCTTTTCCCAGGTTTTGCAACTCATCTGTATAGGGCTGCAACTGGCTCTGATTTTCCTTCAGGGCTTTGATCTCTTTCAGGTTTTCAGCTTTATGCTCAAGAGTTTCGGGTAGCTGCTGTGCTTTCCCGATACCATCTTCAGCCAGATTTTGGGCTTCCTTTCCATAGGCTGTGGCCTTGTTAGCTATTTCCTCAATTTTACCTGTCTGATCAGTTATCTGTGTGATTTCATTGGAAAATTTGAGTCGGCCTATTTCTTTTTTAGGAAGCACTGATAACTCGCCTGCTTTGTCATTCACCTCGTTTAATGGTTTCACTTGGGAAAGCAACTTGTCTGTTTTTTCATCAGTTCCTTTCAAAGGATCTATATTGCCCAGACCAGCTTTATCCTTTAAACCGGAAATATCATTGACTGACTCACTAGCAGGTATATCACCTTTAAGTTTCTCCAACTTGTCAGTGACCATTTTGCTCTTATTACCGAGGCTGTCACTTAAAGTCTTATTTCCGGTTAGTCTTTCCAGTTTGCTATTTAACTTTGACCCGATGGTATCAACTTTTTTATTAAGCTTTCTTTCCAGTCTGGCTGTTTCTTCTGAGATTTTTTGGGTCGGGTCTAAACCACCAAGACTGTCCAATTTGTTCTGAAAGCCAAAGGAAGGTTTTTCAATGAGGCCTTTTAAGCTGTCTGATCTTTTTTGAAGTTTACTCAAAAACCCAGCAGGTGAGAATTTCTTTAAACTGTCCAGCTTTGCAAGATAACTTTCATGCGGTAAGCCAAGTTTTTTTAGGCTGTCGATTTTATGCCTGATTAGGGTAAGCTGCTTTTGGTGTGTAATTGAATCCGGGCGTGTGACACTATGAGAAACCGCTGTGTTATCAATGTCAGGGGATATTTCCTGGGCATGTAATACCGAGCCGGATGCTAACAGCATCATCAATACTGGTAAGATCAAACAAAAGTTACCTTTCATTACTAGACATAGTTTTCCTGTCCGCTGCAAACAAATATTTTGAAGCGGTCAAAGTTCATAGAACTCCCTCAAAGGGTTATCCCAAATAAGATCCTGAGAATAGCTGGCCATCTTTCCAAATATAATAGCCGATCTGGTATGCCTTTCCTAATGGCTGATCGCTTTCAAAGGATCATTAAGCTCTTTAGTGGTGTTTACAAAAAACATCCTCAGTGGTATCCGTATGATACCGTTGAATGTGTTTTATTAAGAAGTGTTAATGTTTGTGGTTTGTTCTCCGCTGTGAAACGAAGGTTACAATGTTACGACAATATTTTTGGACATACAAATTTTTCACTTAAAAATTACATATCAAATATTGAAATACTGCAATAAAATGCTGCTGTTCAATGGGAATTCCATTTGATGATGTCGATTGAAATGTGAGGGAAGTATGTGTATTAGATTCCATCCAACGAATGTTCACGTTTGCGGGACCTTTATTACTATTTTCATATGGTCTTATGATTGTTCCTCACAGGAATAGATGCTTTTAATTAATTGATCACTGCCATGAAGAATTCTCTAAATCGATTAAGCATTTATTGAAACTGAGACATTTGGATACCTGAAGAAATTAAAAAAAAATAGTGTTGAATGTTTAAACATTGGATTTTTTAGAAATATTTTATTAGCTTTGAACACATTTCTTTCCATAGCTGGTTGAAAGGAAACCGTTCATAACCACCCTGGTTATTGGGCGGTTTTTACTTTATAGCCATTCCTGTTAAATTATACTTCTTTTGGATTAAGTCAGAAATCTTGGATCAAATGGATTTTCCGGGTAGAAGCTGGGTTTAATTCAAGGAGCAGAGTAGAGCCTTGAGAGAGATTTCGGATCAAGCGGAAAACCTGGGGGGTAACCCTCCATAGTCCAACTTCAATGAACCGAAGCTGTCAATAACTGAATCAAACATTTAATCTGAATTTGCTCATAAGCAGGTGGCTAACTTTTGGAAAGTTTCAAACTTTCCAAAAGTTGTACGTTAGAATTACCTGATTAGTGAAATCACTCCCTGGAAATATTGCTTGATCCGAGATTTCCACTGATATTTTATTGTGGTGCGCATGCTGGCTGATGTCCTTTTTGCTTCAAAAAGAACGAAAAAATCAAGGCTGTGAAGAAATTTGCTAAAAACCTCCATTTAAAGCTAAAATCATTAAACTCGCTACGCTCAAACAGTAATGATTTCTTAACGCTTTAAATTCCGGTTTCTTCACGCAATTTCTTCAAGGCCGAAACATATTGGAAGAGTACTTGCCGAACGATGGTGGGTTTTATTTTAGCTTTTAGGTGTCGGGTCTTAGGTATCAGTTCTTCTAATTGGCACTGAAGCATTTACCCTTGATAGAGTTTTCTGAATGCTTCCTCTCCTACATTTTTCAACTTAAACACTCAAACACTTTAACACTTTCAAAACTTGTTATAATTGCTTGATCAAACAAAGATGATATGCGTCTTACCCTCCCAGGCTCTCTCATAAAACTGCCCAATGGTCAACACATCTTCCACACCTTCCCATAGATCTTCCTTTTTCAAATGGAACATATCCATGGCTAACTTGCAGGCAAACACCTTACCGCCAGCAGCGGTGATCATTTCCAGAAATTCACCGACAGGCGGTATATCCAGTTTTTCCATTTCCTTTTTCATGAAATGGCTTACCATATTTTCCATGCCAGGCAAACCACCCAGCATCGTTGGAATGTGCATTCCGGGATTCCCGACCGTAGCTACTTTCAAATGATCCATCCTCTTTTGGGTGATCGCTTCGAGTCCGAAGAAGGTACAAAATATTTCTGCCTCGATGCCCTCCATTCTGGCTCCGTTCGCCATAACCAAAGCAGCATAGACACTTTCTATGGTGGCTTTAGAATTGATGATCATGATCTTCTTTTTTTCTTCAACGCCGTTGGTTTTCATAATTAATTGATTTTGTGTGATAGCTCGAAAATTTAATTCACTGTTTCAACCGATCTAAATACAGCTAACCGGCTTAGGAATACCCGCAATTCTTGATGCTTTTTTCAAAGGGCCATTGGGGAATAATTGATAAAACTCCTTGATATCCACGATACCGGATTTCCCTATTTTCCTGATAGTGAGAGGCACCTCAGCGGCATATTGATCCTGAATGAAGGTGATTACTTCAAAGTGCCTTTCGGTTAATTCAATTCCTTCCTCTTCTGCTATTTCATTGGCAATTTCACGATTCCATTGATGGTGATCTGTTAAGTAGCCTTCATCATTGACCTGGACTGTGGCTCCTGCAATTATTTTTTCCATGATTATTTCTTTTTAGTTTTCTTCTAAATTTTTTCCGTCTTTGCTCATGTTTGGACTGATGAATGGGACTTTTCTCCCTTTCAGTAACATATTCCAATAGATCCACTTAAAAGCGTGTTTACCCCAATGCGGTAGTCTGGACTCTTTTAGCAAGGGCAAAGGTCCGATTCCCTTGATAGGAAAAACACCATCAGTCGGCTGATGGTCATAATTAAAATCAATCAGCATGGCTTTGTTGAAACCCGTTTCAACAAAGCAGTTGGCATGGCCATCAAAACTTTCTCTGAGCGGTTGATTTTTCATATAAGAAAGAATATTTTTTACAACAATCTCTGCTTCAAAATGTGCTACTGATCCTGCTTTGGAAGTGGGAATGTCCGTAGCGTCCCCTACAACAAAGATGTTGTCATACGTTTTTGATTGTAAAGTGTGTTTATTGGTTGGGACAAAGTTAAGATCATCACCTATGCCGGATCTTGCAATGGCTTCATCACCCATGTTAGTAGGTACTGTGACCAGAAGATCATAAGGGACTTGAATGTCATCATAGGATATGATTTTTTTGTTAACAGTATCCACCCGTTCAATAGCAAAATCAGGTACGATTTTGATCGATTTTTCGCTAAGCAGGTATCCAAGTTTTTTGGAAGCAATAGGTTTTGTAAAAGCGCCGCTCAAGGGTGTGACATAAGTGATGTCGACCTTATTACGTATCCCTTTGCGGGTAAAGTACCAATCTGCCAAGAAGGCAAATTCCAACGGAGCAACAGGGCATTTGATGGGCATTTCAGTGATGTGAACAACCATTTTACCTCCGTTCCACTTCCTGAGAAAATTCCTGAGATTGACAGCTCCCTCAAAAGTATAAAAGTCAAAAATGTTCTTTTGCCAGCTTTCTCCAAGCATTCCTTCAACCTCCTGAGGTGCTATTTGGCTTCCGGTGGCAATGACCAAAATGTCATACCGTATTTCCTGGCCATCTTCAAGTTTTACCGTTTGCTCTCCCGGAAATATTTTTTCTATTTTGGCCTGGATTAATTTACATCCCGGCGGTATGAACTTGTTTCCTTCTTTGATCACATCTTTTTCAGAATAAATATCAAAGGGAAGAAAAAGAAAGCCGGGTTGGTAATAATGCAACTTTGACTGGTCAATGATGGTTATCTGCCATTCCTTAGCATTTATTGTTTTGCTGAGATGATTCAGCAACATCGTACCTGCGGACCCTGCACCAAGTATCAATAATTGTTTCATAATATTGCTTTTTAAAGGAGATCAATAGTACGACAGAAATTAATTAATTAAAGTTACTTCATATGTTCATATGATTAAATGATAATAATCACTTGAGACAATGATTTTCATTAGGAAGGGTCTCGGATGTCACTGGCTCTTTGGAATATAGGAGCGAATCAAAAAGTTGGTGATTGTCCTGAGATAAGTGTAGAAGTGTTTAAGTATTTAAGTGTTAAAGCTAAAACCTAATTCAACTCTCAGGTAGTTATCAGGTATGCTTTTGAAACATCTGTTTGGAGGGCTATGAAATTTTTGCTTAGTAGTCATCACCTTTTCGTGATCAGACCACATTCATCTGTGGAATATAATATAGAAATGGAATTGGTTGTTCACTAAAGTTTTCTCCTTAAAAGGTTTAAGCATTTTTTAACTTAAACACTTAAACACCTCAACACAATTCCACTTGATCCAATATAAAGCCTGCAAGACTGGTTAATACGTTTTGATCATTAATCGGCTCATTTACCCTTCTGATGAAATAGATTCAGGACCCTATAGATCATCCAGGTATTCAGCAATAGTAATAGTATTGCAAAAGCGATAAGTAGCATTTTGGTTTGGAGTATTTAAATCAATACACCCGTTCTAAACAAAACCCTACTTTTTTAATGGAGAAATTTAAGCAATTGGATATTAGTGCTCTGATATTATGGTTTTAATCACTTTTAAATGATGTTCATATGTAAGTAAAGATAATGGGAGGGAATTTTGAATGTTAAATTTTGAATTTTGAATGAACAAAACTCATACCTGAAACCTGAGGGCTGAAAAGTAATAGCCACTTTCATTGAAAATTCTCTCTACAGCAATTCCCTTCGATCCAAATATTGCCCTTATTTTTTCATAAGTACTTCACCACCTCTTTCCTTTGAAAAAATACCTTCATTCACCGTAATTACACCATTTACCAGTACGTATTGTATACCTTCAGGATATTGATGCGGGTTTTCGAAGGTAGCCTTGTCAATGACCTTTTGAGGATCAAATATCACAATATCAGCAGCCATATCCTTGGCCAGCCAACCACGATCGGTCAATCCCAGACGTTTTGCAGGAAGTGAGGTCATTTTGGCAATGGCACTTTCGAGAGAGAGTAGTTTTCTTTCTCTGACATAATGCCCCAATACCCGAGGAAAAGTGCCATACCAACGCGGATGGGGATGTCCCTCTCCAGGCTGTGTTAACCTCCCATCCGAAGCAATCATGGTTTGGGGGTGTTGCATGATCCTGTCAACATCTTCATCAGACATGGCAAAATAGATGCATGAGGCGCCTCCATTGGATTGAGCTTCCATGACCAGTTCGGCACCTACCTGGACTGTGGGTTCCAAGCCACGCATGACTGCCCAATCATATAGTTTTTTACCTTCCAGTTCAGATTGCCAATCTACTTTTGCCAATTGAATTCTGTTTAAATCACCACCACCCCGATCATTGATAATGTTATATTCTATGCCTCTTTTAATACTATCCCGAAGAATTGGATCCAGCAATCTTTCCTTAAATGCTTCCTGACCACCTGCTCTTGCCCAGGCGGGTATTAAGACTGATATTCCCGTATAGCTTGCGATATAAGGGTATTGATCCATCATAATGTCCAAGCCAATGTTTCGCGCTGAGTCAACCATGGCCAGGGTTTTTTTACTGGACCCCCACATAGGCTGACCTATGGCTTTGTGGTGTGTTAATACAACAGGTATATTCGCCTCTCTGCTGATCATAATAGCTTCTTCTACTGCTTCCAGCAGACCTAAACCTTCCTCTCTTAAATGCGAAGTATAAATACCTCCATGATTGGCTGCAACTTTAGATAACGCAATCACCTCGTCAACTTTTGAAAATGCGCCGGGCAGGTATTTTAAACCGGTAGAAATACCAAATGCCCCTTGTTCCATGGCCTCCGCTACCTGTGCTTTCATTTGGCCTAACTCCTCCTCTGTTGGAGGCCGATTATCGAGGTTCATAACATTTTTCCTGACAGTATTATGTCCAATCAAATAAGCGACATTCATACCCAACTGTAATTTCCTGAGAGAGTCCATGTATGAATCCAGTGGCCAGGGCGAGGAGCCATCCGGTCCACCAAGCGCTGTTGTTACACCTTGTCTTACGTGACTTTCCGAATCAGGTAATCTCATCAATGGATCCAGATGCGCGTGCATATCAATGAAACCGGGGGCTATGGCCAATCCAGTGGCATCTATTTCAATTTGCCCTTTTGTATTTGACAGATCTTCAATGGCCACAATTTTTCCTTGATCAATGGCTATGTCCAGCGACGAAGGAGCACCACCAAGTCCGTCATATACCAAACCATTCCGGATCACGATATCATGTTTGGTGGAGCAGGCATTTAGAACAATGACAGAAACTAAAAAAAATGGGGTCAGTTTTTTCATGGTTACCGGGAGTAAAAGTTCTTTTTAGTTTACAAATTATTCTGAAGGATTGCAAAGAAATACAGTCTTTAGGCGTGAGGTCATTTTTGAACTTGAATACTTAAACACTTCAATGCTCAAGCATAATTGTTCCAACATTGTCGGCACTATGTAGTTCTGGTCAATTGATTTTGTTTTGAAATTTTGGATGTGTTTCTGCCAATGTCTAATCAAACATACGGAAAAGGACTGTTTAACAACAAAAAACACCACCTTCACTCCAATCTTCTGTGCCGGGAAAGTAATTAAGCTGATTTTAGCAAAAAGAACACTAAATCATCATGCTGACCCAAATTATCTTCTGGCTGATCTCTTTGTTGTGTGGAAAACCGGAGGTAAATATTGTGCCATCCGGTCAGCCCACTCGGGAAGATAAAATAAAGGGGCTTATTGTAGGGTCTGTTATAGGCGATGCGGCAGGAGGCCCGGTCGAGTTTGTTTTTCCTGTGGAACAAAGTCGATGGACTGCCAGGGAACTTAGGTTGGATGGTAGGGGCGTGTTGGATTTGAGCACACGTTTTAAACTTCGACCCTATTTTAAGGAGGCAGCACCTTATGCACAATGGCGAGACAATGCACCATCGGGTACGATAACAGATGATACGCGTTTTAAGGTAATATTCTTTAACGCTTTAGAAAATCAGCCAACTTTGGATGCTTCTTCATTCGCCAGGGAGATCCTGACCTTTGAACAGCAATTCTCACAAGAAGAATATGTGTTATGTAGAGAATGGCTCAAAGAATTCAAGTATGCAGCACAATGGCAGCTGGGTAGACCCGAAACGGAAGGAGGTCTGCCTCCTGATCGTATGTGGGCAGGAAGACCTAGTATGGCGGGGCAAATGCCTTTTCTGCCGGTGGCGGCATTGCGTCCCAATGATCCTCTGTGGTGTTATAAAAAGACCTGGGAGCTCGACTTCTTTGATACAGGTGTATCGAAAGATATCCATGCCGCTGTTGTGGCAGGACTTTCCGAGGCATTGTCTGAAGGGGCGGATTGGGAGAGTATTGAAGAAACCATGAGAAATACAGACCCCTACCATTTTGAAGGAGCGAAATATTCAAGGAGAATGTTAAATACATGGTTGGATTTTGCGCATGACGCTGTAAGACGCGCCAATGGGAAACCAAAGATCCTGTTCGAAATCTTGGAGCAAGAGCTAAAGGCGGAAAAATGGTGGGAATGCTGGGTGCCGGTTGTGGTTGTTTTTTCATGTGCTGAGATGGCTCAATATCATCCTATTGCTTCCATGCAACTTGTTCTTGAATTCGGTCATGATAGCGACTCATATGCCCAGTTAATGGGCGCTTTCATGGGAGCGCTTCATGGTCAGCAGGTTTTTGATCCGGTTATGGTACAAACCGTGAAGGACAGGCTTTACAAAGATTACCATCAAAGTATGGATGATTGGCTGATCTTGTTAAAAGAATCGACTTGTAAATATTAGTAATAACCTAAATCTACTACTATGCTTAAGAAAACATTGCTTGGCTTATTGATCTTTGTTGTCATTTTAGTGACTACCGCATTTTTCTATTTTTCAGCAGGCGAAGAAGTTTATCCGGAGGGTTTGGAAGTTGGGAACAACGCTCCAACTTTCACAGCAATGGACCAACATGGTCAATTAATGAATCTTGAAAGCCTAAGAGAAAAGGGCCCGGTAGTTATGATCTTTTATCGTGGTTTTTGGTGTCCTTCCTGTCAAAAACACTTGTCGATGTTACAGGATTCTTTGCATTTGGTCATGGAAAAAGGAGCTAGTGTATTGGCAATTACCCCACAAAAATCCGAGTATACGGCACAACATGTTGAGAAGAACAGTAGCTCCATTTCTATCATACATGACCAGGGGCATAAAATTATGAATCAATATGATGTTGCTTACCAAATGAGCAAAGGGTCTGCGCGATTGTTTAATGTTTTGGGTACAGATCTTGCCCAGCAAAATGGAGACAATACCAATACGCTTCCGGTTCCGGCTGTTTTCATCATTGGTCAGGATGGCAGAATAAAATATGCTTCAAAGAAATTTGGCGGGCTTGTGCCTGAATATATCACCGTCAAAGAAATCTTAGCTAATCTATAGAAATAAGTAAACAGAGTACTAAATTGAGCGTTTTGAGTTAAACATCCGGACTGACTTATGATCGACTCAATATTCCACATTCAAAATTCAACACTACAAAATTTGTCACTCAAAAGCTTTTTTAATTTCAACAGAGAATATGCCTTTTTAAACTGGAAGTGGACTATTATTATCTGGACCAGTATTGCGGTTATTTCATCTTCCTTACTTTTTGTAAAACTATCCATCGGCGGTGATACGCCTTCCTGGCTCTCTATATTTATTATTAAACTGGTTATATGGCTCTTTTGGGGCGCTGTGATGCCGCTGATATTTTTCCTGAGTAAAAAATTCAGGGTTGATCGGGGAAATAGATTTAAGGGGTTATTGTTCCATGTTCCTTTTAGTGTATTCCTGATAAGCCTCAATATTTTCCTCTATGCATTGATTGTATTTTTGACCAACGTCGATGATTATTCCGCTCAGGCTTTGATCGGAATTTTCGCAACATTGTTCATCAATCAATTTGAGTGGTATCTTATCATTTATTGGGCTATTATCATTGTCGGATATGCATTTGAATTCTATCAAAAATATAAAGAACGGGAAATTACCGCACTCCAATTGGAGTCGAAATTAATTAAGGCACAGCTTCAAACATTGAAGATGCAGCTGCATCCGCATTTTCTTTTTAATACGTTGAACACCATTGCCGCATTGGTCAGGTATGATGATAAGAAATCAGCTGTGGCCATGCTGGCAGGGATCAGTGACCTGCTAAGAATGGCACTCATGCAAAGAGGACAACATGAGGTGAAATTAGAAATGGAGCTTGATTTTATTTCGAAATACCTGGAGATTGAAAAAATCCGATTTAAGGATAAACTGGAAATTGAGATTGATATGGACCCCAAAACATCTGATGTTATCGTACCCAATTTTCTTTTGCAGCCGATTGTTGAAAACGCCATCTATCACGGTGTTTCAAAACAAATTGTAGCTAAAAGGATTACCATTCAAACAACGCTGGAACAAGAGCAGCTTATTATCAAGGTCTATAATGACGGCCCTGAATTTCCGGCGAATTTTGATGTTCAAAAAACAAAAGGGATCGGTTTGTCCAATACCATCGAAAGGTTAAGTCAATTGTATGGAGATAATCATGAAATTAATTTTAACAATGTTGGAGAAGGTGTGGAAGTTGTGGTGAAATTACCCTATATAAAAAATTAAGTTAGAAAGCTAAGATTTATGCAGCAACAATTAAGTGCCATTATTGTCGATGATGAAGCGTATGCCAGAGGTATTATCAGGTTGATGTTGGAATCACATGATGATATTACGGTTTTGTCGGAATGCTCAAATGGAATTGAAGCTGTGGAAACAATCAAGCAGACAAAACCCGATCTTGTTTTCTTAGATATTCAAATGCCTGAAGTCAATGGATTTGATGTCATCAAAGAGGTTCAAAATTACCATAAGGCTTATTATATCTTCACGACGGCCTATGATGAATATGCACTGAAGGCATTTGAAGTAAACGCTATTGATTATTTACTGAAACCCTTTGATGATAACAGATTTGAAGAAGCGCTACGCAGGGCCAAAGAGCAAATAAAAAGAAAGGAGCTGGAGGCACTTAGTCAGAAATTCATCAATATTCTGGGCGATATTGAGCGCAAAGAGGATACCACTTACTTAAATAAAATTTCAATCCGGTCAGGTGGAAAGATCTATTTCATTGACGTTGCCAATATAGATTGGATTGAAGCGGACAATCAGTATGTACAAATCCATGTGGCCGGATCAAAACATATTCTGCGAGAATCATTGACAAGCCTGGAAAGATCCCTCAATCCTCAGTTCTTCTACAGAACCCACAGATCAGCAATTATCAATATAAAAAGAATAAAAGAGTTGGAACCTCATTTCAAGGGAGATTATGTGATTACATTGCTGGATGGCACTAAGGTGAAGCTTTCCAGAAGCCGTAAAGACCGATTGAAAGGTCTACTCAATTGGTGATGTTACAATTAATAATGAGAGATTAGTTATGAATAATTTAACTCAAAATTCAAAACTAAAAACTCAAAACTTAAAATTCACTTACTACTTACTCCTTGAAAAATCCTGCCTACAACATGCTGTTGCAGCCTGCAACAATACAATGTTTTCATTGAGAACCAGCCGGTATGTTTACTGAAAAAATCATGATGAAAACAAACAAATTAATCCCATGCCTGTTACTCTTTGGCCTTTTAAACATGAATTTTATGGAAGTTAATATTGAAAATGAAGAAGCATTAAAAACAGTAGCCCAACAATTTATAGAATCCGTAGATGCACAAAATGCTGAGCAGCTTCAGGCTGTGCTACTCGATGGAGCACAGCAACATTTGCTTTATCAAGGTAAGCATATGATGTTGACCACTGAGCAATACATTGGCATGATGAAGGCTGGAAAAGTAGGCGGAAAAAAACGTTCTATGGAAATTATCAATTTTGATAGTGTTGGTGAAACTACGGCTACCATAAAAGTTAAAGCAAAAGGAGAGGCAGGACCTACATTCACTTATTATCTGTCCTTGCTAAAAATTGAAGGAAACTGGAAAATTGTAGGCGTTTTAACCCATGTTGGTTGAAGATCATCAAAAATGGTTGAAGGTTAATTGTTGGGATATTATATGATGAAAACAATTAATCTTTTTTGATTCACTTTGAGCCATTTAGTAAGCCCAAGACTTTGTTTGCCTGGTTTTGGGCTTGCTTGTATAAGTTAACATGATCTTTGGTTTCTGAGAAAGCATAGTACAGGTAGTTGGTTAATTTTAACTGGGAAGGGATGCAGTAATTTCTTTTTTGTCTGGCCGTAAAATAAATGGGATAGCAAAACATTGTATGATGGCCACGATCACGGCAATTTGATCTGTAATGTTATGAGGCTTACCAGTAGCAAAAAATATCGCCTGGATGGGTAAAGGGCCAAATACAATGAATGCCAATAAACGGTTTCGCTTGCTCCAGGAAATGCTCACTTCGTTTGAATTCATATCTTTCCAAATGCTGAGAATAATTAAAACCGCAGCAATCAAAGACAATGGGATGATGATAGCACTTAAGGAAACATGTACATTTAACGTATCACCATGAAACATATGATCACCATTTTTGATGATGTCGAACAGTAGATTGCCAAAGACATGAATAAACCAAACCACCAAAAGCCCATAAAAGAGTTTTCTCTTGCGAAACCAATAAAAAGAGAGGAACAGCACTGCAAAAAATATCAATTGCAGGATCAAGAATAAATAGTCCATTGTTAGACCCCTGCCATTAAAAGCAATACCAAAGTAAGTGGTCCCCCACCTATAAGATAACCCGTCGAACAATGCCCTTAACAATGGCAGCCATACCACCAAAAAGGAAAAAGAAACAATGATATTCAGTATGTTGAAAGGTAAATTGTTCTGTCTGTAAGCTGTTAAAGTTTTCATAGGTGACCTTGTCTTTTTTTGACAATGGAAACGATTCCCTGGAAATAAAGAAGCATTAAAACCTGGTTTTGGGATAAAAATGAGTATTGAGGGATAAACAGAATTAAATGTGCCGACGGAGGTTGAGATTAAGATTAAATTATTTCAAGCCTGTTCTTTCACAATGGTGGGACTGATCTGCGCATCCAATTCAGTCAATACGGTTGATACATAGTTTTTAGAAACAGGGATGGTGCCTTCAATAGATTTCAATTTGACTTTTAGCTTGTGTTGGTTGCCCTCAACTTTGTCTACCTGAAATAAATTGATCATGAAAGAACGATGACACCTGAAGATCTTTGTTTCGGAGAGCTCCTGTTCCAGCCTTTTCAAGGTAGAGCGCACTAATCTCTTTTTTACCTGATCTCCTTCCATAAAATGAATAGCTACATAGTTATCCTCGGACTCCAGATACAGCAAATGACGTAGTGTTAGGGCAATCTTATCCTTTTCATTTTCTGCGGTAATCAGAACAAGTTTATCCGGATTGGAAGTATCTCTTTGTAACGATGTAATTTCATATAAATTCGATTTTAAGGAACGCATATGAAAATAGATCATCAATCCACCCACGGGAAATATTCCCAGTACACTGATGTTCCAGATAAATTCCAGATAGCTCTTCCAGCTCATATCATGCCAATTACCGAGGTAATTATAGAAAAAATAAATTACCGTGCTCATGAGCAAAAGGCTCCAGCATAACCAAAGAAGCATACCTTTCCTGGTAGTATTTTTGAGAAACAATGGTCTCATCAGGAACTCATTGAATATCAACGTGAGCATGGTGACTAATCCAAACAAAGAAATGGCTATTACAAATTCCAGGTCAATGGTTTCATTGGGATCATAATTGTTGACCCCATATGGTTGAAAGTAAATCAGGAACAAAGTCATGAAAACACCGGTGAGTATTATGAACCACCAAAGCTCTTTCTTACCGGAAAAATAATGAGCTTCACTGTTGAGCCACGATCTTATACTTGAAGCTTTCATGAGTTCTATAAAGATAATAAAAAGATAGATGCAGGATTGTAAGACAAGTAGTTCGAATTGCTTCGTGTGGGTCTTATGAAATAAATAATAAAATTTGAGGTTCTGGCTTTTAAATATCACGTTTCAGAAGTTGAAATGGTATTTTTACCGGTAAACTCATAATTTGAATCTCAAACTTCGGTTGCTATGAAGCTCCATCATATTGTCATTCTTGTCAATGATCTTGCTAAAGCTATGGAAGAATACCAGGATTACGGTTTTAAGGTAATGCAGGGTGGTGTGCATAAAGGAGGATTGTCAGAAAATGCATTGATCCTGCTGGAAGATGGAACCTATTTGGAACTTTTGTTTATCAGAAAAACCCTTAAAACTTTTGTTCTCAGGTTTTTATACAAAGCAGGATTGTTAAATGGTTTTAAAAAATCCAGGAAATATGGTCTCGTTTACCGTTTCTATGGAAGAGCTTTTGATAGCAAAGGGGGCATTATAGATTATGCTCTCGAAGCAGGAGATATAGACATTATTAAATCGACCGAAGATCGAGGGATTGAAATGACTACCCCGTTGAATGCAGCCAGAAGAAAGCCTGATGGAAGTATAGTAACCTGGAAGATGTTTACTCCTTTCATAGGTGAATTACCATTTTTGATCACGGCCTTTGACAAGCAAAAGAACCCGGATGAACAATGGTATCAACATCCCAATGGTGCCAGAGGTATTGAATGTGTAAGCATTATGACAGGAGAGAAGGATCGTGTTAGCATGTTCTATCAAAAATTCTTTAATACACATGCTCAACGTGGTGTCAATTCTATGATGTTCACACCCGATTATGGAAGAATAGAAATTCATGAGCAGGATGATCCCGAGGTGAACAAGTCCTATAGCTACTCCATTCAATTAAAAGTATCCGACAAAACAAATGACTGTCTTGACAACTTACCAAATTGGATACAGTGATTAATTTTTGAAAAGACTAATAATACCGGCTTCGGGGTTCAAACATTGAAAATTGAAAAGATCCGATCCAATTAACCATAATTCTTTTAACTTAAACACTTCAACACTTCAACACCTCAACACTTCAACACTTCAACACCTCAACACTTCAAGACAATTCTTCTGATCTCTCCAATAACCCATAAGACTGAAATGATTGATATCATTTCAGAATATGAGATTACCCAGCAACAGCTAGGTTTATTTTCCACATTTGAATTTATTTGTGTCATGACAAATACTTCAAAGGGAGAATCAGTAATTGTGGCTGGTGCTGGTGCCTTTGGTGGCTGGACTGCATTGATGTTACTAAGAAAGGGATTTAAAGTCACCTTAGTCGATCCATGGGGGCCGGGAAACAACAGATCCAGCTCGGGAGGGGAGACCAGGTTCATCAGATATGTTTACGGTGGACAGCATATCTATACAACGTTATCACTTCGGGCAAAGGAACTTTGGATTGACCTGGAAAGAGACATTGACAAACAACTCTTGATCCCTAAAGAAGTGCTTTGGCTTAGTCAAACCAAACAAAATACTTACCTGGATGAAGCTATTCCTGCATTTGATAAATATAAGATCGGATATGAAAAATTAACACCCAAGGAGGCTCAAATACGTTTTCCTAATCTCAATACAGAGGACCTTGAATTTTTATTAATTGAAAAGGATGCCGGTATCTTAAAGGCCAGGGAGGCATGTCAAAGTGTGGTAAAAGTGTTTCTGAAAGAAGGAGGGATCTACTTGCAACAAGAAGCACGACCATTGAAAAACAATACTGGAAAAGTAGCAGGTTTGCAACTTGCCAATGGAGATACTCTGACCGCAGGGCATTATATTTTTGCTTGTGGTCCCTGGTTAAAAAAACTGTTTCCCGAGGTGCTTGCCGATGTACTTGAGATCACACGCCAGGAGGTTTTTTTCTTTGGTACGCCTCCGGGATATGCTGATTACTTCGAGCATGAAATGCTTCCTTGGTTGGATGTGGAAGGAACAAGTATGTATTATGGCTTTCCGGGTTATGATTATCGCGGATTTAAAATGGCCCATCATCATCCCGGAGCAACATTTGATCCTACGGATGATGAGCGTATCGTTACAAGCGAAGAGCTGCAAAAAGCCAGGACTTATCTTGAACATCGTTTCCCAATCATGAAAGGCGCCCCTCTTGTGGAATCAAGAGTTTGTCAATATAGCAGTACAAAGGAAGATCATTTTATCCTGGACCGCCATCCTGAAATGGATAACTTGTGGTTATTAGGAGGAGGTTCGGGACATGGGTTCAAGCATGGTCCTGCCATTGGTGAATTGATGGCAAATGTGTTAGCCCAGACAGCACATATTCCGGAAGCGTTCTTATTGAATAAAATTTGATCAATTAGTCAAATCAAATTCAGTACATTTTTTTCACCCTTCACTCCATAGATTTAACCTTTCGGTAGTGATAAGTTTCATTTTTGAACAATAATGTAATAATTGCATCTGTTCAAAGGTTGATTGTCGAACTCAAAAACAACTCAGATGTTTAAAAATTACCTGACCATTGCATTTCGCAATATCCTCAAGCACAAAACTTATTCAATCATCAACATCTCAGGTTTGGCCGTTGGAATAGCCGCTACCATCGTGATTGTTTTATTTGCCCATAATGAGCTCACCTATGATGAGTTTCATGAAAATTCTGAAGACACTTATCTGGTATATAAAGAAAGAATAACCCCAAACGGTGTGCAACCTACTTATGATACCTGGGTGCCTCTCTTAGAGCAAATGCAACTGGATTTTCCGGAAGTAATAAATGGTAGCAGGCTGGTAACAGGAAACGCCAGTGTAAATATCCATGGAAAACGTTTTGACGATCCATGCACTTATGTAGACCCGGAATTTTTTGAAGTGTTCACTTTTCCATTGGTATTGGGTAACAATGACAATCCATTGCCGGATAATAATTCCATTGTGATATCTCAGGAACTGGCCAGGAAATATTTCGGACAGGAGAACCCAATCGGGAAAGAACTTTTGGTAGATTTTGAACTGAATTATAAAGTTACAGGTGTTCTTGCCAATGTCCCTAAAAACAGCTCCATTGAGCTGGACCTTGTTTTGCCTATCCGGAGTATCCCTCAATACAGTGATGTTGAGAAAAACTGGAACGGATCTTTTTTATCAACCTATATTCAGCTATCTGAAAATGCTTCAGCGGCAGGCCTGGAAGCGAAGTTTCCGGACTTTATTGTCAAAATTTGGGACAAGGAAACCCAACAAAGAACCAACTTTAAACTACTCCCATTATTAGAATCATACAGCACATTCATCGGCGATGAAAAGGACTCCTATATACTGCTGTATATTGCCCTTGGGATTATCATCATTGCCTGTATTAATTTCATGAACCTGGCTACAGCCCGATCTATGGAACGAGCCAAGGAGATTGGAATGCGTAAGGTCATGGGCGCTGTAAAGAAACAGCTTATTTTCCAATTTCTAAGCGAAGCCACGATCATGAGTTTGATGGCATTAATTCTAGGCATTTTGATCACCGAAGTAGCTGTTCCCAAAGTGAATGGCTTGTTTGATCTGGAACTCAATTTACCCTATTTCACAGAACCTGTTGTTTTGCTGATCCTACTGGTATTTGGTCTGCTTGTTGGATTGATGGCTGGAAGTTATCCTGCATTTTATTTGTCCGGTTTCAGGATCTTAGAGTCGATCAAAGGTATTTTTCTACAGAAATTGGGTGGAGCAGGTATCCGGAATATTTTGGTTATTGTACAATTTGCTATGTCCATTACATTGATTGTTGCTACGATCATTATAGATAAGCAATTACGATTTATGAAGAATGCGGATCTTTCCTTTAATAAAGAAAACCTTCTTGTAGTTCCTGTTTCCCAAAGAGATTTTCCTAACGATGAAGAGACCAGGACAAAACTCGAAACTTTTAGAAATGAAATTACCAATCATAGTGCCATAATAGAAAGTTCCACATCTACTCATATACCCGGAAGATGGAGTAGGTCAAATGTTTTTGTACGGCCAGAAGGCTGGGAAGGTGATCCGATGCGTATGCGATATACTTATCATGATGCGGGATTTTTCGAAACCTATGGCATAAAACTTCTGGATGGGCCAGGTTTTCTGCCAGATGCAGAGGGCAATCAAAGAGAATCTGTTGTGCTTAACCAGGCAGCACTCAAAGCTTTTGGCTGGGATGACCCAAATGAAAAAGCCATTGTAATAGGTGACCGGAAAATAAATGTAGTAGGCGTAATTCAGGACTTTCATTACGAGACTTTGAGAACAGAAATTCAACCCATCCTGCATTTTCACAGAATACCCGCTAATGCCATCCATAACTACATTTCACTTAGGATCAACCAAAGTGATTTTAATCATGTGAGATCCTTTATTGAAGACAAATGGCAAGTGTTGGATCCCAGTCAGTCATTTGAATATTTCTTTATGGATGAGAACTTAAACCAAATGTATGAATCGGAAGATCGTATGCTGAAAATGGTGACTACTTTCTCCTCCATTAGCATTATTATTGCTTGTTTAGGACTATTTGGCCTTTCTTCTTTTATTATTGAGAAAAGAAGGAAAGAAATTGGTATCAGAAAAGTACTTGGGGCTTCGGTAACTAAATTGGCTTTTTCGCTTTGCAACAGTTTTACAAAATTGATCCTGATTGCCTTTCTTGTGGCTGTTCCGGTTTCTTATTACTCAATGAATCTTTGGCTGTCGGATTTTGCTTCAAGGATAGATATTGGATTGGGTGTTTTTGCTGCTACTATTCTTATGGCTACCATTATTGCCTGGATCACCATTGCTTATAAATCCATACGAGCTGCTGTGGCCAACCCAGTGGAAGCATTGAGGGATGAATGATAACCAATGACGATTTCCGGGTAACGATATTTTAGAAATCTCTTATCAAAAATATTTGAAGTTTCATAAATCTGGCCTATGATTAGCCCCCGCTAAAAAAGCCCTCGCTATAGTAATAAGTAGCAAGAATTTAGTATAAAGACTAATAACATATAGGTTTAAACTTAAGCCCGGCTATTAAACCTTGCTTTCGTAAAATTCAATATCATTATCTTTTTCACTTTATCCTATCACACAGACTTTGCAAGCTTCTTGATCCATTCGATTAAAAGCTTGCAAATTTGGTCGTTCTATTTCTCTGAAAAAAAGAAAAAAGCTACAGCAATTTATCTTTAACCTTAAGTCTTTTATCTAAAATCTTGTCCAAATAAGGCAATGAACCTTTCTAACAATATCAAATGATACTTTTTTAAGACCGACTAATTGAGGCCGGGCTTTTATATCATTAAGCACCACAGATTTGATCCTATATTTTTAGGACTACCAGGGCCAGTTTGCGGCATTTCAGAAACAAAATCACAGATGTAATTTCCCCTTTCTCTGCGCGAAGTATCTTCAACAAATAAAGTATAATTTATGCTTCAAATTTAAAATTGGTTAACTTTAGCCAATTCCGAATATAGTTATGACAATGACATGATACACGTTTTTGAATAGCCAGTTATAAATTCAAATCAAAGAATTCAGCTAATGAGATGTTCTATTATTTTGATTTTAGTTATTACTTCTGTTTTAGGCATGTCTGGATGCAGTTCTGATGATATAGTGCAGGAGGCATGTTTAAGAGGAGAGGGGAACAGAGAAGACATGGAGATACCGGGTATAGCGGGTTTCAATAGTATAGCTATGTTTTTTCCGGGAGAATTGATCATAACACAGGGTGCTAATTTTTCTCTTGAAATTACTGCCCAGGACACCATCGCTGAAGCTATGACCAAGGAGGTTGTCGACGGAGAACTTCAATTGCGCTTCGATCGATGCATTATCGCTTTTGACTCCATTTTTGTACGTGTGACTATGCCTGATATTGAAAGCCTGAAGTTGGAGGGATCAGGTAATATCATTGCTGAGAATGATTGGAACCTTGATAATCTCGACCTAAGTATTTCCGGAGAAGGCAATGCTACATTAACGGGGACGGTAGAAAATTTCAACATATCACTTGAAGGAACTGGTGATGTACATGCTTTTGATCTGGAAAGTACTAATTGTTCAGTTAATTTGTCCGGAATGGGAAACGTGGAAGTATTTGCTAACAATACACTTGATGTAAATATACAAGGATCAGGTAATGTTAACTACAAAGGTAATCCTACCGTTACCTCTGAAATCAGTGGTATAGGAAGTGTCATAAATTCAAATTAAAAGACGTTTGATTTAAATTTTTTTCATTCAAAATTCAAAACTCATAATTCAAAATTAATTACACTTTTTCCCGAAATCATTTCATCACAAATTACTTCTTTGATCACTTTCTATTTTTTATTCCATGAGATTTTGCTTTTCTTGAATGCATTGATTTGATGTATGTTTAAGCAACTTCCTATTCGTTTCATTTACTTATTGCTGATTGGAATTGGGTTGGGACTTATTTTGGGCTTTAAAAGTTATATTCCTTTTGCCTATTGGAACGAGGAGTATAGCTGGGCAAGATATGCACTTCCAAACATCATTAACTATTCGGTATGGCCATTTTTTGTTCCGATCATCTATTTTGTGCTGGGAACTTTCCCCTTCAAAGAATCCTCAACTTATAAACTGATCATTATTCTCTCAAGTTTGGTGATTGCCTTCACCCATGAAGCAATCACCAATGTTATTTTCTTCGGACTCCTAGATCTGGCGGATTGGTATCCGTTTACAGATGAAGTCTGGATGCAGATCAAAGGGAATTTCCTGTCGGCTATGATCACCAGACTGGCTGAATATTGGATTATCTATGGTCTGCTGGCGGCTTATGATTTTTATAAGAAATACCAGATCAAAGCAATTGAATTAGCTCAATTGGAAACAAAACTGACTAACGCACGGCTCAATGCACTTAAAATGCAGTTACAGCCACACTTTCTTTTTAATACCCTCAACACCATATCATCATTGATGGAGATCAATGTGAAGAGTGCCCAAAAGACCATTTCAAAACTAGGTGATTTGTTAAGAACGATCTTAACTTCCGAGCCGAAACAGATGATCACTATCATGGAAGAACTTGATTATATCAAGAGTTACCTGGATATTGAACAAACACGATTTCATGATAGATTGCAAGTGGATTATCAGGTGGACGAAAAAGCCAAAAGTGCCATGGTACCAACCATGATTCTCCAACCATTGGTAGAGAACGCTGTTAAACATGGATTTTCAAAAATATCCGGAGAAGGGGTAATCATCATCGCTGCAAAAATACTCGATGAAGCCATGCTTGAAATATTTGTGAGGGATGATGGAAGAGGAAGTGCTTTAAATTCCGAAAAACTGCGTCAAAAAGGAATTGGATTAAGAAACGTTGAGGAAAGGCTGAATCAATTATACAACGGGGATTATCAATTTACCATAACTACTTCGATCAATAGTGGTTTTGAAGTGAAGATCAGATTACCCTTGAAATATTACCATGAGAAAGATACGCACACTGGTTATTGATGATGAACCTTTCGCTCGTGCAAGGGTAATTAAGCTCCTTGAAAGATACGATTACATCGTCATTCTTGGAGAGTGCAAAAACGGTTCGGAGGCAAGGGATAAAATTAATCAATACAAGCCTGATCTTATTTTTTTAGACATTCAAATGCCGGATTTTAATGGGTTTGAGGTATTGAATGAGTTACCAAAGGACCATTGGCCATTTGTTATTTTTGTCACAGCTTATGATCAATTTGCCCTGAAAGCATTTGATGTGCATGCCGTAGATTACTTATTAAAACCTTATGATGACGATCGTTTTGAAAAAGCACTGAATCATGCCAAAGAACAGATCCTATGGAAAGAAGGAAGGCGATTGAATCAAAAAATGTTTGAAGTACTGGAGGAATATCATAAAGAGCAACGTGATTCTTTGGAAGTTTTTCATCTTAAAGAGCGAGGCAGAAATGTAAATATCAAAGTCTATGATGTTTTTTGGATCGAAGTGAAAAGCAACTATGTACAACTGAACACAGCTAATGGTAAACATATGGTCCGGCAAACGATGCAATCTATAGAAGCATCTTTGTCTTCAGCTGATTTTATCAGGATACATCGGTCATATATTATTAACAAGCACTTTGTTAGCAATATCAAATACATGGGCAATAATGAATATACATTTTTTATGCCTGACAATAAAAAGATCATCTCCAGCAGATCTTATAAGCAAACGGTAAAAAAATTCCTTGAAAATGAAGATCCGCCAAACCAGAGCAAATGAGCCTTTTTCTTCTTGAACCTGCCTTATTGAGAAAATTGTTTTAGATAAATCAAAGACCGTTAACAGAATGTCACATAAATCACCATGTGTCCCACTATCTTTTGACGAATATCTTAAAATGGTCTGCTTGAATTTAATTTTATATAGGAATGTCCCGGTTCAGGACCGGGACATTGTTGTTTAGCTGGAGCGACATACATTAAATCAATCTCTTAGAATTCTTTGTGTATGAACCTTTTCTCCTGTGCTTATATTGAGCATTAGGACCCCCTTGGGGTACTGGTTCAAATTCAACGTTTCCAGAACATGTACACTGTTGTTTGTTATATTCTTAAAATATAACAAGCTTCCCAATTGGTTATATAATCGGATCGTTGCGTTTTCTTTTTTTCCTTTTGAGAATTGAATATTCAGATTATTGGATACAGGATTTGGAAATATTTTCAAATGCATATCAGCTGCAATAGATTCCGGAGAACCACCGGTGCCACCACCGTTAACCGTAACAGTATAATCTTCAACTTCTCCATAGGTAGTGTTCCCACAACTGGGTGCTGCTGCATTCCAATTGACCCTTACCCTCATTCTTGTGGATCCAGAAGCTGCACCGGAAGGTACTGTAACGGTTCCGGTTCCGGCTGAACCATTAAAAGTCATGGAAATACTTTCATTAGCATCACCAAAATCACCGTCCTGATTCCAGTCTATCCAGGCCCCGACCTGATTAGCGGGATCGGGCCTTCCAATGGTTACCGTTAAGGATTGACTACCGGTTAGGGCAGTGGAGACATTAGTGTTATCATCATACCCACCGGAACTACAACCAGTACCATGGTTGATTGACCCTATGGATACATTGGAAATGTATTCATAAGTACCACAGCCATTGGTGGAAGCTGCGCAATATGTTACAGAACCATTTACTGTGATGAAACCTGTTTTTGTTTCAGTATCGCTCCCATCAGCATTTGTGGCCGTGAGTATCACATCATAAGTGCCAGCCGTATTGTATGTTACCGAAGGATTTTGTGCTGTGCTACTTGAAGGAGTACCCCCGTTAAATGTCCATGTCCATGACGTTGGACTGTTGGTAGATTGATCCGTGAATGACACACTTTGTCCAACTGTTATGGTAGTATTGCTTGCCGTGAAATCAGCCACAGGAGGGTTTGAGCCACCTCCGGTTCCTGAAGGTCCTACAAGCTCTATTTCAGATAACTGCGTCATCCCAACATCATTGTCATTCTTTGTGATCTCCAGGCGATAATAGGTATAAGCTGTCGTATTGGAAAATGTCCATTCTTTCTTTTGGAACCTGGCTGTAAATGCCTGACCTGTCCAGCTTCCAAGCGTATTGAAATTAGTACCATCATTTGATCCTTTCAGAGAGAAATTTTCCGGGTCTCTACCAAAATCATCATTGGCACTTGTAATCGTTAGTTTATTGGTGATTTTCGCTGAAGGAAGTTGAATTTGAATCCAGCTTGGATTGCCGGTGCTGGGCACTCCTCCATTGTCCAGCCATTTAGTAGAAGTCTGATTGTCAAAAGCCTTAGCTGCACCCTCACCGGAATGGATCTCAGCCCTTCTTGTGATGGTTCCTGTACCTACCGGATCGGTATGGTCAACATCAGAACCTCCGGACGTAGTGACAGTTATATAGGCACTTTTGGTTTCGGTATCGCTTCCGTTAGCGTTCGTTGCGGTTAGACTCACCTCATAGGTACCTGCGTTGTTATAAGTCACCGTAGGATTCTGGATTGTGCTGGAAGCTGGTGTTCCTCCTGTAAAAGTCCAGGACCATGACGTTGGATTATTACTAGAAGCATCCGTAAAAGAAACACTTTGTCCTTCTGTAATACTTGTGGTACTGGCAGAGAAATCAGCCACAGGTGCCGATCCACTACTACCTGCCGGTCCTATGAATTCGATTTCAGCCAATTGTGTGCTGCCTCCGTTTCCTTTGTTAGCAGTTATTTCCAAACGATAGTATTTATAAGAGGCGGTATTGGTGAAAAAGAATTCCTGACGCTGATGCCTTGCCGTGAAATTCTGATCTGTCCAGCTCTGCAGCGTCGTGAAAGAGGTTCCGTTGTTTGATCCTTTTATACTGAAATTCTTTGGATCTCTTCCATCAGAATCGTTGGCGCTTGTAATCGTTAATCGGTTCACTGCTTTGGCACTTGGTAATTCTAATTGTATCCACCGTGGGCTGCCTGTTGACGGTGTGCCGCCATTATCCAACCACTTCGTAGCATTATCATTGTCGAAGGCTTTGGCACTTCCTTCATTGGCATTGATTTGACCACTTGCTGAATCCGTGCCACTGCCTACGGGATCTGTATGATCCACATCACTTCCAAGAGGTGTATTAACTACAATGAGATCCGTAATCGTTTTAGTGTTACTTCCAGCAGAATTGGTCACTTGCAGGGTTACATTGTATTTGCCAGCCGTGTTGTAAGTAACGGATGGATTTTGCGAAGTGCTGCTGGAAGGGGTGCCTCCCTCAAAAGTCCATAACCAGGAGCTTGGAATATTCACTGATTTATCGGTAAAGTCAATACTTTCACCTTCATTAACAGAAGGTTTGCTAGCTGAGAAATCAGCTATCGGACTGACAACGGGAGCATTGATTGCCGTTGAACTTTTTACCACTACGAATGTGGAGACGCTATAAAATGCATTACCATTTCCTCCATCATTAATCCATGATTGAAATTCATATTCAAAATTAAATGTTTGCCCTGCATAAGTACTGGCCATGGTATTATGCCGGATAGGTACTTCCTGACCAGGACACCAACCGGCCCGATCGGGTGACCAGTTACCTGATTGCGGTTGAACCGGATTGGAGGAACAGCCTATGGGCCCCATGTAATGACTAAATGTATTGGTACCGTTAATTTTAATGTTGTGTGTTCTGAAACACCACTCCGCACATCTTCTGGATCCGTCTCCAGGTGTGGCATGTCCCCAACCACTGATAATAGTTCTGAGTTTGGTTTCCTGACTATTGGAAGGAATGGAGACATCCAGATTCATCACTTTATTATGAGCTACCCCATAGGGCACTCCGCCCGAGTGATTTGCATAATGAATAACCGGTACGATGGCGTAATGTTGATAATCCGGTGTGCCTTGAATGAAATCAAATTCGACGGTAACGAGCCAACCATCGTCTGTGGTCCATATTTCAATAAATGTTTTCAATTCCACAGATCCTTTTAAAAGGGATTTGAAATCTGTTACATCAAAAACAAAACCTCGTCCTCGCTGACTAATGTCAACGCCATAGGGAGTAATAAACCTTCCCATTTCGAACCAGGCACCGGAAGTTGGGTCTTTAACCGATACATTGGAGAATACATCCCATTCTCCACATCCTCCTGTAGCACATTCCAGCTTTACGTACATATTGATCTGACTGATGTTGCCGGTGTTGGAAGGTAGTGTAAAAGTTCCGGTAGCCGTTTGGCTTTTCCCAGCACCAAAACCAATTAGCGTTTGATTGAACGTGGTCACTGTAGTGGTTTGTGATCGTGCCAATATGGGACTGATCAGCAACAGTGCTAAAAGATAGTTTTTCATAATAATTTAGGTTTAATGTTGAAAAAATGAAATCCATAGAAACTAGCCGCCTTAACCTTAACCGGTTTTTTTGGATATCACAAGAGGTTCCTTTGCGTTTTGTGATGGATCCAACAAGCCAATGTATTGTGCATCGTACAAGATATCATGTGTACCTTGACAAAAATTTAAGAGTGGGGTGATCACAAATCCTTTTTCAGTAATTTCCTTTGTTTGCCGAGTACCTCTTAGGTAGATACTATCTAAAAATTGCCTGTTGAAGTTTAAAAAATTACTGACACATTCCATCCATTATCCCGAAAGACATTGATGTGAAAAATATTCCCTTAAGTAATATTCAACAATTCTTTAAAATTTTTATAAATGCCAGTAAAATCATCTAAATCAGTGGGTTATGCCAATTTTATTGGCTTGGGATCCACAACAAGACAAAACATTTTTATGATGAAACAGCGGTTTGAATTAAATTTAAGACCAAGAAAATATCATGATGACACTGCAAGATTTTAAGAATTCACTGGAGGATATAAAACCACCTGAAAACATTCAGGATACACTTAAGGCACTTTGGTACGATGGACAAGAAAATTGGGAAATGGCCCATGATATTGCACAGGAAATTCATGATTCCAATGGGTCATGGATACATGCTTATTTACACAGGAAAGAAGGCGATCGTTGGAATGCTAACTACTGGTACCAAAGAGCAGGCCGCTCTATGCCTGCGATTTCACTTAGGGAAGAATGGGAGCAAATAGTTAGTGAGCTGTTAGGCGAATTATAGCCCCAGGATTTCGCAAGTTTTGGTGCTCATTCGTTAAGAATTATATATCCTTTATAGAATTCAACAATTTCTTCTCAATTCGTGCAACCTCTTTGAAGAAAAGAACATCTCCTTAAGCAAAGACAAAACTGCTTAAGCTATGTTCAAAAATTATATCAAAGTTGGGATCCGCAATATACTCAAGCAAAAATTTTATGCTGCCATTAATATCCTTGGATTGAGTATCGGAATTGCGGCAGCCATGTTCATTGTTTTTTATGTTGCTGATGAATTGACCTATGACCAGTTCCATCAAAAAATCGACAGAATGCACCGTGTGGGTTTACATGGGAAGCTGGGTGGCCAGGAAGTATATGTTACCTCAACTTGCCCTCCCTTGGCACACACCATGATGGACGAAATTCCGGAGGTAGAAGCCACCTGCAGGCTTTGGGAGTGGGATAATGTGGTTATGAAATATGAAGATTTGGCATTTACAGAGGAAGATATACTTCTAACGGATTCCAACTTTTTTGATTTTTATTCATTTCGACTACTGGAGGGTAATCCGAAAACCGCTTTAAAAGAACCGAGATCTATTGTCATGACAAGCAGTGTGGCAAGAAAATATTTTGGTGATGAAACAGGTCTGGGAAAACTTATTACGGTAGGTAATGATGGTGATACTTACACCGTTACCGGAATTGTGCAGGATCCTCCCGGCAATTCACATTTTAAGTTCAACTTTCTTTTCTCCATGAGTTCCAGTGATTTTGGCAGCTCTGAGCAATGGCTTTCCAATAGCCTGCATACTTATTTTATTGTTCGTGAGGGCAGCGAAATGAATAATGTTCAGACAAAACTGGATGACATGGTAGTGAAATACGTGGGGCCTGAAATACAGCAGTTCATGGGGATATCATTGCAGAAATTTCTGGACCAGGATGGTGCTTACGGATACCTCATCGATAGGGTAGAGGACATTCACCTGAATTCCAGACTGGAAGGAGAATTGGAACCCCCGGGAGATATCGCAAATGTATATCTCTTCATAGCCATAGGCCTTTTTATCCTGTTGATCGCGTCCATCAATTTTATGAACTTATCTACTGCCCGTTCAGCAGGTAGGACAAGGGAAGTAGGGATGCGGAAGACCTTTGGTTCTTTCCGTTCACAACTCATTGGTCAGTTCCTGATCGAATCAATTATATACAGCATTATAGCATTGGTTTTGGCCTTGATTATTGTTGGCACTCTAATGCCGCAATTTAACTTGCTTTCAGGCAAAGAGCTCGAATTGAACATTTTGCTAAACACCTGGATGATCTTGGGTACTTTGGGGCTAACGATTTTGGTTGGTGTTCTGGCAGGTTCCTATCCGGCATTCTATCTAACACATTTCAAAGTCACAGAGATCCTCAAGGGTAAGGTAGCCAGAGGTATGAAAGGCGGTGGTATAAGGGGCATTTTGGTTGTATTGCAATTTGGAATGTCCATATTCCTGATCATATTCACCATTATCGTATACAGACAACTACAATACACTCAAAATAAAAACCTGGGTTTTGATAAAGAACAGGTCCTGGTGGTTTATAATGCGAGCAGACTCGAGAATAACCGGGATGCCTTTAAAAATGAGCTTAGCAACCAGAATATGATTACTGATGTCAGCTATTCAAATAGTGTGATACCAGGGGTGAACAACACCACCGTTTTCCGCAAAGCTGGTGCGGAAGAGGACCATATTATTGGTGTCTACTTTGGCGATTATGAGCATGTGAATACCATGGGTTTTCAGCTTTTGGATGGAAGGAATTTCTCAAGAGACTTTCCAACGGATTCTTCTGCTATTTTAATCAATGAAGCCACCGTCAAGGAACTTGGTTGGACAAACCCTATCAATGAAGAGTTGATCAGTTTCAATGGGGATGAACCTGAAAAACTAAAGGTAATCGGCGTACTTAAGGATTTTAATTTCGAATCATTACGAAATACAGTTCGACCTTTAATTATCAGACTAGGCACTCGTGGAAATTTAATTACGGTCAAGCTCAATACAGGAGAGGTAAAGGAGGCAGTGAATTTGATTGAAACTAAATGGAAAGAATTTGCTGCGAATGAACCTTTTGAATATGAGTTTATGGATCAAAATTTTGATGAGATGTACAGAACAGAGCAACGGATGGGTAAATTGTTTGCAGTGTTTACGGTTATTGCCATCTTCGTAGCTTGCCTGGGACTGTTTGGCCTGGCTGCTTATACGGCTGAGCAAAGGACGAGAG
This sequence comes from Splendidivirga corallicola, assembly GCA_030442035.1. Classification (GTDB taxonomy): domain Bacteria; phylum Bacteroidota; class Bacteroidia; order Cytophagales; family Cyclobacteriaceae; genus Splendidivirga; species Splendidivirga corallicola. The sequence goes on from JAUJEA010000016.1 coordinate 48,374, forward strand.
AGATCGGTGTTAGAAAAGCATTGGGAGCATCAGGTTTCAATATTGTGACACTTCTTTCAAAAGAGTTTATGAAATTCGTGGCCATCTCATTTATACTAGCTGTAGGGCCAGCCTGGTATTTTATTGATAAATGGTTGGAAGGATTTGTTTACAGGGTCAGTATTGGTGCAGGAATTTTTATCATCAGTGGCTTACTGGCTTTGATAATAGCTTTACTTACGGTTAGTTATCAATCTATTAAAGCTTCCAGGGTAAATCCTGCCTCTACCTTGAAATATGAGTAATTCAGGATTCAAACAATAAACGTATTGCATAGGTTTTGCATCAATTGAAAATATCCCTGGTTTAAAGTGAGCTCTTAGGTATCAGCGGTCAGGTTTTAGTCCCCTTAGGCTAAACCTAAGAAAATTGATACCTGAAACCTGATGTCTGAAAGCTCAAAAAATTCTTTAGAATGAGTATCTACACTTACTCTGGTAGAGCTTTAGGGTTTTGTACCGGTTCTGATTTAGAATTAAAAATAAAAGACAAAAGATCAAAGTTTTCTGTAGTCTAAGATCTTTTGTCTTTTATCTTAAAAAGAATTATTCTCCGGCTTTCTCTTTGAATTTATCAAACTTAGACTTTTCCTCTTTCTTCGGGAAAACATTATCTTCTGTGTTGGTATCAGCCGTTTCAAGATATGGATCCAGCACAATGTTCACCACTTCCTTATCTTTAGCAAATACCTTTTTAGTTTCACTCTCATTCATTCTCCAGATTTCCGCTGGTATTTTTTCTACTTCCTTAGTACCATCCTTGTATTCCCATTCAATAATTAATGGGGTGGGGATGCCGCCATTGTTTTTAAATGATAGTTCATAGAAGTTTTTATCAGCATATCCTCTTCTAATGGCCTCATCGTCAACGCGGTTTTTGTATTCACCATAGAATCTCGGGTCCGTATCTGTTAGTACAATTTCCTCATAGCCATTGCTAAAGTCTGAGTTTGTTTCAGAACCCTTTTCCTCACTACCACCACTACCAGCGATTTGCGTACTTTTGATTTTATTTTCCAGTCCTGGCTTTTCATTTTTCAACCTGAACCATTTTACGTTGTCCAAAGCCACGTCTACGTGATCAGTGCTGTAGAACCATCCTTTCCAGAACCAGTCAAGGTCAACCGCTGAAGCATCTTCCATGGTCCGGAAGAAATCAGCCGGCTTCGGGTGTTTGAATGCCCATCTTTGAGCATATTCTTTAAAAGCATGATCGAAAAGTTCAGGGCCCATAACCGTTTCCCTAAGTACTGTTAAGGCTGCGGAAGGCTTGGCGTAAGCATTATAACCAAACTGTCTGATGTTTTCGGAGTTGGTCATAATGGGTCTGATATATTTTTTATCACCCTTCATATATGGAACAATTCCTTTTGGTGAACCCCAATTGAGACTCAGATCAGAATACCTGATCCTTTTGGTTTCTCTTTCCAAAAATGTATTCAATCCTTCATCCATCCAGGTCCATTGCCTTTCATCTGAGTTTACTATCATTGGAAAGTAATTGTGTCCTACTTCATGGACAATAACGCTTATCATGCCATCTCTCAATCTATCCGAATAGGTGCCATCTTCCTTTGGTCTGCCATAGTTAAAACAGATCATCGGATATTCCATTCCCTGATTTGCAGCATGTACAGAGATGGCAACCGGATAAGGGTATTCAAAAGTTCTTTCGGAATATACCTCCAATGTATTTTTTACTGCTACGGTTGATTCTTTTTCCCATAGCGGATTTCCCTCCTTTGGATAAAAAGACATGGCTAGCGGTGCGGAGTTATCCAGCTTAACAGCCATGGCATCCCAAATGAATTTCCTGGAAGTTGCAAAGGCAAAATCCCTTACGTTCTTAGCGTGAAATTCCCAGGTACTTTTCTTTTTATAATTAGGTTTCTTCTCTTTTTTCTTGGCTTCATCTTGCGTAACAATCAATACGGGTTTATCAAAGGTTTTTTTAGCCTTTTGAAACCTTTTGTATTGATCTGAAGTCAACACATTTTTTGCATTTTGTAATTCTCCTGTGGCAGCAACAATGTGGTCAGCGGGAACGGTAAGCTTCACTTTATAGTCTCCAAAAGGAAGTGCAAATTCCCCCCTTCCCAAAAATTGCTTGTTTTGCCAGCCATTGACATCATCATATACACACATTCTTGGGAACCACTGAGCACAGGAATATGAATAGTTGCCATCTTCAGGGAAATATTCGTAACCACCACGGCCATCTTCCATCATTCTGTCATAGACCTTATATGACCAATCTATGGAGAAAGTAAACTGATCTCCGGTATTCATGGCCTGAGGCAATTCCACGCGCATCATAGTTTTATTGATCAAATGAGGAAGTGCCTTATTATTTTGATCTTTTACTGCTTTTATATTATAACCTCCTTCATAACCTGTTTCTCCAATGGTATAAGATTGGAAAGCTTTGGCAGGAATTGAGTCTCTGTAAATTCTGCTAGATCGGATCTTTGGACTGCTCGAATCTTTTGCTCTTACATTCTGGTCCAACTGAACCCATAAATAAGTCAAAACGTCGGGAGAGTTATTGGTGTAGGTAATGGTTTCCGATCCATTGATAGTTTGGGTTTGATCATCCAGTTCTACATCAATAACATAATCGGCTTTTTGTTGCCAATAATCACGGCCTGGAGCTCCTGAACCGGTTCGATAGGTATTGGGAGTAGGCAGTTGAGTTCCTAACTGCTCAAATTTCCCCTCATGTTTCTTTTCCTGTGCATTTAATCCCTGGATGGATATCATGACCAGGAATAGCACGAATACTTTTTTCATCTGTTTAAAGTTTAAAGGCCAAGGAGATTTAAATACTTTCACGGTCGATTTTTGAAAGTATATGTTTCATTTGTTACGATAACCAAATCTCATATCTGACCTGTTTCATATTTATATTGTTTATTTATTTTATGTCTTTGTTTGTTGGCCAAAATCCAAATTTACATTTTTTCGTCGATCTGTCACACTCTCTGATTATCATTCATCACTCATTTTCAAAGGAGTGTAATCTTTGAAAGGTGAAATGTCAACAAGCTCGGCTAGTTTCTTATACTCAGGCCAAACTTCCTGATAGAAATTATTTACATCATCAAGGGCTATTTTTAGTTTGTCTTTTGCATGTTTCACCAGGCGTTGTTCCGTTGGGCCTGGCATTTCCATTGTGGCACGCACATAACGATTAGCTGTGAAAATGTATGTCATCGTGTTAGGCGTTGGCTCTCTGGTGATGCCCTGTTTTTTATTGTCTTTTCCCAGAAAAATAGCTATGATTTGCTCGATAGAATCTTTCAGGGCTTTTCCTTTGTCTTTGAGTGCTTTGTATTCTTCCCCTTCTTTACCTTTTATCTTGCTTTCATATTCCGCAATGATCTTTTTGGAATCCTTTAATCTTTCCATTGCAGAATAGGCTAATGTTACATCTTTTTCCAAATCTTTCAGAAGGTCATATTTAGCTTGTATCACATTTGTTGGAATATCAAGCCTGGGATCAGCATTCACTGTTACAAAAGTTGAATCAAATTTGTTGCCAAATGAAATCCTCAATTTATATCTTCCAGGTAGCACTGAAACACCTCCGGGCTCTGAACGATTCCTGGAAGGTCGCCGACTTGGATATTTAACGCCTTTTTCATCCAATCGCCAATACATTCTGAACGTACCACTTTCTTCTACCTTTCTTTTTAATGTTCTGATTACTTCATTATTTGTATTTACAACTTCCAATTTCAAAGAGTCGTATTTGATTTTACTTTTCAGATCGGTTGAATCCTTAGTGATCGTTTTATTGGTAGCAGCAACATTTCCTTTTTTTCTCTTTTTATTTTTTTTGCTATTGTCAGTTGTCCTGTCTTCATTTTCCTTCTTTTCCTCTTTTTTGGGTTTAGTCACCGTGTAAGTGATCATCGCCCCTCTGGAGCGGTTCTGTCCGTTATAGATTGCATCTGCCGCAAACCTTGTACCCTCGGGTTGCTGATTAGCTGCGATATAAGCGATGGGTGGATCATATATCTTAACCGTCTGATTCAATTCGTCAATACCTTTTGAAGCCAATGCTCTTAAAGGTCGAATATCATCCAAAATGTAAGCGGCTCGTCCGTAGGTCCCAATGATCAGGTCATGTTCCCTGGGATGAATAACAAGATCCATTGTAGGAACGGTAGGATAATCAACCGTCCATTTTGTCCAGTTTTTTCCTTCATCAATACTTACAAATAATCCTTGTTCCGTACCGAGAAAAAGAAGCTTGGGTTCAACCAGGTCCTGTACAATGCTCAAAGCATGTCCCATTACCTTATTTTCATCCGCAATTTTTTCCCAGGTATTTCCAAAATCCTTTGTGCGATATACATAAGGCTTAAAATCGTTGTTTCTATAGTTGTTAAAAACAGCATAGGCTTCAGATGCCTTGAAATTAGAAGCTTTGATTTGCGGTACCCAACTTCCTTTAGGAAGGCCTGGTATGTTATTGACAACATTGGTCCATGTTTTGCCACCATCTTTGGTTAATTGAACATTGCCATCATCGGTACCTGCCCAAATAACTCCCTTTTGTAGCTTGCTGGGCTCAATAACGATAATAGTAGTATAATTTTCAGCACCAGTTGCATCAGTGGTCAACCCGCCGCTTTCATGTTGCTTTTGTTTTTCAGGATCATTAGTGGTTAGATCAGGAGAAATGATGTCCCAGGTTTGCCCTTTATCGGAACTTTTATGTACAAATTGACTACCAAAGTAAATGATGTTATTGTCAAAAGGATCTTGAGCAATGGCAGCATTCCAGTTGAATCGCAACAATTGATCCGGGTCCGGATGCGTTGGCCTGATGGTTTTAGCATAACCCGTATGCCTGTCGTATCTACCCACAAAACCACGCTGCGACATCGCATAGCCAAACCTGGAATTATCAGGATCAGGGACTACATCAAAACCATCTCCAAACATGACTTCCTGCCAATAAGAATTCCTAATTCCCTGTGAGCGCCATACATAAGCCGGGCCAACCCATGAGCCGTTGTCTTGCATACCGCCATAAACATTATAAGGTAAATCCATGTCTACATTGATATGATAGAATTGTGCTAAGGGAAGGTTTTCAATAAAACGCCAGCTTTTACCCATATCATGCGTAATATTCAATCCTCCGTCGTTGCCATCAATCATGTATTTAGGATTGTCAGGATGGATCCACCAGGCATGATGGTCAGGGTGAACTCCAGCATAGGGTAGCAATGTCCGGAAAGATTTCCCACCATCCTCACTTATATTAACTACGGAGAAAAGTGTATAAATCCTGTTTTCATTTTTAGGATCTACGAAAATATCGGAATAATAAAAAGGGCGGTTTCCTATTTCTGATTTATCGTTGATCTTGGACCATTTAAATCCACCATCTGTTGATTTATATAAGGCATTCTTTTTGGCCTCAACCAAAGCATAAATAATATCAGGTTTGCTTGGTGCAATAGCCAATCCAATTCTGCCCAAATTACCTTTAGGTAAACCATCTTCATCCGTTCTCTTTTTCCAGCTTTCTCCGCCGTCGAAAGTAACATACATGCCAGAGCCAGGCCCACCGGAATTAAAGGTCCATGGTTTTCTGCGGTGTTCCCACATAGCAGCAATAAGCTTGTTAGGATTGGTGGGATCAACGACTAAATCTGCACAACCGGTTTTTTCATCTACAAAAAGTACTTTTGACCATGTTTTTCCTCCATCAGTTGTCTTGAAAACCCCTCTTTCGGGATGTTCTCCCCAAGGTGAACCAATGGCGCCTACATAAACAATATCAGGATTATCCCTATGGATAATGATCCGGTGGATATTCCTTGTTTCCTGCAGTCCCATCAATTGCCAGTTTTTACCACCATCAAGGCTTTTATAAATTCCATAGCCTCCATTAAGACTGTTTCTGGGGTTTCCTTCACCAGTTCCTGCCCATATAACATCAGGATTGTTTTGCTGAATAGCCAAAGCTCCAATGGAGGCAATGTCTTCTTTATCAAAAATGGGCTCCCAATCAATGCCTCCACTTTCAGACTTCCATAGACCACCGGAGGCGGTACCGATATAAATGATCTCAGGCAGATCGTTCACTACATCGATGGCTGTTACCCGCCCGCTCATACCAGCAGGGCCAATGCTTCTGGTTTTAATACCTTGAAGCTTATCCATATCCAATTTTTGAGCGAAAACTGTTAATGGAAATGTCAACAAAAGGTTCGCTAAGAATAAAATTTGAAAAGATACTTTTTGTTTGTAATTAAATTGATTCATTTTTTGGGTGTGAAGGGTTAATATGATAATGTGTTGCTTTATAATAAATCATTCTTTTTATGAAAGATCAATTGTTTTAAATTTCAAAACTTTATGTTCCCGGATATTGAATTGGGTAAAGTCCGCTTCATATACAGTTTGTTGAAAATTGTGTGATAATAGGTAGACAAGTGAGACCCAGCAAAATAACTCTCGATGTGGAAAGCATTCCGCAGCTTTTTACGTATCGACATTTGTTTTAAGCGTTAGGTTTAAAACCCTCTAAGATGTGAGATTAACTATTAAATTGTATTGATAATTTGATGTATGGCGAGTTGAATTTATGAAAGGTCAAAAAAAAGTGATTTGCTGTTGTTGATTAAATTCCTTAAACTGAATACAACTTCTGATTGCATGTCTGTCATGAATTTTGAGGGTCTGCAAATTTTAATTGAAAATAAGCTTCTTAATTGATTGATTTGCAGTCATGTTTGCGTGTTTCTGAAATTTCTGATATTTGAAAAATGCAATAATGTATTCATGTAACAGTTGAATATTGAGTAAATTGCGTTATAATTTGAAGAAACTGGCCTACCCGAGATATGGATGTCCAATCCTGGGGCGCATAAAATGATGTAAAGTTTAAGTGTCACGATCTCAGTAGTCTGCAGCTTCAAAAACCCGGAATAGACATTAGTGTAGAAAATTAGGAATATGAGTATCACAGAATCTTCATCTTACTACGATCATTTGGAAAAGATGCCTTTGGCTGATTTGTTGGATAAAATGAATCAGGAAGATCAAAAAGTCCCTTTAGCAGTAAAAAAATCAATACCTCAAGTTGAAAAACTAGTAGTTGAAATTGTGAAAAGAATGAAAGAGGGGGGAAGGCTTTTTTACATAGGTGCCGGAACCAGTGGGAGATTGGGCATCCTGGATGCCTCCGAATGTCCCCCGACCTATGGCGTTCCACATAACATGGTGATAGGTTTAATAGCCGGAGGCGATGGTGCTATCAGAAAAGCCGTTGAATTTGCCGAAGATGATACCAAGCAAGCCTGGAAAGATCTGCTTAGCTATAAAATCAATACACGTGATACGGTTGTGGGTATTGCTGCTTCCGGAACAACTCCCTATGTTGTTGGAGGACTGAATGATGCCAGGTCTCATGGCGTTTTAACCGGTTGTATCACTTGTAATGAAAACTCTGAAGTTGCAAGGGCAGCAGAGTTTCCCGTTGAAGTAATTGTCGGTCCTGAATTTGTTACGGGCAGTACGAGGATGAAGTCCGGTACAGCCCAGAAACTTGTCCTGAATATGATCTCTACCTCAGTAATGATCCAGCTCGGACGAGTTAAAGGAAACAAAATGGTGGATATGCAACTCAGCAATAATAAGCTTGTTGATCGAGGCACACGGATGCTCATGGATGAGCTAGGTATTGATGTTGATGAGGCTTCCGATCTGTTGAAAAAACATGGCTCTGTCAGACAAGCTGTTGAGGCCGAACAGGGGAGGAGCAACTTTTTATAAATGAAGAAAATTTTATAACAACCCTTTCATTGATTGTATAACCCTTTCCGTCTCTTGTTTATTTAAGGCAGCGAAGCCCAAACGGCTTGCATTTAGTCTGGGCCCCTCGGGATTATAGTGTGTTCCGTCAGAGATGTAAATACCCTGATCTTCCATATTTTTTGCTAAAAGTGGTAGATCAATATGTGGCCTGAATTTGGCCCAAATAGCTAGCCCACCTTCAGGTGGATCGGCATCTATCGCACCATTTAATTCCCGATGCAATAATTGACACATAAAATCTCTTCTGTCTTTGTATATTTTTACTGCCTTCTTTAAATGTCTTTGAATTTCACCATCATAGATCATATTGGCGAATGCACGTTCCAATATTTGATCACCCTGCCTATCCATAAAGCGTCTTATCTTTCTTAACTCAGTGGTAAAATCTTCCGGTGCAATGATATATCCAATTCTTAAGGCAGGTGCCAGGGCCTTTGTGAATGAGCCAAAATATATGACACTACCGGAATGATCCAAGCTTGCAATGGGTAAAATAGGACTGCTTTTGTAATGAAATTCATAATCATAATCGTCTTCCAAAATGGCAAAATGATATCGCTGAGCAAGTTCCAACAGTTTCAATCGGCGATCGATACTCATGGTGACCGTTGTTGGATAATGATGGTGTGGCGTGAGATAAATGGCCTTTATAGGAGTATTGGAACAAAGTTCTTCCATGCTTTCAATGCAAACACCCTGGTCATCCACTGGGATTCTTATCAATTCTGCTCCAGCACTTTCAAACGCCTGATCGGCAATATAATAACTGGTTTTACCAACAATCATTTTGGAACCGGGCTCGAGCAATAGCTTTGCTGCCAGATAAATACTCATTTGACTTCCTCTGGTAATGAATATGTTATAAGGAGTTGAAGGGATTCCTCGTGTTTCATTCAGGTACTGTGATAAAATTTCCCGCAGTCGGAAATCACCCTGTTCATCGCCATATTTTAGTATCCTGTGATCCTTAATGACTCGCTTGTATTCTCTGGCAATGATTTCTGTGGGGGCCAGGCGTACATCCGGTAAACCGTCATGAAGCTTTATAAGATTGTTATCGTTAACGGGTGGAACGGTAAGTTTGGTATTAACATTGAACAAAAAAGCGCTTGTGTCATTATGAGAGGATACATTGTTAACCTTGGGATCGAGTTTTACCGGCCGCATGGTAGGTAGTGAAGCAGACACAAAGGTTCCCTTCGAAGCCTTAAGCTCTATCCAACCTTGTGCATCCAATTCATCATAGGCAGCAACGACAGTTTTACGATGCACATTTAATAATTCAGCCATGGACCGGGATCCTGGTAATTTAGTCTCAGGTTTCAATCTACCCGCCCTGATCTCACTGCTGATGATATTTGCAATTTGCAGAAAAACAGGTTGTTTGGACGTTTTGTCAATAAGAATCGTACTTTTCCATGGATACATATCCGGACTATTAATTATATTAAAACTGGATGATTTATATAGTCCATCAAATATATATATTTGAATTGAAACAAACCAAAAAGACTTAGTCCTTGGTATAAGATGTTTTAACCATTGTTTGTTTTAATTCTAAAGTCTATATGGGAAATTGGATATCAACGATTGAATTGGAAGGAACTCAAGTGAAATTAGTCCCTTTGAATACTCTTCATAAGGAAGGACTTCTACGCGCTGCTGCGGATGGAAAACTTTGGGAACTTTGGTATACGTCCGTTCCTTCAAAAAGCAATATAGACAATTACATAGATAATGCTTTGGGCAACCAAAACATGGGTACAGCACTACCTTTTACTATAATTGATAAGAGCTCAGATGAAATAATTGGCTCCACCAGATATTGCAATGTGTCCTGCGATCACAGGAGATTGGAAATTGGTTATACCTGGTATGCAAAAAAACACCAGCGAACAGGTGTTAATACTGAATGTAAATATTTGTTGCTCAAACATGCGTTTGAAGATCTCAACTGCATCTCGGTTCAGTTTAGGACTAACTGGTACAATTTACAATCGCGAAGAGCCATAGAAAGGCTTGGAGCAAAACAGGATGGGGTCCTGAGAAATCATCAGCTAAATCCTGATGGTAGTATGAGAGATACTGTTGTTTTTTCAATCATTGAACAAGAATGGCAAGGAGTTAAAAAATTATTGGAATATAAAATGAACAAATACAAAACATGAGATAAGGTGTTTTATCTCAGTGTTGCAATGCAAGTACGATAACCAAAGTAAAAAAGATTAAGACCATGGAGTTTGAAAAGACAGAGAGAAACAAAGTTAAAAGAGTACCTAGTAGAGGGCATTACGATAAACAAAGTGTTTATGAGATACTGGACGCGGGCTTTGTATGTCACCTGGGTTTTGAGGTTGATGGGCAGCCCTATGTGATCCCCACTTCTTATGGACGTGATGGAGACATCATCTATGTGCATGGTGCTACCAAGAGTCGATTGATGCTCAATATGAAAAAAGGTATCCCGGTATGCCTCACTGTCACACATATAGATGGAATTGTACTGGCAAGGTCGGCTTTTCACCATTCTATGAACTATCGTTCTGCAATTGTATTTGGTACGGCCAGGGAGATGAGCGAGGAGGAAAAGGAACACGGCCTGTTTATGATCTCAGAGAATATTTTACAAGATAGATGGGAGGAATCGAGAAAACCCACTCCTAATGAACTCAAGGCCACCACGGTACTTCGACTTGAAATTGAGCAAGCATCAGCCAAGATAAGAACCGGTGGTCCGGTAGATGAGCCTGTCGATTATGAGCTTCCTATATGGGCGGGAGTAGTGCCTTTTGAAACCAAGATCCTTTCACCCAAACCTGATGACAGACTGCATGAACAAGCCACCATGGCTGAATCTGTCAGAAAACTCATGTCCAATGGTGTATAGGTAAGTGCGGTTTTAGCTTTCCGAGAGGGGGCGGTTTTTTTGTCAGAACTTAAACTATTTGATTTATGAAAATACAAGAGCTGGTATTGAATTCAAATAAACTTGATCTTCAAAAGAATTTTTATTCAAAAAAGTTAGGTTTTGAAATTATAGAAGAATTTGGAGACGGCTTCAGCATACAAACCGGGGCTACTCGTTTGAGTTTTGTAAATTTTACAGACCAAAACACAAATTATCATTTTGCTTTTCAAATTTCCAAAGAGAAAATCAAAGTGGCAAGGGAGTGGCTGATTAATAGGGACATTTCCTTATTGAAGGAGACCAAAACAAAATCCGACCTTGTTATGGGTAAATCACTATATTTCCGGGATCCTGATGGAAACATTGTGGAATTTATTGGTAGAAGTGTTGAGGATAGAAGGAGTGCTTTTGCCATAGAATCGGTCCTTCGGTTAAGTGAAATCGGACTTCCTACAAAGGACACTTTTTCGCTGGCCAAGAAGCTCATTGATGATTACCATATTGTTCCAAAGGATGAGGAAGAATTTAACCATGATTTCTGTTGGGTAGGAGATGACGATGGCGTATTGATTGTTGTTAAAGAAGGGAGACACTGGATACCAACCAATTGTCCGTCGATTGCCTCAGACTTTCAAATAAAGATAAAAGTGCAGGGGAGGGAATATGCCTTTAAATCCTCGAAAGGAGAGATTGAAAATCTCAATGTTGTAAAAAGCATTGTTTAGTCGCAATCGGTTATGACAACAGTATCATTACATTCTCCATTAATGAACTGCTCTGTTAATTTTTCCACTATAATAACAAAGCTTTGATCTCTATTTAGAATTAAGCAGGTATAACCTCCTTTTGAAAAATTATCCTGACCCTCCGGGAATACAAAACTTTCAAAAGGTATTGTTTCCGTCTTATCATCGAGAATAAATTCTGCAGATTTAAAAACTATGCTTTCTTCAAAGCTATGCCATTTATAGAAATCTCCAATGATGTTTTGCCCTTTGTCAGTATCGATTATGATATTACCATCCAAAGGCTGCCATGGCGAGAAGTAAGTCCCTGAGTCAGCTGCGATTGTTTCGTATAAGGCAATATTGATTTTATTCGCCTGGAAGATGCCTTCAGGAGGTGCTATACAGGAAGCGCTTTGGAAAATTTCAGGACAACCGCATGAGCTGAGTCCTGTGAAAAGGCCAATAACGATCAATAAATAGATGGGATTCTTATTCATAATCTTTTTATTATCGACACTACTGAGGCTAAAATGGTTGGGATGATTGCCATTTGTCTATAGATTGGCCATGGTTATATTATTAGAAATTAAGTCCTATATTTAGCCATTGAATCAACTTATAAACCCTATGAAATACTTGTTATTTTTTGTTTTTATCTTTTTTGTATCGAGTTGTTCAGAGAAAAAAAGTAGTGAAACAAACAAAGAAGAACCCATGGACCTTGCTGAAAAAGCAAAGCAAATTGCACATAATACTATTATTACGGATGGTCATGTTGACCTTCCGTATAGACTTCAGGTAAAATACTTCAAGCCTGTAAAAGTTCTCGTCGATGTTTCCAAGAGAACTGAAGATGGAGATTTTGATTATGTAAGAGCTAAAGAAGGAGGATTAGATGCTCCCTTTATGTCAATTTATGTTCCATCGAGATATCAGAAGACAGGTGGAGCCAAAAGTTTTGCAGATTCGCTGATCAGTTTAGTGGAGGATATTGTACAAACTTATCCTGAACAATTTGCGTTGGCCAGGTCACCGGAGGATGTGGAAAAGAATTTTAATGAGAAGAAAATATCATTACCCCTGGGTATGGAAAATGGAGCTCCCATTGAAGACGATATCGCAAATGTGAAGCATTTCTATGACAGGGGTATCAGGTATATCACCCTAACCCATGCCACTGATAACCAGATTTGTGATTCTTCCTATGATGATAAACATACCTGGAATGGTCTAAGTCCTTTTGGTAGAGAGGTGGTGCAAGAGATGAACAGTGTTGGTATTATGGTTGATATAAGTCATGTATCTGATAGTGCATTTTATCAGGTAATGGAACTGACCAAAGCGCCGGCTATTGCTTCTCATTCGTCCTGCCGAAAATTTACACCTGGATTTGAGCGAAATATGTCGGACGATATGATCAAACGATTGGGTGAAAATGGTGGAGTTATTCAGATCAATTTCGGATCAACTTTTTTGGATAAAACGGTAAGTGATGCCAATGAGGAAAATAGAGAAAAGTTAGGAAAACTATTAGAGGAGAAAGGTTTGAATTTCGGAGATTCTTTGGCAAAACCCATTATTGAACAATTTAAAAAAGATAATCCAACATTGTTTTCAGATGTGAAGATGGTTGCCAATCATATCGATCATGTAGTGGAATTGGCTGGTATTGATCATGTTGGTTTGGGATCTGACTATGATGGTGTCGGAGATTCATTGCCTACGGGATTGAAGGACGTATCAATGTATCCAAACCTGATCCATGAATTGTTGGAAAGAGGATATTCAGAAGAAGATATTGAGAAGATTTGTTATAAGAATGTATTTAGGGTCTGGAAGGAAGTTCAAAAAATAGCCGGTCAATCTTGATTCAATCATTTACGAATTTCAAATTATGGAATTGCCGTAATTTGAAATTCGTATTTCACCCGTGAATCACACTAATCCACTTTCACAGCATCGTTCAGAATGTAAATAAGTTCATCCGGATTTTCGTCATTTAACTCCAACGTTCCCCGCAATGAAATTTTACGTTCGGTATAAACCAATGATTTTTTGAGGTTGATGGTCATAACGCTTTCCGGTCCTCCCGTACCACAAAAAAAACAATTGTTTACCGGTAGTGCACTAAAAAGGATTTTCTTGCTTCCCGCAAACATATCTTCAGTAGGGAAGATGTAACCGGGAACCGTAATTTGTTTCCCCTCCATTTTCTTCACCTCCTCACTGAACACAGGTTTCTCAGTTTCACCATATTGATCCTTTATAGTTTTAAAAGTAATGACAAAGAGCTTTTGCCAGGTCTCAGATTTAATACTCCGATACACGGCGTTATCAGATGAAGACTGTGAGTAAATTTGATGAGAACAAATTAAAATTAAACCGAACAGAAGATGACTTTTTAATAATTGGCGCATAATCATTGTTTGTTCTGCTACAAAACTTAAAGTTAATAAAAATTGATCTACTTAATGATTTAAGCCTGATCAAGCATTGATAAGTGGGTTCAAAGAATAATCTACTGGTACTCTTTAAAATCTCCTGGTTTAAACAAGAATTCATTTCACAAAATTCTATATTTGACATTTCTTTGATAAAACATTTTTGATCCTGGTTTGAATAATAACTTGTTGATATTCTCATTGATTGTTATCAATCTTTTTAACCCAATAAAAAAAGAGGAAGATTATTGGCGGGTGCTTTCCAAGGTAACTTATAAAACAGAAAAGGATACCGATACCGGATTCGAAATAGAAAGGCCTGTTTTTGATGATGTCCTTTTAAGATACGATGGTAAGGAAATCACTTTGAAAGGCTATATACTGCCATTGGATCAATTAGGAGGACAAGATTATTTTATGTTTTCTCAATTCCCTTACAATACCTGTTTCTTTTGTGGAGGTGCCGGACCGGAAACAGTTGTGGAGGTTTATGCCTCGCATCAAATTAGATTTACCAATGATGCTGTGACGATAAAAGGTAAACTCAAATTAAATAAAGATAATCCTGACCATCATATGTATATTTTAAATAAAGCTGAATTGCTGAAATAGATGAATATCGATCCGGTGAAAATTGAAGAACTTTCATAAAGGAGCATTTTAGTGCCTAACATAAAACCAAGACCCATGTTTAAATCATACTTTTTGTTATTTACTTTTATTCTGATCAATATTAGTTTATATGCACAGCAGGGAGACGCAGGAGCTGTTCGAAGTATTTATAACGAAGCACTTAGCAATGGTGAAGCATACCAGAATTTGGACTATTTGTGTAATCAAATTGGAGGTAGGTTAAGTGGGTCACCCCAAGCTGCCGCAGCTGTGGAATGGAGTCGCCAGGTAATGGAGCATTATGGCTTTGATACAGTTTTTTTGCAGGAAGTGATGGTGCCTCACTGGGTGAGAGGGAAAAAAGAAATTGGAAGAATTGTCAATTCCAAAAAGTTGGGAACGTATGAAGTCAATGTTTGCGCTTTAGGTAACTCCGTTGGAACCGGCCCTTCCGGTGTTGTGGGTAAAGTGGTGGAAGTTCAGAATTTCGAAGAACTTGAAAAATTAGGCCGGAGCAATATTCAAGGTAAGATTGTCTTTTTTAACCGCCCTATGGATCCAAATATGATCAAAACATTCAGAGCGTATGGTGGTGCCGGCAATCAAAGAGGAGCCGGACCTTCACAGGCCGCAAAATATGGAGCAGTAGGTGTTATTGTCAGATCCCTCACTTTGGCACAAGATGATCACCCTCACACCGGAAGTACTGTATACGCTTTGAATGTTCCTAAAATACCAGCAGTGGCCATCAGTACAATTGATGCTAATCGACTGAGTGATCTTTTAAAGGATGATAGGGAATTGGAATTTTACTTCGAAACACATTCCAGGATGTTAGAAGATAAGATCTCATACAATGTAGTAGGTGAGCTAAAGGGAACGGAATTTCCCAATGAGTACGTAGTTGTTGGCGGACATCTTGATTCGTGGGATCTAGGTGATGGTGCGCATGATGATGGAACTGGATGTGTTCAATCTATAGAGGTTTTAAGAATTTTTAAATCATTGCGTATAAAACCAAAAAGAACCATTCGTGCCATTATGTTCATGAATGAGGAGAATGGATTAAGGGGTGGAATAAAATATGCTGAACTTGCTTTGAAAAACAAGGAGAAACATATCGCAGCCTTGGAATCTGATAGTGGTGGCTTTACACCAAGAGGTTTTAGCATTGATGCTGGCAAAGAAGTGATTGATCAAATCAAAAAATGGAAAGATCTATTCAAGCCGTATGGCATATATGAATTTGAATTGGGCGGAGGAGGAGCTGATATAAGCCCATTGAAAAATCAAGGAGTGACACTCATTGGTTTCAGACCGGATTCTCAAAGATATTTTGATTATCACCACACAGCAATCGATACCTTCGACAAAGTGAATAAAAGAGAGCTGGAGATGGGGGCAGCAACGATGACAGCACTTATTTATCTTATAGATAAGTATGGTTTGTAGTTGAAACTTTGCTATTCCATTGTATGAAATTTGTTCGATGCAGATCAATTATTGACTTTTCCCAATAGACTTGCATTTTCCAATATGTAAAAATGCTGATCCGGGTTGTCTTTGTTAAGTTTTAAAATGCCTTTCATTTCTACAGCATTTTCAACGTATCTGATAGGTGATTCCATATGAATTTCGATTACGGATTCCGGGCCGCCAACCCCACAAAAAAAACAAGCATTCAAAGGAAGAGCAGAAAAAAGAAATGTTTTAGACTCCGTTGTTCCTTCAAAAGGAACAATATACCCTGGTAGGGTAATTTCTTTTTTCTCCAGGTTTATCACCTCCTTGCTAAAAACAGGAATGTCATATTCCCCAAAGTTATCAGTTCCTTTCTCAAAAGAGATATTATATAATTTTGGCCAGATCAATGAAGGAATGCCCTGATAGTCGTGATCTTGCCCATACCCGTTGAATGTATGTAGGCAAAAAAGTATCAATAATGCGCTATAGTATTTCATTAGATCTACAAAACTCGGATTTTACAAAGAATAAAATTAAATGCAAACGACTAATTTAGAAGATTAATTTCATAAATCGTAATTACTTTTAAAGGACCAAGCGCGTAATGCATTTCTGAGTCATGGCAAATCAACCAGGTATATATTGGAGATTTCACCCAACCATTTCACTTGTTTCTATCTCTTATTTAAGTGTATGTCTTGTTGGAAATCAATATAACAATAAGGCAACCTGTTCTATAATTTATTACGTCTCGTTTGCATGTTAAAATTTGAAAAAAAAGGGGTTACTTTTTCATTTGAGGATATATTAACCTGGGAACGATTTATTTTTTTTAAAAATATTACATAAGATAGGTTTGAAATTCTATTGAACCAATTTAACATAGTTTTTTAAAGTCAATAAATCTTCATAGTTGGTGTAAGATGTAACCAAATCCAAAAACAATTGAGACTACGGAAGTTTTTAATATGCGCTTTAACACGGATGAACAACAAATAAATGAACGAAATGCATATGATGAAAGAGAGTTAATGGAGATACGATAATGACTTAGATCAAAATATATTACATAGTAATATAATTTATTACCTTTGTGTTTGGTCTATTTCTAACGGAATATTTCTATTTAATAAAAAAAAATTCCTAATTCGATTTTTGTTTTGTGAAAATGTTGTTCAGCTGGCACAATTGAATTTTTAAAGCTTCGAAGTTATAAATTACTTATTATGTTGAAAAGGTTTACTGGGATACTCGTCTTCTTTGTTATTTGCAGCTCCGGATTTTCGCAGGGTATTCCGGAGAATTTCGTATATAAAATAGTAGGAGATGAAGTCCATATTGAATATAACTTGATAGCGAACATAGAAGGACAGACTTTTGATGTTGTACTATATTGTTCTGATAGTCTGGACTTTGAGCAAAGACTTTATCTTGCAACAGGTGATGTGGGAAAGAATATCTCTCCAGGTATAGGAAAGAAAATAATCTGGAGTAACAAAAATGAGTTAACGGCATATGACTTGGAGGAACTTGATTTTAGGATTGCTGTAAATCTTAATACATCCAAGCTATTTTTTATTTACCCAAGAAACAATGCGATTTTCAAAAGAGGCTCTACGGAGAAGATAGAGTGGCAGGGAGGTGCTAACAGTGAGAATTTACAATTGGAACTGTATAAGTTTGACGTAAGACAGACTCTGGTAGGACACACAATCAATAAAGGTAATTATGTATGGAGCATCCCAAAATCTGTTAAACCCGGTAATAACTATAGGATTAGGATGAAAATCGCAAATAAGCAGGGGGAAGCTGTATTTAGTGAGAGATTTGAAATCAAAAGGAAAGTTCCCACGGCATTTAAACTTATACCCGTAGGAGGATTACTGGCGACTCTAGCCATTGTCATTTTTGGCGGTGATAATACCGATAACACACTACCCGGACCTCCGGTACCACCAACAAATTAATTTAATTGTTAAGACAAAGTACGAATTTGAAGATATATCACCATGAGATTGATCCCTAAAATTAATATTGTTTTTATTGGCGCAATATTATTTCTCTTTTCAAATAATCTTTACGGGAAAGAAATACCAGCTTTCAATGGAACTACAGTTAACCTAACTGAGAATATTTTTAATGACCCGGCTGAAATTAAATCGCCAAAGAAAACGGTTAACAATAGAAGGTTAATGGCAGCCCCGATTGTAACAACAACGGTAGCTAATCTAAGTTATACTGAGGGTGATGGTGCCGTGATTGTAGATGGAGGGGTAACAGTAACAGATGATGATGTTAATTTAGCTAGTGCCAATATACAGATCACAGGTAATTTTATGTCTGGAGAAGATGTGTTGGCATTTACAGATCAAAATGGCATTACTGGCAGTTTTGATAGTGGAACGGGAATACTTACTTTGACAGGAACCGCCTTAGTAGCCCATTATAAGACTGCTTTGCAATCCATCACTTATGAGAACACAAGTCAAAACCCTAGTACATTGACAAGAACAGTAAGGTTTAGGGTGAATGATGGAGTTGATGATAGCAATGATGCAACCAGAGATATTGATGTAAGTGGCGATAATGATGCGCCTGTAGTGACTACGACTGTAGCTAATCTAAGTTATACAGAGGGGGATGGTGCTGTGGCTGTAGATGGTGCTGTGACAGTCACCGATGTAGATGATACTGATTTAGAAAGTGCTAGTGTCCAGATTACGGTTAATTTCGCAACCGGTGAGGATGTATTGGCCTTCACGAATCAAAATGGTATTGTAGGTAGTTTCAATAGCACAACCGGTGAGTTAACATTAACCGGAACTTCGAGTGTAGCCAATTACCAAACGGCACTACAGTCCATTACTTATGAGAATACCAGTCAAAACCCGAGTACATTGACCAGGACTGTCCGATTCAGGGTGAATGATGGGGATACAGATAGCAATGATGCAACCAGAGATATTGATGTAAGTGGCGATAATGATGCGCCTGTAGTGACTACGACTGTAGCTAATCTAAGTTATACAGAGGGGGATGGTGCTGTGGCTGTAGATGGTGCTGTGACAGTCACCGATGTAGATGATACTGATTTAGAAAGTGCTAGTGTCCAGATTACGGTTAATTTCGCAACCGGTGAGGATGTATTGGCCTTCACGAATCAAAATGGTATTGTAGGTAGCTTTAATAGTACAACCGGCGAGTTAACATTAACCGGAACCTCAAGTGTAGCCAATTACCAAACGGCACTACAGTCGATTACCTATGAGAATACCAGTCAAAATCCGAGTACGTTGACCAGGACTGTCCGATTCAGGGTGAATGATGGAGATACAGATAGCAATGATGCAACCAGGGATATTGATGTAAGTGGCGATAATGATGCGCCTGTAGTGACTACGACTGTAGCTAATCTAAGTTATACAGAGGGGGATGGTGCTGTTGCCGCAGATGGTGCTGTGACAGTCACCGATGTAGATGATACTGATTTAGAAAGTGCCAGTGTACAGATAACGGTTAATTTCGCAACCGGTGAGGATGTATTGGCCTTCACGAATCAAAATGGTATTGTAGGTAGTTTCAATAGCACAACCGGTGAGTTAACATTAACCGGAACTTCGAGTGTAGCCAATTACCAAACGGCACTACAGTCCATTACTTATGAGAATACCAGTCAAAACCCGAGTACATTGACCAGGACTGTCCGATTCAGGGTGAATGATGGGGATACAGATAGCAATGATGCAACCAGAGATATTGATGTAAGTGGCGATAATGATGCGCCTGTAGTGACTACGACTGTAGCTAATCTAAGTTATACAGAGGGAGATGGAGCCGTACTTGCAGATGGCGGTGTCACGGTGACCGATGTAGATGATACTAATTTGGAAAGTGCGAATGTGCAGATCACAACCAATTTTGTATCGGGAGAAGATGTGTTGGCCTTTACGAATCAGTTAGGCATCACAGGTAGCTTCAATAGTGGAACTGGTATACTTACACTTACCGGGACTTCCAGTGTAACCAACTATCAAACGGCGTTGCGATCTATTACTTATGAGAATACAAGTGAAAACCCAAGTACATTGACCAGGACTGTCCGATTCAGGGTGAATGATGGGGATACAGATAGCAATGATGCAACCAGGGATATTGATGTAAGTGGCGATAATGATGCCCCTGTAGTAACCACGACTGTTGCCAATCTTACCTATACAGAGGGGGATGGAGCTGTAATTGCGGATGGCGGTGTAACTGTGACCGATGTAGATGACACTAATTTGGAGAGTGCCAGCATTCGTATAATTGTAAATTTCGTCTCTGGTGAGGATGTTCTTTCTTTTACCAATCAAAATGGTATCACAGGCAGCTTCAACAGTACGCTGGGCGAGTTAACGTTAACAGGAACTTCCAGTGTAGCTAATTACCAAACGGCGCTACAGTCTATTACCTATGAGAATACTAGTGAGAACCCGAGTACATTGACCAGGACTGTACGATTCAGGGTGAATGATGGAAATGTTGATAGTAACGACGCTACAAGGGACATTGATGTTAATGCTGACAATGATGCACCGGTAGTAACAACCACAGTTAGTTTATTGAATTATACTGAAAATGACGGACCAGTTATTATAGACAATGGAGTAACATTAACGGATTTAGATGATACAAGTATTGAAAGTGCCAGTGTACGGATAACCAGCAATTTTGAGACTGCAGAAGATGTTCTGGCCTTTACGAATCAAAATGGTATCACAGGAAGTTTCAATGCTGCAACTGGAGAGTTGACACTTACAGGGACTTCAAGCATTGGTAATTATCAGACGGCACTGAGATCCGTTACGTATGAAAATGCCAGTGACAATCCCAGCACACTAACCAGAACAATTCGTTTTCGAGCCAATGATGGAAGTGTTGATAGTAACGATGCCACACGGGATGTAAGCATTACTGCTGAAAATGATGCTCCGGCAATCACAACCACACCTACTTCTTTAAACTATTTGGAGGGTTCTGGATCAGTTCAGATTGATGGCGGATTAACTTTAACTGATCCTGATAGCCCAACGATTCAAAGCGCTACGGTATCAATAAGCAATAATCATGTGCCAGCTGAGGATGCCCTGGGTTTTTTCGATTTGCTTGGGATTACAGGAAGTTATAATTCCGGAACAGGGGTACTTACTCTGACCGGACCTGCAACGGTAACCAATTTTCAAACCGCCTTTCAAACGGTTACATACACAAATTCAAGTGCCAACCCTGATACATCACCAAGAACGATAACCTTTACAGCTACCGATGGTCTTCTAACCAGTCCGGATGCAAGCAGAATTATTACCATAAATTCAACCAATTCTCAACCAACTTTAACAAATTCAGGGATTGAAGATGTTACGGTAGATGAAGATGATCCTAATACTGTCATCAACCTGCATAATTTTTTTGAAGATGTAGAAGATCCTGATGAGGACCTGACCTACATCGTTGTTAGTAATTCAAATGCAGCACTTTTTGATAGTTATGATATTGTTTCTACGGCAACAACGGATGAATTAATACTAGATTATGCCGAAAATCAAAATGGTGTGGCAACCATAACTGTGAGAGCAACCGATACAGGAGGGCTACTTGTAGAGTCTACCTTTACAGTGACGGTTAATGCAGTTAATGACCAACCGACAACTACGGAAATTCCTGATGTTAGCGTAGATGAGGATGCTCCGGACACTGTAATTGATCTTTTTGCCACTTTTGATGATGTGGAAGATGCAGACAACCTGCTTACCTATACAATAGAATCGAATACCAACCCAGGCTTATTTGATAATGTCACGATCGATGATGTATTAGGCACTTTGACTTTAGACTTTGCAGATAATTCCAATGGAGTGGCTGAAATAACTGTAAGAGCTACGGATACCGAGACACTTTTTGTGGATGATGTCTTCACTGTGAATGTTGCCGCCATCAATGATGAACCGACGTTGACTGCAATTGTGGATCCGGCACCAATTGATGAGGACTCCGGTGAACAAATTATGAGTTTAACAGGTATAAGCGCCGGACCCAATGAGGATCAGTTAATTCAAATCGCTGCTACAACCGATCGTCCCGATTTGGTGACAATAGCTGCCACAACCGATTATGTCAGTCCTGATGCTAATTACGATTTAAGATATACACCTGTGGAGAATGCTTTTGGGACTGCTACTATTACTGTTTTCGTGGCTGATAATGGCTCAAATTTGGCTCCCAATGATAGTATTCTGGAGGAAACATTTAGTGTGGTGATCAACTCCGTAAATGATGCCCCGACAATTGATCCTGTAGATGATCCAAATACCATATTTGTTAATTCCGGAGAGCAAACAATTGATCTTACGGGTATAGGTCCCGGAGCAGGAGAAACGCAGACCTTAAATATGACGGTTGTTTCATCGAACACGGCACTTATTCCGAATATTCCAGCGAACTTACGTGCAGAATATTCTTCGCCGGATGCCACAGGAACCATTTATTATACACCATTGGCAGATGCCACAGGCGTTACTACAATTACGGTTATTTTGCAGGATGATGGTCCCTCGGGAGCTCCGAATGTACGCCAGACAACAATTAATTTCAACGTAACCGTTAGTAGTGTCAATGTAGCACCTACCCTAGATCCTATAAATGATGTCGTAGTTTTAGAGGATGCTGATCAATCAGCTGTGGATTTAACAAACATAGGTCCGGGAGTAGGCGAAACACAGGGTACGAGTGTTGAGCTTTTCTCTGATAATACTGCTTTATTCGATGAAAACGATGGGGAAAGCTTGTTACTTGAGTATATCGATGATGAAACAACCGGAACAATAAGAATAAAACCTATTGCAAATCAATGGGGGATGGCTAACATCACTGTTAGAGTAACAGATGATGGTCCTGGAGATGCTCCTAATGTGAACACATTTGAAAGAACATTTCAAATCACCGTAGATCCCATCAATGATGCACCTTTTTTCAATGACATTCCGGATCAACCGGTTTATGGAGTCAATGAAACTCCCGACCCAATAAGAGTGACCGGACTTAATTCAGGCCCTAACGAGTCACAGATTATGAATTTTACTTTTTTATCAAGTAATATAACGCTTGTTAACCCTTCTAATATTACAATAAATGAAGCGCTGGATACAATCACCTATACTTTAGAACAGGGTGTTGAAGGAGAGACTACTATTACTGTAATTGTTGAAGATGGCGGCCTAAGTGACGATCCTCATGTAAATATATTTCAGGATACATTCAAGGTAACCGTTTCTGATGAACCGGATTTGCAAGTGAGTGGTATTAGCTTGAGCAATAATAATGTGAGTAGAAATCAACCATTTACAATGACGGTCAATTTTGCCAATATCGGAAATGGAGATGCAGCCCCAACGTCTTTACAATATTTCCTACGGGCAGATAAGGATATTGACCTGAATAACCTTGAAAATGAGACTTTATTGGATACAAAATCAATTCCTGATATAACTGAGGCTGGGTTTTCAGGCTTAATTGAATCACCCCAGTTGAAAATCGATGCAAGCCCAGGTAGTTATTACGTCTTTGTATTGGTTGATCGTACGGATAACATCACGGAAATCAGAGAGGATAACAATCTCGCTTGTAAAGAAATAGCGGTTAACACTAATCAAATCCCTGAAATTGTGTTTGAGGATGGTGAAAATCCAGCGGAATATACTCCTTCTGATGTTCAATTCGCTTTACTTGCAAAAGGAACAGATATAGGCGGTAATTTAAGTGAAAATGAAGTAAACATACATTACAGAGGAATTACTTCTGACGGAGGTTATATTGTGCAAGAAGCTCAACAAAAAGAACAGGGCAACAAATTCGAGTATACAATTAATGTAGCCGACATAGGTGACGACATGGGCCTCGAATATTTCTTCTCAATACGGGATCCAGGAGACCTTGTAGCCAGAACGGATACTGCTTTTATTTATGTACAACACCCTGATCCGGGTTTAACGCTTCCCGGATTGAGCTATGGTGCTAGTGTGGCCAATTATCAGATGGTTTCAGTTCCATTGAAATTGGATAACGGATCGGCTTCCAATGTATTCAATAACGAGTTTGGTACTTATAATAAAGAAAAATGGAGACTTTTCGGTTTTGATGCCGGTGCTCAATCAAACGTTGAAAACTCAGCAAGTGGAGGTGGACTTGAAATAGTTGCTGGTAAGGCCTACTGGTTAATTGTAAGGGATGATCCAGGCAGAGCAGTTGATACAGGTGGTGGAACTGTTGTGAGAAACAATCGAAATAACCCTTTTGACCTTTCTCTTAAAAAGGGTTGGAATATGATAGCAACACCATACCCCTTTGATGTTTCATGGAGTGATGTTCTCACTCTTAATGGAGATAAAGCTTTGGCGGTAGGTGAGAACCTAAAAGTTTATAGCAATGGGGCATGGACAGATTCTGATGAGATTGAGAAATTCAAAGGAGCATTTGTCTGGTCCGATGTTGATGTTGATCTTGAAATTCCTGTTATCAAAAATGCAACGGTTAATAACAATAATAACAATGGAGGAAGAAATGGTGGTGTCGCAAATCAAGATTATGACTGGAAAGTTAATTTCTCTTTACAATCTGGCAATCTGCAAAATAACATTAGTGCAATTGGAATGCATCAAAATGCGAATGATAGCAAAGACCGGTACGACGAAATTGCACTTCCACACTTTGATTTTATCGGATACCTCGATATGAATTTTGATCATCCGGAGCATTTTGCTTCGAAATTTTCAAGTGACATTGTACCATCCAAGGCCAGTCATACGTGGGACTTTGAAATTGAATCTAACGAAAATGGAGAGGTCGTTTTGAGTTGGGATAAGGTAGATTTGGATATTCATGATGTTCAGCTGCTTTTATATGATATTGCCAGTGAGAAAGTGATCGATATGTTGAGCTCAACCAGCCATAAAATAGATTTAAATGGAAAAAGAAGATTTAAGATCTATTATGGAGATGACAACTTCATTGAAGAAAATCTTAGACCGGAAAGTATCGTTTTAGGACAAAATTATCCAAATCCTTTTACTGCTGAGACTACCATTCCATTTACACTCTCCGATGTTCATGATAACTATGATATCGAGGTAAGTGTATTCAATACCCTGGGCCAAAGAGTATCTCAAATAGCGAAAGATTCATTTAGACCGGGTTTTTATGAAATCTCGTGGGATGGTAAAAATGATAGGGGCGATAAACAACCATCTGGTATTTACATCTATAAGCTAAGTGTTCAAAGCGGAGAGTTTAAAAGAGAGATTCATGGAAGGGCAGTGTTAAAGCACTAGCTTTTAGTTTGTTACAATATTAAATGGAAATTGTCAAGTGTCTGATATCGCACGGTCATGTAGCGGTATCGGACATTTTTTTTATAAGAAAATGGATTAAATGTCTGATAATCAATTTATTAAATATTGGTATGCAAGTTGTTAACAATGATTAAACTATCCAATGCATTGTGTATGATCTAAAATTTTTACTATGAGCCCAATAGCAATTCAAATCCCCCAAATCAGTGGGGAGCAGGAAATTGAAGTTGAAGTTAAAATCAATGGAATTAAACAACAGTACAACTACAGGGTTGAAGTTTTTTATTGGAAGGACTGTAAAACTCCGCCTGAAAAAAGGGTAGAGTGTTTAAAAGAAATAATTGAAGGATATGATGATGCCTGGGTATTGTACCAGATAGGCATGCCCACCGATGAGTACGTGCCCATAACTTTCCGAAGGAAGAGAAACTCTGAGGGCTAGATAGATTACAGATTTATTTTTTTGTGATTTGCTTCAATATTGCGCCTCCTGGTTCAGTCGCTTCCTGGCTTTATTTTACTAACCGCGTATGTGAATAAGCCGAAAACCAACCAAACCAGAATGCTCTGTGTGCTGGTAAACGATGCAATATTTTTCCATGTTTGGATTTTAGATTACTCTCGGATAATGTCCATGTAACTCCTTTATCATCGATAAGCGTATTTTCCTTATCCCATTTTTCGAAGATTTCTCCTTTGGTCTCATAAACCCTGTTGGCACCGGATCTATCGGTAAGGATGACCAGATGTTTGTCTTCGATTTTATCGTGATAAAGTGGTTTTCTTTTTAGAAATTTTGCAGATAAAGCAAGAGGTTTATCCGGAAAATCGCTAAGTATTAACCCTAATATTTCATCTTTATTTCGTAATCTGTAATCCCTTTTAGGAATATTGAACATAAGCTCATCTGTTGCAAAATATTCCCTGTAAGCTGCTCCTTCAGAATAATCTCTGATATGACCTGTATTAAGACTAAGCACCTTTGTATCAGGATGTCGTTTTTTCCATTCCTCCCATGTGGTGGTGACTACGCTCAACCTCTCCAATGCAATATCCTGCTCAGCCAAACTGCCTATAACAGGTTCCCCCCAAAGCGTATTCCACAGCGACTGTGTTTCTCTATCATACATCAATTTGTTTGATCTGAACAAAAAACCACTGGTACCCAAATTGTATTTAGTCCCTTTATGTTCCGTCTTATAAAGGATCATTGTGCCGCATAGTGTACAATAGACTCCAGCTACCGGTATAGATCCAACACTATCAACGAACATTTCATGCCAGGCCAAAATACGCTTCGGATAGGCTCTTGCATCTCCATTTATTTCAATCCCAAATACAACATTGTCATTTTCCATGAAAGTAGCTTCTTGTGCAGATGCCATTTCAGGAGATCTCAGAGGAGGGATTCCATCTTGCTGTACACCTCCCCACAGCACTTCATCCAATCTGATCTTTCTTGTTTGATGATCATTAAAGTAATTTTTAAATTTTGGATCAATTCTGCCATATAGGGTAGCTTTAAAAAAGCCATAATTGGGATGTATTAGAGGTTCATTATTCCAAATCCACTCATACCATTGATGGAATGAATATCCATAATTTTTTCCTGTCTTGGTTTTTAACAAATTCAGCAATTCAAGTGTAAATTCCGGATCACGGCTCAGGTAAATTATATCCAGTAGCATAATGACGTAGTCCGGTTGCCAGTTGTCGTCGACATACTTTAAGGCCTCATTTCTAACATTTTTCTGGTTAGAGGATAGTTGAAGGAATTTTTCTATATCCTGAGATGGCTGGGAATAGGTAGTACCCGGTGAGCTTATAAAACAAATAAGTATGATGGCACTCTGCCTGAGTAGCGTCCTGAACATGGTAATTGAAATGGAAGCAGATTTTAACATAAACCAATAATTCATTTAAGTTGAATTCAAAAAGTATTAAAACTTTTTAAAGTGGATTTACTATTTGTCTTATTCCAGATGTGAAATTCAACAAGTAATATTTCTACACTTTCAACAAACTTGACTATTGATAAATTCCTTTTAGGAAAATCCTATTACAATAGATGGCGGTAAGTGTACGGTTACCTATTGTTTAATCTAAATTGATAAGACTGATCGGTTTCTTTTTTTGGGACATAACTTCTTTCCACGAACGTCACTTCATCGTCGTTGTCGACCAATAAGATGGTTGAACATCTGGTTCCGTAATTTGTATTTTTTATGAATAATGGAGATAACATTCGTTCTTTTTCCATTCCAACACCGGTGTCAGGTAATTTTTCATCGGGAGCTATTTCGCTATTATTTAAAAAATCAAAACTTGCTTCAATTGAAAAATCTTTTCCAGCAATAAGATTTACCAGATCCTTTTTTCCCTGTGCTACTTTTGGCCATGGTGCATCAAGTAGTGCATTGCTTAATCCGTAAATTCCTGGTTTAAGGGTAGTAGGTTTCCCTTGATAATTAGAATAGTAGCATAGTTCATCAGGATCGCCATAAATAATGTTGAATCCGTTGAATTGTTTACCGTTCTCCACTAAATAATCGGAAAAGGAAAGGTCATTGTTATTGTTCTTAAGAAAACCAGTAACCAATGCACCCCTTGAGGGTACGTTTTCTTTTATGTTAAAAGGATCTCGATAATTTGTGAGTGCTGCAAACCTGCCAAGCTTATTGATAGCAAACCAACTTCCGTTCTCTTTAAGATCTTTGCCTCCGAGTATGGTCTCTTCGTCATTCCACCAGTGAGCTGTTTCCGTTGGACGATCATAGAATTCATCCCTATTGGCAGCCACTATTAATTTATATTTGGGATGAGCTTTGTAGGCAAATAGAATCAGGCACATTGATAGATGTAGTTCTTATTAAATTGATTTATAAATTTAAACAAGAACGCAAAGATAGGGCAATTTGGTTTCAAGGAGTTCCGATTAACCAATCATTTTTAAACTGATTTACCCTTTTTAGCTGGTCTATTTATTGATTCGAGCTCTTCAAGATCTCAATTTCTACTCTAATATTTTTCTTGGCTTCTGGTTTGTCTTTATCGTAAATCATCTTTTTTCCACCCCAACCTTTTACTTCCATTCTACTTTCTTCAACACCTTGCTCCACAAGATATTGTTTCATAGTAAAACCACGTTCCTTGGAAAGCTCTTTAGCACTTCCAAATGTTTCCAAATTGTCCTTAGACATTTTGAAGTAGTTATTCTGCCCTTTGTCTAATTTGATTATTTTTCCCGCTCTATTACTATTGGTATGCCCGTGAATCTTGATGCTTAATTTATCATCTTCCTGGAGCATTTCCAACAGACTGTTTACCTCATATCTGGATTCTGGCCTCATAACCGCGGCATCGTTGAAAAAATAAACATTGTACATCACAGCTATATCTCCGGGTTTTAACCTTTCCAATGGGAAATCAATAAATATTGAATCACCCTCTTGTCTTACAAATGACTTGGAGTCATCATTTATCGGTTGGTCCAATAAAATATCATGCTCAACTTTTCGGTAACCGAAGACATTACAAATTAACTTCAATGAATGTTTGCCATTTTTAGGATCCATAAGCCCTTGCATTTCGTGGGCCTTTAGTTTTTTGAGGTATTTGGCTCGAACATTATCAATGATTTCAATGGAAGCTTGTACCTTGGCATTGTCCTTTATACGGAATGTATTGAAATAGATGACATAATCGCTATTCTCTAATTCTCTTTGTTTTTTCAATCTTTCGCTCTCACTGAGCTGTGAATCAGATACATTTGATTTGTTCTCATTTGGTTCTGTAATCTGCTGTTCAGGTACTTTGGCCAGGTTAGAGTCTCCCAGCCCTGTATAAAGGATATCACCATCCAGCGTTTCGAGATCATCTTCCATATTCACTCGAAGCATCCACGCACCCTTAAAATGCTGAGTCCCTCTAAGCCGCCAGGTTTCACTTCTGGCTTGTTCTACGTCTTCAAACTTGTATAAATACACATAGTAATATTCTGTGTCTTCTCTCGTCCCATAATCTGATTCATATCCTTTGGAAGCTAAAAAATTTTTATAATCCACAGCATTGTGAAGCTCTCTGAATGCACCAATCACTATATACACTCCTTTTTCCAATGGTTTGAGACCGTCACCACGCAATTTTGTGGAATCCTGGAATTGTAATTTATTTACTTTCTTTAAGCTGTGAACGACTGCCTGACTTTCAATACCGGCTAATACCGCTAAACCAAATACAATGGTAAATATGGACCTAGATTTAGGAAACATAATCTTATTTTTAATACCTACTCTTCGACCTTTGATTGAACTTTGAAATATAAATATTCAAAGAATTTGTTTATATCTTTTATGTTTTCTTCTGATTATCAAAAACATAAACACTAAAATTTTATCCCATGCAATGTCAAAATAAAGCGAACCTTTTAAAAGAATGATAGTGCATTTGACCGCTAATATTACATCTGTTTTATTTAAGTTGATTTCATTACAGTTTGATCAAAGGAGCGGAGTTCATCTAAGTTTCAATGACTTTAAAATAGATGCATTACAGAAAACTTAGAGCAGCTTCTTAAGATAGAATTATATTCCATTTTGATACTATTTTATCATTTTTAAACTATAGAGAATGTTTTGATCCATAGATTATCAATAATTTGCTAATTTTAATCATAGCAAAATTTAATTTTTTTGATTGAACCTTATTCAAACTAAATATTTATACCCGAAACCAAACATAGAATTTTATGAAACTTAAAAGATCGATATGGATTGGAGCCTTGTTAGTTTTTATAGTAGGTTCCTGGGCAAAGGGCCAGGAGAAAATGATGCTCAATGATGATGTGGAAATAGTTGTAAAAAATAAAGTAGAAGTGACCTCGGTCAAAAGTCAGGATAGGACTGGTACTTGCTGGAGTTTTGCAACTTCCTCTTTCATTGAATCAGAAGCCCTGAGAAAAGGCAAAGGAGAACATGATATTTCGGAAATGTATTTTGTCCGCCAGACCTACCCCAAAAAAGCGGATAATTTTGTTAGAAGACATGGTAATGCGACATTTGGAGCAGGGAGCCTTTCACATGATGTGATAATCGCAAGTAAAGAATTCGGTGTGGTTCCCGAAGAAATATATACAGGTTTATCAGAGGGAGAACGATATCACAATCATGGTGAACTACAATCCGTTTTAAAAGGATTTCTGGACGGACTTATTAAGAATAGAGGAGGAAACCTGAACCCCAAATGGAAAGGAGCTTATGAGGCAATCTTGAATAC
The DNA here is from genome assembly GCA_030442035.1 of Splendidivirga corallicola. Classification (GTDB taxonomy): domain Bacteria; phylum Bacteroidota; class Bacteroidia; order Cytophagales; family Cyclobacteriaceae; genus Splendidivirga; species Splendidivirga corallicola. The sequence goes on from JAUJEA010000016.1 coordinate 79,061, forward strand.
CTATCTTGGAGAAGTACCTCAATCATTTGTGTATCAAGGAAAAGAGTATACACCAATGACCTTTGCTAAAGAGGCACTTGATTTTAATCCGAATGACTATGTCGAAATTACATCATTCACGCATCGACCATATTATGAAAAATTTATATTGAATATTCCAGACAACTGGGCAAATGCCAGTTATTTCAATGTACCATTGGATGAATTTGAACAGATTATGGATCATGCCCTGGCTAACGGTTATTCTATAGCTTGGGATGGTGACGTGAGTGAAAAAGAATTTGTACATCAAAAAGGAATTGCATATGCACCTTCCAAGAAGAGCCAAAAATCTTCCGATGAAAAAAATGCCATCACCACGGCACTAAAAAATGAGTTGCAAATTACAGAGGAAATGCGGCAGAATGCATATGATAATTATTCCACTTCCGACGATCACCTAATGCATATTGTGGGGCTTGTGACAGATAAGGATGGTAAGAAATATTATTTGACAAAGAACTCCTGGGGTACGGATAACGATCTTGGTGGATACTTATATATGACGCAATCCTATGTTAGATTAAAATCAATTGCTATCATGATCCATAAGGATGCATTGCCAGAGTCGATTTCCAAGAAAATGGGTGTTTAACATTCCTATAATGGAGAAATTCATAGAATCAGGACTTTATATTTTGAAAAATACCAATTGAGAGTAAGAGGTTTCTGTTTTTAATGATTACTAGTCGGTCCAAAAAAAAAGTATCATTTGATATTTTTAGAAAGGCTGATTGCCTTGTTTAGTCAAGATTTTGGATAAAAGACTCAAGATTGCTGTAGCTTTTTTCTTTTTTACAGAGAAATTAAAACGACCAGCTTTGAAAGCTTATTGATCCATTCAATTAAAAGTTTGTGTGATAGAATAAGGTAAAAAAGATAATGATATTAAAATTTTGCGAAAGCAAGGTTTAATTGCCGGGCTTAAGCTTAAACCTATATGTTATTAGTCTTTATACTAAATTCTTGCTACTTATTACTGTAGCGAGGGCTTTTTTAGGCAGGACTACATAGCAGTTCCTTTTACTCTTATAATTTGGTATCTGGATACTTTCTAACTTTCTATACAGATGGACTGCATTAGTTTATGACGAATTTATTATTCATGAGAAATAGGCAATTCTTCTTTATCGTCATCACCAATTTCATCCATTTTACTATTTTGCAGTTCATCCATAGCTAATTCCCTGTTCATGGCCCTTTTATGTCTGATTAGGCCATACATCATCACCAGACTGCTCACAATGATCGCCAATAATAAGATAGAACTGTGAAAACCCTGAATAGCCAATTCCGCTGGTATCACAAAAAAAAGTAAAACAGTGATCAAACCTCTTGGGGCTATAAAGAATGCCGGTTCTATCTCTTTTTTAGCTGCGACAGAGAATGTTATAAACCGCAGCCCATAGATAGCGGCAAGTGCAAATAAAGTAATGGCTATGGCAGTTCCATTGATTCCACTCAATGAAATAGACATACCAAAGATGATAAAGAAAAAGGTTCTGACTAAAAAGGAACTCTCTAAGGTCAAGAGCTTCAGTTCTCCCAGGAGTTCATTAAAGTTGTTGTTATCAATGAACTTCTTTAATCTGCCTTTAAAAAATATGTGTTTATTATTGATCATGAGACCAAATGCCAAAATGAAAATTAGTGACGATAAATGCATCAGTTTTCCGGCAGAATAGAGCAGGAGAAGCAAGGCAATGGGAAGAAAGAGCTTCACATCCGCGGTGATTCTTTGAATAAAAAGGATCACTGCATATCCTATCACTACGGCTATAACAATAGTCAAAGTAACATTCAAGGCTATGTTCATGGTTATCTGACCAGCGCCATCCATTTTAATGGAGTCCAAAAGAAAGTAAAAGGCCATAATACCCAGGATATCTGAAAAGGCAGCTTCATATATAAGAAATTCCTTTTTGTGTTCTGACAATGTTGTAACACTTGGAATGATAATCGCACTACTCATAATTGACAGGGGAATGGCATAGGCAAAAGCATTGACAATTGCTGTATCGTAAAAAAACCTGATGACCATCGCAATCAGGGTAGAGGTACCAGCCAGTAAAAACAATGCAATGAGAAATGATTTGATCACAAGAGGTAATGTCTCTTTGCTCAGCTTCAAGTCTAATGCGGCTTCAAGGACTATCATGATCAGTCCTATTGTACCAATTATCTCGAGCACAGGTTTGATGTCGTTAAGTTCAAGTGGATAAAAGAGACTGATGATGTATCCTGTGATTATCAGAAGCAACACTGAGGGAATACTAGTTTTTTTGGCGATATGATTAAAGCCATAGGACAAGATAATAATGAGAGAAATGCAGATTACTAACCAGTGATTATTCATATTGAACTTTAGATTTTCGACAATATAACTGATTCGATTAATATAGTGTTGAAGAATGAATCAAAAAAATATACATGCGAATGGATTGGTTTTATTCTTCATCCTCAAAGAGGAATTCATTGTAAGCTGAAAGAAGTTCACGATGGGCATGTTGATTGCCTTGGCTTAGTGATTTTTCAATCCCTTTTTTAAAGATCTCTTCGGCCTGATCCCGAAGATCCATGGCTGCGTATAACTTTGCTGCGTGATAGTAAGTGCCAATGTAATTTTCATGTTCCCCCAATAACTTATCAAAATATATTTTGGCTTTACCGGGATCTGTGGATTTGTATTCGGTAGCTATTGCATAAAGTGTGAAGGCGTCATTTGGGTCTTCTTTAAGAAATTCTAACAGTTGTTTGAGCCTGGAAGATTTCATACTTTTTTCAATTTTAATTTGCTTCATTATTCCTTATCTTCACGGCAAATTTATAATAAACAACATTTTATTTGAGTATCGTATGAAGATATTAGTTTGTATTACACACGTCCCAGATACAACATCAAAAATTGCTTTTACAGACAATAATACTCAATTTGATAAGACTGGTGTTCAATACATCATAGGCCCTTATGACGATTATGCTTTGGCCAGGGCAGTTGAGTTGAAAGAAAGCAATGGTGCTTCGGTAACCGTGTTAAATGTGGGGGAGGCAGAAACAGAACCGACCATCAGGAAAGCTTTGGCCATTGGAGCGGATGAAGCAATAAGAATCAATGCATTCCCAAGTGATTCTTATTTTGTCGCAAGACAAATAGCTAACGTAGCCAAAGAAGGAAACTACGACATGATTTTGATGGGAAGAGAGTCAATCGATTTCAATGGCGGGCAAGTACACGGAATGGTTGGGGAATTATTAAATATTCCTTCGATCTCACCTGTAATGAAATTAGAAATAGAAGGTAGTACGGCGAAGATGGCCAGAGAAATAGAAGGTGGCAAGGAGCAGCTTGAAATGAGTCTTCCTTTCGTTGCTGGTTGCCAGGAGCCGATTGCAGAGTGGAAAATACCCAATATGAGAGGTATTATGTCGGCCAGAACAAAACCTCTCAATGTTGTTGAGCCTTTTGAGGACGATAAACGTTCAGAAGTAGTTTCATTTTCCTTACCTGCTGAAAAGGGATCCGTTAAGATGGTTGATTCTGAGAATGTTGGTGAACTTGTAGACTTATTGAAGAATGAGGCTAAGGTAATATAGAATAGATTTGAGAAGACAATAAATTGTTGATAATTTAAAAAAGATATATGTCAGTTTTAGTATTTGTAGAAAGTGATGAGGGGAAAGTAAAAAAATCTTCTTTGGAAGCTGTTTCATATGGATATCAGCTTAAAAACTCTCTGGGAGGTTCTGTTACAGCAATAGCCTTTGGTACCGAACTTGACGATGCAGAACTTGCCGATATTGGTAAAGCAGGTGCTGAAAAGGTGTTACATGTTGCGGATAGCAAATTTAACCAGGGTATTATACAGGCTTATGCCACTGTTTTGGCCCAGGCTATGGATCAAACAGGAGCAAATACATTGGTACTCGCCAAGTCCTCACTTGGCGATGCTGTTGCTGCCAGAGTGGCAATAAAAACAAACGCTACATTGGCCTCTAATATCGTAGAGCTTCCCGATACCTCAAATGGTTTTGAAGTTAAGCGTAGCATTTATACAGGAAAAGCCTTTGCTACGGTGAGCCTGAATGGAGAAAAGAGGATATTGGCGCTTAAGAAAAATGCGGTCGACCTTAAGGAAGATGGCGAGGCTGCCAATGTTGAGCAATTTGCTGCCAATGTTGAGGATAATGATTTTGGAGTAAATATTACCGCAACCGAAAAAGCCACTGGTGATGTATTATTGCCAGAGGCGGATATAGTTGTTTCAGGAGGAAGAGGATTAAAAGGTCCCGAGAACTGGGGAATGATTGAAGAGTTAGCGAAGGTACTTGGAGCAGCAACGGGTTGCAGCAAACCAGTCTCTGATATGGATTGGAGACCACATCATGAACACGTAGGGCAAACCGGTATCAAAGTAGCTCCCAGCTTATACATCGCTATAGGTATTTCAGGTGCAATTCAGCATTTGGCGGGTGTGAACTCCTCGAAGATCATCGTTGTAATTAACAAAGATGCCGACGCACCTTTTTTTAAAGCAGCTGACTATGGCATTGCCGGAGATGCTTTTGAGGTGGTTCCTAAGCTCATCGAAGCACTTAAAACAAGCTAAAGAGTGTTAATTTTTTTGTGAATGGATTCAGGTAAGTTTATTTATAAATATAATTTATACTTACATACTTTTTCCATTATTTTGGTATGTTTACATGGAAACTCTCAGTTAAGTGGATAAAATAAAGCTTGAAATATTAGGCTTATCTTCAAGTCAGTCCCAGTCAGGATCTTTCGCATTGGTGCTTGGTGAAACTGTTGGAAATAGAAGACTGCCCATCATTATTGGCATGTTCGAGGCTCAGGCAATAGCCATTGAAATTGAAAAAATTATACCGAACAGACCAATGACACATGACCTGTTCAAATCTTTTGCCAGGAGTTTTAATTTCAGCATTCAGGAGATTTTGATATCGGATCTAAAAGAAGGGGTCTTTTTTGCAAAGATTGTATGTAACGATGAAAATGGAGTTATGGAGATTGATGCAAGACCTTCGGATGCCATTGCAATAGGACTGCGATTTGATGTCCCGATTTATACATACGAAACGATTCTTTCGGAGGCCGGCATAGTATTGACAGAGGAAGAGGAGGATGATAGCAGTGATATCACAAAGGAAGTAAAGAAAACTATTACTAAACCTAAAAAAGAAGGGGGAGGGCAGTTAAAAGATCTTTCAATGGATAAATTGCAGGATATGTTGAATGATGCCCTTGGTAAAGAGAACTATGAGGAAGCCGCCAAAATCAGAGATGAGATAAACAGAAGGAATTAGTATTTTATACAAACATTATTTAAAAAGTCTTTTCGGAAGAAAAGGCTTTTTTTATTTTTAGCCGGTTTTCTCAACAAATCACAATCTAATGGACTATTTCAGAGGAGCACTCGGCATTTTTATCCTACTCATCATTGCATTTCTTTTTTCCTCAAACAAAAGAAAAATCGACTGGCGGTTAGTAGCTATGGGTATCGGGTTACAGATTTTGTTTGGATTGCTAGTTACAAAAGTCTCTTTTATAACAAGTATTTTGCATGGCGTCAGTTTTGCTTTTGTATCATTTTTGGATTTTGCCAGGGATGGGGCAGTCTTTCTATTTTCCGGTCTGGCGAAAAACAGTGCCAGTGATCCTACTGCCAACCATAATTTTGGTGTCATATTCGCTTTTCAGGTATTACCAACAATTGTGTTTTTTTCTGCCGTTTCTACAGCGTTATACTACCTTGGAGTCCTTCAAAAAATAGTGTATGTAATAGCCTGGATAATGGCGAGGACAATGCGTCTTTCCGGAGCTGAGAGTTTATCAGTAGCGGGGAATATTTTTCTTGGACAAACTGAAGCTCCTTTATTGGTAAGACCTTTCATATCAAAGATGACCAAATCGGAGTTAATGTGTTTAATGACCGGAGGTATGGCTACCATAGCAGGAGCAGTGCTGGCGGCTTATGTATCGTTTTTGGGAGGCGATGATCCGGTAGAAAGAACCAGATATGCAGCTTACTTGCTAAGTGCTTCAATAATGAATGCTCCTGCAGCAGTTGTCATCTCAAAAATCCTTTTGCCGGAAACAGAACCAGAGAAGATTGACCGCGAGCTAAAAGTCAATAAGGAGAATCTTGGAGTGAATCTGATCGATGCATTATCCAATGGTACAACGGTTGGTTTGAAATTAGCTGTGAATGTTGGCGCTATGTTAATGGCTTTTATTGCTATAATTTTTGCACTCAATGGTTTTTTTGTTGGTATTGTAGGGCACTATACCGGTTTGAACGAACAGATTGTGGTTGCCACAAATGGACAATTCACAGGGTTGTCCCTGGAATATATGTTGGGGCAGATATTCAGGTTATTTGCTTTTATCATGGGAGTGGAATGGAAAGATACTTTAATTGTAGGTAGCTTACTAGGGCAGAAGACGGTAATCAATGAATTTATCGCCTACTCATCCCTGAGTGAAATTATTGGTACATCGAGCAATCCATTATCTCAGAAATCTGTTATAATAGCGACTTATGTTTTGTGTGGCTTTTCCAATTTCAGCTCCATAGCCATTCAAATAGGAGGAATTGGTGTTATGGCACCAAATCAGCAGGCCAATTTGTCCAGATTAGGGATGAAAGCTCTTTTAGCTGCAACATTCGCCTGTATGCTCACAGCTACGATTGCAGGAGCTATAACCTGACCTGTAAAAACTTTGATCTAAAGCTTCATATTGAACTGTTAGGAAGCGCTTCTAATTAAAAAGCTTCCCTAATACATTAAGGAAGCTTTTTATATCTTATAATTTCCGGTTAATGAGTATCCAAACTATACGCTTATACGTGCCTTTGGAGCTCCTTCCATAATTTCCTCATTGGCAAAATCTGCGAACTTCTCGAAATTCTTGACGAAGGCATTGGCAAGTTCATTGGCCTTTTTATAGTAGCCATCATCGTTTTTCCAGGTTTCCCTTGGGCTCAATACTTCTGATGGTACATTGGGACAGGTTGATGGAATATTTACACCAAAGATGGAATGAGTTCTGTAACCAACATTATCTAACGTACCCTCTAAAGCGGCAGTAATCATGGCCCTTGTATATTTAAGCTTCATACGGGATCCGACCCCATATGGACCACCGGTCCAACCGGTATTGATCAGCCAGACTTTTACATTGTACTCCTCCATTTTTTTACCCAGCATTTCAGCATATTTGGTGGGATGTAGTGGTAAGAACGGGGCACCAAAGCAAGCACTGAAAGCTGTTTGAGGTTCTGTAATACCAGCTTCGGTACCAGCTACCTTTGCGGTATATCCTGAAATGAAGTGATACATAGCTTGTCCTTTTGTCAATCGCGAAATAGGAGGTAAAACACCATAAGCATCACATGTCAAAAAGAATATATTTTTAGGTATACCACCGATGGAAGGCTCTACCGCATTGGCTATATGATAGATGGGATAGGCTGTTCGTGTATTTTCCGTTACCGAAGTGTCTTCGTAATTTACAGTTCTTGTATTTTTCAAGAAGCGTGTGTTTTCTACTATTGCACCAAATTTAATAGCATCATAAATTTCAGGCTCTTTCTCTCTGGTCAAATCGATTACCTTCGCATAGCACCCACCTTCAAAATTGAAAACATTTTTATCAGTCCATCCGTGTTCATCATCACCAATCAATCCTCTGTTAGGGTCAGCCGACAAAGTTGTTTTTCCCGTTCCTGAAAGCCCAAAGAAAATTGCTGTGTCATGTTTTTTGCCAATATTGGCAGAACAATGCATCGATAATATATTATTCTCAACAGGAAGCAGATAATTGAGTACTGAAAAAATTCCCTTTTTCATTTCACCGGCGTAACCTGTACCACCAATAAGGATCATTCTTTTAGTAAAATTGATAATGGCAAAATTCTCCTGTCGTGTGCCATCCACGGAAGGATCTGCCTTAAAATCAGGTGCACAAATGATGGTGAAGTTGGGAGCGAAACTCTCCAGCTTGTATTGTTGTGGTCTGAGAAACATATTATAACAAAACAGATTTTGCCAGGCATGTGTATTGACCACTCTCAGTTTTAAGCGATATGTTTTATCTGCTCCGGCATAGGCATCTCTCACATATAGATCTTTGTCTTCAAGAAACTTGATCATTTTGTTGTAGATCCCATCGAAGTGCTCTTCGGATATAGGTATGTTGATATTTCCCCACCAAACATTATTTTCGGTTTTAGCATCCTTCACTACGAATCTGTCCTTGGGTGATCTTCCGGTGAATTTGCCGGTGTCACACATTAAAGCACCGGTATCCGTTAAATACCCTTCACCATTTTTCAACGATTCTTCTATAAGTTCTGCTGGAGTCAGGTTCCAGAAAACTTTATTCGCTTCGTTGATCCCAAGGGTTTCCAAGCCGCATTCTTTGGATTTTAATCCGAGTTCTTGCATTTTTTTGAGTTTAAGTTTTCTTTATTCTTGGTTTTTTTTCGATTTGACAAAGGTAATAAATTAATCAATTCAGCTGACAGTTTAATTGGCTAATTCCCCTATTAATTGGCTGAAAATATCACGCGCGAAATAATATCCAAGTTTGGATCCATATTTGCTTTAATGGAATTCAGATTGTAGTTTTAGAAAATTTTGTTCAAAGACTTGTAATTTTTAAACTAACCTTGATTATGTCGAGAAGTACTCATGCCTCTCCAGGAGACTCGTCTGATTTTCTGGGCCATCCAAAAGGATTAATCATTTTGTTTTTTACTGAAATGTGGGAACGCTTCAGCTATTATGGAATGCGTGGTCTGTTCGTTTTGTATTTGGTGTCCAGCGTAGCAGATGGGGGTTTTGGTTGGGACCAGGCGGCAGCACTTACCCTTTATGGTACCTATACCATGCTAGTATATGTGATGTCCATTCCAGGAGGAATTCTGGCCGATAAATTCATCGGGCAGAAAAAGGCAGTGATGGTTGGAGGTTTTTTATTAGTTGCAGGTCATGGAATTATGGCTGTTCCCGGCGAAACCCCATTTTACATTGCAATATCATTGATTATTCTGGGTGTTGGGGCTTTAAAAGCCAATATTTCCACGATGGTTGGAGGACTTTACCGCAAGGGAGATATACGTAGGGACAAAGGGTTTACCATTTTCTATATGGGGATCAATTTGGGTTCGGCACTATCTTCACTGATTGTAGGCTATATTGGGCAGACTGTAGGATGGCATTGGGGATTTGGTCTGGCAGGAATTGGCATGTTGTTGGGGCAAATTGTTTTTATTGCAGGACAGAAATACCTAAAAGGAGTAGGGGAGGCCTATAAGGAGCAAAAACAAAGTGATACACCATCCGAAAATCATTTTGCCAAAATATTCTCTGATCCACGCGCCCTTATAGTGACGATTTTATTTATTGCATTGGCTGTATACCTTGGAGTAAGCGGACACATACTTTACACTATTATGGCCGCCATTGCTGCTCCATTTCTTGGTATAGGTGTTAGTATTTATTTTAACGAATTGAACAATATCGAGAGAGATCGGGTTATGGTTATGTTAATTGCTTTTCTCATGGTAATTGCCTTTTGGGGAGCATTTGAACAAGCTGGTGGTCTTATGAATTTGTATACCGAATCCAAGACGGATAAAAGTGTTTTTGGTCTGTTTAGTATGACTGCAGCCCAGTTTCAGTTTTTTAATCCGGGTTTTATTCTTCTTTTTGGTATACCTGTGGCTACTTACTGGGTTAATCGCAGGTTAAAAGGAAAAGAAGAATCGGCAATCTTCAAGATGTCTGTTGGTAACATCATCATGGGATTGGGTTTTGTAATGATGGTTGGTGCTGCTAATCAATCTGCCAATGGTGGAATGGCCAGTATGTGGTGGATCGTTGGCGCTTATTTACTTCATACCATTGGAGAACTTTGTTCCTCTCCTGTTGCGCTATCTTTTGTAACGAAACTTGCTCCCATCAAGTATGCATCCATTATGATGGGGCTTTATTTTGCGATGACAGGACTTGGTAATAAGGTAGCAGGAGAGTTGGGTAAGCTGGCTTCCGATTTTGGAGAGTTCCAGGTATTTGCAGGAATTGGTATTTTTTCCGTAGCTTTTGGATTACTGTTATTGGCATTTTTAAAGAGACTGAAGAGATTAACACATGGTGCAGAGGAAATTGTAACAGATGCCGGCTAGCGCCAGATCAAGGAATTGTAGTTTAGGATCTTATAATAAAATTTGTTGAGCATTTGTAAAATCAAATGCTCTTTACTTTTAAAATTTAAAATCACTTTATGTCTGAAATTGACCAAACTTCCTCTCCCTCCCAAGCCCAAATGTTTGGCCATCCGAAAGGCCTGTTTTATCTATTTTTTGCTGAACTGTGGGAACGCTTTAGTTTCTATGGTATGAGAGCCTTACTTACGCTCTACATGGTTGATGAAATTTTCAAAAGCTTTGAAACCCGAGATACCATTGCCACGACTATCTATGCTGCTTACGGAGCATTTGTTTATGCTACTCCGGTAGTTGGTGGAATCCTGGCAGATAGATTGCTCGGCTACCGAAGAGCGATCATATTAGGGGGTATTTTGATGGCTCTCGGACACTTTGTTCTGGCCTTTGAAAATAAAATATTATTCTTTGGGGCTTTATCACTTATCATTGCTGGTAATGGTTTGTTCAAACCAAATATTTCCTCATTTGTGGGCGCTCTCTATAAACAAGGTGACAGGCGTCGAGATGTTGGATTTACAATCTTTTATATGGGGATTAATCTTGGCGCAGCTGTGGCACCTCTATTTTGTGGATGGCTGGGTAAAGAATTCGGTTGGCATTATGGTTTTGGTGCAGCGGGTATAGGTATGGTTTTGGGATTGTTGGTTTTTTGGAATGGATTAAAATCCAATACGTTTGGAGCGGAAGGATTGCCTCCGGAACCGGAAAAACTTAACAATCGAAAATTTGGTATCAAATTGAAACACCTGGTACCCATTTTGACTTTTTTATGTGTTCCGGTCATAGCTTTAATGATGTATTATGGTCCTTTGACCATCCCGGGTATAGGTATTGTGGATTACAAAGGCGAAGCAGTATCTTATCTTTTTTATGTTATACTGGCTGTTATTTTATATGTTGTCATTAAAACCTTAGCTGAGGTTTCAAAAGTTGAGAGGGAGAGATTGATCGTGGTTGTTTTGCTCACTTTCTTTATTACGCTTTTTTGGGCATTTTATGAATTGTCGGGTAGCACGCTCACTTTATTTGCACAAAGAAATGTAAATCTCTTTATCATCAATGCGTCACAAACCAATTTTCTTACTGCTGGTTTTATTGTAGTTCTTGCACTACCATTTTCAGCACTTTGGAATTATTTAACACGAATAAAGCGAAACCCTTATACTCCTTATAAATTTGCAATTGGTCTGACAATTTTAGCCCTTGGTTATGTAATATATGCTTCAAGTGCCGGTTTTGCTGATGAGCAAGGCCGGGTGCCATTTGCTTTTATGTTCTTTGGGTATATGTTATTTTCAACCGGAGAGCTGTTCATGTCACCGGTTGGTTTATCAAAGGTAACTGAACTTTCTCCCAAGAAAATTGTATCATTCATGATGGGGGTATGGTTTTTGGCAGTATCTTTTGCCTTCAGACTGATAGGATTTATTGGAAATAAATTAGCTATTGAAGGTTCAGCTGACGCTGAGTTGGATACGGTGCAATCACTTTCTGTTTATACCAATGGATTTCAACAAATAGCCATGGTTACGGTTGGTGGTGCCATATTGGCCTTCATAATGGCTCCAATCATGAAAAAATGGATGCACGGCATTCATTAAGCTAAAACCAAATTTTATTTTATATGACGGCGGTATTACTTTTATTAAAAGTTGGTGAACCCTGTTTTTAGGTAAAATTGTTTTATTGTATTAACTTTATAATTTAAGCTTAAGAGTCATAAATGATTTCTATGGAAAGCTTTAGTCTTGAACCTACGCAGAAAACACCGAAATTATTTTTTGATCCAAGTAATGGTGCTTTTGAGATTTCAGGAAGATCAATCCCTGAAAACTCTATTGAGTTTTACAGACCTTTACTTAACTGGCTGGATGAATATATTAAATCACCCAACAAAAAAACGGAATTGAAGATCATGTTGGAGTATTTTAATACAAGTTCTTCCAAATGTTTGGTTGAGATTTTTAGAAGACTTCAAAAAATCCACCAGGACGGTGAGCAATTACACATAGAATGGCATTACGAGGAAGAGGATGATGACATCCTTGAATCCGGCCAGGACTTCAAAGAAATTATGAAACTTCCCATTGAAATGGTGAGAATAGATACGGATTACTAAGTCTTTTTTAGTTTAGAAAATAAAAAAGCTTCATGGATTTCCATGAAGCTTTTTTTGTATATCAAAATAATTGATTTTACATCATGCCGCCCATTCCAGGAGCACCACCCATTGGAGGTACAGGGGCTTTCTCTTCTTCCGGCTCGTCAGCCACAACGCACTCCGTAGTCAATAAAAGAGAAGCAATTGATGCTGCGTTTTCAAGAGCAAGTCTGGTAACTTTAGTAGGATCGATGACACCAGCTGCAAACATGTTTTCATATTTGTTATCTCTGGCATTATATCCGTAATCATCTTTACCTTCTTTTACCTTTTGAATCACAACAGACCCTTCATCACCAGCATTTTCAACAATCGTTCTAAGAGGAGCTTCCAATGCAGCTTTTACAATGTTGACACCAGTAGTTTGATCATCATTTTCAGTTTTTACTTTATCCAAAGCTTCGACTGCTCTGATCAGGGCAACACCACCGCCGGCAACAACACCTTCCTGAACCGCAGCTCTTGTAGCATGTAAAGCATCATCTACTCTATCTTTCTTTTCCTTCATCTCAACCTCAGTAGCAGCGCCAATGTAAAGAATGGCAACACCACCTGAAAGTTTGGCTAATCTTTCCTGAAGTTTTTCTTTGTCATAGTCAGAAGTAGTAACCTCGATCTGCTGTTTGATTTGGTTAACCCTGGCATCGATGTTATCTTTTTCACCGGCACCATTGACGATGGTAGTATTATCCTTGTCGATGTTTACTTTTTCAGCTGTACCAAGATATTCAATCGTAGCGCTTTCCAATTTGTAACCTCTTTCCTCAGAAATTACAGTTCCACCAGTTAAGATAGCGATATCTTCAAGCATTGCTTTTCTTCTGTCACCAAAACCTGGAGCTTTTACCGCAGCAATTTTCAGCGCACCTCTTATTCTGTTTACAACAAGTGTAGCCAACGCTTCACCATCAACGTCTTCAGCAATGATCAACAAAGGCTTGCCAGTTTGAGCAACAGCTTCAAGAACTGGAAGAAGTTCTTTCATAGCTGAAATCTTCTTGTCATAAATTAAGATGTAAGGAGTTTCTAGCTCAGCTTCCATCTTTTCAGTATTGGTAACAAAGTATGGAGAAAGGTATCCTCTGTCAAATTGCATACCTTCAACAGTTTTAACCTCTGTCTCAGTACCTTTGGCCTCTTCAACAGTGATAACACCATCTTTGCCAACTTTATCCATAGCATTGGCAATCATTTCACCAACCTCTTTGTCGTTATTGGCAGAAATAGTAGCCACCTGAGCGATTTCACTGGAATCGGCAATGCTTTTTGATTGTTTTTGCAATTCAGCAACAACAGCAGTAACCGCAGCATCAACACCTCTTTTAAGATCCATTGGATTAGCACCAGCGGCAACATTTTTAATACCATTAGTGAAAATAGCCTGAGCTAATACAGTAGCGGTAGTAGTACCGTCACCAGCGTCATCGGCAGTTTTAGAAGCAACTTCCTTCACAAGTTGTGCCCCCATATTTTCCAACGCATCCTTTAATTCAATTTCTTTTGCTACAGAAACACCATCTTTAGTGATAGTTGGAGCTCCGAATTTTTTGTCTATGATTACATTTCTTCCTTTAGGACCTAATGTTACTTTCACAGCTTCAGCAAGTTTATCAACCCCCTTCTTCAAGCTGTTCCTTGCCTCAGTATCGAATTTAATATCTTTAGCCATTTTATAATTTGATTATAGGTTTAATGATTTTCGTTTTGATTTATGAGAAAACTTAGACAATACCAAAAATGTCAGATTCCTTCATGATTAAATATTCTTTTCCGTCGATAGATATTTCAGTACCGGAATATTTTCCGTAAAGTACCTGATCACCTACTTTAACATTGAAAGGTTCATCTTTTTTACCAGTACCAACTGCTACGATCTCACCTCTTTGTGGCTTTTCCTTAGCAGTATCAGGGATAATAATTCCAGAAGCTGTTTTCTCTTCAGCTGCGGCTGGTTCAACTAGAACTCTATCCGCTATTGGTTTAAAGTTTACGTTTGACATTAGTCTATAAATTTTAGTTTAGATTTTAACAAATTCTTGGAAACTCCTTAGCATTTCCTATGCCAACACTTTGGTGTCACCCAAAATGTTACTATTTCCAGTCAAAATTTCAGTTTTTATATCGGGCCGCTAAATTAATGAAAATTATTGTGACAATATTACGTTGGTTTATATTAAATGCATAAAGTGTTTATTTATCAGATATTAAGGATTATATTTTGTAAATGTGAATTGATGTGAACTTGTAAAATATTGTTAAACAGTTAGATAGATCAAAAAGCCATTAATGAAAGACGGATTGTGGCAAGCAGGTTTACATCGAATTTTGAACCTAAAGAAGATCAAGTCAGATTGACAGATTTTCACTGGCTTCATGACAAAATAAGGAAGGGTATGACAACATTGCACAAAGATTGGATCACTAACGGTTTGGTTGATTTCGAATACAAAAAGTATAAACTACTTGCCTATTTACAGGAAGTAAAGTCAAATTTTGACGCACTGAGGTTATACCCATTTTTGGGAGACCTGGCCTTTCATTATAAAAACCTTCTTATACTAAAGGAAAATAAAAATCTCATCTATGAAAATTTTCCAAAAACGATCTCCAAAGCGGACTTCAGGCGCTTGAAAATTCATTACAAAAAGGTGATTGAGGATAATCAATTGATGGAGATCATAGAGGAAATATTAACTTTTGCCGTGCCACAAATGAGAGCTGCGTTGGAAGAAGGTAAAAATATTTATGAAACCATTGAGGATCATTTAACCATTGAAACTATTGGGATTTCTCCTTTATATGTCGATGAGGGGTATTTATTTATCAATGAACAATATGGGAAAGAGACCAATATTTATCAATATCAGATATCGGTTTTTAAGAATGCCACAGAAAAATTCAGAGGTATCCACACCAAATTTTTAGAAAGGGTCAGAAGAAATCTTGGTTCCAGTTTTGAGCAGCTAAAGTTAAACCTGATCAAAAAAAATAAGGCGCTTCCAAATCCAGCTACTTTTTTGATCAACGTAGAGATTAAATGCCCTCATGATGCGACCGTTCTTCCTATTGCAAAAAGAATGTTGATGCGTCACATTAATGATGCTGCTTAATTGATTAGCTCTTACTATCTCTTAAAGAGATCTTTCCTTTCCTAATCAATTAATTAATACCCTATCATGCATTGCACCTGTTGCAGCAATGGAAAAAAACACTTATTTTCGAATTTTTCTGTCTAAACACAAGGCTTTAAACTACCTTACTCCATGGATAATTCATCGGCCTATATTCTTTTTGCTGCATTATTTATCATCATGTTTGGGATGGGACTTTCCCTGACAATTGAGGATTTTAAAAGAGTAGTAACCTTCCCCAAAGCGGCTATTACCGGTTTATTCAACCAAATGATTTTGTTGCCGATAATAGGTTTTCTGCTGGCATCCTTTATGCAGGTAGCACCTGTAATATCGGTGGGAATAATGCTGTTAGCGGCCTGCCCGGGTGGTGCAACTTCTAACCTCATAACACACCTGGCCAAAGGCGATACAGCGCTCTCTATTACCTTGACAGCCATTACAAGCATTGCCACCATTTTCACTATTCCATTCATCGTTCAATGGTCGATGGTTGCATTTCTGCAACAAGAGCAGCAATTGGTTTTAGACATACCTTCTATTATGCTGCAATTGCTCATGATCACATTGATACCGGTTTCATTGGGGATGTTGATCAATGCCAAGGCTACCTCTTTTGCAAAGAAAATGGATAAACCTACAAAAATTGCCTCAGCCGTGGTTTTTGCTTTGGTACTAGTGGGTGTTATTCTTAAAGAAAGGGATAATGTGGTGCCATTTTTTCAACAAGCCGGATTCATCGCCCTATTACTCAATCTTCTAACAATGGGGACAGCCATGATCAGTGCCAGGGTTATGAGATTGCCAAAGAGACAAGCGATTAGTATTGCTATAGAGTCAGGAATTCAAAACGGAACGCTTGCCATAACTATAGCAACAGTAACCCTCGGTGATAGTCAGCTATCTATTGCTCCAGCCATTTACGGACTTATTATGTTTGTAACAAGTATCGGTGTGATAGTATGGAGTATTCGAAGATAGACTTATACCTCGACCAAGATCATTTTGGAAATTGGCTTCTTTGAACCGGGACAGATTATGATTTAGTATCCTTGTTAATATTGGGGCAGGTTGGAGTTACGGTTTTAATTTCTGTCATCTTCCCAGATCAATTTTTGATCCGCTGCCAGATCCCCAAAGTCCGGGCATTTTCCATCGCCTCTACCTGTAAAGCCTCCATCCGGTGCACAGATAAGATTACAATCCTTGTCGTACAACAGACTTGGTATGTCACAACAACGAGGTGGAAAATAATAAACTGTCTGATTATCATACGTAAAGCTGTATACTTTGGCAGGGGGATTCCATACCTCTCCGGCGGCAATTTGATTGATGCTCTCCTGAATGCATGACGGAATTTCCTTCGAGAGATCTTCTTTCTTACAACCGTAAAAGGCAAAGGTTATTCCTAAGATGAATATCGTCAACTTTTTCATTTTACCAATTATTAAGAGTTTTTGTCTCTGGAAAGACACGCGAAGAAACGTCTATGGTTGGATTATGATTGCTAAGTTATCAACCTATCAGAACCTATGAGCCATGTCATAATTTTTTATACATAATATGAGCATCAACAAATCCAAGCTTTTGATGATCAAATGCTTCCGGAATAGTTCCAATAATCTTGAAACCATATTGTTTCCACAATTTTATAGCGGGCTCGTTGGTGCTTACAACAATGTTGAACTGCATGGCGACATATCCCAGTAGTTTAGCCTGTTCGATAGAGTGTTCACACATTGATTTACCGATTCCTTTTCCTTGTGCTACAGGATGGACCATATAGGAACCATTGGCAATGTGTGCGCCGAGACCAACTTGATTTGGTTTAAGGATATACGTCCCCACTATTCGATCTTCAAGCTCAACCACATAAGTATCTATGTAATCAGCAGTCCAGTATTTTTTTAATTCTCCCTGTTGAGTATCAGGAGGGAAAACATAGGTGTCTCCTGTTTTGATAACTTCTCTGAATATCTCCCAAATTGCATCAATGTCTTCTTTCTTGGCTTTTCGAACGATCATTTTAACATCACTTGACTCAATGGTAATGATCGTCATTTTTAGCCATTGTTACAAAACAGCTGGAATGATCTGGGGTAAACCCATTTTAAATCCTGAAACAATGTCAAGAAATCCATCCGGTATGTTATCTGAAAAGCAGGTAGTATTGTGTGGAAGTGTTTAAGTTGAACCAAGTAAAGAAAATACCATTGAGATCAATATTTGACGATAATAAAAATACTTTTCTCTGGCATCAGTTTCCTTGCTTTTTAAATAAAAAAGTGATTTGTCGTATTGCTTTTGTCTTGAATTTTTCATCTAAAATCTTGCTGGCTTGCTGTAATCCAAAACCTGGTAAGCATGGTTTCACACTTTTTGATCCGATTAAAATTATACACCATTAATGTCATTCATCTCGCAAGGTGTCTACAGGGTTGGCTTTGGCCACTTTAAAAGTCAAATATCCCAATGTTGCCCAGGCAATGAATAAGATAAGTAGTCCTGTTAGCAGAAAAACAGCCGGATTAATAGTAATTCGAAAAGTAAAATTTTGTAACCAATTATTCATGATCCACCATGCAATTGGTCCCCCGATTAAAATGGCTATGGC
Source organism: Splendidivirga corallicola (assembly GCA_030442035.1). GTDB lineage: Bacteria > Bacteroidota > Bacteroidia > Cytophagales > Cyclobacteriaceae > Splendidivirga > Splendidivirga corallicola. The sequence goes on from JAUJEA010000016.1 coordinate 97,256, forward strand.
CATCAGTTTGGTGAAGTCCTTGATGAGTAAAGTCATGAGTTCGGGAATAGAGGCTCCCAGTGCCTTTCTAACACCGATCTCCTTTGTCCTTTGACCAAATAATAATATGGCCAAGCCTAATAAACCGAAACAAGCAATGGTCGCAGCCAATAACGAAAACCCACTGAAGACCTGTGCCATTTTTTCCTCAGCTCTGTACTGCCGGTCAATGCTTTCATCAAGAAATGTGTATTCGAACTGAAAATCCTCGTCAAATACATTCCATGCGTTTCTTATAGATTCAATTGTCCTGGTATAATCCTTAGAATTCAATTTAACCATAACATGGTTGAAATTTGAAGCCACCCGCATAATGATTGGACGAATGGGTTGATGCAAAGATTTAAAATGAAAATCCTTGACAACTCCTATAACGGTACCTTTAAACAAAGGACCATCAGCATTCCAAACAAGAGCTTCACCTATAGGGGTTTCAATATTCAGCGCCCTGACCGCGGTTTCATTAATGATAAAAGCCAGAGATGAATCCGTAGTATGATCTATGGAAAATCCTCGCCCTTCGATAACCTCAAGGTTCAGGGTTTTTAAAATGTCAAAATCAACCATAAATTCCGATGCATTCACAATATTCTGATCGTCGCGGCTTAGGTATATTGGATTCTGATTAAATTGCCCACCTGGTACATTGGAAGCAGCAGAAACACTTTCCACTCCTGATATGTTGAGCAAGCTTGTTTTTAATTCCTGAAAATGGTCCGAAATATCACTGGACTTTGATGGAATTACAATTACCTGTTCTTTACCAAAACCGAGATCTTTGTTTTTGATAAAATTTAATTGACCATAGATAATAATACTTCCTGTGATCAGGACCATGGAAATAGAAAATTGTAAAATCACGAGCGTTTTACTTAAGAACTTTCCTTTGGTACTCGCCTTAAAATGCCCTTTTAATATTTGTGAAGATTTTATGGAAGACAGGTACAAGGCCGGATATATACCGGATATAACACCAACAAAACCTCCTACGGTCAATAATATTAATATCATTTCAGGTTGTTGGAAATAATTAATGTTCAGAGATTTTCCCGTAACATTATTGAACAATGGTAAGGTAACTTCTATCAACAAACCCGTGATGATCAGTGCCAAAAGTGTTGTCAGGATTGATTCTCCAAGAAATTGAGAGGCTATTTCCTTCCTGCTGGCACCTGATGCTTTTCTAACACCAATCTCTTTTACTCTTTCAATTGATTTACCTATGCTTAGATTGACAAAATTTACACAGGCGATGATCAGGATAAAAAGGGCAGCAGCACTCATGATATATACATAGCCCATATTGCCATTGGATTCCAACTCCCAGCGTATATTGGATTTTAAGTGAATGTCTTCAAGAGGTTGTAATCTGAAAGCGGTGTTACTTATAACTAGTCTTTCCAATCTCTCCTGTGATATATCCAAATGTCCTGCAACCCAGGGCATCAGCTTATCCTCAAGTGCCTGAATATTTGATTTTGGATGTAACTTGATATAGTTAAAATGTCCAAAATCAGTCCATTCGTAATATTCACTTTCGGGATCAGAGAATGCCTTAAGCGTAACGTAGGAAACTAAAAAGTCAAAATGGAAATGTGCGTTATCAGGTACATTGGCAAATACACCTTCCACCTGTAGTAGCGTTTGGTCATCATTGATCGCCAGTTGTTTCCCAATAGGATCTTCCTGAGCAAAATATTTTTGTGCCATGGTTTCCGATATGAGTAATCCTCCAATGTTTCTGAGTACTTTGGTTTGATCTCCTCTGGTTAACTTAAAGGAAAAGACATCAAAAAAAGTACTGTCAACACTTAATACCCCCGGTTCATCAAACTGTATGTTTTTCTCCAGGTTCTTGATTGAAAATGTCTGTTTGGTCAGACCGGGTCCCCAAATAGGAGAGAGGCTTACCGCACTTACTACTTCGGGAAAGTCATTGACCATTGCCTGTGCCATGGGATGGGGTGTTCTGGTCTGAGGATTGTCTGAAAACCAGGCAATACGATAAATGTTCTTGGAATTTTCATGAAATTTATCATAGCTCAATTCATTCTGGATGAATAGCAGGATCAGGATCACGCAGGCCATACCAATGCTCAATCCAGATATATTGATAGCCGAGTGTACTTTATTTTTTGCCAGGTTTCTGAGGGTGATTTTTATATAATTCTTTACCATATCAATTAACAATTAGCAGTTAACAATGAACAGTTAATCTGTATGACATCTCTCTTGATTAGAAAGAATAGTAAGATGATTTTTATATTCTCTTTCATTTCTTTTGACATTCTAAGTTTTTAGTGGCTTACACAATCCTATTGTTAATTGCCAATTGATCATTGCTAATTGTCATTCGTTTCTTAGCGAATGAATGGGATTGTTGAGTCCGGCCTTGATGGATTGGTAGCTCACGGTTATTAAGGCGATAAACATAGCTGCAATTGCTGCTAATAATACCATCCAAAGCTGGATATTAATTCTGTAAACAAAATTTTCCAACCACTTTTCCATGGCAAACCAGGCCAATGGAATACCGATAAAGCTTGCTATCATTACCAGTTTGAGGAGGTCCTTTGAGAGCAGTATAAAAAGTTGCACTAACCGGGCGCCCAATACCTTTCTGATGCCAATCTCTTTGATTCTTTTTTGTGTGGCAAAAGTGGCTAATCCAAACAACCCCATACAGGCAATGAACAATGCAATAGATGAAAATAAAATGATTATTTCTTTTTGCTTTTGTTCGGCTTGATAAAGTGCTTCGAAGCTTTGGTCCAGGAATTTATATTCCATCGGATACTTTTCTACCAGATTATCCCAAATACTTTCAATTTGATTAATGACTTTTTTTGGGGTATTGGTACTGATTTTAATAGCGATGGCTCGATGATCTTCAATCAGGGAGATGATCAAGGGATCAATTTTATTTTTTAGGGAAGCAAAGTGGTAGCTATCGATTACTCCTATGACCTGCCTGGGTAAAGAATCCAAAAAATTGTTTTGTATTTCCTTACCAATGGCCGTTTCATTGGTCCAGCCTAGGTACTTAACTGCTTCTTCATTAATAAGCAATGCCTCTGCAAAATCTGTTTGACGCTTTTCTGAAAAATCCCTTCCTTCCAGTACCTCAATATTAAATGTCCGGAGATAATCATGGTCTGTAAAAACCGTTCGAAGCCTGATATTGCTTTTTCCTTCTTCAGGCAAGGTGAAAGAATAGTTGTCATGAAATCCTCCCGGTTCACCGGAAATAAAGGTCGCACTTGTAACATCAACTATATTTTCAAGCCGGTTTTTAAATGTTTCTTTTTTAGCTCGTATATCTGAATTATCCAGCGGGAGGATTATGATATTCTCTTTGTTGAATCCCAGCTTTTTATTATTGACAAAATCAAGTTGTGCACTAACAATGATCGTGGCGATGATAAGTATAATGGAAATACAAAATTGAAATATGACCAATCCCTTCCTGAGGAATGTTCCCCCTTTTCCTGTCTGAGATTTTCCTTTGAGCACTGTAGCCGGCTGAAAGGAAGACAAATAGACAGCCGGATAAAGTCCTGACAATGCACTTACAATAAGGATAAGTATAAAGGCAAAACCGGGATACAATAACCTGTCAAATGGAATGCTCAGATCTTCACCAACAAAATTGTTAAAGAGAGAAAGCCCCACTTCCACCATAAGAAAAGCAATGAGCGTGGCTATAGTTGAATAAAGAAAAGCTTCAATGAAAAATTGTTGGATCAGGTTATAACGGAGTGCTCCACTTGTTTTTCTAATACCAACCTCGAGTGCCCGACTGGCAGAACTGGCCGTACTTAGGTTTAGGAAATTAATGCAGGCAATGACCAATATAAAAACAGCGATGATAGAAAAGATAACCACCATGGTCTCGTCTCCATGTTTGGCAAAATCGAATCCAACTTCGTTGTTGAAATAAACATCCTCCAGAGGTTCCAGCGAGAGCCCCATTTTTGTGCCGGTATTTCTGAAATGATCACCAAAATATTTCTCCATGAACCAATCGAACCTGGTCTCAATTTCTTTATGGTTTTTATGTTCGGGAATTAGCACATAAGTGATGAAACCATTGCTCCACCAGTCTCCAAACCATCTTCGGTTTTTGACCAGATCGGTTGTGGCCAGCAGATCAAAATCGAGATGGGTATTGCCAGGGAAATCGTCCAGCACACCTGTTATTTTTAATTCAATGGTATTGTCTAGTTGTACCACTTTGCCTATTGGATTATCATCTCCGAAGTATTTTATGGCAGTGGCCTTCTTAATTACCAAACCATTAGGCTCTGATAAGGCGGTTTTTCGATCACCGTAAAGCAATGGATAAGAGAAGAATTCCAGGAAAAGGCTGTCAACGAGAAACAATTTACTTTCATTGAAAGATTTGTCCTGATAGGTAACTAATCCTGTATTGGGTAATACATGGGTGGTTTTTAATATTTCTCCTTCAAAATCAGTCAGCAGATGTGTGGCAAAGGGAGCAGAAGTGATACCAATTTTATAAACATTTCCTTCATCTCTTGATTCTCTTAAGACCCGATAGATCTGATCACCTTTTTCATGAAACTTATCATAGTTCTTTTCATTTTGAACAAATAAAAAAATGAACATACAACTCACTATCCCCAGGATCAAACCAGAGATATTAATAAAACCATATAGCTTATGCCTGAGCAAGTTTCTGAATGCGGAAATGATATAACTTTTGAACATAGGTTTTTCAATTAACAATTTGCAATTAACAATGAACAATTGAGTTGTTTAATATTCCATTCGTTGTGAAGCTGTAATGAAATAATTTTTATGTTCTTATTCATTTCTTTTGATTTTATGGGTTTTAATTTGCTCAATGACAAATTGTTAATTGCCAATTGTTCATTGTTAATTGTCTCTCAGTGTTTTCACAGGATTTACACGTGCTGCTTTGAGGGATTGATAACTTACGGTTATCCAGGAAATGATCAGTACAGCAATAGAAGCAATGATCAGTATATCTATGCCAACGTTGATTTTATAAGCAAAATCATTAAGCCATTGATGCGCAATATACCAAGCGACCGGTATTGAAATTAGCATGGCAATAAATACCAAACGATTGTAATCTCTGATGAACAATTTGATCACACTAAATACAGATGCACCAAGCACCTTTCTGATCCCAATTTCTTTTCGTCTTTGTTCTGCACTATATGAGGCCAAACCAAATAATCCCAAAATGGCTATTAATATCGTAAGGCCTGTGAACGCCCAGAAGATTTTAGCCAGTTTCTGCTCCGATCTATAGTACTTATCAAAAGTTTCATCCAGAAAAGTATATTCGAATGGCTTATCTGGTACGTGTCGTTTCCATATATCTTCTAAAGTTTCCAAAAACTCAGAGAGATTTTCGGTCTTATACCTAATACCAAGTTGACTGTACAATTTATTGTATGGCTTTATTTGTAGAATCAACGGTGTTATATGTTGTTTTAGGGAAAGGAAATGAAAGTCTTTCACGACTCCTATCACCTGAAATTCTTTCTCTATCGATTCACGTGTATAAAAATTGTATTCCCGTTTGGAGACCCTTTTACCTATTGGATTGTCGCTCCATCCAAATTCTTTTACTGCTGATTCATTTATAATGATTGAATTAATGCTATCACCAGGGAGCATTTCTGAAAAAGCCCTGCCTTGCTTGACCTCAATCCCCAAGGTTGTCATGAAATTAAAATCCACATAAGAAATGCTTGCGGTTACAAGTCCTTCATTTTCTCCCAACCCCTCAGGAGTTACCGGTCCCGTCATAGTCATTCCCGGCATAGGGCCTACAGCTAAATTTTCTACTTCATTCAACTGTTTAACTTCGTTCATAAAAGAGGACAATTTATCGCCTTTTAACGCAATCCTCTTGTTGGTCAGTAGTACATTCTCTTTATCGAACCCTAACCTTTTTATTTGTATATATTGTAGTTGCTTATGGATCACTATGGCGCCAATGACCAGTATCAATGTGATGGCAAATTGAAATACTACCAGAATTTCTCTAAACGATACATTGGTTTTCTTTCCATGTAAAATGCCTTTAAGGATATTTTGAGGACTAAAAGCGGAAAGAAAAAATGCCGGATAACTCCCGGCGATGATACTCGTGACAATAGTGGTAGCTAATAGTAGAGAAAATGTCTCAATTGAAAGTAATCGAAAATCAAGGGTTTTATCAGTTATTTGATTGAATAATGGTAAAGCAATTTCAACCAGAACACCAGCCAATAAAACAGCCACAAGAGTCAACATCAACGTTTCACCAATGAATTGGTACATAATCTGCCTTCTCGAAGCGCCACTTACTTTTCTAATACCTACTTCCTTTGCTCGTCGCATTGATCTGGCGGTAGCCAGATTAGTGTAGTTAATACAAGCAATGAACAGGATAAGTAAGGCAATACAAGTAAATATATATACATAGCGAATATCACTGCCGGCCTTAAAAAAATCACCTTTTGGACCACTATATAGGTGGATTGAAGTGATAGGTTCCAATATATAAGTATTTTCATCTTTGTCCGATTTACGATTTTTTATGAAAATCTCTTTTATCTTATCACCAATACCCTCCAACGAATAATCTTTCAATAACTTAGCATAAGTTTGGTACATGCTCCAGCTCCATTCCTGCTCATCATCTTCAGAGAACTTATGTGGGATCACTATTTTAAAAGTAATATGAGAATTGGTTGGCGGGTCAGCTGCTATACCGGTAATTATTTTCTCTTTCCCATTCAGCTTAAGCGTTTTACCTATGGGATCCTCCAGGCCAAAATATTTATCAGCTAAGCTTTTGACGATGACGATGCTTTCTTTATCAGATAGTACTTTATCGGGATTGCCGGCTAACAATTTAAAAGAGAAGAAGGAAAAGAAATCTGCATCCGCGCCAATATAACCTGATTCATAAAAAGCGTCGATGCCATTGGTAATTAAAGGCCCGGCGTAACTGGCTAATCTTTGTGTAGCAATAATGCCAGGGATTTCGTTTTTCAACGCAGGAGCAAATGGTGTAGGCGTAAAGTAATTGACTTCTTTTTTCTTATTAACAAAGCCAATTCTATATAGATTGTCAGCATCCTTATGAAACTTGTCATAACTCAATTCATCCAATACAAATAAAGAAATTAATAATACACAAGCTAACCCTACAGCCAATCCTGTAATGTTGATGAAGGAATATCCTTTATATTTTTTGAGGTTTCTAAAAGCTATTTTAAAGTAATTTTTTATCATGATCTTTTGGGTTGTTTGGGCTCATTCTTCTTTTAATGAATCAATAGGGTTAGCCAACGCTGCTCTCAAGGCTTTAAAACCGACAGTAAAGCCAGCAATTACAATAGCGAATATGGCGGCTATTGCAAACGTCCACCAGGTCATTTCTACCCTGTATTCGAAGTTCCTGAGCCAATAACGCATAGAGAAAAAAGCCAATGGAAAAGCGATGATACTGGATATTAAAATGAGTTTTACAAAATCCCAGGTGATCAGGAATGAAAGTTTTGAGATAGAACATCCCAATACTTTCCTGATGCTTATCTCTTTTGCACGTTGCAAGATGGTGAATGAGGAAAGACCGAAAATTCCCAGACAGGCAGTGAAGATAGCGAGACCAGTAAATATGGTAAATACACTGAGAAACCGCTCTTCTGTGATATACAGATTATATAGATCTTCCCTTAAAAACGAATATCGGAAATCCCTTTTGTTTTCTATTGTTTTCCATTGCCCCTCTATAAAAGCAAGTGTCTCCTGCATATCCTCCTGATTTGCTTTAACAGAAATCCAACTCATTCCACGATCAGGTATCAGGAAGAACACCATTGGTTTAATCTTATTATAAAGTGTTTCGAAATGAAAATCTTCAATCACTCCAACCACTTCATTATCGATGTCCGATCTATAACGGGCTATTTGTCCAATAGCTTCTTCCGGAGATTTTATACCTAAGGCTTTTAGTGCTGCTCTGTTAAAAATGATGGCGAGTGAATCAGTAGCAAAATCCCTTGAAAAGTACCTTCCGGATATCAATTCCACTTCATACATTTCCAGGAAATCATAACCCACCAACAACGTGCTAAGCCTTGCTTGGTTTTGCTCTCCATCAACCTCTGCAGTCATCATAGTGCCGGAATTAATATCTCTACCAAGTCTTCTGAAAGAGGTAGCCGCATGTGTGATATTGGGATTTCTCAATAATTCAGTTTTAAAGGACACAAATTTTTCAGCAATAGCATCGGTAGCGGGAAATACGATCGTGTGTTGAACATCTGCACCAAGCTCTTTGTTTCTGAGGAATTGCCATTGGCTATATACGATGAGCGTTCCTACAATAAGTCCAATGGATATGATAAACTGAAAAACGACCAAACCTTTTCTCAAGAAAAGCGCACCATTACCTAATTTGGTTATGGTTCCTTTAAGAACTTGCGTAGTATTAAATGAGGACAAATAAAAGGCCGGATAGATTCCCGACAGGATCCCAACAACATAGGACAAAACAATGAAAATGATCAATAATGATAGATTATCAAGGATGCTTACTTCGAGATTTTTTGCCAGTATCTCGTTGAAATAGGTAATCGATAATTCTGCGAGAAGACCGGCCAAAATGATTGAAATAGTAACAATGAAAAGTGACTCTCCAAGAAATTGAAATGCAATTTGTTGTTTGTATGCGCCAATGGCTTTTCTAATGCCCACTTCCCGACTTCTCTTGGAGGATTTAGCTATGGCCAGATTGATATAGTTAACACAAGCTATAATGATAATGATCAGGGCTACGGCAGAAAATATCTGAATGTAAATGAATTTGCTGTTAGCCTCAATCTCACTATTCAGGTTTGAATATAGATGGATATCTGTAAGCGGCTGAAGAAAGAATTTAATGAACCAATCACCCTCAATATGCTTTTCGCCAAAGTCTAACAATCTGCTCTCAAACTGAGTGGGACTCAAGTTTTCTGGCAAAACAACGTAGGTGTAACCTGAATCCCACCCCCAGTTTTGATAAAGACTTTCAGGAAAGAGTTCTTTTCCGGTGGCCATAGAAATAAGCAGATCCATATGAAAATGCGAATTACCAGGCATCTCATGCATAATTCCTGTTACTTCTGCTTCAATATCTCCGGATCCGTAGGGCTCACCTATCGTAAGTATTTGACCAATGGGATTTGCATCCCCGAAATATCGTTGTGCTACATTTTGGGTAATCACAACAGAATTCGGTTTTAATAATGCTGTTTCGGAATTTCCTATTATCAGCTCAAAACTGAAAACTTTCAAAAATGCCGAATCAACAAAGGAAATCCGTTCTTCTCTAAATTTTTTGTCTTTATATTTTACTTCATGTCCATACAGGCGACTAAAACGTACAACATGCTCCAATTCAGGAAAATCAACTGGAAGTGTAGAGCCCAAACGATGTGAAGTACTTGCTATGGGTTTTGTACCGGTTCCAAGACTTACTTCATGACCAACCCTGTATATTCTTTCTGCATTGTCATGGAATCTATCATAACTCAATTCCTCAGTAATGAAAGTAATGATTAATAAGCAGCTTGCCAGGCCAATGGACAATCCTGCAATGTTAATTGCTGAATAGCCTTTGTGTTTCCAAAGGTTTCTCAGCGCGATTTTGAAATAGTTTTTCAGCATAATAGGCTTGGTTAGTGAATATGATTGTACTAATCCTATGCCATTAAATGTAAACTACTGAAAATTAATAACTTAAATGGTTTGAATATAAGCATAATAACTAAAACTGTTTCATGGTGAAACATATTTGTGTTTCAGAGTGAAACAGTTATCTTTGAAATATGATTAGATCAAGTGACATTCATAGGAAGCGAATCTAGTCCAATATACTGTTCTTTTAAAAATGTCCTAATTCAAAATTCAGCCATTAGGTATTGGCAATCAGGTATTAGCCTTTTAAAAGATCTGTCCATAACAAAGTTGATACCTAAAACCTGAGATCTGAGAGCTTTTAAAAATTACTTGAAAAATTGATACTCAATCTCATGGAAGTTTCTTTACCCTATTTCGGCTTGATCTATAACATTTCATAAACATGAAGAAAGTTAAGGGAAAGATATTAATTATTGATGATGACCCGGATGTACTGCACACAGCGCGTTTCGTATTAAAAACCCAATTTACGGATATCATCACGGAAAGCGATCCTAACCAGATCAATTACTTGTTAAATCACGAACGTTTTGATGTGATCTTATTGGATATGAACTATACCATTGGAGAGACGAGTGGGAGGGAAGGGTTGAATTGGCTGGAGCATATTCTTCAGATAAATCCTGCTCAAAATGTGGTGATGATCACAGCTTATGGTGATATCAAACTGGCAGTGGAGACAATGAAGGTCGGAGCGGCAGACTTTGTCGTCAAACCTTGGGAAAATGAAAAATTAATCGCCACAGTGTACGCCGCCTTCAACCATAGCCAATCTAAAAAAGAGGTAGAAAGACTGCGTTCAAAGCAGGAACACTTAAGTAAAGCTTATGCCACTCCGGAAACAGAAATCATAGGTAATTCTTCTGCCATGAAGGAGGTATTCGCTACAGTGAAAAAAGTAGCACGGACAGATGCCAATGTATTAATTCTGGGAGAGAATGGAACCGGTAAAGAGCTCATTGCCAAAGCGCTTCATCAGGCATCACAGAGAAATCATGAAGCTTTTATAAAAGTGGACCTTGGTGCAATTTCAGAAACTTTATTTGAATCTGAGTTATTCGGGCATGTGAAAGGAGCTTTTACGGATGCAAAGGAAGATCGCCTTGGGCGTTTTGAGATTGCCAGTGGCGGTACACTTTTCCTGGATGAGATAGGCAATCTTTCCATGCAGCTTCAAGCCAAGTTATTAACTGTGACCCAAAACAGAGAAGTATTTAAGGTTGGCTCGAATGTTCCCGTTCCCATTGATATTCGATTGATCTGTGCTACCAACATGCCCTTGTATGAATTAGTGGTGGAGAAGAAATTTAGAGAAGACCTGCTCTACAGGTTCAATACGGTGGAAATCAGGTTACCACCATTGCGAGAAAGACCGGAAGACATTCCTCTATTGAGCGAATATTTTCTCGATATATATGCAGCGAAGTATCGAAAGAGAAACCTCAAATTAAGTAATACCGCTATGAACTATTTGCAAAAGTATTTCTGGCCGGGAAACGTGAGAGAGTTACAACATGCCATCGAACGGGCTGTCATTATGAGTGAGGAAGATGAACTAAAGAAGACAGATTTTTTGCTCAATGATAAGAAACACGTTCCATCACAAGAGAAAAATTACAACCTGGATGAAGTGGAACGGGAAACTATCAAGGAGGCAATCGAAAGACATGCCGGAAATATGAGCAGAGCGGCCAAGGAACTCGGTCTTGGTAGAACAACATTGTATCGTAAAATCCAGAAATATGGTTTATAAGAACTTTAGATTAAATGTTGTTGTCAGAATTGCGGTCATATTTGTACTTGCAATTTTGCTGGCTTTTGTGCTGTCTCAAACCAACTGGTTTTTCACTCCACTGGTGATTATTTTATTGTTACTCATTTTTCTTCTGAGCCTGATCCGTTATGTTGAAAAAACGAATCGTGACATCACTTACTTTTTATTGTCTATTCAGCAGGGAGGGTTTACCAATACTTTTAAATCTAATAAAAGGGGTATTAATTACGATGCGCTCAGTGAGGCATTTAATAGCATTATTAAGGAGTTTCAACGTGTTGCTCTGGAAAAAGAATCTCATTACCAATATTTACAAACCTTAAATGAAAACATTGGAGTGGCTATCATTAGTTACCTGGATTCCGGGGAAATACAGCTTTATAATTACGCCGCCAAGAAATTGATCCAGAAACCTTTTTTGAACAACATTCATGATTTAAAAGACATTAACGAAGAACTGTATGAGTTGATCATGGACCTGAAGCCCGGGCGCAGAAAGATTGCTAAAATATTCCTGAGGGAACAAACCCAACAGCTTTCAATTCACTTCAAAGAGTTCAAATTGAAAGACCAGGATTTTAAATTAGTGTTAATGCAAAATATCAATGCAGAATTGGATGAAAAGGAAGTGGAGGCCTGGCAAAAGCTTACCAGTGTTTTAACACATGAGATCATGAATTCAGTAACCCCGATTGCCTCTTTGACTGAAGCTATCAATAAAATGCTTAACGGAGGAAACGAACACAAAAAGAGCGTGGCTAAATTGGAAGAGGAGGATTTGGAGGACATTCATACAAGCCTTGAAACCATTGAAAATCGTAGTAAAGGATTACTCAAATTTGTGCATGCCTATAAGGATTTTTCAAAAACTCCGGATATCAATTTAGTAAGAACAGACATTGTAGCTTTATTAAGGCGCATCCAGTCATTACTTGGACCTGATTTTCAACAAAACAAGATTGAACTGGATTGGCCATCTGATCATAAAGCAGTCATCATTTTAGCTGACCCGGAACTCATTGAGCAAGTCTTGATCAATTTACTTAAAAACGCTATGGAGGCGCTTAATGGAGAGCCCGATGGAAAAATAAAAATCCGGCTTAGTGATGTCAACAATCACAGATTGAAGCTTTATATCAGCGATAATGGTATGGGTATCGATAAAAATATTCTGGACAAGATATTTGTTCCCTTCTTCACCACCAAAAAGAAAGGGACCGGTGTAGGGCTCAGTTTATCAAAAAAAATCATGAAGCTTCATGATGGTTCTATTGCCGTACAGTCAAAAAAAGGAAAGGGGACTACATTCATACTTGATTTTCCTGTTGAACAGGAAGTGTCCTCAATTGATAGGGAAACTACTTAATTGAAGAGGAGAGATCAATAATTAAACTGTATCCCAAAATCAAAGATAGGTTTTCTGAAATCAACTTCTTCCGCACTGTTGGTATTAAAGATGTAGGAAATACCGGAGAAGATCCTTAGCTTTTGTACAGGTCTTATACTAATATTTATTCCAGGCTCTATTGAAAAGAAACCATTGGAACCAATGGATCTATTATCGCTGTTTATCCCACTGTATTCATTTATTAACCCAAAACCAATGGCGGATTTTGGATGGATGCCAAATCGCTCGTTACAAGATAGTAGATCCATCGCTATGCCAAAAGAAACATGATAGAATGATTGAAATTCATAACCTTCACGCTTAGTACTGGACATGGTGTTAATGTTTCTCATGACAGAGAGACCGAGTTCATATTTCTTGTTAACTAAAACCTTATTACCCATTAAACCTATCAATATGCCTGTAGATGTTTCATGATGTGGGACAAGTTTCAAAACAGGTCCAACAAGAAATCGTTTTTGAGGATCTTCACTATTCTGAGCCCAGGCTGCACAAGAAAGAAAAAATACTAATAAAAATGTCAGTGAACGTTTCATATGGTGTTCATTTTTTTTATTGACACCAATCTTTGATGGATAGTTGGAATGGAAAGTATAGCATCTACAATGCGTTGAACCAACCAATATTAGTTTCGGACAATGTTAACTCATCTCCTTCCTTATCAATGGAATCTATAGTGCTTTTATTCTCTTCATAGAACTGCTCATACAAGGCCTGGGATTCCCATTTATCCAGGGAAATGTAAACATTCTTTGAGGATGTGTCCTTCACCAATTCGGTGTTGATATACCCGGTGGCTTTTTTAAATAGTGCCACCCATTTGCCTTTTTGGCCATATAGTTCTTCGAATTGCTCCAGTCGATTTAAATCAACTTCATACTTCCAGATAGCAACAAACATGATCAGGTAATTTGGTGATGATTCAATTGAGCATAATATACAAATAAACCCTGTGCCACACACCAGACATTTACAGGGTTTATGCTGATAAATACTATCCTAGATTGCCTTCATTCTGTTGTTCCGGGCATTATGCTCTAATTCTACTAATTCGAGTTCCTCCATTAATGGTGGAATATACATGCCAAAACGACCTCTTAAACCTTTCCTGAGCCCATACCATCCTCCAACGGGATTATTTTCCGAGCGTCCCCAAGCTTCAATAGTGTCTGGTTTTGGTTCCTTCTTTTCGTCAGCACTTCCCAATAGCATCCAATCTCCATGTGCCTTAAGCATTTGATGAAGATCCTCAATGCAGCGAGCATCATAGTGTAAAACTGTCGACCCCACTGTACAAACCAATATTTCTCTTCCATCCTTGATGTCCTTGTACATTTGATATTCGGATGATCCCGGAGGCGTTTTTAATATCCATGGATTTTCTTTTGTTCCTTTCATGATATTTTGAGTTATTCAGATTAAAGTTGTACAATGAGGGTCTAGTTTTTTGAATTTTGGATGAGCTCAGCTTCCCGCTTAAGATCTGCTGCAAATTGCTCGAAGGAGTCATCAAAATCAGGAATGTGTTTCGCGGCCATCGGGTACATTAATCCTCCCATCTTTTCAATCATGGAAAATGTGTTGGTACCGTCAGGATTTGATTTGAGCGAAAAAGTGCGTACTCCTCTAAAAAAAGGAGCAGTACCATCGGCCCAAACCATCTCATTTTCAGCCTTTACAGATTTCACTTTTATTGTGAAAACCCTTGAAGGATCAACGATGGATTTAAGCTTGATTTTCTCGCCTTGTACAATGTCCCCTTCAAATGAAACAATTGTGGAATTCCATCTGGAAATATCGGCACCGTTGGTGAGTAATGTCCAAATAATAGAAGCGTCAGCAGCAATGTTTGTACTTACGGCAGTTTGTCTGCTGAATGTCTTTTTGTTTGTCTGGGCCCTTCCGTCCTGGGCCATTGAAATACTCGTAGTCGTCATGATCATTAAAATTGTTAAGCAATTTTTCATTCGTTTAAAGTTAACTGGCGCTGAGCGTGTGACACTAAAGCTTAATCATGCTTGAGTATACCTCAGGTATCGCCTGTTTCATCTCAATTTTGATCCTTTGACGACTGGCGAGATTGGAATGATAGGGAAATGCTTAACTTTTTTTTAAATATTCTTCCATAACTTTTCTATTATGCTGTAAATGATGGAGTTGTAATTCTGAAGCATCTGATTGAAAGGGATCAATCCCCTGGACAATTTTGGTTCTTAAATCAAACAAATGTTCTTTATCCCCATTTTCGGCTTCACGAGCCATTTCAATTTTCATCACCTCCTCCTGTGCTTTTTGTTTGGGATTGAACATGCCATTCAATTCGGTACACTGATGACAGATACCTTCTTTATTGATCAAAGAGCATCTTTTATCAAAAATTTCAATCATTTTACTGCGACCTATATGGAGATAATATTTTACCATAGCTTCGGTATTGTCAATGATTTCAGCTATCTCTTTTACTTTAAATTCATAGACTTCTTTCAACAACAAGGTAAGTTGTTGTTCCAGTGGAAGTGACTTTGATATACAAGTAAAACAAAATGCAATATGCTCCTTTATTTCAAAATTGCCTTGTGGGGAAGTCATTCTTATTTGTCCCATTTCCTGAAGGAATTGCTGATTGGAAAGTGCAGCCTCTCTACAAATATCCGTGACATTTTCAGGCCATCTTTTTTTTGATCTTAAGTGATCTCTGGCAAGATTGGACGCAATAGCAAAGATCCAGGTCCGCAAAGAGGCATCACCTTTGAATGATTCAATGTTGGCATGGGCTTTCAGATAGGTCTCCTGTACAATATCATCGGTTTCTTCCACATTGGTTGTCATGCGTAAGATGTAAGAACGCAAGTGCGACCTACAATCTTCAAATTCTTTAGTAAGTTGGTCTATCATTTCCTGGTATTGGTAATGTCATGAATCTTTTATCTATCTTATGAACCACTAAGAATTTTGGTTAGCAGGTTCCGCTGATTCCCCTTGAAGCCATGTTTAGTATATAGGCTATTTCCACTTTCATTATGTCGCTCTACTTCCAGGTGTATTGCTCTGACTCTTAATTTTTTTGCCTGATCAATCACAAAATCCATTGTTGTGTTTCCTATCCCTTTATTCCTGAAAGATTTTTTTAAGTAAAGTTCATCTATAAAAGCATCCTTACCCTGGTATTCAAAGCTAAAGCCGAATGTAAGGGCTATATAGCCAATTATATTATGATTATCCATGATCAACCATAATCTTCCCAAAACTTCATTATTAATAAACTCCAGTATATTATCGGATCCAGTCTTTCTGTTAAAATCATATTGATCTATAGCATTGAAATCCTCCATCATATCAAGTATTTCTTGGAGATCATCCTTATTTGCCAGTTTGAAATGAACCTTCATTTCATTCAGAAGTTTTAATGAGATTGAAATTCATTTGAAAACCAATTTATCAACCCTGACTTTGAATATATTCATAATTACTGTAAATCCGATTTTATTTTACCTGCTAACATAGCTCCTGCTATTTTTAAGCCGGCTTTAATTAAAGTGGCCCTGGAGGCAGTATTCTTAGTACTGCACCGGGCTGCTGGTACTCTGCCAGCCAAATAACATTCTTTTTTCAATTCCTGAAGGATATAGGTTCCCAAACCATTTTTCCTGCATTCCTTTTTTACTTCCATATATAGATCTGCAAATGGAATATTGTAATGCAGCAAGAAACCTCCGGTGGCAACAATTTCGCCATTTTGTTCCAGGACATAATCACCCGCCTCATCACCTTTCTTCCCAAATACGTTATCATCTTTCTCACGCAAACGAAATGTTATTCCTGGTATGACATATTGAGTTACGGCATGATCAGCAAAGAGCGTAGTGTCGCTGCTTATGTTTTTTGAGAACTCATATAGCATTGATGAAAGCAATAGATCATTGCTTTGTGATTCAATAAAATCAACGCCTGAGACCTTTATTAATTTTAAAAAAATAAGGCTTGAGATGTTTCTAAATGGTGGGATTATGTAGAATTCAAATATTGCGTTCCGGTCTTTTAGCTCCTCTATTCCTTTGACTGAACCATAGCCTATCTCTCTATCATCAAAGGTTATAAGATAGGAATCGGACCAATTCCTTTCATGACATGCATTGTACCTAATTTGAAAATTGTTTTCCTGGAGGAATAATGTACGGAACGGTAGAATCTCCTTTAGCTCAGTTTTATAGACCCTGATTTTCATTTATCATGGTTAATTATTGAAACTTAAAGCGTCAAGACTTTCCGGGATTTGAGAAGTAAGCTTTCAGGTATCAGTTTATT
This sequence comes from Splendidivirga corallicola, assembly GCA_030442035.1. Taxonomy (GTDB): domain Bacteria; phylum Bacteroidota; class Bacteroidia; order Cytophagales; family Cyclobacteriaceae; genus Splendidivirga; species Splendidivirga corallicola. The sequence goes on from JAUJEA010000016.1 coordinate 114,517, forward strand.
CAGCAGAAAATCATGCTAAAACCTGAGACCTAATACCTGAAAGCTCATTTTATCATCTTTCACTTAGCGACTTTGATATTTAATTTTTACAATACCTATCTGAGATCAATCACATATCATCTGCCTGCACCGATCTTATATTCTCTTGGAGGTTCTACGCCAAGCAGGTGCTCAACAAAATAGTCCCATCTGCGTCGCATCATGTAGGCTTCGTTGCCAAATCCATGGCCTCTATTCGGAAAGAGGATCAGGTCAAAATCTTTATTGGCTGCGATCAACTCATTAACTACAAGCATGGTATTGGATACCGGAACATTGCTATCCAAAGTGCCATGGGCCAATAGAAGTTTTCCTTTGAGGTTTTTAACCAGCAATTGATTGGCTTGATTATCATAATTCGTTGTGCCGTCAGCATTCTTTTTTAATAATCCCTGCCACTTTTCGCCCCAATCATCCTCATAATTGCGATTATCGTGATTTCCTGCACTGCTAACAGCAACCTTAAAGAAATCAGGATAACGTAGAATGGCATCCGTTGAGGCAAAGCCACCTCCGGAATGCCCGTATATACCAACACGATCAATGTCTATCCAGGAATATTTGGCTGCTAATTGTTTCATAGCAGTGATCTGATCCGGCAATCCATTGTCTCCCATGTTGCCATAATAAGCCGCATGGAAAGATTTTGAACGCATCGGAGTACCCATGGCATCAATAGCCACAACAATGAAGCCCAGCTCGGCCAGTGATTGTTTGTCACCTCTTGACGGACTGAAACTGCGGCTTCCAACACTTCCCGACTGTGGGCCTGGATAAATATAATTGATGATCGGGTATTTTTTTGAGGGATCAAAGTTACTTGGCTTAAACATCATCCCATAGATATCTGTTTCCCCATCTCTTGCTTTGACAGAGAACGATTCGGGAGCCTTCCAGCCGTTGTCCATGAGCTGTGAAATATCAGGTTTCCCAATCTTCATAAGTTCCTTGCCATTATTAGATCTCACTACAGTAACAGGAGGTACATCCGGTTTGGAATATCTGTCCACCAAATACTTGCCTGACGGTGAAAGTGTAACAACGTGGTTTGCATTTGCAGGAGTAAGCAATTGTACTCCTTCAAAATTTACATTGGCCTCCGCTAATTGCTGATTATTCTGTACATCCAGACTGGTACTATAGAGGTATTGGTAATAGGGATCACCAGGTTCTTTTCCTGCACCTGTGAAGTATATAGTTCTTGTATCCTCATCTATTCGGAGTACTTGCAATACTGTCCAGTCACCTGAAGTGATTTGTTTTTTAAGCTGACCACTTTTTAAGTCATATAGATACAAGTGTCCCCAATTATCCCGCTGGGAGTACCAGATAACTTCGTCAGTATTCTTTAAAACATGCCAATTGATTTTCCTCCAGCCTGATTCAAAAAAAGTGTCCACGGTTTCTGACAATACGTCTCTCACGGCCCCAGTATGAGGATCTGCCACACGAAGTATAGCTTCTTTGTGGTCTCTGGAAGATGAGACAAAGGCTAATTGAGAACCATCTTTACTCCATTCCAGATCCGAAACCTTACCTCCTTCAATACTAATATGATCTGTGATGGTAGATCTGTGCTGATCTGGCCCCATTTGCAATTTCACTACTTTTGCATCATCAACATGGATCACCACTCTATGAATTCTAAAAATAACACTGTCCTCGGGTAGGGGATATTTCCAGGAATACAACTTTGGATGTCCTACATTTGTTGATACCATATACATATTTCCAACACCTCTTGCATCATGCTGGAAGGTAGCAATCATTTTAGAGTCCGGAGACCAGGTCAAAACAGGTCTGTCACTTTTGGCCCAGCCGGCATTATTTGTGGCATACCCAAAGTCTTCAATACCATCAAAGGTCAATTGTGTTTCTTTTCCTGTTGTGAGATCACGTATCCATAAGTTGAAATCACGAATGAAAGCAGCCGATTTCCCATCAGGTGATTCAATGGCCTTCCAATCTCTGTGAGGATAGGGGTCACTTTCTTTACAGTTGCCACCCTTGGTGTCGCAGGAATAGTATTGCTTGCCTACTCTAAAAACAAGGGCCTTTTCATTGTTAGTGTATTCAAAGCTGCTGAATGGAAGCTTTTTACCTGAATATTGTTTACCAGTTAATTTTGAAAGTGCATTGGCTACTTTGTTGTGATCAAAAGCCTGTTTGTATTTCTGACTTTTAGCGCTGACCAGTAAAAATTCTGAACCCTCGGGTGAGGTGGTTCTATACCAGAACCTATCACCATCAATCCAGTTTGGCCTAATATTCATATCAAAAACGAGCTTGGATGTATTTGTATAGAGGAATTTCTCCGCCCTGGCATAGTCCTCAACTGTTACCTCTTGAGCAAATGTGAGTGTATTGATTAAACACGTTATTATCATCAACGTGGATAAATGTATTGTTTTGGGTTTGTTCATTGGTATTTAAATTTTTGATCGCAACAAATTACAAAATATCCTGACAAAATTAGGTATTGAAGGAAGATGGTTATTTGCCGGATTCAATTTTATGATACAAGATATCATGCTGAACAAATAATCGAGATAATCATATTACCACTTACCTATTGATATAAATCATTTATCGATAGAGTGTTACCTCCGATCTAATAATCAGCTCTTTCCTGCAGTGGGCTTCGTATTATTGTATAGATGTTTAAGTAGTATTGTTCAAAACCAACGATTGATAGAAAGTAGTATGACCCTTCGTTGGTTTAATCTTCAAAATTAGAAAGGGGCCAATCGATTAAATTGGTTTGTGGGTAGGTCCGGGGGTGGTTCTCCGGGCCTTTTGTTTATTATATTGTAAACAATAAAGGCCCTGATTTTCATCAGAGCCTTTTACCTAAGTTTTTTTATAGTTAGTTATTACCTGTAGTATCACTATTGGTAGTGCCCTCCGTTGCATTGCCATCACCCTGAGTTGCATTATCCAAATCGCCCACGCCATCAAGACTGGGGAGCACTGCTCGATCTTCCGCCCTGTCAATATTAGGGCTACTGGATTGAGTACCTGTATTTTTTGGTATAAAGAAGGTAGTTGATAATGTTAAAACTAAAAGCGCAATCGCTAAGGTCCATGTTGCCTTTTCTAGGAAATCACCGGTTTTTTTTACCCCCATGATCTGGCTGGTAGAGGAGCCTCCGAATTGGCTGGATAGTCCACCTCCCTTTGAGTTTTGGGCCAAAACGACCAAAACCAACAAAACACAAACAATTACAATAAAGATTATGATGGTATTCATTTTAATTCTTTTCCTTTTCTAATTCTTCTATCTGGGTTGCAAAGTAAGCCTTTTTTTGAGGAAACTTCCAAATTAACTTCTTATAAATGTCTTTAGCTTTGTCAATTTTACCCTGTTTGACCATAATAATCGCCAGGTTCTCGGATATGAGATCTTCTTTCACTTCTGTACTGCTCTTTGAAAGATCATCCTGGGGTTTCTCATCCTCTTTAGCAGGAGTACGTCGCTTGGTCAGCGTTGATTCCTTTTCTATAAAATCATCAATGATTTTGATTTGATCCTTACTTTTTTGGCTTTTTACTTCCCGTTTCTGTTTTTTTTTTACCTCATCAATGACATCTTCAGCACTTTTTCTTCTAGTTGTTGCTTTTTTTTTCGGTTGTGAGGTGGTTTTGGTTGTTGTTTTTGAGGCCGCTGTTGTTTTACGCGGTGTAGTGGTCTTACTGGAAGCGGCCGTTGTTTTTTTCTTTGTGGTTGCAGTAGTCTTTTTTGCTTGTGTGCTGCTAGCTTTGGAACTGGTAGTTTTAGCCTTTGTAGTACCGGTTCTGGAGGTAGTACTTGTCGATTTGGCTTTGGTGGAAGCTGCCGTTGTTTTTCTAGTAGTGGTTTTCTTTACTGCAGGTTTCTCTTCCTTTTTTTCTTCTTTGAATTCGGTTTTTCTATTCTTAAGTGCCTTCAGGTTAGCTTCAAGCTCTGCATAGATAGAATCTTTTTCTTCAGCACTTTTATCATCATTTGTGACAACCTCAGCCTGGAGTTTTTTAGCGTCTGTTTTTACTTCAAAATCAGACATACGTTCAGTAACCTTATCCTTTTTTATCTCTTCTGTTTCAGAAGGCTTATCTTCCTCTTTGGCTTCGGCTGTAGTTTCAGGCTCGGTTACCGCTTCAATTTTTTCTTCTGTTTTATTGTCTTCCGGTTGTGTTTCCTCAACTTTCGTTTCTTCAGCTTTCACTTCAGTTTTTTCGGCCTCTTCAGAAACAATAGGTTGCTCCTTATCAGCTTTACTCTCCTCATTAACAACTGCAGGCTCCGCTACTACTTCGGAGGTATGGAATCTATCTTCAATGATAGCTTTCAGGACATTTCGATCAATGATACTAATTGCAGCTTGTCCGAGTTTGTCCTGATGACCGAGCAATTTGCTGTCATGAAAAGCTTTTGCAATTAATATGTGCCCTACCTGAAAGTAAGGATGATCATTCACCTCATCTTTTAATTCTTCAAGATCACTGGACGAAATCGTAGCGGGATTATTGATAAGAGAGAAGAGTTTTTCTTTGTTCACAGTTTATAGACTTGGTGAAATAACAGTTTAAATATAGCAAAATTTACCAATTGGCAACAGTAGCATTGAATATATCGAGGACAATCTGATCGAAGATAGTCTCAATTAAACGATCTTCTTCAGTGGAAAGATCAGATTCTGTTTCGTAATCGTCATAGAATGAAAAGGATCTGTTAAAGTCTTCTTCTTCGTTCTGTGTGTTAATATAAGAGACCTTCACGGTAATAGTCAGTCTGGTGAGTGCTGCCTGATCAGAGATATCATCGCTTCCCGAAGCTCGTGGAGCGACCGGAGTGAAATTATAGCCTACGATCTCACCTTCAATTTGCAAATCAGCATCATCTCCGTCTGTCAATACACTAAGTTGTGTGTTTTGCTGGTAAAAGTCACGAAGGCCCTCAGTAAAGGTATTGCTCAATGTGGGTGGGCCATCTCCTGACAGGTTTTCAAAGAATTTTACGGATATCGTTTTAGTGGTGGCATAATCGATTGAAACACCAGTAAATGAGTAAAATTTACAGCTTTCAAAGCATGTCAGAGGGATTAATAGTAAAACTGGAACGAAAAAAGAAAGCCATCTATTCTTCAATTTCATATTGCTTGATTTTACGGTACAATGTTCTTTCCGATATCCCCAAATCTTGTGCCGCATATTTTCTTTTATTATTATTTTTTTTCAATGCTTTGATAATCAGTTCTTTCTCTTTTTTCTCAATAGAGAGCGATTCATCTTCATCTTCTGTTTCATGCATCACATCCTCAATTTTATCAGGATCATAGGTTTGCTCTGATGTTGTTTTAGGCTCCAACCAAACAGGCTGCGGCTCAATATCTTCAGGAGAACTGCTTTCCGCTATATTACTAAAGAGGTCCTGGTGTTCTTTCAGGATCTGAGCATCATAATTCTCGTTTTGAATAACATCCTTCACCAGCTTCTTAAGATCATTCACATCCTTTCGCATTTCGAAAAGTATTTTATACAGTAGATCTCTCTCTGACAACTCATCACCATTTGCTCCTGTGTACAAAGCAGGCATATTTCTGCTTACCTGAGGCAGATATTTTCTTAGTGTATTGGCATCGATTTCTCGCTCTGTTTCAAGCACGGATATTTGTTCAGCCAGATTTTTCAATTGGCGAATATTTCCGGGGAAAGGAAACTGTAATAAGATTTCTTTAGCTTCAGGTGCGAGCTGAATAGGCTTTGCCCGATATTTTTCTGAATAATCAGCGGCAAATTTTCTAAAAAGTAAATAGATATCTTCTCCGCGATCTCTTAGAGGAGGAATTTTAATTGGTACGGTGTTCAATCGATAATAAAGGTCTTCACGAAACTTGCCTTTTTCTACCGACTGATAAAGATCCACATTGGTTGCAGCCACAACACGCACATCGGTTTTTTGTACTTTGGAAGAACCAACCTTAATGAACTCACCATTTTCAAGAACTCTTAACAACCGGGCTTGTGTTCCCATGGGCATTTCACCAATTTCATCAAGAAAGATGGTGCCTTTGTTGGTTACTTCAAAATATCCCTTTCTGGCTTCTGTGGCTCCTGTAAATGATCCCTTTTCGTGACCAAAAAGCTCGGAGTCAATGGTGCCTTCAGGAATGGCACCACAGTTGATTGCGATAAACGGACCATGTTTTCTTGCGCTCAGGCTATGGATGATTTTGGAAAAAGATTCCTTACCACTGCCACTTTCACCTGTAATCAAAACAGTCATATCAGTGGGGGCCACCTGACTTGCTTTTTTTATGGCAAGATTGAGCAGGGGGGAATTACCAATGATCCCAAATCTTTGTTTTATACTTAAAAGTTCAACGTCTCTCACAGATTAATTTTTTGTTGTTTTCAAAACCATCTGTTTCATTAACAGATCGCCTCCATTTATTGTTATACAACAACTTCACCAAACAATGTTGCTGCCGAGCAATCATTGACCATAACGTTTACATAATCTCCTTTTTTGAATTTTCCTTTTGGAAAAATAACTACTTTATTAGCAGTATTTCTCCCTTGAAGATGTTCCTTTGATCTTTTAGAATATCCCTCGATCAAAACTTCATGAACTTTGTTCAGATCTTTTTGATTTCGTTCCAAGGAGTGTGCCTGCTGCCGATCTATAATTTCTTGCAGTCTCCTTTTCTTGGTTTCTAATGGAATGTCGTCCTGATACTTTTTGGCGGCCAGTGTTCCTGGTCGCTCCGAATAGAAGAACATATAGGAGAAATCATATTTTACCAAATCCATTAATGATAACGTATCCTGATGTTCGTCTTCTGTTTCCGTACAAAAACCGGTAATCATATCTGAGGATATACCACATGCCTCCCCAAGAATATTCCGGATAGCCTCGACGCGATTCAAATACCAAGCCCTATCATAAGTCCTGTTCATGAGTTCCAATACCCTGCTGTTCCCACTTTGCACAGGTAAGTGAATGTATTTACAAATATTCTCATACTTTTTCATAGTATGCAGCACCTCATCGGTAATGTCTTTAGGGTGAGAGGTTGAGAATCTCACCCGTAGCAGAGGATCGACTTTTGCAACCATTTCCAAAAGATTGGCAAAATTGACCACATTGGTTTCTCCGGCTCGTTCGATCTGCGCCTTTCCTTTCAGGTCCTGATTAGATGACCATTTGTAAGAATCTACATTCTGACCGAGTAGTGTAACTTCGCGATAACCTTGTTGAAATAAATCTCTTGCTTCATTTACAATGGAATGAGGGTCCCGGCTTCTTTCCCTTCCTCTGGTGAAGGGAACTACACAGAAAGAACACATATTGTCACAGCCCCGCATAATAGAAATAAAAGCCGTAATTCCATTTGAATTTAATCGTACCGGACTTATATCAGCATATGTTTCTTCTCTCGACAAAAATGTATTGACTGCTTTCTCTCCATTATCCACTTCTTTCACAAGATTGGGTAGATCTCTGTAAGAATCAGGGCCGGCAACAAGATCAACAATCTTTTCTTCTTCCAATAATTTGGTTTTCAGTCTTTCTGCCATACAACCAAGTACACCAACCGTTAGCGCCGGTTTTTCTTTTTTGACCTTGTTGAAATGGTTCAGTCTGTTTCGTACTGTTTGTTCCGCTTTTTCCCGGATGGAGCAAGTATTCAGAAAAATGACATCTGCATCGTTGAAATCCGATGTGGTGTCAAAGCCCTCTTTTTCCATGATTGAGGTAACAATCTCACTGTCGGAGAAATTCATTTGACATCCATAACTTTCAATATATAGTTTTCTGTTTTTGCCAGTATTCTGATCTTTGGAAATTTTGACTACTTCACAGGCCTCCTGCTCTTCAGGATTGATAATATCGATATTTTTAATGAGGTTCTCCATTCAAAAAAATCCTTATAACAATGATCCGAATTATCCTGCAAAGATAATTATAAGCTTCAAAAAAGTGACAATCTGTCAGGGAAATATTAGTAATACCTATAGGCAATTTGACAAGAATTGTAATAAAAATATAGGTGTTTGTACATGTATTTTTCACCATTACAATTGAAACCCCGATTTCTGTGGTTCATCCATAAATTTTTCCGTTCGAGTAAATTCGTAACCCTTTTAATGGTGATCCGGTATACCTTTGAGATATATTTATATTAATAATTAACCCAAACAAATGGCTACAAGAAGGATTATCATTGTTCTTATTGGTCTCGGAATTATTGTTGGTTCTATATTTATCATGGGAGCACTGGTTTCGATGAAAAAAGACCCTGAAAAGAAGACACAGGCTGAGATAAAAAGATACGTCAAAACCGAGCCTGTGAGGTATTCTAATATCAACACGGAAATAGCAGCATACGGAAGGGTCAGGACGGCTGAATCTTTGGATTTGATAGCAGAAGTTTCAGGGAGGATGTTTGCAGGACCTTTTCCTTTGAAAGAAGGTCAGCGATTTAAAAGAGGTGATCTACTCTTTAGGATCGATGATACGGAGTCCAAACTCAACTTGCAGTCACAGAAGAGTAATTTTTTGAGAGATCTAGCGGCTATATTACCGGATCTGAAAATCGATTTCTCCGAAAATTATACGCAATGGAACAGCTATTTTGAATCGATTGATCTCAATAAATCGCTGCCGGAATTGCCTGCTTATAAATCTCAAAAAGAAAAAACATTTCTGGCAACAAAAAGTATTTTCAGTAATTATTATTCAATAAAGAGTGCTGAAGCTAATTTAAGAAAGTATCACTTTTATGCTCCTTTTGATGGCAATATTTCATTGGTGAATTTACAGTCTGGCTCCTATGTTAATCCGGGCAATAATATCGGAAGGATTATCAGGTCGGGGAGATTAGAGCTAAAAGTAGCCGTAGAGACCAAAGATATCGGATGGATCCAAAAGGGCACCAACGTTAAGGTGAATGCCGAAAATAGTGATGTTCCCTGGAAAGGTATTATTACCAGAATTGGAGAGTTTGTAAATCAGAATACCCAATCGATCGATGTTTTCATTGCTATTGAGCCTAATGGCAACGCACTGTACGATGGTCAATATTTAAAATCTGCCATTCCGGCTAAATCTATCGAACGAGGTATGATCATTCCCAGGAATGCCATTTTCAATGAGAATGAGGTTTTTGTTTTACAGGATACTGTTCTCAAAGTAAGGCGGATAAATATTCATAAGCTCAATCCTGAAACTGTAGTTTTCTCCGGCCTGGAAGAAGGTTTGGATCTTGTTACGGAGCCACTTGTGAATGCTCATAACAATATGAAGGCCTATAAGCTGGAAGAGAAAAAAGATATTAATTTGGAAAAAAAGGTTGTCGATACACAAACCGTTAAAAGCTCAAATCCATGATAAAAAGGCTAGTTACTTATTTCGTTCACTACCCGATCCTGGCAAATATTGTTATTGCCATTACTATTCTTGGTGGTGTATTCGCTATGGTGAATACAAAAAAATCCTTTTTCCCCACTCGGTCTGATCGAAACATCATGATACAGGTTGCCATGCCTGGCGCTTCCCCGGAGGAAATGGAGGAAGGAGTGACCCTGAAGGTGGAGGAAGCTATTAAAAGCATAGCCGGAATTGATGAGGTGATCTCTACTTCTTCCGAGAATTCGGCCGTGGTTACAGTGATTACTTTGGATAACTATGACATTGATGACATTTATACCGAACTAAAAAACGCCATCGATGGCATTAATTCATTCCCTGTAAGTGCAGAAAAGCCCATCATATTTAAACAGAGGCAGATGTCCACAGCGCAGTGGCTTGGTCTAACAGGTGATGTTGATCTGAAAACCTTAAAGCAGTATGCTGAGGATATTGAAGATGATCTTCTAGCTTCAGGGGTTATTTCGCAAGTGGTGATATCTGGTTTCAATCCGCTTGAGATATCCATTGAAGTACCGGAAGCCACATTGTTGCGTTATGGTCTAACATTTGACCAGGTTGTGAATGCTGTTAAGCTGAATAACAGGGACATTTCAGCCGGATCCATAAAATCCACAAGTGAGGAAATCCTGATCAGATCCAAGGCAAAGGAAACAGATTCGGAATTAATTGGAGAAATCATTGTCCGATCCAATCCTGATGGAACAAATCTGCTACTAAGAGATATTGCGACTATCAAAGAGCAATTTGCACAACAGCCAAACAAGGCTATGCTAAACGGAGAGGAAGCTGTTTTCCTGGAAGTAAGAAAGCTGGAGGATGAAGACCTGAAAGATATTTCGGCATTTGTCAATCAATATGTGGAAGATTTTAATGCAACCAATACAGGCGTAAAACTTGAAACAACATGGGATTTTATGAACATGTTGAAGCAACGATTAAATATGCTGACCATGAATGGTTTCATTGGTTTGTTGCTGGTTCTAATATCACTGGGTGTATTCCTGAATCTGCGTTTATCTGCTTGGGTAGCCTGGGGTATCCCATCGTCATTCTTTGGTATGTTCCTCATTGGTTCATTTATCGGATTGACCATCAATATGATCTCTTTGTTTGGAATGATTGTGGTAATTGGGATCCTGGTGGACGATGGGATTGTGATTGCGGAGAACATTTATACACACTTTGAAAAACATCAGAATCCTATTAAGGCTGCTATTTTCGGTACTTTGGAGGTGATACCGGCGGTATTTACTTCCGTAACCACAACCATTGTTGCCTTCATACCCTTGTTATTGCTTACCGGTGGTATGGAGATGTTGAAGGATATGGCCATTGTGGTTATTCTGAGTCTGGGATTTTCTCTGATTGAGGCATTCTTTGTTTTACCAGCCCACCTGGCCAGCAAATCGGTACTTAAAATCAAGAAGGAGGATACACGGAGTTATAAAATCAGGAGCAGTATCAATAAAGTAATTGATTGGTTGAGGCATAAAGTCTATGGAAGTGCCTTGCACTACACCATGAAGTATAGAACCATTTCATTCTGTGTTTTGGTATCTATGTTTATCATAATTGCCGGGCTTTTTGGTGGAGGGATTATCCAGGCCACATTCTTTCCTCAAATTCCATTCAATAGCTTTAACATTAACCTGGCCTTTAAACCCGGAGAGCGTGAGTCCAAAGTAGAGCAATATCTTGAAAGATTTGAGGAGGTTGTTTGGGAAGTCAATGATGAACTCAAAGAGGAGCTGGAAACAGAAAAGAATATTATTACTTATACATTTAGTGGTATAGGAAGTACCGGCGATGGCTCTGAGCAAGGTTCTCATGCCGGAAATATTAATGTATTGTATGAAGAGCTTGATGAATTTGGTATCAGTAGTTTCGAGTTAATTGGTCGTTTGCACAAAAAAATAGGCGCGGTGCCGGATGCAGAGAAATTCAATATCGGTGGGGCGCAGCGTTGGGGTAAACCAGTGTCAGTCAGACTAATGGGTAAAAATAATGAGGACCTAAAGAATGCCAAGGATTTCCTGAAAAGTGAACTTTCTGAGATTGTTGCATTAAAAGATATTCAGGATAACATGGCAGTGGGTCGGAGAGAGATGCTTTTCAAACTTAATCCTGAAGCTTACTTTTTAGGATTGACCCACAACGAAATTACCAAACAAGTTCGTCAGGGATTTTTTGGCGAGGAAGTCCAGCGCTTACAAAAAGGGAATGATGAATTAAGAGTTTGGGTAAGATATCCTGAATCCGGTCGATTGAGTGTAGGCCAATTGGAAAACATGAAGGTAAAGGCGGTAGGCGAACAGGAATTTCCATTGACACAGCTATCTGAATATAGCGTTGAGCGAGGCATTGCGGGTATCAAACATTACAATACCAGCAGAGCTATAACGGTGGAGGCCGATCTTGTAGATCCATACGAAGAAGTACCACCTATTATTGAGGACATAAAAAACAATATAGTACCGGAGTTAGTTGCCAACTACCCGTCGGTTAAAGTTGATTATGGAGGGCAGGCCCAGGCAAGTGCAAAAGCCGGCTTAGAGGTAATGAAATTCTTTACCATTGCCTTTGTGGTGATTTTCTTCATTATTATGATCACCTTCAGATCTTTTTATCAGGCTGTTTTGATCATTTCTATGATCCCTCTGGGTTGGATTGGAGCAGCGATCGGCCATGGTATAGAAGGATTCCCGGTATCACTTTTAAGCGCATGGGGTATGATTGCGTTGTCGGGAGTGATTATCAACGATGGTGTTGTGTTCCTGGCAAAATTTAATTCTTTGGTGAAAAATGAAGGACAGAATGTATACACAGCTGCTTATAATGCCGGGATTGCAAGATTCAGAGCGATCATGTTGACTTCCATTACAACTGTGTTAGGTCTGTATCCATTGATCATAGAAAAGAGTTTTCAGGCTCAATTTTTAATTCCAATGGCAATCTCCGTGGCATATGGTGTGCTTTTCGGAACGTTTGTTATTCTACTGTTTTTCCCTGTGATGATCCTCATATTCAATGATGTCAGGATTGGTGCTAAATGGTTGTGGGAACGATTAAAATACGAGTGGCAACCCTACACAACAGTTGTCCTTGAAAACGGTGAAACCATGAGAGTCAAGAAAGTGGTGAAAAAACCAACCAGGGAAGATGTTGAAAGAGTGTTGATCGATAAACGTAGGATTGCGGAATATAATGGATTCGATGAAGATTAAATTGAGTTCGTTGATTGGTCATAACAAAATTTAAATAGGTTCTGAAATGTTTAAAAAATATATAGCAACAGTTATCGGCTTTTTATGCATGGTTCCCTCTTTTTGCCAGGAGAAACTTTCACTTTCCGATGCAATTCAATTGGGACTCAAGAATAACTATGATGTTCAGATCGAAAGAGAGAATGTGGACATTGCTTCTAATAACAATAACATCGGAGAGGCTGGTTTGCTACCCCGTCTGAGCTTAAATGTCAATCAAAATAACAGCCTTACTGATAATGTGAAAACCGCTACTCCTTTTCAGACCCAGGGTGAAACCATAGCTAATAGTTTGTCACCTACCTTGTCGTTGAATTGGACCCTATTTGATGGTTTCAGGGCAAGGACGACTAGTCATCGATTAGCGAAATTGCAGGAAGAAACTCAGGGAAATGCTTCCATTGTCATTGCTAACACCATTCAATCTACGATACTGGGTTATTACGTAGCGGTGCTGGAGTTGGAAAGATTGCGACTTTTTGAGAGAAATATGAAGCTTTCCAAAGACAAGTATGAATATCTTAAGATAAAAAAGGAGCTTGGGAGCGCTGTTAGTACCGAATTATTATTGGAAGAAAATAATTATTTAACGGATTCCACAAGCTATATTAATCAACAATTACAATATAGGAATGCTATTAGAAACTTAAATATTCTCCTGGCTGTAAAAGATCAGGACACCGACTATGAATTAACGGATTCACTTGCATTTGCGGTCGTGGATTATCAATACGATGATTTGCATGCAAAGATGACCAATGAGAATGTGGATCTTAAGAAACAATATCTTACGCAGTCATTACTGAATTATGATACTAGAATCAGTCGGGCGGACCTTTACCCAAATTTATCATTGAGTACGGGCTACACTGATGGCAGAACCAGGATAGATTTGAGCAATGCCTCTTTTCCAAGTAGCGAAGGTCCAACACCGGGGCCGGCTGATCCGTTAACCACGAGGACCACTACGCTTTTTGCTAATTTTACTTTGAGCTTTAATTTATTTAATGGTGGCAAAGTAAAAAGAGCCATCAGGAATGCCATGATCCGTGAAGATATTGGAAACCTCCGGATTGAAAAATTAAAAGAATCTTTAAATAAGGATCTTTTGAGCGCTTTGGATGAATATAATACCAGGCGATTACTTGATGGAATTAACGAAAGGAAGGTAAGGGCTGCGCAGCTGAACCTTGAAATTTCACAAGAGAAATTCAAAAGCGGAACAATTAATTCCTTTGACTACAGAACCGTACAGAACAACTATCTAAGTGCAGCTTTTGAGAAATTGCAATCCGTTTACAATCTGATTGATTCAAATGTTAGCTTGATGCGATTAACCGGTGGTATTATCAAAGAGCATCAGAATGAAGAGTAAAAGGAACTGTTTCACCAATTATTTGGCAGTTTTGCTGAGCATATCATCATCAAAATCCAAATACTCAGCGATTTCATGAGGGAGGTGTCTGACACTTCTCCTATCAAATGACTTAGCTCTTTTCAGATATGCATGTTGGTTTGTGAGCCAAAGTGTCTGACACCTTAGGGGCGGGTTGCGTGAGGGACAGTAGCTTTAGTACCCCGCATCCCGATTTATCGGGAGAGGAGTACTTGCGAATGGCCCGACCCTCCGCCAGCCGGCGGAGTGGACACGCCCTTGTTCGAATAAGATAGCACTGATTCCGATTTTAAAATTCCAATTCTCACCTCACAAGGCCCTAAGCAATAAAAAACAATCAACGTATTTGTTTGTTCTATTTTATTATGTTCCTTTAGATTAAAATTATTTTTAACCACAAAAACCCAAGCGTTCTTATCATTATTTAATAATCAAATCTGATGGAAACAGATTTGGTAAAAAAACTTATTGATTGAATATGGCTCTAATAAAACCTGTGAGGGGGATTAATCCTAAATTTGGAAACAACTGTTATTTGGCTGAAAATGCTACTGTGGTGGGAGAAGTGGAAATGGGTGATAACTGTAGTGTTTGGTTCAATGCGGTGGTAAGGGGAGATGTTCATTCCATAACCATAGGCAATAATACAAATATTCAGGACGGTGCGGTAATTCATTGTACGTACCAGAAAGCGAAAACAGTTATTGGAAACAACGTATCTATCGGACACAATGCGATAGTGCATGGTTGCACTTTGGAAGATGATGTTCTGGTGGGTATGGGTGCTATTGTCATGGATGATGCCGTGATTAAAAGCGGATCTATTGTAGCTGCCGGAGCGGTGGTACTGGCAGGGACAATTGTTGAGCCGGGATATATTTATGCCGGGGTACCGGCTAAAAAAGTAAAGCAGGTTGAAGGTGAGTTAAAGGAAATCTTTTCGCGTACGGCAACAAACTATATCAAATACGCTGAATGGTTTAAATAATTATTTTAAAAGGTAGTTTTAAGATTTTGACAGCATGATAATTCACAGGCCCTTAGATTCGGAATACCCGGAATTTTATCACCGATATGTTCAGTTAGTTCCTGATAATGATGTTCTAAAATTCCTGAAAAAACAAAAAAGGAGTTTTATAGACCTGATAAAGGAGATCCCTGAGAAAAAGCAAACCCATCGATATGCTGCAGGAAAGTGGTCAATTAAAGAGGTGGTTGGGCATGCTGTTGATACTGAGAGAATTATGGCAAACAGGGCTTTGGCATTTAGCAGGGGAGAGGCTCAGTCCATTCCGGGGTTTGATGAAAATGCTTATGTGGAAAAGGCATCTTTTGATTCCAGATCGATGGAATCCTTTGTTAAAGAATTTACAGCACTCAGAGATTCAAACATGACACTATTCGAAAGTTTCAGCGAAGTCATGATCGACCGGAAGGGCAGCGCTAATGAAAGACTCTTTACAGTAAGATCCATCATCTATATCGTTGCCGGGCACCTGGAGCATCATCAATTGATCCTGAAAGAAAGATATCTGGGACATTATTAATTCCTTCCAAATAACTCGTCTGAAATTGAATTGAGGTGTTTAAGGATTGTAGTTTGGTAACCAATCGCAATTCGTCATTCATTATAAGTTCACCATTTCCTTGATCGAACGGCATTGTAAACAGCGTAGTTAAAATGCTATTATTTCAGGTTTATTTTGAAGAATAGCTTCAATCTTATTCATAAGATCCTCATTAAGCAATTCTTTGGCCTTTATTGCTGTCATGTTTTCTTCAACCTGATGCACCTTAGAGGCACCGGTGATCACTGTGCTCACATTTGGGTTCTTTAAACACCAGGCCAATGCCATGACAGCTATACTTATATTGAGATCGCCGGATATCTTTTGCAATTCTTTTACTTTCTCAATGTTTTTCCGGGCTTCCTCACCGGTTAGTCTTTTCATCAAATAATCCAGGTCACCATGCTTGCCAGCACGGGAATCCTGAGGAATGCCATCATTGTATTTCCCGGTTAATAACCCCGATGCTAAAGGTGACCATATAGTAGTACCCAAACCAATCTCACGGTATAACTTAAAATAATCACGCTCAACCTTCTTCCTGTGGAACATGTGATATTGAGGTTGTTCCATGGTGGGAGGGACCAAATTATATTGTCGTGCGATTCCATAGGCCTCCATAATTTCGGCAGCACTCCATTCCGATGTTCCCCAATAAAGAACTTTTCCTTGCTGGATCAAATCATTCATGGCCCTGACAGTTTCTTCTACCGGTGTGTTCAAGTCGGGTCTATGGCAGAAATAAAGATCCAGATAATCGACCTGAAGCCTTTTTAGTGCCGCGTGACAAGCCTCTACCACGCGTTTTCGGCTTAAACCTTTTTGGTTTGGTCCCTCTCCACCCCAAAAGACTTTACTGGAGACTACAAAGGTATCTCGCGCCCACCCTGATTTTTTGAGAATTTCGCCCATTACCTCCTCAGATTTCCCATTGGCATAAACCTCGGCATTGTCAAAAAAGTTAACCCCTAAGTCGTATGCCCTGAACATACAATCCTGGGCAAGTTTTTTATCTATCTGTTTTCCAAAGGTCAACCAGCTACCCAGGGAAAGTTCGCTTACAAGTAACCCGGATTTACCTAATCTTCTGTATTCCATAAATTTTATTACTTCAGATTTATTTGACAAGAAATATTATCGCAGCCCAAAAAGGTCAGATAATGATATTTGAAAAATTTTAGTTGCAAATTTCTGATCGGAACGATCATCGGCTAAAGATAAGTGAATATTTGATTTCAATATTCATTTTGAGTAGTAAATTTCCTTTTCGTGATCATACTTTCGTATAAGGTTGTTTTGCGTCATTTCAATTAATGTTCTTTTAGCCCTTCTTTCGGAAATATTGCAAAGCTTCATAAACATTTTTAATGTGATCTTTCCATTTTCATCCAGAAAACCAAGAAGCTTGATTTCTTCTTTACTAAGTTTATGGTGGTTGTTAAGTAGCATTTTCTTTGGAACTGTATTGATCGAATTTTTCCCCACCGGAAGGCATTGGTCATGTTGCCTTACGTA
The DNA here is from genome assembly GCA_030442035.1 of Splendidivirga corallicola. Lineage (GTDB taxonomy): Bacteria > Bacteroidota > Bacteroidia > Cytophagales > Cyclobacteriaceae > Splendidivirga > Splendidivirga corallicola. The sequence goes on from JAUJEA010000016.1 coordinate 131,713, forward strand.
AAACTTCCGCTGTCCATTATCATTAATTACTGCATGTGGTTTGGAATGACTTTCTTCCACCTGAACGATCAAAATATGCTTAGAACTGTCCGGGTCTTCTATCTCCTCAATTTTTAATTGCACGGGTGGTTCACAATAGTGATTACTGGCCAAATCAAGCATATATTTTTCCTCTTCCGGATCAATACCAAAAATACTTGTGTCGTCGTTAATGCCGATGAGCAGGGTTCCACCATAGGTATTAGCAAAAGAGGTTATTGTTCTGGCTATTTTATAAGGGTCTGATATTTGGCGTTTGAAATCCAATTTTTCATTTTCACCCTGACCAATAAGTTTTCGAATCTTTTGTTGCATGGAAACCCGATATTTTTTATTTTAAATATGTTAATATAAGGGATTGACACTTAGTTTGTTTCCTGATTATATTACTTTAATATCCTGCATTTTGTTGTATGGCAAGGTGATAATGATGAAAAATTATTTCTCATTAATTTGATTAAACTAACCATCCGACTTATTATTGAATAGTTGATTAATAAGATTTCAACCTTATCACTTTAACAGGTTTTAGTAAAAAGGTTAATACTTGATTTATGTTATGAGCATGCTGAATGAAGGTTACTCCGAAACAAAGATTGTTAAGTTGAAAAAAGAGATGGAAGCCAAGGGGACAAACTTTGTTACCGTGGAGTCTGACGACAATGGTGATGAATATCTCAATTTCTATTTTGTTGGTGTATACGAGGGAAAAGAGGTTATTTATGATGCTGTTATCTATACATTAAGATTGCAACATGAAAGTGAAATGTATGAGATAGCAGAACATAGGGCTGCTCAACGGTTTCCTGAGTTCAAGAAAATCCAGTATGAAGAGGACGAAAATGGGGATATGAAAATACTTGACGGACTTTCCGAGGAAATCGGTCTATACATGGCCGAAGTAATGTTGGATCTTGAAGAGGAAGAAGCCGTCAAAGTTAAAGAGCATATAGAAGTTGATCCTAATATTGATTTTGGTGTAGGCCTGGATGTTGGTTTGAATGTTGATCGGATCACTGATGGAATAATTAAAAAGTTTGTTAATGATTTTAATGAAGACAGTCTTCAGTTGGATGAAACACTTTATTCATTTCAAATTGAAGATGAAGAAATGTCCAGTTAGTCCTTAGTTCCCTCCTGTCTCTTTTGATCTGTATCAAATTCCCGAAAAAACCATGTTGAAAATAGCTTGGTCGGAAGTATATGCTCACCCACTTCCAGACAATCATCGTTTTCCAATGATCAAATACGACTTGATTCCTGAACAACTTTTGTATGAAGGGACAATTGCAGACCATAATTTATTCGAACCGAAACCTGCATCTGAGAAATTAATAACAACTACCCATGATATTGAATATTGGAACAAGTTGAAAACCTGTTCATTGTCAAAATCGGAGCAGCGGAGGACAGGATTCCCACTATCCAAACAGCTTGTTCGTAGGGAGATGGTCATTATGCAAGGGACGATTGATGCGGCCCGGCATGCTTTGAAAAATAGAATTGCCATGAATGCAGCAGGAGGGACACATCATGCATTTACTAATAAAGGGGAAGGATTTTGTCTGTTGAACGATATGGCCATGGGAGCAAGGTATTTGTTAAATAATAAAATACGCCAAAAGATCTTAATTATCGATCTGGATGTTCATCAGGGTAATGGAACAGCGGAAATATTCAAAAATGAATCTGATGTGTTTACATTCAGCATGCATGGAGATAAGAACTATCCATTACATAAGGAAAAATCTGATCTTGATATTCCCCTGCCAGATTTTACCGATGATGTAACATACCTGGATTTGCTGGAAAAAAATATGGCCGTCTTATTTGAAAGAGTGCAACCAGATTTTGTTTTTTATCAATCCGGTGTGGATGTTTTGGAAACAGATAAATTGGGAAGAATAGCGCTTTCTATTGACGGATGCAAAAAGAGGGATCACTTAGTACTTTCTTCTTGTTTGAACAATGAAGTGCCAATTGTTGTTAGCATGGGAGGGGGTTACTCTGAAAAAATCACCAATATTGTGGAGGCACATGCCAATACATTTAGATTGGCTCAGGAGCTATTTTTTTGATTTAAGTTGTTATTTGATATGGTTACATAAATAACTATTTGGTTTTGCTTAAAAAGAGAATTTTTTTTTGTATTATCAGGGACTCGCTTCTGCTTGATGCTAGGCTGTTATGAAAACAGATGCTTTGAAATTTAAGGATGGTGTTTTTTTTACTGCAAGCTTTATTGGGCTTTTATGGACAATAAAGGCCGTGGAGGTAGCTTTGGCAAGCGATTTTGGAGAGTTTGGAATTCTACCTGGAAAGTTGTCGGGCGTTATTGGCATTATAACAGGACCTTTGATCCATAGTGATTTTACTCATCTATTTTCCAATACAGTTCCACTGTTAATTCTGGGTGTTGGACTTATCTATTTTTACAATAAAATTGCCTTTGAGGTAGTCCTTTGGATTTATCTTATGACTGGCTTTTGGGTTTGGTTAACAGCCAGGGAAGCTTATCATATTGGATCAAGTGGTATTGTTTATGGTTTGGTTGCTTTCTTATTTTTTAGCGGGGTATTCAGACGCGATGCCAAATCAATTGCCGTATCTTTGACCGTGGCATTTTTGTTGGGAGGTATGATATACGGTATTTTTCCGGTAAATGAGAATATTTCATGGGAATCCCATCTTTTCGGAGCTATTTCCGGAATCTTTTGCGCCTTTTATTTCAGAAAAGTTAAAATTTTTGACAACTCGATTACATCAGACGGCTCTGAGGATAATGACAGGTTCCTTGAGGAGGTTAATCGTAAGGACAATGCATGGAGTAGTGATGCTAACACTGACTATACCTTTAACTATTCATATAAACCCAGTGAAGAGGCAAAAGATAAAAAAGAGGACGCCGATGAACCCACCAAGGCCAAGTACCACATACGTTACGACCCTTAGACTTTCATATTGTTAACTAGGGATTTGTTATTCTTTCCTTATATTTGCACCTCAAAAAACTAAAACCTAAATAAATCAAAAGCTGTGAAAAATTTATCCATTGCACTTAATGTGGTTCTTTTGATTGCTGTTGCTGTTCTTTATTATCTTCAATTTTCGGGAAAGAGCGGTGCCGATCAATCAAACCAAAAAGCACCAGCAAGTACACTAAGCGGACCACTGAAAATAGCTTATATTAACTCTGATAGTTTGTTGAAGAATTATGATTTTTATAAGGAAAAATCAGAGGAGTTGAACACAGAAAGAGATAGATTAAAAGCACAGTATGAAAGCCGTGCAAAAGGCCTGGAAACGGAAATTGCCAATTTCCAAAGAACTGTTGCCAACTTAACCATTGGACAAGCGAGAGCAATAGAGGAGGATCTAGGTAAAAAACAACAAAATCTTTTGCAATATCAGGAGAGCCTGAGCCAACAATTATTAAAAAAGGAAGCCGATATCAACAATGAGCTTTATGATAGTGTATCTTCATTTCTGAAGGAATTCGGAAAAGAGAATAACCTGGAAATCGTCTTGACCTACACTAGGGGTAGTGGTGTTTGGTATGCAAACGACAGTCTCAACATTACACAAGTAATTGTTGATGGTCTAAATGATCGGTACAGGAACCAGTCAACAACCCAGGCCGATTCTACCGCCACGAATTAAGAATATAATTAACATAAATCTAAACCCTGTCAAAGCTGTCAGGGTTTTTTTATGTCTATTGATGACTCATCCTTTTTTCATTGTGCTGTCTATTCATCCATAAGAAAATTTCTTTTGATCCATTTGGAATATCAAGACCGGTGTGATTTCTTGTTTTCTTGATTTTTTTAACTTCAACTCAAACACCTCAACACCATTCCACTCACCTCTCCAAGTAACAAGCAGGATTGATCTATTGATATTACTTCAAAATTTCAAATGCAATTCCCTTGAGTATGAGTAATTAATTTGAGCAAAAGAGCATTATTTTTAATCAAATTTTTAAAATATCAGGTTTACTTACCGAGTAGCCGTATTTAGTTGAAAATTAAATACTTTTAGATTTTTCTGAGCAAATTTTTCGATAGAAATCAGATAGATCCAGATGCTCCAAAAACTACTAAAATTAATTGGAACAGCTCCCGGTGAAGAAAAACAAGTGATCCTTCTCCTGGGAAATGGATTCTTTATTGGGATATTTCTTGGTACTTATCAACTGGCTGCAGATACTCTTTTTACAACAACCCTGAAAGAACATTTGAATTCAGCTTATTTGGTTCAGGGAGTATTAGGGGTTATCTCCACATTTCTTTTTGCTTATTTTCAGAGTAGGATCTCCTACTCAAAACTTGCCATATTCAATTTGCTCAATATTTTCATTTTTACGACACTGGCATTAGTACTTTCTAAGTTCTATCCAAACAAGTATCTTGTTTACCTCCTATTTGCCATGCTAGGGCCAATCCAGGCGCTTACTCTTCTCGGTTTTTGGGGTGTTTTTGGAAGGATATTTGACCTTAGACAATCGAAAAGAATTATCGGTAGGATAGATAGTGGACAACTAAGTGGAACTATTCTGGCCTTTACAGGTACGATTTTTTTATCTCAGTTCAAAGCCTTTAAAGATTCAACCAATCTACTTTTTATAAGTACGATAAGCCTGCTTATCGCAATTTGGTTCCTGATAAGAATAGTTAATAATTTCGATTTAAATATTGTCAAAAGAAAGAGCAAAGAGGAGGTGGAACAAACGAAATTGGGCAAAATTCTTAAAATGCGTTATGTAAAGCTGCTCTCGTTGTTCATCATATTTTCTGTAGTTGTTTTTAAATTTGTTGATTACTCATTTCTCAAAGTAGCGCCAATCCAGTTCCCTGAACCTGAAACACTATTATCATTTTTTGCAGTTTTTAATGCTGCAGCCATGATTCTGAGCTTTTTATTGCAATCATTTGTTACCGATAAAATTATATTGAACTATGGACTTAAGATGTCCTTGGTGATACTGCCGGTTATCCTTCTGTTTTTTACATTGGCCAGTATTTTGGCAGGAAGCTTTATAGATTTTTCCGGAGTAATTGATAAAACCTATTTTATTTATTTTTTCCTATTCATAACCTTAAATAAGTTATTCTCAGTATCTATCAGAGATGCGCTGGAAAACCCGGCTTTTAAGCTATTTTTCCTATCTCTTGAGAATAAAATAAGATTTGATATTCAAGCTAAGGTGGAAGGAGTTATCAATCAATTCGGTATCTTCATTGCCGGAGGAGTGTTGGCCCTTTTTGGATTAGGTACCTTGTTGCATCTGGAGTTAGTCCATTATTCTTACCTGTTATTTTTTATCCTCCTGGGAATGATCTATATCGTTGGCAAACTATACAATGAATATAGAAACTCCTTAAAGAGGAAGTTAGAGGCACAAAAGGCTGAAATGGACCAGGATTTTTCCGAAAGCCATGAAGTAGTGAACATTCTGAAGAATAGTATCAGATCCGATGAACCAAAAGATATAATTTTTGCACTTCTGATTCTTGAAAAACTGGATCCGCTTCTGTTCGAATCTACCATAATATCTCTTGTCAGTCATTCATCTGAATTGGTCAGGGAATATGCCTTAAGAAAAATTGATAAGGCTAAATTGATTTCAGCCAAATACCATATCATCAATCTCTCCAAAAAAGAAAAGAAAGAGCCTATAAAAAATCTCGCAGCCGTTGTACTAAAGCACCTTGAAGATACCGACAAGATGCAATTAAGTAATTTTCAGTTTTTCATTCTGGTAAGATCGGAAAATCCTATTGATCGGGAATTTGCTGCAAAAATTTTGGCAAGATATGATTCGGGAGAATTTGAACAATTCCTTCTGGATCTTCTGAAAGATGTTAATCCCAAAGTAAGAAGTGCTGCACTGATCACTGCGGGTAAGATGAAAGATGATAAATTATGGCCAATACTCATTGAAAATTTAGGCCTACCTGGTTACAGTCATGCATCATTTTCTGCCTTGGTTTCATTGGGAGATAAAGTATTAGATACTTTAGACAAAGCCTTTTATAAAACAGGACAGAGCCTTAGTAAACTGATACAAATTGTTAAGATCTATGGAAGGATCGGCACACCAAGTGCCATTAATCACCTTTGGAATAAAATAAATTATCCCAACAAAAAGGTTGTTAATCAGACATTGTTTTCCCTGAGTGCCTGTGATTTTAATGCTTCCGAAGACCAGGTGGTTACGATTAAAAATTACCTCAATCAATATGTTGGGTTCATTGCTTGGAACATTGCCGCAATTACAGAGGTACCAAGGGATAGCAATGGAGAGAGATTAAAAGATGCGCTGAAGAAGGAGAATGAGACAAACTATGAAATTTTGTATTTGCTGCTTTCAATGCTTTTCGATAAAAGATCCATTGAGTTGGTTCGTGAAAATATTGATAGCGGAACAAATGATGGTATAACCTTCGCGTTGGAACTACTGGATGTTTTTTTACCAGACGATTTAAAACCTATTCTTTTCCCTGTTTTAGATGATATTTCCCCGGGAGAGTTGGCTAAGCGTTTACAGTTTCATCATCCCAGATCGAGTTATAGCACTACCGAAATACTAAAACAAATAATCAATAGAGATTATAATAGTATGAATCGATGGACCAAGGCATGTGCCTTGTATAGTATAGCACTGATGGATAACGCTGAATTGAGTCAGGAACTGATAGCGAATTTGTTTAACCCGGATGCATTTTTACGAGAGACAACTGCCTGGGCGATTTACCAGATTGATCCGGAGGGTTATCATTTTCATACCAGAAGATTGAGCAATAAACTTAAAAAAGAGTTGGATGCGGTAATCATTCCCAAGGTCGATGCCGAAAAGAATATCCAACGTCAGCAGATCAAGTTTCACAGAATCAACTATTTAAAAAACAAGGTTACCATGTTTAAAAGTGTTTCTGAAGTTATCCTTGTCGATCTGGTTGATCGAATGAAAGTGTTGAAAGTAGCAGAGGGAACAGTAATTGTTGAGCGGGGGCAAATAACCTACGCACCTCTCTTGGTTATCGCCCAGGGTGGTGTGAATGTGTACAGAAAAGATAAATTTATTGGAGCAATGGGGGAAAGGCAACTGGTTGGTTATGTGCTTAGCCTACAGCCTTTTGCGGAAGAAATCAGCATTGTAGCAAGAGCAAATTCACATCTATATCAACTTAATAGGGAGGCACTCTTTGACGATCGACAGGGTTACGCTAAGCTTTACACAGATATCCTACCAAGAATGAACACCAAGTTTTATGAGACCATTGAGAAGCACACCAACAATGAAATAGAAGAAATGGTCTGATTATTCTTTTATTTAATCAAATTTTAACACCTGTAACAATCAAGCTAATATGTGACATTTTTAGAGTATTTATTTAAATAATTTTAAATCACGGGTAAGCTTAAAAAATACCTATAGGTTAGATTTAGGAGCATGCACTTCAAGCACGATATTGTCTTTGGTTTCACAGCAGTGGAAAATGAAGATTCAACTATCGATGATGGTTGGATTTCAATCTTTTCCAGGTATTTGACTTTGACTTTAGAACAAATACTGCGAAGAAAACCGTCCATACAATATGTGAATAATTTCTCTATGGTATCCCAGAAGCTTCTCCAGGAAAGCGCTGTACTGGTTTTGGTTTTAAACAATGATTTTTTTGACAATGCCGATAATGTTGAGGTGGCCGAGCGGTTTGTTCAAAAAGAGATTTCATACCATGATAACAATCTTTCAGGAAATACCCGGTTATGCCTGGTTCAAAGAACATCACTCCTCAATCATAAGTTACCAGCCTTTTTAAAGAAGTCGGATATCTTCGATTTCAAAAATTTCAATGCTGATATGGAATTCCTCAATCAGTCAAATGAGACATTGATTGAAAAGGTGGAGGATGATTTTTGGCTCGCAATGCTTGATTTATCAAAGAACATCTGCAATAAGCTGATTCAATTAGGAATCACAGAAAGCAAAGAGGAGTCGCATGTAATAAATCAATCGGAAAGAGCTGTTTATCTGGCGAAAACTTCCGATGATATGGATCGCTTTCGCGAAAGAATGAAGAGAGAATTGTTAAGACATGGTTATAGCGTATTTCCTGATCAAATAATGGGAAATGATATCACAGAGTTACCTAACAATATTGGCAATTTCTTGAAAGAATGTGATATGTCCATACATCTTGTCGGTGAGGAATATGGAAGTATAATCCAGGACAACCGATCGATAGTGGACTTTCAAAATATGATCGCTGCCGATCATAGTGTGAAAAGGAATTCTGGTCAGGGTAAAAAGAGTAGAGGGAAATTTCTCAGAATTATATGGTTATCACCTGAGATTGAAGAGTTGAACGAAAGACAAAAACTATTTATTGAGAACCTGAAACGAGATGTGGAAGCGCTGAAAGAAGTAGACGTGCTTCAGATACCCTTTGAGGAATTGAAGGCAGTAGTGAAACGGAAACTTGCTGAAGAATTTTTAGAGATGCCAACATTCAATGAAATAGAAGAAAAGACAAAAAAGAAATCAAGTGTATATGTCATCTGTGACAGACAGGATTTCTCAGCAACGGATGATATTTGCCGGTTTTTAAGGGAACAAGGTTTTGAGGTATTCACACCCGATTTTGATGGTGAATTGACTGATTTAGAACTTAGGCATCATGAGAATTTGAAGGCATGTGATGGCTGTCTGGTTTACATGAATACAGGAAGTGATCATTGGTTACAGACTAAATTAAGTGATATTATTAAGGCTCCAGGATTGGGAAGAAATAGGCCTATTCAGGCCCGTGGAATATATCTGCCCGATAAGAAAGAAATCGATCTGAACAATTTGAATATCAATGGAACTGTCATAATTAATGGAAATGGTGCTTTAAATGAGAAAACCCTGGAACCTTTTTTAGTAAAATTAAGAAAGTAGTATGGCTAACAAAGAAATAGAGCTACTTGATCATAATGGTAAAACTGATTCTGGTGTGATGAACCCATTTCCAGGACTCAGACCATTTACCATCAATGAAAGTCATCTATTCTTTGGAAGAGAAGGGCAAATTGATGAGGTAGTTTCAAAGCTTTCACGCAATAGATTTGCAGCCATTGTAGGTGTTTCCGGAAGTGGTAAATCCTCCTTAATGTATTGCGGACTAATTCCTAAACTTCATGGAGGTTTATTTGTAGGTGCCAACTCCGATTGGGAAGTAATCATTACCAGACCCGGTTCCTCCCCAATGCAAAATCTTGCTGATTCTTTAAATGCTGCAGAAGCCAATTTTTCAAATGGCTTGGAAGAGAACAAAGCATTCAAGAGAATATTTACTCAATCTATTTTAAAAAGTAGCTCTCTTGGCTTAATCGATGCCATAAAGCAATTAATACCTCTCAACAGAAATATATTCCTGCTCATAGACCAGTTTGAGGAATTATTCAGATATAAAAACAGTGAAGGGTCTCATACAGCCATGAATGAAGTGGCCGGCTATGTAAATCTGCTTATCGAATCCATCCGGCAGAATGAAGTGCCACTTTATATTGCCCTGACAATAAGATCAGACTTCACAGGAAATTTTGCACAATTTCCGGAGCTTACCAAAATGATCAATAAGAGTCACTACCTGATTCCTCAAATGAATCGTGAGCAGCGAAAAGCAGCGATTGAAGGGCCGGTAGCAGTAGGTGGAGGAAAGATAACACCCAGATTAATCAGGCAGGTTCTAAATGATATTGGAGACAATCAGGATCAACTACCTATCATGCAACATGCTTTGATGCGAACCTGGAGCCATTGGTCGGAAACAAAAAATACCGAAGAACCAATTGATATCAAGCACTATTATGCAATTGGTACGGTTGAAGGAGCTCTTTCCGAGCATGCGAATGAAGCATATGATGAACTTTCGGAAAGTCAGAAAGATATTTGTGAAGTATTGTTCAAAACTATCACAGAAAAGGGGAATGATGAATCAGGTGTCAGAAGCCCTACAAGGCTGGATGTAATAGCTGCTATTGGTGGTTTCAAAGTTGAGGACGTTCAGGAAGTAATAGAACATTTTCGAAAACCTGAGAGATCTTTGCTAATGCCTCCTGTGGGTGTTTCATTAGAACCTCGTTCGATCATAGATGTTTCACACGAGAGTTTAATTCGTATCTGGACGAGATTAAGAAGATGGGTGGAGGAAGAATATGAGGCAGTCCAAATGTATTTGAGACTTTGTGAGGCAGCGGAAAAATACCAGGCAGGGCTTACCACATTGTGGCGGCCACCTGATCTGCAGCTGGCATTGGATTGGAAACAGAAACAAAAACCCACATTAGTCTGGGCTCAACAATATGATCCTGCGTTTGAGCGAGCCATGGTCTTTCTGAAATCCAGTGAAGAAGCGCATGAGCTTGAGCAAAAAAATAAAGAAGCTTTACAACAGCGACGTCTGCGAACATCAAAAATTGTGGCGCTTATTTTCGGTATTGTCATGATTTTCTCATTTCTCTTAATGATTTATGGCTTTTCCAAAAAGTTAGAAGCCGATGAAGGAAGGGCTGAGATCATCAGGCAGAACAATGAGCTGCAATTACAAAATGCCAAAATTATTGAGCAGAGGAACGAGTCTGACTCACTTCGACAACTCGAAAAAGAAGCAAGAGATCTTGCGGAACAAAGAAAGGATGAGGCAGAACGTGAAAGACATAATGCACAAGAAAGTGCATTGCTGGCGAGGGAGCAGGCTAATATTGCCGAGGAAAGACGCCAGGAAGCTGATAGTGCCAGAATATATGCAGAAAGTCAGGAGCAAAAAGCCAAGGAAAGCGAACAGGAAGCAAAAGAACAGAGGGCTATTGCCGAAGACAATAGTAATGAGGCTTACAGATTGAGAATTCTTTCCATCGCAAAAACGATGGCTGTAAAATCCTTGCAAATTGATGATGGAAATCTGAAAGGGCTACTCTCATTGCAAGCCTTTCAATTCAACGAAAATTATAAAGGGTATCACCTGGATTATGATATGTATGCAGGGCTTTATAGTGCATATAAAAAGCTTAAAGGTGATTCAATCAATCGATTGATTGGTCACAACGGATCAGTAAGATCCATGGTATTCCATCCTGATGGTAAAATATTGTTTACCACCAGTGGTGACGGAAGAATTCTTAAATGGAATTTGGAGGGAGATGACGGAGCTCATGAGGAAATCATAGATAACGGAAGAAATAACCTGTCAAACAGGGTACTTGCTATAAGTCCTGATGGTAAATGGCTGGTAAGTGGTCATGATGCAGATTATCTGGAACTTTTTGATCTGACAGATAAAAAAAAGAAACCTATACAGCTTGATGCACATGATTCCAGAATCTGGGATATAGAATATTTACCGGATAATAGAGGTTTTATTTCGGCTGGAGCAGATAGCACTGTTCAATTCTATAACCACAAGGATTTTAGGTTGATCACTAAGACTAATTCAAGAGTTAATGATATTGCGGCATCTCCGGATGGAGAAACCATTGTATTGGCCAAGGATAATGGTGAATTGGAGAAAGTGAATCTTACTACAGGCGAGAAAGTCATCATATATTATAATACACTGCAGAACTCCTTTGAATCTGTCACATTCAGTCACAACGGAGATTTGGTCGCATTTGGCGAAAGGTCCGGATTGGTAAAGATATTGGAGTTGAAAAATAACAGATTGAAAGCAAATCTATCCGGATTTAAGGCAAGAGTAAGTTCCATAGCATTTGGACCCAATGATGAGTCTCTGGCAGCAACATCATTTGATGGGGAGGGAAGGATCTGGAACATGGCTAAACTTAACAATCAACCAATTGTATTATATGATCATGAAGATTGGGTCTGGAGTTTAACTTTTAGTCCTGATGGAACAAAATTGGTTACAGGAAGTGCAAATGGTCTGATTAGAATGTATCCTACTGATCCTAGAGAGCTGGCTGAGCAGATTTGCCCCCATCTCATACAAAATTTCAGTACAAGGCAATGGTATCAATATGTTGATACGGATATTAAATATGAACAAACATGTCCAGATCTTCCTATTGGTGATAATGAGCTAATAAAATGATTAATTTCATCATCTTTCAAAAAGGTAGCTGTCACATATCATTATACCGCATGATAATTTTCTTGCTGTGTATTATGATTATGCATCACACATACGCCCAGGACTGTGAAGTTGCATTGGAAAAAGCTGAAAAGAGCTATGCAGATGGGCATTTAAGGCAAGTTCCCGTGATCTTAAAGGATTGTTTAAAAAAGGGATTCCGGAGAGACCAACAGGAACGTAGCTACAAATTGTTGGTACAAACCTATTTATTTTTAGACGATATGGAGCAGGCCGAAACGTATCTGTTAAAGCTTCTCCGTTCTAATCCATTGTTTACAGTATCTGCACTAGATCCCCCGGAACTTGTCCACCTATACAATAAATTTCGAACCTATCCGGTTTTCTCTCTCTATGCTAAAGGAGGATTGAATACATCACACATTAATTCTCTGAATCTGGTGGGGGTAGATCATGCTTTATTTTCTGTAGAAACATCCAAGGCATCAATTGGCTTTCAAGTAGGTAGTGGTGTTGATTTCCGTTTGTTCAAAAATTTTGATCTAAGAGCAGAGTTTATTTTTTCCAATAAAAAGTTTGAGATCACCAATCCATTAATCACTACTTCTTACAATAGGGATCTGTCAAGCCATAATTATACTACCATCAAATTAAAAGAAAAGCAGTTTTGGGTTGATATTCCACTTGCTATAAAATATACATTACACTTGAAGAAAATAGATCCATTTGTTTATGTCGGAGCTTCATTCAATTATTTACTAAGTGCAAATCTGGATATATCACGCGTTAATGCCAATCCTTTGGACGTGGAAACACCACAAAGACCTGTGGATGGACCTGCAATTGATTTGGATAAAGCTGATCTAAGAAAGAATATGCACTTTGGAATGCTGGCTGGAGTAGGCTTGAAGTATGAAATAGGCACTGATTATATCTTTTTTGACCTACGCTATGAACGTGGCTTTACTAATCTAAGAAATGCAGATGCACCACTCAATGCGAACAATGACCTGCTTTTTAGATATGGCTATATTGATAATGATTTTTCTCTGGAGTCTTTCTCATTTTCAATAGGTTATGCCAGATATTTTTATGATCCCAAGAAACTCAGAAAAAAGAAAAAAGCATTAGAAAAAAAATAGAATGTCCAGGAAGATTTTCCATATCCTTTTTCTTAAAACCGTTGTATCAAAATGGATACGTTGGAGATTTAATCTTTTAACATTTCTGTTTGGCTCATTGATCCTTTCTTGCGAGATCAATGAAACGATAGACCCGGAATTGGGAAGGTCATTTGTTAAGTTTTATGGTGGTATTAAACAACAGCAAGGATTTGATATTAAACAAACCGCCGATGGTGGATACATTCTGTTTGGCTCCACAACCTCCTTTGGAAACGGAGGGTCTGACATGTATTTGGTCAAGGTTGATAGGCTAGGCAATGAGGTTTGGTCAAACACTTACGGAGGCGGATTTAATGATGTTGGCAGATCGATACAAATCGTCCCTGGAGGCGGGTATGCTTTGTTGGGTGATTATGAGCGCGTGCAAGATTCGACGGACATGTATTTTGTGAGAGTGGATGTCAATGGGGCTGTGTTGTTCGAAAGAAGATTTAATAACTCATCCACGAATTCCAATGAGCAGGGTTTCGAAATACAAAATACATTAGACGGAGGATTCATTTTGGTTGGTTCTACTACAAAAACTGATGGAATCAAGAATGCACCTGTAGATTTTTACTTGGTGAAAACTGACAATGCTGGAATTTTGGAGTGGGAGAGAACACGCGGGTTTGAAGGAACCACTGAAATAGGTAGATCTATAGTACAAATCGATGAAAATAGCTATATCATTTCCGGAACTACCGAATCCCGTAGGGATTTGTCACAAGAGGGGACAAATATTTTTGTTTATAAGATCAATGCCAATGGAGACGAACTTGGAACAAACTTTTTTGGCGGTCTTGGAAATGAAGAGGGGCATTCCATTACGAAAATGGGAGCTACATTTTTAATTGTAGGAACAACAGGCTCAGGTATCGGCAATGGAGGTGGTGGACAGGATGCTCTTTTGATCAATATGGATGCTAATCTGAATGAGATATTTTCTGAATCCTACGGCGGACCGGAGGACGAATGGGGATTATCGGTTCAGCAGTTATCAGATGGAGGATTTATCATCGCCGGTTCCACAACTTCTTTTAGAGAAGGGGCTTCTGACAAGGATTATTATATGGTAAGAACTGATCCTGGTGGTAGAGAGCTTGATGAATGGAGATTAACTCCAAGGATTTTTGGCGGAAAGGGCAATGACGAAGCAAGTGCAGTAGTACAAACAGCCGATGGAGGTTTTGCCTTGTTTGGAACCTCAACATTTTTTGAATCTACGAATAATACAGTTTTATGTTTGATAAAAACAAATCCTAAGGGGGAACTCCTGCCCTAAGAAGACATCCGTAAAATTTCCAATAAATATTACACCTCTGATTTTTCGCAACTTCTTGAATGAGCTTTCCAACCGCTATTTCATTAATTTATTAAAATTTTGATAAAGCAATTGCCAAAAAAATCAACTTGTTGAGCAATCTGCCTGGTTAATAGGAAGATAAGGTATTAGGCCACATTTCTTATGAGGACTGTCTAGCTGTTAGAATGGTCAGATTAATCTCATGGAACCAGTTTGAATGACCAAAGTATATGGCTGTTGCTGATACGATCGGATTAAAATTTTAAAGCGTAGCATGTACATAAAGCAAAGGTTGTTTATTTTTTGGTGCCTGGTGTTAATACTGGGAGGTACCAATTTTAATGCCTTGGCACAATGTACAATAAGTGGGCTCAACAGTTCTTATTGCACTTCTGAATCATCTGTAGGGCTTGGTATTTCTCCGGGAGGAGGTATATTATCCGGCCCTGGAATAAGTGGTACTACATTTGACCCTTCAGTTGCTGGTGTAGGATCTCACAATATAACCTACTTTGTTTATGATGTTGTCAATAACACGGGTTCCTATGCCCCGTCAACATTTGGTACACCTACTACCGTCGCTTTGGGAGATGATGCCGGAACAGGGGCTATTGGCTTAGGTTTTAATTTTGATTTTTTTCAAACCACATACTCGAATATTCATATTGCATCGAATGGATATTTAACATTTACAAACAATGCTTTAAATGTTCTTAATCCGCAAACATTGCCTGATGGTACTAATCCTGATAATCTAATTGCTTTTGCCTGGAATGACATAGATCCTACTGGTGGAGGTACTATTCGATATGAAACTTTAGGTACATCGCCTAATCGAATTTTTGTGGTTGAGTTTTTGAACGTCCCTCATTTTGGTGGGGGTGGGACTGTGACTGCTCAAGTTAAATTATTTGAAACGACGAATGTAATTGAGATTCATACGACTAATGTTGGTAACAACGGAAACCAAAAAACAATGGGTATTGAGAATGTTGATGGATCTGTTGCATTTCCTGTAGCCGGGAGGAATGATACCAATTGGTTTTTGGGATCACAGGATTTCGTTTCATTTACCCCTTGTTCTGTCACAGAACCCGTTGAAGTTATTACAACACCAAATATTGGTCTCACTGTAAGTGCTACTACTAATCCCATTTGTAATGGAGCTTCCACCAATGTTACAGTGGCCTCTTCTGAAAATGGAGTTCCTTATCAATTAAGAACATTGGCAGATGTGGACGTAGGTTCACCTGTTAACGGTGATGGAGGTACGATAAACTTACCTACAGGTGCATTGGCTGCTACTACTGGGTTTAAAGTGGTTGCTAAACCAGGTACTACTTGTGAGGCTGAATTAACTCAAACTGTTAATATAACTGTTGATGCCATTCCAGCCACGCCAACAATTACAGTAACAGGTGGTAGTTTAACATTCTGTGAGGATGGTGGCACAACCGATGTGGATTTGCAATCATCCGCAGCACCGAATGGTGGCACTTATTTGTGGTATAAAGATGGCATAGCAACAGCTTTAACCACGCAGACAATCACCTTAAACAGTGTCGCAGAGAGTGGTGATTATACAGTAGCAGTAACAGATGGTGCAGGAGCCAATTGTACGAGTGCGCAGAGTGCAGCCAGTACAGTAACGATCAACCCACGACCATCAGTTAAGACAGTGACGATTGTAACAGATCCTATCTGTGATGGAGACGTAGCCCAGGTACAGATCACATCGTCTGATGCTGGTATCAACTATGAGGTATTTGATCAGACTTTAACTTCAGTGAGTGCTTCGACCCCGGGCACAGGCGCTAACCTAACAATAACCACCAGTGCCTTAAGCACCGCAGTAACAAGTTTAATAGTCAGAGCGACTAACCCAGGCACGACATGTACAAGAGATTTTGCAGGCGTAGGGATTACGATCGATGCGATCCCAGCTACCCCAACAATCACAGTAACAGGTGGTAGTTTAACATTCTGTGAGGATGGAGGCACGACGGATGTAGATTTGCAATCTTCCGCAGCACCGAATGGTGGCACTTATTTGTGGTATAAAGATGGTATTGCGACAGCATTGACCACCCAGACAATCACCTTAAATAGTGTAGCAGAGAGTGGAGATTATACAGTGGAAGTAACAGATGGCGCCGGAGCCAATTGTACGAGTGCTCAGAGTGCAGCCAGTACAGTAACGATCAATCCACGTCCGGCAGTTAAAACAGTGACGATCCTAACAGATCCTATTTGTGATGGAGATGTAGCGCAAGTACAGATCACTGCTTCCGATGCCGGGATTAACTATGAGGTATTTGATCAGGCCTTAACATCTGTGAGCGCTTCCACCCCAGGTACAGGAGCGAACCTGACGATCACAACCAGTGCACTATCCACCAGTGTTACTTCATTGATCGTAAGAGCAACTAATCCAGGCACTACATGTACAAGAGATTTTGCAGGCGTAGGGATTACGATTGATGCCATTCCAGCGACACCAACGATCACAGTAACAGGCGGTAGTTTGACCTTCTGTGAGGATGGTGGCACGACCGATGTGGATTTACAGTCTTCCGCAGCGCCTAATGGTGGCACTTACCTTTGGTATAAAGATGGTATTGCGACAGCATTGACAACGCAGACAATCACCTTAAATAGTGTAGCAGAGAGTGGAGATTATACAGTGGAAGTAACAGATGGCGCCGGAGCCAATTGTACGAGTGCTCAGAGTGCAGCCAGTACAGTAACGATCAATCCACGTCCGGCAGTTAAAACAGTGACGATCCTAACAGATCCTATTTGTGATGGAGATGTAGCGCA
>JAUJEA010000017.1 GCA_030442035.1 Splendidivirga corallicola
ATATTTGAACTACAAGACATACTCCAAGATAACAATCTTGGAGGGCGGAGGTAGCAATACCTCCGTTTTTTTTTCAAAACCACAAAAAAAGACTGCCCTTTTGAGACAGCCTCTTTTTTATGATATTATCTATTGTTATTTCGAATCAGGCCATTCTTTCCTGAAATCGACCCAGTATTTTTTCAATGTATCTCTCATATCACCACTAAGCATCAAGATACCTACGAGGTTAGGAACTGTCATGAGAACGATCGCAATGTTTGCCATTGTCCAAACGATGGCCGTATCGGCAAAGGATGCAAAGAAAAATGCACCGACATAAACCAGTCGATAATAAAGCACTGATTTCGATCCGGCTAAGTAAGTCATGGCCCTGTCTCCATAGTAAGACCAGGATATGGCTGTAGAAAATGCAAATAACAATAAGCCTATCGATACAATGTATTTACCAAAATCTCCAAAAAATCCTCTGGTGAATGCGATGGTGGTTAATTCAGCACTATGAACAAGTGATTTTCCGTTAATGATATAACTGTCATCAACGAAGCTACCATTTTCCACGGCAATGCTTCCCGTATATGGTGTACCATCTTTATTGATAACCATGTCTTCAGCAAATGATCTCATATGAATGATAGTGAGTTCGTCTTGTACCTCACCATTTTCCACCTGAAGATCACCATTATAAAGCGGCAGTGCTTCTTTGCCTACAAGATGACTACCAATTTGGCTACGATGCTGTTCATTTCCCTCATCATAGTATTGTGCCAGCACCTGAAGTTCAGCGTAGTCAAATTCATTTTGGTGTTTTTCACTCCATACACCAGATGATAAAAGCGTAAGGCCTGTAATCGTACATATGATGATGGTATCAATGAAAGGCTCCAGAATAGCCACCATCCCTTCCGAAACAGGCTCATGGGCCTTTGCTGCAGCGTGTGCAATAGGGGCAGATCCCTGTCCTGCTTCATTGGAAAACAAACCTCTGTTTACCCCCCTGTTAAAGGCATAGGCAATCGTCGCGCCTAAGAAACCACCTGTTGCAGCTGATCCTGAGAAGATATCCCCGAAAATAGCCATGATGGAAGGAACAATATTTTCGTAGTTATAAAGAATTACAGAAAATGCACCAATGAAATAAAGAACTGCCATGGAGGGTACTAGCTTCTCGGTGACTTTGGCAATTCTTTTGATACCACCAACAATCACAAACATCAATAGTACACCTAAAACTGCTCCGGTTATCCATTGAGCGATACCAAACGTAGCAAATACGGAACTGGCAATGTTATTTACCTGTGGCATATTACCAGTACCGAATGAAGAGAGAACGGTAGCTCCTGCGAAGATGGCGGCTAACCACTTGGCATTAAGCTTATTCTTCATATAGTACATAGGTCCACCTGCAATACTTCCATCCTCAGCTTTTTCCCTGTATTTATGCGAAAGTGTTACCTCAACAAATTTGGTGGTCATACCCAAAAAGGCCGTCACCAACATCCAAAATAACGCTGCAGGACCTCCCAGATAAATGGCGAAAGCTACCCCTCCGATATTACCGGTACCCACTGTACCTGAAAGCGCTGTGGCCAAGGCCTGAAAATGAGAAGTATCTCCTTCGTCACCTTCTTTATCAAATTTACCTCTTACAACCTTGAAGGCATGTCCTAAAAATCGTATTTGTGGGAACTTGAGATAGAGTGTAAAAAACACCCCCACTCCTAAGAGGAGAAATACAAACCATTGTCCGCCACCTAAATAGCCGTCAATGGTTTGAAGAATTTCATTAAGTCGCTGCATAAGTTAATATTTGGTTAAAATTCGAATATATAAAAACAAGGGTGAATGGAAAAACTTATTACTCAATTTTGAGAAATTAGCAGGTCCGAAAGAAATTCGTACGTTTTTCATCTAAGGAATAACATTCTTTTCTCCGGCGAAAAATTTACCAGCTATTTGTTACGATGTCAGCGACACTATTTAGAAAAAATCTAAATAATTTCCATTTTTCTGGAAAGCAATTTATCTTAGCCATTATTTTTAATTAATCTAAATAAATAAAACTTTGTCGGAGATAAAGTTATTGCTGGCAGATAAACAGGACTTGTCAAGGGCGGGCCTCAAAGCACTTATTGCTCAACATACTGATTTAAAGATAGTTGATGAGGTTAAATCTAAAGCTCACCTCATTGAAGCTTTGAACAACACCGATGCTTCTTTATTGATCTTAGATTATAATCTGGCTGATTTTGTAAGTGTGGAGGACCTTCTGGATTTACAAACGATCTCCCCCAAAACCAGGCTGCTGATCATTTCCTCAGACAATGATAAAGACAATATTAAAAAAGCCCTTGAATCAGGAATTAATGGTTACGTAACCAAGGAATGTTCACAAGAAGAAATTGTTGGAGCTATAAGGGCAACTTCAAAGGGGCAGAAATTCTTTTGCAACAAAGTTTTGGATGTGCTGCTGGAAAAAAACTTTCAGAAAGAAGAGGAGGATTGCGAACCAACTAATCTTAGCAAAAGGGAAACCGAAATACTCAAGCTTATAGCCGAAGGAAATTCCACCATTAAAATAGCAGACAAACTAAATCTAAGCCATCACACCATTAATACGCACCGTAAGAACATTCTTAAAAAGTTGAATGCCAAATCACCTGCCGAGCTTGTCATTTATGCGATTAATACCGGGATCATTACTCCCAAATAGTCTGAGAGCATATACTTAATGATATCATATATACCTACCGTTAGCGATATGACTACCTAGTTCTAGCTACTCTCGTACAAATCAGGGCTTTCAAATTCTTATGGATCAATCCGAAAAATTGGGGATTACCTGGGAATGAGTGTTAATGAGTGTTAAAGTGTTTGAGTGTTTGAGTGTTAAAGTTAAAGCCTAATGCAGTTATTTAGTTGATCCTAAAAAAGTACTATTTGATATTGGATGAAAAAGTAATTGCTTTGCTTAAGCAAGATTTTAGATAAAAGACTCAAGATAAAAGAAAGATTGCTGTTGCTTTTTCCTTTTTTTCGGAGAAATAAAACGACCAAATTTGCAAGCTTTTTGATCAATTCCATTAAAAGCTTGCGAATTTTGTATGGTACGATTACTGTAAAAAGATATTGATGCTAAATTTTATGAAAGCAAGGTTCAATCACCAAGCTGCTACAAACAGTTTTCAGTCTTTCTACTAAATACTTTCTACTAATTTCTGCAGCGGGGACTTTTTTAGGGGGGACTATTTAGGTGGTTATTATCAATACTTTTCAATCAGTTTTCGGCAAGAGGTTACAAAGTTTATCTGCTGATCGCTATCTTCTTATACCAGGCACTTACCGGTTTGCAGCATATAATAAAGGATAGCTCTATTCAAATAAGTTCCCTTTTTGATAGATTAAGACATTTTTCAACTTCAACACCTCAACACTTAAGCACTTCAACACAATATCAACAACCTTTCTCTACAACAATTCCGCCTGATCCATTCTTATTAGTGTTATAGAATTTTTCCAAAGAACAAGTATTGAGCATCTGATAGAAAAAATCATAACAAACCATCCCAAAGGTCAAAATTTTCCCAATCTGCAGTCCTCTGAAAAAACTATTAGGGGATAGTTTTGTTTTGTCGATCTATATAGTTGGAGGCAATACAACCACACATTTAATAGGGTCTATCAGGATTTATCCTTGATAGACCTTTTGTTTTAGTCCTTTCAGGAGATACCTACAACTAGCTATCATGACAACTAGTATTAGTGAAAACCATCGCTAATGTTGGTCAGCGCAAAATGACCAATGCAAGCGATTGATCCACTTATCAAGCAGCTCTACTTTTGCAGAACAATTAAATAATTATTCTACAGAGGGATTAAAATCTCCCGTTTAAATCTGGAAACTAACTATGAAAAAATTACTTACCTTATTATCAATATGCCTTTTCATATGTGCCTCATGCGACAAAGATGATGAGGGTGCTGCTGCTTCGGTAACTAAGCAAGCAGTAATCGATAATTATGCTGATATTGTTTTAGCCAACTACCAGGATGCCCATACCACTGCCACTCAACTTAGTGATAAGATCAATGATTTTGTGAGTGATCCGACCGCAGCTTCCTTACAAGCCGCTAAAGATGCCTGGCTGGCAGCGAGAAATCCATATGGTCAGTCAGAAGCTTTTAGATTTTATGGTGGCCCAATCGATGATAACGATGGCCCCGAAGGACAGCTGAATGCCTGGCCATTGGATGAATCATATATTGATAATGTTGAAGGAAATGTAAACGATGGTGCAAACAATGTGGGAACCAATATCATTAATTCACCAACGCAATTTCCTACCATTGACAAAGCACTGATTGCCTCTTTAAATGAGGATGGTGGTGAGACTAATGTGAGCTCCGGTTACCATGCTATTGAGTTCTTACTGTGGGGACAGGATATAAGTACAGGACCTGGTGGAGGAGAGAGACCTTTAAGTGATTTTGTAGTGACCGGGGATGATACTACTCCTGAAGCCAGAAGGGGACAATATTTAAAAGCAGCAGTAGCGTTGATCCTGGATGATCTGCAAAGTTTAATTGATGAATGGAAAGAAGGGGGATCATATAGAACATTCTTTACTTCTCAGGCCGAACTTGACAATTCTTTGGAAAAAATTCTTGCCGGAATCGGAAAACTAAGCAAAGGAGAATTAGCCGGAGAAAGAATGTTTGTGGCATGGGACGTAAAAAGTAAGGAACATGAACATTCTTGTTTTAGTGACAACACACACAACGACATACTCTATAATGCACAGGGCATTCAAAATGTTTATCTGGGTAAATATGTAAAAGTAGATGGGACAACAATTGACGGTCCCGGAATTGATGATTTGGTAAAAGCTCAAAATACTACGCTGAACCAGGAGCTAACCGATTTGCTTTCAAGCTCTTTAACAAAAATAAATGCCATGCAACCTCCGTTTGACCAGGAGATCCTGGCAGAACCTGGTAGAACACGTGTAAAAGACGCTTTTGACAATCTTCGTGATCAGGGAGACAAAATAGCAGAGGTTTCCGCACTATTCGGATTTACATTGGATCCCTCTGATATATAAAAAAGGTTTTAGGTTTTAGGTTTCGGATTTTAGTATTTAAAGACCTTGCTGATACCCGAAACCTGATATCTAAAAGCTTTATTTCATAACATTAATATTTTAAATGACAAGAATACATCCAATATCCAGGGATGTATTCTTCTATTTTAACCACAAGAGAATTTTTAGAAGTTGCCAGGAAAAATGATGAAACGGATCAAGAAATATGTTGGAAAACCAATGGTATTCAGTATAGCATTGCTGTATTTTGGTATAGCAATATTTGTAGGTTGTGAGAACGATGATGATGGGCCTTCCTGGCTGGAGAATGGTGAGGAGTTCTCCGGCGGGGCAGCCTCCGTTTTTGATGAATCTGTCAATGCATTTGGAAATCCTGCTCCTAATTTACAAGGCGATCGAGATCTTATTTTTATAACAGGAAATTCTTTTTTCAATGTAAACTGGGTAACTGCTCCGGCTTCTACCGAGGATCTTGATGGGTTGGGACCTCTCTTCAATGCACGATCATGTTCGAGTTGTCATTTCAAAGATGGAAGAGGAACACCGCCAATTTCTCCAGGTGATCCCATTGTTTCCATTTTATTCCGGTTAAGTGTTCCCGGGGTAGATGAAAATGGAGGCTCTATTCCAGTACCCAAATATGGAACACAACTATCTAACCACGCTATTCTTAATTTACCTGAAGAAGGAACTGTTGACATCTCATACCAGGAAATAACCGGTCAATATCCTGACGGAGAAAGTTATTCCTTAAGGAAACCCATTTATGAGTTTAAAGATTTACAATATGGTCCCATGCCAAGTAATATCCTGGTATCACCAAGGGTAGCGCCACACATGGTAGGTTTAGGCCTTCTGGAAGCTATTGATGAAGAAACCATTTTAAGCTTTGAAGATCCTGATGATTTGGATCAGGATGGCATTTCCGGAAAAGCAAATTACGTTTGGGATATTCAAAAGCAACAAAAAAGCCTGGGAAGATTCGGTTGGAAAGCAAATCAACCTAATGTAAAACAACAAACTGCAGGCGCCTTTGTAGGTGATATTGGTATAACCTCTTCCATTTTTCCGGAGGAAACGTGTACTCCTGAACAAGAGGTTTGTCAATCAGGTTCCACGGGTGGTTCTCCTGAGCTTACCGAGGAAATCTTGGATAAAGTATCATTTTATTCCGCAACACTCGCTGTTCCCAAAAGAAGAAATTGGAAAGACTCTATGGTACTACGTGGAAAACAGCTTTTCTTCGAGTCAAATTGTACGGGTTGCCATAAAGCAAAAATTACAACAGGAACGGATGCATCCATACCGGAGTTCTCGGATCAGGTGATCCGCCCTTATACGGATCTGCTCCTCCATGATATGGGAGAGGAGCTGGCAGACAACCGACCTGATTTTGAAGCAAATGGAAACGAGTGGAGAACTCCTCCCCTCTGGGGAATTGGTTTGATTCAAACTGTTAATGGTCATACTAATTTGTTACATGATGGCAGGGCCAGAAATTTTGAAGAAGCGATCCTGTGGCATGGTGGTGAAGCGGAAAGATCAAAACAGGCATACATGCAATTGAATAAAAATGATAGAGAAGCAGTTATTAAGTTTTTAGAATCTCTTTAAGGCAATTTATTACTGCTCCGAGATGGTGTAACTATCTGAGTCGAAAAGTTTAAAAGTATTTAAGTGTTAAAGTTGATAAGTGATATGAAGTATTTTGGTATGGTCATAAAAACACTACTGGGCATTGGCATTTTTGCATCTCTTGCCATGGTAGGTTCTTGTAGCAAGGACGATGAGCAGATTGACCGGTTCGACCGCAAATCCTTACTCCGGAATATAGCCCAAAATCAGATCCTTACTTCTTATGATATTTTTGGACAAGAGGCTATGGCACTTTCAAATACAGCTATTGCTTTTTCAAAAGATATATCAGAAGCAAACCTCAACACACTCCAGGATCAGTGGCTCAAAGCTGCTGTGGCCTGGAAAAAAGCTGAAATATTTAACTTGGGTCCCGTAGATCAGTTATTACTAAAAACCAGTATCGACAATTGGCCTACCAATACATTTACCATTGAGGAAGCAATCACAAATGGTTCATCCATCAATAGTGAGTATATCGAGACACTCGGATCAACAAGTAAGGGAATACCCGCGATTGAATACCTGCTTTTCGACGAAAATAATGATAAGCAGAATATCATCAATGGTTTTACTGATTCACAAAATCGTATTGATTTTTTATTAGCGCTTTGTGAAAACTTGGTATACATTGCCAACACCTTGTATGATGCCTGGGAACCTACCAACGGCAATTACTTCAATACCTTTGTTAATGCGGATGGTAAGGATGTTGGCAGTTCTGTTAACATGCTGGCCAATGAATTGATCTTTCTTACTGAAATAGTAAAAAATCAAAAATTGGGTATCCCACTTGGGAAAAAAAGCCTTGGAACTCCCCTACCCAATAATGTTGAAGCCAAAAGAAGCAGGGCTTCTTTGTCTTTCATTAAAGAAAATATCCTGTCTATAGAAGCAGTCTTTCTTGGTGGTAACTCGACAGGTTTTGACGACTATCTGGATGAGCTGGATGCAAAATACCTGGATGATCAAATGCTTTCGGAGGCTATAAAGGATCAATTTTCAAATGTAAAAACAGCCCTGAATGGGATTGACAACACTTTATTCGACGCCTTAACAGATGATACAATCAAAGTGGAAGCTGCCTATCAGGAACTTCAAAAGTTGGTGATCCTACTTAAAACCGATATGATTTCAAGCCTCGGCTTACTGGTGACCTTTTCTGACAATGACGGCGATTGATGGATTTTGGGTTGCAGGTTGCAGGTTGCAGGTTGCAGGTTGCAGGTTGCAGGTTGCAGGTTGCAGGTTGCAGGTTGCAGGTTGCAGGTTGCAGGTTGCAGGTTGCAGGTTGCAGGTTGCAGGTTGC
>JAUJEA010000018.1 GCA_030442035.1 Splendidivirga corallicola
GCTTATATATAGGGTTTCATTTCAACAAGGAAATTGAGAAAAATCGAACTTGAATCTTGTAACCTGTACCTTGCAACCCGATACCTAAAACTAGCTATACATACCTATAACTAGCTATACATACCTATAACTAGTGATATCAAAATTCACTATCAAAAGCGATTGACCTCACTTCCTTGTGATGCTATCTTTGCCATTATTTAAAATTAATCTAAATAAAAAGAGATAGATAGAGATGCTTCGCACAACCAAATTAACCACGCTATTAATTGTTTTCTCATGTTTTTTCATGGCTTGTGAAAATGATGATGAACCTACTGATTTCGATGCGCCTTCAATAACATTTGAGAGTGATGCCATAACTCAGAAACCTGGTGAAACAGCCACCCTGAAAGTGACATTCAATGCTCCTGCCGGCATTAAAAGCCTGGAAGTTTCTGTAGATGGTGGAGATAAGACAACTGTTCAAGTGACCGATGGCAGTACAAACCAGACTGTAGATTATACCTTTGATGTTCCTTTGGAAAAAGATGGCGGAAAATCAACCTGGGGTACGGTCTACAATTTTGCATTTACAGCCACGGATAAACAGAACATTGCGGAGACTGGAACCGCCAGTGCGACGATTACGGCTACCTTTGTACCCGACAATCCTATTTCTGTACCAGGAACCTATGCATTTACCAGAAATAGTGAAACAACTGTTTCATTCAGTGGGCAAACAGATCGTTTGAACCAGTTGAGCGAAATTAAAACATTGATGGGAAATGCTAACAATGGGCAGGCTGTAAGCGCACAAGCTCTCCTGGATATGTACGCGAACACGGGAGACAATGGTGGTGGAAACTTTTCATTCACTTCAACTAAACAACTGAAGAACAAAACTTTCGCCTCTGCTGTAGAAACAGTTGAAGGCTGGTTAAATGAAATGGCTACCAATAGTGACAATCCTGGAACAGCTTCTTCCGGAACTCCCGGACTTTTAACAAGAGTTGGAAAGAATAAAACCATCCTTGTTGATGCCAATGGAAGAGAATATGCCCAACTGATTGAAAAAGGATTGATGGGATCCGTTTTCTTAAACCAGGTTTATAATACTTATTTAACAGATGACAGAACAGGGAATGATGTTCAGAATATCTCTTTGAGAGATGGAAAAAACTATACTGATATGGAGCACCATTGGGACGAAGCGTTCGGTTATTTTGGTGTCCCGGTTGATTTCCCTACTACAACAACCAATAGATTCTGGGGTAATTACAGCAACGGTAGAGATGCTTTAATAGGCTCGAACCAAAAACTGATGGATGCTTATATTGCCGGAAGAACCGCCATTGTCAATTTTGATTATGATGAAAAAGATGCGCAAAGAGATATTCTCTACGAAAATCTTGAATTGGTAGCTGCAGCTACTGCCATCCACTATATCAATGCCACACTTGACAACATCGGTTCTGATCAAGGGGAAATGCATCATGCACTTTCAGAAGCATGGGCTTTTATAGAGGCGCTTCGCTATAGTCCAAGAGCAAAAATGACCCAAAGCGAGATTGACGATATTTTAAATACGGATATAGGTATCAATTTTTACAATGTTACCATCACAGGATTGAACGACGCAAAAGATGCTATTAGTTCAAAATTTGGATTGGACAATGTTAAAAACGATCTCTAAACAAAAGATAAATAAGATTAAGTTTTTCTCAACCTTTGTCCCTTTTTTGGGACAAGGGTTTTTGTGTTTTAAAAGGGTGATCAAAATATGATCTTAATCATGATTAAAAAAGCTTGTATCATTGACTTAGAAATAGGAAACAGCGATTTTTGCACGATTCAAAAAAATAAGCCTTTGAAATCATTGGAAATTTTGGGTTTTAAGTTTTGGATTGAAAAGTCCATACTCAAACACCTCAATACGCTAACACTTAAATACTTGTTGTAAACACATGAAATTATTTACTAAACTCATTCTCACATGCTCCGTTATTGGTTGTTTGACCCTCATATCCAGCTGTGGCGAAGATGATAATCCTGGTGGTGACAACCAATTTAGCAGGGACGATATGTTGAAAAACCTTGGAAACAACCTTATCATCCCAAGTTATGAGTCATTGTTGGCTTCTTTGCAGCAACTTCAAACATCTATACAAGCCTTTAATGCAAATCCAACGACAGGTACCTTGAGCACCAGCAGAGATGATTTCCAGGATGCCTACCTGAAATGGCAGCGCAGTAGTTTTTATGAATTTGGAAGAGCTGAAAATGTACTGCTCCGTGCCTCAATGAATAGCTTCCCAACCAATACGATTACCATCAATAGTAATATCAGTTCTGGTAATTATAATTTAGACGCTGTAGCCAATATCAATGCTGCAGGTCTTCCTGCCATTGATTATTTACTAAATGGTCTGGCTGATAATGATCAGGATCTTTTGGCTTTTTACACCAGTGATTCAAACGCAGCAAACAGAAAAACATATCTGGAAGATTTAGCTGAAACAATGATCTCCAAAGTGAGTGATGTATTGGACAATTGGAAAGCAAGTGGCGGTAATTATATCCAAACATTCATTAATGCCAATGGAACCGATATTGGCAGTTCCCTGGGTATTTTAGTAAACACGATTACACTTCATTACGAAAAATTCACAAGGGACAATAAAATCGGAATACCATTGGGAGTAAGATCATTAGGAATACCGGTTCCTGCCAACGTGGAAGCCAGGTATAGTGAGCAGTCCATTGCATTGGCCACAGAAAATCTCAAGGCCATCAGAGATTTTTATCTTGGTAAAGGTGCCGAAGATGGCTTAGGTATTTATGACAATTTGAAAGCATTGGATGCAAAAAATGGTGATGCGCTGTTAGCCGATGTCATCAGTGATCAACTTGATCTGGTCATATCAAAGGTTTCCGACATACCTGAACCCTATGCAGAGACTGTAGAAAACAACCCTGATCCGGCCAATGCGGCATACCAGGAGCTTCAAAAGCTTGTTATTCTGTTCAAAACCGATATGTCATCTGCACTAGGTGTGTTGATTACTTATCAGGATAATGATGGTGATTAATAAATGGCATTGATCTTAAGATGAAAAATCTATTCAACTATATCAATAAACCTGTATCCATAGCTCCCCTGGCTACTTTCAGGGTATTGTTTGGCTTTATCATGCTTATGAGTATGATCAGGTTTATGGCTAATGGTTGGATAAATGAACAATATGTAGCTCCTCAATTCTTTTTTACCTACTTTGGATTTGATTGGGTGAAACCTCTGGGCGCATTTGGTATGCATGCCCTGTTCATTGTATTGGCACTCTCAGCCTTTATGATCATGATCGGTGGGTACTACCGTATTTTCAGTACCTTGTTTTTCCTTGGCTTTACTTATGTAGAGCTCATTGATAAAACCAATTATCTGAATCACTACTATTTCGTAAGTATCGTTAGTTTTTTGATGATATGGGTTCCCGCCAACCGCTATTTCGCAATTGATATTTTAAGAAAACCGTCATTAAAGGTAAGTCAGGTTCCTCTATGGATCATTGGTATTTTTAAATTACAGTTGGGATTAGTCTATTTTTATGCTGGCGTAGCTAAATTAAACCCTGATTGGCTATTGGAAGCACTTCCCTTGAAAATATGGTTACCTGCCAATGAACACTTCCCCATTATTGGTAATTTCTTTAAGTACACCTGGGTCGCTTATGTGTTTAGTTGGTTTGGCGCTATTTATGACTTGACCATCCCTTTCTTCCTTTTAAATTCAAAAACGAGGAAATACGCTTACATAGCAGTAATTGCTTTCCATGTAATTACCAGATTACTCTTTCCTATTGGAATGTTCCCATTTATCATGATCCTGGCAACACTTATCTTCTTTTCGGAAGGTTTTCACCATAAGTTCATAGCATTGTTGTCGGGGGCATTGAGGAAAGCTAAATTATGGATTAGTAGTCCTGAGCCTTCGGAAACTAAAATTTTCAAATTTCCTTATCAACGAATAGTGCTCTCATTGTTTGTACTGCACTTTGTGATCCAAATATTTCTTCCCTGGCGATTTACACTGTATCCGGACAAACTTTTCTGGACGGAAGAAGGTTTTCGTTTTTCCTGGCGTGTTATGTTAATTGAAAAAGCCGGATATGTGATATTCCATATAACCGATCCTGATAGCGGACGAGCGGGAGAAGTATATGCCAGTGATTATCTAACGCCAAACCAGGAGAAGATGATGTCAACGCAACCGGATATGATACTGCAGTTTGCGCACTACATTGGCGAACAATATCAAAAGAAAGGTATTGAGAACCCGGAAATTCGTGCAGAGGCCTATGTAACTTTAAACGGAAGTGGTAACAGACCTTTCCTCGATAAGACCGTTGATTTGATGAAGGTGAAAGAAAGTTTCGGACATAAAGATTGGATTCTGCCTTTTAAAAAATAAAGACTGTAAGCATGTTATACATGAAAAGAATATTGTTTCTGCTACTTTGTTTAACACTTTGCCAGATGAGCATGGCACAAAAAGTGCAGATTGAAGGGAAGGTTGTTTCCAAAGCATCCGGAGAACCGATAGAGGCAGTCGAAATTTTTATCAAAAACTCTTCTATTTCAACAATCACAAATAAGGAGGGGAAGTTTACAATAGAAGACTTAAACCCCGGGATATACGAACTGGCAGCATTTTACTTAGGGCTTCAAAGTGAAATTGTCACGGTAAAAGCTGAAGGTGGTCGATATGAAGTTAATTTCACGATGGGAGATTGGGAAACTGAATTGGATGAGGTTGAAATTACCGCTGAAAGAGAAGAAACAAACGGCATCAGACGACTGAGGTCAGTGGAGGGAGCAGGTATTTATGAGGCCAAAAAGTCGGAGGTAATTATTTTGGATGAAATCGTAGCCAACCTGGCCACCAACAATAGTCGCCAGGCCTATGCGAAAGTGCCCGGACTAAATATCTGGGAAAGTGATGGTGCCGGTTTGCAGTTAGGCATTGGCGCAAGAGGTCTGGATCCCAATAGAACTTCAAATTTTAATGTCAGACAAAACGGCTATGATATCAGCGCTGACGCATTAGGTTATCCTGAAAGTTATTATACCCCGGCCCTGGAAGCAGTTGATCATATCCAGGTAGTCAGGGGGGCAGCTTCCTTACAATACGGCACACAATTTGGTGGGCTCTTGAATTTCATTTTGAAGAAAGGACCAAAAGATAAACCTTTCGAATTAACCTCCAGACAGTCAGTAGGGTCATATGGTTTTTTCAATTCATTCAACAGCATAGGTGGTACAAAAGGGAAAATCAATCATTACACTTTTTATCAATTTAAGCGTGGTGATGGTTGGAGACCCAACTCAAATTTCAATTCTCATATGGCCTATACTAATATAGCGTATGAACCTTCCAAAAAATTAAAATTGGGCTTTCAATATACTTTCATGCGTTATCTGACCAAGCAACCCGGTGGTTTGACAGATGCACTTTTTAATGAGGATCCCAGACAATCGATACGCAACAGAAATTGGTTCAGGGTAAATTGGAACCTGGCAGCTGTGACTGCTGATTATAAATTTTCTGATCGATTAAAGTTGAATACAAGAAACTTCCTGCTCATTGGAGGCAGAGACGCTGTAGGAAACCTGGGAAGAATTGACCGAGTAGATGATATGCAGGAGAGAGATCTGTTTGTTGATGATTTTAGAAATTTTGGAAACGAGACAAGACTTATTTTCCATTATGGCCCGCACAACATACCATCAGTTTTACTCGTAGGCTCCAGGTTTTATAAAGGTTTTACCGATCGTAAGCAGGGCAATGGAACCGATGGCTCAGACGCCAATTTTACTTTTAATAATCCGGATAATCTCGAAGGTTCTGATTTTGACTTTCCAAGCACCAATGTTTCAGTATTTGCAGAGAACATTTTTAACATTTCAAAAAAAGTAAGTATCACTCCCGGAGTACGGTTTGAGTACATTCAAACCAATGCGGAAGGATATTTCCAGGATAAAGTATTAGTTCCAAACCCTGTAACCGGAATAGCTGAAGATTCCGTTTTTAGCGTAAACGAAACCAAAGACAGAAACCGATCTTTGATTTTGTTTGGATTGGGTGCCAGCTATAAACCCACAGACCGTGTGGAACTATATGGAAATTTTTCTCAAAACTATCGGGCAATCAATTTCAATGACATAAGAGTGGTCAATCCGAATCTAACGGTGGATCCCAATATAAAGGATGAAACCGGCTATAATTTTGATCTGGGAATCCGTGGACATCATCAGAATATTATAAACTTCGATGCAAGTATTTTCTACCTGAAATACAATGGAAGGATCGGAGCTATATTAAGAACCGACAACGAAAATTTCAGAATATTCAGATACCGTACCAACATTGCTGATTCCAGACATATTGGGACTGAACTTTTCACGGAAGTTAACTTATTAAAACTGATAGACCGGTACACTGAAGCCAGCAAGAAAATCATGTGGTTTAGTAATGTAGCACTCATAGATGCTAAATACATTAGTGAAGAAAACAGCGCAATAGATGGCAATGAAGTTGAATTAGTGCCAAGCCTGAATATTAAAACCGGGCTTACCTTTACAAGTAACAAGTTTAAAATCTCATATCAATATTCATATACTCAGGAGCACTTCAGTGATGCATCAAATGCCAAACTTACACCTTCAGCTGTGGAGGGCCTCATTCCATCCTATAGCATCATGGATTTATCATTAAGCTACAAATACAAATTCATGACCTTTGAAAGTGGTGTGAACAACTTATTGGATGAGCATTACTTCACAAGAAGGGCCGCCGGCTATCCCGGCCCAGGTATTATTCCTTCTGACGGAAGAACTTTTTACTTTACATTACAAATAAAAATTTAGAACTATCAAAGTTTTACCTTTTTTGAAGTTGAAGCGATTTATTATTTTTTCATTTTCTAATCTTATTAATTTCATTAGTTGCTTAATCCATTAATGTAATTCGTAATTATTCATTCGTAATTCACCTTACCTTCTCGATTTAACTTAAAAGTAAAGTAGCTTAACTACAAGTAGTTACTTCCTTCCCTATGTGTAGTGAGTTCCATAACTATCCATAGCTATTCAAAAATGCCTATCAAAGGCGATTGACTCAGCTCGCTTGTGATCTTACCTTTGTTTTGTTATTTATAATTATTCTAAATAAGAAAACATGTTACTACAACACTATAAAAATATTCTTTGCCGTACTATCCTTTTGCTACAGATAATCGGTTGTTTTTTCGTAATTCCGGCTATTGGAAAGAATGTCTTTCCAACTGAAAAAAAGATTATCACCGCAGGCGGAGAGATTACAGAGATCGTATGTGCTCTGGGTGATTGCGATAAGATCATTGCCATTGACAGAATGAGCAATTACCCTTCTAAAGTATTAAGCCTTCCCTC
Organism: Splendidivirga corallicola; assembly: GCA_030442035.1. GTDB lineage: Bacteria > Bacteroidota > Bacteroidia > Cytophagales > Cyclobacteriaceae > Splendidivirga > Splendidivirga corallicola. The sequence continues at coordinate 7,450 of JAUJEA010000018.1, forward strand.
CATTGGCTACCGGGGAAGTATTAATGCGGAGGGTATCATTGCCCTGCAGCCTGACCTTGTGCTGGTAAAAGAAGGTTATGTAAAAGACGAGGTAATTGCTCAACTGAAATCCACGGACATCGATATAAGAAGTTTTAAGAATGAAAATAATATTCAAAGTACTAAAAAGCTTATCCGGGAAATTGCTCAAATCCTGGGCAGGGAATCACAGGGTGAAAAATTAATTAATGACCTTGATAAACAGTTGGTTGCTTTAAAAAAGCTTGTGCGTGGTGTATCATCCAAACCAAAACTTGTCTTTGTCTATGCTCGTGGTTCCGGTACCATCAACATTGCCGGGAAGGGTACATTTGCCGAAGCCATTTCCACAATGGTCAATGCCGAATTAGCTACGCCTGAAGTCCAGGGTTATAAACCGCTGAACACGGAAGCCCTCGTCAAAGCAGACCCGGATTTCCTTGTATTCTTTCATGCTGGGCTGAAAAGTATTGGTGGCATTCCGGGAGCTTTAAAGATTCCTGGTGTGGCACAAACCACTGCGGGCAAATTCGAAAACATTGTATCAATTGACGGTGTAAAACTGGCCTTGTTCGGGCCCAGGATTGTTGAGGCTGCGGAAGAACTGGCCTTACTTATCCATCCTAATAAGTAATAACAACCCCATCCGATCCGAGTCATTGGTATGAATCTAGCCTTAACATATAAAATCAACAAATCAAAAGTGATACTCTTATCACTAGGGTCATTATTGCTGATCACATTCCTGGTCTCGCTAACCATCGGTGCTGTACCGATCAATTTTAAGGATGTTGTTCAAATGATACTTGGGCAAATAGGACTTCAGTCTGATGCTATATCCAGTGTTCAGCAAACAGTGCTTACCAATATCCGGTTGCCCAGGCTGGTACAAACTGTTTTAGTGGGGGGAGCTTTGGGAATAAGCGGTGCAGCTTTACAGGGATTATTCAGAAATCCTTTGGTAGAACCTAGCCTTATCGGCGTTTCCGGTGGTGCTGCGGTCTTTGTAGTGATTTACATCGTCTTTACCAACGCCTTCCCTTCATTCATAACCAATATATCAAGTGCTTATACTGTTCCGTTCTTCGCCTTTGCAGGTGGGCTATGCGCCACGCTGTTGGTATTCAAACTAAGCAGTACGGGTGGAAGAACTAATATCGCCGTATTGATCTTGACAGGGGTTGCAATCAATGCACTTACAGCAGCTGTTATTGGATTGGCGATCTATTATGCCGATGATAACCAATTGCGGACATTTACATTCTGGACATTAGGAGACTTAGGTGGCGCTACCTGGGAAAAATTAAAGTTTGCCTCTGTAATGCTCATCACCCCTTCACTAGCGCTGGTATACTTTAACAAAAAACTTAATGCATTGGCATTGGGAGAAGCAGAAGCATTTCACCTGGGCGTAAATGTGGAGCAAACCAAATACAGTATCATTCTGCTTAGCGCTTTAGCCGTTGGAACCGCTGTATCCATCTCGGGAATGATCGGTTTTGTTGGTCTTATCATTCCACATATGATAAGGTTGTTGTTTGGTCCTAATCATGATTGGCTATTACCAGGATCAATCTTAGGAGGTGCCGTATTACTACTGGTTTCGGATATTATTGCCAGGACCATTGTGGTTCCTTCGGAATTACCAATAGGCATCGTAACAGCCCTTTTAGGTGCACCCTTCTTTATTTGGTTATTACTTTCTGCCAAGCATAAAAGGATGATATAACATGTACATCGCCAAAGATATATCTTATAAAATAGGCGGAAAGGCCATACTGGAAAACATCAGTATCACCATACCTCCCGGTTCTCTTACCGCCATTGTAGGGCCTAATGGTGCAGGAAAAACCACTCTCCTAAAAATTCTCACAGGAGAATATTCAACAAAAAACCAAAACATCTTCATCAATCAGGTACCCATACAAAAACTTGGAACCGAGGCACTATCCAAGATCAGGGCAGTAGTTCCTCAAAGTGCTCATGTGAATTTCCCATTCACTGTAGAGGAAATCGTAGCCCTTGGAAGATATCCGCATAAAAAACTAAAAGCCACCAATGCTGAAATAATTGACAGCGTGATGCATATCACTGAAATAGCTGCTTTAAAAGACAGGATCTATATGACACTTTCCGGCGGTGAGAAACAAAGAGTGCAACTGGCTCGTGCGCTCGCACAGATATGGGAGCGATCCACCGACCCCTCCTATCTTTTCCTGGACGAACCAACAGCTAACCTGGATATAGCACAACAACACCAGATCTTCGAGCACACAAAAAGAATGTGTGGCTCGAATGTGGGCATACTCATGATCATCCATGACCTTAACCTTGCAGCACAGTATGCGGATCACCTGATTTACCTGAAGCAAGGGAGCATTGTGGCACAAGGTCCGGCTGAGTTCATGATCAAAAAGCATTGGATAGAAGAAACATTCTCCTATCCGGTGGATCTTGTCCCGGATCGGTCATCGGGACGGTCCTATATTATTCCAAGAGCAAAATTTGAAAATAACACTGAAACCAATCTAGAAACCTTAATTCCTATTGAAAATGGAAAATTTGACAATTGAAAATACAACCAAAAGGTCCGAAAATTTGAAACAAGCCTGGAATGGAATCAAAAAGGCTAAACCGCATATTCGTATCCGGGAAGCAGCTAACGCGCTGGATTGTTCGGAAGCAGAGCTAGTAGCAACCACTGTTGGCGAAACAGCTATCAGGCTGGAAGGTGATTGGCAAAAGCTGATGAAGCGTCTACCAACATTAGGATATGTGATGTCATTGACCCGTAATGAAAGTTGTGTACTGGAACATAAAGGTGAATTTGAAAAGGTGAATACTTTTGGCAAGGAAGACCATGCGATGGCAACGGTGATCGGTTCAATAGAAACAAGGGTATTTTTCAAAGCATGGCACGTCGGTTTTGCAATCAAACAGGAAACACCGAGAGGTTTAATGCAAAGTATTCAAATATTTGATCAATCCGGAACGGCCGTCACCAAAATATTTCTACAACCCAAAAGCGATCAGGAGGCATTTGATCAACTGGTATTGGACTTTAAATCTGAAAATCAATCCCAGGAGCAATTAGTCACCTTTCCGGAATCAATTTTTTATAGAACAATAGGACAAGTTGACAAAGAGGGTTTGCTCAGTGAATGGCGTACTTTGAAGGACACGCACGATTTCTTTGGAATGCTTCGAAGATACGAGGTCAATAGACGAGATGCGCTGGAGTTGGCAAAAGGTGAATTTACTTATCAGGTTGCAAAAGCCAGTGTCCAGACGATACTGGAACAAGCTTCCGGCGAAAAATTACCCATTATGATCTTTGTAGGCAACAAAGGGAATATACAGATCCATCAATCAACAGTAAACAAGATAAAAGTTATGGATCATTGGCTCAACGTACTGGACCCTGAATTTAATATGCATCTCAGGGAGGATCATATTGATACTGCCTGGGTAGTGGAAAAACCTACTGAAGACGGTCCTGTTACTTCGCTGGAACTATTTGATAAGGATAAAAATCAAATAGCAAGTTTCTTTGGATTAAGAAAACCGGGCCAAACTGAGTTAACAACCTGGAGAGCACTATTGGAGAAATTACCAAAGCTTTAAATCTGTCAGACAACTATATGGCATTCCTTGAAAATTAGAATAGGAATGCCATAAGTTACCCCTAACACATTATTATATAAAAATTAGTGTGCCATTAAGATAAGCCTTCAGGCATCAGGTCTTAGGTAATTTTTGGCACACTAAAAAACATTGTTTAAGCTGAAATCTGATACCTGATGCCTAAAAGCTTTTAAAATGTTTTCCTAACCAAATGGCATTGATATGAAAATAATAATAAGCCTCGCGCTATTTCTATTGGCATTAGCATGTAGTGCTCAAGAGACCTGGAGATTCTTAGATGCTAAATCAGGGCATGACATCGAAGGGGTCTATGTACAATTGCAATCGTTGCAGAGACAAACGATAGAAACGTTAGTCTCTGATAGTAAGGGAAAAGTCAAGTTTTCTAATATTAACTACCCCCTGGTAGTTCAAATTCAACACTTAAGTTATCGGCCCATCATTGATACGTTAACGAATCCTGCTACAGAAATCAGAACTTTTCAACTAATACCATCCATAAAAAAATTGGATGACGTAGTGGTCACCGGCCAATACGGTGAGCGTGGAATTGATGAGTCCATATATACTGTTCGTTCAATCAATCAGGAGAAAATCCAGGCTCAGGGAGCCGTTGATTTGGCTGATCTGTTAAGCAATAATTTGAATATTCGCATTGAACCGGATAAGGAGGATGGATCCACCGGGATCAGTATGTTGGGCCTAGATAAAAAATATGTGAAAGTACTGATTGATGGTGTCCCATTGGTAGGTGTTGATGGTAACGGCAATAATGCGGATTTAAGTCAGATCAATCTAAACAACATTGAACGCGTTGAAATTGTCGAAGGTCCCATGGCGGTTACTTATGGTGCCAACGCATTGGCCGGTGTAGTCAATTTGATCACCAAGAAACCCTCTGAAAAATTCCAATTGGACTTGTCCTTACAAGAAGAAACTGTGGGAAGAGAATATGGTTTAAAAGAAGGAAAACATATCCAAACCATCGGTATTGGACACCGTGTACTGGACGATTTGTCTGTTCAATTAGATTTTCGCAGGAATGATTTCAAAGGTTATAAAGGTGAGTACCTTCAGGGATGGGGACTACACGGATTAGAAAGCGCCTCAAAAAGGGGGTTTGAGTGGCATCCCAAGTTACAATATTCCGGAAGTGGCCTGGTCAGGTATAATCCTGGGAAGATCAGTATGTATTATCGATATGATTTTTATATTAACCAGCTCGATCGCTTAGGCAATTTCGTTTATTCAAATGTTCATGAAGCTACCGGTTTGCCAAGACCTTATGCCTTTGATGAACGATTCAAAACTGAGCGCCACATCCATAATTACCAAATTCAGGGGGACATTCCAAATCTATTCCATTTCAGTAGTTCCATGGCTTATTCAAATAGTCATAGGGATGAAAAAGCATTCAGGAAAAATCTTGAAAATGATACCGAGGATGTTCCATTTGAATCATCGGATAGCTTCTTCAAAACTTTCCAGTGGCGGGGAGATTTCAATCAATTCACTTCATCAGATAAAATAGATTTCGAAGTAGGGTATGATATTAACCGGAGTGAAATGCAGAAAAGCTTTGTGGAGGGTGGAGCCAAACAAATGACTGATGTAGGTCTCTATGGATCCCTTGAGTTCAAACCAACCCAGGAACTTGCCATAAGGCCGGGCTTTAGAACATCATTTAATAACTTGTATGATCCTCCGATTATCCCTTCTTTAAATATTAAATATGAACCCTCTCAGCACATCGATTTTCGACTAGGTGGTGGACGTGGTTATCGCGCTCCCAATTTGATCGAGCTTTATGACACGATACCTCATGCAGGCATTGAAATCACAGGAAATCCTAATTTAAGACCGGAGGATGGCTATCATGTTTCGTTTGCTGTTGCACATCAATATCGAAAGGGAGAAAAATTATTCATCGAATCAAGCTTCAGCCTTTTCTATACCAAGGTCAATGATCAGATTATCATGGGACAGGTAAGTGCCGTTCCGTTGAAGTTTTTATACATCAATGTTAATGAATTTGAAGCCAAAGGCCTTTCATTCAATACCAGGGTCAATACACATCGTGTCACGTTTAGTGCCGGTTTGTCCTACATAGGCAGGCTCAATACCTTATTCGGTATTGATGAGCAGGCAAGTGAATTCCTTTATTATCCCGAAATTGTCTCCAGCCTGATGTATCGTATTCCACATCATCAATTGGATATCGGCTTATTCTATAAATACTATGGCAAGTTTGAAAGATACCTGATCACCACCAATGAGCATGATGAAGATGTGTGGAGGAAAGGAAAGACGGATCCTTTTAATTGGTTAGACCTCACGGTTGCCAAGAATTTTCTTAAGAATAGCTTTAAGATAACTGCTGGTGTAAAAAACATACTTGATATTAATGATGTGGCGTCTTCCGCAACAACCGGCGGAGCACATACTGCAGCGTCTCCAACAGTTGCCAGAAGCTATGGGAGAACCTACTTTCTAAGATTAAATTATGTATTCAATAGGTAACATTTAAAATACTCATTATATGACATTTAAGATGTATTATAATTCAATGCCATTTTTTAAGGGAATATGATAAAAGCTTTCAGGTGTCAGGTATCAGATTTCAGCCTAAATGATGTTTTCTAGCATGCAGGAAATTTATCTGACACCTTAGACCCGATGCCTGAAGGCTTATCTTAATGGCATTAGTACATATATATAAACAAAACGATCAAAACTTTAAAACTCTAACACTTTAACACCTTAATACTTTAATATTTAATCACTTTAATACTTTAATTATGAAACTCAAGTACAATCTATATTTATTAATATCTATTCTCGCACTTGTCAGTTGTAAGGATGATGAAGACCCACTTCCCGATCTGGTTGGGGCTTTCGAAAAAAGCGAATACAACCTGGGCTTAGGGGAATCCAATGTTGATCTCGTAGTGAGTCTTACAAGAGCTACTAATGCTCCGACTCCCGTTACCATTAATGTTGTTGAAGAAGGAAATGCTGCCTACGGTACCGATCAGGACTACACAACAGATCCACCGGTGGAAAATGGACAAATTGTTACCACGCTTGCGGCCGGTGTTGATCGACTGGTGATTAAGCTAACTAAACAGAAGGAACCACTATTCGGAGAACAAAAGTCAATCGTATTTAAATTAATCAGTATAGACGATCCGTTAGGGCAAATATCGGGTAATGCCGATAGTAAAGTAGTTTTTGCCGAAAATCCGGTCTCGGGAGGCTCCCAGCTATCCATTAATGTTGGCGGTGCTGCGCAAACAAATCAGGTGTTTGTTGATCTCAGTAAGCAAAAGACACATGATATAGCAAGGAACTCCTGGGATCTAGGATTTTACTCAGGAAGCGATGATTTCAGAGTGGTCCTTAACTATGGCAACTGGGCCAGCATTACGAAATTGGATAAAACGGATCTGGCTGCTGTGACCAGTAATGATACAGTCGGTTTAAGCAGTCAGATTATCGTCGGATCTTTCTTCCCAAGTGGCGATGCATTTATTGATTCACCTGATGGAGATTTGTCTAAAACAGCCATTGGTGATATTGCTAATTCTGAAGCAGAGGGCAAAGTCTATATTATTGACCGGGGCTATGATAGCACCAGACCACCGGAAGCTCCCAGAGGCTGGATGAAAATAAAAATATTCAAATCCGGAAGCAGCTATAAAATCCAATACGCGGAAATCTCTTCAACTACCATTAAGGAAGCCGAAATTGCCAAAAAAGGTGATTACAACTTTACTTTCTTCAATCTTGGTGATGATTCCGAAAAAGATGTCGAACCGGAGAAATCAAATTGGGACCTTGTTTTCACTCCTTTTCCAAATGTACTCAACTTTGGAGGTCCGATTACCTACCCGTTTACAAACTTTGTATTAACCAACCGAATAGGTGGAGCGGAAATTTACCCGGTTGATCGCAGAAAACGTGATCAGGATGGAAACCCAGTGGAAGATGAAAATGGAAACCCTGTCATTGATGATTCCATTGCGGATTACGATGCTTTCGCTCAATCCGACATCGATAATGGTGAATTTAGTGTCGATAGAAATGTCATTGGCAGTTCATGGAGGTCGGTGTTCCCTCCGGCACATCACTTTGATTTTATGTACTACATTATAAAAGATCCCGATGGGAATATTTATAAGTTGAAATTCACTGCTTTTGTTAATGAAAGCTCTGAAACAGGACATCCTAAAATTGAATACGAACTTTTATAACTAGCTATTAGGTTTAAGGTATCAGGTTTCAGGTTTAACAACTTTCTTTCCTGGACCTGAACCTTATACCTAGGTTGGGAGTCCTCATAATCCTATTACTAATTATTCATTACACATTATTAATTGAATTAACAATGACTTCGAAATGTACTCATCAAATCCTGTCGGAAAGCTGCAATGGTTCCGTTACCCGATGTGCCAAGTGTCAGGAAATACAATTAGTTTATAACAATGTTGTTACAAAGTTTAACTACGATGAGTTCTTATTCTTTGAATCCTCTATTAGTTCCATCGATCCAAAATCTTTTATAGGCACTTTTTTTAAGAATAAAAACATACTCATACAATCCGGTATCTCCAATGTGGTCTTTGCCTTTGATGAAAGTGAGTTGTCAGAATTAAAATTATTATTGCATGACGCAGTGATTTTGCTGGAAACATTTCAAATTCTGTCAAAAAGTTAAATCAAGATTTCTCAATAGTTCATTTTTATACTTCTGCCAAACAAAGTAGATGATCTTCTTTTTATAAATACCTCTTGGAAAACTTCATAAAACCCTAGGAGGTATGCCGATTACTCAATTTATTTACATAATCATTTAGAAGGGTAATCATAATAGAAAGAGCAATAGGTTTTAAAAATAGTCGGCAGATGGTAAAAAGATTTTTGGCATTATTATTTTCTCTGGCACTCATTACATCAGGTTGTCAGCAAAAAAACCCTGATGGTGCTAATTACAGTTCTGTAAGGACAAGCATCGTAAGCAAAATTAAATTACAGGATCTCGACGGGAACCATGTTGATCTGGAAAAATTTAAAGGCAAAACAGTCTTTTTGAATTTTTGGGCCACCTGGTGCAAACCTTGCATTCAGGAAATGCCTTCCATTGATAAAGCCTATCAACAACTGAAAGATGATAATTTTGTTTTTATTGCCGCCTCAAATGAAAGTATTGAAAAAATCAAAGGTTTTAAAGATAAACAGCCCTTTTCAATGGAATTCATGAAACTTGTTAGTGGATTTGAAACATTAGATATTTATTCGATACCTACCACTTATGTGATCAATTCCGATGGTGCTTTGGTAATGAATGAGGTAGGTGCAAGAAATTGGAATGAAGAAAATATTATTAACAAACTATTGAAACTTTCAAAACAAAAGCTTCCATAATGAATTTGCTGAGCCTAAAGAGATGATTTTGTTGTGATGATATTTGAGTAGATGCAATTAAAAAATTGAATTCTGCTTTTCTGCTTTGTAAAAATGGCCGGCTTTTGCCTATATCCTCCCTCCTCTTGCTATTCCGATAGATTTACTTTAGCCCAACAATCCGATTATCTTTTGTTCTTTGTCTAAAATCTAAATTCTAATTTTAAAATCTTGTCCAAATAAGGCAATCAGCCTTTCTAACAATATCAAATGATACTTTTTTAGGACCGACTACCTAATGTTAGTGAAGCCGCACTAATTATAGTGATATAAAATTACTCTAAAATAGCGATTGATTGGTGTGTCAACTCGCATATATCTTTGCATTATTTAGAATCATTCTAAAGAACTAAACACTTTTATGGCTCCTACTCTTTGCCATAAAATTTCACTAATTCTAAATTAATATTTAAAGTCATGAAAAGAATTATACTTTGCTTTGTCTTATTTACATTATGGTTCGACATGCAGGCCCAATCCAATAACACGGATATTAAAGGCCTGATCTCAGATATAGAGAACAATCCGATTCCGGGTATCAGTGTACGTATAGAAGGTACTTCACTGGGTGCTGCCAGCGATGTCAGCGGTACTTTCATTATCAAAAATGTTCCTTCCGGAAATTACGTACTGCACATAACCGGTATTGGGTATGAAAGTTTAAATGAATCTGTTATAGCCAAAGCCGGTGAGGTTATTCAATTGAATATCACACTAAAAGCAGCCACAACGCAGCTGCAAGCGGTGGAAATCACTGGTAGAAAGGAAATCACCTACAGGAATGATCTTTCTTTTATTGCTTCCAAAACAGCAAGCCCTTTGAACGAAGTGCCACAAGCTGTGAGTTATGTAACCAAGGAGATCATTGCTGACCAGCAGGCTTACCGTACCTCTGATATTGTCAAAAATATCAGTGGTGTTAATCAATTCTCATTTTATGACGATTTTACCTTGAGAGGTTTTCGCAACAATAGTAGTCAGTCAAAAATGATCAATGGCTTAAGGCCTGTTGGTATCTTTGGTCCACAAACATTATTATCCAATATTGAGCGCTTTGAAGTGATCAAAGGACCTGCATCTGCATTGTTTGCCAATGCCAATCCAGGTGGGACCATTAACTATGTTACAAAAAAGCCCTTGAGTGAAAATCGCAAGGCCATTAGCTTTACAACCGGGAGCTTCAATACCTTCAGAGCCAACGCTGATTTCACAGGTCCGATGAATGAGAGTAAAAGCCTGTTGTTCCGATTAAATCTCGGCTATGAAGACGCTGATTCTTTCAGGGACTTACAGAAAAACAAATCCTATATGGTTGCCCCTTCTATTTCTTTTTTGCCTACAGAAAAAACAAGCATCAATTTTGATCTGGTAATCAATCAATATCAAGGGAAATTAGATCGTGGTCAGCCAATTTTCGGAGCCAGTGCTGGTACCGGTCTAAATTCAACCCCGACTTCTTTCGCTATTGGCCAATCCAATGATTACCATACCAATAACGTAAAATATTTCACCATTTCACTCAATCATGCCTTCTCAGATAAACTTTCCTTTAATACTTCATACATGAAATTCGCCTGGGATGAGGATCTTTTTGAGCATAGAACCTCCAACAATTTTGCGGTGGACAGCCTTGGAAATCAAATTCCTACTTTGATGGAAATGCAGGTCATCAATAGAGTACGAAAAAGAGTATCGGATAACATCACCTCTTATTTTGCAGCAACGGCCAATACTGGTGCTGTTACGCATAATTTGGTTGCCGGGTTTGATTATATTCAACAACTTCAACCTATTGGTGGAGGTCAATCGCGGGCCAGAAGATATAGAACGGTAGACGGAGGAGCTGGAAACTACCGGGCTTCCAATGCCAGCCAATTTTTATTTCAGAATAGTCTCCCGGTACCAAATGTACCCCACTTCGATTTGCAAAACCCCAGATATACAGTTGCCTATCCGCATGAATATATTTTCAATGAAAAACAATCGTTCAGCGCCACGAAGTATTATACCTATGGTTTTTACATCCAGGATCAAATCGAATTTAAGAACTTAAAGATCCTCCTGGCGCTTCGTCAGGAAAACTATAGAGACGTGGTCAACTTTGAAACTTCAGATGAAGAAACAGTCAAGCAAGATAAATTACTCCCCAGATTCGGAATGGTTTACAAACTGACCGATTACCTAAATGTTTATGGTACCTATACAGAAAGCTTCCAACCTCAAAGCGCATCTGTTTTGCAAAATCCAAATGTAGGTGGCCCTTTTGATCCGTTATCTGCGAATATGATCGAGTTTGGGGCCAAGAGTGAGCTTTTCAAAGGGCTATTGTCCACAAATCTTGCATTTTATCAGATTGAGCAAAATAATATTTTGGTAAATGGCAATAGCCCTGGAAATCCTGACCTACTTGAACAACGTGGCCAGGAGCGTGCCAGAGGTATTGAACTCGATGTCATTGGTAATATTGCCAGTAATTTCAGTATTACTGCCAACTATGCCTATAATAAAGCTGAGATCACGAAGAGTGACGATGAAAATGAGATTGGCAGGATCAAGGAAAATGCTCCTGAACACCAAGGTGGTTTTTGGGCCAAGTACACTATAGATAAAGGAGTACTTGATGGTGTAGGCATTGCATTTGGCACTAATTTCGTCACTGAAAGAAATACCTTTGATACCTTCCGTGAAGTAAATGGTTCACCACTAGGATTAACGCTCCCAAGCTATATGGTCTTTGATGCAGCACTTTATTATAAAGTAAATAAGTTCAATATTTCTGCCAACTTCAACAATCTGTTTGATAAAACACATTGGGTGGGTGGTTATAGTTATACGCGTTTGTTCCCTGGTGCTCCACGTAGCTTCTTACTGAACGTAGCCTATACCTTTTAATGGGAAGAAATAAATTTTTATCCAAAAGTACCTTGTTTAAGGTGCACGGTTGGGTAGGCATTAAGTTAAGCATACTATTTTTTATAGTATGCTTTTCTGGTACTCTGGCAGTATTCAGCCATGAGATGGATTGGTTATTTAATCCAAATATGCGAGCCATTCCGACCGAAAAATTAGCTTCCCGTAATCTGGTTGTAAAGAATTTAAAGGAGGTTTTTCCTGATGGGCAGCTCAGGTATTGGGAACGTTCTCGGGAACCTTATTTGACCGACATATTACATGTTTATAAAAATGGAAAACGGACTTTTGTATTTGTCAACCAATATACCGGTGATATTCAAGGTATGGCAGGACTGACCATTCAAAGATTCTTCAGGGACCTGCATTATTACTTGTTTATTCCCAATCAGGTAGGTCACTTTATCGTGCTGTTCTTTGGCTTTGTTTTATTAATATCTCTAATCACAGGTGTTCTTTATTACAAGGATTGGTACAAAAAACTGTTCTTGCTGCACATTGGTAAAGGCTCAAGGGCATTTTACTCCAGCCTTCATAAGTTGGTAGGTGCCTGGTCCGTGCCATTCATGGCGCTTATCGCTATTACCGGTATTTGGTATTTTATAGAAAGGACAGATTTTCCTGAAATTTCTGCTTACATGGACAATGAACGACCAACAGTAAAAAAACAAGGGATAGATTTTGAGAAGCATATTGAGCATTTGAACTATGATACTTGTATTACTATTGCTCAAAATGCCATTCCTGACTTACAGGTAAAATCAATCTTGGTACCTTCAAGACCCACACAATCCATTTATCTCACCGGTCAGTCAAATGTTCCATTGGTTCGGGACCGGGCAAATCGCGTTTTCATTGATCCTTATACCTACAATGTTCTGAAAGCGCAAAAAGCTAAAGAGATCAGTACAGCTACCTGGTTGAATGACATTGCAGATCCTTTACATTTTGGTTATTGGGGTGGGTTACTCACCAAGAGCATATGGTTTATTTTCGGTCTTGGCTTGTCATCACTGATTTTGACCGGACCATGGCTGTATCTTAAAAGGAGAATGAATCTTTCACGAAGTATAAAGAAAAGAAAACTGATCCATGGGTAAATGGAAATATTTTAATTGGACAGTTGTAGTCGTTATTTGGTTTTTCATGTTTGGCACTTTCATCAAAAGGTATGAAGCTCCAACAAATGTATACATCTACGCCATTACAGGTTGGTTTCTGATGGTTTTATTGGGCTTCTATATTTTCGGTTATAAGCTAAAGAAAACATCATCGAAGCAACAATTGAACAAGAGTAATTTGAAAAAGAATAATAGTAATCAGGCATCAAATCGTCCCAAGGTATCCTTTCAAAACCCTTTGGATAAACAATAACTCAAGAAAATGAACGAAAAAATTGGATTATTTTATGGCTCTGACACTGGAAATACCGAAGCAGCAGCCTTACGGATTGTTGAAATTCTCGGTCATGAAAATGTTGATCTGTACGATATTTATGATACAAAACCAGAGCAATTCCATTCATATCGGTTTATCATCATAGGTCTTTCAACATGGCACGACGGAGAGCTTCAAAGCGATTGGGATTCGTTTTTTGATGATCTTAAGGAAATTGATTTTACGGGTAAAACAGTAGCTCTTTTCGGCCTTGGCGACCAGGTTGTCTATTCCCACTATTTCATTGATGGTGTTGGTATCATTGGTCAGCAGATCTATGAGAATGGAGGGAATATAGTGGGTGTTTGGTCAACTGAGGGCTATGGTTTTGACGATTCAAAAGCAGAATTTAAGAAAGGTTGGTTCCTTGGCCTGGCTCTTGACGAAGATAATGAGTCCCACCTGACTGAAGAACGAATTATTAATTGGCTTGACCAGGTTATGCAAGAGTTCAATGATGTGAATACGGAAAAGGAGTTGAAAAATTGATCAACTAATATAGTTCAATCTTGATAGGTCAATATGGGGCAGTACATTTCGAACTGGTTATGGCATATTTCCAATTCATCTTAAATATACATTTTCATAATTATTTGTCGCATTTTAGGGAATCGATTTGCCAAACATATGTTAAGGTGCTTGTTCTTAGTAATTAAAAAACAATAATGACAGAAATTCTCGGAACAATAGGATATGCAGAGGTAGTTCAAAAGTATGCCAAAGCAACGAAATCAATAGCATTTGAAGTATTGCACAGAGATTTTCTCGACTTTATCCCGAATAACAAGGGCTTAATCTTGGATGTTGGTGCTGGAATCGGAAGAGATGCCTATGTACTGGCAAAAAAAGGTCATAAGGTTATTGCGGTGGAACCATTGAAAGAGTTTCGTATAGAAGGAAGTCGAACTTATAAACTGACCAATGTAAAATGGGTTGATGATTCATTACCAACATTAAATCAATTAAACAAGTATGAAAACAAATTTGATTTCGTCTTAGCATCAGGTGTTTGGCATCATCTGGATGAGGTGGAACAAGTACATGCTATGTCTAAAATTTCTTATCTCCTAAAACCAAAAGGGACATTTGCGCTTTCTCTAAGAAACGGCCCTGCAGGAATGGGAACTCATATATTCTCAATTGATGTACAAAAGACAATAAAAAATGCCGAATCATGTAATTTAACTTCAAGAATGGTGCTTAAAAATCAACCAAGTTTAATGAAGAACAAAGAAAATGTTAAATGGTCCAGGTTGGTGTTTCAAAAACTATAATATCAAAAAAAGTTGCAGAAAACAATGCCAGAGCAATACTCACTCAAAACCAAAGCTCAATTCAAGCTATTTTCATCTCATTCAGATATGACAATGGTTCCAATTCCCTTTTTCTTTTAAAAGCATTGTTATTATTTAGAATTATTGTATACAATGCAGCAACTTAACTTACAAAGTCCAACATTCTTTGGTCCTAAATATTTTTAAACCTATATGAAACTGAAAAACAGCATTACCCACTTTACTCTGCTTACTTTCGTTATTTTCTTACTTAATTGCAGTTGCTCGGCACCAAACAATGAAATTAAGAACAATGAATCTATAATCGTTTCGATCGAATCACCAGCAAAAGTCCATAGTGGAGAACCCCATCTGTATTCAGACCAAGAGGGCATGGTGTATATGTCCTGGATTGAGGGACATCCTGAAGGCTGGCATATCTTAAAGTTTTCAAAACTCGTAAAAGAGCAATGGTCTTCTCCCCAGGAGATTATTTCCGGGAATAATTGGTTTGTTAATTGGGCCGATTATCCAACTTTATCCGTCAAACCAAATGGCCACATGATAGCACATCTATTGGTTAAAAGTGGTCCGGGAACATTCGCCTATGATGTGACACTCTTACAATCTCAGGATTCCGGTAAAAGTTGGAGTAGTCCTTTTACTCCCCATACTGACAAAACGGAAACAGAACATGGATTCGTATCGATTTTACCCATAAAGGATCAGTTCTTTGCTACGTGGCTTGATGGAAGAAATACCAATGTAAAAGGTGGACATGGTCATGGAGGAGAAATGAGCTTAAGGGCTGCATTTATTAATCAAGATAATTCAGTGGAGAATGAAGCGCTATTGGATCTGAGAGTTTGTGACTGTTGTCAGACCGGAGCCACTCTGACTGAGCATGGTCCTGTTGTAGTGTATAGGGATCGCTCAGAGGAAGAGATCAGAGATATTTCAATTGTAAGGTATGTTAACGGCAACTGGACCGAACCAAAATCAGTCTATGCTGATGGATGGAAAATAAGCGGATGCCCTGTTAACGGACCAAAGGTAGCAAGTATAGAAAATAAACTGGCAGTGGCCTGGTTCAGCGCCGCTAACTCAAAACCCACCGTGAAGATCGCTTTCTCTCCGGACAATGGAGAAACTTTCAGTGATCCTGTAAGGATAGATGATGGTCACCCATTAGGACGTGTGGATCTTGTTATGCTTCGGGATGGTTCGGTCATGATCAGCTGGTTGGAGACTGAAAACGATGAGACGGTCATAAAGGTCAGAAAAGTGAATAGTGATGGAAATAAAGAAGCGAGCATTAAAATAGCCAACACATCCTCTTCCAGGGCCAGCGGATTTCCACAAATGGCATTAAGCGATAACCATCTTTATTTTGCCTGGACCAACGTGGAAGGCGACAGCACCGTGATCCGGACATCCTACCAGGCCATCAAATACTGATCGAAAAAAAAGGTTTCAGAAATTAGTTAGTCGATCTTAAACAGGTATCAGACTTTAGACTTCAGGTTTCAGGTTTTAGAAATTCATGATTTTTCAACCCTATTATAAAAGGAGATAAAGGTCCGGATGATGAATGACGTTGTTGCGAATGAATTTTTGGGAGGCTAGTTATCAAGTTTCAGGCATTGAGTTGCTCTCCTTTGATTTTTTTAAGGAACCATATAAACCAGACTCCCAATTCGGAGTCTGATTTATTCTTCCTATATTTTATGGACAACTAATAGGAGTAAAAACAGGCATTCCGGAATTATCTACGGACATTCGCCAACAATTTCCATCAGGTGATTTCATAATTACCCCGGAATGAATATTTTCCAAATAGATATCCCCATCGCTTACGTGAAGTTTTGATTTAGGAGTATCGGTTCCTATTCCTACCTTTCCAACAGCATTCACCGCCATCAACGTATTGGTATAATTATCTACCTCTAAGACATTTCCTTCTGTCATCACCCCATGCTCCCCTCCTCTAAGAACTACACCTCTGGCAGTGCTGTTTATTAAAGATGGGGTGCCTACCAGGATCAAGCCCGGAGAAAGATCTGAATCTGCAAGTCCGCTGATCCTGGGTTGAAATTCTTTATTAAGAGCTGTTCCGTTAATCAATCGAAGGTATCCTTCGTTACGGGTCATTTCAAATCCTTTCTCAAACAGACCACCCTCATTGTTTAATTTCAGTTCCATCAAATTATTAGGCCTGCTTGTCCCTATTCCTACATTTCCAACAGTATTCACTACCATCAATGTATTGGTATGATTATCTACCTCCAATACATTTCCCTCTGTCATCGCCCCATGCTCTCCTCCTCTGAGGACAACACCTCTGGCAGCACTATTTATCAAAGACGGGGTGCCTACCAGGATCAAGCCCGGAGAAAGATCTGAATCTGCAAGTCCGCTGATCCTGGGTTGAAATTCTTTATTAAGAGCTGTTCCGTTAATCAATCGAAGGTATCCTTCGTTACGGGTCATTTCAAATCCTTTCTCGAACAGACCACCCTCATTGTTTAATTTCAGTTCCATCAAATTATTAGGCCTGCTTGTCCCTATTCCTACATTTCCAACAGTATTCACTACCATCAATGTATTGGTATGATTATCTACCTCCAATACATTTCCCTCTGTCATCGCCCCATGCTCTCCTCCTCTGAGGACAACACCTCTGGCAGCACTATTTATCAAAGACGGGGTGCCTACCAGGGTCAAGCCTGGAGAAAGATCTGAATCTGCAAGTCCACTGATCCTGGGTTGAAATTCCCTGCCAAGAGTTGTTCCGTTAATCAATCGAAGGTATCCATTATTACGGGTTATTTCAAGTCCTTTCTCAAACAGACCACCTTCATCGTTCAACTTCAGCTCCATCAAATTATCAGGTCTGCTTGTTCCTATTCCCACATTTCCCTCTTCAAAAGATATACCTCGATTGTTTTTATTCCAAAATGAACCGTTTCCAGCATTTTTGGCATATAGCGCATAAGGAACACTCAACAACTGACTTATACCCTCAATAGTATAATCGGTTCCTCCCGAAGGGTCTATTTCTATTTTTAAGAAGTACGGACCTTTTGCCCAGTCAATGGCATCAAATCCCGCTGCACTGCCAATGGTCACGCTAATCAGTCCGTTTGCATTAGTTGTAGGCATCAGTGTTTCGGTATATACGGCTGTTCCATCCACAGAGGCTTGCAAAATACTTATTTGTAACCCCACTACCTGATCCGTAACCAATTCATTATCAGCATTCCTTACCACTGCCTGGTAACTCATTTTTTCAGGTGCCTGCGCCTGAGAGGCTATGGTAATCAGCAGTCCGGCTAGTATGAAATAAAGTTTTTTCATCTTGTTTATTTCTTAATAATTTTAAAAGTTTTTATATCAACGCCATCACGGAAGACTTTCAAAAAATATACAGAAGATGGTAAACGCCTGGTGACAATGGATTTAGTGCCATTCACAAAAGTGTCACCCAGTAATAATTTACCTTGCAAGTCATACAATCCGTAGGTCCATTCATTGTCATTAAAATTTTCAATCTTAACATTTAGCCTATTACTGGTAGGGTTTGGATAAGCAGTTAGTCCAAATTCTATGTTAGCAACATTAATTCCTGTTACTACCGAAATTTCATATGCCTGTTGAACGCCCTGATTGATCGCACCTTCAGGTGTCTTTTCTATGGTGAATACCAACTGCCCTACGGAATAACTGATAGATCCATCGTTACTTGAGATATCTCCTCCCGTGATGTTGATAGATTGTTGAGCGTGCACTTCCGATGCCCAAAGACTCAGAATAAATAACACACCAATACCATGATTTAAAATTTTCATACATTCCTTTATTAAGCTAAAAAATACAGATCTCATTCATCCTTTTCATTAAGGATGATCCCATTAAAATAATATATTTTGTTACTTCAAGCTTTTCGCTGGTAATCAAAAAATAAGCTTGAATTTAGCCAATATTTCTGACAAAAAACAAATAATGTTGAACATTCAATACGTTTGTCAAGATTTGATTATACTTGTCAAAAATCCTCCTGAAAGACAAAAATAATACTATACTGCCCTTAGAAATATAGCTGATCTTAAAGTAATATACTTGAAACGAACAACTCCTTAACAGATCAATGGCTGGTGACCGAAAGCTTTGGAATAAGCAAGCAGTTGATTAAATCAAATATACTTTCAGGAATAACAGAAACAGCAAAATAACTATTTTGAAAACAAATCTTTGTGCATTTTTTCTGACCCGCTTATCATAAACAAATTCATGTCCTCGCACGGTCAAAGCAGCTTTATGGAATTTCATAAATCTGGTAGTAATTTTGGTTGGTGCAAAATAAAGTAATAATCAATAGAATTAAAAAGGTTTTGTGAAATTCAGGGTAGCTTAATATCCATCTGTTTAATTTATAAGAAGGCAAATCAGGAATAACTATGCAAAAAGAATTAAATGTATTAGTAGTGGGATGCGGCAACATGGGAGCCTCCCATGCCCGGGCTTATCATTCACTTCCCGGGTATAGAATAGTTGGATTGGTCAGTCGAGGACCTGAAAGTCGTGAACGATTAAACCAGGAACTTGGTGGAGATATTCCAACGTTTGGTCAATATGATGAGGCGCTTGAGCTCACCAAACCGGATATTGTCTCTATCAATACTTACCCTGAAACCCATGCAGCATATGCAAAAAAAGCATTGCATGCAGGTGCACATTTGTTCATTGAAAAACCTTTGGCACTCACCGTGGAAGAGGCACAGGAAATAGTCGATCTTGTAAAAAAGGTGAATAAAAAAATGGTAGTTGGCTATATTTTAAGAGTACATCCAGCCTGGAAAAAATTCATTGAAACTGCCCAAACATTGGGTAAACCCCTGGTAATGCGGATGAATCTGAATCAACAAAGTTCCGAGCAAAACTGGCTAACACACAAAAACCTGATGCAATCCATGTCGCCAATTGTTGATTGTGGCGTTCACTACGTTGACGTAATGTGTCAAATGACACGATCCAAACCTGTTAGGGTCAGTGCTATCGGGGCCAAGCTGACTGAAGAAATTCGTCCTGACATGTACAACTATGGTCAGCTGCAGGTGACATTTGAGGATGGCTCAATAGGTTGGTATGAAGCAGGTTGGGGACCAATGATGAGCGAAACAGCATTTTTTATTAAGGATGTAATTGGTCCGAAAGGAAGTATTAGTATTGTGGACAGACCAAAAGAAGAATCCCAGGATATCGACAGTCACACACAGACAGGTTGCCTTCAGCTACACCATGGGGCCTTAAATGAACAGGGCAAGTTCATTAAACAGGATGAATTCATAGATACCTCCGATGAGCCGGATCATGATGCACTTTGCCAGCTTGAACAGGAATTTCTGTTGAGAGCCATTCAAAAGGATATTGATTTATCTGATCATATGGAAGATGCCGTAAACAGTCTGCGGATCGTCCTGGCCGCTGATGAGTCCTTCAAAACAGGAAAGGTAGTGGAACTTTGACAAGGTCAGAAAAGTAAGTTCTTTATTTGCAATACTAAAGATCCCTCACTCTTTCAAATTATCATACAAAACATTCAATAGGGTATGTTTATCACTATCTCCGGTGTATTGCCAGAACATGACTCCTGAGAGTCCTTTCTCCTGTAAATAATCAATTTTAATTTTGAAAGACTTGGGGTCATCGTAAGTTACAAATTCCTTCTTTTCGGCATTCCACAGATAAGGTACTTTGGCTGATTCATCCCAAAACCTTTTATAACCCTGTTGATCAATAAGTTCTCTTTCTAATTTATTATAACTATAACCTCCACCCTCTCCAGTTGAGGTTTGATATAATCCATTTGTACCTTCATTTTCAACGCCGGTCCAATATCGTCCATAAAATGGTAATCCTAAAACCAATTTCTCTTTGGGAATTCCAGCAGCCATGTGCTCATCTACTGCTGCCGATACACTTCTCTTATAACCATTTTGATCATGCTCAGAATAGAATAAATTGGCATGATGACCAGTATTTGGAGCCCAGGCGCCATGAAAATCATAGGTCATAATGTTTATAAAATCCAGGTATTTCTGAGCAGTTGCCAAATCGGTATTATCCAGATAATTTTGATTTGCCCCCGTGGCGATGGTCAATAAATAATGTTTTTCATTGGAAACTGAATCAAGTTTTTCTCTTATCAATTTCAATATGGCTGTAAAATTCTCCTTGTCTTCGGGTCTGAATACATTTCCATTTCCTATCTGCCCCGGATATTCCCAGTCCAGATCTACCCCATCCAAATTATATTTCAGCATGAAGTCGATAGCACTATTGGCAAAAATATTTCTGGAAGTTTCTGTCAGTACGGCATCTGAAAAATTCCCTGACCAAGACCAGCCTCCTACAGAGATCAATATCTGAAGTGCCGGATTTACTAACTTCAATTGATTAAGTCGTTCCAAATTTGCCGGATCTGCTTCATTTCCTAGAACAACCTTTCCGTCGATCACATTGGCAAAGGCATAGTTTATATGCGTTACTTTCGAGGCCAATTCATCATTACTCCCCCAATCGCTATCCCCTCCATGAACATAAGCGATTATTTTATAGCCATCAGGATCAGCATTCTTATTGGATTCCGATACCTGATCCTTTTCCTTTTGGTTGCAGCTAAATACTGCAATTAGGAGGACTGATGTAACGAGTATTCTTGTCATCTTTTTATTGGGAAAACGTTCGTACAAAAAGACAAATTCAAAAATGAATGCCCTTAGAAACTTTCTTGGCAGGGCTGTATAGTATTTGGAAGAAAAAAGACCCAACATATTGCTGAGTCTAATTATCATATTAATTCGTCTTCAATGACTTTGACCCTTACTGCTCAATCTGCATCTTCAATAATCACTCCCGAAGCTTCAAAGACTATTTCTTCCTTCGGATCTGTAATCGCATCAATTTCTTCCTGTGATTTTCCTGCATCTTTAGCAAAATGCTTCAGACTTTCCACTGAAGTAACATTCTTTTTCACAATTCCTTCAAAGGTCACCTTTTTACCCTCCATACCTTCTTTTGGAACAAAAAATCCATAATCCTTAAAGGTAACACGCATCTCATCCTTGTCATCCAATTTAACACTCATCCAGCATCCTTTAACCGCACAGGTTTTCACAATTGTGCTAACTACCTTCACTTCTGCGGAATCAACTTCCTCCAATTTCTTCGCAAGTTGGTCAGTAGTGACAGCTCCCGAGGCATCGATTTCAGCACCATAGGTTCCCATGATCTTAGCATCGTCTGTTGCTTCAAGTTTGGAATCCTCCACTCCTTTTGTTTGAGCATTTTCCTTGGAAGCGTTCTGACAAGCTCCCAATAGCAGGATAATACCCGCTAAAAAAATTACACTTCTCATAATATCATTGATTTATTTGGGTTTAATCTCCACAAAGTTAACTGATATGTCGAATTGCCAAAATGAGCTTAATCAGCCAACCAAAATAATTATTTGGTCATTGACAGCAAATCGCAAGATTGTGAATGCGGTTTTAAGCAGAAATAAACGCTTTTATTTCGTTCAATTTTATATCTCATTTAATTTATGATGCAACAAATTGCAAATTGATTTGACTTCCAGTCCCTTACTTTGTTGCTGAAATACATTGGGGTGAGTATCCGTACAAGTGATGGATTTAAATAGGTTCTCATTTTTGATCCTGGTCAGGGCATTGGCGCTAAATAAACCATGGGTAGTGATTACATGGAGTTCCTCTGCTCCGGCTTCTTTATAGGCCCTTCCCGCGCTTATCAGTGACCCTCCCGTTCTGATCATATCATCATATATGACTACATTTTTATTCTTTACATCAGCGCTAATAGAAGTGATCTCCGTTTTGTCTCCGCTTAGTCTCCTTTTAAAAACGAAAGCTGCACTTACACCTAAATCATTAGCCAAGGACTCTACCCATTTCGCCCTTCCTGCATCAGTACAGCCCAAAACAAAATCTTCCCCTCCCTTTTCTCTCGCTGTATCAAGTATTATAGGTTTACAGTATACATGTATGGGCACAACAGCACCCTCGAAATAATGCGGCAATCCTTCCGAATGCAGATCGAGAAAAATGAATCTATTTCTTTGACTGGTCTGGGGTAAAGAAGAGAAGAGGCTTGCCCTGGTTTTGGCTGTAACAATTTCACCTGGTTTTACTGCACGTTCCATTGTGGAATAACCAAAATACGGCATGATCACCGTAAGTGAAAGCGCTCCGTTTTTTACCAATGCGTATGCCAGATCGTAGAGCTCCAAGGTATCTTCATCTGAAATGGTTCCTCCAATAACCACCACATTACGACGTCCTATATTGGTCAAAATTCTTTGATAACGTTCACCATCCGGAAATATCTTTCGTTCTACTTCTCCCTCTTCATAGTCTCCGGTTTTGATAAGATTTTTCTTGAGATAATCGTAACTATTAATGCTAAAAATAACCTTTGAATTGGGCCCCATAAAAAATAATTATATAGTTCAGCCATCGATTTGGTGCCTCAAATCTACAGGATAATATGCTAAAAATTCAATGCAATTGTCAAGAAGAGAATTCTTTTTAGCGTATGTTTCTAATAATGCTTATCGATGTAACCCATCACGGCGGCCGTAATCCTATCACAACGTTCAAACCTGAAACCAAATATCTCAATTTCACTGATATGATCTTTCAGAAGGTCTTTAAGCATTATTTTAGCTCTATGTAATCGTACCTTCACATTCTCTTCGGAGATGTTTAAACAATCGGCTGTCTCGGCAACATTGATGCCCTCCACCTCTCGCATCATAAAAACAGTTCTATATTTTTCCGGTAAATGGTCTATAGAATTTTCCAGCAGCTTCTTGATGTTGCTCTTAATGATCTTTTGTTCTTCATTCTGTTGAGAAATGAACTCACTTTGTTCGGTTTCGAAAAGTTCATTGGAGAGATCAACTGTTCTTTCCCGTTGTTGTTTATTTTGTTTGAGCTTGGCCAATGAGGTATTGATAAAAATCTTGGTAAGCCAGGTTGAAAATTTTGCCCTTCCTTTGAACTGATCCAGTTTTTCGAACGCTCTTATATAAGAATCCTGCATGATATCCTTAACATCAGCCTCGTTTTGCACAAAGGAGCGGGCAATCCTATAAAGTCTTTCGTTGTATTTCCTGATTATCAACTCATATAATTCCTTTTGTCCCTCTCTTATCTTGAGAATCACTTCTTCATCCGGAAGGCCTTTAAAGCGAGGTGTTACTGAAATGTTGTTGCTATTATTATCCATATGTAATTAAGCTCTCCTACTATAGGATCATAACGACAATAAAAAGTTACAAAAAATTTGGTGTTTTTGTAACCAATACAATATCCATCTATCCAATGGAAAAACCCTAAAACCCATGATTACTATCTCAGTTATTTTATTTGCACTAGCCGCTGTGTTCGGTTTGGTTATTCTATTGAAAATCCTCAAAGGTCAGGAAACCCCAAAACCAGCAGTTTTTATCCATGGGGCGTTAGCTGCCATAGCTCTGGTACTTTTGCTTATTTTCACTTTAAACAATCCGACCAATGCTCCCACACTCAGTCTTGTTTTGTTCATTGTGGCTGCTCTTGGTGGATTTGTCTTGTTCGCCATCGATCTCAAAACTAAAAACCCTCCAAGAGGATTGGCTCTGATCCATGCAGGTGCAGCTGTTGTAGGTTTTTTGCTATTACTTTTATTCGTTTTTGGTTCCTGACTAAAAAATTACTCATGAAGGAATTCTTTAGAGGAAGATTCTTGGGCCATCCTATCCATGTGATGTTGATTCATTTTCCTTCTGCCCTGCTACCAATCAGTTGGCTATTTGATTTAATGGCCTTTGTGAACGGTGATACAAACTTTGCTTTTGCTGCAACCTATTGTTTGGTGGCTGGAGTAAGCGGAGCCATTTTAGCAGCTATTTTTGGGGCAATAGATTACCTGGCTATTTCACCAGAACACAAGGCATGGAAGATTGCCTCTTACCATGCCCTCTTTAACGTGGTCTGGCTGGTAGGATTTGTAATCATGACAGGAATAAAACTTAAGATCAATGCTGTAGAGCAACAGGTTTCCTTTTTATACTTGCTAGTTTATGGAATTCTTTTAGCTGGTCTGTTTGTCACCAATTATCTTGGCGGAGAGTTGGTTCTCAGACACAAAATTGGTCAGCGTAATTGAGTATCAATTAAGTTAATCTAATAAGGTTCCTGACCTTATTAGATTAACTCCATCTGGCTTTCTTTAATATCAATATTGTGATATACTTTTTGGACATCATCATCGTCCTCAAGTGCATCAATTAGTTTCATCACTTTTTCAAGGGCTTCATCATCCAATGCAACCAGAGTATTTGGAATTCTTTGCAGTTCTGCAGATTCTGTCTCAATTTCCAATGTTTCCATTTTCTTTTGAAGATTACCGAAGTCCTCCATAGCACAGGTAACGTTATAATAGCCTTCGGAAATTTCCACTTCCTCTGCACCGCCATCAATCAATTCCAGCTCAAACTCATCTTTATCAACATCCACAAGTTCTTTAAAGGTGAATACCCCTAACCGGTCAAAAATAAATTCCAACGAACCATTTGTCCCCAGGCTTCCTCCATATTTTGAGAAAGCCGCTCTCACCGAAGAGACTGTCCTATTCAAGTTATCTGTAGTGCATTCTACAAATACCGCTACACCGTTAGATGCATATCCTTCATAAGTGGTTTCTATATAGTTCGCTGCATCAGCGCCCGAACCTTTCTTAATAGCCCTTTCAATAGTATCCTTAGGCATATTAGCCCCTTTGGCATTTTGTATTGCCAACCTAAGTCTGGGATTTCCTTCCGGATCCGGCCCACCTTCCTTGGAAGCTACCGTTATTTCTTTGATGATCTTGGTAAAAATCTTGCCTCTCTTGGCGTCCTGGGCACCTTTTCTCCTTTTGATATTGGCCCATTTACTATGTCCTGCCATATTCGATGTTTATTCCTTTACAACATTCAAAATTAAGTCTTTCCAAAATCAACACAAAAGCTACTTCCAAATATTTATTTCAGGGCCGGATGCTTTTGGACAGTATTCCTTCCCTTGTACCAAATATTCAAAACTGCCCCAAGTAAAACTACTACCATACCCAAATAAGTGCCTAAGTTGAAGTGTTCATCAAACAAAACAAAACCGAAACTTAGCGCATAAATGATCCCTATGTATTTTAAAATAGCCACCTTTGACAACTCCTCTGTCTGATAAGCCCTGGTCATAAAATATTGAGCAAACTGGGTCAGAACACCGATTACTATCAAAAGACCCCATTCTTTAATACCTTGAGGTTGAACCCAAAAGAAAAAAGAGATAATACCTGTAATCGGCAGTGTGACCAATGGAAAGTAAAATACTATAACCAATGGATGTTCTGTGGTATTTAGTTTTCTAATAATATTATAAGCTAAACCCGAAAAAAAAGAAGAAATAACACCAATAATCAGATACAGAAAAGTGAACCTGATGTCAAATCCCTGTATCATGAGGGTGCCAATGAAAGAAGTAATAAAGAATAACCATTGAATTGGTTTTACTTTTTCCTTCACGATAAAAATCCCAAGAACGGCAGTAAAAATAGGGGCAAGATATTGTATGGTGGCAGCACTGGCCAGGGGAATTTTCTGTAGTGTCACAAAATAAAGAATAAGTGCAATAGCACCTGAAAATCCTCTGGCCACCAATATTTTAGGATTATTTCCCCATACGCTTACATGATGATACTTGAGAACAGTTAAGCTCATTACTAATGATATGATGGATCTGAAAAAAATGATCTCCACTGCTGGAATTCCTGGGAGCAATTTGACGCACACGTTCATCAAAGCAAAAAAGAAAGAAGCAAAAAGCATGAATCTTACACCACTTGAAAGTTTCATTCGAATATTGAGAAAATGTTATATAAAAAATGCCCCTATTGATGATGGGGCTATCTTATCAACCGGTTTGAATTGCAATCGTTATAAAGGGAAGTTCCAGGTATCCCCAAAACAAATTTCAGATAATGGTCTTCTCGTTCTTTCCTTCAATTCCATTTCTTTTAGTTTATCATTAAGTGTATCAGGAGAATCCTTATAGCCAAGGGCTATAACGGTCAGGGGATCATAATCATTAGGTATATTTAATGCCTCTTGTGCCTTGCCCGGATCAAAACCTGCCATTTGGTGTAGATAAAGATTTGCATCAGTAGCCTGTATTGCCAAACTGGCTACCGCCTGGCCTACGTCATATGCGTAATGGCGATTATCTTTTCCGTTGTGTTCAAATTTTCTGCTACCACAGGCCAGTATCAGAACCGGTGCATTCTTGGCCCAAAGTTGATTAAATTCCACCAATGCATCCAATATTTTTTCATAAGCCTTATTCTGATCCTTTATACCGACAATAAATCTCCATGGCTGTTCATTGAATGAAGAGGCTGACCAGCGTGCTGCTTCCAGCAATTCTTTAATAAC
Source organism: Splendidivirga corallicola (assembly GCA_030442035.1). Taxonomy (GTDB): domain Bacteria; phylum Bacteroidota; class Bacteroidia; order Cytophagales; family Cyclobacteriaceae; genus Splendidivirga; species Splendidivirga corallicola. Next base: position 34,729 of record JAUJEA010000018.1, read on the forward strand.
AATCAAATCAACCGGTTTGGTACTGAAAGCTCTTGGACTCCATCTTTTTTTTATAAGTTCGTGAACATCAAAATCGGTAATCGCTTCTTTTTCAATCATCTTTTCTATTTTAGAATTGGGAAATAAAGTATGGATGCATGAATATATTTTCCGGTCTATGAAAATACGTTTGAAACAAGCAATTGTTTTATCGCCTAAATGATAAAAGGTATCATCTTTTATCATTGGGACAAATTAAACCGATATTTCTAAATTCACATATTTAATAATACTAAATGTAATGCCTTTAAAAGTTTCTGAGCAAGGTCCTGATTTCACACTGCCATCAACCAGTGGTAACGATTTTACGTTAAGTTCAATCTTAGGGGAATCCTGTATTTTATATTTTTTTCCAATGGATTTCACACCTGGGTGTACAAAAGAAGCCTGTGAGTTCCGGGATCAATTTGCTTATTTCAAAGATCTGGAAATAAATATTTTTGGCATAAGCACAGACACTATCTCAGCGCATGAAAAGTTTAGAAATAAACATCAGCTACCCTTCCATTTGCTATCAGATAGAAAAGGAAATGTAGCCAGGAAATATAAAGCATTGATCCCCTTTGTAGGACTCACGATGAGAGTAACTTATTTACTGAATAGAGAGCACCAAATTGCAGCTGTTTACAATAATCTTTTCAACTACAGACAACACATTAGGGAAATGGTTCTTGAAGTAAATAAAATGAATCGCTAGCTGGCTGTTGGTTTAGTCAAGAATTCCGTCTTTAATCTCGAGCTTTCTATCTGAATGGCTGGCCAGTTCATTGTTATGTGTCACGATGATAAACGTTTGTCCCAGTTCCTCTCTTAGCTTGAAAAATAACTGGTGTAACTCCTCAGCATTTTTGGAATCGAGGTTTCCACTTGGTTCATCAGCAAGCACCACCGCCGGATCATTGATCAGTGCTCGTGCCACAGCAGTTCTTTGTTGCTCACCCCCGGAAAGCTCAGAAGGTTTGTGATGAGCTCTGTCTTCAATTCCCAGCAGCTTTAATAAATGGAGTGCTTTTTCTTCTACCTGTTTTTCATCTCTATTTCCGAGATAACCTGGGATACAAACATTCTCTAAGGCAGTAAACTCCGGTAGCAGGTTATGGAATTGAAAAATAAAGCCTATCTTTTTATTTCTGAACTTGGAAAGGTCGCTGTTTTTAAGTCTTATTAAATTGTATCCCTCCAAATAAACATTACCGTCGTCTGGTTGATCCAGCGTTCCCAGGATATGTAACAAGGTACTTTTACCAGCTCCGGAAGCCCCAACTATCGATACAATTTCACCTTTTTGTACTTCAAGGTTAACCCGTTTAAGTACATTCAGGTTTCTGTAAGATTTAACTATGTTCTCTGCTCTTAACATTATTCTGAAAACAATCCCTCAAACATAAGAAATAACCTATTTATTTTAGCAGCTATTTGATACATAATTAGTACATATCTTAAAGTTTTTTAAAAACCCATTCCTTGAAATAAAGTTCCAAATGGCTTACCTTCGTGCAAAATTTAAAAAGGAATGAACATACACGAATATCAAGCAAAAGACATCTTAAAAAAATATGGTGTAAGCATACAGGAAGGTATTGTGGCAGACAATCCGGAGAAGGCTGTTGAAGCTGCAAAGCAACTACATGCTGAAACGGGCACTGATTGGTACGTTGTTAAAGCCCAGATCCATGCTGGTGGCAGAGGAAAAGGTGGTGGTGTAAAACTTGCCAAAAGTTTGGATGACGTAAAAGAGCTTTCCGATCAAATACTGGGCATGCAGTTAGTCACACATCAAACTGGTCCGGAAGGTAAAGAAGTGCATAAGGTGTTGATTACTCAAGACGTGTATTATCCTGGAGAATCCGAACCAAAGGAATATTATTTAGGGATTTTACTTGACAGAGCTAAAGGATGTAATGTGATCATGGCCTCTACCGAAGGTGGTATGGATATCGAAGAGGTGGCTGAAAAAACGCCGGAAAAGATTATCAAGGAATGGGTGGATCCGGGCATTGGACTACAAGGTTTTCAAGCACGGAAAATTGCTTTTGCACTTGGTTTGGAAGGAGCGGCATTCAAGGACATGGTTAAGTTTATATATGCCCTCTATAATGCTTATGAAAGCACGGATGCATCTTTATTCGAAATTAATCCTGTTTTGAAAACTTCTGATAACCGGATCATTGCGGTTGATGCTAAAGTGAACCTGGATGACAATGCATTATTTCGTCACAAAGATCTGGCAGAGCTAAGAGATATCACCGAAGAAGATCCCTTGGAAGTGGAAGCTGGTAAATCTGGTTTGAATTATGTAAAACTAGATGGCAATGTTGGCTGTATGGTAAATGGAGCCGGACTGGCAATGGCTACCATGGATATCATTAAGCTATCCGGTGGCGAACCTGCAAATTTTCTGGATGTTGGTGGTGGTGCCAATGCTAAAACAGTGGAAGCAGGTTTTAGAATTATATTAAAAGATCCTAATGTAAAAGCAATTCTGATCAATATTTTTGGTGGTATAGTGAGGTGTGACAGAGTGGCTAGCGGAGTGGTAGAGGCTTATAAGAATATCGGAAGTATAGACGTACCGATCATCGTAAGACTTCAGGGAACTAATGCTGAAGAAGGTGCTAAGATCATTGAGGAATCTGGTTTGAAGGTTTCTTCCGCTATTGTTTTAAAAGACGCTGCTCAGAAAGTAAAAGAAGTATTAGAATAAAAAATATTTGACTTATACATTTTTAAAAAGGCCACATTTTCAATGTGGCCTTTTTAATTGTTGTCGTATCCAATCAGATCTCTCCCTGATTCACCTTGATCTTATAAGTTGATCATCTTTTTATCCAGCTCTTCAAATTTTGAACTGTTGCTGATAAACTCGGGTACTATTTTTTTCATCATCATGACCATTTTCAGATCATCATCTGATTCGGACATTTTGATCAGTTCTTCCACTTTTGGTTTAACCTCTTTGAAATCCTCCTTCCTGACCTTCGCAATCATGATCTTAGGATGATGTGTTTGTATGGTATTTTCTTTATTGTTCAGCAACTCCTCGTAAAGCTTTTCTCCATCACGTAAACCTGTATATGTTATTTCTATATCTCTCCCCAATTCAAAACCTGACAGTTTAATCATCTTTTTAGCCAGGTTAACGATCTTAATTGATTTACCCATGTCAATGATAAAAATCTCATTACCCTTTCCCATAACACCTGCCTCAAGAGATAGTTGACATGCCTCGGGAATTGTCATGAAATACCTGGTCATTTCCGGGTGGGTTACTGTTACCGGTCCGCCTTCAGCAATTTGTTTTTTAAATAAAGGTATTACTGAACCATTGGAACCCAATACATTCCCAAATCTTGTGGTAATAAATGAAGTTGATGGTTGATCATCACGTTTTAAGCTAGTGCTTAAAGATTGTACGTATATCTCTGCAATTCTTTTAGAAGCGCCCATAACGTTTGTAGGATTTACTGCTTTATCAGTAGATATCATAACAAACCGTTTGACACCACATTTCACGGCAGTATCTGCAAGATTTTTGGTCCCTAAAATATTACACTGAACAGCTTCAGAAGGATTGTTTTCCATCATGGGCACATGTTTATAGGCTGCTGCATGAAAAACTATCTCGGGAGCAAAATTGTTAAAAACCCATTCCAAACGCTTTTTATTTCTGACGTCACATATAACGGCATATACTTCAATGGCAGTTTGCAGATCCTTAATTTCGCGCTCGATTTCATATAAAGGTGTTTCACCCTGATCTAGCAGTATTAAGGTTTCGGGTTTGTAACGCACAACCTGCCTCACCATCTCGCTTCCGATAGAACCGCCCGCACCTGTATAATAAGCACTTTTTTGCCTTTTAGCTCATTGCTGACATTGATATTATCAATCTCAACTGAATCTCGACCTAAAAGATCTTCAATCTTGACATCACGGATCTGATTTACACTTAATTCCCCTTTTACCCACTTATCGGCCTGAGGAACACTTCTTATTTTTAAATTATGCCATAGGCAAAGATCTACGAGTTCATTGGTTCTCTCCAGAGAAATATCATTGGATGAGATAACCAGTTCATGAATTTTAAGCTTGTGTATTATTTCAGGTAGATCTTTTTTGGGATCATAGATCTTTACTCCATTAATTACTTTTCCTATTTTCAAAGGATCATCATCAAGGAAGGCCACCACCTTTGTATTAGAGGTAGTGTCATGATCAATGACCTGTTTGGTAATTTGGCCAAATTCACCTGCTCCAAAAATCATGACATTCACCCTAGGATGAATCGAATTGGAGAAATAGCTGAATACGTATTTAACTACTAATCTGTAGGAGAAAAGGAAGATAATAGCATTGAAAAAACTAATGATGATTACAGTTCTTGGAATCAACAGGTTATCGAAGTTGTAATAAATTAAGTTGATCACTGCTGTCATCAGGGTGGTCAGTGTCACCATGTAGACAATGCGCTGGCCGTCTTGAATGGTAGTAAACCTGATTATTCCGGCATAGCTTTTAGTCATGAATATCGAAGCCAACCCACAGGAAACAAACAATATTACCCCAACATCAACGCGCTCATATATGATTTGCTGGATATTAAAATCAAAACGTAAAGCATAGGCAAACAATACGGAAACCAACAGAATAGCCGTATCTATCAGCAATATTATCCACCGAGGAAGAATTCTTAGACTTTTTATTGTTTTGATCATAAACCGACCCCTATATTTCTTTGGCCTTTATGGTTTTATAAAAAATCAGGAAAATACTACATATGTATATTTTATACCTAATACTCAAGTATTAGTAACCTGACTAAAGTCATAAATGACCGAATTTTATCTTAAGGTTTGATAAAAATAAAATATATTCTCTTACTAATTATCGTATTATTGGAATTTTACCAACTTTGACCAGACCCCCTTTTCCACTGATTGGTTTGAATTCCTTTGTCAAAAATGATAGCATGTTCAGTCAACCTGGCACATACGAAACATTTTAATTTATTCTTTAAGTTAACTAAAGTAACCCATTAGTTAAATCCATTAAGTTGATTTTTTTGACATAAAATAAATGATATTTTAAATCTATATATTCATATTTGATTTGATCAGTATATTATTACATGTCACAAACCTGCAAAGTTAATTAATGCAAACTGGTATAAAAAGAATCTAAATAATTCTTAACAAATTAATAACTGGTTTCAAAAAACTCTCGAACCCCATTTATTACTTCCTCCTGCTCATCAATTTCCAAGCCCGTTCCAGATGGTAATGCCAGACCTGATGAAAATAAATCATCAGAAACACCGCTCAAATAACTGGGAAACTTTTTGAAAACAGGTTGCCTGTGCATCGGGTTCCATAAAAATCGCGCTTCAATGGATTTTTCTTCCAAATGATTTTTAAGTGCTTTGGCCTGAGGATTGTTTTCAAGTGTAATTGTTGTTAACCACCTGTTTGAAACACCTGGTGTGGATTCCGGTAAAAACTTTATCGCTTCAATATCATCAAGGGCTTCAACATATCTCCGGTAAATAGCTCTTTTTTTTGCAATTCTATTTTTCAACGTGCTGAACTGATTCAGGCCTAACTCAGCCGCAAACCCATTTAACTGATAATTATATCCAATTTCTTCATGCACATAGAAATCATGTGGAAGTTTGGCTTGGGTAGCCAAGTACTGTGCTCTTTCAATATGTTTAGGATTATGAGACAGCAAAACACCTCCTCCGGCGGTTGTTATTATTTTATTGTAGTTAAAAGATATCACACCAATTTCTCCAAAAGTACCAACGCTTTTTTCGTTATAAGAGGAACCTAAGGAACCCGCAGCATCTTCAATTACAGGTAAATTATAATGATCACAAATTTCTAAAAGCTCATCAAGCCTGGCTGGCATCCCGTAAGTATGTGTGATCATCACGGCTTTGGGCAGTTTATTCATGCTAACCCTGTCTTCAATCGCCTTTACCAAAAGTTCCGGATCCATATTCCATGTTTGCCTTTCGGAATCAATGATTACCGGGTGGGCTCCCACATAAGAAATTGTATTAATTGTCGCCGCAAAAGTGAAAGTAGGGCAAATAACCTCATCCTCTTCCTTTATATCCAAAAGTAACATGGCAAGATGTAAAGCAGCCGTTCCGGAACTGACCACCAGCGCAAACCTTGATCCCGTGAAATCACAAATTGTGGATTCAAATTTCCTTAAAGACCTGTTAGGGTCTTTTATGCTATCAGAAAACTGCTCCAGAGAGTTTTCAACAATCTGCCTATCTAAGTCAGGAGGAACCAGTTTGATCTTGTATTTGTCCTTCATACCACTAATTGATTCCAATAGCCATTTCTAAAAATCGCCTGTATACGTAATATATCTTAGCTTGGAACATTGATTTTATCTTCGCTAAAATTGAGCTTTTTATCTTACCCTGTAACACCAAAGAAGCAAAAGTATGGCACCAAACTTAGCGAATCTCTGATGTTCAAAAAATTTCAGCCAAAAATAAAAATTTCAGATTGATATATAGCACTTGACCTATCAATTTATTCGATCATTGATAAGGGAATTGGTGGGAAATATTTTATCCTGAGAATTAAATCCTGTCAGGGTTTTTAAAAGGATCTTACAATCTAATGAAAATGATATATTTTCAACATAAAAAACATCTTGATTCAACCGTTCATCCCAATTAAGTGCATTCCCCCCGTTAACCTGGGCGAGTCCTGTTATGCCAGGTTTTACATGGTGTCTTTTCAATTCATTTTCACTATAATAGATCTGATATTCAGGCAATAGGGGTCTTGGTCCAACAAAGGTTAATTCATTCTTCACTATATTTAAAAATTGAGGCAGTTCATCCAGACCTGATTTTCTAAGAAACTTTCCCCATACCGTAATATAAAAGGTTTTGTTAAGCATCACATCCTTCACTTTTTCATGCTTAAGAAACCTGCCTTCCACCTCTGTTAATGTTTTAAATTTGTATAATTTAAAAGGCCGGTTGTGCTGTCCTATCCGTTCCTGTACAAACCAAATCTGACCGCGGTTGACAACTGCAGAAATTATGACAGCAACTAATGTGAAAGGAAGCAATAAAAGGAAAAGGATGACACAAAGGAGTATATCCAATAGTCTTTTGATGTATATAGTGTATCTGGAAGTATTCACAAAATTGATCTCAAACTCAATGCCTTAAGATAACGGAAATTTATGAAACGATTGCCTTCGCCGTAAGAAATAGGATTTTAATATCCTGAAAAAAGCTCCTATTAGCAATATACCTTAGATTAATATTCAATTTTGCCGGCATTATTTCATTAATATAAAGTTGTTCCGGATCCTTGGCACTTTTGAGTAATTCGTTTTCATTTACATACTCAATAGAAGCATAATCGGTCAGGCCAGGCTTAACATCAAGAACTTTCTGTTGATGTTCATCATATAAATCCACATATCTGCGTACTTCAGGCCTTGGCCCTACAAAGCTCATGTCACCTATCAGAATATTAAGAAACTGGGGGAACTCGTCTACCTTGTATTTACGGAGATAGTAACCCACTTTAGTTATTCTATTGTCACGATGACCAACTGTCAAAAGCCCTTTTTTATCTGAATCAACGCGCATGGTTCTAAATTTAAAGAGCTTGAAATCTTTTCCTTGCTTACCTACTCTGGTTTGTAAATAAAAGATCGGCCCTTTGGAATCCAGCTTTATTAAGATACTGAAAATCAGAAATACAGGTGAGAGAATAAGCAGACCAATAGTGGAAAATATGATGTCGAACAAACGCTTTAACATACAACTTTTTGATATGATTTTATGACCGCATCTCCAACGATTGATACCTCTCGATCCGTGAGCTGCGGATAAATCGGCAAAGAGATCTCGCCTTTATACTGTTTAAAAGTATTTGGATAGTCGTTAATATCAAATCCTTCATTTTTGAAAAGTGTCAACATTGGCATAGGAACAAAATGTACATTGACCGATACTCCCTCCTCGGTGATATGATCAATGATTTCATCTCTTTGCTCTTCTGTTATCTCTTTTATTCGTAATGGATAAATGTGACATGAAGACCTTCTTTCCTCGTTTTCATAAGGAGGCAGAATGGCCCAATCATATACGGAGAAAATATCATTGTAGTGTTCAAATACCCTCTTACGCTCCTTCAAAAGATCGTCATTATATTTTTTGAGCTGAACAAGACCAATGGCAGCACAAATATCAGGCATATTGATTTTTAACCCTTGATAGATAATATCATATCGCCAGCCTCCGGCCTTTGTCTTTGTGAAAGCATCTTTGGTTTGTCCGTTCAAGGAATACACACGAAGGAAGTCATATACCTCCTGATTATCGAAAGGCTTGGGTAAATTTAAGCAAATACCACCCCCCTCGGCAGTTGTGACATTTTTAACTGCGTGGAATGAAAATATAGTAACATCAGTGAGCAATCCTGTTTTTTTCCCTTTATAACATGCACCAATTGAATGTGCGGAATCTGAAATAACGACAATTCTACCTAATTTCCTTTGTGCTTCATTGGATGGAGAAAATAACGAAACGATTTCAGGGTCACGGACAAGGGCATTAATAGCATCATAATCACAAGGCCAACCTGCTATATCAACCGGAACAATTACTTTTGTTCTTTCATTGATAGCCTCTCTTATCTTATCAACTGAAATCGAGAAATCATCTTCGATATCAACCATGACTGGTGTACCTCCGATATTCATGACTGCCAAAGCGGTAGCGCTGTAAGTATAGGCTGGTACAATTACCTCATCACCGGCCTCAACACCAAACCATCTCAACATTAACATCAAACCGCTTGTCATGGAATTCACGCATAATGCATTTGACACGCCGGTATAAGCTGCAACCTCCTCTTCCAATGCCTTTACTTTTGGGCCGGTAGTTATCCAACCTGAGTTCAAGGAATCGGTTACTTCCTTAATGACATCCTCATCTACAAAAGGTGGTGAAAATGGAATCATATAACCTTAAATTTGGCACAAATTAAAAGTATAAATACTCAAATAAAAACTTATTCAGATTTCAGATTACGGATGTAATAGTAATTCCGGATCTTGAAAGTAATTTGCCTCAACGCTTGAACAATCCTTTTATAAATCCAGCTCCGTAACCTATATGAATAGCAGGGTATGCAACCAAAGCACTGAGTTTTACTTTAAGAGATCCATTCGCTTTAAAAGAGAAAAAAACATCTCCCAATAAATATAACAGAAAAGGGCCCGCCCAAACCGGAATAATAACAGCCATCGGTAATGATATAAAGTAAAGTAACATACCAGCTGGTGCCAGGTGTCTTACTTTAATTTCCGAATTAACTTTTTTCAAAACTTTGGGTTTATACAAACCATATTGAAAATATTGCTTAAATAGACCTTTTAAAGTATTTCTTGGATAGTACCATAGCTTTATTTCGGGATTCTGATAAATTTTTTTTCCTTTACTTTTTGCCCGGTAATGGAATTCATCATCTTGATTCCTTTTCAGTTGCTCATCAAAAAGACCTACTTCCTCGAAAATCTCTTTTTTCCAAGCCCCAAAAGTCACAGAATCCGTGTATCCTTCATAATCCAGGTTATGCACCTGGCTATTTCCAACACCAAATGGTGTGCAAATAACGTGAGCTACAGCCTGCTGAAAGGTAGCTTTATACGCTGTCCGGGTCGGTCCTCCCACAATATCAGCTTCTACTTTGTTGAAGGTCTCCAATATCTTCTCAAAGTAAGCTTCATCATATTTGGTGTGAACATCCAGTCTGACTATTATATCCCCTTTACACATTGGAATAGCTTTGTTCAAAGCATAAGGCACTATTCTATGAGGATTATCCAATAATCGAATATTAGGATGTTCCTTCTGATATGATTCTATAATTTCTTTGGTTCTGTCAGTGGATCCGCCATCAACAATAAGGAGTTCTTTATCATAAGGTTTGGCATTGATAAAGAAGTTTAAGAGTCCCTCAATATACTCTTCTTCATTATATGCCGGACAAACTATACTAAGCGTCATTTGATTAGTTTTTTTCTCAGACTAAGATAACTGTCACCTAAAACTTTCTTTACTACCTTCTTCAGGTTCCAAAAAAGAAATTGTTTTATGCGAAAGATTGCACTTCCTTTTACTATTTGTTCTGCTTTATTGCCTGAATCACCTCTTTTTATACTATATCGTCCCGTAATCATACAATCGCCAATATAATAGCAGGTATTTGTAGGTTCGGAAGTAAAGAGCACTTTATAACCGGCCTCCTGAGCAGATCTCGCTACTTCGTTTGAAAAAAAACCTCCAGGTATGGAAGCTGTATTGACTTCTTCTCCAAGTATCTCTTCCAATATTACCTTGCTTTCCTTCCATTCGTTTAAAACTTGTTGATAAGTCAATGCTGAAATTCTCTCCGGATGCGAATGTGAATGCGAACCTATGATATGCCCTCTTTCAGCTAAAGATCTGATCTGATCTCCGTTCAAGAATCCCTTCTGACCAATAAACTTAGTTGAAATAAAGAAAACACCTTGTATAAGCTCTTTTTCCAATAATGGAGCAATTCTGGTAATAAAGCTCACTCCGCCATCATCAAAAGTAATGAGTTGTATATCATGCGATTCAACCTGACCGTTTCTCAGGAAAGTCTTAAAAAATTCTCCTTGTCCTTTCAAGTTACCAGCGGCCTTAGACAGGTGATCACAAAACGATGTTTCGTCCAATTTGTAGGAGTTAGGGCCATTGCCCATAAAGCCACTTTCTTCAAAGTTCCCTTCCGTAACTACATCATGATATAATAAAGATGTTATCTTCATGGATATCAAACTAATATTTCCCTTTATACCGCCATTTCCATCTTAAATAAGGAAATAATTGAGGCTGTCCCCAAACACCTGACTTTCTGTTTTTATCAACCTCTACAGATTTGGCCTTTCCTTCAAACACTTCCAGGATCTTTTTCTTTATAGCTCCGAGATTGTCAAACACCACCCGATTTTGAATTTCAATATGAGATTCTTTCATTGGATCATAATCATAGGAAAAATAGCCGTAGACGGGACCAGTATCAATTCCTTTATCGATCCGAAGCATTGTCATGCCAACCCTTTCATAATCATTATTGACAATCGCCCAGAAACATCCGTGAGCATTGCGATATTCCGGACAAATCCCCGGATGAAAGACATAAGTTCCAAATTTTGGTATATCAAAAACCGCTTGTTTCAATAGAAATTTACATCTGGCGATCGTAAAATCCGGAGACTTATCTTCTATGAATTTTCTTGCTTCCTCAGCATTGGGTGTTTCCACCTCAATCCTTGGCACATCTTCAATGGAGTTTTCTTTGAACCTGTTGGTTAATTCATTGAGTAGCTTTTTATCTTTTTCACTATCTCTGGCAGCTTTAAAAAATTTGTAGTAAACGCGAAAAAGCAAAACATCAATTAATCCAAATATACCGCTGCGTTTCAATTCTTTTTTTATTCTGGTCCGCTTGCGACTTGGATCTTCATTGATTACAACAATACCCGCAAGCTCCGAAAACGAATTCAGCCAATGCCCTATTCCATAATAGGAAAGATGAGCTTCTTTATGGCAAATCAAAACTGTTTTCATGGATGCTTGCTTTTTATCTTACTATCAGAAGCAATTCTATTATAATTCAGAATAAAAATGTTTTAGCTTGCCGGATGAGGACCTGTCGATCTGGTCCACGTATTTAATATCTAGCTTGAGGTCTGGTTCAAGGTAGGTTTCCATAATTTGATGCATCTCCTTCTCTTCCTTTTTTGTTAGCTTACCGGAAGAAACAATTTCAAAAACAAAATAATCAAGTTTTACCTGTCGAATAATGAATTCCTTCAAGCGACCGGAAGATTCCAATATATTTCGAAAAACATAATAGAAGGTAAGTCCAGCCGCAATTTTTCCGGAAGGCAGTTTGATAAAATCGTTCACTCTTCCGTTAATGTTTGTAATAACCTTCCTGCCATTTTTAATATCAAAATCAACAGAGTCACCAATCTTGTACCTAACAATAGGAAAGGCCTTATTAAAAAGAGACGTGCACAACAAACTGGTACTTCCGTTCGGTTCCTGATAATTCTCAAAAAAGGTTATTTCATCGGAGCATACCATATTACCGTCAGGATACTCAAAGGCCATCACGCTCAGTTCCGAAGCCCCATACTCAACAACCGCTCTCACTCCAAAAGCTTTGGAAATGACTTCTTTATCTTCCTTTGTACATACTTCTGAAGTAATAATACATACTTTCAAAGTTGGGCATATCTCTTTCATCACGATGCCTCTTTCCAGAAGAAATCTGGCAAAATATACTACAGAGCTGGTATAACCATAGATATATTCTATAGGTTTCTTTTTGAAAATGTTTAGAAAACGCTTTAAAACATAATTAGATAAATCAAAAACCGTGAACCTGATTCTATTGGATAGCCAATCCTTTACTTTTTCCTGAATGAATCCTTTTCCATCAAGGGGTATTCCATAGAAACGAGCCTGCAGCGAATTTAAATCAACATCATATAACCCAAATCTTTGTTTGATCAATGCCCAGGACAGTGCATGACTGAATTTGTCTTTAGCAAAGAAAAATGGATGACCGGAAGAACCCGATGTATTGGACAGATAGATGTTTTTTCGATTATAACCTTCAGACAATAGCTCTTCGATAGGTTTTTGAAGGTCGCTTTTTTGCATAATGGGCACTTCCTCCCATTTATCGTAAACTTTATTTCCAACTATTTGTCTGTAGGCCGGATTATTTTTCAAATGATGTTGGAATATTTCCCATTTTTTCTCCTCCTGCCAGGTATACAATGCTTTTGGATCTTTGCTGGAAATTTCACTTAAGACTTGCTCAGCTTCATCAATTGGATAGCCCTGGAATTTTAACGTTGATTCAAATAGCTTCATGCTCAATTTTAAAAACCTGAAAATAATCCAAGCGGTATTGATATGCAATTTTCCCTCAAGATACGCCCTTTATTTCATGTAACAATTCTCCCCATTTTTTCCTTATTTCAGACCAATCATAAGTGTGGGCCTTGCTGATGGCATTCTTTGATAATTTTTCTGCCAGTGAGGGATCATCCAATAATTTTCTTATATGTCCAGCCATGGCTCCTACATCATCCGGATCCAAAAGCATACCATCGGTTTCGTGCTCAATGAGGTATGAGAGTCCACCGGGATTTGTTGATACGATCGGAAACCCAAGACACATTGCTTCAATGACACTAACAGGCAGATTGTCAAAATTAGTTGTATTGATAAAAATATCGTAATCCTTTGATATGGCAATCCATTCCTCTTTGCTAAGTTTACCGGTAATTTTTAATCTGGAGTCCACTTTTAGTTCTCTGGCCAGATTTAATGTATCCTCCAGGCTACCATCTTTATCCGGACCAACCATACATAATTCGACATCTTTATAATCCTTGCTAAGTTCGAAAAGCACCTTTACTGCCATCGTTGGATTATAAATTTTATGAAAGGATCTCACATATAATAACCTTGGTCTTAACGTTGTCCTTTTAAAACCGGGATAATTTTTAGTCTCAATATAATTAGGGATGTACTTTACCTCATAACCGGAATCCCTGAATTCTTTTTCCAGGTAATGCGAAGGCGATGCATTAACATATGCATTGCTGAAAACCTGTCGGGAAAGTCGAGGTGTTTGTTTCAAACGATTTGGTAATCCTCCTCCATGAAGAATAGGCACATAGGGTATTCCAAATCTTTTGGCTAATAAAGCAGATACCAATGTGTAGTAGAAATTACTGGTACTGTAGGTATCTATCAGAATTGCTGAAAGTTTTCCTCTGAATTTTATAATTGTTTGTATGGCATCCCAAAAACGAAGTACCTTATTTTTCTTATCCGATATTAATATTACAGAAAAATCTTCTTGAAGTTTGGGGCCTAACGTATCAATGGTGGTAGGTGTGAAACCATGAATGCTAAGTTTGTTCCCTATGTACAGAATCATCTTTGGAAGGAATTACGCTAATAAAAATCAATCCATACATAAAACCAGGCATGGAAAGCCGCATAGCGGCATGTAACATTGTCATCAAGCCTAAAACAGCAAAAGCCACGACATAGGGTTTTGATTGCTCATTTGACCAAAAATAATGAGCCACAGGACTGAATAATAAGATTAATAGTGCCATTAGCCCATAAAGCCCATGTTCCGCAAGCAATCTGGAAAATTCGGTATGAGAGGCTCGGAAGTGAATATTCCTTTCTTCTCTATATTTCTTACCCATTCCTAGTCCGGCTCCCAGCACAGGATATTCCTGAAAAGCTTTAAGCTCTGAAAGTATGATGGTTAATCTACCTGTTGTTATATCTCTTTTTTTGAATGGATTACTGGATTCATTTGCATAACGTTTTTGAAGAAATCCCCCTGTAACATTATTCGTATAATCCCAGGCAAAAAAACCAGCAATACCAATGAAAAAACTTGTAACGATGATTTGCCTTACCAATCTTCCGTCGTTACTGACAATGGCGTACACGATAAGTGAGAGAGCAAGCGCTACGATGGCAGTCACAACTCCTCCCCTTGAAAATGTTAACAATCCTCTAAAACTGAAATAGGCAAATAAGGCAATGTCAAGTAATCGGTAGCCTGTAATCTGGAATTTCAGGAAGATAGCGAACCCCATAATAAAAATTCCCAATCCCAATATTGTAGATACCTGATTAGCACCAAAACCACCTGATAACTTTGCACTTGAATTAAGTGTAAACTCAATTTCCGCTATCTCCGGGGTTTTAAAGAATAAAACGATCCCAAGTGAAAAGACAGGTAAAAGAATAAAATAGAGTATTTTATTTACCTGTTCTTTAGTAAAAGTCCTTCGGTAAAAATAAAGAGCTGAAAAAATCAGGGAAAGAGGACCCGATATATTGAAAAGCATATCCTTCCTAGCTTCACCAAAAGATTCAAATTCCACTACAGTGGTGGCCGGAAGTAGTAATAGAAAAAATAAAAGGAATTTCCTGGGTAATCGGAATGCTCTATGCTCAAAAATCAATCCGCAAAGCAGAAAAATAATGATACCATACTTTCCACTTTCATAGGACAAACTGCCTCCGTTCATCCTCAAAACAATTTCCAGTCCCATCCAGTAGGCGGCATAATAGGCGGCTTCATTGTTTTCGTTACCACTGCGAATTATATGAATTACCCCTATTCCCAAGATGGCAGTGCCCCATACCAAACCAACAGTTGACGATTGCACAGATAAATATGCTAATACCGCATGTGCAATAAAAAAAAATATATTATGTGCTTGTTTCTCAAACATTTTTAGTCAAACCTGAGGCTTGTTTTGGTTAGGTCAGGTTACTTGATAAAATAAAGCTCTAAATTACTAAAAAATGTTATTACGAATGTGAATTTTTCGCATCAAGTAAGTTTTAACAGATCTTTACTGATTCTGTTATTATAATATTCATAGGTGAACTTCTCGGTTATTTTATTCACCTGATCTGACATCTCCTTTAATTTCCCTTTATTCTTAATAAGCATGCTTAAACTTAGCTCAATTTCTTCGGCATTAATATTTTGAAGGAGTATGCCATTTTTGTTATGCATGATGTATTGACCAATACATGATAAATCTGAGACGATTGGAACACAACCAAAGGCTGCGGATTCTGCCAGTACTTTTGGAAAACCTTCTGACAGGGATGGTAAACAAAAGATATGGGCTTTAGCATATATTTCGTTTAACGCATCTCTTTTCAACGCACCGGTAAATTCATAGGAAATGGATAGTAAATCCTTTGCCATTTCTTCAAAGTATGCCTTTCTTGCCCCACCTCCAACGAAATAGACATGTTCTAAATCATCTTCAGGTCCAAATTTGCTTAAGGCCTGAAGTAAAAGGTCAAAACCCTTTAAGACTTCAATCCTGCCAACAAATACCAGCGTTAATTTGCCCTCAAAAGATTTCTGCATAGCAATGTTTTTTGCTACTGATAATTCTTTTTCCGTAAAAGTGGGATTTTCAAAAGTGAGTAAATGTTCCGCCTGATTCTTCCATTTTCCATTAATGGTACCAATTGTATTTTTCGCTTTCTTTAATATTTCTCTTTGGACCCTGTAAGAAAGAGGAGGTTTTGGGTGATCCCAATTGCCGGCATATTTATACCAAAAGATTGGTTTTTTATAAAAAAAGGAGATGATCAAAGAAAACAAGGCCGGAATTGATGGTCCTCTGGAATGTATCACATGGTGCTTTTTAATTTGGCTCAGGACAACCAGGAAATAACCAGGGACACGAAACAATATTTTTATTTTTTCCAAAATACCACTACCACCAATATTCGGAAGGAATACAAAATTCACAGAGGCTTTCTCGATCTTAACCGCACCGTTTTGTATGTCTGCATTCGAATGTCTGAATCCAATCCAGGTGATCCTGTTAAAAATTGGATAAAAGTTTTCTATTTCTCTTACCACCGGTTCAAGGGCCAAATTGCCTTGTTCAGTTTTCCACATTGGTGTATCCGAGACAATTAAAAGGTCAGGCTTTTTTGGTATATTTTTAGGCATTGATTGTAGTAGTTCTCCTCTGAAAAGTATTTTTCAAACACAGTGTTGATCAAATCTTTATCTGCTCTTTGGCTAAGCTTTTTGATTCTATCAACCCACTGGTCAACATCGAATGCATCCAGGATAAAATCAGGTAAATCCTGATCGATCTGACTTACAACCTCACCGGTTCGATAGGTAACAAAAGGTAGACTTTGCCCTAGATATTCAATCAAAACTAATGGACCGGTCTCCGACTTTGCGGTATGTAAAGCCAAATCATATAATGGCAACTTTCTTTGGATGTCAGTACAATGGTGAATAAAGTTGATCTTATTGGAAATACCTGTTTCAGCAATTATTTTATTCAATTCCAGTAGATAGTTGTGATCCACTATTTGTCCATAGATATCCAGTGTTACTTCCATTTCACGGGAAAGGGCCATTAAGACCTCCAAGGCAAAACTTAAATGCTTCTCCTTTCTAATGTTGGAAACCACAACAAGCTTCAGTCCATCTTGCTCAAGTCTTTGGTTTTCATTCCCTTGCTGCTTCCTAACGATGTTGGCTAAATGAAACACCTTATTGTTATTGATCATCACATTTTTCACCGCCCAATCACACAATTGTTTGCTGACACCCATATATACCGAAGCATGCATGGCTCTTTTAAGCATGGTGTCAAAGGAGGTATCGATATTGATTCGGCCAAAATGGTCATGAAAGATGAGTTTGCTTTTGAAAGGGAAAATCAATCTTGCCAACCAAGCATATTTGAGATTATGCCTCATGTGCACATGAACTATGTCGTGTTTTCTAGCAATACGGCTAAATCTAAGCATACTTAGCAAATTGAATTTCCAACCTCTTTTCAAATTGACTTTAACAACGCCTGACCCAAGTTGTTCTTGTAAATTACCAGGTCTGGTCAAGGTCATGGCTGTCACATGATGCCCATACTTATTCAAGATGTTGGAAAGGTCTACCATCACCCTTTCTGCTCCGCCTGCATTTAATTCATCAATGACCTGCAATATTCTCATGCATTCAAGATTTGTTGGTCACAGAAAATGTCATGTTCATTCTAATCATGCTGTCGTATGTCTTCTTAATATGCTCTGGCATAGCCCTTTCGTGACTATTTCCTTGGATCGAGTGATTCAATTCTATCACCTTCCTTGATCATCACAGATGATAGCTTCCAAGACTTCATAACCTGAATGAATACTATCGGTAAAATTAAGATGCTTAGAAGTGCTCCAAAAAAAAGCATGATGCGATTTCTTTTGAATTTATACGGAATGATAGAAGGAGGCACAGAATTCATCAGTGAAAGTATGGCTAATCTTTTTCCAAAATATTTTCTGAATAAAAAAAGAACACTCGGAATTGGCCTCGGAGCAAATAACTTTTTTGGCCGGAATCCATCCCAACTTCCCATCTGACGAAGTCCTCCTACCGGGACCTTTAAGTGTATTCTTTTTGCATAAGGATGTGAAATGCTCAAATACCCTGCTAAATAGGCACGCATCCCGAACTCGCCATCACCCATTCTCTGTCCATCGTATTGTCTATCAAACAGGCCCACCTTTTCAAAAACTTCTCTTTTGATCAATGCATTTCCGGAATCAAATTGATCAGCCCATCTGAAATAGCTATAATTCTCAGGAATAGCAGCCCCTACTGTGGACAATGAAACCCCTGCTGAAATGTCGGCTTTGAAATATTCCAGGGCTTTAAGGTGTTCAGTTACCCAATCAGGATCAATTCTCGAATCGTCATCAAACATTAATATGTAATCCCCTTCTGACATTTGAATAGCTCTATTTCTAGCCAACCATTGTCCCTTTTGATCCTGAAAAATGAGCTTTAACGGTAATTGATCAAATTGATCGTAAAATGCCTTATCCGGATCATCAGTTTGATCGATTACAATTATTTCCAGTGGTTTAATTTCCTGCTTACCTAAATCTTCAATAGCATCCTTTAGATAGGAATATCTGTTCAATGTTGGAAGTATTACACTGACTGTTGGTTTTTCAGTTACAATCTCTGCTTTGTAATTATTATATCCTCTATGCTCTTCATGTACCTGGTAAATGTTTTCGCGTTTAACATTAAGCGCTTTAAAAAAACCAACAATTTCTTTTATGGGATTTTTGAATGAGAAAATTCTCATAACAAGAATATAAATCAACCAAGCTGGATTAAAGTATTTTTTTACAAATTTATAATTGTCATAAACAGATGGTTTCCGATCGCTATTAGCAAGTGATAAACCACCATCATGCATTAAAATACCTTTTTGCCAAGCCTGGAAAGCTGCGTCCCATAAACTTGCTTCATCACAGGAATAACTAGTATCATAGGTTATCAAATCCTGATGGTGACTGTCCAGTTTTCTATAATCCACCCAATAAGGTGTTTCTCCAAAATTGGGTGCTCTATTAAAGTACCATGTGGGCCTTATATATTTATAGAAAGAAAAATTGTTAAGAAGCATAAAAAAGCGGCTTAGCCTTAATTAAAGATCTTGGGATCGCAAGGTCGGTAAAAATATTATATTAAAATCTTTATAAAAAATGATCAAATATAAATGTAAGAATAAACACTATATTATATAGTTTATTAGTAATTAGTTAATCATTTTTGTGGCTGAGAACAACCAAGAATATCTAATAACTTAATCGATCGGAGTGTAAGAGAATGCCTACCAAATTATTCATTATATGGGATTTTGATGCTGCCATTGGTCAAATTAATGCAACCTATCCCTATAAGTACAATGAGCAGTTGATCCTTGATGAGTTGGAAAATGTAAAGCAGACTTTGATACTGGCCAATAATCATCAGGTAAAAATGATTTTTGCTATTACAGGTTATTCGGCAGAGGAAGGTGTATATCCTTTTCACATTCAGGATCTCATTCGTGAAATACACCAACAAGGTCATGAAATTGCATCACATTCATGGCGACATGAATGGTTTCCATATCTGACCAGAAAACAAGTTACATTATCATTAGAAAGAAGTAAATTTATTCTGGAAAAGTGCATTGGTGAGGAAGGAGCTGTCAAGGGTTTTGTTCCTCCGTTCACAAGACCTTTTAGTTGGTATCAAAAAGGGTCTTTCAGTTTGGGTGACAGATCACTGGCATTTTCTAACTTTCCCGGAGCAAACTTAGGCTCGTTAATACCTATTGTAAAGAAAGCCGGATATTCCTGGATTAGGTCAACGTACAGGCCGATGATTGAAAAATTAGTTGGAAAAAACAAAAACAAATCTTTAGACAGAAAATGGTTCCACTACCATGATGTATTATGCTTTCCACAAAATTATGTAGGGTTTGATGATGGAGCTGAAAGGATGCTGGAATTAGGGATACAAAAGAAAAAAGATGTTGTAATTTGCGGCCATCCATCGGGCCTGAGCAGAAATAAGCCAGGTAATGCAGAACACTTAAAGTATTTGAAAAGCTTCCTTCAGAAGGTAGATGAATATCAATCACAGGGCACGTTACACTCAGCTTACTTAAAAGATCATTGTACTAAAGCTTAATATGGATAACATAGATGTAGTTTCTTATTCTGAGCTGTATGAATCATCACATACGGCATTTGCCACCAAAATGTGGCCTAAAAGAATAAGAAGAAGGGTTCCAGAATATAACAGATGGAAATTTCGCGGACCGGAGAAAGGCGAAGTGGAAACCTTATTGCTTGCAGTTTCAGGAGAAAGGGTTGTTGGTCAACTGGGATTGGTTCCAGTCAATTTCCGTGTTAAAGGAAAAATTTATAAAACCTACTGGACGGTAGATTTAATGGTTGATCCCGACTTCAGAAGAAGAGGTATTGCATCAAAGTTGTACAAAAGGGCCATTGAAAATTGTGATATTGCTGTGGCAAATGGATCGAATGAAGGTGGCAGTGGAGCCATGATCAAACTTGGCTTTGAAAAAATAAAAGGGCCGAAGAAAATGCTTTTCCCTATTGATTTCAGGGCGGTGCTTTCTTTCAAGCTCAGCGAAAAATATGATGCCCTGGTTCCCTTCATGGCTATCCTTGCCAAACCATTATATTTTTTCAGATCAATTAAACTACATACGACTAACACAAAAAATATCCGGCAAGTGTCCTGGAAGGAATTGATCGAAGATGTGAAAAAATTCCAAGATGAATTAGAACTACCTCACCCTCATCATGATAAGGATTTTATGCACTGGAGGTGTTCCAACTTCAAAGATTTTAATAAAGAACCAAGAGCCATTAGAACCAAGGATGGTTCCTTTGCTATTTACACAAAAGCAAGTAATTCATTGTATGTATATGAATGGCATTCGGTCAATGAAAAAGATACGACGGAATTGTATGCTTATTTATTGAAAGAAGCCAAAGCTTTCAAAGTTGCCACAATTTCCACTGTCTGTAATTTCGAAGAGGATGAAGTGTTCTTGAAGAAATTAGGATTTATTCCTATGAGGAAAACGCTATCTACGCAACTTTTCCATCCACCCAACCATGAATTTAATCACCTCGGAAAGTTCTATTATTCTTTGTATGATGCGGATGAAAATATCTGATTTTTTAAAAATTCTATAAAATTTTCGACGCAACCCTAATTAATAGTATATCAAACTGTTGTTCCGAAAAAAGTCTGTATTCTTGGCATACCTGGGCTCCCATGACAACATCGGTCTGTTTGTGATTCTTGTGCTTCTGTCAAATTCTTTACATATTTATATGGAAAGAATCTAAAAGCTCTGTTTTTATCATACTATGATTTCTCCCGAAATCGTCAATTATTCTGAACATTACGAAGCCCAACATGTTGACTTTGCAACAAAAATGTGGCCTCACAAAATCAGAAGAAGAGTACCGGAATACATTCGATGGAAATTCAAAGCAGCAGATTCGGGAGAGGTTGATAATTTCTTTCTTGCTATTGATCAGGGAATGGTAGTTGGGCAGGTCGGCCTGGTACATGAGCTCTTTAAAATTGGTGATGATCTTTATAATACTTATTGGATCGTTGATTTTAAAATTCATCCCGAAAGGTCAGGCGAAGAAATAGCACCCAGGTTGTTTAAAAAAGCCATTGAAGGGAAAGATATTGTGATGGTCAATGATCCGGATGAGGACGGTCTGAATCTGATGAAGAAGATTGGCTTTCGAGAGATTGAAGGACCAAAGAAAATGCTCTTCCCCATTAATTTTCATAAAGTTCTGGCTATGAAACTATCAGCCAGAAAAAGGTTCATTATCCCGCTTCTATCTTTTTTTGTAGAGCCTTTCTATTATCTGCAAACTTTCAAGATACAATCCTACAAACCAAAAAAGGTAGAACAAGTGAACTGGAAAACTCTTGTTCCTGACATTCAGATCCTCCAAAAAGATTTAGAACTACCACATTCGGTACACAATGAGGATTTCCTTAATTGGCGATGTTCGACTTTCAAAGATTTCAACAAGGAACCAAAGGCAATAAAAACTGAAAATGGTTCCTTTGCCATATACATCCAAACCAGTAACTCCCTTTATGTTTATGAATGGTTTGCACATGACAAACAAGATACATTGGAACTGTATTCCTATATGCTGAAAGAAGCTAAGCTTCTGGGACTGACTACTATTTCTACCGTAAGCAACTTTCATCATCAGGAACACAATCTAAAGTATCTTGGTTTTATCGCCATGCGAAAAACGCTGTCGACACAACTGTACTATCCCCCGGATCATAGACTAAGCAAATACCCGAAGTTCTATTATACCTTATACGATGCTGATGAGAATATCTAGTCTTCTTCAATAAGAAGTTAATCCGGGAATGATCCTTTTCAAATGTTATATCAATTCTTAAATGATGAATATTGAGTTTTTAGCTTCAAAAAGTTGAAACCGCTGTGCTCAGTAATTCCTGGTAAAATCAAAAAGCGCAGATTGTGGTCCTAATATTTGTACGTGATTGGGATAGGTGTTTTTCAATCTTGTAAGTTCGGAACTGTAAGAAAAGAAACAGACAAATTTTCGTTCTCCAGTTTTTTCAAGGAAGTGTTTTAGCTCAATTTCATCGAATATACGGTCCTTTCGTAAATAAAATACAGGAACTTCGATCTTCTCCAATCTATTTAAAAATGTGCGCTGGTAAAACGAACTCTCACGTAATTTTTCGTCAGCATCATTTGTTAAAAAATCATCCTCTAACAAATGAACCATCAGAAATTTGTGGCCATTGTTTTGAAGGATTGGTAACCCTTCATTTTTTGATATAGTAAGAACCGATTTTCTTTCAAGGTCAATTTTTGAAACAAATTCGCGCCATGCACCGCCTAACAGGGTATAGGCATATCCCCATACGGGTCTTGGACCTTCAGACGTTGGGATAGCCAATCCTGCAGCCAACCTTATGTTAATTCGGTCGAAGCTTATGCCGCCGGCTTTTTCTCCGGATCCTGTACGCGGTTGCTGATCATACCTTCTGATTTCAAATCCTGGTCCCCAGGAAGTATTGAAGGTTCTCATTTGAACACCAATGATCCAGGGCACCATCAATATTAAATAAAGGGCCACATGTGCATACGGTAGCCTATATTTTTTCAATTGGATATACGGGGATGTCCATTTATATATAAACTCAAATCCAAAATATGCTATCAGTATCATCCCTGGCAATGCCATAATAAGTCCCTTGGGAGATAAGGTCAGACCGACATATAACTTGGGTAAAAAGCCAATACACCCCAGCAAAAGCAGACCAAATCTTCGCTGAATTATTAAATTGATAAAACCGACTATTATACAGATTATAAAAGCCGGTGTAAACAAAGAGAGACTTACGCCAATTCTTTTTAAATAGTTAGGAGCTTTTCCTCCCATATAATTTTTGGCCCAGGACAATACCTCCCCTATCTCTTTAGGAGAATATCCGGAGATATAAATGAATACAAAAACGGCTATAACGCTCAAAATTCCCCATGAACCAATAATCAGCCATGGTTTTAACCTTTTCACCTCTTTCTGATTCCAGATGATCATAATCAAATCTGTGAAAATAACCACACCATAAATTGCGACATCCCACCTAAAAGCACTTCCCAATCCAAAGAGCAAAAAAGACACGATATAGCCCAAAGGGCCATACTTTTTATTTTTTACGACCTTTCTTATGATTAAATGGCTCAGCAATATGATTGCCATGGCCAGTACAGTGGGGTTGTATATCAGACCGAAAAAGAATAATTCAGGAATTATAAAGGGTAAAGCAATAGAGAATAGTGATAATTTTGATGTTTGCTCTCCCCCTGTTATACTACTCAAAAGCTTCACGAGGAGTATAAAGAAAAGCATAGCAGCAATAGCCGAAGCAGCGATAGCAGTATATCTTAGAATAACTTCGTTTGCCGGTAGAATATTAAGAACCATATCCATCATGCTATGGTATGGGCTATAGGGTGTTTGAATAGAAGCATCCCTGCCTAAGGCGTGATAGACAATTGTTGAAGCATCATCACCCTCAACATAGGTAAAAGTCAGTGAGCACAAATATATAAGACCGAAAATCAGAATTAATAAATAAGGAATATTAGATGACGATATTTTGACCATTATCTATGACTCAACTATAAAAATCTTTTATTTCCCGGATAATCATGTGTTGATCATTTTCTTCTAATTCATAGAAGAAAGGAAGCCTTAACAGGTTTTCCGAATAACTGTCGGCATTGGGCAACACTCTTCCATCATGCTTGTCATGATAAAAGCGACTTTTATGTAGGGACAAATAATGAAAAACCGCCAGGATCTCTTTTTTCTTTAAATGTTGTATTAAATCATCTCTTTCGTTTTCCCCGCATAATATATAAAACATGTGCGCATTGTTGGTGGCGTAATGTGGTATTTGAGGTAGTTTTATGAGGCAGTTTTCTTCCAATTCCTTCAGACCGGTATAATATCGTTGCCATATTTCCTTTCTCCTGTTTTGTATATTTTCAATGTTCTCCAGCTGTGCGTAAAGAAAGGCAGCAACAATGTCAGGGGGCAAAAAAGATGAGCCGATATCCACCCAACCATATTTGTCAATCTCACCTCTAAAAAAGGCGGAACGGTTGGTACCTTTTTCTCTTATTATTTCTGCCCTTTCTGCAAAAGATTTATTATTGATGGCCAGCATTCCTCCCTCTCCGGATATAACATTCTTTGTTTCATGAAATGAAAATGTTGCAAGGTCACCGATGGAGCCCAGTACTTTTCCTTCGTAATAACTGTCAATGGACTGTGCAGCGTCCTCAATCACATAAAGCCCGTGTTTCTCAGCAATAGCCTTGATCTTGTCCATATCACAGGCTATTCCCGCATAATGGACCACTACAATGGCTTTGGTCTTGGATGTAATTAAAGGTTCTATTGAATCTGCATCAATATTTGGGTTTTGATCATTGCTATCAGCAAACACAATATTGGCTCCTCGCAATACAAATGCATTTGCCGTTGAAACAAATGTGTACGAAGGAACAATCACTTCATCTCCATCTTTTATATCCAGTAAAATGGCAGCCATTTCCAATGCATCGGTGCAGGAGTTAGTGAGCAATACTTTCCGAAAACCATATCTTTGCTCAAAGAATTCATGGCACTTTTTTGTAAAAATACCATCACCGGAAATTTTTCCGGATCTCACAGCTTGTTCAATATAGCTGGTCTCCTTTCCAGTTAAATATGGTTTATTAAATGGTATTTTCACTGATCTAATGTTCGGATTTTTATTTAATCTGTTTCAATTCAATTCGGACATTATTCTTAACTTCATTCAAAAATTCCAGTGTTGAATCCAATGTCTCACCTTTCACAATGATTTGTCCGATCCTATCGGGTCCTACACGAAACTTTGGTATGTATTCACCCTGCTGATAGTCTATGGAAAAATCAACTATCTCTTGATGGTTCCTTATATCCGATTCGACTTTGTCTAAAACACCCTCTTTCTCCGATATCATCAATTCGGCAGCGCAGGGCTTTTTATCAAGAATTGTAAAGGAGCCATTTTTGTTCATAGCCGTTTGAATGATGAAAGCATAATAATCAAATTGATAATGGATGGAAACCAACTCAGGAAGGCAAGTTGCACCTGATCTGGCCCCTATCTCAAGGACATAAACCTGGCCATCTCTCATTATGAAGTCTGCATTTATAGCTGTATTGTCTATACCAAGTGCTTTAATGGAAAGAGATAATTGTAGCTCCATGTCCCGTTCCGCCTTATGGTCTAAATCATAAGGCACATAATGTCCTATTGGAACAGTTATTTTCCCTTTATATAACATATCTCCATGTGCCATAGTAAACAGTTGCTTACCATTCAGAACAAAGGACTGGGCACCAAACTCCACGCCTTCAATGAACTCTTCAATAATAAAGTAGTCCTTATTGGTTACCTCCATCACTTCCTTATAGGCCCCATTTATCTCCGCTCTATCAGTGACTTTAACAATGCCTCTGCTACCTGAACTATCAACAGCCTTAAAAATGATCGGCAATGCTAATTGATCAAAAGCCAGATGACAATCATCGAGGTTTTTTGCCTCTATATATTTCGGTGTTCTGACTCCTCCATTGATCAAAGCTTTCTTCATGAGCATTTTATCGCAGGTGAGCGTGGTAGACTCAGAGGACGGCCCTTTTAATTTAAGTGCATCTACAACCTTTCCCACCGATCTTAGGGCAACATCAGTTCCCCCGGTGACAATGCCCTCAACCCCCTCACTTTGAGCAATTTCAAGGATCTTTTCTTCATCCCTGGTGTTCTCATAATATATTTTATCTGCAAAGGCAAAACCTGGATAATTACCATTTATGCTAACTACAATTACATAGTAACCCAATTCCCGGGCTTTTTTAATCAATGGAACCTGATAGATTCCAGCCCCCAATATGAGTATTTTTTCTTTTTGCTTCGGATTCATTAGGCGTTTCTGTCAATGCTAGCTCTCAATCAATTACTTCTGTTAGTTTTCCGTTAGGTTCTTTTTCGGAAATTCTTCTGATAGAATACTGCTTTTCATTGGAGAGCTCTCTTAGCATTCTGGAAATGTATTCACCGAGAATGAAGAAAATGACCAGTATTACTGAGTTATAGAAGGATATCAGTACCACTAATGTGGTCCAGCCGGGAGGAGCATTTCCAACAATCAGTTCTTTGAAAATATAGGCTCCTGCAAGCAAAAAGGATAGAATGGAAATAACGAGCCCAAAAGCGCCAACATATCTTAGAGGAATGGAAGAATAATTGATCAGAAGATTAAAAGCCAATCTTATCAATTTTGACAGCGTGTAGTTGGATTGACCGTGCTGCCTTCTGTTATGAGCAACCGTAACATTCGAAACTGATCTGGTTACTGTCAGGATCATTCCTGAAATGTAGGGGAATGGTGTTTTAAGGTCTTTGATCTCATCAACAATCTCTTTCCTGATCATCCGGTAGCTGGAAAAGCTCAAATCATCCTTGATGTTAAAAGTTTTATGATTGAGTCTCCTGATAAAATGACTGCCCAGGTTTTTATATTTCTTATGTTGTTTGTCATTGGGCACCCCAAAGACAGCATCAAAACCTTTTAATATCTCTTCATAAAGTTCAGGGATCTCTTGTGGTGGGTTTTGTAAATCATCATCGATGGTTATAACAAATTCTCCATTTGCATAATTAAAACCACACATGATTGCATTATGCTGTCCATAATTTCTGAGTAGATCGATGACGGTTACCTCGGATTTATTTTCCTTAAAAATCTCCCTCAAAATAGGATAACTACTATCCCTGCTGTGATCATTGACAAAAATAACTTCAAAGGTCTCATTCATAGAAACAAAAGTTTCTTTTAGCCTTGTGAATAGCTCCTTTAAGGTATTTTCACTATTATATACCGGAACAATTACAGAAAACTTTACTTTAGATTCCATTCCCATTTAATTTGAATCACAAATAAGGCACTCCTAATTTAAGTATATTCATAGGGTGCTCCTAATTCAGATTTCACCAAACGATATTTTCCGTTAGGTTCATTTGCTATGTATCGACAGTCCTCAAAAGTCACTCTAGCCTTGTCTAACCTTAACTTCTTTGAGAGTTCGGCTTCAAATTCATATTGATCAACTTTCTTATCCTTAATATACTTTATCAGTATATCTCCTCCTCGATTCTGCCTCAGTTGAATTTTATTCAGACCATCGGTGCAATTTATCAGCTGAATAACATGCTGAAAAACAATGACTCTTCCATTTTCAAGTACAATTTTATCCGTTTCCCTTCCATCTACACGCTTGAAGTGTTTGTAATGAATTTTGCATTCAACCGGTTCGTCAAGCAGTGCAATGCGGTCACCTATATCATACCGGATTACAGGCATTGTATATTGATCCAGCGCTGTGATTACAGCTCTTCCCACTTGTCCGTTTTTGACCGGATTATTTTGATCGTCCAGTACTTCCAAAATAAATCCATCCTCATCCACATAATAATTGCCGCAATGTGGGCATGTAAAAGCAATAAGTCCACACTCCACGGAACCATATCTTTCAATACCCGGATGCCCAAAGGCCTTTTCAAACTTTCTATGAACATTCAGTGATTTAAATTCACCTCCGCTATAAACTAATCTGGTCTTGTATGATTTATTATTCGCCAGCATCCAATCAGCTACTACTTCCAGGCTTGATGTTAAGCCGAAAATCATGTCCGGTCTGATTTCCATTATCTTTTCAACCTGTTTTTCGATCGGTAAATTGATTGAGACAAATGATCTTCTATTGTTGATTAATCTTTGAAATATCGAATATTTTTTTTGAGACACATCCCTCCAAATATGAACACCTTTCCACCATGGTTTCCAGCCATGCTGCCATTGAAATCTTAATGATTTGAGCTGTCTCATTTTATCCTCTTCCCTTGAGTTTAAGAAGCTCATAGGTTCGGAGGTGGTTCCACTTGTTTTTTGAGTTATCAATTCATTTTGAGGCACATTTTTAGCCACCGTTCTTTGAACTTCCACACCTCGAAAGTCAGATGGTAAGGCAAAAGGTATCTCTTTGAGATCCAACAGACTGTTTACTTGATTCAAATCTACATCTCTAAACTTATCTTCATAGAGTTCAACGTTCCTGTTAGCATGCAAGAGTAACCGTTGCAATTTCCATAATTGCATTTCCTCAATACGCTTTCTACTCTTATAAGGCAGTTTTAGAATTTTATAGAAGTTATGTAGGTTTTTAATCATTTTAAGTCAGATCCGGCTGAGATATTTCGGTCAAATGCTACCGTCCCTATTTGTACATTTTTCAGGTTGACCAAAATAATGGCTAATCCTGGTTATTAAGTGAAATGGTATAATATTCGAAATATCGTTTGTTACGATTATTTCATGGCGCCACACTATATTTGGGAGCCTCAATAAAGCGCTCCTTAAAATCAAAATAACACATGTTTTTATTTAAATAATACTAATTCAATTAATTTTATTTGCGCTTGTCAGAAATACCGGTAAATACAGCTTTGTTAATGTATTATTCAAATAAATGTAACCATCTCTTGCCCCCTTCTAACTATCATAAAAGGTTTATCGTTCAAGCTTAATTTCCTTGAATTTACCACTGGGTTCCAGAGGAATTGACATACAATGGTTAAAGGAAATCAAATCTCTGGTAAGACCGGTATATCTAAGTACCTGTTCCTCCAAAGCCAGTGTATCGATATTCTCTTTTTTTATATATTTTAAAGTTACATCGCCATTTAAATTTTGATAGAATTGGAATTTTAATATTCCTTCTACCTTCATAAGTGGAGATATGAGATGTTGTCCTGTTCTAACACGTCCGTCTTTAAAGGTAATTTTGTCGGTCTCCCTGCCCTCAATAGATTGATATAAAGTATAATTAATATTACTTCTTGACCCTGATTCAGCTAAACGTGCATAATCCCCAATTTTATACCGAATGAATGGCATGGTATATTGATCTAAAGCAGTAATAACTATGGATCCCCGCTCTCCTGGTTTCACCGGCTGGTCTTGCTCATCCAGAATTTCAACGATGTATCCGTCCTCATCAAAATAATTAAGATTGGAATATGGACATGAATAACCTATCAACCCACATTCGACCGATCCGTATCGATCTTCCCCCGGATGACCGAATGCCAACCGGAATTTCTCTGCAATTTTACTTGTTTTCACATTGCCTCCACTGTATACCAATTTAGCGTTATAAGACAAGCCATGGCGAATCATCCAATCAGCAAGAACTTCCAGGCTGGAAGTCATGCCAAAGATAAAATCCGGTTGAACTTCAAATATTTTTTGGACTTGTTCTTTAGGTGACCAGTTGATAGAAATAATTTGCCTTCTGTTTTCAATTAACTTCTGAAAAACCGAATGATGTTTCTTTTCCACAGTTCTCCAAACATGAGCGCCCTTCCACCAGGGCTTCCAGCCATGTTGCCATTGAAAACGTATAGATTTTAATTGACGGATCCGATCTTCCTCTTTTGATATGAAGAATTTCATGGGTTCTGAAATTGTTCCGCTGGTAGTAGTGGAAATAAGGCGAGATCTATCGGCACTTTTGGTAATGAATGGAGTGGGATCATCTTTTCTGAATTCCAAAGGGTAGCTGAAGGGTAATTTTCCGATATCGGATAGACTTTTAATGGAATTCAAGTCTATGGTCGCATATTTTTTTTGATAAAATTCCACATGATCTTTAGCATGCCACAATAGTTGCTTCAATTTTGTCAATTGAAGTGATTCTATTTCAGCTCTGTCCCTATAAGGAAACCTAAAGATTTGGAAAAAATATCTTACCATTCTAACCATGGTTTACAGGATTAACCCGACTATCAGCATGTTGAAGACACCGCGAAATAAACCAGATTTAAGACACAATGAAGTCTATGTACCCGAAAGGTACTTCAACTGAATCAGAGTACCAGATCAATTTTGCCACATTCATTACACCAAATAACAATACAATAGACTAAGTTTTTGGGTTGAAAAAGAACTTTGTAACTTAAAATTCGTCTTTGAACGAGATATAAAAATAATATCTATCATTTTTATTTGTTTTCTTAATTAGGAAGGAAAAAGTGAATACCTTAAACACCTGATAATTTGGTAAAAATTTTAACAATATGATTAAGAATTTTTTTTGGATTTTAATGATAGGCCTGATTGTGATTAATTCGAGTCATACTCAAGCGCAAAAGTCTTCATTAAAAATTGCCAAATTGAAATATAATGGGGGTGGTGACTGGTACGCCAATAAAACGGCACTTCCAAATTTGATAATCTTCTGTAACTCCAATTTGAAAACAAATATTTCCAGGGAGGAAGAGATTGTAGAAATCGGTAGCCCTGAGATTTTTCTTTATCCTTTCATCTATATGACCGGCCACGGGAATGTTGTTTTCTCAGCATCCGAAGCACAAAATTTAAGGAATTACCTTGTATCAGGTGGTTTCCTGCATATTGATGATAATTATGGCCTGGACCAGTTTGTCAGACTGGAAATGAAAAAAGTATTTCCAGAATTGGACTTCGTAGAACTTCCTTTTGATCACCCTATTTACCATCAAAAATATCATTTCAACGAAGGGCCGCCCAAAATACATGAGCATGACGGAAAGCCTCCGCAAGGTTTTGGAATTATCTATGAAGGTCGCTTAGTCTGTTTTTATTCATATGAATCAGATCTTGGAAATGGTTGGGAAGACCAAAGTATCTATAATGATCCTGAAGAGACAAGACGACTTGCCCTTGAAATGGGCGCGAATATTATCAGTTTCGCCTTTACGCAAGATTGATTACTTATTCCTATAGATAAATCAGTAAATAACTAATCTATTAGTTTGAAAACTAATTGGATAGTTTTATATTTATAGGAACTATCCAATACAAACTATTGGATCTATCTGGTTATCTGATTCGCTATGAATGAACTGATCATATATTTCATAAAGTCCAGTATTTGTCTTGCTGCCTTTCATTTTTTTTATAAGTTTTTTCTGAAAAAGGAAAATTGCCTTCACTTCAACCGGTTATATCTTGTATTGGGTACGATACTATCATTAGTCATTCCCTTTTTAAAGATCCCGCTGTATTTCGGTGCGGAACCAATCGCCAACTGGGAAAACCTCAATATTATCATTGAATCAACTTCAACGAATGATCTATGGCAAAAGAATCAAAATCCTGTAATTACTCCTGTAGTACCACTCACCTGGCAGGAAATCACAGGTGGCCTTTACTTTGTGGGGTTATTTGTTTTTACCTTTCGTTTTGCATTCAGAATTCACACCATTTTTAAAATAGTTCACAGCCACAGAGATAAGAAAGAGCAACGGGATGGTTATCAGTTAATTCTGACCAAGGGAAAATTGCCTACTTTTTCATTCTTTAAATACTTGTTTTTGGATAACACCTTCACTGACCAGAATGTGGAAGCTATTATCAGGCATGAAGAAGTACATATTAAACAATGGCACAGTTTGGACAAAATATTTCTGGAGATCGTTTCTTTAGTATTTTGGTTCAATCCATTGATGATCGCCATGAAAAACAACATTGAAGAAGTTCATGAATTTCTGGCAGATGCTGAGGCGGTACAAAATGGACACAAAAAGGATTATGCCAGAATGCTCATCAACCAGGCATTTCTGAAGATTCCATTGCCTTTTGCTAATTATTTCAATAAGTCCCTGATCAAAAGAAGAATTGAAATGCTCAATTCTTTACATAGAAAAGTGAATATCATTAGGCCATTGTTATCCCTACCGCTCCTTTCGTTGATTTTCTTCTTTGTAGCTTGTGAAAAAGAAAATATTGAAAAGGCCGAAACAAGGGTCATGGCCAGACAACTGGTACAAAATGGAGAAGGGTCCTTTTTAACTGTCCCGGCATCGGAGGAGTTTCAGAAATATATCAAAGGCTTGGAAAGACACTTTCCGGATAGAACATTTTCTTTGGGAATTGCCAATCAAAGTGTTCTAAAAGAACTTGGCAATAACTCGGAGTATCATAAACCGCTGAACATTCATTTTTCCAGATTAATTGATGAAAAAGAATTTTTGGACTTAAATGTGTCTACATCTTATGAAGAAAATTCGGTATACCTAAATATGAGACCTGCTTATGCCTTTGTTTTCAGTTATCCAAAAGGCTATATCAAATTTGACGAGCATGTTTATGATTATGTGGATCAAATGCCCTATCCGACCATTGGGTATGCTGCCCTTAATGAAAATATCGCCGGTTATCTCGATGAAAACCATAGTAGTCTGGTTGAGAAAATAAATGGAGAGGTACAAGTAGAATTTGTTATCAATCAACATGGACACATCATCAACAGTAAAATTGTCAAGGGATTAGATGATCTTCCACTGAATACCGATAGCCGCATGTTGGTGTATGGAGCAGCCATCAAAGCAGTTTCGCAAACGGATGGTCTTTGGGAAACTGGCAAGGAGCGTGGCATTCCGAAAAATGTAAAAATGGTTTTATCAATAAAATTTTAAGCTTTAACTTTAAACTAAAAATAGATTATTAAACGATTCCCATGAGAGAACTGACCAAAGCCGAAGAACAAGTAATGAAGATCCTTTGGGACCTTAAAAAAGGTTTTGTCAAAGATATATTGGAAAAAATGCCTGATCCAAAACCGGCTTACAACACCGTTTCCACGATTGTAAGGATATTGGAAAAAAAGGGTTTTATTGGATATAAAGCGTATGGAAAAACGCACGAATATTTTCCATTAATAGAACAAGATAAATACAAAACTTTTTACTTAAAGAACTTTGTTGGTAATTATTTTGGTGGATCTTTCGAAAGACTTGTCTCTTTCTTCGCCAAATCCAACGATATGGATATAAAGGAACTTGAGGACCTCATGAAATATGTGGAGGAGGATATAAAAGAAAAGGAAGGTGAATAATGTGATTAGCTACTTTATACAGTCCGGAATTTGTTTTTTCGCATTCTATCTTTTTTATTCCCTTTTATTAAAAAAAGAATCCTGCTTTCAATTTAATCGATTTTATCTCCTCATATCATCCTTCCTGGCGATAATTTTTCCATTGATAGAGTTAAACATGTTTGTTTCTCAACCCTTTCTTGGTAAAGTGATCTATGGAAATATTGTTCTACTTCCAGAGGCCATAGCCAATGGCCTGGTATCAACTGAAGACAAGGTCTATTCGATTTTCACACCTCAAAACTTGTTATTGGGCACCTATATAGTGGGTGCCGGATTCTTTACAATGCGTTTCGCATTACAAGTAACTCAAATTGCAAAACTGATTCATAAAAACAAACAGCATCGCTCACAATGGCAGGGTTGTCATCTAATAGAAACCAATGGTAAACTGCCAACCTTCTCCTTTTTCCGCTATTTATTTTGGGACAATTCATTGCCATTTGAAGATTTGGAAAAAGATCAGATTTTGAAACATGAACTCGTTCACATTCACCAAAAACACAGCTTGGATATCATTTATTTTGAGCTACTAAACATTCTGCTCTGGTTCAATCCAGTTATTTATTTATTCAGAAGTGCTGCTGCTGATAATCATGAATTTATTGCTGATAAAACAGTCTCACGTTTTTCAACAAAAAAACTTTATGCCAGGTTAATGGTCCGTCAGCTATTTGGCAGCATGAATCTTTCCCTGGTTAGTCATTTTAATAAATCTCAGGTGAAAAAGAGATTGGAAATGATGAAGCTGTCAGGCAAAAAGACTCAACTTTGGAAATTGCTTTTAGCCGCTCCATTGGCCCTAATGTTATTTACATTATTTGCATTTGATGTGACAGAAGATCGCTTAACTGATTTCAACTACAGTAATGGACCAAAAGATAATGCCGTTGAAACATCCGGCCCGGTCTTACCTAATTCCGTTGAAATTCCCTTAAATTCAAATAGTTCGTCAAATGAAATTTTTACAATTGTTGAAGAGCCTCCGTCCCCAGAGGGTGGTATGAAAGCTTTTTATGAATATGTCCACCAAAACATCCGCTATCCGGGAGATCAACAAGAGAAAATTGAGGGCAAAGTTTTTGTTCAATTTGTCATAAATGAACGAGGCCAGGTAACTGAGGCAAAAGTAGCCAAGGGCCTTGAGGAACGTTTTGATAAGGAGGCATTACGAATTATAAACAACTCCCCTCTCTGGAAACCAGGTAAGCAAAAAGGATTACCAGCAAAGGTAAGAATGATAATACCCATCACTTTCAAACCAGATAGTTAGATAAGGGTTCCTTTTAAAGATGTCTGTTCATTTTTAGAGTTTAGCAAGTCTGAATTCTATCAATATAGCATTTATCTTTGTCTATTTCATTACACGCATTCTCTTTACAAATTATTTTAATCATATGGTATTCAACAATTTACCAAATTTGATTAAAGTAAAGAAGGAGGTTATCATGAAAATAAGGAGTTTATTTATTTTCACACTTTTGATTACATCTTTTATAATTGCTCAACCGGTTTTGGCTCAGGAAGCAGAGTATGAAATAGATTCAACCGAAATTATTGGAGATGTTTATCTCTTCGCAGAGAAGCAACCCCAATATCCGGGGGGTATGGATGCCTTTTACCGTTTCGTGGACGCAAATCTTGATTACCCTTCAAAAGCACTAAAAAAGAAAGTACAGGGTAAAGTTTATGTGCAATTTACGGTTTTAACCGATGGAGAAATCACGGATGTACGCACCATTAAAGGGTTGGGATATGGTTGTGATCAGGAAGCGGAGAGGTTAATAAAGAGTGCAGGGAAATGGGTTCCGGGATCCCATAAAGGGCAAAGTGTAAAGGTTAGAATGGATATCCCATTTACTTTCACCTTGGATAAGGTCAATTAAAAGTACTTTGGTGTAAGAATCTCTTTTAGTAAGATCGCTTTTCGGATACCATCCCGATCTTTTAGCATTTTAGCCAGTTCATGAGCTGATTTGGAATATTTCAGCTCCTCAGTATCATATACATCAAATCTGAACGTTTTTTCCTCGGATTTGCTCGTTTTGACAATCTCATCAATAGTGCGCAAATCTGAAGTATTGACATTTTTATACTTATTCTCAACAACCTCTACAGGTTTTTGTTCTGAGACCATTTCTTTTTTGATCTCAGGCTTATGTTCCTGGACTACTTCCGGTCTATCCTGTTTTCCCTGAGCAAACTCTTGTAGTAATTCCTCGAAGGTTACCGGTCTTCTTCGTTCATTTGTGGTAGTAGAATCAGAATCCTGGTATTCATCAAATGCCTCGTAATCACCTGGTAATTGGTCTGGATGCTGGGGTGTTTTCTTTTTCCTAAAAATGGAAAATAAAAAATAGAGTATTCCTAAAATGACGTAAAATATCGTTGAGAAGTCTTCCATATCAAAACAAATTTATAAAATAATCTTAAATTTGTTGTCTTTCTTAAAATAGAACAGACAGATAATAAAAGGTTAATAAACATTAAAAGACCTGCATGCAATTAACCAAGTTAGAGATAAAAGGGTTCAAGAGTTTTGGAGATAAGATAACGATCAACTTTGATCAGGGAATAACCGGCATCGTAGGACCCAATGGTTGTGGAAAGTCAAATGTGGTAGACGCCATTCGTTGGGTGTTGGGTGAACAGAAAACCAAGGCCCTTAGATCGGACAAAATGGAAAATGTCATTTTTAATGGAACAAAAAATAGGAAACCATTACAAATGGCCGAAGTGTCTCTTTCTTTCAGCAATACTAAAAATCTGCTTCCCACGGAATATTCTCAGGTAACCATAACCAGACGCTATTACAGATCGGGAGAGAGTGAATATCAATTAAATGGTGTTACCTGCCGGCTCAAGGATATCACCAATCTGTTTCTGGATACAGGCATTGCCTCCAATAGCTACGCCATCATAGAACTCAAAATGGTGGATGACATTCTAAATGACAAAGATAATTCCAGGAGAGGGCTATTTGAGGAAGCAGCCGGTATATCCAAGTTTAAGATCAGAAAAAAAGAGACGCTCAGAAAACTTGATAGCACCGATGCTGATCTCGAAAGGGTGGAAGACCTTTTGTTCGAAATTGAAAAGAATTTAAAGTCACTGGAACGTCAGGCCAAACAGACACAGCGATACTTTAAGATCAAAGAAGAATATAAAAAATTCAGTATTGATCTTGCCAAAAAAAGTGTTGGAAAACACAAAGACTCCCTGTCTAACCTAAAGCAACAAATTGCTACGGAAACAGATAAAAAAACAAGTTATTTAACCCAAATAAATGAAAAGGAGTCACTTATAGAGAAGACAAAAACAGATCTTCTCAACAAAGAAAAAGTCCTGAGCTCGAGGCAAAAAAGTTTAAATGAACACGTAAACAAGATCAGGCAATACGAAAGTGATAAGAAAGTCAAGAATGAAAGGCTCCGCTTTCTAAATGATAAAAGCGACAGTCTTAAAGAGCAAATTGATCAGGATAAAAAAAGTAACGAAAGGGCTGCATTTAGTATTAAAGGCCTGAATCAGGAAAAAGAATCGGCTCAAAAACTTCTGTTGGAAACAGAACACCTGTTGGAATCTTTAAGGCAGGAGCATGAATCTCAAAAGTCAAATACTGCTGAAATTCAAGCAGAGGTCAATGAAACAAATACAATATACCGATCCAGGCAGGATCAGGTGTACCAGTTAAATAAGACTTTGGAGATAAAGCAAATGCAGTTGTCCACTTTGAAGCAGGAAATGGAAAAAGCTGCATCAGATACCTCCGAACAAAGTGCCAACCTGGTTGAATTTGAAAATAAGGCGAAGGAGCTTGCAGAAAATCTCGATCTCAAAAATGAACAACTCACCAAATTAAAGGCGTCGGAAGAAGACCTGGAGAGCCGGATCGAATCATCCGAACATACTATTGAAGTAATCAAAGATGAATTAACCGAAAATTCCAGAAAACTGGATGCGCTGAGAAATGAGTATAACCTTACCAAATCACTTGTTGATAACCTGGAAGGATTTCCCGAAGCTATTAAGTTTCTAAAGAAGAAATCAGATTGGGGTAAGAAATTTCCCTTATTATCAGATGTACTCACTTGCTCTCAGGAATATAGGGTAACTATTGAAAACTACCTCGAACCCTATATGAACTACTATATTGTTGATACCTTTGAAGATGCCTATAAGGCAGTGGACCTACTAAGTGATGCCTCCAAGGGAAAAGCAAATTTCTTTGTCCTTGAAAGTTTTGAAGATTTTCATCCACTTGCAGGGAAGATATTTGATAATGCCCTTCCCGCTACAGAGATCGTAGAATACGAAAGCAAATACGGAAGGTTGATATCCTATATTTTAGATGGGGTTTACATCGTAGCCGGTGATCACCAAAACATACCGGTTGATAAAGACAGCATCTTTATTACCAAAAATGCCAAAATCACAAGAAGACGGCATAGCATATCAGGAGGATCTGTCGGACTGTTTGAAGGTAAGCGGATCGGTAGAGCTAAAAATCTGGAGAAACTCAGCAAGGAAATAGTCCGGCTTGAAAAGAAAATAGATAAAATCAAGGAGAGCCTTGAGCAAAAACAGAAGGAACATACTAATCTAAAAGAAAGTACCAAAAGGGTCCAGCTAGAAGACCTCCAGCATGAGATGAATCTCATCAATGAGGAGTATATTTCTTTCAGAACCAAGCATGAACAATTTCAAGAAATGCTCTCCAGCAATGCCAATAGAAGGGAAGACATTCAAGAAAGCTTAGAGGCTATTAATGATGAAATTCATGACCTGGTTCCACAGGTCCACGAGGAAAATGAGCACCTTAAGACGCTTGAAGGAAGAATGACAGAGTTAAGTGAAACATTGCAGGAGCGAACAGAAATGCTTTCACAAAAATCGGCAGAATTCAATCAGCAGAATATTCTTTTTCATCAGCACGAAAATAAAGTCAATAGCATTGATCAGGAAATCACCTTTAAACAGACAGCTTACGAAAGTAGCAGTGAAAGAATAGAAAAAAATCAAGCAGAATTAAGATACAATGAGTCTGAAATAAAAAGGTTGCTTCAGACAACAGAAAGTGATGAAGATGATCTTCTTGGTATGTATGAGGAAAAGGAAACCATTGAAAATGGTGTAAATGAGGCTGAGAAGGACTACTATGCCACAAGAGGTGAGGTGGATGAAATAGAAAAATCCTTGCGAGAGATACAGCACCAAAGAGAGGCAACCGATACCCTGCTGATGGAACTTCAAAACGGACTGAACGAAACAAAATTGCAACTTAACTCCATCAAGGAGCGATTGTCCATTGAGTTTGAGACAGATCTGGATGAAGTGCTTAAGGAGACTGATGATGAAGAACAAAGTGAAAGCGAATTAAGTGAAGAGGAGTTGCAGCAAAAAGTTACCAAGGCCAAGGATCAATTGGAAAGAATAGGTCCGATCAACCCAATGGCTATGGAAGCTTATGAGGAAATACAGGAAAGGCATGTATTTATCACTACTCAAAAAGAGGATTTGATCAAGGCAAAAGAATCCCTGTTAGAGACCATTAGTGAAATAGACGCAGTTGCCAAGGAAACATTTCTGGAAGCTTACGCAAAAATCAAAGAGAACTTTATCAAAGTTTTCCGTTCATTATTCACCGAAGAGGACGATTGTGACCTTACACTCTCTAACCCGGAAAATCCATTGGAGTCAAGTATTGAAATCATGGCTAAACCAAAAGGTAAACGGCCACTGACTATCAATCAATTATCCGGAGGTGAAAAAACACTAACTGCTACTTCCCTCCTATTTGCAATCTATCTTTTAAAACCTGCTCCTTTTTGTATTTTCGATGAAGTAGATGCTCCATTGGATGATGCCAATATTGATAAATTCAACAACATCATAAGGAAGTTTTCCGAAGATTCTCAGTTCATCATTGTTACACATAACAAAAGAACTATGTCAACTACGGATATCATCTATGGGATTACCATGGTTGAGCAAGGTGTCTCTAAAGTTGTTCCTGTGGACCTGAGAGAGCTGGCATAAAGACGCTCAAGTCATTTTGAGCTAAACTTAAATGTTAGAGCCAGAAGTTGCTTTAATTGTGTTTATGTATTGAAGTGTTGAGGTGTTTAGGTTAAAACACATAAAGTTTAGCTAGGGTAAAATTCTTTAATCTTCGAACTTGGTCAAACTTTAACACTTAAATACTTCAACACCTCTGCATTTGACTGCAATAATTTTCTAGAGCTTTTCAATTTTCATTTCTCTTAAAATAGATCTCATCAATGCTAATTCAGTATTTTTTTGGTTTATAAAATAAACTACTTTATATTTACAATGATTTTAAGTTATGTTTTAACCATGGATATCGATAAAGAACAGTTAACAAACGAAAAAAGCCTTGAAATTATAACCAACATGATCGCAGCCGCAAAAGGTAAAGTAGACAAAAATAGTTTCTACTTTCTTCTTTGGGGCTGGGTATGTGTCCTGGCTAACATTGGGCACTATTATATACTGAAGTTCACCGATTATCCGGAGCCACAGATTGTTTGGGTAATAACCATTCCTGCGGCTATAGTATCTGCTATCTACGGATATTTCCAACGTAAAAGAGCCAGCGTAAAAACACACTTAGGCACAATCGCCTTTTGGATATGGATGGCTTTTCTCATAAGCCTGGTGCTTATTTTGATCTTTGCCCACAGGATCAATTATCAGATTAACCCTATGATCATGATATTGACAGCCTCGGCCACGTTCATTTCAGGAATCATTTTGAGATTTAAACCATTGATCATTGGAGGTATCCTTTTTTGGGTGTTTGCCGTATTAGCTCTTTTGAGCAGCCTGGAATATCAGTACTTAATAGGTGCAATAGCATTAATCACAGGTTATTTAATACCCGGATATATGTTAAAGAAGAGGGCAAATAATGGATAAATTCAAGGATCTGGATCCCTTGCTACATTCACAGCTAAGACTGGCTGTGGTTTCATTACTGTTGAGTGTTGAGTCCGCCGAATTTGTTTTCATTAAGGAAAAAACGGGTGCCACTGCAGGAAACCTAAGTGTACAGTTGGATAAATTGAATACAGCCGGATATATCATTATTGAAAAATCCTTTAAAGGGAAAAAGCCCCTTACCACTTGTAAAATCACCAAAAAAGGCATTGATGCATTTGAACAATATGTGATCAATTTAAAGCAATACATCAACAAATAATTTTTTTATCAATATAGTTTATAAAATAAACCAGTTTATATTTATGAAAACTCTATCAAAATTCTTTGCGCTTATCATAGGAATAAGCATAGCCACATTGGCTCAGGGTCAGGAGCTAAAAGTAAATGAAATGCTCTATAGAGCTTATCTTACCAATAGCAAAACCATGTGGGAGAAGGGAGTCGGTTTGAAGCAGGAGGCTTATAATAAGGATGAAACCAACACAGATCTTTTATTGGATCTTGCTTTGGCTCAATATGGTCTGCTAGGTTCAACCATGGCTAATCAGGACAAGGAAACCTTCAAAAAGTACCTGGACGATACCAAAGAAAATCTGGAGAAAGTTATAAAACATGATGAGAAGTCTGCAGAACCGAAAGCGATTCTATCATCTGTATATGGTCTTGAAATGGCCTATAGTCCCTGGAAAGGCATGTATCTTGGCAGCAGAAGCGGAAGTCTCATGGAAAAGGCCGTTAAGTTGAATGATCGATCAGCGTTGGTACTTAAGCTACATGCCGGATCAAAACTTTTTACTCCAAAAATGTTTGGTGGGAACATAAACATGGCCATCGAATCATTCAAGAAGGCCATTGATTTATTTGAATCAGAACCCGAAAAGCTCAAAAACAACTGGCTTTACCTGGATGCTTTATCTTTTCTTGGACAAGCCTATGAAAAAGCCGGTAAAAAAGAAGAAGCTATTGCAACCTATAAAAAAGCATTAGAATTCGAACCTGAGTTCGGATGGGTGAAATATAGTCTGCTTCCCAATGTACAGAGACAATAACCAAATGTATCTGCCATGCTAAGAACAAGGAAGATCCTGATACTTCTTTTCGGCTTTAGCTTGCTGTACTGTTCTTTTGGTTACACGCAAGAATTTAAAAAAGTCTCAGGAAAAATACTTTCCAAGTATGATGGTATCTCTCTGATTGGTGCTAACATTTTTTTAAAATCCAATTGGAGCCTTGGGACAAATACCAATCTTGAAGGTTTTTTTGAGTTGAAAATACCTCAAAAATATGAGCATGATAGTCTCGTAATTTCATACATAGGCTACCATGAAAGAGAGATCCCAATTCAAGCATTTTTGATTCAACAAACTATCATTGAACTCACTCCATTTTCCAGAGAAATGGAGGAAGTAGTAGTTTCAGCTGAAAAACTGATAGCTGAGGAATTTACCATTGAAAAGATCAAGCAATTGGACATTTATATGAATCCAAATGCCAAAGCAGATCCTCTTTTGGCTGTGAACAGCATGGCTGCTGCCACTACTACCGATGAATCGGCGAATATAAGTTTGCGTGGTAGCAGTCCTGCGGAAACGGGTATATTCTTCGATAATGTTCCGATATATGATGCAGTACGTTTTTCGAGGCTCAACGGTATAGGTACCTTTAGTATTTTCAACACTTCAATCGTTAATAATCTTCAGGTATATCCTGGTAATCCACCCCTCGAATTTGGTAATACTACCGCCGGCCTTATTGCCATCCAATCCGATGAGAGCATTCCCCAGGAAAATAAAGGTAGTGTGGTCTTATCTTTGGCAAATGTGGGCATCAATCTGAAAAGAAAGGTAGGAAAAAGTGCTTCCTTCACGGCTTTTAGTAATTATGGTCCTTCGTTTGGATTAACCGGTATTAATAAAAGAGCATTAGAAAAATTAAAAAAATTCAGTACTGTCGATCTTGGTTTGCATTTCTATAAACGTTTCAGTCCCACGTCGAAGTTTAAACTTTTCAATTATTCACTATCAGAGTCCTATCATTATCTTTTCGAAGCCCCAACTTTTGAGGGGATCTTTAAACAAAAGAAAAAAAGAAATTTCACCATCCTGAATTACCGCAAGACCTTTACGAACTCAGAACTTACATTTAATCAAGGATTCAGCTTAAGCAGGGCCGATTACGGTTATACCAGTTCTAATTTTGATATAGACAATCGGGACTTTTATGTTTCCGTCAACTACCAGTATTTTGGTAGCAGGTTTGGGTTTAAATCAGGTTTTACCTATAACAGCCGGTTCATGAGTTTCAAAGGGATCTTTCCGGAATATGAATATGCCATTGGTCCGGGATATCCCTCACTCAATAGTAGCAGCGATGCATCAGTCAATGTACCGGAGTTATACGTTTACGGAAAATACTTTTTAAATGATCACATTACTTTTGGTGGTGGGCTTAGAAAAAATATTCCTACGAAAGATCAAAGAGATTATTTAAGTGCCCAAATAAATATCAACTTAATACCCTCCGAGTACTTTACCTTTAATTTTTCCTCCGGGCTTTACCACAAATACAATTTGCCCCAAGAAGAAAATCCGATAGGCACACTTATCTCCAGCAAACAGATCTCCATTGGTGGAAAATATAAAAAAAATAACTTCGAGCAAGATTTTGCCATATTTGCCAAGGAATCTCAAAATGCCAATATAGAACGACGAGTTTTAGGTGCTGAATTTTTTACAAGTTATTATTTAACTAACAGGTTCAAAGCCAGGTTTTCCTACACATACATTAATGCCAATTTAGAAAAGGGAGAAAGCTCCTATCCTTCTCAATATGATTTAAACTATTTTATAAAAGGAAATCTTGAGTACAACTTCCCCGCCAACTGGGCCGTTACCAGTATTTTTCAGTTCAGACATGGCAGCCATTTCGAGCCTATCAACGGATCTGTCTTTCGACATGATCTGGAAGTTTATGAGCCTATCTATGTCGGCACAGAAAATATGATCAGGCAACCGGATTATAAACTGATCGATCTAAGTGTTTCCAAATTATTTCCTGTTTCGGAAGGTATGACGATCATTGCTTTTGGAAGCATTGGAAATGTATTTGATTTCAAGAATGTCAGGACCCTGATCTACAATTTTGATTATTCTAAAAGTCATCCTGACTTTTTCTCACAGAGAACTGTGTATTTCGGTGCAGTTCTTGATTTTTAATTTTGCCCGAATTTCTGATACTTGGATGCTTTGGTATAATGTTCTATCGAAAAGATATGCTTAGCCAAGCGTTTTGGTGAGTATCATCGTCTATGTTTGAAATGCACTTAATTTTCCTCAATAACAACATTGGAAATCAATATAGTGTGTTGTTGGATTAACCGGATCGGCTTGGAAATATATAATACTTACTTAATCCAATTATTACTTGGTTTCGGATAAAAGGTCAATCTTCATGTGATTGACCTTTTATTGGTTCCGTTAAGCTAAAGTTAGAAGGATCAAGCTGAAATATTATGGAGAAAGAGTAAAGCAATTGTGTTGAAGTTGAAATGCTTTTATGACCTTTTGCAGGAAAACTTCCATCAATACAGCTAACGGTTATTGTATACCCTTAATAAATATGTACCTTGTAAATAGCTTATTTTAAGAAAGCGGATGTACTGAAATTTTTATCCTAAGTGAGCCCGGACAATTGTACTTTTGATAAAATACCGCACATCCGGACATGTTATGAACTTCCATACTTGAACACTTAAATACCATAACACTTTTACATTGATACTTGAATTTCTTACAGGATTCAATTCTTCTCGAAAAATTACTTGATCTGATAAGTACTTTCCCAGGTCATCAGGTCTTTAAGAAACTGTTATCATTTCACGTGATACTTCATCTAATATTTATAATTTAACTTTTTTAAATTATATTTGATACTTTCGTGAAAGTTTGGCTCCGCTGATTAATCTATTTTCCCTTAGTGAAAGACAATAAAAAAAAGACTCTATCGAAAAGAAAAAGATACTTTTTCTCATTTCTTACAATGCTTTTTGTTTTGATAATAGCTGGTGTAATTGGAGAAATCATGGTCAGGATCATCAATCCCCAACCTTACTTGTATCCAAGATGGGATTTTTCCGAACAATATGGCTCACTGTTGTTTCCCAATACTACCATGACACACAAACGTCCCGGTAATTGGACATATA
Organism: Splendidivirga corallicola; assembly: GCA_030442035.1. Lineage (GTDB taxonomy): Bacteria > Bacteroidota > Bacteroidia > Cytophagales > Cyclobacteriaceae > Splendidivirga > Splendidivirga corallicola. The sequence continues at coordinate 79,551 of JAUJEA010000018.1, forward strand.
AATATCATGTCAATCATTATAGATATAGAGGCGAACCTGTTCCAATTTCCAATACCTATGATAAGACGAACATCATTGTTTTGGGTGACTCATACACCTTTGGTAATGGTGTACAAAATGGTGAGGAATTTGCCGCAGTGATGGGAAACAATCTCAAGGAAACGCATAATGTTATCAACTTAGGTGTCGGTGGCTGGGGTATCACACAACAAATCAGGAGGTTTTATGAATTTGGTCAATTATATAAACCGGAGATCGTGGTGCTTCAGTTTTGTTCCAATGATCTGAAGGATAATTTCAAAAACCGGGTTACCCTTATTGAAAATGGTAAATTCAAATTTGTTAACTCGAATAACTCTTCCAACTCTTTAAAGAAATATGTTGCGGGTTCGATTATCCAGAAAAGCCAAATCTACAATCTTCTCAGAAATAGCATTTATAGGATGGTGGATCAAAGGGAGGTAGAAAAAGAACTTAAGAAAATGAGTGACCAACAGAAGGACAATAAAGCAGCCATGACCTATGAAAATCTACACGGTGAGCTGTTAGAGCTTTTCGCTAAAGATCTAAATGAAAAAGGGATCAGACTCATGATGATATCAGTAAATAATCATCTGGAAGAACAAACGACATTGTTAAAAAGCAAAGTTGATGAGCTGGAGTCAAAGAACTATATGGAATATCACAATGTAGAACCATGGTTTAAAGATGTGAATGACTTTGGAAGTCCTGAAGGTCATATTTGGGGAAAAAAGGGGCATGAAATTATTGGTAAAAATTTAGCAACTTTGATCAAACAACAGGATAGCACATCCCTCAAATCAGAAAAGGATTTTTGAAATCTCGCATGTAAGTTTTAATTATAAACATTTCAATATCTATTAGCACTATATTAGCTTTCCCCCTTTGAATTATTTATTTTTGATGGTTTTACTGACTACATAATCGTTAAGCTAAATTATGACAAACAACGAGCCTACCAAGTTTGGAATATTTCCGACTTCCATATCCAAGCAACAAACTGTAGATACAGGAATGGCCATGATACTTATTTTGTTGCTTATTGGCTTTTTCACCGATCAGGTCATCTATTACAAAATTTGTATACCTGTTCTGGTTTTAAATATGACTGTTCCAAAGATATATTACCCACTGGCCATTGTGTGGTTCGGATTGTCCAATTTGTTGGGAATGGTGATGTCCAGAGTGCTGCTTTCTGTTGTTTTCTCACTGGTGGTTGTGCCAATCGGAGCACTGAGAAAAATGATGGGGAAAGACTCTATGCAGCTTAAAAACTGGAAAAAAGATTCCGGATCGGCCATGAAGACGCTTAACAAGACTTTCACCTCCCGGGATCTGGAAAGACCATATTAGATTTGTGTGGTAAGAAACACTGTTTTATAATTTCAAAACTATCCAAATGTAATTGCCGAAGATTGATTTATTTGCATTTTGTATACTGGATATCATAATGATTCCCAGATAAGCAAAAGGTCGGTTAGGAAATTTTATTTATATAAAAAAAGAGAAAATGTCTGAAGCTATATTAGGGATATCCGCTTATTATCACGACAGCGCTGCCGCAATTTTAGTAGACGGTAAAATAGTTGCAGCCGCTCACGAAGAGCGTTTTACAAGAAAAAAGCATGATGCCTCCTTTCCGATCAATGCAGCCAAATATGTATTGGATGAGGCTGGAGTGGATTTCAATGACCTTACCGCTGTGGCTTTCTACGACAAACCTTATATTAAATTTGAGAGATTGCTTGAAACTTATCATGCTTTTGTTCCAAAAGGTCTAACAAGTTTTTTATCTGCCATTCCCGTCTGGATCAAAGAGAAACTTTTCATGAAAAGAATGCTCATGGAAGAGTTTGCCAAACTTGGAGATAAAAAGGTTCAGGTACTCTTTCCCGAACATCACCTGTCCCATGCAGCCAGTGCCTATTTTCCATCACCCTTCCCGGAAGCTGCAATTCTTACCGTGGATGGTGTAGGAGAATGGGCTACAGCAACGATAGGACACGGTAAGGGAAATCAAATTACTATGCTCAAAGAGTTGAGATTCCCACATTCAATTGGCTTATTGTATTCTGCTTTTACCTATTACACAGGTTTCAAGGTAAATAGCGGTGAATATAAGCTTATGGGACTTGCTCCCTATGGAAATCCTGCCGCAGAGCAAACAAAGGAATTCAAAAGAAAAATACTAGAAGAGCTGGTTGATTTGAAAGAGGATGGTTCCATACTATTGAACATGGATTATTTCAATTATGCCACTGGCTTAAGAATGGCCCATGATAAAAAATGGGAAAAATTATTCGGTTTACCAAGAAGGGAAAAAGAGGCCGAATTAACACAGGAGCATATGAATTTGGCACTCGCTATTCAGCAAGTCACAGAGGATATTGTGCTTAAATTAGCCAGGCATGCAAAAGAGTTGACCAACAGCAAATATTTAGTTCTGGCGGGTGGAGTGGCGCTGAACTGCGTAGCCAATGGTAAATTACTATCTTCAGAAATATTCGAAGATATTTGGATCCAACCGGCGGCAGGAGATGCCGGTGGTGCTTTAGGTGCTGCTCAAGCGGCGTGGTATATATGGAAAAACAACGAAAGGGATATCGTATCAGGGAAGGATTCTATGAGAGGCTCTTATCTTGGCCCTGAATTCACCAATAAGGATATTGAAAAGACCATCCAAAGATATGGTGCAGAATATACCTATTTTGAAGATTTTAACGAATTGGCCAAAAAAGTAGCCGAAATTTTATCTGAAGGAAATGTGGTAGGATGGTTCCAGGGAAGAGCTGAGTATGGGCCAAGAGCCCTTGGTAATAGAAGCATACTTGGTGATGCAAGAAATGCCGAGATGCAAAAGAAAATGAATCTAAAAATTAAATATCGTGAAGGGTTCAGACCATTTGCTCCATCGGTATTGGAAGAAGAGATAAAAACTTTCTTCGAGTTGGACAGACCATCACCATACATGCTGTTAGTACGTCCTGTTAATGAAACTCGTAGGACAGCGGAACCGGAAAACTATAATGACTTAGCTCTATATGATCGACTTTATCACCTGAGATCGGATGTCCCTTCAATTACACATATTGACTACTCAGCCAGGATTCAAAGTGTAAATAAGGAAACAAACCCACGATATTGGGAACTTATCAATGAATTCAGAAAATTGACTGATTATGGTCTATTGGTAAACACAAGTTTCAATGTAAGAGGTGAACCTATGGTACTTACACCGGATGATGGCTTCAGGTGCTTTATGAGAACAGAGATGGATTTCCTTGTATTAGGAAATTATTTATTTGATAAAAAAGCTCAAAAATCCCTACAAAACGACACCAATTGGCAAGAAGAGTTTGAGTTGGATTAGAACCGTTGATAACAAATAAATATCTCAATGTATCAAGGAACTAATTCTATTCGTTTGTTGTTTAGTTGGCTTTATCGGATTAGGCAAACACCGCTAAGCAACACAACACTTTATAGAGGGACATCTAGATCATTCAGGTCTTGAGAATGAGCACTAACACCAAAAAACTAGAGTTCTTGATCCATTTATTTGAAAGATTAAATCAACATGACTAAATTCCTTTCCTTCCAAAGGCTTACTATTGCTGTATTTGTATTATTAACAATTCTATCCGCCTGCAAGCGAGACGATGACGGTGGTTCTGTAAATCCTGGCGGAGATGAAGAACCGGTACCAAATGATCTTGGGATCAACTACTATGTTTCGAATGCAGGTAATGATAGCAATGATGGGTTGACACCTAAAACAGCCTGGAAAACTTCTGCCAGAGTGCAGCAACACAGTAATTTTGAACCTGGGGACATGGTCCTTTTCAGGAGAGGCGATACTTTCGATAAGCTTACACTTGATAAAGCTGGAAATGGTACGGTGGATGAACCGATTATTTTTGGAGCCTATGGAAATGAAGATCTTGACAGGCCAATTATCAATGGAGATAGAACACCATTTAGTTTCGCTATAAATTTAAGAAATATGGGTGGCTGGATCATTCAGGATCTGAAAGTACAAGGTGCCAATGGTGACCAGATACATATTCAGCCTATTGAAGCCAACTGTGATAACATAAAGATTTTAAATTGCCATATCGATGGGGTAAATGGACGGCATTGTATAAGGTTCGATACTGATATCCGCTCGGGAAATTTCTTTGGATGTAGCAATGTGGAAGTTGCATACAACTTGATTGAAAATGCCGGTCAAAACTTTGATAATACTTCTGATGGTGTAAATGGACCCAACATTCAGAAAAATGGTTATATACATCACAATGAATTTTTCAATAATAAATCCGAAGCTGTTGATTTAGGTGCAGGAAAGGGACATATAGTTGAATATAACTTAATGGATGGCAATAATGATAGAGATTCGGGAGGAATAAAAACGCATGTTCAATCCGGTAATCAAATAAATGACACGGAAAACATTGATCTCAGGTACAATGTAATCAAGAACTGTATACAACATGCCATTCAAATTCAGGATGGAAGATCAATTCGAGTATTCAACAATACCATCTATCACAATCAACAAAATGGGAAAAATGCTTTACTCATCGGAACTGCCAATGACAATCAGTACGATGACAACAGTTGGATAGGATCAAATGAGATCAAAAACAATATTTTCCATGGGGTGACACATACTATCAGTATTACAGTTCTTCGGTGGGCAGGAGGCAGGGCCGGTACACCTGCAGTTTTTTGGGATGATCCCAATCGGTACGATATCAAGAACAATATTTTTTATGCCGGAGATGAAGGTAATGCCATTGTCATTAGAATACAAACCGGTCAGTTTATGTCAGATAATCAGTTTACAGAATATTCAAACATTGCAACCACAAATAATTTACCCTTCTCTGATTTTACAGCCATTCATACCAACAATTTCAATGTGAATCCTGATTTTAATGATCCGGATAATGGTGATTTTACTTTAAAACCTGATTCACCAGCTATTGGTGCCGGGATTGATGTTGGATTAGCAAAGGATTTCAATGATAAGGATGTATCTAATTCTCCTAATATTGGAGCGTTTGAAAATTAAAAATGGTTCCAACAGTTGAACATTGCGACATGTTCAATTCAAATAATCCATAAAACCCTAACGCAGGCGAGATCTTTTTGTGTAAAAAGTAACATTTTCCTACAGAAGAGATCAAAATCTTCACTTATTCTTAGAGATTATTTTTTTCTCTAATATTTTTATATTCCAGAAATTCAGAAAACTCAAGAATAACCAAATCGTGATAGAACACGAAATGAATGCCATTTACATTAAAACGAAATTTAAGCACAACCGGTCCCTCCTCTATTGCATAATGCTACTAATACTATCAGTCTCCATATCTATCTCCTGTGGTGAGCCTGAGAAAATCGGAAACATATATTATGTATCTGGTGATGGAAACGATGACAATGATGGCCTAACCAAGGAAACACCCTGGAAGACCACCGACCGTGTAAGAAAGCAAGGAATCTATCACCCGGGGGATGAAATTTTATTCAAAAGAGGTGATCAATTCGGCACATTGTTTTTCGATGGCAATGGAAATGGTACCAAGGATAATCCGATCACGGTTGGCGCATATGGAGATTCAGAACTACCCCGCCCTGTTTTAGACGCAAATAGAACTACATTGAAAGCACTTTACCTTAAAAGCTCAAGTAATTGGACATTCAAAGATCTTAAATTTCAGGGAAGCAAGTCCCACCAGATCTTGATAGATCCGGAAGAAGCCAGATGTGATAATATTAAAATTCTGAATTGTCATATTGATGGGCGGGGAGGCAAACATGCCATCCGGATCAATACTGACCCAAATAAAAATACCTTGTATGGAAGTAACAATATTGAAATTGCTCACTGTTATATTGAAAATGCTGGTCAGGGCAAGGATAGTGTTTCAGATGGTATAAATGCCCCCAACATTCAACAAAATGCCTTCATACATGATAACACTTTTTTTAACAATGTGTCAGAAGCAATTGATATTGGAGCAGGAAAAGGGCATATAATCGAAAATAATGTTATCGACGGCAATGGATACTATCATTCTGGAGGTATCAAAACACATGTACAAACTGGTAATAAAATCCATGATACCGAGAATATGGATATCAGGTATAATATTATAAGAAATTGTATTCAACATGGTATCCAAATTCAAGATGGCAGGGACATTCGAGTATATAACAATACCGTATATCATAATCACCCAAAAAGCAGAGTAGCATTATTGATTGGATCTGCCAATGAGGACACTTATGACATCCAATCCTGGATAAAGGGTAATAAGATCAAAAACAATATTTTCCATGGCGTAGTTAGTAATCCCGACCAAACCACGGTTAGAATCGTGGGGGACAAACATGGGGGCCCTGCAAAGTTTTGGAAGGATACCACCCGATACTGTTTCCAAAACAATATACTTTATGGTGGGGAAGATCCTGATGCACTTATTGTCAGAGTGAGATTGGGGCTTGATTCCTATATTGATTTCAGAAATCAAGCAGTAGCGCAGGCACATCCATTTGAAGAATTTTTAGAGATCCATCAAAAAAATTCTAACGTTAATCCTTTGTTCAAGGATCCAGAAGGGAGGGATTTTTCCTTAAGAGCGGGATCCCCCGGAATCAATGGAGGCATCGAAATTGGTCATGACAAAGATGCTAAAGGAAATCCAATCATCAACAGGCCGGATATTGGAGCTATTGAAAGCGGGACGTGATCCAATCCAGGGGTATTGGACCTGATACCACCAAGACAAGTCTGTTAATCTAGTTTTTGTAATATAAGCATCAGGTCATGGGTGGTTATTTCAACCAATGACTAAGGATTTACTATCGGGGTTCACACTTTCTGGGCCAAGCTATGGTAGGGAAATAACAAATGATTTGATCTTTTCGCCATATATTCTGTAATCAAAATTTTCCAGCCCAACAGTTTTTCCACCTTCCCCAATTTTTCTGGCCCTGTCGGGATGTTCAAGAATGAAATTCATTTTTTTCGCAAATTCAATTTCATCGTAATTCTCAGCTATCAAGGCCGATTGTTCATCCTCGAAATAGTTTTTTACTTCACCAACATTAGTAGTTACAATCGGATTGCCTGAGGCTGTATACTCTCCGATTTTATGTGGGAATCTTGCAATATCTCTTAAAGTAGGTCTAAGCGGAATCAACAAACCCATTGCATTAGAGTAAAGACTTACCAATTGTGGATATGGTAGTTTGGAAAATGTCCTCACCTTATCCGCATTTTTGATTTTGGTAATGCAGCTTTTCAATTTTTTCTGTGCAGCAGCGGGACCATTCACAACGAGGTAAAGGTGTACATCGCTATGATTATTCAAAGTATCGTAAGCATTCAGGATAAAGCTGATCAATTCGAAGTTTGGTGCTCCACAAAAAAGAAAATATTGCTCATTTTGTTTTTCATCACTTTGTTCAAACTTATCAAAATCGCAAAGAACCGGTATTTTTAAGCAAGGTTTGTTAGGAGCATTTTTTCTTACGAAATTCAATAATAATTCACTAATAGGAATCACACCATCCACATAGTTAAAACCATATTTTTCAAAGAGAGAATCGTTCAGACTTTTCTTTTTACCCTTTTCCTTTCGAAGTTCGGAGTTATACTCAGCAAAATTCAATAACACCTTAAAGCCAAGTAATTTTGATAGAAAGCGATATAATAATAAGATTCCAAATCGCTTTGAGGACACAATGGCAAAATCAATCTTTTTCTTTCTGTTGAGCCTTCGTATAATGAATACTTCGTTAATTGCTCCCCAAACCTTTAGCAGATTCCTTTTAACAAAACTTTTTGGTTTAAAGGGTGTTCCACTGGCAAATACATAATCTATCTCTCCATATTTCCCGGATTTCTTCAATGTAACCGATGGTGATGGTGCGTGTACTGCATTTCTGCTTATTACCGTAACTGAGCCACCAACTTCAATTAAACTTTTTGATACAAGTTTTATCTTCTGAATTTCCGCTAGTCCAACAGGAAAGCCATCAGAGCCGAGATATACAACATTAAAATTTTCGCTCACAGTAGTTAGTTTTAACTCAACGATTCAATCATTCCAGGTCACTCAATCAGGTTTCTCATCCTGAACTATATATATCTTATAATACAAAACCAAATAGAATAACATGAAATGATACCCATAGTAACTTATCGGAATAAAGACAGCCGTTGCATTGATTATGATATAATTGATCACAAAAACATGGAAAATAGGATTGCCGGTTTTCCTTTTTATAATGGATCCCTTTCTGTATATCTGATATAAAAAACCAAAAAGCAATATGATGCCTATAGTTCCTCCTTTAAATAAAATATCAAAGTGACCTACATGAATCCCTATGTAGTAAAGCTTCAAATACTCCGGAAATTCCCAGCTACTGACCCCAAATCCAAAGATGGGTTTCCTCATAAAGAACCTTTCAAAAAAGATCCCGGTTGATTCAGTCCTTCCGACATAGGTATCAGCAGCAACTCTATTTTGATACACAGAGGACTGCACCAGCATATCTCCAACGATAAAGTATATAACAAACAACAGACAGAAGCCAAGAATAAAAAGTGTTATACGGCTTTTTGGGTATTTAAAAAACAAAAAATAAAACAACCCTATCAAGAACATCAGCCAGCAGTATTTAGCAAAAATCACAAAAACCGAAAAGAAAAGAATACCGGTGAGGATAAGGTATTTTTTCTTGTACTCATGAAAGTTTAAGAACAAAAAATAAACAGAAAGATACCCCATCGCAATGGCGCCTTCATTGGCTCCTATTCCTCTATAAAGTGAGTTATTTCTATAAATTCCATCGGCTACTTTGTAATGTTTGATATGTTCTATTGCTTCCGGTGTTCCTCCACTATAGAAGAAGGGATCTATAAACAATTGAATCGCGCTGGCAATAAAGGTACCAATGGCTACAATAGTCAACATTTTAGTAAAAGCCTGGTGATCCTTTTTTTCAAACTCAAGATTGTCTATGTAAAGCAAGAACAAAATCGGGAGTGAGTATTCAATCACCTCTGGCAATTTAAGCGTATCCTGAACTACCCTGTTCAAGAAACTATATAAATTAAAGGCTAATAACCAGATAGTAACTTTGGAGATCTTGATGACAAAACGTTTATTAATTAGTTTAAGAAAAAACAAAGCTGCAAAGATCAGCATAAATAAACGTTCTCCATGAATTGTCAATGGCCCTACTTTGGTTTCCGGTATAAGACCGGCTAAATAGGGTACCCCTACCAAAAATAGAAAAGCATATTTTTTATCAAGGGTCATTGATTTCATATATCAAATCTCAACGGTTGTTTCAGGAATAATTTATTAGTCCAACCTCATTATCAAAAACTAATTTTGCAAAATTTTTCGATATAGCTCCAGGTGTTTGTTGGCAATATTTTCTTGTGTGTAATGCTTCATCACTTTTTTATGGGCTTCCTCAGAAAGGGCTTTCCATCGATGATCATCTTCTATGATCCAGTCAATTCCTTTTGCCAAGTCCTGTACATTGAAGGGTTTTGCCAGATATCCATTTACTTCATGGTCAATCATATCTGAATTACCCCCTATATTAAAGGCGACTACTGGCGTTGAGCAGGCCAATGATTCCATAATGGCATTACCCAGATTTTCCTGCACGGATGGAACAACCATAACATCTGCAGCTGAATACAAATGAGCCAGTTTATCATCATCGTTGATTCTGCCAACAAAGTGTGTTTCCAGACCATAATCAATTGATGTTTCAGGCTCTTCCGAACCGAAAATCAGCAAGGCACTATTTTCTTTTTTCAATTCATTCAATGCTTTGCTTAAATGTTGAAATCCTTTTCTTGGATCACTATTGGTTTTTAAAGCGCCGAATAAAATCAGTTTTTTATTTTCGGGCAAATTCCAGTTATTCCTCGCTTGCTTCTTATCGATGGGTTTAAAAACATTTGTATCGATACAATTAGGGATCACCTCTACATTCACATTACGCAACAACACACTTTCCTTCGCACAGCCTCCGAGCCATTTGCTGGGTGTTACAATATTAAAATTTGGAAGCTGAGGATATATTTTATGTTTACGACGAAAAACCATTTTACTTAAATCATCCTCTTTGTTGGAAGTAAGTACAGGGCAAGCGCCACATTCAGTCTTATATTTTTCGCAGTTTTGATTGTAATGGCATCCACCTGTAAAGGCCCACATATCATGAAGTGTCCAGACGATCGGTTGCTTGATCTTTTTAAGTGTTTCAAGCTTCATAAATCCTTTGTTAAACCAGTGAAAATGCACCACATCCGGATTGATTCTATTAATGTATTTTAAAATTTCATCTGGTGTGACAGATATGGAGAAACTTAGTTTATTTGGAATCTTATATTTTCTTTTCAGATACCGTTCATAGTAACCAAAGATCTTCCTGATCAAATTAAGTTTTGGATTCTTGGCAGAGATAATCGAGTTCTCCTTAGTCAGTTTGTAGTAAACCAACATATTGGAATCAATATCTGTCTTTTGAAGACTCTTATGCAATCGATTTGCAGCACGCGCTGCTCCCGACTTGCTATCTACCGTATTTATGATAAGTATCTTCATTTTATCCTTCTTGTTCCTTCCATATAGAAAGATCCTTGTTTATCAATGCCTCCAACTGATCAATATCTTCTTTATATCGTTTTAGTAAATTTGATTTTACTTCGGGATCAATCTTTTTTACTTTCTTTTTTGACATCCCCCATTTCATCAGTTTGTCTCGTCCCTTCTTGTCGTTAAACTTGATGATTCTTGCCCGGGTCAAATACTTTGTAAGCTTCCTCAATGAGAATTGCAATGAGGGATGGATAACATCAACTGATGGGTTAAAACTCTTTGAAACATCCACATTAAAATCAGGGTCAACACCCAAAAAGGTAAAGATCTCTCTTAAAATGACTGTTGAGTTCTTAATGAAATTTTCAAAGGTTTCGACATAGACATTTTCATTGCCAAATTGCGCAATGTATTGATTTACCTGTTCATAATATTTACCAGAATTGAAATACAGATAATTATAAAAATAATTGGGTTCCCAAAAGTTGGAAGTACCCTTTTTTCTTCTTTCCTCTCTTTTGAGAGCCTTTGCAAACGTAGAAGAATATTCATAGCCATCCTGAACCATCCAGTTGTAAAGAGAATAAGCCCTTGATGCAGGGTTTCTCAATAAGATGATAATTTTTATATCAAGATCATACTCCCTTCCGTAATCAGCAATTTTAGAAGCACAGTCAGGGCAGGTTAGATAAGCTGTAGATGCTTCCCCTACCCTATTTTGGTTTTCATTCGTGGCCTCAAATAACCTGAAATAGTCTTCAATATTCCTGAACCTTTTAGGATTATTGAAATACCTTGGCTCCTTGTATAGTTCATCTTTTGGCATGAATATCTGTGGATGCTCTTTCATATATTGCCAAAGTGATGAGGTCCCGGATTTGGCAGCCCCTACAATAAAAAAATTCGGTATTTTTGATTTATTAATGTTCATATTATTTATTCCAGACACCAGTGGCCGTTCCACTGATCAATTTTTTATACTGGATTGTTCTAAGAATAATACTGATCCCGATTGAAACAATAGTCGCTAAAATTACCCCCGGAGAACCTAGTCCCAGGTGTTTAGCAAATAATATTGACAATGGTATATTAAAAAGAATAGAAAATATCCCCGTAAACATCTGTATTCTTAATTTCCCCACCCCATTGATGAAATTTACAAAAATGAGGTTAAAAGCCTGAAGCAACATAAAAATGGCCATGGTAAGGGAAAGAGTGAAAGGAACATGCACTTGATCTCCAACCCAAATCAGGTACACATAGCGGGAGACGAGTAACATAAAAATGGCCATTCCCAAAAACAGAAACCAAAACCTTGTCAATTTACCAATGATCTTTTTGATCCATTTTATATCATTTTTTGTCCAGGCATCTGTAAATGCAGACCAAAATGGGCTCATCACAATTACAAAGATCATGGTGATCATTCCAAAATATTTATGTGCAATGTTATAAGGAGTAACCTCTGCAGGCCCCATAATCTGTGTAAGGATCATATTATCAGTAGCAAACAACATAATGGCCGCCATCTGAATTACAAAAAACTGTGTACCAAGGCGCATCAATCCCTTCGCATATTTAAAATCAACATGCTTTAATGATGGAGCATAGCGTTTGTAAGAGGTGGTGAATAGTATGATGGTGGTTATCAGAAAGATGAGTACCGGAGAACCGGTTACAGCCAAACCTAAGTATAAAATGGAGCCCTGCGTTGTTTTACTTAGAATGTAAATAATGATCAATGATGTAAACTGGCTTAGAAAAAGGATCAAATTATTGGCTGACGGTTTTTGGTCGGCCGTTAAAATTGTTCCTATAAGCTTGAATACAAATTGCAAACAGAAAAAACCAAAACCGTAGAGTGCCAGCAGTGCGAGTTCCTTTTCCATTACAGCAGTGGTGTTCAATATTTTTATCCAATCTAAAAATGGGTAGATGGCTAGAAAAATGAGGAATACTACTGAAATAATAATGACAAGCATTGCATAGGTGGTACTAACATAGACTTTGGCTAAACTATGTTCATCTTTCGCTACTGCTACTGTGAATTTGTTTCTAAGACCATTTCCCAATCCGACATCAAAAAAGTTAAACCAGGCAAACAAAGAACTCAACGTCAGCCAAACCCCGTATAACTCTTCAGAGCCCAAATAGCCAAGCGATAGCGGAACCAAATAAAAACCAACTAATATACTCACCCCTCTGATAAGGAGAGACGCAACAATATTCTTCTTGGCTTTAAGTGATCTTTGGTTACCCTTTGTGAAAAAATTTGATACTGTACTGAGTAACGAGGATATTTGGGGCATAGAGGATGCTCTATTTATATTTTAATATAATACCTGGAAACCAAATAAATAGAATAGGTGAATAACTATGAAGCAATTGGTTTTTCTACTTTCCTCAAATTCTTTTTCTTTTTCAAAAAAATGGAGCTTGTTGATGAGCCATTTTTCTTATCAAAGTAATCTCCATAGTGAAGATCTTTAATTTTGACATCATTAAACAAGATAGTAAAATTAGAGGTTTCCTGATCCAGTGAATAAAGATTATTGGCCTCTGTCAAATATTTTTTCAATGTGTAATTTTGCCGTGCTATCAATATATTCACATCAGATTTGTCCATCAACTCAAGGCTATCAGAGATAATCCCCATAGGAGGTGTGTCTAGTATAATGTAGTCAAATTCCATTCGTACTTCTTTGAGGAAGTTGCTCATCATCTCGCTCATGATCAACTCAGTAGGATTTGGTGGCACACCGCCGGCCGTGATCATAAATAAATTATCATAATCGGTGGTTTGTATTATCTCGTCTTTTGAAACCATTCCGGCCAAATAATCACTTAAACCTCTTTTTTTCTTTGGTTTAAATGGAAGGTGATCTTTTACTTTCCTCATGTCACAATCCACCAGCAGAACCCTTTTTCCATAGTTGGAAAAAATGTAAGCCAAATTATTTGAGCAAAAAGTTTTTCCCTCTCCACTGATCGTTGAAGTAACCAATAGGATCTGCCCCTCCTCGGATTTGCTTCCTACCAGATACCTCAAATTAGACCGAACAGTCCTGAAAGACTCTATCAAAGTAGAATTACCCATGTTTTCATTGATTAGATCAACTTTTTCCTTATTCTTGGCAACAACACCTAATAAGGGTATTGAGGTAAGTTTCAATATTTCCTCTTTTGACCTGACTTTATTGTTCAGTGCATCGATGATAATAATTAACAAGGCAGGAATCATCAATCCCAGAATTATTCCCATAGTATAATTCAGCACCGGGCTGGGTTTAACGGGTAACGTACCTTTGATAACAGCACCATCGATCACGCTATAATCCACCGAGTTAGAGGCTTTTATAATACCCGCTTCAGCTTTTTTGGTCATAAGGAATAGATAAAGATCCTCGTTCAGGTCATAGTTCCTCTGTATATTAATAAGTTGTCTTTCGGCAGTGGGTAATCTACGCACATTAGCTCTTAACCGGTTGATTGTGTTTCTCAGAGAATTTATTTGAAGGTCATTTACATCTTTCAAACTGGCAACGCTTTGAAGAATATTCCCCTTAAGGGCCTCTACTCTTTTCTTATTTTTTAAGATCAAAGGATTATCCAACCTTCCGTTGGACTCGATAACTCTGATATTGGTCTGAAGTGTTACTAATTCATTGGTAGCACTGTTTAAAGTAGGATCATTAATGCCAATGGAAGAAGGTACAATAATTTGATCTACATCATTTTGGGAGACAAAATTTCTGAGATCACTTAAATAGTTATTCTTAAGTTCGAGTGCCGCCTTTTCTTTTTCAAATTGCTGTATCTCTGCATACAGTGCGGTACCGTCGCTGCTCATGGTAACTGAGCTACTCTTTTTGAAAGACTCCAAACGCGTCTCCGCAACATTTAGAGAATCCCCCATGTACAGGATTTGATTGTCAATAAAATCTATGGTCTTGCTCGCCCTGTCATTTTTCTTTTCAAGCTCAGTGAAAATATAGTTCTCTACATGTTTATTTAGAAAATCTTTCAATTTATCCGGTGTTGGTCCTTCGATGGAAACATTCAAAATAGTGGAGTTCTCCCCTAGTGGTTCTATTGAGAGGGATTTTCTATATACTTTGGTGAGCCTGTCATAAGGAAGGATATTAAATATGACAACATCCAAACGTTGTTTATTTTCTCCTTCTTCCCTATGTATTATGAATTTATAACCTTTAATATCAACTTCTTTTCCAAACTCAAATTCCTGCCCGCCCAGCAATTCTTTCAATCTCTCTATCTTCTTATTTTTCTTTAGTGTAAATTTTTTCTCAACCGGTTCCAGTGTAAAAACTTCATCATTTTTTATCACACACCGGATCATTACATTATTTAATACTCGTTCTTTGGAAGGAAGAACATCCACCCTGATAGGTGATTTCTTATAAAGTTCGATATTGTGAATATCTCCTTCATGAAAATATGAAACATCCAATTTCAAATCTCTCAAGGTTGTTTCAATCAAGGCATAGGATTTCAAAAGAATGGACTCGTTGTCAAGGTTGGTTGCATTTCTTCCAAACATTTCATCACCATACAAAAGGTCTGAGACAGCATTGGTTATCTCTTTCGGCTCTTTGATCAGTAAGGAAGATTCGACCACATAAACGGGAGTCGTGTATCTGTTAAGAAATGCAGCTATGACAATTCCTATTATCAGGCATACCGCAATGTAGATCCACTTATCAGCCAGTTTAAAAAATATTTTTTTAAAATCTAATACCTCTTCTTCCGGATCTCTAACATCTGCTTTTGATTCAACCTTAAGATTTGACCTCTTTAACATTTTACTATTCGTTAATATTTTACTCCCGCTCCGATCTCAAATTTACCTTCTTAATATAAAAATACTGAATACTTATCTTAGTTCCATACAATTTTGTATGAATAAATTACATTGTTATCAGGCCATATGTTTATATAGTGCGGAACCCACCCATTTGAGAAGCCAAACCGGTGACCTTTGCATGAGACTTTTCATTAATTCTGAGACTTCGGGATCACTTTTGACCTGTTCATTTTTTGTTAGATCGAATTTGTAGTAGTTCAATACGTTCTCAACACTCCCGAAATTATTCTTATATCTTCTCAATCCTTCATTGGCCGGATCAGTCCTTCCAAAACAAAAACTCTCGAAACCATTTGCTGAATAACGTTTGATCATTTCCCATACCATCAGGTTATTTGATCTTAGAGATTGGTATGTATAATTAAGAGCTGAGTATTTAAAAATTACCTTCTTATTAAAAAAGAATACCATTCCTGCGGAAACAAGGTTTTCGTCTTGATAGATCATGACAACTTCACCTAATCCCGGCTCAAAAATGTATTTATAGATGTTATCAAAGAAAAAACGTGGTTGCGGGGGTACACCTAGCTTTTTTCTATTGATGCAATTCAATTTAAAAAACTTATCTATGGCTTCTGCATCATTCCTCACCACAACCCTAAGCCCCTCTTTCTCCGCTTTTTTTATATTCGTTCTGGTATTTCGGTTAAAATTTTTAAAAAGAGCCTCTTTATCTTGTTGAAGGCTGATGTGATGCACGTAGAAAAAGGTTGAAGCAACATCACTTATATCATTGCCGCCACCCCTCAATTCAATTGTTTTCCAATTGTAAGGTTCAGCCTGAGTAATGATCTTTGACCAAAGCTTTTTCCATGAAATGCCTTCAGGTAGCAGTGGCAGGGTATAATCTGAAAATGGTAAACTTACGGCCCTCCTCCCTGTTAGAAAACTTCTTATCGCCATAAAGGGCACCAATCCCACTATTTGTTCTTTGTTCCAAATGGTCAAATAAACAGGTTCATAACCATACGTTTTGTGGAGTACTTCAGCCCAATTAGAGGAATGAAAGAAGGAGCTATCATCGATTTTTTCCATCTTATCATTCCAATCCGGAATTTTGATTGGATCCGAAAAATTGATCGTGAATTTTAGATCAGCACCATCACCAACCAGCTTCAACGATTCCATCATTATAGGTCCCTGTTTAAGAATTCATAAATTGCATCGGCCACTACCCCATGCCCTTCCCTGGTGAAGTGAACATCAAAATCAAAATAGTCTTCAAGAGTTAAGTGTTCGCTTAGGTCAAGTACCGGAATTTGTGCTTCAGCGCATATATTTTTAACGAAATCTATTTTTTCAAAGTCTTTATTTAATAATTCTCTTTTCCAGGGAATAATTACTATTCCAAAATTGGCACCATATTCTTTTACATCTTCTTTTAATTTCAAAATGAGAGATTTGGTGATTCTAAAGGGGTATTGATTTGAAGTAGCAGACTCTTTTTTAGTGCCTCCATCGAAGCGAACATTAGCCCGTGATTCAACAAAGTTTTTCAGATAAAAAACCAAATGCGACTGTTCATATAGCCATCTTTTGAATGTCAGAAATTGAACCTTGGCCCATGAATCCTTATTTTCGGGAAATATCAGTTTTTCATTGTTATCAAGGTAGGCGAAGTTTTTCCTTGTATTGTCGCTAAAATCGTTACCGGTGTAGAAAGCCAGTAATACTGTTTTGGGGTTCAAAAGACTTTTGTATCTGTTAAATGCCAGTATCTCCTGAGCTGTGGAGTAACCTTGAGAGCCAACAGCTACTACTTCATTCTTTGGATCAATCTCCTTCAATTTATTTTCCAGTCGCTCATGAAATATATATTCATATTCTACTTCCAGGCTTTCTATGAAGGAATCCCCCAGAAACATAATGTTGTTGCTTTCATTATTTTCGTCTACATCATCGTCACGAAATCCATAATTGTTATACCTGAATGGAACTTTGATACTATCCTTGTTTCGGATGTATGTTCCGGAACCATTAGGTCTTCCTCTCCAGCCTAGCTCTTTGTCGTAAATTGCCAATCTCTTGGTTTCCTGTTCAACAAAAATCCGGACAATGATCTCAGCGAGGATCAAAGAAAAGGTCACTGAAATAATAAAAAGCAGCAGGTTAGCCTTTACTCTAGCTAAGAAACTCATTTGTCTTTAATTAAAGATTAAAAAAAATGCAGGGTTAGCTGGGTAAATGGTAGTCAAAAAAGACAGTTAATCTGGCAATTTTATTAATTTTTTTTGATTATTCCTAGTTAATTTGCTCAACTTTTTCCTTCCAAAAAGTGGCCAGTTCCTTTGGAAGAACGTGCCAATACCGGTCTTTGTATTCTGTTTTGATATAATTCAACAGCTCAAGATACATAGCCACAGGGAATTCTTCCAGTCCTGGTTTCTTCCCATCCAAACTCATATAATCGGGATGCGTATTTACCAATATCATTCCACCTTTCTTCACGATCCAGTCTACTTTTCTTTTCCAGACTTCGATGGTGGGTTCCTTCATCAAAACATAAGGGGTGAAATCCTGTGCAATGGTGTAAGGCATTTCAACATAACCTTTTCCATTCTTTGAAACCCAAAAAGGAAAAATTGTACCTACCCCCTCTGCCTGAGGCTCGAACGGATCGGTATCGAAAGTAGATAAATCATATTCCAAATCAAGTTCATGAATCCAATCCAGATTATGATGCATGGCTGGTGATCGAAAGCCCACTACGTTCCATTCCTCAATATATTGGTTGATCTTAGGTGCACGTTCGTCAAAGATCTTCTTGGATTGAAACAAGGTTCCGTCATGATTCAGTCCGTGTACGCCCACTTCAAATCCTTGCTCTTCCAATAACTTTCTCAATTGGGGAGAAACTTTGTAGCGCTCAGGAACGAAATTAAATAAAGAAACAAACCCAAGTTCCTTTTCAAGCTGCATTAGTCTTTCACATCGGTCATGCCCCTTTTGTTTCTCTACATCATGCGTAAGTACCACCGCAAAATCCTTTCCATCAGGCCATGCATCAAACTTTTCCGGTTTGTCTCCTGCACTTTCCAATATTGGCCAAACATCTTTGTAAAGCGGTTTTTTAGCAAGGATGACCCTTCTTCTTAACCATAATTGAAACCATCTGGGCATCAATGGTTTCAGTTTATAGTAGATAGCATTAATGATCTTTGTTTTCTGCATTGGTTAACTTGATCCGTTCCGTTTTGAAACTTCATTATTTCGAATAGGCTGATTGCCCATCCAAGGCTGCTTTAATAAGCTTTTGTTGAACAGCTCCGGCCCAGGCATAAAAGAATGGTACTCCTTTGAACTTCCACTCTTGCAGATCTTCTTTGCTTAACACCTTTCTAACCATGGGATGTAATTTCCTTTGATATTCGGATTTGTCCGGATGCATCAAAAGATATTTAAATTCTTCATCTCCATTGTACTTTAAAGTGATCGGTATGTCAATGGATTCAAAGGTTGTTGGATAAGTACCTTTCTCTATCAAAACATCTTCGACAGAATGTGTTTGTGTCATGCATTGATAATATTTTGTTCCCAAGCCCAGAATAACTGTTTTCATCGAAGACATTTTGTCGAAAGGGCTGCCTTGACCACATCCGGTTTTGCACAGCTCATGATCTTTAATTAACTCATCGGCCTTGGGTCCGAGGGCGCTGATTCTATGCGTCGGATGAAGACTGGTTTTAACCCCTTCATATTTTCGAAATATCTCTGTGATCATACCCATTTGGGAGGGCATTTTATCTTTATCGAAATAAGGTTTATCCGTGAAATACTTTCTTAAATCATAATGGTATTTTCTTTCCCCAAAAAAGAAGGCTGGCATCACCAAAGTACGGTCATTGGCGCAAATGGATAACAACATATCCAGCAGCTCTCTTAAGTTTCCAGTGTACATGGGTAGCATCGCACTGTGAGAACTGTGCACCATTAATACATCGAAATTGTCCGGTAACTTCTTCTTCAGCTCTTTTCCCAGATCGCCGGTTGTAAAATTCCCATAGACTTTCTCTCTAACCGGGGCTACTTTCTTTTTAAGATCATATTGATAAACCTTTAATTTATTTCTAAGCTCCTGACTGAAGATCTTTCTGGCAAGGTAGTATAGCTGTGCCTTCATATTACGCCGTTAATTTCTCTCTAAAGGTTTGCAGATCAAAATCCGAGAATTTCGAAAAACAATATTTATCGTGGTTTTCCGCAATAAAGGCCAGAAATGGTTCAAGGCTGCGCTCGTTAATTCCCGTAAATATCTTGGAATGACCTATGAGCACAACGGGTATTTTAACACCAAGGTGTCCATACTTATCATATATTCTTTTTGAACCTCTGATTAGCTGATTGCCTGTACACTGATTAAAATCAAACTTCCAGGCATGCTTGGCCATAAAAAAATTGTAAAGCTTTCCAGGCAGCGATTGCTTTGATTCCTGTTCCGAAACATATCCGGGGTCTTCTTCATGTTTCGCATGTTTATGCTGGCTTGCCTGTAATACCCTGAAAATCCGGTTCGGAGTAAGGAAAGTCCAAACACGCCTGTTTTCACAATAAATGGGCACTTCAATCAGGGCTCCATCTTCATTTCTCCTACAAACATCCGAATCATCGATTGGCCAGGGTAATAGTTCGCTATCGGCATTTGAATAATCAAATTTTACACGATCATTCCTTTTTCCAAATTTAAAGACCGACGTATCGATTTTCAACCCATTGCCTATAAGAGCTTTCATAATATTTTGAGAAGGGCTCATTGACCAATTTGCTGCACGAAATGCTATACAATTGTAGTTATCATCAACACCATGCAACAGATCCTCGAGGAATTTTTTGCATGTGCTTATCATCTCATTCACACGCTCATAGGGCAAATCCGCCAAACTATATTCTTCCCAGTTTTGTTTCCATGCACCATTTTCCAGAATGGATTTGAAGTACGATGAGTGAATATGCAATTGAACATCATGTCCGGTCTTTATCGCCCTGATCAGCTGTTCTTCTATTTTGTAGTAGTCAAAATCATCTTTACCGGTTCTCTCCGCATGTTCTTTAAATTTTAGTATTTCCCCTACGTCAGCCATAATCGTCAGCTTGGCTCCATATTTATCGAAAAGGGTAAGCATACGATCCGTCGGCTCTACCATTAACTTGTAAGGTGATCCCTCTCCATTTCCATGGATCTCATAATCTAATGTAAAAAGATGTCCAAACATTTTTAGTTCGTAATCAATTTTGATTTTTACGTGGTTCCGTCTCTAACAACTTTATCACCTCCTCTATAATTTTATCCAATGCAGGACTTGTTTTTCTTTCATTATCAGTTGGTTTCTCTCTTTTTTGAAGCTTTACACTCTCGAATATGTCTTGTTCATTTTCAATGAGCTTCAACCTTCCGCTGTTTTGAAGGTATTCGTCGACAGCACCTATTTTTCCTCCAAAAATGCTGAAAGCAGGTACATTAAGCGCAGCAGCTTCACGAATCATTGTTCCACCTCCACTAATGACCAGATCAGAAAACCAAATAAGGTTGAGCCCATCAAGGACTTTATCAGGAATAATCACTTTTCCGCTCTCAAAGTACTCTTTCCACTCCTCTCTTATTTCTTCCCCTTGTTCCTTTGTCCGAGGTAAAAGTACAACTCTTGTTTCTGCATTGTCCAGTACATGTTTCATTGTTTTCTTAAAGAGTTTTTCGCTCTTTTCAGTATGATAATGAGCCATGCTTGCCGGCGGCCTTACGGAAACCAGAATCTCCTCCGTTGAAATTTTCAGATATTCCATCAATGAGGCATCCGGTTTGAGGTTTTGGATATAGACGTCTTCCTTAATGCCGGGAAATTTAGCGACATGCTTAAAATACTTTTTAAGAAAAGTATCCGGAAGAGCCTCCGGTACGATTCCCAGCGTTGGTTTTAATAGAGGGAACTCAGCACTATGTTCATAATCTGTTGCCACTACAGAACGTATCCCGGTCAAACTGGCAAAAAGGAATTGCGACCTGGAACCATGTGACATGGCCAAATCGGGTTTCTCCCTGAATAAAATAGGCAACATTTGCAATGTTCTGACAAATACACCGATTGTTTTTAACCATTTGTTCTTGCCATAATGACTACCAAGGCGGGTATATTTGAAATTATAATAATTTGCCAGGCCAATGGCTTGTGCATAATCCCTGACTGAAATGAAGACATCATAACCCTTATTCTTCAACTCATTGATGATGGGATTGAAAAACGGAATATGAGGTGAATTATCAAGGTCGATCCAGACTTTCTTTGCTTTGTTCTTCATTAATTTCCTATGATAGGATTTCGGCTAAACAGATTCTTTCAGCAAGGTAGGCTTATCAACCTTGCCTGTTGAGGTTTTAGGCAGATTCTCTCTAAATTCTATTACCTCAGGGATCATATATTTTGGTAGCTTCTCTGAGCAAAACATTCTGAGATCTGAAGATGAAATCTCCTCTCCTGTTTTAAGCGCTATAATGGCTTTTATCCTGTTTGTAATTAGATCATCAGGTACAGCAATGACGGCCACTTCTTCAATTAATTGATGCTCATAAAGTACGGATTCAATCTCCCCAATCTCGATTCTATAGCCTCTGCTTTTGATCATATGATCTACCCTGCCCATGTAGAGATAGTTACCCTCTTCATCCAGTGTGACTAAATCACCTGTTTTGTATATCCTATCTTTAAAGTTTGGTTGAACCGGATTATTGATAAAAACTTTATTTGTCTTCTCCTCATCCCCCCAATATCCTTGTGCCACGCAGGTACCTCTGGCCACTAACTCACCTTCATCGCCAGGTTCGGTTACAACCTTGCCATCCTTAGTCAGGGCGAATACTTCAACGTTCTCACATCTTTTTCCTATGGGAATTGGCTTTGTTTGTGTTTCAGGTATTGATGGTGTTATATAGTAGGTTACCACATTGGTTTCTGTTGGCCCGTACAAATTGACATATTCCGGTCCCGGAACCAATTGCATCAGCTGTCTTAGGTATTTGATTGGGAATACTTCCCCGGCAAATATTAACAGCCTCATGTTGGACAGATCACGTTGATCCAATTGACCATGTGTTACCATCATTGATAAGATGGAAGGAACTGAATACCAAACGGATATTCTATTACTTTCTATCCAGGACGATAATCTTGATGGAAACATGGATAAAGTTTCGGGTACGAGGCAAAGTGTTCCTCCTACCTTCGCACATGCATAGATATCCAGAATAGACAAATCAAAATGAAGTGGTGCATGACTGGAGAAACGATCTTCGGATCTGACTTTGAGATTTTCTACAACCCAGTTAACAAATGTCAAAGAGTTCAAGTGTGAAATCATAACTCCTTTTGGAGTTCCTGTTGAACCGGAAGTATATATGATATATGCCAGGTCATTATTGATACTTTGACTTTCAGGTAAATGCACTACATCATGACTTAGCACTTCCTGCCATGAAACAGATTTCAATGGCAATTCTTCATTGATTTCTTTTTTATCATCCGTAAAAATGGCAATTTCCAAGCTCTTAGCCTCTTCTTTAACATGGCCTATGGCCTCAAGTTTAGCGGTAGAAGTTAAGATGCAATTGATATCACAGTTATCAATAATATAAGAGATTCTGGAAGGTGGGGCCTGAGGGTCCAAAGGCACGTATACAGCACCTGCTTTGAGAATTCCGTAAACACTGATAATGGAGGGAATCGACTTATTAATATATATACCAACGCGATCTCCTCGTTTGATACCTTGACCGATCAGCACATTGGCTACCTTATTGGTTAGTAGATCCAATTCAGCATAGCTTACTTTTTCCTCACCAAAAACTACAGCATCCTTCTCGGGGTATTTTTCGGCACTTTCAATTAATAGGTCTTGTAGTAAATAGTCCATGTGCTATAAGTTAGAAAAATTAAAACATCATGTTTTATGTTTTTAATAAAATATGTCTGAATTAGGCCATATGCTTATAAGCAAGATCTCCAGCGAGTCTCAAAAGAGGATTTGGCATATTTCGAAAAATCAAATTATGGGGACCTTTCACTTTATCCAGGATTTCAACAAAATTTCGCTCCTTGAAGTCATATTTATAGTAAAAAACTTCTTCTTCCTTAGGGTTCCAGCTTGTTTTAAATTCTCTTAAACCTTTGTTGGAAGGTTCTGTCCGTCCAAAACTCACGCTTGTACTTCCAAGCCTATTCAGCTCCTTTATTCCTTCCCATAAGAATGAATAATTGGCTCTCAATTTTTTAAATGCAAAATTTGAGGCGCTATATTTATAAATGCTTTTCTGTCCAAAGTGCATAAAAACACCGCAGGCAATTACCTCATTCCTAAAATAGCTCTTGACCAAAAAGCCCTGGTCCTTGGCCAAGATGTGTTCGTAAAAGTTTTTGAAGAATTTCCTTGGTTGTGGCGGCAAACCATGCCTTTTACGGGTAAGGCAGTTTAGTTTATAAAACTCTTGTAATGAATCCCGGGATTTGGATATCTTATTAGTGACATTTTCCCTAACAGCTCTGTTGATGTTCCTTCTTGTTATTCCTTTTACGGAAGCAAAAAGATCATCATCGCTTCCATTCAACGTAAAAGTATGTTCCAACAACACAGAAGATGGTTTAACAGCCTGGTTCATATAGGCCTTGCCACCCCTCAATTCATAATATTTCCATTTGTTTTTAGCCCCATAGTCGGTGAAGGCCTCAAGTAATTGATTCAATGTTTCTTCTTCATTGGCAATCAGATCGCAGAAATCTGTAAACGGTAGGGCAACTCCCCGCTTGCCGGTAAGCAAACTGTTAACTTCAAAAAAAGGAGCCAAACCAACTATTTTATCATTTTCAAAAAATGAAAAATACAATGGTCGATAACCATAGGATTCCTTAAGTATTTTTGCCCAATTAGATGAATAAAAAATTGAGCAACCATCAAGTTCCTTTATATGATCGTTCCAATCCGGATAGGAAGTCGGATCTATTATATCCACCATTGAATTACTTTGCTAAACTCCTTGAATTAAACTACGATTTCTACTTGATCAGCTATTTTCAGAATAGATTCATATTTAAATCTGAAAATCATAAACGTCTATGAGATTCAAAATTTGATACTGAGAAACTTTGAGCAACCTTGATTCTAAAACGCTATGCCAGTTTATTTTCAACCAGTGAGGTAATCGAATCAATTGTTGAGAAGTTTTCAGGAACCAATTCCGTATCATCTATTTGAACAGACAAATTATCTTCCAAAAAACCAATTAGTTTCATAATTCCCAGTGAATCTATAATCCCCGTTTCGATCAATTGATCTGAATCTGATAAATTACTGTATTGCTTGTCATTTACCAGTTCTGTTTGTATGTAGTTTTTGATCGATTCTCTAATTTCCATGTTCAGCTAAATTTTATCTTTTATACAATTGTTAAAATATTCTTTCTAAAATTATGATACAGGGACACCTTCTAATTTGGCTATCGTATTCCTTAAGGATTCCGAAGTTCCAGACCAAATATTAAAGGAAAGGCTATCTCTTAAATCCTGATTTACAAAGGATTCCAATAAATACCCTCTTACGCCAAAAATCTGAAGCGCATCA
Organism: Splendidivirga corallicola; assembly: GCA_030442035.1. Lineage (GTDB taxonomy): Bacteria > Bacteroidota > Bacteroidia > Cytophagales > Cyclobacteriaceae > Splendidivirga > Splendidivirga corallicola. Next base: position 104,703 of record JAUJEA010000018.1, read on the forward strand.
AGTTCAAATTGAACAAAATTCTCGCTCACAAATAGTTTAGCAATGGCTGCATCCTGTGCACAAGATTGCATGGATTTTCCATTGCTCAATTTGGAAGCCAAATCATAAACAACCTGACGGCAAAGCCTTTGTTGCATCACCATGTTTGCGATCTTGGCTGAGATCTGTTGAAATGCACCAATGGGTTTATCAAACTGTTGCCTTGTTTTAACTCGGTCAAGGCATTGATCCAGGCCTCGTCGCATAGGGCCAAGTGCTGTTGCAATTAACACAGATCGCTCCCATCCGGTTGATTCCGTGAGCACTCTAAGTCCGCCTCCTTTGACACCTACAATATGACTTTTGGGTACATAAACGTTATCAAAAACCATTTCCCCCATTCTAACCGTTCTGAGGCCCATTTTTTCAAATTCTCTTCCATGGGAAGCGCCTTCGCTGTTCAGGTCCACCCAAAATGCAGTTAAGCTAAAAGGTCCGCGGTTGTCAGCGGTTTTAGCAAAGACCAGTGCCAAATCGGAATAGGGCGCATTTGTCAAATAAGACTTTGTGCCATTTATTCTAAAACCATCCCCATCTTCCACGGCGGTCGTTTCCATGGAATATGCATCACTACCGGATGTGTCTTCCGTAAATGCATAGGCAGCCATGCGATCCCCATTCATCAAAGCAGGTAAAAATTTCGTTTTAACTTCTTCCGAAGCAAATTGTTTCAGTGTCAATTGTATTCCAACCAGCTGATTACTCATAGCATAAAGAAAACCGCTGTCTTCACAGGATTCACCTAAGCCTTCAATTGCTGCGACCACCTGGGTGACAGGAGCATCTGTACCGCCTAATTCTTCAGGCATCATTAAATTCAGGAAACCTGATTCCGCTGCTTTTTTCCACCGTTCCTTTGAAAAATCTCCTTCTTTGTCTCTATGAGCTCTATCTCCGGCTAAATGTTCTTTGGCGAACTGACTATACTTTTCTCTGATCTCATCAATTTGAGAATCTTCCCAAGGTTGCATATAAAAAAATTGAGTTTACCAATAAGTTTCCGTTGGTTTGGTCAAATCCGTACCAAAAGCTGCCTTACCCATATAAGACAGACATTCATCGCTTGTAGCAGGCATTAGCCCTCCGCATCTTGAGTCTCTGTAGTACCTTTCTAATGGAAACACCTTAGCTAAGCTACTGGCTCCGCATAACCTGATGGCCTGAGATGTTAGCCAAGGCCCTAATTCCCCTGCTACATACTTGGCATGATGGATAGCATTGTTAGCCTCCTGTGATCCCAATTTATCTCTCACAAGCATAGCTGCATTGTAGGTAACTGTTCTTGCTGATTCCAAAGCAGCATATATTTCTCCAACGCGATGTTGTATCTTAGGATCCTCAGACAGTGAAGTATCTGTCCCGGGGATTTTTTTCTTCTTAATAAAGTCAACCATAAACCTGAATGCAGCAGTAGAGATACCAAGATAAACACCGACATATCCTCCAACTAACCAGTGAGGTTCGCGTGCTATTTTGTATAAGGCCATTCCTTCACTTCCCAGGAACAATGCTTCTTTCTTAACAAAACAATCTTTGAAATGCACCGGATTTGTAGATGTAGCCCGCATACCCAGAACATCCCAAATAAAATCTATGGTAGTATTCGGATGATCTTTTTCTACTACGAGATATGAAATTGCAGGCACTTCACTATCGCTATCGGCAGCTTTGGCAGCCACCACATAATAATCGGCATAACCAGCCATCGATACAAATGATTTTGTCCCGTTAATCACAAACCCATCCTCAACACGCTTATAAGTTGTTTTAAGCTTGCTAAAATGGGCTCCAATCCCCGGTTCTGATGAGGCGGAAGCAAATACCTTTTTGTGACTGATAGATTGGTCATATACCCAATCCCGAAACTCAGTCATCGTTTTCCCTCTGCTGCCCCCTATTCCTTTTAAATTCAACTCGGCAATGCTGCCCACGGCAATATTATGCATATTAAAGGTAAGTGCTGTAGAGGAACATCCCATCGCCAGTTGTTCGAGCGCCTTGGTATAAGTCAGAAAATCCGCCCCCATGCCACCGTGTTCTTTGGGGATCATGATCCCTAAAAGTCCTGCATCTTTCAGGTCCTGAAAATTCTCAACCGGAAATGAACCTTCTTTATCATATTTGGGAGCTCTTTTTATAAACTTCTCTGCCAAATCGCCGCATAAAGCTATGATGTCTTTTTTCTCGGAAAGTTCTAAAGCTTGTATGGCTGCACTCATAATTTCGCGTTTTGTTTAAAAGATCTATCAGTATTTGATATTAAATCAATTAGGCTCAGTTTTTTAGAATGTGGATAATTCATCCGTGGAGCAGATGTTTGGAGATTAAAATTGCCGATCTAAGAATTAACTTTAGTGCTAAGTTCTTTCGTTCAATGCATCCAAAATTAGGATTTTATATTCTCATAAAAAAGTCTTCCAACTTAATTTTTTTTTATTTTAACATGAAATAATTATAAAATGTTTGCTATAGATACTTACTTTCAACATTTAGGTAACCTAAAAGTAATCCTGGCGTCATCCCCGAAGATGAGAGCAATTTTAATCAAAATTTAAAATAAATATTCTGGCACATAGGTTTATAGTTGCCCATGTAATGTTTGTATTTTTTTAGCATAAAAAGATCCGAATTGCTTAAGAAAATCAATACCTCAATGGATACTATCCTCTCACTTGATGTGGTTTTAAAAAAGGGAAAATATATGGTTTGTAAAGAGTGTGTTTCGGAGAAATAAATTGATGGTAGGAATTTAGATTCCAACCCCTCTGTCCGTTCTGTCCCTCAAATGTGAAATTTGTAAGATCAAATATTGATTGATGAAAGTGCAAAAAGAATATCCATCAGGATATTTTATTTAAGACACTGAGATTTATATTGGTAGCCTCAGTCTCTTTTTGATCCTCATAACTTTGCTCCACATAAGTCAGGATTATTCTCATCATGAGAATTAAATTCATCAACAATACTAAGGATCCGATAAAAATTATGAATAACATCATAAACCTTCTGTTAGAGTGTTAGCGATAGGCTTGCGTTTATTTGTTTCTTAATATTTCAAATTTGTTATTTATAAAGGAGCTATCCAATTCAAATCGGAATCTTTCATTTCTTTTGTAAGTTTTTGGTCCCTTTATAAAAATATTAAAATAGTTAAATAGCATTCAATTCAAACTGCCAGGTAAAAATAATAATAATCCAATCTTATACAACAATTCAGATCAATTTTATAAGAAAAATCATATATTTACTTCACAAAGTAAAAATGACTTTCTTATAATACTCCATAAATCGGTTTAAGAAAATCTTGAATCAAAAAAGGTCATTTATACACAACTTTTTTGTTCAAATTTTTGGGATCGCAGCGGCCTTCGCTCTTCAATTATTTAAATAATACAATAATTTAATACTATATTAATAAACAAAAATCCCTTTACATAGCGCTTCAACCTATCGTACAATCAATACTGTAATTTACATATACTTTCTGATAATCAGTATTTTATCAACGGTTTTATTTACCAATTGTTTAAGAGAAAGATCGGTCATTTTGAAGTATCACCTGGAATGGGGGTTTTGTCAATGGAGTCTGTTATCATTTAAAGAGTGTTCGGGATATAATGTGATGAACATTGACCCCTGTTAGGGGTTTCTAAAGGAAGAGTAACTGGATCAGCCACCTTCTCAAACCCGATTGTATTCAATTGACCAGAGGATATTCCCTGGAATTTATGGTGTATCAACAAAGGAAGAAATGCTTAATTTTCACCTTCCATTTTATCAAGGTTTCCTATTACCTTATTTTAATAGTTAAAAACGACAGTACGGACAATAATTTTGGAACACCCGGTAATCCATTCTTTATTCTTCCAAGCCTTAAGTAAAGCTTATCGAAGATGTTGATATGAATAAAAACAACCATCGCGACAATGGTGGGAATAATTAAATGGTATAACCAGGTAGATAATGACAGAAACAAAGTTGCATTGAAAAATCTTACGCAACATTTTGGCATTGTGATAAGGACTGAGAAAAGTGCGCATTCGGATATTTCTTTGAACCTGAGCCAAGAATGTCACTTCAATTTCTTTAACTATCTTAATGTAAGCTCTCTGATCAAATGGTTTAAGTCCATCCAAGCGCTTTCCTTCCAAAAGCTCCTTGATCTTTAAATAATATAGCGCTTCAATAATTGATCCGCCAGAAACAAGAAAGTACCTGAACAACTTTTAATATCTTGAGTTCGGCCAATTTAGCCAGTACACCAATATGGTAAAGGGAAGCCCGGTTGCAGAATGATAAATAGCTTGTTTCGGAATTCAAATTACGAATCACGATTTTTTGTACAAAGTGCTTCTCAACACTATCGCGTTTTAATGCAAAAGCATTTCAACACTTTTTTATTTAACTTAAAAATGGAATTATGAATTGGCCAGATGATTTGGAAAATCGTTTATCTTCTCACAGCAGATTTGTTCCATCACCTGCTGTAGCTGAGTTTTTAGAATGGAAATCGTATGGTTGCCACCTTCACTGCCCAAGGCTGCTACACCATACATAAAGGACCTACCCATAAATGTAAATTGCGCCCCCGAGGCAAGTGTTCTGGCTATATCAGGTCCCGATCTCAGACCACTATCCATCATGACCTTTATCTGATCACCATATTTAGCAGCAATTTTCTTAAGTGGTTTTATGGTAGATTCACCGGCATCCAATTGCCTTCCTCCGTGATTCGAAACAATGATACCATCGAGTCCTAATTTTATGGCCCTCTCTGTATCCAACTCACTGGCTACTCCTTTTAAGACAAGCTTGCCTTTCCACATGTCACGTATGGGCGCTATCTTTTCTTCATTTAGCCGGCCTGAAAAAGTTTTATCCATAAATTGTCCCAGCCTTTTTAGATCCATTTTTTTAGACATGTAGGGCTTGAGTGTCTCAAAGTTTGGCTGGCCATGGAAAAGTGTACGTAGTGCCCAATTGGGTTTACCCAATATTTGGATCATATTGCTAAGGGTCATTTTGGGTGGCATAGCCAATCCATTTCGAATATCCCTAGGACGATAGCCAAAAGTTGGCACATCACACAAAATAACTAAAACAGGGCAATCTGCGGCTTCTGCCCTTTTAATGATTTTATCTCTTAATTCATTTTCAGCCGGATGATAGAGTTGGAACCATGCCCGTCCTTCTGTTATCTCACTGATCCTTTCAATGCTGCTGGTTGTAACGGTACTTAATATGAAGGGTATATTGTGCTCAAAAGCGGCTTTTGCTAATATTTCAGGAGAATTGGGCCACATCAATCCCTGCAATCCTACCGGTGAAATACCAAAAGGAGCATCGTAAGTGTGACCAAACAGCTCCGTGCTCATATTGGAACCGGTATGTTTGCTTAAATAATCAGGGATAAGCTCAACATCACGAATCTCGGCAGTATTTCTATGAAGGTTTACATCCTCGTTACAACCTCCATCCAAATACTCAAATGCAAACTTAGGTATTCTCTTCTTCGCTCTTTTTCTCAGATCGTCAATAGATGGATATTTCGGATTATATTGAAACTTCATTTTATTGTCTTGCTTTTCTTAAATTACCTACCCAGAACCATCCTGTTCCATAGAAAACTTCTATATTCCATTGACAAAATCAGAACGATCAAATCAAGAATTGCTAGGCTTGCTCCAATTTAAAAACACGATCCATCAACAGCCATTTTTCGCCGGGTTTTGCCTCAGGTAAAGGCCGTTGAAATTTCCACATCAATTCTTCCCATTCCTGTACTTTGGAATTGGTTCTGTCCAGTTCAGCCTTTTTCTCAAACGAAAATTCCTCATTCACCTCTATGATCATAAACATCCTGGTACCTAAAAGATAGATCTCCATGTCCTCTATCCCTGACATCTTAATGCTTTCAGTGATCTCTGGCCAAATCTTTTCGTGATACTTTTTGTATTCCGCTATCAATGCCGGATCATCTTTCAGATCCAGTGTCAGGCAATATCTACTCATGATAAATCTGTTTTACTTTTAACTAGTTTGCTTATTTCTATTGAGCGTTCTCCAACTGTATAGGGCCACCAAGAGCAAACACAGCAATGGCAGAATAAAAGAGAAATTCACCTCAGGGATGAAACCCAACACGTTCAAATCATTAAGCCCCGTACCTCCCATATCGATAATCCTTCCTTGCAATGGTGGCATCAGAGCCCCACCAACAATAGCCAATATCAAACCGGCAGATCCCAGTTTAGCTTCGTCTCCCATTCCTTTTAAGGACAGACCATAAATAGTTGGAAACATGAGTGACATGGCGAACGAAACTCCTACAAGGCAGTACAGGCCAATCATTCCGTTTAACAGGATAGCACCAGCGCATAACACTGCCCCTAATAGAGCGAAAACCAACATTAACCTGGCTGAGTTAATATACCTGATCAAAAAAGTACATATCCAACGTGCACTAAGGAAAGCCAGGGTAGAAACCACCACGTAAACAGTAGCATTCAGTTGCTCGTCAGCTCCACGACTTGCATTCAGGTTGGTTACATATTGGTAGATAAACGTCCATACCATGATCTGACATGCTACATAGAAGAACTGAGCCAAGACCCCTTCATAATAGTTTTTATTCGAAAACAATTTCTTTAGAGTGGATTTTAAGCTCAATTTTTCAATATCGTTTTTCCTGTTCTCGATCTTTACAAAAATGAATAAAAGCATAATAGTCAATACCACAAAGCCCAGGGCGATATAAGGAACGCTAACAATCGATAAATCATGTTCCATAATCTGCTGCTTTTGCTCTGGTGATAGTGTTGAGGTAGCAGCTGATGCGTCCACACCAATTTTAGTTTCTAACCGGTCAACGACAAAAACCCTAGCCACCACCTGGCCGGTGAGCGCACCCATTGGATTGAAGGCTTGTGAAAGGTTGAGTCGCTGGGTGGCAGTTTGCCGATCACCAAGTTCCAAGATCATGGGGTTGGCTGTAGTCTCCAGAAAAGCCAATCCAAAAGTAAGAATGTAAAATGAAACCAAAAACAGGCTATAGTTTACCATTGAGGCTGCCGGATACATTAAAAAAGATCCGACCATGAATAAGAATAGTCCGAAAACAATACTGGACTTATAACTATATTTTCTGATGAAAAGCGCCGCCGGTATGGCCATAGTACCGTAACCACCATAAAATGCCAACTGAACATAAGAAGCTTCAACATTAGAAATATTTAAGACGTTCTTAAATACCTCCACCATAGGATTGGTAAGATCATTGGGGAAACCCCATAGGAAAAAAAGAGCGGTCACTAAAATAAAAGGAATAAGTAATGCCTTTTCTACTAATTTGGGACTAGTTTTTTTTTCAGTATGCACCATATTCAATTTGTTTAGATCTATTCTTTGGCACCAGCCAAGGCGCGGTCCAGATGGACATATCCACCGTCAACATAAAGGTGTTGACCTGTCATGTGAGCAGCTCTATCTGACAACAGGAAAACGGCCATATTGGCTATTTCCTCAGAGGTAGTCATTCGATTCCCCAAAGGTATTTTCCTTTCTATTTCGTTGAGTTTGGCCTTTGGATCTGAAAAAGTATTGATCCAACTCTCATACAATGGAGTCATCACCTCGGCGGGTAAAATAGCATTGACACGAATCTGATGTTTCAGCAGTTCTACTGCCCATTCCCTGGTAAGGGCCAACTGTGCTCCCTTTGCTGCTGCATAAGCAGAGGTATTGCCCTGTCCCGTAACTGCTGTCTTTGAACTAATGTTAACAATGGATCCCTTAGAAGCCTTCAAAGCGTCTAGGGCGTAGTGTGCCAGATAGTAATAGTGGTATAAATTTTTTTCAAGAGACGCCAGGAACGCATCAGGACCTCCTTTTTCCAAACCCACGCCGTCATTGGCACCAGCATTATTAACCAGACCATCGATCCTACCATATTCCTGCATTACTTCATCGATCACTTCAGAACAGCTGACAGGTGTTCCAAGATTCTTATGAATGGCTAAAGCTTTTCCTCCCTGGTCTTTAATATCTTCGGCTACTTGTTCTCCTACTTCTTTACTTCTCCCTACAATAACAGCTACACCGTTTTCCTTGGAAACCGATCTTGTGATAGCTTCTCCAATTCCCTTGGCTCCTCCGGTTACAATAATTACTTTATCTTTTAAATTCAGGTCCATGTCAAAATCTCTAGGTTCCGTAAAATTCCATGGCATTCCTTCCAAATACCTTTTCCTGATCATCCTTATCAAATCCCCTCATATATTGCTGAACAATATCAACCACTCTTCCATAATCCGATGCCAGTAAACATACCGGCCAATCTGATCCAAACATCAACCTGTCTGTTCCAAATGCCTCAAAAACCACGTCCAGATAGGGATTGAAATCCATTGGTTCCCATAACTTCCAATCAGCCTCGGTAACCATTCCCGATACTTTACAAAGAACATTTTCAGCCTTGGCAAGCTCCTCTATTTGATCCTTCCAGGGCTGCAACATACGGTCTTTGATCAGGGGTTTGGCAATATGGTCCAATACAAACTTTTGATCAGGAAATTTTTCAACCAGTTTTATAGCGGCCGGTAATTGCTTTGGGAAGATCAGAATATCATAAGCAAGGTCGAAAGATTTTAGTTTTCCAATACCATATTGAAATGCTGTACCCAACATGAAGTTATCATCAGGCTCTGACTGTACAATATGCCTGATTCCAACTAATTTTGGTCGGTTATTATATAAATGAAGTCTTTCTTCTATATTATCCGCACGAAGGTCCAGCCATCCTACAACTCCTTTGATAAAATCATTTTTCTCTGCAAGGCCTAACAAAAAATCAGTTTCATCCTCCGATTGGTCTGCCTGAACGGCGATACAGCCATCAAACGAATTTTGTTGAAGAATGGGAGCTAAATCATTTGGGGTAAAGTCTCTGCGAATTACGCCCATTGTCTCATCGATCCAAGCATCTCTTACCGGATCATAGTTCCAAAAATGTTGATGTGAATCAATTCTCATTGGCCATAATCATCTCGTATGCCTTTACATGTTGCTTTGAAGTTCCTAATCCGTCTATCCCTAACTCCACCACATCACCGTGCTTCAGGTATCTTTGAGGATTAAGCCCCAATCCAACACCAAACGGAGTTCCTGTTGATATCACATCTCCAGGAAGTAATGTCATAAACTGGCTTACATAACTCACCAAATGTGGAATTTTAAAGATCAAATCATTGGTGTTGCTGTTTTGCATCATTTCCCCATTGACCTTCAGCCATAGGTTCAGATTATGGGGATCTTCAATTTCGTCTTGGGTTGCTAAAAAGGGACCAAGAGGTGCAAAGGTATCATTGCTTTTTCCTTTTACCCATTGTCCTTCTCTTTCCAGTTGAAAGGCCCTCTCACTATAATCATTGTGCAAAACATATCCCGCGACATGACTCATGGCATTCTCCTCCTCAACATAGGAAGCTTTCTTACCGATTACTACAGCCAGCTCCACTTCCCAATCTGTCTTTTTGCTTCCTCTTGGAATCACCAGATCATCGTTTGGCCCTACAATAGCAGAGGTAGATTTGAAGAATAAAACAGGCTCATTTGGTTTGGCCATACCGCTTTCTTCCGCATGCTTGGCATAATTCAAACCGATACAAACAATTTTGGAAGGCCTGATAATAGGCGAGCCCAACCGCACTTCTGAGTCTATAACAGGACAACCGGAAGCATTGCTTTCTAACCAGCTTTCCAAACGCTCAGGGCCTTCGGAGCCGAAAAATTGTTCATCAAAATCTGCTTCAAATGCTGACACATCGATTCTTTTGCCATCATTCAATATTACTCCCGGCTTTTCAAAACCAGGCTCTCCAAACCTTATTAATTTCATAATTTAATGTATTGGTGTTTTGAGGTATTGATATTCATTTTCTATTTCTAACATGCACACCTCAATACTTTATTTAAGTATTTAAATTCACAAATCCTCCATCGATCGGAAAGTTGGTTCCTGTAATGAAACCTGCCTTATCAGAGCACAGATACAATGCTAACTCAGCTACCTCATCCGGTGTCCCCATACGTCCGATTGGCTGAGTTTGTGATAACGCTTCAAACATTTCCTTTTCTTTCCCAGGATAATTTTTAGCAATAAAACCATCCACAAAAGGTGTATGGATCCTGGCAGGAGAAATACAATTACATCTTATATTCTCTTTTATATAGTCTTTCGCCACAGAAAGGGTCATCGTTAAAACAGCCCCCTTACTCATGGAATAGGCAAACCTGTCTGAAATACCTACCATTGAGGCCACTGATGCCATATTTAAAATAACACCACCTCCCTGCGATTTCATTTTAGGGATCACCGCTTGCATGCAGTTAAATACTCCTTTCACATTCACCTGAAAGATCTTATCAAAATCAGCTTCACTGGTCCCTTCCAGGTTTCCAATATGTGCAATGCCGGCATTGTTTACCTGAATATCTATATTACCCTGTATGCCTTGTATTGTTTTATTGACCTCCTGGTGAGAGGCTATATCACAGATATGTCCTGTGGCACTTCCACCGTCAGCAGCGATCTCCTTACAGACCTCCTCCGAGGCTTCCGAATTAAGCTCTAAAATATGTACGTGAACACCTTGTGAAGCAAACAGGGTAGAAATGCTTTTCCCAATACCGCTTCCTCCCCCGGAAATAATGGCTGTTTTTCCTTTGAGATCAGACATATAAATCTTTAAAAAAATATATTAAACAGATGGTCAACCAAATTTATGCAATAATAGACTCTTCTTTCCACACTGCCCCTTCAGGATAACTGTATTTTGACAAAGATTCTTTTTTCATGGTAATACTGTATCCTGGTGCTGCAGGTGCAAGGTAATTTCCATCTCTGATCACCACAGGATCTTCAAAATGTTCATGCAAGTGGTCCACATACTCAATGACCCTGTTCTCTGTACTTCCACTGATCGCAATATAATCAATCATGGACAAATGCTGTACATATTCGCAAAGTCCAACACCACCCGCATGTGGGCAAACAGGCACTCCGTATTTAGCAGCGATTAGAAGTATTCCAAGAATTTCATTAACCCCTCCTACTCTACAGCTGTCAATTTGACAAATATCAATTGCTTTGGTCATGATCAACTGCTTAAACATTACCCGGTTATGGCAGTGTTCTCCTGAAGCTACTTTTATTGGTTCCACTGCCCTGGCAATGGTTGCATGCCCCATGATATCATCCGGACTGGTCGGCTCTTCTATCCAATATGGATTGAATTGACTTAATTTAGCCATGTTTTCAATTGCCTCATTTACCTCCCATTTTTGGTTGGCGTCCATCATCAAATACATCTCATTTCCAATCTCCTCTCTGATAATGGTAGCCCTCCTGATGTCATCCTCCAGGCTGGAGCCAACTTTCATCTTCAGATGCTTCCAGCCTTCCTTTTTCGCCTCCCGGCATAAAGTCCTTATTTTTTCATCAGAGTAACCTAACCAACCTGCCGAGGTAGTATAAGCCGGATAACCATTTTGCACTAAATCGTCAATGCGCTGTTTCTTTGACCCTTCCAGCTTCACCAACATATCTAAAGCTTCTTTGGGAGTGATCGCATCAGTGATATAAGTAAAATCAACACATGACACTAATTCCTCAGGGGTCATATCCGCCAGAAGCTTCCATAGTGGTTTTTGTTCTGCTTTAGCCCATAGATCCCAAACCGCATTTACTACCGCACCGGTTGCCAAGTGTATTACACCCTTATCGGGTCCAAGCCATCTAAGCTGACTGTCCCCGGTGATCATACGCCAGAAACCAGCCATATCACTGGTAAAAGATTCAAGCTCTTTACCTTTTATTAAATAGGAAAGTGATTTAATGGCTGCAACGCAAAGTTCATTTCCTCTTCCAATGGTAAAGGTAAGCCCGTGCCCCTCAGTACCATCAGGATCATCCGTTTTTAATATCACATAAGCCGCTGAGTAATCCGGATCGGGATTCATAGCATCCGAACCATCAAGTTCCCTGCTGGTTGGAAAACGGATATCAAATACTTCAATGTCAATAATTTTCATTCAACTAACTAATCAATCTAAAAAAAGTTAATCCAAAGCTAAGTCAGGAACCCAGGGCAATCTACTCACTTGTTCACTTAATGCAATACTTTTTTTGCACATGCCGATAAACAACAAAAATATTTTGCACGAATTAATACTTTATTTGCAATGACTTGCATAAATCATAACAATTTTGCAAATTTATCATTATGAAATTGCAACTGTTAGATAGGAAAACACATCTTAATAAGTCTTTTACCATCAGCCGTCACCGGTATCCGCATTTTCTTAAACTTTGGCATTATCACCCGGAACTGGAATTGATATTTACTACTAAAAGTACAGGAACCCGCTTTATTGGTGACAGTATCGAAAAGTTTGAACCTAACGACCTGGTGTTGATCGGTGAAAATCTTCCTCACCTCTGGATGAATGACAAACAATATTTCGAAAAAGGTTCCAAACGTACAGCTGAAGCGATTGTGGTACATTTTGGTTCAGAGTTCGCAGGGCAAGGTTTTTTTGAAATGCCTGAAATGCGACCTATCAAAGACCTGCTACAAAAGGCAAAGCGAGGCATCAGATTTACCGGTAGTAAAAAGCCGGCCGTAGTGAAACGGATGAAGAAAATGCTTGAGCAGGATGATTTCAACAATGTGTTGGAATTATTACGTGTATTAAAGGTCCTGTCGGAGGAACTGGATCATACGCTGCTAACGAGTATAGGTTTCCTTGATACCTTCCAGAAAACACAGAACAGAAAGCTGGACAGTATCTATGAGTACATTATGAATAACTTCCGGCACGAGATCTCCCTGGATGAAATTGCTGAAATAGCCAATATGAATAAAACGGCTTTCTGCCGCTATTTTAAAAAGGTCAATGACAGAACATTGAGTCAGTATGTCAATGAAGTACGCATAGGATGGGCCTGTAAATTACTATTGGAAAATAAATATAATATCTCACAGATCTGCTACGAATGTGGCTTCAACAACATCTCCAATTTTAACCGGCAATTCAGGAACATTACCAAACTATCTCCATCCGAATATTTGAATGAGCATGGCAGGGTTTGATAATGGAAAGTTTTGAGTTATGAGTTTTTAGTTTTGAGTTGATGTCCCGTACAATCCTAAATAGCGTTGACCTTGGCGTATTTGGCCTTGTCCATGGAATCGTTAACAAAATCTTAAAACTAATTAGACTTGTTTACCCTCCTCTAAATGATTAAAACCTAATCGCTTTACCACCTTCCTTAAAATATTCAGGGTGTTTTTTCATCTCCCGTTTAGAATATAGGCTTTTGTTAGGAATTATATTATAACGCATCCCGGTTGAAGAACGCTCCAATATATCAATTTTCGCTTTTTTCCAGTTAATATTTCTAGGGATTGGCCCTAAATCTTTGTCAAGGGGGATATCGATAACAATCATATAAGTGTCTGGTATTCCAGATTGCATTTTAATCTTTATCACCATTGGTATTTCAAAATTAGGATAGAAATATTTATACTCCTTAATCTGGTCGGCTATAATCCCTTTTTCATCATCAATTATAGGAAATGTAGTAGTTACTTTTCCAAAATACTTTTTACTCTCCTTCAAATATTTCTGATTAGTTGAGTGTATCAATATGCTAAGAACTTCTTCATTGTAAATTGAAATAAATGGATCTATTGTATGTCCATCAAAAGTCATGTTCTTAAAATAGATCTTCTTTTCCTCTAAAGCTTCCTGATAATATTCCGGCATTCCAAAAAACATTTCTTTGGGGATGCATGACAAGTCACCCGTAAAGATAACTTGCCATAGTAAAGTATGTGCTTTTAATAATTCTAGAAATTCCATATTAATCATATTGCCCGCAATTTCCTGGAGTAAGTGGGGTATAAATTGCTTGTGTAGCTCCAACAACCCCATAATGATTGCCTAAACTTACTCTGCCTCCATACCATCTTAAAAGTTTGTTACTCTCTCTTACGTAATCATTAATTAACTGAGTACGAGAAGGGGGATATTTACGACTTGAATATATACCTTCCAAAATCTTTTCTGTCAAATTAGCCATCCTTGCGCAAACGTCTGCAGCTCCTCCAGTACCTTTATAATCTCCATCATGACTAATTCTTGGAAGTTCAAAATACAATGTTGGTAAATCTGCCCAAATATATTCTATCGCAGGCATTCCCCAAATTTCTTTCAGTGATAAATTATCTACACGGATGCCTCTAACGGCTGCAACTTGATAAGTACTACCACCCGCAACCGGTACAAATCGAAAAGATTGACAATTTAAAAAACGTAAATCAACGGGCTTATTGGAAGTATTTCTAATTTCATATCGATTATTTCCCCCGCCTGTTGATGTTGCATTGTCAGGGATAGGACCATTTTGACAAGTGTCATGTTCTTCAATCCCCTTTAATACCCAATCATCACAACCATCAGCTACCCAATTATCCCCGTCAAATCGATACCAACATATTTGCTCCCAATTGTAAATAAAAACGGTATTGCATAGTGGATCTCCTACCCCATCAGTAATTGGTCCATTGACATCCTCACCGGTTAGTCCTCCCCCGGTTCTGGTTTCTCTTAAGTTGATACTTGAAGAATCTGGTTGAATTTCCTCTTTATTACATGAAATAATGAAAAGGATTACTAAAAAGAAGCTGGTTAAAAATTTTACCTTTTTCATAAAGCTGATTGTTTAAAATGTTAAAAAAGAAAGTAGAATTATTCGAATTAAATGAATCTAATGTATAATTCCTATTAATTTATATGTTAAAATTTGATCAGCCATACCCCTTTCAATCAAGCAGCTAACTACAACCAAAGTGTGAATAATGTTCAACAAGATTATTTCTAATAAACTGACCAAAGTTCGAGGTCAGCTTTACCTTCATTGAGACCCACAGTTCACTGGGTGATTAAATGTGGTCGTTTGTTTAAAATATCTCGCCTTTCGTTGAAAATTAAAAATTTAAGGCATCTATTTCTGGCCTAAGGAGCATTTAGTAAATGTGATAACGGTTTAAAAGAATGTTCCTCATGTTCAAGAAAGCGAAGCTATTTTGGTTGATTGCCACCATGAATATTGTGGCCTGTACTGAAGAAGAGCCTACTATAGGATTACAATTCATAGATCAAACGTCGTTTGAGTTAGCCTCTGTAGATACTATTACATTAGAAATGTCAACGGTTTTATTGGATTCTGTTCCAACAAGTAATGCAGGTCAATTACTTATTGGCCAGTATAACGATCCGGACTTCGGTTTGGTCAAGGCCTCATCTTATTTCAAATATGAAACAATAACCAAATCAGATTTGGAACCTGAAGATGTACGCTACGATTCAGCCATGATTCACCTTAGTTATACCGGGTACAATTATAATGACACTACCCTTATACAAACCTTTCGCATCTATGAGTTGGCCGAGGAGATGAAACCCAATGAAGATGACAATCTCTATTACAATACTTCATCCTTTGCTATTAAGTATGAAGATGGTACAAACGCTCCGATAGGCGAACTCAATTTTATACCTCATCCTCATGCCGGAGAGGAAATAGAAATTCGCATCAGCGATAGATTGGGATCGGCTATTTTCAATGAAATCTTTGATAGCGACAATAGTCTATCCACTGAATTTTCAGATTTTTCCCATGGTTTTAGAATTGAGACAGATGACAACGGTACGGCCATCTTAGGGTTGAATACGGATGTGCAGTTTGTAATCTATTATACGGATTTTACAACCATTCCCAGCAGAGATGAAACCATTGTTCTCACATCGCAAGGTCAAAGTTTCACTAACATGGAGCTTGACCGTAACAACGAGCTTATTCGTGCTATTGTAGATGGCGAAAATGAGTTGAATACAACTGATGCAGGAAATCTGGCATATATGATGGGTGGTGTTGGTTTGGGTATCAGGATAGATTTGCCTTATGTGAAAAACATCCTGTTAGACAATCCCAATATCGCAATAGACAATGTATGGCTCAGCCTGAAACCGGCACTCAAGAAATACAATAGCAACAGACCTTTACCGGATACACTTCAATATACAATAGTGAACCATGATAATGATGCCATCTTCGCGGGAGAAGCATTCCCCCTGTTCGAAGACGATGAGTTTGATCAGGACACCCAATACCTTTTTAGTATAAAGGATTTTGTAGAGCTCCAACTTTCAATACAGGAAGAAAATAAAAATGGCATTTTGATCACCCTGACATCAGGTAATAATTATGGCAGTTTGGAAAACCTGATCGTGGGAGATACTGAAAACGATGAATATGAAAGTAATATGATGTTGAATTTAATACAGGTTAAGAATGACTAAAAGAAAATTTATTCATGTTTTGATAGGTGTATGTGTATCTCTATCTGCATGCAGTACTTCGAGCGAAACAGTGGAAACCGGCAACTGGATACGTCGGTCGTCCTACGAGGGAGTAGGAAGATCGGGGGCAGTAACATTTGTCATTGGAGAGCGGGCTTATGTAGGTTTGGGATATGACGGTGATGATTACCTTACCGATTTTTGGTCTTACAATCCGGATGAAGACTTTTGGAGAAGGATTGCTGATTTTCCGGGGAGTGGTCGAACCTCAGCGGTAGCCTTTGCTGTAGGTGAAAAAGGATACTTGGGCACGGGATATGATGGTAGCGATGAATTGAACGATTTTTGGGAATATGACACAACAACCGACACATGGAATCAGCTTGATGATTTTCCTGGTTCTCAGCGTTTAGCAGCCGTGGGTTTTGCTTTAAACGGCAAAGGGTATCTCGGATCAGGTTATGATGGCAACTATCTTAAAGACTTCTGGGAATTTGATCCGGCCGAAAATACCTGGACACAGATTGTGAGCTATAAAGGAGAAAAAAGAAGGGATGCTGTAAGCTTTGTAATCGACGATATCGCTTATGTCGGGACCGGAACCAATAATGGATTGTACGAATTGGATTTCTGGAAATTTGATGCTGCCATTCCGGACTGGCTAAGAAACCTGGATCTTGATGAGTCGGACGACTATAGTATTACAAGAGAAAAAGCTGTCGCTTTTGCATTGGATGGCTATGGATATATCACAACAGGTGTGTTTTCTTCTAATCTGAACACCACCTGGCAATATGATCCGGCCCAAGACTTATGGAAGGAAATGACAGGATTTGAAGGAATAGCCAGACAAGGAGCAGTGGCTTTTACGGTTGGTGGAAGATCGTTTGTAGCGCTTGGCAGCAATAGCAGTTCCCGATTCGACGATATCTGGGAATTTAAACCAAACGAGTTATATAACGAAGACGATTGAATTATAAGGGTACATGAAGAAATTACTTATTAGCTTATACTTGTTTGGCTTTTTTTCAGCCCATGGGCAAAGTGGTGGAGGTTCGGTTTATTCCATATTTGGAATAGGTGAACTGAAACCACCGGTTTCCTCACAATCAGCAGCGATGGGCTTTACTTCGATTGGTACCAGCAATCCATACTATGTAAATACAAGCAACCCTGCTGCCAATGCCGCCTTAATGGGTTATTTCACTCATATATTCGACTTTGGTATGTTTGTGAATAATACCCAATTAGAAAATAGTACATCAACTGAAAATATTGGTGACGGGGGGCTTTCTCAGCTCAGCTATTTTTTCAGGTTCAACAACCGGTGGACTGGCTTGATCGGATTGTCCAATTATAGTAATGTGGGCTATAATATTGTAGACAATCAAGTACTCATATCTAACAACAATGAATACAGTGTGAATTACCAGGGTAGCGGAGGCCTGAACAACATTTATTTTTCCAATAGCTTTTTGATCACAAAAAATCTTTCGTTGGGAGCTAAGCTGTCTTTTATTTTCGGTAATATTTTCCACAATGAGATCGCCACTTCCTCTCAGGGTACCGGAACTTTCAATGTTGAAAATTCCATCCACGTAAAACAGGTAAACATTGACTTTGGCTTAAATTATTTGATCAGAGGAGAAAACCATGATTTTAATATAGGTTTGATCTATGACAATGGTACAAACCTGGCAGGGAATGTTAACACCATTATTTTAAGCAATGATCTGGAAACAATCCATGATGAAGAAGTATCAACCCGGGATTATTCTTTGCCAAGGAAAGCAGGAATAGGATTTTCGTTTAGAAACAAAAAATTTTTGTTAGGAACAGACCTGGAATTTAAACAGTGGAGCCAGGCCTCTATTGGCGATGAAACCGACCTGAACGATACCTGGAGAACTTCCTTTGGATTTGAATATACCCCAAACATTGAAGGAGAAACATTTGGTGACCTAATAAATTATCGACTGGGAGCCTATGTGGAAAATAATTATCTTAATATTGAAAATACCAATTTTAAGCATTGGGGTATTACCGCGGGTTTAGGGATTCCATTGCGTAATGCAAGTACTATTAACCTTTCTTACCACAGAAAATACAACGGCACACTGAACAACGGTCTTATATACGAATCCACAAACGAATTTTCCTTAAACGTCTCCATCAAGGAAAGATGGTTTGCTAAAAATAAATATCATTAATGAGGTTAAACGATGTCCGGTCTGTAACGGAAATGGATAAACTGGAAGGTAATGTTGAATTTTGAATTATGAATTTTGAGTTGTTGATTTACGAGTTTCGAATGACGAATTACGATGGGTGATAATTTGTACGTCCCTGGAATAGGTTGACCACATTAGGTTAACTATCATAAAAGTAGACGTAGGAAAATTTAGCTAAGCATTGTCGTGATACTGATGAGTTCAAAAAGGTGATACTCAATTATGGATAATTCTATGACAACAGACCTGGAACAGTCAGATTTTTTTCAAGATCAATATTTTGCTAAACCGTTTTGCAATAACATTAAAGGCTCTTCTTATCGAATTAATTTAGCTCCATTGCTATTGACAAGTATTGGAAAAGGTCAAAATTGATTTTTTTGTGATGTTGATTTTAAATAATCGGTTGAGACTAACATCACAATATTTTTTCTCCGGATAAAACCTCCCCCAATAGCTTGGAAATTGTTGATCATGCTGGCATTTCATGAATAAACTTCAACCATTTTGACTATGTGCTAAGGATTAAATTTAATTCATCCCCATGTGTACTTTTCCACTCTTTTTAACCTTCCACTGATCTTCTCCTCATCATTATATTCGGCCCATTATTTTTTAACCTTTAAGAACAACTGCTATGAATTTGGACAAATCTTTGGATCTGAAACGATTCATTCTGTTCATTCTTTTTTTAACTTTCTTTCAATGTGTCAATGCTCAAACGGTATATACTACCCGAACGGGCTCCAAGTATCACAGGGAAAATTGCCGATATCTTCATTCCAGCAAGATCAAAAAAGACCTGTCGGAGGCTATCAAATATTATGGAGCCTGTAAGGTTTGTAAACCTCCAACGCAGGTAACTAAAAAGAAAAGTACAAGGCCAGAACCCACAAAGCCAACAACTCAACCAGGACAAAAGCAAAATACTCCTTCAAAATCCAGCAAAGCCAAATCTGTACAATGCTCTGGAAATACAAAAGCCGGAAATCGATGTAAGCGGATGACTACCAATACCAATGGGAGATGCTGGCAGCATTAGAAATCATTTTTTAAACAATTAATTTAAATTATATATGGAACTAGAGAACCTATTAAATACCCTTGCCGAACGAATCGAAAATTTATAAGATCAAAGTGAAACCGAAGAAGCAACAAAGACAGCTTTTGTACTGCCTTTTCTTGCCGCATTGAATTATGACATTTTTAATCCGTCGGAAGTAAAACCTGAATACGTTACGGATACAGGAATGAAAAAGGGAGAGAAGGTTGATTATGCTGTTTTCAATAATTCAGATGTACAAATAATAATAGAATGCAAACACTGGCGAGAGAATTTAACCTATCACAAGGACCAACTGTCCAGGTATTTTACAATGACCAGCGCAAAATTTGCTATTCTCACTAATGGGATTGAATACCAATTCTTCAGCGATCTGAATAAAAGAAACCTGATGGACGAAACCCCTTTTCTTTCCTTTGATATCACCTCCCTCCGTGAAAACACCGTCTATGAGATTGCCAAGTTCCAAAAGGAAAATTTTAATGTTAGTGAAATTTTCAGCAGAGCCAATATCCTAAGGTATAGTCATGAAATAAAGAATTTGTTAAATAAAGAAATATCCGATCCTAGTGACAATTTTATCAGGCACATACTTTCAGAAATTGTTCCCGATAGACCGAAGACCGAGAAGCTCATCAAGGAATTTACCCCGATCATTGCCAAATCTCTCAAAGAGTGGTTAAATGAAAAGGTCAATGACAGATTGAATCACGCACTTCAAAAAGAGGCTGAAGAACAAACAGAGGAACTGGAGGATGCTGAAGTCGAAGAATCAAAAGTTACCACCACAGAATCCGAAATGGAAGGATTCAATATTGTTAAAGCAATACTCAGGAGGGTTGTTGAAGTCGACAGGCTTTACTATAGAGACAATCAGAGCTATTTCAATGTCATCCTTGATGATAAGATCACCAAAACGATATGCAGATTCTTTTTTGACAGAAATCAACCCTACATCACCATCCACAAACCAGCAGAAGGCATGATCAGATATGACCTTGAAAGTCTTGATGGGATTTATGATTATCAGGAGGAGTTGGTAGAGGCAGTGGAACAGTTTATTTAAATTTATAAGGAATCTTCATATGTCTAAAGAGAAAATTAATTCAACTAATAAAAAAGTAACAACAGCTATTTGGATTGTTTCTATTATTTCAGGAATAATTTTAGTATTTACAATTCATGGATATTACAATGTTTCCAATAGTTTAGAAGAATTTAACTTTAATTATCTTTCAAACATCTTGTTTTCATCTCTCAACAAGCTTTTAACTTTAATAACCATATTTATATTTTATAAAGCCTATTTAATGCAGAAGCAACAAGTGTTAAATGGTGAGGAAATATTAGATATAAATAAAAGAGATTATGATGAAAGATTGAAAATAGCGCATCAAGAAAGATTTGAAAAAAGATTTTTTGATTTAATGACACATCATGTTTCTATTGTAGATAGATTTTCAGCAAACTATAAAAAGGACAAAGAATTAGGTTATAAAAAAATTGAAGCAGAAGGAGCAACTTGTTTCTATTTCTTTTATAAAGCATTAAAGGAAAAAACAGATTCACACTTGGACATAGATAATGTTCTCCAAAAAATTTGTTGAAATATTCTATTATTATAATGCTGAATTGGGGCATTATTTTGATCATTTATACCATGTACTAAAATATTTGAATAGTATTGATGAAGTTGAAAATAAAAAATTTTATTCAAGTCTTTTTAGATCCAAAATTTCGAGCTACGAACTTTTACTATTATTTTATTATTCTCAATCAAATGTAGCCAACAAAGATTTTAAAAAAATGTTAGAGAATTTGTCATTTTTTAAAAATCTTGCTGAAGATGACTTATTAAATCCTCAACATAAAAGATATTATGAGTCAAAAGCTTTTATGGATTAATTTTATCTTAAGCATTATTGCTATAAGCTGAGAGCATTGAATTTGTTAAACTAATTGTCCATCCTGGATAAAATACCTAACATGATCTTCATAATCATAAATAATAAAATTAGGATTATCTATTATTTACTTAAATCGAATCATTTTAAATTATTTAACATAAAATAATCTAATGAATTTAAGATTCTAATACAACAAGTGGAAATATTTTGGGACACTTCAATCCTCTAGTCTTAGGTTAAGTGTAGCGGTCCTACGATCAGAGAGGTTTCTTCTTTCAATTGAGATAATATGTCCAGAGATTTCTCCACAAAGAATTTTTATAAGTTTTTATCAACATAATATCCATTTAAAAAATTTTAATTGAATACTAAAACAGACTTTTCAATTACCTCCCCCTTTTCTGTTTCTTCGTTTCTTCAAAAAAGTTTCGAATTTTACTATATGGAGAAAGACTAAAATAACAACATAATAAAGAGATCAATCCAATAAATATAATGCTTATACCGCTAACAGCACTAGGTTCCATATATCTTGAATTTATGCCTACTAAAAAAATGTCGTTTATAAACATTACTATCCCCGCAAATATGGCTGTTATCCCAGCTAATAGAAATGGGAACCACTTCCAAAAATTATTTTCCTTTTTCATGTTTGTAAAATAATCAAAATTAATTGCATCGCCATAAAATGAAATAGTCATTTAATTTTTAAGAAGAGAACAATTTCTCATACATTTTGCACCATGTTTTATGGGATCAGGCAAAAAATCTGTGGAGCATATCAATTTCATCCAAAATGTCCATTTGAACATGCAGGGGTTGGAACCATTGAACTTTCAAGCTATCACCGATGTCGGACACCTCCACTAGTCGTAGGTTAAGCGTAGCGGTCCTACGACTTACTATTTGCAAGAGCGTCTGCTCGTTATCTGTGGAACCACTTCCGGCTATTTAATATACAAAACTTCCAGCCTGCCTTGGTTGCCGACATATTAATCGGCACTGCTCCATAACCAGTTTTTTGGTTCATCTACAAAACCAGCTTCTGCAGGATTATTATGTATATTATCCAATCGTTGATCCATCACCTGATTGGTTGACAGTTCAATTAGGTGATTGTGCTGTTGCCAAACTGAAATTGATCGTTTCTCTTAATTCCTCTTACCTGCTTGTTCAAATATCCAAAACATCAACTTTCTCCTGCTTTTCTGCTTAACGAAACAACGGGCGGACGCCCTTGTAAATGATAGGTCGTAGGATCGCTGTGCTTAACCTACAACTAGAGAGGTAGGTTTTTTGCTTGATCCGAGAATTCGGATTGATCCGGTTTAGGATCAAGCAATATTTCCAGGGAGTGATTTCACTAATCAGGTAATTCTAACGTACAACTTTTGGAAAGTTTCAAACTTTCCAAAAGTTAGCCACCTGCTTATGAGCAAATTCAGATTAAATGTTTGATTCAGTTATTGACAGCTCCGGTTCATTGAAGTTGGACTATGGAGGGTTACCCCCCAGGTTTTCCGCTTGATCCCCGGTTTAGAATAAGCTCAAGGTTTGGGAAGGCATAAAAAAAACAGCTTAAAGCTTCAACTCAATACTCGAGTCTCACACTCTAAACTGTTTTTGCAGTCCGTAGGGGAATCGAACCCCTGTTACCAGGATGAAAACCTGGCGTCCTAACCCCTAGACGAACGGACCTTGTTTTTTTTATCCTTTCAATTCAATATTCTACCCTCACAATCCAAACGCTTCTTGCAGTCCGTAGGGGAATCGAACCCCTGTTACCAGGATGAAAACCTGGCGTCCTAACCCCTAGACGAACGGACCAAATAATTTTAGGAGGTGCAAATATAGACTGCTATTGGAAATTTGCAAAACAGATTTGCAAAATTTTCTTCTGAAAATTAAAGCGCTTAAGGGGCCTGATCATAAAAATATTTAAAATCAATTAGTTGGGGAAGGTGTTAAAGTGTTAAAGTGTTAAAGTGTTAAAGTGTTAAAGTGTTAAAGTGTTTAGAGTTATTACTTTAGATATAACCTATATTTGATAAAATTTTCAAAGAATGATGGATATTTTTAAAGGTCATAATATAATAGATTTTTCCAAAGAGTTTTCCAGTGAAGATGATTGCAAGGCTTAT
>JAUJEA010000019.1 GCA_030442035.1 Splendidivirga corallicola
AAATACTGTTTCCGCACCTGACAATTTATTGGCCAGTGCTGTGGCATCCGATCAGATTGATTTGACCTGGAATCATAGCGGTAATAATGAAACAGGTTTCGAAATAGAAAGATCTACAGAGCCTGGTACGGGCTTTATTCTCATAGCCACTGTGGGGGCCAATGTTTTGAGCCATTCAGATGCTGGTTTATTGGAAAATACTACTTACTATTATCGGGTCAGGGCGATTGGTACCGGTACTCCCTCCGCTTACAGCATTGAAACGAATGCCACTACGCTAGCTGCAGGAACCACACCGGATATCTGGTTAGAAGCAGAGTGCGCAACAGTAGGAAGCAATTGGTTGCTTCTGCAGGACCCGGATGCTTCGGGTGATGAATATTTGACTATTAAAAACAGAAATCCTTTTTATAGTAGTGCACCTACGGATGCAGCAAATCATATTCAATTTAATTTTCAAACAAATGAAACAGGCAACTATAAAGTCTGGGCTAGGGTAATTGCAGGGACGAATAGTGATGATTCTTTTTGGGTAAGAATGGATAATGGTCAATGGATCAAATGGAACAATATAGCGCTTGGCAGCAGCTGGCATTGGGACGAGGTACATGATTCCAATAATGGAAATCAAGTTGTCAATTTTAATCTTGATCCGGGAAGCCATACATTAGAGATTGCTTTCAGAGAGACCAAAACACAAATTGATAAACTATATATTACCAGTGATGTGGATGAACCAACAGGTCTGGGGGCTTCTTCAATTAATTGTGCGGCCATTGTTATTCCAAATGCGCCTGATAACTTAACAGCTAACGCAATAACATCAAGTCAAATCGATCTGGCCTGGACCCATAGTGGTGGTAATGCAACAAGTTATGAGTTAGAGCGCTCTACAACCTCCGGTTCAGGTTTTACTTTGATAGCCACATTGGGGTCAAATGTCTTAAGTTATTCCGATACAGGTTTATTGGACAATACAACATACTATTATCAGGTACGAGCTATCAATAGCGATATGGTGTCTCTTTACAGCACCGAAGCGAATGCAAGCACTTTGATCAATGTTATTACAGCACCTGATAACTTAACAGCTAACGCAATAACCTCAGATCAAATTGATCTAACCTGGACCCATAGTGGTGGTAACGCAACAGGTTATGAGTTAGAACGCTCTGCAACATTCGGTTCAGGTTTTGCTTTAATCGCCACATTAGGATCGGATATCTCAAGTTATTCAGATACGGGTTTGTTGGAGAACACAACTTATTATTATCAGATCCGAGCTATCAACAGTGATACGGTGTCTATTTATAGTAACGAAACGAATGCCACGACATTGATCAATGTGATCACCGCACCTGATAACTTAACAGCTAACGCAATAACATCAAGTCAAATCGATCTGGCCTGGACTCATAGTGGTGAGAATACAACAAGTTATGAGTTAGAGCGATCCACAGCATCCGGTTCAGGTTTTAGCTTGATAGCCACCTTGGGATCGGATGTCTTAAGCTATTCCGATACAGGTTTGTTGGAGAACACAACTTATTATTATCAGATCCGGGCCATCAACGGTGATACAGTATCTCTTTACAGCACCGAAACGAATGCAACCACTTTGATCAATGTGATCACAGCGCCTGATGATTTAACAGCCGGTGTGGCTTCACCAAACCAAATCGATCTGACCTGGACCCATAGTGGTACAAATACTACGAGTTTTGAAGTTGAACGATCCACAGCATCCGGTTCAGGTTTTACATTGCTGGCTACTGTAGGATCAGGTGTTCAGAGTTATTCAGATACAGGTTTGTCGGATAATACAACCTATCATTATCAAATCCGCGCAATCAACAACGATACAGCATCTGCTTATAGTAATGAAGCCTGCGCAACCACTGCCATCAATGTTATTGCAGCACCCGAGAACCTTACTGTCAATGCAGTATCAACAAATCAAATTGATCTGACCTGGACCCATCATGATACAAATGCCACAAGCTTTGAACTGGAGCGCTCTACAGCTTCTGGTTCAGGTTTCACTTTAATCGCCACATTAGGGTCGGATATCTTAAGTTATTCCGATACAGGTCTGTTAGAAAATACAACTTATTATTATCAGATCCGGGCTATCAACAATGATACAGTGTCCGTTTACAGCAACGAAGCGAATGCGACCACCTTGATCAGCAGTATTGGAGATATTTGGCTGGAAGCTGAATGTGGAACGGTTGGTAGCAAATGGAAAACCTTATCTGATCCTCAATCATCCAATGCTTCCTATACAGAAGTGCTCAATGGCAACAATGCCTATTCAGCACCTATGACAACTCCTGATGGAAGGGTACGTCTAACATTTAATGTTGCCGAACCTGGTATTTATACCTTATGGGGAAGAGTCATTGCCCCGAATAGTAGCGATGACTCATTTTGGATCAGTATGGATGGCGGCGCTTGGGTTAAATGGAATGGTTTATCTACTGTGACTAATTGGGATTGGAAACAGGTTACTGACTATGACAATCAAAACCAAACGACATCATATGATTTGGCCTTCGGGGCGCATTATATCGATATAGCCTTCCGGGAAGATGGAGCTCAGTTGGATAAACTATATCTCACGAATAGTGGAAATATTCCCACTGGGACGGGAATGGATGGTATAAATTGTTCTTCGAGCGCTCCATTGCCTTTTGTAACGGTAACAACAAGTGATGCCAATGCTTATGAAAAGGGTCAGGACCAGGCTACTTTCACAATTTCAAGGGATCAAACATCGGGAAGTACAACTGTTGACTACGAGATTGTAGGTGATATCAATGGAAGCGATATTCTGGAAAGCCTGTCAGGAAGTGTAACAATTCCTGATGGAAGCAGCTCTGTTGATATCCATGTTACACCCAATGACGATATTGATATTGAAGGTGCAGAACTGATCACAGTTCGTTTACAAGGAAATACTGGTTATTTTCTTGAGGACGATCATGAATCTTCCGCCATTATTTACGAAGATGAAATTGACTTTGACCAACAGGAAAAGGCGCGTGTTATCATTTTAACTGATGTAGGCCCTCCTCCTGGATCTGATCCGGATGACCTCCAATCACTGGTGAGAGCACTGATCTATACAGACCAATATGATCTGGAGGGTATTATTGTTACGACTAGTTACTGGACAACGGAATATCAGAATTTTGGACAGCAAATTGATATGGGGCCTGCTACAACTATCCTGCAGGCTTATGAAGATGATCATGCCAATCTAAGCCAGCATATCTCAGGCTTAATTGATCCCTCTAATGTGTGGTCTATGTTTAAAAAAGGAAATGATGATGTAGATAACGATGACATTATAGGCATGGACGATGTGGGAGTTGGACTGAACAATCCGGGGTCAGATCATATTATTTCGGTTGTTGATGCCGCTAACACGAGACCTGTTCATGTACTGATTTGGGGTGGGGCCAATACATTGGCACAGACTTTAATTGATGTTGCAGCAACCAGAACCGAGGATGAAGTAAATGCATTTGTTAAAAAATTAGTTGTTCACGAGAGTTCGGGGCAGGATGATGCAGGCGCCTATATAGCCAAAAACTTTCCTACCATTAAATGGATCAGGAATGTGTATCAGCACAGAGCCATGAGTTATATTGTTAACCCTGCCAATGAATTACCAGAGCAAGGAGGGGTGAATAATTTCAATTTCGATTGGATACAGGATAATGTGAAGGGGCATGGTAATCTGGGAGCTGTCTATCCGGAACAATCCAATGGAACAAATGAAGGTGATAGCCCAACACTACTATGGGCATTTAGAAATGGTTTAAATGGATACATGATGAATAGTTGGGGATCCTGGGGTGGCAGGTTTTCGGATGTAAAGCAATTCGGAGATGCGAATAGCACGCTTCCACCAAGAGCTGGTTGGCATCCTATTAGAAACAAAGAAGCATATTTGGCTCCATTTTCAATGTTCACAGAGGTGAGTGATACCTGGTATTGGGAAGAAGGAAATATAACCTATACGGATAACACCTTAGCTCCTTTGTTTAGATGGAGGGAGCAATATCAAAACGATTTCGAGGCGAGAATGGACTGGGCTTCTACATCTAACTACGCCGATGCTAATCATAATCCAATTGCGGTTGTTAACAATGATAATACGCAAGATGTTCTATTGATCAAGGCTGGTACAAATAATACAGTCATACTTAGTGCCCTTGGTTCAAGTGATCCGGATAGTGATCAGCTTTTTTATTCCTGGTGGGTTTATGAGGAAGCTGGAAATTATAGTGGATTTGATGTCCTGGATCAAAAAATCACCAATGCCGATCAGGTGGAAGCATCATTTACTGTTCCTTCCGATGCATCAATCGGAGATAGAATACATATTATATTAACTGTTAAGGATAACGGTGCTCCGGCACTCTTTACAAACAGGCGTATAATTATCGAAGTGGATGCCGGGTCCATTATATCTGGTAATGTAATCGATGCTTCTTCGCAAAACCAGACAGCCTCTCATGAAATCCTGGGGCAACAAGCGACTAAGGAACACATAACTATTTTTCCTCAACCATCAAAGGATTTTGTTACGGTGGACTTTGGAAAGAACATTGATCATGGTTACCTGTGGCGCTTGGTTGATCAACGTGGGGTGAAATTCGATGGTGGAAAGGTTAATGCAAAGAGCAGATCTTTTGTAATTGATGTCCAAAATTTACAGAGTGGCATGTATTACCTGCTGTTGGATGGAAAAACCACTAAAAAAGAAAAAATACGTGTTGTTCATTAGAACTTTTATAATCTATTTTCCGGGGACTCTATTTAGCCCGGAAAATAGATTTACAATATTCAGAGTGCGGTTAATTGTGAATTTGATTTTATCATTTTCCACAATTAACCACACATTATACTGGTTCTATTTTCCTTCTTCTATTTGTTTTAACAAAACTTCAACGGCTTTTTTCAACTGACTATCTTCTTTTTTTGCTCTGTTGTCCGGTGCATTGTCTACTAAAATGTCAGGAACAGCAGGACCATGTTCCATATTCTCACCGGTAGCCTTAACATACCATGCCCGGAATGGCATACGGACAAAAGAACCGTCCATTAAACCCTGTCCACCTGTTGAGATAACGGCTCCAAAAGTTGGTTTCCCTACAAGTGTTCCAATTCCAAGTGTTTTATAGGCATGGGAAAATATTTCAGCATTTGAGTAGCTATTTTCATTACACAAGGCAATGGAAGGTTTTGTCCAGGAAGACAGCGGGAGTCGTTCACTAAAAGGATAATATTGACGGAAATTTTTATTCTCCCTATTAAGATCTTTAGCGGCACCTCTTGGAACAGTGTAAGCGTGCTGTCTTACATTCAATACCGCCATCAAATAATCCGTGGTCCATCCTCCACCATTATACCTGACGTCAATAACAATACCTTCTTTGCCCAATCCACTGGCCATTAATTCACGTTCAAAACGTTCAAAACTTGTCAGGTTCATGCCTCTTATGTGAATATAACCCAATCGTCCGTTGGAATATTTTTCAGTCAGTCTTTGCTGCTCGGCTATCCATTCTTCATAAAGCTCCGTACTAATACTATTCACCGGTCGAATGACCACCTCCCTCGATTGACCCGAACTATTTTTTATCTCTAGCAGGACCTGGTTGGTTGCTTCATTTACCAGTAAAGAGTAAATGTTTGTTTTTGGATCAAGCTGCTGACCATTCACCGATGTGATGACTTCACCAACATGAAGTTTACTTTTTGTTTTATCGGCGGGTGTATTCGGGATTATATGCTTGATTACTGCACCATCCTTATGTGGTGCAACCTCCAATCCGAGCAGTCCTGTCCGTTCCCTTTGTGTATCTTCCGGAGTGGGTCCAAACAATCCCATATGACTTGCATTCAGTTGCCCTAGCATCACATTGAACATATATCTAAAGTCCTGTGTACTGGATGCTGCCATGGCCCATGGCTTATATTTTTTCTTTAAGTTATCCCAGTTATTTCCGTGAAAACCAGGATCATAGAAACCTTCGTTGAGAGAAGCCCATGCCTCTTCAAAAACCTGTTCACGTTCTTTTTTATGATCGATGGTCATTTTAGCAGAATGCGGAAGGCCAGTGGATTTAGCACTTTTCGGATCCAATTCATTTAACCTTCCACCGGATACATAATAAAGTTTTTTGCCGTCTCTACTTAAAGTAACGCCTCCCGGACCCTTGCCGCCTTTGGTTATTTGCTTCCATTCTGTTCCATCCCATTTGGCACTATATAGATCTGATCTTGATGCCAAAGGATTACTAGCCGTAAAATAGAAAGTTTCACCATCCTTTGAAATAGCGAGGTTCCATTCTCCTCCGGGTCTGGAAGTTACCCTTGTCAGGCGATCATGAATGTCTTGAAAATCAATTTTGACAGGTTCCACTTTGGGTTTATCTTTCTTCTTATCACCTTTATTCTTGTCCTCTTTCTTCTCGTCATTTTCATCGGTTTCAAAATAATAACCTTCATCACGATCTCTTTTCGTCTTTTCCCATTCTTCCTTTTGCAGCCACACAAACCACACATCATTGTCATCAATCCTGTTTGAAATAAACCCTAGTTTAGAACCATCCGGGCTCCAGACCGGTAAAGCATCACTCCTTGGGTGCATACTGACGTTTACAGGTTTATTTTTATTTGTAGCATCATGAATATAGATCTCACTGTTGAAATTAAGGTCTTGCATTGAATAAGCCAGCCACTTGGAATCAGGACTCCAGGAAACTCCTGAAGGACTATTCCAACCATCCTGCATGATGCGCTCATTGTTAAGTTTCCCTTTATCATCTATATCTGCTACCACTAATTTCCCTCTGCCTCTTCGGAATACCAGTTGCTTTCCATCGGGAGATGCCTGAGGGTTAGATTCATTATCGCTGGTTTTTGTTAATCTAACAATGTTGTGTTTAAGGCTTTTGAATATATCTGTTTTGTTAGGATCAGATGATCTGGCCAAATAAAGATCCTTTTGCCCATCTCTGTCAGAAACGAATATGACAGTGGAATCATTTAACCAAGTTACATGCTGATCTCGATAAGCATGCTTGGATATATTGATGGCCCGGCTTTTCTCCTTGTCATGTTGTTTAATAAATACCTCACCATGTATGACAAGTGCATCCAGTTTGCCATTAGGAGATACCTCATATTCAGATACATTGTTGCTGTATGTCTTGTGTTCAACAGGATCAAAACGATAATCCGCACTGATGTTGATGGCAAGCTTCTTGGATATTTCGCCTGTGATACTCGTGGTATAGAGATTAATATCTCTTTCATAAACAATTTTACCATCATTGCTGACATCGAAATGACGGACGCCATCACTGGTAAAGTTTGTAACAGGACTGGATGTACCTGCTTTCCCGGTGTTGTCAATAGCTACCTTATAAATATTGTAAGTTCCATTGGAAGCATTTAAGTAAAGCAGCTCGTTGTCACCCCTCCATTTTGGAAGATGATCCTGATGATCATTATTGGTGATAGCGATGTATTGATCATTCTGAGTATCGTAAATCCAAATATCCTTGTCAGCTGGTCCTTTGTAAGCCTCCCTTGAAATTCTGCATGCTCCTCTCGAAAATGCAATAAAGCGCCCGTTAGGTGATATCGCCGGAGTCTGCCCGAAAGCATTCATCAATCTTTGTGGGGTACCACCATCTTGAGAAATCTTTTGTAATTCTGTATCCCACTCAATTTGCCTGTAGGCCCTGTTGCTGGCAAAAAGAATGTCACCTCCATCACTCCAGGAAGAAAGGGCATCCCCTGAAGATCTGTAAGTTAAACGAACAGGAACCCCTCCATTTGCCGTAGTAGTAAAAATATCATTGTTGCCAAATCGGTTACTGGTAAAGGCGATATTTTTCCCGTCGGGTGACCAGACCGGTGTGCCGTCATAGGCCTCATGGATCGTTAAGCGTTGCGCATTACCCTCATTTAAAGGCATGGTCCAGAGATCACCCTGATAGGAAAATGCAATCGTTGTTCCATCCGGGCTAATGGCTGGTGCGGTTACAAAAATGTTGTTTTGCCCAATGCTCCAATGGGCCATGGTCATACAAATGACCAATGTTGTGTAGATCTTTTTCATCATGGATTGTTAGTTGTTTATTTGAAGATTGTCACAAACAATTTCAAATATCAAAAAATCTTCTATTAAATATGTTAAAAATCGCTTTTTTGGCGTAAAAAAAGTTTGAATAGTTTTATCCGCAATATTTCGGATCGACCAGATCCCCATAATCCACAGGATCTGATTTATATATTGCCTAACCAGAAAATAGGATTTCAAAGGTTTTGAGGATCAAGCCCTTCGGAATAAGAAATTTAGACCCGTTCTGTTTTCAGTCTTTGATTATTGTTATATTGGGAAAGCAGTCACTTATCCTGTCAGTTCATAAATTGATGAACCTTATTCTTACCGGTAATAGTTATGGAGACTTTGAGCACTTTCTCTTTTTTGATCTATGTGGTGCTGATTGCTTTGACGGAAGTTTGGATGTTATGGTTGGTCTATAAAGATACCAACAAAGCCTATTTCCTTGCGATTTCGCCATTGAGGTGGTTGGCTATCATAATACTTGTATCAAAGTATCATCAGCTTGACTTAGGGTTTTTATTCATGTTTTTATTTATAGCCACAATATACTGGCTTTTCCTGCCACTTCTGGTCAATGTTATCGTTATCAAAAAACCGGTATTTTATGTTGGTACCGATGGGAAAATAGGAGCTATGTTGAATAGTTTATTTGGCCAGCATGTAGCGATTTTTACATTCCTTATCAAATTATCGGCTTTGGCCGGAGCAACCTATCTCTATTGGAATTACATCACACAACATTAGAAACCATGAAAATATATATCACCTCAGCGATTAATCTTTTTATTTGGATTCTCTCCATTATTTTTTCGGGAGCAACATCCTGGTTGTTACTTAACCTTTCTGTATTGATCGGCATAGTGGGTTACATTTATACCTGGAAAAAAATAAAACACATCCTCATAGGATCAGGCATAGGAATTGTCAAATTGATAATTACCTATTTTATAGCACGAAGCTGGTGGGCATTTTCTTATGCATCCCTGGATACCACAAATAGCAGTTTTGATATTTTCAAATTGCTGGCTCCAATCTTTATCGTGGTCAGCTTAATAGAAGCTATCATTATTATGACCGCATTAAAAAAGTCCGGTCAAGGAGAAAACACCTAATATACTAACAACCTTCCAATAGACCATTAATCAAAACAACTATGAATGACCAAACTACCCGCAGGCATAGTGATTCCTATCATAAGATAGAAGAACTAAAATATGCTGATTATAGCCGGCTATTTCCAGGACTTCCTCCGTTTCAACCGGCGGATAATTTGCTTATGAAACTCGGTGGACATAAAGGATCAATGGTTGACCACGATTTTGGAAGACAGGGAGATGCTAAAACACGCTCCGCTGGGATTACCTTTCTTGGTCAGTTCATTACCCATGATATTACATTTGACAGGCTTTCATCGATTGAAATGCCAAAGGATGCGGAAGAATTGAAAAACTATAGAACTCCGTCGTTAGAGCTTGATTGTCTTTACGGTCGTGGTTCTGAAAAGGATCCTCAGTTTTATAATAAAAAAGATAAATGTTTATTAGCGCTTGGAAGAAATGATGCCGGAAAAGACAATGATCTGCCAAGAGATGGAGATGGTATTGCCATCATTGGAGATTCAAGAAACGATGAGAATATGATGGTCTCACAGCTGCATCTAGCTTTTATTAAATTCCACAATGCTATTGTCAGACAGCTGAGAGCTACTGCCTATGTCCCTGAAGAGAAAGTATTTGAAGAGGCTCAACGGAAAGCGAGGTGGCATTATCAGTGGATCGTACTGCATGATTTTTTACCTCAGATAATAGACAAAAAAGTCATCGAGGATATACTCAAAAATGGACGTCGATTTTACAAACCAGGAGACCGGCTTACGATACCCGTTGAATTTTCTGCCGCAGCATTTCGTTTTGGTCATAGTATTGTGAAACCCCATTATGTCATGAATGATATTTTTGGTGGGGGAACACTACATCAATTAATAGGGCTTAAACCGGTTCAGGAGCGAGAGGTTGTTCAATGGCGCTTATTCTTTTGGTTAGATCCGGCAGAGAAGATGCAATTGGGACGAAAGATAGATACTAAAATAGCGCAGCCTTTTTTCCATTTGCCTGATCAAATAGCCCCGGGACTACCCATCAGATCATTGCCTTTAATTACACTTATAAAAGGTAAAACTTTGGGTTTACCCTCCGGACAAGAGGTAGCAAAAAGCATGGGATTTACTCCTTACACCCAGGAAGAACTGGGAATTGAAAATACCGGATTGGATGAAGCGCCCTTATGGTATTACGTCTTGAAAGAAGCGGAATTGGAAACAGATGGTGAACGGCTTGGGAAAGTAGGAGGCAGGATAGTGGCAGAAGTGATCATTGGCCTTTTGCAAAAAGACCCGGAATCTTTTTTGAGTAAATCGCCCAATTGGAAACCTGACCTTACTTCAGCTATATCCGGGCATTTTTCCATTGAAGACCTTATTCGATTTGCAGGAGTGGCAAACAACAAAGAAGATCAGGCAATTGACCCTGATACCAAGAAAAGGAGAAAACGATTAAAGAAGTATAAAAAGAAATTTAAGCATGTCAAAGTGCATGATCCGCTAACCCATGGCCGATGGGATATTTTACCTTATGACTCACAGATTGAGGCAGTTCATATGTCTTTGTTACCTACGAAAAAAGTCCTCTACTATTCAGGGTTCAGAGTCGCGGAAGCTGTGAATACAGAAACCCGGATATGGAATCCAAAGGATGGAGATATTAAAAAAGTAATCACTTATGGCGATATTTTCTGCGGGGGACATTGTCAAACTTCGAATGGAAGGGTATTGTCTACCGGTGGCACCATGGAATATCGCAACCTGCCACCTATACCTCCCTGGTTGGTACGGATTATTCGTCCTCTTTCACCATTGCTGGCCAGGTTGTTTGGGACCAATCCTAAATTCCGCATCAGGTTTGCCGGACCCACTTATTTGTATCTATTTGATACAAAGAGAGACGAGTGGGAATTTATTGGCGACATGAAGGGAGGGCGATGGTATCCAACGAATACCTTGTTGCCAGATGGAAAAGTATTGATCTTATCCGGAACGGATGAGGCCGGTGGTTTTGGCAATTCGGATGTTTATGCCGAGATCAATAGAAGAATGGAAGTTTATAGCGAGGAAGAGGGTTTATCACACGTCGGTGACATCCCTGATTTTACACATGGACAACACGGGCACCATGTACATGGTGGAGAAGGAGGTCATATGCATGATGTAGGCATTCCAGGTGTAGAAATTGATGAAGGGCCTGATGACGGAAGTTTCCCTTCGGTTTACCCTCGGATGTTTGTGCTTCCATTAAAGCAGGAAGAAGAAACCAGGTACAGCAAGGGAAAAGCTTTTTGCGCAGGCTATGGTCCGGAAACAAAGATGCTTGACCTGGCTACATGGAAATGGGAAGATATTGGAAATCTCAAATTTACCATACGCAGAGATGGATGTGCGGCTTTGCTACCTTTAAAACCCCCTCATTATCAGGCCCGGGTCATTCACTTTGGAGGTAGCATCAAACAGGGTTTAGAAGCCGAAGCGACAGATACTGCGGAAATGATCGATTTTGACACTTCGGAACCTAAATGGGAGGAGATCAATTCTAGCCTCGGGAAAAGAGTAAATGGCGTTTTTACATTATTGCCAAATGGAAAGCTATTGGCTTAC
Source organism: Splendidivirga corallicola (assembly GCA_030442035.1). Lineage (GTDB taxonomy): Bacteria > Bacteroidota > Bacteroidia > Cytophagales > Cyclobacteriaceae > Splendidivirga > Splendidivirga corallicola. The sequence goes on from JAUJEA010000019.1 coordinate 11,862, forward strand.
AGTGGCAATGCAACAGGCAGGTTCGATGACCCTAACCATAAAGTGGAACTGTTTGATCCCGAAACCAAAGAATGGAGCTACGCTGCAGAGCAAAGAATAGCCAGAGGTTATCATTGTACAGGCGTGTTACTCGCTGATGGCCGGGTACTTGCCTCCGGAACAACACCGCTAGGTAAGTATGAATTGGGTATGGAAGTTTATTACCCTGAATACTTTTTTAAAGGATCACGCCCTGTTCTTGTCGATATGCCCTCAGAAATCAAGCACCGGGAGAAATTTGAAGTAAAGTACGAGTTTAGCTGGGATATCAAGCGAGTGGTTTTAATAAGCCCTGGCTCCATGACACATGCCTTTGACATGAACCAAAGATTTATTGAATTGGAATTTGAGGAAAAGGAAAATAAAATTCTGAGTATTACCTCACCAAAAGATGGACATGTGGCACCACCTGGTTACTATATGCTTTTCATATTATCGGAGCATGGTGTTCCATCAATGGGAGAGTTTATCAGAATACTAGTGTAGTTGAATTAATTGTTCCTTTTTTGCTGGTTTAATAGTTTCTCTATAGCTGCTTTGAAAGAGGTTCCCAACCTTTTGCTTTCATTGGTTTCGTAGTTGAAAAAATAGATTGATTTGGCGCTTTTGCTTTGTTTTATGGCAACAGCTCCTAAATCTAATTCACCATTAAACTCAGCCAGTATAAAGTAGTTACCATCTTCCATGGAAACCTCGGACATCTTCGAAATTCCGAAAATTTGTAGTTCATCTGTTGTCAATCCTTCTGTCTGTAAGATTAACTCTTTGTACTCGGTGGGTAGTTTGATGCCGTAAAAGTTTTCAAATACTGGTATTCGGTTTTTTTCAATAGGTATAAATAGTTCTGAAAGAATATATTTTTGATTCCACGTTTTCAAATACCCGGTGAAATCCACGTTTTTCAGTGATTTCTTTTCGAAGGTCAAATCCGGCTCTCTCAAGGGATCGTTGAGTAGTTTGAATTTTGTAAAGATCACATCTGCTCTTCGCTTATATTTTCTAGGATTTGGCCTGATCGTAATGTCAAAAAGCCGTCCATCATAACAACCAAACTCCGCCGAGAATTTTTTGTCTTTGATCGAAAAATTAATTTTAGCCAGTTTAAAGCTCCTTCTTACAGGAAGTAAAAATTCGTCTGGAGGCCTATGAGTTTGTCGTTGCCCATATAATTCAAGAGACAGGCTTTTATCAAAATAGTACCGACTTTTCTTTGGAAGATAGGGAAGCTGATTTGCAAGCCGATCACCTGCTTCTTTTTCCAATTCAAGAATCAGTTTATTAACCAACACCTCCTCCAGCTTATTAAATGAATACGAGTCCCCCGATCGAAGCCTTTCTCTAAGCTTTTCATATAAAATCAATATTACCAGGATAAGTACCGGAACAAGAATAATAGCCAGGATGATATAAACTATAAGCATTGGAAAGGATGCATTTGTTTAGCGCTAGGCTCTGGTTCTAAAAAAATAAAATTCCTTTGTATAAAAAATAATAATAGTGATTTCAAATGTTATTTCAAATTGTGAGCCATTAGGTAGAGTTCCATGAAACCAAGTTTAATGCTGGCCGAACTATTCCCAGGAGAATAGATTTCCTATACCGATTAATCAGATTTGTTATCCTGAAGCATAAAACCTTTTCCGTGAATATTGGTGATCTTAATGTTCGGACCCTTTTCCAGGTATTTTCTCAGTTTAAAAATAAAGACATCCATACTTTTTCTGTTGAACATATTATTGCCACCCCAAATGGTATTCAATGCCTTTTTTCTATCAAGTACCTTGTTTTTGTTATCACACAACATTTTCAACACTATTGATTCCTTGGTTCAGATCGGAGATGGCTTCTTTCATGGATAAACTGGAAGGTATACCCCGGGCTTCACTTGTTTGGAGCCCCCTTTATCTCTGGAACAATTATTGCACTAACCCACACAAAATGATGAGCACCCCGATCGTTTCTGAGTCCAATGTGAAAATAAGTGAGCATATAGCATGAAGGTTTTTGACTTAAAAGTTACTACTTCCATCGTGGTTGCAAACATGATCGGTACTGGTGTGTTTACCACCTTGGGACTCCAGATGCAATCTGTACAATCTACTTTTTCTATCATGTTACTTTGGCTGGCCGGTGGACTTATTGCCTTTTGTGGTGCTATTTGTTATGCGCGATTAGCGACCATATTTCCAAGGTCAGGTGGTGAGTATCATTTTATCTCAAAAATCTATAATCCTGCTTTTGGTTTTGTGGCTGGCATGATATCAATTGTTGCGGGATTTGCTGCTCCACTGGCTTTGACGGCCTTAGCCATGGGCAATTATCTACAGAACATTGTTGACCTGGACCCAATCTTTTCCGGAACCTGTATCATAGTTTTATTATCGATAATACACGCCACCAGTGTAAGCAAAGGTGGAAAGGCGCATTTTGGCCTTACAATTCTAAAAATTGCGTTGATCCTCTTTTTTATCGTGAGCGCTTTTCTAATTGGTGGCGGAGAAAGCGGGGCAAGTACACCTGCCAAAAGTTTTGTCGTGACAGAACTGTTTTCCTCCAATTTCGCGGTAGCGCTGGTTTTCATCTCCTTCGCTTACTCGGGGTGGAATGCCTCTTGTTATATTCAGGAAGAAGTTAAAAATCAAAAAAAGAATATTACCAGATCCCTATTGATCGGGACGTCCCTGGTAACCGTTCTCTATTTATTGATCAATTTTGCTTTTTTACACACGGGCCCCACCGACCAACTTATCGGACGGATTGATGTTGCCCATGTGGCTGCTCTACACATCTTTGGTAATAACGGAGCCTTAATGATGGATGCATTAATAGCTTTTGGTTTGATTGCTTCTATCAGTTCACTAATCATTGCCGGCCCCAGGGTCATGAAGGTAATGGGAGAGGATCATCAAAGTTTTAAGTCATTGGCTTTGATAAATTCGGATGGTGCACCTGCAAGATCCATTCTTTTACAGTCATTCATTGCGCTGGTCCTGTTATTGACGTTCAGCTTTGAATCTATTTTACTATATGTCGGCTTTACCCTGATGTTATTTACCATGGCGGTTGTCTTTGGATTGTTACTAACCTCTTTTAGGAACCGAAGCATTAAGTTGTCGACACTACAAATCGTTTCCGGTATTGTCTTTCTCGGTATTAATACCTGGACCGTTTTGTATTTGATCTACAGCCAACCATACGAATCCCTTGCCGGAGCGCTCGTAATAGCGGCAGGATTTATCTTTTACTACCTATTTGTTGATAAGAAAAAAGAAGTTGAAGAAGTAGGCGCGTAAATGAATTTTAAATTTTGAGTTTTGAATTATTTTCCGTTGGGAATTTTAATATCAAAATAAAGTTTAGCATTTATCGGAATATATTCATCAACGTCCTTTTAAGTGTAACCTATTTCATCGCTTTTTTAATGATTATGATTTAGCCATAAATTCATAACCATTAATTTGGATCCGATTTTCTGTTTGATTAAAAGATATCTTCGAACCAAGAAGAAATTTTAATAATGCATCTGAGGAATCGGTTCGGACAAATTCAATTTCTAAAAACTCTGTAAAATCACCCGAATCATCAATTAAAATGGATGTTGATTCCAATTCTCTTATGAAGTCACAATAACTTTGCTCAATTGATAAAAGTGTTTTAAGTTGAAAACTAATATTTTCATTTTGTAGCCAGTCAAAAACCTCCAACCATTTAATATTGTTCATCAGGCTTGATTTCGTGTTAGAGATTATAAACTGTTTTGTTCTGCTTATTCTTGAGATTCTGGATGTCTCCAGCTTTTGCCTGTGTTTTAATTTTTTTTTTGTGGTCATTTCTGTATCATGCTTTTATGAGGGCTATCACTTTGCGAAGTTCAAATATACTAAGCAATTAAGGTGTCTGACATTTTTCAAATGCCTGACACCGGTTGCGTCCTCAAAAATTTGAAAAATGATTTCCCTTCATTTACGTCCTATCATGCCAAAAATCATGTATTTTTAGTTATCAAATATGTAGCAAGAAACGAAACTCCCATATGAAAGTAAGACCGGATAAGATCAATCTGCTGATTGAGGAAATTGAAAGGATACTCGATGAAATCTCCGAAATAGAATCCACATATGCTGACTCAATTCATCAGGTTCATCCTTCTTTTCAACAGAGTGCCCGAAATTTAATTCACTACCGGGCTTTAAGGACCATAGATATTACAAGCCTCCAAAAGAATCTGGGAGATCTGGGATTATCCAGAATAGCCAGAGCGGAACCTCATATCATGGCTAGTTTGCAAAACTGCAGGTATATCCTAAAAGCATTGGTTGATGATGAGCCCCTGGATCATAAACCAAGAAACATTTCTATAAGAAAAGCCCAGAAAATATTAAGGACTCATACCAAAGATCTATTGGGCTATCGATCAAAGGGTCGCAGAGTGAGGATCATGGTTACGCTTCCCAGTGAGGCAGCTTACAATTATGAACTGGTGCATGATTTAATGGAGTCCGGGATGAATACTGCCAGAATAAATTGTGCTCACGATGGACCCGCTGAATGGAAGAAGATGATTGACCATGTGATTAAGGCAAAGGAAAAATTGAAAAAGAACTGCCGCATATCCATGGATCTTTCCGGACCCAAGATCAGAACAGGTGCGATAGAACAGGGTCCTCAGGTACGCAGATTCCGGCCGCTGAGAAATGAATTCGGACAGGTAATCCAACCGGCCATGGTGCTATTGGTTCCGGAATTACTTGAATATAACAACAATGAACTCCCTGTAGAACAGAGCTGGATGGAGCAACTGAAAATAGGGGACAAGGTCATTTTTACGGATACCAGAAGTAAACAAAGAAGCTTGACGGTCAAGGCAATAGAAAAAGGTAAAGTGTTGACCACATGTCTTGATACAAGTTATATTAAAACAGGGACAATTTTGACTATTGATGGATCTCAAAATAGTTGTGAGGTCAAGGAATTGCCATCGCTGGAGCAAGCTATCTTATTAAAAATGGGAGATCATCTCAGGATCATCAAAGAGCAAATTCCCGGAAGACCAATACAATACGATGATGAAGGAATGGCTTTGGAAGAGGCATTTATTTCATGTACTTCACCTGAAATTTTTGATTTTGTTGAGGTAGGAGAAAAGATCTTATTTGATGATGGTAAAATCACCGGTGTGGTAAAAAAAGCAAATCAAAGGGAGATCCTGGTTGAAATTATACATACCAAGATGACCGGGTCATCACTCAAAGCCGATAAGGGAATCAACCTGCCGGAAACAAATTTGAAGATGAGGGGTCTAACGGAAAAAGACAGGGAGGACCTGAGGTTCATTGTACAACATGCTGATGTAGTCAATTTTTCATTTGTGAATTCCCCGCAGGATGTTCAGGAATTGTTGCTAGAACTCGAAAAACTTGATGCACTGAATAAATTGGGGATCATTCTGAAAATTGAAACACAAAGTGCCTATAACAATCTTACAGACATTTTACTGGAGGGGATGAAGAATTATCCACTTGGTGTAATGATTGCCAGGGGAGATCTCGCGATTGAGTCAGGTTGGGAGAACATGGCAAGAATACAGCAGGAGATCCTGTCATTATGCAATGCGGCCCATGTTCCGGATGTCTGGGCCACTCAGGTATTAGAGACCCTTGCCAAAAAAGGAATTCCATCACGATCGGAAATTACCGATGCAGCGACAGCTTTGAATGCCGAATGTGTGATGCTGAACAAAGGCCCCTACATCCGCAAAGCGGTTAACCTGTTGGATTACATTCTCAAAAGCCTCAGTGAATATCGGGATAAGCATGTGAAAATGACTCCGGTAATGGAAAAAGCCAACATAGTCAGTTCAATTGATTTGAAGACTTAGGGTTAGGATCGCTTACAAGAAAGAAATAACTCCATACCTGTTTCTATTCTCCATTCTTTCATGATACAAATGGCAGGTATGAAACTATTTCTTTTGTAAGGAGTCAATTTCTTTCAAAACTTCTTCTGCTTCAGCATATTTCTTATCACTTTCAGCCCGATTTGAAGTGGATAGCTGGTGTGACAGCTTCATGAGTTTTTCATACCTCTTTTGCAAGACTTCCACTTTTGATTTCTTCTTAAAAACACCAAACATGATTGTTACATTTAAATTTAATTTACAGGAATACGATGCAGATGGCATTACCATAGTAACTGCCCTAACCATTCTTGCTTAGTACGCTACAATACAACAAAACATGTGTGTGGTTGTTTGAAATTTATGGAGCTAATTCAACGAACCATAGGCTCATATTATATAATTAATCTACCCTGGTGCGACTCGAGAAGTTGTCTTACTACAAAATTCTCGTAATCGTTTCATATAATCCTTCGATCATATACAGTCCACCAAGAATAAATAGAGCTATGCGCTTTGATTTGTCTTTGACTGAAAAAGCCAGTGCTAACGGGATAAAGGCCCAGATAAGCCCGGAAAATTTACTGAATGCCTCAAATCCGGGAGTAGAGAAAAAGTCATTAGATAGTTTTGGCCCCAGAAACCAAAATGTTCTGGAGAAAAACATCCAAATAACAACGATCAAAATAAGTGCATCGCTGTTTGACTCCGTTCCCGCAACATCTGTCAATGCTTCATTCTTAGGATCCGGTCCGTAGGGATTATCGCCTTTGTTTCCCTCGGTACACAGAAATATTAAAAGAATAATGGAACCAATAATCGGTATGATTGATATTAAAACAAACCAGCCACTTCTATCGATATCATGCAACCTTCTTACCGCAACCGCTAAAGCTGGAAGGAATGTGATCAATGCATACAAAAAATATAGTGGTCCATAAGGTGTGCCACGCATGTTGATCCCCAGCACATTATCAAGAATGAGCGCTGTGATCGTAAAGATCACATTGAATAAAACAAACATCCAATATTCAGTCCGCCTCGCACGGCCGGTAAATCCGGCGTAATTTTTCATTACTGCTAAATACCAGTTCATAATAATTTGATTTTAGTTTTCCAATGCACAAGTTGAGATGAATACTCATCTGTTGTGGTGATAAAGGTGTCAAATTAACTGATTCGAGTTGGTTTACAGGTTCTTGAAAATGCTATTAACTACTTATGTACCTATTTGGGTGGTATTGAGGCGAATGGATGATGATGGATCTGTAGTCTCAATAGTCTCAACAATCTATGGCAAACCATCCTTTCACTTGTAAAAAGATCAAAATCGAGTTTCCGAAATTCTCATATTGTCAAGATACAAAACACATCCTTCCGATGACGCGGTGACTCCTGTTTCAAGTACATTCTGGATTGAATTTGAAGTGGGTAAGTTAATTCCTGTGGTTGAAATTATGGGTGTCCCGTCTTGCCATAGCTCAATGATTCCATCATTGTCAGTGCTGTATTTCAAATGCACTTTTAAGGTAAACCATTGATTCTGAGGAATGGAAATTTCCGAATTGTTTGCATAATTCAATTTAGATCCAAATTTGTTTTCCAACTCCAGTTTGCCGTCCCGAATAACAACTCTGGGTCCCGGACTTTGGTGAAAATAGGCGTTTTCAAAATCAATGATACTGAAAGGTGCTCCGCTCTCTATAAAAAAGTCTGCCTCGAACCACACCTCAGAACCATTCCGGTAGAAATTTAATGTAGAAGTAATGGAACATTTAGCGGTAATCATGTCGGCACTTGGTGGCACACATGTGAATTTCAATACTTGATTTGAAGCATTCGCAGGGTCATCTGCCAATTCTATACGGTTATCAATAAAAGTGCATGTCTCATCGATGATACATTTGTTCAATGCTATATAGTCGGATTCGTCTGGTGTAGCAGGGCTTTGCAACGTGAAATTGGTCCAATAGCGCTCAGTATCAGTAATCGAGCTTATAAATAGCTCAGGTAATGATGTATAATCTTCAAAATTTTCAGTGTAATTACTTTTGGCTGGAAACAATTCCCCTCCGTCACTGATCAAAAATGTTCCCGAATGATTGATGACGTAATGATTATCAAAGAAATCCGGATCAAAGTATTGCATGGCAAAAGTGCATGCACTGCCATCGCTGATGAACAATTCTCCATTTTCATAAATGAATATTTCCTGTCCGTCGGGTGATGTAAATGTTTCTAATAATCCATTAGGATCACAGCCATTTGATCCTGGTTTTGTATCATCATCTTTACAACTTAAAAGAAAGAGGATTATAGAATAAAGAACTATAAAATTCAATTTCATTTTATTGTAAAATCAATATGTCAGCATAATTCGATTCTATAGAGCATGTAAAGAAATTGAAATTCAACGATCACCCAATTCGTTTCCCTCCATAAACATAGCCACCTAATGTTTTTTGGATTTCCGGATATGTTTTTTACAACGCCAATTTCGGATTTGTAATGCCAACTTTTATCAAATAAAACCTCCATTGAAGCTCTTGCTTCGTTACTTTTGGCTTATGGACCCAAAATCTTATCGTTACTAATTTATAATTGGGGATATTGTAAGGTAGCGATCGTATTGCTGCTCATCTGGTTTTTTTTGTCTAAACAGGTCTCTACTAAATCCTGGGTAACGAAAATTCCAGCTGCTCTAAGCATCAACTCAGCCAGGATAAAAAGTGGGCAAAATGCTACACCTATCTGGATAAAGGGATTCACATGCTTTTTGGTTATCCATAGGACAGCGATGTTTTAAATTATTAATTGGCCTCAGAGAGTAGGATAGTTGCTATGGCTTAGCATACTCCATATTTTTTTAATTCCTCCATTGGAAATTTATTATCCTTATGGTTTTAATGAGCCTCTATTATATTTTCATAACGTATAATTGCGTCAAATAACGTATAAAATAGTTGTATAACTAAAAAATACGTTATATATTTATGCCATGGAACGATTAACTAGGAGAGAAGAAGATGTAATGCACATTATATGGAAGTGTAAAAGGGTTTTTGTTAAAGATGTCATTGCAGAGATGTCAAGCCCTAAGCCGCCATATAGTACTATATCCTCGATAGTCCGGATTTTGGATCAAAAAGGATTTGTAGGCCATGAAACTTTTGGAAAAACGTATCGCTATTTTCCCCTGGTTTCTAAACGAGAATACCGAAAGAATCTATTCGTTAATATGGTGAATAAATACTTTGAGGGCTCAATGGAAAATTTACTTTCTTTTATCATTCGAGAAGAGAAGTTAACCACAAAGGATTTAAAGGAACTAAAGAAAATAATTGATCAAAGCCATGAGTGATTTTGGATGGTATTTAGTAAAGGCAAATGTAGCAATCACGGTATTCTACCTCTTTTATGTGTTTGTACTGTCCAGATCCACACATTTCAAATTGAGCAGGTTTTATCTGGCTGTCTCCTTGTTTGCCTGTTTGATATTTCCACTCATCGAAATTAATCAAGGTATGTTGTCATTTGGCCAACGTGCCATTGATTTTTCCATTGAACAAGCTACCGGGTTGTCCCTCAATGCTGTGAAACAGTTTGTTCAATTTCCTGTTTCAGACTTCGGAGTTTCTCTGGGAGATATCTTTCTGGTAGTTTATATAATGGGGCTGTTGCTAAGATTATGCATGCTAAGTTTTTCATTATATAAAATTTTCAAAATAATCCCTACGTCGACCGGCGGCATGATAGGAGGTTACCAACTTGTAAAAACCAAACGCTCTTTTGTAGCAGGTTCTTTCTTCAAATATATTTTTATCGGTGAACTATTCCAGAAGTTATCCCAAAACGAAAAGGACATTATTTTAAAACATGAAAGAGCACATTTAGATCAAAAGCATACTTTGGATATATGCCTCGTTGAAATTGTTTCTACTGTACTATGGTTCAACCCAATACTAATTTTAATCAAAAGATCAGTTCGAAATGTACATGAATATTGTGCTGACAACGCCACAGCTGCGAGTCATTCAGTTAAGAACTATTTGCAGCTACTATTGTCTATAGCGATTGAAAGTAAAAGATTTTCTCTATTTAATAATTTCTCTCATTCACAACTAAAAAAAAGAATGGTTATGTTAAGCAAAAAAAGAAATTCAACATTAGACATGATCAAAGTACTATTGATTCTGCCAATAGTTGCTTTGCTTCTATTCTCATTTAGTCATCTCTCGCCAAGAGATAACGGAATAAAGTTTTATTTAGATGGTAAATTAATCAACCATAAAGAAGGTATAAAATATTCTGACATTCAGGTTCCAGGATTTAAAGGCGAATTATCCTATAATGCCAATGGAAAAATGATGGATGATATGAGGAATCATGGGGCAAAAATGAGAATTATTCTGGCTAGAGAGACAAGAAGCATAAAGCAATTTGAAGCTCAAAAACTCGAAAGCCAAAAGACCCTCCAAATGTTAGAAGTTTTTGAGTTAGCTCGCCCAGGTGATAGGTTTGTGATAGAGTTCTTTGAACTGCCTGAAAAGCAAGGTTTTCCAAGATTTATTCTACTTCCTGTTAAGGATTAGCTTTGGAAGAAAATTTGAATTTTCCTTAAGACTCCTCAGAATCAATCTTAGAAGATTCTGAGGACTGAGGTGTCTTAATGGTACAGGAGCACAATCCATGAACTATATAATAAGTTTTAATTCCCCAAATATTTTTCCGGCACTTCCACACCATTCGAATCACCGGTCCAGAGAACATTTACAATCCACCATCGATCGTCGTAATGAACCAATTGATAGCTGTTGATTCCTTTTTCCTCATGGTTCTCGATGTCCTTTCCATAATAGGTTTGAAACACATGAGCAATGCCGTTGTATTCATCAACCACCTTACTGATTTCATACTCCAGAAATCCCTGATCATAATAAGTATCGTGCATTAATTCGATCAATCCTTCCAGGCTTACCGTTTCCACTGGCTGACCGCTGGATTCATTATGAGAATGCACGGTGAAGTTTGCAGTAGGTAAAAATAAATTCCTGAAAGCATCCCAATCTCTGGTTTTTCCTTCCTCACCTGATATTATTCTTAACATTTCTTTCACAATACCATCGATTGAGTGAACTGCTGTTGTATCAGCTGTCATTTTTTGCTGTGCAGATAAACTAAAGGAAAGAAGGACAAAAAGCCCGATCAATATAGGTTTCATGTTTTGGTTTGTTGTTGCTTAAATGTAGAATGCAGTTTGGAAGCGATTGGTTGCTGACGGTTCCCGAAAACGATGAAGGCAGATTTAACCATCAATCTAATTAATTTCTTCAGCTGGTTTAAATCAATTATTCAGGTGTAACACAATGCTCAATCCAACAACAGATCCAATTTATCATTAGCCTCATCAACACCTTCTTGAATATCACAGGCGTCATAGAGCTCTTTTGTTTCTTTCCAGACTGCAATGGCTTCTTCTACCTTTCCTAATTCCTCCAGCAATATGCCGAACCCCCTGAGTGCATTGGCAAGTTCACCCTGTGTGGTGTTTGCATTATTTCTGTAAATGTCTATAGCTTTTCGGTAATTGTGTTCCGAGTCAATATTAAGCCCCAGATGTCTTTGTAGATCTGCGATGTGTCTGGTGGAATGCGCTATCAGATTGGGATTTCCTGTTTTCATATAGTGTTCCAATGATTGCTGACAAAGCGCCAGTGCCTCTGCATAATTATCCTGATCCGACTCGAATTGCATGTATATATGGTATATCCGTCCGAGAAACAGGTGATCATCCTTCTTGCAAAGGGATTGTGCTTTCTTAACCAGGTCCCTGGCCTCATCATAATTGCCCACACGTCTTTTGCTCCAGGCTTCCTGTAATAGCTCCTTTATGTTAGTTTCATGCGACATGGAATTATACGGCTATTTAGATGTATTAATTTACGGAATTTTCAAACATCATCACATTATATCATACTCAGAGTCACTCGAAAGAGGACTCTGAGCAATGCATTCATATAATTGCTATTTATTCTTAAATGATTTATCCGGGAACTCAGGAACAGGAGGGACCTCTCTGGGATCTTCGGCAATCAACTTTTGTAAATGCTGGATCGCTGCCTCAAGCTGTGCATCTTTTCCATTGAAAGTAGCGTGTGGTAAATTGTCAACCACAATATCAGGCTCAAATCCATGACCTTCTATAAGCCAATCACCTTCAGGCCCGTAAACGCCAAACATAGGTGCCCTGGCAATGCCGCCGTCACTTAACCTGTTAGCGCCACTCAGCCATATTTCACCTCCCCAGGTTCGCATACCAATAGCGGTACCAAGGTTCAGCTTTTTAAATCCATCTGCAAAAGCCTCGCCATCTGAGGCCGTATTTTCATCCACTAAGATCACTACATGGCCACGAAATGCATATTGCATATTCCAGGTTGGTTTGCCGGATCTTGAGTTCCAATACATCCAGGCTTTTCTCAGTAATTTCTCCAGGATAAAGCTTTCGATGTTACCTCCATTGTTATGACGAACGTCAATAATCAACCCTTGTCGATTGAAAACGGGATAAAACTCCCTGTACCATTGATTCAAATCATTACTACCCATGGCCCGAAGGTGAACGTAACCTGCCTGGTTATTAGTTTGCTTTTCAACTTGCAGACGTCTTGAATATTCCCAGTCCCTGTAACGCAAGCTATACATATTTCCAATGGGAACCACGATGACGTCTTTTTCAGTAGTATTACGTTTCACACGAAGCCGTACTTGTTTACCTGTTTGGTTTCTGAGCAGCTCGCCTATATCCAAAGCAGATAGGGCAGCTTTTCCATTTACACTGGTGATCACATCTCCGACTTTGACATCTAAATATGGATCGTCCAATGGAGATTTTTCATGTGGATAATCCGGGTCTGCCTGATAGATATAATCAATTCGAAATCCTCCATTACTTTCGTCCCTGCTGAAGCGGGCACCAAGATTAGCCACAGACAAGTTTTGTTTATCATTCCTGGTATCCCCGCCACGGACACTTGTATGCAAAGCAGCCAATTCACCAACAAACCTTCCGATCAGATCGGACAGTTCTTCCCTGGTGGTGACACGATCGACAAGCGGAAAGTATTTATCATGCATGGCTTTCCAGTTCACCCCGTGCATGTTTTTATCATAAAAATAATCGCGCTCCATGCGCCAGGCATCAGTAAAAAGTTGCTTCCAATCTTCTTGCGGTGTGATGGCAAACCGCCATCCACCAAGATTGATTTTTTTATCATTCAGGCTACCAACTTTACCTGTCCCTGCGTTGATCATGTAGAAATTATTCTGTTTTCTGACCAGTATTTTTTCGCCATTTCCTGTGACACTGAAGCCTCTTACATCCTCTACCATGGTTTGCAGCTTCACATCTTCATTGCCTATTTTTACTACACCAAGATGGGTTTTAGCACTAACACCGGTTCCGCTGGTTAGCATATAAATGGCTTTTTTGGTCACACCAAGTCCACGGTAATTCCCTGCCTTGATCGGAACCTCAGCTATTCGCCCTATAATATCGTCCTGATCAATAACGACCGTAGAAGCACCTTTGTCTTTATCCACTTTTCCATTTTTGTCATTGGCTGTTTTGTTAGTGACAAGCTCATCATGAGGTCGGAACGGTGATCGCGTTCCTTTCTGCAAAGCGATATGGTATAACTTTTCACTGGCATCGAAATAGGGTTCGGGTTGCCTGGGGCCCCAGGGAGATCCTACTAGTGTGGTAAAGCTTCTGTCCGATAGGAAATAAATGAATTTTCCATCAGGGCTCCATTGTGGGGAATAGCTATTCGCCCGATCGGTGGTAATTGGAAAGGATTTGCCAGACTCCGCATGATACAGATGTATTTGCGCCATGGTATTAAAAGCAGTCTGTACAAAAGCTACCCACTTGCTGTCGGACGACCAGGAAAATGAGCCGATACCTTGCTGGTTGGTGGATATCTTTTTGCTAACACCGGTGGCCATATTAAGCAAGAACATGTTACTATTAAGGTCATCATAAGCCAACCACTTACCATCGGGTGATGGTACCCCACCATATCGGAGTACCTCTCCATCACTGGTCAAAGCCTTATGTGTTCCGATACCATTGGCCGGCATGCTCACAAACTCAAATTCACCGCTTTCATCCGACAATACATAAATGTTCTCTCCATCTGCCGAGAATGCAGCATCCCGGTACCTGACATTCTTTTTATCCGTAAACTCCACAAACCGGCCGGATTTCACCGGAGCAACGAACACCCGTCCCCGGGCAGTGATCACGATTCGTTCTCCCTTTTTATCCGGGTTAACCGAAGTGATGTAATTAGCAGGATTGGTTTCCCATTTTTCTCTTAGTTGATCAAGATCTGAAGCCAGCGTAATGCTAATTTTGTTTTGTGTTTTGTCGGGAATGCTGTAATGCCAAATATCAGCGCCAAGTTGATAAACAATATTGCCACCGGAAAGCTTGGCATAGCGTACATCAAAACCTGTGTGCTGGGTATGTTGTGTCAGGCCATTACCATTTTCATCAATGGACCAGATATTCATAATACCATCCCGGTCGGTGAGGAAGTAGATCCTTCCATTATACCACATGGGGTGGTGGCTTTCTCCGGTATAGTCCGTTGTTAGTTTGATGGCTTCGGGGGTACCAAAGGTAAACTTCCAAATTTGACGAGCAGTACCGCCTTTGTAACGTTTGGTGACATTTCCATGGTAGGAGGGGCGCACAAAATAAACGGTAGTCCCTTTGTCATCAAAGGAAGCTTCGCTTGCCTGACTTAAAGGAATCCGGTCTTTTTGCTTGGTTTTGGTATCTATGGTGACCAATTGCCTGTCCGGCAGTGTTGCATAAGCCCTTGCGTCATAGACAATCTTGCCATCCGGTGTCCAACCGTTTGTAAAGGAGAAATCACTTTCGTAAGTCCATCTTGTTGGCAAACCCCCGGTAATGGGCATGGTGTAAATCTCCGTAGGCCCTTCATAACTTGCCGAGAAAGCGATCATGCTTCCATCCGGGGAAATGGCTGGAAATCTTTCTTCTTCCGGGTGAGAGGTCAATCTTTGTGCCAGGCCACCGGTCAAGGGAACCGTCCAAAGGTCTCCTTCAGCGGTAAAGACCACCCGATTGCCATGAACATCCGGAAATCTGTAATAACCTTCAAATCCCTGGGCATTAGCATTGTTTTGAGCTGATAGGGAAAGCAAAAAAAGCCCTGTAAACAAGGAAATAGTAAAGCGTAATTTTGAAATCATTGGATTAGTTTTTTATGAGGTTTATGTTTTGAATAATGAGTAGGTATCTGAATCAATAGAGCATTCTTAAATAGTCGTCAGCCATTCCTTATCTGATTAATATCCTAATGTAGGAGATTTGTGTTTTAGTTTCAAGTTTGGGAGGGAGGGTATTTCTGTCTGTAGCAGGATTTACTTGATTTTAGGATTTTCAAGATTTACTATCAGCTTCTTGATCATTTTAAATCCTGCAATCCATTAATCCTGAGAATCCTGATACTGACAATAAAAGAATCAACCTACATATCTCCCAAATATGTCACAAAATGTCAATTCTGCAAAATAGCCGGGTGGTAGATTTGTATCTGAAATGATTAGTTAATTAAAATTTAAATTATGGAAGCGCCACAATTTCCGAAAGGAATATTACCCGTATTACCTGTAGCTAATATAGATGAGACAGCAGACTATTATATGAACTCATTACAATTCCAGGAAAACTTTCGTCAGAAGTCTCCGGAAGGACAATCTGTCAATGCGCAACTAACTTTGGAAGGATCTACACTCATGATCAATTTAAATCCGGATAAAGCGCCGCTGGAAGGAGGTGGTGTTTATTTATGGGTAAGGCTGTATGAAAAGAATATAGATGAATACTACAATAGTTTGGTAGAAGCTGGTGTCAACATTGCGGATCCCATAAAAGACCAGTTTTGGGGAGACCGCTCGTTTACCATTCAAGACCGTAACAATTTTTTCATTGCATTTAATCAGATGATAGCTAAATAAAATGTTTTATAATATCTGGCTTGAGGGCTGTGTTGATTGGTATCATATGCGATTAAGCTTCTTCAGAGTCCCTTTCAGGTGACTCTGAGGGTGGTTATGGATCGGCTTTCCCTACCCATACCTTCGAGTCCGAGACTAAGTTTCTGCCCATTCGTTAATCGTTCAAAGATCGCCGCTGGCGCGGAAGACCTGGAACAACAAGGTTATTTTTTATTGATCAAATTACGATTCACAAATGCAATTACATCATGCTCATATTGTTTAAGTGCTTCATCATCTGCTCCTTGATATGCAGTAAATGCAATAGTTTCACCTCTGCGCACTGTGACTTTCTTGAGAGGGCCTTCAAATAATAAGTGACCGGCGTTTTCATAAAAAATAAACTCAATTGAGCGCCCTTTTTCCTGGAGCGATTTTACCCAATGCTCGATTGATATAGGTGAGGACGGATAGGTTCTTGTCCATACGTAATCTGTTTCGGACTTGCCCGCCCAATTATCCATTTTACCGAAAGGGATGATGGTAGGAATACTGAAATCTCCTAGAGCATAACCAGTTGCTGCGGGAGCTTCGGAAATAATGCCTCTGATGTGATTTATTGCTAATTCCTTTCCGGCATATAACACTACTCTACCTCCATTTGAAGCGCCGTACAGAAAAATGTTTCGATTATCCCAACCCTCATTTTTTGCGGCATATTCAACTGCTCCCTTAAAAACACCCCAAATTAGATTCTGTTTTCCCTTATTTGTAATTCTACGGGTAACGAAGTTCCAATCCAGTCCATTCATCTCATAAGCATCAAACGATATGGTAGCGAATCCATTTCGTCTAAATAGCTCAACCCGAGCACGATCATCCTCGCGATATCCAGCACCTCCATGCGCGTATATGATGATTGGTGCTTTTTTCCCTTTGCCAGGAGTCCAAATCTCAACAGATTTATGCTCCGGATCAAACGTTGCAAACGGTTCAACGGTCGTGTACCACCCTCTTGAGCCAACCTGTTTAAGTTCCGTGGGTTTTCGTACTGTTTTGCATCCAAAGATCATAGGGAATACTAAAAGAATGGGCAATATTCTTTTCATCATGTTGTTCAATTTTGAGTTGACACCTTTCCTTATTGGTTGTGTTTGATCTGAAGACGACCTAATGACCGATTTGTTACAACCGTGTCTTTAGATTAATTCATTTGCTCTTAAGCGTAGATAGTATATGGTTAGGTTTTGTATATCACTTTCGAGTATCTCTGTTGAGGTATGTGCTATATCACTTGTTGGGGTAAGTTTTGCACATTATCTTTTGATTTCAAAGTCCTTAAGTTGGTACTGCATCACTGCCATATCACCCAATGATTTCACACTAACTAATTTCATTCTATTGTTCTTATTAAACGTGAATCTTCTCGAGTTTGTGAATCTTGGAGAAGAACCATCTCCAACTAAAAAAGGAGCAATTGAAAGTCGCAAATCATTAATAAGATTTTCCTCTAGGAACATCGTCAATATCTGAGTCCCACCTTCTACTATCATATTTCTTACACCTCTTTTACTCAAATCTGTAACAATTTGTTTTGCCGTTACACGCTCTGATTCAAACTTTTTGAGAGTAACAACCTTACTCAATTCGTTCTCATTTTTCTGGTTAATCAAGTTTGAAGTGTAAACAATTTTTTCACAGTCACCAACTTTGATGAAGTTGCTACTCAAAGGGATGTTACCTTTTTTTGTCAATGTTACCTTAATCGGATCTTGACATTTATTCTGGTCCAGTCGATGTTTAATCAGTTCGGGATCTCTCGTTACTAGTGTAGAGTTATCATGCCGTATTGTTCCTGCTCCAACCAAAATTGCATCACAGTTGGCTCTTAGTTTCATAACATCATTGATGTCATCTTCACTCGAAAGTAGGAGCCTTTCGGGTAAAGAATGACCAATAAAGCCATCAATTGTGACAGCTACAATGGCTTGCACTCTAATGCTCATGTTCTATTGTCTAATCGTTCAATCATCAATTTGATCAAGTTTATATGCCTGAATTCTATACTTCATGAACCTGAACTTGAGATTTAGAATTAAGAAAATAACTTGAGACATAATAAGTTGAACTCCTATACCCCCTGCCTTAAAAATTGATTTTGCATCAATGTCATTACCCTCTGTTTGTGAAATGTTAGAAACGAACACACTTATTAATATGACAGCAATTGCAATTGGTAAATCAATAAGAAACAGTTGGTTTAAAGCAAATTCTTTTTCAGTTGTTAGTTCCAACTTTTTCTCTCTTATTTTTGGGATTTGTGAGGTTTTGGATACAGCAATCTGTTTGTTCTTAATAATTAAGGTTGATATATCTATCAGAATGAAAATCAGAATGGTAATGCTCGTATACAACTCAATATGTTCTATGAATCTATTAAATAGGTGGGCTAAATTCTCCGATTTCTCGATATCTTTCCCAACTCCATTACTCGCCTCAATCAGAACTAATTCCAATTTATCAAACCACCTGGTAAAAATTACGCCATAGATAAGAGAGGTAAAAATCCAAATCACAAATGCACCACCGACTAGGTTCGACAACAAATTGGGGATTTTAATTCCTTCTGTATTTAGATCATTTTTAAAAGAGGCCAAATAATACATGGTATTTCCAAAAATTACGATTATCGAGGTTATACATACTATGACCCATGGTAGGAGTTCACCTACTTTATGATATGTTTCTGTATATCCATTCTTTAGAACTCCATATTTGGAAAACACATTATCTAGATCCAATAAGTCCCATTGAAAAAACAAGGAAGAGGGGGTAATTAAGATAATTATGAAAAACAACAGAAATAAATTTCCATTCCAGAATGCAGGAGACTTTAGGTATTCTTTGGAAAAGAAAATGTTCAGGCTTTTCATGAGTTTCTTGTCTCAATTCTATCAAAATATGATTCATGGAAAAAGCTCCTACTATGCTTATAAAGGTCAATTATATTCCCATTTAACAAATTGTTGGGCTGCAAAATGATGCTTTGAACAAACTCGCATACCTCCTCCGGATTTAGCCAATTTTTAAAATCTCCATTTGGCTTCATTTCTATTTCTATTTCCGTCATTAGGGTAGCAAGAGCAATTGCATTGGCATTTATTCCTTTTTCTAGATACTCATTTGAGATGCCTTTAATCAAGCTTTCAACTGCCACCTTTGCTGCGGTGAATGCAGCCATTTTTGGATAGTTTTGATATGATGTATGAGTGCTAAAACCAATGAAATGACCACCTCTCCTTTTGCTCATTAATGGGAGGAGACTATGTGCTACATTATATAAAGCAACTACATTACTGTCAAATACTCTCTTAGCTGTCGCCATATCCATTTTTTCAATTGATTTATAGCCTGGAAAGTATCCGAGACAATTGATCACATGAAACTGTCCTTTAAAAAATGTATCAGCTGTCTCTTTTAATTGTTCTATATCACTTTCAATGGTCAAATCAATATCTGGCAAGTAGCAGACATTTTCATTTTTTCGGAGTTCATTGAAATTGACTTTGCTTCTAGAAGTCAGAAAAACCTGATATTTATTATTCTTGGTAAGTATTTTAGCAAATGCGCGCCCTAAAAAAGAACTTGCTCCTGTTATTATGAATCTTTGTTGAATCATTCAGTTATAATTTCGTTATTTTCAATTTCAGCAGACCTTAAAAATCGCCCTTTACTATCGTAAAGGTTTATTTTGCCGGAAAGGGTCATGAATTTATTTTGAAAGCCATCCAAGTACTTATTGTTTTCAATCGTCAGTACTGTGCTTGAGTTTTTCAGTTGAAGTAAAGTGAATGCTCCGGTTTTTGCTGCCACGTCAAATTCAAACCCACTATTTTCAGTGAATTGAATTACATCTTGGGAAAAACTTATTAAACCAATATTTGAGTCGATCTCTAGCTCATCAGTTGGAATTATTGGACCATTTTTGTTTTTCTTAAACTTTATCGTGTTTACGCTAATATCTTTTATAGCATTTAATGCTGAAACAGTAGGTGCATAACTAAAAAAATCGTTTGAGGTTGTTTGAATGGCTAATGAAACCGAATTAAGGTTCTTTGCCTTTTCTAAAAAGAGAATTTCATCAGCGATAAACTCTGTTTCCTTGCGATGGTGGGTTACATAAATTACCATTAATCTGAATCGCTGAATCAACATTGCTAATGTTTGAAGAAATTGGTCTTTTACTTCTTCGTCTAACCCTGTCATCGGTTCATCAAGGAGTAAAAAGTCCGGTTGAATGCTCATTGCTCTTAACAATGAAATTCTTTGCCTTTGCCCCCCACTAATTTCATTTATTGAGGTAGCACTTTCTAGAATATCTTGAATTTGTAGAGCCGTTGCAACCTCATTAAATAATTCATGATCGAATTTTGATTTATAGTTACTAATTCTTCGAAAGTACTCAGCATTTTCGAGAGGTGTTAAGTGATCAAATAATATAGGTTCTTGAGGAACATATGATACAACAGGATTTGATGGAATGATGGAAATAACCCCATGATATTTTTCTTCAATACCTAATATGAGCTTTAAAATGGTCGATTTACCACTGCCACTGCTTCCCATTAATCCTGTCACAAAACCTTCACCTTCGGGTTGTGAAATTTCAAAGGATAAATCTTCGAAAAGTGTTTCACCCCGATTGTAACCGAATGTGACCTTATCAAATTTCAATCCTTTCATTTGACTTCTGATAAAGGTGATTTACTAATGATGTATCGCCAAATAAGGACACATGTCAATGACATAACAATTGCAACCAAAACAAAGCTTGTCGCCTGTGAATAATCTGCTGCTCTACCTATTAGCAGCATTTGAAGGTTGGACACAAATGATGGAATATTGTCAGACAATACCATGTTCAGTCCAGCGTCATTCCAAATAAATGTAAAGGCAAAAATTAAGGTGAGTGCGTACTGTACTTTGAACCTTGTCATAAAACTGTATTTAAGAATGTCTTCAAAAGGAATCTTATATGCCCTCAGGTAGTCTAACTCATGTTCTCTTACTGAAAAGTGGATTGCCATAATAAAGCTTCCTAAAAGTGGAAGTGTTAAAACGCAGTGTCCTATAAGCCATATGATGTAAATGATGAAATCGGATTTGTACCCCACCCAACTTAGCCATTTGAATCCGCTAAGTATAATGAAAAGCGGCGGAACCATCTGAATAAGAAAAATAGCTAAGAAATAAAGAAGGGATTTCGTATTAAAGTCACTTAACATCTTAGTAAAAGTCAATCTTGAGGAAATTCCGAAAGCGACAGCAAGCGTTGTAGCAGAAAATGAAGCAATCAATGTGATTGCAAAAGGAAAAGTAATTGATGATATATTTTCAGCAATACTATAACTCGATTTTACCAAAGCAATCAAAACAGGAACTAGAATGATGGCAATACTAATTATCCCAAAAGAGCGCGAGAATAAACTGGTTTTTGAAGAACTCTTTTTTCCGTCAATGCTTCTGGTTCTAGAAATTACTCTAAAGGAAAGCAAAACCAATAAGCCAAGTACTAAGATAAAAAGCATCGCTACAAAAAAAACGATCAAACCATGAGTGAAAACTGAATTGCTAGCGTATTCTGGATTTATCAAAAGATTTGATTGGTATGTTCGGTAAAGCCAATGGCTTATTAGCTCCGTATCGGTTCCCTGTGATGCCCTGAGTATTAATTGGCTTTTTGTATCCTCGTAAAACGCAAATATGAAACTAATGAAAAGCAAAAGAATAAATAGATTTCTTGAATGGGGTAGAATAACGTCTCTGATTTTCTCAAATCTTGTTGTCCCAACAGCTATTGAAAATTCATTAATTCGATGAGGCGTGTTTTGGATGTTTAGCCAGAAGAGGTAAGCAAAAAGAAAACCGTATTGCCAAAACTGAATCAGTATGAGAAGAAATGTCTGTGTTAAGCTTCCACCCTGAATAACTTCATTGAAGAAGGCGGAGTTAAATAGCAACACCTTAAATATGAAAACTAAGGCAGTCGTTCCGAACGTAATGGGCAAAAGGAAATATGTAAAGTTCTTTCCAAGCTTGGATTTAAGTGAGATATTTGAAAAGAAAAGAGCCAAGCAAAGACCTCCAGCTACCGTGAAAATTGAGGAGATTAGTGCAAATGAAATAGTTCTTAATAGTGCAGAATTAAATCCATAAGAATTGCTCTTAAATAGTCTTAACACATTGTCGATTTCAAATCCACTAAAAAAAAGTGGCAAAAGAAAAGACACTGTAGTTAGTATGATTGCGTAAGCAGCAAGTTTTCTCGACGGGAACCGTTTTAACATGGTAGACAGATGAAATTATTTGAGAGCTTTATAAATTTCAATTCTGCCTTCGATAATATCTTTTTCAGCTCTTAATAGTGCCTGTTCTACGGTGACTTTATCATCCCACAACTGCTGCAAATAATTAGTCAAAGTTTGACTAACTAAATCGCTTTCAGGTCCTGCTTCAAACATATATACACCTCTGTCAAGAGAACTTTTTAGTGCAGAAATGTATGGAATCTTCTGAACTTCAGGATCATCATATGTGGATTTTAGAGGAGAGCATAGTCCCTTTTTTGTTAACTCAATCTGATTTGGCTTTTGCATCAGATTCATCACATATTTTACTGCTTCCCGTGCGTTTCTTGATTGTTTGTTTATGTAGAAACTTCCTCCTGCTAAAGGAGATTTCTGTCCCGGAATTGGGGCAAAGTCAAAACGATTATCGGTAGATCCACTGTCATCATAGACAAAAGAGTACAAAAAATCACTCCAAACAATTCCCATTGCTATATTTCCATTCTTAAGAAGTTTAATCTGTTCTGTGGCATCAGTCGTTATAAAGTTTCCTGCATTAAAAGGTTTCAAGCTCTTATAAAATCTGGTTGCATTTAAGGCTTCCTCCGAGTTTATCTTTAAAGGTGTATTCACATCACCATTCCAACCTCTTTGCTTATCAAATACAGTTCCACCCATGCCAAATAGAAAATTGCAATATTCATAGTAGAGCCAACCATCTGCTGCACCTTGCATGCAAACTCCGAATGTTTGCTTTTCAGGATTTGTAAAAAAATCTGCTATACTTCTGAATTGCTTCCAGTTTCTAGGAATGGCTAATTCTTCATTATACTTCTTGGTGTAAGCAACTTTGTTATCCAAGTTCTCAAACATTTCCTTGTTATAGACAAGGAGCATTGTGTTTGCAGCAAATGGGTAACCAACCTTCGTGGTTCCTTCTAAAATATTTGAGGGGTTTTTGTAATAATATCCTACTTCTTGCCAGGCATTGGAAAATAAATCACTTTCAAAATTCTTCTGATCATTAGAAAAGTTCTTCGTTAAATCATTTATGTCGAAGATATAGTCATTGCGAACAAAAGAGGATAGGGAAAAATTGTATTGCAAAACGATATCGTATAAACCTGTTTTGTTGGCAAAATCTTGGTTGGCTTTTCTTAATGCATTTTCAAAAGTATTGGGTTTGAATTCAATTTGAATATTATTTAATTTCTCATATTCACCTTTTAGTTCTTCCATTGCTTGAAGATTTGATGAGTTTTCGCCCAATATTGTCAATGTTGTTCGTTTTGTGTCGGCTCCTGAACAGCCAATTAAAAAGGAAGAAATTATGCCTAGCGATATCAAATGATTTTTAAGTTTTGTCATGATAAATTTATTTTATTCATTAGGATAATACTTTGTGCCTTCTATATGTCCCAACATTAGAATAAAAAACTACCAGTGGCATTTATGCACACTGTATTTTAGCCTGTTTCCTTCAAACTTAAATTAGATTAACTCAAAGCCGATTGCACACTCCTTCTATTACATAGCTAAAAAATAAAAATCCATACAATATACTAAAAAATCACTTCACCAACAAAACGGTTCCGAATTCACTTAGGTCATTGCCTGGGGCAAAGGTGAGTTGGAGTCTGTTTTCTTCGCGGTTGATGGCGGCTATGGCTTCACCGGTTTCAGTGGGGTTGATCGGGGAGCTGAAGAGTATTTCTTTGGGGGCGCAAATGGCGCCACCGGCCCAAACGAGTAGGGTATTTAGCTCCATCGTGACGGTGCCTCCGTTCAATTCATATTGACCCAGCTGGATCTCTGTGTAACATTTTGCGCCGGTCACTGCATCTTCCTGGCTTTTGATGGCTCTCCCAATGCTGATGTTGCCATTTCCTTCGAAAATGAATTCCAGCTCGGTGTTGATGGAATCGATTTGCATGGTCCAGGTACCAATGATGTTGGCCCGGGAGATCGCAGCATCATCGTCTTCACCACAACTCAGTAAGACCAATAAAAGACCAATAATCAGGATTTGCTTCATGGCACAAATTGAAAAATACCTTATTCAGAACGTTTGTTTTTTTAAAATAGTTGGGTCTAAATTACGGATTCCTGTTCTTTTTATTCACTAACCAGGAACCTTTCTCTAAAAATAGGGTTGTTCTGACTATCTCTTCCCAGCATGAGGTAGTTACCGGGTGTTAATCCGGTAATATCAATTGTGGCATTTTCAAAACGGTTTTGTAGCATCAACCTGCCTTGCATATCATAGATATATAATTTTTTAAGTCTGCGTTGGAACTGTTCATCTGATTTAAGGTGTATAATTTCCCTGGCCGGATTGGGATATAGGTAAAAATCCTTAGGATGATCTGCATTCCTCAATCCTGTGATACGTTCCGTGATCTCTCCCTGGTTAAATTTTCCGAGGAAAATACCGCGTCCGTGGGTGGCAGCTACGATGGTGCTGTCTGCTTTTCTTACTTTGATCATGTCTACCCGCATCTTCGGGAGCCCCGAATTGTATTCCTGCCAGCTTTCATTTTCATCAGCTGTATTTTCCAATCCCCAGATACCCATTTCCGTCGCAATCATGATTTTCTGATCGTCATAGGGATTGAAGATCCCCCATCTCACAGGGATATCCGGCAGGTCTCTTTCTATGTTTTTCCAAATTCTGCCACCGTTCCTGGTCAGCCAAACTGATTCGCTACCATAATTGGAAATGGTCACCAGGATGATGTTATCATTGCTACCCACATCAATGGAGGAAATGTACCCCACAGGCAATTGACTATTGTCTATCCTTGAAGAAACAACTGAAGAAGGTAGTCCTTCCGCCTTATATAGTCGACCTAAAGGGGTGCCCAGGAAAACCGTGGTCTTGTCTTCGTTATTTGGAGATATTTTAACCGCTGAAAAAGGCTCGGTGCTGGTACAATTAAGTTTGATATAGGAGAGGGTGTCTAAAGTGCTTTTAGTAGTACCCAAAAACTTATTGACATTGATGATCAATAAAGAATCAAAGTATCGATTGTAAACAGAACCAAATAAACCACCCTGGGGACCTGCAGCCATATTAGCATAAATCAAGTTATTCCGGGCATCGTAATCGGCTGGGTTGATAAAATTACCGGAAAGTACGCCGGCAAAATGCCTGTTATCATTTAAATGCAAATAATAGCGATTGCCGTATACGGAGGTGATCTTTAGTTCGGGATTGTCCTCATCCCAGAAACAAAACGCACCATCTCCACCGGATACCATGTCCTCAAGACAGGTGATGCTTTCATCGCTGATCAAACTGCCATTGTCCTGTGTGCCACCGACAACTCCTTTTGAACCTGTTGTTGGGTCCAAAGCCACGGTATAATATTGCGTGGTGTTCAACAATTGATTGACTGTGATAAAACTGGGGTATTGTTCCAAAGTACCAAGTTCGGGATCAAAGACATTGGAACGGGACATGTTATTGGAATAAAAAGTGCCACCATCCGTGGTGATAAGGACTTCATCGGAGGAGTTATCCAAAAATTGGATATTGTGAATATCGGCATGTACATAATGGTTCATTATACTATCCTGCTCGGCTATGGAAATGTCTGAAATATTCCGGGCATACATGGCTGACCACGCCGAAAGCCTAATCCAATCCAAACTGGTTATCGATTCCTTAGCAGTGTTCGGCAGGGCATAAAGATCAAGCGCACCAATCACCAATTTGTTTTCATTATTGGGATCTACCGCCAGGGCAGCAGCATGCCAGGGAATATTGGACCAACCCTCGGGCAAAGTGATGGATGTCCAGTCTGTGCCATTGATGGTTTGTTTTAATTCAGTCCTGTAATCTCTCAACTGACCGTATTGATTAAAGATCCCACTCATGAAAATGGCATAAACATGACCTCCATTGCCAGGTGCTGATTTCAATACCACACGACCTGGATACCAGGAAGATCCCAGATCAAAATTGACTTCCTGCACATAGCCATCATATATTTCCCAATTAGTGCCATCTGTCGAACTCAGAATTGTACCACCTCCTTTGTTCTCAAGATTCCGCATCGTGCCTACAAAGAGCTTATTATTAGCGGTCAACTCAATATCAGAAACCATATAAGGTTCAGTTTCATTGGGGATATTAGGCAATACTTGTTCCCAGGAAGCACCACCGTCCTCGGATCGATAGAGGCCATCGCTGGGGGTGGAATTGAATATACCGGATTTATAGAAACCTGATGCAACCGCAGCATAAACCACACTAACGTTGTCCTCAATACGAATAACAATGTCATTGATATACCTGAAATTTTGCGAGGAAGGTAAGCGTTCCCAGGAAACACCCGCATCTTCTGATTTCCAAATACCATTGCCTATGGATGATGATTCACGGTAGTTGAGAATGGCTGTTTGCGACTCTCCACTACCCATGTAAAAAGTCATGGTATTCTGTGGATCACTGACCATACAACTGATGGAAGTATTTTCAAAACCCTCTACCAATTGCCAGGAAGCATTGTTTCTGAAATCCGTGTTTTTCCAAAGGCCTCCTGTTACAGCACCGGCCAGCAAGTCTCCATTGTTCGGATCAATCATAAAGGTCCGTGTTCTACCCGCTATTTCCGTTGGAAGGTTCTCCCAGTTAAAATCCCTGCCGCCGGTTCTGCGTGCTGTTTTATCCGGTCTGTTGATTTCCAGTAAATTTTCCTTAGGTACATAACCTTTGTCTATATCCACGGTCATGATAAAATCCCGGACATTAGCCCGGTCAGGTCCGGTTGGTAAGAATTGATCTACAGGGTTTTTAGCAACAAATTGCTCCATTAACTGATGATAAGTTTCAAGCTCCTTTTCTCTGGAGGAGCTGACACCATCATGGAGCTGAAATATACCGTTTAGGGACAAAACAATGATGATGGCTATTGTTAGCAGGATTGTGATTTTTTTGGGTTTCAAGGGGGGTATAGTTTTGAGTTTTGAATTTTTAGTTTTGAGTTATGTCAAATTATGAATTTCAAATTACGAATTACGATTGGTCGATGAAATGCCTGCCTGGAAATCTTTGGCACTTACCAACTTTAACACTTCAACACTTTATATATAGACTAGACGATGCAAAGTGCCGATTCGCTTACTGAGACTGGCTAACCAATCATTTTTTCGCAGGAAATGATTTTCTTTTTGAGGAGTTTTTTTTCGGCTGTTACTTTGGTCATGTTGAAGGCCTTTTGATATGCAGCTTTAGCATTTTCGTAATGAGCCAGCTGAAATTCAAAATCCCCTTTAGTAGCATGGAAAAGATGATATTGGGATAGGGTCTGTTGATCGGTAATTTGGTCTAAGGTATCCAATCCTTCTTGGGGGCCTTTTAAGTTAGCAATGGTTACTGCCCGGTTAAGTGCAATAATGGGAGAGGGATTCAGTTCGGTGAGCTTATCATAAAAATAAAGGATCTCTTCCCAATTGGTTTCTTCATAGCTTGTATAAGAACAATGAATGCTGGCAATGCCGGCTTCCAGATGATAACGACTTAACTGTTGGCCTTTGGATTGTTTTAGACAATGAAAACCGAATTGAATAAAGGATTCGTCCCACAAAGTGCGGTCTTGATCTTTCAGAAGTATGAGATTCCCTTCAGCATCCAATCTACTCTCGAAACGGGCAATGTTAAAATACATCAACGACAAAAGGGCCCAGGTATCATGTGTCCCTGTCTGACTTTCGGCAAGGATCCTGGTTAACCTGGCGCTTTCGAGACAAAGATCCTTTCTGATGAGTTCAGTATCAATAGAGGCATTGTACCCTTCATTGAACATCAAATAAAGAATGGTATGAATTGTTTCCAGTCTGGCTATTGACTGATTGGCATAAGGTACTTTGAAAGGTATGTTTTGTTCCTTAATGGTAGCAATGGTCCTTTGCAGACTTTTATGAACTGCTGCAGGGGTCATACGCAGGGCATTGCTGATTTCATGAACACCAAATCCACCCAGGGTTTTCAATGTCAGGATAATACTGTTTTTCTCTGAAAAAACGGGGTTGCAGCAGGCAAAAAGCATTTGTAACTGACTGTCCTTTAATTCATGATCGAGGAAGATCTGATCAAACTTCTGTGTAATGAATGAGGCCTGATCCTTTACAAATGAAGAAGTGCCTTGTTGTCTGACTAATTTTTGATCCCTCTTGAGGGCATTAATGGCTTTGTTTTTAGCCACCTTGAACAACCAGGCTTTAGGATCCGGAGGTAAGGCTTTTACCCATGTCTTAAGGGCTGTATAAAAAGTATCCTGAACAATGTCCTGCACCAACTCAAGCTGATCCAAACCAAACAAATTGGTCAGCGCCGCCACCATCTTCCCCGATTGTTCCCGGAAAAGGTGGTTGGCTAATTGATTGGCTTCAACTATGGTGGGTGGATTGTTCATTTAATTTTATTCGGAATACCTATTGATCCTCTTTATCATGACGTGTTGAGGTGTTGAAGTGTTGGTGTGCTGGTGTGTTTAAGTTCAAAGTCAATAAATTCCGAGATAATGCTCAAAATTACTAATTAACTCAAAACTAAAAATTCAAAACTCATAACTTCTTAAGCTTTTAGAGAGCTCTCAAAAGATTAAGAGCCCTCACTAAAGTTATTAATAGATCATGATTGGCCTCACTTCCACAGTCCCATCATATTGTAACGTAGGACAGGCTTTTGAGATCTCTATGGCCTCTTCAAAATCATTGGCCTGAATGAGGTAATAACCGCCAACGCCTTCTTTAGCCTCGATGTGCGGGCCATCGGTGACCATTCCATTTTTTCCTTTGAGTACTTTTCCTTCATTGCTCAGACCATCTCCGGCTTTGAAATGTCCTTTTTCAGAAAGTTCCTGTACCCAGTTCATGTGGCTTTGTACCAATTTCTGAAGTTCTTCAGGTGACATGTGCTCATAAGCGCTAAAATCTTCTCTCAGGATTAACATAAAATCTCTCATAATTTTTTCAGTTTGCATCAGGCACCGGCAATCTTAAAAAATGTTTTCGATAAAGACCGGCACCCAATTGGTTCAAGTGATTTTTCAATAAATACAATCACCTTCTTCAGGATTGGACAAAAATTTAAGAAAAATTATTGGGCATGCAAAGTGTTGAAGTGTTGAGGTATTTATGTGCTGAAGTTGATCATCCCAGTCAACTCAAAATTCAAAACTAAAAACTCAAAATTACTTTTCAAGATATTCCGCCGCTACAATCTCACGGGTAAACGCATAACTTTTACCATTATAACAAAGATGAGAGCAGCCGATGGCTACTTCACTGTTGGCAGGTACTTCGTAAGCACGGGCAGCATAGCTTTCTTCACCCTCAATATTGAATGGTGCCTTGATGATGGCTTTTATAGGTTTGTCGGCATTGCTGTTGGTCAAAAAGACTTGTTGGCCACAATCATCTTCACCACATTGATCCCGCATGACGATCGCTAATTCTTCTGCGCCTTCTTTACTTGATTCTTCCCCATGCCATTCAATACCTTCTCCGGCATCATTGGTAAATACTAAAGTAATAATCTCCTTATAGGTGAGTTCACTCACGTCTTTTTTCTTTTCAGCTTCCGTATGCTCATCACCGGCATTTTCAGTAGCTTCTTTCTTTGAGGATTGTGTACAAGATGTTAGAATTGTGAAAATTACACAAAATGAAATTATTGATAAATAACTGATCTTCATTGTTTTGCTGTTTGAGTTTTGACTATTTACTTTAAGCTAATTTTGAAAGATTGATCAGATTTGTTTTTCTGATCCTAGTTTGCCGCTCTAACTAAAGTATCACAATTTTTTCATTTTATCACAAAAACCTCATAAATGGCCGAAATGTCAGGTATTTTTACTTATTGGATCCAATAAAACGGATGTTTAAATGCGGTTTAAACTAAAGGGAGTATCACCCATTCGGTTTAGGTATATCATGCTGGCGGCTTGTCTGATCAGCATATTATTGGTATTTCAGGATTATACCAATTATGTGATCAATGGGTATGATTATGAATTCAGCTGGTTTGTGATATCCGCAAGAACTTTTATCAATTTTCTCTTATGGGCACTTTTTGTACCCTTTATTAATGCCATGGCTATACCTCGCATGTCTAATCGAAGACGTGGTATGGTTAACATCATCCTCGTGATTTTAATGAGTGTTGGATTTGCCTTAACCCATCGCTTTTTCGCTTTAAGGCTCTATGATCTGGCATATTATCTTCAATCAGGTTATATGAGAGAAATGTTTGGGCAAAATAACCTGGCAGCATTAGGAGCAGGTGTGTTTTCAAGTTTCATCCAGTATTGGATTATTGTACTGATTTTGATGTTCTTTTCTTATTACAGGAAATACATTGCAAAGCAAAAGGAACTTAATCAAGCGCAGCTCAATGCTTTAAAGATGCAGCTGCATCCACATTTTTTGTTCAATACCCTGCATTCCATTGCCACACTGATCGGTTATGATCCGAAATCGGCCCAAAAAATGATCTCAAAATTAGGATTCCTGTTAAGAAGCATTTTGGAACAGGACAAGGGTGATATCATTACACTCAAAAGGGAGATCGAATTTATCAAAAGCTACCTTGATATTGAGTTGGTAAGGTTTCAGGACAGACTGGATATTAAATATGATCTTGATCCTGCTTCGCTTGAAGCGCTATTACCGAACCTTATTTTACAACCCTTAGTGGAAAATGCTATCAAGCACGGAACAGCCAGAAGAAAAGAGGATGGATATATTGAGATTATTAGCCGTAAACTCAATGGAAGGGCCAACGGTTCGGCTAACCTTGAATTAATCATTAGAGATAATGGATCTGACAAATCAATTGATCCTACTAAGGCCAAAACAACAGGAATTGGTTTGAAGAATGTTGAGAAAAGATTAAAACAGCATTATAGTGAAGCGTATCAATTGGAAGTGGAAATTGATGGTCCGCAAGGATCTGTGGTTAAAATAACTGTCCCATTCATTGAATCAAAACAAGAAAAGCGTTAGGAACAATGATCAAAGCTATTGTAGTAGATGATGAAATACTGGCCAGAAAAAGGGTTTTTCAATTACTTGATGGAGAACCGGAGATCATGGTAATAGGGGAGTGCAGGAATGGAGAGGAAGCCATCAAAATGATCGCTCAGAAGGAACCGGACCTTGTTTTCCTGGATATCCAAATGCCGGATATGGATGGATTTACAGTACTTTCCAAACTCAAAACAGTAAACCTTCCTTATATCATCTTTGCCACTGCCTTTGATCAATACGCACTCAAGGCTTTCGAAGTTCATGCACTCGATTACCTTTTAAAACCATTTGATGAAGATCGATTTGGAGAGGCCCTCAAACAAGCCAAAGATCAGATAAAACTTAAACGTTCATCAAAGTTCAATAATAAGTTGCTAAACCTTATGCGTGAATTTCAGCAGGAAGATGGTGTTTATCTTAAATTGTTTTCCATCAAAGAAAAAGGACGGGTTGCACAAATTGCTGCGGACAATGTTCTTTACCTGGAAGCAGATGGGAATTATGTGGTACTTCACACAGATCAAGCTACGCATCTCTATAGAATTACTATGAATGCCATTGCTGACCAATTGGATCCCGAGGATTTTTTAAGAATACACCGGTCTTATATGATCAATCGCCGCTATATCCTCAAATACAAATACCTGAATAACAATGAATATCTATTCACTTTAAAAAACGGACAAAAATTGATTTCCGGGAGAACTTATAAGGGTGATATTCTTAATTACTTTGAAAAATAATTACAAATTGATAATTACGAATTACGAGAGAATAATTTTTAGTTTTGAATTTTAAGTTTTTAGTTAAAAAAAATTTGATTTCGTAATTTTTAATTAATAATTCGTAATTAACCCAAATACAAGTCTTAGAAGAAACGACCTGAAAACAAAAGGCTAATTTCAATCTCATCTCTGACCTTCCTCTCTCACCGTTCATCACAAAAAATGTGACTGATCACATTTACTTATTAGCTGTGTATTTCTAGCTGTAATTTGGTTGGGTGTTAATATCAAACATTGTAAAACTATGATCACTTGTAAAAAACAGCTACTACATCTTTTATTGCCTGTTGCATTGATATGTTTCACGATCAATCTCAACGGGCAGGGGCTAAAGTCACCCAGAGCGGTGAGCCCTGCAGCAACTTTGAAACAGACCATTGGGCTAACGGAGATAACAGTTGAATATTCCAGGCCCAGAGTTACCTTAAATGGAAATGACCGGTCAGGCAAAATATGGGGACAACAGGTCGCTTATGGATTTAATAAAGTGGGTTTTGGTTCCGGGAATCCCATTCCCTGGAGGGCTGGTGCCAATGAAAATACCATCATTACCTTTTCAAATGATGTAAAAATAGAAGGAAAGGACCTGGCAGCCGGTCAATACGGATTGCATATGGAAATCAAGGAAGATGGTGGTGCTACGGTAATATTCAGTAAGAATAGCTCTTCCTGGGGCAGCTTTTTTTATGATGAAAAAGAAGACGCCTTGAGAGTCAGTGTCACTACGGAGAAGGTTCCTCATACTGAAGTCTTAACTTATGATTTCGTGGATATGGGTAAAGATTATGGTGTTTTAGCACTTTCCTGGGAGGAAAAAAGAATACCTTTTAAAGTATCCGTTGATA
Source organism: Splendidivirga corallicola (assembly GCA_030442035.1). Classification (GTDB taxonomy): domain Bacteria; phylum Bacteroidota; class Bacteroidia; order Cytophagales; family Cyclobacteriaceae; genus Splendidivirga; species Splendidivirga corallicola. The sequence goes on from JAUJEA010000019.1 coordinate 44,842, forward strand.
TCCATGACATGGTACTGCAAAGCTTCAGAGATCAACTTCGGTCTACTGCAGGATTTGGTCCTCAGGGATTTACGGCAGCGGCGCGTTATTGTATGAATGAAAATATCAACCACGAGGAAGCGATTGGATGGATCGATCAGGCGCTTAACCAACAAAAAGGATTTAATGGCCTGATGGTTAAATCAGGACTTTTAGCTCAGCAGGGTAAAACATCCGAAGCCATGGCCATGAGTGACGAAGCGGCTCAGATAGCCAATATGGGTCAGCTTAATTTTCTGGGATATCAAATGTTAGGTCAAAAACAAAATCAGAAAGCCATTGAATACTTTCAGCTCAATGTCAAGAGAAATCCAACCAATGCCAACGTTCATGATAGCTTGGGTGAAGCCTATAAAATTAATGGTGATGATAAGCTAGCTATTAAAAGTCTGAAGAAATCCCTTTCTCTGAACCCTCCTGCAAATGTTAAAGCAAATTCGATCAAACTTTTGAAGGAATTGGGAATCGAGTATCAGGGCACTTAAGCGTTAAAACTTAAAATAAATAGGATGATGTTTGGGCAGTGAGGATCAGTAAGCGCCGTAAAAGCACTGATCATCACACGCCTGAACATTTCACAACAACATCAAAAGAAAAAGACCGGCATTATCAAAGGCTGGTTATAGAATACTTATTCTCCAACCAAGTTAAAAATGTGAGGCGGGTATTTTAGATTGATTGAATAATGCGGAAGGTACGTTTAGTTGTGTCGTGCCTTCCTTTTTTTATTCTCCTTGGTTTTAGTTCCTAAGGTAATTTAGATTATATAAGGTTAAAGGCAATGTCATTGACTTAAGCTTTATCGAACAGAAGACGTCATTCCTTCGTAAGCAGGAATCCCATTTTTAGAAGTTTAAGCCTGATTGAGATTCCTTATCAAGTAAGGAATGACGTTTAAGTTAATGGCATTGAGGTCGACGGATAAAAGGATCAAGGAATACAAAGAGAAGTAAGCAAAATAAACTGGAAAACCTTGTAGATCTTCTTAAGTATCTACCATAAAAATGAGTTCAATTGGATGGTCATCCAATTGAACTCTAATGATTTTTTAAATAAACCTCAACAGATTACCCTAACACAATATCCTGCTGTGTAAATGGCTGTCTGTACAAACGTTTTCCCGTAGCTTTATACAGCGCATTGGCCAAAGCTCCTGATATTGGCGGGAGAGAAGGTTCTCCAAGTCCAGTTGGATCAATACCGTTGTTGACAAAGAAAGTCTCAATTTCAACTGGTGCCTCTCTATGACGGATCAGTCTGTAACGATCAAAGTTGTGTTGCTCAGGTGCTCCGTTCTTTATGGTCAGACTGCTGTACATGGCATGTCCGATACCATCAATGATTCCACCTTCAATTTGATTACGAGCGCCTTCAGGATTGACAACAATTCCACAATCAACGGCGCACCATACCTTTTTGACGACAGGCTTGCCACTGACCATTTCCATGTCTAATACTTGTGCTACATAGGAGTTATGGCAGAAATATGCCGATACGCCACGATAAACCCCCGGTATATCCTTACCCCATCCGGACTTTTCTCTAACCAATTTGAGTACACCGGCATAGCGTTCAGGATCATAATCATTACGCTCACCAACAGGATTGTTAATCGCCCGGTCAAATAGCTCCAGTCTGAAATCAATTGGATCCTTGCCAGCTGTTTCAGCCACTTCATCCAGGAAGGCCTGTTCTGCACCGGCCATGAAATTGGAACGAGGTGCACGCCAGGCTCCTGCGGATATGTTAGTCTGGAAGTTCAGGTTTTCAGCCAGATAATTATCGACTGTTCCCGCAGGAAAGCGATTAGCGAAAATAGGACTTCCGTGTGATCCGGTTCCCTTGATGTGTATACCGATGAGGTTATTATCTTCGTCTAAAGCGGCACGATATTTTACCAGGTAAGAAGGACGGTAAGTCCCTTGTGTCATATCATCTTCCCTTGTATAAACCAATTTGATAGGGGCACCAATTTTTTGAGAAATAACTGCCGCCTCAATACCAAAGTGGCCATACAGCCTTCGGCCAAATCCTCCTCCCATTCGGGTCATTTGGATAGTAATTTGCTTTTCATCAAGTCCCAAAACACTGGCAGCGCTTTTACTTAGATATTCCGGCGTTTGAATAGGTCCTACAAGCAATGCCTTGTCTGAAGTCACATGAGCAAAGAAGTTCATAGGCTCCAACGTATTGTGTGCCAGCAGCGGAGCACTGAAGAATCGCTCTACTACCTGGGCTGCATTCTTGAAAGCATCTTTTGGATTACCATCAAGTCTTGCAGGTTCCTTCGCTGAGGATTCCAGGATTTTCACAAACTCTTGCGCATGTTCATCGGTATTTTCTCCCGGTGTATCCCATTCCCATTCTACGTTTAAAGCTTTTTTAGCTTTCATCACTTCCCATGTACTGTTACCCACTACGGCTACTATTTCGGTAAAAGCATTGGTATCAGACCACTGACGTTCCTCAACTTCCGTTTGGACCGTGATCACATCTTTAATACCGGGCATGGACTTAACAGCGCTCGCATCGTATGATTTAAGCTTCATGCCAAAGGCGGGTGCATGGATGATCATCGCAGTGAGCATGCCATCCTCCTTGTAATCCAGACCAAATAACGGCTGGCCTGTTGCGATTTTTGTACCATCCACATTTTTGGTAGGTTGACCAATGATTTTAAAATCTTTCTGATCTTTCAACTCAACTTCTTCTGGCACTTCTATTCCAGCGGCGCTGGAAGCTACTTCACCATACCCAATAGATTGATTGGATGCTTTATGCGTAATGATACCATCAGCGGTGGTTAATTCTCCTAACGGCACCTGCCATTGCTTGGCCGCTGCTTCCATCAACATTCTTCTCGCCGTAGCGCCTGCCATGCGAAGGCCTTGCCAACCCTGACGAATGGATTGACTACCACCGGCTAACTGACGTGAATACTTAATCAGGTTCAAGTCAGCTTGTTCTACGACAACGTGTTTCCAATTAATATCCAATTCCTCAGCCACGATCATTGGCATGGAGGTTTTAACATTTTGACCAATCTCCGGATTAGGAGACATAATGGTGACCACGCCGTTTTCTCCTATTTTAATATAGGCATTGATATCAAACCATTCGTCCGGCATGGTTAATAATTCTTCTTTTTTGGGTGTACATGAGGCAAGCCAGCTAAATCCTAGGATCATGCCACCACCTGCAGCAGTCGATACTTTGAGAAAAGATCTTCTATTATGTCTTGTTTTGATTAGCGTCATGGTAGTTTGGTTGAGGTGATTTTTTTAACTCATTTTTGAAGCGGCTGTTTTGATAGCAGCCTTGATCCTGATATAAGTGCCACACCGGCAAATATTACCGTTCATAGCATCGTCAATCTCCTCATCCGATGGGTTTGAATTCCTGGTGAGTAAAGCGGCAGCGTTCATGATTTGTCCTGCCTGACAGTAACCACACTGTGGCACATCATGTTCAAGCCAGGCCTGTTGTACCGCATGTTCAGCCTTTTCAACAGTTTCCGATAGTCCTTCAATAGTTATAACTGCCTGATCACCTACCGCGCTGACAGGTACAGAGCAAGATCTGACAGCATTACCGTTGAGATGAATCGTACAAGCACCGCACTGCGCAATACCGCATCCATATTTAGTACCTACTAAATCAAGATGATCCCTGAGTACCCAAAGCATTGGCGTGTCGGATTCCACGTCTACCTGCCGGTTAGTTCCGTTAATGTTAAGATTGTATGTAGCCATAGTAGTGAATTGATTAGAGATTAGTTTTCTTACGTCAATTTACAAAAAATAGTTTAGGATGTGTAGGGGATTTTTGGAAAGGTTGGGCAAGGTGAAATATAGTTTCAAGGGTTAACCACTCTCAGTATTTATCATTTGGATTTTACAAGACAAAATAGAAAATGATTCTTGTTACTTTTAGAAAATAATGAAACACCGAGAAAATTCGGAAAGTGCCTATTTAATGCAATGAATTTCTGAATAAATAAAGTAGTTCTGACCCTCTTTCTGAAAATACCTATAAACGAAGCTCTAAAATAAATATTCACTCCTCAATTGCTTCCTTGGAAAAGAATGTGTTCGATTATGAATAAATCAAATAAATTTTAATCGACCATCGTCTTTTTCCAAAAGGTTTATAAATTCCCTTGCCAATTTATAAACTTTAGTAACACACAAATCTGGAAAATCGGATTGTGGAACTTTGTCATTTGATTCAGAATTAACAATAGCTGTCTCTATTTCAGGAGCATATTCCTCAAGAGTGTACCCTCCATTTACTTGTTGATGCAATATTTGTTTCATATGTTGAGCATTTTTTGGTTGAATAGTAAATCCATCTGCTTTATGATAGTAGAGCCAAACTTCAAAACAAGGATTACTAATTCCTATTCCCCAATTGGAGAACTCTTCGGTAATAGCACACAGAGAGTCTATGGCTTCTCTCTCCCAACTATCAACATCTAGAACAAACCATAGTTGATCATTAAAATTCTCATCCCAGCCACTTTTTTCGATATGATTAATTGCTCTTTCTTTTAGTTTGGAAGGAGCAGATTCTCCTTGATGTTGCTTTATTGGAGGAGAAACATCAATGACTAATTTACGCGATTTTCCATCAAAAAAATTAAAGTAATCAGCCTCTCGTTCGCCTTCACAAACGATAAAAAATTTTCTGGCATCTCTAAAAGGTTTCCCCTTTTTGTATTCTCTATTCGTAGATTTCGGCATGTTTATTCCAATTTAGATTTGAAAAATCACCTAAGAATGGAATAGCACCGAATCTACCATTCAAATACCCATTTCTTACATTAAAATCCGTTCTAACCTCATATTCTGATAAAGGGTAAAATGACGAAGTTCCATTTTTAGAATCCTTTTCAGAAAACCAGATTTCATCTGGTCTAAATAGTTTTAAGTCAAGGACATTTGATTCATGAGTAGAGAATATTAGCTGTCCTTTGATATCTTCTCCTGATAATTTTTCTAATAAGACTTTAATTAGACATGGATGTATACTTCTCTCTATTTCATCAATAATATAAACACTTTGTTGGCTCTTTGGTGTATTATTGACCAGTGAGTATAGCATGACCAAATACTCCACAACTCTTTTAGTGCCATCTGATTCCTCAAAAAATGTAAATAAGTTTTCTTCTCCAAATCCAATATGTTCTATTAATAATTTCTTTATAACGGGTTCATTATTTTCAACAATAGCTAAAACATCTGTTTCAAGTGGAATTGGAATTTCTTCATTAGCATATAGCTCATCTTTAATTTTATTTGCTTCTTTCTTATCATCTTCACCAAAATATGATTCCAACGGGAATGTTTTGATGTGTAATCTTTTTATCCCAGTATCAATTTTGCTTAGAATCTCGTTTGAGAACTTTTCAAAATTTGCATTGTTAATTAAATTAAATAATAACCACCTAGGTGACGCCCGTGGAAAAATTATGTTTAGGCTGTAAAACCAGTCCCAAACTGCTTTAACATCTTTATGGAGACTCTTTAGCTCGCCTTCATAAAGAGTTGAGAGTAATAATTGATCAGATTTTAATACTTTGGAACTATAATGTTCAAATAGCACGCGGTCTTTAGAAGTTTTAGTTAATTTTTCATTAACCTCTACTTCTATTAATTTTTCTCTTTCTATTCTATTAAAAATTAAGGAATCTTTCTTTTCACCAAGACCAGATTGATATAACCATTCACTTTCAATTCTATTTGCATTTATTTCAAATCCATATATATATGCAGTCCCACCAGTTATTATCTCTATTTCAAACATTGTAGGGGTAGCATTTTTTTTAGAATCATTTAGTTTAAAATTATTAATAGAATTTTTGCCAAGACCTCCATTGTAGACTATATCCTGCATGGCATCTAGAGAGAGGATAAAATTAGACTTACCTGAACCATTTGCACCATAAATCGCAGCAAATTTGAGAATATTTATACCTTTATGTGGGTAAACGTGATTACTCAATCTTCGATATTCCCCAGTAAGCATATTAAATTCCCTTGGAGAATCAAATGAAAGAAAGTTACCTATTTTAATTCTTACTAGCATGATTTAAGTATTTGGTAAAATCATTTTTTTTGTATAAAAAGATTAATTGATATTCAATTTTAAACTTATAAGCAATTTTATAACGAAAATATCGTAATAACTAATATAAAACATAATTATTAAGTATCATTAAATATTGAATTACAATACTAAGTAAAAGTAGGTCTAATAAGGTGTGTTATTCTATAGACCCAAGAGTTATTTTACTGGATTTTTTGAATTGGTGTGTCAAAAGTATTAGTCTGTACAGCTCAGAATCAACTACGAACATGATTAGTTTGGAAATAATTCCTGCCAATGAATCCAAAAATTAAAGATTGATTAGTTCGATTTAATATTTCTAGATAGCAACAGAATTTACCATAGCTGCTTTTATTTCTCTTCGAAACTTGCCCATAAATCATTGGAATTGATATTAGACTTCTCTGTCATAAATACTCAAAATCTTATTCCAATCCATCAAGTAAAAGCCGTCTGTCTACCACTGCCCACCAGTGGACATTCATGCCCATCCATGGGCAAACTTAACTCGGAGATTTCCGCAGCTATTAGGCAAATAAACGTTTCAACCACTTTTTTGTAATTTGGCACAATCCCTGCCATAGGCAAGGCGGTCCGGATATTGGTATATCACTTTTTAAAACTTAATTATGATCCAACATTATCTAATCATCGCCTGGAGGAACCTGATCAGGAACAGGTTTTTCAGTTTGATCAACATAGCCGGTTTTGCTATTGCCATCACTTGTTCGCTGTTGTTAGGGATGTACAGCTGGCATGAAACCCATTATGATAATTTTCATGAGAAAAAAGACCACATCTTCCTGGTAGGTGCTCAGGGTAAAACGGCGGAAGATGAATGGGAGGGAGGTTGGACTACACCCCCTTTAGGCCCTGCATTGGATGATTACTTTGCAGAGGTGGAAGCTTTTACCCGGTTGTGTTTTTGGTTTGAAGAAGTTCCTGTTTCTAATGGGGATCAAAAAGTCATTGAGAAAGGTATTGTTGGAGCAGATTCCTCGGTCTTTGATATTTTTACCATTCCCTTTGTAGAAGGAAATCCTGCTACCGCGCTAGCCCTGCCTAATTCTATTGTGCTCACACAATCGGCTGCGAAAAAGTATTTTGGTGATGAGAATCCTATGGGTCAAACACTCCATTTTGATCATTTTTTCAATGAATGCAAAGTAACCGGAATTGTGGAAGACTATCCTGACAACAGCCATTTTGATTTTGAGATTTTGCTGTCCTTGTCATCCTTAAAAACCATCAATTTCAATTTTGATAATAGTTGGCATAATCATACGTTTGTTACCTATGTTTTACTGAATGACCAGGTCATACCATCGCAAGTTTCTGCCAAATTTCCTCAGTTCTTAAAAGATCGTTATGAACCCTATTTGTTAAAAAGATTTGGGAAGACCTATACTGAAATGTATCAGGGAGGTGATTATTATCGCTTCTTTCTTAAGCCCTTGGATCAGGTTCATTTAAGTACGCTGGTATTCGAAAACCGTGAAGGAGTAGCCTTACAAACTTATGCCTTGGGTATTATAGGCTTGGTTATTTTGTTATTAGCAGTAATTAATTATGTAAACCTGTCCACCGCTATTTCAAGCAACAGGGCCAAGGAAATAGGTATCCGTAAAACCATTGGCAGTGGCAAGATGCCCCTGATCAAACAGTTTATTGCAGAATCTGTTTCGATCTCTCTGTTAGGATTAGCCATTGGTGTCCTGCTATTAGATATATGTTTGCCATATTTTAACAATATAACCGGACAAAACCTTAGTCTGGATTATACAGATCCGCTGACCATTCTTGGACTGATCGGTTTTGCTCTTTTGATCGGAGTACTCGGCGGAATTTATCCTGCCTTGGTGATCTCCTCCTTCAAACCTGTCAGCATACTGGGTCAGCAAAAACAATTTGGCGGTGGAAAAGTAGTTTTCAGAAATATACTGGTCATGATGCAATTTGCTATTTGTGTCATCATGATCATTAGTACCCTGGTGGTCTACAAGCAATTTAAATTCATGCAAAACATTAACCTGGGTTTTGATACTGACCAGGTATTGGTAGTGAGGAGGCCCGGTTTATTGAACAAAAACCAGGAAGCTTTCAAGCAGGAATTATTAAAAAGATCGGATGTGATCAATGTTTCTTATACGAATACCATTCCAGGCAGACATTTTGATGGTCATGGTCAACATTTTCAGGAGGAACCAATGGATAAAAGTCACACTATTTATCCATTAGTAAGTGATATAGATCTGCTGGAAACCCTGGATCTTGAGATCGTTCAGGGACAACAATTTGATCCGGAACATCCCGATCGAAAAGTGGCACTTATCAACGAAGCGGCAGTACGGAAATTACAGATGGAAGATCCGTTGGATATGGTCATTGATAGAGGCACTATGGGAAATGAACCATATCCTGTTATTGGTGTTGTTAAGGATTTTCATTTCAATTCATTCCACCATCAGGTAGAACCGCTGGTGATTTTTCCCTTGAATCAATTACAAGATTTTCGATTTGATTATATCCTGGTCAAGGTCCAAAGTGGCGATGTTGGAAACACTGTAAAGGAAATTGAAAAAAGTTGGCAACAGCTCTCAAATCATGGCCCTTTTGATTACACTTTTCTGGATCAGGACTTTAACCGTTTGTTTCAACGTGAGCAAATTACCGCGAAGGTCTATGCGACGTTTTCATTCATATCCATATTCATAGCCTGTCTTGGATTGTTAGGGATGATTTCCTACTTCATTGTGAAGAGAACAAAGGAAATAGGTATCAGGAAAATAGTAGGTGCATCCACTAGACATATCATTTTGCTCCTCAGCAAGGATTTTTCCAAATGGATGATCATTTCTTTTGTCATTGGAATGCCTCTGGCCTGGTATTTCATGCACAACTGGATCCAAAATTTTGCTTATAAGACCAAGTTTGATTGGTGGATTTTTGCCTTGGCGGGTGGTATTGTTCTGGTAATTGCATTGCTTACTGTGAGTATGCAAACCGTCAAAGCGGCACTGACCAAACCTGTAGATTCCTTAAGGAATGAATAAAACTTACCAATAGTCTATATTGATGGAGCATGTGATAGCGCTTCCGAATTGGATCTAAAAATCTTATTGACAGTAAGCTGGAAAAATCTACCTTAAAATGATGATCCCATCTTGAATAATATGATGGGATCGATGGGATTTTCTTGTTTTGTCAGAAATACTTAACAGGTTAAGTTTTTTTATTATATTTACTTAACTAGTTAAGTACTTTCCATGAAAGATGATTTCTTAAAAGAACTGGAACACCTGGGCTTGATAGCCAGACTCAAACGCTTGAGTGATTCCATGCTTCAAAGTATCCGGGATTTATACAAATTGAAAGGCATTGATATTGAGCCTAACTGGCACTTTGTGTTTCTATTGCTCAAAAAAAATAAGAGAAGCACGATGACAGAAATGGCCGAATCATTTCAATTGTCACAACCTGCTGTTGTGAAGATCATCAATAAGATGAAGCAAAAAGGTTATATCGATATTGTGGAGGACAACAGTGACAATAGGAAACGGCAATTGCAACTTTCTCAAAAAGCCATTGACCAACTACCCCTGTTTGAAAGCATATGGAGCGCAGGCCAACAATCCATTAAAGAAATGCTTGATGAGGACGAGGCATTTTTGGATCTATTAGAAAAAATGGAGCAACACATCCGAAATAAGAATTTCAAGGACAGGGTACTTAGTCATTTAAGTTAAACAGATATGATTGGAAATACCCCATTGATCAAACTAAAACGGCTTTCTGAACCGGGTTGTGCCGAGATCTATGTCAAGTATGAAGGTGGCAATCCGACCGGGAGCATGAAAGACCGGATGGCACTTTCCATGATTGAAGGTGCTGAAAAAAGAGGTGAACTTAAAACAGGAGGGAGGGTAGTGGAATATACGGGAGGAAGCACGGGGAGCTCCTTGGCCATGGTCTGTGCTACTAAAGGTTATCAGGCTCACTTTGTCACTTCAGATGCCTTTGCAAAGGAAAAGCTCCGGACCATGAGTGCCTTTGGAGCGGAACTGGAGATCATTCCAAGTGAAAATGGCTTATTGACCGCCAGGCTCATTGATGATATGATTGCCAGGGCGAAGGAATTGAGTAAAACACCCAATACCTTTTGGACGGACCAGGTGAACAATGTAGATAATAGAAATGCTTATCATCAAAGGGCCAAAGAAATTTTGAATGTTCTTGGAAATGACATTGACGAATTTGTTATGGGAGTAGGAGGGGGTGGATGCTTTTCGGGAAACTCAGAAATATTGAAAGAAGCCATCCCTTCGATTCGCTGCATTGCCATGGAGCCTCTGCATGTCCGTAACATTTCGGGTGGTGATACATCAGGATCTCATAAATTAGAGGGGATTGGGCTGTCCTTCGTGCCCTCTATTTTCCGCAATGATCTGGTCGATGAGGTTATTGCTGTTTCAGATGAAGACGCCTATGAAACGGCCAGAAAACTGGCCAGGATGGAGGGTATATTTGGCGGAATTACTTCCGGAGCCAACGTATGGGCAGCCATACAAAGGGCAAGAGAAATCGGTGACGGTAAGAAAATCGTGACTGTTGTGATCGATTCGGGGTTGCGATATCTGAATGGGGATTTGTATCATTGACAAATGCTCTTTCCCGCTTGTAATGCATTTCCTTGAATATATCATTTCATAGCAACCAGATCGCCGGCCTCCAATATCCTGGCTGAAATATTATCGCATTAACCAGCTAACTGAATCATCTTGCGAAAACTATTTTTTAGTTTAAATCAAAACCTCATGCAACGAATCTAAAAAATAAAGCATCATCATGAAGTATAAAAGGTAAATGCGATAAAACGATTGTATAGCTTAGTTTCTACAATTCCTCCAAAACGACTTTTCCATTAGGCTGTGTTTATATCGCTTAGAGTAGATCATCCTCCCACAGTCGAAAATTGAGAAAATTTCACTCAATAAAATGAATTATTAAATGTAAACATGAGCGACAATCAAGATTATTTTACAGACAAAAGTAAAATTAATAACAGGTCAAACAACTCAAAAAAATGGATACTAACGTAAAAACCTCAATAACGAAACCTGTATTAGCCAACGGATTGAAATTTAGTGCAGCAGCTGGCAAAGCACTGAATTTAGCCGGTAGTTTCTGGTTCTTAGTGGCCATTGCAGGACAATGGATATTTACCTATTATGTTATGGCCCTTTACGGAGGTTCCACAATACAGGGCAATTTGGAGGTGTGGGGAGATGTCCTGCCTCATGGTATTATGGAAGGGGATCCGATGGGTAATGCTGCTTTGGCTGGCCATCTTTTCCTGGCAATCCTGATTATGGGTCTTGGACCACTTCAGTTCATTCCATATATCCGGAATCACGCACGAAAATTTCACCGTTTGAATGGCCGTATGTATCTGCTGGCGGTTGTCGTAACGAGTATTGCTGGCTTGTACATGATCTGGACACGTGGAACAGTTGGTGGTCTTATCATGCATGTAGGGATTAGTCTGGATGCTGTATTGATCCTGCTATTTGCCTACCTGGCATGGCGATATGCGGTTGCTCGACAAATTAAAATACATCGTCGTTGGGCGCTTCGGTTGTTTATTGTCGTAAGTGGCGTTTGGTTCTTTAGGGTAGGGTTGATGTTATGGATTTTGTTGAATAAGGGCCCTGTCGGATTTGATCCCGAAACTTTTCAAGGTCCTTTTCTAAGTTTCTGGACTTTCGGTCAATATCTGGTGCCACTTGCCATCCTCGAACTGTATCTATTCACAAGGGATAAAGGAAGTGCAGTGGGACGTTTTGCCATGGCCGGAGCATTGCTTGTTCTGACCTTTGCCATGGGGATAGGAATTTTCGGTGCCACCATGGGATTATGGCTTCCCAGAATCTAACATACGCATAGTAAGTTTTCTATGAGGATTGAAAAATGATTTTCCATAGCAATATTTTACAGACAAAAGTAAACTTTATTATTTTAAAACACTTATATTGCAGACAAAAGTAAATTAAATACTCATGAGTAGAATACATCTTGGCGAATTCGAAGAAATTGTTTTGCTAACGGTTGGTGTGTTATATGATGATGCGTATGCTGTGGCCATCACCAAGGAAATCACAAAACAATCCGGCCGTTCGGTCAATGTAAGTGCTGTGCATAAATCATTATATCGCCTTGAGAAGAAAGGGATGTTAGATTCCCGATTAGGTGATCCTGAATCCAAAAGAGGAGGGAAGAGGAAGCGATTGTTCTCCATCACACCCTTTGGGAAAAAAGCATTGGATGAATCCATGGAATTAAGGATGAGCCTCAGAACACAAATACCGGAGCTCGCTTTTAAATGGCAAATGGGTTAGCATGCGTGAGAAAATTAACATACCCAAAATACCCCATGCCTTTTTCAAATGGTATTGTCAACAGGAAAAGTATGAGGAGTTGCATGGCGATCTGGAAGAATTCTACTATGAAAGAGTGACTGAATTGGGGGCTGCAAAAGCCCGGTTATGCTACCTGATTGATGTCATTCGCTGTTGTCAACCTTATGCTTGGAAAAAAACGAAAGGTCAAACAAACTCAAATATTATGATGTTCAAAAACTATTACAAAACTTCGTCCAGGAGTTTGATGAAAAGCCCTTTAAGCTCTTTCATCAACGTATTCGGACTTTCCGTGGCTATTGGTATTTGCCTGGTCGTTTACACTTTTCTAGCCTGGGATCATAGCATTGATCGTTTTCATGAATATAAAAATGAAGTTTATCTGGCTACTTTTTTTGCCGACCGTGATGGCACCGAACAACAGTATGGCATGACACCCACACCATTGGGAGAAATGTTACGGGAAGATTTTACACATATTAAAAAAGTATGCAGACTGGAAGATAGAAATGTGGTGCTGAAATATGAAGACAAGGTATTTCACGAACAGGTACGGTATTCAGATCCGGAATTTCTGGAGATGTTTACTTTTCCGTTGAAATGGGGATCTCCTGGGTCACTTTCAGATGCCAACAGTATTATTCTCAGTGAGGAAATGTCAATCAAATACTTCGGAGAAGAGAATCCTGTTGGTCAGGATATGTTGATGATCTTTGGTAAAGACAACAATAAACTTTTCAAAGTCACAGGCGTAGCCGAGGCTTTTCCTAAGGCACATGCTATTGATTTCGATTTTCTGATCAATTTTGAAAATTTTAAAATATCGGACCCTACCTATGATTTGAACGACTGGAGCGGCTTTGTGAATGCTACTTTGATCCAGGTTGATAATCCGTCAGATTTGGCGGATATAACAGGAGGAATGGAGAAGTACAGGATTCTACAAAATGAAGTGCAGGAAGATTGGGCCATTTCATCCTTCACCTTTGAACGATTAGCGGACTTGCATGAAAAATCAGGAAATATAGAAGGTGATATTTCTTATGATGACAATCTCGAAGCACGAATAGGGATGCCCGTTATAGCACTTTTTATGCTGGTGTTGGCTTGCCTTAATTATATCAATATTGCCATAGTATCAGCAGCCAAAAGATTGAAAGAAATTGGTTTGAGAAAAGTCATAGGCGCTCATCGAAGGCAGGTCATTGTTCAGTTTTTAGCGGAAAACATATTGATTACATTTTTTGCCTTGATCCTCGGGTGTATATTGGCTGTCACCATTTTCATTCCCTGGTTGGCTCAATTGGCAGGGTGGGAAATGGAACTTCAGCTTATCGATAAGAATCTATGGATATTCCTGGTAGCTATTTTACTCATTACAGGAATTGCATCAGGTATTTATCCTGCCTTTTACATTTCAAAATTTGATGCAGTAAAAATATTTAAAGGTTCCGTGAAATTTGGTAAGAAAAACCCATTGACAAAGGTATTTCTTGGCACCCAATTAATATTAGCATGTATTACCATTACTGCCGGTGTAGTATTTACTCAAAACAATACCTATCAATCCACTAGAAGTTGGGGATACCAGCAAAAAGGTGCAATTTATGTGCACATGCCAGATACAACGGCCTTTGAACAATTGCAAGCAACCATGATTCAAAATCCCAATGTTGTGGCGATTTCCGGTTCTGCACATCACCTGGGCAAAGATATGGCTTCTGTAGTAGTTCATGTACCTGGTCGGCAATACGAAGTCAATGAATTGATCGTTGATCCCGGTTATTTTGAAACAATGGGATTACAGCTTATCGATGGCAGGGTTTTCCAGGACCATCCTGAAAGTGATAAACAAGCTATAATCGTGAATGAACAGTTTGTTAAAAAACTGGCCTTAAACGAACCTATAGGACAACTATTTGAGATCGACAGCGCGAAATATGAGGTGATTGGTGTCATAAAGGACTTTCATTTTTATAGTTTCTTCAACAAGATCGAACCAACCATTTTCCGGGTTGCCAATCCCGGTCAATATCATTATTTGTCTTTAAGAGTAAATGATGGTTCCGAAAAAGAAACTTACCAGGCACTGCAAGATCAATGGGCAAGCCTCTTTCCTGAAATTCCCTTTCAGGGAGGTTATCAGGAAGATGTCTGGGGTGAATATTTCCATATGACCAATACCGCAGAAAGGTTCAATAAGGTTATTGCCTTTGTAGCGGTACTACTAGCCAGTTTAGGACTATATGGTCTGGTCACACTCAATGTATCCGGGAGAACCAGGGAGTTTAGTATTAGAAAAACTTTAGGTGCCGGGATCAGGAATATAACATCAAACATTGTCAGACAATACATGATTTTGGCTGCGGTGGCCCTTCTCATTGGTGCTCCGATCAGCTACGTCTTTATCGAAGCTTATTTGGATATGCTTTTTGTTTATCACATACCTATGAGTTATTCAAGCGTGGCCATATCGGTTGTCATTCTGACCCTGGTTCTGCTTGCGGTAATATCGACGCAAATCAGGAAGGTCTCAAAATCCAATCCAGTAGATGGACTAAAGGCGGAATAAAAAAATGTGACATACCCCGGATTAGCATGAGTAAGAAAATCAACATACCCAAAATACCACATGCCTTTTTCAGGTGGTACTGTAAAAAGGAAAGGTACGAGGAATTACATGGAGATCTCGAGGAGTTCTATTATGAAAGAGCGGAAGATAAGGGGTTATTGAAAGCTCGCATGCATTACTTATTTGATGTCATCCGGTGTTGTCAACCCTATGCCTGGAAAAAATCAAAAGGTCAAACAAACCCAAACATCATGATGATCAACAACTATTTTAAGACTTCTTTCAGAAATAGCAGAAAAAATCCGTTAAACGCATTCATCAATGTCTTTGGGCTTTCGGCAGCTATTGGTATTTGTTTGATAGCATATTCTTTTTTGGAGTGGGAATATAACCTGGATCAATTCCATGAAAATAAACGTGAGGTCTACCTGACTACTTTTTTCTCAAACCGCGATGGCAGTATACAGCATTATGGCATGAGTCCTAAGCCACTGGGAGAAATGTTGAAAGCTGATTTTGCTCAAATTAAAAAAGTTTGCCGATTGCAGGATCAAAATGTGGTCGTAAAAAATGAGGACAAAGTATTTCATGAACAAGTACGTTATTCGGATCCTGAGTTTTTGGAGATGTTTACCTTCCCGCTCAAATGGGGATCGCCGGCTTCCCTGGCCGATCTGAACAGCATTATTCTTAGTGACGAAATGTCAATCAAATACTTTGGAGAGAAGAACCCGATTGGACAAGATATATTGATCATTTTTGGAAAAGATAATAAAAAAGTATTTAAGGTAAGTGGCGTAGCCGAACCATTTCCTAAAGCGCATGCCATAGAATTCGACTTTCTGGTCAATTTCGAAAACTTACAAATAGCCGACCCAGGCTATAATCCAAATGACTGGAGCGGTTTTGTCACAGCTACTTTGATACAGGTCGCAGATCCATCCGATATGGAGCCTATTGTTCAAGGAATGGAAAAATACCTGACGCTTCATAGTGAAGGGCAAGACGATTGGACTATTGCTTCTTTTGATTTTGTCAGGTTGGAAGATCTTAATCGAAGATCAGGACAGATCAGAAATGACATTTCCTTTGGGTATCCACCACAAAAATTTGTGTTACCCATAATTGCTATGTTAATACTTGCCCTGGCATGTTTTAACTACATCAATATTGCCATTGTTTCGGCCACTAAAAGGCTTAAGGAAATCGGATTAAGAAAAACCATAGGAGCCAGTAGAGGCCAGGTCATTTTTCAATTTTTGGCTGAAAACATCATGATCACCTTTTTTGCATTGGTGGTTGGTGTCATGTTGAGTGCCTTCATTATGATTCCCTGGTTCAATCGTTTGTTCGAATCGGAATTGGAACTCAAATTGATTGATACAAAGCTTTGGATGTATTTGTTGTTCATTTTGCTCTTTACTGGAGTAGCATCCGGACTATATCCGGCACTTTATATCTCGAGATTCAGGGTTGTCAAAATATTTAAAGGATCCGTGAGGTTTGGGACTAAAAATCCATTGACCAAAGTTTTTTTAGCCCTTCAATTGATCCTGACATGCCTGTGCATTACCTGTGGGATCACACTTACTCAAAACACTTTCTACCTGAACAACCGAAGCTGGGGTTATGATCAAGATGCTGCTTTGTATGCTGTGGTTGATGACTATGGTTCTTTTACACAATTGCAGACGGCCATGCTTCAACAAATAAATGTTCTATCGCTTTCTGGTTCAGAACATCATCTTGGTAAAGTTATTACAAATGCTGCCGTGGAGATGCCTGATCAACAATACCAGGTACGCCAACTATCTGTTGATGAGAATTATTTTGAAACTATGGGATTAAGCCTGAAGGAAGGCAGGGTTTTTAATGGACCCTATCCAAGTGACAAAACTGCCTTGATTGTCAATGAAACGTTAGTCAGAAATATGGATTTAACGCAACCTATTGGGCAAACATTAAAGATTGATAGTTCCAAATATGAAATTATTGGTGTATTGGAAGATTTCCATATCTACAACTTTGAGGATGAGATCCGTCCAACAGTTTTTAGTGTAGCTAACCCTGAAGATTTCCAGTATTTATCCTTGCAAGTCAAAAATGGCACGGAGCAAGAAACCTATAAGGCCTTGCAGGAGCAATGGACAATTCTTTTTCCTGAAATTCCCTTTCAGGGAGGATATCAGTCTGAAGTTTTGGGTGCTTACGTTGAAGAGGCTGCCAGCGGGGCCGAGTTTCTCATGACAGTGTCTTTTATTGCCGTGATGCTGGTAAGTTTAGGATGGTATGGGCTGGTTATGCTCAATGTAGCCGGTAGGACCAGAGAATTTAGTATTAAAAAGGTTTTAGGTGCCTCGCTCAGAAACATCGCCTCCAATATTTCCAGACAGTATGCGCTGTTGGTTACGATAGCATTGCTTATTGGGATTCCATTGAGCCATGTGACCATGGAGGCTTTTCTGGGCATGCTTTACCATTATCATATGCCAATAACTTTCTCACCGGTTAGCGTTGCTGTCATGATATTGATAAGCGTCTTACTGATCGTATTGGCTACCCAAATTTACAAGGTATCAAAATCGAATCCAGTGGAAGGATTGAAAGCTGAATAACAACACAACAACATAGGAAGGATTAGCATGAACAAGCAAATCAACATACCCAAAATACCTCATACCTTTTTCAAATGGTATTGCCGACAGGAAAGGTATGAGGAGCTACACGGCGATTTGGAGGAGTTCTTCTATGAAAGAGCAGCCGAGAAGGGCTTGTCCAGAGCTCGCTTGTATTATCTATTGGATGTGATCCGGTGTTGTCAACCCTATGCTTGGAAAAAAACAAAAGGTCAAACAAACTCAAATCTCATTATGTTCCGAAACTATTATTTTACTGCTACCAGGAATCTTGTTAAGCACAAAAATTACTTTTTGCTAAATATTTCCGGACTTGCTATTGGTATTGCCAGTTTCATTTTGATTTCACTCTATCTGGTCAATGAGCTGAGCTACGATAGATTTCATGCTAATTTTGAAAATACCTACCGGGTGCAAACAAAGGGGAATATAAACGGACAAATTGTAGACTGGGCCACTTCAAATCCACCATTGGCCAAGACGTTATTAAACGAATATCCCGAAACAGCCAGGGCAACACGTATCCGACGAAGTGGCTCGTGGTTTATAAGTCGAGAGGATCAGAAATTCTATGAGGATGGAGTCTTATTTGCTGATTCTACCTTTTTCCAGGTTTTTGATTTCAAATTGCTGGCTGGAGACCCTAAAACAGCTTTGGTCCATCCCAGGTCTATGGTTTTAACGGAGACCTATGCGAGGAAATACTTTGGAGATGAAGATCCAATGGGAAAAGAAATTGCTGTGGAACAGGATACTATATTCTATAAAGTTACCGGGATCGCAGAAAACATCCCGGCCAACTCACACATCCAATTCGATATGTTAGGCTCAATGAGTAGCTATGATGAGTGGAATGACGACGGATGGGTCGATTCAGGCATTAACTACACCTATGTTGTGTTACACGAAAATGCTGTGATAGCCTCCTTGGAGGAGAAAATACAAGAGATTATACCCAAGTATATCGGACCTGAAATAGAATACTATACAGGCAGAACCTATGCAGAGTGGCAAAAAGCGGGCAATTCTACCAGTTTTTACCTGATGCCATTGAAGAAGATCCACCTTCAGTCAGAGGCATCCAATGACCTGGGAGTGCCTGGCAATAGCTCATACCTCTATATATATGGTTTAGTAGGCATCATTATATTGTTCATCGCCATATTCAATTTTGTAAATCTGGCCACTGCACAATCAGCCACCAGGGCCAGGGAAGTTGGTGTCAGAAAGGTAATGGGATCAACAAAAACTGCCTTGGTATATCAGTTCATCTTTGAATCGGTAATTGTTTCATTAATAGCCACCGTTTTAGCAGTTATTATCGTGGTCGTAGTGATGCCATCATTCATTGATTTGGTTGGAAAAGAACTGGCCTTTAGTATGGGCTCCAGTTACCTTGGGCCATTATTAATTGTTGGACTTGCTTTTATGGTTGGTTTCCTGGCGGGTTGTTATCCGGCTTTTGTGCTGTCCACTTTCCAGCCAGTAGAAGTATTAAAAGGCACACTTCGTCCGGGATCAAAATCAGGCTGGATGAGAAATTTCCTTGTCATAATACAATTTACGGCATCCATCATGATCATTACCGGGACCCTGGTGATCTATCATCAGATCGATTTCATGCTTACTAAAAATCTGGGATTCGATAAGGAACAGATCCTGGTGGTTCGCAAACCTGAACTGTTAAAAACTCATTTGGATGCTTTTAAAAATGACTTATTGCAAAATCCTGCTATTAAAACAGTTGTAAATTCAAAAACGATCCCTGGGAAAGAATATGCCAAAAGATCTTATCGTAAACAGGGCGCGCCGGAGACCTTTTTGTTCATGCACAATCATGTGAATTTTGATTATCGGGAATTAATGGGTCTCGAACTGGTTTCGGGTCGATTTTTCTCCAAAGCGCATAAGCAGGACACCAATGCAGTGGTTATTAACGTGGCAGCGGCAAAAGCTTTTGGTTTTGAAGATCCAATCGGTCAAAAGCTGACCACGCCATGGAAACCAGGGCAACTTGTTGAAATCATCGGAGTGGTTAAAGACTATCATACAGAGTCTTTGCACAAAAGAATAGAGCCCATAGCGCTTGAATTAATACCGAATAATACATCGGGTTATGTAAGTATGAAAATAAGCAATGGTGAGGCTATTAGGGAAACCATAGCATATGTTCAAGATACCTGGTCAAAGCATACAGACAAACCTTTTGATTACTTCTTCTTCGATGAAGATTACGAACACTTATACAGATCGGAGGCAACTACAGGACAAATATTTGTGGTTTTTGCAATACTCTCAATTTTCATTGCCTGCCTGGGACTTATTGGATTAATTACCTTTACTGCTTCGGTCAGAAAAAAAGAAATTGGTATCCGCAAGGTTTTAGGCGCTGGTACTCGCAGTTTGATCAGGTTATTGTCTAATGATATCGTCAGGCCTATGATGATCGCCACCTTACTGGCATGCCCAATAGCTTTTTTGGCATCGGATTATTGGTTGCAAAATTTTGCTTCAAGAATAAGCATAAGCCCCTGGTCATATATATTATCCACATGCATTGTGATATTGATTGGGAGCATAGCCATTAGTTTCCAAACGATAAAAGCAACAAGAAATAATCCGGTAGATTCACTAAGACAAGAATGAACAGAAAACACCATATACCCAAAATACCGCATGCCTTTTTCAAGTGGTACTGCAAACGGGAAAGGTATGAGGAATTGCATGGCGACCTGGAGGAGTTTTATTATGAGAGAGTGGCTGAAAAGGGTATGATGAAAGCCAGGCTATATTATTTATGGGATGTGATCTGTTGTTGTCAGCCTTATGCGTGGAAGAAACCGAAAAGTCAAACAAACTCAAATATCATCATGTTTAGAAATTACTTTAAAACTTCCCGCAGAAGTTTAATGAAAAGCCCACTCAGTTCATTCATCAATATATTTGGATTGGCCGCTGTGATAGGCGTTTGTGTATATGTTTACAGCTTTGCGCAGTGGATCTATAGCATAGACCAATTCCATGAACATAAAAATGAAGTATACCTGGCTACTTTTTTTGCTGATAGAGATGGTACTGTGAAGCAAAACGGAAAAACACCAAGGCCACTGGGTAAAATGCTTAGGGAAGATTTTACGCATATCAAAAAAGTTTGTCGCATCGAGGATGGTAATGTGGTGCTGAAATATGAAGACAAGGTCTTTCACGAGAAAATGCGTTATGCAGATCCCGAATTTTTAGAAATGTTCACCTTTCCATTGAAATGGGGATCACCCAGCTCTTTGGCTGATATGAACAGCATCATACTTAGTGAAGATATGTCCATCAAATATTTTGGAGAGGAGAATCCTCTGGATAGGGATATACAGGTCATTTTTGGTGAAAACAATAGTAAGACATTTACGATTGCTGGCGTGGCCAAAGCTTTTCCCGATGCATGCAGCATTGATTTCGATTTTCTGATCAACTTTAAAAACTGGCAGGTGGCTGACCCTTCTTATGATATGGATGATTGGAGTGCTTTTGTGGATGCCACCCTGATACAGGTGGCTGACCCGACGGATTTATTCCCTATCGAGCAGGAGATGGAAAAGTATAAAATCCTTCAGAATAAGGCGGAAGATGATTGGGCAATTGATTCTTTTGCATTTGAACAATTAGCAACTTTATACGAAAAGGGCGGAGATATCAGGGGTGATATTGCAGGCAATGGCTTTGGCAGCAACTACAGGGCTGTGGTGATCATATCCATCATTACATTAATGATGCTTGCCATGGCTTGTTTCAATTATATCAACATTGCCATTGTCTCTGCAGCTAAAAGGCTTAAAGAAATAGGACTAAGGAAAGTTGTTGGAGCCAGCCGGAAAATGGTGATCACCCAGTTTTTGGCTGAAAATATATTCATTACTTCTTTTGCTTTGGTTTTTGGTTTTATCCTGGGTATCACGATTATCATACCCTGGTTTGAACGGATATTGGATGTAGACTTCAGTTTCAGTCTGCTTGATAAAAACTTTCTGATATTTATGGTATCGACCCTGCTTTTCACAGGGATCGCTTCCGGCATGTATCCGGCTTTTTACATCTCGAAGTTCCGGGTGGTAGGCATTCTAAAAGGTTCCGTAAAGTTTGGTAAGAAAAACCCGTTGACCAAGGTCTTTCTAACCTTCCAGTTAATATTGGCCTGTATCCTGATTTCAACAGCGGTAATGTTTACGCAAAATACGGCTTACCTGAATGATAGAAGTTGGGGATACAATCAGGGAGCAGCCTTATATGCACAGGTATCCGACCAATCTGCCTATGAGCGATTGTATGCAGCAATGACCCAAAATCCGAATGTGCTGTCTATTTCAGGATCAAGCCACCATCTTGGAAGAAGCAATACTACTACCGTGGTGGATGTGCCAGACCGCCAATATGAGGTACAGCAATTATCTGTGGATGCTAATTACTTTGAAACGATGGGTGTCACGCTGATTGACGGGCGGACTTTTATAGATCATCATAAAAGTGATAAACAGGCTGTGGTTGTCAATGAAACATTGGTGGAAAACATGGCATTGGACAAACCAATAGGACAACAATTCAAAATAGACAGTGTGGATTACGAGGTGATCGGTGTAGTGAAAGATTTTCATCTTTACAGTTTCAATGAAACCATTCAACCCACGCTATTCAAAGTAGCTAACAGGAAAGATTATCGTTATTTGTCCATGAAAGTGAATAATGGTTCAGAAAGAGAAGTATACAAAAGTTTACTAAACAAATGGTTAGCACTCTTCCCCGAGATCCCTTTTCAGGGCGGCTATCAGGAAGACGTTTGGGGAGGCTATTTTGAAGAAATCGATACGCATGCCGTGGTATGGAACAGGATCGCTATTATGGCCATGTTATTGGTGGGGCTGGGATTATACGGCCTTGTTACCTTGAATGTAGCCGGAAGAACAAGGGAATTCAGCATCAGAAAAGTACTGGGTGCCGCACTCAAAAACATTGCTTCCAATATCATCAGTCAATATGTAATACTCTTTGCCATAGCACTCTTTATTGGAGGTCCTATCAGCTATTTTTTGGTGGAATGGTTCTTCGATTTTGTGTACCCTTACCATGTTCCAATGAATTCTCTCGGTGTTGTCATAGCGGTTACCTCTTTAATATCACTACTATTGTTGGTTGTTTCTACTCAGATGAGAAAGGTATCTAAGTCTAATCCGGTGGATGGGTTGAAGGTGGAGTAGGGTGGTTCGGAACTACCCTAGAGAAATTGCCTTCTTATAAATTCACGTCGAGAATATATCTAAAGGTATGGGATTGTCCTTTAATGGTTGACTGCCCCAAGATTAAGCGTATCTGTGCTAATTATTCAGCCTTACCACTCAGAAATGCTACTGGCTATTGTCACCTTATTCTCATACAATAACACCTGCTATATGATCTTATGCACATCAATGGAATTAAGTATTTTAATCTTTTGCTCTTTGGTAAGTTGAACGTTCATCAGTAAAAAATCTAGCTAGTTATAGGTGTATTTTAAAAATAGGGAATTGCAAGGATAGGGATTTATGATGAAGTCGGGAAAAAATGCCAAAGGTTGGGTATTGAAACATTTTCTATAATCATTGAACTTACAAGATAGGTTTTAAAGATTCGGCTTGCAATTGGAAAAAGTAATATTTCGCAAATACAGAACTCTATGAGCCTTACTATACACATGATTAACTAGATATTTTAGTTTCATCAATTTTTAGTGTACCCTAAAATACTAGATATTTTAATTCAATTTCAGATATGAAAACTATAAATCATTGCCTGCTATGTTTAATATTGATTTTTTTACCTTTAATTTCTATCCCAATCTATCTCAATGCTCAAAATAAAGCTGGCACTATTTTATATTATCTAACCGAGGAAGACATATTCCTTCTACTTGCACACCATAAGGTATTAGAAAAAGATGAGGAACATGGAGCAAGGGGATGGGCAGGATTTGGAGGAGATAAACTCTCTAATGAAACATTGACCCAAACTGCAATTCGTGAAACTTATCAAGAAACAAGAGGTGCTTATATCAAGGACAGTTTATCTGCAAAATTATCAGAGGACTTCACTGTGACATTAGCAAATGGCTTTAAAGTTTATTTTGTGAAAACATATAAAATTCCTGCGTTTATCTTAGATACCTTTCCTTTACTGAGTGATTCGTCTGAATATAAAGAACGTGGGCCTTATGTCTGGGTTAAGTTATCTATTCTTTATGATTTTATTGAAAATTCAAAAAAGGATATAATATCAATTAAGGGTCATCCAGATTTTAAGTCGACGAGTGATCGTGCAGAATGGCTTTATTCAGAATTCACTGAATTGTTAAGGACAATAAAAAAAGATAGTATCCAAAAATATTTCGATATTCCAGAAGAGTCAAAAATCTTTGATAAATTCAAGATTGAAGAAGAAACGGAAGCAGCAGAAGAAGAAGAAATGAAAGCAGCAGCAGAAGAAGAAAAAGGAGAAGAAAAGGAAGACCAACTAATGCCTTTCTCTAAAGGCCAATTTAAATTTGATGGTATGTGGTGGGAATTGGTTTTTAACAGATCTAATAATAAGTTTTATCCTTTTAATATACAAATTAATAGAGTATATCCATCCAGGGAAGAAGTTGGCAATATAGAGTTACATAATCTCGAAGCTGATAAAAAACAGTTTAATGAGATTATTGTAACCCTTGAAGGCTTGAATGACCCAGATAAAAAACTTGATCTGATAAATGCAACTGAAAGCGTTTACCTTCAGGCTGTAGCATTCAAAAATTCTCCGAAGGATTTCTCCCCTGTCGCTGGTCATATTGAAGTAAAAAAGAGAGTGTCTTCATTTGCAATTCCTTTACCTAAAGTTTTTAGAGAACAAAAAAAAATAGCAAGGTTCAATTTTTCTGAAGGAAAAAAAAATATTAAATCATCTACTTCTATTGATGAAAAAAATCTAAAAAAATTACATAGGATCACCTGTTTGGACAATAAACTAAAAGAATTGTTGAAGGAGGTGGATTTGGTAGATAAGAATAAGTTTCTGGAACCTTTTGAAGAAGGTAGTATGGATCACTTTAAATATGGAAAATATTATCAAGAATTGGAAACCTTCCTTAAATACAAGTGTTTCAACGATGATTGGGGTATCGTAAATCACAGATCAGTCGATTCTGATAGTTTGGTTGAAATGATGGTAAAAAGCGATGAAGAGAAAAGCAAACTCAAAAATATTTTATCTTATTATAAATCCTATTATTCCCACAAACAATTTTCAGTCAATTATAACAGGATACTCAAAAATCCATTAAATCGTTATAAAAAAACTTTATACGTGGACTCTGCTGAAATTGAATTTTCTGATGGCATCATCAAAAACATCATTCTTGTAGGGAACCTATTAGACGATACTACAAGGACGAAGAGAATTTACCATAATTATACTCCTATTTCTTTTTCTGACATTTCTGACTTTAAACGTTTACATAAAGAATCTCTTGTTGCTTTTCATGAGGGAACTGAATATCGCTTTATGATTAAATTGAGTGATTTGATTGCATATACTCCAAAACTACATTTATATTCTGAGGACTATAGCCCAAAAGATACTGTTGTAATGCTGAACCCTCATAGACCTCCTGCTGAAGTTAAACTACAAAAAGAAAGAAGTAATCGCTTATTTGAAGCTAGGATATATAGTGATTTCATTGGTTTGCAAGAGGAGAATGCAAATGGTCTTATCCAAACCGAAATTAGTAAAAAGATCATCTTGGTGCCAGGAAGAGCTCATATACCCATGATTCGAGATTTTAAACGAAGGTTTTTTTTTGGTGGATTTAATTATATTAAGCCTCACGTTGCCTTTACTAAAATTGAGGACAATAATAGAATTCTTGATCTCAAAATTAATGCGACTGGGGATTCCTTAATTAGGAATGTCATAGTAGATTCGACTTTTCAAAGGCTTCAAGGAGACAGCACTCTCATAAGAGTAGATACTACTTTTGAAAGAACAGAAAAAAGAAGTAAAGTAGAAGGCCTTGCCACAACACTCGACTTAATCCGAAATGCAAACTTCAATGCTGGTGGCACCTTAAATGTATTAGTACTAGATTGGAGAAGAATAAAATCTTCATTTTATCTTAATTTTGGGTTCGATTATTATAGAACTAAGGTAAGAGACTCATCAGCATTTATCAACTCCTTTAGAAACCCTGAAGTGTCCATAACGACTAGTAATACAAATATATTTACCTATTCAGCTGAAGGAGTTTGGGAAATTAAACCCGACCCTAGATATGGTTTTTTTCTTAAATATAGAATAAGCTGGATCGATGTACGAACAGAAAGTATGCGGCGAGTAAACAGCTTAGAAAATCTTACAGAAAAACCTGATAAGAGATATTTCTCACTGCATTTTAGCTTGACTTTCAGACCTTCGCAGGACGAAGACAACAGGAATAAGCTGTTTTTCAGAGGTACATACACCTCGTTATTTGGAAGGGAGAATGATCGAGATTTTTTTCAAGCACAAGTAGGATATTCATTTTTTTTACTAAAAAAATGAACCCGTATCAAATTTATTGTAAGGTGATGTGGATATTGTGTCTGACTGCTACAAACAGTTTTACTCAAACTAAAGATTATCAGAATAGCTGGATTAAAAATTTGAAAGGCCAATATATAAAAAAACTTTCACATGAAAGACAATTGTTGAATCCAAATCCGCTAAAAATGAAATCATATAAAGCTTTTTTATATGTGATCAAGAAAAGCATTTTCAAAAGAAGGAATCAAACGATTCTGGACTCTCTCACATCAGCAGAGCTCAGTTTTATTAACCAACTGGAGAAAGATGATTCCTTGTCCCTGATAATTGATTTTCTTGTGATTAACTATGATAGGAAATATGTTAGAAAACTACTATTATATGCGCGCTTTGAAGATATGCCTTCCCATCCCATGTTTTACAAGTATTGCAAAATTCGCTGGAATAGGTTCCTAAAAAAAAAGAAAATAAAAATGAAAAATGTATTTGGTTTTCCAAAATCCATTGACATTCAAAATTTAATTAATTCCAAACAAAAATTGATCTCATACAACTTACTTCACAATGTCTTCAGAAATTCAATTGTTCTAAAATTTGAACATGATATTAAATTGATTGACTAAGCTCCCTAGACATTATAGAATAGCATTTCGAACTTATGATCTATAATTTGCAATCTATACTTTCAATTCTTTTTTTTGATCTTAATACTAACTAATAATTTATTTTTTCTGGGTATATCCATTAGTGGTTACAAAAAATACAATTCTCAATATTGGAACCTAAATGTCAAAATACTTTAATATTCGCTTGCAATACTTTTAATATTTCTGACTAATCCAACTCATATTTTTTGAGTATATTCGAAACTACATTGTGATTTTTCGAATACCTTAATATCAGCTTTAAATGTCAGAGAATCCATTTTCAACTTACAATAATGGCAATGATGAACTAATCAGAGCAATTGATGAAGTTATACAAGAATTTGAAAAAAGCAATAGTGAAATAAGAAATCCAAGAGTCGAAGAGAATTTTGTCAAACACCTCTTGAATGCCGTTTTTCCACATTTTAGGCTCGTAAATTTAAATGAAATCCTGTCCAACTTTCCGGCTGTCGACCTAGGTGATTATGAAAATAAAATTGCATATCAAGTGACCCGAAGAAACGATCCCAAGAAAATAGAGAAGAGTATTGAAGTTTTTCTCAGATATAAAGGAGGGCCTACAAAACATTTTGATAAAATATGTTTTTTCCTTTTAATAAAACCTAAGGATAAATATGACAAGATACAAAATAACGAAGTGTTCAATAAAGACCAGGATATTATAGGTTTTAGGGATGTTCAAAATGAAATCAAGGATAATGTTGTAGGTCGAGAACATATCGATAAGATAAGAACTGTTTTACAAATCAGGGATATAAAAAAGCAGAAATTCAATATTCCGGAAAACTACGTTCACAGGAAAGTAAGGTCTTTTAATGAATCGCCACCTGCACAACAATCATTTTATTCTAGGGAAAAACTTGACCTTCTAAATGTTCTTACAAAAAATGAATTTAAAAGAATTATAGTCTTTGGAACGGGGGGTATGGGTAAAAGCTTCGAGTCAGATAGGCTAGGTTATGAATTATGTAAAGAAGAATATGATTTTTATCCTTATCGCATAGACTTGGAAGATTATGTAAGTACTGACACAATTGAAGATATCTTGAATAGCCGGGAAAGAAAGTGGCAGTTAATTCCTGAAAACCAATTGATTTTGATTTTTGATGGTTTGGGTATCCTAGAACAATCATTGCCTGCATTTGAAAAGCGCATTCGAAGCTTTATTGATAATCACGGAGAGGTCAGAATATTAATAACATGTAGAAATAATTTTCTGGATTCTGTTAAAGAGGACCGGTGGAAAAATATAGGATTCGAATTCTGTCACCTGGATGAATTTGATGATACAGATATATCAGATTATTGTGAAAAGAAAGGCCTGATTGGTCATGAATTTATTAGGCATTCCAAAGAGGGTAAGTTCTATGATCTATTAAAAATTCCTTTTTATTTAAGCATTCTAACGGATCTTTTTATTAATGGTGAAACTCAGTTTGAATCTGTAAGTGGGTTATTTGAACATATTATTGAAAAAAGGATTGAATTAGATAAAACTCGAGCTGATGATACTGATGCCAAAAGCTTAGATAGAAAAGAAATTTTCTGGCTTCTTGAAAAACTCGCTCTGACATTGTCTCTGTATCGTAAGACCACCATTGAAATTGATGATTATTTAAAGATAGTTCCTGATTCAAATCATAGAGCATTAATAGAAACAAGCCCCTTGTGGAAGCAAAGAAATAGTAGATGGGGTTTCGAACATCAACTTTTCCAAGAATACCTCACGTCCAAAGCCCTGTCCGACATACCCCTGAGAAGAATCTTCAATCTGGTAGTATTTAATAAAAAATATAGGAAAATTGATACATTTTGGCAAAATGTAATTTCTTTCCTTCCAACCCAGCTTGATGATAAATTCAAAGATAGGTTCATCGAATGGCTGCGAACTAAAGACATCAAAATTTTAGCCAATATAGAAACCCATCTATTTCGAAAAGGTCAATGCTTTGAGGTTTTTAAGATGATCTTTGAGAATCCAAACTATCGCAGAAAACTTGGCTATGATTTCCATGATATTATGAATAAGCTGACAAATTCAGTATATGATGCAAATGAAATATCAGATTACTTGGCTGGTAAGATAGAAACTTACTCCAATATAAATGACATTTTTCATGCACTGTACTTTTTAACGAAACAGCGTCATAATCATTCAAGAATTAAGAATTTACTACTCAGCAAAGTTCCTGAGACACAATATCAAAATTATACTACACTTACATTAATCAGGTTGAATTTAGTTGAGCCTTCCGAAGCAAAAGAATTAGCAAAAGAACTTTTATTATCTTCCGTTGCGGAAAATAAAAAACAAGCACTATATCAACTATTCATTAAATACGATCTTGCACACCTTTATCCTGAGGTAGTTTTAGAGGACATCAACCAACAACTAGAAAATGGATATCAAGACACCAACTATGAATTGAGTCTCTTAGAAGCCTTGTTAAAGCTGAAAACACCCGATAACTTTAGAAAATTATTAAAACTCTTTTGTTCTTATAATTTCTTTGAAATACAAGATGGCTTTGATGTGATATTTTCTTATGATGGTGATTTGAGAAAGTTCAAAGATGTGTTAGTGAAAGCCTATTATGAAGATAATAGTTTACTTGATGAAGTAATTGAATTTTTCCAGAAACTTGTAAAAACCGCTAACGTCTCATTTCAAATAATAGGTGGTTTCTTTGTGGATACTAATACGGAATCGAATATTTATCAATGGATGATAGAGGAGGTTAAAGATGATTACGATAGAATTGATATGTTAGTTAGGATTGAAAGCAAAGGAATAATTGACCTTGCGGCAGAAGGTTTTTTGAAAAGGGAATTGAATCAGGAATTTCTTCACTATTTCAGGAACAAAGTAGACAATCAGCAACTACAAGAATATTTTGAACTTCAGATAAATGAGAAACTTGATAATTTTTTTAATAAGGAGAAAGTAAAATACGAAAACAAAAAAAAGGAGCAACAAGAATATCTAAAGAAACAATCCGAATTACTATTTAATCAAGAAAAATTCTTTGCTGCCATAAAAGAAATTTATAATAGAATAGGAAAGGAGAAAGTAAGCAAGTCGGATTTAATCCCTTCTAGAGAATTGACCAATTGGGAATATTATAAATTGCACAATAACTCTGCTTTGTGGATTTTACATAACAATTTTCAAGAGCTTGAAGGCCTTAGTTTGGAAGAAGCCCTAACACTTATAGAAAATTGGGATATTGAATTTATTTGTATGAGGTTTATGGCAGAGCACCGGAACAGCGAGTGGAAAAAAGAATTGTTTAAAGATTTTAAACAGGAAATTATGGATTGGTGTGAGAGTAATTATAAAAATATTAAAGATGACAACTCAGACTATGATAATATTGCAATAATATTTAAAAGGCTGTTACTAGATTTTGGATATTCATTCCCAGAGGATGTATTACTTGATTTAATATATTTTTCGTATGACGATATAAAACAAGGGGATATTAGATTTTTGGAAACAATAGCTGAAAAAGTAGGTAAATCAAAACTGAAGCAGAGAGTTATTGAGAATATCAAAAAGCCAAATATTGATCCTTGGTCTTTGTACACTCATCTTGAATATTGTAAAAAATATAGACTGAGAGATGCTATTCCTACGATTCAATCCCTAATCAGTATGGAGTTGACTGATTTTTACTTCAATCTGAAGGCAGTAGAAGCCCTTGACAATATCATAGGAGAAAATAGTGAGATGTTTGAAGAATTCTTAAAGAAGGGATTGATTGGAGAGCCAATAGAAGAGAAGTTGATTTCGATTTTAATCAAAAGGAACAGTAAGTTCTGCAAAGAATATCTTGTAAGAAAATTTAATGAATGTGATGAATCAGATAAGAAATTCGAAATTGCTTTTAAACTTATGCAAATGGATTCCAAAAAAGGTTTTGAATATTTTATTCAGGAGGTTGAAAGAGGAAAAAAAATGGATCACAGATTCTTTCATGAAATCGATTTTAAGTTAAACGCAGTTGATTTTTTGTTAAGATTACTCATGAAAAGTGATAAAATTCAGTACGAACGAGGTTGGACTAATTCCCCAAGTTTACAACAACAAATATGGATAGCACTAAGATCAATCGGTATTCAAGATAAAAAGTCTTTTAAAATTGTAAAGTCTAAAGTTTCAAAGATCAGATATAACATAGGTGAATGGAATACCAAATCATTTATCAACGATCTCGAAAATGAATTTTATCCACGGAATACTTCTAATCCTTCCTTGGAACATGCCATAAAAAAGGCCAATGGGTTGATTCAAGGGAACGGGATCAATGATATTCTTCAGTTCTTTGAAGAACAGATCATCACTTTGCGTTTCATAAAAAGAACGTCATAAAGATTCTATTATTCCTATTTGAAATCCCAAAAAATTGCCCCTTCTTTGACCTCATTATTTTATTAAATGAAATTCAAAAACAAACGCAGAAGCCGGATTATCATTGATTATAGTATTGGGTGGACGGTGGCGTTCATTTATTTGTGTATTGTTCGGGGTGTGGGTACGATTGAAATGGGGTCTGCACAATTTGAGTTTTGGGATTCCATCATCGTGGCACTCATTTTCGGGCCTGTATTTGGCAGCATATCGGGTTATGCTCAGATACTCACCGAGGAGAGGGTTTATCAACGCATCTCTATTCAAAAGCTGTTAATTCTGCGATTGGTTTATGCCATGCTTTTTGTGGCAACACTAGTCCTGGTGTCTTATGCCATGGTCACTACTTTTTTTGGTGTGGAAGTGGATCTGGTGACTTTTATTTTTGAACCGGGCAGTGCGGCCATCTACTTTTATATACTTTCAGTGGATATTTTTATGGCGATCTTAAGGCAGGTAAACCTCATGCTTGGGAGAAACAATCTGGGGAAGTTTTTATTAGGAAAGTTCTATACACCCAGAGAAGAAGAACGCATATTCATGTTCCTGGATCTACAATCTTCTACGCAATTGGCCGAAAAGCTCGGTCACATCAAATACAGCATGCTGATCCAGGACTGCTTTAATGACCTTGGTGTGGTGGTGGAAAACGAGGCGGAGATCTACCAATATGTAGGGGATGAAGTGATCCTGACCTGGAAACTTCGGGATGGATTAAGAAATCAGAATTGCCTCCATGCTTTTTTCAATTTCAAACAGCAACTGATTAAAAGGAAGGAGTACTACCTTCAGACCTATCATTGTCAACCTCTTTTTAAGGCAGGATTAAATGGTGGTCTTGTAACAGTCACTGAAGTAGGTAAATACAAAAAAGAAATAGCCTATCATGGTGATACCATCAATACAGCAGCCAGGATCAGGAGTAAATGTAATGACTTCAATAAGGAACTGCTGATCTCGGAGTATTTGAATGATGAGTTGAACCATGATGGATTTGTATTTGATGAATTGGGTAGTATAACACTAAAAGGTAAGGAAAAGGAGGTAGCGATTTATGCGGCTTCCAGACTAGGTTAGTGAGTATTTTTTGGCTTGTGTATTAGAAAGGAGTGTAACTTGGGGTGAGGGGATTCCGGGTCTTCGTTGCACTCAGCCCGGAATGACGTGGTTGGTGTGGGGTTGGTTTTAGCTAAAATAATAGACGATAAGAGGGACATTTAGTCATAGGAGGGTTAGCCAGTCATAATAGTGAGGTGTGGGATGGATATGAGGGAGGAACTTTATTTTGTCCCGACGTGTCGGGATTGGGTTCCTTTTCATCGATTGGAAAAGAAACAACGGTGTCAAAAAGTTTATTCAGACCGTTATTAAGCTATTAAACATTCTTCATAGAGAATAGGGTCACAGACCCTATGGCATTGCTTCGGGTTTAGATGGACACGAATTGGAAATTCGCGCCAGATTAGAGATTAGAATTTGAGGTGGTGTAAAAGCTAGGGGATTCCGGGTCTTCGTTGCACTCAGCCCTGAATGACGCGCTTGGTGTGACGGGTTGTGCTAAGATGGAATGTTGATTTGAACCAGCCTAACCCAACAATTCATTGACCTTCATTTTATAGAGCTTTCCGATAGGGATAATATGATCGCCAATGGTTATCCTGTTTCCTTCCACACTTTTGATATGTTTTTTGGATACGGCAAATGACTTGTGGACCTGTAAAAAATTGTCTGAGGCGAGGGAAATTAATAGGTTGGAGATCTTTTCCCGGGTGATGATGGTTTCGTTCGTGGTGATCACTTTGGTGTAGTTTCCTGCGGATTCCAGGTATTGGATGGTATCAATAAATATCTGTATATACTTTTTGTCGCTGCGGATAAAAATGCTCTTAGAAGTATCGGTGTTTGTTTCTCCAATGGATGGCTTCGATTTGGTAGGTGAATTGACTGCCTTGTTAACGGCTTTCAGAAAACGTTCAAAACTAAATGGCTTTAGCAAGTAATCGGCAACATTGAGTTCAAAGCCCTCCAAAGCGAATTCTCTATAAGCAGTAGTTACAATGACCTTTGGAGGAGAAGTGAGCGTTTTCAAAAATTCAAAACCTTTCAGTTTTGGCATATTCAGGTCCAGAAAAATAAGGTCTACGTCGTGTTCATTTAAATATTGCAAGGCTTCAATGGCGTCATAACAGTTTTTTTGCAATACCATATTAGGCAACATGTCGCAATAGTCTTTGATAATATCATGTGCGACATACTCATCATCGATGATTAAGTATTTGATCATAACGACTTCAATGTTAATTGGGCCTTATATACATCATTTGTATCCGTATAGGTCAGCGAATGACTCTTAGGATAAGCCAGCTCAAGCCGGCGCTTTAGATTTTTTAAACCAATTCCAGGTTCTTCTGGGAGCTCTCCATTGTCAAAGTTATTTTCCACAGCAAAGCTAATTTCATCTTCACCTGCGATCAAATTGATGTGGACATAAGCACCTTCCCTTAAATTCTCTACCCCATGTTTAAAGGCATTCTCCACCAGGATAATAAACAATAGTGGCATCACTTTTATTCCTTCCTTCTGAATATGTTGATTAAAACGGATCTCGTTTTTCTTACGATAACGTGCATTGTGTAACGCGATGTAATTGTTTAAATATTCCACTTCTTCTTCAATAGTCACCTGGTCTTTCTGGCCCTCGTAGATCCCGTAACGCATCATGTCTGAAAGTTTCAGGATCAATTGCTGTGCTTTTTTGGTGTCTTTTTCAACCAGGCCATAGAGGTTGTTCAATGTATTAAAAAAGAAATGCGGATTGACCTGACTCTGTAAATGCAATAATTCAATTCTGGTTTTCTCTTTTTTTTGCTTAATGGTTGATTTGATCTGACCAAACAACCATCTCGCAGCCCAATACAGTAACAATGACCAATATAGGAAGGCTGCAATCGAAAAGAATGGCTCAATGTCTTCATCTTCCAGGTATATTAACACAATACCTGCACCTACCGCAAATACCCAGTAGCCATATCTGCGGATCAGTGATCTGTTCCTCTTCATTATTGAAATCATACTCAATTATAGTCAAGTAAAATTCATCATACAAAGAAGTTGATAAACGGACCGGATACAGTGATCAATGCATTCCGAAGTGTGATCAAGTGACTTGACAATCATCCGGAATCTTTGTGTAACCCCTAAAATGAGGTTTGTCACAATTGATTTGTGCATATGGAGCCTGCGAATAGGTTTGATGAAAAAAACGCTTCAAATGAATCATCTAACAATCACAAACCTTTCTAAAACCTATTCTAACGGTGTACAGGCACTGAAAAATGTTTCTCTGGAAATTCCGACAGGTATGTTTGGATTATTGGGCCCAAACGGCGCCGGAAAATCAACCCTCATGCGGACGATAGCTACTTTGCAAGAAGCTGATGAAGGCACCATCGCTCTTGGAGGGCTGGATGTTCTTACCCAAAAAGCTGAGGTACGAAGACTTTTAGGGTATTTGCCTCAGGAGTTTGGTTTATATCCTAAAATGTCTGCAGAAGTACTGCTTGATCACTTGGCAGTACTCAAGGGCTTGACCAATCGGAAAGAACGAAAAGCAGTTGTTCAGGCACTCTTGCACAAAACCAACCTTTACGATGTTCGAAAGAAAAACCTTGGTGGTTATTCAGGAGGAATGAAGCAGCGGTTTGGCATAGCGCAGGCTTTACTCGCAAATCCAAAGCTGATCATAGTAGATGAGCCAACAGCAGGGCTCGATCCGGCGGAAAGAAATCGATTCCATAATTTACTCAGCGAGCTTGGAGAAAATACCATTGTGATTCTCTCCACCCATATTGTGGATGATGTAAAAGAGCTGTGTACCAACATGGCCATCATCAATCAAGGCAAAGTGCTACTAACAGGCAATCCTCTGGAGACAATCGAGCAGGTGGAAGGCAAGGTATATCGTAAAACCATTGAGAAAAATGAGTTGGCGGAATATAAAGAAGAATATATGATCATCTCAGAAAGGCTATTGTTAGGAAAGCCTATTATTCACATACTCAGTGAAAATGAGCCTGGAGATGGGTTTGAACCTGTTGAGGCTGATTTAAGTGATGTGTACTTCGCACAGATTTTCAGCGAACCTAGCAATAGCCTGGTTCACTCCTAAACTTTTTGTACAACATAATCTAACGCCAATTCATATATGTTATTCGAGATATTCAAATTTGAAATTAAATATAGGGCAAAACGTCCTGATACCTATATCTATTTTGTTGCCCTTTTCTTGTATTCCATCGTAGCCGTGGATTTTCTTTTTGAAGGTGAATTAGACCCCCTCAAAAGAAATGCTCCCATAGTGATCGCCAGAACCATGGGTATTGTCTCCGCACTGTTCATGATGATCACTTCCATGATCATGGGTGTATCGGTATTGAGAGACTTTGACCACCAAATGGAATCCTTGATGTTTATAAATCCGATCAAAAAGAGAGATTATCTGCTGGGTCGTTTTTTGGGTTCTTTCGCAGTATTGATTTTTATTTTCAGTGGCTTGCTCTTTGGGATGGTACTGGGTGATCTTATGCCCTGGCTTGATCCGGATAAGATGTTGCCTTTCAATTTCTGGCACTATCTGCAACCGTTTCTTTATTTAATACTACCTACTTTGTTTTTCGGTGGCGCCATCTTTTTTGTAAGCGGAGCTTTAAGTCGCAAGTTGATCGTGGTTTATACACAAGGCTTTTTCTTTTTAGTGGTATATCTACTTGCTATTAACCTGGCCAGGAATTCTGATGACCTGTTTCTTACGGCCCTTCTTGAACCATTCACTTTCCAAACAGTCAGAATAACCACGCAATTTTGGACTGTAGTAGAGCGGAATTCACTCATGCTCCCTATGGATGGTGTGTTGCTGTATAACCGGCTGACCTGGATGGCAGTGGGTATCATCGCTTTGGTGATTGGCCATTATGGTTTTAGTTTTCATGTGATCAAGGGTAAAGCCTTGAAAAAACAGCTCAAAGCTTCTTCTCATGATCAAAACATAGCCATTCAGCATAGTAACAGTATTCAGATACCTACTTTCAATGTGCACTATAGTATCCTGGCGAACATCCGGCAACTGATGCAACAGGCCCTATTTACCTTCAAATCCATTATCAAAGAGGTTCCTTTTTGGACCATTGTACTTTGTGGGATTGGTATATTATTAATTAGCTCCTTTAATTTGGGTACTTTCTTTGGTGTTGATAGCTATCCTACTACCTATATTTTGGTTGGAGAGCTGGTGGAGCTTACCATCATATTTTTTCTGTCGATCATTGTGTTCTATTCAGGGGAATTGGTCTGGAAAGAAAGAGATGTTAAGGTAAGTGGCATTCATGATGCATTGCCAATTTCTGATTTTACTAACCTGGCAGGTAAGTTCATTGGACTTGTGCTCACTTATGCCATATTGATACTGGCCATGATACTGGCAGGCATTATCTTTCAAACCTCAAAGGGCTATTATCATTATGAATTGGATGTCTATTTCACAGGGTTTTTTGTTGAGGTTTTTCCCTTTCTTTTCCTTTTGGCCATTCTCTGTTTTTTCATCCAATCCCTGGTCAACCATAAATTCATTGGACATCTTGTGGTGGTCATTTTCATTTTTAGTGCCACCATTTTATTAAAGGTACTGGGATTGGATCATGGCTTATACACATTTGGTGGCGCTGATCTTGGCAGGTATTCGGACATGAATGGTTATGGCCATTTCATAGAACCATATCTCTGGTTCAAAGTGTATTGGATAGCGATTTCCATAGTCCTTTTCATCATAGCAATCATTTTTTCAATTAGAGGTACTGAAACTCGATTTATCACCCGTTGGAAATTGAGTAAACCCAGGCTGAACAGATCTTTGCTAAGGCTCGGGGTAGTTGTTGTGATCATCTTCACTTTATCAGGCTGCTATATTTTTTACAATACCAATATCCTTAATGGATATGCCACCCAAGCAACACAAAACGCCTATAGAGCGGATTACGAGAAAAAACTCAAACATTTTGAATATCTCCCACAACCCAAAATCGTAGATGTAAATCTCACATTAGAGCTTTATCCGTATGAAAGGGATTATTCGGTAGAAGGGTATTATGTACTCACCAATACGCACTCCATGCCCATTGATGAAATCCATATTCAAAAACTGCCAAACGATCAGGTTGCCCTGGAATATCTAAATTTTGATAGAGGCGCCAGGTTCAACAATGAATACGAGGAATACGGTTATAAAATATTTGAATTCAATAAAGCACTCCAGCCTGGTGACTCCGTTAAAGTGGCATTTAAACAAACCTATACCACTACAGGCTTTACCGAAAGCTCTAACACACACATCGTTTACAATGGGACATTCTTTGATAATTTTCACTTTCCGACATTGGGATACCTTGAGGATATAGCATTGGAAGACGATGATGTTCGTAAAGAACATGGTTTGAACCCAAAGATAAGAAGAGCCAAAATAGATGATCCGATTGCAGTGCTTAGTGGCAGGTCAGATGGCGATGGTGAAGAAATCAATTTCGAAATGATCATTGGTACCGATTCCGGCCAAATAGCTATTGCCCCCGGTTATTTACAAAAGGAGTGGGTTGAAGGCGATCGTAAGTATTTCCATTATAAAATGGACAAACCCATGTCAAATTTTTATTCTGTTGTCTCTGCCCGATATGAAGTAATGAGAGATCAATGGACACCGGCTCACGATAGTTTGGGTAATCCAGTCAATCTTGAAATCTATTATCACAGAGGACATGAGTACAATCTTGATCGAATGATGAAGGGCATGAAAAAGTCTCTTGATTATTTCAGCAAACATTTTAGTCCTTATCAATACCGACAAATGCGGATATTAGAGACACCAGGTTATAAAGAAAGAGCACAGTCATTCCCCAACACAGTTCCCTTTTCGGAGAGCCTTGGATTCATATTAGACATTGATGATGAACATGATGTGGACATGGCTTTCTATGTAACCGCACATGAAATGGCACATCAGTGGTGGGGGCATCAGGTAAATCCTGCCAATGTGCAGGGAATGTCAATGCTTTCCGAAACGTTGGCACAATACTCAGCGCTGATGGTGTTGAAGCAAGAGTCCTCGGAGGAAAAGATCCGGCGATTTCTGAAAACACAAATGAATCGTTACCTAAAGGGGAGGTCAAGAGAAAGAATACGCGAAATGCCGTTGGCATTGGTAGAATCTGGGCAACAATATATTCATTATGACAAAGGCCTGCTAAATCTTAACGCATTTCAGGACTATGTTTCAGAAGATAGCGTCAACATAGCCTTAAGACGTTTTATAAGGGACTGGGATAGCTTTCATGGCAGGAAGAAAAGAAAGACTGACAGGTATCCTACGACAAAAGACTTAATGGGATATTTCAGGGACGTGACACCTGACAGCTTGCAATATGTAATTGAAGATTTGTTTGAAACCATTACACTTTATGAGTTCAAAACAACGGAAGCTATCTATGAGAAGTATTCTAAGGATCAATACGAAGTAAACATGACATTAGAGGCAATGAAGTACCGTGCTGATAGTAACGGTCTGGAATCATCCATAGGTGTAAATGACTGGGTTGACATTGGTATTTATGCAGAAGGAGGGAACGGAAAGGATGAATTGATCTATTTGGAAAAACATAAAATCACGGATGAGGTAACTAGCCTGGAGATCGTGGTGGATCAAAAGCCCACCAAAGCCGGAATAGACCCTTTGAATAAACTAATAGATAGAAATACGGATGATAACATTCAAACGGTATCAGAAAAAGAGTAATGAATTAAATCTAACAGCATTGAAGGAAGTTAATTTACCATCTTCAATTAATATTAAAGAGATCATGAGTGCTTCAGGATTTATTTACTCTTGTGAATGATCGTTTTCTGCTCACATTTACATAATCCGGAAATTGTTTTTCTATTTTATAGAAAAAGTCTTAATTTGGTAAAAAAGTGATCTATGACCCTACTTTCAAGAACCGAGGAAATGCTGCTATTGATGGTGTGTAAACTTCAGGACGAGGCCTACGGCATGCAAATTAGAAATGAGGTTAAAGAGGTGACCGGTAAGCTCTACTCAATAGGAGGGATCTATGTCCCACTGGACAGGCTTGTTGCTAAGGGTTTTTTGAAAATGGAAGATGTTGAAGCGTCCGAAGACCGAATGGGCAGACCCAGGAGAAGGTTCACAATAACTGCCGAGGGGCTGAGCGTATTGCGAGAAACCCGGCAAATGGAGCTGGCAATGTGGGATTTACCTGATACTATTCTGAAAAAAATGAAGCTGGTATGAAAAACTTAAAATCCAGGATCCCTTGGTTAGGCAGAAAACTGCTGCAAATACTGGTACCTGACCATCAAGTAGAATTGATCATTGGTGATTTTGAAGAATATCTTGCTGCAAAAATGGATGAGCGAGGACGAAGCATCGCCAGGCTATTATTCTGGTATCAGCTTTTTATATCCACACCAGCCTTTGTAACACAATCAATCAGATTCAGGGTGTTGATCTTCAGGCACTCCATACAGATGGCCGTTAGGAATTTGAGGAGACACTTTGTACACTCATTGCTTAATCTGGTTGGTCTGTCCATTGGGATTGCCAGTTTCTTGATTATCATGCTCTACGTTCAGGATGAAAGATCATTTGATACCTTTCACGAGAAATCAGATCGCATTTATCGAGTACTTGATTTTCGCAAAGTCAACAACATGGGAGAGGAGTCTGCAAGTGCTCCGATACCACTAGCCGAAAGAATGCTCATCGATTACCCGGAAGAGGTTCAGGCTGCTGTTCGCTTCTTTAACTTCCAGGCACCCACACTGGCATTAGCATACCAGGAACCATCGGGAGAACTTCGACAATTCAATGAACCAAAGTTATTTTTCGTAGACAAAGAATTCTTTGAGGTTTTTGATTTCGGATTGAA
Organism: Splendidivirga corallicola; assembly: GCA_030442035.1. GTDB lineage: Bacteria > Bacteroidota > Bacteroidia > Cytophagales > Cyclobacteriaceae > Splendidivirga > Splendidivirga corallicola. The sequence continues at coordinate 85,259 of JAUJEA010000019.1, forward strand.
AGAGGGTGATACCGGCTCTGCACTCATTGGACCCAATAAAATAGTTTTAAATGCTGAAATGGCTGCCAAATACTTCGATTCTGAAGACCCTATTGGCAGGATCATTCGATTTGAGGACAAACATGATTTTGTAGTTTCAGGTGTCCTGGATGAATTACCATCAAATACACATTTGAAATTCGACTTTCTGGTTTCGTTTGAAACCCTGGACAATCCTGAGGTTTTGCGAGAGGGGCTAAGAACACGCTGGATCTGGAATCCATGCTGGACCTACCTTTTGTTAAAGCCAGGAGTATCTGCTGAATCGCTGGAAAATCAGTTTCCTTCATTTGTTAAAAGGCATTTCCCTGAATCTCGCCACGACAGAGTGAAATTGTACTTGCAGCCACTTGAAGATATACACTTGTATTCAGATCTCGACTATGAAATGGGGCCTAACAGCAATGTGATCTATATCCGGATCTTCACGACTATTGCCATTTTTATTATCCTTATTTCCTGTATCAATTTTATCAATCTTGTGACAGCCCGAGCCAGCAAGAGATACATAGAAATAGGAATAAGAAAGGTGTTGGGTAGTAATAGGGCCCAACTCATATGGCAGCTGCTGCATGAGTCCTTTTTTTTGAGTTTCATCGCATTACTACTCGCACTCCTCATCATTTGGGTCGCGCTGCCTTTTGTTAATGAACTTACTTCCAAACACCTGGTTTTAGACCCCATTCAATACCCATGGATGCTTAAATGGCTTGTGATAACTTACCTTTCCGTAAGTACCTTGTCAGGAGTTTATCCGGCATTAACCATCTCTCGACATCAGCCTTCTCAGGTTATCAAAGGCTACCTGGCCTCTGTAGGTAAGGCTGGCAGTACCTTCAGAAAGTTCCTGGTGGTGGGGCAGTTCGGTTTATCAATTGTACTAATCATAGGCACCATTGTGGCACTCAGGCAATTCAATTACCTGCAAAAGCAGCAATTAGGTTTTCAACCCGAGCAAGTTGTTTTATTACCTACTTTACGGTCCCTTCTGATGGAACGATATGATGCTTTCAAGGGAGCTTTGTTGCAAAACCCCGATATACTTTCTTTAACCACAGTGGAAGATGTTCCTGGCATGAGGCACCAAACGGGGGGATATGAAGCAATAGAGGGCATGGAGCAACAATTTCCGAGATTAATTGTGCACGATGATTTTGCACAAACACTGGGTATTGAAATGGCTGCCGGCAGAGATTTCCTTTCGGAATTTAGCACGGATGCCGATGATGCTGTCATCATCAATGAGGCAATGGTTCGCCTGGTTGGATGGGAGTCAGCTGAAGCCGCATTAGATAAATTATTTGATGATGAAAAAGTTGTAGGGGTGGTGAAGGATTTTCATTTTTCCTCGCTTCATAATCCTATAGGTCCCTTTGTATTGGAACGGGTGTCCGACGATGCAAGGTCCTTATCATTTTCTGCCAGATATATTGCCATTCGCGTACAAACTGATCGGATTCAAGAGACGTTGGAATTTATAGAAAATAAGTGGTTGTCATTTGTGCCCAATGCCCCTTTTGAATATAGCTTTCTCAATAACATGCTCGCAACACAGTACAAAGGGGAATCCACATTGGGCAAATTAGTGGCAATCTTTTGTTCACTTTCCATACTGATAGCCTGTATGGGTTTGTATGGATTGGCATCTTTTACAGCCAGGCAGCGATTAAAGGAAATTGGGATCAGAAAGGTGATGGGAGCCTCTGTTTCCGGTTTGGTATTGATGCTTTCCTCTTCATTTCTAAAATTGGTTGGCTTTTCCATACTATTAGCCTGGCCCGTTGCTTACCTGGTGCTGGATGAATGGCTACAGGAATTTGCCTACCGGATAGACATGAATATTTGGTCATTTCTGATTTCAGGACTCCTGGGTCTTTTGGTGGTATTTCTAACGGTTAGTTTCCAGGCACTCAAAGTTTGCCTCACCAACCCGGTCAATACACTGAGAAATGAATGAGCTTAAAGTGTTTTAGAGTGTTAAAGTATTTGAGTGTTTAAGTTAGAAAGAATAAAGTGTAAGCCTTTGCAATATTTCATCAAACTTTTATATGTCTTTCAATCTTATACACTTTAAAACTCTAACACTTTAACACTTGATGCTAACCTACACTTCCCGCTATCACGCAAAAAAAGATGGTTACTAGGAAGATTGCAGCCATAATCGTTATTATTCCATAGGACATCTGGACTGCTTTCTTAAATCCATTTTGGAAAGTCGGTCTCTTCCTTATTTCTTGTTTGTCTTCCAATGAATGGACTGGGCAGATGATACGATATCCTTGATTTCGAATTGTTCGGATTATCCTTGGCTTACTACTTTGGTCATTTAATAGTTTTCTGAGTATTGCGATACAGCGGTTAAGGGAAGCCTGAGATACGAACACGTTCGGCCATATGTGTTTGAATAACTCTTCTCTTGACACAATTCTGTCAGGGTTCGTGATCAGATAAACCAATACCTTCATTACTTTATCTTCTACCAGAATTGGAACATTATCTACAATGAGCTCACTAGAAGCGGGTTTAACCATTACACCGTCTATTTCAAATTGTTTTGTGCGTCCAGCTACGTTCATTGATTCTGTTTTACTCTCCATCATAAGAAATCATTTTTAGATCAGGTTGGCATCATCTTTCCCGATGCGTAAACCAGTAAATTTATCAAGGTCGATACGCTGACTTGGCATGCATTGACTAAGTCTGCGCTTAGAGGAATATATTGAATATTCCAGTGAGAAGCAAAAATGACTATACTTCAAGTTCCAGTCTGGATTTTGGTTGAGCAGGATTGATAATGCCTTTAAACAATTGATGTACCTAAAAAAATACTTCATGGATTATAAAAAAACATTGGTTTTAACCCTCACATTGATCGCGATCTCCTGGCGATACTTTACCTACATCTCTCTTGATCAAATTGGTACGATCGGAATAGAGACTGATAGCAACCAAATCATCACGCATGTAGCTAAAGGTTCTCCGGCTGACCGGGCAGGTATCCTGGCAGGTGACGAAATCTTATCCGTTAAGGGAATCAAACCGGATGAAAGGCCCGGTAACAATCAGCCCATAGAATATAACATAAGGAGAAATGATACCGATATTACTATTTCTCTTGTGTCTGCTGAAGCCTCCAGGGATCAGGTTACCATGACTCGAATTCTCGGAATCATGGGAATGATCATACTGATCGTAGGTCTCATTACTTTCTTTCAGACAAGGAATACCTTATCATTTATTTTCTTTCTGTACTGTTTCACGATGGGCTTTCATTGGGGTTATTTTCCGAGCGTTGTTTCAATGCAGGTTCAAAACGTGCTGACTTCCGTATACTTGTTCATTTCCATATTTACCGGAAGCTTCATTTTGCATTTTGCCCTTCTTTTTCCAGAGCCGCGCAAGTCGGCTAAAAAAATGTATTTGATTTATGCCCCTGGAATAATTGGTATAGTTTTCTTTATGGCAACACTTTTTCATAAATACCTGATCCCAGCATTCTATCTCTCTGAATTTATTTTATCTACATTATACACTATAATGGGTTATATAATATTGATAAGAACCTATGTCAAGACACTTTCCAACAAAAGAAAACAATTAGGGCTCACCATCATTTTCTGGGGAATTTTGGTCAGTAATATTCCTTATATACTTTCCAATATCCTGCCCTTTATGAATTTTGGAGATGATATCGGAACACAACCTTATTCACTTTTTTTTATTGTGGGGCCGGTCGCCTTTGCCATTGGGATTCGAAGATTGGTTGACAACCAGAGGATTTAACAAATATCTCCTCTGGTTTTAATATTCCGGATCCGACTATAACATTCAGCAAATTCTCTTATGAAAACCTTTCTAGTTTCAGTTAATAGATAGTGTTTTTCATCACATTATATCATTTTTTAACACTAAATCATTCCTTATTCCTAACAGGATAGTCTGGTCGTTGAGGATAGGAAGGAGCGTTATTTTTTAACTCTTCCAGGATTACCTCTATAGCTTTTTCAAGTTGCGGGTCTTTTCCCTGCATCACCTCTTTTGGCCATTGCTCTACTTCTATATCCGGAGCAACCCCTTCGTTTTCGATGCGGAAACCATCCTCGTTGTAATAGGCTACATTGGGGGCTGTCACTGATCCCCCATCTATGAATTCAGGATAGCCAAGCACACCCACTAAGCCTCCCCAGGTTCGCTTTCCGATGAGTTTTCCAAGGCCGAACCGTTTAAATAAGTAAGGAAGATAGTCTCCGCCTGATCCGGCATTTTCATCAATGAGCATCACTTTTGGTCCTTGGATGGAACCACTTGGCGCATGAAGATCTTTACCATACCTGAAATTCCAGGAGGATTGATAAGGCTTCTTCAAGTGGTCGATGTAATAATCTGCTAGTTGTCCACCACCGTTAAATCGCTCGTCTATGATCACTGCTTTCTTGTTTACCTGTGGGAAAAAGTAGCGTTTAAAATATTCATGACCGGCTGTCGTGGTATTGGGTACATATACATAGGCCACCTGACCGTTGGTTGCCTCATCCACTTTTTTGATGTTCCCCTCTACCCAGTCTCGATTTCTGAGGGCTCCTTCATAGCCGACAGGCACCACATTCACTTTTCGTGCGTTTGATCCATCGGAATTTCGACTTAAAGTGAGTTTTACGATTTTGCCAGACATGTTTTCGAAGAAGGAATATAAGTTCCGGTCGGCAGTTACCTGATTTCCATCCACAGCAATTAAATAATCTCCAACACTGGCATTAACACCTGGCTCTGTCAGCGGGGAGCGTAACCCGGGATTCCAATTTAATCCTCCATAGATTTTGGAAATTTGATAACGACCGTTTTTGATTACATAATCAGCACCAAGAAGTCCGCCACCTATCCGATCCGGATTATTCATTCGATCACCTCGACCACCAAACCTGTGATGCCCAACCGCAAGCTCACTACACATCCATTGCATCACTCTGTATAGATCGCTGCGACAGGAGATGTCTGATAGGAACACACTGTATTTAGATTTCATGGCATCCCAATCAACTCCGTGCATTCCAGGGTCATAGAAGTAATCCCGATTTACCTTCCAGGCTTCATGGAAGATATTATTCCATTCTTGTGTCGGATCAATTTTGATTTTAATGGCGCCAACGTTGAGCATCCCATTTTCAGGGCCGCTTCCCACTTTTGCGATTCCCAAAGAGTTTCCTTTTCGAAAGAGCATTTTCTTTCCGTTGGAAGCAATTTCAAATCCATTGGCAGCCATGATCTCTTTTTCTTTACGCTCATTCATGTCATACATCATGAGCGATTGAGGCTCAAAAAAACCACTGCGAGGTTTCCTGGAAATGTAATAGATTTTTCCCTCCTCAGGACTTGCTAAGTTGGAATACATACCAGGACTTATTGGAAGATCTATAATCCGGTTGAATATTCCGTCCCAATCGATCGTTATCGGACCTTCTTCATCTTTCTTCTCTTCATCCTCCTTTTTTTTATCTCCCATTTCCAAATCGTTCCTTTTAACAAGCGGAGATACCTGATCTTTTTGTAAGGTGATCAGGTAAATGGAATTACTCATTTCCATATCCAGATTAGACTGGTCAAACCAATTAACCACAGGCCCGGCATCAGTTGAGGCAAGCATATACAGGTATTTTCCACTGGCATCAAAAATTGGTTCGGTAACATTAGACAGCCCATCGCTCAAAGCAAATGATGTCTTTTGGTCTATACTATAGGCAAATGCCTGTTCAAAGTTGGTTTCTGTGATTATTGTATAGCTGATCCATTTGGAGTCTTTAGACCAGGAACCAAACAGCTCCCTGAATACGCCAGGGTAGTATAAGTCATCGGAAGCAATTTTGGTAGTAGCTCCGGAGGAGACATCTGTCACATACAGGCTCCGGCCATTGTCCACAAATGCAATTTTTTTGTTATCAGGAGACCAATGGGTATAAGCATAAAAACCAGCCCCAGTTAAGTTGATTTTTTTGATATTGCCATCAGCTATGGTCTTTATATGAAGCGCGTACTCTCCTGATTCGTCAGAGAAATAAGCGATGTGTTTGCCATCGGGCGACCATGCCGGATATTTTTCATGTACATCAGGTGATTGGGTATGGTTTACTACATCACCATTTTTCTCCGGGATGGTCACTATTTCACCCCTGAAGTCAAGAGCAACCCTGGCCGCTGAGGGCGATACCGATACACTTCTTATATATCGACTTCCGGAGACATACCTGGAGCGAAGTTCTAAAAGGTCGGTGGCTATTCCCACAGTAATTTTTGAATTCGATCCTGTTGCAGGATCATGTTTGTACAAATACCCGGAATACTCATAAATCAAATCATTCCCATTTCCGTTCAGGCTCAATACCCCAAAATCAGTGTTATTGGTGTGCTGTTGGATTTCCTTTGTATTTACATCATAGGAGTAAAGGTTAAATTCTCCCGCACGATCACTTCTGAAATAAACCTTGCTACCAATCCATTCCGGATCAGCCTCGTTACTATTTCCCTCAGGTTTTGGTATTTCAGTAACTTCGTTCGTAGACAAGTCCATGATCCAGATACGACCAAGGGTGCCGCCACGGTAATGTTTCCATTGGTTAAAAACTTCTCTGTTAGGCACATAAGCGAGGTATTTTCCATCGGATGAATAAGTCCCCTTAAATCCTGTTGGGATGGGGAGCTCTTTGGGTTGGCCTCCACTTATCTTAACAGAATATAGTTTAGCGTACCTTCGAGTAAAGGTTGTCCTGGGAGAGCTAAAAAGCACCTCTTTTCCATCGGGAGTAAATCCCAACGTAATATCCCAGGAGGGATGCCAGGTCAAACGCTTAGGAACACCCCCGGTTACGGGTACGATAAAAACATCCCGGTTGCCATCGTACTCAGCACTGAAGGCGATCATGGAGCCATCAGGAGAAAACACAGGATCAGTTTCAACGCCTTCGTCTATGGTAATCCGCCTGGGATTGGAGCCATCTTTATTCGCTATCCATAAATCCTCCGCATAGATAAAAGCAATGTTGTCCTTGCTAATTGCAGGTGAATGCATTAGTCTGGTATCAGATGTATTTTGAGCAAGGTTTTGGAATGATATTCCTGTAATAAGAATGATGAGGGAGCAGATTCGGGTCATGATAGAAGGTTTTTTAGGTATTGTGGATTATTTAAGTTTATCGATGCTAATGTCTAACGATCATCCGTAAGCCGGACTTTTCAAATTTCTATAAAAGTATCTGTTATCCAATGCCTATGCAAATGGTTTGGTTATATGCTTCGCCGTTATTTTCCAAATCAATATGCCCTTTACCGTGTGTGATCTTCAACTTCTTCAAAAACTTCTGCGGAAATACGTTTTCCTAGCTTTCTCATGGCTTGCATTTCTTTTGGGTTTTCATTTCCCCAAAAATTTTTCCATGATTCTAATGATTCCCATTTCGCTATGGTAATCACCTCCGTCTCATTTTCAAAGGATCTCAACAAGAAACTACCAAGTGCCCCGATAACGGATTCATGAATTCTATTGGTTGTAGCACTCCATATCTTCTTAAATTCTTCAAAGTTTTCTGGCGCAACATGCCAACGATAAACCACTCTAACCATAGTTCTCTTCAGAATTTACATAGTTTTCTTGCATTATTTTCACTCTTGGCATATGACAGCTAGTGTAAAATGCATTTTAGTGCATTTTCACATGGTGTTAGCAACCTTTACTTTTTCTTTTTTGCTGGTTTTGGCTTCAAAGTTTTTACGTATTCCAAGCTTATCGAAAGGTATTTTTTCAAAGTTTCAATATCCGTCAATAAATCATTGGGTACTGTGACATACTCTTTGAGCAAGGGCCCTGGCTCTGGTTTGTAGATTGTTGAATTGTATTTTTTTAGAAAAGTCTCCCTTTCCTGTTTCGGTAGTCGAATACCCACGAATCCACTCTTTGATAGTAATGAAAACATATGTCCATTAAGAGAGGTATATGGAAAACCAAATGTCGAGTTAATCTCCAGTTCCGGAATGCTCTCAACCAGCTTTTCATATAGCTCAAGTTGTTCTGCTGGAATCGATTTTTTTTCTTTTCTTGGCATATTTTAATCTATTTAGGCGATGACTGTATAAATTTCCATAATTCCACCATCAGCATTTTTAAAATGTGTTATCGGCTCGCTTTTTCTAATTTGTCATTAATTAATTCTTTTTCATTTTCCTTGTTTGCAAATTCAATTGCTTTATTTAAGTATTCTATTTCTTTATCAATATTGTTATTCATATGGTAAAGTTCAGCCAACAAACAGAAGTAGTGGTGGTTATCTCTTAATTCTAATTTATGGGCCTCTTGAATAGCTTCATCAATAGAATTCGCATGTGCAAGGGCGTATGTCCGGTTCATAGCTATGATAGGTGAATATTCTATCGTGAGCAATTTATTATATAACTGCAGTATATTGTTCCATTTCCCTTTGGTTTCTTCTTCTGTATGCCAATAGGCGATTGCTGCTTCAAGGTGATACTTGGTAACAACATTTCCTGCAGCAGAAAGATTAAGATATTTCCTGCCTTTTTGGATCAGATCTTTATTCCATTTGCTTTTATCCTGTTCATGGTACAAAAGATCACCCTTTTCTCCGGATGTCCTTGCATCTAATCTGGAAGCATGGAAACACATTAAGGCTATCAGGGCATATATTTTTTGCTTTGGAAAGATTTTTTGCTCAGACAGGAAAAGACTGAGTCGCATAGCTTCCCAGCATATTTCATGACGAATGTTTTCTTCATTAACACTGCTATAATACCCCTCATTAAACATTAAATAGATGACTCTTAGGACATTGTCGAGCCTTGAAACATATTGGCTTGATGTGAGACTCGTTTCAATTCGATTACGTTCTTTGATTGCTTTTTTGGCTCTATATATTTTTTTATTAATGGTTTCTTTGTTTGACAAAAGTGCTCTGGCAATCTCTTCAATACTAAAGCCACATAAAATTCTTAAAGCAATACAAAGCTGAGATTCTCTGTTGAGCTCAGGGTCACAGAGTACAAATATCATCTGAAGCTGACTATCTTCAATTATTTTATCGGTAATTTCTATAACATTGATTTGCTGATTCCTGGCACCTAATTCAGGAGTGATTTTTTCCTCATAGATTTTTTTTCTTCTGTAATGCTCGTTCAATAGATTCTGGGCTACTTTCCTGAGCCAGGCTTTTGGAAATTCAGGAATGCCTTTATGCGACCAGGCTTTCATGGCTCTTAGAAAAGTATCGGATACGATATCTTCGGCTAATTGCAGGTCCGTTAATCCATAATAATTGCAGAGTACAGCAATTAAGTTGCTGTACTCAGACTTAAATATCTCGGAAAGTTGTTTGTCATCCATATGACTGCATTTCCCGGTTAAATAGAATATTACATTCCATCAAAAACCATAATGTCTCTGACTTCTACTTTGCCACCACTACTTAATGCTGGACAACCATTACTAAGCTGGATGGCTTCTTCAATAGAATCTGCGGAGACGATAATAAAACCTCCTACGATCTCTTTCACTTCTGCATATGGACCATCTGTAATGGATCCATCTGCATGCATGGTTTTTCCTTCAAAGCCCAGCGCTTCTCCCGGATTTTTGAGCTTGCCTTGTGCGCCAATTCCTCCCATCCAATCTTGCCAGGCTTTAACCTCTTCTTCTATTTGCTCAGGAGTAGGGTTAAATTCAGGATTAGGCTCGCTGTGGAATAACATCATAAAATTTTTCATGTCTTTTGTTTTTAATGAATAAAAAATAAACGTTCATATTCATAATGATTGAAAACTTAGAAATTGGACAACAGTCTTATTTTTTTCTGTCTACGACTAAAGAATTAACTTACTATGTAGTTGCTCTTGCTGCTAACTGTGAGTGTAAGAATAGTAGCCACCTGCGCGACACTTTACTTTCAAGTTACAAGAAAGTTGAAGCAGGTCACAAGCCTTGAATTTACTACTATTTCGGCTATTATTTTTACCCATTATTATGGCATGTATTTGTTATTCAAAATACTTATATAATTCATTCACAATTAGTTGATGCCCTTTTTTATTCGGGTGATTTATTTGAGACATATAATCAGAAAGACTATCACCCTCAATAATTTTCTCTTTAAATAAATTATAACTATCAATAAGTCCAAGCCCATACTTTTCTGCTAGTTTAACAACTTGGTTTCTGTGCTGTTCTAATTCATTTTTGGCTTCTTGAATATTTATTCTTTGGTCTGGTGATGGAGTCAATAAAATTATCTTAATGTTTTTCTTTAGCGATTTATTAATCATTTCATCCCATGCTTCATATGACTTGTTCAATCCAATTCCTAAATCATTAAGTGAATAATCTATAAAAAGTACATCTGGTTTATGTGTCAATACATCTGAATCAAATCTTTTTGCTCCTTTTAAAGAATTCTCTCCACCAATTGCTGTATTTATAACATTAATTACAGCATAGGGGTATCTTTCTTTCAACTTTTTTAATAGTTGATAAGGATAAGAATCTAATGTATTTACAATAGGTGTTTTAAAATAACCTGAAGGAACTGAGTGTCCATGAAAGACCAGATTTATAGTCCTATTATTAGGCCATTTTTTTTCAAATTCAACTTTGATAGCTTTTAAATAACTAGATTCTTCTGCAATTCCTATTCTTTTTACAGAAGTACATGATATTATAATTAGTATTAGAAGAATAAAATTGTTTTTTTTCATCAATATTTTGTTTTCGTGTATTTCTCTGTATGTGCCCTAACATATGATAAAGAACATAATTGTTCTTTATTCCCTAAATACTGTAAATAAAGTGCACAAACCATCATACAGTATATGTATTATGCCCGAATAGTTGGCATTGACTATTTAGAAAGTGTATTTCTACGGTTGTTCATCATTAGTGAGATATCAGATTCTTAAACAATTAAGGTAATAGGACTGGCAGCTGAAACCTATCATATAACTGATCTGAGGTGTTGAAGTGTTAAAGTTTCGTTGCAGTCGTAATTTGTCATTCGTAATTCATTTGAATTCAACAGTCACTTCGATCAAACAAGATGTACTGACACCATCAAGGTGTCTGACATCGGTACCCTGAAATTGTGTTGAGGTGTTGATGTATTTAAGTGTTGAAGTTCTAAATCGTAATTCGTCATTTGTAATTCGTAATTAATTCATAATTCATAACCCAAAATTAACATCCCTTACCTCCATTTGTCATAGGATTGCAAAATCATAGTGGGACTAATACCAAGAGCTCAAAATGTTTCAAAAGGTAGTGATTGCCAATATGAAAAACTTAGCCTGCCAGATTTTATTGAATAGCTTACCATAAATCCTACTAAAGTAGGATGTTTTTGTTCCGGGAAAAACCTAAACTTGCTTTATCCCATCAAACAAAATGATCTACTATGAAAAGCACTCAGGAATTAGTTAATGAATGGTTCGACATATGGAATAAAGGAAATTTTCAGGAGCTACCTTTAGCAGAGGACTTTAAACATATAAGCCCTTATGGAACCATAGAAGGAAAAAGTAATTACATGGAACTCATTGAATCGAATCGTGATAAGTTCCTCGGCAATCGTATCGAAATGCACGATGAAATCTATGAAGGGAACAGGGGCTGTGTCCGATACAATGTGTCGAAGGGTGATTTTTCCATGAATGTCAGCGAATGGCTCTATATTGAAAATGATAAGATCAAAGAGATTTCCGCCTATTATAATATAAAAGGGGAGATCAGTGAAGACAGAAAACTTTCTCCCGGTAGTTACGAAGATGCCTAGCAAAGTATTGATTGCCATATGAAATTTGGTATTCGAAAGCATAATCCCGGTGATATTGGGTGGATCATTGGGAAACATGGTGAAATTTATACAAATGAATTTAACTTTGATCCTGGCTTTGAAATACACATAGCCAACAAGTTTATTGATTTCTTTAAAGATCCATTTAACACTGTTTGGATTGCTGAGGTTAATGGAGAAAGGGCCGGTTCCATAGCGGTTTCAAAGAAATCGGATAAAAAAGCATTTGTCAACTTTGTATTGGTTCTCAATAAACACAGAGGTCATAAGATAGCTCAGAAACTATTTGAAGTTGTCATCCGACATTGCAGAGATCATCAGTTTGAATTATTGGAGCTGGAGACTTACAATTGCCTCGAAAGTGCCAGAAGACTATATGATAAAATCGGTTTTAAGATCACGGAAGTCAATAAAGACATGGAGTTGTTTGGACTAACCATCGACCAGGAATTTTGGGAGATGAGTTTGTAATCAATACAACCTCTATTTGATCGCTCACTTTCCATGTTTGATTGAGCTAAATAACGAACAACATTGTTATCCCACTGCGATCATATGCGAACGAAGAGATATTTCATTCCCCTTTAATTTTTGATTTAAAAAACTCGCTTAATACCTTAAATTACAGTATCTTGTTAAGGCAATTCGTCGAGTATATCGAGCTATTACGAAGATCGGGTACGCCAGTACCAAACCTAGATTCACATTCTAAAAGAACCACAATTCATTATTGACAATCCGCACTTGTCTTAAACCCAACATTCAAATCAAACTCACCATTAAACCAAAAGAATATGAAAACTGTATCACTCACCCTAACCGTTTCTATGCTTATATTTACCCACTTACTCGTTGCTCAGGACCTAAAAGTAGGAGCCAAAGGAGGCTTAAATGTATCCAGTTTTGGTGGAGATTTCATTGATGTAAAATCAAGAGCGGGTTTCCATCTGGGAGGGTATGGAAACCTCGAATTCGATGAACGAGTTAATTTTCAGGGGGAATTATTATATTCATTACAAGGTGTAAAAATTAAAGGAGAAGACATCAGATCCAACTTGTCCTACATTATCCTTCCGGTATTGGTACAGGTAAAACTGCCTGAAGTCACAGAAGGATTCACAGCTTACTCCGGTCCTCAATTTGGTTTTTTGCTATCCGCCAAGCAAAAAGGCAGTTTCAATGGAAATGAAGTTGATCGTGATATTAAAGACGACATCAAAGGATTTGACCTAAGCTGGATATTCGGAATAGGGTATGCTTTGGAATCCGGAGTGGATTTTGGTATCAGATATAATATCGGCCTGAACGATATCAATGCGCAGACCGATGAAGATGCCGGCGCTAAAGCCACCAACCAGGTATTTCAAATATGGATTGGATATCTTTTGTGGAGCCAGTAATCAATTTTAGATGAAATCCTTGGAATTCTTCTTTTCCTCAAGTTGGTTTGTGTATATTGTACACAATTATGTCAGAACAATCAATTAAACTAACAGTCGATGCCGTTGTTTTTGGCTATGAATCCATACCAAAGATTTCCGTACTTCTTGTAAAAAGAAAATATGACCCATTTCAAGGCTCTTGGGCAATTCCCGGAGGTTTTGTGGAAGATGGCGAATCACTTGAGGATGCGGTATCCCGGGAGTTGAAGGAAGAAACAGGAGTAGAGATTGGATATCTTGAACAACTATACACATTTGGTAATCTGGATAGAGACCCTAGAGAGAGAATCGTATCTGTGGCATATTTTGGTTTAGTACGACCGGATACTTACAAGATCAGTGCAGCTTCAGATGCTCAAGAAGTCAGTTGGTTTGATATAAATAATTTACCAAAACTGGCTTTTGATCACCGGGAGATATTAGATACAGCAATTAAAAGGTTAAGAGCTAAAATAACTTATGAGCCGATTGGATTTGAGCTTTTGGATGAACGCTTTCCTTTTTCGGATCTGGAGAATCTCTACACAACACTCCTTGGAAGAGAGATTGACAGACGAAATTTCCGAAAAAAAATCATGGGTTTTGGCATGCTGGATGAACTCGATCAAAAGGTATCCAAAGGTGCAGGAAGACCAGCCAACCTCTTTCAATTCAATAAGCAGAGGTACTTTCAATTAAAAGAAGAAGGTATCGTTTTTGAAATTTAACCAACTGAAAATCAATTTCTTAAAATTGTTTGTGTAAAAAATACACAAAAAGTCTTGCTTTGATGAATTATACATTCTTATATTTGCGTATATAATACACAAATTAATTGTTTAACTAAAAACCGAAAGACCATGTTTGGATTTAATTATATCAAATTTGACTCAATGAATCATGTGATCCTTTACAAAAATGGGAAGGTCAAAAAAGAGGGTAGAGGTTTATCATTTTTCTACTTTGCTCCAAGTTCCTCAATTGTTTCTATTCCTATGGAAAGCAATGATTTTCAATTTGTATTCAAGGAATCCACTAAAGACTATCAGGAGGTTAGCATTCAAGGACAAATTACCTACAAAGTAAATGATCCGAAGCAGTTGGCTGAAAGCCTCGACTTTACTGTCAATTCCAAAGGAAAGTATATCAAGGATGATCACGAGAAAATCCAGCAACGGATTATCAATGAAGCACAGACTGCTAGCTCTGCCATCATTCAAAAGATGAGTTTGAAAGAGGCACTCAGAAATTTGCAGGAAATTGAGGAAAACATTTTCAAAAATGTGCAAAACTCGAAAACGGTAGGAATGCTCGGTTTAGAGATCATGAGTGTAAATGTCCTGGGTGTTACCCCTAATCCTGAAATGGCAAGAGCTCTTGAAGCACAAACAAGAGAATCCCTTCAAAAGGAGGCCGATCAAGCTATTTATGAACGTAGGAACTTTGCAGTTGAGCAAGAGCGAATGATTAAGGAAAGTGAATTGAATACTGAAATTGCTGTAGAAGAAAAGCAAAAGCAGATTGCTGAAAAGCAAATGGAAACTGAGGTTGTCAAACAAGAAAATGAACAGCAATTAAAGGAGATGGATATGAAATCAAGCATTTTACTTGAAGAACAGAAGCAAAAGCTCATTGATATCAAGGTGAAGAATGAGAAAAAGGAAGCTGATGCAAAAGAGTATGTATTAACAGCGTCACTAAAACCTTATAAAGCACTCGATTGGAAAACACTTATGGCAATCAATTCAGGGGGTGTTCAAGCCAAGGACAATATTGCATTAGCATTTAGAGAATTAGCTGAAAATGCGGAAAAGATTGGTAGTATTAATATCTCTCCGGAACTGCTTGAATCTATCATGAATACCAAAAAGTAGTAAAGATGCAATTTGACAAGGCCATAATCATCAGAGATAAAACCCGGCTTGAGCAGTTAATTGAAAGATTCAACTCCAAGGCTCAAGCCAAGTTCTATATCGAAAGCTCAGGAGGAAACTTCAAACAATATGAACAAGAACATCATACGTTTTATAACGCTTTAAAACAGGTTCAGGAAGCAGTAGCAAAATCATTGAAGTACAAAATATTGGATAGATCTTTCCTACCTACCTATATTTTCACAGAGACTGATCTGATTGTGGTAATAGGACAGGATGGTCTTGTAGCTAATACAGCAAAATACGTCAATCAACTCCCTATTGTAGCAGTAAATCCGGATCCTGATCAATATGATGGTGTGTTATTGCCTTACCATGCCAATGACATGAACAAAGTAATTAGCGAGATGCTTAACAATAAGTATCAGGTTAAGTGCATCACGATGGCAGAAGCTATACTTCATGATGGGCAGAGGCTACTGGCCTTCAATGATTTTTATATTGGTGCCGCAACCCACGTTTCCTCCAGGTATTTGATAACATTCAATGGAAAAACAGAAAATCAATCTTCAAGTGGAATCATCGTATCAACAGGAGCGGGTTCTACAGGTTGGTTAAGCTCAATATTTAATATGACCTACAATGTGCACAAGCATTCTCACAAAGAAGAAAAAAATCTGAGAGTAAAACTTAATTGGGAAGATGAAAAACTGATGTTCGTTGTGAGAGAACCTTTTTTGAGCCATGTAACTCAAGCTGGAATCGGGATCGGTACAATAACAAAAAATAGAGCCCTCAAAATAGAGTCCAAAATGCCAATGAATGGAGTCATTTTTAGTGATGGGATTGAATCAGATTTCCTGAATTTCAATTCAGGAAGCATAGTTGAGATTGGCATAGCGAAAGAAAAAGCTTATTTGGTTGTATGAAAGAAGACCTTAGGTACATCAAGTTCTCAAAGAGCGACTGTTGGGTTCTATTAGGCATATGGGACAGTGAAAAGGGTAGTAGACTATATGAGATTATTGCCATGTGTGATGCGTTGAATCACGCCATCCCAACTTGAAATGAAATAAAATCCGGACTCAATAAAGGGTTGCAAACGGGATTTATCATTAAGCGAGATGATAGTTTCTATTTGACACATAAGTTCAATTCAATAAGGAAAGCTATCATAAATGAAAAGGGAGGGCTCTTTTCTCATATTGATAAACTTCACAAAAGATTAAAACAATTCAAACATCCCAAAATCCATAACACATCTATTAAACTCAGTCAGACAGAATATGAGAAAGCATGTTCAGAATATTTAGAATGTTATTGGAATAGAGCCTCGAAACGACAAGCTTAAAAATTGTCATAATACGTAAAATCCTGGGTTATCTTGCCATTTTCAAATGTGAAGATCGTGCAGATTGGCAATTGGAGTTTTGAACCATCCGGTGCGGTTCCGGTTGATATAAACTCCACAATCATATGATTTTCTCCTGATGGATAGGTTTGAATGATTCTGTCATTTATATCCGGAAAGACTCCATTTAATTCGGTGTATTTCAGGACAATCTGCTCATGCGTTTGTTTGATAATGCCTTCTCCCAGTGAAGGATCTTTAAATTCCGATATTTCGGAATACATAGCTGCCATTTTATTCCATTCATGGTTGTTAAAAAACTCAAAATATTGTTTTACTAATTGTTTATTTCTTTTCATCTGTTCTGACTCCGAATCAAGCCTGGCTGAACAGGAAGCAGTTAATAGTATAATGATAAAATAATAAATGCTTTTCATGATAATTGATTTTAGTTTGTACTGAATACAGTTGAACTAGCTGATTTTGGACATTATCAATTAAAAACTTTTAGAGTTATTACTTTAGATATAACCTATATTTGATAAAATTTTCAAAGAATGATGGATATTTTTAAAGGTCATAATATAATAGATTTTTCCAAAGAGTTTTCCAGTGAAGATGATTGCAAGGCTTAT
>JAUJEA010000002.1 GCA_030442035.1 Splendidivirga corallicola
GATCAATTAGTCCTGATAGATAGTGTCAATGTTTTAAATACCGGATTTAATTATCTCGACGAAGGACAAAATAATAATGTGCCTTTAGAAGAAGAACTTGAATATTGCTACTTTGTTACCACTCAAGGCTCCTATGGAAATGACAGGATCATTGAGCCTCTGCTCAATAAATCCCAGATTATTTGTGCGCAGCCAAATGATACCATACCGCCTTGTACTCCCGTGAATCTGACACTGGCCTCTTGCCAAGAAATTCTCCAGGATTTACCCTGTAATGTCAATTTCTACTCCAATACCATTTCCTGGATGATGAGTAATGCCAGCGAATGTGATCTGGACATCAGAAGTTACAATGTGTATTTCGCAGAAACACTCGATAGTGAATTCCAGTTGTTAGCCAATGT
Source organism: Splendidivirga corallicola (assembly GCA_030442035.1). Lineage (GTDB taxonomy): Bacteria > Bacteroidota > Bacteroidia > Cytophagales > Cyclobacteriaceae > Splendidivirga > Splendidivirga corallicola. The sequence goes on from JAUJEA010000002.1 coordinate 405, forward strand.
TACAGATACTTTCTATGTACATCAGGACCTGCAATTCATTGGAGGTTGTTACAGAGTAGCTGCAGTGGACAGATCTAACAATGAAAGTGAGATTTCAGAACCTGTTTGTCAGACACTCGATGCCGGTTGTCTTGTTTACGAGCTACCCAATGTATTTACCCCTAACAGTGACGGTGACAATGATACTTTCAAAGCATTTGATACACAAGGTAAGTGCCCGAGATTCGTGGAAAGTGTGATCTTCACTGTATACAATCGATATGGTAAAAAACTGTATACCAATGAAAATATTGGTGAAAATGATATTTTCATTAACTGGCCTGGCACCACACAAGATGGTAAAGTACTTGGAACCGGTGTCTACTATTATGAAGCTGAGGTCAGATTCAGAACCTTTGATCCAACGGTGGCTACAAGAAAAATGAATGGTTGGATACATCTTGTTAAATAATAATAAGTTTGAATGTTGATTTTTGAGCCAAGTATCAGAAGTCAACATTCAAATTCTTTGTTTTACTCTGCACATTCGGTCTTCCCTCCCATATTAAGCCTGCATTAAATTGTTTTTATTTTTTCTTAATTTTGCCGCTCGTTAACCAAACCAAACATGATGAAAGCATACATATTTCCAGGGCAAGGATCGCAATTTCCAGGAATGGGAAAAGAACTATATGATAGTTCTCAGCAAGCTAAAGATTTATTTGAGCAGGCGAATGAAATTCTTGGTTTCAGGATCACCAACGTAATGTTCAATGGAACAGCGGATGAATTAAAACAAACCAACGTTACACAACCTGCCATTTTCCTCCATTCGGTGGTCATGGCAAATATTGCCAATATCAATCCTGATATGGTAGCCGGGCACTCACTTGGAGAGTTTTCCGCTTTAGTGGCTAATAGAACACTATCCTTTGAAGATGCCCTAAAACTTGTAGCGCAAAGAGCAAGCGCCATGCAGAAAGCTTGTGAAATTAATCCATCAACCATGGCCGCTATCCTTGGATTGGAAGATGAAAAGGTGGAAGAAATTTGTGAAAGTATTGACGAAGTCGTGGTCGCTGCCAACTATAATTGTCCCGGACAATTGGTGATATCAGGTAGTAATGAAGGTATTCGAATAGCCTGTGAAAAAATGAAAGAAGCTGGTGCTAAAAGAGCTTTACCACTGCCGGTAGGTGGAGCCTTCCATTCGCCTTTAATGGATCCCGCTGGAAAAGAATTAGCAGAAGCAATCGAAAAAACGACATTCGCAGCACCTTCTTGTCCAATATATCAAAATGTAAATGCTCAACCATCAAAGGATATTGAGACTATCAAGTCAAATCTGATAGCCCAGCTGACCGCTCCGGTTAGATGGACACAAACTGTTCAAAATATGGTGGCTGATGGAGCCAGTACTTTCATTGAATGTGGCCCTGGAAAAGTATTACAAGGATTAGTGAAGAAAATACATAGAGAAGCCGAAGTTGGGATTGCCGAAGGCTGACAAGCTTAAATTACAGGAATAATCAAGGATTAAGCTAATTCCACTTGTAATTCATCGGGGCAGGTTTCCAATAACATCCTATTTGTTTTTTGCAGAAGGGGATGGATCTGCTCCGAAGCGATTTCTACAAGCGGAACCAAAGTGAATAACCTGTTCTGAATTTCCGGATGTGGTACCTGAAGATCTTCTGTAATAATTACCTCATCATAATAATAAAGGAGGTCCACATCAATAATTCTGTCCCCCCACTTTTCAAATCGGACCCGTCCTATATCACCTTCAATTTTTTTTATTTGGTCAAGGATCAGGTGTGGGGTTACCTCAGTATTCACGCACACCACCATATTAAGAAAATAGTCCTTAGTGATGCCACCCCAGGCATCTGTCCTGTAAAGTGATGATTTTTTGGTAATAGGACCCAAATACCTCTCTATCAACATCAAACAATGCTTGATGTTTGCGGGCTTATCGCCCTGATTGGTGCCTAAGAGTAGATATATTCCGTCCATCTTTTCGTAGCCCCAAAAATATAAATTCATTTCAAATAAGTTTTAAAGATGCTTACTTTTGTCGTTAACATAAAATTTTAAAAAAGTAAATCGTGAAGTTTCTAAGAAATTTATTGGCCACACTTTTGGGCTTGTTTATATTTTCAGTTCTTGCATTCTTTTTCTTCTTTATCTTTTTCTCTGTTATAGCTACCTCTGAGTCACAGGTTGTAGTAAAATCTAATTCTGTCTTACACCTGAAACTAAATAAACCAATAGAGGAAAGGGCAATAGAAGATCCGTTTGAAGAGATGTTGCCGGGACACACTTCCACTGTTGGGCTAATAGAACTATTAGAGGCAATCGAACACGCCAAAGACGATGACAAGATCGAAGGAATTTACCTGGAATCAGGATATCCCATGGCCGGCTTTGCTAAAATTGAAGCAATAAGAAATGCCTTAATTGATTTTAAAACTTCCGGGAAATTCATCACATCATATAGCGAAGTATACTCTGAGGGAGGATATTATCTGGCATCCACTGCAGATGACATTTATCTCAATCCAAGAGGTTTTTTGGAATTCAACGGATTAAGGGCTAGCATGACCTTCTTAAAGGGCACTCTTGAAAAACTTGAAATTGAGCCGGAAATATTTAAAGTAGGTGATTTTAAAAGTGCTGTAGAGCCTTTTTTAAGAGAGGATATGAGTGATGAAAACAGGGCGCAAACAGAATCCCTTATTAATTCTATTTATGATCATTATCTTCAAAATGTAGCAGAATCCATCAATGTTCCTGTTGACGAGTTGACCAATATCTCGGATTCTATGCTCATTCGCAGAACAGAAGATGCGGTGGAGCATAAATTAGTCACGGCGCTTGCTTATTACGATGAGGTGCAATCAAAGTTAAAAGAGCAGCTCGACCTTGAAGAGGATGATAAGATAAACTTTATATCACCCACGAAATATCGTAAATCGATCAAGAAAAGCTACAGTGCGAGTGACAGGATTGCTGTGATCGTTGCTTCCGGCGAAATTGTTTATGGAAATGGGGATTCGAAATCAATTGGCTCTCATAAGTTCGCTAAAGAAATACGTAAAGCAAGACTTGATGATAAAGTTAAAGCGGTAGTATTAAGGATCAATTCTCCTGGCGGCAATGCATTGGGTTCTGATATGATGTGGAGGGAAGTTGTATTGACGAGTAAAGTAAAACCCATTATTGCCTCTATGTCTACTTATGCAGCTTCCGGAGGGTACTATATGGCAATGGGCTGTGATACCATTGTTGCCGAACCAACCACAGTTACAGGTTCTATAGGAATATTCCTGACACTTTTCAACATGCAGGATTTTCTTAAAAATAAGTTGGGTATAACCACAGACGGGGTAAGTACCGGAGAATTCTCAGACATTTATACACTAAATAGGCCACTGACCAATTATGAAAAAAACATCATTCAAAACAGCGTAAACAATGGCTATGAAGATTTTGTATCGAAAGCAGCAGAGGGAAGGAACATGGAAGTAGATGCATTGAAAAAAATTGCCTCAGGGAGAGTATGGTCAGGATTGCAGGCAAAAGAAAATGGCCTGGTTGATGTTTTGGGAGGATTGGATGAAGCCATTGCTACAGCAGCCGAAGCTGCAGGTATTGAAGAAAAATATCAGGTAAGATATTACCCCCATCAAAAACCATTTATTGAGCAAATCTTGAGCGATTTGAATCAGGATATCGAAACCAGAATGGTGAAATCCAACCTTGGTGAACTTTATCCCCATTTTGAGCAAATAAAAAGGATAAAGAATCTGCAAGGCTTACAGGCAAGAATGCCCTTCGACATATCAATAGATTAGAGAGATCACGGATCAGAGCTAAAAATTGAACATATAAAGATCAATCCGTTAGCATTGCCATGCATCAAAGCTTAAGTGCACCTGTGAGGTCAAATTCTTTTTTGACCGGAAAGCCTCCATATTTGCTCATTACAATAAAAATTGATTGTAGATCTTTTTAGCTAACCTTATAGCTAATATTTATCTTTTCTTCCTTCACGAGAAATACAAATGTTGTTATCTTTGCCAGCATAATTTTTATTTTATGACAGCAATCAGAAACGACTGGACAAAAGAAGAGATTGAAGCCATATACAATGGTCCTATCCTTGAATTAATATATCAGGCAGCCACCGTTCACCGGGAATTTAATGATCCGCAGGAGGTTCAGGTCTGTACATTGCTTTCAGTCAAAACCGGAGGATGTCCCGAAGATTGCTCCTATTGCCCCCAGGCAGCGAGGTATCATACTGATATTAAAGTTCATAAATTATTACCGACCGACGAAGTCATTGCCAAAGCCAAAGAAGCCAAGGAATCAGGAAGCACTAGATTTTGTATGGGAGCAGCCTGGAGAGAAGTAAGGGATAATCGTGATTTTGATAGGGTATTGGATATGGTAAAGGGAGTTAATGAGTTGGGTCTTGAAGTTTGCTGTACATTGGGCATGCTTACTGAAGAGCAAGCCAAAAAACTCAAAGATGCCGGTCTATACGCATATAATCATAACCTCGATACCAGTGAAGAGCATTATGAGGAAATTATTTCCACAAGAACATACGATGATCGGTTAGAGACTTTGGATAATGTCAGAAATGCTAAAATATCCGTTTGCTCAGGTGGTATTATAGGACTAGGTGAAAGAGATGAAGACAGAATCGGAATGCTGCATACCTTGGCTACCTTACCGGAACATCCGGAATCAGTTCCGGTAAATGCGCTTGTACCCATCGAAGGTACACCGCTTGAAGAGCAACCTCGCGTATCCATATGGGAAATGGTTAGAATGATCGCCACAGCCAGAATTATTATGCCCAAATCAATGGTCAGATTATCTGCTGGTAGGGTAAGAATGAACACAGAAGAACAGGCTCTTTGTTTCATGGCAGGAGCAAATTCCATATTTGCCGGTGATAAACTACTGACCACTTCGAACCCGGAAGTGGACGAAGATAAACAAATGTTCCAGACACTGAACCTGAAACCCAGGAAAGCATTTAAGAATGAAGAAAGTATAAAGTTCGAGCAAATTCCTTCATAATCCTGACTTCTTCGAGCTTACATTAAGACCGTTGCCTATTTTGAGAAGTACTTTTTAGCCCAAAAACGCATATATATTTTTATCATTTGAGGGATAATCCCATTCTATACAGCCCATCGGTAATTTTCCTAAATACTTGACAATGTACCGTATACAGGCATGTTAGCATAGGAAAACACAAAAAAACTTAGTAATCTTGAATACTTTTTAAGTGTTTCTTCAAGGGGTAAAATCCATATTTTTTGGTTAGAATTTAGGGTCCTTCTAATGAATTGTAGATGAAGCTCATAACTTATCTTGGAATGATAATGTTGTTTATCTATATAAGCACATTATCATTTGCTCAAAAAAAAGATAGTCTGCTTGTGGCTCTAAACAATACCCATGATACGACCAGGGTAAATGTTTTGATTAATCTGGGATTGGAATACAAATCGGACTCACTGGATTCAGCTGAATATTACCTTCAAAAAGCCATTTTTTTAGCAAACAAACTAAGTTATAATAAAGGATCTTTGCTTAGTTTAGGTTATCTCGCGGATGTCAAATGGAAACAAGGTAATGCTAACGAGGCCATCAACTTGTATACAGAAGCGATTCAAAAGTCCCGGGAATTCCATAACAAAATTCAGGAAGGGAGAAATTTGCAACAATTAGGGAAGTTATATCACGGACAAAGCAATTACGCTCAGGCCTTAATGTACTTCAATACTTCAAAGCAGCTCTATGAGCTTTTAAATGATCAATCGGCAATTGCTGAATCGTTGAACTTCATTGGAATGATATATGATGATCAGGGTGATTATGTCAAAGCATTGGAAAATTACCTAAAAGCTTACGAAATTGATGAGAAGCTTGGGAACACCGAATATATTCCTGGTTATCTCAACAACATTGCCATTATCTACAAAAAGCAGGAACAGACTGATTTGGCGCTCGAGTATTACTTAAAAGCCTTAAAAATGAGCGAGAATGAAGGTGATGAAATATCCTCTGCCATTACCAAAGTCAACATTGCGCTGGTCCACAAAGATGCAAGGCAATTCGATCAGGCGATCCATATGATGGATGAAAGTCTTGAAGTTTTTGAACAGGATAATGATAAACAGACTTTAGCTATTGTTTACCATAATTTTGGAGAAATCTATAAAGCCAAAGGCGATGATCACCATAGAGCACTTGATTACCTCATAAGATCTATAAGTTACGCAGAAGAAATAGGCTTAAAAAAGGTGCTTGCTAAAAACTATGCCTCCATTTCCGAGATCTATAATGAAATAAGAAGACATGAACTGGCACTCTTGAATGCTAAGGAAAGTTTCAGAATTGCTGAAGAAATTGGAAGTTTGGAAGAGATCCAGGAAGCAAGTTTGATTTTATCCAAGTTCTATAGCAATTCGAATGAGCATGAACAAGCACTAAAATATCATCAGATCTTCACCAAGGCAAAGGATAGCCTTTTTAACGAGAGCAAATCTAAACTACTATCAGACGTGCAAGCCAAGTTTGATTTCTCCCAAAAGGAAAAAGAAATCGAATTTTTAGAGAAACAAAATGAATTACAAAAAGTAGTAGCCAATAAGGAACAAAATTTCAACTATGTCTTGATCTTCGGTTTGATCCTTCTCTTATCATTGACCGGATTGGCTGCTTTTTCATTTAGAAATAAACTAAAAACTTATGCCCAGTTGGAGAAACAAAAAGAGGAGATTGATAGTCAAAAAAAGGAAATCAAAACACACAGAGAGGATCTCTTGAAGAAAAACAAGGCCTTGGAAACACTAAATAAGGAAAAGGATGAGATTATTGGGATAGTGGCACATGATCTTCGCAATCCATTGACACAAGTTAAAGGACTTATCAGCATAGTTAAAGCGACCGGTTCAAATCTCAATAATGAGCAAAATCAATGCCTTGATACAGCTTTACAGTCGACAGACAGGTTAAATTCAATGATCACCAGAATCCTGGATGTACAGGAAATTGAGTCAAAAAAGCTCAATCTGCAACTTGAAACATTCGACTTGTCAAGTACTGTTAAAACGGTTGTGGATGATTTTAAGCAAATGAGCAATGCCAAGAAAATTGATATCAAGACGCATCTGGAAAGAAAGGATTGCATCATTAAAGCAGACAAAAGTTATACCGTACAAGTGATAGAAAATCTAATTTCCAATGCTTTAAAATTTTCACCAATGAAATGCGCTGTTGAAGTCAAAGTAAGCAGACCTAACGGCAGAGTTCGTACCGAGATAATAGATCAGGGGCCGGGGTTAAGTGAAGCTGATAAATCAAAGCTTTTTTTAAAGTTTCAAAAACTCAGCGCAAGACCTACGAATAATGAAAAATCTACCGGTCTAGGCCTGGCCATCGTGAAAAAATATGTTGAAGCAATGGAGGGCAAAGTGTGGTGTGAAAGTAAATTAGGCAAAGGCTCCAATTTTATTGTTGAATTTGAAGCTGCCAAAAAGAGTTAAAGTCCTTATTCTCTTCAATTCAAAAATCAATCAAAAGTTTTAATGCCAGATGATAAGTACCTATTTTTGCGGTTTAAAGAACTGATAGTAGGACTTTTTTAGCTTCCTCTCAATATATGCTCAGACAAAATATAGGCCTGATTCTTCTTGTAGTAATTTTGCTTTCATCAGGCATTTATACAACATTCATCAATACGGATACCAAGGAGACTATAGATCATAACAAGCAGGAGGTTGGTTTATCGCGTGAAAGTATTCCCGACTCTCCTATCATCCACCCGGAGGAAGCACTCAAGACCTTTCAACTGCAGCCCGGATTCGAAATTGATCTTGTTGCCTCAGAACCCCTTATTCATGATCCGGTTGCACTAACCTTTGATAATCAAGGAAGAATTTGGGTAGTCGAAATGAAGGGCTATATGCCAAACACGCGAGGAGAAGGTGAAGATTTTAAAAATGGTAGTATTAAAATTTTGGAAGACACCAATGGTGACGGAAAAATGGATCTTGCTAAAGATTTCTTGAAAAACTTGGTACTTCCACGGGCAATTTGTCTGGCATATGATGGATTGCTATATGCCGAACCTCCCAATTTATGGTTTGTAGAAATAAAAAATGATACGCCGGTCAACAAAGTTCTTGTCGATCCTGAATATGCGGTAGGCGGCAATGTTGAGCACCAGCCAAATGGGCTGCTATTAGCGCTTGACAATTGGATCTACAGTGCAAAGTCCTCTAAACGTTACCGGCGAATTAATGGCCGTTGGCTTATTGAGAAAACCGAATTCCGAGGGCAATGGGGTATCTCACAAGATAATTTTGGACATCTTTTTTACAATACAAATTCCAATCAGTTAAGGGGAGACTTTATTCCACCTTCCTACGTTGCCAGGAACAACTATCTTGATCGCTCCATTAGTACAAACGTTGAAATAGTACCAGACCAACGGGTTTATCCTATCAGGCCCAATACGGGAATCAATCGTGGATACCTGAAAGGTATGTTAACTGATAGCCTAAGGTTGACAAATTTTACGGCAGCATGTGGTCCTGTTATCTATCGAGGTCACAAGTTCCCGGATGGTTATGAACAGAATGCTTTTGTAGCTGAACCAGCCGCGAATCTGATAAAAAGAAATATTTTGACATTGAACGATCTACAAATAAGAGGTGAACAGGCATACTCAGGGAAGGAATTTTTGGCCTCGACTGATGAACGTTTCAGGCCAGTTAACTTGCACAATGGCCCCGATGGCAATTTATATATTGTTGATATGTACAGGGGCGTAATACAGCATGTGACCTATTTAACTGATTATTTAAAAAATGAGATCAAGACCCGAAGCCTGGAAAAACCAATAGGCCTTGGACGATTGTACAGAGTTCGACCTAAAACAGAATCTGTCACTGATCATCATATCTCTTTCGATGTTCCCAATCAACAACTAATTGCCTATCTGGAGCATGAAAATGGCTGGATAAGAGACAGAGCACAACAACTGCTCATCCAAAAAAATGATTTGGATCTTATTCCACGAATTCGAGAAAACATCCTGGAAAATGATCATACATTGGCACAGATCCACTCAATCTGGGTATTGGAAGGAATGCAAGCTTTAGACCTTTGGTTATTGAGCCAAATACCTGCATTGAACAAACCTGAAGTACTTGTTCAGGCTATTAAAGCTTCAGAATACCTTATAAACCATGAAAACGCAAAAGAAATATTAGCTATTTACAACAACCTGGTTGATCAGGGTGAAAGCAAAGTAGCTCTGCAAGTTGCCTTATCACTTGGAGGAATTGGCAAAATTCTGCCAAAAGAGACACTGCCCATATTGCTTAAAATAGCACGTGCTGAAGCCCAGGATCCCATTGTTGGAGAGGCCATATTATGCAGTTTATCTGAATATGAAGAGGATTTTTTGAATGATGCATTGGCTGGAGATTATGTAGATATTGATTTCCTGAAAAGATTGGCCAGGATTATTGCAAAAAAGAATAAGGACAATAAGGACCAGCAACTAGCTGTTTTTCAAAACGGTGGCAATCTTTTCAAAAAAGTTTGTCAGACCTGTCATGGTGATCAGGGGCAGGGCATTATTTCATTAGGACCACCACTTGCAGGTTCTGAATGGGTCACCGGAAATAAGGAACGTTTGATCAGTATTGTTTTATTTGGATTGGAAGGCCCCGTTGAAGTGAATGGTAAGTTATACCAATCACCGGAAATCGCCCCCATTATGCCGGGCCTTTTTAATAATGAATCACTCACGAATCAGGAGATCGCCGAGATATTAAATTTCATACGACATTCCTGGGGAAACAATGCAGAAAGAATCGATCCTAAGGAAATCAATATCATCAGGAACAAATATCCCGATGGTACCCGACCATTCACTCAAGCTGATTTTGAGGATGCTCAATAAATCAATCTATTAAATCCAACTTCATCAAATAATCTCGTTGTACATCACTCCCTAACCTAAAAATATGCTCTCCATATTGCTTGAAGCCACATTTTTCATAAAACGCAATAGCCCTGAAATTCTTCTCCCAAACGCCCAGCCAAAGCACCTCATAGCCACCTCGCTTTGAAATCCCAATGGCTTCATCAATCAATAACTTACCCAATCCTTTTCCTATTTGATTTTTAAGCACATAGATCCTTTCTAGCTCGATGACCTGTTTCTTTTCTAACTTTTCAGATCTCTTTTTTCTCAACTTCAAATAGCCTACCGCTTCATCCTTATCAAACATAATGTAATACATAGATTTAGGGTCATGAAGTGATTCGCGTAATCGTTCGTGGGTGAAATGCGCCTCCAGATATTCTTGCATATCTTCTTCCGTATTCTGATCAGCATAGGTCTCCAGGAAAGTTTGCTGGGTCAGTTTTTGCAATATATCCAGATCTTCAATACCAGCCTTTCTAATTTCCATTTAGTGAGTTGTTAGGGGCTTAAAATCTTGAAGAAATAGCCAAATCCAATTCAATCTTTTCACCCAATAGATCTCCAGGAATTAAACTATTTTTTTAATTTTCTTTTACCATCGTTGTTGCCTTATGATGAATTGGGAAATTGCAGGAATTGGCAATAAAACACATCTTATTTGCTTCAGCATGCAATTGATCGGCTTTTTCAATCATGTCTTCATTCTTAACCTTGACAACAGGATTCAATGTTACTTCTCGGAATCTACCACTTCCATTTGTCGCCTCCTCCATTGTTCCGGTAGCATTGTCAACATAATCTATAACAATAATCTTGTTCACAGCACACAGATGCAAATACCACAGCATATGACACGATGAAAGGGATGATACCAAAAGCTCCTCCGGGTTGTATCTTGTTTTATCTCCCAGAAATGATGGATCGGAAGAACCTGGTATTTCCAATCCTTTTCCCTTTACAGAAACAATATGATCACGATTGTAGGATTTATAATCAAGGGTTCCCTTTCCAAGGTTACCGGTCCATCTCATCGTTATATTATAATGATGTTCTTTCATAAAATTAGCTCCTTTCGATCAATATTAAACCAATACTTCAATAATACCCTAAGGCTTAACAGATGCGCTATGTTTGACTAGATTAATATGGGCCAAGTGATGTTCCCCATGCCAGGCATATAAAGCCAGTGATGTATCCAGTCTCATAGGATGTTTCATTTCAGGATGTTGGAAGGTCCTATGAAAATCCTGCTCATTCATGCTTTTCAACAGAATTACCCACCTTTCATGAAGCGACGCCAAGAGATTCAATGAAACATCAATTGAAATCTTTGAATCCGGGAGTTCAGCCCATCTATCCTCATAGTAAGCCTTGATGGATGGATTATCTTCCGTAAGCGTCCACTTGAATCGTATATAACTGTTCATATGGCTATCCGGGACGTGGTGAATGACCTGCCGAACCGTCCAGCCATTGGGACGATATGGTGTATCCAGCTCATCTTCAGTAATGCCGTCAACAGCTTTTTTCATTTGTACAGGCAACGATTCTATTTGGTTAATATAGCGCTCAATCTCGCTGGGACCAATGAAACCCGGCTTTGAGAATCTTCCAATAGGATATTTGAGTTTTTCGATTGCAGGATTTGTACTCATAATGATATTAGCGACTATTTCACACTAAGATAATCCTTGTTATGGAATTACTTCCTGCCGGAAAACATATTTTAAATAGTCCGGTTTTGTAGGTATCGAATATTTAAAATTGTCTTAGGTCGGACCTATTTTATTGAATTTATATGGGACTCACAACATGGATTGTATTGTTTTTATTAAATTAGGAATTGAAATATATTACCATTAAACAATTGTTAAACCCTTTACCTACCTAAAGAAAAGATCATGGAACGATCCTTGCACAAATTAGCATTTCCTTTACTTGTCGTGTGTTTATCAATAAGCACTATCTTGCCTGCTTTTAGTCAGGACGAACTGTCGATAAAAGTAGAACCTGAAAACCTTGTGATGAATGTTGGAGAAAAACTCAAAATCAAGGCTTATGTTGTTGATAAGAATGGGAAAAGAATCAAAGATAGAAAAATTGGTTATTACTCCAGAAAACGACGAGCCGTGGGCGTAGATTCCACTGGCCTTGTTACTGCTTATGCTCCCGGTAGTTACAGTCTGATCATCATTAGTCCGGATGAAAAAAAATATCTGCGATCAGATTATAAAGTAGAAGTGAGCTACCCGCCAATTACAAAAGTTGAAATTCAACAAGTACCAAATCATATCTATGCCGGCACTTCCATTCCATTGAATATTAAGGTCTTTGATAAAATGGATATGGAGCGTAAAGACGTTTCCGTTGAATTGAGTTCTGCAAACAAGACGATTGCCAATACCGATCAGTTTTTCAATTTACATGCCCGGAAACCAGGAAAGACCACAATCACCGCAAGTGTGGAAGGCATCACTGGGAAACTCAATGTTGAGATCATTGAAAATCCTGTTGTTAGAATAGAACTGACCTCAAACGCAGAGGGTGGCAGGACAGGCGATGTATTTCATTTTACTGCAACGGCTCTGGATAAAAAAGGAAATAAAATTGAAGATGCTCCAATCACATATACATATCATGGAGTTGCTGATGATGTGTCATCGAGTGCATCAGGACTGGTTAAAGATGATGGCAGGTTTGTGGCTGATGAAGCAGGGCGCTACACAATCACAGCAAGCAGTGGGCCATTCTCAGCGAGTAAAATGCTGCAAATTGCCCCCAGAAATGTAAAAAGAAAGCTCGACCTTGTTGGAAAAGGTTTGGTTAATGACAAGCACACATCTGATTTTTGGATATGGGAAGGTGTTGATGGCAAAGATTATGGTGTGACCGGTACCTGGGGTGCTGATGGTACAGCTTATTTCTGGGACGTTACAGATCCTGCTAACATTCAGAAAATTGACAGTATCCAGGTGGATGCACGAACAGTGAATGATGTGAAAATATCCGAAGATGGAAAGATTTGTGTGATTAGTCGCGAAGGAGCTTCAAACCGGAAGAATGGCATTGTTATTATTGATGTCACCAATCCCAGAGATACCAAAATAATTTCCACATTCACAGAGAATCTTACCGGAGGGGTTCACAATCTTTTCATTTATCAAAATCATGTTTATGCATTGAGTGCCGGACAGAAATATTACATTATCAATATTGAAGATCCAAAACAGCCAAGGATCGTCAGTAAATTTGAACTTGATACTCCCGGACACGCTATACATGATGTTTGGGTTGAAGATGGTATTGCCTATTCATCTAATTGGTCAGACGGGGTCTACCTTGTGGATGTTGGCAACGGCATTGCCGGAGGATCACCGGAAAACCCTGTGGCATTTGCCAATTATGAATATCCAAGTGGTGCGCATCATGCTACTTTTCCTTTTAAAAGTAAATCAACCGGAAAGTTCTATACTGTATTGGGAGATGAAATATTCCCTTATGGTCTGAATCTTAACGGACCCAATGTTGCCGGGGGATTTCTACATTTCGTTGATTTCACCGATTTGGAAAACCCTGAGGAGATTGCCCGTTTTGAAGTGCCTGGAGCAGGATCTCACAACTACTGGATTGAGGATGAAACTTTATACGTCGCGTTTTACAATGGTGGTGTAAGAGTGGTAGATATCAGTGGAGAACTTATGGGGGATCTCTACAAACAAGGAAGGGAAATAGCCTGGATACTTCCCAGTGCCGCTGATGGATACATACCAAATTCTCCATTTACCTGGGGCGCACAGCTTTATAAAGGACATATATTTTATTCCGATTGGAATAGTGGTTTATGGGCTGCTAAGCTTGAGCCTGAAAAACCTGAAAACACCAAAATTCAAACCAAGTAGCGAAGGGACATGAAACAGATAAGAAATTTATTTTTTCTAATCACCTGCCTGATCTTTTCCGGTCAATTGATCGGGCAAGATTACTATGTATATGTAACGGCTGAGTCGGAAGATGAAGTGGCTGTGATCAAGTTTGACGGCAAAACCGCAAGGGCTGTCGAAACCATTAAGGTTGGCGTGTGGCCGGCTGAAATCGAAGGACCCCATGGCATTACCGTAGCACCTGATGGTAAACACTGGTATCTGACCATGGCGCATGGAAACCCATACGGAACACTTTATAAATATTCTACAGAGACAAATGAGGTTGTCGATCAAACCACATTGGGATTATTTCCAGCTACCATGCAGATCTCCAAAGCTACCGGGCTATTGTATTGTGTTAATTTTAATCTGCACGGCGATATGGTGCCCAGTTCCGTTTCTGTTGTAGATCCGGAAACCATGACTGAGCTTAAACGCATTACTACCGGGGCCATGCCTCATGGTTCAAGGATTTCTCCTGATGGCATGAAGCAATACTCTGTGGCTATGATGTCCGGTGAACTTTTTGAAATAGACGCTTTTAAACTTGAAATAAGCAGGACCCTATCATTGGATGAAGATGAAAAAGAGATGCATGCTAACCATCAAAAAATGGATCACAGTCAGATGGACCATTCTAAAATGGATCATAGCAAAATGAATCATCAAAAGCATGGCATGCAACATAAGCATTCAAAAACAAAACCCACCTGGGTAATACCCCATCCAACTAATAATAAAGTTTATATCGCAGGAAATGGTATTAACAAAATTTTGGAAGTAGATCTCAAAGAGTGGAAAATCACCAGAAAATTCGAAACCGGTAAAGGTCCCTATAATGTAGAGATCACACCTGATGGCACCAAAATGGTTGCCACATACAAATCGGATGGAGCCACGGGAGTTTGGGATATTGAAAAGGGCACCGAGCTGGCAAAAGTTCAAAACAGTCGAAAAGTTTCTCACGGAATAGCCATTTCTCCGGATAGCCGTTATGCATTTGTTTCTGTCGAAGGGATTGGAGGAGAGCCAGGATCAGTTGATGTTATCGATCTGGAGACCCTACGAATCGTGGATACAGCGAATATTGGTAAACAAGCCGGTGGTATTGTGTTCTGGAAAATGGAAAAAGGACATCAATAATCTGTGGTCAATATTGACTGAATACAAAAAAAGCCTTCAATCGTCAATGATTGAAGGCTTTTTATTATCTCTTGTAAAAAAGTCAAATCAGTTTTTACCTGCGGTTCCTTTGCAATTAATAGAAGCCAATCCAAATACCGAAGTTGAATAGCTCAAAGTAAGTTGCGTTTTATCCGAATCTAAGGTTGCGGTACCTGATATTTGCGTAAGCCCGAGTATATCACCATTTTGAGAAGCAATATTCAGGCTCATACCACTCAAAGTAGCTTCTACCGTGCCTGCCAGTCCTCCTAGGTTATTAATATTCACTTTATCACCGGACTTAGTAATGACTACTTCATATTCATCATTCAGACAGTCATCGGTGGCTGTATATGTTCCCAGAAAGTCCTCAATGTTGGCCGTAGGGCCCGCTTCTTCATCATCGCCGCAAGACGTAACGCCAAGCGCGAAAATCATCAATGTTGCTAATAATAGTAAGTTTAATCTTTTCACTTTTGTTTTCTTTTTATCTGATAAAATGGTTTCCAAAGAATAAATTATTCATTTTGATCGGGATCACCATTTGCAGTTTTATTAAAAAAACATGGGTGTACTTTATTGAATAAAAAAAGCAACTCTCTGCTAGTTGTTTTGGCTATACTTTTTCTTAAGCTTAAGAGCTTCACGGTTCTGCTTCTGAGTTTCTTGGTGGGTATATTTAAAACTATTTTAATATCTTTAACCAACAATGGTGTGTTCCCAGGGACAATTAGTTCCGAAGTATATTTTTCAAAACCAGTGTTTTAACCATCATGTCGACAGCAACAATCACAAAATGCGCAAATACCATTGCGATAATCATCATCACATTGTTATGTGGTTTTACCATCATTAGAGATAAAGATGATCTGATAGAAAAGATCATAGCTAAATTAGAGGCATATCGTACTTATCAATTCCAGGAAAAAATTTACCTGCATTTCGACAAACCTTATTACACTCCGGGTGAGGATATTTGGTTTAAAACATATCTCATTGATGGACATGATCATAGGCCTGAGTCTTTGAGTACTATCGCCCATGTAGAGTTGATCTCCCCTATTGGGAAAATATTGGCCTCCAAAAACATTAGAATCGAAAATGGTGGAGGAGCCGGAGATTTCCAATTGGCCGATTCACTAAAGCCAGGACGGTATCTTATCAGAGCCTATACAAATTTCATGAGAAACTTTGATCATAATTATTTCTTTCAAAAGAAAATCGATCTATTGGGAGGAAACCCCTCAGAGATTGATAGGAAATCACATACAAATGATCCATCAACTCATAAGGTTGTAAAAATTTCTGAATCAAAAGTACACATACAGTTTTTTCCTGAAGGTGGCGATCTTGTCAATGGAGTTATGAGTATGGTTGGTTTTAAGGCTATGGATGAAAACGGAAAAGGAATAGATGTTCAGGGGTCAATTGTAGATGATAAAGAACAGACTGTTTCTTTTTTTCAAAGTACCAAATTCGGTATTGGAGCGTTCAACTTGTCGCCTCAAAAAGGGAACAGATACTATGCGAAACTTTCAAATCCATCAATTGATTTAAAATTTGCCATTCCCAAGGCGCTTGACAGAGGATATGTGATGCACACAGATAATTCCAAAAAAGAACATGTTTCCATAAACATAAAAACAAATATCCCTAAGGGACTCAGGAATGCCTCATTAATTGGTCAAATGAGAGGTATTCCGGTAGTAACCGTACCTAATTTGCCAGAAAAAGAAGAAATTAATTTAAGGGTTCCAAAATCAGGATTACAGGATGGTATTCTGCAGCTTACGTTGTTTGATGAGAACGGTGAACCTCATTGTGAAAGACTGGTTTTTATAGAAAACGCTAAAAATGCAGTCAAGGTGGAACTCAGTTCTAATCATGAATTGTATGATACTCGTGAGACATCTGATATTCATATTGTCCTAAAAGATCCTGAAGGGAATCCTGTGGAAGGTAATTTGTCCATGGCCATCACAGACTCCGAACTTATCTATCAAGTGAATGAAGAGCAAGAAGATATAAAATCCTACTTTTTACTTAGTTCGGATCTCAAAGGAGAAATAGAAAATCCTGGCTATTATTTCAATGAGAAAAATGAATACAGGAAGATTGCTCTGGATTATCTTTTAATGACTCAGGGATGGCGAAGGTTTACCTGGAAATCAATACTGAGTGATTCCATTGCCAAATTGGAATATTTGTATGAAAAGGGATTTAATTTCAGCGGTCAGCTAACCCGGCTGGATAACGAAAAGAAACCTGTGGAGGGTTTTGTTTCGATCATGGTACACGATGGTACTTTTAATTTCAATAAGATCGATACTGATGAAACCGGGAGGTTTTTATTTATGGGCCATGATATTATTGATTCCACTCAAGTAGTTATCCAAGGTGGCATAGAAAAGGAACGAAGGAAAAAGAAAGAGGCTGAAAGAACCAAAATTGATAAATTTGTTAAGATCAGACTGGACGAATTTCATCAGCCACCTGTGAACACCGTCCTTCTTTCTCAGCTGCGATACTTTAACCATTTTCCAAGAATCTACCAGGAATACCTGAATGAACAAGCCAGAATACGTGCTTTGAACGCCACTTATACTGCAGATGACGATGTCATTGTATTAGAAGAGGTGGAAATCAAAGGTGCAAAGGATAGAAGGAATGATCCATTTTATAACCCGGGACAACTTTATTCAAATCCTAACCGAAGAGTGGTCATTGATTCATTAGGGTTTACACGATCAAGTATTTTAGAGACACTAAGGGGTAGAGTACCTGAATTGAATATTAGAACTGTGGGCTTTGACTACCAGGTCAGTGTTAAAGGCGCCATATCCTATCTTGATGGTACAGCCGAACCTCTTTTTTTAGTGGATGGAGCGCCAGTCAATATTACTACCTTCAACTCCATCAATCCCAATAACGTGTTTTATGTGGACGTGCTCAGAGGCCCAAGAGCCGCTATATATGGTAGCAGAGGGACCGGTGGGGTCATTGCACTTTACACGAAATCAGGAGCCAATATCGAAACCAACGAATCACGAAAAGGGATCATCAATTTTACGCATCCGGGTTATTACAAGGCCAGAGAATTTTATAGTCCTGACTATACCGAAGATAAACCGGAACATGAAAGGCCCGACTTCCGGACAACACTCTATTGGAATCCATCAATTAAAATTGATTCCACTGGTAATACCACTGTCTCTTTCTTCACTGCCGATAGTCGTTCCACCTTCAAAATAATCTTGGAAGGCATTACGGAAAGCGGGATACCGGTTAGAGCTCAAAAATTTATCAAAGTAGGTCATCGGCCATGAAAGTATTAGGTCAGAAAATTAAGGATAGGTTCAATAATGATTTTTGATTCTGAATGATATGAATTTGCCTATCAAACAAAAAGGGCAGCTGATCAATGCTACCCTTTTTGTTTTTCTTGTCGAATTGTAATATAAAAATCTATCGAACCGGTCTAGGAAATACCGGTAGACTACTATGTCCATCAGCATCAACCGATTGCACTGCGAAGAAATAATTGTCTTTCGAATAGGGAATTGTGGCTGTGGTATCCGTGACATAAATTTTTTGTTCCCAATTAGATTGATAAGTCTCCCTTAATAATATATTGTATCCTGCGGGCTCTTTACCTTTTGGTTTGTCCCACACCAAGGTGGTATTATTGTTCAGATTAAATTTTAATCCAACATTTTGAGGTTCATAAGGCGCATAGGCAAGATTCGCCATGGCTGCCAAATTAACGCGGGCCACCTTTGCAGTATAATTGTAATCTACAAACTCAGGAAGATCTCCGTATTGTATGCCGTCCTCCACTCTGATATCCTGATGTTGATGAACAAAATTTTCATTGATCTCACACATTCTAATGGCAGTAAAACCATTTCTGCTAAAAGGAGTATGATCACCACCTCTTAAAAATCTATCAGTTCTATAATTAAGTACCACTTCAAAATTCTCCACGTAGGATTCACCTAGTTCTTTAATGTAGCGAGCCAGTTGCCTGGATTTACTATCGTTTTCAGCCCCTGTTCTTCTTCGCAATCTCCTCATATTATCTGTCTCGAAAGCCGGAATGGTTTCGCTGAAAACCCTGACTCTTGTGGAATCTTTAATATTGGTGTTACTGGAAATAGTATTGCCCACAATATCATTATTGAACATAGCGATAACATTGATGCTATCTTGTCTACATTTCCGGGCCAAATGAGTTGCACCAAATAAGCCCTGCTCCTCCCCTTGTACTGCCACAAAAATGATGGTCAATGGAAATTCTCTTTTTGACATCACTCGACATAATTCCATGACAACAGCTACTCCTGATGCATCATCATTTGCACCAGGGGCATCACGCTCGGCATCCATCACATCAGAAACCCTTGAATCAAGATGTCCGCTTACGATGAGGACCCTGTCATCATCGGGATCAGTTCCTTTTAGTGTCGCCATAGCATTTTTCATAAGAACATCATGGGGTATTCTACCTGATTTTTGAACGACATAGGGATCAAGTATTGCTTTCAGACGTCCGCTTGAAGCCTTTCCAAATTCTTCAAACTTACTTTTGACCCATCTTCTGGCTGCCCCAATTCCCCTGGTATCACTCACCGTGTCGCTCAGTGAATGTCTGGTGCCAAAATCTACCATGGTACCAATATATGCCCTAATGCTATCAACCGATATTTCCTGCACCATGTTTGAAATTTCAGTGTCTTTGGGTGCAGCCAATGGTTTTTTCTTCCCACCTTCGGAATCTTGAATAGCGTTATTACTGTCTTGTCCGCATGACAAAAAAGCAAATAAGAATAAGATAAGTAGTGGTATAGTCTTCATAATGTGTGGTTAATGTTGCAAATTGAGTAGCGCTAAAAATAGATTGAATTGGCTGTTTTTCAAAAAAGTACACAGGATGAATCGCATTCTGTCGCACAGTTTACCTAACCTTGATGTATATCAGGATTTATGTTCTGTCTAACTGGGCATAGTTTAGTTTATTGGCTGATCTGCCTTAAACTCATTTTTAAGAAGGTGAGAGATTTCGGATAATGGTATTTCCAAGCTAGTTGGTCCTTGTGCATATGATGCTATCTCATAATCGTTGAAATAAAAAATAAGTTTGTCATTGGTAATGGCAAAATTATCATTTACGGCAAACTTGTCATTTTCAAATAGAAAATCGGCATCCGAGAGGTTTTGATCTTGATCTATGTTTTTGAGTTTACGAAACTTAACTTCCGCTATGGTGTTAAGCTGTTCTCTTTCCGCGATAATATCCTCAAGCCCCAATTTGTGTCCTGTTTTTACATTGAAGTTTACATAATGCAGTTGATAATTAGGATGAGCTCCCCCCAAATAAGAGTCGTTGGCCATAGCCATTGAAAATATGTCGGTATCATTTTTTAAAACACGAATGTCAATTTCCTGAATCCAGGTCTGAAAGGTTTCGGGCATTTTAGATTTAAAATCCTGATAATCGGCAATGAATACATGGATCGCACCTTGCAAAGTTTTTACCGTATCACCAGCACCAATCATATCAAGAATCTGATCTTTTATAAAACCATTTAGTTCATCCCTCACAGTTTCAGATAAACCTCCGGTTACTTCAGGATATTTAATTTGAACATAGCTGCATTCTCTAAGTGAATCATCACACAGATTATCCATTTTTCTAATCAGTTGTGTGGTATACTGTACAGAGTCCGGAACATTTGTTTCCCCTTGAACCGTTTCCTTTTCTCCTTGCTTCTTTGAAAACTCGCAAGCAGTCAAAAACAAGAATTGAAATAGTATGAAAATGGGAATTATATATCTCACAACTAACGAAGTTTGGCGTTGATTCTAATATAGAACAAAATATGATGATTTCGCAGCCTGAATAAAACAGAGTTAAATTGGGATTATTGCATTAAACAAAATAATAAAAGGATCCAGGCTATCAGATTTTATATCTTAGTCTTTATTTTGCATAGATATGAATTAGTGAAAAACCTGATAGCCACGTCTTCATTTGAAAAGGCTCATTGAAATTACATTAACCAGGAATCATCATTGCTTATGACGCTCTCTATTTCCACTCCCGCACTGCTATTTCCCGCAATCACATTGCTACTATTGGCTTATACCAATAAATTTGTTGCACTTGCCACAATTATCAGGAACCTAAGGCAACAACATTTGAATAACCCGGGTCGATCTGTGCTGATAGGGCAGATTGAAAATTTACGTAGAAGATTAAATATGATCCGGTATATGCAAATTCTTGGAATAGTAAGTTTCTTTCTTACAGTGCTTTGCATGTTTCTTTTGTTCCAGGAAAACAATGTATTGGCTAATTACATCTTTGGAGCCAGCTTGTTGGCATTGTTAGGTTCATTGTCCATTTCTCTTTGGGAAACTCAAATCTCTACAAAAGCACTCAACCTGGAATTAAGCGATATGGAAGATAACTGATACCTTTAATTTAAGGAATAAGGCTCAATGTTTGAATGAGTTAAAAAAGCAAGGATTTTTAGCTCTTTGGTCTATAAGCTGTCCGGAGTACAAAAAAGATTGGTAGAAGTCCATCCCCAGGCACTTAGGTTATTTTCATCCAGGCTCCTGTCATAACTCATTATTAATCAATAGATAAATTCAAAACAATACTGTTTTTTGCCCTAAGAATTTTGTAAATTATATGCATAACCAAAAAATTTTAACTATGGATGCACTTGCCAAACTTGAAACCTGGGCCGCACCCAAAAGAACAAAATGGATGGGTATTTTGCGCATTGCCCTGGGTACTTTTATCGTATATAAAGGGATTATCTTCACCATAGACATTAACTCACTTCAGGCTATCACGAGCAGGATGGATATCTTATTTGCTTCTGTAGGGCTGGCACATTATGTAATTGCTGCACATATTATTGGAGGAAGTATGCTCGCCTTTGGAATTTTTACCAGAGGGGCCAGCCTTATACAAATTCCAATATTGATTGGTGCCGTTATTTTTGTCAATTTTGATAAAGGTTTCTTATCTGTTGGAAATCATATGGAGCTTGAAGTTTCCATTATAGTACTCGCTCTCCTCATTTTCTTTTTCATTTTTGGAGGTGGTAAATGGTCATTGGATGAGTTGAGAAGAAAGGATATTATCATGCACAAAACCTGAAAAGGTTAACCTTTTTAATAGCTGTATCACGCTTCAGAGTATTTTTAAACTATCAAAGAGATCTTTGGCAAGCGTGATACCTCCCGGTCAGATAGCAGGCACATATATCATTGTTAGTTTTAATGTTGATTTATCGAGGTGTGTACGAATTGAGTTTAGTGCAGACCTTGTCGAATACTTTTCTAGTTTTGAAGATTAAGTAAAGTTTATGAATATTTTTTAGGCCGGATTTTTTACAACCGTCAATCAACTGGTGATTTCAAGTCAGTAGTGGATTTGGCTCAGCTTATTTTTTAATGATATTGTCAGCATGGAAGACAGAATACAATATCCTTACAGAGATTATGCGAGGAATTTGAATTGCAAAACATTAATTTTATACCAGGTCTTCAAGTGTGTCTAACTAAAAAGAAACAAACTTCTTGTGGTTAAGAACAGCCTAAATATCAGAATCAGTAACTATTTCCCAACCCCAATCTTCATATTAGCCATAATTATGATCATAGTAGCACTTATCCTGGTGTCTACACTTCCGATCCCATCAGTGCTATTAGTGATCCTGGCCATCTTTATTTTTACAACTTACTACGGGTTGGACATCAGTCTGGATGATAAATATTATTGGGAGTATATTTGGTTATTTGGATTCAGAAAAGGGAAAAAACGAAATTTCAGTCATATAGAATATTTGTACATTACCAAAAACCGGTATACACAAACATTAGGAATTCGTGGCCCTTCAACTACCATAAGAGCAGCTGAATATCACGGTTTGATCAAATTCTCAAATGATGAGAAAATCCATTTGTGTGATTCAAAAATTAAACAGAAAGTTATTAAAAGATTAAGATCATATGCCACTCATTTAAAAGTAGAAATTTTTGATCTTACGGAAGGAAAAGCACGATTAATTGAATGAATACTACTCTGATACTCTGAATATTTGTGCTAATGGTGATTAATTTTTAACAAATAACTTGGATATCAATTACATTAATCGTAATATTGCGATAAATAGATGATTATGGGAGTTACAAAAACACAGAACTTCAGTACAAGACAAAACGAACTAGCCAGACTGGCAAAAGCTTTTGCCCACCCGGCAAGGATCGCTATCATTGAGCACTTGCTCAATAAAACTACCTGTGTTTGCGGTGATCTCGTTGATGAACTTCCATTGGCCCAGGCTACTGTTTCACAGCATCTCAAAGAGCTTAAGGAGGCTGGTATCCTTCAAGGCGATATAGAAGGCACACGAGTTTGCTATTGCATCGATCGTGAGGCCTGGGAAGATACCAGAAAACAATTTAATGAACTATTCAATAGCTTAACTGAAATTAACAGCTGTTGATTTTTTTTGAACATATTTATCGTAATATTGCAATTAAACAATAATTATCATGAATGAAAATCCATTTCCCAGAATGCATGTGAGCTTCTATGTAAGCAACTTGCAGAACACTATCGATTTCTATTCCAAGTTCTTTAACAAGCCGGTCGATAAAGTTGAACCTGGCTATGCCAAGTTTATTCTTGCAGAACCCTCTTTGGTCATATCATTTCTTGAGAACAAATCCCGTGTTAAGGAAAATTTTGGACACCTGGGCATTCAAGTGGAAACACCTGAATTACTGGAAGAAAAGAAAACATTGGTAGCATCTTCAGGGCTGTCAATAAAAGAAGAATTAGGAACGAACTGTTGTTATGCGCAACAAGACAAGTTTTGGGTTCATGATCCTGACAATATCGCATGGGAGGTGTATTACTTCCACAAAGATGTTGCCTTCAATGATCCTCATTATAGTAAACCAACCTCGGCATGCTGTGCCCCGGAAGAAGCTAAAACTAAACAACTCGAAGGGGATGAAAAGGAAGCATGTTGCGAAGTAGAAAGTTGTGGTTGCTAGCACTGCTGAATGGTCCAGTCTCTAAGGCGCTGGACCATTTTAATTATTTCTTGTATGAATATGATTTGACCTGATGTACATCAATCCCAAATAGATTCGCCTTTACGCCGTTTCCATATCGTGTCATCCGTTGTCAAGCGAAGGGTATTCTCATCAATGATATCAAATACAATCCTATTGGTAAATTCAGTACTTCCCTTAGGGCTAAGTACAATTTGATTACGATGAAAGGAATAAGATACCTTATTTATGATATCTGTAAATGTGATATGGGCTTCCCGGCCGTCCAGAAATTCTAATGATTGATGGCAATTCAGAAAAAAATCAGGATAAGGTTGAGCGTCCAGACAGGCCTGCTTAGTCTCAAAAAATAAATGATCAAATGTTTGTCCGGCTAAACTGAATTTTATCTCCAGATCATTAGAGCAACCCGGATACAGAAAGGAAAATATGATAATAACTATGCTTACTTTTTTCACCTCACATAAAAGATTGTTGTATGTATATTAAGACACCCTACACCAACGTACCGTTGCAAGTACTAATTGATGCATCAGCATTAATTAGTTTTGCCAAAAGGTGCAGTATAGGAGGTCCATCCCATTTTAATTATATGTTAAATATTTGTATTTAACCGGAAGGAAAAGTAAATCGCTATAAATTTGAGGCACCTAAGAAGTCCATACTTGTTAATTGAAATAAAATAATATCCTTAGAAGATTGATTATTACCTATGAACAAAAAAATATTAGTGCTTTGCACCGGTAATTCCTGCCGCAGCCAAATAGCTGAAGGCTACTTAAGACATTTTGCCAATGACAATACAGAAGTATATAGTGCCGGGGTCGAAACGCATGGTGTCAATCCTAAAGCCATTCAAACTATGGCAGAAGATGGCATAGACATTTCTCACCACACTTCAAACCATATTGATGAATACAGTGAATTAGATTTTGATTTCGTCATTACTGTTTGCGATAATGCCAAAGAGCGATGTCCCTATTTTCCTACTCAGGCAAAAAAATTCCATCATAATTTTCCGGATCCCGCCAAAGCAACCGGTACGGAAGAAGAGGTTCGTAAAGCCTTTAGTGAAGTCAGGGAAATGATCAAGACATACACAAAGGCCTTCATAGATAATGAACTAGGACCAAATTGATTTAAAAGAAAAATTCCTGCTTCCATATTCTAATTATTCCTTGATAATTACTCACTATTAATTGGTCCGTGGCCTTCTATAATCCTGCTATATGATTAACTTAGTAAATAGAGGCCAAATTACGCTTGTCAACTATGGGACATCATCACGGACATGATCATGACCATTCAGTCTCAAATATCAAAGTAGCCTTTTTTTTAAATCTTGGTTTTACTTTGATAGAGATCATTGGAGGTATCTACACCAACAGCCTGGCCATCCTTTCCGATGCACTGCATGATCTGGGAGATAGTTTGAGTTTGGGTTTATCCTGGTACTTTCAAAAACTTTCAGGCCGTAAAAGGGATCAATCATTTTCTTATGGATATAAGAGGTTTTCCTTGATGGGTGCCGTAATTAATTCCATTGTATTGATCATAGGTTCCATTTTTATTATTAGGGAGGCTATACCGAGAATTATACAACCTGAATCAGTAAATAGTCAGGGAATGCTCATATTGGCTATTTTCGGAATTTTGGTAAATGGCGCTGCTGTACTCAAATTACGTAAAGGAGACTCCATCAATGAAAGAGTAGTATCATTACATCTATTGGAGGATGTATTGGGCTGGGTGGCCGTATTAATTGCCAGTATTGTCATGATCTTCACCGATGTTCCGGTTTTGGATCCCATATTATCTCTTTTGATTGCACTTTATGTTCTTTTTAATGTTTACAAAAATCTTAAAACCAGCTTAAAAATTATCCTGCAAGGCATCCCTGAAAACGCAAATATTAATGGGATCAAAACCAAACTTGAAAGCATTGAGGATATTCTGAATGTTCATGATATACATCTATGGTCTCTTGATGGGCATTACCATATTCTTACTGTCCACCTGGTAGTCCCAGGCACAAAAAGCATGGATGCTTTGGTTTCAATAAAACAAGAGGTGAAAAGCTGCCTGAGTAAAGAAAACATTAAACATGTCACCATTGAATTTGAAACCGAAGAAGAATATTGTGAACTGGAGGATTGTTGACCAATAGTTGTCCGTATTGGCTCATTTGATGTTCGGCTTTGTAACACAATAAACAACTTGTTAAAATGATAAGACCAGCAGATAGGATTTTCAGTATTTGGCATAACTCTTGGATAAAATCATATGATACAAAATTGTCTGTTGAATTGGTTGGTCTTCAAAACAAGCTAAATCAACATTATAGACAAAAGATCTTTTTAACCATTAAATTCAATACCCATGAAAAGTAAATACTTATTCTTAGTAGCATGGCTATTCATCATGTCCCATGTTGCGTTCGGGCAAACCGAAAAAGGACATAAACTGGTAGGAGGTTCTTTTAATATTGGCAGTTTGTCTACCTCCTCAGGCTCCAGTGATAATATATTCTTTCTATCGATTGCTCCGAATATTGCCTTTTTCATTGCTGACAATGTAGCTATAGGCGGAGCCCTGGGCATAGATCTTTCAGATAGCGACAATGCATCCTCAACCTCCATCTCCATTTCGCCAATGGGTAGATACTATTTTGGGGATAGTGAAAAAACTAAATGGTTTGGCACTGGTACACTTGGTTTTGTTTCAAGCAAAACCGAAACCCTTGGTTTTGAAGTTACCCGAAGCGGCATTACCGGACACCTTGGAGTTGGACTTGCCTATTTCCTTAATGAATTTGTAAGTATTGAAGGTGTCTTTGGTTATCGCTTTACCAAGTTCGAAGATCTGGATGCGGTATCCAGAACCGGATTAGACGTTGGGTTACAGATATATTTACCTTAACTCAATATTCGAATATCTCATATAATTTTTTACTGTATTTAATTGGTGGTGAGGAACATGATTGGTTACGAATTTCAAATTACGAATTACGAAATGTCAAAATTCGTAATTCGTAATTGAAAATTCATAATTCCATTCAAAGGCTGAATTTCATTTTCTTCAATCCCTGTGCCTGAAAAAATTCCATCAACTCCTCATTCTTCCCAACCTTGGCATGATGCAGCATTGAAAAACCGTGAGGTCCCTTTGCCCGAAGTAAAGCAGGGAATTCCTCGATAAATTCTTTCACCAGTTCATTTTTTCCTAACATAGTAAGCGTAAAAAGATTAATTCTGGCTCCTTGTGATATCAAATACTCTGCAACTTCCCGGTTCCCAACATGTCCTGCACCTCCTACCGCTGTTTCGAAATCTCCATTTTTCCAATCATATGCCGCATTGACAATATTGGGATATTCCGAAAGGATCTCTTTCACTTTATCCAGATTATTGTGGCCTGCGCCCACAAAGGCCTTCACCACCTTTTGATCATATTGTTCCTCTTGCAATTGGCTGTATGATTGGTTGGCTGTTATCAAAAAGCCTCCGATTGTCAGGCTGGAAGTAGTGATGAATTTTTTCCTATCCATTTTATAAGATTTGTTGTGAATAAAATTTTTGGGTCAATTTTATCCTAAAAAACCATCAAAAAAAGCGCTCTTCTGAAATATGTCGTGAACAGTGAGTGTGCTATACGTGAGATTGTAAAAGATTATTTAGCGTTTTCCGATATGTTTTACTGATCTTGAGTTTTGTCTTGTTTTCTAACATAACGAATGTATCCCGATGCTCCTTATAGACTCGTTGAACAAACCTGGTATTAACAATATACCTTCTATGTATCCTCACAAAGTTCTTATCTAAGGAATCGCTCAATTTACTGATTGAGGCCCTTTTGATCAATTGTTCATCCAGGGTGTGAAGTTTTACATAATGATCATAAGATTCGATCCAGAGAATGGTATCTAGCTTGCAGATAACCTTGGATTTTCCATTATAGGCAGAAATGAATTTCCCGATCTGTTCTTTTTTAATACGGTATTTACCATATAATACAACACCCCAATATAAAACAAAATGAATATTGGCTATCCGGGTAAAATAGCTTCGAAAAAACTTTACATCAACTGGGAATGATGAAAAATCCAGGATATATAAAATCATATTGATGATCAATGCATAGAGCAACAAAACGGTAAAACTGAATAAAACATGCCAGGCCCAGGGATAAGAACTTCCTTTTTGAATGAGCCATTGGGAAAAACGATTGATGAGGTAAACAACCGGTAGAAATAAAAAAATGGTAACAGAAAAATAAGTAAGGCTTCTCCCAATGTTATAATTAGCACCACTGCCATAGCGGAAATAATTCTGTATCATAAACACCACAAACAAGATTGACAATGCCGCCAGAGCGTAGGTTAAAATCCGGACTTCGCTTTTCTTAATGCTTGGATAGGTCAGTTTAAGGCTCATCTTGTTAGTCAGCTAATGAGATCTAAGGTTTAGCAATACCAACTATTATTGACGATTTCAAAGGCAATTAAGATTCAATAAATCGGATGAAATATGCAAAGAAGCTTTTCAGCGGAGGGTGTTTTTTACAAATTATTCAAATTGTAATTTCGATGCGGTTATTCTCAGGATCTAATACCACACTTTCGTAGTAGCCATCTCCTGTAGTTCTTGGATTACCGATCACTTCATAACCGTCTGTTTTTAATATGTTGGTCAATTGATCTACCTTTTCTTTACTTCCCACTGAAATGGCAAAATGGATAAGTCCAAGGTTTTGCTGGTCAAGATTATTCAGGTTCGGTGGAATTTCCGGACTATGCATGAGTTCCAATCTGGATCCACTGGAAAACGAAATAAAATATGAACTAAATCCTTTTGATTGATTAACATACCGGTCATTAGCCAGTCCATTAAAATAAGTTGTATAAAAGGATTTCATTCTCTCAAGATCCCTTACCCAAATAGCAATATGCTCGATTTTCATAAATATCTTGTTTGTTGTTCCCTCCACCTCAAAACTAAATTAAAACATTTTTTATAAAGGGTATCAGATAGTGGATTTCACAATGATCTGACTCATATAAAATCCACCAACTGATACCTGAGGCACTTTAAATGTTAGGAGACCATACAGAATAGCTTTTTGGTGGACACTGTATTTTTACCCATCCTCCACCTTGTGTTGTAGGATACCACGATGAGTGTCCTGTAAAATCTTTTATTTGTGTATTATTCCAATTGGTCGGCACCCATCTTTCTATCCAATTATTTGAATTGTTCAAATAAACAATAAGTCCCGGATTTCCATTATAACCATTTCTTCTGGCAACATATTCATCATTATCCGCATAAAGAATTGAGGTAGTTCCAGTGGCTTTGTTGTTGTGTATCCAGATAAGATTATTCAATCGCTCTTTGTTTAACCATTCTTCATAATCCCTGTAAAAAATAGTTGGGTATCCCTCATGGGTCAAAATGTAGGCATAAGCGAGCATTTTATTCCATATCTCATCCGTATCATGATTGGTGACAAAAGTTACAGCCTTAAATGGATTCCTTTTCCACATCATGTCATCATAGAGTATGGCCAGATTGTTACCATCAAAAGCATCATTCATTTTGTAGTAACAGGCAAAATCAAAAACACTGCTGTTCGCTTCATTGGCCCACCAATTCAAATAATCCACGTTGCCATCCCACAATTCACCCACAGAAAAGCCGCCCACATGATTATTCCATTCTTTTACAACCCAGGGGCCAAATCCCTTAACATAATCAAAGCGCCATCCATCAAAACCAATGACGTTCTTATAGTATTTACCTACACCATCCGCTCGTTTCCATAACCAATCCTGGACATTGGCAACGCTATGTGAAAGATCGGGAAAACCGCCAAAAACACCTTCATCATTATTTTTAATAGCGTTTGGATGAAAATCGTGTTGCGTTCTTAAAAACTTGCCTGAGGCAACATTTGTAAAATCTGTCCAGGTATTGGTTCCGGTGTATTGGTTACTCTCCAGTTGTCCACCGCTATTATGGTTTATCACAATGTCTGCAAATACTTTCATATTCTCGTTATGAGCACTATTGATTAAAGCGATCAATTCGCTTTTGGACCCGAAACGGGTTTCAACCGTTCCGTTCTGATTGTAGTCGCCGAAGTCAAAATAATCTGTAGGATCATATCCCATGGAGGTAGCACCCCCCTGGGCTTTGGAAACGGGTGGTAACCAGATTGACTCGATTCCCGCATTCGACCAATCCTCAACTTTTCCCGCAACATGATCCCACCAGGTTCCACCGGCCGGAACATCCCAGTAAAACCCCTGCATCATTACACCTCCCCCTGGTCCGGGATTAAATCTAGCCTTGCTGGCATCATATTTATCAATACTGAAAGGTGAACCGTCATGGTCTGTTATGTCCTGAACCTTGATCGCTTGTTTAGCTGTGTCAAGGTCATTGAATGCATTGTCAGGATTACAAGACAATACCAAAAAAATGGACGCAATAATAGCTGTTTTAATATTGAATTTTCTAGTCATATTTTGTGGGTTTAGAAAGGTTTGTTTTAGGAAACTATAAAACAGAAAGGGAAATAAAAAGGCTTTAAAACGATATTTTTACTGCAAACGATTGCGCGAACGTTGGCAGAAAAAAGCCCTGGGACACTTTAGCGGGACATTATCCAATTCCATAAAAAATGAACCTGACAATGAGGATCTCAAAAGGAGTTTATGAACGGCACAGATATATTACAAAAATATGGTATGCAATACCTAAATTTCAATCGTGGGACACTATTGTTATTCACTACTCAAACACTTTTCAACTTCAACACTTCACTTCTTACAAGAAAGCGCTCCTGAAGGGCATTGTTTAACCTGGTCAATAATGGCCTGGGTACTGGCTCCATCCATTTTGATCCAGGGCTTTTCTTTAGGTTGAAAAACACTTGCCAATCCTTTAACGCATATTCCTGAATGAATGCAAAGGTGTGGTTGCCAAATAACAGTCACCTCTCCATTGCTATATTCTTTTCTTATTTCCTTTTCCATTTTTCCGGATAATTGTTTATCCAATTTAAGGAGAATTAGGGATTAATGCTTGGAAAATTTACGTCTATAAAATAAAGATTCACAAAAGAAAAAACCAGAGTAAAAACAAAGCTATTAATATTGAAACTATAGATACTTTTGCAATTCGTTAAAGTGTTGAAGTGTTTATGTGTTGAAGTTGGCTATTGCGGTTTATGATTTAACCACAGATAGGTCAATTGGTAGAGCACCTCATGAATCCAAAAATGCTTTCCTGAGGTCCATGGAACTATGTGCTGATATTTGAACTGTTTGAGGTGCTCTACTTTATAATTGTGTATTGTTCCCAAATCGATTAAACATTGGCATCTAAAATATTTGGATTAGAAGGGGCTTCAGTACCGATATATTTATCATCTCCAAAAGCTAAAATTGGTATAAAAATAAACGATAACAATATCACACCTACTGTAAAACCTTCAGTTCTTCCAAAGTTTTTAACTACCATATTCCAGGTCCAGATCGACCAAATAACACCCAAATAAGGGATAAGCATCAATAAAAACCACCACCATGGCTTTTTGGCTATTTCAAGCAAAATGATCGTGTTGTAAATTGGAATAATAGCTGCCCATCCTGGCTTCCCGGCTTTTTCAAAAATTTTCCACATACTGGCAATCATAAGAACTACTAATCCAATAACAAATGCTAAAACAAAAAATACTCCTGATTCCATTTTTGATTTTTTAGTTATGCCTACTCTGAACAGTTTTCAGCTTCCCTGTATATTTTAAATAGTTGATTTATAAATTCCATCGGATTGAAATGCTCTCCTCTTATCAATAAGAGAGCTCGTATCACGCTTAAAAGGCCCTTTCTTTTTGTTTTCGACCGCCCAAAATAGGTTTATCCTAACTTTTATGATAACCCTATTGATTGAAAAAATTACACGGGTTTAAAAATCATTCATTTGAATAAAGCCTTGATACACAGCAAGGAGATTGGTTATCTCATTTCCATCAAAGGATTTTTTTAATGAGCTTGCTACATTCTTTTGAATATCTTCCTTAAAAATTACTTTTGCAGGATGCTATCCATTAATAATTTATCATACTACATCGGCGGAAGGCCCATTTATGAGAATGCTTCACTTCATGTAAAGCCTAAGGACAAAATTGGGTTGATTGGATTGAATGGTACAGGAAAAACAACTTTACTAAGGCTTATTACAGGAGAATATCAATATGATAGCGGTGATATTTCCAAAAGTAATGATTGTACCATTGGCTTTCTAAATCAAGACCTGCTTTCCTACCAATCGGAAGAAAGTATTTTACATGTGGCCATGCAGGCCTTTGAAGAAGCACTGAAAATTCAGCATCAAATGGATAAGGTGTTGAAACAGATGGAAACAAACTACGAAGACAAGCTTGTAGATAAGCTCACCAGACTGCAGGAGCAATTTGAAGCTATGGATGGATATGCTATGCAAGCCAAGGCCGAAGAGCTTTTAGAGGGTATTGGTTTTTCCACTAAGGATTTACAAAGGCCTTTAAATGAATTTTCCGGAGGTTGGCGTATGCGTGTGATGCTTGCCAAATTACTATTGGAAAAACCTTCCCTCCTCATGCTGGATGAGCCAACCAACCATCTGGATCTTCCTTCTATTCAATGGATAGAGAATTACCTCCGCTCTTATGAGGGTGCCATTATGGTTGTTTCACACGACAGGCAGTTTTTGGATAATACGGTCAAATCAATTGTGGAAGTAGCAGATTTTCAATTGAATCCATACCAGGGCAATTATTCTTTTTATTTGGAAGAAAAAGCTCTGCGATCTGAAATACAAAAGAATGCTTATGAAAACCAGCAGCAAAAAATAAAGCAGACAGAAAGGTTCATAGAACGTTTCAGGGCCAAAGCGACCAAAGCCCGGCAAGTGCAATCCAGAGTGAAAGCATTAGAGAGAATGGATAAGATTGAGGACGTAGTGGATTCGAACAAAAGAGTTAATTTCAAATTTGAATTCCGGCAAAAGTCAGGAAGATTCATCGTAAACCTTGAAGATGTATCGAAGTCATACGGCGATTTGGAAATATTTCAGAATACCGATGCTGCCATTGAGCGCGGGGATAAAATAGCGTTGATCGGTGCAAACGGAAAAGGTAAATCAACTTTATTACGCATTATTGCCGGCACCGAATCAATCCAGGGGGAACGCAAAGAAGGTTACAATGTCATTACAGCGTTTTATGCACAGCATCAGCTGGAATCATTGACCATAGAAAATGAGATCCTTGATGAGCTCAAACAAGCAGGTAGCGGGAAAACAGAACTGGAATTGAGGGGTGTTTTAGGTTGTTTTTTGTTTTCCGATGAAGATGTTTTCAAAAAAATAAAGGTATTGTCGGGAGGAGAAAAGTCCAGAGTAGCACTAGCCAAGACACTGATTTCAGAGGCTAATTTTCTAATTCTGGATGAGCCTACGAACCACCTCGATATGGTTTCAGAAAACATTCTCATCCAGGCGCTACAGCAATATAAAGGAAGTTTTATTATTGTTTCTCACAACAGGCATTTCGTTTCCCAGGTGGCCAATAAGATCTGGTATATTGAAAATAAAGAGATCAAGGAATATCCGGGGACCTATGAGGAGTATGATTATTGGCGTGTCCAAAACATGTCACGTAATCAAACTCAAATAGCTCCACCAAAAGAAAAAAAAGTTTCCCAACCCAAAGAGAAAAGAAAAAAAGAACAGGACACCTCACTTGAAAAAGAACTCCGGCAATTGAATCAGCAACTTTCAGAAATTGAAGATAAGATTACCAAATGTGAAGAAGAGAAAACCAACCTGGAAGCCCAACTTGCCGATCCGGAAATTTTTGGGAATGTTGATAAACTCCAGGGGGTCAATACAGAATATGAAAGAAATAACTCAGAACTTGAAACACTACAAGAACAATGGGATCAGCTGGCAACAGAAATTGAGAAACTGGAGAAACAGAAAAAAGGGTAGCACCCAAACTACCCTTTGCAAGTATTAATCAAAAAAAAATCCAATTACTGTTTTTTTTAAGTATTAATCTTGAGTTATTGAACTATTTGTAATTCTTCATTTGAAATTGATACTGACATCTTTAAAGGCATTTCAACACTTCTCCCTAAAAAGATATCCCAGTTGTAAAAGCTATCCTGTTATATGTCCTATCAGTATTGGTTGTAAATCTAGGACGTCCCCAGAAATCAATGTTATTTCTTATTAGCTCTGCTTTTTGCACTCTGTAACTGATCTGGAATAACAACGCCACCTTAGCCACCTTTACTTTTAAGCCCATTCCAGGGTTAATAAACCAACCCCCTTCAGCATCTTCAGGATTGTTGAATCCATCCTCATCATTTAATTTATCAATGAATCCGTAACCAGTGTTGAAGAAATAAGAAGGGACGACCTTTGTATTTCCTATATCTCCTCCAACATTGAGGAAAACAGGAATGGTCGTAAGGAAGGGATGTTCATCACGAGCCACACCCAGCCCTACCCGGAGATAAGGATTAAATTTGTAGCCACCAATAGTTTGCGCTACAAGATATCCCTGAGTTACTGACATGTCGGTAACTCTTCCAACAGAAACACCCAGGGTGGTTTCATTATAGAAACCTTTAGGCTTTTCAAAGTATTCCTTTCTGCGCCGTTTATTGTATTTTATTTTTATAATTTCCTCCCAAAAGAAACTCACCTTTTCACCATTGGTCAACTGCATCATCACATAATCATCGGGGGTCTTTTCGATAATTTTCCCACGGATCACACTGCCATCTTCCAGGTAAATAATCTCTACTTTTTCATCTTTTTCCTGAGCAAATAAAATAGTGCTATTCAACCCTAAAATAGTAACCAGGCAGATCAATATTGATTTATATAAAAACCTCATTCCAAGTTGAGTTTATTAATTCTTTATTCTGTTGCAATTAATAATTTGCTTTGCAATTTCAGATTGTCAGAATCCGAGTAATCAAATTGGTACAGACCATCTACCCCTATTAAAATTAAATTGTTCTGAAATGGAATAACATCATACGCGTCCAGATTATCAAAATGTAATCGGAGATTTTGGTCAATATTTTCTACATCCTCAATATTAAATACCTTCAAACCGGATGCTCCTTCACATAAGAAAAGTGTGTTTCCATCAATCCCCAATCCATGCGGATTTGTCATGGGATATGTTTTAACCAAAGTAGGATTGCGTAAATCCTTTATGTCCACCACATCTAACTGATTATTAAAGTTCTCGCAGTTAGTTCCGGATCTTAGTGTAACAAAGGCATATTCATCGTTGACAACTACAGGATCACAGCTATTTGCATGTTGAAAGGTGGACATATATTGTGGTTGTGTTGGGGTTGAATTGTCAAAAATATGCATGCCATTTCTGGCACCAATGAACAATTTATCTTTGTATGGGAATATGGTTTCAATGCCCCATCCAATATTGACTATACCATTCTCCTGAGGATCAGCAGGGCTTGAAATGTTGAAAACATGCATATCGAAATCATCAACGGCGTACAGGAAATTTTGATAAATAGTGAATCTGGCCATAGAACCACCAATACCAGTAGTATTCCCAACACTTCGGTTCTGAAGGCTGGCAGCCATATCACCTTCAGCAAAAGACATCAGCACATTTCCACGCCAGAAAAAATCGATTGGTTGTTCTCCATTGCAATCCGATGCCGCGATCTCTGTAGTTTCTGTTTGTTTCCAATCCGTCACTACGCCTCTGTCAGAATCAACATGGAATCCAAAAGTGCTGTAATTAGGAAAGGTATCTTCAATTCTTTTTATCAGTTGAATATTATTGATGTCACTGATATTAAAAGCCAGTAGATCTACATAGCTGTCGGCATATAGAATATTATTTTTAACAGCCATATCAACATTCCCGGGAATGTCAATGAAACTAAGGTGTTTTGGGGCAGTTTTATCCTGATTGTCGATCACATGAATCCCTTTCCCATGCTCATTGACCAGAAGAATATTTCCATATAAATAAATCTTACCAGGACTTTTTAATTCTTCTGGTTCTGTAATCGCTACCGAAGATCGAATTTCATCAAGAGAAGTGTAAATCGGCTCATAGCTGAAATAGGTATAAGTGGTTTCACAATCATCTGTGCAGGAGGGAAACAAAAAAGTTGCTAATGCCATTAATGCAATGCAGGTGAAAGTATTTGTTAGTATAATTTTGCTCGATTTCATATCGTCATCTTTAATTTGTTCATCACTATAACACCGGATATATGCGTATTCAATCAACATGACACGAAGTAGAAGAGAATGGTTGGAAGTCCTCAAAAATGATGATCAAAAAAATATATTTCTGAAGAGAATGGTATTAATGGATCCCCCGTGTCTCTTCTACATCAATCACTAACTGGAAACATTTTTTACTATTTCTATGCTCTGTAAGAGCAAAAGACTACCAGAAATTTTTCGGAAGATTTAACACTGCAGGCACCAAATATCGTCCTTATAGGTCCGGGTATATCTATCGTTGGTGATATCAGGATTAAATACAAAAAAGGAAGTTGTATCAAAACCAACCATTATACCTTCCAACTTAAATACTTCAACACTTGTACACAATTCCACTGAACTCAGCTAATCGCCTTAGGCTTAAATAATAATGGCAGTCTTTCAATCTGATTCTGTTGGAGATTTTAGGGTAAGTGCAAGAGCGTGGAAGGCTCTTGCACTAGAATCCTCTTCATGGTAATAAGCGTTGTAATAAAGCTTTCCAGGCACCTTCTAAATCTCCTTTTTCAAGAAGATCTTGCGCTAAGGTGTGGAGCTTTATTTCCGTTGATTTTTTATCGCCATTATGGTCGTTCATTATTTGCTTAATATGCGGATTTTTTTTGAATAATTCAACATCCCTTTGATCCGGTAGCTTTGTAATATTACCAAGACGACCCAAGTTGTTCCCGGTTAATACCTTACTATTTCTAATATGTTCAGGAATGTTATCAAAACCTATTCCCTTATTTCTGTTGGGTTTAGGTATTTTAAAAATGGAAGCTTCACTTGCGCGACAATACCAATCACCGCCCATCCTGGCCACCAGATCGATCTTAAACGGATCAATTTTTCCCTCGTCATCCAACACCTCTTCTTTGATATGAAGAACCAAAACCTCACATATGACCAGATTACCAGCACCACCCTCTTCCCCCAACGCCACTACTTCTTTCACCTTGCATTCGAATGAAACCGGCGATTCGGCAACCCTGGGAGGTTTGATCTCTGTAGAGGGAAGTTCTGTTAAACCGGATTTAATGAATTCATTGATCCCTTTGTCATATTCCGTACTGGCCAGAGACATCTGTTCCACCATCTTATGAT
The DNA here is from genome assembly GCA_030442035.1 of Splendidivirga corallicola. GTDB lineage: Bacteria > Bacteroidota > Bacteroidia > Cytophagales > Cyclobacteriaceae > Splendidivirga > Splendidivirga corallicola. The sequence continues at coordinate 38,027 of JAUJEA010000002.1, forward strand.
CGACAATATTGATCACGACCTCTTTGGTTTCAAGCGCATTTTCAAGTGTATGCTTAATTGTATTATCTCTTACTCTTCTGGCCGGAGAGAAAATCAATATTGGTGGATTGGCACTAAAACAATTGAAAAAACTAAAAGGGCTTAAATTGATATTGCCATTTTTATCAATGGTACTGGCAAATGCGATTGGCCTCGGAGCGACGGCTCCTAGCAAATAACCATGGAATTCTGCTACAGATAATTGTTTGGGTTTAATTGTCTTCATTTTCATAGAATGTAGCAGGTAGTACCTTGGTTCGTACTTCTCCGAAACCAACTCGCATACCATTGTTTTTTGCATGTCCCCTCATGATGACCGTATCACCATCATGAATAAATTTTCTTTCCGACCCATCGGACATTTTTACCGGTTTGGTTCCCTGCCAGGCAATCTCCAGCATGGAACCATAGGACTCCGGAGTCGGACCGCTAATAGTACCTGAAGCATACATATCTCCTACCTGGATATTACAACCGTTTACTGTGTGATGCGCTAATTGTTGATTAACATTCCAATAAAGGTGTTTGAAATTGGAACGGCATACCACTTGCTCTTCACCGTTCCCCGGCATGATACTTACCTCAAGATCAATGTCAAAATTCTTTTTTCCTTCAAACTCCAAATAGGGTAAAACTTTTGGATCCTGCTCGGGACCCTCAACTCTAAATTGTTGAAGTGCCTCAATGGTGACCACCCATGGAGAAATGGAAGAAGCAAAGTTTTTAGCTAAAAAAGGACCCAAGGGCACATATTCCCATTTTTGAATATCTCTGGCAGACCAATCGTTAAACAGGACGAATCCAAAAATGTGATCCTCGGCATTGTGGGTAGTCACCGATTCACCTAATTCAACTTCCTTACAGGTAATAAACGCCATTTCAAGCTCAAAATCCAGTAAACGGCATGGACCAAAAACCGGAACCTCTGCCCCCTGGGGCATCATTTGTCCTTTAGGTCTTCGAACAGACTCTCCGGAAACAACGATGGAAGATGCCCTTCCATGATAACCTACCGGGATATGTTTCCAATTGGGAAATAGCGCATTGTCAGGATCTCTGAACATAGTCCCGACATTCGTTGCATGTTCTTTAGAGGAGTAGAAATCCGTATAGTTACCCACCTTCACAGGCATCATCATCCGTACTTCGGATTGTTTGAAAAGCGCCCTGCTTCTATGTTTATCATGATCTCTCAATTCATCATTTTCACTTTTCAACAATTCAAATATTCTTTCCCTGATTCGATTAGTGACAGGCTTACCCAAAGCCATGAAATCATTCAGGTATCGGCGCCCGAAAACTTTTTTGTCCTTCAAATCAATTCCTTTGAAATATCCCTTCTTTTCCAAATAAGAAAGGTCCAATACTTCATTGCCAATGGCCACACCAACTCTTGGACCCTTCTTATCTGTTTTAAAAATACCAAAGGGCAGATTATACAAGGAAAAATCTGAATTTTCAGGTACACTAACCCAAGAAGTACTTAAACTCATTCACTCAAAAATTTAAAATGTTGCTCGGTTGGTTAGTTCGCTATTATTAGTAGTGAGAAAAAGCTTCTAACCCGGAAATATATTTATAATGTGCCTCTCAATTCCTGTTCACGCTCAATGGCCTCAAACAGTGCTTTGAAATTACCTTTACCAAAAGATTTTGCTCCTTTTCTCTGAATGATCTCAAAGAACATCGTTGGTCTGGGTTCTACAGGTTTTGTAAAAATTTGTAATAGATACCCTTCATCATCCCGGTCAATTAATATGCCCAGATTTTTCAATGGTTCCAACTCTTCGTCAATCTCACCTACTCTGTCGAGCACGGTGTCATAATAAACAGATGGAACTCTAAGGAAATCAACTCCCCTGTTCTTCAATGCTGAAACCGTCTCAATGATATTGTCAGTGGCAACGGCAATGTGTTGAACGCCTTCTCCTTCGTAAAAATCAAGGTATTCCTCTACTTGAGATTTTTTCTTCCCTTCAGCAGGTTCATTGATTGGAAACTTAATTCTGCCATTTCCATTGCTCATTACTTTACTCATAAGGGCTGTATATTCCGTTGAAATATCTTTATCATCAAATGACAACAGCTGGGTAAAGCCCATCACGTTGGCATAAAAATCTACCCACTTATTCATCTGTCCCCAACCTACATTACCCACCATGTGGTCCACGTATTTAAGTCCTATGGGAGCTGGATTGTACTCTGTCTCCCATTTTCTGAAACCTGGTAAAAAGATCCCATGATAGTCCTTCCTTTCCACAAAGATATGGACCGTTTCACCATAGGTATGGATGCCAGACAATTTTACCTTGCCCTGATCATCTTCCTTTACAGTTGGTTCCATAAATGATTTCGCCCCTCTTTTCATGGTTTCGTGGTAGGACTTTTCAGCATCGTCCACCCAAAGTGCAATAACTTTTACACCATCACCATGTTTGTCAATATGGGCACCCACCGGCGTACCTCCGTGCAATGGAGAAGTCAATATCAATCTGATTTTGTCTTGCACCACTACATATGACTCATAATCCTTATTGCCTGTCTCTAATCCGGAATAGGCCAGTGATTGAAATCCGAAAGCTGTTTTATAATAGTGTGCCGCCTGCTTAGCATTGCCAACGTAAAGCTCAACATAATCGGTGCCATTGATGGGAAGAAAATCCTCCATACCTTCTGTAGAATTTTGTTGTTTATTAACCGTCTCTTTCATTTTCTCGAATATTCATATGTTGAAATTATTGTTATTGAGGAAACTTTATCCTTTCATTGATCAAGCTTAATAGCTTCAAACTCAACATTAAAATTCATCATTATTAAAACCCTGGTTCCATCCATGATTTATAGTACTTGCCATCATCTATTTTCATAGCATCTTCAGTAAGTTTCAGCGGTCTGAATGGGTCAATCATTACCGCCAGTTCTTCTGTCTCGGTTTTACCAATGCTACGTTCCATAGCACCGGGATGTGGTCCATGTGGAATACCTCCGGGATGTAAAGTAAAATAACCGGGCGCTATGTCATTTCTACTCATGAAATCCCCATCGACATAGTAGAGTACCTCATCCGAATCGATATTGCTGTGATTATAGGGAGCAGGTATCGCCTTAGGGTGATAATCATATAATCTTGGGCAGAAAGAACATACTACAAAATTGTGCCCTTCAAATGTTTGATGCACAGGTGGGGGTTGGTGAACTCTTCCGGTTATAGGTTCAAAATTGTGAATGGAAAATCCATATGGATAATTGTAGCCATCCCAACCGATTACATCAAAGGGGTGTGTTGCATAAATTAATTGATGCATCATTCCGTCCTTTCGGATCTTCATCAGGAATTCACCTTTTTCGTCATGTGTCTCAAGGTCCTGAGGTAATTTAAGGTCACGTTCACAAAATGGTGCATGTTCCAAAAACTGTCCGAACTGATTTCTATAGCGTTTGGGTGAATATATCGGGCTAAACGATTCAATATAGAGAAGCCGATTATCATCATGATCAAATTCAATCTGATAGATCATTCCCCTTGGGATCAAGAGGTAATCACCATACTCAAAAGGAATAGTACCCACCAGTGTTTTTAACCTACCCGAACCTTTATGTACAAAGAGCAACTCATCAGCATCGGCATTTTTATAAAAGTAATCTTGTTTCAACTCCCTTGGAGCCGCCACACCAATGTGGAGATCATTATTTACCATTAATAGAGTCCTGCTCTCCAAAAAATCATTTTTAGGGGCCACATCAAAACCAATGAACTTTCTGGAGGTCAGATTTTTTTCAACTGCAATATTGGGGCTGACATCATAAGCCTCGAGTACCTCCTTAACCATAGTGGGTCTATGAACATGGTATAATAAGGATGACATTCCTGAAAAACCTTCCGTACCAAACAATTGCTCGTAATAATGTTTCTCATTATTATCTTGAAACACAGTATGTCGTTTTGAAGGGATCTTGCCTAGTTTATGGTATAAAGGCATAACTCAATTTTTTAATGAACAAAAGCTAACACTACACATACAAACCAGCTTTAAACTAGTTGGCTAATGGAAATTTCTAAAGCACTTTTTGTGATACATCTCTTTTCTACCGATTGATCATGGATCTTTTTTAGTGCTGTTTCAATGGTAATCGAAGTATCACCAAATACAGACTCGTCTGTCACTTCTTTATTCCCTTCCATAAGATAAGCAAAAACCCTGGCCATTCCACAATTAGCTATGAAATCGGGAATCACAGCAACCTGACTATCTGCAAATGCTAAGGTTGATCCAAAGAAGATCTCCTCATCGGCAAATGGAACATTGGCGCCACAGGAAATCACTTCCAGGCCATTGGCTGCCATCTTTTCTATTTGCTCCTTGGTAACAAGTCTTGATCCTGCGGCCGGAACAAATATTTCAGCGTCCATATTCCATATCTTATCCTTAGCCACCTCAAAAGGGATTAAATCTTCCGATGTTAATTTCCTGTCTATTCTACGATTGATCAATTCTCTTACCTCCTCAAATGAATAACCATCGGTATTGATCACCGCACCTTGTTTGTCTATGATGCCCACTATTTTTGCCCCTGATTGAGACAAATAATATCCGGCAGCAGCTCCCACGTTACCCCAGCCCTGAATAATTGCTCTTTTTCCCTTGATGTCACCTCCCCATAAACGGTAGAAATGTGAAACTGATTCGGCCACACCATATCCGGTGATCAGATCCGCTACTTTATATTTTCTTTCTAAACAAGGCGTGTACCTGGGGTCTTCTACAATCTTTGAAACACCCAATCGAAGTAAACCTATCTTTTGGATCTTTTGGCTTTCATTAGGTCTGAAAAAACCATTGACAACACCTTCCTGCGGGTGCCAAAGTCCGTAATCTTCTGTGATGGGGATCACCTCATCTATTTCATCTACATTCATATCCCCACCGGTTCCGTAATAGTTTTTCAATAAAGGAAATACCGCCTTATACCATCTCTTAAGTACTTCCTCTTTTCTTGGATCCTGAGGGTCAAAATTGATCCCTGATTTTGCCCCACCTATGGGAGGCCCTGAAACCGTAAATTTCACTTCCATGGTCTTGGCCAGAGATTCAACCTCCCTTCGATTCAGTCCTTTCCTCATCCTTGTACCTCCACCTGCAGCTCCTCCGCGCAACGAATTAATGACTACCCAGCCTTCCGCCTCCGATTCATGATCTTTCCACTCGAAAACTATTTCCGGCTCGGCATTCTCAAACCTTCGAAGTAATTTTTCCATTCACAATGATTAAATTCTATGACCTATATCATAAAATTAAAAAGCCAAAATAGACATTGAAACTATTTTCTTTATTTATCATTTTATTTAGAAAAAAATATAGGTATTAACTTTATAGTTAGTTTATTTTTCTAAAAACTATTGAACAAATTATTATTTTTATGCATATTTTCTCATAGCATGGTAAAGCTTGATAAAACTGATCTCAAAATCCTTCAAATTCTGCAAAAAGAAGCCAGAATTACTACCAAAGCCATGGCAGAAAAACTGAACCTTTCAGTTACGCCGGTATTCGAAAGAGTGAAAAGACTGGAAAGAGAGGGTGTCATAGATGGGTATGTTGCACTCCTGAATCAAAGTAAAATAGACAGAAAACTAATTGTTTTTATATCCATCTCCCTAAAGGAGCACACTCGCACTTATCTTGAAAAATTCATTGACGAAATGAAAAGTTTTCCTGAAGTAATGGAATGTTATCACATAGCAGGGAATTTTGACTTTCTGTTAAAGGTCGTCATGAAAGACATGGAAAGTTACCAGGCTTTTATATTATCCAAGCTTTCTGTAATATCTAATATAGGGCACGTCCAAAGTTCCTTTGTTCTTTCAAAAAGTAAATTCACAACAGCGTATACCTTATAAGCTACAGATTCAAGTTCTTCCTGGAGTTTTTTGTCATGCTACAAACAAGGGCCAGGGGAAGAATTATGAGTTTTTAGTTTTGAATTTTGAGTTAAAAAATGGGGTGTAATTAGTAAAAATAAAACTCCTTTTGTATATCAATTGTTTACTTCACTATTTTCACTAGTGTTCTATTTAGTTTAACAGGATTTCTTTTGTAAAAATATTATCCTTTGTACCAACCTTAACGATGTATTTCCCTGATTCAAGTGTAGAGAAATTCAATTTATGTTTTATAACCGGATCTTTACCAATTGATTGTGTCAGGATCTTCTCGTTTCGCTGATCATAGACATTTACATCGACCTTTTCGTTCAGTTTGTTTTGCACAATAAAATTAAGATACTTATCAGTATCAAGTTTGGAAAAACCGATCAAAAGCGTCTTCCCTTTGTTTGGGTGTTCGGCATCACCGCCTTCTACCACCTTAACACCAACTTGTATCAGATCTTTAGTATTATTCACTTCAATCTGGTAGCTTCCGGCTGATAAACTGGATAGATCATATACTTTTCTTAACTTCTCAACATCCTTGATAGCCTCCTGAAATACAGTCTCTTTTTCCTCATTAAGTATCTTTACCACCACCATGGCGCTTTCGGCTGTGGTAAAAAACAACTCTGCACTAGATGAATTTTCATCGTTTAGCAGTTTCACTTTCAATGTCTTTGAAGATTTACTTTGAATATTGGCATTTGATTGCGCCAATGTCATGTGGCCAGCAAAAAAAGATAGTAACAATAAGTAAGTCAATGATTTTTGTATAATCATTTTCATAACGGATACTTGTTTAATTGAAAATATTTGTGAAAGGCTCCAGACATTTCATTAAATACATTTTAAACCCCCTCACCAAATCATCTTAGCAATCCATTCACTTGAATCAAGCAAAATAGCAGCACGAATATAAATCACTAAAATTCAAGGAGATATCAACAAACTACGTAATTAATACCGATGTTTGATTCAATTAAAAATTCAATAATTCTAAAAAGTATATGAGTTGTATGAAATTGTCCTAATACTATAAAGAGCAGACAAGCTTATATACTAACCTCTATTTACGGTTGGTTATTTCAGCATATGATTTACCTGTAACCGGTTGGCCATTCCTGGTTCCATAGACCTTACATTTCCCTTCCCAATAAAACATCCTGTGAAAGGGTGCCAGTGATAATTTAAGTTCCTGATGCCTGATCACGGCCTCCACAATTAAATCATATCCAAAACGAGGCACTTTAACATTCCACTTGATGGGATACTCCGCTTTGGATTCTTTACTTTTCCAATAGGCAAGTTCTTTTATTCTGATATCTGCCTGTTTCAAATGTGTATTTTTGCTATTACTGTCAAAGAATGTTCCGGCAACAAATTGTTTTCCAGTCTTATGGTTATACAATATTCCTATCATCAGTTCATCCTGGGATCCATCAAACTGAATTGCCATCCAGTCCCAGGCCATATCTTTTTGTGCTACATTACCACCATTCCATTGCCTGTCATACCACAGCTCACCCTTAACATTCTTTTTAACACCATTCAAGGTTAGTATACCGCTTGTGGATAATCTGGTATAACTGTAATAACCTGCAGACCCAAAATCCTCATAATTGAAATATCCATTACCATCATGCATTAAAACAGGCTTTGATGGAACAGTTCTAAGATCAATGGCAAAACCCTTTGGTTTTACCATCTCAGCGCTCAAGTGATAGACTCCTTCCTGCCCGGTCAATTGCCAGGTTCTGTTCCTTTTTTCTATCCTCAATTGCAAAGGTAAATCCGCTCTCAAATTATCTTTCAATCCTTCAAACTGATAATCGTAAATAAAGGAATTGTTATTTGGATCGGATACTGCGAAATGAGCCATCATATAATCCTTTTTACCCTTTGGATTAATATGAAAAAAAACATACTCCACACCATATTCTCTATCGGTATTCAATTCTGTCAAATGCCCGGTGAAATACCACCATTCTATGGAATTTTTAAAGTGAGGCGCTTCATCTTTTAATACCGCAGCCTGGTCGGTCCAAACATCATAGCTGGTATTCATCTGGATGCGACAGGCCGAAAGGAAAACCAAAAGAACAACAGATATTAAAATCTGTTGGAGTTGATGTGATTTCAATAACATAGGCATTAGGTTCTTAGTGATTTGCGCAAGTCTCAACTTATGAAATTTAATTAATTAAGCAATAAATTAGGTGTTGTATCAAAGCCTGTTAAAGCAAACGTTTTCAAGTGTCAAATGATTTACTATTATAGGAATTATGCACAAATATTTATTTGAGCTGTATTTTCAATTCAAAAGAAAAAGAAACCAATACCTCAAAAAGTAATTATCAAGTTACTTATTTCTCAATGAGTGAACAAAGCCCGGAATAGCCGATCTTATTATATAAAAAGAAATGACCAAAAAAGATATGAAATAGAGGGATATCCCCGAGATAACAACAAACCACAAATCGATATCAATCCGATATGCGAAATTTTCCGGTCTGTTCATTATTATCTCGAAGAAAGCTGAGATAGTCAATAGCATTGAAATAAGAATAAACAACATAAGTCTTTCTATTTATAACACAATAAACGTTATGAAATATTTGAAATACGAAATCTTCATTACCGAATATATGATATAATTATACCTATAAAGGGTTATAAATTGTCTGATTTATGCTTAAATGAATGTATATCTCCGCTAAATAACATTTAAAAGGAGGTGATTTTTCTGTTTTAGAATATTAAATCTATCCTTTGAATCTTGTCTGGGCTCTATTATTTTTTTCCAATTGCCTGTACATAACTCCAGATATTAAGCCTTCAATTTGTTGGAAATTAGTCAATTATTAATTTAATTAATTTACCATTTCATAAAATCTTGTGAAAGGGAATTAAGCAACAATCAAATACTCCCCTATTTTAGGGTATCATTTATTTAAAATAGGTAGCTAAAAACACGTGATTTTTACTATCTCAAATAACTACAAGTTGGGAACAAACTGTAAAATTCTGGCTAAGCACTATTGCTATCCGTGTGGATTGCCATTATTTACTTTTAACCTTTCACAGCTACAAAACAAGACTACTACTAATTCTTAAACATAAACCATAATACTATGCGAGAAGTATACCGAAAATTAACAATGCTCACGCTACTGCTACTTTCGGTGCAGTTAGCCGTGGCCCAGGAATTTACTGTGTCCGGAGTTATTAAGGATGCAGTTACAAATGAAGGTTTAAGTGGTGTAAATATCCTTGTTAAGGGTACTACATCAGGAGTAATAACTGATATTGATGGTAAATTCAATATTGCCATTCAAGGTCAGCAGGCTACTCTAAGTATCAGTTTCATTGGATATTTATCTCAAGAAATTGATGTGAACGGTACCACAGAAAATCTGGAGATTAGCATGACGGAAGATATTGCCAACCTCGAAGAGGTAGTGGTTACCGGATTGGCCACTAATATCAAGCGTTCAAATTTGGCCAACAATATCTCCACCGTTGATGCAAAATCCCTGACGGGCACTACAACTGGCGCTACTTTAGATGGTGCATTATATGGCAAGTTAACCGGTGTTAATATCAGTGCTGCCGGTGGTGCACCTGGTGGACAAACGGCTGTTCGATTGAGAGGTATTTCTTCACTTTCCGGAAACAACCAACCGTTATTTATTGTGGATGGTGTTTATATCAGCAACATTCAGCTAACCAATGGTTCCGCTGTGGCTTCCGGTGCCAATGCCGGTCGCGAAGAGGGTGGTTCCAACAGAGTATCCGATATTAACCCCGATGATATTGAAAGCATTGAGGTGCTCAAAGGAGCCTCAGCCGCTGCCATATATGGAACACGTGCCAATGCTGGTGTGGTCATCATTACTACAAAGCGCGGATCAGAAGGTAAAACAACCATTAATTTCAATCAGGATTTTGGATTTAATACCATCCAAAACTACGCTGGAAGAAGGCAGTTTACTGCAGCAACCGTTGAATCAACTTTTGACGCCAGTGAGCGGGCAATATTCGAGGCTGCCAGAGAAAGAGGCAGAATATTCAATTATGAAGAGGAACTTTATGGAGAAAAGGGATTCATTACGGATTCACGTCTCTCCATTTCCGGAGGAAAAGACAAAACCAAATTCTATTTCAATGCCAGTAGACGTGACGAAGATGGCATTATGAAGCGAACTGGTTATGAGCGTACTTCACTTAGATTAAATTTGGATCATGACATTACTGATAATCTTACTATTGGATTTTCAAGTAACTATATCAATAGCAAGGCAGCAAGAGGGCCTGTTGGTAACGAGAACAATGGGGGATTCAGCGTTGGTTACAACCTTGCACTAGTCACTGTTGATTGGGAAGATCTTTTCCCCGATGAAAACGGGGTTTACCCTGATGGCCGATTTGCTGCTGCTAATGTTATTTTCAACAGGGACCTCATTGTTAATGATGAGGATATCAATCGCTATATCCAGGGAGTTAAACTTGATTATTCAATTCTTAAACAAGATAATTTGCAATTAAAACTTATAGCCAATGGCGGTTTGGATTTCTTTCTAGGTAAAACTTTTGTTTACATGCCCGAAACCCATCAAACACAAAGGGCCACAACCAACGGATTTATCAGTTCAGGAAGAAATAATTCGTTGCAATATAATTACCAGGCTTTTGCTGTTATTGACTACTTCACAGGCAATAACATAAGTTTGAATGGTCAGTTTGGTGTTTCTTATCTGAATTTTGAAAGTGATGCAACCTTAAGCCAGACCACACAGCTCATTCCAACGCAAACCAATCTTGCACAAGGCAACTCTTTCTCAACTTCTCAAAGACTTACTGAAGAGGAAGAATTTGGCTTGATTGCACAAGGGCAAGTGAACTGGGATGACAAAATCATCACAACATTGGGCATTCGCTTTGACAAGTCCAGTTTGAACGGTGATCCAAATAAATACTTTGCTTTCCCCCGTGCATCCATAGCTTTCAACATTGCCAATTTTGATTTCTGGACCATTCCTTCCATCAATTTATTCAAAGTTCGCTTTGCCTATGGAGAAACAGGTAGCAGTGCGAGGTTTGGTTCTTTGTTCACACCGTTAGGACCAACTTCTGTGGGTGGCATTCCAGGGTTAGCGCTTCCAACCGTAGCCCAGAACAACGTATCAGCTCAGTTAGGAGATGATCGGTTGGAACCTGAAACTTCCCAGGAAATCGAATTCGGAGCAGATTTTGCCTTTTTGGAAGGACGTATTGGACTTGAGTTTACAGCTTATATAAGGGACGTGAAAAATCTCATTTATCCATTCTCATCCATTCCTTTGTCTTCCGGGTTTGCGAATTCAATACGCAGTGATTTTGATCTGAGAAACACCGGTATCGAAATTGCACTCAACGCTAACCCGGTTGTAAACCCTAATTTCAACTGGAATACCACATTAAGCTATTGGCAAAATGAAGCAAAGGTAGATCGTTTGGGCGTGGGTGAATTCCAGCCATCTGGTGAGGGCTTTAGTCTTACTTTTGGAAGTTCCTTCATCCGTGAGGGAGAAACAGCCACTTCATTGGCAGCCAATATTGGCGGTGTAACAACGATCATAGGTGATGCCGCACCTGATTTTCAAATGAGTTGGTACAATCAACTCACATTCCTGAAGAACTTTGACTTGACTTTCCTATGGCATTTAAAAGAGGGTGGGGATGTATTAAACCTGACCAAATTACTAAGTGACTTTGGTGGTGTAACGCCTGATCTGGATAATGCAGATGTTATTGCCAATCCACGTTTTGCCACCTCTGGTGCTGCGGGATACATCGAGGACGGAAGCTATATCCGTCTGCGTGAAGTCGGTTTGTACTATAATGTTCCCCTTGTCAATAAAAACATTTTGCAAGGTCTGCGTATTGGTGTATCTGGAAAGAATATATTAACCATCACAGATTATACAAGCTATGATCCGGAAACCTCAGCCTTCGGACCTTCGGGTCTTTCACAAGGTATAGAAGTGGCGCCATTTCCTAGTGCTAAACAGTACTATTTCCATGTTGGCCTTCGCTTCTAATTTGAACATTTATTGTAACAATGTTTTTAACACATAATTGACATTTGCATCATGAAACAGACCATATCTGAGATAATTTTTGAGATGTTCTTATTCAAACTGAATAAGCGTGGAAATGGCAGAACCAGTGCCTCATAATCTCATGGGTCTAAAATTTATAAACACATGAAAAAAAATAAATTCATTATATCATTATTCATGGGACTTGCTTTAGCCGCATGTACCATTGATGAGCAGGTTGATCCCAATCAACCTAGTTTAGCGGGTATTTTTGAAAATACCAGTCAGCAAGATCTCAATTTGCTGGTGGGAGGTTTGGAAGCCAGAGCACGTGATGGCATGGGCGGTTTTGTCATTGCAACCGGTTCGATAGCACGTGAATTATATTTCTTTAATTCATCTGACCCAACCTCCACAGAGACGTTAATTGGTAAGAACGGTGTCCAGTTGAACGGATCCGAACCTCAATTGACGGGAACTATGTTCGCCCGTTACCAGGCGGTAAAAAGTGCTGAGTTCATTCTTGAAGCTGTTGAAAATTCACAAGTAAGTGAAGCACAAAAACAAGGATACAGGGGTGTGGCCAATACTTTCAAAGGCATGGTGTTATTGGATGTGCTTAGCTTGCTCAACAGCAATGGTGTACGAGTGGATGTCAGAGATCCCGATAACCTCGGAGCTTTTTTAGGAAGGGCTGAAGGTTTTCAGGCTATTCGTGAATTTTTAGATCAAGGATTTAATCAATTACAGGGTGCTGAATTCGCTTTCCAGCTTTCCCCTGGTTTTGATGGTTTCGATACACCAGGCACTTTCGCATTGTTTAACAGGGCAGTAGCGGCCAAAGTGGCCATATACCAGGAAGATTATGCCGGTGCTTTGAATCTGGTAAATAGCTCATTCCTTGATTTAAATGGCGATTTGACGACCGGTCCAAAGCGCTCCTATGGTGTTGGTGGAACAGAGGTATTGAATCCGTTATTCAAGGCCCCTCAACAAAGTGGTGATCAATTTATTGTCCACAACAGATTCATTACTGATATCCAGGCAGGAGACACAAGGGTCAGTAAATTCAGATTACGTAATGATCCTGTCGCGAGGGATGGATTAAATGGAACCCATGAAACAGCACTTTTTGCTTCCTCTACTTCACCAATCGATCATATCAGAAATGAAGAGTTGATACTCATATATGCAGAGGCCAGTATTCAGAGCGGTAATCTCTCCGATGCTGAAGATGCACTCAATATAATCAGGAATGCTTATAGCTTACCTGATTATGGTGGTGCCCAAACAGTGGAAGCATTAACGGATGAAATGCTGTATAATCGTAGTTATTCTTTATGGGGTGAAGGACATCATATGTTCGACCTGAGACGTTATGGCCGGTTGAATGATCAATTCCTACCAATAGACCGGACAGGCGATGTAATTCACACAGAATTCCCTATTCCATTATTCGAAAATCCATAAGGGTTTCCTTTTATTAATACTTTTTCCCGGGTTCTCCGCTGATAGAGAACCCGGGATTTTTAATTGGCATCTTCAGAATTCGGAACGATTTCATTTTTATTTCAATTCAAAATCCACTCTTTTGCAATCAGCATTATTTGATCATATTGGTACACCATGAGCACATTTGAAAATTATTTTAAATCCAACCAGGCACTTTGGAATCTTAAAACCGATGTCCATGTCAAGTCGGATTTTTATGATCTTGAAGCTTTTAAAAAAGGAAAGTCATCTCTTCATCAAATAGAATTGGATGAAATAGGGGATGTCAAGGGCAAATCAATGCTCCATTTGCAATGCCATTTCGGGCAGGACACACTTTCCTGGGCCAGAGAAGGGGCTCAGGTGACCGGTGTTGATCTCTCAGACAAGGCCATCGTTCTGGCTAATAAACTCAATGAAGAACTTCAACTTGATGCAGAATTCATAAATGCCAATGTTTATGATTTAAAGGATCATTTGAATAAAAAGTTTGACATTGTTTTTACTTCCTATGGCACGATTGGATGGTTACCGGATCTTGATAAGTGGGCTGATATCGTTAAACATTTTTTGAATGAAAACGGTATATTTTACATTATTGAGTTTCATCCTTTCATATGGATGTATGACGATGATTTTAAAAAAATTACATATTCGTATTTCAATCAGGAAGTTATCCACACAGTGCAGGAAGGCACTTACGCTGATCGTGATGCTGATATAAAACATGAAGAATTTTCGTGGAATCACAGCCTTTCAGAGGTTATCAATGCCTTAATTCGGCAAGGATTAAAAATTGAATCAGTCAATGAATTTCCTTTTTCCTGTTACAATATTTTTCCCAATCTCATCCAGGACGACCAAGGTTATTGGAGAATGAAGGGGTTGGAGGACAAACTACCTTTGATGTATTCTATTAAGGCTTCTAATAAAAAAAGTAGGAGTGGTAAAACGGCAGTTAGTTGATAAGGTACGCTACCGGTGAGATGATTTTTTTTAATTTGTCAATGAGTTGGTGTATTTGCACTTTTTTTCAAATGATTTTGATATAGGTGAATTTTCCACACGGAAACGGAACTATAAGTCCTGGAAATAGAGTTTCAGTTTATCCAACTAGTTTTGATAGATTTTATTAAAAAAACTAATACGATTGTCTACATAATTAATTGTTACGCAAAAGCATTCTTTTGTGGACTGTATGTGTTCAGAAATTCTAATTTGAATATATTCCATCCTAGTTCAATATCTTGTTCAGATTTTATAGGATTGCATTCATACTGAATACTTCCTCCAAATTTTTCCACCAATCTTTTGGCATTGTGTAAGCCCATTCCGGTTCCTTCTGCCTTTCCTTTATTTACACTAGATCTAAATCCTTTTGTGAATATGTGTTGACGATCTTCATTAGGGATTATCTGACCGTAAGAATGGGCTTCAATATTCACTCTCTTATCGTTTTCGACAATTTTAATTTTTGGTCCTAATTTCTTATAAGGGGAATATTTATAGGCATTTTCAACTAAAATTTTTATTAGAACCTCAAAGTATTCTTTATCACCAGCCAATTTTCTGTAACTGTTACCAGTGAATTCTAAATCTGGTTTTTCTAGCTTAAAGTCATTACGATAAATTTTTACAATCTTGTTTACACATCTATGAATTACAAAGAATCTCTCTTTATTTAATTCAAGAGTATCCCAAAAATCCGGATCATAAAATTTAGTATTGTCAAGTATAAATTTTGTCAAGCGACTAGCAACATAGATTTTTTTCAAGTTGACATTAGCAGAATCAAATTTATCTTCCCAAGTTGCTTCATCCTCAAAGTTCAACAAGACATCTACATTTGAAGTTACCTTGGCATTTAGACCTCTTATCTCATGCAAATTTTGTGAAACAACATTTATTGGTATATGTTCTTTATGGTTTGCAAGTTTATGTTCTTCAATAATTCTATGCTTCAAGAACTCAGTGGAAAACTGATTGAGTGGGTATTTTTTCTTTAAAGAGTTAAACTTAGATCTTCTTTGTGTTTGACATACTATCCCAATTATACATATATAATCATATTGGAAGAAATGGAATCCAAGAGGGTCCTCTCCGATTTCAATTTCTACAGGTTTGTTCAGAAGTAAATTACTGTAGAAATTATGAAGAAGTGAGAAATTAGATTTTCTTCTATATTCTTTAGGCAGTTTCACAGCTTGTCCATCATAAAATTCGACTGAGCTATTCTCAAATTTGGCAAAAGGGAAATCTGATATCATAATCCAGTTTTTAGTTTTCTTATGCCATTTAATATTGTTAACAATTGACCAATAGTTTTTAATGTGTCTGGATTCTTGATATGTTTTTTTATCAACCTTAGAGCTTTGTTCTCATTAGCACCATAATTGTTCACTATTCTTTTGACCTCTTCTATAGATGTAGTATTGCTTATCTCACTAATTATTTTCGATTTGGCAATATTAAAGTGGTAGTCGTTCGAAAATGCCTGGCGAATTCCAGCATCGAGCTTTGATTTAAAATCTAAAAATTCCAAATCCTTCCCTATAAATGCATCAGCTCGATCTGCTAAATCCTTGTATTCCGTGATAGACCAGTCAGCTCCTGTAAACATTATTACCACAATATGTGGACATTCATCTTTTAAATACTTCAAAACACCCCAACCTTCTTGATTTGGCGAAAGATGTTGTCCAATTCCTTGAATGTCTAAAATAACCACATGATACTCTTTTCTCACAAAGTCATCAATATTCTCGATATCTGGAAAATGAACTATGTTATAGCCATCCTTTTGTAACCTAGCCACATGAGGAACTTCTTCATCATCTATAAATGCTACTCGAGCCAAGAATTTCATCTTGTTGAACTCATTTTGTGTTAAAGGCTCAAGTGGTTCTCTTTTAATAAAAAATTCTCTCATCTTATGCTTTGTGCTTTTTTATAAAGATTAGCATAGCCGTGGTAATCTGTTAGTGTGTCTGCTTTACACGTTACTACTGCTATACAGTGTTATGAGTTGTTTTATTTTATAATCCAATTACACGATTCCAATCAGCGATATACATATATATTCTTTGAAATTCTGTCGGAAGCAACATTCTGTTATGTGCGATAAAATGTCTCGCTTTCTCCAATTCATCCATTCTTTGATTTAACCAGTGCTGAGAAGGAATCAGATTGTTAAAATGTTCCCATTTCTCAATAATTATTTTAGCAAGCATTCCAAAATCAATAAATCCCAGCAAATCGCTTTTCTCTCCTTCTAGCCAAGAGTCATTAAGAGCAGTTTCTTGTCTACTTTCAGCGTGGCTTTTCATTTTTGGAGGTAATTTATCCCACCAATCCAAACCAATATTTTCGTCAAGAGTCTCTCTTATAAAAGCCCGGATTTCATTTTCAAAACAATTTAATACGGCATAAAGTCTAGCCATTTCCAAAGCATTATTTCTTCTCGTAACCCCAAATGGTGATAAAGCTTCAGCCAATAGTTGTTTCTCAGCATATTGCGAATCTGCACCAATTTGGATACCGGCTTTCTGAAATTCAGAAGCTTCAGATTCAAACATTAATCCTCGAAAAAAGAAATCCCTTATGTCTTTTTTACTACTCAATTATATGTTCTTTAAGAGATTTAAAAATGGCATTATACACTTCAACATCTTTTGTTGCTGGTAAATGAATTTGAATGTTATAATGCAATCCAACTTTTCCTTCAGGTAATTTGGTTTTTATTATTTCCTTTTCAGTCTCTCGAATAATGTTTTCCTTCTCATTTGATTTTGAAATATTTTCATGATTTAGTTCTGCTAAATCAAGGAGAGCATAAAGTGTATTGGTATGCAGCTTGGCAACATTGTCGCTTGTGTTATGGTAACTTTTAAATTTACCTTGAATCAAATCTTTATCACCTGATTTAGGGTGAGATTTGATTAGAAAAATATCGCTGTATGCTTCTTTTATTGCTTCACCCATAATCTGTTTTGATTTTGAATGATCTCTGTATTCATTGTATCGTTGAGTAGGTGTGCCTTCTGATGATAAAAATCCCAATGACTTCAATAAAGGTATGAATGGTCGGTGATTATTGGATTTAAAACCTAAATCCTTTAAGATTTGCTGAGTGAATTTATCTGGTGCTTGGGCATCTCGAATCTTTCCAAAAAAATCTCTTAAAGATCCATATGCCTGAGTGTAACTTGTTGGTAAACTCATATTATTTTCTTTTTACGAATTGCTGAGGATATCTGAATATCAACAATTTGTGATATACACTTTGCTTTAAATCTGATAATCATTAAAATAACATAGCTGCTTTGCCGATCTTAGGATTCTGTAAAAATGAACAATCAGTTTAAAATAAAAAATTAATTCTTTTTAGTTATCCTACATAGTTTTCAAACGACATTTTTAGGTTTCCTAATAAATAAGTGCGATTGAGCAAGTTGTTGCTATACCTTTTTTTCGCTAGTATCAGGATTTGCTTGATTTTAGGATTTTCAGGATTATGTTTTATTATATTTTTAACAAGAATATATCCTGTTTATCCTTCTATCCCAGATATCCACAAAATGAATATTTAATTCGAAAAACCTTCTATAGGAGCCGGAAGAAGTTCTATTTTTGACAGAAATTAATGGCGTAGTGGTTTATGTTCTCTGTTAGCAATGTTATTCACATCATCATCATTTTTCAAGGCACACTACTTACGCTTTACATTCTTTTCTCAAACAAGAAAAAGTTAAAAAGTGATAGTTTACTGGTTACTATTATGGGCACACTTTCTTTTCAGATGCTCGGGCTTTTTCTGGTTAGTCGCAATGTGGCTACAGAGCTGTTTCAAAGCGCCAATTGTATTTATGGATTCCTGTATGGGCCATTACTATATTTGTATAATAAATCTATCACGCGTTCAGATTTCAGGTTTCGGCCAATTGATTTTGTCCATTTCCTGCCGGCTACTTCAATCCTGCTGGGGCAGTTGATTACCAAGGGGGGTATTTGTGAACCCAGGATATATATTGGTTACGCTGTACATGTGCTCATCTATATCTTCTTCTGCTTTTTGGAAGTTCACAGGTATAAAAAAGTAGTAAAAGATAATTATTCCAGGTTGGAGTGGTTGAACCTGGGTTGGCTTCAATGGACATTTCTTATGTTTTTCTTAATAGTCGTGGTTGATGTTGTTCAATTCATCCTATTCCTTTCTGAAATTCCATCCTATCCACTGGAGATCCTTGTATATCTATTAATTCTGGTAGCGATCAATCTGCTTTATTTCAATGGGTTTACGCTTTCAGGAAAGTTAAGAGGATTTAGCAAAGAAGATCTGGCGTTTTCCACTTCAATTGCTTCCGTAAAGAGGATCAACATGGCCCTTGAAGAAAACCAGGCGCTCATCGAAAAGCTCGAAAAACATCTGGACCTCACAGAATCCTTTAAAAACCCAAACTTGACCATTGGTTTGCTGGCACAGGAACTTGAGATCCCAAAGAGAACACTCTCTGAGTTGATCAACGATCATTATCATCAGCACTTTGTAGACTTTATCAATACTTACCGGATCAATAGCGCCAGAGAAAGACTGATGAATCCGCCAGACCCCAATGAAACCATATTGGAAGTACTGTATGAGGTTGGGTTTAATTCCAAGTCTTCATTCAATACTGCTTTCAAGAAAAAAACAGGACTCACGCCTTCCCAATTCAAAGACAAATACAAATAGCGATTATCATCTGAGAAGTGGTAATATCTTTTTTAGCATAAAAATGCGTTTCGATACGCGTTTCAAGACGACCCGCTAGTGTCTCACACCTACTTTTGGCAAAAACTAAAAGAAATTCAAAATGAAAACAACTCAATTTTTATGGTGCTTAATGATATTTGTCTTTGGGCAAACTCAAGCACAATCCTCAAAAATTACCTTCGAGATCCGGTCCAATACAGAAAAGATCACAGAAATCACACTTTCAAGATATGATTATAAACTTGATAAAATGATTGAATTGAAGTCTTACCAAAATCCTTCAATCAGTAAAATATACCATTTCGAAGAGCAATTCTCAGAACCTTCCATATACGCAATTGGTTTGAGTACCGGGAAAGAGATGAGAATTGCTGTTGAAAGAAGTGGATGGATCAAACTTGAATTAGGAGAAGATATTTCATTGAAATCTGAGGTGGCGAAAAAGTCAGATTTTCCTCAGCGTATTCAACAGCTTAATCAGTATTTTTTTGCTAGCCTGATTCAGGATTATGATAAGGCCATGAAGAAAAATGACGAGGAGACCATTGCGAAACTGGAGAAAAAGAAAGATAGCATTTTAGTGGACTTCATCGTGGCTATGGAAAATTCAGTGAGAGAAATGGGAGTATCAGTTTTGGCTTATGATGCATTGGCCTATTTTGATCTGCATAAAAATTATGATTTTTTGAAAGAAATGACTGAGCGATTCCAGGCCAAACATCCAAACGGCGGAATGACCAGGTCTTTGGAAGCCAGAATGGCCAGGGCCGCTCAAGTGGCCTTGGGACACCAGGCTCCGTCCTTCAGCACCACTGACCTAAAAGGCGATGACATCAACCTGATCGATTTCCAGGGATCATATGTATTGATAGACTTCTGGGCGTCCTGGTGCCGGGCCTGCAGGGTTGAAAACCCAAAGTTTGTTGCCATTCATGATCAGTATAAAAGCAATGGATTTAATATCATCAGTATCAGTATCGACTCAGACATGGCTGCATTGGAAAAAGCTATTGAAAAAGACGGTTTGCGTTGGCGTAATGTCCATGATGATAAGCAATCAATTTATAATCTTTACCTATTATCATCCCTTCCTTCCAATTTTTTGTTGGATCCTGAAGGAAAGATTATTGCAAAGAATATTAATGCCGATCAGCTTAAAACTGAGCTTGATTTTTTGCTTTTCGGACGAGAGAAGGTTAAATCCAATTAATCGGTAAGCTTGATCTTTTTTGTCTGCATCAGGATCTAATGGATTTTAGGATTTTCAGGATTGCGTTACGCTGTATTTCTAGCGACAAACTTATCCTGTTCATCTTTGAACTGGATACCCTGATGCTGACACTTTACAAAGAAAAAGCCATATAGACATCTCCAGAATGTGTGCCCATTTTCCCACCTCCACAAGCAATTACTACGTATTGTTTGCCATCCACTTCATAGGTAATCGGGGTTGCATAACCTCCAGCAGGTAGATCTGTCCTCCAAAGCTCCTCTCCCGTCATTTTATCAAAGGCTCTAAAGCGCTGGTCTTTTGTAGCTCCAATGAAAAGTAGGCCGCTCTTGGTGATTACGGGACCCCCATAGTTTTCGGTTCCGGTAATCGGAATTCCTTGGGCAGTCAATTCATCAAATTCTCCAAGAGGTACTTGCCATACGATCTCCCCCTTATTTAAATCAATGGCATTGAGTGTTCCCCAGGGTGGTTTTACTGCCGGATAACCTTTGTTGTCCAGAAAGCGCCCAAAGCTATTCAAAGTGTATGTCAGGAAATTCGGATCTGCGTCCTGTAGCAATTCCATCGGAACTTCCATACTTTCATCTTCTAAGATGTAGGCTGAAATTGCCTGTATCTCCGCATCTGACAACTGTGAAAGTGGAGCCATGGTACCTTTTCCATTTTGTAAAATATTGGCTACCTGAACCGCGTTGAGCTTATCTTTCAAGTTAAGGAGACTTGGATTGGTATCCAGGCCCTTCCTATCAGACCCATGGCATCTGGCACATTGCTGCTCAAATAAAACCTGTCCCATTTGTCCAAGTCCTTTTCCTTCCACCATTTCAATCTTCTTGGCCCGGAACATCCAGGGCATTTCATTGGCATTTACGTAAAGCCATCCCGATTCAGGATCATAACCGGCACCACCCCATTCCGCACCCCCGTCGAAGCCTGGGAACATGATATTTCCCTGTTCACTTGGAGGAATGAATTGGCCATCGGATTTTAGAGCGGCCCATTGCTCTTTAAGCGTTTTGACCGGATGTTTTGTATCCTTTATAAAATCCTGGATATTGGCATTTGCATCCGGAAAAAGGTCATTGACCATATCTTCCGTGAATTGCTGTCGGGAAAACGGAGGAATACCTATTGGTATCGGTTGTGTTGGCCAGGTGGTTTCTCCTGTAAGCTCAGATTGAGGAAATGATTTTTCTTCGATTGGAAAAATGGGCTCTCCTGACATCCTATCAAAAACAAAGACATGACCGGACTTGGTTACCTGCGCTACAGCCTTTATTTCCTTCCCATCCTTTTTTATTGTAACCAAATTAGGTGGAGCAGGAAGGTCCCGATCCCAAAGATCATGATGTACAAACTGAAAGTGCCAAATTCTCTCGCCTGTCTTTGCATTAAGGGCTATCAAAGAGTTGGCAAATAAATTTTGTCCTTCCCTGTTTCCTCCATAAAAATCAAAAGCTGCCGAACCCGTAGGAGCGAAAACAATACCTGTTTCTTTGTCTATAGCCATTCCAGCCCATGAATTGGCTCCTCCACTGTATTCCCAGGCATGTTCGGGCCAGGTATCATAGCCAAACTCCCCTGGATGTGGAATAGTATGAAAAACCCATAAGATTTCACCCGTATTTAAATCATATGCTCTGATATGCCCGGGAGAGGCCCCGGGTCCTTCATGCACTGTGGTTCCTTGTATCAAGACGTTCTGATATACGGTCCCTGGAGTATTAGCCATCACCGACTGTTTCTCAAAATCTCTTCCAAGTCCTTTTCTCAGATCCACCCTACCGTTCTCTCCAAATGTCGCTTCAATGGTTCCGGTTAATGCATCAACGGCATAAATAAATGGGCCTGCCGTGTAAATAATCCGACCATGGGCACCATCATCCCAATAAACAACACCACGATTTACTCCTAGCCCAAACGTACCGTTGTTTTCAGGTGAGAATTTCCAGATCTCTTTTCCGGTAGCAGCATGCACTGCGAATAGCTTGAGAGCCCGGTTGGTTCCATATAAAATCGTATCGATCACCAAAGGGCTGCACTGTATCTGGGAGCGATTATCTGCACTTGCATCTCCTGATGCATATTGCCAGGCGATCTTCAATTTCCCAATATTTGATTTATTGATTTGAGACAGTTCCGAGTAATGGGTTCTGGCATCATCTCCCAAGTAGCTTGACCAGCTTTTGTATGGATTGGATAAATCCTTTGATCCTTTCGATTGACAGGCAAACAGAAAAACAATCAAAAGCAGATGGCGGTATTTTTTCATTTTGATTTGTATATAGCAAATGCATGAAATATTTAGTTGAGATGTAGTGACCTCAAATCCATGCGTGTTTCAAGTTAGTGATTTTTGTGAGATTCAAGTTGTTATTGGTTACAAAGACTTGTGAGCATTTTATATTTTCTGTTTGCATCAGGATATCCAGGGTTTAAGGATGAACAGGATTAATTTAGCAACAGGGAAACGGTACATGGCAATACTGAAAATCCTAGAATCTGGTAAATCCTGATACAGACATGATACTTCAAATACTATTATACTTGGGATTAAATATTTTCTTGAACTGAAGACTATTTGATCCAAAATTGATCAATAAGCCAATGGGTTTATCATATGCCACAACATAATTCTTTGCTTGGGCCAAGTGTACATCTTCAAGATTTATTACCGCTTTTATCTCAACGATAACCTTGTCCTGAACCACAAAATCAGCTCGTCTTGTCCCCACTTCAATACCATCATAATAGATAATATGTTCTTGCTCTCTATTAAAGATCAAACCTTTTCTTTCAAGCTCAATTGCTAAACACCTTTGATAAATGACCTCTTGAAAACCATTCCCAAGTGTATTATGCACTTTCATGGCACAGCCGTTGATTTTGTAGGTTATTTCGTCTGGTTTCATTTCTTTCCTCTATTCGGATCAGGATTTACTGGATTAAAGGATGAACAGGATTTTTTATTGTTGTGAGAACTAATCGATATAATCGAAGTGGTTCAGATCAAAGGTTTATATGTAAACATTTTGAAATGAATGAATTCCATCCTGAAAATCCTTTAATCCAGTAAATCCTGATGCCAACAATTTTACAATCTGATTTTTCCAATAATAATAAAGTCATTTTGCTGATCCAAAGGCTCTCCAAAAATTACCGAATGCTTAGACTTGCAAAATCAACACCCAAACACCTCAACACATTTAACCTACCCGATTGCCTCCAACTTATCTTTCAGGTGATTTTTTTCAGTCGTGTTCTTTGTGAGTTCCATAGCTTTTTTAATGCATTCTCTAGCTTCATTTTTTTTGCCCATCTCAATCAATAGATCTCCCTGAATGGCGTGGAGCAGATAGTATTCATCCAGATGCTTGCCTTCCTCTATTTTTTGTAATTCTTTCAGTGCCAGCTCAGCTCCATGAACCTTTGAAAATGCCACGATACGATTCAGAGCAGCAATGGGAGCTGGTTTTATTTTAATCAGGATATCATAAAAGGAGAGTATCTGTTTCCAATCGGTTGATTGGTAATCTTCAGACAAACAGTGACTCGCCGCAATGCCCGCCTGTATATGGTATTCACTAATCTGTTGTCCTTCTCCCGATTTTGACATATGGTAAATGGCTAAATTAATCAGGTTGGTATCCCATAGCTTTCGGTCTTGTTGATCCAGTGTTAAGAGTTTTCCATTAGCATCAAGCCGCGCATCGAATCTTGAAGCGTGAAAATGCATGAGTGCCATTAAGGCATGTGCCTCGGCACTATGGAAAAAATTATTTTCCGCCAAAAGTTTATTCAAACGAATCGCTTCGAAACACATATCTCTCCGTATCAATGTTTCATCAGTTGAGGTGGTATACCCTTCATTGAACAATAGATATATTATTTTCAGCACCACACTGAGTCTGTTTTTCAGGTCCTCTCCTTCCGGCACTTCCAAGCTGACATTGGCATTTTTGAGTTTTGCTTTAGCTCTTGTATAGGCTTTGGCCACAGCATCTTCTTTTTTCAAAAGTGCCCGAGCGATTTCAGCCTTGCCAAAACCACAAAGAATTTTTAAGGTTAAAATGATCTGGTTTTCTGCTTTTAACACAGGATGACAGCAGGCAAAAATCATTTTCAACATGTCGTCCTTCAAAATGGCATTCATCTCATCCACCTCCATTTCCTCTGTAGGCTCCAATTTGTTGTGTTCCTCTTCAAAAATACCATCTTCACTAGTCAGCATCTTCTTTTTTCGTCTGAGCACATCAATCAACTTATTATTGGCAACTCTGAGTATCCAGGCTGTAGGATTTTGAGGTGCTCCATGGTAGGGCCAGAGCTGCATAGCCTTGATTAATGCTTCCTGCACTGCATCTTCTATAATCTCAATGTGTTGTGTGCCAAACTTTCTGGTTAAATGCGAAATTACCTTTCCGGACTCATGTCTGAAGAGGTGTTCGACCATCTGCGAGGTATTTTTCGGTTCCTTTCCCTGATTAACTGCAGTTGACATAGAGATCCTGATTTCTACCTAAATAAAAAAGCCTGTATAAATATACAGGCTTTTAGGATTGAAAGTCACGGAAAGGTATAGTTTACTTACGAAAACTTTTCACTTATACGTGAGATTCCTTTTAGCCATTGGTTTCAGGTATTGGAGCTTTCAATTGACCTCTGTTAATTGCCTCCGTAATTTATGGTTCTTACTTCTACGCCCTTTTCCACTTCAAACACTTTGGCAGGAATAGAAGCATTTTCCTGAAATGACTGGACTTCTTCAATTATCTTGGTTCCCATTGAATTGGATATGGATTTCATTACGAAACCTTTGTAATTCCATTGTGTTGTAGTCGATATCAATCCATTCATATTGGTTTTGGCTTCCGTAACCAGGCAAACTTTGTCTGCTATTTTCTCTTTCCCTTTTTCAATTACTTCAGTACCTGTGGCATCTTTAATATTCTCTGCAAACTGCTCCATTTGTTTTTTGGACATATTTTGAAATCCTTCGGCTGAATATTTCATCTTAACGCCAGTATGTTTATCCAGGTCAATATTGGTTATCCATTCTCCCTCCAAAATGCTATGTGACTTAGATTCTTCAATACGGTTGAGCATTTTTATATTTCTCTTTTCCGTAATATATCTTGCCTCCCTGTTACCGTGATCATCAATATACAAAGTCTCTTCTGTCAATATCTCCATCTGGGCATTGATCACTTTTCTGGTTAGTTTCACGATTGCCGAAGGGAATTGATAACGGTCATTTTTGTTCTGTTTGACATCACCTATGCTGGCGGTCAATTCATTTTCCGGTTGTGCTTGTTGAGACTCACCGCTCTTATCACAAGTCCCCATAAAAAAGAGGAGACATAAAGGAATTATTAAGATTATCTTCTTCATGTTTTTACGATTAAGTATTAAGGAGTTTGTAGTTAACAGATTTGAGTTCAGAAAGTATTTTTGAACTCAAAATTCAAAACTTAAAACTCATAACTATTCTTCATTACCAATGGAAATAAATTCCACTCTTCGATTATTCGCCTTACCTTCCGAAGTACCATTAGTATCCATAGGCTTGCTTTCGCCCCAACCTTTGGTTTCCATTCTATTTTCAGCAATTCCTTCCTGGATAAATGCTTTCTTTACGGATTCAGCTCTTCTCTCCGATAACTCCAAATTATACTGATCATCGCCATCACTATCTGTATGTCCCTCAATTCGGAATTTCACATCGGGATTATCTTTCATGATTTGAACAATACTGTTGATTACACCCATAGATTCCGGTTTGATCGTAGCTTTATTTACATCAAATAAAATTCCATGGGTCACAATTTTACCATCCGTAAGAAATCGATCATATAATTTTACACCACCAGCCGCTAACCGGATGTTTTTAATAACTGAAGTTCCGGAGCTACCAGCCGGCCCTAATGCCGACAAACTGAGATTTACCAATTGATTTTTGACATTAGGAATATTCAGGACACGATCCTGATCGATATAAACTTTTAGAGCCCTTTTATTGAAGGATAAGGCTATATGCCGCCATCCAGGTTTCATGTCGGCCCTATTTTTTGACCTGACATTTCCAGAGAATGAGTCCATGTAAGCATTGTAATAATTTACCCTGATCGATGACCCTCCCTTAAAATTGATGTAATAGCCTTCATTACCTGTCAGGTAGTAATAGGCATCAAACTCTAAGGTAAAAACCTCAGGCAGGTAATTTTCTGTTTTCATAAGAGGTGCTATGGTGGAACTCCTGGTCACAAAGCTGATCACATTCTCATTTCCAAACCTTGCGTTCTCAACACTTCCTCTTTTGAGATCCCATTTTGATGGAAACTCCCCATTCTGCTCATTCAGAAGGTTGTCCTCAAATATGATTTTATTACCTGGTACAAAATCATAATTTGACCATGCTTTGAGTACCTGATTATTTTCAGGATTCTCAACATTGGTGGAATCAACAGGATTACCATCATTTTTGGATGATGATTTAGTATTATCTCCCGGCTCTTTGTCCTTTTTTTTCTTGTCCGATTTGGTGCTATCATCGACACCTTTTTCAACTTTATCAAATCCCTTATCAATTGTTTTATCAATCTTTCTATTAAGCCTTTGATTTCCCTTCCTTTTTAATTTTTCTCCCAATTTTATTTTTTGGGCAGGAGCACTCTCTACGGCAAAAAAAAGTGCCGTAATCAGTAGTAAACTAAATTTTCCGTAAGCTTTCATGATGTCACTTTCAATTGAGATTAAAAATTGCCGTTAAATGTACCTTCCGTGATTTGGTATTCATCATTGAAATCCGCGATGTTTACCGCAGTTCCCTGAAATGTCCCGCTAGCTGAATTATTGGTCAGCTTCGAAATGGTGATACTTCCATTGGACAAGCTAATAGTAGTGCCATTGCTCAATTTGAGTAAAACAACATCTACCACACCTTGCGAGCTTGGGCTAATCTGATGAGTCCCTTCAGTAGCAGGTGTGACCTGTAGTTGCGCATTGTTGGTGGTAATTATCCCAAGATTCAGGGTGTTATCAAGGAGCGTTACAAATTGCACGTCAGCTGAGAAATTAGTCCCATCAATTTTCGCTGTTATGGTTCCTGTTCCTGCTTGTGCCGGTGCCGGATCGTCATCACTGCCGCACGACAGACAAATGACAGTGCATGACATAAATAGGAAAGCACTTATTAAATTATAAGCACTTCTCCATGTAGTTTCTTTTCTGATTAGGTTGTGTGACTTCGTTTTCATCTTTTTTGTTTTAAATAGAAATGATTCAATCCCAAATTCTTTTCAAAACTATTTTGGATGAAAATCAGAATCTATTACGCGTATGGGGTATTTTTTACCAGTCGGTTTACCAATGAACAGGTCTTTGCGGGTGATTAACCCCGGGATGGAAGTGAAAGGTCAGTGGATTTGTGTTGATGTGTTGATGTGTTGAAGTATCGTGGTCAAATAAGTTTGTCTTTGAATGCTTTTTTTACGGCCTCAGCTCTCGAATGTACGTGAAGTTTTTCATAGATATTTTTGATGTGTGCTCTTACGGTATGGCCACTTACAAAGATGGCATCAGCAATGACTTTATAGTTTTCTCCATTGCAAAGCCTTTGCAATATTTCGGTTTCTCTTTCTGTTAAAGGTGATTTTTTGTCGGATTTGAAGGATGTAACCACTTTGCGCGCAATTTGAGTACTCATTGGAGAACCCCCTTTATAAACTTCTCTTATGGCATTGAGAAGATCTGCTGGTGGGGTATCCTTGGTTAAATAGCCGGTGGCTCCTGCAAGTAGTGAATCAAAAATGGATTCATCGTCCTCTTGAATGGTAAGCATTATAAAGTCGATGTGCGAAAGTCTTTCTTTCAGTATTCTGATTCCTTCAATGCCAGTCATTCCGGGAAGATTAATATCCATTAAGACCACATCCGGCACGATTTCAGGTAAGGTTTCTATGGCAGACTCGCAGTCCTCAAAAGTATTTTTACATGAAAAACCAGGTGTACCATCAATGATCAATGCTAATGTTTGTCTTATCTCACGATCATCTTCAACAATAGCTACATTTATCATGGATGGAACACGTTTTGGTCTTTGTATGAGCAAATTAGATTTTTTACCCCAGTAATTCAATGACTCATATGAGGTATTTCATGATGATGCCAATCTGGAATAAATTATAGTTTCTTTTCGAAAAATTTAAAATATTTCACAAAAAAAGGTTGCTCAGAAGGAAAAAGCATTCCGAGCAACCTACACTTTCTCGAAGTTATTTTTTTACATGGGCATGAGTTTTCTAACTTCCACAGTCCCCCCGTGCTCAAAAATCGGACATCCTTTTGATACCTCAACAGCATTGTTGATATCGGCGGCTTTCACAATCAAATAGCCTCCTACAATTTCCTTACCTTCTGCAAAAGGTCCGTCTGTCACCACTTCACCAGCCTTCTCCACGACCTTTCCTCCCTGGTCAAGTGGTAAACCGGCTTCCAGAATTCCTTTCTCTGCAAGTCCCTGCATCCATTGACCCCATTTTTGCATATGCTCCTGCATTTGCTCGGGTGACTGCTGAAGTTCTCGAGCATCACCTCCTCTGAATAAATACATGTACTGATCCATAAATTTCAATTTTAAGATTTATAATAATTTTAAAGTTTATTGAAAGCGTGATAGTTTAATCAGCCAATACAAGCATGTCTGATTAATTTACTTTTTAGTCTAGCGGATAGGGTTTACCCTCTCCGGTTTCACAATATTTCTTTAGGCTCATCAGAAACCTGCCCCAATCAAAGCTACACTGAGAGAACATATCCGAAAAGCCCTCCCAATCATTATGTTCAAATCTCAAGGTGCTCCCAGCCTCCGTCTTCTCCAATGTAAAAATGATTTTGGTACCTATCCATTCTTCTACCGCTTCCAAACAATCCCATTCCACTCTTTTATTCATAGCCAAATCTTTGATTTTCATTTTCTTGTAATAGGTGGATCCAAAACCAAATTTTGCAATACTTCCAAGGAAGGGTGCTGCTTCCACCTGAGGTGTCCACCAGGCTATAAGTCCGTCCTGGGTGGTAATTGCCTTATACACTTTTTCAGGTGAAGCCTTTATTTTTACCAAATGCTTAATGTCAGTCATGATAATTCAGCATTTTACTTTTTAGTCTTTTTCGTTTTGGGAGGTAACGTTGCGACGAAAAGCATGGCTCTCCTGCTTAGCTCTTTCCACTGAGCTTCATTTGCATCGTTCACCAAAACCCATTCTTTCATAACAGTACCGTTTTTCATTGGATCAAACTGTGCTGCTCCAGACATCCTCAATGTTTCTGCAATGGCAGTTTGATCAAGTTTGAAAACAGGACCTTCCGGTGTTATGGTCAGGAACACATTTCCGTTCACCTTCAAACATTCCCAACCAAACATTTTACCAGGCGTAACTTCCTGTTCGCCGGAAAGATATTGCGCTATCTCTGTAATATTCATAGTCTTTACTTTTCCAAAAGTTCTTTCAAAGGCCCCAGATAATAAATGTCCCAGCCATTATCTATAGATTTGGCCGAACCATCAGGAATATCTTCATGGACTAGTTCCAGATGTGTTACCCCATCTGATTCATCGAGATTAAAGGTACATTTGGAAAATGCTTCCCACTTCTCCTCTTTCCAGTCCTGAATGATCTGATCCTGCGTGATTTTATGGTTCACTCCATGTATGGTTCCTCCCCATAAAGAAAATTCGCCACCTTCAGCAAGATCCATTTTAGCCGGACTCCCTGACCAGGATTCAATGATCTTTTGATCAGTTAACGCCTCGTAAACCTTTGTTTTACTAGCGTTGATGTCGTAGTTCTTTACAATCGTTTTCATAGGCTATCTTATTTTAACGGGTCACTTACCATTTCAGAAATTTGTGATCCCCTTGTTATTACCATCCGGCTTAATCGGTTTAAATTCTATTCAATTAACCAGCAATCCGGTCTTGCTCGTAGCAAGGACGAACCGATTATTCCGTAAGGGACAATTTTTCCAGAAAAATCTTCATATATAAAAGTTAACCTTAAAAACACGGATAGTCAAATGCCTACGGAATTTACACCCATACATCTGAATGCATTGATGTTTTGAGGCTGGGAAGTATTGAAGTTTTAATGTGTTCAAGTGTTAAAGCGGATGAGTACAATAGGTTTATTGCTACTTTTTTGTCAGGGAAAATGTAACCTTATTGTTGGTATTTATGTATATTTACTTATAGTAATATCAAAATGATATCAAATTAATTTTTTACAACTATGAGTAAAGAGAAAATAAACAATCCTATATCCGGCTATATTATGGTGATCGTTCTGTTCATTGTAATGGTCGTTGCTGCGCTAGGCGTTTTTGCGGTAAGGAATCCTTTTTTCATTGTTATGCTTATTGCCGGTTTCCTTTGTTTCCCAGGCTTTTTCTATGTAAATCCTAATGGCTCCAGGGTTTTGGTTTTATTTGGAGAATACAAGGGAACGGTTAAGAAAAATGGGTTCTTTTGGGTAAATCCACTTTACACCAAGAAGAGTATTTCTTTGAGAGCCAGAAATTTTGATAGTGAAAGAGTAAAGGTGAATGATAAGGTAGGTAATCCGATCTTAATTGGTGTGATACTGGTTTGGCAGGTCCGGGATACTTTTAAAGCCGCTTTCGAAGTTGATAACTACGAGAATTTCGTTAGGATCCAAAGTGATGCCGCCGTACGAAAATTGGCAGGCCTGTATCCCTATGACAATTTTGATGATGCTCAGACGGAAATGACATTACGTTCCGGTATGAAAGAGGTCAATGAGGCATTAGAAAAAGAATTGATGGCCCGATTAGATATTGCAGGTATCCATGTAATTGAAGCACGGATTGGTTACCTGGCCTATGCCTCGGAAATTGCAGGTGCCATGTTAAGAAGGCAGCAGGCCTCGGCTATTGTAGCTGCCAGACACAAAATCGTTGAAGGTGCTGTTGGAATGGTTGAAATGGCCCTGGAAGATTTATCCAAAAGAGATGTCATTGAATTGGACGAGGAGCAAAAAGCCGCTATGGTGAGCAATCTGATGGTAGTTCTTTGTGCTGATAAGGATGTAACTCCAGTAGTCAACTCGGGAACCTTGAATCATTAGAATTCAGTAAATCTTAAGGAACGTAATTCTAAATAAAATTTACATTATGAGCAGGGTTTTATTCTCTGAAAAACAAAAATTCACCCAGGCATGGCTTATTGGGATCATGATACTAGTTGATTTACTATTTTTATCAATAGTAGTGCCCAAGACCCTGGGGCAAACAGACTCCGGTAATGACCCTGTCATAATGATTTTTATTATACTACCGGTTATGTTCCTGGTCAATTATCTGATTTTTTCAGCAAAGCTGGAAACCGAAATTAAAGACGGCACTTTCAATTATAGATTTTTCCCTTTTATAAGAAGCTGGAGATCTATACATAGAAGCGAGATTGCCCAGTATGAGGTTCGTCAATTTAGTCCCTTGAGAGATTTTGGAGGATATGGTTACAGGATTGATTTTACCGGAAAAGGAAGAATCTTTAATGTAAAAGGCCGATCAGGATTAAAGCTTATTTTCAGCAACGGACGAAAAATACTTTTTGGTACTCAGATGCCGAAAGAATTGAAAATTGCTATGGATAAAATGATGGCTAAAAATGAATATTAAGTATGTCTAAGAAGAAGCCATTTGTACTTAGGATAGATCCCGAAATGCTAAAATCAATTGAGAAATGGGCTGCTGATGAATTTAGAAGTACCAATGGTCAATTAGAATGGATCATTAGCAAAGCTTTGAAGGATGCCGGAAGATATAGAAAGAAAAAGACCGAAGATTGATCTGACAAAAAACACTAAAAAAGTTCCATTTGACCATCCCTTCCCTTTTTGGGCTGATTGGGTGGCTTGGATTTCCCAAAAACTGTTCTTCCCCCGTACTTGTAAGAATCCTGTCTTTCTTTTTTTACCACTTTGTTAAAATTGGCATTTGGAATAAAATCTTTTTCAATACTTTCCACTACTTTCCCCAGGCTTTTGATTGCTTTTTGTTTGTCTGTATGACCAATTTTTGCCTTCTCCACCGCATTTTTCAGAATGTCAATAGTTTCATCGTAGACCTTGGTCGGTACTGGAAAGGGATGTCCGTCCTTGCCTCCATGTGCAAATGAGAAACGAGCCGGGTCAGAAAATCTGGAAGGAGTTCCATAGATCACCTCACTGACAAGGGCAAGGGACTGCATCGTTCTGGGGCCTACACCCTGAAGTAATAAAAGTGATTCAAAATCTTTAATGTTCTTTTCCCATGCCAGCGCCAATGTGCTTCCCAATCTTTTGAGGTTTATATCTTTAGGTTTAACATCATGATGGCCCGGCATTATTATCTTTCGTATTTCCGGAAGTATTTTATTGGGTTCCTCTTTTGCAATATCTACTACACCTGCACGTGTTGGTTCGGCTTCTTTATCTACAAAATTCAAAATCAGTCCCTGATTGATACCACTAATTCCGGAATGCGGTTCTTCAATAAAAGATTGAATGCTGGGTGAGTGCCAATGATATCTCCGGGCATAACCGTTCATATCATTCATACCCTGTTGTACTACAGCCCATTCTCCTTCATTACTTACAATGAACGAATGCAGGTAAAGCTGATAACCATCCTGAATGGCAGTATTATCAATTTTAGCACTCAGCTTACTACACTTCACAAGATGTTTTCCGTCAATACCTGTTTTATCGGCAATTTCCAAAAGTTCGACAGGTGTTTTTCTGGAGTGCTTGCCTCTCCCCCCACAGATATACAACCCAAATTGCTTTGCATGTGGATTAACCGCCTTTTTCAAAGCTCCCATCACGGAAGTTGTAATACCCGAAGAATGCCAATCCATACCTAAAACGCAGCCTAAGGCCTGAAACCAAAATGGATCTCCAAGCCTTCTTAGCACCTCCGATTTACCGTACTCTACCAATATAGCCTCCACAATAGCTCCACCCAATCGAGCCATTCTTTCTGCTAGCCATGGAGGTACATGTCCATGGTGTAAAGGCAGATCGGCATATCCGTTGCGTTTCAAATTGATTGTATTTAAATAATGAGCTTTTGCTTTCCGAAGGATGATAAATTAAATGTCGCAATGAATCATTGTTGGGCAATGCTTTGCGAATGCATTGATAATTTTAACCTTCTTTTTTCTGTTTATCCAAAAAAGCAAGCATTTTGTTTCTCATGTCCTCTGATGTTTCTGTATAAACCGGTGTCATAGAAGGTTTACCAGGGAACTCTTCCATATGCAACGTTTGTGTATTGAAAGCGAAACGAACGCCTAATTCATCTGCCAATTCAATAATTTGCATGATCACCTCGTGTCTTGCTCTTAGTTCTTCACCCCAATCAGGTACCTTGAAGAAAATATAGAACATCACATTCAATGAAGAATCTGCCATGTTATTTAAATACACATGGTAATTATCCTTTCGCGTATCCGGATGATTTTCTACAATCTTCCTAAGTCCGTCTACAAATATCTGTATCAGCGGAGCGGGTGTATCATAGGTAATAGCGATTTGTGTATAAAACCTTCGAAATACTCTCAGGCCGTGGTTATCAACCGTACTGTCTGCCAGGTTTCCGTTGGGAACATAAACAACAGAATTTCTAAAAGTTCTCACACGGGTAGATCTAAAACCAACTTCCTCCACAGTTCCATCTATGTCACTGGTGGTTATCCAATCTCCTATTTGAAAGGGCTTGTCCACAAAAATCATAAATGAGCCGAAAAAATTCTTGATGGTGTCCTGCGCCGCCAATGCAAAGGCCAATCCGCCAATGGAAAGGCCGGTAAGTACTGGAATAATTGGAACATTGAGACTAGCTAGAACATAGAATCCCCCCACAATCACTACGAAAGTTTTCAATGCTTTCCTTACAAGTGGAACTAATTGATCATCCAGGGTAGTTTCAGTTTTCTCAGCAAGTCGTTTAAAATATTCAGAAATAAGATCTACCAAATAATAAAAGACCATGGTGGCAAAAACAGCCTGAGCGGCTTTCAATCCTAAAACAATGTATTTGTAATAAGTATTGATTGGTAGCTGTAAAGCCGGCACTAAAATGGTAAGCAACCAGAAAACGACAAACAAGCTAGTAGGTTTTGCCACCGGAATAATAAGCTCTTTAGCCAGTTTTTTTCTTCCCAGCTTAACAAAGAACCTGGATATGAGCTTTTCAAAAAGGAAGGTGAAAATTTTATGGATCAAAAAGCTGATGAGTACCAGGATCAGCATTCCTACCAACTGCCAGATATACAATCCCAGGTATTTATCATTTCCGATTTTCGGTAGCCAGGTCAATAATTTATCGGTACCATATGGATACGTCTCTTTATACAACCTATCAATACTTTCAATAGTCTTATTCGAGTATTTCCACTGATTGCCCACTTTGACAACATAGATCTCTGGAATAAGTTTAGACAATACATATTTATTCTTGAGAGATACTGAATCAACATAATTTGGATCGGTCGGAAACTCATGTGCATCCAAATAAATGATCCTGCCATCGAATATATGCTTCAGCTTAATAGCCAGATCCTGTGCGCGTTGCGGATCCATACCGGTCTGAATAAAGGGCTGAGCAGCGATCTCAGGATGATAATTGTAATCCTGAAGAAATTCGAAATGGGTATATATGGCATTGTAAGGGGTTGATAAACCAGGTCCCTGAGCTCCTGTTTGCTGCTCTTGATCCTGGGTATCCACCTGAGCCATGACAATAATCGTGGAGATTATGAAAGTAAAAAAAGTTAGTGTAAATCTCTTCATCTGTTATAGTTTAGGTTTTGACCGCAGTATTGAAATAATTGATAGTATTTGAATTTTATTATTGATAAAGCATCATAACAGGCAAAATGCTAGCTTTCAAATATGAAAAAGCTAGCGCTTATATTCAAGTATGGAGAACTGGTTCTCATAATTTTTATAAACATGATACTTATTTTGAGATTCGAAATACATTAAACCAATGCGATGAGCACTTTCAATGGGTTGATAGTTGATTAAATTCCCTGTGGCATCATATAAATAGGTAAATTCCTGTTCCTTATCTGTAATGGCGAAAATTTGTACACCCCGACCGAAATTGTAAAATTGAATATCCAGATCACCCGTCAGTACATAGTCCTTTTCGAAGATTACTTTTCCGTTTTTATCCAAAATACTTAATCTATTTTGTTCTTGCCGAGCGATTATAAAGGTTCTGCCCAAAGCATCAATGGCCAGTTTAAATAATGTTGCTTTGGACGGCCGATAAAGTTGCTCCCGTTTCAATACCGCACCTTCAAGATTGAATTGGATCAATTGCCCGTTATCAGTTAAGGTGGTAAAGGCTGTTCTTGAGAAGGTGGTCCCAACATTTACAAACATTGAATTATGCACCTGTTCTTTAAGGTCCAAAGGAAAACCCGGATACATTTTTCCTCTTCGATTCATAATATTCACCACGCCATCTTCCTGGATGGTAACAATGCAATCTTTCCCCCTGACCCGAATATGGAAGGGTGAGGACGAAAGTTTTTTATTCACTTTTCTGGGATTCCATCCATCCAGGTTGGTACCGTTTTTATCATACATGAAAATATTCCCCATCCTGTCTGATACAAGAAACCGATACCGCTTACTCTTATCGTAATCGATCACATTAGATTTTTCCAAATGTGCCTCAGAGGACACCTCAACAGGAAATCCTTCAACATATCCACCGTTTCTATCCATAATGTGCAAATGACGATCTGTTATAAAAAAGTATTGCTTTCCACCATTTCCATGAAAATCAATTTGCTTGATACCGTCTTTTATTTGACCATTGAGAGAATCTTTCCAAATCAGTTTCCCCTGACTATCGATTAGATAAAGTTGATCTGAAACATCCTGCAATAAGATCTCCCTGGAGCCATTTGTTGGATTCCTGACGATATAAGGTTTTGTCCCGATAGGGAACTCGGTGAATGCATTCTGAACCAGCAGATAGTTAGTTGAGAATTGCTCAATTTGCTTAATCTCTTTATAGCGGACCAGCATGCTTGTGAAGAAATTCTTTTCCACACTGCTAAACTGGATGGCAATCATTTCGAAGCGCTTCAGTGGCAATTCAAATAGCTGAGCAAAATTTTTCCATTTGGGTGACAGGTCATTAACTAAACTTCCCCAAATATTCGCAGTGTTTACAATCAGACTGAGATTCGAATCTTTAAGTGTGCTCTCCAGAAATTCGTTTTGTTTAACTGATTTACCCCAGACGTCCTCCGATTCCCTGTCGTTGATAAGGCTTTTAATAACCTCCACATCATTTGCCATGACGATATAGCCATCGATAGGAGCATAAAAAGTCTGTGTAAAACCTTTAAAGGCCGGCCCAAGTAACTTTCCGGGAAGTTCCTCCACAGTCAACTGACGTAGGGGTATGTTGGCATAAACCTCATGGTATATTGAATCTCCATTGGTCGCGTGAAGTGTTTCTGATTGTCTATTGAGGTGGTTCAATGCCTCATTCAGATCATTGGGTTTAACGACCAATAATTTCTCTGGTTCCAAAGGATCAATAGGTTCCAGGTTGGCCAGTCCTATCTCGCCTCCAAACCATTTAAAAAAATCATCAGGTGTTATTTTATCTTGTACATTCAGTTGATCCCATTTCTTTTTTTGTTCCGGAAGGTTCGTATTCCAATAAGTTAAAAGGTTTGTTTTCCACCGATCTCCATTTTCAAAGGTTAAATGAAATAGACTTGCTGTTCTATTGGGAAGTACATTGGTCATTTCAAGTTTACCTGCTTTCTGAGATCTGAAAGTATTCAAAAAGCCATTTCCGGCATTATTAAAACTGAAGCCATTTAACAATATATCTTCGTTGGTGAGTGTCAGATCCAAAAAAGTAGATTGACAAAAGTTTCTTAGCTGGTTGTTTAAATCGCTTTTCCCTTCCTTACCAAAGATGCCTATCAATTGTTGAACTTTTCTGCTATTGATATAAAGATTCCCATCATCATTTTCGAGCTTTGTTACATCAAATAGGTTTTTATTCTCAGTAGAAAAGGTTTTATCTACCTCACCTTTGATGATTCTGACAACGTCCTCGACCAAAAAGGGTGCAAAGCTTCCAATAAAATAGTTTTTATAAAAAATATAGGAGAAGGTCTCTCCGGATGCATTATGTGTGACTTCCTGAATTGAAAAATCATTATAATTTCTTTGTATGTGGCTAAAGCCCGTTTGTTTTTTAAAATGATCAGCAATCTTTCTGGCCAGGCTTTGGCCTTTCAATGTAGGAAGCTCAACAAAAAATAAATAGTTAAAATCATCACGCGATGTGACATGAAGCGAAATTAAAAGTGGATTACCAGTAAGCAATTCATCCAATTGACCAGACCTGTCTCCAAGACTATCAAGTGACTCAAAGTTATCTTTTAAGCTTTTATAGAATGGAATTCTCTGTAGGTTTTTCCAAAGTGCTCTTTTTTGTAAGTTATTCCAGTTCCTGACCACGTTTGATGTTTCATAAACCAATGTTGCGTTCTCCGGAACTAATGACCAAACATCGGCCACTTCGGCTTTATATATTTTTGTGTAAAAGAAATAACCACCAATGGCTATGGCAGAGAAAAGAAAAAAAATAACGAAGAGCTTTTTCAATGCAGGCTAGTTTTGTTCAATAAAATTAATTAATTGACGGCCCAAAAATAACACTTATTGTTAATATGATACTGGTACGGAATAAATTTGATAAAGCCTTGTCTTTTTGATCTCAAAGTAAGGTGTCAGACATCTGGAAAATACCTGGCATCTGAGCATTGGCATTATCGAAAGATTTGTATACGACAATCAATTGTATTTGATTTATATAGAATCCTTCCAGGTGAATTGAGCAAATAAATGGAAATAGAAGAATTTAAAATTGTCTCTACGGATAGTACGGAACTGGTCGGAATGCATTGGTTCAACGAGTCGAATCCAAAAGCTGCCATATGCATTGCACATGGTTTTGCTGAGCATCAACAGCGATACACGCATGTCGCTCAATTCTTTACTGATAAAGGATTCTCTGTTTTTACATATGATCAAAGAGGTCATGGAAAGTCTCCGGGAAAAAGAGGACATTTTAGATCTTTTTCAGTTTTACTGGATGATCTTGAAAACTTTGTTAAGCACACTAGAAGAACATTTAATGATATTCCAATCATACTGTATGGTCATAGTTTTGGTGGGGCTGTTGTAACAAACTATATTTTCAAAAAAAACATCAATGAAATAAAAGGTGCTCTGATTACCTCCCCGTGGCTCCGATTGGCTTTCGAACCTCCAAGAGTTAAGGTAAGACTGGCTAAGTTGGTGAATAGTATTCTCCCCTCACATACGGAGCCCAACGATTTGGATCCTGATCTGCTATCCAATGACAAAGAAGTATGTAGAAGATATGCTGCTGACCCATTGGTTCATAAAAAAATATCAGTTCGAGCCTTTTTAGAAATAACCCGTACAGGTGAACATATAATTCGCCAGGCAGACAAAGCAAAAATACCTATGCTACTGGCGCACGGTAGTCATGACAAGATCACGGCAAGAGAAGCTACCATAGAATTAGCAGGGAAATTAGGGGATCAATGTACGCTTAAGATTTGGGAAGGTCTGCAACACGAAACACACAATGAGATCAACTTTGAGGAAGTACTTACTTTTAATTTGTCCTGGATAAACAATTTATTGTAATACTATTTTTAGGGTGACTCGGGGTCATTCATTTTCTTCCGTTGCCTGTGGGTTTTCGATTACTTCGACCAAAGTCTGATACCAATCTTCTCCATACTTTCTTATGAGCGCCTCTTTCAGAAATTTGTACAGAGGCACACCCAGTTCCTGACCCAATGTACAAGCCGAGCTGCAAATACTCCATCGACTATAATTAATAGCATCATATTCATCATACTTGCTGATCCTGATCGGATATAAGTGACAAGAGATTGGTTTACGAAAATGAATCTTTCCTTCCAAATAGGCTTGTTCAATGCCACACTTTAAAATACCGCTTTCATCATAGATGGCATAGGCACACTCTTTACCATTAATTGTTGGTGTGGAAAAATCGCCTTCTTCATCCAGAATAAAGGAACCCTGCTTTTCAATAGCAGCTTTTCCCTCATCAGATAAATAGGGCTCAACCTCATCATAAATATCTTCCATAACTTCCAGTTCGTCCTCATCAAGCGGGGCCCCCAGATCACCTTCAACACAACAAGCCCCTTTGCAGGCCTTCAAATCACAAACAAATAGCTGCTCCTTGATTTCATCACTGATTATAGTATTGTCCAGAACAATCATTTCCTATCACTTTTAAAGCAAAGGTATGATAAATTGTCCATAAACTGAGTTCATTGTCCTTCTCCAAATTCTTGAAGGTTCTATGCAACCCTTAGAGGAAATACAATGTCTTCATTAAGTAAATCAAAGTACTAACTAATAAGAGTCTCATTGGCCCTTTAAATCATTATGCAGATTTTTTACAAAACTGAAAGATGCTTAAATTGATTTTTTTAATCCAACTGAACCCAACTCGAACATGATCATTGTTTGACCGCAACTTAAATTCAACGCCATGTTAAAAAATTATTTCAAAGTAGCCATCCGTAGTCTTTTGAGGCACAAATCATATTCATTCATAAATATTTTTGGACTATCCATTGGTTTCACATGCTGCATGCTCATTGTGTTGTTCATACAAAATGAGCTTAGTTACGACAGATTTCATGATAATTTAGACAACATCGTAAGGGCCCACCGCGAAAGTAGGTTTGATGGAAACGTTCGATCAGGAGTAACAACGCCCACTGCGCTATTGCCAACCCTAAAAAAATCTCTTCCCGAAGTTCAGACAGGCGTGCGGCTTTTCAATGTTTCCAATTTCGGCCCAACTGTTGTCAAATATGAAAACCGGTTATTTCAGGAAACTCGCTTCTTTTTTGCTGATTCAACTTTCTTTGATGTATTTTCATTTAAACTAACCCAGGGAAATCCCAAAGAGGCATTGACACAACCAAACTCTGTCGTGCTCACAAAGTCAATAGCTCGGAAATTTTTTGGTGCGGAAGATCCCATTGGGAAAAATCTCCTGATAGATAACAGAAGAGAATATAAGGTTACCGGCGTCATGGAAGATATTCCTAAGAATTCACATATCCATCCTGATTTTGTAGCCTCCTTTTCAAGTTTAAGAGCTTCACGGGAGGAAATTTGGGGTTCAGCTAATTACTCCACTTATCTTTTATTGCATGAAGAGCATAACCTGAAGGCTATGCAAGCCAAAATAGATGCCCGGATAGAAAAGGAACTCAGCGATTGGATCACCAATGAAGGAGATTATATGACGTATAAGCTCATGCCTCTAAAAGATATTCATTTAAAGTCTGAATTAAATGAAATTGAACCGGGCGGAGACATTCGTTATGTTTATATTTTCTCCGCTATTGCCTTACTCATATTAGTCATTGCATGCATTAATTATATGAACCTTGCTACGGCACGATCTTCGGAAAGAGCCAAGGAAGTAGGGTTAAGAAAGGTTATGGGTGCTTTTAAAGCGGAACTCTTCAAACAATTCATGAACGAAGCACTCATTATTTCCTTTCTGGCGCTGATACTTTCTTTTTGTCTGGTTTATTTTATTTTGCCTTATTTTAATAACTTAACTGAAAGAGAGATTACCTTTTACCTTTTTGATAATCCACTTCTACTTTGGGGAAGTATTGGCATTACATTATTCGTGGGCTTCCTTGCCGGAAGCTATCCGGCATTGGCGCTTTCATCGTTTAGTCCCTCAGTTGTCCTGAAGGGGAATTTCAAAACTTCGCAAAGTGGTACATTATTGAGAAAGATCCTGGTAGTATTCCAATTCAGTGTTTCTATGTTGCTGATCGTTGGAACAGTAGTCGTTTTCAGGCAACTCCACTTCATTCAAAACAAAAATTTAGGTTATGACAAAGACCACGTGCTGGTTTTACCCATGGATCGTGAGATTATCAATAATCTGTCGACATTGAAAACCGAGCTGGTCAGAAATCCAAGCATTCATCATGTTTCTGCCGCCTCGGAATCTCCAACGGAAATCAGAGGTGGTTATAGCATCAATGTACAAGGAATGGAGGATGATGACTATCGCGGTATTACAGCACTTTCGGTTGATTATGATTTTGTAAAAACCATGGGTTTGAAATTGTTAAGTGGTAATGATTATACAATCACCAATTTTGAAAATATAAAAGGTGAAGACGACGATCAATATGCCTTTATCTTAAATGAATCAGCTCTGAAACATTTAGATCTTGAATTGAAAAATGCCATAGGAAAGAAAGCCACTATGAATGGTCGAAGTGGTAAAATCAAAGGAGTGATTAATGATTTTCACTTTGCATCTTTGCATAAGGGCATTGAGCCACTAACCCTGTTCATAGAGCCCTGGGCTTTTAACTATGTCTTCGTAAAGACCTCTTC
This sequence comes from Splendidivirga corallicola, assembly GCA_030442035.1. Taxonomy (GTDB): domain Bacteria; phylum Bacteroidota; class Bacteroidia; order Cytophagales; family Cyclobacteriaceae; genus Splendidivirga; species Splendidivirga corallicola. Next base: position 80,115 of record JAUJEA010000002.1, read on the forward strand.
CGGTAATATAACGGAAACTCTGACCTTTGTTGAAAGCAAGTGGAAAGATCTTTTTCCACACAGACCATTTGAGTTTGAATTTGTGGATGCTCAATTCGATCAACTCTACAGATCAGAGCAGCAGATCGGACAAGTATTTGGTGTTTTTGCTTTAATAGCCATTTTGATTGCATGTCTTGGGTTGTTTGGATTAGCCTCATTTACAGCCACGCAACGGATCAAGGAAATTGGTGTAAGAAAAGTTTTAGGTGCATCCGTATTCAGTGTAGTAACATTATTGTCAAAGGATTTTACCAGGTTAGTCATTATTGCTTTTCTGATAAGTGCCCCCATTGCCTATTACATCATGAATCGATGGCTGGAAAGCTTTACCTACAGAATAAGCGTGGGAGCCGGCATTTTAGCGTTGTCCGGAATTATTGCACTTATGATTGCTTTCTTAACGGTCAGCTATCAATCCTACAAAGCGGCTGTCTCCAATCCTGTTGACACTTTGAGAACAGAGTGATGTAAATGAAGCTTAAGGGATTATCTGGGACAGGCCCAAAAGTGTAAATAGTTACAAGGATTTTCTACTCATCCCAAAAGAAGATAAAAAAAGGCATATTGCTCAAAGCAATATGCCTTTTAACTTTATAGCTGCTTGTTTTATTCAAGTTCAAAGCCATTAGACTTCCATTCTTTCAAACCCCCTTTGAGGTTATAGACATATTTAAAGCCTAGTTGTTTCATTACACGGGCAGCACTTGTTCCTTTGCCCTCAGTATTTCCATATACGTAGTATACCTTATCCTTATCCAGCTCTTTGAATTTGTTCCAAAATTCATCTTCCGCAACATCAATATTTGCAGCCCCCGGTATTTTACCCGTTACAATTTCCGTTGGCCTTCTAACATCCAAGATTTGTACATCGGTTGTTTTTTCAAGAATGCCATTCAATTCCTTAGCTGTTACACTTTCAACTATTGATTGTGCTTTTGCACTATTACAATAACCAAAAATAACCCCAAGAATTAGCAATACAGTTTTCAAATTATACTTAATCATAGTCAACACCTTTATTCTTCATCTATACAATAATACAAATAGTAATATTCAAAGAATATCCATTGTTGAGCATTTTAAAGTATATGTAAGATCAATTGTATTTTAAATAAGTTCAGGGAGTCATTACCACACACATTTCTAATAATATGGAAATGCGATCTTAGAAAAATTCAATTGTGAACTAAATGGGGGATGTAATATTTTCAATAATAAAATACGCTAAACATCATTTTAAGCTAAAAGTATCAATTTCAGCCCATGACTTAACATTGATTATGTACAAATAGAATTTTGTTGTGGTTACTTTATTTCATAACCTTTTTCTTTCCACTCAGCAATTCCACCTTCTACATTAAAAACATTTTTAAATCCTATTTCCTTCATCATAGCCACTGTTTTTCCGCTCCTCATTCCGGAATGGCAATAAACAAAATATGTTTTCCCCTTATCCAGTTTTTGAATTTGACCTTTAAAATCGGGAGCTCTAAAATCAATAATTTCATCCACACCTGGTAATGTTCCATTCTTAACTTCACCGGGTGTTCTAACATCCATCAGGACTACATCTCGTTGTTCATCCAAAGTTTTTTTAACTTCATCTACCCTGATATTTGTATTCTCTGATGATTTTGATTGGGAACAACTCCAAATAGGCAATAATACCACCATCATCAGAGAGGTCAAGTAAATATGGACTTTCATTTTAAAAACATGTCTAAACTCGACAAACGGTTTGTCTATAAAACGCATGAGAATCTATTTAAGTAATCAGGAAGAAGCCATTTCTCTTATGGTAAGAGATGTTTTAATAATTTCTGCATAACCTCCCTGTACATCAATAACATGCTGATAACCATTGGCTCTCATGATAGAAGCGGCAATGACTGATCGATAACCGCCTGCGCAATGCAAATAGTATTTGTCTTGTTTATCCAGATCCTCCAGATGATCATTGATAAAATCCAATGGATAATTGATTGCACCTTCAATATGACCTGCAGCAAATTCCGTTGGTTTACGGGTGTCAAGGATAGTGATATGGTTTTCCCTTGTATCATTTTCCAGCTCGGCTGCAGTAATGGATAATAAGGTTTCAACAGGCCTATTTGCATTTTTCCAGGTACTAAAACCTCCTTTCAAATGACCTACTGTATTGTCATAACCTACCCTGGCCAATCTGAGAACAGCTTCTTCTTCTCTATCCTCGGGAGCAATGATCACAATAGGTTGCTTAATATCTTTGATTAACGTACCCACCCAAATGGCAAACATACCATCCAAACCTATGAAGATCGATCCTGGGATAAAACCCTTTACAAATTCCTGCTGATGTCTTGTATCAAGGATCAGTGCTCCTTTCTTTACTTCGGCCTCGAATTCGTCTAAGTCTAATGATGTACTTCCTTCTTGAATCACCTGATCGATACTATCATATCCGGTCTTATTCAAAAGGGCATTTTTGGCAAAATACTGTGGTGGCGGCAAAATACCTTCAGTTACCTCTTTTATGAATTGCTCTTTCGAAACAGCCCTTAAAGCATAATTAACCTTTTTTTGATGCCCTAGTGTATCATAAGTCTCCGAACTCATGTTTTTACCGCAAGAAGATCCTGCTCCATGTGCAGGGTAGATAGTCACATTATCCGGTAATGGAAAAATTTTCTTATGAAGTGAATCATACATCATTCCGGCTAAATCTTCAGTGGTAATATCACCCTTTTGAGCCAGGTCAGGCCTTCCCACATCCCCAATAAACAAAGTATCTCCGGTGAATAGCGCTTGTTCTTTTCCTTTTGAATCAATCAACAAATAGCAACTTGACTCAAGTGTATGCCCGGGAGTGTGCAATACTTTTATCTTAATTTCTCCTAATTCAAAAATCTCTTCGTCTTGTGCTTCATATATATCAAAATTAGTTTTGGCACCCGGACCATAAATAATTTTTGCTCCGGTTTTCTTTGCCAGATCCAAGTGGCCTGATACAAAATCAGCATGAAAATGAGTTTCAAAAATATACTTTATTTGAGCACCATCTTCTGTAGCCAACTCGATATATGGTTCAGTCTCTCTTAGCGGATCAATGATAGCTACTTCTCCATTAGATTCTATATAATAGGCGGCTTCGGCCAAACAGCCGGTATATAATTGCTCAATTCTCATAGTTTCAGTTAAATTTTTGCAATGTTAATAAATTAAATTTAAACCCTTGATATATCAGGAACCATCATATTTCCACTCATTTCAGCCTTTTAAGAGACAAGTATTATAAGTAGATTTACGCCGTTTTAGATAAAGTTATACAGAAATTATCCATGATCAAACTTTCTGTGATCATCATAACCCTCAATGAGGAACGAAATATTGGCCGATGCCTGGAATCAATTCAGGAGGTCGCTGATGAGGTGCTTGTAGTAGATTCGTATTCCACCGATAAAACAGAAGAAATATGCAGGCAATATAGCGTCAGATTCTTACAACATCAATTTGATGGATACTCCCAGCAAAAGAATTGGGCAAATCAACAAGCCAAATATCCACATGTTTTATCATTGGATGCTGATGAAGTGCTATCTGAAGAATTGAAAACATCCATATTGGAAATAAAGAACAATTGGCAGTACGATGCCTATTACCTTAACAGAGTCACACAATTTTGTGGTCGTTGGATCCGGCATGGTGGTTGGTCTCCGGACAAAAAACTCCGGCTTTGGGACAACAGATTAGGAAAATGGGAAGGCGATAAAGTGCATGAAACATTTGTGTTGCAAAAAGACGCAAAGACAACACTTCTCAAGGGTGATCTCTTGCACTATTCAATCAATTCCATTGATCAGCAAATTGGACAGATAAACAAGTTTTCCTCACTCAAAGCCCAACAAGATTTCGAGAAAGGGAAACGGCCCTCCTGGATAAAGATTTGCTTTGGTCCGCCAATCAAGTTTTTGAAAAGCTATATCGTACTTTTAGGTTTTTTGGATGGATTTCAAGGTTTTCTGATCAGTGCAAATTCTGCTCATGCCAAATTCCTTCATTATGTTAAATTAAGGCAGTTATATAAAGATAATGAGTGATAAAACAATCTGCTTTTTCAATTCAAACATTGCCTGGGGAGGTGGGGAAAAATGGCACTATGGCACTGCAAAATACCTTAAAGAAAAGAACTATCCGGTACTGGTTATTGCTCATCAAAAAAGTGAATTATTTAAAAACCTAAAGAAAATTGCCTTCAACGTCGAAAAAGTAAGCGTTGGAAACCTAAGTTTTATAAATCCTTTTAAGATTTTTAATATTTACCGCACCATAAAAAAAAACAAGGTTGAGGTCATTATCATGAATATGTCCACAGATGTAAAAACCGGGGGCATAGCGGCAAAACTTGCAGGTGTGAAAAAGATTATCTATAGACGTGGTCTGGCGGTTCCTATTAAAAATAGCCTTCTTAACAGGTTCCTGTTTAAAAAAGTGATCACAGATGTTATTGCAAATTCATTGGAAACAAAGAATACATTATTGACTAATAATCAGAATTTGTTTCCAAAGGAAAAGATAAAAGTTATCTATAATGGACTTGACCTTCATCATTATGATCAACAAGCCTTTGAACCGATCTATCAGAAGGAACATGATGAAATAGTCCTTGGTAATGCCGGAAGACTTGTTGAACAAAAAGGGCAAAAATATCTTATCCATCTGGCTCAACGATTAAAGGAACAAGGCCTTAAATTTAAACTACTAATTGCCGGGGTAGGGAAACTGGAACCCGAGCTAAAACAATTATCAAAGGAATTTGGAGTAGAAAAGGAGATACTTTTTTTAGGCTTTATTGATAATATTAAAGGTTTCATGGAGAGCATTGATATTTTTCTCCTAAGTTCTCTTTGGGAGGGTTTTGGTTACGTCATAACCGAAGCCATGGCTTCCCAAAAACCTGTAGTGGCCTTTGATATTAGCAGTAATCCGGAAGTTGTGAGCGATGGGGAGTCAGGTTATCTGGCAGAGGCTAAAAATATGGATGACTTTTATTCCAAAGTAGAAAAATTGATGACCAGTGAGAAGCTAAGAGATCAATTCGGAAAAGCCGGCAGAAAATTGGTTGAAGAACGCTTTACTATGGAAAAAGCTCAAAAAGAGGTAGAATCCTTTATTAATTATCAATCATGAATATAGGATTTGATGCCAAAAGAGCCTTTCTCAATTTCACGGGCTTGGGAAACTACAGCCGGTTTATTCTTGCTTCTTTAAGTGAGTATTTTCCTGATAATAATTATCATTTATACACACCAAAGGATAATGTAAAAAGAGAGGTACGGGACTTAACACAGGCTTCTAACATTCATGTCCGCAAACCCTCCGGTTTTATATCGTTGTTTAAGCTTAGCAGTATTTGGAGAAGTTATTGGTTAGGGAGTATTGCCGGAAAAGAGCATATGAATATTTTTCATGGATTAAGTAACGAATTACCATTCAGCATTCCGGGAAATCTAAAAACAGTTGTCACGATCCACGATTTAATATTCCTTCGATTTCCTGAGCTTTACAAACCGATCGACAGAAAGATCTATACAAAGAAATTCAAACATGCTTGTGAGGTCGCGGATAAAATAATCGCAGTCAGTCAGCAGACGGCTGAAGATATTCAGGAGTTTTTCGGCACTGATCCCTCCAGGATCGAGGTAATCTATCAAGGTTGTCATCCAAACTTCAAAGTTACATTTGAGAAAAATGCTTTGGAAGAAGCCAGAGAGAAGTATGAGTTACCGCAACGGTTTTTATTGAATGTGGGCACCATTGAACCCAGAAAAAATGCACTCCTGATACTTAAAGCATTGACCATAATAAAGGATCGTTATCCGATTCCTCTTGTAATTGTCGGAAGATCCACCCCATATGAGCAAATCCTAGTCAGATATATTCGGGAAAACGGTTTAGAAAAACAGGTTAAAATATTACACCAAGTATCGTTTGAAGACCTTCCAAAGATCTATCAACTTTCTCAGCTTTTTATTTATCCATCAGTTTTCGAAGGTTTCGGAATTCCAATCATTGAAGCACTTTACTCAAAAAAACCGGTTATCTCAAGTAGGACATCCTGTTTGCCTGAAGCGGGTGGACCAGGCTCATTATATATCGATCCAACGAGTCCTGAAGAATTGGCAAACGCTATTGCAAACGTTTTGGATAATGATGAGGTGGTTAATAAAATGATCCAAGATGGTTTGAATTATATCGAAAGATTCGAAAATCAAAAAATAGCCAGAGACTTGATGGCTGTTTATCAAAAATTAGTTTAGCAACTCTTTAGCGGAAGCCCAGGATGGCAGAAAACTTTTCAGCCAACACTTACAAAAAGTAATATAAAAATCCCAATCATTTAGAATGATTGGGATCTCAAATTTCATACTAATATTTTGTTGTTCTAGAACAGCGTGTAAATAAATGGCGCTATGGCAGATCCTCCACCTACAACTAATAATACACCTAGCAAGAGCAGAATAATAATTATTGGAGCAAGCCAAAATTTTTTACGCTCTCTCATAAAGTTCCATAGGTCTTTCAGAAGTTCCATATTCAGGATTTGTCTTTAAAAATTATTTTTCATCAATAATGTCATCCTTTCGGATAGCAAATCAAAAAAATAAGATTGGGCAGTCTGATTATAGACTGTAAACCGTCTTCATTAGCCAGCGTGCCAAACCTCTTCTTTTTGATTTCTCCCTACCTGCAAAATTAACCGGGTAGGGTTAGGAACCAAAACCAATCTACTTTCTTTTCCCGGATAGTCATCCACATCCACTATGACACCTTCATTGGGCTCTACATCATACTCTACAGATCCGTCAGCTAATTTACCTTTTTCGATGTACTTGTTGGCTAAATAGGCAATTGGGAGCAAAACATCATTATCCGGACAATACTCATCATGTACATAATGTAAAGCGTCCTCCACATAATCTCCAAACTTTTCACCAAAATCATCCTCCAGATCGTGAAGTTCTTCTTCTATCTCATCATAGGTGGAATCATTATAATTCAACTCGCTAAGACGATTTTTCTTTTCAGCAATCTCTAAAAGTGCTTTGTTTAAACTCTTAATGTCCATCAGGTTATGTTTCATTATTTCACTACAAAGCTTAAAAGACTACCTTGAACAAACAAGAAAAAAAAGCAGAAAATACTACTTGCAAAAAAAATTAAACAAAATCAAATTAAGATGATTTTTGAATATCAGGAGCAATTGCACCTTTTCAAAACACTAAAATTCATCCGGTTAGGCACTATCATCAACATAAAAGAGAGTGATTTGGATGCAACGCAAGAAATTCGCAAATTTTATATGCACTTTTTGACCAATAAGGGCTATTTTCAACACTTAAATTATCAGCAAAATTTTAGCGATTAAAGAACGAAATATGGATAGCAATATCATTGAAAAAGCAAAGCAGTGGCTCAATAGCAATATTGATGAACAAGCTAAAAAAGAGATAAATCAACTACTTGAGCCCGGGAACGAAACAGCATTAACAGATGCCTTTTACAAAGATCTTGAATTTGGCACTGGTGGTTTAAGAGGGATCATGGGTATTGGATCCAATAGAATGAACCAATATACAGTTGGGAAAGCAACGCAAGGTTTGGCCAATTATTTAATCAGAACCTATCCAAATCAGGAGATCAAAGTGGCAATTGCGCATGATAGTCGTAATAACAGCCGATTTTTTGCCGAAACCACAGCAGCTGTATTTTCAGCCAATGGCATTCAAGTTTACTTCTTTGAAGCACTTCGGCCTACACCCGAACTCTCATTTGCCATTCGTCATTTAGGCTGCCAAAGTGGAGTAGTTCTAACTGCTTCCCATAATCCAAAAGAGTATAATGGTTATAAAGCTTATTGGAATGATGGGGCACAGCTAACACCTCCCCATGATAAGAATGTAATAGATGAAGTTAACGCTATTCAAAGCATTGATGATGTAAATTTTGCTAAGGATGAAGGTAAAATTCAGATCATAGGAAAAGACATAGATGAATTGTATCTGGATGCTATCCAGAGGCTCTCGCTGTCTCCGGATGCAATCAATAATCAAAGCGATCTAAAGATCATTTTCTCGCCAATTCATGGTACGGGAGTAACACTTGTTCCTGCTATTCTGGAAAGACTTGGTTTTAAACAGGTATATGTGGTGGAAGAGCAGTCGGAACCAAATGGTGATTTTCCTACCGTTGTTTATCCGAATCCTGAAGAAACAGAGGCCATGAATATTGCCTTGAAGAAAGCAAAAGAATCGGATGCCGATTTGGTCATGGCTACCGACCCTGATGCTGACCGGGTTGGAATCGGTGTAAAAAATAACCATGGTGAATTCCAATTACTTAACGGAAATCAGACCGGAGCCCTGTTGATCTATTATCTGCTAAAAAAATGGAAGGAAAACCAAAAACTGACCGGTCAACAATATATCGTAAAAACCATTGTGACTTCTGATCTCATCCATGAAATTGCCAAAAGTTATGGTGTAAATTCTTATGACACACTTACTGGTTTTAAATATATTGCTGCGTTGATCAAGGAGTTGGAAGGAAAGCAAGAATTCATTGGAGGTGGAGAAGAAAGTTATGGTTATATGATCAGTGACTTTGTAAGGGATAAGGATGCCGTTGCATCTTGTGCCATGATCGCTGAAATGACAGCTTATGCCAAAGATCAGGGAAAGAGTATTTTCGATATGCTGATCGACATGTATCTGGAATTCGGCATTTATCAGGAAAAGCTTATTTCCATCACTAAAAAAGGTAAAAGTGGTTCTGAGGAAATCCAAAAAATGATGCACGATCTGAGGAATAATCCACCTAAGACGATCAATGGTTCAGAACTTATTAAAACCATTGATTATAAAACAAGCATAGAAAAGGATCTAATCAGCGGACAGGAAAAAAGTGTTGATTTCCCCAGTTCAAATGTACTTCAATTTTTCACGGAAGATGGCTGTAAAATTTCCGCCAGGCCTTCCGGAACCGAGCCAAAAATCAAATTTTACTTCAGTGTAAATAGCAAGCTCAATAATAAAAATGATTTTGACACAGCGTTCGATCAATTAAATGATAAAATTGATGGGATCATTAAGGATCTAAATCTTAATTAAAATTTCAATTTGATGCAGCTAAAAGGGCGATTTGTCACTTCAAATTGACGTGTCGCTGACTTAATATTAGTCCTAAATTTTTGAATTTGGATCTTGAAATACTTAATCTTGAGATAAGTATTTCAAGATCCACTTTTTTTTAAAAACCCTATATCCAATATGATTACTAAAACACTAAGTGCCTTATATGATCGCGAGTTGGACAAACTCAAAATGGAAATCGAAAGCTATAAAAATGAGCCTGATCTTTGGATAATTGATAAAGACATAAAAAACTCCGGAGGTAATCTATGTCTGCATATCTGCGGGAATCTCCAGCATTTCTTTGGAGCCATATTAGGCAATACGGGTTATGTTCGTCGCAGGGATGATGAATTTAATTTGAAAAATGTGCCCAGAACAGAATTACTATCACAGATAGCAGTTGCCAAGGAGGTAGTAGCAAATACATTGGAAAAACTCTCACAAGAGGACCTTGAAAAAGAATTTGCTGTGCAAATCTTTGACAAACCTGTAAATACGGAATATTTTATCATACATTTGTTGTCGCATCTTAGCTGGCATCTGGGGCATATTAATTATCATAGAAGGCTATTAACATAGTGTGAAATTTTATTTAAAAATAGCAATCTTCACAGGCATCGTTCTTATCATGCTAGGGACGCTGAATACTTATGGAAAGGACAAAAACCCAGCCAATGGTTTTTATTTAATCGATGACTCCGAAACAAAAGTTTTATGTGCTTTTGAGTTAAAACTGAATAACAGAGAGGTTTTTTATTGTTTACCCCCCAAACCGCTTATAGCAGAAAGCGAATTTTCCTCTATCACTAACATTCACTACGACAATCAGAAGGATCTCTATTTGTTAATGATTAAGCTTACCCCTTTAGGAACTGAAGTATTGAAAAAAACCATTGCAGCCCTGGAGGGGCGCTCTATTGGTTTAGTGGTTAAAAGAAAACTGGTTACGATTATAAGGATTAGACCTGTACGGCACACTGACGTCGTGATGATAGGGGAAGGGCTCACCAAAAGACAACTTCAATGGATAAGAGCGGAAATTACCAGAAACATCAAATTGGCTAAGAAGGAATAGAATTAGTAATTAATAATGAGTAATGAAGAATAACAAAAGACAACTATCCAGCGAGCCAGCTTCATATTAGTACAAAGAATCTTTTTGTCACCTATTACTAATTATTCATTAATCATTGATAATTCTACTCTGTTTGAGGAAATAATTTCCGTCCGCTCATAACTTTCCATCAATAGTTATTGAATACAATGAAAGTAAACAATTAGGGAAGTTATTTTCCACTAATGAACAACCTCCAGTAAAACAAAGGATCGCCTAGCTTTTTCTTAAGGTTTAAGTCATCAAACATGCCTGTTAGAACTTCCTGAAGGGCTACATTTTTTTTAGCTTTTTTGGCAATAAAATTTAGCAGACGAGGATGTTTGAATAGTTTTTTCATTTTACTGCTTAACTGCAATTCGGCTCCTAGTTTCTCGTAGATCAATTCATCATATCTGAGGTTAAAGACTGAAGAAAAATTTCTTTCTTTAAAACCATTCATGATATGCTCTGCAGCCAGTCTGCCGCTAATCATGGCATTCCCAATACCTTCCCCCGTTAGCGGATCTATCAGGGAAGCTGCATCCCCGACCAGTAAAAACCTGTCTCCTGATAAGCTTCTTTTTTTTGAACCTAAAGGCAATCCAAATCCCTTAACCGTCTCAAGAGCTTTGGCATTTTTAAAGCGTGGAGCCACATTAGGGTGATTTCGGATGATTTCATCAAGTTTACTCTTCAAATTGAATTGACGCTGACCACCTTGATCTGATGACACCGCAAGACCCACATTAGCCATGTTATCAGTTAAAGGAAATATCCAGAAATATCCCGGAGCCAGATCGGCTTGAAAATGTAGTTCCACCGCTCCCTGGTGATGGAATCCATCCACATTTTCATAGTATACCCGGATTCCTGCCGCATAATGTTTCTTATCTACTTCAAACCGGTCCAAAGCCTTAGCCACAAAAGAATGTGCGCCATCAGCTCCAACAATAAACTGAGCCTTCAATGAATGTTGCCCGTTAGTAATTTGGACTTCATCATCAGTCACTTGGAGGTTCTCCGGTTTAAATCCCTCCCAAATTTTTACATTAGGATGTTTTTTTAATTCTTCCAACAGGAAATTATCAAAATCATACCTCCTAACTACATAACCTGGCAACTCGGTATATTTCTTATGATTGGGAAAAGGGACATCGATGTATTGGTTATTAGGCGCAAAAAAGCGAATACCCTGAACACCTTTTTTGGGTTTGAAAGAATTGAATTGTTTGAGTGTGGTGGTTGGTAACTTATTGAGTTCGAAAGTAACATTCCCGCTGAGGGCATCACCACATATTTTGTCTCTGGGAAATTTAGCCTTGTCCAATAAGGCAATCTTTAAACCCGTTGGAGCCAGATTGAGTGCACATGTGGTACCGGCAGGACCGGCACCAACGATGATCACATCAAAATTCGTCTCCATCATTAATTGATCATACCACCGTTATCAATTACTTTTTCAGGTTTTATAAAGGATAAAGAACCATCTATATTCTCAGCCATTAATATCATTCCCTGTGATTCAATGCCCATTATTTTTCTTGGGGCCAGGTTTACCAGAACACAAACCTGCTTTCCTAAGATAGCGTCAGGATCATAATGCTCCGCAATGCCACTGACCACGGTCCTTTCATCAATACCGGTATCAAGTCTTAGCTTGAGAAGTTTCTTCGATTTCTCAACTTTTTCAGCAGCCTTGATGGTGGCAGTTCTGATATCCATCTTGACAAAATCATCAAATACTATTTCGTCTTTTTGCGGAGTTACTTCCAAGGCGGCCAATTCATTTTGCTTTTTAGTGTTTTCCAATTTACCGATTTGCCCGGTAACCAGGCTGTCCTCAATTTTCTCAAAGAGCAATGAGGCTTTTTGTATTCTATGTCCAACGGGCAGCAGGTCTATACTTCCGGCATCATCCCACAAATACTTTGCTACCGCTAACATTTCCCTCAAGCGAACAGCACTAAATGGTAAAAATGGCTCGGAGACAATTGACAGATTTGCTGCTATCTGCAAGCTTATGTTCAGAATGGTCCCAACACGTTCCTTGTCCTCTTTGATCAGTTTCCAGGGCTCTGTATCTGCCAGGTATTTATTTCCAAGGCGAGCGAGATCAATCATGGAAGAAAGGGCATCCCGGAATTTGTAATTTTCTATTGAACTCCCTATCTGGGCCGGGAAGTTTTTCAACTTATCAATCACTTCCTGATCAATACCTGTCAAATCACCACGTTCAGGAAGCTTACCTTCAAAATATTTATGGGTCAGAACAATGGCCCGGTTTACAAAATTCCCAAAGATAGCCACCAGTTCATTATTGTTTCTTGCCTGGAAATCCTTCCAGGTAAAATCGTTATCCTTGGTTTCCGGTGCATTTGCACAAAGAACATAACGAAGTACATCTTCTTTGCCAGGTAACTCTTCTAAAAACTCATGTAACCAAACCGCCCAATTTTTTGATGTAGAGATCTTGTTACCTTCCAGGTTCAAAAACTCGTTGGCAGGCACATTATCCGGTAAAGTATACGCTCCTAGTGCTTTAAGAATCGATGGGAATATAATGCAATGAAAAACAATATTATCTTTTCCAATAAAATGAATCAGTTTGGTATCATTCCCTTTCCAATATGGCTCCCAATCAAAACCTTCCTCAGCTGCCAGATCTTTGGTAGCGGATATATAACCTATGGGTGCATCAAACCAAACATATAAGACTTTGCCTTCGGAATTCTCCAATGGGACCTTAACCCCCCAATCCAGGTCTCTTGTCATGGCCCGAGGTTGAAGACCTTGATCGATCCAGGATTTACACTGTCCATATACATTGGATTTCCACTCCTTATGCCCTTCAATAATCCATTCCTTCAACCAATCTTCATATTGATCCAAAGGGAAATACCAATGTTTGGTTTCTTTTAAAACAGGTTTCGATCCGCTCAGGGTTGATCTAGGGTTAATAAGTTCCGAAGGACTAAGTGATGATCCACAAGATTCACATTGATCACCGTAGGCCTCTTCGTAACCACATCTTGGGCAAGTACCGATGATATAACGATCGGCAAGAAATTGCTGCGCTTCCTCATCAAAGTATTGTTCGGTAGATCGCTCTACAAATTTATCATGCTCATATAATTGTTTGAACAAATCAGCAGCTGTTTCATGATGCGTATCAGAACTGGTACGTGAATATATATCGAAAGTGATACCAAATCGCTCAAATGAGTTCTTGATCATTTCATGGTATTTATCCACGACTTGCTGTGGCGTAACTCCTTCTTTCTTAGCCCTGATAGTGATCGGAACACCATGTTCATCACTCCCACAAACGAATTTTATATCCCTTCTCTTGGCCCTCATGTATCGCACAAAAATATCAGCAGGCACATACACACCTGCCAGATGACCAATATGGACGGGACCGTTCGCATATGGTAATGCTGCTGTAACTGTATATCTCTTTATATGATCAGACATGCTAAAATAAATTTTGGCAAAGATAAGAAAGATTTAAACGATTGAATGATGATACATCTCAGTATATAGACCGAAAACTGAAAATTTGAAATAGAATATTTTTCATAATTGTCATAACCAAACGAAATTTACGTTGTCAATGAAAACTAATGGACTGATCTATTTGTCTGATGAAGAAAATCTTAGGTAGGATTTCTTTAACACTTCTTATCATCTTCACCATCTTTTTGATTTATCAAAGGGATCATTTTGCCTTTGGCACTTTATTATCTTTTTTGAGATGGCCATTATTCGTTTTGTTTGGAACACTACTCATTATCAATTTAAGACAAGGTCAACCTTTCAAACTGACTTTATTTATGCTCGGCTTACTGTCTGTGATTGGAGAATGGTACTGGATCAAGCTTAACAATCGCTCTTTACAGGCTCATGATTCCAAATTGCAGGGGAAGGATTTATCAATCTTAAGCTATAATCTATACTTCAGAAACCAGCATCCTGAATCGATTATTATGGAAATCCAGGAAGCGGATCCCGATGTGATCGTTGTGCAAGAACTCACAACACATTGGGATAGTTTGTTAAGAACCAGGCTAAAAAAATATCCTTACTATGATACAAAGCCGCTGAGAAATACCTATGGTCTGGGAACATATTCGAAGTTTCCCTTGACCAAAACTGAATTTTTAGCCAAACAACCTAATAAACCTTATGCTCAATTTGTGGAAATCGATTTTGGTGATAAAAACATCTTATTGTGCAACGTGCATCTCGCATCCCCTGCATGGGCTGTAGAAAATCCTAACAATTTCTTTACGATCTACGAAAAGATCAATGAGCAAAGAAAAAATCAGTTAATTGAAATAGAGCAATATTTTAATCAGGAAAATTATCAGCAATCCATCCAAATATTGGCCGGTGACCTGAATGTTTTTAAGCTTGAACCGATCTACAGGGATTTATTGAAGAACTGGCTTAATCTATACAATGAAAAGGGTTCAGGACTGGGTACTACCTTTCCAAATGCACACAATTTCCCAAATACGTTCATTACCCTGGACTATATTCTGTTCAGAGGTGAGACCGTACCACTCAATTTCAGCGTATTGGATCAGGGAAGTTCGGATCACTTTGGTATTATGGGGAAATTAGGATTATGACCGTTTATTTTTCGATCCAGTATTTCTCCTGGATCAATTCAATTGTTTCATTTTTATCAATGTTTGGCAAGACTATTTCAAAAATAGTATCATCTACAGGTCTGACCAGTTTAATGTTACCTTGCAACCTCTCAACACATTTCTTAACCATATGGAGTCCGAGCCCAGCAGCTACATTTGAATTTTCCGACACAGGAAAGAACAAATCAAATATTCTATCGGTAATCTCTTCCGGGAAACCCAATCCGTTATCCGTAAAAACCAATTTCAAATTTCTCTTCTCCAGTATGTCAGCCTGTATATTAACATAACCCTCTTTCGCCATACCATTTACAAATGCATTTTCAATCAAATTTTGAACAATGAGTTTCAAAAGCCTAAAATCGGTTTTCCAGTGGATATTTTCCTGAACGAGGTTATTCACATTGATATCAAATGCATAATTTTTATCCTTAAACTCTTTAATGACCAGATCAACCGTTTTCTTCACGTTAACCTTGGTAAGCTTAAATTGATGTTGGTAAACTTCGTGTATAGCCAGAAGCCTAAGTAATATGGCATTCATTTCAAAAGTAATTTTACCAAGCAGGTCAAAATACTTTTGTGAAAGGTCATCCTTGGCTTCTACCAGACCTAAGTTAATAACTCCCTGTAATCTTGCAATCGGTCCTCTCAGATCATGGGACGCCCGATAGATGAAATTATCCAATTCCTTATTTGACACGCGCAAATCGAAAAGTGCCTTTTCCCTGAGCGTAACATCATTGGCAATGGTCAGAATCGACTGCAGCTCGCCATTTTCATCGTACAGTATGGAATTACTCCATTCGATATCCAATAAATCGCCTTTTTTATTTTGACTCTTTCTCTGGAAAAAATTCCTGGGCTTTTCACCTTTGAAAAGTCCTTTGAAAAAATCATCGATAAAGCTCTCCCCTTCTCCTTTCATTAAAGGAAGTTCTTTGATGGATTTACCCAATACCTCTTCAGATGCCCATCCAAAGATCATTTCCGCCTGACTTGACCATCTTATCAATCTGAGTTTATTATCCCACTCCATTACTGCAAGTGGTGTATTGTCAACATGGAAAGAAAGTTTGTTAAAGGTGCGTTTCAGTTCATTGGTTCGCTCTGCCACAAGTTCTTCCAAATGCTCATTGGCATCTCTGAATTTCTTGTTTTGGCTGGCAATAATCTTGTGTGCCTTTTCCAGCTGTGCATTCTTGTCATTGATGATCTCACTTTTGGCCTCTATCTCAGCTTTTTGAAGACTGATCTCGGTAAATTGTTTTTCCAGGATCTTGTTGGCCATTTGTTTTGCCCTGTAACGGTTAAAAAGAAGTGAGGCTATGAAAAATATCAAAGCAGTTGTAACGGTTAACGCAACTAATAAATTCCCTCTTAAACCATCAATTTGTTCCGTATAGCGAGCTTTCTCATCCATTCGCTCTTTTATCGCCTTCAGCTTTTCTATTTCCTGACTTTTCTGATCAAGCTCAAAATTGGCACTGAGTTCTGCAATGCGATTGGCATTTTCCCGGCTAAATATGGTATCTCTTAAAGCGGTGTAATCCTTATAATATTTCAGTGCAATATCATGTTGACCATATTCTTCATGGACCTCTGACAGTAATTGAAGTGAACTGGCCATGTAACTATTACCATTTATATACCTGGCGATTTTCAGTCCTTCATTAACATTTTCAATAGATTTTTTAAAATCTCCAATAAGCCTATAGGCACGTCCAATATTCAAATGAGCTTCTATTAACGCGGGTTTATCGTTCAACACCTCATAAAGCGCAATAGCTTCCTCAAAATAACTGAGAGACCAATTACCCATCTCTTTTATAAGATAGATCTCCCCAATACTTTCCAATGTATTGGCCAGTTCTCGTTTATTTCCCTTTTCTCTCAAAAACTCCAGTGTTTTCTCGAAATATTCAAGCGCTGCCTCAAAATCATTTACTTTAAGAAAGTTGGAAGCGATCTTATTGGAAACATTTACATTGTCCTTGTTCTCTTCAAAGATTTGCAGGACCTTCTGCTGAAATTGCGCTACCGTATCGGTATTACCTCTTGACCAATAGAGTTTCCATAATCCTGTATAAACAGCTGCATGAAGTTCAGGGTCTTCTTCAATAGATGGAGATTTTAATGCTGTCGAGAAAGTAAGTTCTGCTCCCTTTAGATCGTTCAACTCCAAATAAATGTATCCGGCTTTGACTTGGCCAAGCATGGCTCTGGAAGTGTTTCCAAGCTCATTAGCTAACTTGATACCCTGACTGTAATGCAATAAGGATCGCTCGTAATCTCCTTGAATTTCTTTTATTTCTCCTTTGATAAAGAGAGACTCTAATAATCCCTCTTGATAGTTCATTTGTATAGCTTTCCTTGAAGCACTGTCTGCATAGCTAAAAGCCAGATTAGGTTCATGAGAAAGAAAATGTCTGGCGATTCTATTATTAACATCTATATTTTTTTGCAATAAAGAATCTCCGTCCAGGGATTCGGTAGGCACCAAGTAAGCCCTGCAGTTTCCGTCTATGGAAACCAATACAAATAAGGAAAGTACAAAAACCAACTTCATCTTCATCAACAAGCCATTTTACACTATTAAAATTAGACAAAAAATTAACTAAATAATGCAAAATTGAATTTAAAATAGCAAAATCATCATGCTTACAGCCCGAGCCATTAGAAAAGTATGTCTCAACATTAGTTTAAGACAGTCTTAAACATACAATTACCCTAAATTTCTTCTTGTGTCGTACATCAGTTCCAGCAGAAAAGTGAATAGTTCTTTTTTTGGTCCATTTAAAATACAATTTTATCTATAAGGAAATTTTCATTATCCGTCGCAGTCAGAAACGACATTTTATGATCTTTATTACAAATGAAGATTGTAAGACTAAATTCCTTGAAAGAAAAACACTTTTATGTTTTTGGAATGCTTTCTAAATCAAAACCGAATGAGTACTTTTGCGCCTTCAAAATTGAATCTAATGGATAGCATCAGAAATATAGCCATCATTGCACACGTAGATCATGGTAAGACAACCTTGGTAGATAAGATCATCTATGCGTCTCAAATCTTCCGGGAAAATCAGGAAACAAAAGAGCTTATTCTTGACAATAACGATCTGGAACGAGAAAGAGGTATTACCATCCTTTCTAAAAATGTTTCGGTAACTTATAAAAATGTTAAGATCAATATTATTGACACACCCGGTCACGCTGATTTTGGTGGTGAAGTGGAAAGAGTACTTAAGATGGCTGATGGTGTTTTGTTGTTGGTGGATGCCTTTGAAGGGGTCATGCCTCAGACACGGTTTGTTCTGAGTAAGGCGCTTTCATTAGGACTAAAACCCATTGTTGTGATCAACAAAGTAGACAAGCAGAACTGTCGCCCTGATGAAGTTCAGGAACAGGTATTTGATCTTATGTTTAATTTGGATGCGACTGAAGAACAATTGGATTTTGTCACAATCTATGGTTCTTCGAAACAGGGATGGATGAGTCATGATTGGAAGCAACCTACGGATAATATCACTCCTTTATTGGATGAGATCATCAAAACGATTCCGCCGGCTCCACGTCATGAAGGCACTCCTCAATTGCAAATTACTTCCCTGGATTATTCCTCATTTGTAGGAAGAATTGCCATTGGCCGCGTCTATAAGGGTTCTTTGAAAGAAGGAGCCATGATGGGATTGTGCAAAAAGGATGGGAGTGTTAAAAAGGTCAAAATCAAAGAACTACAGATCTTTGAAGGATTAGGAAAATTAAAAGTTGATGCGGTACATTCCGGAGATATTTGTGCCATAACCGGATTGGAAGATTTTGAAATTGGTGATACGCTCACAAGCTTTGAAGATCCGGAACCGCTACCGCGAATAGCGATTGATGAGCCTACCATGAGTATGCTATTCACCATCAACAATTCTCCGTTTTTTGGTAAGGAAGGAAAGTTTGTAACATCCAGGCACTTAAGGGACAGGCTTTTCAAGGAAACTGAAAAAAACCTGGCGCTTAAAATACAAGAAACGGATACGGAAGATAAGTTCCTGGTTTTTGGAAGAGGTATCCTTCATTTATCAGTGCTCATAGAAACCATGAGGAGAGAAGGTTATGAACTACAGGTTGGCCAGCCTCAGGTAATTATCAAAGAGATAGAAGGCCAGAAAAATGAGCCTATTGAACATCTGGTTGTCGATGTTCCCGAGGAATCTTCCGGCAAAGTCATTGAGTTGGTCACACAAAGAAAGGGCGAGCTTACCGTGATGGAACCGAAAGGCGATTTGCAGCATCTCGAGTTCGATATTCCTGCGCGAGGATTAATTGGTCTCAGAAACAATGTATTGACAGCAACGGCCGGTGAGGCTATTATGACCCATCGATTCAAAGGTTATGAACCATTCAAAGGTGATATCCCCTCAAGGATTAATGGCTCTTTAATATCTATGGAAACAGGTATGGGAACCGGTTATGCCATTGATAAACTTCAGGATCGTGGGATCTTTTTTGTAGATCCCGGTGAGGAAGTATACACTGGTCAGGTTATTGGGGAACATTCAAGATCAAATGATATTGTGGTCAATATTCAAAAAGGCAAAAAACTAACCAACATGCGCGCTGCAGGTTCGGACGATAACACCAAAATTGCCCCTAAGAAAACTTTCTCCTTGGAAGAAACACTTGAGTATATCCAAAAAGATGAATACGTAGAGGTGACACCAAAGTCTATCAGAATGAGAAAGATCTATTTGGATGAAAACGAAAGGAAGAGGATGGCGAGTAAAGTGGAGTAAATTTCAATTGTCAAATGTCAAAATCCGATCTTTGGAATTTTGAGTTATGAATTTTGAATGAGTGTTTATTTCTCTTATTTCTTAGTCACTACACATTAGGATCTACAATACATAAAACTGGGATAATAGTTAATCCAAAAACTTTGCTTTAAGCTCAGGAGTAGGGATCATGCATTGATCATTTCTTCCAAACCATTTATAGCGGTTTCTGGCAATGATGGAATACACAAAATCTCTTATGGGGGCTGGAATAATGATGAAAGCGTATAATAGTTTCCACAGACCACCTAACTTTTTCATCGTGCGTAAAGCAGCTGTGGATCTTCTATAAAATTTATCACCCTCTACCAATACGAAGGATTCATAGTCATCGACCGGCAAATCAAATTTCTTCAGTCGTTCCTGGCCGGCTTCTGATTGCAGAGAAGCAAACAGGAAAACATTTTTTTTGTCTCTCTTAATAATGAATTGAACACTTCCATTACAGAGATTACAAACACCATCAAAAAGCAAAACCGGTTTATTCATTGATCACCAACTGTTGGTTTTAGATTGTAACGCTTAATATATGGATGTGTTTGCATTATACACGAATTTTTACTTATTAATCAATGACAATTTATCCTACTTGTCAACTTTTCGAAAGTATTTGTTAAGCCCCACAAAGTAGGGTTAATTAATTTTTGCACATCCGGGTAATGTGCTGTAAGTTTACTATAATGCGGACATTAGTAACATAATATATGTTATAGAGCTCAGCACAAATCAAAATAGGTAACCTTTTCAATTAATTATTGATAGCAAATTAATAACTAAACAAGGAAAGGTCGGAAAAGAAACCAAATATTATCCTAACACCCCACAATTAGTGTTTGGTAAAAATCAAGGAGATAATGGTTTTCTGCCTAATCAAAGGATTGGTCAGAGAGACATTTTACGATGACACAATATGTGTTCAAGGTTCAACATAACAAGAATTAAAAAACCGCTTATTTAGCATTAACTAGAAAGGATAAAAAATGAATACTGACTTCCCTAGCAGTGATATGGAATTGACCCATATCCTGGTTGTGAGTAACATGGAATCATCAAGATCGTTTTATCGAGATGTGTTAGGAGCAACAATTGTAAGAGAATACGGCGGCACATCTTGTGTTCTGAATTTCCAGGGCAGTTGGTTACTCCTTGTTACAGGAGGGGAACCAACTAAAGACAAGCCCACCGTAACTTTTGCTCCGCCACAAGACGCCAACAAGATAAGCCATGCCATGACAATTCGTGTGCCGGACTGCCAATCGGCTTATGAGACTCTCAAGTCACGGGGTGCAGTATTTCTAACACCACCAGTCGACTGGGGTGCTGAAATTCGATGCTTTTTCCGTGACCCGGATGGCCATCTTCTGGAAATCAGCCAGGCGCTCTGACCTTGCACATTAACCATGAAAGACACTCATCAAATAAATCACGCCACTGAGACCGCTTCGATAACATCCAAAGCCTCAATTTTCCCTATTTTACTGGTCAATTTCATTGGCACTTTAGGCTATAGTATCATCTTACCTTTCCTGATCGTATTAGTGATCAAACTAGGTGGAAATGAATTGATTTATGGTATAATGGGAGCCACTTATTCTTTCTTCCAACTCATTGGCGCCCCTATATTGGGTAAATGGTCGGATAATTTTGGGCGAAAAAAAATCCTTTTATTAAGCCAGGCAGGGACATTTTTGGCTTGGGTCTTATTTATCATTGCCCTGCGAATCCCAAATACAACTTTGGCTCATATAAATTCATCATTATTTGGAATCTTTATATTAACCATCCCACTGCTGGTTTTGTTTGCAGCAAGAGCATTGGATGGTATTACCGGTGGCAATGTATCTGTCGCAAATGCCTACCTGGCTGATATCACCTCTGACAAAGACAGAAAAAGCAACTTTGGGAAAATGGCTGCATCTGCAAACTTAGGATTCATCATTGGGCCGGCTTTCGCCGGTATCTTAGGAGGAACTGTTTTAGGTGAGTTATTGCCGGTATTAATGGCAATGGTTATTTCCTTGATAGCCATTTTTGTTATAGCGTTCTTAATGGTTGAATCAAATCCATGTATCATAACCAAACCCGTGGAGAGTTGTAAAATCAAGAAAGTTCTTGGACAGGAGCACAAAGATTGCTATAAGGTCACTGGAGCCGACAAGGTTACATTTGGACAGATATTAAATCTTAAATATATTCCATTCGTCCTGATTCTTTACTTTATCATTTTTCTGGCATTCAACTTCTTCTATGTTGCTTTTCCGGTACACGCAGTTCAGAGTCTCGAATGGAGTCTTTTGGAACTTGGGATTTTCTTTTCAGTGATGGGATTTATTATGGTTTGTGTCCAAGGTCCTGTTCTAAGCAAAATCTCAGGTAAATTTTCCGATAGTGTTTTGGCCATTGCCGGGAGCACCTTGTTAGGAGCGAGTTTTTTTCTTTTTACCAGCAGTAATGAAATATTGATCTATATAGGTGTGGTACTCTTTTCCAGCGGGAATGGAATCATGTGGCCTTCTTTTCTATCAATACTTTCCAAAGTCGCAGGTCAAAAATATCAAGGTGTGATTCAGGGATACGCAAGTAGTACCGGCAGCCTGGCCAGTATTATAGGCCTGATTACCGGCGGTCTTATATATGGATTGATCGGAGCAACAACATTTTGGATACCTGGAATATTATTGCTAATTATTTTCGCACTCTCCTTTAAGTTACTAACAATTGAAGAGATCTATTCAACTGAAGCTATTGATTAAAAAATATTTTGTAAGGAGCGTAAATATTCAATGCTTGCTCAGCGTTCAAAATATATCATCCGGAATCCCATGCTTTTGGACTTATAATGCAGCATAATGATTGTATCTATCAATTTCCATTCATGGAACCAGGTTAAAAATTATAATTTTATCACTTTACCTCTCAATTAGTTTGGGAAATCAGATGCCAAACTGTTAAAAATCGCTACATGATTATGAGGAGAATATTGCGTTTTCTTTTGAACAAATTGAAGGCAATATTCAGGAAAAGAAGTGATAATCCTGCATTTGTTTTTAGCTATAGGTCGATCTAAATTCGCAACTTATTTAAACATCCAATAATTATAACAAACAAAGTTTATGCAAAACAAATTGAGAAAGCTATTGTCAATATCAACGAGTCTGATGGTTACAATGGCTATAGTGGGAAGTTCGTATATGTTGTCCGGTTGCAAGGCAAGCAACACGGCAAAGGGTGGTCTTATCGGCGCTGCCGGAGGAGCTACCTTAGGGGCCATTATTGGTAGTGGCTCAGACAATACGGCTACAGGTGCAATCATTGGTGCTGTGGTAGGTGGCACTGCCGGAGCGCTTATTGGGAGAAAAATGGACAAGCAGGCAGAGGAGCTCAGAAATGATCTGAAAGGAGCTAAGGTTGAGCGGATCGGAGAAGGTATAAAAATTACCTTTGATTCAGGCTTAATGTTCGATGTAAATTCTTACGGCCTTAAATCCCAAACTAAAACAAACCTCACTGATTTGTCCGCAACATTAAATAAATATCCGGACACCAATGTCCTCATTGAAGGGCACACTGATAGTTCCGGAGCAAGTGAATACAACCAAAAGCTATCGGACCAAAGAGCCGGTTCGGTTTCTTCTTATTTGATTTCGAAAGGAGTAGCGCCATCAAGACTCACAACCATGGGCTATGGTGAAATGCAACCCATAGCAGATAATGAGACCGCCAATGGCCGTGAGCAGAATAGAAGGGTTGAGGTAGCAATTTATGCCAATGAAAAAATGAAAAGGATGGCTAAACGGGGTGATTTATAATCCTCCATCAAAATTAACTATTTCTAATACTGTTCCGGGTATCTTTGCTGATATCCGGAACTTATATGTTTTAAGCCCCTGATTGATGCTATTCATAGCATCTACACTGCGTTATCGAAATGCTATTTTTTCAAATATTGGTCTAAGATTTCTTCCTCATCAACTCAAACATATCCCACATCTCCGGAGTTACTCTTTCCAGGTTATTAAATTCTCCAGCTCCTTTGATCCATTCCCCTCCATCAATTGTGACCACTTCTCCATTCACATAAGCAGAAAAATCTGAAATAAGATAGGCAGCCAGGTTAGCCAATTCCTGGTGCTCCCCTACTCTTTTAAGAGGAACTCTTCTTGCCGGATCGAATTTATCTTTCAGATCGCCAGGCAATAAACGACTCCAGGCTCCTTCCGTAGGAAAAGGACCCGGTGCAATTGCATTCATTCTAATATTGTATTTGGCCCATTCAACTGCCAGCGACCTCGTTAAAGCAAGCACTCCTGCCTTAGAACAAGCTGAGGGCACTACATATCCGGAACCGGTCCAGGCATAGGTGGTCACAATGTTAAGCATGGTACCTGCCTGTTTTTTATTGATCCAATGTTTACCAAGTGCCATGGTATAATAATAGGTTCCTTTTAAAACGATATCCACGATGGTGTCAAAAGCTCTGTGTGATAATCTTTCCGTAGGGCTAATAAAATTACCTGCTGCATTATTCACCAAACCATTTATCGCACCAAATTCCTCTTCACTTTTATGGATGACTTGCTCAACTTCCTCAAAATTCCGCACATCACAAGCTAATGGAAGTACTTTTCCTCCAGTTTCATCAGACAGCTCTTTAGCCGTTTTTTCCAAAACCTGGATCTTGCGGCTAGCTATTACGAGGTTTGCTCCAAGTTCCAAAAAATATTTCCCCATAGCGCGTCCCAAACCAGTCCCACCCCCAGTAATGATGATGGTCTTGTTCTTTAAAGCATCATCTTTTAACATTCCTTGGTTTTGCATGTTATTTATATCAATTGTTAGTAGTTCAATTCAAATTACATTGTGGAAAATATCCAATTCCTCCAGGCATGTGGAATTATTGAAATTTTTCAGTCTCATGAATATAGGATAAAAGCATGTATTTGAAAAAGATGATCTTGGAAGATGCAAAAGAGTCGAAGAATTAACATCTTTGTAATTCATTTATCCCACGTCATGATTATCGCTGAGCAAAAGAAAAAATCAAATATTTCAGAGTATATTATTTATATGTATCAGACCGAAGATCTGATCAGATCATACAAATTCAATATAGATGAAATAGCAACCTATGTTGTCAAACATATCCCTGCTCAGGAATCCGACAAACAGAACTTGGTGAAATGGTATGCAGAAATTGCAAAACAGATGCAGGAGGAAGGTATTGAGAAAAGTGGTCACCTGAGTTTTGTCAATGAAATTATGGAGGCACTGTCGGCCATGAATCTGGAATTGATCAAGTCAGACAGGGATTATCGAAAGATTTACGATCAGGCCAAGATCCATATCAAAAAAAACCGTGATTTATCCGAAGGAAAAATCACCGATGATATACAGATCTGCATGAATGGGATTTATGGCTTTTTATTATTGAGAATGAATGGAAAAAAACTTGATGAAAGTCTTCAATCCAGTATTAACGCTTTCGGAGATCTTCTGTCCTATCTCAGTTACAAATATCAAAAAAGAAACGCAACACAATAATTTTTTAGCAAGTCATATAACGAATAACTTCGGGTATTCAAACAGCTACCAGGTATTTTCACCGAAAACTACTATATAAATTATGCCCTGGTATTAACTTGGCAATTAACGCTATAAGTATCCAAAGAAATGATTATTTGTACGTAGTTGTTGACAGGACAGGAGAATCAGGATACAGATTGTTCTACTCACTTTAAACAAAAAAAATGCGCTGGAAAGGTAGACGACAAAGCTCCCATGTGGAAGACCGAAGGTCTCGCAGCAGAGGTCCTAGAATGGGCAGAGGTAAGGTTGCCTTAGGAGGCATGGGTACTATTGTTATTTTAGTGATCATGCTGATCATGGGCGAAAATCCCCTAAGCTTGTTACAAGGTATTGATAGTTCATCATCATACATCCAGGATGCTGAGTATGTTCCAACGGCAGAAGAGGAGGAATTAGCGGATTTTGTTAAGACTGTTTTGGCGGATACTGAGGATGTCTGGACAAAGCTATTCAGAGAACAAAATTCTCAATATCAATTCCCGACATTGGTTCTTTTCACTGGTGGAGTACAATCCGGCTGCGGAGCGGCTAGTTCAGCCACGGGTCCTTTCTATTGCGGCGCAGATGAAAAAGTTTATATAGATCTGAGTTTTTGTAATGAGCTTAGAGATCGTTACAAAGCACCGGGAGACTTCGCAGTTGCCTATGTTATTGCTCATGAAGTGGGGCACCATATCCAACATCTTATGGGAATTTCCGGTCGGGTACACCAAATGAGGCGACAACTAAGCCAGAAAGAATACAATAAATTATCTGTTAAACTGGAACTTCAGGCAGATTTTCTTGCAGGGGTTTGGGCCCATCATGCCAACAAAATGAAAAATATACTTGAAGATGGAGACATTCAGGAAGCATTAGGCGCTGCTAATGCCATTGGAGATGACAGGCTTCAAAAGCAGGCTCGGGGATACGTTGTTCCAGACAGTTTTACACATGGAACCTCAGAGCAAAGAATGCGTTGGTTCAAGCTTGGTTTCACCTCGGGCGATCTCTCAAAAGGGGATACATTTAAGACAGATAATTTGTAAAAGGTGAACGCAGCAAACGCAACAGGTTTAAAAACATTTCAAGTCATAAATCAGAACCAAAATACGAAAGTCACCAAAACATTTGGTCAACTTCATATATTAGGTCGTTATTTTCATATTTTTAGAATATCAGGATATCCATTTTAATGACATGAGTAAAAAAGAAGAACTTAAGAATTTACTTGAATCCAAATATCAGTTTGAGGGTCCTTCCATTAAATTGGGTGCACCCATGCTTGGAGAGGAAACTTTAACAGGAACAATCATCAGTGCACCCTTAAAAACATTGAACAGACATGGATTGATCGCTGGTGCTACAGGAACCGGAAAGACAAAAACACTTCAAAAATTGACCGAAGGATTGGCAGATGAGGGAGTCCCGGTACTTTTGATGGATATCAAGGGAGATTTGAGTGGATTGGCAAAACCAAGCCCCGGACATCCGAAAATTGATGAGCGACAGGCAAAAATCGGCTTGCCTTTCAACCCCTCAGGTTATACGATTGAACCATTAAGTATATCCGATGAAAAAGGCGTGAGGCTGAGAGCAACCATTTCCGAATTCGGGCCTGTTTTATTGTCAAAGATTTTGGAATTGAATGATACACAATCAGGTCTGCTGGCCATGCTTTTCAAATACTGCGATGATAGTAAATTACCTTTACTTGACCTGAAAGACCTGAGAAAGGTATTAAGATTTATCAATGAAGAGGGTAAGGAAGAAATCGAAAAAGAATATGGGAGAATTTCTTCATCATCCATCGGAACGATCACGAGGAAAATTATCGAACTGGAACAGCAAGGAGCTGATAAATTTTTTGGTGAAAAGTCGTTTGATCCGGCTGATTTGTTGAGGAAAGATGATCTCGACAGAGGCATTATTTCCGTATTGCGGTTGATCGATTTGCAGGACAGGCCAAAATTATTTTCCACCTTCATGTTAAGTCTGTTGGCCGAAATTTACGCAACCTTCCCCGAACAAGGTGACGCTGACAAACCTAAATTAATCATTATCATTGATGAGGCACACATCATTTTTGACAATGCCTCTGATGCCCTGTTAGATCAATTAAATACCATTGTAAAACTCATTCGTTCAAAAGGAGTTGGTCTGTTTTTCTGCACACAAAATCCAACCGACGTACCTGACGAAATTTTGAGTCAGCTTGGATTACGGGTTCAGCACGCACTAAGAGCTTTTACGGCCAAGGATAGAAAGAAAATCAAATTAATTTCCGAAAATTTTCCCCCTTCGGATTTCTATGAGATCAGCGAGCTGCTTACCTCTCTGGGTATTGGAGAAGCGTTGGTCACAGTTTTGAATGAAAAGGGTATACCCACTCCGATCGCTGCCACTTTACTCCAGGCACCGGTTTCAAGAATGGATATAATTACAAATAATGAATTGAAAGAAATTCTGGAGAACTCTGAAATCCTGGAGGAATATAATGAGGAAATAGATAGAGAAAGTGCCTACGAAATTCTCAATGAAAAAATTGAAGAATATGCTGAACGGGGAGCTGACGACAGATTAGAAGAACGCCCTCAAAGAAGCAGAAGCCATCGTACCAGAAGATCAAGATCTACCAGAGCCGAACCAACATTGGTTGAGCAACTGTCCAAAAATACAATGGTCAGGCAATTGGGAAGGACAATTATGAGGGAGGTGACCCGAGGTTTATTGGGCGCTATGGGCGTTAAACCCAGGAGAAGGAGGAGGAGAACTTCAATCTGGTAGTTCACACGTAATGGCTAAAGCACAAGTTTGGCTAAATACTGGCCAAATTCATCCTCATAGATAACCTGTCCGGTCCACCCCGATTTTTTGGCAACGTCCAGCATAAGTTTCTGATCGATGTAGAGCCATGGAAACCAATTTCCCTGTTTCCCATTATACTCATATTGAAACTTGAGTTCACCGTAGTAGCGATCTTCCGGAAAGGGGACATCTTCAAAAACATATGCTACATCGCTTGAATCAAAAAGTAGCTGCCCGCCTGGTTTTATCAGTTTTTTGACCCAATTCAAAAAAATTGCTAATCCTCTGACCGAACCTACAAGACCTAAACCATTCATCATCATCAAAAGTGTATCGAAAGTCTTTTCTTCAAATTTGAAGATATCTTTTTCCACAACCTGCCTCACTCCACGCGCTCTCATGATCTCGGTAGAGGCAGGATCAATTTCAAGTGCGGTAACATCCATATTTCGCTCCTGAAGAAATAAGGCATGACTTCCTACCCCCGCTCCGATATCCAGTACACTACCATAACAGATTTCCATTGCATAGCTTTCTAGTTCAGGGAAATCTTCCTCATCGCGAAAAAAAACCTCTATGGGCATTTCTTCCTTTGGTCCATAGTTGTTATTGAGGTAAAGCGTGTGAAGTGGATTATTCAGGAAATAATCATAAAGGGCCTGTCCGTAAGGAGTAGTGATGCCGGGCTTTTTCATTTAAGGAGTATGATCAGCGATAATCACCCATTCTCCTTTGATTTTCTTCCATAGTAAGGTAAAAACACCCTCTGCATCTTCCATGGTCTCTCTTGTCAAATGCCATTTGCCAACAACAAAAAAGTGTTTTTTTCCCAATGATTCGGTTGAAAGAATGTCAAATTTCAATTGACCCATCGTGGCCCTGTCGGGATATCTTTTTTTATAATTTCTTAATGTTTGGTTCCAACCATAGGTGATGCCGTTTTTACCAACAAACTTCAATGAATCTGATTGCCAGTAGCCAATCATAAAACAATCAATGTCACCTTTATTCCAGCAGTTACTTTGACGTTCCAATATTTTAAGGATCTCTTCTTTTTCACTTTGTCCATGGCCATTAATAAAAATGCCAAACAGAAGGGCTATTGTAAAAAATGCTCTCATATTGATAAAAATTCGGGTCCAGGTTAATAAGTTAATCTATGGTTTATTTTGATTCTGCAGAAGAGAAGAAAACCAATATTTTGATATCTTCTTTGATATCAACAAATTTATGAGGCACTTTGGCTTTTACAAAAATAATGGAACCTTCTTTAACCTCCCTCCTCTCTCCATCGACATCAATGGTCGCTTTTCCTTCCAAAATATAATAAACTTCATCCTCATCATGAGGTTGTTGTTTATCCTCTGCCCCTTTGGTTAATTTATAGATCCCTGTGCTTAAGGTATTCCTATTAAGGAAAGGGAGATATCTTTTACTTGAAGCGTTGAGTTGTTCAGTCAGTTCATGAAGTTCAAAGGCCTCCCATTTACCCCCGGTTTGTTGCCTGTTCATTTCATTTGTTCTGTCTATAAAAGCATAAAGTGATACAGCGGCAAAAAGTATCAATGTAATGATTAATAATAGTACAGGTTTCTTCATAATGGCTTCATTAGGTCTGTTAATTATTCCCACCGGCCTAAAGCACAGTATTGTAAATTATTGTATTTCAGCCATAAATACAAGTAGAGTCACTTTACAACAAATTGGGACAGAATAAAATATTCTGTCAGGATTTTAGTATGTTTAAGCTATAAATCGTTTTCAGTTTTGGAGGACAACTATACTAGCAGGAGATTTAGGTGGTGGTTATTTCTAATAATAGGAATCATTATTGGATGGATCATTTTTGGTTTTTAAATTTCAGTTTTAAAACTTTTTCGATCAATTACTTTGGCAAGATATTTATGTAACTTTGCTCAATAAGTAAGCGATGAAAAAAATCAGAAAATTGGAGTCAATAATGGACGACGCCAATTGATTTGAGAACAAGGATGAGAGATTACGAACTTATCACCCTTCCGAACGGGATCAGAGTAGTGTTGAAGGAAGTATCAAGCACCAAAATAGTGCATTGTGGGTTTATTCTCGATATAGGCAGCAGGGATGAAAAACCAACACAAGCAGGATTAGCTCATTTCTGGGAACACATGGCCTTCAAAGGGACCAACAAAAGAAAGGCCTTTCATATTATCAATAGGTTGGAGTCAGTTGGCGGAGAGCTCAATGCCTATACCAGCAAAGAAAAAATCTGTTTTTATGCTTCTGTTCTCAATAATTATTTTGAGAACGCACTGGAACTTCTAACCGATATCACCTTTGATTCAATTTTTCCCGAAAAGCAAATCGAGAAAGAACGAGGTGTTATATTGGAAGAAATGTCCATGTATCATGATGTGCCCGAAGATGCCATTCAGGATGAATTTGACAATTTGATCTTCACCAATCATCCCCTCGGAAACAATATTCTTGGAACTGCCGAAAGTGTAAAATCTTTCCACAGGACTGATTTTCAGCAATTCATTAAGGAGAACTTAAATACGGAAAGGTTAATATTTTCGGTAGTAGGCAATGTTTCTTTGAAGCAAGTAAAAAAACTGGCTGACCGTTATTTAGCCAATGTACCACACTTTGATGCAAAAATTAATCGGCTGAAATTCAACGATTTCATACCTACCAAACGAATCGTTGAAAGAAACTTAACGCAAGCACAATGTGCCATAGGAAGGACTGCATATGCCATCAGGGATCCAAAGAGATTAACTTTTTTCATGCTTACCAATATATTGGGAGGCCCCGGCATGAATTCTAAGTTAAACCTGGCACTGAGAGAAAAACATGGTTATGTTTATTCGGTTGAAGCCAATTATAGCCCTTACATAGATACAGGACTCTTTAGCATATTCTTCGGTACGGATCCCAAACTGGTTAACAAAAGTATCAAAGTAGTTTTGAAGGAGATGCAGAAATTGAGTGAGAAACCGCTTGGAACCATGCAGTTGCATAAGGCCAAGGAGCAACTCATGGGGCAATTAGCTATGTCAGAAGAGAATAATGCGAGTCTCATGCTGATGATGGGAAAAAGTCTTTTGGATCTTGAAAGAATTCAAAGTTTGGAAGAGATCTTTGCCGAAATAAGGAATGTAACTGCCTTGAATCTCCAGGATGTTGCTACTGAGATGTTTGTTGAAAACGAATTAAGTAATCTGAATTTCTTACCTAAAAATTAAGGATTTTAAAGGGCCAATTATTGAATATGGAAGTCACTGACAAGGAAATCCAACAATATGCCGAGCAATTCACTCAGGGAGAAAGTGATTTGCTCAAAAAAATCAACCGCAACACACACGCTGAAATTTTATTTCCCAGAATGCTTTCCGGGCACCTGCAGGGTAGATTATTAGCCATGCTTTCCAATATGATCCGCCCAAAATGCGTTCTTGAAATTGGTACCTATACAGGTTATTCAGCCATTTGCCTTGCAGAGGGATTAGCAGAAAACGGCAAACTAATTACTATAGATATCAATGAAGAGTTGGAAAATGTAGCCAAAAATTATTTTAAAGAAGCGGGCCTTGAAAATACAATTGACCAAATTGTTGGAGATGCATTGGAGATCATTCCTGATTTGAATGAAGAATTTGATCTTGTCTTTTTGGATGCAGACAAAGAAAACTATGTTAACTATTTTGATCTTATTCTTAATAAGGTCAAAAAAAATGGTTTCATCATTGCCGATAATGTGGTATGGAGTGGAAAAGTCATGAAGAAACCAAAAAAAGGGGACAGAGCTACCTTGGGTATTATTGAATTTAATGAGAAAGTACACGCCGATAATAGGGTTGAAAATGTGCTGTTACCTGTAAGAGATGGTTTAATGATCTTAAGAAAACTTTGAAACATGAAACAGGCCATGCATGAGAAGCACATAAGGATGATTAAACCGGAATACTGTAATCTCAAGGGTCTACAAATTTTGAACGTATGAAAAATGTTTTGATCAGTTTTTTTGTACTGCTTTCTGGAATGGCTTTTTCCCAGGGTCCAAGGGTTCCCGCGAACATGGAATTTGCGGGTATCAAGTTAAAAATAACAGAGGGTGCGAGGCGGGAGATCCAAAAGGATGTGGATATGCTGACCAGGAGTCAAAAATATCTTAACATCAAACTTGATCGTGCTAAATTGTATTTCCCGATCATTGAACGTGTTTTCAGGGAAGAACGTCTTCCCGATGATTTCAAATATTTGGTGCTACAGGAAAGTGCACTCATCTCACATGCTGTTTCTTCCGCTAATGCAGTAGGTTTTTGGCAATTTAAAAAGGGGACAGGATTGGAAATGGGATTGAGGATAGATGGCACCGTTGATGAGCGGATGAACATTGTATCTTCTTCCAGGGCTGCAGCGGGATACATCAAAAAAAATAATTTCCTATACTTTAACAACTGGTTGCACTCATTACAGGCTTATCAAATGGGGCCCGGTGGTGCTTTGAAAGCCGTGGATAAGTCCAAAGCAGGAGCCACAAAAATGACAATCAGCAAGCAGACTTATTGGTATGTGAAAAAGTATTTGGCTCATAAAGTGGCTTTTGAATATGCCCTGCGCAATTATGGTGGAAAAGGGACTATGCTGGCCGAATATACCAAAGGAACTAATCGCAATTTAAGAAGCATAGCCAACGAGTTTTCGCTGAGTGAAGATGAGTTGAAATCATATAATAAATGGCTCAAAAGAGGCAGAATACCTGATGACAGGCAATATACTGTTGTTTTTCCAGTGGAAAACAATGCGGATCGAAAACTGATGACATTGGTAAATAACAGGTCCGGCAGTAAAAGTCAAAAAACCGTGGTATCTGGCAAAACAACAAATGCTAAATTATCAAATGAGGGTTCTGAATTTCCGATTGTTAAGACCAATTCACGATCATCATCCAGTCAAATTTCGATTATCAACAGTTTACCGGGAACTATTGCAGCAGATAATACCAAAGTCCGTACACTTGCCAAAAAGGCAGGGATCAGCGAAGATGATTTCAGGTCTTATAATGATATGGGACTAACAGATGAAATCATTGCGGGCAAAGCCTATTATTTCAAGAAAAAGAGGAATAAAGCTAAAATACATTATTACGCAGCCAGACC
This sequence comes from Splendidivirga corallicola, assembly GCA_030442035.1. Lineage (GTDB taxonomy): Bacteria > Bacteroidota > Bacteroidia > Cytophagales > Cyclobacteriaceae > Splendidivirga > Splendidivirga corallicola. The sequence continues at coordinate 113,424 of JAUJEA010000002.1, forward strand.
CGGAGAATCACTTTGGTCTATTTCACAAAAGTTCGGTATCAGACTTAAAAAATTAATGCAAAAAAACCGCATGAAAAATGCGAATGAATTAAAAGCCGGACAAGTACTTTGGCTCAGGTTTATAAGACCAGCCAATGAACCCATTGAATATATTGATATACCAGGCAAAGAACCAGCACTTTTAGTTAAAGAGAATCGTCCGATCGACACACCAAAAGCAGAAACAAAAAAAGAATCTGTCTCCGGATCCACCAAGCCCGAAGTAAAAACTTATACATATCGGATTGAAGGAGATGATGAAGTGAATGAAACTCCTGTAAATTCTCAAAAAAGCGAAGCGCAAAACACAACGACAAGCACTCCAACCTATCGTGTTGAAAAAAATACAAACAACCAAAATGTAATTGAAAGAAAAAGCCCTGAGCCAGATCCGGATGAGTTTGTCGTAACCGATGAAGTCAAATTTATCAACGAGGACAAGGCAATTGCCAAAAATGGGACAGATAAAAACACACATACTGTTGAACAAGGAGAAACACTATATTCCCTATCAAAACAATATGATGTGACAATTGACGAATTGAGAAAATGGAACAATATTGGTAAAAATGAGGGAATTAAGTATGGCCAACAGCTAAGAGTAGGGTTTTTAAATAAAAAACCCGAAATTCAGGCCTTTAATACTGCCCTTAAATCTGACATTATTGAGCACCAAGTAAAACAGGGGGAAACAATGTATAAAATTGCTCAACAATATGGAATCACCGTTCAGAAGATAATGGAACTAAATAACAAGAAGGATTATGATTTATCGATTGGGGAGAAGATAAAAGTACAAAAAGCTGATTGATAACCCGTTAAGTTATTAGAAAATAGGCCCTGATTTTAAATAAGTGAAATTTTGAGATTTATATTACTTGACTAAGTATAAATAAAATTAATGGGCTTTGAAAAAGCTTTAATTATTATCTTTGAACAAGTTTAGATTAACAAATTATAATTTGTTCGTTATATTGTGAAATAGTATGCTAAACTGAAAGAAGCCAGGCAGAAGCTTCCACCTATTTAAACAAGTATTTGATTGTGGATCAGCACTATTTTACTAGGTTCAACTCAATAAAATAGTAGTTTTTAAAAAATAATTTTAAATGCAAACAGATGCTAAGGCCATAGATTTGGTAATGTTAGTAGATGATAATGATACTGACAATTTCATCAGTAAAAGGATCATTGAAATCACCAAATTTGCGAAAGAGGTTGAGATAAAAAATTCCGGAAAAAGTGCGTTAGAATACCTAGAGCAAAACAAAGACAATCCTGACAAATTACCGAATATTATTTTCCTTGATATCAATATGCCGATTGTAGATGGATTTGTTTTTCTTTATGAGTTTGAGAAATTTGCAACGTATTTGAAAGACAAGTGTAAAGTGATCATTCTCTCCAGTTCGGATAACAAAAGAGATATTGATAAGATCGTTAATAACAATCATGTTGTGAAATTCATCACAAAACCACTGACGGAAATTGCTTTAGAAGAAATAAAAACAATGGATGTTTTCAGCACTTAACTGAAAAACGCTTATAGAATTTTAAAACCTCCTTTTTGGAGGTTTTTTTTATGTTTTTTAGAAAGGTTTCAGCTATTAGAACCATTCTTATACGATTTTCGCATCGTACCACAATTCACAACAAAGCCTTTCTAATTAAAAAATCAAAAATCAGTATCCAAACCGAGTTTATCTTTGAGGGTTTTTAGATCAGGATATTTTTCCGCCAGGTAATTGAATTTTTCCTTAGGCGTGTACAACATCTGTTTTGACTCTCCCTGGATCACTTTGGATTCAATATTGATGTTGTTATTCTTCAATTTTTGTCTTAAAAATTGAGTAAGGTCAGTACGGAGCCCTTCGAAAAAATTCACTTGAACATCATTGATAAATTTAATCGTGATTAGATCAGATTCATCCAGCTCAATCTCCTGATTCAATACTGCAACCTCAGAATCCTTTCCTTCCTGTTTTTTGATATTAACAAAAGCTTCCCAGCTATCTTTAAGCTCCTCAAAAGTAAAGGGTTGATCCTCCTGTTTCGGTTCCTTTTCAACCTCTGATTCCACTTCCTGCTCATCCTCTTGCTTAGGTTTATCAAGAATTTGCTTGAGGTCGGTTATTTTGGTTGTACTTCTTAAACTAAAATTCTTAGGTGCGCTATCTTGATGTGTTACAGGGATGTCGGATTTTGATTCCTGTGCTACCTGGTTATCAGGTGAGGTGCTTTTTTCTTCTGTTGTTTCAGTGTCAGATTTTAACTCACTTTTTTTTTTTAATTCCTCAGTGGCAAGGGGTTGTTTGGTTAGATTAACAGCGGCTTTTATATGAGCCATTTTCATAAGTGTCAGCTCTATCAACAGTCGTTGATTTTTGCTGCTCTTATATTGCAAATCACTCTGATTGGCAATGTTCAAAGCTGAAAGTAAAAAAGAGACTGAAGCCTGGTTAGCCTGATCCAGGTATCTTTTCTGAACATTTTCTGATACAAGGAGTAATTGCACTGTGGCACTATCTTTACAGACTAGAAGATTTCTAAAATGTTCACTTAGACCTACCAGGAAGTTGTGACCATCAAAACCATTCTTCAAAATTTCATCATAGGTCAATAATGCCTGAGCAATGTTTTCCTCCAGCAGATAATCCGTCATTTTGAAGTAATAGTCATAATCAAGAATATGAAGATTCTTGATGGTATCCTGGTAAGTTACCTTTTTCCCGGAAGAAAAAGTGACAATCAGATCGAATATGGAGAGTGCATCCCTGAGTGCGCCATCAGCTTTCTGTGCAATGAGGTGTAAAGCCTCCTCCTCTGCCTCTATTCCTTCCTGGCTGGCTATCTTTTGAAGATGGTTGGCAATATCTTTTACCTGTATTCTGTTAAAATCAAAAATCTGGCACCTCGACAGGATGGTCGGGATGATCTTGTGCTTTTCGGTAGTAGCCAAAATGAAGATGGCATAACTAGGTGGCTCCTCTAATGTCTTCAAAAACGCGTTGAAAGCCGCATTAGAGAGCATATGAACCTCATCTATGATGTAGATCTTATATTTACCATATTGCGGAGCGTAGCGTACCTGGTCCACCAAATTCCGTATGTCATCTACGGAATTATTTGATGCGGCATCCAACTCATAAATGTTCAGGGAATTTGACTGATTATCATCAAAATCATTCACCATCTTAGCCAAAATCCTCGCACAAGTCGTTTTACCCACACCACGAGGGCCACAGAAAAGAAGTGCCTGAGCTAAATGATTGTTATCAATGGCATTCTTAAGGGTGGTAGTAATATGCTCCTGCCCCACTACATGATCAAAAGAATCAGGCCGATATTTTCTGGCAGATACTACAAAATTTTCCATCTCCGCAAGTTATAAAATTTGCCTTGAGTTTCAAGATTAAATTTCTGATACAAAACGAACTCAAAGTTAAAGTGTTGAAGTGTTAAATGGGAATAAGCTTGAAATAATTTTGAATGATGAATTTTGAATGAAAGTTTCGTTGAAGTAATGACGTATTGGCATGATTACCTTATTAGCACATTATTTGTTATAATATTATCACGATATGCGTTTAAAAAGCTATCTTTGTTTCCTTTTTTGAAAAAACGTTCTTTAACATATTGGGGCTGACCGGAATTGACAGGTTGAATGATTACGTGAGTAAGCATGCAGGCTCATAGGATGAGAGCCTTGAAAGATAGTCCTACACTATAATTGGCGAAGATAACTCTTACGCTTTGGCTGCTTAATCTAAGATCAGATCTTGATTAGCTCATCCCGATATAGAGTCGGGAGGCCATCATCGCTCCTGGTCATCGTTTTACTGAACAGGGCTCAGCGGTGTCGAAAAGTAAAACTAGTCAAAATAGCGTTGCGATATTTTGATGAAGCTTAAGTAACTAAGGTAGTGTTTGGTTGCCTTTCACCTGGCGCTACTCGAAAATTAATGAAAGGATAAGCATGTAGAAGGCACGATAGTTATCTTCTCTGGACCAGGGTTCGAATCCCTGCAGCTCCACTAAACAGTTTTGAGTATCGTTCAAGCATTCTCAAAACTGTTTTTTTAATACTTATCAGTGAGCAGTACCGCAGCTATTGTTTAAAAACAATAATTTCTTCTTCTTAAATGTTGTAAGAACGGGACAAATTAATTTCAAGTATTGAATTTATATTCAGAGTAAATTTCCAGTGTATCAGTTTGATCAATTTTCTTCAAACCGAATCTTGTTTTAGCAATTCGTAAAGTTTTATATTGAGGAACAACACTTGATTTCCACTTGGAACAGCTTTAAGCAAGCCAATACGCTCCAACTGTCTTAAATATTTCATAGCGGTTCTTCTTTCATACAAACCCTTACTGACTATTGATGAAACTTTGCAATAAGGTTGCTCAAAAATTGTTTCTACCAAATCTTTTGAATAAACGGAGGGTAATTCAGTTTTAATTCTTTCAATGGCTTCTTCCAATGATTCTTTTATTTTTTTGATCAAATTGAATCCAAACCATAGTGCTTCTCTGTAATTCAAAACTTCTTTGATTTGAGAATTTATGCTTTTCTGTTGCGTTGCAAAAGCAATGTATAGTTCATCCTGTGTTGTAACAATATTTTCTATTTCTGAGCTATCCTTAGCCTCCCTCATGGTAAGTGTATTGATTAACATCGCTTGATTAGGTATAATTTCACCTATTCCCTTCATTTCGGCTAAGGCTGCTCTTGCACCAGCCAATTTTCTCATAACGTGCTTCGTTTCTAAATCAACATTTGGGGGTAAATTTGGAAGGTTGTTAAATGGAATCGCTGGATCTATTTTATGCATATTTTAATTTTCTTTATGCATAGAATGGGAAATCATGCACAAATATTTCAAATTATGTACACAAAACCTTATTTTATGTACACTACATTAAGAAATGTACACGTCATGTATATTTAAAAAAATTATGTACATAAATAATCTTTTTATGTACATTCTATTTAAGGTTGGTAAGTATATATTCACTGATCATCAAACGTTACCAAAGCTAGCATAAAAACTTACTATCTATCACCTTGCCAAACCACGCTCAACCAACGCTGTTTCCAACAATACCTCCTGCAATGTTTCATTGTCACCTTTCCCATTCAGATTTTCAATCAAAAGATGTGCTGCTTTTTGTCCAAGGGCTTCAACGGGCTGTTTGATCACAGAGATTGAGTGGTCCATCAATCTGAATGCATCATGATCATCAAAACAAATAATAGACACATCTTCAGGTATCCTGACACCTAATTGGAGTAAATTATCCAAGCCCAACAGACCCAACTGATTGTTCGAAAAGAATATGGCATCCACCCCGAGTCTTGGGGCAAGCAAAGCTTCCACCGCAAGATGCACCTCCTCCCGCATATTGGCAAAAGTGATGACCTTAACAAGTTCATCCTGGTAGACAAGTTGGTTTTTACTGAGTGCATTTTTATAGCCTTGCAAGCGCTGCTTCATATGGGCAAGCTCCAGGTTGAAAGTAATATGCCCAATTTTTTTGATATCCTGTTGTATCAATCTGTCAATGGCATTAAAAGAGGCCTGTTCATTATCAACAATGACCTTGTGGGTCTCAATTCCAGGGAAATACCGGTCTACCAGAACAAATGGGATCTTACGAGTCAACAATTGCTGTACTAGCACCTCATCACCTGCGGATGGGCAAATGATCAGTCCGTCTACCTGCCGTTCCAACATAATTTTGATCAGTTCTTCAGTCTTTTGGGTATTTTCGTCAGAGCTAGCAAAAATCACATGGTACTGATTCAGTACTGCCTCATTTTCAATACTCCGGGCCAACCTGGCAAAAAAAGGGTTGGCAATATCGGCTACTACCAACCCGATGGTATTTGATCTTCCTGTTCGTAGTGATTGCGCCAATTGATTGGGTTTATAACCCATCTTTCTGGCTGTTTCAATCACATTATTCCTGGTTTCCTCCCCTATTCGATGTTCCTTATGTTTACCATTCAGTACCAGAGAAACCAGGGTTTTAGAAACACCCAATGCTTTGGCAATATCATTTAACGATGCCCTCTTCATAGTCAACGGATTGAAAATAATTATTTCAAGACCGTTAAATTAACGAATGAGATCAATAAGTGATCCCATTCCTGGAAATAAATATCCTTTCCCTCAGTTATTGAACCTCTGGCCAGGGGTGTTCTTTCAAAAGCTCTTTTTCTGTCCAGAAATCTTTTCTGTTCTTTGTGGCTTCCCTGACTTTTTTTACTGTTTCAGGTTTGATGGCTTTGGCATTGTTTCCCCAGGAATTTCTGACAAAAGTCAATACAGCTGCCATTTCTTCATCGGTTACAAGATCTCTAAAGGGTGTCATAGGAGGTGTTTTATCTCCATCATATAATTTACCCTTCACATGAATATCTCCCATAATACCGTCAAGAGCCAGTTTGATCAATCGTTCTTCATCCTGCAGGACCCATTCACTTCCATTCAAAGGAGGATAAATATTCTCAATACCTTCACCGTTCTCTTGATGACAGGTAACACAATGGGCATCCCTACCATATACTTCGCTACCTAATTTCCATGTTTTGAAATCAACATTTGTAGGGGCAAACTTGACCAATCGCTCTTTATTGACCGGATCAGGAATATTGATCATAAACCGGATTAACTCTTCTTTTTCCACGGCCCACGGCTCTTGATCGGCCAGCGCTTTTTCAGCAACAGACCTTAATGGGATCATGTTATAACTTAAGCTGTAATCAAGAAAATAGCCACGATCCCGCTCAGCAATAGGAATGGCCACTTTTAGCCCTTCATAATCCGGTAACTCTCCTGAAGCAACTAATGCTTCAATACGTACCCGTGGATTTTCATCCTGTGCTGCCTGAACCAAATGGTCCAAATAATCAGGTACCTGATCCCAGGTATGACGCAAAATACGCACAGCGGCGGCTCTGACACGATAATCCGAAGCATTAAGACTGGCCTTAAGCAAATCTTCATCAACCGTATGTTGTCCCCAGGTTACATTTAATGCCTCTAATCTGTGACGTTCATAGTTCTCATCTCCCTCATCCAGATTGGTCACCCAATCTTTTAAAGCTTTAAGTACCTCTCCTTTTGAGTTTTCACGAAGTGCCCGACGCGCTCTATACCTGGTTCTGTATTCTTCGGATTTAAGTGCTTCCAACAATTCCTCAACAGAGGCTCCGGCAATTTTTACCGGTTCCAGCAATGGACGTGTTTTGTGTGTGATTCTCCAAACCCGACCATGACTATGATCCCGGTTAGGATCTCTTACAGAATGCTGCATATGTCCTATTAAGGCATTGTGCCAATCCACAATGTATAAGGAACCATCCGGAGCAAATTCCAAATCTACAGGTCTGTAATTCGGATCTGAGGATGTGATCAGGTCGTGACGAAGTTCAGTTTTATACCCCGCCCCATCAGGAATCAATTGGTGCTGTCTGGTCCCTAAAAGACCGATGGCATTATTGATCATATAATCTCCCTGTACGTCATCAGGAAAATGACGGCTTGACACAATTTCACAACCTGCTGTGGGGCGCACCATGTTATTGGCTGTAATGGAAACCAAATCTCGATGATGCTGAATACCATAGGGCAACTTGGTCATCATAGTGATCATCACATGGTTCTGACCATTGGAGGCATCAGCCAGGAATGTTTCTCCATAACCATCAAAACAGATTCCCCAAGGATTCCAGAAGTCGTAACGCACAATAGGCTCAAGTTTCCAGGTTTTTGGATCAAAGCGATAAATGACACCGTTCTTTCCTCGAACCGGTCCGTAAGGTGTTTCAACCTGGGAATAAAGGAAATATCCCTCGGCCATATAAATAGCCCCGGAAGCATCACTCGTAAACGCGCCAATGGAATGATGACTGTCATGAGAACTGAAACCATGCAATACAATTTCCCGTACATCAGCCTTATCATCACCATCCGTATCTTTTAAGAATAATACATTTGGCGCTTGTGCCACATATACACCTCCGTTGGCAAACTCAAAACCATTTGGAAGGTGCAAACCATCCGCAAACACAATTCGTTTATCCGCCTTCCCATCGTGGTCAGTGTCCTCAAATATTAATAGTTTATCATGTGAAGGAACTCCGGGTAAATATTGCGGATAGGTCGGCATTACCGAAACCCACAATCTTCCTTTATCATCAAAACTCATCTGCACGGGATTAGCCAATTCAGGAAAGTCTTCCTCAGAAGCAAAAAGATTTACCTGATATCCCTCGGGCAATTCAAATTTCTTAATGGCTTCGTCTGTGGATAAGTAAGTAAAAGGTTTCTTATAATTGGTTTCTATCGGAGGTAATTCCCCGGTATTGGAATCATCAACTTCAAGTGAACTACTCTTTCCCGTGACAATTTCCCAAATTCTTTGATCCCGATTGGCCACCATTTTTCGTAGCTTCTCAAATTCAGGTGGAAAAGAAACTACTCCAAAGGGCTTTGCCCGCTGTCCGTAAATATGAACGCCATTGACAGCCCGAAACTCATTCAGAAATTGAAATGATTTCTCATTAACCATGGTCCTCAACAATTCATAGTTTTCATCACTTTTTTCATATTTACCAAAAAGTGATCTATTCATGATCTCAGCCAAGGCCATATAACCCTTATCATTGAGATGACACCCATTGATCGTCCAGGGCCCATTGCCCTTTTTGAAAAGATCCTGGGTAGGATGAAACAGATCTACAAAATGAACACCATTTTTGCCAGCGATCTCTTTCATTTTAGTCGTGTACAGGGAAATGTTCTGGTTTTCTTTTATACCATCGGGAAGTAGTTGCTGATCGGAGAGATCTTCAAAAGCAATAGGTGAAAACAAGACAATCTTCGAAGGCTCAAGTGATAATTTACTATTGTTCAACAGGCTATCTTTTAAAAAGATATCCAGGTTGTTACCAAACTCTCCAAGTCCTTGAGCTCCCTTGAACGATTCATTATAGCCGAAAAATAAGAACAACACATCCGGCGCCTGTTTTTGCAAAGCTTTACCTGGATTTCGCCCCTGACTTCTTGGCCTTAAATCAGGTGTGTCCCCAGGCCAGCAAAGATTCCTGACGACCAGATTATGTTCGGGAAAGTTTTGATATAAAGCCGTTTCAAAGTGCCCGAAATATTGCATTCTTTCCCCAAGCGTATTGCCAATCATGACAATGCGCTCATTGGGACTAAGTTGAAGATCAATTGATTTTATAGCACCTTGCTGGGAGCAGGAGGCAAAAATACTCCCGGATAATATCAGCACCCACAGAAAATATGTTTTCCGATGACCTGGCAAGGTATTCAAGTGAAAGAATAAATTTCTTGTCATATTGATTAGGTATTTATTTAATAAGGATTGCAGCAGATTTAATGAAATAATCAAATGTCTTCAGGTTTTCTTCCTTTTTTATATTTCTGACCAAAACCGGAATTATTAGGATTATATTCTCCGGCAAATGTCACATTTGTCCCCTTCTTAGGGATTTTCTTTTCCAGACCCAGTGCCCAGTAAATGCCATTGATAGCCAGTTTTCTCATTGATTCATCTTTGAAATCAAACGGATGTCCTAGTGTGGTAAAAAAGACTCTGGCTTCCTTTCCCGCATCACCGGTATAGGTTTTAGTCCAGGCAACAGGATTATCCAATGGAAACTTTTTGTTCTCACTGTAATTGGATCTTAGCGAGTGTCCCGTTAAAAGTGCTTGGCTATTACCAGATAAGCTATATCCTTTACCTTGCACATGATATAGCCAGGAATACGCTTTGAAAGGTTCCACACCTCTAAGCACCGGGTGTTTGCGACCTTCTTTTAGTATATCCACTGAAGTCAGATAACCATGCCCATCACTGAAGTGGCCATGATGTGTAATCCACTTTTGACCAAAAACTTTGATGGGCCAGGCCTCATTGAGATGCTGTCGTTCAGGATCGTCTTTATATAAAAAAGCATGGGTAGCAGTACGGAAACCAACCATTGGTTTTCCTGATTCTGCGTAGTCAAGAATGAATTTGGCCTCATGGTCTGGTAATTCCCTGAACCGGGTAAACACAATCATGAGATCAGCTGTTTTCAGCGCTTCCAAGCCGGCTATATGCCATTTATTATTCGGATCGATATAACCCAAAGAATCAAGCGCATAACAAATGGTTATTTCACAGTCCAATTCTCTTTTTAATATTTTGGCCAGCATTGGCATCGATTCTTCGGATCGGTATTCCTCATCTCCAGTTACAAAGACCAGATGAAGTTTATCATTAGATTGTGCTCCCACAACCGATGAAAGGCTTATTAAAACTATTAGAGAGACGATAATACGCATAAGGCCGCTCATTTTATCTGTGTATATAAGGTTCATTATCATGGAATTAAACAGCGTTCTATTAGTGAAATTGATTGGGTGCTCATTTTTTAATAACACATATTTCAATGATTTTCCCTGAAAATTTTCAAAATTAATTTCAAAGCTAAATTGTTTTAGCTTCAAATAAACATAATTTACTCCAATCAATGCAACTAAAGATGTGTACTTTTTAACAGACCATAGCAATACCCTGTTAGAGGATTATAGAAACCTTGACAGATTTAATAGGCAAGATTAAAAAAAATTAGAATACAAAACGATTATTCGGACTAAACTGGGAGAGGTTAATCTAAGGTATGTATTCTGGAGAAAATAAAGGTTTTATTAAAATCGGTTTTTTACTTTTTTGGTAACCTGCTTTCTCCGGTAATTTGGATTGTTATAGTATTTGATCTTCTTACTCTCCTGGCCAGTAGTATATTTTTCTTTATTTACTCTTTTGTTGCCGTATAATGAAGGGTAGGAAGAGCTGCAGCTCGATAAGACAACGATCAACATACCAAAAATCACATTCAACTTGCTCATGAAATGGTGTTTGGTTATTTCTTATTAATACCAAAACATGAAATGGGCGTAACCAAATCGTCCCTGCAGAAGCATTGCATTCATTACATTCAGAATCAGAATATAAGATAAATGCAATTTATTGTTTATATATGAATGCAAAATCATCAGAAACTGCCAATGCATGGCTCAAAGTGGAAATAAAAAAATAAGCTTATTTCAATAAAAAATTTCATTATTTTCTTGCTGTTTTTTTATTAAGAAATTCTAAGCTTTTAATTCTCAGATATGTGGAAAAAAAGTGGATAACTTATTAGTTTTTCTTACATGCTTATCTAATAATTTCTTTATATTCGGCCAGCGAACTTTTAATTAATAAACATCATCTGTGTGAAAACCAATTTATTACTTTTTAATGTACGATTCTCGAAATTGTCATGAGAAAATTCAAAGTTGGAGACAAAGTCAGGCTTATTTCGGGAAGCGATGAAATGACAGTTTGTTCAGTTTTTGGTTTGAGGTTGGTGGAATGTTCATGGATTGGAAAAGAAGGAACAACTTACAAAAACTCTTTTAGGCCAGAGTATTTGGAGCTATCGGAGAATACTGAAGAACTTTCAAAAGAAGAGATTTCCCAGGAGAAAGTATCACAGAAGTGACACTTTACAACTATCTAGTTATCAATGCTTAACAAACGTTTCTAAGTTAGCATTGGTTATTGGTATTTTATTTAATTGATCCATCATTTTATTGACCAGCATCAAGTTCAAACCGTAAAGATTATGCTCTTCGGATCTTTCTAATACATTTTCTTTCAGCTGTAGAGGTCATTGGTACTATTTACCACAGCTCCGATTTACACTTTGGTAAATGATCTTAAAATTTGAATTCATTTCTCAATGCGTTGAGGCTTTAGGTTAGTTTGTCAAACCCATATTATTCAATCAGGCATTATTGAAAATGATGATAAAATTTGTTTACTCCGATCAAAATTCCATGGTATTTTGACTTGCAAAAGTTACACCTGAGTGTGATTGTTTTACAGCTAGTATAAAATTGACAAGTATTACTTCAAAGGAATCAACCAATTCTATTGATTATGAGAAGTATATGATTTTCAAAATTAAACTTAATTAAAATAGTTGCCATGAATCATTCTGATTTTGAGTGAATACTTCAAAAAAAGGCATCTTAGAATAATTCAAGTTATTATCTTTTAGTTGAAAGGATTTTAAGATATGCTGATGAATTTCATCATCTAGCCAAAATGGCTGACAATTTGATCTTTGAATGGAACCTGTCAATAACTACAAATAAAGTTCTTATCACTGACAGGTTCCTTGTGACTTTTGTTAATAACCCGCGGCCTGGCCATCCTTTCGGGATTCCGAAGCCCCATAGTATACTTTGTTTTCGTCATCCCACATGATCGCCTGATAGCCACCATAAGCACCATTGGTCCATCCAATACGGTGCCCCATTTTCATCAGCTCTCTCACCACTTCATAATCAAATCCTTCTTCCAAATAAAGCGTTCCGCCATCATTCATTGCTTCACCAGTGGGTTGAGAAGAACCCAGGTGTTGAATCCGAGGTGCATCACCGGCTTCCTGGAGATTCATTCCAAAATCAATCATGTTTACCACAATCTGAGCATGACCCTGGGGTTGCATGGCTCCACCCATTACCCCAAAACTCATCCATGGCTTACCATCTTTGGTGACAAATGCAGGGATAATCGTATGAAAGGGTCTCTTACCAGGCTCATAAACATTGAAATGCCCTTCTTCCAAAGAAAACAACTCTCCCCTGTCCTGTAATATAAAACCGAGACCTGTTGGTGTCATCCCTGATCCCATACCTCTGAAGTTACTCTGGATCAAAGAGACCATATTACCATCCTTGTCAGCGACGGTCATATAAATGGTATCCCCATCCCTCAGATTCCCTGCCGGGTAGCTTCGGGCCGCCCGATTTGGATTGATAAGTTTTGCCCTTTCATTTGCATAGTTTTTGGATATCAATTTATCAACAGGTATTTTATTAAAGGCCATATCAGCGTAGAACTTGGCTCTGTCTTCATAGGCAAGTTTTTTAGCTTCGGTAAAAAGATGTATATATTCCCTGCTTCCAAATCCCATAGCTTTAATATCATGTTTCTCAAGGATATTAAGAATTTGTAAGGCAGCTATCCCCTGTCCATTGGGAGGTAATTCCCATACATCATAACCCCGGTAATTTGTTCCAACCGGCTCTACCCATTCCGATGTGTGATCAGCAAGATCTTTGTAAGAAAGGAATCCTCCCTGCTCCTTCATATACTTGGCAATAGTCCTTGCAATGTCTCCTTTGTAAAAGGTATCTCTACCGCCTTTTGCAATTTTTTCCAGGGTATTGGCCAGATTGGGGTTCTTAAATACTTCTCCTTTTTTCGGTGCTTCGCCATTGGGCATATAGGTTTCTTTAAAACCAGGAAATCTTGACAAGAAAGGGGCGCTCCTTCTCATATAATAGGAAATAAGCTCTGTTACCGGAAATCCATTTCTGGCATAATCAATAGCAGGTTGAAGGATATTTTTCATATCCATAGAACCAAATTTTTGGTGCATTTCAAACCAACCATCCACACAACCAGGAACAGATACCGGCAACGGACCATGTGAGGGTATGGAAGTCATGCCTTCCTCCTTGAAATAGGATAACTTCAATGACTGAGGTGATCGGCCGCTGGCATTGAGTCCATGAAGTTTCTTGGTTTTAGCATCCCAAATAATAGCAAACAAATCCCCGCCAATGCCATTCCCTGTAGGCTCTACCAGACCAAGCAAGGCATTGGCGGCAATAGCCGCGTCAATTGCATTTCCTCCTTGCTTTAAAATGTCAAGTGCCACCTGTGTAGCCAATGGCTGACTGGTTGCAGCCATACCATATTGTGCAATAACTTCTGATCTCGTGGCAAATGTTTTCCCTGTGATCCTGTCTTGTGCATTCAAATGAATTGCTGATGCCAGCAAAACCAGTGTGGTAAATACTTTTCTCATAGGTTTGTCGTTTAATGTCTCCCAAAAACCGCTCTCCACTTAATAAAACAAGCCGTTAGGCTACAGGTTCTGGTTTTTGGAAATTTTAAATTTTTAGTTTTGAATTTTGAATTGGAATAATTCAATACCCACTGTAGAACCGGATGCTACCAGCCTTTGCAATGGGATATACAAACACGCCAATTATGTTGTTGCAAATAAAAGATTGTATATATAGTAATTGATTAACTCAATATTGATATTTATCCTTCCAAAGTGCTTTCAACCTTTTTCTCAACTCCTCTTCCCTGGCATTTTTCCCTGGATCATAAAATTTCGTTCCTTTGATCTTCTCCGGGAGGAATTCCTGTTCAATAAAATTATTTGTATAGTCATGTGCATATTGGTAGCCTTTTCCATATCCCTGATCTTTCATCAGTTTTGTGGGGGCATTCCTGATATGCATCGGAACAGATAGATCACCGGTCTGTCTCACGGAAGATTTGGCAGATTTAATGGCCATATAACTCGCATTACTCTTTGGTGAACTTGCAAGATACGTGGTACACTGCGACAGAATAATTTCCGCTTCCGGATAGCCAATTAGGTTCACTGCCTGAAAGCAATTCGTGGCCAAAACCAAAGCAGTAGGATTAGCATTCCCGATATCTTCTGAGGCCAGTATGACCAGTCGCCTGGCAATAAATTTCACATCTTCGCCTCCTTCGATCATCCTTGCGAGCCAATACACTGCCGCATTAGGATCACTGCCTCTGACAGATTTAATGAAGGCAGAAATAATATCATAGTGCTGTTCTCCACTTTTATCGTAAATGGCAACCCTTTGCTGGGCAATTTGTATGACCAGCTCATCGGTGATAGTTATTTTGTCTCCCTCAACAGCATCTATGACCAGTTCGATCAAATTCAATAATTTTCTGGCATCCCCTCCTGAAATGTTCAATAATGTCTGATTCTCTTTGATATCTACCTGTTTGGTTTTTAGCTTTTCATCCTTTTTTAAGGATTCATTTACCAAATGCATCAGATCCTCTTCTTTAAGCGCCTCCAGTACATATACCTGGCAACGAGATAAAAGTGCTGAATTAACCTCGAATGAAGGGTTTTCCGTGGTTGCTCCTATTAAGGTAATTATTCCTTTTTCCACCGCACCCAGTAATGCATCTTGCTGTGATTTGCTGAATCTATGGATCTCATCAATGAAAAGTATGGTTTTACCGAAACTTCTTGCTTTGGCAATTACCTCCCGAACTTCTTTAACCCCGGAGCTCACTGCACTTAGGGTAAAGAATGAAGCTTTTATTTCGTTGGCAATGATATTGGCAATGGTAGTTTTTCCGACACCAGGAGGTCCCCAAAGGATCATGGAAGGAATGACCCCTGCCCTTACTGTTTTTCTTAAAACACCTCCCTCACCCACCAGATGTTCCTGGCCAACCAACTCTTCCAAAGAAGTGGGTCGCATCCTTTCCGCCAATGGTAGATTTTGATTGAACATATCAGTAAAGTAAATAAAAAAAGGAGAGGGATTAAAACATCAATATGAATGTGATTTTGTTTTACACAAAAAAACAAAAGGATGTCCTTTGTTCGACAAGATGCTACATAAATTCATCCCACTAGAAGGTTATTTGGCGAAGGGATTTGACTGTCTCGCTGAGCATATCATCGTCAAAATCCAAATGCGTGACAAACCTGATCTCATTAGGTCCAAATGGAACAGCTTTAATATTTTTTTTGTCCAGTTCAGCCAAATATTCAGAGGTACTGATTCCTTCTTCCAGCGAGAAAATCACAATATTGGTATCAACCGGCATGACCGAGTCAACATAGGGAAGTGCTTCCAGGGTTTCTCCCAGTATCCTGGCCTTTTGATGGTCTTCTCTAAGCCTGTCAATGTGATGATCCAAAGCATAAATGCCCGCTGCAGCTAAATAACCAACCTGCCTCATACCACCTCCCAGAACCTTACGCACCCTTTTTGCTTTTTTCATATGCTCTTTGGTTCCCAATAACAAAGAACCTATCGGCGCTCCCAATCCCTTTGAAAGGCATATAGAGATCGTGTCAAAGTATTGTCCATACTCCTCAGGAGATTCACCTGTTTCGACAAGTGCGTTAAAAACCCTGGCCCCGTCCAAATGAAAATTTAAACCAAGCTCCCGACAAGTTTCCGCTATGGATCCGATCTGATCAATAGTGTAATAACTACCTCCTCCTTTATTCATCGTGTTCTCTATGGAAACTAGAGAAGTCCTGGGTGCATGAATATCATCAGGACGAACATTGTTTTTAACATCATCTGCTGTAAATCTTCCTCTATCACCGTCCAACAGCTTTACAGATACCAGAGAATTATAGGCAAGTCCACCTGCCTCATAATTATAAATATGTGCACGGTGATCACAAATAACCTCATCCTGTGGAAGCGTACTGATCCTAATAGCGATCTGATTGGTCATGGTACCGGATGGACAGAAAATACCTCCTTCCATACCGAACAGGTTTGCCGCCTTTTCTTCCAGTTGTTTTACAGTAGGATCCTCGTCAAAAACATCATCCCCCACCTGAGCATCCATCATTGCCTGGAGCATTTCCTTCCCTGGTCTGGTTACCGTATCACTTCTAAGATCAATTAACTTCATACTTATTTAGATAATCAGTTTTTTACTTGTCTGCAGGTCAAAACTAAAAACTCAAAAATTTACTTGCGTCTCAATACTTACTTCCGATTAATTGAGTACCGGACTTCTTTAGACCAGATTACTTAACCTGTCACAAAGTTTCCTAGTTCCCGGAAGCAGCTAAAATACAATATAAATTGAATATTGAGGTGATATAAAGTACTTCAGCAGTAGGTGTTTCAATACAGACTAATTCCTTTAGTATTAAAGCGGACAAATATGATGTTCAATCATGTTCACTTTTATTTCACATTGTGTACGGTTTTGTTACACTTTTATTTTCTTATTCTTAATGCAGCAACTCACAATAAACTAATATTCAGTAAGTTATAAAATATGGCACAGCAATTGACTATTGAGAAGTCAAAGGTCAAAACTCAAAATTTTAAGTATTACAACAATGACAACTATCAATCATATATCAAAAAAATTTGTATTAGCACTGGGTGTTGCCATGGGCGTTTTAATCATATTCAGCTCCAGTGTATTTGCCGAAAGTGATAAGAAAAAAGAAAAATTCACTAACAAAGAAATTATAGAATTGGAAAACTTGATTCAAAGCCAGTTCGAAGAAGACGAGATCTTTTCAGAGATTGTATCAATCAATGAATCAACGGTTAAAATATTCAATACTCAAAATGAACTCATTTATGAAGCAGCCATCAGGAAAATCGAAGATGTGAAAGATGACAAGTTAAGTAAGCTTATGCTTCAGAGTGATTTTATCATGGAACACAACAATACCTCATATTACAGATTGCATAATTAGTTTATCTTATCTACAAATGGTTAATTAGAAAGGAAGCTTCGGCTTCCTTTTTTCATTTGTATTGTTATGATTCAAACAAAAAAATATTCATCAAAGAAATGCTAAAGCACCAATACCACCCAATAGCAGAATGGCCAGAAATATAAATCTGTTTTTTCTCATGGGTACATACAATAGGAGGGCTGCAACAAACAATATCGAGGTGATTTTCAAATATAGGTTTCGATCGTGCAAATCGAACCATGGCCATTCAACAAAAGCATCAAATATCAATATAGCTGTTCCAAAGATAATTATCATAAATGCATAGATTGTCCATAGCCGCTTCCTGCCTATGGCTTCATTATGTTCCCTTTTTAGCTGCTTGTAGTTATACTCCAGTAAATTATATTTCCTTTTGAGGTAATTATAGTTGTTCTTGGCAAGCATAAGGTCCTTTTCCGCATCATTCTTAATACGTTCAATTTCCTTACGATACTCATCTGCTATATCTGAATTTTGAGATTTACCTATTTCTTTCTTTTCCCTTATCTTAAGATCCTTGATAACCAGTTTGAGCAGGCCTATAAACTCCTGCTGTTTTTCAATCCACAGGTTTTCAGTCTTTTTATTTGCATTACCATTTTCAGGTACAACTATCTCTTCCACATCTTTTTGATAAGATTTTTTTTCAGCCAAAAAATGTCCGATCAACATGACAGCTTCCTTCTTCTCAACCTCAAAAAGTTTCACATCGCCGTAATGCAATTTTTTAACCCTTCTTAAAAGTGCTTCAAATTTTTGTATGGCCTCCTGCATATGGTTTTCTTAACTAAGATATGAACGGCAATAATTACAAAAATTATAGTTCTAATCAATAATTTTCAAGCAGAATCTCTTCAAATCTTGCATGACCAAGTAAAATCTTCTATTACACTAATTACTCCAAAACAGGTGATAATATTGGTCAACTTGTTTCGCTAAATTGGGGCAAATTTGTGAATACCTTGAAAAAACAGCTAAGCAAAACTTTTTACGATCTATTTGGAATCCAAAAAGAGTTTACCAACTTCGATGTGGCAACCTTCTGTGCTGTGGTCCTTGTTGTGACTAGCCTGGTTTTTGTCATGATCAAAGAAACCGTATAATCATATCCGATTTCACCGGTCTTTGCCTCTTGATCAGCCGCTTTAAACCGTGATGTTTTATCAAAATCGTTATTTATTATCACCTTAAATCTTCTTTGAATAAAGAATGGAATTATATATTTTAGTAGAATGCAATTTTTGCATTATCATTTTTTGAAGATTATTTAGAACTATTTACAATAAAAAATCATTTAATGAGTTAAATAAAATGTGTGCCTCGTAATTGCAAAATTATTTTTAAATGTTAAACATATGACTGTATTAGAAAAAACTGCAATCCTAAGTTCTGTAAACAGAAGCAAAGAAAAACTAGAGTACGAATACGAAATGGTTGAAAATCATTACAAAAGCGTTTGTGCCGGAGATCACGAAAAGTACCGTGAGGAAATGGAGTTTTATAACTTTATTTTGGAGCAGTGGGATCAATACAAAATTAAAGTAGAAAAAGATAGTTTATCTTATAATTAATCCAACTGATCGAAGAAAAGCCCCCTGGTGTAACATCTCACCAGGGGGCTTTTTTTTATCTGTTCTGTCCTCCAATAGTAAAGGTGAAATTATTTTTTGTAGGAACGAGGTTGCCAATTTTTGTGTCAAAAGCGTGTCCGTAATCTATTCCCATCAATCCAAATCCAGGCATATTGATCCTTACACCAACTCCGGCAGTTTTAAAAAGTTGATTTGGGTTGTATTCCTTATAATTGTTCCAGGTATTTCCGGCTTCCACAAATCCCAATACATAAATCATTGGAGAGCCTAAGGAAATTGGATAACGTAGCTCAAATGTAAATTTATTGAAAACCACTCCTCCCTCAATTTGAGTTTGGCTGTCAAAGGGAACGATAGAATTATTCTCATAACCCCTCAAGCTGATGGGCTGTGAACCCACTAAAAAATCTCCTGTACTTCCAATACCACTTCCTCCTAATCTATATCGTTCAAAGGGTCCTATGCCCGTTTCACTAGAGTAAGAGCCCAAAAATCCCAAACTTGTCTTAAAGTGCAACACAAGATCTCCCGCCAAAGGAGTAAAAAAAGATGCATCAAAATCCCATTTGTGATATTCCGCAAATTTGTATTTCTCATTGTTGCCAATGCTGCTGTAATCTTTTTTGTTAAATAAAGAATATGGCGGAGTAAAGCTTGCTTTCAAAGAAATTGTTGACCCTGATTTTGGATACAATGGATTATCAAGACTATATCTTGAAATAGTGGTGTTGAATGTCATGCTATGTGAATTACCATCTGTAATCCCCAGAGAGTTATTATAATTATTAAACTCATAAAGTGAATAAGTGATAGAATTCTGAATGTTAAAGTGATCATCGGGCCATTTCAATCTTGTTCCAAGACCAATAGTTGCGCTGTAGAGTTTCAATGATCCTAAGGTGTTGTTTTCAATATCGACTAATCGATTAATTACATGACTCAGATTAAAAGATAAGGCATTTGGTTTTTTCCCACCGAGCCATGGTTCTAAAAACGTCATTGAATAATTCTGGAATGAACTACCGTTGCTTTGTGCACTGATCTGTAAAGTCTGTCCGTCACCGATAGGCAGGCCTTGCCAACCTTTGAATTTAAAAAATTTCCTGGCTGAGAAATTATTAATCTTGAGTCCAAGTGTTCCAAAAAGCTTTGAATTCCCTCCAAATCCCGCGGATAACTGCGCCTCCGTTCCGGATTTCTCCACCACTGTATATTCAATATCAACTGTGCCATCCTCAGGATTAATGATGGGATTCATTCCGATTTGTTGGGGATCAAAATATCCAAGCTGTGCCAGGGACTGATTACTACGAACCAAATCAGTCCGACTAAATTTTTTTCCAGGCAATGTTTTTATTTCCCGTCTAATCACATGATCACTGGTTTGGTCATTTCCCTTGATGATCACATCACTTATAGTAAATTGTTCTCCTTCAAAAACACGCATTTCAATGTCTATAGAGTCATTCTCTATTAGTACTTCAACGGGCCGTACATGAAATTGCAAATAACCATCGTCCATATAAAGCGCACTTACATCCCGGCCCATAGGATTATAATTGATCCTTTGATTGAGCAAATCAAGGTTATAAACTTCTCCTTTTTCAATGCCTAATATGTCGCTTAGTACCTTATCCTCATATTTATAATTTCCTGACCAGTATATATCTCTGAAATAATATTTTTTTCCTTCATCTATCTCAATTCTTATCTCTATGTCATTGTCTTTTGTAAAGTAAATTGTATCCTTTACCATCCTGGCATCTCTGTATCCTTTCGAATTATAAAAGGCAATCAAACCTCTTTTATCTTCTTCAAAGGTTTCCTTGATTAATTTTGAACTGCTGAGAATATTGAGGTTAATGTGTTCGTGAAGAAAATTCCTTATTCCACGATGAGGATTGGAAATAAGTGAATCCTCCTTGTTTTTTGAAATGGATTTTTTCACCCCATTAAATAAACCTCCAATAAGTCCGAACCTGACCTTTTCTTTTGTTTCCGACATATGCTTTTTGAGTCGCCTTGGCGAAAAATGATCATTTCCAATAAAATGTATTTTATCGATCTTCACTTTGTTTCCTTTTTTTACATCAAAGTGAAGCCCGGCACCATTGTTCAATAGCGAATCCTGAAACCTTGCCACATTCACTTCAACCCCCAGAAATCCTTTGTCTTTGAAAAAATTCTTAATGACATTTTCAGCATTTTTCACAGTAGCGTTGGTCAGGATTCTGCCAATGATCAGCCCCACATCACTTCTCAATTGATCCTGATGCGATTTACTGATTCCATCGAAAGTGATTCTTGTCAATCTTGGTCTTTCTTTGACCTGGAGTATTAAGTAAACCTTGTTGCTCTCAATTTTCTCTATATGAATGGATACATCATCCATGATACCTTGATTCCATAACTTTTTGATGGCACCGGTAATGGCGTCACCCGGAATCTTCACATTGTCCCCAACCCTCAATCCCGACAAAGAGATCAATGCATTGTGATCAAGTTGACTTGTGCCTTTTACTTTTATCCCTCCTATTTTATACTCTCCCGGATATCGATAGTTCACTTCAGGCTTTTCATCCTGTTGCCCGTATCTTATTTGGGCTTCGGAAAAATGGGTAAGAGAAATCAGAATGAAAGCAGATATGAATATTTTCATTTTTTGATATTGCTAAAATTGTTAAAGTAATGCGCTTGAGAAAGTAAAATGAAGGGCTTCTTCACGATGCTTCAGAGATCAAATAAAATTCAATGTCCTGGCTCTTCATTGTTGATACTATGCTCAAGTCTGTAATGGGATTAATGCGTTATGATGCTAAGGCGTTGTCTGGGTACCACAAAGGCATTCAGGTGTCAGGTTTTAGCCCTAATCATAACTTTTTTGGTTTGTGTGGAAATTACCTGAGACCCGAAACCTGATACCTAAGGACTTAGCTTAATTGTATCGATTGGAAATTAGAATTCATTATTAACATGCGAAAAACTCATAGTGTTATTGGTGAATTCAAGACTTGAACCATTACCACTTCCCTCCTTTAAATTGTGTTTATAAATATTTCCAGCTTATTTTAGCAACGTTTCAAAAGGATCGTGAGATTTCATGGAAATTCAGCATTTTTTAATCATAGCGGGTGCCGGTCTCATTGCAGGTTTCATCAATACCATTGCCGGTGGTGGTTCTTTGCTCACGCTTCCTGCATTGATCTTTTTGGGACTACCTCCCAGCATTGCCAACGGAACCAACCGGTTAGCCATTTTATTTGGCACATTATCAGCAACAAGTGGTTTCAGGAGTAAAGGCATTTCCGTTTTTCCCTATAGCATCTGGTTGAGTATCTCATCGATAATAGGAGCAATTATAGGAGCCAAAATTGCCATTGATATAAAAGGTGAGCTTTTCAATAGAATATTGGCAGTGGTGATGGTTTTGGTTGTTTTGAATATGATCTTCAGACCTTTTGGTAAAAAAGGATCCCTGGAAGAAAATCTTTCAAAGAAAAAACAATGGTATGGTGTCATAGCTTTCTTCTTTGTAGGCATATATGGTGGTTTTATTCAAGCGGGAGTAGGTTTTATCATTTTGGCCATCCTTACCTCGATCAACGGTTTAAGCCTCGTTAAATCCAACAGTATCAAAGTTTTTGTTGTTTTCATTTATACATTTTCGGCATTCGTGGTTTTCCTGCTGGAAAGTAAAGTCAACTGGCAATTAGGGCTTACCATGGCCGCCGGCCAGACCATTGGTGCCTGGACAGCCAGCAGGCTTTCTGTTAAGAGCGGGGATAAGTGGATCAGGCCTGTATTGATTGTTACCGTTGTAGCCCTTTCAATTAAATTATGGTTTTTCTAGCCCTGGAAAAATCATTTTTATAAAATAAAGCCACACCTCCCTGTAACCATCAGAAGTTTGGTGAGTATTACATTTACTAATTAAATTTGTTGGTCATGAGAGGTCGTAAATTTGTAACACTTCTGGTTCTATTCTTTGCCGGGCTTTACATCAATACCATTAGTAAAAATGTGCAGGAAATTATCATCATGAAATGGGAAAATGTCAAAAAAGCAGAACATTTCACCTGGTTAAAACAAGATGAAAGGCTTCATGATGCAAAGCGTCCAATCAAACAGGCATTGGTGAAATATTAAAGGGCCATATTTCTCAAAAACACTACAATCATATGGTCAATAGTGCTTTGAGCTCCTCATAATAACTTTTTCCACTTCTGATCCGTGTCCCGTCTTCCAATACAAGTATGAATCGATTGTTAAAGTGCTTCTGAAATTCCTTGATATAGTTTTTGTTAACAATATTCCCACGGTGAACCCGAAGAAAATTTTCGGGTAATTTTATGACCAGTTCTGATAAACTTTGATCAATTAAAAAAGTTTGATTGGCATTTGTATATAGGTTTACGTATTTGTCAGCAGCTTCAAAATAAACAATGTCTTCCAGTTTCACCATGATGATCCTATCACCAACTTTAACAGGGAATGAAACCAGGTCAGGTTTGGGTTTTAATTGTTCTATAAGAGATAGAACAGAATCAATATTTTCTGAGGAAGTTCGGTTATTGAATTTTTTAAGTTTATCCAGGGAGGTTTTAAGTCTTTCTTCTTCTATTGGTTTGAGCAAATAATCAATTGAATTTTCCTGGAACGCCTTGATGGCATATTCTTCATAAGCCGTAGTGAAAATTACCGTTGGTGGATTATCAAGTTTTTGTAACATTTCAAACCCATTGAGTCCCGGCATTTCAATGTCCAGAAATACAAGATCAGGATCAAGCTTTTCAATTAATTCCAGCCCTTCCTGTCCGTTGGTTGCTTCACCAACTACTTCAATTTCTCTTTCGTATTCATTCAAAAGCCTGATCAATCTTTTTCTGGCCAGGATTTCATCCTCAACAATGATTGCTCTAAACAGTTGCGGCATTTCTTTTTAAGTTAAACAAAGTTATTTTGATAAATTTCTCCTGACCGTTTACAATTTCCAGGTTGTGATTATCGGGAAAAAGCAGCGCTAACTTATCGTAGGTACTCTGTAATCCATAGCCATTTACAAGCTCGTCTTTGAATTCGGGGCCATTGTCACCAACAAGGATAACAAGTGTATCGCCTTTTAATGAAACTGCTAATTTGATGTATCCATCCTCAGTCAATTTGCTGGTACCATGTTTAATTGCGTTTTCAGCCAGCGGTTGTATTAAAAACCTGGGGATCATATATTCAAGCGCTGCCTCATCAATTTCTTCTACCACGGTCAGTCTGTCCTGGAAACGTACTTTTTCAATTTCAAGATAAGTCTCTACCATTTCTATTTCTTCTTTCAACGTTACCAGATTCCTTTCCTCCTTGTTGAGACTGTACCGGAATAACCTGGACAAAGAGAGCGCCATTTTTTCCGCCGTATCAGGATCATCATGAACCAGACTGGCAATCGAATTAAGGGAGTTAAATAAAAAATGAGGATTAATCTTTGCCTGAAGGGCACTGAGCTCCACCGATTTATTATGCGCTTTAAGTCGTGCTACTTCAAGTTCCTTCTTGGACAGTTTCAGGTTGGATTCATAGTTTTTGTACTGGTATAACATCCGCCCTGAAATCACCAATAAGCCGGCTACAACATATAGCACCATTTCCAAATATTGAAAACCAAAAAAACCTCCATCCCAATACAGTTCCGTTCCTATTAAATAATGCAAAATAACATTAACAGCAATAACACCGAGTATTACAGATAGGAAAGAGATGATGAATACCTTTCTTTGAACCTTCCAAAAAGAAACCTTCTTCTTTTCGGCATCTTTCTCGATCTTAAAAGAGAGATTAAACATCAGCAGGGCAATAACATTGG
The DNA here is from genome assembly GCA_030442035.1 of Splendidivirga corallicola. GTDB lineage: Bacteria > Bacteroidota > Bacteroidia > Cytophagales > Cyclobacteriaceae > Splendidivirga > Splendidivirga corallicola. The sequence goes on from JAUJEA010000002.1 coordinate 138,336, forward strand.
CCTGGATGATTTCCGGAATAATATTTACAAAGCCGATTAAGATATAAACCAACAGAAAAATTGCCTGACATACCAAAAAGACTTGAATATTTGTTCTGACTATTTCATTCTTGATTCGCTTATTAAGTATGGGCCAGACTTTAATGAAAAGTACTATTAATATGCCTAAGGCCACCGTGAAATAAATCAGCGGTAAAATGAAATCGTCAAAATAGTCCATTTAATATTTGAAATGAGCCTGGCCTGATTCTGTCCTTGCCAGGCTCATTATTGTTAGTTTATCTTTTTAAAGGTATAAACTTCCTGAAAAACTTTCTTCTCTATGAGTTTTATTAATTCTTTCCTCGTAGGCTCAATTAAAAAGAATTTATCATATTCATCATCGTGTTCCACACGTTTTACCTCGAGAGAATTCCTCAGCTCATCCATGATGCTGTGGTTATCAGCATCAATGGCCAACACAGACAGAGTGCCGTCGGGTTGCACCTTTGCTACTCTAAGTATCCAATAAGGTAGCTCATCCATCTTATGGCTCAAAAAATAATATCCCTTATAGTATTTCAAGGATGCACTATCTGATGAGATATTACCATCGATTTGCTCATCATCATCTTCCCGAAGTGAATAGTACCGTTCTCCAAGTGTAATGGTGATCTTTTCATCATCATTCACACTTTCATATGCTCCTCTCAATTCTTCAGGAAATGTCTTTAAAGACCCAGTATTTAAAGGTTGAGGATTTTTGTAAACTACTTCAGTGCATGCGCTTAACCAGATTAACACGATGGCATAAAAAATTAATTTTTTCATAATTCAATTGTTGTTTTGTTTGATCCAAAGAAAAGCTGCATCAACACTTTAGACATGAGGATTCCGACGAAGTGTTTATTTCCTGGAGTGAAATGTTTGATAAGTTTGAGAATTACAAATTTCGAATGAAGAATTACTCTCTATCACCCGGTTGTTTCCGGTCTCCAGCCCTGGAACAACTGATGATCAGAGAACCTAGCTTTAAATTGTGTCACAAAAAAACTCCGGATTAATTATCCGGAGTTACTTAAAATTCCAAGCTGGCGATTTTTAACAAAACATTGAACCAAAACAAAAACACGCCTGTTTTCTCATCTATTCACTGACCGAGCTGGCACCACCGATTTTTTGATAGCTATTGATCTTTTTAAAATTGCGATCCAATAATTTTTTAAGTTCTGCCCTGGTTGGATCCAGTTTATAAGCCATTACTTTTCCTTTATCCGATCGAACCTCTTCCACTTCAGTAATTTCTTTGAGGTTTTCCAAATCCTTCGGAAAAGAAATTTTGGATATGGTCAGGAGAGACTTTTCCAGGCTCAATTTGTTAACCTTCCAATTATCAATGGAATGTTGATAGTTGAGAAAATAATGTCCTTTAAACTTCCTTATCTTATGCCTTGTTGAAATTTCAAAGATGGTATCTGAATGTAAATAGGTGCCAAACACTAAATCACCTTTCAACTGAAATGTGAATTTGGCATTATCCTTTTCCATCATGACAATATTCTTTTTATTTATACCCAGTCCAATCGAATCAAGGTCAAGGTCGATCGAATCTTTATGACCTTCAAAACGGACTTCCATCCGGCTAATCATTTTTTTGCCATCAATTATTAAATAGGAACTGTCTTTGGTCGATATATAAACTCCTCTGAGTCTTTTTGGTATTTTGTTCAAATCTCTTTGATTGACAGGCTGGGGTTGCTCAAATTCAACAGGGGCCTCGCAGGCAAATACAATTCCTGCTAAAAGCAATAAAACAAATGTTAATCTCATTTTTTTATGATTTGGTTTTGAATGTATTTGAGTTGATCGATATAAAAGAAAATGATCGATCCGTTCAAAGAAATGTTGAATACAAGGCTGGTTCATCTAAATTCCGATGAACTGATCATTATTTGGAGTAAAATGCTTATTCTCGGGAAGCCGATTGAAAAGGATCACTAAAAGTGTATTGCAATAACCTCACGAAATCTAAAGATTGCGTTCATAGTCTTTCTTGCATATTCAGTTTTAAGAAAAACTTCATTCCAATTAAATTTCAAAGTCCAAATTCGGCAATTGTTATTCAGCCAGTCGAAAAATTTGAGTTAATGTATCAATTAAGTTTTAACTGTCCCTTTTTCAGCCACAGCGGTCTTGACCCCAATAAAGACATTAAATAATCGAATAGGGACATTCTTTCCTTTCAACTGGATTTCTCCGATTTCTTTAGTCTGAAAGCCATCTTTGAGATCAAGTAACCTAAGCATGTCTTCGGAGACTAATAATTTGACTTCAAAGGCATTGCATAAATCGCGCATTCTGGAGGTTGTATTGAGAACGTCTCCTGAAAAAATGATATCTTTTTTTATGGTTCCCACCTCCCCTACAGTGATTTGTCCATAGTGCAAACCTGCCTTAAATTCCGGAACCACTCCAAATCTCTTGAGGTACTTATCCGATAATTGTTGAATATTGTTTTTAATCTCAAAGAAACATTTCAAACAATTAGCATCCTTTGTTCCATTTTTTATCTTCCAGGATATCACAATTTCATCACCAACATATTGATAGATTTCTCCCTTTGTTTCCACAATGGCTTTCGTGCAATCTTCAAAAAACTCATTGAGAAGCTGAAAATACTTTTTATTACCTATTCTCTCAGCAATCGAAGTGGAGCCCTGCATGTCCAGAAACATGAATATCCTGGTTTCTTCCTTTGGCTTATGATACTTGCCTTTCAAAAGATCCAGAAAAATGCCCTGACCATATTTATCATTGATTTGCAAAACAACCAGTGTCAAACTTGAAATGATCGTCCAGTTTACTAATACCATCAAATAACCAGGGCCAGTATAAAATTCTATGGTCCGGCTTCTCACTTCCGGATGAGAAAATGGCAAATCAGTGACCAGCGCATTATAAAAAAGAGAAGCGAATATTGTCACTACACTAATCAACAGGATAAAGGTGATCGTATTCACCACGATCCCAAACCAGAGTGGTCTTCTTTTGAACCTATCCTTTAGAAAAAAAACAATGATAGAGCCACCTGTAACACCTGCGGTGGCCACTGCAAATAAATTTGTTATCAGGTTAGTCCAAAAATTATAATCCTTGAAAATGCTCCCTTTCAACGATTCTTTAAATAAGTGATCATGAATCACAAAGAAAAACGCCACAAACCACCAGAAAATAGTGATGTAGATCACCTGCCTTATTTTTCTTTTTAACTCATTAGAAAGCTTCATTGTCGTGGATCTTTTCGGAGTTTATTCTTCCTTTTTTGCCATAGCCTTATAGAAAGGAATATTGGCATAAGTAAATTGTGGTGCACCTTCTTGCAAATTCATTTTCACGGCAACGTTATGTTTACCTCTGTTTAAATGAGCAATATCTACCCAACTGATTATACCTTTTTGATTAGCCTCGGGTTTTGTGTAAAAGGTCCAATCCAGATCCGTATATAAAGAATCATCGATGTATATTTTGTAAAACTCATTCAGGCACAAAAGCTTCAGTTCTTGCAATTCGTTACCTTTTAAAGAATCCTTTCGCTGCTCATAGTTACAACTATCGATAATAAAGATTTCCTCATATTTATATTGATGTACCACAAACAATCTCAAAATATCATCTTTGATCATATCGGATTGAATGCTGGCTTCCATGGTTATTAATCCGGCCTGGTCATCGTAATTGCTGCCATTGGTGTAATAGCCATTTCTCGTACTGAACAATTCAATGTTCGAATATAAAGAACCACTTTGAGATACGGCACTCATGACGCTCCAAACGGCACCAAAACCCGATATTCCAATATAAACTAAAATGGATGTAACCAGTTTCCATTTTTTAAAATGGGACAAATAGGTATAATACACATGCCGGTATAAACCACTCAAAGCCAAACGAGAGAAAAACCAATGAATCGGGTAAAAGATTGCAGCTATCGTTTTGCTTTTCTTTAAAAGCCCTAATGAGATAAAATCAAACAAATAAATAACACTGCCAATTAAATAGACCAGAATAATCAAACCAATAGCTGTTTGATCTTCAATGCCAAAGATCTTGAAATAGGTCACTAAGACTGCCATCAGGAACAAAAACCAGATGCAGGTGGCAATCATGCACATAAAAAGCAAAAATGAGATGGAGAAGATCGAGCTACTGAGTTTCTCCAACTTATTGATACTTTCTTCAAGGCTTGGAATGGCATCTACCCGTTTCTGGAATTTGGGTTGGTACTTTATTTTGGAGGCAACCACACCTTCCGGAAAGACATAACTCAGCCCAATCAAGCTTCCCCATATGCCGCGAGTAAATAAATGAAAAACAAATCCAAAAATAAGCCAGTACAACCCTACATCTACAAAAGCAAAAACCAGATCCACGTTATTCCCTATATCGACCTCCCTTCGGATATGAAGTCTGTATTTTTCCAAATATTCAGGGATCTGAAAAAGAGAAAAAATGATAATACCCGAAATAAATATTTCGGGTTCCCAGCTATTTTGCTGTAACCTTTGTAGCCATTTGGCAATCCTGTGATTGTCATCATTCATAAAAAATCAGGCACTAGATTGATTTTTTAATCTAGTATTTAAAGTCTTATAAACCAAATGGGCTGCTGCGACTCTGGCTGTCAAAAATTGAGTTTTGATCACCAATTTTTTCAAGTACTAAGTTTTGAACAGAAAAAATCGTCATTCATATAGTTTTTAATTGATATTTTAGTGCATGAACATTTACGATCTTGTTAATGAGGCTGAGCAGAGAATACGGCCTTATATCTACGAGACTCCATTGGAGCATTCGCCTTACCTAAGCCAGGTCATTGATGGTGAGGTTCACCTGAAATTAGAAAGCCAGCAACGATCAGGGTCCTTTAAATACAGGGGTATAACGAATAAGCTCTTGTCCCTTGATGAAACCGTTCTGGAGAAAGGCGTTATCACCGCCTCCACCGGAAATCATGCCGGAGCATTTTCGATGATATTATCCCAGTTGAAGAGGAAGGGCATCATTTTTCTACCTGAAAATGTTTCAAAAGCTAAAGTAGAATCACTCCAACATTTCGATGTAGAACTCAAGTTTTATGGCAAAGACCCTATTGAAACCGAACTGGAGGCAATGCGTTTTGCTAAAGAAAATGATTTGGTATATATATCACCTTACAATGATCCTTATATTCTGGCTGGTCAAGGTACCGTCGGGGTGGAATTGGGTAGACAACTGGAAGAAATCAATACTGTCATCATACCGATCGGTGGTGGTGGATTAATATCAGGAATAGCCGGATATTTCCAAGGTTTCAATCCCAAAACAGAGATTGCAGGCTGCCAACCCATTAACTCACCGGTGATGTATGAATCCATCAGAGCCGGTAAAATTATCGAAATGGAAAGTTTGGATACACTTTCCGACGGTACCGCAGGGGGTATTGAGCCGGGATCTATTACATTTGACGTTTGTCAGGATCTAGTGAAGGACTATATATTGGTCTCCGAGGAAGAAATAAAACAGGCTTTGAAATTGATCATTGAAAAACATCAAATGATCGTGGAAGGAGCAGCCTGTTTATCAATAGCCTCACTTTTAAAAGAAAAACATAAATTTCAGGGAAAAAGGGTAGTGCTTATTATTTGCGGAAGAAAAATAAGTCTGGAAAAGTTGCAAAGCGTGATTTGCAACTAAAATACTGTGATCCATTGAGTTATGAGTCATCAATTAATTTTACAAGTGATTGTATGGAACAAAGCAGGTCATTGCTGGCAAATACATGATATAAATCATTTAATTAAGAAAGGGTTCCGATTATTTTACCCTTCTCAATTTTCAGGGAAAGCCTTACCTTTGCTACATTCAAATCTTAGGGGCTGTACCTCTTATATTCTGTTATTAAAACTAATGATATACTAAAGCGATCGGATGGGAACGGAGCAACAAAAGATAAAATCATATTTATATCAACTTATTATTAAGAACTTACCCTCTAAATCGAAATCATGGTTGGATGGTAAGCTGGAGCTGCTAGAAAAAGAGAACAGTGAAAGAAGTTTGTATCTCGCTTTCAGCTCTACCGCACGATTTATTGGCAAAGAAGATCTGATCACCGATGAGAAATCCCTGGAAGAAGCAGATCAGCTACGACCTGGATTTTATCCCAAACATTGGACAAAAGAACAGGCAACAAGAGTACTGTTGTTGATTTCATATAATCATAATAGCGCTGACCATTTTGTTGAAATACTGGAAAAACTCTTCAGTACTTCCGATATGGGGGAACAGACAGCTTTGTATGCCGGACTACCCATTTTCCCATACCCTGAACGATATATACAAAGAGCTACAGAAGGTATCAGGACTAATATCACTTCCATTTTTGATGCGGTAGCTTTAGACAATCCCTATCCCGCTGAGTACTTCGATGATAATGCATGGAATCAAATGTTCTTAAAAGCTGTCTTCATTGATCGACCCCTCTATAGAATTCAGGGCATATCAAAACGAGCTAATGCAGAGCTAGCAAGAATTATATCTGACTTCGCACATGAGCGATGGGCTGCTGGCAGAATTGTGACTCCGGAAATCTGGAGACCTGTTGGAGGTTTTGCGGACGAAAGGCTCCTGGGGGATATCAAGAAATTACTCTCTAATGAAGATATCATGCAGCAAGAGGCGGCAGCATTAGTATGTTCACAAACTGATCATGCAGAAACCAAAGTACTTTTAAACGGATACCAGTCTCTAAAACAAACCGTAGAAAACGGTGAGCTTAACTGGGACACTTTGGCCCAAAAATGGTGGGCAAAAAAGACACAATAATTGTTTGACTTGTAATTAAAATAAAGAAGATATGATGTTTATAGATCCGCATGTCCATATGACCTCACGTACAACGGATGATTATGAAGCCATGCAAGAAGCAGGAATCGTGGCGATTATTGAACCGGCCTTTTGGTTGGGACAGCCCAGAACTGAAGCTGGTTCTTTTAAAGATTATTACAGCAGCCTCGTGGGTTGGGAAAGATTCAGATCAAGTCAGTTCGGCATTAGGCATTATTGTACGATCGGGCTGAATTCGAAAGAAGCAAACAATGAGGCTTTAGCAGAACAAGTGATGGAACTTCTACCACTTTATGTCTGTAAAGAAGGTGTTGTAGGTGTTGGAGAGATCGGATATGATGACCAGACAGAGGCAGAGGACAAATATTTTCGCTTACAGTTAGATCTTGCGAAAGAGGTCGACTTGCCTGTTCAGGTCCATACTCCTCATCGTGATAAAAAAGCCGGTACATCAAGAAGTATGGACGTTTGTCTGGAACATGGCCTGGATCCCAGTATGGTCATTATAGACCATAACAATGAGGAAACGGTTAGAGAAGTTTTGGATAGAGGTTTTTGGGCAGCTTTTACCATCTATCCCAATACCAAAATGGGAAATGAGAGAATGGTAGAGGTTGTAAAGCAATATGGATCTGAGAGAATCTCAGTAAACAGCTCAGCTGACTGGGGGATCAGTGATCCACTGGCAGTGCCTAAAACAGCCGCACTGATGAAACAAAGAGGCATTTCTGATGAAGACATCAAAAAAGTTTGCTATGACAATGCTTTGGCCAGTTTTGGACAAAGTGGTCAGATGAAGGAGGAAGATTGGCTTGGCGACGAAGGGATTGATCAAAGCGAAAAATTCTCAGGTAATTCTATTCTTCGCGGACAAATGCCCAAGATCCAACGAAACAAATCCAACATCATTAAATAATTCATTTCAGGTTTGTCGAAACTGCTGGCACATATACGGCTGATGCGACCGGCCAATATTATCACTGCCATAGCAGATATATTGGCAGGGTTGGCTATTGCCAGCACCGGTTATCAATTCATATTCAGTGATACCGATTATTTCTGGGCAGCAGAACTAAATGGAGCTGGTTGGCTGATACTATCTACCATTGGCCTTTATGGAGGTGGTGTGGTGTTAAACGATGTCTTTGATGCCGAACTTGACAAAAAAGAACGTCCCGAACGACCTATTCCCAGTGGAGAAGTCACTGTTTTGAGCGCAGCATCTTTAGGTATCATACTCCTGTTCTTGGGAGTACTTTGTGCCTACCAGGTTTCAACATTGAGTGCTATGCTTGCCTTGAGCGTAGCTGGTTTGGCAGTCATCTACGATTGGCTTGGTAAACATCATGCTTTTCTCGGCCCCATCAATATGGGACTTTGCAGAGGTGGTAATTTATTATTAGGGATCAGTATTGTCTCAGAAAAGGTTTTCGAATTTTGGTTTGTAGCTTTCATACCCATTGTATATATCGCTGCGATTACTACCATTAGCCGGGGAGAAGTTCATGGCGGGAAAAAAAGTGCCTTCAATTTGGGTATCATCTTATATATCGCTGTAATCCTCAGCATTTTTTTGATAACATGGTTTAAGGAAGGGAATTGGTACATTCAAATTCCTTATTTATTGCTCTTTTCTTATTTCATTTTCCCACCGCTATTCAATGCAAGGAAAACCTTGAAGGGACCAGATATCGGAAAAGCCGTAAAGGCCGGAGTAATTGCTTTGATCGTTATGGATGCAAGTATTGCAGCCGGATTCACAGGATGGCTTTACGGATTATTTGTTCTGGCACTTTTGCCTCTTTCTCTCTTTCTCGCCAAACGATTTGCTGTCACCTAATGCAGATCCGGACTTTTATGTAATCATGATTATTTTGCATCGTGGAAAATAATACCCAAAGTAAAACGCTGCCCTGATCGTATTTTGCTTACTCCGTGTTTCATAGCCACCTTATAATATCCACGGCTCCCCTCCACAGGGCGATAGTTTGTTGTGAATATCAAAACATCACCTTTTCCAGGAAGCAATACTTCAGCCTTTGATTGAGCCCTGGGACGTTGTTCAACCATTACAAATTCTCCACCGGAATAATCATCATTTGGTCGACTCAGGAAAATAACCACCTGAAATGGAAAATGTATTGCGCCATAGAGATCCTGATGCAACGTATTGTATCCACCCTCCCGGTATTGAAGTATAAGCGGTGTGGGTCTTAGCTGACCATGTTTTCTACAATTTTCCAAGAAAGCTTTCAACGTTGCAGGATATACCATATTTGAACCACCCAATTTTGCAAATCCATTGGCAACGGGTACCAAATACGGGTATAAATTCTCCCTTAATTTCTGGACCATTCCAGGCAATGGATAATCAAAGTATTTATATTCACCCTTTCCAAATCGAAACTGCTCCATGTTGATGGTCTTCCGGAAAGTTTGTTCACCATTGTATAAAGCAACAAGCTCATCACATTCTTGCTCAGTTAAAAGTTGGCTTTCCAAAGCATAGCCATCAAGTGCCAGATTTTGAAGCAGGTCATGCCAGTCTAACTGATCAATTCTTTCTGTCCAGGGGTCAATCGCAGGTTTCATTCAAGTGCAGGTTTTGTTATTCTTTTATTGTACGTAATGATTTTGAATTTTGTAATTCAAAAATAATCAACGCTTAACGCATAAAGAATCTGAAACTTGCTATAATCGGCTCATATATAGTCTCCGCTAAAAAAGCCCTCGCTACAGTAATAAGTAACAAGAATTTAGTATAAAGACTTATGTACATCCCTGAATAAGGTTGACCATTAATTGCTTTTAATCCATTGTTCGGCAAGCGCTCTTCCGATATGTTTCGGCCTTGAAGAAATTGCGTGAAGAAAACCGGAATTTAAAGCATTAAGAAATCATTACTGTTTGGACGTAGCGAGTTTAATGATTTTAGCTTTAAATGGAGGTTTTTAGCAAATTTCTTCACAGCCTTGATTTTTTCGTTCTTTCTGATCAAGCAAAAAGAACATTGGTTGTGAAATGCTCATTTGAAAAAGTTGATCTCCATAACTTTATAGAAACTTTGTTTTATCGCATTTAATTTAACTTTTATTCTCAGTAAATTGCCAAAAAGGAAGTGTGAAATAAATCAAGCGTTTTAATCTCTAATTCAATGCCATTTAGTTTAGAAAAAACAAAAAGCATTCCGGTCTCAGCCTTTATGATGTTTTTTGACCTGTCAGAGGATTGCCTGATATCTGAAACCTGAGACCTAAAGACTTAACTTGATAGCATTAATCCCTATTTGATTAAAACTTTAATTGAATTCATTCATAGGCCATGAAGTCTAAAGTCAACAAAAAGTATTTCCGCACCATTGCTGTCCAAACGATCATTTGGACCACGGCCTTTACATTCTGGACCATCATGAGAGAATTCGGACAGGAGGTGGTCCGGGAATATGAAGCGTTAAGTCCTACCGAACAGGTAAGGATCCATTTAGTTCTGGGAATATTTGCCGGTTTGTTATTTGGGAGTTTAGAATATTTCTTTGAAAAAAAAGTATTCAGAAATGTATCACTGGGTAAAGCCATCTTTATAGGTTCACTGAGTTATCTGATTATCACAATTCTATTATTGCTATTAGGGATGCGGATTTTCGCACGTATTGTGGAGATAAATTTGAGTTGGGAAGAAACACAAAACTTTCTGTTTTCAAGGACAGCAGCACTTTTCATATTCTATTGCTTCTTGGTAGGATTTTTAATTGATTTCATCAAGCAAGTGGATAAAAAATTTGGCCCGGGCAATCTCATTAGAATGTTAAAAGGAGAGTTCTACGGACCAAAAGAGGACGAACGTATATTCATGTTCCTTGATCTTAAATCGTCCACTGCCATTGCCGAGAAATTGGGACATATCAAATATAGCCAACTACTTCAGGATTGTTTTGTAGATATTGATATTGTTGCCAAGTATCATGCCGAGATCTATCAATATGTTGGTGATGAAGTGGTGCTAACCTGGCAAAGAAAAAAAGGACTGATCGACGCTAATTGTATCAGGGCATTTTTTGCTTTCACTGACAGGCTGGAGAAAAGATCAGATCATTATATAAGAACCTATGATGTTTTACCAGAATTTAAGGCAGGATTGAATATGGGTAAAATTACGATAGCTGAAGTAGGAGAAATAAAAAGAGAGATTGCCTACCATGGCGATACCATTAATACGGCTTCCAGGATACAGGCGAAATGTAATGATTTCGATCAACAAATCTTAATATCCGAAAATCTCCAGCAACACCTTAATGGCAGCAACGACTTTTCCAGGAAATTGGTGGGTGAGGTAACACTAAAGGGTAAATTACAGGCCGTGAATATTTACAGTGTAGAAAGAATATTGATTCAATAACTACTACTTTTCGATTGATCAGATACTATTCAGAAGTTTCCTTTCTAATCCTTCAAAATAATTATCCCACCCTGCATCGTGTATATCACGACTTTCAATCGTGGCAAATCCTTCATGCTCCAGTTTTACAATGGTTTGATCCAACACTTGTTTGAAGGCAATATTGACTACTGTTATTTCTCCTGTTCCCTCCCAATGCCAGGTATATTCTAATCTTTCATACTTATCGATCACCTTGAATTCACCCGACATTACAGATGTTCCTGTGGGGGATTCAGCGTATAATTTATACTGTCCTCCAACTACAGGATCACTTTCAATTCTTGAAACCGGTTCAATGACCATATCGGAAGAGATCCATGCTTCAAAGAGTTTTTCTTTTTCAATCTTGGTAAAATAAACTTTGCTTACTTTCATTGTGTTAATTTTAGTGCTTGGATTCCGTACTTGTATAAATTCATTAATCAAAGCCCATCACACACAAATGTTCATCTCAAATCATAGGAATACAGTATACAATGTAGTGTATTCTATTTAAAAATGCCGGATAATGTGCAGTAAAAGTTTGGAAGAGGATGTTGAATTTTAAATTATGAATTTCAAATCAGGAATTACGATTGATTAACAGTTAATCCAGGCATTATTGACCAACTACCTCTGACAGCTCTTCGTCGGTCATATAATACTTATTCATAAAACCCTTTTCTTTCTCATAAAATGCCACACAACTGGAGTCTTTCCTAACAAAATAGGCGTATTGATAGATCTGGCTACCCAGGCCATGATAGACCGGCATCAGGTCGGTTGTCCGTTCATGGATTGCACGGAATTCATCGCTTCTCAAATATCCAAGTCCCCATTTATCAAATTGAAAAAGATTTAGTTTGTGGTAATAAGCTATGTGGCCCAACTCATGCGCTAAAATTCCTACCTGGGCATCAAAAGGGAGTGACCGGAGCAAAATAGGATCAAAAAAAGTATTTTGAGCATCATTTAGCAAAATAAGATATTGCCTGTTCCTTTTTAGGCCAAACAATGACCAGATATCAACGGTCGATTCCATAGGAGCGCCTGACTGTGTGAGTATCATGTCAATATTCACCTCTTTCAATTGTGGATAAGCGGAATAAGCAATGGCTGCTGCTATCTCGAATCCTTCAGGAAGACCTTTGTTGTCACCTATAATTGCTCTTAAGCTATCCAGGTCATATTCGCGGTTGGCAAGTGTATCGGCAAAGGTGTATGTTTGGATGTTGGGCTCTTCTTGCTTGGGATCTACGTTTTGTAACAACACTGTAGCCACAATTGTTACGACAAGCAACAATGCTAATGAGAGTATTATTAAGATATATTTTAGGAAGCGTCTCATGATTTGGGGGTTGGAAGGTTTGAGTGGTATCAGCCTTGCTCCTTGGAGCTTTACTCATGTGAAATATTTTGAATGCAAATTTCATTTAAAACAATCAGTCAAGGCTCAGTATTTCGATTAAGAGCAGAAATTTAAAACAGTCCAAAAATATATAAATTTTTATGGCTCAAAAATTGTAGAATTTTAGGCATCATTGATGACCCCTTCACTTTAGTAAAAACATTATTAAGGACATATGGATCTTGATTATAACTGGATAAACCTTCTTATTTTATTTGGTGCTTTACAAGGCCTGATCTTCAGTATCATTCTTTTATTAAACAAAAAACATCCGGGCGCAAAATTTCTAGGTGTTTTTATGTTTGGGCTTGCCTACAATGGGTTTGAGACCTTTAATTGGAGTTCACACCTTAGTGACCATATCATTTTCTTTGACCTGTTTCCATTTGTGATGATATATACCTTAGGTCCAAGCCTTTACCTGTATATTCTTTCGCTACTTTATCCTGAAAAGAAATTAACGCCAATAAGAATACTAACCTATTATTTTCCTCCAATATTTCAATTCGTTTTCAGAATCAGCGTTATTGTTGTTTATTTTTTGGTCCGTAATAAAGTTCTCTTTGACAAAGCTGCTCTAGAATCACTGGATAGCGTATATTACTTTTATGCGGAAGCATTCAGTATTATTGTTTTCCTTATCTATTTATATCTTTCACTCAAATTATTTATAAGGGCGCATGCCTCTTATAACATATCGTCTGTTTCAAAGGAAGTCCAACAGAAAATTTACAAATGGATTAAAGCATTATTGTTTTGTATGATTGTCCTGGGTCTGGCTTGGCCCTTAACGGTATCGGCACCATACTTTTTTGATTTATCGTACAATGTGCATTACTATCCCATAGAACTGATCTTGGTTATTTTCATTTATTGGATTGGATTTGTAGGATACCTCCGTATCAATATGATTTTTCCACTTAGATCAAGATTTTTACATGGTTCCATATCGACTTCTATGGCAAAACAATGGATGATACAGTTACAATCTGCCATGGAAAATGATAAGCTTTATCTTGATCCGGGACTAAACCGGTCCAAAGTGGCTGCATACATTGGTATCAACCCAAAAATTATCTCTGTAATTTTAAACCAGCATTCCAGACAAAATTTTAATGATTTTGTTAATACCTATAGGGTAGAGGAAGTCTGTAAAAAACTCCTTTCTACAAAAAATCGCCATCTCACCATTTCGGGTATAGCCCTTGAATCAGGATTTAACTCACAAGCCACCTTTCAGCGTGCATTTAAGAATATTAAAGGTATATCCCCAAAAGAATACCAAACTCTGAAATTAAAAAAGATCGGATAGCACAATCTATTTTTTCACATCCAAGTAAAATAAATCAGAAATACGCGTCAAAATATATCTCAAATCAGGATTTGAGAAGTTTCTAAACTTTTACAAAAGCTTTTTTGCATAGAATATTAAAAAGAGGGGCGTTGGTCATCTCTCAAACTTTTATGTAAAAGACAACTATGTACAAATTCGTGATTTACAAATTTCCCATTTTCATTTTCTTATTCCTCCACTTGCTAAACGCTCAAGGACAATCAATAAGGATAAGCGGAAAGATAATTGACAAACAGACCCTGGAGGGCATTCCGTTTGCCCATATATCTATTGAAACTACTCCGATAGGTGCCATATCCGATTTGTATGGTGACTTTATACTGGATTACCCTAAACATCTTCAATCCGGAGTGATCAGCATATCTTGTCTCGGTTATAAAACTGTTAAAGTTTCATTGAGCAGTATAAGTGGGTTGCCACTCGAAATTTCCCTTCAACAAAACACTGTTGAATTACAAGAAGTTGTTGTAAAACCGGAAGACCCACTGAATTTGTTGAAAGAAGCAATTCGAAAGATACCTGAAAATTATGACACCTCATCCACCGTTCTTTCCGGAAACTACAAAATGTCATCCCTTTTAGAGGACAAAAACATTAGATACACAGAAGCATTCATTGATATTTTCAAGCGACCCTATCAAACCTACAGTGAAGACAACAATTTCCTTGGTGACTCTATCCATTTGCGTGAGGCCAGGATTAAACGAAATGAAATTGAAGATTGGAAACTTAGGGTCATGCTTCCCTGGGAAAAAAGTCTCTATATGTTGGAAAACCGTGATATTGTCAAAGAATTTGGTTCCAAGAAAAATGCTTTCCAAAGGTTTATCAAAAGTTATCTGTTTGATATCGAAAAAATGCTAATGATCAATGGGCGTCATACCTATATGATCAGTTTAAAACCTAAAAAAAACAAAAAAAATACTTATTGGAACGGACACATCTACCTCGATGAGGAAACGAAGGCCTTTGTGAAATTCGATCTTGTTTCTACTCCAAAAATGTTTAAAAAATTAAGAGCAGACATAGGATATATAATCATTTCCAAACTGTATAAAGTAAAATATAAGCAAGGGGAATGGAAGGAATCGGTGAGTTATCAATTGATAGGAGATAAATGGCATTTTAAAGAAGTCAATTCGAGCAAACAATTTCTTGTCTCTAGTAAAAAAAGGGAAATGGATCTGGCACCGGTCAATGTTAACCTCCACTACAGGACCAATGATGTTAAGAGCAATATTGCCTTTTCGGATACGGTTGATTTTCTAAACCCAAAAGAACCTGAATGGATGGCCGAAAAATCCATGGTTGATAAATACAGAGCCTCTTTCTGGAGCAAACTTGATAAAGAACGGGGCGTCATGCCAAGTGGTGCTTTTATAACAAAAAATGATAGGAAGGCAATAGAGAAAAAAACTTATACATTCTCAAGGCTGGATACACTTCAAGGAAAACTGACCCCTCTACGTACATGTTTCGATGTTGGGTTTTATCACCTCACGGTAGAGGTTCTTCCTCAGGAAGAGATCATCAAGGGAAGTAGCCTTATTCGTTTCAAGGTAATCGATGCTACTGATCGAATACAGATTGATCTATATTCCGGCATGTCGGTTGACAGCATCATTTATCAGGGTAAAGCAATAAGTTTCAAAAGAGAATTCAATGCTATTTACATTAATTTCCCGGAGATACTCCCTAAAGGAACCATAGATGAGGTCATTGTGTATTTTTCGGGTCGTCCGGTAGATCTTAACCCGGAAATTCCGATGTACGGTTCTTTTCTTTGGGCTGAGGATGAAAATGGGAATCCATGGTTGCAAGCTATTTGCCAGGGTTACGGAGCCAGCGGCTGGTGGCCTAACAAAGATCATCTATCTGATGAACCTGATAGTGCAGCTATTAGTGTGATTACCCCATCCGATCTTGATGTGGTGGCGAATGGAAGGCTACAACGTAAAATTCAGCTTGAAAATGGTAAGACGCGCTTCGATTGGTTTGTTTCATATCCTATCAACAATTACAATCTCACTCTCAATGTGGGCAAATATGCCCATTTCAAAGACAAATATGTGAATGGTCAGGACACCATCGATTTAGACTACCATGTAATGCCCTACAATCTTGAAAACGCAAGAAAAAAGGTGGAAATGGTAAAACCCATGTTCAAGACCTATGAAAAATTTTTCGGGAAATATCCTTTCTCACATGATGGATTTAAATTGGTAGAAACACCTTATGCCATGGAACACCAAAGTTGCGTTTCGGTTGGAGCAGAATATTTCGGAGCATCTTCAAATTTAGATTTTGAGAACGCTAAACCTGATCTAGAGAACGGGGTAATAGATGCAGGGATAGTGCTACATGAAACCGCCCATGAATGGTGGGGCAATAGCGTAAGTTGTACAGACAATGCTGAATTGTGGATCCATGAGGCATTTGCTACCTATGCTGAGGCACTTTACATAGAGGACCACTATGGTTACGAAGATTCCCAGGTATACCTTAATTCAATGAAAAAAGAAGTGAAAAACCAGGCGCCAATTATTGGAAAATTCGATGTAAACCATATTCATTATGATATAGGCGACATGTATTTTAAAGGGGCTCTCATGTTAAATACGCTACGACATATGATCAATAATGATAGCCTTTGGTTTAGTCTTCTAAAAGGCATACAATCAGAATTTAAGTATAAGTCAGCAACGACAACGCAAATTGTTCAATTTATCAACCAAAAAACCAGAACGGATTATACTCCTTTTTTCGATGAATACTTAAAATTTCCCAAAATCCCAAAGCTGGAACTGGTCTTTGAAAAGAAAAAAAGAAAAACTTATCTGCATCATCGCTGGGTGTCCAATGTTGAAAGTTTCAAAATGCCTGTAAAATATACAATCAGTGATAAAGGTACTGGCTATTTATTTCCTACCTCTAATTGGCAAAAAACTGAATTTGCCGATTTAAACAAGGGCGATTTTAATGTAAACTCCGATCAGCTTTACATACATGTGGAAATGAAAGATTCAAAGTAAGCGTATTAACCAATAGGCCATAAAACCTGATACCTGAAAGCTATCAATTCCCTCGTGTAAACGCATTCGAATAGGTCCTTATCAGTGTTTTGTATTTCCGGCCAATGGGTAGCCAAATCTCTGAAATTAAAACACGGTAGTTTTCTACTTTTTTTAGGTATTTCAGGTTTATAAGATAAGATTTATGAATTCTCAAAAATTGCTTTGGAGGCAGGTTTTGTGCTATTTCGGACATACTTATTCGCGATAAGTATTTTCTTTCTTTTGTATGGAACGCTATATAGTTGCCATCGCTTTCTATGTAAATTATGTCGTTGTACTCAAGCTTAATTTGGCTCGGTCCACTCTTTACAAATAAAAAATCAGGTGTATAATTATTTTCCCCTTTGTTCTCTATTCTATGCTGAATTTTAAAAACAGCTTTTAAAAATCTGTCAAATTCAATTGGTTTGACCAGATAATCTACAGCTTCCAATTCGTAACTCTTTACTGCATAATTTGGAAAGGCAGTAGTAAATATAATCAATGGAGCTATTGGTAAGGCTTGTACCAATTGTAATCCGGAAACATCAGGCATTTGGATATCCAGTAAAATAAAATCCACTTCATTGGCACGAAGAAATTCAATAGCCTTTAAAGGATGAGTAAAGCAGGCTTTCAGGTCCACAAAAGATATTTTCTGTACATGGATTTTTAGTACTTCCAGCGCTTCAGGTTCATCATCTATGGCTATACATGTGAGAGGCGGATTTCTTTTATTGTCTGATAGCATGTGAACTGTTCGTTGGTTTATGGTCCAGGTCTAATAAACTAAGCTTTACAGAATATTCACTCTCCTTCTCTTCAATCTCTAAAGAATGATTTTCAGGATAAAGTAACATGAGTCTTTTGGAAGTATTTTCCAATCCGACTCCAGTGTTTAACTGATCCTTTGTCAGTTGATCCGGATGCTTAGAATTTTTCGTTATCAGATGAATTGAGTTGTCATCAGAACACATTCGAATTTCAATAAAAGAAGGATATTTATAACTGACCCCATGTTTAAAAGCATTCTCTATAAACGGGATGAACAACATAGGTGCAACAAGCAGTTCAGGGATTTCTTCTTGTTCTTGTAGTTGCACAGTTATTTTTATGTCGGGATCTTTAGCGATACGCTTCTTTTGAAGTGTAACATAACTTTTGATAAATGCAATTTCCTGCTTAAGACTCACTTGCTTTTCTCTGGTTTCGTAAACAGCATAACGCATCATATCTGAAAGCTGCGATATCCCCTGTGCAGTTTTGGGGCTTTTCTCTTGGAGAGCAGAAGAATAGAGCAAATTGAGCGTGTTAAACAGAAAATGTGGATTGATCTGAGCCTTCAATCCAGCCAGTTCAGCTTTTGTTTGTTGAGAAGATGTAAAGTATTCTATAATTGAGTCATATAAAAACCTGAAAACAACTGCTATAACTATAAGAACTGCACAGGCAGAAATATCTATTATAAAGCTATATTTCAAAAAGTAATCCAGCTTTTCCTCCCAGTTGGTTAATTCGATGAAATGCGGAAACCGAAAAAGAAACTTCCCTACAAAGATCAATAGGAAACTAAAAAGAACGTATAAAGCATACTTTCTGATTTTTCCCTTGTTTAAAAACCTTTGTATAAAGACAAATGCATTGAGATAAAATCCGATCCCTGAAAGGATTATTTTGACAAATGTCATCACCAGCAGAAGTCCTGTGATGCCGGGATGGGATATCTCTCTAAGGAGAGCAAATGACCAGAAAATACCAAATAAAATAAGATCGAGATGTTTTAATCTTCCAAAAGTGTAATACCACCTACGTGCCTTCGTACGAATTTTGGTATGAACAACGATATTCAATAGAAATACAACAAAGTAGATTCGTCTTTCAACGTTTTCAAACCAGTTTTTATGTGAAAAGTGAATTTGGTAATAATCTTCCCCTTCCACCGGTAGAATTTGTTTGCTTAAATATCTTCCTGAAAGAGAGGTTAATGAGCTTATAACAATAAAGATCGCGACAATTGACAATATTGCCGGGAAGTATTTTTTTAATTGGATTAAATATGAGGGAATAAGC
This sequence comes from Splendidivirga corallicola, assembly GCA_030442035.1. Lineage (GTDB taxonomy): Bacteria > Bacteroidota > Bacteroidia > Cytophagales > Cyclobacteriaceae > Splendidivirga > Splendidivirga corallicola. The sequence continues at coordinate 157,501 of JAUJEA010000002.1, forward strand.
GACAATACATTAAGGCCAAATATAAGTCCGAAATATTCTATAAGCATCAGTCCTCTTTGCCACCCGGTCCAATCGTTCCAGCTACTATTAGGAAGGGCATATAGCAAGAAAATGCCTCCCCATACTAAAATCTGAATACTCGCATTAAAATATATTGATTTGATCAAGCTTTTCATATCCTGAGGCTTAAAGAACACCCATGATCTGTTCATAGAGTGCTTCTTTGCTGCTAGGTTTTTTAGCATGCTTTATGGCAATATTACCCTGTTTGTCCACTATAATATACCAGGGTATGGCAACGCTCCCGTCGGCGTCATAAAGGTTGTGAATATCCTTTATCAACTTCCCATTTGCAAAAGTATGATTACCTATCAAATTGTAATACTTGATCATATTTTTCCATTTTTCTCTTCTGCTTTCTTTATCGATGGTTACATACAACATTTCTATGCCTTTCTCATTCAGGAAATCCTTCAAGGGTTTATTGTGAGCAAATTCCTGTTTGCAAGGTCCACACCATGTTGCCCATACATCAATGAATATGGGCATGCCTTTAAATTTTGCGATCAACTCCTGAAATGTATTAATATTTTTCCCTGGTATAAATTTGATTCCATCATCAAATTCTTTCATTGCTTTTTTGTAAAATTTCACAACAGGGTCTAACTGTGCTTTGACCATGGGCTTAAAGGGGCTGTCAGGATAATCCCTTTTGAAGTTTTGGTAAACAGATAAAATATCTTTGCGAAATTTTTTCTGAAAACCAGCAAAGTGCAGGTATCTCGCGAGATAGAATTCCAGGTATTTTCCATTCAGATTTTCCCTGGCAGATGTCTCATAGAAAGAATCGAATACTTCATTTTTGTATTTCATTTCTACAGCCTCAAGGGTTAAAGATCCAAGAGATAGAGGTTCCAGAACTGCCTTATAAACAGTAATATAACTTTCGGCATAATCAAACCACCAGAATGATTGAATAGCTTTATCATTTTGCACAGGGTACTGTGCATACAACTTTTCCCAAAGCTTTTTGAATGGTATTTTTCCAAATGTTTGGTTTTCAGTTTCAGCCTTCACCAAATCCACTGAGAGATAACTAAGGTTCTTGGCTAACAATGCAAAATAAAAGCAAGTGATATTATTTTTCACTGCATTATAAAAGACCTCGCTGACCTCCTCTTCATTGAAAATCCTCTTTAATTCTTTTAATTCCTCATCCCTGGATGCTTCTATTCTTTCCCACCAATTCACGGTATCTTTACGATATATTCTGGAGGCCTTATGTACACCAAACCAATCCCAACTTCTGGATAAACTATTCAAAAATTGCTGTCCCTTTTGATTTTTACCTTGTACTGAAAATGTTTCGGTAGTCAGGTCCATTTCAAAACTATAAGCATTTCCTGGTTCAACGAAAATCATATTTTTCCCAAATCTCATAAAGCCAGGCTGGTCAAGGTCCATTGCTATTTCCAGTTTACCCTCATGGTCAAGCTTGTGTTTCTTTCCCCACCCGAAATTTTGCGTACCAGCCACCGGAAAACTATAATATATGGAATCGGACTTATTGCCTATTATCTTTCCGGAAATAGACACTTTTTTATTTTGTGAGATAGCATTTGCACAGTGGAAAAACAAAAGTAAAATACTTAATATCAATCTAGGTGTCATCGTTGTAAAGTTTTTTAAACAAAAAATTAAACCGATGTGAATATGAAATCAAAGGACTAAAACTCAAAAACTTTGTGATAAACAACCGGATTTTATTTATGAACTACTTATTTGTTTGTGTTCTACACTGAAGTGTTTATAATGTCTTAGGAAGATGGAAATTGAAACTACATTCGTTCATGGTCATGAACAACAAATTATAGGACTGGATTTTCTTCAGAATGGTCAATAACATTCGGTAAAGAATGTCCGGTAAAGTGATTGATTGGATTAAGATTTTTTGTGATACCATTTGAAGATCATTCATCTCTTAGACAACTCGCTAGGTGAATCCTTGTAATTTTAAAGTTTGAAAATCACAAATAAGCCAACCTTTAAGTAGTGCCATAAAATCCATTCTGCAAGAGGTTATTAGATTAAAGATGTACAATACCCAATAAATTTAATTTATTGACCATGATTGACCAATAGCAAAATGCCTGATATAGTGACATACCTGATACCAGTAATTCAGTCTAGTTCTGAAAAGAGATTTTTTTTTCAACATGGAACAAAACTTTTCATCTAAATCACCTAGTATTTCTTCGCAAATATCTTTTCTGACAAACATGCGCAATAATCTCTGGGCAAGTTTAGGGGGCAAGTGTTCGGTGGTTGACTTTAACAACATTATTTTTTTCATCTATCACAAATGTTATAGGCTGTTTTCATCAGTAAAAAACTATGATGCCTTTAATACCAATTCCCCATAAGGGGTAACACTGTAGAGGCGTTTTCTTCTCCCTCCTCTTTCAGTTTTCATCCATCCTAGTCTAGTTTTCAATCTCGCATAAACTCGTCTTCTTATATCTTCAATTTCCGTAAAAGGCCTTATGATCTCCGAGACCACAAGACCTTTATTTTCCAATCGGCAGAGAGTTGCATGTATAGTACCAATAGCTATTGATCTGTTGGTTCGGAATTCGAATTCTTCTGCAACTCTGAAAGCATATGCATCTTCTCCTAAAACCTCTGTCAACAACAATACAATCCTTTCAAATTCTGTCAAGCTTGCTTCTTTCATTGTATCATCAAAACATTATTTTAATTCGACTTTATCTCTATAAATCTTATAAAAGTGATATAGGCTTTACTCATATCTCAGACATAAGGCTGGGTTTATTTTGGCAGCCTTGACAGTTCTCAAAGCTACTGTGAGTACGACGATTACCAATGCCACCGCTCCAGCTCCAACAAAAAACCACCACTTCAGATCAACGCGATAGGCATAATTATTAAGCCAGTTATCCATACTCATCCAGGCCACCGGTATAGCTAATAGTGCGGCTATCAAAACAATTATGATGAATGCTTTCGTAAGCAAAGTAAATATCTGATACGCTGATGCACCCATTGATTTGCGAATACCTATCTCCTTGACACGAACTTTGACAGTAAATGTGCTAACACCAAATAAACCCATGCCAGCGATCACGAAAGTTAACAAGGTGAAATACATCATGAGCTCAGCAAAATTTTCATCCTTCTGATACTGTTTGTTATATACATCATCAATAAACTGGATATCTGAATGAATGTGTTCGGAGAGTTTTAAGATTTGTTTATCCATGAAGTTGACTGTGTTCGGAATATCAAATGGTGTAATTCTAACCACCACTGCAAAAGCACGTGACCATGTGTAAAAGGTTGGTGGAATGTGATTTTCCAGTGAGTTCATATGATAATCATTGATAATACCTATTACCTGAACTATTCCACCATTCGGGAATTTCCCAGTTGCCCCTATTGGTTCTTCCAAGCCAATGGCCCTTACTGCTGATTCATTCAATACTATATTTATAGGCTCACTGCTTAGCTCATCCGACCTTTGAATTAAATTATCGGCTTTATATGCTTTATCAAAAAATCTTCCTGCTACTACTTTAAGTCCTAGAGCATCAACAAACCCATCATCTGCAGGTGTTCCGGCAAGTTTATATTCTGTTCCATTGAAGATAATGGTAACGGGTTTATTATCAGCCAAATTATAGGTACCCGGTATAGCTTCCGTGCTCGAAACGGCTAATATGTTAGGATTGGCCTGTAATGTTTCCTTTAGTGTAGCCAGCCGTTCAAGATGATTACCATTAAAAGAAAAGTACACCTGTTGTTCCCTAGCAAATCCTGGATCAGCATTTTTCATATAGTTGACCTGTTGCAATACTGTAATTGTTCCTATCAACAGAAAAATCGTCACTGCAAACTGAATTACCAGGTTTAGTTTTTTGAGCGTGAATCCCTTGCTTACATTTAAACCCTTTAAAACCTTGACAGGCCTAAATGACAACACATATAAAGCAGGAAAACCTCCTGATACTAGGCATACCATCACCAACCCAATAAGAATTGAAGTAACAATCGATGGTTCCAGAAGATTGCTTATCAAAAGTTTTGAATCCATAAGATTATTGAACCATTGTAAGGTATGGAAGGTAAATGCAAGAGCCAAAACCAAAGAAATAAAACATAAGAGAGATGTCTCTCCTAAAAACTGTAGGAATATCTGACTTCTGGAAGCCCCTGATACTCTTTTGATTCCCACCTCCTTTGCTCTTTCCAGGAATTTAGCATTGCTCAGGTTAATTAGATTAATACATGCCAGCAATAAGGTGAAAAAAGCGATAAAAGCATATGCTATAACTTTCTTATAATCACCATGTTGAGCATATCCTGCTTCCTGTGCCTCACCTCCGCTAAAATAGATATCTTTCAAAGGCCTTAGGTGACAATCGAATTTGGTAAATTGGTCCTTTAGTCCTTCAGGAAAATGAGGTCTGAGTACCGCGGCAATTTTCTGTTCCAATTCGGTTACATCATGGTTTTCATTTATCAACAGATAAGTAGGATGTGCCCAATACCACCAAGTATCATTAGTTTGGTGTGTCTTAAACGACCTGATCATTTTAAAGTCAACATGAAAATTGGGTACATCCCTGATCACCCCGGTAATTGTAAAATTTACTCCTTTACCAACGCTTATTTGTTCGCCTATAGGTGACCGATAGCCGTACATATTCTTGGCCAGACTCTCAGTGATTACGGCGCTATTTTTTTTCTTCAAGGCATTCTTTGGATCACCCTTGATAAAATCAAAAGAGAAGATTTCAAAAAAATCATTATCGGCATATACAATTTCACCTGTCCTGAAAAAATCTGGGTCCTGCTCATTATCCAGTTTTAACACTGTCTGATCAGCTTTCCAGTGTCTCAGTCTTACAGTTTTTTCTACTTCTGGAATGTTGTCTTTGATGATAGTAGCTATAGTGGTTGTTAATCCAACCATATTGTTATTATGTTCCGAACTTATCTCTAATCTGTAAATACGGTCCGCATGCTTGTTGAATTTATCATAACCGACTTCTTGAAATATCCATAGTAAGACCAATAAGAAGATTGTTAGTCCCACAGTCATACCAAATAATTGGATAAGCGCAGTAAGTGGAGTTTTGATGAAGTGACGATAGGTCAACACAAAAAAACTCTTAAACCTACCATAGTGATTCAGCCTATAAGTACCACTAAAAGATCGTATGATACCTGGTCTAAAAAGTTGCAATACATCCCATACTAAGAGCAATCGAGCCTTTTTATAGCCTTTTGATTTAACACTCTCATTAAAGCTTTCTAATAAATCCCCCTCTATGTCTTCCCTGATATCCGGATGACAGAACCATCGGAAGAAATCCAGGAAAAACTTAGGTGGGTTTGGAGTCTTACTTTTCATTTCACTATCATTCAAATACTACCTTCGGAATAGCGTTCCATAGTTGTAATCTTGTATCTTTAGCTTCCTGGAGGGCCTTTTTTCCAAAGGAAGTAATGGTAAAATATCGTTTCCGCTTACCTCCCCTCTCCTTGGTAGCCTCACCAAATTCTGACTTCAGAAAACCTTTTTGTTCCATTCTTCTAAGTGCTGTTTGCATAGCACCCACACTTACTTTTCGACCCAAACGAGTCTCAATGTCTTTTCTGACAGAGACACCGTAAGCTTCTCCATGCAAAATAGCCACTGTTAAAAGCACTATTTCTTCGAATTCCCCCAATTGTAATTTTTTCACTTTATTATATTTTTCCTAAATGTAGTTTAAATATAATAAAATTCCTAATTGTAGTTTAAATAATTGAATTGAGTATGACATAAGGTTCAACTTTGGAATTACCAACAGGTTCAATCATCCGTTTTACATGCTCTTGGTCTAGTATTAGATTTGATTCTCCTTTCACTGATAGCTGGATTTCAATAAGAAGTTTCGCTAAATCTTTTGAAGTGCTCCAAAGCCTCCCGAAACTTAAAGGTTGGAGAATAAAATATTTTCCCTCAATGATTTTGTTTTCTTTAAATGTCCACTAGCAATGGATTTAAGCAGGTTAGCAGTACGATAAATGTGACTGTAAATCTCTTCAACATACTATTCTGAAGCTCATGCTTTCAAGTATGATGTAAAACACCAACCAAAGATTGCTTGTTATATGATTTTAAAGATCACTCATCTCTCAAACACTGAACCGGATTTACATTGGCCGCCTTAATCGTTTGCAGCGTTACAGTGAATAAAGCAATAAGCAATGCAATTACACCCGCCCCCACAAAAAACCACCAGGCCAGATTGATCCTATAGGCAAAATCATCCAGCCAGCTTTTGGCAAAAAAATAACTAATGGGTAAGGCTATTATGATGGCAGTCAATACCATTTTAGTGAAGTTGCCGGATAAAAGATAAACAATACTCCAAATACTGCTTCCCAATATTTTCCTTATGCCGATTTCCTTTGTCCTCCTTTCTGCTGTAAAAGCTACCAGGCCAAAAAGGCCAAGACAGGATATAAGGATTGCAATTCCTGCGAAATAGCGAGACAGTGCTCCCACTCTCAACTCGGATTCATGCTGCCTTTGAAAATCCTCATCTAAAAATTCGTAGTCAAAAATGAACCCGGGGTTATAGGTCTCATAAAAATTCTCGAGTCCAGCAAGTGCCTCCATTTCCCTTCCTGCTTCCAGTTTGACCATGACTTTATTTTCCGAACCAGGTTCGATTATAAAAAAGAATGGTTTCAGCTTCTCGTGAAAAGATTCAAAGTGAAAGTTCTTAACCACTCCTATGATCTCTTTCTTCCCCATAAAATCAATCTTTTTACCAATAGGATCACTCAATCCCATGGCTTCAATTGCGGCTTCATTGAATATGGCTTTTGTTGTCTCAGTTGCAAAATCCCTTGAAAAAGACCTTCCCTCTTTTATTTCAATTCCAAGCGTTTCAATGAAGTCATAGTTCACCACTGCTACTTCAAAACGGGTATTGTCTTCCGGATTTTTTCCTTCCCAGCCGATGCCAACCGTCCAATTTTTCCCGATCATTCGATGCGCTGTGCTTGAAGCATTGTGGACACCGGGAATCTTTTTTACTTCCGACAAAAAAGTTTCCATGGTTTCTTTTACCCTTCCTTCCACATTAAAGTAAATGATATTGTCTCTATCATAGCCCATGTGTTTATTTTGAATAAATTCTATCTGCTTGTACACCACACCGACACCAACAATTAATATTATTGAAAGTACGAATTGAAAGATGACCAGCCCTTTCCTTGCCCAGACCCTCCCTTTCATGGAAGGACTTAACGTCCCCTTCAATGTATTGATGGGTCGAATTCCTGAAAGATAGAATGCCGGGTAGCTACCCGCAGCTATTCCAGTGAAAAGGGTAATGGCAAAGACAGAGAATATAAGGTTGTAGTTGAAAACCAGAGTCAGTTCCTTTCCGATAATCTGATTAAAATAGGGTAAAGTAATTATCACAAATACTACGGCTATAAGAAGAGATAAAAAAGCCATTAAAACGGATTCACCCATATGTTGAAAAATAAGCTCCATACGTCTTGAACCAACAACTTTTTTTATTCCAATCTCTTTTGATCTTCTGGATGCCCTCGCAGTAGACAAATTCATGAAATTTATACAGGCTATCAGGACAATGAAAAAGGCAATAATTGAAAATAACCTAACATATTCAATCCTTCCTCCAACCAATACGCCATTTTCATAATTGCCAAAAAGATAGCCTTTTGAATAAGCTTTGAGGAATGGCTTACGGGTGGATTCTTTGTCCATGTCTCTGATAAACTCCACGAACTTATCATTGAATGCTGTAATATCCGTACCTTCTTTCAACACGGCATATACAAGTGGACCAAGACTACTCCAATCTGCTACCCAGGGCTTTATATCCTTATAGCGTTCAAATGATAAAACAAAGTCGAACTGTACGGAAGAATTGGCTGGGACCTGTTTAAAAACACCTGAAATAAAGTATTGTTCTTCATGCTGAAACACCACCGTTTTACCAATTATTCCATCAATGGTGTCAAAAAGCTTCATAGCCAGTTCTTCAGATATAACGATAGCGTTTTTATCAACTAATACTTGATCTTTGTTTCCGTAAATAAGTCCATAGGAAAAAACTTTAAAAAAATCTTTACCTACATATTGTCCGGTAGCCTTGATGCTTTTCTCTTCAACAGAAAGCGTAAAATTGTCAAATCCCGGCCAATGTGCTGGGGCCACGGCGACTGTGTTTTCAACTTCAGGTAGTTTTTCAATCATGGCTTCTGCCATGGGTCCTGAAGTTTCTTTTAAGGTTAAAATATCTTCATTGAACTGAATGTGCTCCATCACTTGATAAAGCCGATCGTTCTTTTCATGAAATTTGTCAACATTCAATTCGTCATACACCCATAAGTATATCAATAGGGCACTGGTTAGTCCTGTGGAGAGGCCCACCAGATTGATCAAAAAAGAGCTTTTATAACGTATGAAGCTTCGGAATGAAATGAGTAATGTGTGTCGGAACATAATTGTAAAGTTTGTGTTATTTGACCTGGATTTTTTTATAGCAAAAGGACGCAGGAAGTTGAACACATGGAACCAGTAGAGAAAATTCCTTTTCCATTTGGATCGTTCTATCAGTTCCTCATAGTATTCATATAAATCTCCCTGGACCTCTTCCAGTAGTTCTCCCTTGCAAAACCAGCTTAGAAATCGGTCCGCGAGTTTTGGTGGTATATTTTTCTGTTCTTTCAATGTGTTGGAATGGTAATTTAGATTGATTATTCCGATCTTAATTTTCTTGCCGGATTCACCAGAGCGGCTTTTATTGATTCGGAGCTAATGGTAAGCAATGCTATCAACACGGCAATAATGCCAGCAATCACAAAAACCTCCCAGGTGATCTCAATCCGGTTGGCATAATCCTCAAGCCACCTGTTAATTACGTACCAACCTAATGGAATAGCAATGACCAGTGCTATAAGTACCAGTTTAAGAAAGTTAAAAGTAAGTAAACTGAATATACTGCTAAGGCTTGCCCCTAATATTTTGCGGATACTAATTTCTTTACTTCTTTGCTCCACCATAAACGCTGAAAGTGCAAACAGTCCTAGGCAGGCTACAATGATTGCCAATGCTGTGAAGACTGACAAAACTTTTCCCGTCCATTTGACATCTTCGTACATACTTGCATAACTCTCATCTAGAAAAGTATACCTCATGGGCTGGTTAGGCATAAATTGATCCCAAACATCGGTGATTGAATGTAGCATACTGGCCATGTTTTCGGTCTGTATTTTTACGGACACAATGGAGTTGGAATTTCCGAGAACAAGGCAAAGGCTTCCAATATCTCTTTTTAGCGATTGAAAGTGAAAATCTTCCACGACACCAATCACAGTCCAGGTCTGCCAATTCATAATTCGCTTCCCTATAGGATTTTCAAGCCCCAATTCTTTGGCCATGGTTTGATTAATGATTACTGCCGATGAGTCTGACACCAGCTCAGAAGAAAACCCTCTTCCCTGCAGAAGTTTCATTCCCATAGTGTTGATATAATCTTGATCCACCTGCCAAATTTGGGCATCGATCCCCTGGTCTATTTTGCTCTTACCATCTTTCCAGAATGGGTTTTGATTACGTCTGGTACTGGAAATTGGTAAGTAATCACTAATTGTCACATTTTTTACTTCGGAGAGTGTCAATAATTCATTTTTGAATGTAGATAATCTATCTGCTAAAGTATTGGCACCTTGAATCATTACCACCTGTTCTTTATCAAAACCTATTTTCTTGGTAAGAATAAACCCCATCTGTTGGTTAATTAGGAGGGTACAAATGATGAGTACACTGGAAATGGTAAATTGAAATATCACCAAAGTACTCCTCATTTTAGAACTTTTACTTCCCTGACTGAGGCTTCCTTTTAACACATCAATAGGTTTGAACGCAGATAAATAAAGAGACGGGTAAATCCCGGAAAAAATTCCAATAAAGATGATAAACAATCCAAAAGTGGGTATCAACAACCATTGACCCCATGGAAAGGTCAAACTTTTGCCTGACAATTCATTGAAATAAGGAAGTAACATCCAAGCCATGAGGATGGCTATGACACATGAAATTAAACTGGTCAAGAATGACTCGGTGAGAAATTGATAAATAAGGTGGAAACGATAGGAGCCTACCACCTTCCGAAGGCCTACTTCCTTAGCTCGATTCGCTGATTTTGCTGTGGAAAGGTTAACGAAGTTGATACAAGCCAAAAGGAGTATAAATCCAGCAATAGTTCCGAAAAGCCACACCACTCGTATATCACCATTACCCTCACTTTCAAATCCTTGGGATTTCAGATGGATATCGCTAACAGGCTGTAGCAGGAACGAGTGATATTTTTGGCGTATTTCAGCATAAGAACTGCCTGCTTCCTCCAAGTGAGGGACCATATAATTATCCCTAATGTACAAAAGCTTTTCCTCCAGTTGTTTAGGATCTGTTTCGGGCTTGACGCGAATATATGTGCGGTAGTTGAAACAACACCAGTTTGTCTGCTCTCCGGGCCAAAACTCAACATCGGTTAGACTTATAATAAAGTCAAATTTCAAGTGTGAGTTTGATGGAAAACTCTCCATCACACCTCCTACCACAAAAGGCCTGGATTCATCTTCATTCAATATGATCACTTTACCTACAGGATTTTCATTTGGGAAATAGTTGTCAGCCTTTCTTTTTGAAAGTACTATGCTATTGGGCTCTGAAAGCGCGTGGATAGAGCTGCCATAAACCATTGGGATTTGCAGAATATCAATAATTTCAGGATCAGCGTATGCAAAACCTTCTTCGTAAGCACTTTCAAGTTGATTGTCCTTTCTGAACTGGTTGCTCCCGGCATAATGCCAATCGTGAATGACCAAACGTCCGGCTTTATCTATTTCAGGGAAATTGTCTTTCAAAGCCGCAGTAATTGGGGCTGGAAAAGCGGTCCACATGCCCGAGCTCTCAGGATCGTTGTTCACATTTATCAAACGGTAGATTCTATCTCCATCTACATAGTGTTTGTCATAACTTAGTTCGTCCTGAATAAACAAAGCAATAAGGAAACAAGCAGCAATACCGAGAGAAAAACTGCCTATTTTAATAGCAGAATACATTTTTTGCTTCAGAAGACTTCTCCTGGCTATTTTAAAATTATGTTGGAGCATAACAATGTAATTTGAGTTATTTGACCTTGATCTTTTGATGGCGAAGGGACGCAGGAAGTTGAACACATGGAACCAGTAGAGGAGATTCCTTTTCCATTTGGATCGTTCTATCAGTTCCTCATAGTATTCATGTAAATCTCCCTGGATCTCTTCCAGTAGTTCTCCCTTGCAAAACCAGCTAAGGAATCGGTCGGCGAGTTTCGGGGGTATATTTTTTTGTTCTTTCAATGTGTTGGAATGGTAATTCAGATTGATTATTCCGATCTTAATTTTCTTGCCGGATTCACCAGAGCGGCTTTTATTGATTCGGAGCTAATGGTAAGCAATGCTATCAGCGTAGCAATAATGCCAGCGATCACAAAAACCTCCCAGGTGATCTTAATCCGGTTGGCATAATCCTCGAGCCACTTGTGCATGATGTACCAACCCAATGGTACAGCGATAACCAGCGATATCAATACCAGTTTAAGAAAGTTGAAGGTAATTAAGCTGAATATATTGCTAAGGCTTGCACCCAATACTTTTCTAACACTGATTTCCTTGCTTCTTTGCTCTACCATGAAGGCAGAAAGTGCAAATAGCCCCAGGCAAGCTACCACGATGGCTAATATTGCAAAAGCTGTCAAGACCTTTCCAGTTCTTTCTACATCCATGTACATCCTTTCGTAGCTATCGTCTAAAAAGGTATATCGGATAGGCTGAATAGGCATAAATTCCTTCCAGAGACTTGAAATGGAGGCTAATGTTCCTGACATATCCTGGGTTTCGACTTTAACTGAAATGATGGTACCGCCCTGACCAAATATTAATGCCAGGGGTTCCACGTTTTGTTTTATTGACTTGAAATAAAAATCCTCCAGGACACCTATGATATGGTAGGTTGGCGAATACCAAAATTTGACCCTCTTTCCAATGGGATCTTTCAGTCCAAGTTTTTTAGCTAAAGTTTGGTTAATAATGATAGCTGCTGAATCAGAAGCCATCTCAGTCGAGAAACTCCTGCCTTCAACCAGTTGCATTCCCAGGGTACTGATATAATCCTGATCGACTCTCCAAACTTGAGATTCCACTCCTATGTCAACCTTCGAGCGCTCCTCTATCCAAAACTCAGTACCATTTCGCTGGGTACCCTTAACTGGTAAATAGCTACTTTGGGTCACATGTGATACTTCCGGAATTCGCAATAGTTCGTTTTTAAAAGTCAACCGTTTCTCATCCAGGGTGCCGGCCCCCTGTAACATTATTACCTGCTCTTTGTCATAGCCAATTTTAGTATTCAGGATGAAATCTGTTTGCTGATAAATGATAAAAGTGCAGATAATAAGTACAATGGAGGTAGTAAACTGGAATATCACTAAGCTACTCCTCATCCTAACGCTTTTACTACCTCTACTAAGACTTCCTTTGAGCACGTCAATTGGTTTAAAAGCCGACAAATACAAAGCGGGATAAAAACCCGCCAACACTCCTGTGATGCCAATTGAGATAAAGGATAGTGGCAGTAGCCACCACCACTCAGACCATGGAAAGACCAATGATTTGTCGGAGATCAGGTTAAAATAAGGAAGGGAGATCCAAGCTAAAATCGCACCAAGCATAAAAGATACTCCACTGAATACTAATGATTCCGTGATAAACTGACTTATAAGCCCGTTGCGATTGGAGCCTACAACTTTGCGTAAACCCACCTCTTTGGCCCGGTTGGCAGATCTGGCCGTAGAAAGGTTGATAAAATTGATACATGCCAAAAGAAGAATAAAACCGGCAATAAAGCCAAAAAGGCGGACTATCTTTGTGTCTCCGTGAGGTAAATGGTCCAGTACCTCATTTGAAAGGTAGATGTCTTTTATCGATTGTAACTGGAATGATAAATACTGTTTGATGTCCTGCATTCTGGGGTCGTTATCTTTCTCCGCGTTCTTAACCAGGTAATTGTCTCTAATGGACAATAATTTTGGTTCCAGGCTAACCGGGTCAGCTCCCTCTTTGAGTTTGATATAGGAATCATAGACATTACCACCCCAGCTCGTTTGCGATCCGGGCCAAAACTCTTTCTGTGATAAGGTGAGTAAGAAGTCGCTTTGAAGGTGACTATTAGAAGGGAAATTTTCCATTACCCCACCTATTTTGTAGGGTTCAGCATCATCTTCGTTGAGGAGGACAATTTGACCTACAGGATTTTGATCGGGAAAATATTTATCTGCTTTTCTTTTTGAAATCACCATGGTATTTGGCGCTGTTAATGCCCTGGATTGTTCTCCATAAACCATAGGTATCTCCAAAATTTCCAGTATTTCGGGATCTGCGTAGACAAACCCTTCTTCATAAGTACTTTGGCTATGTTCAAGGGGTCGAAATTGGTTGTTTCCTGAATTATAAAAGTCAAAAATGATCAGACGACCTGCTTTTTCTATCTCCGGGAAATCGCTTTCCAGCACATGTTTGATAGGTGCCGCTAAAGTCACCCCTTTCCTGGAATCACCTGGCGCATCCCACGATTTCACAAGTCGAAAAATTCTATCTCCGTCCGTATAATGCTTGTCATAGTTTAATTCATCTTGAATAAACAGAGCGATGAGCAAACAAGCTGCGATACCAAGCGCATAACCACCTATGTTTATGGCAGAATACATTTTTTGCTTTAGGAGATTTCTCCGGGCAATTTTGAAGTTGTGCTGAATCATAACGATGTGATTTGAGTTATTTGACCCGGATTTTTTGATAGCAAAGGGCCTCAAGAAATTAAGCATGTGAAACCAGTAGAAGAGGTTTCGCTTCCATTTGGGTTTTCGAATTAATTCTTCATAATATTCATGTAGATCTCCCTGGATCTCTTCCAGTAGTTCTTCTTTGCAAAACCAGCTAAGGAATTGGTCCGCGAGTTTGGGTGGTATGTTTCTTCTGTTTTTCAAAAAAACTATTCAATGGTGTCATAAACTGTTGGGAAGAATTTGATGATAACATTCGTTATCTTTCGGGCTTTGAAATGGTTGGACTAATTTTCCATTTTATATTATGCTTCCCTGATGCATTTTTTAAATCAATAACCAGCAAATACTCACCCATATTGGTGAGTTCGATTGACTGTCCCCTTGCCGTCTCTCCCTTATGTATTTCTTTTTCCCAGATTACTTTATCGTCATATTTCACCAACAATACTGTTTTTCCATTGTTTACCTCTATATCGTAAGACATGGATAAAACTGATGGTGCGTCTTCAACATTTAATGTCACAAATTGTTGTCCTGTCGCGCTCTCATAATGTGCCCTGATTTTATCTCCCGAGATTTCTTTTCTGTTGTTAAATTCTTTAGCGTCCATTATCATATCCTGAGCATAAAGGGTTACACTTATCAAAGTGAATAGTGAGGTAAGTAGTAGTTTTTTAATTTTCATTTTTGTTCTTCTGATTACTCGTATCTTAAATTATTTACCGGATTTTGCTGAGCTGCTTTTATGGTCTGCCAGCCTACGGCCAGCCAGGCAATCAGCAGTGTAATGACTCCTGATCCTACAAAAAACCACCATTCCAGATCGATTCGATAGGCAAAACTGTTCAGCCATTCCTTAGCTAGCAGGTAACTGACCGGTGAAGCAATAATAATAGCCACCATGACCATTTTCGTAAAATCTGCGGAAAGCATTCTGACAATCCCAAACATACCTGCGCCCAGTATTTTCCTTATTCCAATCTCTTTGATCCTTCTTTCAGCAGTAAAAGCCGCAAGCCCAAATAGTCCCAGACAAGAAATCAGAATAGCCACACCGGCGAAGTAGTTTGACAAAATGGATACCCGCTGTTCGGAGGCATAAAGTTCCTGAAAATCATTGTCCAGAAATTTGTAATCAAACAAAAAACCGGGATTGGAATTAAGGTATAATTTTTCAAGGGACTTGAGCGTCTCCTTCCCTCTGTCTGCCTCTATTTTTACCATGAACTGAGATAATACATTAGGCATAAAATTGATCATCATCGGTTTCACACTTTCATGGAATGAATCAAAGTGAAAATCCTTCACTACACCAATGATTTCTTTGTTCTGCCCCCTAAACCTGATAATTTTGCCAACAGGGTTCTCAAGTCCCATATGGGCGATGGCCGCCTCATTGAAGATAACTTTTGTGTTTTCGGCACTAAAATCTCTTGAAAACGATCTCCCATTGGCCAATTCGATACCCAGTACTTCTATGAGATCATAATACGCAATCATGTGTTGAAAATAGATGGCATCATCAGCACTCTTTCCTTCCCATTCAATACCACCTACTCCCCAATTATCTCCTGTCAATTTGGTCCGTGTACTTGAAGCCATTACTACTCCGGGGATATTGCGCATTTGATCAAGAAAAGTATCCATGTGCTCGGCCTGCTCCATTTTCCCTTCTACATCAAAGTGAATGATCTGGTCTTTGTTATAGCCCAGGTCTTTGTTCTGTATAAAATCAATTTGATTGTAGACCACTAAAACAGACACGATCAAGATCACTGAAACAGTATATTGGATAATAACCAACCCCTTACGTGTCCAGATCTCTCCTACTGATGTGTTAAGTTTTCCTTTTAAGATGGCAATAGGCTTGAAACCCGATAGGTAGAGTGCCGGATAGCTTCCCGACATCAACCCTGTGAGCAGGGTAATACCGAACAAGGTAAGCATAAGATCAAGATTAAAACTGATCCCGAGTTGCTTTCCGGTAATTGCATTGAACTCTGGCAACAATATAAAGACAAAAATCAACGCTAGTAAAAGTGCCAAAAAAGCAATAACCACGGCTTCCATTAAATACTGGAAGGTCAACGTGGCTTTTCTTGCACCAACGACCTTTTTGACACCTATTTCCTTCAGTCTTCTGGAAGCACGAGCAGTAGAGAGGTTCATAAAATTAATGCAGGCAATTACCAATATGAAAATGCCTATGATCGAAAATAATTTAACATAAGTAATTCTGCCACCGGACTGAACACCGCCTTCGTACTCGCCATATAAATATTCATCGGAATATTTTACCAAAAATGGAATACGGTATGAATGCCGCTCACTGTGCTTTCCTATAAAATCATGGATCTTTTCGTTAAAAGCTTGTACATCCGCGTCGGGATATAGGCTTAAATACACTGCAACGGATTGACTGCTCCATTTTAGCAAGTAGGCTTGAGAAGCTGTATGTCCCTCAAAAGAGAGCAGAAAGTCAAATTTTTCCGATGAGTGATTCGGCACATCCCGAAAAACACCCGATACTGTGTAGTGTTTTTCGTTTCGAAAATTAATGTTTTGACCTATCGATCCGTATGTGGACCCAAATAGGTTGTTAGCCAGCGTCTCGGAAATAACTATGGCATCGGGATTATCCCAAATGTTATTCTTGCTTCCTTCTATTAGAGGAAATGAGAACATTCCGAAAAAATCTTTGCTTACATAATGTCCGTCAGCTTTTATGGTTTTGTCATCAAAAGAGAGTGTGGTATTATCCAGATGCCTTGCCACCTGAACCGCATGTTCCACTTCAGGCATTTCCTCTGATAGTAGCGGAGCAATAATTCCCGAGGAGTTGCCACC
Organism: Splendidivirga corallicola; assembly: GCA_030442035.1. GTDB lineage: Bacteria > Bacteroidota > Bacteroidia > Cytophagales > Cyclobacteriaceae > Splendidivirga > Splendidivirga corallicola. Next base: position 174,291 of record JAUJEA010000002.1, read on the forward strand.
GACCACCGTGCCACTAGGAAATTCCATAGCCTCCATTACATGAAAAATGTTGTCACCATTTTCATGGAATTTGTCCATCAACAACTCGTCGTTTACCCATAGATAGATGAGGGTAGCGCAGGTTAGTGCTGTAGATAATCCTATAATATTGATAAAAAAAGAACTCGTATAGCGCTTGAAGCTTCGGAATGAAATAAGTAGTGCGTGTCGGAACATAATTGAGAAATTTGAGTTAATTGACCTGGATTTTTTAATAGCGAAAGGACGCAGGAAGTTGAACACATGGAACCAGTAGAGAAAATTCCTTTTCCATTTGGGTCGTTCTGTCAATTCCTCATGGTATTCATGTAAATCTCCCTGGATCTCTTCCAGTAGTTCTCCTTTACAAAACCAGGTGAGGAATTGGTCTGCAGATTTAGGTGGTATGTTTTTTTGAGGTTTCAATATTTGGCCATTAAAATTTATTCACTGCCAGTTCAGGTATCTGGCTCCATAAATTCACTTTTATATCCCGACTCCGATGCAAAGCCTTTTTGCCAGCGGCAGTAATTGTAAAGATCCTTTTACGTCTGCCACCTCTTGATTCCGTAGCTCCACCCAAATTTGATTCCACAAGGCCTTTTTTTTCCAGCCGGTTAACGGTACCGTGTACAGCACCGATTGTTACTGTACGGTCAGCATGCTCTTTTAGTGCTTTTCGGATAGCCAGTCCATAGGCGTCTTCTTTAAGCATCACGATCAAGAGTAGGATTAATTCCTCAAATTCACCTATATATTCTTTTCCCATGGTTGTTTGTTATACTTTATATAACAAATATAACATAATATTTTTTATTTGTTATATTTTGTAGAACAAATTTAAAAAAATGTTTTCGGAAGCGTTAATTTATGGAACTAACAAAAAGCGGTTCTTTTCAAAGTGAAGTCTGTTAATATTTGTTATTGATAAGACAAATGCTTTGATCAATTACGTCTGACAAATAGTGTGTTAAGTGAACTTTGATCTTTTGATTTTAAGAAATCCCTGATTTTGACATTGAATTGATCAATATCCGTTCCTTTCTTTAAATTCACAAATGTATTGGCTGTATAGTTGTTCCATTTCAGAAAGCAGTCGTTGTTTTTAAGAAATCTTTCAAATGAGAATAATATATCAAATTGAAATTCATCAGCGCAGCTATAGGGTGAAATAGAGAAAATGCCAACGACGGTGTATATTCCACCATATCCTTCATTTTTCCATTCCACCCTTTTTCCCAAAGCTGTTTTCCAATTGCCAAATAACTTTAAGGCTATTTCTTTAGATATATAAATTGTTTTTTCATTGGTCGGCATCGGCTTATAAGTTAAATCATACTCCAAAACGTCAAAAAAATCCTTACTTACGAAGTGTGAAGACGCAGACACAGCTTCGTCCTGGTCGGGGGAAAAGAGGAGACCTTTATTCCAGAGGACATCACTTGCCGTTGAAGGTTCGATCGTAACGGCATATTCTACCTCCGGCATTTCATCAGCCAGGTCTTCAGCTAAAAAAGTAGGTGTCCCGTCATTTATACTTGGACTATTCATCATCACCTGGAAAACCAGACAATCTTTATTATTATATTTGACAATGTTGTATTTGCCAGTCCAATAAGGATAAAATAATAAACTGAAGATTAGTCCAGCAACTAATACACTTACTGAATTGATAAGAGTCTTTCTATGCAGCTTAATATTTCGGTAAATAAGCCACAACTTGTTTGGAGACATGGTATTTAACTTGTTTTCTAGCTTATTCATCCTTTAAAGAATCCAGAGAATTTCTTCTAACAGTTCTCCTTACAAAACCAGCTAAGCAATTGGCCTGTAAACTGGAGCGATATGAGATTTTGATGTTTCAATATTTGATTATCAAAATTTATCTACAGTACGATCTGTATACTTCCCTCTTTGATACTTCACAGATGGCCAGTCCCCTCTTTTTCCTCAAACATCACAATCGGGAGCTACGATTTATTTGTTCTACAAAGTATAATAAATATACGATAATTATTTTATTTGTTATACTTTATAGAACAAATATTAAGAGAACTTCTTGTTTTGAAGAATGATTTTGCAGATTCAGAAAACTTAAACATTCAATTCGTCACTCATCCCGGAGTGAGTCTACAGGATTCCTTCCGGAAACCCGTAAAGTTTGCGGGCCAATGGTTAATAGTCCCAATAGCAAAAGCAGTAATGATCCAAGGACTACAGTACCAAATCCAAATTCAACACGAACAACTAAAAAATTCAGCCAAAAGTTGTTGAAAAAATAGCTGAGAGGGGCTGCAATGGCAATGGAAATACTCAACAGTATCAAAAACTCTCTGGAGAGCAAATAAGTCAATTTAACACCATCAGCACCCAGTACTTTTCTTATTCCTATTTCTTTTGTGCGACGTTCTGTAGTATAAATTGCCATACCAAGTAATCCTAAACACGCAATGCAAATAGCCAGAAAGGCAAAGAAGCCAATAACAGATACCAGGTCAAAGATACCTTGATTATAGCTGGCTAGCTTATGCTCGTATAATTCATACTTGAATGGATGTATCGGATCGACTTTCTTCCAATTCTCTTTAAGTTGTGTAATAATTTGATCCTGGTTATCAGAAGTAACTTTCACACTTGCAAAATTGAACTTATCAGGTTCATTTCTTAACACAACAGGCCTCATAATTTGTTTCAAAAAAAGCAAGGAAAAGGTAAAATCTTCTACAACACCGATGACCCGTATCTCTTTCTCTCCTCGTTCCACAAGCAATTCTCCAACAATATCCCCTGGATGCTCGTAGCCCAGTGCTTTAGCAGTCCTTTCCGTTATAAGAACATACGACGATGCATTTGGTCCTTCCGGAGGCAGGTTCTTACCGGCAATCAATTCCAATTCCATTACATTTATGAAATTTTCATCTACTCGCAGATCTATTGCCTCCACAGGATCATCCGATGCCGTTTTTCTAATGTAAGTATTATCGTTCCGACCAGTTGCCGGATAATAAGCACAACCGGTCACGCCAGAGATTCCGGAAACCTTGCTAAGAGCATTTTCAACAAGCCGGTAGTCATTGCTCTGAAGGTTTATGTTTACAACATTTTGTGCATTGAAACTGTATTCATATTCCATAAAATGTTTGAACTGGTTGAACCCTACTATGGAGGTAACAATAAACAATAAAGAGACTACGAACTGAGATACTGTCAGAGTTTTTCTTATTCCTAACCTTCCAATGGTTATACTTCCAAGGTTTTTCAATGCTTTAACTGGTTTGTAACCGGATAATTGGATAGCAGGAAATATACCTGCGATCACTCCTACTACTATAGCTAGTGCCAGGAATATTAAGTAGACATTAATATTGGCACTTAGTTCAAAATTTAAATACTGGTTTATCCAAAGATTTAAAAAAGCCGATTTTAAAAAAAACAAGAGAACAATGCCAAGTACCAGGGATAAAAGAGCGGTAATCATAGATTCACTTAGGAATTGAAAAATCAGGTCTTTTCTTTTTGCCCCGTTTACTTTCCGTATTCCAATCTCCTTGAACCGGGTTACCGCACGGGCTATTGATAAATTCACATAGTTCAAACACGCAAAAATCATAATGACAAAAGCCAGGCCAGCAAGGATGTAATAGGCAAATAATGGCAGCGTACTGTTCAGCTCATTACCAAGTACCGGTCCGGGTGTTATTTTTGTTAAAGGCTGGGCCATAAAAATGGAATGTTTCAGTTTCTCACTATCCCGATAACTTGCAACGGACAAATGTTCCAAAACATCATTCAGCTCCTCTTTATTTACATTATCCCTCACCAAAACATAAGTGTAACACCTGGAATAGTCACCCCAGTTAGTGGAAGCGTTATAAATTTTCCCTTCCTTATACAAATGTTCCAATGACGCTGATGAAACTAACACATCAAAATTTAAATGTGTTTTATAATTATCATCTGCCAATACTCCTGTAACTGTATAGGTACCCCAATCTACAGGGGCTCTTCCTTCATCAGTAAAAACATCTATTCCTCTGTCAGAAAAATCTATAGTTTTCCCAAGTGGGTCTTCATCCCCGAATAGCTGAAACGCTATTTTTCGATTGATTATCAAAGAATTAGGTTTGTTCAAAGCTGTACTTTCATCACCCTGAGCCAGTTTGAAATCGAACATTCTAAAAAAACCCGGATCGGTAAAGAAGCCTCTCATTTCAGCATAGCTCCCATTATAAACTGCATCTCCCCCAAATCCTTTTATTAAAGAAGTTGCCTCACTGATGATCGGGTAATTGGTTTTGAGCGCTTCCCGTAATGGAATAGGGCCTGTGGCATATGGCCGTTTGTGATTGCCAGGCTGCATAATAATACGATATACATTATGCTTTTTCTCATGAAATTGGTCATAGCTCTTCTGGTCAGCCAGCATCAGGATGATCAGCATACATACTGACATCGCTACTGCCAACCCAAACATATTGATGAAGGAGAAGGCTTTGTACTTAATGATGTTTCTAACTCCGACCTTGAAATAGTTCTTGAACATGCCGTATTGATTTAAATGATAATTTCCATGCAAATTTTTGATAAGTCCGGGGCGAATAAGTTTAACCATTTCCCAGGCATATTTTCTCTTCGACTTTTTTATTGGATACTGTTCTAAATTATCCTGAAATACCTCTTCCATATCTCCTTCGATTTCTTCCAGGTATTCCTTTTTAACAAAGAACCGGAGGGATTTAAGCGGCCATTTGGGAGGGTTAATATGATTTTGAGTGTTACTCATCCCTTAAAGAATCTATAGGGTTGGCTATAGCCACTTTGGCGCTTTTTAAACATATTGTCATCAAAGCAATAAATACAGTAATCAAACCAGACAAAGCAAATACCCACCATTGAATTTCTACGCGGTATGCAAAATCCTGCAGCCATTTGTACATCAAATAATATCCAAAAGGAAATGCAATTACGAATGAAAAGCACACCAGTTTAAGGAAGTCTAAAGAAAGCAAGGTTATGATTTGCACAACTGTTGAACCTAACACCTTTCTGATGCCTATCTCTTTTACTCTTTGTTCAGCCGTAAATGTTACCAAACCAAATAACCCCAGACATGCCACAAAAATGGTAAGCAGTGCAAAGATCCTGAGAATTGTGCCCATTTTTTGTTCCGATAAATAGGTCTTATAATATAATTCGTCTAGCAAAGCATAGGTGAAAGGCTCTTCAATATTAAATTCTTCCCATTTTTTTTTCATATCATCTAGCAGCCCCGGCATGTCTGAAGTTTTTGCCCTTACTATTAACCCTGAATTAGGATTCTTGAGCATTATCAAAGGGTCAATAGGGCGATGCAAAGACTTGAAATGAAAATCTTTTACTACCCCAATTACAGTAAGGTTTTCTGTACCTCCTTCATTATCAGTAGTACTCTTTAATATTTTGCCAATGGCATTATCACCTAACCCGAAAACCTCAACAGCAGTTTGATTAATGATCACGTTTGAAGATTCTTGTCCGTATTCTTCTGAAAAATTCCTTCCAGCTACTAACTGCATACCCATGGTGGGTATGTATCGATCATCAATGTTATAAACGATTGTTCGTCTAAAAACATCTGAGTTCTGGTCCGGATAAACACCGGTTATATTATTGTTAGATGGTCCAGCTGGAATATGTCCTGACATGGTAATACCCTCTATTCTGGAATCATTGAGAAAGTATTCTTTGAAAACAACTTCTTTTTCACCAAGCATCCAGGAATCCCTAAGCACAAGCAATTGATCCTTATCGTATCCAATATTCTTATTTAGTATAAAGGACATTTGCTCATTTACCACAAGTGTCGCAAGGATAAGGCCTGCTGAAATCACAAATTGAAAAACAACCAGCCCACTTCTGAAGCCTTTGCCTCTGGTAACTGTTAATTTATTTTTTAAAGCAGATATCGGTTTAAAGGAAGACAGAAAAAAAGCCGGATAACTTCCTGCTAATAGACTGATGAAAATTCCAAACACCAGTAAATAAAGTAATGTTTGTAGATTCAATATATGAGTGACTTGTAATACTTTTCCTGAAAGACTGTTGAATAGAGGCAGCACATTTAAAACAATGATAAAAGCTAAGAGCATGGCCAATATTGTTGATATAGATGATTCAGTTAAAAACTGAATGAGTAGTTGTTTTTTTGCAGAGCCCATGACCCTTTTGATACCCACTTCCTTTGCTCTTTTTGAGGCTGTTGCGGTGGATAAGTTCATAAAATTGATGCAAGCAACAAGTAATACAAATATGGCTATGGCACTGAATATATATACCGTTTTGATATCTCCTCCCTGCTCCAATTCAGTAATACTTGCAAAATCAGAATAAAGATGGATATCGGTTAATGGTTGGAAGAACAATCCCACCTCGTTACCCATTTCGTTAAATTCCACCATGGATATTCCCAAAGCTTGTTTTACTTGAGGCCCCATGTACTTTTCAACGAAAGTTGGCATTTTGCTTTCAAGGTCATTATAGTCAGAATTCTTGTCAAGCAGCAAGTAGCTGTGGTAATTTGATTCGAGCCATTTAAATTCCTTGGCATCATTAAGCCCTTTCATAGACACGAAAAGATCAAAATGAAAATGGGAGTTTACCGGTACCTTGTCAATCACGCCGGTAACTTTGAATTGAGCAGGCCATTCTTTGAGATCAAGTATTTTACCCAAAGGATCTTCGCTTCCAAAATATTTTATTGCCTCCTCCTGGGTTATAACAACAGTGTTAGGTTCCTTTAAAGCTGTTTTTGGATCACCATTAATAAAGGATAAGGTAAAAACATTAAAAAAATTGGCATCTACGAAAGCAACCTTACTATCTCTAAATGTATTGTTTTTGTATGTTATGCGTGGAGTGCTATAATCCCGAAGACGAGTACCTTGTAGTATTTCAGGGAATTCTTGCTGTAGCGTAGGAGCAACCGGAGCGGAAGTTACCGCTTCCTTAATCAATTCTCCATTCATCTTGCCTTTAAGAACTACCCTAACGATCTGATCAGCTTTTTCATTGTAGCGATCATAGCTCAATTCGTCAGCCACAAAAAGTAGGATAATCAGGCAGGTTGCAATCCCTATTGCCAGCCCCGTAATGTTGATAGTATATAAACCCTTATTTTTCAAAAGATTACGCCATCCTATTTTTAAATTATTCTTAAACATGCTGTATTGATTTAAATTATAAGTGCATTCTATGTCTTTAATAAGATTCGGACGAAAGAGTTTCAAAGATTCCCAAGCATAAACCCTTTTAGCCCTTTTGATGGAATACTTTTCCAAGTTCTCTAGAAACATCTCCTCCATATCCCCTTCGATCTCTTCCAGATATTCTTTTTTTATAAAGGACCGAAGGAAACGAAGGGGCCATTTTGGCGGGGATATGGGTTCTTTTACCTGTTTCATCTTGTCAATTCTTTATACTTGACAACTATTCATCTCTGAGGGATTCCACCGGGTTCCTGTTTGAAACTGATATTATTTGCGTGATTATCGTCAGTATTCCTAAAACCAGAAGTATTGCTGAACCCAGAGATACGGTTCCAATCCCAAAACTCACACGATTAGGAAAATTTTGAAGCCAAACGTTGTTAGCGAAGAAGCTTGCCGGAGCGGCAATCAATACTGCCATGGCGAGTAGCCTCAGGAACTCCCGGGATACTAAGAAGGCAACATTAAACACCCCTGCTCCCAGTACTTTCCGAATGCCTATTTCCTTAGTTCGTCTTTCGGTCGTATAGATAGATATACCTAATAGTCCCAGGCAAGAAATAACTATGGCAAGAAATGTAATAGATCCAACGATTGAAACAACATCATTGAAAAATGAGTGCATGGAGTCCAGTTGCTCATCAAAAAACTCGTATTTGAAAGTATGAACCGGGTCTATTGCCTTCCACTTCTCTTCGAGCGCCTCAATGGTATTCATCAGGTTGCCTGACACTACACGAAGATTAACATGTTGGTATTTGACGGGCTGATTTCTCAATAGCAGGGAAGCATTCCTATCCTGTTCAAAAAGAGCCTTAAATTGAAAATCCTCAATTACCCCAATGACCTGCAACACCTCTTTACCCCTTTTTACTTCCAATACCTGACCAATTGCTTCAGCCGCCGATCCATAACCCAACTTTTTCACCGCAAATTCATTGATGACAATAAAGTGGTCCGACCCGTTTTCAGAAGCAGGTAAATTACTTCCTGCTACCAGTTTAAGCCCTAGATTATCAATAAAACCATCATCCGTTTGAAGTGCAGTGAATAGCTGATACTCCTCTTCACTACCTGCTATTTTTAATAACCTTCCTTCACCATGTCCTGAAGTAGGAATGAACGAACATGCCGAAATAGCAGTGACCCCAGGTACGGTGCTGAATTCATGAGATACAATGCTGTAATCATTGCTTTGCAATTCGATATTTATAATATTTTCAGTATTAAATCCATATTCGAATTCCAGGAAGTGCCTAAGTTGATTATATAACAGGATGGATGTAACAATAAAAAATAATGAAACTGAAAACTGGGAAATATTCAGGATTTTCCTGATACCCAACTTTCCCCGTCTGGCCATATCAAAGTTCTTGAGCACGGCAATAGGCCTGTACCCTGACATATGTAAAGCCGGATAAAAACCTGCGATAATCCCAATAAAAAGTGCAAATACAATAAATACAAGATAGACGGAAAGCGTACCCTCCAAATTAAAGTTTATGTATTTATTGATCCACAGATTCATAAAGGCCTCCTTCACAAAAAGTAGTAAAAGAACTGCCATAACCAGGGCCAACAATGTTGTGATTATTGACTCACTGAAGAACTGGTAAATAATATCTTTTCTTTTACCACCTGTTACCTTGCGAATACCAATTTCCTTAGCGCGTGTAAGTGATCGGGCGATGGATAAATTGGTGTAATTCAGGCATGCCAGCAGCATGATCACAACAGCAAAAAATGATAAAATATAGTACGCCTCAATGGGCATTCTAAAACTTATAGGAATAGACATAAATGGTCCTGGTGAAATATTTCCTAGTTTTTGCCCTTCCATTTCAAAACCCTTTTCAGGTTTCTGGTCTTCATATTTAGTGGCAACAATATGATCCAATACAGTATTCAGATCTTCGGAGGTATTTTCTGGTTTTAATACTGCATAAGTGTAACAATGATCGAAATTCCACCAGTTATCAGTGAGGTTTGGCGTTTTCTTTTCGCGATGCAGGCCTTTCATGGTTGCTACGGAAACCAATGCATCAAACTTTAAATGAGATTTGTAGCCCAGATCAGCAATAACTCCTGTTATGGTATACTGCCCCCAATCAACAGGGCGAATGTCTTCGCCATCAATGCCTAAATGGTCGAGTCTGCGATCCTCTAATTGCACAATTTTTCCAATGGGATCCTCACCCTTGAAAAGGAGCTTAGCATAACTGCTGGTGATTACCATGGCATTCGGCATCGTCAGGCAGGTGTTTTTATCTCCTTTCTCCAATTCGAAGCTAAAAACATTGAAAAAGGCCGGATCAGAAAAAAATCCACGTATTTCCATGGTTTTTCCTTTATAATTCACATCACCTCCAATTCCCTTTATCAACTGAGTTGCTTCTTCTATGATAGGGTAGTCTGTCTTTAAAGTCCCTGCCAGTGGAACAGCCGTTGAGGCCCATGGTAAAACATAGTCATCTGCCGTGCAAATAATCCGATATACTCGTTCTTTCTTAACATGGAACTGATCAGATTGTTTCTGGTCAGCCAACATCAACATGATCAACATACAGACAGACATGGCTACAGCCAAACCAAATACATTGATGAAGGAAAAGGTCTTATACTTGAGGATGTTTCTAACTCCTACTTTGAAATAATTTTTAAACATGCCATAATTATTTAATCGGTAATCTCCTACTAGATTTTTTATGAGAACAGGCCGGAAAAGTTTCAGTGCTTCGAACGTATAAATCCTCTTTGCTTTCCTAACCGAATGCGCTTCCAGGCTTTCCTGGAAAACTTCTTCCATGTCCCCTTCGATCTCTTCCAGGTATTCTTTTTTCACAAAGAATCGAAGGAATTTAAGGGGCCATTTTGGCGGAGTGATATGCTCTGGGGTTTTAGTCATTCCGAAGTGTATCTACAGGATTTCGAACAGCTGCCATGCGAATTTGCCAGCCAATGGTCAAAGCACTAATAACCATTACAATGACAAAGCCTGAAAGGATTTCTATCAATCCGATCTTAGCTCGATACAAGAATTCATTAAGTATCATATTATCTACAAGGTACAAGGTAATAGGTACGGCAACCGTTCCTGCAACTGCTATCATAACCAAAAAGCTCCGTGAAAGGAGCAGCATTAAATTACTTATGCCCGCACCCAGAACCTTTCGGATACTAACTTCCTTCATCCTGCTTTCTGTAGTGTACACAGCCATGCCCAACAAACCCAGGGTTGAAATAGAAATAGCTAAAAAGGCCAGAAAGGAGATGATGGTATAAGTAGTCTTTTGTGGTTGGTAGGCCAAGGCTATTTGATCGTCATAAAAAGTTGCTTCAAAGGGATGAACAGGATCTAGTCCTTTGTAACTCTCTTCCAGTTTTCCCATAGTAGCTAACAAATCATTACTCCGGATTTTCACACCCAGAGTATGATACCGGCTTGCCTTACTGGTCTGAAGAAATCCAAAAGCATCTTCCAAGTTTATATTTAGCGTGATACTCACAAAATCTCCTACAACACCCAGGATTTCTAACCTTGTATCACCCCTCCAAACATATTTTCCAATAGCTTCCTTAGGAGAACCGAGATTCAGCCCTTTCAAAAATGCTTCATTAACCACTACATATTTTGGACTTTCATCTTCACGCAATGGACTCAAAAAACCTGATCCCGCCAGTATTTCGAATTCATGCATGTTAAAATACCTTTCATCTACCTCACTCATCAAAAGGCTCACTGTACTGCTTTTATCTTCTGATTTAATCATTGTTAACATTGCTGACCCTACTCCTAAAACCACAGATGATTTTGAAGTTTCCACGACTTCTGGTATTTTGGAATATTCGTTTTCGAGCAGGTTAGCGTAATCTCCTTTAAGCCTTATGTTTACAATTTTTTCAGTGGTAAACCCAAGGTCATAGTTCAAAGCAAACTTGTACTGTCTATGTACCAGTACAGCACACATAATCAAACCTATAGACATGGCAAACTGAAAAACGATCAACACACGCCTCAAGTTAACTCCCGAAAACAATTTGACTTTGCTTGCATTATTAAATACAATTCTGGCTTTGAGTTTGGAAAGAAACATGGCCGGAAGGAAACCCGCCAAGCAACCAACGCCAATTGCAAATAGAAGAAAATAAAGGAGCTGTAAGTAATTAATATCCAGCAAGAACATTTGATACCCTCTGGCAGCTGGATTGGGCAGGTTCAAAAATTCCGGCCTGATCAGAAAAAACAATCCCAAACCGGCAATTAGCGCTATCAAAGACAGTATTACGGCTTCTAGCATAAACTGGATAAATACCTGGAAACGAGTAGCTCCTGTTACTTTTCGTACGCCTACTTCTTTGGAACGTCTCAAAGCTCGGGCCAACGATAAATTAGTATAGTTGAAACATGCTGATAGGAGTACAATAAGTGTGAGACCAATCATTACATAAATTTTACGCTGAGAAAACCTTGGGCCCGTTCCGTTTACATATGTATCGCTGGTAACGAATGTATCCAATGGCTGTAGACGATGAGTAATAGGTGCTTCTGCATTCGAATTGTAGTCATTCATGATTTTGCCGATGGCATCCTCTACCTCTTCTGTTTTTGTACTCTCATTTAAAACCAGGTATACATAGCTATTATACATGTCCCTGGGATTGTCCTTAAAATTTCTTTCCTGACCTTCTGCGCGTTTGTCTAATGTCTTTAGGGCCACAAGTGCTTCGAACTGCATATGTGAATTCACTGGTGGGTCTTCTATCACACCTGTTATGATACCGTTCTGAAAATCCTGGTGACCATCTGCACTTACCAATTCACCCATCGGATCAGCATCCCCAAATAATTTTTTTGACGCTGACTCTGTTAGTACGATATTATTTGGGTCTGCCAGGGCGGTTTGAGGGTTTCCCTTTTTTAGTTTAAATGAAAAGAAATCAAAAAATGAAGTGGGAGCATAAAACCCGGTAATTGGTATGGCTTTTTCTTCAGTTCTAAGATCAGCCGACATATCTCTACCCATTATCAGCACTTTGTCTACACCGGGTATCTGGGCATCAATTTGACTTCCTATATAGTAGGAAGCAGTTGAATAATTTCCTTCTCTTCCATAGAGTGTTCTTGTGGAGGTCACTCTGTAAATATTATCTTTTTGAGCATGAAAATCATCGAACGAATGGAGCTCGGAGAGCAGGAGGATCATCAATATCCCCACGGACATACCGATGGCAAGGCCCACAATGTTGATACTTGAAAAGAGTGTATTTTTTTTAAGGCTTCTTAGAGATGTTTTTAAATAATTTTTAAACATACCATAATGATTTAGTCGATAATCTCCTCCTAAATTTTTTATAAGAATAGGCCGAAAAAGTTTTAGTGCTTCGAACGCATAAATTCTCTTTGCTTTCCTAACCGAATGTTCCTCCAAACTTTCCCGGAAAATTTCTTCCATATCTCCCTCGATCTCTTCCAGGTATTCCTTTTTCACAAAGAATCGTAGGAATTTACGTGGCCATTTTGGTGGGACAATATGGTCGTACTGATTCATATTATTTTGAGATCATACGCTAGCTTAGGCATAGATGCCCAGAGTCCGGCTCTTACATCTTTCATCTCTGTAAGTACCCTGTGTGCATATGGTGTAGCCGAATAGATCCTTTTTCGTTTACCTCCCCTTTTCTTTGTGGCTTCACCAAATTCAGAAGTTAAGAATCCTTTTTGCTCCATTCGTTTTAAGGCTGATTGAATAGATCCAACACTCAATCTTTCATTCAATCTTTCTTCAAGCTCCCGTTTGATCTCGACTCCATAGGCTTCTTCCTGCAATACGACTACCGTAAGCAGTACGAGTTCTTCAAATTCTCCTAGTTTTGTCTTTTTCATAAACTATATTATTCGTAATTGCAGTAAATATAATAAAATTATTTTATTCGTAATTGCAGTTTTTATATTTTTATTGAGGAGATCATTTCAAAAGCAAGCATCTCTCTAAAAACTAAGCATCAAACCATTAACAGCAATGTTATTTCTAATGCCATTGACAATTAAGAAGTTATGACGAAGTATGGTAATTGGATTGGGATAAACAATGCTTAGTCCCTTCAGGACGATATATTGCACCTACGGCACAAAATCCCTATTTAAAATTTTCTAAAAATATTAAGTCCTCACAGGACATGGTAATCATAAAAATGCCTTTCAGCACACAATGTAAACCATTCAACCACCGCGAAATAATCTATCCGGAAAACCAGGATTGGAACCTAATTACTATTTGTTGTGAAAGTTTCTTTGACTATTCATCCTTTAAGCATTCTGTGGGGTTGATTCGCGCAGCTTTGATGGTTTGAATTCCCACTGTTAACCAGGCAATGAGTAATGTCATTAGTCCCGTACCAATAAACAACCACCATTGTAAATCTATCCTATAGGCAAAATTATCTAACCAGTTTTTAGCTAGAAAATAGCTAATTGGCAATGAAATGAAGATGGCGATAACGATCGTTTTTGTAAAATCACTGGTAAGTATTCGAACGATACCAAATACGCTTGCCCCCAGGATTTTCCGGATGCCAATCTCTTTCGTTCTCCGCTCGGCTGTAAAGGCTGCCAGACCAAATAATCCTAAGCAAGAAATAATAATAGCAATGATGGTAAAGTACTTTGATAAAATGGCCACTCTGTTTTCGGCTTCATAAAGTGACTGGTAATCATCATCCAGAAAGGTAAACTCAAAGGGATTTTTTGGGTGAAATTTCTCATAGATTTCCTTGAGGTGCTCAATAGTAGCCCTTTCTGTTCCAGCTTTGATTTTTACCAGGACAGTCTTTCCAATCGGATCAAATCTAAAAAAAACGGGTTTTATAATTTCGTGAAACGAGGTGTAATGAAAGTTTTTAACTACACCTATGATCTGCATTTCCTGTGAGCCTCTCTTTACGTATCTGCCAATTGGATCTTTGAAACCAATCATTTTAGCAGCAACTTCATTGATTACCAATTTTGAAGTTTCGTTACTGTATTCGGGTGAAAAAGAACGCCCTTCCTTTAACGCTATACCAAGTGTTTCTATAAAGGCATAATTAACCTCCGGGCTAGGAAATGTAATTTCTGCATCTTCCCGGGTGCTACCCTCCCATGAATATCCCACATTGAGATTGATTTGTTTTATAATGTTTCCTGACATATTGGATGCACTTACAACCCCTGGTGTATTCTTTACCTCTGAAAGAAAAACCTCAAAATCATCAACATCCAATGCTCCATGTCTCTGGAAAGAAATAATATTGTCTTGATCATAACCTAAATTTTTGGTTTGGGTAAGCTCAATCTGTTTACTTATTACTAGAAAACAAACAATAAAAATAGTCGATAAGGAAAATTGAAATATCACCAAACCTTTTCTTACCCACTGCTCACGTAAGGAGGAATTGGGTTTCCCCTTTAACACACTGGTAGGATTAAAACCCGAAAGATAAAATGCCGGGTAACTCCCCGCAACAAGGCCTGTGAATAACACGATGCTCAGCATAATTAACATATCACCGGTTCCTAAAGTGAAATGAAGGCTTTTTCCTGTGATTACATTGAATTGGGGAAGAAGTAACATGACACATAGAACAGCAATCATCATGGACAAAATACTCATGAGTATGGACTCACTCAGGAATTGGATAATCAATGCTTTTCTATTTGCTCCAATTGCCTTTTTTACCCCAATTTCTTTCATTTTCCTGGATGCTTGTGCACTGGATAGGTTCATGAAATTGATGCAGGCAATAAGCAATATAAAAAGGGCAATAATCGAAAACAGTCTTACGTACACAATCCTATCTCCTACCTGTTTGCCATTTTCATATTTCCCATGTAGATATCTTTTTGAATATTGCTGAACAAATAGGGTACATTTTGCTCTCAATGGATGTTTTGAGCTTAGAAACCTAGCAATTTTATCATTAAACTGTCTAATATCCGTACCTTCCCTTAAAACCAGATAGGTATATGCATGATCGCTGTACCACTCGTTTGATTCCGGATTATTGTCTAATAATATGTCATAATTGAGGATGAAATCGAATGCTACTGTTGAGTTAAGTGGCGTATTTTTGAAAATGCCAGAAACCTGGAATACTTTTTTCAGGTCTTCACTTTCCCAATCCAAAGCTTTACCAATTATGTTTTCAGAGGTATTGAACATTTTTTTTGCCAATCTCTCAGATATGACAATGCTATTTTTATCTGCCAATACCTTGTCTTTATCTCCCTGGATAAGGTTATAAGAAAAAACATTGAGATAGTCGCTGTCAGCAAGTATTCCTTTTGTATTTATAGAATTGTCCTTATTCGAGAGGATTCCTTTCGCCCAGTTTGACTGGTAAATCGTATTGGTTAATGTAGCATTTTCAACTTCAGGGATTTCACTTAACAATGCCTTTGCCAAAAGGGCCGGCGTATAGTCCCCTGTCACTACTCCATTCGGTCTATCAAAATTTTGCATTACCTGATAGAGGCGATCATCTTTCTCATGGAATTTATCAACATTGAGTTCATCATTCACCCACAGGTAAATCAATAAAGCACAAGCCAGTCCCGATGAAAGGCCAACAAGGTTGATCAGGAATGTGCCTTTGTAACGCTTGAATTGACGAAAGGCAAGCAGAAAATTATGACGAAACATAGCAACTGAATTAGCGCTTGAACTTGTTTTAAAAGATTTGATAAACTCAGGCCGGAAATACCTGATAACACTCCAGGTAAATTTCCGCCTGGCTTTAGTCTGTGACTGTTCGTATTGCTTTTCGAATACCTCGGTAAGATCTCCTTCAATCTCCTCGATATAATCTTCCCGGCAAAACCACCGCAGGAACTTCAATGCTCTATGTGGAGGTGAGGGTTTCATAGTCTATTCATCCTTTAAGCATTCAGTGGGATTGATTCGCGCAGCTTTGATGGTTTGAATTCCTACTGTTAACCAGGCGATAAATAGAGCCATAACTCCGGCACCAATAAAAAACCACCATTTTAGATCGATTCGGTAAGCAAAACTTTCCAACCATTTTGCAACAATAAAATAACTGATCGGTAGAGCGATCGCAACAGCCGCCATCACCATTTTGCCAAAGTCACCTGACAAAAGACGAACTATTCCCCAAATACTGGAACCCAATATTTTACGTATCCCAATTTCCTTTATTCTTCTTTCGGCGGTAAAGGTGGCCAGACCGAATAGACCTAAACAAGAAATCAGAATTGCCAGTCCGGCGAAATAATGTGACAATGTGGCTACACGTTGCTCTGCAACATATTGTAACTGGTATTCACTGTCAAGGAATTTATAATCTAAAGCAAAACCGGGATTATAGCCACGATAGAACTTTTGAAGTCCGTCAATTACCTCTTTTTCTTTTCCCCCTTCGATCTTGACAATAAATCTCTTTGTTTTTGATGGCCAGAATGAGATCATTAAAGGTCTTATCGATTCATGAAGTGATTCAAAATGGAAGTTTTTGACCACACCTATGATTTCCTTATCCATACCCCAAAATTTGATTTTTTCTCCAATGGGGTCCTTAAGTGCCATATGTTCTATAGCTGCTTCATTAAATATGACTTTTGTAAATTCCGATCCAAAATCTTTAGAAAAAGTTCTTCCTGATCTTAATTCCATCTCCAAAATCTCCATTACATCAAAATATACTGTCATATGTTCGAAATGGGTGTTGTCATTGGGATCTTTACCCTCCCACTCAAATCCATAAACACCCCAGTCAGCTCCGGATAAGCCATGACTGGTAACAGATGCACTCAGAACACCGGGCAAGTTCTCAACCTCATGCAGGAAAGCCTCTATATGCTCTTCTTCCTCTAACTTTCCTTCTCTATCAAAGAATATGACATTGTCTTTGGTAAATCCCAAATTTTTAGATTGTACAAATTCAATTTGTTTGTATACCACTAAGACTGATACTATTAAAATTACTGAAATGGAAAATTGTAAAATTACCAACCCCTTCCGTGCCCATACTTCGCCCATAGCATTGCTGAGCTTCCCCTTCAAGATGACTACAGGATTGAATCCTGAAAGATATAATGCAGGATAACTACCCGACACTAGTCCCGTAAGGAGAACGACTCCCAGTAGCGACAAAATAAGCTCTATGTCAGGATTCAGAACGAGATGCTTTCCTGTGATTTCATTAAACTGTGGCAGTAGCAGTAAAACAAGTCCGACAGCCGCTAACGCTGATAAAAAGGCCATTAATGTAGACTCACCTAAATAATAATGAATGAGTGATTTTCGGCTGGCACCAATCGTTTTTTTAATACCTACCTCCCTTGTCCGTCGAGATGCCTTGGCTGTAGATAAGTTCATGAAATTGATGCAAGCGATGCCAAGTATGAAAAGAGCAATTATTGAAAATAACTTCACATATTCGATTCTTCCCCCACTTTGTATACCATTTTCATATTTTCCATACAAATACCTATCTGAATATCGAGCCAGAAAAGGAGTGCGGTACCTGACCTTTTTATTTCTTTTTATTTGTACATAATCGGCGATTTTTCCGTTGAAGTCATCAACATTAACACCACTTTTGAGTTTTACATAAGCATTGGCTGGAGTATTTCCCCAATCTAAATAATTCTGGCGATCAGCAACAAATTCTTCAAACGACAGAAGAAAATCGAATTGTTGAGATGAATTGGAAGGAATTGTGCTAAAGATCCCTGAAACAAAAAATTCTTGATCATGTTGAAATTTAATGGTTCTCCCAATGATATTTTCGGTAGTATTGAATAGTTTCAAAGCCAAAGCTTCAGAGACTAGTATGGTGTTTTTATTGAGCCATATCTTGTCCGGATTTCCCTGAACAATAGGAAATGAAAAAATCTTAAAAAAATCTTTACCAACATACCTTCCTGAGGCCTTCAGATTTTTGTCCTCAACAGAAAGAGTTTTCCTTTCGGGATAGGTTAACACGGCCACAGAATATTCAACTTCAGGCATATCTGCCGCTAGAGATTCCGCCATATATCCTGATGTAGTTTCACCGGTCCTCAAGCCGGTGGCTTCGTCAAAATTCTCCAGCACCTGAAAGATCTGACTGTCATCTTTATGGAATTTATCCATTCGTAGTTCATCGGCCACCCACAAATAAATCAATAAACTACAGGCAAGGCCAGTGGAGAGTCCTACCAGGTTGATAAAAAACGAACTTTTATAGCGTTTAAAATTTCGAAAAGTAAGCAGAAAATTATGGCGAAACATAGCAATTGTATTTGGATTGGAACTTGATTTAAATGATTTGATAAACTCTGGCCGGAAATACCTGATAACACTCCAGGTAAATTTCCGTCTGGCTTTGGTCTGTGACTGTTCGTATTGCTTTTCGAATACCTCGGTAAGATCTCCTTCAATCTCCTCGATATAATCTTCCTGGCAAAACCACCGCAGGAACTTCAATGCTCTATGTGGAGGTGAGGGTTTCATGGATCATTCATCTTTTAAGCATTCGGTAGGACTGATTCGCGCAACTTTAATGGTTTGAATTCCTACCGTCACCCATGCGATCAGTAGCACCATAATGCCCGCACTAATGAAAAACCACCATGCCAAATCAATCCTGTAGGCAAAATTTTTCAGCCACTCTCTCGTAACGAGATAACTTAAAGGCAAAGCAATGGCTATTGCTACCAGGACCATCCTGGTAAAATCTCCTGACAGAAGTTTTATGATACCCAGTTCGCTGGAACCTAAAACTTTCCGAATCCCAATTTCCTTAAGTCTTCTTTCTGCTGTAAATGCCACTAAACCAAATAAACCAAGGCAGGAAACCAGAATGGCTATTCCAGCGAAATATTTTGAGAGTGCGGAGACCCGTTGTTCAGCTGCATATAGCGCCTGATAGTCTTCATCAAGAAATCTATAATCGAACGGCAGCTCTTTATTATGTTTTTGATAAAAATCCTCAATCCTTGTAAGGGTCTCTTTCTCCATTCCAGCCTTAATTTTGACCAATATGTTTTGTAAATCCGGATAGCATTGTATAAAGCAAGGTTTCACCTTTTCATAAAAAGATTCAAAATGGAAATTTTTTGCCACGCCTATGATTTCCCTTTCCTGTCCCCATAATTTAATGGTTTTTCCGATGGGATCTTCAAGTCCCATAGCGGCAATGGCGGCCTCATTAAATATGATTTGCGTACGGTTTGAGCCAAGTTCTTTTGAAAAAGAACGACCTGCTACCATTTCAATTTCCAACATTTCTATGAGGTCATAGTCCATTTCAAGATTTCCAAAATTAATGCGTTGATCAGGTTTTTTTCCTTCCCAAACAACAGCACCCGTTCCACCATAATCACCCACCAGGTCATGCCCAAAAGTGGAAGCCTGGACCACCCCGGGTATATTTTTTAATTCATTCATGAAAGCCTCAGCTCCTGTGTCCTGTTGTCCTTCTCTTACGAAAGACATAATATTGTCCTTATTGTATCCCAGGTTCTTGGTTTGTATAAACTCAATTTGTTGATAGACCACCAATACTGAAACAATCAAAATCAAGGAGATTACAAATTGAAATACCACAAGCCCTTTTCGAATCCACGGCTCACCGGTTGAAAAATCCATCTTACCCTTTAATGTGCTGATGGGCCTAAGGCGGGAAAGGAAAAGGGCCGGATAGCTTCCGGAAAAAAGACCTGTAATGAGTGTGATCGCTAAAATCGAGCTGATAACCTCTTTGGAGAAAGAGAGTTCGATCTGCTTGCCGGTTATAGCATTGAATTCAGGAAGCAAAAGTGCCACAATCAGAATTGCTACCATGGACGAAAGCAGGGTCATTAACATGGATTCACCCAAAAATTGAAACATCAGCGCTTTACGGCTGGCACCAACCGTCTTTTTTATACCTATTTCACTCATCCGCCTGGAAGCTCTGGCAGTGGACAGGTTCATGAAATTGATCGCACCAATGATCAGCAGAAAGACAGCGATAATAGAAAACAATTTAACATACATGATCCTTCCCCCACTTTGCACCCCATTTTCATAGTGATCGTAGAGATATTGGTCGGAATAGCGCTGAAGAAATAATGTACCGATATGCTCAAGGTATTTGGTGCCAACCAATGCTTTATATTTCGTTTTTCTGAAATCCCTGATCTTATCATTGAGTGCTTCGATATTGGTTCCTGCTTTGACCAGGAGATAAGTACAGGGCCCGCTGTTTCCCCAGTGCTCTAAATTGTCGGCATCCTTTTCCAACATGAATTCATAATTGAACAAAAGATCGAATTGCGTGGAGGAATTCGCCGGAGGTTTTTCGAACACACCGGTAATATGAAACTCCCCTTCAAAGTCTTCATGCTTCCAGGTAATCGTTTTTCCAATGATGTTTTCAGTGCGTTGAAATAATCTGGTAGCAAGTTCATCGGATATAAGAACAGCATACTTATCCGGTAAGAGCCTATCCTTTCCCCTGTGAATAATGTTCCAGGAGAAAATATTAAAGTAGTCCTCCTCCACCATTTGTGCCTTTGCCTTGAAATGGGTGTCTCCAATTGAAATCACACCATTTTGTGCATCAAACCAAGATGAGGTAATGGCTGAAGAAGCATATTCTATTTCAGGCATTTCATCGATCAACGTTCTGGCTAAGAGTCCTGGGGTGCCGTCTGTAGTCAATGGACCATCTGCAGTGGGTATGTTTTGCTTCACTTGGTAAAGTCGCTCATCGTTCTTGAGGAACTTATCCATATGCACCTCATCATTCACCCATAAGTAAATTAATAAGGCACAGGCCAGTCCGGTAGACAACCCTATCAGATTTATAAAGAAAGAACCTTTATATCGTTTGAAATTTCGGAAAGTAAGTAGAAAATTATGACGGAACATAGCAATGGTATTTGTAGAATAACTAGTATTAAAAGATTTGATAAATCCAGGCCGGAAATACCTGATAACGCTCCAGGTAAATTTCCGCCTGGCTTTGGCCTGTGACTGTTCGTACTGCTTTTCAAATACTTCAGTCAGGTCTCCTTCGATCTCCTCAATATAATCTTCCCGGCAAAACCAGCGCAAAAATCGTAATGCTCTATGTGGAGGAGAGGGTTTCATAGTTTATTCATCTTTTAAACATTCTGTAGGATTAACATTGGCCGCCCTCATGGTTTGCATCCCCACTGTTAGCCATGCGATGATGATAACCAGTAAACCAGCACTGACATAAAACGACCATTCAGGATTGATCCGAAAGGCAAAATCTTCCAGCCATCGAGCAGTGATAAAATAGCCAATGGGTAATGAAATGGCTACAGCTATTAAAACTATTTTTGTGAAATCTACTGTTAAAAGGTAAATGATTTTAAAGCTATCAGCTCCAAGAACTTTCCGTATACCTACCTCTTTTATCCGCCTTTGCACTGTGAAAGTTGCAAAACCAAATAATCCCAGACAGGATATAAAAATCGCAATTCCTGCTGCATACCTGGATAAGATGCCTACCCGTATCTCCTGATCGTATAGTTGCTGATAATTATCATCCAAAAATTTAAATTCAAAGGGCATGCCAGCAGTAAAGTAGTCCTGATATACTTGCTTTACACGATCAATAGTAGCTGATTCATTTCCCATTTCAATCCGGACCATGATATTGGAGGCAAGCACATTGACATCAAGTTTGATGAAGACAGGCATTATTTCTTCATAAAATGAGTCTATATGAAAGTCTTTAGTAACTCCAATAATTTCGCGTTCTTCTCCCCATAAATCAATGACTTTACCAACAGGATCTTCATACCCTATTGTCTTGACGGCTGCTTCGTTGAGAATGATCCTGGTATGATCTGTTCTATGGTCCCTGGAATAAACACGTCCTTCTTTCATTTCAATGCCCAAAGTTTCAATAAAGTCGTAACCGCCCGAAATCTGAGCAAAACGAATGTTTACATCGGGATCTTTCCCAGGCCAGGAAACCCCTCTTGTCGTACCATAGTCTCCAACCATGTTATGCCAGTAGTTCGTAGCACCAGCCACTCCCGGAACATTTTTCAATATTTGAAGGAATTTTTCAATTTCTTCCCCGTTCAGATCAGCTTCCTCATTACCTTGGATACGCTCAACTTCTCGCACACCTGCAGTGAACCAGATGATATTATCTTTGTTATAGCCAAGGTTTTTTGATTGAATAAATTCGACTTGTTTGTAAATGACGATAACCGATACAATGAGAATGACAGATATTGCGAATTGGAAGATGACAAGTCCCTTACGAATTAATTGGCCACCTGCTCCTTTGCTATTTTTCGCTTTTAACGCCCGGGCAGGATTAAAGCCGGAAAGATATAATGCAGGATAAATACCAGATATGGCACCAGTGAGCAAGGTGATTATTAATATCGATGAAATAAGTACAGGATCATAAGTCAGCACGATATATTTTCCTGTGATCGTTTCGAATTGGGGCAAGAAAAATAAGACCATGCCAATAGATAAGATCAGGGATATAAATGCCATGATCACAGATTCCGTAATGTATTGTATGATCAGATTATTCCTGCCGGCACCTATTGCTTTCTTCAACCCCACCTCTTTCATCCTGGTGGATGCTCTGGCCGTTGACATGTTTATAAAATTGACACAAGCGATAACGAGTATAAATGCGGCAATAATGGAGAACAACTGTACATATACTATTCTACCCCCGGATGGTATGCCATTTTCATAATGACCATGCAAGTATCTTTCTGAGAAAAACTGGGCTAATAAAGTCTGTTCGGTAAATTCTTTCTTGGTTTCCAGGAAATGCTTAATCCGGTCTTTGAATTGATCAACATTTGCATTGGAATTTAAGATGATATAAGTGTAGATATCTTCATTTTCCCAACCTTCATATTTGTTATTTGCTTCAAGAAAAACTTTATAATTGAAAACAGCATCGAACTGAATCGTAGAATTATGGGTTGGAGCTTTAAAAACACCCGTCACATTGTAAACGCCTCCATACTCATTATGCATCCATTCTACGGATCGGCCAATGGCTTCTTTGGTATTAAACAATTTCTCAGCCAACTCTTCCGAAATAACAATTGAATTATTATCTGTCAACACTTGATCTTTATTTCCCAATATCAAATCAAAAGAGAAAACCTTGAAATAATCCTCACTTACAAATTGATTTCGTGATGTAAAAAAACGCTCACCACCATTAGAAAGAATGAATTTTTCCCCTTCAAACCATTCATACGGTACGACAGATACAGCATGTTCAACCTCGGGTATTTCTTCTGCTAATGCCTTAGCCAAGGGCCCCTGTGTATATGGTTCGGATTTGATTCCATTTGATGTGGGTTCATTTAGCAATATCAACATCAGACGGTCGTCTTTTTCGTGAAATTTATCAACCTGCAGTTCACTATGCACCCAAAGGTATATCAGTAAAGTGCATGTGAGTCCTATAGAAAGGCTTAACAAATTGATGATAAATGGGGTTTTCTGGCGTTTGAAATTCCGGTAGGTAAGCACAAAGTTGTGTCGGAACATGGCAATTGAATTAGGATTTGAACTTGTTTTAAACACTTTGATAAACTCGGGCCTGAAATACTTGATGACATTAAAGGCAAATTTCAACCTGGCTTTGGTTGGTGACTGTTCGTATTGCTTTTCAAATACTTCAGTCAGGTCTCCTTCGATCTCTTCAATATAGTCTTCCCGGCAAAACCAACGCAGGAACTTTAAAGCATTTTTTGGCGGACGCGTTTTCATTAGCTAAATGAGATCTTCGGAATTTGTTGATAAATACTCGTCCGTAAAGCGTATTGGTTGTCCAGCACTCTTTTACCTAAAGCGGTAATCGCATAGAACTTCTTCCTTCTTCCTCCCCTTTCATTGGTAATACCTCCAAATCTGGATTTAACAAATCCTTTGTTTTCCATGCGTTTTAAAGCCACATGAATCGCACTGATGTTGATCTTTTTACCCAGTTTTTCTTCCAGGTTCTCAAGAATTAAAACACCATAGGCTTCATCGTGATGTGCAGCTACCATAAGCAGCACTAATTCTTCAAATTCTCCCAGGGAATGTTCTATCATAGTTCAAGTATTTACTTAACAAATATAAAGATAATATATTAATTTTACTTTTGTTAAGTAAATAAATATTTTTTTTCGAAAAGGTGAATGCCCTGGAAGTTTTGAGTGATTCAGATCAGGACCAGAGGATTATTCATCCTTCAAACATATCACGGGATTCAAACGTGCTGCTTTGATGGTTTGGATACTCACTGTTAACCAGGCGATGATCAGCGCCAGAGCACCAGCACCAATAAAAAACCACCATTCCAGGTCAATACGATGAGCAAAAGCTTCCAGCCAATTTTTTGCTAAAAGGTATGCGACGGGTAAGGCAATGCTGATGGCAATGAACACAATTTTGGTGAAATCATTGGATAAAAGGGTAATAATGCTAAGCTCACCTGCTCCCATCACTTTTCTAACACCAATCTCTTTCAACCGTCTTTCAGCAGTGAACGCAGCCAGGCCAAATAATCCCAGACAGGAGATAATAATGGCAATACCAGCAAAATAACGTGACAAGATGGAAACCCTTTGTTCCGATGCATATAACCTTTGAAAAGCTTCATCCAGGAATTGATAATCGAGTGCCATTCCCTGGCTTTTCTTTTGATAAAGGTCCTGAATTTCAGCGATGGTTTCGATTGCTGTTCCTGCTTTGATTTTTATCAGTATGTTCATGGATTTGTCGCCTAATCTAAAGAAACAAGGTTTTACACTTTCATAAAGTGATTCAAAGTGGAAATCCTTAACCACACCAATAATTTGTCTTTCTCTACCCCAAAGCTTAACACTTTGACCAACCGGATCAATCAATCCCATACTTTTGACGGCTGCCTCATTAAATATGATTTTAGAATCTTCTGTGCTAAAATTTCTGGAAAATGTACGGCCCGAGGCTACTTCTATTCCCATTGTCTCAAAGAAATCAAAATCCACTACAAGATCTGTGAATTTTACTTCTTCCCCTGCCAATTGTCCTTCCCAGGTAATTCCTGCAGTACTATTGTGGTCATTCACTGTCAAATTGCCTTTCATCGCAGATGCGTTTATGACACCTCTAACAGTGCTTACTTCATTTAAGAATGTTTCAAGCTCTCCACTATTCCAACTATCAGCATTGAAATAGACAACATTGTCTTTTTCATAACCCAGGTTCTTGGATTGTATAAACGCCATCTGATTAGATACCACCAGCACCAATATAATTAAAATCACTGAGGCGGTAAACTGAAATACTACAAGCCCCTTCCGTACCCATAGCGAAGCACTTGAAGTACTTGCATTGCCTTTCAAAATCTTGATCGGATGGAAACCGGACAGATGCAAGGCGGGATAACTTCCGGCCAATAGACCCGTAACCAACGTAATGCAACATAGCGACAAAAGAAGTGAACTGTCCAAACCTAATGCCAGTTGTTTTCCTGTGATCTGATTGAACTGAGGCAGTAAGAACTGTACAATCAGTAATGCTGCAATCAAGGACAAAAAAGCCATGATCAACGATTCTCCGAGATACTGAACAGCCAAAGTGGATCTTTTGGCACCAATTGATTTTTTAATCCCAATTTCCTTGAATCTCCTGGAAGCTCTGGCTGTTGAGAGGTTCATGAAATTGATACAGGCAATCAGCAAAATAAATATAGCAATGACCGAAAAGAGGATGACATAAGCAATTCTCCCTCCTGTATTGACACCATTTTCATAATTTCCATATAAATGCTGATCAGAATATTTTCTTAAAAACAATGATCCTTCTGCGTTCGGATCATGGGTTTTAGTAAGATCGGCCACCTTGTTTGAAAGGACTTCAGCCCTGGCATCATCTCTTAAAATGATATAGGTACAAGGATCATTGTATGACCAATTTTGCAATTCCAGGTGCTTGCTTGTATACAATTCATAATTAAATACCATATCAAATTGTATGCTTGAATTAGCCGGTATTTTTTCAAAAACACCAGAGATAGCATAGTCACCGGCGAACTCCCCTTGCTCCCATGTGATCGTTTTTCCTACAATGTTCTCCGTAGTGCGAAACAAATTGAGTGCTAACTCATCCGATATGACCACGCTGTTTTTGTCATGCAATACCTGATCACGATCCCCATGGATCAGCCGATAGGAAAACACATTAAAGTAATCTTTGCCTGCATATTTTGCCCTTGCCTTTAACCGTTTGTTGTCAATGGCAACTACACTATTAAAAGTATATGATGCCGGAGGGTAAACTGGTACCGCATATTCCACTTCAGGCATTTCATCCATGAGTGTTTTGGCCAAGGGGGCTGGCGTCCATTCAATTGTATTGATCCCGAAGCTGGATTCAAAATTTTGCATGACCTGGTATAAACGGTCATCCTTCTCGTGAAACTTGTCCACAGTCAATTCATCATTGACCCACAGATAAATCAGTAAAGCACAAACCAAACCGGTAGACAAACCGATCATATTAATGAAAAATGAGGCTTTGTATCGTTTGAAGCCACGAAAAGTGATTAAAAAGTTGTGTCGGATCATGAATATATAATTTGAGTTAATTGACCTTGATTTTCTTATCGCAAAAGGACGGAGATAGCTAATTACCTGATACCAGTAATTAAGCCTGGCTCTGTAAGCTGACTTTTTTTCGAATGTTTGATAGAACTTCTCATCCAGATCACCCAATACCTCTTCAGCCAGGTCATTCCGAATGAACCAAAGTAAGAAGCGCTCCGCCAGTTTGGGTGGTATGGGTTTATGATCATTCATTTAAAGGGTCTCATGGATCTTTATTGAATTTTCTAAGTTACTCGTTCCGCAATGAATTAACCGGATTGGCGGTGGCCGATTTGACTGCCTGGAAGCTTACAGTCAGCAATGCAATAACCAAAGCCCCACTTCCGGCAAGGATGAAAATCCACCAGGAAATTTCCATGCGATAGTCATATTTCTGTAACCAGTTGTTTAGTAGATAAAATGCAATAGGACCAGCCAACAAACAAGAGACTATTACCAATGTCACAAAATCCTGGGTCAACAGACGCCATATACCAGTCACGGAAGCACCAAGAACCTTCCGTATCCCGATTTCCTTCGTTCGTTGCTCAGCGACGTAAGAGACCAGACCCAACAAGCCAAGACAGCTGATAAAAATAGCCAATACGGCAAGAAAACCAGCCAAACTGCCAATACGCTCTTCTTCCTGGAATTTTGCGTTATACAACTCATCCACAAACTGATAATCAAAGGGAGCGGAGAGTACAATACGATTAAATGCTGCTTCTATTTTAGGGAGTGCTTCACTCAGACTTGCCTGGGGATTTACTCTAATGAATAACCAACGTAGGTCCCTTTCAGAAGGAAAGATAATAGATGGACGCACCGGTTTAAACGGCGATCCTTTCACCATGTCCTTCACCACACCCAGAATAGTGAAACTAGCAGGTTCTTGCCAACTGGGATTCCAATGAATCGTTTTTCCTATCGGATCGTCCAACTGCATTAACTTCAAAGCGGATTCCGTGATCACGATACCGGATAAATCACTTTGTAAATCCCTGGAAAAATCCCTTCCCTGAACAAATTCCCAACCAACCGTCTTTCCATATTCATGGGTTACATATATGGTATTAAAAGAAGGATCGAAGGAAGGATCTTTGCCTTCCCATTCAAAACCGCCATTGTTGCCCAGAGTATTGGTTAAGGGGTAGTTTGCTTCCGCCATTTCTTTGACCACCCCTGTCTTTTTAAGTTCTGTTCGTAAAGTCTGGTATTTTCCCCAATACTCCGGGGATCTGGGTCGAAACATAATCAGTCCTTCTTTTGAATATCCCACCGGTCTGTTTTTTACATATTCGATTTGCTGCTGAATGATGATGGTGCCAGTTATCAGTGCAATGGAAATCGTGAATTGAAAAACAACCAATATTCTGCGTGGTGTAGCTGCTGAACGACCTACAGCCATACCACTTTTGAGTACTTTGACAGGTTTGAATGAAGATAAATAAAAGGCAGGATAACTACCGGCCAAGAGCGCAGTAACAATGATAAAACCTATTCCACACAACCAGAACCATGGATTAGTCCATAACATATTCATATCCTTCCCTGCCAGATCATTGAACCAGGGCAGAATGATATAAACAAAAAACAGCGCCAACACAAAAGATAACATGGCCACCATGAACGATTCGCTCAAAAATTGTGTAATAAGCTGCTTTCTCAAGGATCCTACGCTCTTGCGGATACCTACTTCTTTAGATCGTTTTTCCGAACGGGCCGTACTCAAATTCATAAAATTGATACAAGCCAGCAGTAGCACAAAAACACCAATAATACCATAGAACCAAACAAATTTCAGCCTATCACTCATCCCGGCTGTACCATTTTCAAAGGCTGAATAAAGGTGCCATTTGGGCATTGGATGCAGGAAAAGTTCGGGTTGGGCGTTGTTGGTTCCTCTTGGAATATGGTCAAGCATGGCATCTGTTATAACCGATGATACTTCCTTCGGATCAGATTCAGGATTGAGTTGTGCATAAATGTACATGTGCTGATTAGTCCAGACATCGTCATATGACCAACCCTCCAAGAACCTTTTAAGAGGAGCAAAATAGGTAGCATCTTTGAGTTCTGAATTTAACGGAAGATCCTCATATACCCCGGTGACTTTCAGATCCCATCGAGCGTCCATTTTCACCACCTTGTTTAAAGGATCGGTATCACCAAATAGCTTGTCAGCTACTGATTTGGACAACAAAATAGAATTCATATCACTCAGGCCATCCCGGGTACCATAGATCATATTAAGACCGAACATCTCAGGTCCATCGGGTTCCATAAAATATCCAGCTTGAGTAAACATTTTATCCTCATTGGCAATCACCCTTTCTTCAATACGAGCCCTAACCATTACCACGTGCTTGAAATGATTTCCATATTCATCACGAAACAGCGGGCCCAGGCCTCTTACGAGGGAAGGACTGGTGAATTTCTTACCGCGATGAGCGTCATTTCTTAAAACCTTGACAATATGCTCATAGTTTTCATGATACTTATTGTATGACAACTCATCATGGAGCCAGAGGCCAATAAGCATGGCGACTGCGAGGCCTATGGCAAGACCTCCGATATTGATGAAAGAATATCCTTTGTTTTTGTATAGGTTACGATAACCTATTTTAAAGTAGTTTCGAAACATAGCGTAATGATTTGAGTTAATTGACCTTGATTTAGTTATAGCAAAAGGACGGAGGTAGTTGATTACCTGGTACCAGTAATTGAGTTTGGCTTTGAAGACTGATTTTTCTTCTAATGTTTGGTAGAACTTCTCATCCAGATCACCTAACACTTCTTCTACGAGATCTCTTCGAAGGAACCATAAAAGGAAGCGTTCGGCTCGCTTGGGTGGTGTATGTTTATTTGATTTCACTTTTTAACTATTGTTCCTTCATTATTCAGACCTCAAGCTATTGACAGGATTTGATAAAGCCGCCTTGATCGACTGATAGCTAATGGTAAAAATGGCAATCATTAATGCCATTAAACCAGCTACTAAAAAAACATCCCAACTTATTTCCGTTCGATAAACAAAATCTTCCAACCATTTTTGCATTATTTTCCAAGCTATGGGAATGGCAATGATCAAAGATATGAGCACAAGCTTTACAAAGTTGAGTGTGAGCAATTGGAATAAGCTTCCCAGCGAAGCACCCAGAACTTTGCGTATGCCGATCTCCCGATGTCGCTGTTCGGTTATGAAGGCTGATAATGCAAACAATCCAAGGCAAGCAACGATGATCGCCAATATGGCGAAACCGGTAAATATCTGACTGGTTTGCCGTACGTCTTTGTACATGTGAGCATAGGTCTCATCCAAAAAAGTATATCTGATAGGTTGATTGGGCATGAATGTCTCCCAAACAGTTGTAATAGACCTAAGTATATCGGGCATGTTTTCAGTTTGCACTTTTACAGTCATAATCGATCCAAAATCGCCCAAAGCAAAAGCGAGAGATCCAATATCACCTTTTAAAGATTCAAAGTGAAAATCTTCCACTACACCTATCACAGTCCATGTCCTCCAATTCATGATCCTTTGACCAACAGGATTTTCAAGCCCTAATTCCCTGGCCATGGTCTGGTTGATGATAATGGATGAAGAATCAGAAGCCATGTCCTTTGAAAACCCTCTACCATCCAATAGTTTCATTCCCAAAGTATTGATGTAGTCCTGATCAACCCGCCATATTTGTGCACCGATGCCTTTATCTATCTTACTCCGTCCATCCTTCCAAAAGGAGTTTTGGTCTCGCTTGGTACCGGAAACTGGCAAATAATGACTGGTAGCAGCATTTTTAACATCGGCTAGTCGCAATAGCTCGTTTTTAAATGGCTCCATTTTCTCTCCCAGTGTATTAGTACCTTGTATCATAATAACTTGGTCCTTGTCAAAACCCAGCTTTTTATTCAGAATATACTGCATTTGGCGATGTACTATAAATGCACCAACAATCAAAACAATGGAAGCTGTAAATTGGAATACCACTGTCGCGTTACGCAATCGTGAACTCTTACTACCACGACTTAAGTGTCCTTTCAGTACTTCAATGGGTTTAAAGGCAGACAAATAGAGAGATGGATAGATTCCCGCTAAAATTCCGATAACCACTGCTATTAAGGCCAAAAGCGGTATAAAGTACCATGCTGCCCAAGGAAAAATCAGGGCCTTACCTGACAAGATATTGAAATAAGGCAAAAAAGCCCAAGCGAACAAAGTTCCTAGCGCTACGGATATTCCACTAAAGAAAATAGACTCAGTAAGAAATTGTTGAATGATATTTCCTCTAAAAGATCCCACAACTTTTCTCAAACCAACTTCCCTGGCTCTATTAGCAGATTTTGCTGTGGACAGATTGATAAAATTGATGCAAGCCAACAATAAAATAAAAAAGGCTATAGCGGCAAAAAGCCAAACTATTCTTATATCACGATGTGGTATTATATCACCAACACCTTCAGATTTTAAACGGATATCTCCAATTAACTGCAGTTGCAATGAAAGATTTTCCTGTGCATCATCAGCATCCTGGCTTTCGACTTCACGATAGTAGCGAACTATATAATTATCTCGTACAAAAAGTAATTTTTTCTCTAATTCATCGAGATCCGTTCCTTTTCTTAGCAAAACGTAGGAGTCATAATTATAACAGCACCAATTGGTTTGTTCCCCGGGCCAGAATTCAACTTCTTTTAGTGTGATAAAAAAATCGACCTGTAAATGAGAATTTGATGGGAAATTTTCCATGACACCGCCTACAACAAATGGATCCGATTCATCCTCATTTAAAATAACGGTCCGGCCAACCGGGTCTTCATTCGGAAAATATTTGTCAGACATTCGTCGTGATAATACGATGGACTTGGGTTGCGTAAGCGCATGTGCCTGATTTCCATAGACCATGGGAACCTCCAGTATTTCCAAAAGTTCTTGGTCGGCATACGCAAATCCTTCCTCATAGTTATTTTGAGTTTGATCTCCTCTTCGAAATTGATTATTTCCAGCATTGTACCAATCATAAGGTATCAGCCGGCCAGCTTTTTCTATTTCAGGAAAGTTATCTTCCAAGACCTGAGCAATCTGGGCCGGAAAGGCGGGCCATCTTTCATATTCACCCTGATCATTGTAGACATTTAATACACGGAAAATCCTATCGCTGTTATCATAGTGCTTGTCATAACTCAATTCGTGTTGAACATACAATGAAATGAGGAGACAAGCTGCAATACCGATGGCAAAGCCACCGATCTTTATAAAGGAGTACATCTTATATTTAAAAAGATTTCTCCAGGCTATCTTGGAATAATTTTGAAACATGGCATAATGATTTGAGTTTATTGACCTTGATTTTCTGAAAGCAAAAGGACGGAGATAATTGATCACCTGATACCAGTAATTGAGTTTAGCTTTGAAGGATGGCTTTCTTTTCAACATTTGATAGAACTTCTCATCCAGATCACCTAATACTTCTTCCACGAGATCATCTCTCAGGAACTGTAATAAGAACCATGCTGCCAATCCGGGTGGATGAGGTCCGTTGAATTGTTTTTCTTTTTGTGCCATTTATTTAAGTCCGAAGTCCAGCTTTCCGGTGGCAAAGGCAGGGTATTGCCTCCATAGGGATAGCTTGAAGTCTCTTGAAGCCTCCAGAGCTCTTTCACCACTCGCTGTGATGGTATAGATGCGTTTCCGTCTCCCTCCTCTTTCCGCAGAGGATTTCCCCATTTCTGATGTCAGAAAACCTTTATCCTCTAACCGGTTAAGTGTGGAGTGAACGGCACCAATGGATACGGATCTGTTGGTTTGGGATTCGAATTCTTCTGCGATCTTAAATGCATAAGCTTCTTCTCCCAGGATTCCTACCAACAATAAGATGACCTCTTCAAATTCTCCTAATCGTGTTTCTTTCATTATGTTACTAAATTGTAGAACAAATATAGAAAATAAAATTTAATTTGTTCTACAATTTAGTAGGAAATGATAATTGGCCGGTTAGCTATTGGCTTTTAGGTATTAGGTTTTGGTAATTTTGAGTTTTGAGTTATGAATTTTGAGTGGGGTGGTTTCACTTCTATTTCAGGTTAACCTTCAATATTCGAAGAATTTCATTTCGAAGGTTATTATTATCTATATGGTCAGCCGTTCTTTTAGCTAACAATGGAATAAACCAACCGGAATCGTGGTCAAAAGGTGCTGGAAGCCCTGATCCATTATAAGTTACTTTAGCCACTTTTTCCGCTAATATGATATAACTTTCTGGCCTATAATCTGGATTTTCAAGTGAGAAAGTTCTGATTTTGGAAAATTGCTTGTGAGCTTGCCCCCATTTATTTTCATCTTCAGTTATATCGTAGAGCTCTCTCACATACACAGGAATTTCAGATAAATAGTTTTCAAAAGTCTGTAAAAGAGTCGTTCCCCAACCCGGTCGGGCTTTCTCTGGAACTGCCTCAAATATTTGTCTTCCTAGTTCTATGTTGTCTTCTAGTTCTTTGAGTGTCATTTTAGCGTGCAGTATTTGCAAGTATCTTGGTTGGCTCACGGTGTTCTAGCACTAGTCATACGCTATCTTTTTCAATTTTACTAAATATGGATGTAAGCTCGCCTTGTTCCATAAGTTCGTAGATTACTTTTTCTATATCTGTTCTTGAGCATCTATCTATTAAGATCATATCACTGGCCCAAAGGTATTTACCAGACAGATTTTCACCAGTTTTCATGTTCTTATCGGTAAGAGTACAAATATTGGAGTAAGTAAAAAAAGAACCAATATATCTTTCTCCATTTGTCAGGGTTACAATGACATCTGTGTTGTCATTTTCGTAGTTCCATTCGCCCTCTACCCATTCTTCGGCTTCTATCCAGATCTCTTTAATATCAATCATATCCATAGAATCTGTATTGTCTAGCTCTTTGTGTCCTTTCCAGTTCCAGCACTTAGACGGTTCTTAATGAAAACAGCGTCGGGATGTTCCAAAAGAATTCTTGTTGTGTGTTTTTATTCATAAACAGTCGCTCCTTTGAGTATTTGAGCGAAAATCCTCCATGTTGGCGTATCAGATGAAGTATCAAATTTCATATTCTCATAATACCCATCTATATCCTGGGCATATGCGCTTATTCCCTCAATGAAATCTTCAATCCTCTTATTTTCCCATTTGCTCCCTTCCTTTTTATATTCATTTAAAAGGTTGCTCACGAAAGCACTAAATGATTCTCTATCAGTCACACGAATAGTTCCATCGTCGATATTTTCATCACTTTTTACTTTATAATAGTATGGATAATCAGGACAATGAAATGGATCATTTTCTTCACCGAATTTATCTTCAATTTCTTTCGGTAAATATTTGTCCAAGACTTGATAATAGATTTTACTAATCATTGAATAAGCTCCCGAATCCTTGTTACCCAAATAGACTTCAATGTCCTCAATCGTAGGGAAATGCATTGGCTGATGGAAAAAGCGATTGAACTCTTGAAATGTTTTATATATGAGCATAAAATCTTTCAATTTTATCTCAATTGTTTTTTCAGAATCAATAGAATCTAATCCAAATTCAATTTGTTCGTTAACATCTTTTGATTTAGTATTCATGTTTTTCTATGCGCTATAACGGTTAATATAAAGAGCATTTTATCAATATTATGGCTTATTTTATTTCTTTCTGTGTTCTAAATATTCTATTACTATTTGTGGTCTAATACCAACTGTTCGAAACATGTTGTTCTATACCCATATCTCTTTGGACTCATAATCCAAGCTTTACACTTTTTAATTAAGCGCTTTGTGGTGGACAATATACCCTTGCTCATTCATTTTGGCCCATTCGTTCTAGGACTCAAGTCCAGAACAGAAAGGATGAATCTGCTATGAGGTCATATTAGCACTTACACTTACTTACCTTTTGAGTCATTTTTTATTAAAATTCTTAGCTCATACGTTCATCAATTGTTTTAACCTTCCCTGATAAGATTGCCAATAATTCCTTTTGGTTTTATCATTGAGGAAAGAAGCAGCCACCATTTTCTGAACCAAATCGGATTTTGATAACATTAATGATATAATCTTATCGAAAATCTTTTCCTGGATTCCTGCATTCTCTGCGAGTATGGCAAATTGTTGACTAATTCTCCCTTGTGCTAAATTTCTTGGTAATAGACCATCATCAAGAGCAAAGTCTTTATCTTCGATATGAATACGGCTATTTAGCAGGTCATATGCTGGGCTTAGCCGGTAATCACCCATTGAAGTTTCTAGCAATGAAAAGTTTTTAAAATGAGCATCGCCATTTGAAAACAGATAATTAAATACAAGTATTTTCAACAATTTAGGTGCTTCCAATTTGTAAACAGGTAAATACTTCTCCATTAGTTGGAATAACTCTAAATAATTTCCTAAATACTTATAATGTTCTCCATGGGTTTGTGGTGTTCTTTCAGCTAGTGATGCAAAATCATCCTGCGCTAGTTTAGTCCCATCTTCCTTCACATCAAACCGCTTTGTAATATAAGCCGGGGCACCATTTTCAAAGAATATTAGTGCATTTTCAGCTATCTCTATTCCATAGACCTGTCGTGCCAATTGCATGGTTAAGTGTTCGTTAGCTGGTATTTGGTCGGGCTTTTTACCTGCACTCGGAATAGGTTTTAAAATATAAGTTCCCCGTTCTCCTTCATTGATGAGCCGTAGTTTATTTTTTTCAAGTATTACAGAGAATTTCTCTTGTACTCCAGAAATAGATAAATATTTGCGGTTTTCATCAAAAAGCTCATCTGTTTCCGCGTTAGAAGCCGGTGAATGGTAAGGCAATACATGAGATACCTTCTTACCCCGAAACACTCTATCCAAACAGGTTCTGCTGTAGGTATTAAATCCTTGTGCCAGCGTGCCGGGGCAATATTTTATTTCTGGCATACTCATGAATTTTCTATTTTGACAACCCTAATTGCACCGATACTGTCGTCTTTTGCAGTAGTCATTAGCAATCCGAAGTAATCATCCTGATCAATCCTATTGTGCTTACATACTACTTGTTTGTTGGAACCTTCTGGTAGTATGTTAAAAAAAAATGGGAATAAGAATTTTGAATGATATTCTCGCCTATTTTTTGGTAGTGTAAGACTGATACCAGGTTTATTATTATCCTCCATCCAGATAGTATGATAACGGAATGTGAATGAACCATCGTCATGTTGTGTCAATATTCCGGCTTCTTCATCTTTGTATAATATTTTTGCAATCCTCATTTGCTACGCGATACATTTTTAAGTTTTAGACACACCTCCAAACCCAATACATCGGCTAATTTTTGCAATGTTAGTAGCGTAGGATTTCCCTTCCCACTTTCGAATTGTTTTAAGGTCCTTAAGCCTACACCCGATAGCTCAGCTAAACTTTCCTGAGTTACCCTTAACATTTTCCTTCTCTCCTTAATGGTATTTATTAACTCTTCAAAGTGCATCATACTGCTCTATTTTACACAAAAATACAATCAATTTTACCAATTACAACAATAAGTGCCTTTTAATACACTTATTTATAAATTTGCTATCATTGGAATTGAGATTTCATCAAATAGAGCAATATAATGCACTATTTTATGGTACGTATTTTAGAATTGCTGGTATGTCTCAATTAGATTAAGTAAGCATATTTGGCTTTGATAGCTTTAAAGCTATTATTCTTATTCAAAAAAAATGGTCCAATCTTCTCATAGAGCTTGCTGTTTGTTAGCTATCGTCTGTAAATAAATATCAACCAATTGGTACGTTTTGTCAATTAACTCTTTTCCAACTGTTCGGAACATGCTGTCCCATAACCATATGTCTTTGGACACATAATCCAAGCTTACACTTTTAATTTAGCGCCTATGGCAGGCAACATGCCCTTTACCTATTCACTTCAAGCCCATTCGTTCGAGATTTCAAGTCCCAAACAGGAAGTGTCGTTTATTCTTTTTTAATATCTTTTACATCGTATTTTTCAAAATCCGGTCTTTCCGTTTTTTGCCAGAAAAATTTATATCCAGTCTCCAGGACAGTTATCTCAAAATCACGGGTTGACTTATATACATGCTCGGGCATACTAAAAATTATGGTTGTTCCAATCATTATTAAACCTGTTAAGGTCAACAATAAAATTGTCAATATTTTATGGATTCTAATTTTGATTAAAAGCCGGTTAATACAGAAAACTAAAAGAAACCAGAACATAAAGTAAGTCAGAAGGTCGATTAAAAACTCAACTACGAAGATTTGTAAGGACATTGATGTATGCCAACCCTCACTTAAATATGCCATTGGAAATCCCGCCATCATTGTGTCCGGAGCATCAACGGGAAGGACGTACCACCACTTTGTGAATGTCGCAAATGAAATTACTGTTAACGGCAGTACTAATTTCCATGTTAGTTGTTTCATTGTCTGGTTATTTGTTTAATGATATCCACAATCCAACGTGTCTATCTACTCCAAATATCTTTAAAGGTACCATTCCTATTCAAAAAAAGGTTCAGTCTACTCATAGAGCCTATTATTTGTTAGCTATCGTCTGTAAATAGTTATCAACCAATTGGTACGTTTTGTCAATTAACTCTTTTCTTATAGAGGAAGCATCGGAATTTAAAAATATAGCTATCGTCAATGGCCTATCCAATTCGTAAATTACGAATGTCCTTGTCCCAAACCAACTGCCTGAGTGGAATGCTGTCTGGCCACTTACAAACCAACCCATAGCATAATACTGATCATCATTTCCTACAAATGGAAATTCAGCATTGTATTTAAAAGCATCTCCATCCTGTGGAAAAGGCATTGAGCTTGGCTTAAATATCAGTTGGTGCAGGTCTTCTGATAAGAGGCTCTTATTTCTCAGGGCCTGATCGTATTTGAAAAAGTCATTGACACTTGTATACAATCCTCCAGCGCCCAGTAATCCATTCAAAAAATGTCCGTCTACTCTCTGCCAATTTTCTAAACTATCTCGCTGATAACAATAGGCTCTTTCTTTGATTTCCATAGGTTTGGCAAGATTGAAAAAGTTTGAGTTTTGCATATCAACCTTCTCAAGAATATTCTGTTTGACAAATGCTGCAAACTCCACTTCACCGATCCTTTCAACTATAGAAGCCAATAATTCATAGGCCCCATTATTGTATTGCCATTTCACTCCTGGTTCGAAATAGGGTTCAGGATTTTGCGAATACCAATCAACCAAATTTTTATTTTCCGCAATTTTTGTCTGATCCCATTCTGTAAAAAAGGCAGCTTCAGCGTCTGCTATTCCTGACGTATGATTTATTAGTTGTTCGATTTTAACTCTTTTAAATGTCTCAAATGGATAAATATTGAAGACTGAATCAGTCAGTGATATGATCCCCTTATCAATCAAGCTTAGAAGTGCAAGCACAGTAAATTGCTTACTTACAGATCCCATACGCATATTCGTATTGGGAGTAACAGGCAGGCCCTTCTCAATATCTCTAAGTCCGAATCCTTTACCAATTAGCTTTTCTCCGTTGTAGGAAACAAGCAAAGCTGCTCCGGCTCCGTTTTTGTCAATTTTTGAGTTAAAGAGGGAATCAATACCGGATTCTAAATTGTCAAGTTCAGAACTATTCTGATTTTTCTTCTCGGGAGATGTGCATGACAAAAGCAGAATAAGGGGAAGAAGTATACGAAGATTCATAGGTTTAGTTGATTATAGTTAACTACAATCTAAAAACCATAAACTTTATTCCCAACAAAGAACTCCAAAATATAAATCATCGCTGAAAAAGGCAGGCTAAAGTAACTTCCTCCAATCCCGGTGTCAGACATTTTCAAAATATCTGACACCATAGGCACGAGGCCTCTCATCAACACCTACTTCTCAAAATCCGATGGATTGACCCAGCCGGAATTGAGTTTTTCGCCTTGCATGAACCTTTCATAAAAACTGCTGTTGGATTTATTGGCATATTCATAGGTATCGAATATCTCACCATTTCCCAGTATTCTGGGATCGGATTGTTGCTTGAGTTCAGCGAACAATTGTTTTTTCAATGATGCTTTTAAGTCACTATGATCAGCATCTTCCGACAGGTTTACAAGGCATTCGGGATCATCTTTTATAAAATACAGTTCTTCTGTTGGTCTTTTTCCAAAGGACCATTGCCAATAGGCATAGGTTGTCGTATCTTGTTTTGCATTGAGGCAAACTGTTTTCGTGGGGCTTCCATCACAGTTCAGGTAACCGGTCACCGGATCACCCGCCGGCCAGCGATCCGGTTCAAAATTATGGATGTATAAATAATCTCCTTTGACAATCCCTCTAATGGGATAACCCCAATCATGAGGCCGTCCGACATCATGCCTTTCCTTTCCGATCAACACATGGTCCCTGGATGCTTCTACAGCACCTGATTTATCCGTATAAAAGATATTTGTCAGGCTTTTCCCTTCCATGGCTTGCATACCACTTGCTTCAGGTTTTACACCGGCCAGTTCCGTAAAGGTGGGAGCGAAATCTATGAAGCTCACAAAATCCTCTACAACACGGCCGGAACCCTCAATACCCTCCTGCCACATGATGGCCAGCGGAAGGTGATTGGACAGCTCATATTCCTGGCCCTTGATCCTGGGAAAAGGCATTCCGTTGTCTGCAGTCACCACAACAAGTGTGTTTTTGAGTTCTCCCCTTTCTTCCAATACTTCCAGCATTTTTCCAAGGTGTTGGTCAAAATATTCTATCTCATAGGCGTAATCAAGCAGGTCAGTCCGAACGGTATCATTATCCGGCCAGAATGAATATACTTTCTCTATATCCTGGAGTTTCTTCTTTCCTTTTTTTATACCGGAGCCATACTCATATCTCCTATGTGGCTCAGTAGATCCGTACCAAAAGCAAAAAGGCTCATTGTCGGTTCTGGCTTCCAAAAAGTCTACAAAATTAGCCGCATAGTCATTGCCGGATATGCCGGTTGTTGGTGCTTCTGTTTTTCTCTTATTAAATGGTTGGCCAGTTAGCTGGCGTTTTTTTCCATTGATCTCCCCCACCACACCCGGAGCCCAGCCCTTTGCTGTATAGCCCACATGATACCCATGATCAGCCAATGCTTCGGTATAGGTCTTAAATTTTTGAGGAAAATAACACCAATGATTGGCTGCTTCCTCTAATTGCCACGAATTGCGACCGGTTAAGATAGATGCCCTGGAAGGGGCACACTTGGCATTCGGAGTGTAGGCATTGGAAAATAAGATACCTTCCCTGGCAACACGATCAAAAGCAGGTGTATTGACCCATTGACAACCATAGGCTCCCAAATGAGCATAAGTGGCATCGTCCATAATGGCTATAAGGATATTTGGTCTGGTTTTGACCTTTTCTGATTCCCGACAACCCAATACTAAAAGAGCTAACATCAGGAAGGTAGCAAATCTCAAAAAATCAATGTACTTCATATCTTGCTGATCTATGTTTAATAAATAAGGTTTCAGGTATCGGGTATCAGGTTTCAGCTTTTGTTTTGCTTTTTTCAGATTCTTTCAAAGATTATCTGACACCTAAGACCTGAAAGCTAATATCTAAAAACTCACTTAAAAAAAAACTCTGCCATTACCGGATAATGATCGGAGAATAATGACGTTACCTCACCATTAAATATCTGAGCTCTGACTGCTGCTTTCGCTACTTCGGGACTGGCCAAAATGTAATCTATCCGTTCCCTGGTTTTCCCTACACTCTCTGCCGTTCTATAGGTACCTATCAGCGCTGGTGTGGGAAAACTATAGCGGTCAGCCGGATTGATAAACTTTTGGCATATATCAATGGCAGGAAGGCCTTGAAATGTTGAAATAACTGAATAGTCAAATTCTCCCAATCTTAAGTTTGAATATTTATCATCCGGCTTGCGCTTGCTGTATTTTGCCAAAAGACTTTTATTCTGTTTGAGCATATCTCCGTCAAAGGGAGAATGCGCATTAAAATCTCCCAGAATGATGTAATCATTCGCGTTGCTATCCTTTATTTTATTTGTGATGATGTTTGCCTCTTTCAATCTGAAATCACAATCTGCCGGTGAAAGGTGGACTACGAAAAAATCCACTCCAAACGTTTCACAATGCAACATTCCATGCCAAAGTCCTTCAAGTGCTCGCTCCTTTACAGTGATTGGCTTTTTGGAAGTCAACCCTACCGGATAACCATCCGATTTTAATATCACAGTATAAGGATGCCCCCACTTCAGTGCTTCCTTTTTTAACTTTTCTTCATTATAACCACACAGCTCCTGTAATGCCAGCACATCCGGGTCGATGTTCCTGATCCATGCTACCACCTTGTCCCTTCTTTCCAGATCTTTTCCCCAATCAAAACCATTCCAGATATTATAGGTCATCACCTTTAAACTTCCTTCCGGATCTGGTGTTTGTTGATCTGGCTTCCTGGGAGAAAAGGAAACCATCAAAAAAAGTGGGATAAAAAAGAAAGAAAGTTGTAACGGCAACCTGGCTAAGGTCATAGTTTTTTGATTATTTAAATGCAGCAAAATATTTTAAATAAATAATTAAAACAATCTCCAGCACTTACCTTTCATCTATCTTCACCTATTTCAACTTCAACACATAAACACTTTAACACAATTTCACTTACCTCTCGGATAACGCGTAGGACACATCTACCAAATATGTTTCCAAACTTCAAATGTGTTTCCTTTTAACCTAGCGCCTTCAATAATTTCCTCCTTGTCTTTCGATAATCTTTCAAATTCAGGTTATAATCCGTATAGCTTCTAAATAATTTCCTGATCAGCTTCTGCTGCAATTTTGGGTTATTTGTTTTTAATCTTTGCAACAGCTCATAATCTTCACAGCCTATACGGTGTGCTTCAAATCGGACGGATGATAACGGTCCTGATTCATCCGGATAAATGATATGGGTATCACCGGCCGGTAAAAAATTATTTGGTCCTGCGGCAGGCGAAGGATGTTTCACCACACTTTGTTCAAACGGGTCAGCAAAATATTGATTCAGCCCCCAATGCAGATAACCGCCAGTGTTATAAAAAGCACTCCCCCATCCGAAATAAACCTGCCTCAACTTCTCCATATCCAGTGTTCGGTTCAACCATTTCCCGCCTGGAACCAAACAAGTGTAAACCAATACCTTTTCACCTTGCTGTTCTCTTTCACGAAAGAAGGACTCATTTTCCTGAAAATCATTGATTATCGGACACCATATATCAATAGCTCCGGCAATGCTGTCCCTGTCATTAGTAGCTTCCATGATTTTCACTTCAGGATATATTGTCTTTACCTGCTTCACCACATCACGGTAACACTTGGCATTAACTGCAGTAGGTTCATCGGAAATGTGTTGCAGCCAATTGTTGGTTAAATTGTTTTCTATCGTAAAATCTTTGATCAGTGTAACCAGTTTTTCGATATCATCTTTCCCCTGTTCCTGGTAATACCTTCTTTTGGTCAATGCCACCTTTAGCTCCGGATCACCCCAATCATCATTTTCTCCTCGATTCATTAAATGTGGGGATTCGAAATACTGAAATCCGTATTTTCTGAATACATCAATGAAACGTAGCATTTTTTCACCCTCCATCCTGAACTGATCATCCTCAAAAGTAATGAGCTCTCGTGGCACAATGATGCAATTCTGTCTGCCATGAGCCATTAGTTGAGCATATTTCTCAAGCATGTTGTACCATGGTTCGGACCAACGCTCCAATTCATGTTGTTCTTCCATCCTGCTCAATCCAAACCAATTGGTATAAAAGAATTGACTTTCTGACAATCCGGGAAGTTCTGCAGCATGGACATTTATCTTAAATTCACCCTGTTCTGTAAAATGCTGAGTATTCACTGTGATATTGACATTGAACACCCCCGGTGTATTGATCAATGTAGAGGGTACTGATAATCTAAAAGCGGTATATACGGAAGTTGTTTGCAATGTCTTTTGATCCAAAGATTTAATTACCTCAAAAATTCGAAATGGTGCCCTTCGGATCACATATGGATTTCGACGATTCTGATATTGCTCGGTTCGACTATCCAGTCCTGTATTTTGCTCTACCGGTACATCAATCAATTGGCTCCATACTTCAGTGCCAAGGTCTTTTCCATTCAATGATGCTTCGAGAGTAATTTTTTCCCCTGTTGGTACTTTGATGAGCACATGGACATCTGCCATCGTGCCTTTCGGAAAATCGGCTTCCCACTTTTTGCCATAGGATGCGACCCAATTGGAATCGGGGTAGATGGCTTCCAAAGGATCAACAAGCCAAACCTGTGCGGAAAGATTTTGTATGAATAGAAATGTTAAAAGCAATGTAATGGACCTCATGGATTATTAATTAAGTCTTTATTAAACGGATTTAAAATAATAGACAGAAGTCAGCGCTAAAGCTTGTAAGCTGGGAGGTATAATTTATCAAGTTTTACAGAAGAGGACAAATTATGGCATTTTACTCGAAAAGCTTGTTCACATTCAGCTTGTACATCTGACCTATGGGAATGGTATGATCCTGGATGATGATCCGGTTCCCTTCCACCAGGTTTATTTTATCTACAGCGATCATAAAGGATTTGTGAACTCGGATGAATTGACCGGCTGGCAATAACTCTTCATAAGAGGATATCTTCTCATGGGTGATGATCATTTCGTCCCGCAGAAAAAGTTTGGCGTAGTTGCCAAAGGCTTCAATGAATAAGATATCATTTAAGTCGACCTGATGGTATTTTTTATCTCCTTTTACAAAAAAACGTCGTTTTTCAGTGTTCGTACTTTCCTTGTGAGCGGGGGCGATGGAAGCCGTTTGCGTAGTACTCACAGCTTTATTCACGGCCTTAACAAAACGCTCAAAGCTAAATGGCTTTAATAAATAATCGCAAACATTGAGCTCATAACCTTCAAGAGCAAACTCTTTGTAAGCGGTGGTCACAATAACTTTAGGCGGATAAGAAAGTG
The DNA here is from genome assembly GCA_030442035.1 of Splendidivirga corallicola. GTDB lineage: Bacteria > Bacteroidota > Bacteroidia > Cytophagales > Cyclobacteriaceae > Splendidivirga > Splendidivirga corallicola. Next base: position 218,129 of record JAUJEA010000002.1, read on the forward strand.
TTTTTAAAAAATCAAACCCTTTCAGTTTTGGCATATTGATATCCAGGAACATCAGATCGACGCGATGATTGTTCAAAAACTGCATGGCCTGTAAAGCATCATAACAATGCTCCTGCAATTCCAGATGAGGCAAGTCATTACAATAACCTTCAATGATGCGATGTGCAATAGGCTCATCATCCACGATAATATATTTGATCTTATTCAACTGTGTCTGTTTTGATCATTGTTTAGCACCCCCTCTTTTATCTCCCCCAGGGGAGCACATTGCTTACTTTTCATGAAACAATTATTATTAATTGATTCGTCGAACATTCAGCTTTCGAAAGTGCCATTAATTCAATTCCAAGTCCAATTGGGCCTTGTAAATTTTATCTTTATTTGAAAATGACAATTTATGCTTTTTCGGATAAAGGAGTTCTAATCTTCGCCTTAAATTTCCTAACCCTATGCCATCTTTTTCCTCTATTTCGTTGGGATCAAAATTGTTTTCAATCGCAAAAAGTATTTTATCATTTCCGGCTATCAGTTGAATTTTTATGTAAGCATCATCTGTCAAATTTTCGACACCATGCTTGAAAGCATTCTCCAACAGAATAATATACAATAACGGTGTGATTTCATATTCATCTCCCTGTATATGGTGGTTGAACTGGATATCTACTTTTTTATGATAGCGTATTTTGTGAAGTTCAATGTAGTTCTTTAAATACTCGAGTTCATCTTCCAGGGGTACCTTATCTTTTTTCCCTTCATAAATGGTGTAGCGCATCATATCCGAGATTTTCAAAACCACCTCAGGAGCTTTGTCAGATTTTTCCACTGTGAGTCCATACAAGTTATTCAGCGTGTTAAAGAAAAAATGCGGATTGATCTGGCTTTTAAGCAACATTAGTTCTGCACTGATCTTATCACTTTTAAGTTGTTTTATGTTCCTCCATTGTTCAAATAACCAGGATATTACTACATAGAAAATGAGCAATATGAACATCACCTGGAAAAAGATGAAAAAATCCTCATTGGACTCCTTAAAAGCCAACATTCCACTGATCAGTACCAATCCGATGCAGCTTATGATCAATGTTTTCTTATACCTGTTGATCGATGAATCCTGTCTATTGGTGTTGGGGTTTTTATCAATAGATAAGAAGCCGGCAACCGGCTTCCATTTTTCAAAAGACTTGTAAAAGATCATATAGATTGCAAAGGGCCATATTAACAAAACACCTGCCGGCGGCATGATGCTTCCGGCTGATTCTTCCGTAATAATCGTGCTAAGCAATATAATACCTAGCCCCACAGGATATAGATGGAATCTTTCGTTTTGGTGAAAGCGAGGATATTTGCTGAAAAGTTTTAAGATCAAAAGGAATGTATAAGCAAATAAATGTATGAGCATTAAAGTATGCTCATGGTAATCCTCATTATCTTGTAACTTCATTTCCTGCATTTCACGAATAAGAACAATACTTAGAAGGATAGAAACTACTAGCCACAAGTATTGCTTTTCAAAAATTTTAGGACGGATCAAATAGAGTAAAAATGTAAACCACACAAATATGAGGGAAACCCCGGCTATGGGAATATCCATATGGCCTGCGTGAGTATACCGGGTGGCAGCAAAACCAATGACCATCATGCTGATCACAAAAGGATAAAGAGCGACACTTTTGTACCTTTTCAGCCATGAAATTTTATTGAAGTATAAAAAGGCTGAAATGATGTTAAAGCCTAACAAATGCCCGATTAACAAGCCATATTCTTCAAAGTGGTGATCCGATTCTTCCATAACCGATATTATTAGAATAGCCAATATGACTGTTGCCGGAAACCAAATATATCTTTTCTTAATAGATGCCATGCCCAAATTTATCCAAGTCCTTTATCACTCACAAAATAGTTGACAAACAGTATCAAAATGGACATGAACTTGTTTGTTTTCATGATAAGGCTGTTTCATAGGCATTTATCTGCTTTGTGAAATACCACATGCGGGGTTCATCAAATTAATTAGCCATGCTTGATAGATGGTGATAAGTTCGTCGGAGAAAAGCAGCAATTATTATGAATGAACTAAAGATCACTAATTTATCAAAGACATATCCCAATGGTGTCAAAGCGCTGGATGACATCTCTTTGACCATTACCAATGGTATGTTCGGTCTGCTCGGGCCCAATGGTGCAGGGAAATCATCCCTGATGCGGACCATCGCCACTTTGCAGGAACCATCCAAAGGAAGTTTATCTTTCAATGGCACTGATATTCTAAAAGAACCTCAAATCATCAGGGCTCAATTAGGGTATTTACCGCAGGAGTTTGGCGTATATCCTAAAATTTCCGCCTATAAATTATTGGATCATATTGCCATTTTAAAAGGAATCCTCAACAACAAAGACAGAAAAGAACAGGTAGAGGCGTTGCTAATTCAAACCAACCTTTATGCACAAAGGAAAAAATCAGTAAGCAATTTTTCCGGAGGCATGCGTCAGCGCTTTGGCATAGCCCAGGCATTGCTTGGTGATCCAAAGCTTGTAATCGTTGATGAGCCCACGGCAGGCCTGGATCCTGAGGAACGCAACCGGTTCCATAATCTGTTAAGTGACATTGCCACTAACATGATTGTCATATTGTCCACACATATAGTGGAAGATGTTAGAGATCTATGCACTCATATGGCTATCATGGGTGATGGGCAATTGCTCACACAGGGCATTCCCTCACAATTAATGGATGAACTAAAAGGAAACATATGGCATAGGACCATTAATAAAAAGGATCTCCCGGCTTTTCAAAAAGCTTTCAAGGTCATTGCCACCCGTCTGTTTTCCGGCAAAACCCAGATCCGGGTATTGTCAGATCACTGTCCCGAACGAGGATTTGAAATGGTCGATCCGGATCTGGAGGATGTTTACTTCACTACTTTGATCAATCGCCAACCTGTAACCCACTAAGTCATGTTTCAAAAACTATTGCGGTTTGAATGGCAGTATCATTCAAGACAAATCTCTTTTATCCTGTTTTTCATAGTATTTATGCTCTATGGTGCATTGGCTATTTCAGAAAATTTCGATTTTTTGGGTAATACTCTCCATATCAATGATCCCTATGTGCTGAGTTTGATAACCGGTGTTGTCAGCCTGGGTTCCGTGTTTCCTATCATGTTCTTTTCTGTGAATGCTATGCTTAGGGACAGAGCTCATAACTCGGAGGGCATTGTCTTTAGCACAGCCATCAAGAAAAACACTTTTTTCTTAAGTCGATTCTCGGGTATTTTTTTCACAGCGCTAATAGTTAGCAGTATTTCACTGGCAGGCATGTATCTCGGCACCTTCATGGTGGACATAGATCCTTTGAAAATAAACGGTTTTCATCCTGATCACTACTTCTGGCCATGGTTGCTGTTTATCCTCCCAAATACATTTATGTTTAGTGCTTTTCTCATGGCTATTGCTGTATTGACCAGAAGTGCAGTAGCCTCTTATGCCGGAGGCATATTCATTTTCGCTCTTTACTGGATGTGTGGTTTCTACATTAATTCACCGCTGACAGGCGGTAGTGTGCTGGCATCACAGGGAATTTTGGATATAGCCTCCATGATAGATCCATTTGGTTTATCAGCTTTTTTTGATCAAACACAATTTTGGACACCTCTTCAAAAAAGCCAGGATATGATTTCACTTTCAGGTAACTTTTTATGGAACAGAATACTTTGGATGAGTATTGCCGGATCTGCGCTCATTGTAAGTTATCGTTTATTTTCTTTCAGAAAAGCCAATGAAAAACTCAAAAAAAACAACACAACAATTGAAACTCCGAAGGTCAAAACAACAACTTATACTCAAGTAGCCTCTTTTCCCACTACGATCAAGGCACAATTCAAAACGTTCATCTCATTGGTTAAAATAGAGTTCTGGAAGATCTTTAAAAGCTTGCCTTTTCTGGCCATCATTTTGGTTTGGTCGGTTATGGTTTTTTTAGGATTCAATTTTATTGTCAACGGGCCTGAAGAATATGGTAGCCGTTACCCTACAACCGAATTACTTGTTGGTTTGATTGCGGAGTCACTCACAACATTTGGTCTGCTACTGGTTATTTTTTACAGTGGTGAATTAATGTGGAGAACCCGTCAGTTTAAATTCAATGAAATTGTTGATGCCACACCAGCAAGCAACTTCACTTTATTTTTATCAAAATATGTGGTGCTGGCCATACTCCCATTGTTGCTTTTATCGATTGGAATTATACTGGCTGTTTCCTTTCAGGTATATAAAGCTTATTATCACATTGATCTTGGATTTTATTTTTCCATGTTCTATTACTTTGGACTTCAGTTTTTGCTCTATGGCTTTTTTGCCCTGTTCATACAGGCGCTGGTCCCTTACAAATATTTGGGAATGGTTCTTTCGGGACTGATCATTATTGTGCTAGGTCCCTCCAGTCATAATATAGGATTGGAACACCCACTGCTTCGATTGAATGTTCTTCCAAATATGGTCCGGTCCTACTCCGACCTTACTGGTTACGGGCAGTTCGTGAAACCATTTCACTGGTTCGCTTTGTACTGGTCTGCATTTACTGGTATGATCGTATTGCTTAGTGTTAAACTATGGAAAAGAGGAACGGATCACAGTTTTCGTAAGAGACTCAAGCTACTTTTTCAGCCCTGGACAAAATTTGAAAAAATTATGCTTTCAGGTGCATTTGTTGCTTTCGTTAGTGCAGGAATTTACATCTTGTACAACATCAATATTGTAAACGAATATAAGACCGAGGAGGAAGCGCATGATTTTAATGAAAACTATGAACGACAATTTAAAAAGTATGAGGCGCTTGCTGTTCCCCAGGTAATCGAGGTAAAAACGAAAGTTGAAATTTCTCCTCAACAGCAAAAATATTCCGTACAAGCCGATTGTATCCTGGAGAATAAAAATGATGTACCGCTGGAAGAAATCTTTGTTTCCACTCCTAAACCAATGGAATCCCTGCATATTGAAAAAAGTGAATTGGTCATGCATGATTCCTGGCTGGGAGGTTATTTGTTTAAACTTTATACACCACTTCAACCCGGCCAGCAACTAAAACTGACCTATGATCTGGAAGAGGAAATAAAAGGTTTTGCCTCGAGTAAGGCCATACTAGGAAATGGTTCTTATATCAGACATTCCTCCTTTCAACCCTACCTGGGTTATGTAGATCTATTGGAAATTAATGATCCCTATGAGCGCGAAAAGCGTGGGTTGCCTAAAAAGGAAAAGATAACCATTGCTGATAATCATTTACAGAATGCCGGTAAGTTCAACACAGAAAAAGTACGCTTTGAAACTGTCCTTTGTACTTCAGGCGATCAGATCGGCATTGGTTCCGGTAAGTTGATCCGTCAATGGGAAGAGGGTGGTAAAAACTATTATCACTATAAAACAATTCCAAAAGTATATGGAAATATGGCCTATTTCTCTGGCAGGTTCGAAGTCAGAAAAGTGGATCATAAAGGGATATCCATTGAGATGTATTATCATCCGACGCATTATCATAATATTGAGGAAATGATCCAAGTGACCAAGGCAACACTGGATTATTGTTCAGCACATTTTGGGCCTTACCCGCATGATTACCTGCGTATTGCGGAAGTACATAGTGGTGGTGGGTTTGGTGGACAAGCGCTCCCAGGAGTCATCAGTATGGCTGAAATGGCCATGTATACAAAGGACACCCGAAATCCGGATGCTATCAATATCGTGGCAAGGCGCACCATCCATGAAGTGGCCCATCAGTGGTGGGGACACCTGGTTTCTCCCAAAAGGATCGAGGGATCCAAGGTGCTTTCGGAATCATTGGCTAAGTATACGGAAAGCGTTATTATGGAGAAATTGTATGGTCGAGCTATGGTAAGAAAGCTTACAAATTATACAGCCAGAAGATATTTCAGTGGAAGATCATACGCCGATGTCCCCGAGCCCCCCTTGTACCTAACCGATCAACAACAGTACCTGGCCTATAGCAAAGGATATATTGTGATGCTCGCCATAAAAGATCTCATAGGAGAAGAGGCCGTTAACATTGCTTTAGGAAATCTGGCAAAAAAACACAGTTCGGAACCAACAGCTACTACACTCGATCTTCTGAATGAATTGTATCAAGTAACCCCCATTGAACACCACAACCTGATCGATGATTGGATGAAAAGGGTCATCACCTATGACCTCAAGCTTACTTCGTGTTCTTACAGAAAATTATCCGATGGCAAATATGAAGTCCGGGCTACGGTTAATGCCAAAAGGTTTGAAACACAAGAAAATGGCCAAGAAATCCAAATTCCTATTGATGAACCCATTCAAATAGGCATTTTCAAAAAGCACCCTAATGAGATGAAAAAAAATGAGGATGCCATTTATCTTGAAAAACGTCAAATTGACCAGGAGGAAACCATTATTAAAATTATAGTCGACGAAGTTCCAGGTTATATTGGTATAGATCCATATCTAACCAGATTGGATAAAGTCAGAAGAGACAATTTGAAAGAGGCAAAAGAAGGTTCCTTAGTTGAGGAGAAAGGCAATGGCAGAAATAAAATAGCTTTGAGTTTTAAGTTATGAGTTTTGAGAAATCATGATTTGGTGACAGCCTGGTAAAGTTTGGTAAATGAACGAACTTGTATGAACTTGAAATAAGGCGTGGATACTATTAGGGAAATGGTTATCTTAGTTTTATATCCATATTTCAATATTCAGATAAAATCATTTAACCAAACTACCATAAACTATGAAAAAGACATTGATGTTATCGTTGTCATTGTTAATGTTTTTATCGTTGACAATTGTCAGCTGTAATCAAACTTCCAAACAAGAAACGAGTACTGCAGATTCGGAAGCGACCGAAGCTGAAACAGAAACTACCGAGACTTCCGAAGAACCAGAATCCGAAAGTAAAGCTGTGGCCAGTCCCAGGAAACAAGCCTCAGGGGAGATAGATGGAGTGGCTGTCAATGTAGATTATGGTTCACCCTCAGTAAAAGGCAGGGAAATCTGGGGAGGACTTGAAGCCTATGGCAAGGTGTGGAGAGCAGGAGCCAATGAAACCACCGCCATTGAATTTGATAAAGATGTTACTATTAATGGGAATGCTTTGGCGGCTGGAAAATATGCTTTCTTCATCATCCCCAATGAAAATGAGGATTGGGTAGCGATATTTAATGAAGAATGGAGCCGAGAAGAACATGAGGCCTGGGGTGCTTATAACTACAAAGAAGACAAAGATGTTCTTAGAGTAAATGTGAAGCCTGAATGGTCGGATGAGGTTCAGGAAGCACTTGAGTACAATGTAGCAAATGGCACCATCAACTTTGCCTGGGAAAAGGCAAGAATCACGTTGGAGGTTAAGGCAGGATAGTTACGAAATTTATCTTATCAGGAGTCAGGGTGTTTGGCACACATCCTGATTTTTTATTTTTTCTATTCTATTCCAAAAACTCATAATTATCTGTAGCCAAAGGCTTACCATTCAAATATTCCCAAACAAAAGTCCGATATCGTTTTATGCCGTTCACTACAATAGGGGATTTGAATTTGATGTATTCCCCTGTGCTATCCCCTTGCTGAGTCAATCGAAAGAACTTTGCCCAGGTCACGGCATAGTCCTCCTCATTAATGTAAAACTGCCAGGTGGGATGTTGCCCTTCCGGTAAATAGTTTACTGTAATGACTTTGTGTGCTTTTCCTTCTATGTAATCGGTATAAATGGAATCACTCACAATGGTCCCTTCATCCTTGAGTACCATGGGTATGCCTTGCAAATACCGATGATAATTATACATTCTCTGTGCTCCTGAACCATCAAGGCCATACCTTAAAGAATCTTGTTTGGTTGGGTCCGGTTTTCCCCAGGTGACATATGATGTATCCGGTTTAACAGTTGCATTGAAGTCATGGCCATCAATCGTGGCATTTACAGAAAATATCCCTTTCGCATTATTCAGGAAAATGCTTCGCTCTACCCGGGGTAAGGTCGTATCAGCCATTTCGATATGGTTATTGACTTTAACTTCATAACTACTCCAATGATTTTCCGGATCATGGTAAGCAATACTTTTATTGATAAAGTCATTTGCCGTTACCGGAATTTGCTCCTCATTGTTTGCCTCTTGGTTCGGGTTGCATTGTGTCAACGCCCATATGGAGATCAATACCAGGAGTATATTCAATAACTTTATTTTTTGCATCGAATCACAAGTTTGGTTTTGGTTGTCATCGGATAATTCATTCATTAAATCTAACCGATTTTTTTTGGAAAAATCATAATACCGGTAATGATCAGTTAAAATTCGCAACAAAAAAACCTCCCCTGGAATATCAGGAGAGGTCAGCATAAATGGTATGATTAATTCAGAAAATCTTTAAGCCACGGCTTCTGAGAAAATCAGATCTTCAACCCCAATTTTATCTCCATCGTTGAGCAAACAGGCCCTTTCCACAACTGATCTTAGTTCACGAACATTGCCTGGCCAATGATATTCCAGGAATTCCTTCATTACTTCCATATCAAATGATTTGGCACCTAATTTATTTTTTTCACAACATTCATTCATGAAATATTTGGCAATTAGGATAACATCGTTTTCCCTGTCTCTCAATGGAGGAAGTGGAATCAAAAAGCCTTGTAGCCTGTAATACAGATCTTCTCTGAATTTTCCTTCCTTCACAAGAGTTCCCAGGTTTTTATTTGTTGCTGCAATTACCCTCACATCCAAATCAATTTCTTTATTGCTACCCAATCTGCACACTTTGGACTCTTGAAGTACTCTCAAGAGTTTTTTCTGTAAGTTGAAATCCATCTCCCCTATTTCATCGAGGAATATAGTACCCTTCTGGGCTGCTTCAAATTTTCCGATCCTTCTTCCACTGGCCCCGGTAAAGGCTCCTTTTTCGTGGCCAAATAATTCGCTCTCGATGAGATCCTCAGGAATGGCGGCCACGTTAACAGGAATAAACGGTTTTCTTTGCCTGGTGGAGCTATAATGCAATGCACTTGCTACCAGTTCCTTTCCTGTTCCACTTTCTCCCGTAACCAAAGTAACCAATTTGGTATTTTCAACTTTCTTCATCAGGTTGAACACCCTTCGCATGCCGGCACTTTCCCCAATGATTTGCTCATACCGGTTGTTTTCTATTACCTGATCTCTAAGCGATTCCAACTCCCTATGCAGTTGTATATTTTTCATGAGGTTTTGGATGCTGTTCTTCAGCTCCACAAAAGTATTTTCGTTTTTAATGATATAGTTTTTTGCTCCATTTTTATAGGCATCGACCACCACCTCAACATCTTTTTGGCCGGATAGTATAATGGTAGCAATATCATTATTCTGTCTGTTAATTTCTTTTAACACCTCTATTCCATTCATAGATGGTAAATGATAGTCTACCACTACTACATCAGGATTTAAATGAATTTCATCCAACAGATCTTTACTGTCCTCAAATAAGCTTATGTCAACATCATTCAATTCCTCCAAATTCATTTTTATGAGATCTCTTAACATCTCATCATCATCTACAATAAAAACCTTCACCATCTTTTCCATATTGTCTGCGTTTTGTTTATTCCAATGCATCGGAAAGCATTGCTTCTAAATGACCAAATCTCTTTTTGTAATCACTAACACTCCTTTCAATTACCTCATGCGCCTCGTCCCGTCCGTATACCTGTGGGATTTCACAATGAATTTCATCCTGTCCGGGAGCTTGTTTATAGGTAAGAAAGTAATGTTTCAGTCTGTTTATGATGGCTTTCGGGCAATCAGCAATGTCTTTCCAACTCCCGTACATCATGTCTTCTTTTAAAACAGCGATTATTTTATCATCTGCCTCTTGTTGATCGATCATGCGCAGGCCACCAATTGGTATGGCTTCTACCAAAATATTTCCATGTGCCACCGGACGTTCAGTTAATACACAAATGTCCAGCGGATCGCTGTCTCCTACTAAATCCGAGCGTTTCAGTTTCTCATTGGAGAATTCAGCTACGCTTTCGGCACAAAAGGTTTGTGGAACAAATCCATAAAGTGCCGGACAGGTATTGGAGAATTTTTGCGGCCTGTCTATTTTCATGTAACCTGAAACTTTATCAATTTCATATTTCACAGTATCAGTAGGCACAATCTCTATGAAGCAGGTAACAAGTTCAGGTGCCCCGTTTCCAATATCAAGACCATGCCATGGATGCGATTTATACCGCAATCCCATAATTTGCCATGCCGGATCTTTCATACGTTTAAAATTTGTAGCCTATTGAAATTGTGAGACTCAAATTCAATCATGCCCTGGTGTGTCTCAGTAATTATCCCAGGCATTACCTGTTTCATCTGCATTTCTTTTTACATTTTAAGTTTTTGGTAGCCTTGAAGAAAGTTAAACAAACTCATTCCCTTTGCTTGATCTTACTTTAGCCACTATTTCCTTGACTTCCTGTTCATCTTCCTTCTTACATATCATTAGTACATTGTCTTTTTCAGCCACTATGTAGCCATCAAGGCCTTGAGTAACCACCAACAATGACTCTGAAGTTTTGATAATACTGTTGTTGGTATTATAAGCCAGTACATTTCCTTCAATAACATTTTGACGTGTGTCCTTTGGCAAAATTTGGTGTAGTGATTTCCAGGTTCCTAAATCGGACCACCCAAATTCACATGGCAAAGTACAGACATTGTCAGCCTTTTCCATGATTCCATGATCAATGGAAATCTCGGGAAGATCAGTATAAATTTCGTCGATAATAGGTCTTTCCTCAAGGGTGTAGAATAAGGATCTAATAGCATTGAATTGATTATGAACCTCCGGCAGATGCTCTTCATAGCTCTTAAGCAAGGTTTCTACATTGCTAATGAATATTCCGGCATTCCAGACAAAATCTCCACTTTTTAAGTAATCCCTTGCCTTTTCCAAACTGGGCTTTTCTACAAACCTTTTTACATCCTTTATAGCATTGCCATCGTTGCCTTCATCAAATTGTATGTAACCGTAACCCGTATTAGGTTCACTCGGTTGAATACCTAATGTTAATAATATCTCTCTGCTTCCAACCGCCTTGATTCCCTCTTCGATGGTCTTTCTAAACTTTTCTTCATTAGTCACAGCATGATCGGCAGGTGTGATGATCAGATTTGCCTGTTTATTCCTTTTATGAATTTTGTGAGCGGCATAGGCTATACAAGGTGCTGTATTTCTCATGCAAGGCTCACATAAAATTTGATCATCGCTCAAAAATGGAAGTTGCTCTTTTACCTGGTCATGATAGAAAGCATTGGTAACAACCATGATGTTTTGTTCGGAGCAAAGATCTTTAAACCTTTCATAGGTCTGCTGCATAAGTGATTTGCCGTTTCCAAGCAGGTCATGGAATTGCTTGGGGTGGCCTGTTCTGCTAAATGGCCAGAAACGGCTACCGACACCTCCTGCCATAATTACCAAATAATTATTGCTATTACTGTTTTCCATATTTTTTTTATATCTGTGAGAATGCCGTCGTCATCGTCGAAGTGATGCATTCAACTTTCTTTGTTCTTCGATTTGTCGCTTCTTGTTTTACCTATTATTGCTACCGTGCGATCATCACCAAAGTGAGTTATTCCTGCTTTTACTTTAAAATGTGCATCAAAATGGGAGGCTTTAAAATCATTGTGTTTTGGAATGGTTTGCAAAGCCGTCTGTACACTTTGAATTCCCACCATTTCATCACTTTCGGAATCTCTGGCCTCGGAATATCCATCTGTGAACAAAACCAATAAGTCACCAGGGCCTATTTCAAGGTCAACAGATTTATACACTGTTTCTTTCATTAAACCCAGGAGCACACCTTCCACCTCAACAACTTCTGAGACATGGCTACTATCGTTGTAATAAAAAGGTTTAATGCCTCCGGCCGATGCTATCTTTAAATTGCCTGTCTTCAAATTCACCAGGATCAGGCTTAAAGTGGAAAAGGCTTCTGACAGTTGAAGATCTCTGTAGATATATTTATTAAGTTCACCAAGAATTTGTGCCGGATCTTCCAGGATATCATGATTTTGATTATTGATCAAAAAATGAATTGTATTTCTTAAATAAGCCAAATAACCAGCAACAAAAAACCATGCGCCCCACTCCTTGCCCATCACATCTCCAATAGCCAGTAATCTGTGATTCTCATTGATTGCAAAAACTTCGTAATAATCTCCTCCCGGTAAATTTTGAAAGGCTTCATGATAACACGATATGATTATTTTGTTGGATTGCTGGTAAAATTCCTTTTCCTGACTGATCGGGGAATTCTGGGCCGCAATGTTGATAGCATTTAAATATTTTTGCTTGATTGCCACTTCCCGGTCAATTCTGGAATTGATTTGCCTGACTATGTTTTCGATTGAGTCACTTTTCAGAATTAGTTCCGAAGCCCCATGATCAAAGTAAAATGTCAGTTGTTCTTCATCGATTTCTTTATCAATTAAAAGGGAAATGGGTATATGTTTGGAAACACTTACTTCCTGTATTTTATTTAATATTTTTCTGCACCATTCGGAATCCTGATCAATGATAATCCACCATATATTTTCATTGTAAAGCAATGCGAAGAGCTCTCTTTGGTTTTTGACAGTTTTTATTTCTGTTTTAACATCATGCTCAGGTAAGGCCAATGACTTCGTTTTATTTGAGCAAAATATGATTTTACCCTTTTCAAAATCCAGATTATTATTTTGCGATATCTTGATTTGTTGTTTTTGGATCCTTGACCTTTTCAGATTGGCGTTGACCTTAGCAATAAGAATATCAGGATCAAATGGTTTTTTGAGGTAGTCATCAGCACCTTTTTCAAGACTCTCAACCCAAGACTCTGTTTGATTATTCCCACTTAGGAATATAAAGGGTGTAAGCTGGTATTCGGGTAGCTTTCTGAATTTCTTTACGAAATCATAGCCATTCATATGGGGCATATTGATATCGGAAATCACGAGATCAAACACTCTTTCCCTGGCAGATCTCATAGCTTCCTTTCCATTGGATACAGAGGTAACTTCAAAGTCATTATTGTCCATAACAAACTCAATAAGTCTTTGGGTCATTTCATCATCCTCAACCACCAAAATTTTGGAAACTTTTCTCAATTGCCTTTTGCTTTTCTTGTTCTTTAGAAATGGAAATCTTCAAATAGTTATTAGAAAACGGGCAGTATTGATATTCTACAGTTGTTGCTATATTAAGCATTGCTAAAATTCCACGATTCCGTTCAGGCAGGTATTGATCATCATAGGGCTGGCCAATCAATTTGAACCTCAATTTATTCGGGGACATTGGAATTGCATACAGTGAAACGCCAGGATGGGCCACGATCAGAAAGCGCTTCCCCAATTGATGCCCTTCGAAATTTCCAAATGCGCCATCAATATCAAACCCTCTACCATTATCGGTTACCATAATGTTCAGATGTCCTTCATGGATTTGCTGCTCAATAATAATGGTTATATTCTCCTTACTTTCTCCCCCTGATTCATAAGCATTGACAAATGCCTCAACCAGTAAGAGTCGTAATTTTAATTTGCTGATAAGTTCTTCATCAACCCGTAACTTATCTATCCACTGATGTAATCCACCAAGCTGCTGTTCAGAAGGACAAAAAGATCTGATGAAGAACATCCTGTGACTACTTAGTTTCCTGAGAAACTACTGACGCATTTGTTCTCATCAGTATGAATTTCCAAAACGCTTCCAAGATGCATCAGATCTATGAGGTCCATGACATTACTGGAGGCATTGCAGAGCTTCAGGTTTCCGCCATATCTTTTCGAACTTTTAAGCCCGGATATGATAGTTCCGAAACCGGCGCTATCAATGAAATCAACACCGTTAAGATTCATGACAATGAGAGATTCCCGTTCATTGATCATCCCCTTTAGTTCGGCTTTGATCCTGTAAGCATTTCGCGAATCAAAATGACTGATTCCGTCAAACGTAACAACTGTTACATCATTTACTTTCTTTGTGTGAATCATAGTCTTTAATTTATTTGATATTCTTATTCTTAGACTTTTCCAGGAACCGAATGGTCAATTTCGAAAACTCTTTATTAACCAATGCCCTAAAGGTTCCACCCTTGGTTTTTGAAAGTTTTTTGATCTTGGTTTCAGAAGTGGACAGCTCAATTTCATCAGCCTGAATACCATGAAAGATCATTTCGTAATCTCTGTAATAGGTATTGTACTGTCCTGTTTTGGATTGCTTGAGCGTGATAAGTTTTTTGGAACCAATAAATTCAAATTGTTTCAAAGAGAAAATACCTTGTTGATAAGCAAAATTATCTCCATGATCTTCATAAAGTTCACTGACTTCGTGCACGAGGTCATAATAGATATGAAGTGTGAGCTTATCAAGCTCTTTCTCTCCAACATATTGCATGACCGGATTGTGTGGAATTACACTACCGGATTTAACGAATAATGGCATTTCATCCAAAGGAGTAGCTATAGAAACCTCTTGCCCTCCTTCAAACAACTCATCGGAAAAATAATAGTACCAGTTTCCTTTTGGGAGATAAACTTCTTTACCTTCGGATCGTGGTTTAGACACCGGACTCACCAGTAGTTTATCACCAAATCCAAACTCCTCCTGACGTTCATAGGTATCAACATCATCCTGATCCATGAATACTAATGGGCGTAGAATCGGAGTACCATCTATGGTGCATTGCCAAAAAGATGTGTAAATGTATGGTAAGAGTTCATATCGCAGTTCTATGAATTTTTTGATTATTTTTTCATAGTTCTCACCATAGGACCAAGGTTCCTGGTCGGCTGTATCACCGGCAGAATGGGTTCTGAATAAGGGTGAAAATACCCCCAGTTGTATCCACCTTGTGAATAATTCTCCATTGGAATCACCACTGAAACCACCTATATCCGATCCGGAAAATGAAATACCGGAAATACTTAATCGCTGGCACTGGGTATTGGCAATTTGAAGGTGCTCCCATGTAGCCACATTATCACCAGTCCAAACTGCGGCATACCTTTGCACGCCGGAATAACCTGAACGTGTAATGGTAAATGGTCTTTTTTTACTTTGCAAGTGCAAAAGTCCCTCGTAAGTTGCCCTGACCATTTGCATTCCATAGACATTGTGTGCTTTTCTGTGGCTACAGGGATTTCCATCATAATCGTGTCGGACATCATTCGGGAAGGTATCGATCCCAAATACTGCCGGTTCATTCATATCATTCCAAACACCATCTACCCCAATCTGTACAAATTCTTCAAATAATGTTCCCCACCATTTTCTAACTTTAGGATCGGTAAAATCAGGGAAATTGCATTTCCCCGGCCATACCGGCCCTTGCATCAGGGGTCCATCCCCTCTTCTGCAAAAAACATCCTGCTCAATGCCCTCCTGATAAACCCAGTATTTAGGATCTATTTTAATACCCGGATCAATGATCACAACCGTTTTAAATCCTTCTTTTTTCAGGTCTTCAATCATTCCGGACGGATTGGGGAAATAATCCTTATTCCAGGTAAAACATCTAAATCCGTCCATATAGTCTATGTCCAGATAAATGGCATCACAAGGAATTTGTTTTTCACGAAATGTTTGTGTTATCTCTCTTACAGTCGACTCGGGATAATAACTCCATCGGCACTGATGATAACCAAGTGTCCATAAAGGTGGCAAATAGTGTTTTCCGGTCAATTCACAATATCTTTTTGTGACATCCATCAGACGGGGTCCATGAATGTAATAGTAATTCATTTCGCCACCATCAGCCCAATAACTGGTTACTTCGTTGTCTTCATGACCAAAATCAAAATAAGTTTTAAAGGAGTTATCAAAGAATATTCCATATCCTATTCCATGATGAAGGCCAATATAGAATGGGATATTCCGATATAACGGATCGCGTTCCTTCTCAAAACCATAGGTGTCGCTCCCCCAATTTGTGAATCGTTTCCCCTTTAAATTAAGATCCGTTGGTTTATCACCCAAACCATAAAAAACCTCATCCTGCTGAATCTTCTTGCTGCAATACACATAATTACCCCCTTGACTGATATTTTCTTCCCAATGCATTCCGGTGGCATCCTCATTAATGATTTTACCCTCCATATCTTTCATTGTTATTTTCATGGAAGTTTTTTCAATGACACAAACCAGACTATTGGTCATCAGTTCATAGCCATCAGGTTTTTCTGCCAGTGCTAATCTATCAATAGTGAACTTGTGGTTAAGTTCTAGTGCATAGGAGAAATCATTTTGAAAAAAGCCATCCGGAACAAAACGAAACCTTATGATTTCATCACTTATAACCTTTATTTCAAGAACCTCTCTTTCGCTGTGAAAGTAAAATGTGCTTCCCTGTCTTGAATAATTCTTGATCTTATTGAGGACCTGTTTGGGGGTCTGAAGAACCTGATCCATGTATACCATAGTACTGCTTTTATTGGGACCTTAGTTATTACGAACGGCTATATGCACTTCCTCAATTTCACTAAGCAATTCTTTGCAAGTAGCTTCAATTGTCTCAATCAGACCTGGGATCTGTTCCAGGTTCATTTTTTTTGCCGCGAACTGTTCCAGATCCTGAAGTTCCTGCTCGATTGATCTGGCTCCCATCATGGCAAGAGAAGATTTCGTTTTATGTGCCACTTTAAATAATTCTTCCCATGATTCCTTTTCAAAGAATTCATGCATTTGAGCCAGCTGCTTAGGTGTTTGTTCTACAAACATATCAATCATTTTAGCCACTATGGCCTTATTTGCACCACATACCTGTTCCAGATAACTGAGGTCTAGTAATTTTTTATTTTCCATAATTTTATAATTCAGTTAAGCCCAAGGCCATTAATTCTTCTTCTTATCTTTCTCTGTAGCGACTGGCTTTCGTTCCATTGGTAAGCCATAATTGAAGTCTTCCAAAGTGAATTCAAGTCGTTTTCCAGTTATTTTTATTTCATCAATTTTTTCAAATCCCTGATAAACCGTAAAATCGTAATAGCTGCCCGGAGGGTGAAACTCACCGATTTGTACTTCTACTGGAGGAGTAACTACTTTTCCATCTCTCCAACCCCTGATTGTTACTTGTTCATCCGGATTGGAAAAGGAATGATTGGATGAAAATTGGAAACCCCTCATTTCGAAATCATCACCATTTGCACTTTTAATTCTGAAATCGGTGACTTCTTTTTGTTGACCTACAAAAAGGCTTCCGTTTTCATCAAAAACAGTGATCAATGATGAGCTATCAACCAGAATATCATTTTGTCGAAATTCGTAAATAAAGTTTCCAAAAGTCACCTTTGATTTGAGGTAGGTAATCTTTGGTAAATCGTATTTTGAAAAGTTCTCGTTAATTTTTCCTTCATCGTTCTGAGCTAAGCCGGCTACAGTTAACAATGAGAAAATAACAATGAATAGTGTTTTCATAACCGGAATTTTTCCATTGAATAATTCAACTATTCAAATGTATTGAGAAGCCATGCTTCAATACATCAGCAAAAACGCCAATTTTAAAAATTAGGAAATTCTCCTATCGAGGATTATATGGAGTGATAATAAAAGCAGTGTGATAGTCTATTTGTAATTATATTACCGGAAGAAAGATCCAACCAAAATCAAAATTGTTTGCAAGAATTTCAATTAACAACTCAAAATCAACTTGTTACAAAAAACGATGTTTACAAAACCTGATTAATGGGAAACAGCGAGCCAGGAAAGATTGCCATAGGTTTTTTACCTATAGGTCTTTAGGTTAAAAAAACATGCTCCTTTTCCCAATTTGGAAAAAGCACAGCAATCCTGTCCAACTGGGTTAGTCGGTTTGGATTCGATAGACCTACCGGAAAGCTTCAACAATTACCCCGCTTGGAAGGTTAAAAAAGGATTTAAGTCAAATACCTAGTCGTTGTAGTTTCCGAGTTTAAAAAGAAAGAATTTAATAGAGCAAATTGAGCGTTGATACAATTTTCATCAGCCAAACCAGGCTACTTCTTGTAACTTAGTTCTCTCTCCTTCTGATGATTCTTTTTCTTTTCGGTCTGGGTTTCTCGGCTTGCTTCTTTTTCATGTAACGATTGATAATGATATCCATCGATTTTATCATATCGTCGGGATAGGAGTTCACCATAAAGGTTCCGAATGGTTGTTTTTCACGGATCCTATCAGGTTTAACACCTTTGTTGTAAGCCGACATAGCTACCGATGAGCCGATGATCTTTAAATCAGCTCTTCTCAGTCTCAATCCTCGTTCTCTAACTCTTGTAAATACTGTTATACTCATTTCCAAAACTTGCTAATGATCAAATTTTGAAAATTATTAATTAAAATACAATTAAAATTCAAGGTCTCTTTGCGAGTATTTCAATTTATTGGAAAAAAAATTGGCAACTTATTAATCTATAAAACCTTCCTTGATTACAATTCTCTATGCTTCCTCTTCTTTTTATTGCAAATCCAAAAAAGTTTAATGATTGATTATAAGTGACTTATAGAAGTATTGCATTTCAAAAGCGGATTTCAAAATTTAACCGGAGCCCATTATAGGATAAGCAAGATCTTCAAACAACAAAAATTACAACCGATGTGTTAATTTTTCTTAACTTTCCTTTCTGCCTTGGTTAGCTTAAAGCCATGAAGGTTTTGAGCAATGAAAGTTTTCGGGTAGTCTTCCACTCCAGGGAAACCCAACGGGATATCCCTTCCATCTTTTGGAATGTAATCCGTACCCCAAAGATAGTCCCACAAACTAAGGGTTATCCCAAAATTCACACCATAGTGTTTTTCAGATGGAAGATCATGTGCGTGATGCCAAATATGCATCTGCGGATTATTAAAAATATACTTCAAAGGACCAAGGTTTAATTTCAAGTTTGAATGATTGAAGTGACCAATGGCCAATGTAAATATATGAACCAAGAAAAAATCATCAATACCAAAGCCAATCATGGCTAGTGGTATATACTCCAAGCTCCGATACACAACGTTTTCCATCCAATGGTAACGTAAATGGGCTGCAAAGCCCATTTGGAGTACTGAGTGATGTACTTTATGAAATTCCCATAAAAAAGCACTCCTATGGAGTAATCGATGAACCCACCACTGAATGAAATCACGAACAACAAACATTACCAGCAGCTGTAATATTTTTGGCCATGTTTCAACCTGCAGTGCCACAAGGTTACGGATCCCAAAGAGTGCCAGAAAATCTTTAAAAAGATCAACTACCACCATAGAAGCAGCATTGTAGATGATCAGTGAGAATAGAAAAAAATTAAAAAACATATAAAAGAAATCCAGCCAGAAATCTTTTCTGAACTTGGCCTGTTTTTGGCGCCAGGGCTTGATAAGCTCAAGCAAAAAGAAAAATAATGAAACCCCGATCAACCAGTAGAAATAATTTTTCCAGTGTGGATTTGTAATCTCGGTCCAAAGGTAGTTCGCATAACCTTTGTATCCATTGATGAATGATTCCAAATACTTCTCCATAAAATCCTCTATCTCTTCTTCAGTCTAAGTCACAAAAATAAATAAGTGTGCTAAAATCTTAAAATGATGAAAATCACCTTTGTCTCATTCCGATAATTCATACCACTCAATATCGGTAAGATTTGTTCGTCTTCCAGTCTTTTTAGGGGCGTAGTGCGTTGATAGATACTCAAGGATGGGTTCTTCATTTTCACCAAGATCCCAAAGTTTCTGTGTTTTTTGCATCCATTCGATCATACTTTTCCAGCCTTCACGAGTGGCCCTGTTCTGACTTATTAGTTTTGTTGAATGACATCCGGTACAATTAGTCAATATTAATGGGAGTTTGTCATCAACAATCAGGCCTGAAGCAACATGAATTCCATCGCTATTGACTGATGATGTATCACTCCATACCAAGACATTGTTTCTTTCGCCCTGCAGACTTTCTTGTTCCTCAACTTTTGAATCTAAAAAACTAAAATGTTCAGGCTTGTAAAAAATACCTAAATAAGCAGCCCCTGCGATAGCAACTGCCAATAATATAAACATTATGACCAGCAATCTGGATAATGTTGTAATTGATTTCTTAAGCCTATCTTCTTTGGTATTTTTTTGCATACAGCCCAGCTCCAAATGGATTTGTTTATGGATTTACCTTCACAGCGATTCGATGGCAAGCATTGTTTAAATAACCTCTGGGGTTCCACCCTGGTAATAACATAGGTTGCATCTTCTCCTGGCTATCGGTGGCCCGAGCCCATATTTCATAGTAACCATTTTGAGGAAAATTAAGCTCCGTCTCCCAATGCTGCCAGGCCAATCTATTTCTTGGAGCCTTAAGTTCACATTTTTGCCAGGTTGCTCCAAAATCGATTGAACAGTGCATGTCTTTGACCTCAAGTTCCCCGGCCCAGGCATGTCCCTGCACTTTTAGCGATTGCCCCTCTCTGATCATGGCTCCTGATCTTGGATAAGTAATTAATGATTTGACAGGCATGGATTCAATAATACACATATTTTCATCAGGTACTTTGGCGCCTGGTGGTACCGGCTCGCATGGCACTCGATAGGATTGTCCTCCCATCTTAGGGCCATCATGCACCTTATTTCTTATGGATAAGCTCTTCAACCATTTTCCGGAAGCTGAAGCAGGCCATCCCCCCGCTACTAATCTAAGTGGATAACCGTGTACTAAAGGTATATCATCACCGTTCATCTGAAAGGCCAGCAGTGTTTCATCCTGCAATGCCTTATTCATTGGAACGCCTCTTGAAATAACAACTTTTGATAGATCGCCGCTAAGGTGTGTATCCATACCATAATATCCTACATATTCCGCGTCGTTCTTTAGTCCAACGTCTTCCAACACATCTCTTAAACGAACACCTGTCCACTCAGCACAGGCCACAGCACCTACCGTCCATTGATTTCCCTTGGCAGGAGGGTTAAACTCACTTCGCCCATTTCCGCCGCATTCGAGTGTTAATTGATAAGTGTAATGATCGAATTTATCTTTTAATTCCTGTAAGGTAAATGATTTAAGGGACACAACTGATTCTCCTCCTATTTTCAATGACCACTTAGTGATATCAATTTCTTTAGGAACATATCCATTATTACGAATAAAATATTTGTCAGCTGGTGTCACAGCATCATTCAATAAATGTGCTTGAGCTTCCATGTTCCATGGCCGATCATTAAGCAGAACCATATCCTTGTGTTTGCTAAAGAGCTTATAAGGATCATCCGTTTGCAACAACCCCGCCGGTATTATCCCTCCGGGCATCTTGTCAGCGAAGACGATCTCCGCACCCAATATGGTACCCATATAGGCAAGGGCTGTTTTCTTCAAAAACCCACGGCGACTTCCTGGATCAACTTCTCTGTCCCAGACAATTTTATCGGCTTGCACCGGATCTTCACTATACAATGCTCTTAAACCTATTTTTTTCTTGTGATTTGCCATAAAAAAAGTTTAAGCTAAAATACATTCTTATATTAAAAATCAATGTGTTTTTATTGAAAACTTGACTTTTAGAAACGTTAGATTATTGGACTAAAATCTTCTGAAAAATATAGATAAAACAGGCTTATTTTTTCTATCATATATTGATCAACCGGATCAATTTATTTGGTAGATTTACAAAAAAAATGGAAAATTTGTTTGCAGCCAGATCCCAAATGGCTGTTTCCCTTGGATTCCACATTGTTTTCGCATGTATTGGTATGGTGATGCCATTTTTAATGGCTCTTTCCCACTTTAAGTGGCTGAAAACCGGGCAAGAAATATACAAAGACCTAACCAAGGCCTGGTCGAGAGGGGTAGCTATATTCTTTGCCACCGGAGCGGTATCTGGCACAGTGCTTTCATTTGAATTGGGATTGTTATGGCCAAGTTTTATGGAGCATGCCGGTCCGATTATCGGAATGCCTTTTTCCTTGGAAGGAACAGCTTTTTTTGTAGAGGCTATTGCACTTGGTTTTTTTCTTTATGGATGGGATAGAATGAACAAATGGCTTCACTGGGCAATGGGCTTATTGGTAGGAATTTCGGGAGTAGCATCCGGAATACTTGTTGTCGCGGCCAACGCCTGGATGAATAGCCCCTCCGGATTTGATTGGGTAAATGGAGAGGCATTAAACATCCGGCCTATCGAAGCGATGTTTAATGAGGCATGGTTTACACAAGCTTTGCATATGACACTTGCCGCCTTTGTTGCTACAGGTTTTGCAGTAGCTGGAATACATGCTCTTTTACTTTTAAAACAACCAAACAACACTTTTCATAGAAAGGCGGTTAGATTGGCCATGTATTTTGGTGCTTTTGCAGCAATACTTCAGCCCATCAGTGGAGATTTGTCTGCCAAAGATATTGCCGATCGCCAGCCTGAGAAATTAGCAGCCCTTGAGGCCTTATACAAAACAAGTCAACCGGCCGATCTGATTATTGGCGGATTACCAAATGACGAAACTGAGCAAGTGGATTATGCCATTCATATTCCGGGTTTATTAAGTTTTTTAGCACATGGTGATTTCAATGCAGAAGTAAAAGGATTGGATATTGTACCAAAATCAGAAAGACCTCCTGTTCTTATTACCCATTTAGCCTTCCAGATCATGGTTGGTATAGGTAGCTTTTTATTCCTTGTTGCTATTCTATACCTATTTTTTTCCTGGAAAAAACCGCATCATATCTGGAAAAAATGGTTTTTACGAATCACAGCCATATCCGCACCATTGGGATTTATCGCTGTGGAAGCCGGTTGGGTGGTAACTGAAGTGGGAAGGCAACCCTGGATCATTTATAAAGTCATGAAAACAAGTGAGGCCGTAACGCCCATGCCAGGAATACAGTATTCCCTTCTTTTTACAACACTGATTTATTTGATACTCACCTTCCTGGTTTTCTGGCTTATGAAAAGGCAAATCAAAGCGCTTAATAATTCATATCAATCAGCAAATCAATGATACTACACTTCATCATCGTCGTCCTAGGGATTGCACTACTGCTATACATCATCTTTGGAGGAGCTGATTTCGGAGCAGGGATCCTGGAATTATTTTCCAGAAAGAAACATTTCACTCAAATAAAAAACATTACTTATCGAACTATTGGGCCCGTTTGGGAAGCTAATCATGTTTGGGTGATTTTGATTGTGGTGATCTTGTTTATGGGTTTTCCAAAAATCTATGCACTCATCTCCACGGCCTTGCATATCCCAATACTGGTTATGTTACTCGGGATTATATTAAGAGGCACCACATTTACTTTTAGGCATTACGATGCTTACAAGGATAATGCTGAGAAATACTACTCGAAGGTATTCGCATACTCCAGTTTTATTACACCCTTATTGTTAGGAATGATTGCCGGTGCAGTTATTTCAGGAAAAATTAACCTTGAAGCCAATAATTTTTATGACATCTATATTGCCGGATGGTTCCATTGGTTTTCTTTTTTTGTAGGGATTTTCACGGCTTCCATCTGTGCTTTTTTAGCAGCGATTTTTCTTATTGGTGAAGCTGATGACGAGAAATTAAGAAGATTATTTACCACACGAGCTGTAAAAGCAAATATTGCTACTGTGATAGCCGGTGGAATGGTTTTTATTAGTGCAAAATTCGAAGGGATTTCTTTTTTCTATGAATATTGGAACAATACCACAAGCATTCTTTTAACCTTATTCGCCACATTTTCTCTTCCTGTGTTGTGGCTGGCATTGATCAGGAAGAAAATTCTTTTATCAAGGTTAGTGGCCGGTGTTCAGGTTTCATTAATTGTAATGGCCTGGTTATGGGTTCAATTTCCCTATGTTGTGAAATTAAAAAATGGGGATCATTTAAGTTTTTATAACACGCAGGCACCGGAATCAACATTAGAAGCGCTCGCCATAGCGCTTTTGGTTGGTGTCATGATCATTGTTCCTTTGTTACTATTCTTGTTTAAAACATTTAATAAATTACCAACCAAAGCGTAATACGGTATGGGCTAATGAGTTTATTTTATATTTTGATCTGATGATGGGGTTTTCTCCGTTAAACGATCATCATAGAGATACCAATGTTCATCAATTACATTGATCTTTAGGTCGGGGTGTTTGGGGTTAAGCAAATAGTTATTTTCAATAGGGTTGTGGACAGAGGGAACTTTTAGTATGGGAGATTGTTGACCCTGGAGCCACTCTCCTCCTATTTTTCTGGTAAGTGCTCTGCCTGCTTCACCATGAGCCCAGTTATGTGGTAAGGAGCCGGTAATCTCGTTGAGGTGTAGGATTTTTGTTTTTCCTGTATCAATCTTGATTAGGCCATAAGGAATCTGACCTTTGATTCCTTTTAGATAACCAAGTAGTTCCAGAATGGCCAAAGAAGAAGTTTCAGCCGTATAAACAATTCTCTCTCCAACGCTATTCCACCTACCACCAACAACGGATGATCCATGACCACTTAAGTCCTGAACATATTCAGGGTGGCCAATTCGATAAACGATCACGCTAAAATTCCATGTTTTACCCGGATCATCAAGGCATGCACCGCTTCGCCTCCTGTAATAGAACTGAGCAAGTTGAAAGGCACATTATTATCCAGCATTGGTTGAGGGGTCATTAACCAATTTATCAGGTTCTCAGGACCAAAAAATGTTTCGTTTCCTTCTTCAAATATTTTTATAATAAAAAGGAACCTGTCAGATCTTTCCTGATCCAGTACACTTTCTTTTAGCAAATTATATAAGGTCTTTTCAGAAACACCTAATAGAAATGCTATTTGCTTTTTGTTCAGGCGATATACTTTTTCGAATTGTTTGATCACTTTGGTGGGAATACCTTTTTCCTGAATATAAAAAAGACCGAGGTTCGAAATTTTTTTAATATCGTTGAGGGCCAGATTATTCTTAACATGTTTGAGTGGTGCTTCCATATGACAAATATACGTAAAATTACCGGTATATTATTGTAAGTTTACAATTATCCGGTAAATGTAAGTTCCTCCTATTCAATACAACTAGCAGCTAGTATCTTACTTAAAAATCTGCTACTAATATCAAATGATTTGCTCATTTACTTTTTTTATTTAAAAACTCCAAACCTCATGAATCATTTCACGTTTTCAATTGTTAATCACAACAATCAACAACTAAAATATCAAACTATGATTAAGAAGAGTTTTTTAATTCTAGGCGTAGCGACCCTAATATTTTCTGCTTTTACACTTAAAGAAGTAGAACTGGCTTCACATGAAAGTGTAGTAACCGACGGTACTTACAAAGTAAACGCTGAAAGCAGTAGTGTTGCCTGGTTAGGCCGTAAAATTGCCTATGGCCACAATGGCACTGTAGACCTTGCCGGTGGTAGCTTGGTTTTTGCAAATAGTGTCCTAACATCAGGATCTTTTGAAATTGATATGACCACTATCAAGAATCTTGATTTAGATGATGCCGGCAAAAACAAAAAGCTAGTAGGGCACTTAAAATCGGACGATTTCTTTAGTGTTAAGAAATTCCCGAAGGCTACTTTTAAAATCACCTCGGCAAAAAAGGAAAAATCCGAGCATGGGAATTACATGATCACTGGTGATCTGACCATCAAAGGTATTACACATCCTTTGACCTTTGCTGCTAATGTAGAAGAAAACGGAGGAAAAGTAATCGCTGATGCGAAAATGACTTTTGATCGAGCAAAATATAATGTTAAATTCCAATCGGGAAGCTTTTTCGAAAACCTAGGCGATAAAGCTATCTATGATGATATCGAAATGACAATAAAACTTG
This sequence comes from Splendidivirga corallicola, assembly GCA_030442035.1. Classification (GTDB taxonomy): domain Bacteria; phylum Bacteroidota; class Bacteroidia; order Cytophagales; family Cyclobacteriaceae; genus Splendidivirga; species Splendidivirga corallicola. The sequence continues at coordinate 243,873 of JAUJEA010000002.1, forward strand.
TAGCTGAAAAATAAAGAGCTAAACAGTTTGCAAAATATTTTAGGAGGCGCATTTTAAAAATGCGCCTCTTTTAGTTTATAGCCTTTTTTTAACACTTTGCTATGATTAAAATCATACTTTTCGACATATAATTCTTCTATCCTTGCAGTGTAAAATAGGATAGCCTTATGTCGCAAAAATTAGAGCAAACCATTCCGGCCAATCTGCAACCCCAAAAGGCCGAAAAGGGAGCACTATTCAAAAATAAACTTTTAGAGAAGGTCACAAGGGCCCCAATAGGTGTGCCCGTTACAATGCATATCTTAATTGTTATTGGCTTTTTATATTATGCATTTATCTATTCTCACATTTCCTACCTGTCCATCATCTTGCTTTTTCTATTAGGTATTTTAAGCTGGACATTTATTGAGTATGCGGTACACCGATGGGTTTATCATTGTCACACAAATTTAAAATGGCTACTGAAAATTCAGCATGTTGGTCATGGCATTCACCATCAGCATCCAAGGGATCCTGAAAGACTGGCAATGCCACCTTTGCCTGCTTTAATTCTGATCTCTTTATTTTTTGGTTTGTTCTGGCTTATCGGGGGTTCATATGCTCAGGCTTTTTTTCCCGGATTCCTATTGGGTTATGTGTTATATATATCAATGCACTATGCCCAACATAGGTACAGGGCTCCAAAATTTGGACCGCTAAAGAAATTATGGAAGTATCACGCACTTCATCATTATAAATATCCTGAAACCAAAGCTTTTGGTGTATCAACAACGCTTTGGGATCATATTTTCGGCACTATTCCGAAATAGCAAACATTTGCTTAGTTATCATTCAAATCAAGCAAGCTTATCCAGGATTCAATTAAGGAATTGCTTGGTTGACTTAAATTAACTTGTAATCATTTTTTAAGCATTCAGAGATGACAAAAGAAGAAAAAAAAGATCTTATAGAAACCTGTTCCAGTTTATCTAAAAAGTTTGCGGAAAGAGCCTCCGAATACGATAGAAAGGCTACCTGGCCAGTAAAAGATTATGAAGACATTAAAAACGCCGGTTTATTAGGCATCATGGTCCCAAAGGATAAAGGAGGACTGGGCGCAGATTTTCTAACGTATACCAAGTCATTGGAGCAGCTATCTACGGGAGGTGCTTCAACTGGCCTTACCTTCAACATGCATAACATTACCGCCGGAATTCTCTCAGAAAGTGAGACAAAAGATATCGGTGGGAGCAGAGGAAAGGCCATGAATGATTTTCGGGACTGGGCGCTTGGTGAAATTGTAAATGAACGTAAAATGTTTGCCTCGGCCAATTCCGAACCAGGAATTGGCGCCCATTTCAGTGCATTGAAAACCACCTATAAAAAAGTAGATGGAGGATATATTATCAATGGTTATAAGTTATTTGTTTCCATGCTGGGTTATGCAGATTATTATGTTGTGGCAGCGCGTCGGGAACAGTCATCAGGAGATCTACCCGAGATCTCTTTTTTTATCGTTGAACTTGATAATCCCGGTATTGAGATCGAGGAGATCTGGGATACGCTAGGAATGCGCGCCACGGTATCAAACAATATGCGTTTGAAGGATTGCTTTGTACCGAATGACAAGCTCTTCCTTGGAACTGAAGGCTTGGGCATTTTCAAACTCACGAGAGAGCCACACTGGGTTATAGGAGGTTATGTTGGCACATATCTGGGCATTTGTCAAGCTACATTTGATTATATGATCAGTCACCTGAAAAAGAAAAAAATTCCAGGAACTGATCAATCTGTAATCAACAGGGATTGGGTGCAGCGTGATGTAGGTCGATTAGCTGTAGAATTGGAAGGAGCAAGAGCACTTGTTTATAAAGCCGCTAAAATGGTTGATGAGCACCGTGGCAAACCTGAAACTAATGTAGCCATTCATCATTCCAAATATGCAGTAAGCGAGTTGGCCCCAAGGCTTGCCTCTGACGCTATCAGACTATGTGGGGGAAGTGGAATTGCTAAAAGTTTGCCATTGGAACGCTTTTATCGTGATGCAAGATGTGGAGGTCTTATGCCCGCAACAAGCGATGAATGTTTATTATATGCAGGAAAATCAGCGCTTGGATTTGACTTAACTCAAATAAAGGAGACCTATTGGTAATTATATCCGAATAGAAAATAGCTATTGGTCAATCTGGCTAAAATCAAAACCATCAAACAATTTTTTATAAATCTTAAACATAGATATTATGCAACCTTGGCAGGATCCAACTATTGAAGAAACAAGGAAAAAATATAAGCAATTTGCTCAGGAGCATCTGGAGGGTGATTGGAAACAAAGAGACGATAACTTGGAATTCTCCGCAGAGCGATGGAGGAAATGTGCTGAATTTGGAGCGTTTGGTCTGTCTATGAAAAAAGCGTATGGCGGCCAGGGATTTTCTTATAGCCATACGATAGCCGCGTTAGAGGGCTTGTGCGAAGGTTGTCATGATACAGGTTTCTTCTTTGCCATGGCTTCTCAAATCAGTGGAACCCAATTAACACTTCAAGCATTGGCCTCGGAACAATTGAAACAAAAGTACCTACCGGATCTGATTTCAGGCAAGCATCTTTCCAGCCTGGGTTTTTCAGAAATGGAAGCTGGGAGTGACATCTATTCTATTGAAACAACGGCTACTAAGGCTGATGGAGGATTCATTTTGAATGGCAGTAAGGCCTTTATTACTAACTCATTGGATGCCACCTGCTGTCTGGTATTTGCCAAAACCGCCGATAATAGGTCCCCTTTTGATTTCACAGCATTTATGGTTGATTTGGACTGGGATGGAGTTTCTCATGGTGAGCCGTTTGAAAAAAGCACATTAAGGACATGCTCACTTGGCAGGATAGATTTCAAGGACGTATTTGTTCCGGATGAACATATAGTCGGCGGTGTTGGAGGTGGCCTTAATGTCATCAAAGTATCCATCGGATGGGAACGCATTTTATTGATGGGTGTTTGCATAGGCCCTATGGCCCGCGTGCTGCCTGAAACCATACAACGCACCAAAGATCGTCAGCAATTTGGAAGGCCCATCGGAAAGTTTCAGCAGATGTCCTCCAAGATCGCTGATATGGTCATGAGATATAAAGTTTCGAGAAAGGTCATTTACGATTTGGCAGGACAACTTTCTTCAGATGATTCAATGGGTAATCATCTTGAAGATGTGGCTATTGCTAAACTATACGTAACTGAGAATTATATACAATTTATGCTCGACGCCACACAAATTTGGGGAGGTCGTGGGGTATGTAAAGAATTTTCTATTCAGCAGGACATGCGGGATTCCCTTTCAAGCACGATCTGGGCCGGTACTTCCGAAACCCTTCGTAATACCATAGCTAAACTTTCAGGCACAGGATAGTTCAATATTCATTCTTTTTTGAAGAGCCTCATCATTGTGTTGTAAATCAATAATAATGATGGGGCTTTTTAGATTTATATCTTTAAGTTAATACCATTGAGTTAAGCCTTTAGGTATCAGGCTTCAGATTTCAGATGATCATATAGACTAAAACATTATAAAGGCTAAAATCTGAGACCTGACACCTGAATGCTTTATGATATTTTTCTTATCTAAAAAGCATCAATATTTAAATCATAAAGTCCTTTTTTCAATTTCCTATTCGTCATATTAAAAAATCAAAGCTTATGCAGGTAATTGAAGAAATTGAAATCAATAAAAATTGTCATGAGGTTGCCCATTATGCCATGGAACCTAACAATGATCCTATCTGGATAAGTGGCATTAGCAAGGTAGAATTACTCACCGAACGCCCGATTGGGATAGGGACTCAGGTGCAACGAATTGCCCATTTCCTGGGGAAGCAAATTGATTATATTCTGGAGGTCATTGAATTCAGGGAAAACGAGCTGATGGTGATGAAGTCCATTAAAAGTCCATTTCCCATGAAAGTCACCTATCAGTTTAATAACCTGGGAGATAAAACACAGGCACAGATAACCATAGAAGGCGATTCCAAAGGGTTTTACAAAATTGCCAATTTCTTAATGAAGCCTAAAGTCAGCTCCAGTTTGAAAAATGATCTTAAAAATCTAAAGGAGATCATGGAATCTAATTAATTCCATGGTAAGATCCTGCGGTAATTCTCCTTTTGTAACAGCTTTGGTATCACGACTGGTTTCATAAGAAAGAAGCACTTCATGATGAAGTGCTTCAAAACTATGAAAAGTGGCTTATGATTGTCTAAAAATGTTCTAAAATTCTCCTCCGTCTCCTTCAAAATCTCCCCTGTTCCGGTTGGATTCCCTTTTCTTTTTCTGATTCAAGCGATAGCTGAATGATAGAGTGATCTGTCTTGACCTCCATTGAAATTCACTTTCAGAATAAAAATTCTCACCAAAAGTCTCAGAAATCCTTTTCCTGGAATTAAAAAGATCCCTTACATTTAATTGAACCGTAGCTTTATTTTTAAGGATATCACGACTCAATCCCAAGTCGGCGTAATAGGTACCTTTACTTCTTCCTTGTGGTGTTTCCTGAGGTGCTCTGTAATTGAATCTTAGTTGAAAATCCACCTTTTTTGCGAAAGTCATTCTTGAGCTGATCCTGCTTGTCCAGCTATACGTATCACTCTGTAAGGTGCTGCCCAGGTTTCCACCGTCGGTAATAGCTCTGAAAAAATTTGCACTTCCATTCACTTTCCACCAATCCAGTAGGTCTTTGGAAAATACAAACTCAAAGCCATATGAATCGCGATTTGAAAGATTTTCAGGACGCCTTACACTAATACCCTCATCATCCACGGTGCTGATCCTTTGAATTACACCATTGGTCCTTTGATAATAGACACTTGAACTTAATGATGATTTATCCCAATATCTTATATAGCTAACTTCAAAAGAATTTGTGAATTCCGGGTCAAGGTTAGGGTTTCCACCAAATTGATTCCTGGAATCACTGAATGTAAAAAAAGGATTGAGATCCCAAAATCTTGGTCTTCTTAACCGTCGACTATAGCTCCATTGGATGGAATTGCTTTTATTGAATGTATAAGTAAAGTGAGTGCTCGGGAAAAGATTGGAATAAATTCGATCATTTACCTCATTTGTCTCTTCCAATTCCGTTACAACATCAGATATTTCAACTCTTAGGCCTACCTGATAGGAAAACTTGTTTATCTCATTTCCAACCAATGCATATGCCGCATGTATATCTTCGTTATAAATGAAATGATTAGTTAAGGAAGGAATATTGATCCAGCCATCAATATCTGAGAACTCTTCAACCACATAATCATTGCTAATTCTTCTAAAACTACCTCTGTAGCCGGCCTCGAACTTACCTTTTTTACCAAACGGATGGATATAGTCTGTTTTAAGCAATAAAGTTTCCTCACCCTCTTTATTCCCGGATCTCTGTCTCAAAGGATCTTCCTCAACTGGTAAGTTATTTTGACCAAAGGTGGTTTCAACGAAATCCGCATTTTCTTCTTCAGTACTTTTTTGGAATTGTAAATCCGCCGTCAAAACCTGTCCTTCACGGGCAAATTTCTTATTATAATTTAGGGAATATTCAAGGTTAGGCTCATCCTCCTCTTCCTGCTCTTCTCGTATCACCGTTTGAACCAGGTTTCTGTTGGAATCGAAATCGCGGTAGCGAATTCTTGAGTCATTATCCTCCTTCGAGATCCTGTACATAAAGGAACCTGTCAATGAACTGTATTTATCAAGATACAGATCCATCCCCAACCTGATATTATTACCAAATCCTCCTCTGGTGTGTTCCCGGTCACGATCAGTTGAATAAGTAGAATCTGTTAGAAAAAACTCCTGAAAGGAAGTTCCGGATCCCGGATTTTCTCTGCGGCTGAAACCATAGTTCATGAAGAGATTCATTTTTTCTCTGCGATAGTTAAAATTGAGCGCGGCTCCGTAGCTATTTGGATAACCAACATTCAAATCCAACGCTCCATTCACTCCCTCACGGTTTTCCTTCTTTAAGACTATATTAATAATTCCGGACATGCCTTCAGCCTCATATCGTACAGACGGATTCGTAATTACTTCCACTTTATCAATGAGATTTCCCTGTAACTGGCGCAAGGCATCAGTGCTGCTTAAACCTACCAAACCTGAGGGTTTGCCATCGACTAGTATTCTAACATTCTGACTTCCTCTCAGGCTGACATTTCCATCAATGTCTACACTCACAGAGGGGATATTGTCGAGAATATCTGCTGCTGAACCTCCGGCATTAGCAAGATCTTTCCCAACGTTGAAGATCTTCTTATCCAATGATAATTGTAATTCGCTTTTCTCAGCTCTCACCTCAACCTCTGCCAAAACCTCAGTATCAGAACTTAGCCTGATTGTACCGATGTCTTTAATGGGAGCCTCTTTATTGAGTGTAATATCCTTCAGGCTTATAAGCTGGTAAGAAATAAATTGAACGTTGAGTATATAGCGACCTGGCTGTGCAGTTATTTCAAAAATACCGTACTTATCTGTCACGCTCCCTGTTACAAGTGTTGAATCTTTTTGATTAAAAAGTGTAACCGTAGCATATTCCAATGGTTTTTTACTTTCTTCATCAAGTACTCTACCCTTAATTTTTAATCCCATTGATCTTTCCTTTCCACCATTGTCAGCCCCTCTTTGCCCCTGCCTTTGCTGACTCTTTGAAGTTTGCACGAGGCATAAAAGAAAAACCATCAATACACACAATACACGTAGGTAATTCATCATAGAAATCAATTTGAGTTTATTATGTTAAGCTCTAATATTTATTTGATTGTAAAAGATATAAGACGAAAACACTGGATTTGTTTGTTACTTTCTTTCAATTAATTTTCACAAGTTCCACAAACATCTTTAACCTAATCTATTTCGCATCCAATCTTTAAGTCTTATATCTATGAATTGTTTGGGTAAGAGTATTTAGTAGTTCTTTTCAAATATACGAGCACAGTCTGTGTCAATTTTGTACGAAATTTGAAGGAAATTTGATTTTTTGATCAAACTGTCAATTATTAAAGGAAATAACCAAAGAATGTTCTCCATCAACATAATCGTATTTCACTCTCAGGTTATTCACATCACATATTTTTTTGATAATAGCCAACCCCAACCCTAAGGATTCAGCGCTTTGGTTTCCCTTCTTAAACCTGTCAAACAGTTGATCGGGCTCAATATCCGGATCAACTCCCGTATTGCTGATAGTTAAACTTTGGTGATCAAGTTTAACCCAAATGGTTCCGGACTTTATATTGTGCCTTATGGCATTTTGAAATAAGTTGGAAAGCAGGATATCCGCCAGATGAGGATGGATATTCAGTCTGACATTTTCTTCTATTGATTGTTCCAAATGAATATTCTTGAGATCAAGCAATTCCTTGAAATCAAAAAGTATCTGTTTCACTTGTTGGGATAAGTCAATTTCTTCTGTATTGTGAAACTCCTTATTTTCAATTTTGGTAAGCAGTGATAGGGAATTACCCAATTTTGATAGTTTGGAGATCGAATTGTATGCGGCATTTATTAATTCTAACTGATCATTCGATAGTTTTCCGGACTCCATAAGTAATTCCATTTTACCCTTGGCAATGGCCAGAGGTGTTTGCATTTCATGTGAGGCATTTTCAGAAAACTCTTTTAACGTCTGGTAATCGTTTCTCACCTTTTCCGTCATTCGCTCAATGAAGTCATTGAGCTTTGCAAATTCTTTTGTACTGGAATAGGGTAAATCAAGTGATTCTGCATCCTGAAGGCTGAAATTCCGGATTTTCTGCAGGGTTATGTTGAATGGTTTGAATAACCAAACATAAATCAATATGTTCAGCAACACGATCACGACCAGCAACAATAGGTATGTTCTGGTCAGTGATTTTTTTACTCCATCATAAATATCATCGGATTCCACTACAATATCATGAAGCGTAATTTTATAGAAAACACTGTCAATCTTTTTCCAGGAGGTTAGCTTCAAATTTAATTCCATACGCTTCAACCACGGATGCCAAACTAAGGTATCGGAAAAAACATTACGCTCTTTTATATTGAGAACACCTAATGAATCGATCTGAATCTTTTCATTGTTCAGGGCGTCAGGCAAACTACCTTCACTGATGGAGCGGCTTAAGATCTTCATTTGTTCAAAAAGGTGCCTTTTTTCTTCCAGGGCGATCTCTTGTTTGAAAATATCAAAAGTGATAATGCCTCCGATAGCAAATACAACAAGCGTACAAAGAAGATATACCAATGTGATCTTATTAAGCAACTTCATACAACCTGTGAATTAAATTTATACCCAATACCATATAGATTTGAGATATAGTCCTTACCTCCTGATTTGGTAATTTTCTTTCTTAGATTTTTAATATGTTGGTAAACAAAATCGAAGGAATCCTGCAAATCCATATAATCACCCCACAAATGTTCGGCAATAGATTGTTTCGTTAGTACACGATTTTTATTGGCTAAAAAATAGAGCAAAAGTTCGTATTCTTTGCCTGTCAGGACCAGCGCTGTATCACTGATGAATACCTCATGTGTATCGGTATTGATCCTGATTTCATTGAAAACAACTTCTTTACTTCCCTGAAAATTTCTTCTTCGGTAAATCGCCTTTAGTCTGGCATTAAGCTCAGGTAAGTGGAAGGGTTTTGTAAGATAATCATCAGCCCCCAGGTCCAGTCCGGTAATTTTATCATGCATAGCATTTTTGGCCGAAATGATCAATACCCCAACTTCAGATCGATTTTGTTTTAATGTTCTAAGCACATCCATACCATTGCCATCAGGAAGCATGATGTCCAGCAGTACAATGTCATAATCAAAGGAAATTAATTTTTGAGTAGCCTCCTGATAGGAAAAGGCTTTTTCACAGACATAACCCTCCTTGGACAAATATGTCGAGACATTCTCAGAAAGAGATTGATTATCTTCAACGATCAATAATTTCATCTCGCCCCTAAGATAAGGAAGCAATTTGAAGAAAATTTGAAATACGCTTTATACCTATACCATTAGGGAAAATCTTTTACAGAAATCTAATAGAGAAAGTAAGGAAAAGGAATTTGAGAAAGTCGCAATTCCAGGAGATTACATTGGTTACAACTTTCCCGTTTCCTGTACTAAACCTAACTTATGAACGTGAATTTATAAAGCCTTTATCTTGATATTCCTGAACCAAATAAAGCTTCCATGGTCTTGCAATCCTATCAAACCCTTTTTGGCCATGGCATAGTCGGCATAATTCTTCCATTTACCACTTTGTTTTCTTTTATACCAATCATCTGACCAGGCTTCGAATGATACCGTCATTTTACCATTGAGCCAATATTCAACCTTGCCTCCATCAAATTTAATTCGGGATGAGTTCCATTCTCCGGCTGGCCTTATGATCTTATTGGCTGAGTCGGTATAATACATGGCATAATCCGCACCTACCTTTTGCCACTCTTCCAGCTTACCCGGAAATCCTAAATCATCGACCAATTGATATTCCGGGGCGTTTTGATAGGGTGCTTCATATTGATCTCCCTCTAGCACATGATAAAATATGCCGCTATTTCCGCCTTCAGAAATTTTCCACTCAAGGTATAATTCGAAATTTTCAAATTCCTGTGCTCCATATACAATATCTCCGCCGATATCTCCTCCTTGCCCCAATGATTTTAATGTACCACTTTCAACAATCCAGCCGGATGGAAGTGTTTTCTGGTTAAAGCCTCTCCAGCCCTCGGAACTTTCACCATCGAAAAGTAGTAACCATCCTTCTTCTTTTTCCACGGCCGATAATACATTGTCTTTTTTCGTTTCTTCCGGCACTGCTTCACTGGAAGCATTTTCTGATGAGTTATTGGTTTTCGGAGAATTGCAACTAAATAGTCCTGCTAAGAGTATGGCAAGGTATATAGATCTGATTTTCATATCTCTGGATTGTTTTAGCATTGCTTTCAATATCGCTATGATACTTTAGAGTCAAGTAATTGAATACTGAATATTCAACAGCAAGATAGGAAATGGAGGGTCAACGGATGGGGTAATGACTGGGGTATAAATCTTAAATTTGCGTTTTATTTAAAAATATCTGCAAAAGTTTTTTGCGAAGGTTCGCCATAGGTAGATTGATACACTTTCTGATAATGGTCCAATGTTTCTTTGGCCAAAGCGTGTTTGCCTTGAGTCACCAGCACCTTGATCTTTGTCTCTATTGCCGGTTCTGATAAGGGATCTACCAACAATAAAGCATCGGATATCTCCAGTTGTATCTCCGGTTCATCCCCAAATAAGTCAGATCCAAGTAGAGGCAATAGTAGGTCCAAAATTTCATCATGAAGGGCACTCTTTGGAGTATCCAACCATTCCAAATCCATGGCAGGCAAGAATTGACCATTATTTAGAATTGCCAGTATTGTCTTTAATGCATCATGCTTTTTTTTGATACCATTTTGATCAGTCCTGGAGATAAACGGAGTCAGTTGGTAATACTGAGCCAGATCCACATGAACATCTTCATTCCATGACACTTTCCATTTTTTGTCTGTGTAATCAATAGAAATGCCTGTATTATCGGACAAGATCTCCCGTATCCTGTGCATCAGTGTACTCCGGTTATTTTTTACGCTTTCCTGCGTATGACCTGGCCAAAGTATTTGAGCCATTTTATTCGAAGTTATACCGGCATCCTTGATTGAGTTAAGCAGAATAAGAGTAAACAGTTCTTTTCTTCTCGGAGAAAATTGTGGTGTTAAGTCTTCTCCTCTACTATTCATGAGTTTGAACCCTCCAAACAAAGTTAAACTGGTTCCGGAAGCACCGGGTCTCCTTAAAACTGCTTTATCGATCTGAGGTGGAAAATGTTTGTTTGCTATGGTATCAATTTCCCTGACTGTATCGGATCTGGTTTTTCTGTAGATAAAGAAAGCAATAGATGAAGCCAACAAGATACCTGCGATATACCAAATGGCAGAATCCCTGGTTCCATCTTCCGGAGTGGTGTCATATATCTTTTTTATCTCTTCATCACTAAGTGCCCTGCTCCATATCTTCAAATCATCCATTAATCCGGCATAATATTCATCCCATAAATTGGTCCCAACCAAAAGAGATTGATGTGTATATTCCATCTCCGATGCTTCAGTGCTACCTACCAATTCTCCATTTATATAAAAAAGAATTTCCCGGTTCTCAGAATAAACAAAGGCCAGATGTTGCCATTCGTTGAGTTTGACCGAAGCATTTTCACCCACATGATCGCGGATATCGGGTGTGGTAAAGAGCATCAATCCATCCCGGCATTTAGCTGAAAAAGCTTCTCCTTTTCCAACAATACTTCTGTTCCCATCCAATTTGGTAGGTTTTATCCATGCGCTTACGGTAATTGTTTCAAATCTGACTTCCGATAAATGACCCAGATCGATATAGCTTCCGTTTCCGTTGAATTTGGCACATAAACCCCTTTCTTCGTCTTCAATGATTTCGACATTAGAACTGATACTTCTACTTCCAACATCCACATTGTTATCCGTGCCATTCTGAAAATCGAGGAAAAATTTTAATCCATCAGATAAATCATATCGATAGGCTTCAAAAATCTTCACCGTTTCCGAATTAGCCAGATTGAAGCGTACCAAGTCAGGGGAAAACCAATAACCTTTCTTTTCCGGGCTGATATTATTGTTTTTCAAATGCACTTTTCCAGTAGATACCAATGGTAAGTTTTTCCAATAAACCTTCGAAAGCTTTTTACCATTTTCCAATGCTATTGCTCGAAACCAACCTACAGAATTTAGACTATCGAAATAATCTTTGAAAACTTCAGGTTTTTTGGTAAACATGAAGTTTGGAAGTTTGCCTGAATGATTGATTATATTATCAAGTCTTTTGAGCTGTTTCTCTTGTCCAATATTACCTTCTTCCACCCATTGGTCATGAAGCACAATTAAACTCTTGGGCGTATCACTAAAAGGAGTCGTGGTCGTATCATCGGAATGGTGAATCAACCATGAGCCATATTGATCAAAATTTAGGAATTGCTGAGATGAATCAACTGAAAAAACGAATAATCTCTGTTGGCTATCCAACTGAAGCTCCAGTCCGGATTGTAATGATCCCTTCCGGTACACCAGGGGCCATAATCCCAATGTCTCAAGCTTTTGGTTAAAGTTCTCAGATACGTCCTCTACAAATAATGAAACGATCTCTTCAGGATTGCTTCTTAAAAAGCTTTCCAGAATTTTAAGGTTTATGTCAGTGAAATCTGACGCCTTCCCTCTAAAAGCCCTGTATCCCTTATTTAGCTCAGATCGTATGTTCTGAAAATTTGTGCTACCTAAATAACAATAATCATCCAGGCAGTATTGAGCCATTGAGGCAAAAGGTGAGCATACGGATAATGCGACAGTTACACATAAAAAATAGCTATATGATAAAATGAGGTTCCTCATTCTTTGTATCAGCTTCGTTTGGCAAAGGAATCAATAATTAACATTGATTCATGATTTACACTCGCAATCTTATATTTCAAAAATAAGCAAACCACGAAATCTTACAATGCTCCGGCTTCTTATTACTGGCGTTGATCAGTTATTTTGTAGGATCGTACAGCTCATTGAAATGAGAATACTAAAACAACATTGTGAGCAAATGTTCTCAAAATTTCTTACAACTTCTGCAATCCTAACCTGATGGTATCTAAAAGTTCTTGTTTATCCCAGGGTTTGTTTAGGCAACTAAACAAATTAGCCTCATTTTTTGCACGCTCAATGGCCTTATGGTCAATCTGACCTGTAAGCATAATTTTTATGATTTTGGGATGTCTCTTATGGATCTCTATTAAAAATTCATCACCTTTCATACCAGGCATTAGCCAATCACAAACCACAGTAAGGACATTGACCCCGTCTTTAAAGAGTTCGTCAATAACTTCAAATCCCTCCTGCGCATCCTGAGCAAATTCAAGTAGAAATTCATTTCCAAATCCCTCACGAAGCTGAACTTTCAAACTGTCCAGCACCAATTTTTCATCATCAATACACACAATAGCTCCTGTTGGCATGATCGATCCTTTTTGTACTTAGCTTCCTCCCAAAGATTTCCTCAGATTGTTTCATCTTTGTAATTACCTCCCAAAAGATAGTGTTACAAAAACATTTATAATGTACGCCTCATTACAATCCTGAATACTAACCCTACTTCCCAATAGTAAGACTGGCATAGGATTGTATTAAAAATCTATCGCTGATTTTAGGAACCATCTTTTCACCTCCTATATTTTATCATTGGCAATTCTTTCTGTGTATTGTAAAATTTGTCTGCAACATGAACATGCTTCCTAATGTTTATTCTCTGCAGATCAGGCTTTGAAAAGTGATAAGTATATGATTATCAAATATATCAATGCAGACAATGCAAATAAAAGCAATAATAAATAAGCAATGCATAGTTCAACGAATATTAAATGCTAAAAAAATAGCATTTTAATTGACATTGTCTCCCATTATTTCCAAATTTACTTATTGCTAAAAAATTAGCATATATAAATGGAATCAAACCAACATTATCAGAATTTAAGTAAACGAGAGAGACAGATCATAGATATCATTCATAAAATGAGTGAAGCCAGTGTTATGGATGTTTTGGATCGATTGCCCGACCCTCCTACCTATAACTCAATAAGGGCGATTATCATGATCATGGTGAAAAAAGGATATTTAAGACATCGAAAAGAGGGAAAAAAATATCTTTATCAGCCAGTAGCCAAGGAAGAAACTGTAAAACAGGGAGCATTAGGTCATTTACTAACCACGTTCTTTGACGGATCAGCCCCAAAGGCCATTTCTTCAATATTGAATATCACCTCTTCAAAACTATCTAAAGAAGATTTTCAAGAACTCAAACAAATGATTGAAGACGCAGAGAAAAAAACCAAATAATGGAAAATTTAGCTACGAGCATCGCGGAATATGTATACGGTTTGGTGACTGTTGACTTCCTGATCTTGTTAGGTATAAAGTCCACCATTTTATTAGTTGCAGTTTTTCTGATTGTATTTAGGCTAAAGAAATTTTCCCCTCGAATTCTTCATATCATATGGACAATTGCATTTGTGGCATTATTGGCCATGCCTCTCATTCCGGATAATTTGTCTATATGGAAGTTACCTATCCTGGATACACAAACTGAAGCTGTAGATGATAATGTTCCTACTGAGAACGTACGAGATCAAAAAGCCACTGTAAATGCCTTAAGAGATTTTTATAGGGATGAGGTTTCAAGTCCTTATATAGTATTTTCCGAACAACCAGCCGATCAATCCATTTCCAAGAATGGTACACCTCCTGCTTGGATGATCTGGAGTACGTTTATATGGCTATTGGGATCACTGTTATTATTGACTTTTTTAATCATTGAAAACATATGGTTAAAATTAGTTTCTCAAACGAGAAACAATTTCAGACATGCGGACTGGCCCAAAATATTAAATGAATATCAGAAGCTCCTATGTATAAATCAATCTGTCCGAATTGTTCAGAGCCGCCATGTCTCGGTTCCACTCACAATAGGAGCTTTAAAGCCAGTCATAATTTTACCTTCAAAAGCCAAGGGATGGACCAAGGACAGATTGAAAATTGTATTGCTACATGAACTTGCCCATATCAAGCGATTAGACTATACAACCAATTTTGTTGTAAACCTGGTTTGCCTTATTTATTGGTTCAATCCGGTCATATGGTTTGCCGCATATCTCCAGAGAATCGAAAGGGAGCGAGCCTGTGATGATATAGTACTTGAAAATGAAGTAAGTCCTGTTTACTATGCAAAACAAATTGTTGAGATTGCCGAAGAAAATAACCGATCCGGACAAAGCTTTGTCAAAAGACAGGTAGCCATGTCAAAGCACCACGATCTCAAAAACAGAATCGTATCAATTCTTCAAAGAAATGAATGTCCTCCTTTGTCAAATCGATCCAAGGCTATATTGACAACTTGTTTTGTTTTTTTATTAACAGGATTGACTTCATTTAATTTTTCAGGGGAAGAAACAGCAGCTTTTTCGAATGATGCAGCCAACGTGCCTGTGAGTGCATTCATCTCAAATTTAAAACATGATGATCCTCTTATAAGGCTTGAAGCAGCTCAGGAATTAAATAGGGTCTACAATAAGCAAATTATAAAACCACTGCTGGTCGCTTTGGAAAGGGAAAAAAATCCTGAAATAGTGGAAAGTATTATTCTTGCTCTTGGGAAATTTGGTATGGATAGAACTTTTTATACTATTGCCTCGAAATGGAACCATCCTGATCCCAATGTACAGGCAGCCGTTCTGCTTTCTTTGGGTCAAATCAGTTGCTTTCCTTCCTATCTGCTTATTGAAGAAAGCAAAAAAAGTAACCATCCGGGAGTCAGGGAAGTAGCAATCAAGGTACTTCAAAAGGTTAATCACAAAAAATTAAAAAGATCCATCCATGATTTCGCAAATATCATGCAGACTGGTGACCTGAGCAGAAGAAAAAGCGTAGCCAGGTCATTGTCTCAAATTCACGGATCTGACATCATCAGCCATTTGGCAAGGTTATATTCTAACCAAAGTGTCGCATCTACACAAATCGTTGGAAATCGATTAAAAAGAATGGCAAGGGCTAATGACTTTTCCTCCTTGCAGCATGTAGTTATATCAAGTTCAGAAGAGTGAATCCAAAACAATGAAATTTTCAAATGAAATATAACTGTGATTCCAAATGCTAAAAAATTAGCAATAAATAAATTTAAACTAAAGACAATGATACCTCAACACACTCAAATTAAAGTCCTGCCAATCATATTGATTATACTTGCGGTGATTTTTAGCACTGCTTTTTATAAGGACAAATTAGAATATCCAAAAGCTCAAAGAACAGATCATAAAGATGTATATCATGGCAAAACCATTTACGATCCATATCGCTGGATGGAAGCCATGAACGATACTGTAACACAAAATTGGGTAAAAGCTCAGGAGAATCTATTGACAAAATACCTTGATCAATCAACAGTTGAGCGTATACAAAGGAGGTTATCCGATCTTGGAAAAACGGGTAAAGCCTATGGCCCACCGACCAAACGAGGCCATCGTTATTTCTACACCATTGCCGATCCACAATATGTGCAATCCAGATTATTCAGGCAGGATGGTTTGCAAGGAAAAAAAGAATTATTGTTTGATCCTAATGTCCTATTCAAAGATGATAATAATCGTGTAAGAACTTATTCCTTCGATCCCGAGGGTAAACTAATGGCCATTAATTATGCTGAGGGACAATCCAGGTGGGGTTGGATGAAAATAATGCATATTGAAAACGGTGAATTTGAAGAAGAGGAACTAACCGGGATAGGAACCACGGCTATAGCATGGTCACCTGATAAAAAGGGCTTTTATTATGTAAAATATGGAGATACCGGAGAGCTCAATTCCGGAGGTGAAGTTAAATCAGAAATATGCTTTCATAAAATAGGATCCCCCCAATCAGCAGACCAGACCTTAGCGATAAATCCTACCAGTCCGGATCAACTTTATAGTCTGAAAATCTCGCCGGATAGCAAATATTTGATCATTACCATTTTTAAAGGAAGTGGTAACAAAAGCATGATCTATTATAAAGATCTTACTTCTCAAAATAATGAGGTAAAAGCATTGATAGAAAAAAATGAAAACAGCTATACCTATTTGGGAAGTAAAGGGAAAAGATTCTGGTTTTATACAGACCGTTCTGCACCCAATGGTAAAATCATCTCAATGCGCATTGATCAGCCACAACCAGAAAATTGGAAGACCATTGTGGAAGAAAGCGATGCCGTAATGGCAGGAGGAAGTTCTGCCGGAGGCAATGCCATCAGTATGATTACAGACTATCTTGTTGTTTTGGTGAGAAAGGATACGAGGTCGTTCATTCGGTCATATGATCTGGAGGGTGTTTTAAAAAATGAACTGGCCGTCAATACCGGATGGATTGGATCCGGTATTGCTGGAAATTACGTAGATCCCGAAGCCTGGTTTACACTCAATACATTTACAGAACCTTCCACAGTCTATCGTTTGGATCTAAAAACAGGCAGACATGAACCTTTTGTTAAAAGAAAATTGCTCATCGATCAGGAAGATTACGTAACAAAACATGTCTTCTACAAAAGCAAGGATGGCACACAGGTTCCACTATTCATTGCACATAAAAAAAATATTAGTCTTAGCGGCAACAATCCATTATTCATGTATGGTTATGGATTTGGTGGATGGGTCGCTGTGCCCTGGTATCAGCCGCATATGTTGGCGTGGTTAGATATGGGAGGTGTTTATGCCATGCCGGGAATCCGTGGCGGAGGTGAATATGGGGAAGAATGGAGAAAAGCAGGAATTTTATTAAATCGTCAAAATGCTATTGACGATTATGTTGCCGCTGCCGAATGGCTTGTAAAGGAAGGTTATACATCGTCAAAAAAAATTGTAGCCAACGGATGGAGTGCCAGTGGTTCACTTGCCGCTACTGCGGTCATGCAGCGACCTGAGCTTTTTGGTGTTGGGATGATCGGGATCCCTACACTGGATATGTTACGCTACAGAGAACATACACCATTTAAAAATTGGACGCGCGGTTTTGGTTCTCCCGATATTCCCGAAGAATTTGATGCGCTTTATGCTTATTCCCCATATCATAACATAAAAAAGGGAAAATGCTACCCACCTATGCTCATAACAGTAGGTGAAAAAGATCAGGTAGCACCTCCGTTTCATGGATATAAATTTGTAGCAGCTATGCAATACAATCAACCCTGCAATGAACCTGTTTTATTAAAAACTATTTGGAGTGCAGGCCACAGCTTCGGTGTCAGTTCTCAACAAACCTATGAGACACAAGCCCAAGAGCTGGCATTTCTGTCTAAAGTATTGGACATTAACATCTCTGAGAACTTTTAGTTTTAACATCAGTGATCAGGAGGAAATCTTGGGGAATAGAGCGAGTATGGTAATTTTGAGTTATGAATTATGAATAAATTACGAATTTCAAATGAGGAATTACGATTAGTGACAGAACTTCAACACTTAAATACATCAACACCTCAACACAATTTCAGGGTACCGATGTCAGACACCTTGATGGTGTCAGTACATCTTGTTTGATCGAAGTGACTGTTGAATTCTAAATGAGTTACGAATGACAAATTACCATTGCTACGAAACTTTAACACTTCAACGCCTCAGATCTTTATAGGATAGCTGTCAGCTATCAGCTTATTAAAGGATAGATTCTCAACAAAACTGATCGTTAAAACCAGAAGTTTGATTGTTCAAAAAAAACCATCGCTAAAACCAGTGTTCAATCATACTGTAAATGTATCAACACGCCTTCAGTTTGCTCTTTCTTTCACAAATACAGCCAATAATATTGACATTATTCTTTAAATCGGAATGAAATAAATTTTCGAGAAAAATGTAGCGTAAAAAACAAACCCCTTATAAGGAGATGAACCGCTCAAAACCAGGCGGTTAAGAACGGTTCCCTTTCAACCAGCTATGGAAAGAAATGTGTACAAATATATATACTTTTTGCCTATAAAGTAACCGTATTGCAATTTTTTTTTCAAGAGCTTTAAGTAGAAAATTTTGTATTTAATTGATTTTCAAATATTTATAATTTTCATTTTTAACAGTTTTCGGGAATGCCTTTTTTGATTGATTTCATCGTCAATTTTATTGACTCACAGCATTTTTCTACACCGAACGTTTTGACTATACCATGCAACAAAATGAAGTGATTAACTTTCCAGCATTGATCAAAAACAAAATATCAAATTCAAACTTTCAGATCACTAGTTTCTGCTAATTTGGCTTGTATCCAATCTGGTACCATTTCCACTGACTGCTGCTACATTGAAAAAACCAACAACTTTTTTATTAGAACCTGTTGTCATATTCCGGATGTTACTCGGTACGTTGCTTAAAGGTTGGGAGAATAATTCGGCAAAACCACCCGGACGATTTGTTTGGATCTGCACTTCTGTCAAAAACTGATATGCCTCTTCGGTAATTGAATGGAGCTCTACATAAACAGAATCATTATTTGCATATGGCGCAAGAAAACCCCCGTCGCCATCCTCATCAAGTGGATTAATGGCCTCTCGAATTGGTGGAATAAAAATGAGCCCGTCCGTATTTCCTCCTCTGAATCCGGCATCAAAAGCAATTACCAATTCGGAGGGCTTGCTCAGAAACTCACCATTTTTATAAGTCTTTATCCAATAGGTATCACCAAGTCCCTCTGGATCCCTGGCCCAGAATGAGGCTGAATATCTATCGGGAAAACCAAATTCGGCTTCTTCAAATGTGAACGTTACACTGTCTATGGGAGGCACACGATTCATAACCGAACTGGCTTCGTAGGTCTCCCCATCATGCTCAACACGTAAAGTGAAGGCATTTCCGATTTCACCTAAAGCTTCTCCGTTAAAAGGCTGCCAGACATATTCCCCATTTTCCTGTTCGGCAAACGTAAACTCATTGTTCTCATTGTCTATAACCGAAACCACAGCATTCTGCACCCCAACCAGTTGACTATTGTTAAAATAAGGTTGAGACATGGTAAGCCTGATGGTTTGAGGACCTTCCTGATTTGTTAGCCAGGCATCCACAACCATCACGGATGGTGCATCATCCAGGTTTGGAGTAATCTCATCTTCACAACCGAAATGAATGGATAACAGGCTCAAAACAGTCAGTTTTAAAATAAGTCTTTTTGTTTTATTGATAGTTGAAGTCATCTCTTTGTATTTCATAAATTCTGAAAATTCCTGATTAATTAGAACTTAAAATTATAGGACACTGAAGGTATAAAACTTCCAATTATTGATAGCTGGGTGGCCTGGGTACGAATTGGTTCGCCCCCAACCAGACTATCATCATCCTGGGAGAAGTAGATGGAGAATGGATTCTTTCTACTGTACAAATTATAAATACCAAACACCCAATAATCTTCATTCTTTCTTACTTTTCCTTTGCGCATCTTTTTACCCTGTAAAGTAGCAGAAATGTCCAGTCTGTGAAATGCGGGTATTCTTGTATTGTTCCTTGATCCGGAATAATTGTAAGGGATCACGTAATCCTGTATCTGGAATCTTGAAGTCGGAAAGGTTGTTGGTGTTCCGCTTTTCAGGGTAAAATTGGCTGAGAAGGTCCAACGGTCATTCAGTTCATAAAAGCCTACTAATTTCAAATTATGTGTCTGATCATAGCGTGTAGGATACCAATTACCTCCATTGATACCTTCTACTTGTAGTTCTGTTTTGCCCAATGTGTAACTTAACCAACCGTTGAACCTTCCTTTGTTTTTCTTTATGAAGAGTTCTAATCCATATGCTCTTCCATCTCCGGCCAACAGATCTCCTTCAATCAATTCATTGATCAACAAGTCCGCCCCGTCTATATAGTCAATTTGGTTTTGCGTCTTTCGATAATAAGCTTCAATGGATGTTTCAAAGTCATTATTGGGACCAAAGTTCTTAAAAAAACCTAATACCCATTGATCACCAAGTTGCGGTTTTATATTGTTTGTACTTGGGGTCCAGATGTCCAATGGATTAGAGGCTGTAGTGTTAGAAACAAGATGAATGTATTGCGTTGTTCTATTGTAACTAGCTTTTATTGAACTGTTTGAGCTTAATTGGTATTTCAAAGAAAACCTTGGTTCAAGGTTGCTATAGCTTTGAATGGTTTCCCACTCATCGGCCTGAAAGACCTGTGTGACATTTCTTCTTATACCGGGTTCCGGATTATCAAATTCGTAATAATCCGTGGGAGCGCCCAGGTAGCGGAAATTAGAAAGTCGCAAACCATATTGAAGGGTAATATTGGATCCGATCTGTTGGTCATTGGCTAAATAAAGCGCTGATTCCAGGGCCAGTTTTCGGTCGACACTTACGTCCCTTCTTTCCCCATTACTAACTCCGACAGCATTGGCTGGTTCAAAATTGTATAAAAGCGCTTCCCCACCAAAACTAATTTCATTGTCAGAATTAAGAAAATAGGAGAATTCCGGTTTGAAATCAAAAGTGGTCACATTGGAGTTCCAGTCAAATCTGTCCATTTCATTTTCCCCAAAGGCTAACACATAATCGTAGTTGCTAAACAAGAAAGTAAAATTAGAAAACAAGCGATCATTAAATAGATGGTTCCACCTTAGGGTTGTTGTCTGATTCCCCCAGTTAAACCCCTGGTTCTCATCAAATTTAAAATTGTCTCTCCCTAAATAGGCAGACAAATAAATTCGATTATTTTTATTGATATTATAGTTTGTTTTGAAGGTAAGGTCATAAAAGTTGAGTGCAGCACCATCATCCAGCGCATCTGTGAATACCTTGGCAAATACATCTGCATAGGAACGGCGGGCTGCAAAAATAAATGACGCTTTATCTTTAGCAATAGGTCCTTCAAGGGTTAACCTGCTAAAGACAGAACCTATCCCCCCCTGCGCAGCAAACGCTTTACTATTGCCTTCTTTCATCCTCACATCAAGTATTGACGCAATTCTACCTCCATAATTGGCGGGTATGCCACCCTTTATGAGTTTCACATCTTTAACCGCATCCGGATTAAAAACAGAGAAGAAGCCCAACAAATGTGAAGAGTTGTAAACAGGCGCTTCATCAAGTAATATCAAATTTTGGCTGGTGCTCCCACCCCTCACATTGAAACCGGAAGCCCCTTCCCCAACTGTTGAAACACCCGGAAGTAACTGGATGCTTTTGATAATATCAGCTTCTCCAAAAAAGGGAGGAAGCTTCTGAATAGTTTTTATATCCAGTTTATTCACACTCATTTCAATGCTTGTGACATTGGCATCTTCCGGATCGGCCTGGATAACTATTTCCTCCAGCTCCTGTTGTTCGGAGATCAATTCAATATCCACCTTCTGATTACCACTAAGGTTTATTTCTTTCTCAAGGATATGATAACCCAAGTATCGATACTCCAAATGATAGGTACCTGGTGAGAGTGTTATGGAATAATAACCATAGTTGTTAGATACAGTACCATTCGCAATCTCCTTAACGAAAACCGTAACACCAATAAGAGATTCACCATTGCTCTGATCTTTGATATAGCCACTGACTGTATATTTATCCTGGGCAAAGGTCTTTAACGTGGGTGTCAGAAACAGTATTAAGGTACTGATTAAAAATAGCCTGATACCTTTCCAGATCGCTACTTTGCCAAACAACCAATCTTTATAAATCTGTTTTAACATTTAGTATTTATTTGTTTTTATTTAACCAAAATGTAGTGCTTCGAGCTTACCGGACACTTAAAGGATAAGACGAATACTCATATCATTTATTTTAATGAATTTTTCATAGCCATGGATGCCTCAAAGACACTTCTTAACATGTGTATGCGAAAGTTCAGCAATACTAACCAAACACAACTAAAAATGTTTTGCTAATAGACAAAAAAGATCGGTATGGGTTTCTGATTATTGGTTATATTTTTTGGAAAATTTTTCCAATCATTCAAGAAAGCCTGGTTAACATTTCTTCCGATAACCCCGGGAACAGGAATTTATTGGGACAGGATTGGAGAGTGCATTATATAAACGTTAATAAACGTTCTATTAATTCCACAAAATATTCGCCACAATTAGGTCCGTACCAATTCATTTCTCTTGTTTCCCTGTATTTAATTTCGTCATAGTAGTGCGCTGGTGTTACGTAACCTATATAATTGCCATTGAAAGTGGTAATGATCAATGAAATACCGCGCTCCTTGCAAATTTTATCGAACATTGGATAGAACTCTCCTGACAGTTCTATTGGTAAACCGATCAAAACAGTGTTTCCAATCCTCAGGCAGGAAATATAGGATGGGTGCTCTCCTACCAATGTCCTGAATAGCCAGGGTCTCAGCCGCCAATTGTTGGAAATTCGAAAGTGAGGTTCACGCAGATCAACCGGTAGTTGTACGAATTTCAAAGTTGTTACAGGTTGCATATCAATGCTGTCTTCCTGTTTCTTTATCAAATCAGTTAACTGCTTTGCGTATTGATCCATCTTTTCGTTCTCAAAGGGTCTCTCTCTTGCAGGACTATGACTACCCACTGTCCCGGCGGCAAAGCTTGAGAACTTTAATGAATCGATGGTTAAGAGATGTTCGACCAGTTTCCCGGGATAATCCGGAGAGAGTGCGTTCAGATCGGCATCAACGTAAGTGGCATGAGCAGAAAAAGTTGAAAAGATACCTTGTTCAAAATTTTCATTGCACATTTTCATTACCCTCAAATAAGCATCGATATAGGCTGTATGATCAATACGGTTATTAACAAAGCCCCTGGCAGCAATCTTTTTAAAGCCAGCACGAAAAGGAGTCATTTTATTAGTGGCCCGTTTCAAAGCTTCTAAAGTTCTTTGCTGCAATAACTTGATAATCTCCTTCTCATAGCCACCTGCTACGACCTTCCCAAGTAAACCTTCCGACCAACCGCCATAGCCACTGTGCGTGTGGCTTGCCGTAAAATATACCTGCTCAATTTTAAGATCTGAGGCTTTGATAGCTTCTCTTATTTTATCGGCTGTATAGGGATGAATGATCCAAAGATCATAACTAAGAAGTGCTACTTTTTGGTAATGATTCTCCAATACAATGGCGCTTACCCATACGGAGTCAAGCACCTTTTCATAAGGTTTCTGATGGTTGCCGGTTAGTCTTACCGGTTCTTTAGGTGTGATATTAATCCTGGCCCATCCTACCTTTACACTATCCTCTTTCTGTTCCTGCAACCTTTCCCGTATGCTGTCAAGTCTGGAGATTGTATGTTGGTAAAAATCAGTTTCCTGGTAGGGAGTGCGGTCTACTCTTGTAATTAAAACCAGTCCTAATAACAATATCAGGATCAAGGCAATGAATGCTCTTTTAAAGAATTTACGAATACGCAAGATCTGTTCTTTTTTATAGCCGGCAAAATTACGATTTCGAATTTTCTAAGACAAAACTTTCAAGTAGCGCTTCAATAAAAAATTTTATTTATTTTCATTTCCAGTTTCTTTTTTTCATTCAATCAGGATCTGTTAGCCAGCGAGTGGTTTATCAATGTTTTTTGGCGCATATCCTTTTGAGTCTTCTGGCTCCCATTCTGCTATTTATATTGTCGTAGTTAAAATCAACACCTTCTCTAATTTGCTCACGGATATTTAGCGCCTCTGGGAAGTCATAGAAAAAATTGAGTTTTTGGCTGGCTACGTCATTACCGGATGCTTTGTTATTTTTCAAAACGAAATATGTGAAGCTCTCTGCAATGTCTTCGGCTGGATTTGTAGCAGCATACCGTGTCAAAAAACGATCTTTGTACTTATTATAAAATTTCTCCTCACCTTCAGCACTTTCGATTTTCAAAGATTCAGCGTGAATATCATTCCAAAACTTGCCAAAAAAAGGTGTTAGATATGAATCCTTGCGACTGCACCCCTCACTTGTGAAGAAATTAGAGCATGTGGCAGAATCTACTCCTGAGTTTATCTGACCCTCGTGCAAGGTTAAAAGGTGACCAAACTCGTGAATGATAATAGCACCTGCCTCAGGCTTATCCAACACTTCATTCTGATAAAAGGCATCAAGATTCAGGCCCATTTCCCACTCTTTGAGATTTTTTCCGTCCGGGTCAACAGGTCCTACATAAGCACCTACACCACTTTCCGAATCAGCAAATAAAAGAAGTCGCTTCATTTGTGGCCTGATTTCAGCAGGAATTAATTTCACAAAAAACTTCCAGACCTCATCATGGGTTGCTTCCCTGGCAAAAAACTTATAGCGATCTTTCACTTTAAATTCCTTTATGACGGACAGCTGGTCACCATTAACTTCATAAATGACAATATTCCCATCTTCAGATACTTCCTCTTTTTCCGTTTCAGGTTGTTGAGGTTTTGCAGGCGCCACAACTTCATCATCTTCCTTACAGGCATTTACTACAATGATCACGAGTATCAACAGAATGGAAAATTTAAGATTCTTCATTTTATTCTGATTTAGTTAAAATGGGTATTGGACTATGATCTTATTACAGGTGATTTTTATATCACCCTACTTAATGCTATTCCAACAAACGCTTTTGGTAGTTTTCGATGTAGTTATTATGCTTTCACATATCTGGCTTTTTTCACGATCAAATGATTTTTAATCTCCAAAAATATAAGCCATCCAAAAGTGTCTGAATGCGATGAATATCAGCTGTTGGTCAAAAGAATAATCTGCACTTGGACTTGTGTACTTAAAAAGAGCAAAGCAATACCTGCAAATAATAGCTGATCATAATTAAAAATTTTGAATATTTGTAAAAATAAATATAATATATGTAACTTGTTGTCCAAATACATGTGCAATTAAATGTTGTTTCCAATTAAAATATGAAAGCTTCTTCCCTGACAAATCTCATGTTTGTAGCATTGGTAATATCTTTGTTTTTTACTTCTTGTTCTGAAGTTCAAAAAACAAATAAAGTCTTGATTTTTGGGCTTGATGGCGTGAGACCTGATGCACTTGAGGCAGCCAATACTCCAAATATGGATAAATTGATGGCAAATGGCACTTATTCCATGGATGCCTTAAACGAGGGAACTACCTCCAGCGGTCCGGGCTGGTCAAACATCTTAACCGGGGTTTGGCAGAACAAGCATGGTGTTACTGACAACTCTTTTTCCGGAAGTGATCTTGGAAACTATCCACCTTTGTTTGAACATATTGAAAATCATAATCCCGATTTTAATACAGTTTCAATTTGCGAATGGCATCCTATCAATAATTCCATACTAGGCTCTTTTGCCGATGAAAGCCTCAATACAAGTGGTCCGGCCGACACTGAGTCCAAGGTGATTACCTACCTTACCACAAAGAATCCCGATGTACTTTTTGTTCATTTAGATTCTCCTGATGGAGCGGGACACAGCTTTGGCTTTTCTCCGGAAGTACCTGAATATATTTCAACAATTGAAGCTGTAGACACCTCTATTGGAAAGATGATAGACGCGCTAGAGTCAAGGGCAACAAGGGACAATGAAAATTGGTTGATCATACTAACCACTGATCATGGAGGATTAGGCACCAGTCATGGTGGGAATTCCCTCGAAGAAAGAAATATATTTCTTATAGTAAGTGGAGAAAATGTTGAAAGGAAAAAAATCGAGAAAACTGTTGAGAGTGAGATAACAAAGGAACCGGCTGTCAATTGCCTTGGTGATGAAGTAGAACTCTATTTTGATGGTGCTAATGATTTTGTTCAAATGTCGTTAAGTCCGGTTCTGGATTTTGGAACAGCGCAAGATTTCTCTGTTGAGGTGAGGATAAGAACATCGATTGCGGCTGATGTTAGTATTGTCGGAAACAAAGATTGGGATACCGGGCAAAACAAAGGATTCGTGTTTTCTTTTAGCAATAACACCTGGAAGGTGAATATAGGTGACGGAAATCCGGGAACACGAGTTGATATCAATGGAAATGATGTTTCTGATAACGAATGGCACATGCTCAGTGCCACTTTCGACCGTGATGGTGATTTAAAAATTTACGAGGATGGTTCCCTGCTTGGTTCTAAATCAATCCAGGGAATCGGTGATATTAATACAGGGCTGCCATTTTCCATTGGAGCAGACGGGCTAAAAGCTTATGAGTACACAGGATACATTGCTGAGGTGAGGGTTTTCAATACTTTATTGGATCCTGACGACATTGATGGTTGGAAATGTAAAAAATTGGATGGGACACATAGCAAGCATGGTAGCCTGGTTGGCTATTGGCGATTAGTAGACGGTGAAAACGCTGCTTCTGTGGTTGACTTAAGTAATTCAAATCTTCATGGATCCGTTACCGGTGCCACTTGGAAGGATGCAGCGGATCAGGAGATCATTACAATATATGATTATTCCAAAACACCAAGACAGGTTGATGTGGTTTCTACGACTCTTGAACATTTGTGTGTACCGATTGATCAGGCCTGGGGTCTGGATGGTGAAACCCTGGGAATTGAATGTATGGAACCGGAACCCATTACAGGTATCTATAAGGATACTGAAAATTTCCTTTCAGCATATTCAAAATGAATGATTACGATAAATCTGAGGTTATTGCCATCTGGTTTTGATTCATTGGGGAAATAGGTAATCCGGTATAAGAAAAGATATCCATAGTTTTAAAAAAATGATAAAAGAGGAATACCAAAACAGAATTTTCTATTTTAAAGAAAGGGTAGTTTATCAGTAATTGTAACCAAAATGTGTCTACAAAATATTCTAATGCTACAAATACGTTTATGAAAAAATACCGCTCATTTCTTTTTACTTTATTATGTCTTGCTCCTTGCTTTGAGTATCCCTATGCAGTTAATCAAATAGGAGAACCGCTCATATCCATTGATATGGAAAGTAACACCAATGACCCGGCATTTCCTTTTTCATTTTTCGGAAAAGATTCTACAACCGAAGGAATCAGTGGTAAAGCCAGGTATTTTTCCTATGAAAACAAACAACCTGGTTACATACAAATTGAAACAAATGATGCGCTTACTTCCCTTTGGAAGGATGACAATTTTTCAATAGAGATCTGGGTTCAGACCAAAGCAAAAAACCAGGATTACCAGGTAATCGCCTCCAATAAAGATTGGAATTCCGGTGAGATCAAAGATTTCACTACAAATCATGCGTTTGGCTTTAGTCGTACCAGTGGAACGAACAAAGGATGGGCTATTATTTGCCAACCCGATGGTAGCTGGGCATGGAATATTGGGAATGGAAAATACCGCTTGGATTATCGGCCTACCTCTCCCCGGCAACAAATAAATGATGGTGCATGGCATCAAATTGTATTCACGATGAGTCGTCAGCTTAAGGAAGCCCGCTTATACTTTGATGGTAGAAATGTAGCTATTTATAACACCGGGGGGCTTAATGATGTAGACAGCAATTTACCAGTTAGGCTAGCGACTGATGCAATGGGAACTGTTTCAGTTCCATCTTTTGAAGGTGCTCTGGATGAATTTCATATATATAATTACGTACTGGATGCATCATCAGTAGCAGAAAAGTATAAAAAGCTTGTACCCGCAGCAAGATTACCGGAATTAGCCAAAGAGCCTGTCAAGACATTAAACCTGATGGCATGGAACATCTGGCATGGTGGCCGGAGACACGGTAGGGAAATTGGTCCCCAACAAGTCATTGACTTTATCAAAGATACCGGGACCGATATTGTCATGATGCAGGAAACCTATGGTTCCGGAGCATTAATTGCCGACGCTTTAGGGTATTACTTTTACCTGGCCAGTACCAATATCTCAGTAATGAGCAAGTATCCTATTGCAGAAACAAAGGCTCCCTATGATGCTTTTCGATTAGGATTTACTTCCATTCAACTAAGTCAAAATCAAAAAATAAACCTTGCCAGTCTTTGGATACACTACCTTCCGGCATGGAGAAATGACAGTAACGATCCGCAGGCTACGGCCGAGAAACTAATTGCAGGTGAAGGAAAAACGCGTCACAAAGAAATAAAAGAAATTATAGCGCTATTACAACCTGAAATTAACAAAGCGGATGAGACACCTCTTATCATAGGAGGAGATTTTAATAGCCCATCACACAAAGATTGGGGAGGGGAAACCAAGGACTGGCATAACGGACTCATAGTTGAGTGGCCAGTGAGCAAAGTGATGACGTCGGCAGGTTTCAAAGATTCTTTCAGAGAGATAAGGTCTGATCTAAATTATGAATCGGCAACCATGACTCCTAAAAGGCTTACTTACAGGATAGATTATATTTATTATATAGGAGAGAAACTGCAGGCCATTGACTCTGATATGCATTTTAAATATAAAGGGATATGGCCCAGTGATCATCCCGCTGTTACTACAACTTTATTGTTAAAATAAAGCATCGCATATGAAAAGAAGAAGTTTTATTAAAAAGTCCCTCCATGCGGCAGGTGCGTTGTCACTGCCTCTCCCTGTTTCAGGATTCACTATTAAGAATTCTCAAACACTTAAAATCGGTATCGTAGCGGATGTCCACCAAGACATCATCCATGACGGCTATGCCAGGTTGCGTTTTTTCATGGATGACATGAAAAAAAGGAAACCTGATTTCATTATTCAAATGGGCGATTTTTCTCTTCCCAGGCCCCAGAATCAGGTCTTTCTGGATGTGTGGAATGAATTTGAAGGTCCGGCATATCATGTGCTCGGTAACCATGATATGCGTGATTTTGGTTTTACAAGAGAACAAACGATGGCATGGTGGGAAATGAAAGAACGCTACTATTCATTTGATCAAGGAGATTTCCATTTCATAGTATTGGATGGAAATGATAAAAACCCGACACCCTGGAGTGGTTATGATCGTTACATTGGTGCGGAACAAAAAGAATGGTTGAGAAAGGATCTTGAAGCAACCAATAAGCCCACCATTGTCTTTATACATCAAAGCCTTGAAGCAGAATCTGGCATAGCCAATGGAGAAGAAATCAGAAGCATACTGGAAAGCGCTAAATCCAAAGCAAATCGATCTAAGGTGATTGCCTGCTTATGTGGCCACCATCATACCGATTATGTAAAAGAGATCAATGGCATTTTGCATATCCAAATCAACAGCATGTCCTATAAATGGGTTGGCGGGAAATACCAACACAGACGTTTTGCCAATCATATAGAACAAGCATATCCTGCAGTTAGCAAGACTTGTCCCTATAAGGATCCGCTTTATACTGTTTTGACACTCGATGCTCAAGGAGGAAAAATGCATCTGGAAGGACGTAGTACCAGCTTCATTGCACCAACACCGAAAGAAATTGGCATCTCGGAGGCCGATACCATGCTTCCTACCATTACAGAAAGAAACCTGACCTTTTGATGGATAGATTGAAATCAAACAAACCGATATGAAGATGAAGCTGTTGCACAAATCGATATGAAGATCTGCAATGATTGTTAGCCTGCCATTGGCACTACTGTTATCCTTTAGCGCCTCAATGACTAAAGAGAGACAGCCGGTAAATAAGTCGATTAAAGTAAAAAGCTAATACGGATGAGGGTAGTATGTATTGATCACGGATCCATCCTCAAATAAATCCAGAATAGCATAGCCAGGAGGTGTTTCGCGGTACCAATATTTGAAAGCAGATTTTTCATTACCATCTTCCCACCAAAAGCCGCTCATAGCCCCATTACAGAAATAATGTACATCGTTATATACAGCCTGGTCCAATAAATGGACATGACCACTCAGGCAGGTGATTTTTTTATCCTTGTGTGCATAGAACAAATTTGAAATGTAAGCACTATCGGTATGATTCCCTCCATCTATGATGGTACAAACGCCAAGTATTGGGTAATGAGATAAGATCATTACATTGCTTTCTTGCGGAAGTTTGTCTAAGTCACCTTCCAACCATTCCCGTTGTTCGGCGTCAAGGGACCCGGCATTCTTATTGTTACTATCAAGTATAATAAAATGCCATCCCTCCTTGTCAAAACTATAATACCTTCCCGGTGTTCCAAGTTGCTTAACTGCAAAAGATTTACCATACATTGCATCTTCCTTATTAGGAGCGGCCCACCACATGTCATGATTTCCCAGGCAACTATGCACCTCATATTCGGAGAACGTTGCACGAAGTTTCTTCCAGATCTTCCATTGTTCCGTGACCCTCTCTCTTGTTATATGATCATAATCTGCGGCATAAATGGTATCCCCACCATTCAGAAAGAAGTCTATTTTATGTCTCTTTATGTCAGCCAGACATTTGCTGAATCGATTTGGAGCATCATGTTCGGGGCGAATATGCACATCCGTGATATGGGCAATGCTCAAAACCTTTTTGCTCTTCTTTTTGGAATTCGCTAAAGATGTTTTCATCACTATTGGTGACATCATGGCCCCTCCTGCAACCATTCCAATACGTTTGATCAAGGTTCTTCTTCCAAAAAGTTTGTTCTTCCTATTCATAGATTTGTTTCCTTTACGCTTTGATCGTTATGGTAATTTCATCTCCTTTTTTCAAGTGGCTTCCCTCCCATAAAATTTCGCAATAATTACCATTTCTCCTGACTTCATAAGCCTTTTCTTTGCCATTGATTTGAAAGATCACATTGCTTATTTTTTGCTGCCCGAGGTATAGTGTAATTTTCGATAAATCAAGGGTACCGTATTTCACTGTCAGCTTATTTGACTGTGCCACAGTGTCTCTTTTCTGTGAGAAGAGGCCCCAGCCGTTTGCTGTGGAGAAAAAAGAAGTATGATTGTCTGGTTTCCATTTTGGGTTAAATCCGATGGATCTTTCAGGTCCGTTGTATTCAAAACCCTGTGCCGCTAATAACACGGACCAAATGGATAATGCCCTACTATAAAATTGACCACATTCGTCGTCACCAAAAGGGTTACCACTAAAACCAAAATTACCCCAGTCGCCAATGTAACCGGTGCGTAACCGACCATCATAACGATGGTAACCAGCATGGAGAAGTGTGAGTGCATCCCTGATCTGATCATGCTTAAATAATGACGAGGCAATGGTGTACTCGAATGTCGACCAAACTTCACCTGAGTAACCGGAAGCATAGGATGTTTGATCATTATCCGGCCAAGTCGTTACTACTACTCCTGCTTCATCTGGCAAGGCAAAAGTTCTATGTCCTTGATTGTGTTTTTTAAGATTACTCTTGAAATTGTATTTCAAAATAGCATTTGTAGCTGATTTTATTTTATAGTCGGGATACATACTGCCTAAACCTATCTGATCTGCCCACCATTGACCCAAGAGTTGATCCGAATGACACCCATTTTCATAGTCAGTGGCATTTTTTTCACCTCTAACCTGGATAAAGTACTCTCCGTTCCAAAGCTTTTCATTTTGAAGCCTGGCTGAGTTATCTGCGATATCTCTCCATTCATTTGCCTGACTTTCATCACCACATACCAAGGCCATCTGCTGACTGGCCCGTAGTGCTGCAAGGTACAACGAACTCAGGAACGATGGGTTTCCGGTCATAGATGCATCATAAGTAGTATGTTTTGGAAGGTCAGAAAGCCACCCATCCTGATCATGATCATGTTGTTCCACAAGATAGTTCATCGCATTTTTGATGGCAGGATATTGATTTTTTAGCCAAGCAGCATCTGTTGAAATCAAATATTCTCTGAAAGCCCCAATGATATCCCCGCATTGTCCGTCAAAAGCGAAGCCTCCGGCTGGCTGGCGATATGGAATTTGACCGTCCGATTTTATTGCTTTAAAAGATTGCTCTTTAATGCGTCTTCCGATTTCCGGGAACAGTCTGGCATGGGCCTGGGGATAATGCCACACATGATTACAATTACCGGCACAAGAACCATCCCCGGCTCCCGCTCCTTCCCATAGGCCGACGTAACCTTTTTTATCGAAAAAAATCGTCCTGCTTTTTAAAATGGCAAGTTGGTTACTGATGCGTTCCTTTAACCAAAAAGGTAAGTTTGTATCAAAAAAGGTTTCGGTAAAAATCTCTGTTTCAGAAACCAGGCGCTTATGGTTTTTGGTAAGATAGTCTTCCAGGTCCAGAATATCTTTCCACTGTGTTGCATAATGATTTCCATCTCCTTCCCAATCACCATTACCCCAACCATCCCATTTATCCATATGCCCTCCATTTCTCCCATTCGGAAAGTACCAGGCAAGTACCATATTGACTTCTCTCTTCTCTCCTGCTTCAAGTTTTACTGGCACATTCAGTGCTCCGGTCCAGGTTGTTCCGCTCCGACTCTTTTTCGCTTTTCTTTCTCCAATTAACTCACCATGCTCAACAAAATTCTGATATGCCTCTTTGCTCAATTCCCAGCTCGCTACTCCTCTGGCATTTCCAACAGTTTGCTCCTCTCCCGTGATCATCAGCATCATTTGCCCGAAATGCTCGTGTTGCCGATCATATCCGGCTTGCATTATCAGGGATTTAGTTTCCTTTGAGGTTTTAATCATATTGGTATTTCCTCCGTAGTATTGTGAGTAATTACCTTTAACGGGCGTCCTTGAAAGACTGAGTTCATAGTTTTCAGCAAAGGAGTTTCCTTCCAGTATTTTGGGAATTTGAGAAAATCCGACAGCATTCTGTTGTGAAGCTAGTAGGTTTACTTCTACAGCTTCATTGGAAACATTTTCAAGAGTGAATTGATAGAAAACCGCAGGAATACCAGAGTCTTTGAGATTTGTCGGAATAAAAGGGTTAAAGACTTTCATACTCACTCTGATGGGCATGTTGTCAAGAAAATCATATTGTAGAAATGGAAATTTTGCCCTTGCCTCCAGAGATTCCATTTTTCTAAATGGTCCCACATCCTGTGTCTGAAGTGCCCTAACCATTGCCCCCTGGCTACCATTTACCCTAATAGCAAAAAAGCTGTTTGGGATAAAATCATGGGTCATATTGTTGAATATCTGCCAAAAGCGTGGTGTAGCATTCCCATCATATTGGATGCAACCGGTACCTATACCTCCAACCGGAAATTGAATAGCCTCTAAATTTTGATCACGATAAACGGTTTCTCCCAAAAGCTGAAAAAGTTCAGGATCAGTGGATAACTTGTAGTAATCTCTTAATTGCTCTTCTTGATCGAGTATATCATTTTGATCAATCGAAGCTTTCGATTCGAGCTCCCTGGCCACCTGAGCATTGAGATATGTTATGTTAAACAATAGTAATGTTAAAAGAATCCCGGTTTGTTTCATAAGAGTCATATCATTTCCGAAGTTGTGTAATTGATTTATTATCGAATTCCAGACCTGGCATAATTTGATTTCATGAGACATGAATTTGATGTCCTGGTCAGGAATTTAAGAAAAGGTTTTTATGTCCAAATTGGCAAGGAACACAAAATGAATCTAAAGATAACAAGTGAGTTTTCTCCATTCTAATACATTATTTGCAAGTGAGTTTAGGTAGTTTACTCTCATATCGTTTTAATAGCACTGTTCTAACAGAGAATTATCTCTGTTCAGGGGAGCATGTCAATCATTCACAGGCTCCGATAACACTTCTTCCAAAGGTGTATAAGCCAAACGGAAAGCGTCCGAAACAGCTTTATAAACCATATGCGTAAAACTGTTTGCAAAGGTCTGACAGCTCAGCCTGAGACAGTTTTACCGGAAGAATTTGCCATTCCTAAATTTATACCTCCTTATGTACCGGATCCCCGCTTTACCAGAAAATGGAATCAGCTACACATTTTATCAAACTTCTGAAGTCATCCGGAAAAACATGTCCGATATTGCCAATCCTGAATGTATCTGCGGTGGAAACCTTGCCCGGATAGATCACAAAACCTTTGGCCTTAAGCTTTGTGTAAAACTTTTTGAAATCATAGGAAGGACTGTTAGGGCTGTTAAATGATGTTATGATGGGAGATTGATAGGATTTTGGCAGGAGGCAATTTATACCTAACTCATTCATTCCATCAACCAAGATTTGGTGATTTTCCCTATATCTTTCATATCTTTTTCCAACACCACCCTCTTCATGTAGTTCCTTCATGGCTTGCAAAAAAGCTCTTACAGTATGAGTTGGTGAAGTATATCTCCATTTCCCATTTCCCTCTTCCAATGTCTTCCATTGATCATAAAGATCCAGGGAAAGTGATCGTGCAAAGCCTGAGGTTTTCACCAGCACTTCTTTTCTAGCTAAAATAAACCCAAAACCCGGTACACCCTGTATACATTTATTGGCACTGCTTATCATAAAATCAATATCCAATTCACCGATATCCATTGGAATTCCCCCAAAACTGCTCATGGCATCCACAATGTAGATCTTATTATATTTTTTAGAAATTCTGCCTATATCTTCAATAGGATTCAGCATTCCGGTGGTTGTTTCACAATGTACGACTACAACGTGCGTGATTTTTTTGTCGCTCTGCAACGTTCTCTCCAGAAGTTCCAAATCAGGCGGTTCTATTTCACCACTGTCGTGAACTACCGTGTCAATCTTTAGCCTCTGAGCTATTTGTGCCAATCGTTGACCATAAGCACCATTCGATAATACAAGCAACTTTCCATCAGGTGGCAGAACACTTCCGATGGTTGCCTCCACACTAAAAGTACCACTGCCCTGCATAAGTATGGAAGTATATTCCTGTGATTTCGTGGCCAGACTTATTAAACCCTTTCTTATCTCCTGAACTACATCAATATTATAATCATCGTCCCAGGTGCACCAATCACGCAACATAGCAGCCTTAACGGATTTAGAGGTGCTCAAAGGGCCGGGGGTCAATAAAAAATAGGGGTTTTCTGGAAGCTCTGCAGTATTCACGTTATTCAATCTTTTCTATGAACCAAACAATTTTTACTATGAACAATATTAATTAATTATTTACTTATATTAAAATTCATGCATATTATCTTTACTTATATTAAAATTTAACTATATGTGATGCTACTGATATTACGACCCTGCAAATCTTTCCAAGCAATGATAACAGCAGAACCAGTTGATCAATAAGATTTCATGCCGGACAATCAAAACAATCTTCCTATCATTAAGAAATAATTCAATAAACGCGGGGACTTTCATCAAGCATAAAGCCTAATACAAAAGTTTATTGTACTATTACTTTTGAATTTTTCGGAGGAAATTTTAATCATAAACGTTGAATATATGTAAATTTTTAGTTTTTAAAATTTCATATTAGTAAAATATAAAATTATCTTAGACGCTCGTATTTCATACAAATTGAATTCATTGTTTAGAAAAATTTAGGATGGACAAAAAGAATCTTAGATCAGAAGGAGATATCAACATTACTGACCATAGGATCGGTTACTGGAATGCCAACATTGATAAATCCACAGCAGAATTGCTTGAAATGGACAATCAATTTTTCTTGCATCAGTCATTATCAACACCATGCCTGAATGTTATGGAATCATGTAAAGGCTCCTCCATCGTTGACATGCAAGGTCGAAGTTATCTGGATTTTCATGGTAACAATGTCCATCAAGTTGGTTTTAGTAATCCGGCTGTGATCAAAGCCATCACAGATCAAATGGAAAAACTCTCTTTCTGTACCAGAAGATATACCAATAAACCGGCTATTGATCTAGCCAGGAAACTGGTAGAGTTGGCTCCAGATGATCTCAACAGGGTATTGTTCGCTCCCGGTGGTTCCCTGGCCATTGGTATGGCGCTTAAACTCGCCCGGGCGAAAACAGGCAGGTTCAAAACCATCTCCATGTGGGATTCTTTTCATGGAGCATCTCTCGATGCCATATCCATTGGCGGCGAAGCCATCTTCAGAAGCGAGATAGGACCTCTTTTACCGGGAACAGAACATGTACCCCCTCCCGATGCTCAAAATTGCCCATGGGATTGTGCAGGAGAATGCAAGCTAAAGTGTGCTGATTATATAGACTATGTATTGGAAAAAGAGGGTGATGTAGCAGCTGTCATTGCGGAAACTGTAAGATCCACGCCTTTTATTCCTCCAAAGGAATATTGGCAAAAAGTCAGAAAAGCTTGTGACCGTCATGGTGCACTTCTGATCCTCGATGAAATTCCTCACTGCCTGGGAAGGACGGGTAAGATGTTTACTTTTGAACATTATGGTATCGTTCCTGATATGGTGGTTATTGGGAAGGGTCTTGGTGGTGGTATCTTTCCGTTTGCTGCGCTCATAGCCAGAGAAGAACTCAATGTTATGAAAGAGAAGGCACTGGGGCATTACACACACGAAAAGAATCCCGTAGCCTGTGCAGCCTCGCTCGCAGCAATTCAGTTTTTAGAAAATGAAAAAATCCCCGATCATGTGATCAAAATAGGTGAATATGCTATAAGTGGCTTAAACAAGCTCAAACAAAAATATAATCTTATAAAGGATGTGAGGGGAATTGGGTTATTAATTGGTGTCGAATTGGCAGATATAAATGGAGAAAAGGCGCTTGACCAGGCTGAAAAAATTATGTACCTGGCACTTGAAAGAGGACTCAATTTCAAATTGACCATGGGTAATATCCTCACATTGACGCCTGCACTTACTATTAACTATCGGGAAATGGATCAGGCTCTTAACATATTGGACAGTTGTTTCAAAGACCTGACCGAATGAATCGAAAGATTAGAGATTACTATGCCTGCATGTCCGGGTAAATGAACCAGAACTCAAGAAAAGCATTGTTCTTTAGACAGAACAGGGGCTTTTCAGCGGGCCTTTTGACTTACTTTATCTATTTATTTTCAAAAATCTTGTTTTAAGCAATTTGGAAATGGCGCGGCGGTCTGTTTCCAAGTCTAATAATTCAATATTCTTCATCCCAATCCAATAAACTTCTTCTGCCTCCAATGATTGTATTTCCCCTTTCCAACTGGTGCAGATAAAATAATGCATTCGTTCATGATAAAGGCCATTGTCATGGAGTTCCTGTGTTAGATATCGTAATGTTTTAGCTTTTACATTCAACTCTTCCAACATTTCTCTTCGACAGGCCCCTAAAATATTCTCTCCCGGATCAACGTGACCACTTGGGATGGCTACTTTCCCGGGATCAGTTTTTTTGGACAATTCCCTTTTCTCAATCAAAATCTGATCCTCTTTGAGCAAAATAAAGGCTGCACAGTCTACAATTTTTTTTGTCATTTTGAATAAATACTTAAGGCATATCCCAGGGCAATGAATAGGTTTTCATATAGGTGTAACCCTTCATTGTCTCGATAACACCTTCCTTATAACCCAATCCTGAATCCTTGATCCCTCCAAAAGGCGTCCATTCCAAACGATAGCTAGGTGCTTCGTTTACATTGACAGTTCCTGTTTCAAGCGCTGAGATGACTTTTTGAATAGATGGCCAATGATTGCTAACAATCCCCCCCGACAGACCATATGGTGTGTCATTGGCTATGGAGATAGCTTCATCAAG
The DNA here is from genome assembly GCA_030442035.1 of Splendidivirga corallicola. Classification (GTDB taxonomy): domain Bacteria; phylum Bacteroidota; class Bacteroidia; order Cytophagales; family Cyclobacteriaceae; genus Splendidivirga; species Splendidivirga corallicola. The sequence goes on from JAUJEA010000002.1 coordinate 281,789, forward strand.
TGTTTTGAATCTAATAATAGGAGCAACGGGGCCAAATGTTTCTTCGGCCGCCACCGGATAGTGATTTTTCATATGGTCTAACACTGTCGGAGAATACAGCGCACCATCTCTTTCATTACCAATCAACAATTGTGCTCCTGCAGCAATGGATGCATTCACACGGTTCTCTATTTCGATGGCTGCACTTTCATTGATAACGGTCCCCATATCCATTGAAGGATCATATGGATTTCCATATTTAATTTTCGCCACTTCATTGGCTAGCCTGGCACTGAAAACATCCGCTATTTCTTCCTGAACCAAAACCCTCCTAATGGCTGTACAGCGCTGAGCACTATTTTTGAAGGTTCCGGAAATTGTTATAGAAACTGCCTCATCAATGTCTGCATCACCTAGAACCAGTAACGCAGAACTACCTCCCAGTTCCAATATAAGTTTCTTGTATCCGGCATTTCCTGCGATCAGTTTACCAATCTGACTACTGCCTGTAAAGGAAACCAGGCTCACCAAATCATGCTTTACTAAATGGTTTGCAGTCTGTTGAACAGGGCCATTTACCACGTTCAGGGCATTTGGTGGCAGACCGCATTCCAAGGCTACTTTGGCCAGGTAATACGCAGAAAGCGGTGTTTTTTCAGAAGGTTTTAATATAACAGTATTATTTGTGGCAATGGCAGGTGCAATTTTATGAACCACCTGATTCATCGGATGATTGAATGGGGTTATAGCCGCAATCAAAGGCAATGGATGTCGAGATGTATATATTCTTCTGTTACGGCCATTCCTTGAGATATCACAGGGAAATACTTCTGAATCGTCATCGAAGGCTTTCATAGCTGAAAAGCGAAGAACATCTGCAACCCTGCTTGCTTCGTACTTTGTGTCCTTGAGGGACAGTCCGGATTCATGTGTTATAAGCCGGCTTACCTCCTCCACGCTGTCTTCCAGTACATCCGCCATTTTGTTCAGAATTCCATTGCGCTCATACCTTGAAAGTGTCAATTTGGTATCATGGGTCTTCCGTATCGTTTGCTCTAGTACTTCAACATTAATTGAAGCAACACGCCCAACCTGTTGCTTAGTAAAAGGATTAAATACTTCCAACCAGTCTCCACTTCGATGCTCTTTACCATTGATAATGCTTCCAAACTCAAACAAAACATCTTGAGAGATATTTGGTTGGTTATTTTTCTTAACCATATCCATAGCTAATCATTTTCAACACCATTGTGTAAAAAGTCGAAAAGGTGAAAATTTCGAGCCTTTCCGGAATCCAGCTTTTCCTTATAGACCTGATTTAGCGGCCGATTGATAATCATTGGGACCTTGCTTTCATGCAGACCTCCATGTGATCTGAGTCCGCTTTTTACCTTTTCCAGATCATGCCAGCTTTTTGCTCTGCCTATCACCGTAGGTCCATCCGATAAGACCACCAATTCTCCTATCATCTCGGCAGGCAATGAAAATTTACTGACAGCCTCTTCCCTGGTTAAAACCATTTCAATTCCCGGAATTTTACCAATAATTTCTTTTGCAGCAACGATATCGGACTCCTGCAGATAGACCGTTGCGTAAGAACCTAACGCTCCATGGTGAACCACATAAGGGTCGGTAATGGGTAAAATTACTCTCGAAGAAATGTTGGCATTTTCCAATAATATTGTTTCCAGGTACTGGACTTTGGGGCTCCCATCGGAATTGGTCTTTGCACTCATCCCATGATCAGCTGTTACACCAACAACGGCACCGAGTCTGTCAAGTTCACCTATCCAGCGATCAATTCTTGAAAGAAAATTGATCGCTTCCTGATCGCCAGGTGCATATTTATGTTGGACAAAATCAGTTGTGGTGAGGTACATCAGATCGAAATGTTCTCTTTCCAAAAGTCTCGCTCCAGCTTCAATACAATAAACTGATATTTCGGGATCATAAATACCGGGATTCTCTTTGGACATCAAATCGTCTACAACATTTCCGATACCGTTTTCTTCGATGGTCACTTTATCAGCATGCTCTGCTGAAAAGCATATCCCATTCAATCCTTTGTTGAGCATCTTTCTGAGCTTGTCCTTGGCCGTGACAACCGCCACTTTCTTATTTTGCTGGCTGAAGGTTCCCAAAATTGTTGGAACTTTTAGATTCTCAGGATCATTCATCATGACCTCTTCACCAGTCTTTTTATCATAATAGTAATTGCCACATATTCCATTTTTATCCGGAGTAACACCAGTGACAATAGCCATGTTGTTTGGATTTGTAAATGAAGGGATTACGGATTCTACATAACCAAAACTGCCTGTTTTAAGAAATCTTTGAATATTTGGCATCACAGTAGCCGCTGCCTCATAATAATCATAAGAAGTTCCATCCATACAAATGCCCACAACCGGCGCTTTGTGTGTTTTGTAATCAATGTTGTTGACGTTGATTTTCATAAATTTTCTTTCGATCTCAAACTAATGTTATTACTGATTTTTTAATATTACTCAATATTAAGGATATATTTTTAATATTACTCAACATTATAGGATAAAAAGTTTAATATTTGTCAATATTCGATTAATTCTTTTCAAGAATTGGTTTATTTTGCGACTTTGCATCAACTTTAGAGACAACTACATTGTGCCTTATGAAAGACGATAGTTTGAGCCTCATTGGAAAGAAAATCAAGGAAGAAAGAAAGAAAAGAAATCTTAGTCTTCAACAAATTGCAGAACGTAGTGATGTAACAGCCGGTTTACTATCCAAAATTGAAAACTTCAGAACAATTCCATCTCTTCCGGTATTACTGAACATTTCAAAGGCCCTGGAGGTGAATCTCTCTGAACTGGTTGAATCCGTACGTTTGGAAGAAAAATCCAGCTATACGCTAATCAGAGATCAACAAGGTGAACTTGAGGAAAGAGAAGACTCATTAGGGCTGGTTTATGAATCACTTATTCACCAGGATCTGTTCAACTTGAACATCAGGGTTAATATTGTTAGAATTCATGGCAACGTTTTTCGGGAACCAATTGCTACTGATGGAATGGAACTTGTATATGTGCTAAACGGAGACGTGACCTATGGTCTCAATGGAGAGAAAATTCATTTAACTAAAGGAGATACACTCTTTTTTGACGGTAGCACTCCACACTCTGTCCAGAATAATCAGGAAGAAGAAGCAATACTGTTTAAGGTATATCTAATCCCAAGAAAAGATTAGAACGATTTGCCAGCGTTCTAAGGTATATTGAACTTATATACTAAAAAATACCATACAACATTTTATAAAAGCTTTATTTTTTTGACAAATATTATATTTATTAGCGTTACTTTTGATAAATATTAAATATTTTATGTAGTGCTGAGGTTTCCTGGTGACCACTAAAATGAATTAGTTAAATATATCTTTGACCTAAAGTGATGCAATATAAAGAGCCGGATAAAACAGCGGATGTGATTATTATTGGAGCCGGCGCAATAGGATGTGCTGCTGCCTACTACCTGTCTAAGAAACGGATTGGTAAGATCATTTTACTGGAAAGGAATTCCATTGGTTCAGGAAATACAAGCTGGGCAGCTTCTTTATTAACCAAGACCCGGTCTAAAACAGCCCTTATCCCACTGGTTGAGGAAACCTATCGCTCCATTGCCATGTTGGAAGAGGAATCCGGTCATGATCTTGGTATGCAGCAGATTGGTAGTCTGCATGTTGCATCCTCAGAGAAAAGCAAAAAGGATCTTGATAAACTCTTATCTATTGCCCATCAATTTCAAATACCCAATCGAGTGGTTGATAACCACGAATTAAAAGAAATGGTGCCTTGGATTGCCAAAGATGAAATTGAGAAAGCAGCATATATGGAGGAAGATGCATACCTGGAAGCGTATGTACTCACTTCCGCGTTTGCGGAAGCTGCCAGGAAGAATGGCGTTCAAATCTTACAACAAGCAAATGTTACTGAGCTTTTACGGGAAGGGGACAAGGTAATTGGTGTAAGGACGGAAAATGAATTTATCACCTCAAAAGTGGTCGTAGATGCTGCCGGTGCCTGGGCCAATATACTATCCACACAAGTAGGTGTTGCTTTGCCAATGGCCCCGGTAAGAAGTAATTACTGGATTACTTCTGTTAATAAGGAAATGTTCCCTGTAAATCAGCCTATAGTAGTGATCCCGGACGCTTCTGCCTATACAAGGCCAGAATCCGGTGCTTTATTATTTGGTCTCAGAGAAGCTCAATCTATCTATATCGACCCCAAGGAACTGCCGGATGATCTAAATGGCTACACATTTGGGAATCCGGAAGACCGATGGAATATTTTACTGGAACAAGGCGAAAATTTCAAACGTTTTTTTCCGGGTTTTGATTCGATTGAAATTCCTCATTATATCTCGGGATTATCTACCTATACACCTGATGGTATGTTTGTGCTTGGTGGAATTCCTGGAGTAGCTGGTTTTATGGCTGCTACCGGGTGTTCAGGAGCAGGTGTCGCAGCTTGTGGAGGAATTGGTAGAATTATATCAGAATTAGTTGCTGATGAAACAGTTTTTTGTGATATAGAAAATTTTAAAGTAGATCGTTTTGGAAGCAGCCGATTCAATCCATTCAGCAAAGAATTTATGCAGCAATGTGCTGCAGCGCGATCACAAAAGAAATCTGGCTAAGCACAAATATATTTTAGAATAGTTGCGATTGCCAAAGATAAGGTTGTTGGGAGGTCTAATATTGTAAATTACAGCCGCCATTCAATGCTCTCGTTTGTGTTATACAGTTATCCAGGCAAATTGTATTATACCCGGTAATTACTGTATACGCTAAAATCATTTGGTTTGGAAAAAGAAGAAGATTTACTTAGGAAATCCGATTTTGATGTTTTCATCGGAAAGTGCTCAAGCGTCATTTGATGACGAAAGAGAAATAATCAAAACAGGTGATCCTATTATAAACAGGCTCGAGAAAGTAGATCTGTCAAGTGGGGAGTTCAAAGTCTTTTCAACGACAAGGTGGCTTTGTTAAACACCCATGGTGAAATTATTGGAACCTTTGGGATTTCCAGGGATGTATCGCATGCCAATTTTGCCTAGGCAAAATAACATGCTAATAGGATCACTACGCGCCATGAAAATAGAAGACTTGCAATTTAATTTATCATGATGATACGTTTTGATCTCATGAATAAATGAAGACCAAAGTTTATTACCGGCTGTGGCACCGGTCACAAAGAATCCTTAGTGTACATTCTGCAGACTTCACACTTTAGAAGAAGTGGATAGACCTTGATGCATTTGTATGGTCTGGATTGGGAATTTCCCTACAGGGGGTGAAGTCAGTACTCAGTCTATCTTTTAGGGACTTGGTCAGTGCAAAAAAAGTATCAGGAGTAGCAATAGAAGAAGTAGAGAGGAACATTCTTTTAGCCGTACTTTCCTTTTTGGAAAATAAAAAATGAAGAAGAGTGCACAAATATTAACTCAAGATCGAGTTTTGACCAACAAAGGATATCGGCTTGCTTGGTCTGCAAAGGGGGTATCATAAGTGAGAGTTCCAAGTGCGTTCAGGTAGATTGGTACAAAATGCCTGAAGGGACTAACATATGAAAACTTTGCTTTACTATTTGGTTTAACTCGTACTTTCGCTTGTGAATCTAACCGTAATTCGAATGAGAGGGATTGCTTGCTACCAGTTACTCTAGCAAAAGGTATTCTTACCTGGATAGTCGATAGTGTTGTAAACTTAGATGCTGGCTAAAACTGGAATGGAGAAAATTAGGAAGCTTTGAATTTAGGGAAATAAAATAGATGAGGTATATTTTGAGCGAAATGATAACGGTGTTTTGGGAATAGAACATGAAGACATTTTAAAGCATCTTTCCAAGGTCTGTAAGAAGGATGACCAACAATCTTTCCAAGTTGTATTTGAAACATATTTCGAACGGCTATTGGATTTCTCCATCAGCTATGTGAAGCACAGTGAAGTGGCAGAGGATATTCTTGCAGATATATTTATTAAATTATGGGAGAATCGAGAAAAACTCATAAATATCAACAACTTTGATGCCTATATTTTTACCAGTGTTAGAAATCAGTCACTTAAGTATATTGAGAAGAAAAAACGCTGGACAAGCGAGCCGTTAAATGAGATTTATGGGCATGATAATTTGATTAACAACTATACACCAGCGGCTGAATATGAGTTTAAAGAATTAAGGCGGAATTTCGATCATGCAATTGAAGAATTACCCGATCAATGTAAACGTGCCTTTCAACTGGTAAGGCAACAAAAACTTAGGTACAATGAAGTGGCAAAAATCCTTGGAATCTCAGTCAAAACGGTAGATGCACATGTCGTTAAGGCTGTCAAGCGCCTAAGAGAAAAATTCAAAAGCTGTCGACCTAAAAAATGATTCGACATTAAAGTCCCAAATGTTAGATTACCATCCCGTCACTTAGATTAAATCTTAAGTCTTTTTATTTTTTTTTATATCCAAGTAGGGAATTTTGGATTCTGCCGGATCATAATGATAGTGGCCTGAGATGACAATAGTTAACTAAAATGGATATACACAAGATCATAGTACAAAGCCTCATTGGAAAACTTGACAAATCACAACAGAAATATTTTGCCAATTGGCTTGAATCACATCCTGATAACACACTTTTTTATGAGCATCTGAAAAAGTATTGGAAGTTTAAAGAAAAGGACATGGATGAGAAGAAAAAGGAAGTTTGGTCCAAGATAAACAGGCAGATTAATCTAACCAAAGAAACCAACACAGTTAGAATTAAGTCTCTTAAAACCATCCATTTAAGAAGGACATACTGGATTGCGGCATCCATACTTCTGATCTTATCCAGTGTAGGTATCTTTAGTTTGCTAGAGCAACAGGTGTGGAAGACTGTAGTTTCTGTATCAGTAGAAAAAAAGGCAGCAGCAGGGCAGAAACTCTCGATAAGACTCCCTGATGGTAGTCAAGTAAAACTCAATGGAGAAAGCAACATAAAATATCCGGAAACCTTTTCCGATTCTGTAAGGGAGGTCTATTTGACCGGAGAAGCCTTCTTTGAAGTCGAGAAAGATCGGTCCAGACCGTTTATCATACATTCTGCCGAGATCCAAACAACGGTAAAAGGCACTTCTTTCAACATAAAGGCATATCCAAATAGCGAGACAATTGAAGTAGCCGTATTGTCGGGATTAGTGGAAGTGATGAGGAAGAACACAAGTAGCAAAATATTATTGAACAGGCAAGAGGCGGTAGCATATAACCGGCAATCTCAAAATTTGGGTTTGTTGGCTTTTTCAGAAAGTATGACCTCTTGGAGAAATGGAGTGATCATATTTGATAAGGCAGATTTTAAAGAGATTGTAGAAGTATTGGAGCGTTGGTACGGAGTTAAATTCGTCCTAAATAAAAAAGTGGATATGGGTGATGGCTTTATTGGTCGATACGAAAATGAGTCATTAAAAACAGTGATGGAATCGCTTTCTTATGCTGGTGATTTTTCATTTAAGATTGAAAATAAAGTACTAACCCTTTACTAGAACTAAGAGAAAAATTATAGTAACTATTTTAACAACACCTATTTAATATGAAGTACAACGATACTAGTTAAAATCAAAAAAGCCGGCATTAAGAATACCGGCTTAGAGGTCTTTTCCTTTTTGAAACTTTGGACGGTTAGAAGAAGGATAAGACTGGCATGGTCCAATTAATAAACTGAAACATATACAAAACTATGAAAAACAAACTTTTACAACAAATAGCCATAATGTCCAAGTATGCTTTTGTCGGATTAATCATTCAGATCAGTTTGGGTTCCCTCCTAATAGCCGCTGATTCTGGAATGGCTCAAGGGAGCGTAGAAAATGTACATTTAGGCATAAAAGTTCATAAGGCATCGCTAATTGAAGTTTTCGATATTATTGAAGCCAAAACAGATTTTGAATTTGCTTATAGAATTCAAGATATAGATAAGAGAAAAAATATCAGCTTAGAATTTCCGCAAGAATCTTTGGGCAATATACTCAGGCACATTTCTAAAAACTCCAATTTAAGCTTTAGAAGAGTTAACAACCAAATCACCGTCAAAAAAGGCAAAAGAGGGGTGTCTGAAGTCCAGGATGAAGTGTACAATGAGTATCCGGAAGATATCGAGATATCTGGAAAAATTACGGACGAAAATGGTCAGGAGCTACCAGGAGCATCTGTATTAGAAAAAGGAACTACCAATGGAACTACTACTGATCTATTTGGTAATTACAAGCTAAGCGTACCGGAAAATGCAACCCTTATTATTTCCTTTGTTGGCTATCAAACACAGGAAATACAGGTCGGAACCAGGAGTACTATTGATGTACAGATGATTGTAGCTGCCGAGCAACTAAAGGACGTTATTGTTACAGCCTTTGGCTTGGAGCGTGAGAAAAAAGCGATCACCTATTCGGCTCAAACCGTGGATGTCAATGAGTTTTCAGAAGCACGATCATTGAATGTGGTGAACTCCCTTTCAGGAAAAGTAGCTGGACTGAATTTTTCTACAACATCCAATGGAGTGGGTAGTCCTTCCAGGATCAATCTTAGAGGGAATAGGTCTCTTACTGGCAACAATCAACCGTTGTACGTTATAGATGGTGTACCTGTTGATAACTCGGTCAGTACGAGCACCTCGGATGTCGGTAGGGCGGTAAGTTCGGATGGTATATCGAACGTTAATCCTGAAGATATCGAGTCCATATCGGTATTGAAAGGTCCTTCTGCTGCCGCACTATACGGTACAAGGGCGAATAATGGGGTAATTATAATAAAAACCAAGTCTGGTAAAGGATCATCGGGCGCCAGGATTAGTGTTTCATCTAACTTTATGATATCAAAGGCCTATCATCTGATAGATTTTCAAGATGAATTTGGCCAGGGAAATGGAGGTGTCTATGATGCTAATTCGCGAAATAGCTGGGGACCAGCAATGAATGGACAAAGTGTTTCCGCCTGGCAGCTCATTCCTAATCCTGATTACTCCGGACCTGCTACTTATTCTTTGATACCCCAACCTAACAATTCAAAGGACTTTTTTGAAACTGGATACAATTGGGCCAAATCCGTTGCTGTAACAGCCGGAAGAGACAACATACAAGGGTATTTCTCTTATACCAATACAACAGCCAATGGTATTGTAGCAGGTAACGATCTGGATAGACACAATATGAACGTTAGGTTGACGAGTAACATTTCTAAAAAGTTGGAATTAGATGTGAAGACCAATTTTATTGTTCAAGAAATTGATAATCCTCAACAAACAGGAGAAGTATCCACAGGAATAGCAGCCTATACTGTTCCCAGGAGTTTGCCGATAGATCAGTACAGAGATTTCGAATTTGTAGATCCAGCAGGTCAGGCTCATCAAAACTATATTGATAATGCTGTAGTTGGAGGTGTCGGAGGTAATCCCTTTTGGTTCGCACTTAGAAAAGATGTCCGTACAGATACAAGAAACAGATTTATTGGATTTGCCTCCCTTAAATATAATTTCACTGATGCTCTGAGCCTTCAGCTAAGATCAGGTATTGATCGATATACTAACAGATCAGCTACCAAAAATTATGCTTCTGCTTCGTTTAATAATAATCAGGGTGCGTATTCTGAATCTATCGGAGAGGTAAAGGAGTTAAATTCTGACTTCCTTTTGGCTTACGATAAAACTTTCGGTGAACTTTCTTTGAATATAAGTGTTGGTGGTAATACACTTATCCAGAACAAAGCCTCACTGAGCTCAGGAGGACTGCTTAGCAGAAGGAATTTTTTCGCAATGGCGAACGTTGAAAACTTCGGAGTACAATCCGGTTTTTTTGACAAACAAATAAATTCACTTTACGGGTTTGCTCAATTAGGATATAAAGGGTATCTGTTTTTGGATGTTACCGGAAGAAATGACTGGTCCTCGGCACTTCCGTCTGATAATAGATCGTTTTTCTATCCTTCCATTGGAATCTCCGGTGTGATTTCAGATATGTTCGAAGATACACCGGAAGCTCTGACCTTTTTAAAAGTAAGGGTTTCCTATGCACAGGTAGGCAATGATACGGATCCTTTTCAATTAAATAGGGAATTCATTTATAGTGGAGCTAATGGAGGAATTCTGACAAGTTCACCTTTACTGAGAAATGAAAATCTTAAACCAGAAATATCAACTTCGTTGGAATTTGGTGTTGATGTTAGGTTCTTCAAAAACAGATTAGGCATTGATTTTACATGGTTTAAAACCAATACAGAAGACCAGATTTTTACTATCAATACTCCGGAATCTTCGGGCTTCTCTCAGGAAGTGATCAATGGTGGAGATGTAGAAAATAAAGGTATAGAGCTGGTCCTTAATGCAACTCCGATTGAAACTAGTGATTTTATTTGGGATATCAGCGCCAACTATGCTAGCTACGATAGCAAAATCATAGAAATCAACGGAGACAGAGAAGAGCTTGTATTTGGAGCAGGAAGGTTGGTTCAAAGTAAGATTACTAAAGGTGGGGAGTATGGAGACCTCTATATCAGGGGCTTTGAACGACTAGATGATGGTCAGATACTTATAGATGCCAACGGTATCCCTGAATTTACTCCTGGATTTGATGTACTTGCCGGCAATTTCAACCCGGATTGGACAGCTGGTTTGCAGAATAGATTTGCTTACAAGAATTTCTCATTGAGCTTTTTGTTGGATTTTAGAATTGGAGGTGAAGTTATTTCTTACACCCAGGCCAGATTGGCGGGTATTGGAGCAAGCGCACTAACCCTGCCAGGAAGGGAAGGGTTCGTAGTAGATGGAGTAGTGGCTACAAGAAACGCTGATGGGGATATTATTTCTGCAGAGACTAATATCACCAGCATTACCGCTGAAAATTATTGGACTTCAGTAGCTCCCAGGGACCCTAGGTCTGCTGAAGATTTTGTGTATGATGCCACAAATGTTCGCTTGAGAGAATTGGTCTTAGGGTACTCACTACCTTCATCACTTTTGGACAGACTGCCGTTTTCAAGCGCAAGCATTTCAATCGTAGGTAGAAACTTGTTTTTTCTTGTCAACAAAGCCGAGTTTTTTGACCCTGAACAGGGAGTAGGTATAGGGAACTTGCAAGGTGTAGAATCTTTTAACCTTCCCGCTACCAGAAACTTTGGATTTAATGTAAAACTAGGCTTTTAACTAATTAAGATTATGAAAAATACTAAATGGATTATATCAGTATTGGTAGCCGTTGTCTTTGGGTGCACAGACGATTTTGATGATATTAATACAAACCCAAATGTAATCACAGCTGATCAATTGGATGGTACATTTGCAGGAGCCGCGTTTGCAAATGCCCTATATAAAGGACTCCACCATGGATCGTGGACAGGAGTACCGGATGATCTTGGGACATATGGTCTGATTACTTATTTGCACTCTACGATTTTTGTGCATTATCAGTCTGCGGTCCCTACCGGTTGGGCAACGGATAGAAATGGCATCAATGATGGTTGGAGAAGCCGTGGATGGTTGCGATTTTATACTTTAGCAGTACCTTCACTGAATACTGCGTACCAGGCAGCAGAGGGAAACGCCGATGCTAAAGCTGTTCTGGATATTTGGAAGGTTTTTATGTATCATAAGGTGACTGATCATTGGGGTCCTGTTCCCTATTCGGAAGCCGGGATTGGTGGTGCCAGTGTTGCCTACGACTCACAAGAGTCCATGTATACGGATTTCTTTACGTTGTTGGATAATGCGAACTCTACGTTAAATGCCTCTTCTGCTTCTTCAGTGGCGATATTTGAAGGTTTTGATCGCGTATTTGACGGCGATATTGAAAAGTGGAGAAAATTTGGTAATTCACTTAGACTGCGATTGGCTTTGCGGATTTCGGATGTGGATGCAGAAAATGCGCGCATACAAGCTGAAGCGGCTGTGGCAGCAGGTGTTATGGAATCTAATGATGATAATGCCTTTTATGAAGTATCTGAAGAAACCTTTAATAATTTGAATACTATGTCCGGGCACAATGGTTGGGGTTTCGCCATGACCGCTTCGATGGAAAGCATCCTGAAAGGCTATGCTGATCCACGTATGGCCATTTGGTTTAGCCCGGCTCCAAACACAGGTTTCTATTCCGGTCAGCCCAATGGAGGTTCTACCAATAGAAGTTGGGCGAGAAATGATGTAGGAGCAACTAATGATGCCATTTTTGGCAATGACCTGCGTGCTACTAAAGATATTGAGATTCTCTTGGCAGCCGAGAATTTCTTCAATCTGTCTGAAGCCGCCTTGAACGGCTGGAATGTTGGTGGTGGAACTGCACAAAGCTACTATGAGCAGGGAATTGAAGCGTCTATGAATCAATGGGGTGTGACGGATGTCGCCGCTATTGCCAACTATATAGGAGGAACTACGCTACCCGTCGAACCGGATCTTGCCGCAGAATATACTGCTGTGGGATTGAGCGCGACGCCACCGGTTCAGGTACCGGTAGCCTGGGCAGTCACAGAGGGCGATCAGCGCACACAGATTGCAGTTCAGAAGTATCTCGGCCTATACCCGGAATCCTGGGAAGCATGGTCTGACTTACGAAGAACGGATGCCAATATACTCTACCCATTGCTTAACACTGAGAATACCGATGCTAATGTAGGCAGAGGATTAATGAAGCGCCTTACCTATCTGCCTAATGAGTATAGCACAAATGCGGAGGAGGTAGATAAAGCCATTGCTACTCTGGGAGGTCCCGATGTCGGAGGTACACTGGTTTGGTGGGACGTGAAATAGAGTAATTGTATATTAAGAACTATGCTACGAACAGGATATCTGCCGAAAGTTTAAGGCAGGTAACCTGTTCTTTTATCACCATCTGCTTGACGTTATAACTAACCAATTGTGGGAAAAATGATCTAAAGTGAATACAAGCATAGGCGTTGTAAAACGTTTTAAACTTCCGATATCCGGATAAATGAAACAAAATCTGTATGGTCATCACTTCTAATAAGGCCAATTTAGAAGGCTTGTTACCCTTAATCGTCAATAGCACAGAAATTTCAGTAATTTATCACTTGTTAACATAGGCAAGTATTTTAGTTAATTGATTGATTACAAATACTTTAATTTGCTAAAATCTTACCATTTTTACTATCCGATTCAACTATTTAGTTGATCCTAAAAAAGTACTATTTGATATTGGATGAAAAAGTAATTGCTTTGCTTAAGCAAGATTTTAGATAAAAGACTCAAGATAAAAGAAAGATTGCTGTTGCTTTTTCCTTTTTTTCGGAGAAATAAAACGACCAAATTTGCAAGCTTTTTGATCAATTCCATTAAAAGCTTGCGAATTTTGTATGGTACGATTACTGTAAAAAGATATTGATGCTAAATTTTATGAAAGCAAGGTTCAATCACCAAGCTGCTACAAACAGTTTTCAGTCTTTCTACTAAATACTTTCTACTAATTTCTGCAGCGGGGACTTTTTTAGGGGGGACTATTTATATGTCGAACTCATGTTAATTTGATCAATAAACATATTAGGATACAGAACTATGGAAAACTTAAATTTTTAGTCATACTTGTCTTGATCTCGGTGTTATTTTCGGGGCAAGCGTATGCACAAAGTACAAATTACGCGCTAAATTTTGCAGGAGCTTCGGATTCCAAGCCAAATTTCGGGGATATCAATGCCCTGGACGGCGCCGGTCAGTTTTCTTTTGAGACCTGGCTATACATTGATAACTGGGTCCAGGGAACGAACATTTTTGCAAAAGCCGCCGGTTCTTCGAGTAGGATCGATTTACAACTGGGCTCATTGGTGAATAACCAGGTGTACGTTCATGTGGCCAACGGAAGCAACACCTTCCTGGAGTTTCACAATATTTTACTGACCGGTACGTGGCAACACGTTGCGGTAGTGTATGACGGCAGTTTGGGGACAGCTGTGGACCGGGTAAAGGTCTATGTGAACGTAGATTTAAAGAGCCACGTAGGCGGGCCGGCCACCACCCTTGTTCTGCCGTGTCATTTCATAATCAAGGAAGTTAAAGCGCAATCTACTTTCTGCGGAAAAGATAAATGCATCCTTTTCACGTCCTGCTTCTTTGATCATCTCTACGAAATTAGCTCTCTCCTCTTTCTTAGTGCACAGCACCAAGCCGCCATATCCGGCATTATGGAAGGTCATCGCTATATTTTAACCGCTGCCTGAGGTCTTACCGCTTCCTATACCACCAAAGACCTGTACACCGCATACAGCATCACGAAGTTTCCAACTATCCTGCTTATTCGGGGAAAAATGAAGTATATCACAATCCAGATCACGCGGATCATTAATGCTCATGGCTTTTACAGATTTAGTTTTATACGTTTACTGCAAAAGACTCCCTAAAACATAGCTCTTCTGAGTTACGATATAACAGCTAGTATGTGAACATTTCAAAGGGGATTCAAATCAAAAGATGAACATTCCTCATAGCAAAAAATGTTATGGTTTAATTCCAGTGCAAATGGAGTGCAAATAAAAAAGCACCCACAAGAGTAATCTCATAAGTGCTTGATTTTCAAGTGGGCCCTGAAGGGCTCGAACCTTCGACCCCCTGATTATGAGCTAAAGATCTAAATTCCCTCAACTTTCAAAGCTGAAAACTGAGGTATATTTCAAGCATTTTAGAGAACAATTTATTGTGTTTTCTGACACTTTATGCTAAATGTGTCAGAAATGTGCTAAAATTTCATCTTTTAAAATTTATCAAAATTCTAACACTTTCTATGATAAAAGTTCTCTTCAGTTTATTCCAATTATAAGTGAACTTCAACATTACATCAAGTTGTGTAAAACCACCTAAAAGGTTAAATTGATAAAAGTAAGCTAGTACAAAGAAACAGTCATGAAAAGATTTAATTTTAGTGAGATAGAGTTCAGACTACCCTAGCATTAAATGTTTCGTTAACCAGTGTCTCAAAATGTGTATTCCTACGGTTGTTTATTTTACTTTGAAGGGTTAGCTTATTGATTATTTCATTTTGAACATTTACCGTAAATTCACGTGCCTTACATATTTGTATATTTTATATACAATAATTAGGGAATAAACACCACTAGAGATGTTTATTTGGACATTGTGGTTAATCTGAAGAATAAAATGAGCAAAGAAGCTAATAACACAAATGAGAATAGAGTTTTTATAGCATTTAAACCTACGCATGGTGTTACAGAATACCAAGTAATGCTTGATATGGGAGCTGATACAATTTGGGCCACTGAACTTCAAATAGCGGATATTTTTGGAAGAGATAGAACTGTTATTAATAGACATATAAAAAATGCTTACAAAGATGAGGAACTTGATGAAGGAACAACTAGTGCAAAAATTGCACTAGTTCGAATAGAAGGTGAAAGAGAGATAGCAAGAGAAGTTCTTCATTATAATCTTGATGTAATAATATCTGTTGGATATAAAGTTAAATCTCCTCTAGCTACTGAGTTTAGGAAGTGGGCCACCAATAAACTGAGAGATTATTTGCTACAAGGTTATGTTTTAAACCAAGAGTTACTTAATTCAAGAACTGAAAAAATCAAGGAACTTGAATCGAAAATTGACATTCTTAATGAAGCTGCATTTCAGAACCAAAAACAAATTACCGAAGGTTTTCTCTCAATAATAGATCATTATTCTAAATCGTTTGAACTTCTCAATAAATATGACACTGAGGAGCTATCCGTTGAGGGCTTAAGTGAAGAAGTAATCTATACAATAAACTATGAAGATGTAAAAAAGGCTATTGCAGAACTGAAAAACTCCCTAATTGGGAAAGACGAAGCTTCAGATATTTTCGGAAATGAAAAAGACAATTCATTTGAAGGAATATTAGGCAGTGTTTCTCAAACTGTATTTGGACAACTTGCATATCCAACCGTTGAAGAGCAAGCTGCACAATTGTTGTACTCAATAATAAAAGGACACGCATTTAGTGATGGAAACAAAAGAATAGGATCATTCATATTTGTTTGGTTTCTTGAACAAAACAACTTTCATATAAACAAAAAAGGGAAAAGGAAAATTGATGATAATACACTAGTTGCTTTAGCCCTTGCTGTTGCTCAAAGTCTTCCAGAACAAAGAGAAATGATTATCAGGCTAATTATTAACTTGATAAGAAACTAACCCCAAGGAAGATGAATAAATGCCTACTGCATAGGCTATATGCCATGCTCCGCTCCGCACAGCGTTAAAAATAATTTGCCAACTTCCGCTTTGTGCCCATAGGAGACGTTGGCTATCAATATTGAAAGCATATATTCGAACCGCTATTCATCAAATTTTCTGTGTCCAAAGAGATGCCTAAAATCCGAAAAATACCAAAGGTTTGGTATTTCCAAATCCATCTCAAATTTCTAAGTTGTCCCCCGAAGCGGACATTGATCCTAGCAATTCAAACATGCGTATTTCTACGATTGATTGTTAGTTTTTGAAAAGTTATTTTGCCACAATTTGAAGTGCCTTTAGGAAAACCAAAGGAAGCGATTTATTGAGGCAAAGTATATTTTTTACAGTATCAGGCTATAAAGGAAACGTTTCCTTTGCCGTTGTTAGCGAGTATTCATGACCACCGTTCACCAATTATACTTTTTGCCCTGGATGGGTTATTTCAGCAAACTGGCATTTTCGAATAATTTTGTTGTGTTGGATGATGTGGATTTTAGAAAGAGGCATTTCTATGATAGAGTTAAAATAATTGATACATCGGGAAATTCTAGGTTTGTAAGTTTACCAACTGGACAGAACCTTGGAATTAAATGTAATAAGATATTTATAAAGGACTCAAATCTGACTGAAAGGAGGAAAATCTTAAGAACATTAAAAGATTCATATTCAAAGGCACTTTATTATGATAAAGAATGGCCTGCTTTGAGTTTAATACTAGAAAAAGCATTGATGAGTAGCAATGAACTAGTTAAGATTAATCTAGGGTTAATTATTGATCTTTTGGATTATCTAGATATTGATCCTCCAAATATTTTGCTAAGTAGTCATCTAAATCTTACACACAAAAACGCTACAGAAATGCTAATATGCATTCTTAAAAAGCTGGAAGATAATGAATTGCTACTAGGTGACGGAAAAAGTACAGAAATTCATGATTTAGAAAAAATTGAATCGAATGGAATAGGAGTTTACCTTCAGGAATTTAAGACCACTTATCCAATATATGAACAATCCCGAAGGAGGCAAAAGGGCTTCAAGCCTTTCATGTCAGTTGTAGATTGTATTTTGAATGTTGGGCGTGGCAAAACAAGAGAGTTTATCCACTCGGTACATTTTCAACCTAAACGATATTACTATAATGGAAATAAATATTGAATTTAAATCAAGTAAAACTAATAATCTCATTCAAGGAAGATTTATCAAGGCTACAAACTTTGAAGAAAAATCTCCACTTATATTTATGCTCACTGGAGATGGACCTAAAGGAAGCAAAAGTTCGAGTTGGACTAATATGCCCCCTAAACTCGCCAAAAAGGGGATATCCTCTTTCTTATTTGATTTTGAAGGATTGGGCTATAGTGCAGGAAGTCGAAAGAAACTTAGCCTTTCGCTAGGTATATCAAACCTTCGAGATGCTATGAGTGAAATTAAATCACAAGAGTGGATCGATTTTGAAAGGATCGGATGCTTTGCTTCTAGTTTTGGAGCGGCAGTAATTCTATCTTGTCCAGAAATTGCAAACGACCTTGCTGTACTCGGTTTAAAGTCGCCGGCTTCTTTTTTGGCGGATGCTTACTATAATGAGCTTTCATTTCAGGAATTCGAAACTTGGAGAGAAGAAGGCTATTCATCCATCAATGGTTACAACTTTGAAATCTTTATAGATTCTCTAGAGTATAATGTCTTCTCCTCCGCAAAGAAGATTAATACTCCAACGTTCATTACTCAAGGTGATAAAGATGAAATTGTACCATTTCAGCAGACTATTTTTCTGTACGAATGCTTAAAATCGAAAAAGAAAGCTTTAAGGATTTTTAAGAAAGGAAATCATGGATACTCTATCGCCAATCATTGGGAAGAAATGGCGACTTATTTTGTTGACTCATTTTCTCAAAATCTTTGAGATATGTTCAAGCAAATCAGTAAGATTTTTCTCGGGATCACAGCTTTGTTGGCCATTATTCTGACAATTCTTGACTTGTTCAATTTGTTCCAACCCCAGTTTAGTTTCGATAAGGTTGTGATGACTTTGCTTAGTCTTCTTGCAATATACTTTGTTTCAAAACACTATGAATCTGAAAATCAAACGGATGAAATAATCTCAAAAATCGGAACATTGAATAACATCTCCCAGCAAAACATTACTCTTTATGATGATTCAATGGAGATCGAATCTGCTCTGGGAGCGGCTCTTCTAAAAGCAAATAAATCTGTATGTGATCTTTCTTGGAAAAATCAAATCAGCACTGGATTTGACGTCGACAAGCGAAAGCATTCCCACAGTGATCTAGAGAAACGAATTACAAAATCGGCCTCTAACGTAGCATACAGAGAGATATTTGTATTTAACGATAAAAGGAGATTTGAAAAGTTGAGGCGACGGATCAACGAAAATGTCGATGGGTACTCCTGTAAATATTTCGAGGACAACAATATTCCAAGGTTACAATTTGTTATTGTGGATGATAATGAGGTTTTCTTTTTTGCATCATCAGCTAAATCGCCATTGTGTTCCATCAAAGACCCCAGAGTAGGTAAAATATTTCAAGCTTACTTTGAAGAACTATGGGATAAAGCAGAGTACATAAAATATGGCTCTAGAATTTATAAAGAGGCAATTGATAAAATTGAAGAAAAGTTCAAAGCACACCAATCAAGTGGAACCTCCTAACCCTTTTAGCAGGTCGCTAAGATTCTTGCACACTTCTCACTTCTCAGTATATTTGGTTGTGTCTAGCAGTTTACAGGCATACTAAAATTGCTCTTTAGGCGAATTGTTACTTTACACCAATTTTAAGATAAGAGTTAGCTACTAACTAAGCCTCACTATCAAAATTCCAAGCAAAATTAAGTTTCCTTTCACTACGTTATAAGATTTCTGTAGCTCCTGTGGCTCGTTGCCAACGACTAATATGACCACTACTCGCAAACTCATGTAATTTGAGCCCTATCCAAGTTATTCCTTCCTTCGATTACAATTGTATCTCCCAAATAGTGATCGCTAGTTGCGGGTATCACATAGATGTGCTTGCTTTCCTTTCCAAGATTAACACTTCCAAAATTGAAGCAAGGAAGCTATCAATTTTTCCTGAGCCAATTGATTTTCCTTACTTCTGACCAACACTTCAAACTGATAAGAAAATCTTGTGAGAGTCGGATTACATTAAGTTAGAAATTGTATTTTAACAGACATCATTTAAAATTATTAGTGTCCGCTATGTCCCGGTTTGAGAATATATTCTTAGGCCATGTGATTAGAGATATGTTCTTATTTCAACACCTTAAAACCAAAAAATTGAGATCACACATTACAGACGATTTTCACTCAAAACGGAAAATAAAGTCATATATCAAAATTCACTTTTACCAAATCGTGTCATTAAGAAAACTTTTCAAACTAAGTTCAATACAAATTTATTATAATTGTGCTCTATGAATGAAGCAGCTTTATTAAATCACTAATGACTTTGATTTTTAATCAAAATAACGATCGTGATCCAACAAAGTATATAGCTCCCCCAAAAAAATTCTTTGCTCATATCATCAAACCCTAAAAAATAATGTATAACCAAAAAAGCAGCTAGAATAAAGGCAGAAAACCAACCAATATGACGCCAGGGTCTATAACTATCTGCGGTAATTGTTAATAAAACAATTAGAACCAATGGAAATAACCATAGATAGTGATGATACGAAATTCCGAATAAAGTATTGTCTTCATTTTCAAGTTTTTCCAACTTTTCTGAATGTATTTCTTTAGATTGATTGTCAAAATATGTGGAATCCTTATTAAAAGAATCGTTGATCAAATGCTGATTGTCTATTTTTAAAATAGAAGTGTCAATTGAATGTTTGTCATATAATTGATTTGTCGGTGATTCGCTTTTTTCAATATTCGTACTCTTAAAAGTAAGACCAAACTCACTAGATGGGAGAAATAAAAACCAAATCAACCAGCCAGCATAAAATAAACTAAGTAAAACTGAGATAATTGGGAAACCAGTTTCTTTTGTTATTTTCCTGTACTTGCTGTAATTACGCCAATCCATTGCAATACAGAGACAGCTAACAAATAGCCCAAGGTTGCTAACTATATTAAGCGTCAAAACACCATTAAGTAATTTGGGTAATTGCGAAAGGAAAACAAGATAACCCCCAAAAATAAAATATCTTAGGTAATGGGTACTGGTAGCAATTCTCTCTTCAACTGACATAGTGGAAATTCTTAACAATCAACATTTTGCAATAACCATTTTTTGATTATTTGATTGAATTTGAAAATAGAACTTTCATCTTCGTTAGTTCGATTTACTCTGCTTCGTAAGTTCAATAATTGGAGGATTATAGGAAATACCCAACCTTTGGTATTTTTTTATGCTTTAATTTCAAAAATAAAGAACATATAAATTGACAATATGCCGTTGAAAATGAAGTAGATACAACAAGCTGTGTAAATGTCCGCTTATGTCCCGAAAGCAGACATTGGGAAATTTTACTTAAAGAAGAATGCCTCACCAACTCAAAATTAACCAAGGAACGGAACAAGTTCTGTTTAGAAAAAAGAGAAAATAAAAAAGGCATCAATTACTTAGAATTGATGCCTTAAATTAAAATGTGGGCCCTGAAGGGCTCGAACCTTCGACCCCCTGATTCTCCTTTTCCGCTAGTTTCCTGCGGGGCTGGACTATCTCACCACCCTCTGCATTATCAGTTAGGGTGCCGGGCGCTGTTTGAGAGATTATTGGTAAGATTCCTCACTCCCTAGTCTCTGCACCTTTCCGCCTACTGTTACATCTATTCGACGGACTTGGCTCAGGATTGCCATATTCTGAAACATATTCAGAACTTAGGTTCCCCTGAATTCACCCAGTTTGCAACTTCAGGTTTCTCCAAAGTGTCACCATCATTGATGAGTCAGGTGCTCTAACCAGCTGAGCTAAGGGCCCATTCAAGGAATATCCTGAAACATCCTTGAATTTGGGACTGCAATGTTACATATTTGCGGCTAATTACACAAACATATTTGAAAAATTGAAACTGGATAAGATAAAAAACTTCATATTTGATTTGGGTGGCGTAATCATTAATCTTGATGTACCTGCTACCTATAAAAAATTTTCCGAATTCACAGGAGTCAGCCAAGAAGATATAGCAAACATAGTACACTCGACTGATGTATTTTTGGACTATGAAAAAGGAAAAATAAGTTCAGAGCTTTTCAGAGATGGTGTGCGTGATTTGGTGAAAAACGATATTTCCGATCAGCTTATTGATGAAGCATGGCTTGCTATGCTCCAGGATATACCAGTTGAAAGATTAGATTTGGTAAAAAGGCTTAATAAAAATTTTAAAACTTTTATTTTAAGCAATACCAATGAAATACATATCCAAGAATTCCATAAGATCGTAGATAAAGGTTATGGCCTTGAAAATTTTCGGAGCATTTTTAATAAAGTTTATTATTCCTATGAGATGGGTAAACGAAAACCCGATGCGGAGATCTTTGAACAAGTTTTAGAAGAGAACAATTTAGTGGCGGAAGAAACATTATTTATTGAGGACAGTTCGGATAATATCAAGGCGGCTGAAGCTTTGGGAATCAGCACCTATCATGTGCCATCAAACCAACTTGATCTAAGTTATTTTACTAATGGAATTCTTAAAGGAGCATAAAACATATTTTATACAGGCAGTACTTTTCGTCTCAACAATTATCACAACCACTTTGGCGGGAAGTGAATGGGTTTCTGCAAAATCAATATTTGTTGCGGAATCAGGATTTTCAACAAAAGATCTGTTGAGCGGGTTTTATTTTTCCTTACCATTTCTGGGAATATTAACCGTACATGAATTTGGTCATTACATCACGGCTCGCTTGTATAATATTAAGGTAACGCTACCCTATTACATACCTTTCTTTTTTGTGTTTCCTTTTATTGGTACTATGGGGGCTGTTATCAGGTTGAAAGAATCACCAAAATCCCGGAAGGAATTCTTTGATGTAGGGATCGCAGGTCCACTGGCAGGTTTCATTGCGGCAATTATTTTACTTTATTACGGCTTTACTCATTTACCTCCCGCAGAATACATATTTCAAATACATCCGGAATATGAAGAGTACGGACTGGGTTATGCTAATGAAGCCTACAAAAATTTCCCGTACAATTTTAAGTTGGGCAACAATCTTGTTTTCGATTTTTTTGAAAACTATGTGGTCGAAGATACTTCAAGGATTCCAAATGCCTACGAGATCATGCATTATCCCTTTTTGTTTGCGGGATACCTGGCGCTTTTCTTCACAGCCCTGAATCTTCTTCCAATCGGACAATTGGATGGTGGTCATGTGGTATACGGACTGGCCGGATTTGACAAACATAAGATCATTTCCAAAACTTTGTTTTTACTATTTATCTTCTATGCCGGGTTAGGGTTGATCAGTCCTCAGTTATCCGTTGAGGATCTCCTCTGGCAAATTCCTGCTTACATAGCATTCCTTTATTTTACTTTTTGGAGATTATATCAAAGACCTATGGATCGCCTGGTTTTGGCCGTAGTGATGATGGCTGTTCAATTTTTGGTGGTTTATATTTTCCCTACTGTGGAAGGTTATTCGGGATGGTTAGTATTTGCCTTTCTTCTTGGCAGATTTTTGGGCATCTATCACCCCCAGGCCCACCTGGATCAACCACTGGACTTCAAAAGAAAAATACTGGGGTGGCTAGCATTGGCTGTTTTCATTGTTTCTTTCAGTCCTCAACCGTTCCTATTTGAAAAGAACGAGTCGTATAAAGAGCCAGAACCTGCTCAAATAACTGAATTAATGGAAGAGACAATTTAAATCAATTACTATCATCAACATTTTGGGGAACCTTTCTAAATTTTCCGGAGTTAGGTTAAACTTTTTCTTGAAGACCTGACTAAAAGATACCTCTGAAGCATATCCTGTTTTTTCTGCAATGTCAGGCAATGATAAATCCGTTTTTCTTAGGAGTTTTTTTGCATATGATAGTATCCACCAAGCCATTGACCCATTTAACCCGAATAATTCGGGGAATAATTATTGAGAAATGATAACCCATTAATAGTCATAGAAATTGATTGTAATTCAATGAAAATTTAATGCTCAAATTTAAGCTATGTTTATACTCAATAACATATAAGTAAGATGGTAAAAATCAATTTCTTACCCACAACATTGGGTTTATACCATGAATAATGCAGGTTAATCTGATCATCAGATATGGAAATTTGTATCAATTGCAGCAAGCTCTATTTGCTTTTGACTGATTACTATGAAGGAAAGCCGTCTAACACGATTGTTCTCTGGAACACTGATGAAAATGCTATGAAAGAACAGGCAGATAACAATTGGAAAGGGTTACATTGATAAAATGACGGTAAGCTTGCTCGCTACCTGATCCTTGTAATTGGATTTCAGGTTTTAATCTTAACAAAAACCTGAAATCCATCTTGTTAAGCTTTATACAACCACATTAACAATTCTTTTAGGTACAACGATGACCTTCTTAGGCTGTTTGCCCTCCGTCCATTTGATAATTACTTCGGAAGCAAGCACTTCTCTTTCAATGTCTTCTTTTGGCATATCCAATGGAAAGCTCATTTTGGTCCTCATCTTACCATTCACAGAAACAGGATATTCATAAGAATCTTCCCTGATATAGGCTTCATTGAAAGCCGGAAAATTAGCATTTAACAAACTATCGCTATGACCAAGTTTCTGCCAAAGTTCCTCTGCTACATGAGGAGCATAGGGCGAAAGGATCAACACAAAATCGGTGAGAATGGCTCTGTTATTGCATTTTAGTCTGGCCAGCTCATTAGCACAGATCATAAAGGAGCTTACCGAGGTATTAAAGGAAAATTTCTCAATATCCTCTTCTACTTTTTTGATTGTTTGATGCATAGTTTTCAGGGCCTCCTGGGCAGGCTCATCATCACTCACCACAAAATTGCCCTGGTCATCATGAAACAGGTTCCAGAATTTTCGCAAAAATTTAAAAACTCCGTCAATACCATTTGTGTTCCAGGGTTTAAATTGCTCTAATGGTCCCAGGAACATTTCATAGAGCCTAAGCGTATCCGCACCATATTTTTCTATGATATCATCAGGGTTAACAACATTGTATTTCGATTTGGACATCTTTTCTACTTCACTCCCACAGATGTACTGGCCATCCTCCAAAATAAATTCAACATCAGACAGATCAGGTCTCCACTGCTTGAATTTTTCAATGTCCAATATATCATTTGTAACCATGTTTACATCTACATGCAAAGCGCTGGTCTCGTAATCATCCTTTAGATTGTATGATACGAATTTGTTTGATCCACTAATTCTATATACAAAATTAGATCTGCCTTGGATCATACCCTGGTTAATAAGCTTTTTAAATGGCTCATCCTCTTTGACAAATCCCATGTCATACAAAAACTTACACCAGAATCTTGAATACAAGAGATGGCCGGTTGCGTGCTCGGAGCCTCCAATATATAGATCGACACTTCTCCAATACTCCTCAGCTTCTTTTCCAACAAATTCCTTATCATTCAAAGCATCCATATACCGGAACCAATACCAGCTTGATCCTGCCCATCCGGGCATTGTACTAAGTTCTAGAGGATAACTCTCTGAAGATCCCTCTGGTGTATAGTTGAAGTTTTCAGCTCTCCCCAGCGGCGGATCTCCATCCTCGGTGGGTAAATATTTGTCAACCTCAGGAAGTATAACCGGAAGATCTTTCTCATCAACCAAATGTGGTATGCTATCTTTAAAATAGACTGGTACAGGCTCCCCCCAATAACGTTGGCGTGCAAATATAGCGTCTCTGATACGGTAGTTTATTTTACTACTACCGATTCCTTTCTCTTCTATAAACGCGACCGCCTTGTCTACAGCCTGCTGATATCCCAAACCATCCAGGATGCCAGAATTGATCATTTTACCCTCTTTGGTTGGATCCGCATGCTCGCTGATATCCATGTTATCGTAGATGGGAACAATGGGTAAGTCAAAATGCTTCGCAAAATCATAATCCCTCTGATCTCCGGAAGGTACCGCCATCACCGCACCTGTACCATAACCTGCCAATACATAATCTGCCACCCAAATCGGCACCTGTTCATTCGTGAATGGATGTAGGGCATAGGCACCTGTAAAAACACCGGTGATATGTTTTACATCGCTCATTCTTTCACGTTCCGAACGATTTTTCACTACTTCCACATAATCTTTGATCTCCTGTTTTTTATCATTCGAGATGATGATATCTACCAAATCACTTTCAGGTGCAATGGCTAAATAAGTTACCCCGTAAATCGTATCAATTCTTGTGGTAAATACTTTGATATCAATCTCTGTATTTTCAACCCTGAAATCAACCTCTGCCCCATTTGATCGGCCGATCCAGTTCCTTTGCATTTCTTTCAAAGGTTCAGGCCAATCTATTCTTTCCAATCCATCCAAAAGACGTTCTGCATAAGCGGTAATACGCATGCTCCATTGCATCATATTTTTTCTGATAACCGGAAAACCACCTCTTTCGGAGAATCCGTCCTTTACCTCATCGTTTGAAAGCACTGTTCCCAATTCTGGGCACCAGTTAACAGTCGTTTCTGCCAAATAGGTAATGCGATATTTCAATAATATATTTTGCTGTTCTTTGAAAGAAAAAGCATTCCATTCAGCCGCTCCGAAGTTTGGAACATCTTCATCACATTCTGCTTTGATATTTGAATTACCCTCTTTTTCAAATAAGGCAATGAGCTCATCTATATGGCGTGCTTTGTCTGTGTTATAGTCATACCAGCTATCAAACAACTGCATAAAGATCCATTGAGTCCATCTGTAAAAGCTGGGATCACAAGTCTGCACTTCTTTTGCCCAGTCAAACGAAAAACCAATGTTCTTCAGCTGTTCTTTATATTTTACAATGTTTTCAGCTGTGGTAATGGCAGGATGTTGACCTGTTTGAATGGCATATTGTTCTGCTGGTAATCCAAATGCATCAAAACCCATAGGATGCAGCACATTGTAACCTTTAATTCTTTTGTATCTGGAAACAATATCGCTTGCAATATAACCTAGCGGATGTCCGACATGAAGGCCTGCGCCTGAAGGATAAGGAAACATATCAAGGGCATAAAACTTTGGTCTTGTTTTATCGACGTCAGCTTTGAATGAAGCATTATCCTGCCAGTAAGTCTGCCATTTCTTTTCAATATCTCTAAAATTATATTCCGCCATTTCAACTAGTTCCTTGTTTGAATGTTACCAAAAATAAGATGCAAAAATAGTAGTTTTATCAGTAGGGTTAAGCATATTCACTTGCTTTTTAATCAAATAGTATCCTGCCATTCTTATCGAACAACAGGGATATATTGAATGTTTTTCAAGAGTGATCAGACTTGTTTTTAGCTCAATTTTTACGTATTTTATTAAAGCAATTTAAACTAAAACACCCCATTTAATTATTTATCAGGTTTTCAAACATGATAAATGACTTGTATAAAAAAGTTTTGGTATTTGAAAGGATCTTTGCAACAGTTGACGTGATCCCATCAAGTTTCCTGAAGTCACCTAAAATGGTGTTCATACTTCAAAGCTCGGAAACTGTTTCTAAAAACAATTTAATCAAGGAAACAGGTAGCTCAAGTTGTCATCAGTGACAACCACAAAAGTTGGATTAATTAAGATTAAAATTATGTCTAAAAAACCTGTAATTCTGTGCGTGGATGACGAAAGCATTGTCTTAGTATCCATTAGGGATCAACTAAAAAAATATTTCAAAAACAAAATAGCCATTGAAACCGCAGAAAGTGGAGAAGAGGCACTGGAAATTATTGATGAGTTAATCGCAGAAAAAAAAGAACCTCCCATTGTGATTTCTGACCAGATCATGCCAGGCATGAAGGGAGTTGAATTATTAACAAAAGTGCATGAAAAACTTCCCAACACAAATACCATCTTGTTAACAGGATTAGCGATCAAGGAAGATATTATTGATGCAGTGAACAATGCCAATCTTTACCGCTTTATCCCAAAACCCTGGGACAAAATGGATCTGAATCTAACTGTTAAAGAGGCCATTAATTCTTTCTTCCAATCAAAAAAGATTGTGGATAAAAATGTACAACTCAACAGGACCAATAGAAAATTAAAACAGACAAACGAAGAGTTAGACACATTCCTATATAAAGCCTCTCACGATTTGAAAGGACCGGTTGCCACATTAAAGGGATTGTGCCAATTGGGTTTGTTGGAAAAGGACTATCATTATTTTAAAAAACAAGAATTTGTCTTAACCGATATGACCTCCTTGCTTTCCAAAATTGTTAAGGTTGGCGAGATCAGAAAAAGAAAAAAATTGGTAGAAATAACCAATTTGAAAAACTTTATGGCTCAGACCTGTCTGGAAATTCAGGAGGAAGTTAAAGATAAAGGCATAGAGTTAATTCTTAATATCCACCAGGATGCCTTGATTGAAACCGATCTCTTTCTGCTAAGAAGTATTTTGTACAATGTGATAAAAAATGCCTATCAGTACTCATTTATACCTTATAGCGAAGAAAAAAGATTTGTAAAAATAGAAGCCCAAAAAGATATTAGAGGATTTCATATCAAGGTAACTAATAATGGCATCGGCATCCCACATCAATTGAAAAATAAGGTCTTTTATATGTTCTATAAAGCCAACGACAGGAATCCGGGTGATGGATTGGGTTTGTACATATCCAAAGTGGCCATTGAAAATTTAGGAGGGAAGATAAAATTGAAATCAACAGAATCTGAAAATACATGTTTTGAAATATTTGTACCGTTACCAGGAAAAAAGCATTAAATCACTTAACATTTTGTTTGCTTTCCGGAAAATTTGAATTTGATCATATCAATTTAACCTTACCATCAGATCATTATACTATAAAAATTACGCTGGACAAAATCGCATTACCTTAACATTTACTCTCTGAGTATCTGATAATTATTGTGATATTGAATTTTATTACTATATTATCAATCCTTCCCCGGCAGGAATTTTACAAAGCATTGAAAATTGCTTTAAGTGATGAAAGGTAAACTTAATCTAGTACTAATATTTTGGGTTTTGGGGCTCAGTGTACATGGTCAAAATCCGCAAATTGAAAACCTCTTGGAACGTCTGGATAACCACCAAAAGAGGGATTCCACTTATGTTGATCTCCTCAATGAATTGGGTCATTTGTATTTTGATGTTGAAATTAAAAGGGTAAGAGAACTAGGAGAAGAGGCCCTGGAGATAGCACAGGAGATCAATTATGAGCGAGGTATGGGGCAGGCTTATAATAATATTGGCCTTTCTTTTGAACATGTTGGTGTGCTTGATCTGGCATTGAAATATTATTTAAGATCATTAGAGATCACAGAAGCCATAGAAGATGATAAATATACAATTTTCACCAGCAATAACATTGGGAATGTTTACATCACTCAGGGAAAATATGATGAAGCACTAAATTATCTGCACAAAGCATTAAATACTGCTACAAATATTAAGGATTCATTGAGAATAGCCCAAACCTCGCATACCATCGGTGATGTCTACGAAAAGCAAAAAAGATACAACATTGCTTTGCAGTATTACTTCAAAGCTTTGAGCATCGATGAGCCACTGAACTATGCAAGGGGCTTATCATATATCTACAATGGGATTGCCAATGCTTATGTGCATAAAGGAGATTATGATCTGGCGTTGCTGTATTTCGACAAAAACATAGCCATGGCCAAACGCTCCAGTAACAATTATATCCTTTCAAAAGCATATAACAGTATTGGCGCATTAAAAATGAAATTGAACGAATTTGATAAAGCTAAATATAATCTTCAGAAATCGCTGGAGGTCACTGAAAATTCGTCCTTTTACAAGGTTAGAATGAACACATTCAAATTGCTTTCTGATCTTTCCAGGAAGCAAAACCGACTAAGAGAAGCGCTCAATTATTATGAGCAATATACAGCCACCAAAGACAGTGTATTCAACGAAAGCAAAGGGCAACAAATCAATGCGCTTCAGATGCAAATTGATTTAAATAGAAAGGAACAGGAAAATCAGCTACTCATAGCGGAAAAAGAGTTGGCAGAGACTGAACTTCAAAAAAATAACATTGAAAAGCGAGCTCTTTTTATCATATCCGGCCTTTTGTTTATATCCGCTCTTACCGTTCTAATTGCTTTTTACTTAAAGAAACATACTAATAAAAAGCTAAGGGATCAGAATGAATTGATTAACCGGCAAAGCTCGGAGATCCATCACAAAAATGGGGAAATAAGTCAACAAAATCAGGAACTCAAACAAACTTTAGAGCATCTTGAACAAACCCAGGCACACTTGATCGAATCAGAAAAACTTGCCTCACTGGGTCAACTTATAGCAGGGATCAGTCATGAAATTAATACTCCATTGGGGGCCATAAAAGCTTCAAATGATGTAGCACTTAACAATTATGAGGCACTTAAGAAAGATTTTTTGGATTTCCTCGTCGAATTGTCTTCTGAGGATATCGGATCATTCAACTGTTTAATTGAAAAAGCTTCTGACTCTGTAAAATATTATACCAGTCGGGAGGAACGAAAACTACGCAAAAACCTGACCGGTGAACTGAAGGAACAAAAAGTCCAAAATGCAGAGGAAGTTGGCACACTTTTATCTGAAATGGGGATTTATGATAATTACCATCAATATTTACAAATCATTAATCATGATAGAAATACTGAAATTATAACGAAGGCGCAGGAATTCTTTTCCATTTATCGATCCAATAAAAATGTCGAAATGGCTATCCATAAAGTATCCAAAATTCTCAATTCATTGAAGTCCTATATAAAAAAGGATCACTTTGGTGAAATGATCTTGTCCGATTTAGCCGAAAACATAGAGACTATTTTAACCATCTATCGCAATCAGCTCAAACAAGGGATTGAGGTAATCAGAAATTTTGATGAAGTACCAATGCTAAAATGCTATCCTGATGAGCTTAACCAGGTATGGACAAATCTCATCCACAACAGTATTCATGCTATGGAAGGTAAAGGAACATTGACTATCAATATTGCAGCCAATGGCAAATTCTTTAAAATAGATATCATGGACACTGGCAAGGGAATTCCAGGAGAAATACATCATAAAGTATTCGATGATTTTTTTACAACGAAACCATTGGGTGAAGGGACCGGTCTGGGATTGAGTATCGCAAAAAAAATTATACAAAAACACGCCGGTTCAATATCGTTCGAAAGCTCACCCGGAAGGACCAAATTCACTGTATTAATACCCAAAGCTGAATATATGGATGGTTTATTGAATGGCACTATCGTTAAGGTCTGAATCAATTTTTGGATGTGAATCTTATTAAGCCAAATCTACATGCTATATCCGAACAAGAAAATCTCAGATATTCGGTCTTTCCAAATCAGAGATGCAACATTTTTACTGAATTATGCCTTTTACATTTAGTTAGTTATTTTTAGCCCACAAAAGATCTGCAGTTATTATGAAAAACGCTCGTATCACAGGATTAGGACATTACGTACCAGAAAGGATTGTAACAAACGATGAACTTTCCACTCTCATGGATACGAGCGATGAATGGATTGTTGAAAGAACAGGAATCAAAGAAAGGCGTTTTATCGATCCTCAGAAGGACACGCTGGCAAATATGGCAGCAAAAGCCACAAAAATGGCCCTTGAAAGAGCAAACTTACAGAATGAGGATATTGAATTCATCATTTTCGCTACCATCACTCCGGATTATTTCTTTCCGGGAAACGGTGTATTGCTTCAAAGAGAATTGGGCCTAGAGAGTATTGGTGCACTTGATGTCAGAAATGCCTGTTCGGGCTTTATTTATGGCTTGTCCATAGCCGAACAATATATCAAAGCGGGGACTTATAAAACCATCCTGGTTGTTGGCGGGGAAATTCAATCTACCGCACTGGACATCACAGACAGGGGACGTTCAACAGCTGTCATTTTTGGTGATGGCGTGGGTGCTACTGTGGTCCGGGCAACAGATGAAAAAAGAGGTGTTCTATCGACACATCTCCATGCAGACGGAAG
This sequence comes from Splendidivirga corallicola, assembly GCA_030442035.1. Classification (GTDB taxonomy): domain Bacteria; phylum Bacteroidota; class Bacteroidia; order Cytophagales; family Cyclobacteriaceae; genus Splendidivirga; species Splendidivirga corallicola. The sequence continues at coordinate 313,093 of JAUJEA010000002.1, forward strand.
ATTTGCTGAAGAGTTGTATGTAAAGGATCCTGGAAGTAGCCGTCCAAGAGAGGAAAGGCAACCGGAGCAAATATTGGATACAACAGGGTTTAAAGTCCATATGAATGGGAATGCTGTTTTTAAACATGCAGTGGTTAGATTTCATGAAGTGATCAATGAAGCACTTGCAGCCAATCACTACAAAAAGGAAGATATAGATTTGCTGGTGCCACATCAGGCCAATCTGCGAATCAGTAAATATCTGCAGGAAAAACTTCAATTGCCAGACGACAAGGTATACAATAACATCATGCGATACGGCAATACTACAGCGGCTTCTATTCCAATTGCCATGAGTGAAGCCTGGGAAGAAAAGAAAATCAAAGACAACGACCTTATTTGTTTAGCTGCATTTGGAAGTGGTTTTACCTGGGCCTCAGCACTGATAAAATGGTAATAAAGACAATCACCGGAAAAAAGCCAGTTAGCATTTAGGACCTAAAATCAGATTAAAAAGTGTGTATTGTGCTTGTTGGTGTTTTAACTAACGAACTTCAATGGCATATGCCCCAGGTTCTAACAATTCAATCTCCGCGAAAACCTCATATAACATATTAGTCTGCAGTTTGCGTCGTGTTTTGAATTTAATTGTAATAACATTCGGAAATTTTCGATTCTTAAATTCTACCATGCCTATTGGCAGATCCGTACTGGCAGAGTAAAAAGCATTTCCCCCATCTTCGGTGGAGACGGCCAAATCAGATACAAAAGTAGGAACTCTAACCGTAATCTTATTTTCCCCATCATATCTTCTAACGGATACTTGCTCGGCACTTCTTTTATACCGAACCTTATAAGGTTTCGATTTATCCTTTTTCCTCTTCTTAGTCTTTTTTTCTTTCTTACTCTTGGCTGTCTCCTGAGCCATGCTTTGGCTATAAACAAAAAATGCTGCCAGGCAGCTGAATATTAATACAAAACTTATCTTTTTCATTTTTTGAACAATTAAAATTAGCTGGCACTTGAAATCGTCACACTAAGGTTTAATCATGTCTCTCGGCATTTCTCCAATTGTCTCAAGTGTGGTTCTGTTTAAGAGTAAAAAAGAGGTCGGTAAACCAACCTCTTTTTTATTAAATGTCTATTGAAACAACCACGACTTTGAAAAGATAGTCAGGCCACTCGGCACATTGGCAGCATTGTTATTCAACTCATCCTGAGGATACAATACTCTGCAGATATATTCGGTAGCTACCTGGGATCCATCAGACCTGGTAGGAATAATCAATGTATTAGGAAAAGCAAAATCATGTCTTCTAATGTCAACCCAACTTTCAATTTCCATGGTGAACATCGCTTTATACTTTTCGGTCATAATTTTCTCCAAGGTTATAGTTCCTGCCGTTTCACTGGCATAAGTAGCTATATAAGGAGCTATGCGAGGATCTGCAGCATCTGCTACAACAATACCGATTTGTTCCTGTACGGCACTGTTATGAGCAGTGGCAGCACGTGCCATATCACCCGACCTAAATGCAGCTTCCGCTTCAATGAACAATAGTTCGAAATAAGTGGCCAGGAAATGGTCAGAATCCAATTTACCATAAAATGTATCAGGGCCTATCGGTGAAAAACTCAAATTGGTAATTCCAAATCCGTTTTGCTTTCCAACAAAACCTACGGGATCGGAGCCAACAGGAAAGCGGTCGTCATCCCAGTAAGCTTCTAATCGAGGATCGTTGGTATTTTGTAATTCAAGCATGAAATTCTCAGCAGCAATTACCTGGTTATTTTCCCACATAGCATACCATGGGTTTCTATGCTGTGCAGTACCTTCATATTTCATCCTAAAATCATTCGCTGAGGTCAGGCCAGCAGCTTTAGCTGCATCTACGGCAGCAAGGGCTCTTGTAGCACTACCGGAAGGATCCCGCTTACTCAAATGATTATGGTACCTGGCACTTAATAAATGTGCCGTAGCAATCCAGTTACTGGTGCTGTTACCATGCACAAAATCGCCCTGAAGAGGCAGGTTCGTTGTTTTACCCAAATCCGATACCGCTTCAGTTAGCAATCTTTGTATTTCATTGTAAATAGATTCCTGAGAATCATAAGTTTGAGTTAGATATTCATCAATATTGAAAGCCTGGCTCCAGGGAATATCTCCGTACATATCAGTCAAAGTACCTAATGCAAAGGCCATCATGATTTTGGCAACACCTACATAGTGCCAATCTTCATTCTCAGCCCCAACATTCATAATCTCAATCAAATCTCTCATTGGCCCTCTGTAATATCCGGTCCATTGACCATTCCAGCTACCATTATCAAGATTGTACTGATCCATGTCCACACCAAACGCATGGTTTCCTGCAAAATGTTGGGTAAATACCCCTATATATCCGGTACCAAAACCACCAAAATTGTTGAACTGATCATTTAAGGCGGCGGTCAATAATACATCGCTCGAAACGGCTGTTGGAGAGTTCTTACTTGTATTGATCTCCTCAAAAGTTTCATCACAGCTTGTCGCTACTATAAGTCCGAAGGACAATAGTAAGCTATATATTAATTTATTATTCTTCATTTTATTCAATTTTAAATTAACACTTCACAGAAATAGATTAGAATGTCATCCTAGCTCCCAATGCAAAAGATTTGTTGTTCGGAACAACTAACTCATCAAATCCAATGAAGTTACCGGCGCCATGAGCACTTAGTTCGGGGTCATTTCCAGTGTAATCGGTTTTTAACCAGGCATTCCTTGCTGAGAATGTAAGCTCAAAGCTTTTAAATGGAGTAGCCTCAAGAATTTTTTGCGGTAAAGCATATCCGATGTAGATATTTCTCAATCTCCACCAAGAACCATCTTCGATGAGATTTTCATCGATCCTTCTGTAAGTATGCCAATACTGGTTACTGAAAGCTGCCGCTGCTGTGTTTGGTGATCCGTCAGCAAATACACCTCCTAGGTTTTCTCGATAGTTAGCACTTGCATCATCATCGGCATACCATCTGTTTTCTGAGACTTTCGCAGTTCCCGAATAAATAAGGTTCGCCAGGAAACCGTTCACAACATCTCCTCCTTGTCTTCTTTCCAAAGTAAAGCCAAACTTGACACCTTTATATGTGAGGTTTGAAGTCATTCCCAATGTCCAATCAGGATTTACATTACCCAATACTACTCTGGATTCGCTCCTACTTGGTTGTCCGTCGGCATCAACCACGATAGGTGCATCAAGGTAATTAGGATCGCTTTCATCTACATTGTAGCGATCATTGGCATAGCCATATAGTGTTCCATACGGTTCTCCTTCTACCGCTATAATTTGAGCAGCAGACCACCAACCGGTTACTAAAATAATTCTGTCAAGATCATCATCAGTAGATTGACCTATGGTTTTAACCGTACCTTCATTTTTGGTGAAATTGAAATTGGTTGTCCAATTGAAATCTGCAATTTTAACCGGGTTCGTAATGGTTAGAATTGCTTCAATTCCCTTGTTTTCAACTTCCCCGAGGTTAACCAATCTACTACTATATCCTGTGGCTGCTGATGTCGGAGCCTCGATAATTTGCTCACTACTTGTTCTGTTATAGTAAGCAAGATCCAATCCAATCAAGTTATCAAAGAACCTGGCATCAAAACCAATTTCATATTCTGTTGTTTTCTCTGGTTTGATGTTAGGATTGTTACGATCATTGCTAATCGTAAACCTTGGATTGCCAAAAATATTAGGATCTTGTTTAACAAAAACATCTTTAAGGCTTTGTGTAGGGGCATCATTCGAAGTACTCGCATAAGATGCTCTCAGCTTAGCAAAAGATAGCCAACCAGGCTGAAACACTTCTGATAGAACAAATCCCAGACTTACCGAAGGGTAGAAGAAGTTATTCTGGCTTTCCGGTAAGGTGGATGACCAATCATTTCTACCAGTTATGCCTAAGTATAGCATATCATTATAGCCAATGGAAATATCGCCATAAAGACCTAGCAATAGATAATCATTGTCAAACTTACCTACTGATTGCTCTACAGTATTTGAAATATCAAAAAAGTCTCTTAAGACAAATGTAGTACCAGTGGTGGAAAGCCGGTCATACTTGGATCTGAACACACTACCTCCAACCAGGTAGTTAATATCAAAATTATCATTAATGTCTCTCTGACCTCTAAAAATAAGGTCTGCACTGACATCCCTGTTCGTAAGTCTGATTTCAGTCATATCGCCCAGATTACTCGCGGTATTCACAGAACCATAAGGTCTGATTTCAGTTCTTTCTTCATCATAAGTATCTATCCCCGCCCTGAAATCCATAGATAACCAATCAGCCATGTCATACGTTACATTCACACTTCCAATCAACCTGTTCAATCTCCAATCTTCGCCTTCTTCGTTTACAATCCACTGTGGATGTGGCACACCACCACTAAACCATGTCTTATATCCATCCGATTCACGTTTCCACGGATAATTGTTGATGTCCCACATGTGGTGCCAATAACCTAAACCTTCCAAAATACCAGTAGCTGTTCTGAATCTTTTACCTCCGGTATTGATGTAATTGGCTTTAGCACTTACAGAAACCTTATCATGGATCTTCTGAGTAGCATTCAACAAGAAAGATGATTTGTCATAATCCTGATTTGGGATAATTCCTTCTTGATCCTGACGCGATACAGCTACATAGAACGAGTTGTTTTCTCCGCCACCGGAAAGTGCAATGTTGTGCTTGATGGTGCTACCATCCTGCCAGAAACGCTCGTAATTGTCATTAAATTGAGGAACGGACTGGCCTCCAACATCCTCATTTACACCATCACCATTCAGGTCCAGGGAAGTCCCAGCAGGAAAAGTAACTCCTGTGCTGTAAGCAGGCCCATAGTTCCAATGAGTAACACCACTGAATCCACCAAAACGCCCTCTCGAGTATACATTGGTTGTTTCATGCAATTTATTTACTTGCTCTCTGGAAACCTCAATGTTGTACTCAACATTTAGTCCTGTGCCCTTAGCTCCTTTTTTGGTAGTAATGACAACAGCACCATTGGCAGCTCTGATACCGTACAAGGCCGTAGCAGCACCACCTTTTAAAACAGATATTGACTCAATATCATTCGGGTTGATGTCTATCGCCCTATTTGCCGATGGAGTTCCTGATTTGCTATGAAACTGAACATCGTTGTTGATCGGAATTCCATCTACAATGAACAATGGCTGATTGCTGTAGTTGATAGAGCTGAAACCCCTAATAACCATAGATGTTCCTCCTCCGGCCTGGCCTCCGGAATTATTGATCTGAACACCTGCCACCTGTCCACGCAATGCGTCGATCACGTTACTAGTTCCAGCTTCTTTAATGGCATCCCCACCAATGGATTGTACAGAATACCCCAAGGATGATTGTTCCCTGGATACACCCAGGGCGGTAACCACCACTTCGCCAAGTTGTTTAACATCCGGGATCAGAACCACATTGATGGTCGATCTTCCGGCAATCTCAATTTCCTGAGTTTCAAAGCCGATAAAGGAAATGGTCAAAATACCATCACTGGATGGTATGCTTAATTTATAATTCCCATCGGAATCAGTAACAGTACCAATGCTGGTACCTTTCAAAAGAATACTTACTCCAGGAACAGATGAGTCGTCCTCAGCAGAAGTAATCTTACCAGAAACAGTCGCTTGTTGTGCTATAGCGCTAGAAAAAATGCACAACGAGCAGAACATTACTAAGAGTAATTTCCACTTCATAATCGTTAGGTTAAGTTGTTAATAAATTAAAGTAATTTTATCCCCCAAATTAAGTTAATATTTAAAAATTGAAAATATAGCTGTCAAATATTACCACTTTGACAAAAATATTGGCAATAACTAAGATGGGAGAATAAAATTTCGCAAATAATTGCTGAATATAAGAAAACAACAACATTAAACAAAAATTTACCACTAATAATACATTTTGAGAGGCAATTGTATTTAGCGAAAAAAGGGTTAGATGTATACCTAATTTTTATCAAAAAATGCGAAAATCATTCGAAATTATGAAAGCACGAACGATGTAATAAAATAACGCAAAATGGGTTATTAATTTAGTTTCGTTGGAGATTAATAGTAAGCAATATGAACCACCCGGCAATGGATCAGGCTTGAAGATCCATTATTTTTTGAACCGAGGTGGTATGATGAAATACCGGACTAATTTCTACAGTTTATGTTCAAAGATTGGCATAGTCAAAGACCAAATAACAAAAGGCCTTGACCCCATAATGCAAACCACTTTCATCAATATAGAAATCCGGTGTATGATGAGGGGCTGCCTGATCTTTTTTCCAATCCTTGGGCATTCCACCAAGAAAGAAATACAATCCCGGAACCTTTTCCTGGAAAAAAGAGAAATCTTCGGCGCCGGTAATAGCATTCATTGTTTTAACATTACTCTCTCCTACGGCTAATTGTAGTGAAGGCAACATTTTATTGGTCAAATCAGGATCATTGTAGGTGATAGGATACCCTTTGTTAATTTCAACTTCTGCTATGGCCCCCATGCTTTCGGCAATGTTAGTAGCTGTATGCTTGATCTTTTGGAAAATCAGATCTCTCATGGAGTTATCCAGCGCTCTAATGGTGCCTATCATTTCAACTTCTTCGGGAATAATATTGCTCCGCACACCACCATGTATACTACCAATAGAAATTACTGCTGCTTCCTTGGTCAATTCGGTTTGTCTGCTAATGATGGTTTGCAAACCATTAATGATTTGCGCTGAGGTCACTATTGGATCAATCCCTGTCCAGGGGGTGGAGCCATGCGTTTGTTTACCCTTAACTTTGATCGAAAAACTGTTGGAGCTTGCCATAATGCCACCTGCCCTGTATTTGATGGTTCCAACTTTTGTTCCCGAATTGATATGCAATCCGAATATCACTTCCACATCAGGATTTTTCAATACACCTTCTTTGATCATAAGCTCGGCACCTCCCTCCTCTCCTTTTGGCGCCCCTTCTTCAGCAGGTTGGAAGATAAATTTAATGGTTCCTTTTAGCTCTCCCTTCAATTTCGATAATACTTCTGCAGCACCCATGAGCATAGCAATATGTGTGTCATGGCCGCAGGCGTGCATTACTCCAACATGCTGACCATTAAATGTGGTTGTTTCCTTGGAGGCAAAGGGGACATCTACCCTTTCTGTAACGGGCAAAGCATCAATATCAGCCCTTAAGCCAATCACCGGCCCTGGATGAGCCCCTTTCAATATACCTACAACGCCTGTATGGGCTATCTCTGTTTGGACTTCCATTCCCAGGCTTTTAAGATGTTCAGCTATTTTCTCTGCTGTTTTATACTCTCTATTTGAAAGTTCAGGATATTGATGAAAATGTCTGCGCCATTCAATGACTTTATTTTCTACTTGTGCCACATGATTTTCAATTCGCTGATAAACTTTCTTTTTTTGACCAAGAGCATTTACAGAAAAAATAATGAACAGAAAAAAACAGATGAAGTATCTTTTAGTGGAAATGATATGCATGATATTGCTTCTTTTGGGTTAATCGTGAAATATACCGATTTATTTCAAAGGTGAAGCAATCCGATGATTAAAAGCTGGTCTGAAAATGGTAAATATTTGAGCCTTTTCTATCTTAATGAGGGATACAACTACTAATTAGGTATTATCCGGAGAAGGTCAACCGACGTTTTTGGTAAATTGATAATTAAGCCATTTATCGTAGAAATCAACCGAACCATTCTTTCTGATAATTAAAACCCTGCTATTGGCATTGACTTTTTCAATATGTGAAAATACACCGGAACTTAATAGTTTAAAGTCCTCGTCATATACATCTATAACTCCGTTGGAACGTTGGGCAACAATAAAACGATCTCCCAATACTATATCCACAATATTGCCTAAATCCTCGATGCACCTTTTCGTTGTATTCTCCTTCATCCGTTTTGATCTTTAAGTAGTATGTTGTTAGTCGTAGTTTCACGGTTGGCATTTTACAGTATTTGGATATGGTTTAATCTTCACAGGCCAGGGAACCAAAGCTTGTGCCAAACAGAAAAAAGTCCTTTCTGAAATCCTGGAGGCAGGTTTTAACGAAATATTTGATTTATCTTTTTCCCAAATTTGGGAAAAACCATCCCAAATGTGGATTTAGGGATTAAAAGAGGTACATCCATTTGATGTAAAATCCGTATCTTTAGTTAGGTATGTTATCACTAAAAGAATTCAATAATCTTCCTAAATTTGAGCAGTGTGTTTATTTGTGGCAGAAATGTTCTTTCATCACCAACCGCTTCCTAAAAGATGGCTATAGTATCAACCTCTATTATGCCGGTAATTTTTATGCCGAGGTTTGGTACAATGGAAATTTAAATAAAGTCGGCTCCATTAAAACCTTTGAAAAACTGTCTCAGCTAAAACCCTATCTGGATAAAATCAACATCAAGGATATTTTTGATTCCTGATCGACTTCGTTTGATAGATTTAGGTGTCTGGTATTAGGTTTCAGGTATTAGCCCATCTTTGGTTTTTCCATATTATAGAGAAGGACGGTTTGAAGAGAATGTTGAGTTTTTAAATGAATTACGAATTTCAAATGATCAATTACGACATTAAAATTCATCATTCAAACAATGTTTACTTCCGGGTTGAGCTCTATACCGAATTTATTGCTGACAGATTGCCGAATATCATAGGCCAGATCTTTTATATCACTACCTTTTCCATTTCCATAGTTCACAAGTACGAGTGACTGCTTCTCATGTACGCCAATATTGTCAAATTTTTTGCCTTTCCAGCCACATTGCTCAATGAGCCACGCGGCAGGAATTTTATAGTTTTTTCCAGGTAGTTCGTAACCAGGTATGTTGGGGAATTCGGTTTTCAAACCCTCATAATCGATGTAATCAACTGTTGGATTCTTGAAAAAACTTCCCGCATTTCCGATTTCTGCAGGATTAGGGAGTTTACTTTCCCGTATATGGATAACGGCTTTACTGATCGTTTGTATCGATGGTTTTTCAACACCCATCTCTTTCAATGTTTCCTTTATCGCACCATAGGATATGTTGTATTGATGATTTGTTTTTGTGAGTTCAAGTGTAACCGAGGTGATTATATACTGGTCTTTGTAGATGTTTTTAAAAACACTTTCGCGGTAGCCAAATTTACAATCTTCATTGTTGAATCGTCTAAGTTCTCCGTTTCTAAGATCAATGGCTTCAAGCTCTTTGAATACTTCCTTTATTTCAACACCATAGGCACCTATATTCTGCATGGGAGCTGCACCCACAGTTCCGGGTATGAGCGACAGATTTTCAATGCCTCCCCAGTGATTATCAATGGCCTGCAACACAAATTGATGCCAGTTTTCACCGGCACCAATCCTGACGTGAACATAATCGTTATCTTCTTTAATTATCTGATGCCCGGTAATGCTGATTTTTATGATAAGGCCATCGAAGTCTTGAGTAAATAAAACATTGCTTCCTCCACCCAGAATTAATTTAGGGATATTCCTATACTTCCCGGATAGCAACAATTCTTTAAGCTCAGAGATGTTTTTTATTTCACAGAAATACCGGCCGTTTGCTTCAATCCCAAATGTATTGTATGGCTTAAGAGAAATGTTTTCCTGAATGTTCATATAAGCATCCCAATAGTCAATGCAATTATATTAAATAATTAAGAAGATTTTGACTGGATGAGACTCATTCAAGTGTACCAAATAAGATCAATGTTGAGTTTTGAGTATGCATTTTTAACTAAACTTTCTGTCCATCAAACGAACGCTTACACCTCATTGACATAATATGCTAACAACGGATGGATTAAATTAGGATCGTAAAACTGGTGCCTTTTCCTTCAACCGACTGAACTGATAGGTTTCCTTTGTGTCGTTGGATTATTTGTTTGGACAAACTGAGGCCAATCCCCGAGCCCTGGTCTTTGGTTGTAAAAAAAGGAACAAAGATTTTGTCTAGTGTATCCGGAGGTATTCCAGGACCATTGTCACTTACCCCGATCATTGTTTTTTCCTCACTGGCTTTTTTTATGGTGAGCACTATTTTGGGGTCAGTAGTTTCCCTGAGTGCCTCCGATGCATTTTTTATCAGGTTGATGATTACTTGTGACAATAACTCCGGATCAGCCAGTATTTCCAGTGATTCGTTATTAGCTTTGATTTGAAAATTGATTCCTGCCTCCGTTAATTTTGATTTGAAAAGGATGTTGATCCTTTCTATCAGCTCAATGATCTTAAATTTTTCAAAATTTGGTGGCGGGATTTTTGTCAGGTTGCGGTATGCTTCTGTAAAATTCATAAGGCCCTGACTCCGATTAATAATGGCTAATAAGCCCTGATCAATTTTTTCAGTTACTTCTTCATCCAAAGCTTCTTTTTTTTCTTTCTTTTTAAGAACAATTTGATGCAATGTGGAAGTAAGTGAAGTAATTGGTGCTACTGAATTCATGATCTCATGTGTCAATATCCTGATCAGTTTTTGCCAGGCGATCATTTCGCTCTCCTCCAATTGACCTTTGATATTCTGTAGTGATATTAATTTGTAAAAATCATGTTCAAGTTTGAATTCCTCTGCTTGTATGGCAAATTCCAGAATTTCACTCTTTGTCTTGAATTTTAAAAGTTTATTTTCTCCCGGCTTAATTTCCTTTATGGCATTCAATAATTGCTTATCCACCACTTCGAGCCCATCAATATTGTTTAAGTGTGGCTTATCTAAAAATTTCTTTAAAGCATTGTTCATGAGATGTACATTGCCGTGTTCATCAAAACTCAATATTCCCACACTGATATGATCTACCAATAATTGCAAATACTGGTGTTGCAGTTCTTTCTGGGTACTGATAAGTTTGAATTTATCTGTGATCTTGTTAAAAGAACTATACAATTCCTTGAATGATTTTCCCTTTCCTTGTTCATTGAAGCGTACAGAAAAATCATTTTGTAAAATGCCTAGCAGGAAAGAGGCGAAATCCCTGTTGGTTCGATCCACATACCAAATGAATTCAACAATGGCAAGTACGATAAAAACAAAAATATAGATACTCCGAAGGTATTGCCCGGTGATAAGCACAAAATAAATCAGTCCTGCCAGGGAAATGGTAATTAGCAGAATCCTGAAAATTACGTTGATCCGGAAATTTTTATAAACCATATTTTTCCATTCTGCGATATAAAGCACCTCTCGAGAGACCAAGTTCCTGGGCAGCATGGCTGATGTTACCATGATGTTTTTTTATCGAATTTCTAATAGCCCATTCTTCCAGTTTTTCGAGATTAAAATCGTCAAACGATTGTTCCTCTGTACTTTCATTGCCTAAAAAAGCAAAATCTCCGGCCTGAAGATTGTCTGATTCACACATGATCACGGCTCTTTCAAGTGCGTGCTGTAATTCCCTGATATTGCCAGGCCAGTGATACTTCTGTAATTTTTTCACAACATATTCCGGTACACGGATATGTTCCTTTTGGTATTTCTTGCAATATAACTTGAGAAAATGCTCTGTTAACAAAGGGATGTCTTCAATGCGTTCCTTCAGCGGTGGTAAGGTTATTTCCACGGTATTGATCCGGTATAGAAGATCTTCCCTGAATCTTTTTTCCTTCACCATGGTAGCCAATGAACTGTTGGTAGCACAAATAACCCTGACATCAATGGGAATGGGGTCGTTGGTACCTACTCTTGTGATATGACGACTTTGTAAGACGGTAAGTATTTTCGCTTGGAGTGGCAATGATAAATTTCCAATTTCATCCAAAAAAATTGTGCCACCGGAAGCCGCCTCGAACCTGCCAATCCTGTCCTCACGGGCATCTGTAAAAGCTCCCTTTTTATGGCCGAATAGCTCACTTTCAAACAAGTTTTCCTGGATAGCTCCCATATCCACGCTAATGAACACTTCCTCAGCCCTGGGTGAATTTCTATGAATCGCTCTGGCTACCATTTCCTTGCCAGTCCCATTATCCCCAAGTATCAAAACGTCTGCATTGGTTTTGGCTACTTTTTCAATGGTTTTAAAAACATCGAGCATTGCCCCGGATTGACCAATAATATTGGCAAACTGGTTGTCCATAGCAGAACTTAAGATCTTCTGTTGCGATCTGAGATGTTTTACTCTTTTTTTCTCCTGACTTAAGGTATAAGCTGCATGTATCGTGCTTAAAAGTTTTTCGTTTTGCCAAGGTTTTACCACAAAATCAATGGCGCCTTCCTTAATAGTTTTGACAGCAATATTAACGTCTCCGTAGGCCGTAATTAATATCACATTGGCGTCGATCTCCATTTCCTTGATCTTTTTGAGCCAATAGATGCCTTCTTCTCCACTTGTATCTCCTTGCTTGAAATTCATATCAAGAAGTATCACATCAAAGCTTTGTTTACCCAGAATACCAGGAATTTTTTTTGGCTCCTTTACAGTAGTCACCTCTGTGAAATGTTCTTCCAATAAAAGTTTCAGGGATAATGTGATATAGTCATCATCATCGATAACCAATATTCTGCCCTTTGATTTACTCATAACAATTAGCAGTTAACAAGGTGCAATTAACAATTAACAATTACGAATTACAAGGACTGTGTAAATCGTAATTCGTAATTTGACATTTATAATTTGTTCATCGTTTGGCGTTCAAAACTTTGCTGGCTCGCTGCCCATTCATGGACAGTTACTTTTCCATCTTTGGGCACTTTGAAAATCGGATCATCAATATTTTCTGCTTAAATAATTGTTTTTCAATGATTTAATGGGTTGGCACAGAGATTGGAAAGATTTTGGAAATTTTTAATAGATGATCAGGAATTACTTTACAATAGCTGTTAGAAACTTGTTGAGAAACAAGCTTGGTACGGCCATCAATATTTTGGGATTGACTATTGGCATCACTTCATTTATTCTGATTTTTTTGTTTGTAAATAACGAAAGGTCCTATGATAGTTTTCATCAAAATAAAAATGATAAGTATCGGGTCAATATAGAGCAGGATTTTGCCAGTGGAGATTCAAGGGTAGTCGGACTTACATCGGAAAGCACGGCCACCTGGTTGAGTGAAGAATTTCCCGAAGTGAAGCAGGTCATTAAAATACGGCCCTTTTTTAATCCCATGGTGATCTCCAATGGTGATAATTTTTTTAAAGACAATAACCTTTTATTCGCTGAAAAACATTTTTTTGATTTTTTCAATTTTGAATTGATTAGAGGAAATGCAGAAAAAGCGTTGGAGGCCCCTGCATCGGTGGTTATTACAGATGAACTGGCAAAGAAACTATTTGGTGATGATGAACCCATTGGTAAAACAGTTCAGCTGAGTGGCTCCTTTGATTTGGATCTCAAGGTTACCGGTATTGTAAAGAAGACCAGCCAATCTCATATTGATCTAAACGCAGTGGTATCCTGGAATACAGCCCATCCACAAGCCGGGCCTATTGCCCGGTGGTTTAGCTATTCTTTGTATTCTTATCTCCAGCTTCATGACAATACGGATCCCATTCAGTTTGTAAAAAAAATAAATGAAAATGCCGCATTGAAATGGCCCGATGATGCCAGCAATAGCACATATACGCTACAATCATTGGATGAAATTTATTTGACTTCCAACGAAGTGCAATTCATCGAAAATTTTAAAATTGGCAATGCGCAAAACCTGAGGATGTTATCTATCCTCGCATTCTTTGTTTTAATTATCGCTTGTGTCAATTATGTGAATATCAATACCGCAAAATCCACTAAAAGGTCAAAAGAAGTGGGTTTAAGGAAGACATTGGGTGCTGTAAAAACCCAACTCATATTTCAGTTCATGGGGGAAGCATTTTTGCTGGTTTTTGTTGCTTCTTTGCTCGCACTTTTAATGCTCGATATAGTAGTCCCTTTCTTTAATCAATTAACAGGTAAACCTATAACTTTCAATGTTGATGTGGTGTTTTCTATCTTGCCAACATGTGGTCTGATCCTGGTGGCAGTGACCTTACTGAGCGGTTTATATCCGGCTTTTATTTTATCTGCATTTCAACCCTCAGAGGTCTTGAAAACGATCTCAAGAAACAAATTAACAGGTACTTTTTCCAGACAAGTATTGATCACTTTTCAGTTTGTGATATCCATTTCATTAATAGCAGGGACTTTCCTTGTGCTGGAGCAAATTAATTTTTTACAAAAGAAAGAACTCGGTTTTAATAAAGATCAGGTGATTGTGTTGGATTTAGACAATTCAGAGAATCTCAGTCGAAATTTTAAGACATTCCAACAGCTTATCGGATCCCATGCCAATGTGCTTCAGACATCAGTTTCGGAAGATGCACTGGGTTATGGTTATACAAACAATTCCGGCCATGTGATACCGGAAGGCGGTAATAATGAGAAGGTCTTAACAACCTGGTTTGGCGTGGATATGGATTTTATCGAGACCTATGATATAGAAGTTGTCAAAGGAAGATCCTTTTCGAGGAATATGGCTTCGGATTCATCCGCAATAATTGTAAATGAAGCATTTGTACGCGCCGCCGGATGGGAAGATCCTATTCAAAAAACAATACGCTTTTCGCAAGATTGGGCACCGGTACCGGTTATTGGTGTTGTAAAGGATTTTCATTTTCAGGCATTGTATCAAAAAGTTAATCCCATATTAATGCGGATTGCTCCTTACAATTTCTGGAAAATGTCAATTAAGATTTCAGGAAATGATGTTGCCGGAACATTAAAATTTATAAAGGAAAAATGGCAGGAATATGAGCCGAATTACCCTTTTGAATATTCCTTCGTGGATCAAAAATTTGCCAAGTTCTATGACTCAGAGCAACGGTTACTTAAGGCCGTAACTGTCTTTTCGATCATCAGTGTGATCATTGCCTGCCTCGGACTTTATGGCCTCACTTCTTTCACTATTGAACAAAGAACCAAAGAAATAGGGATCAGAAAAGTGCTTGGTGCATCGGCATCACATATTCTACTTATTCTTAATAAAAGAACAGCTGTCCTGTTATTGCTGGCATTTCTCATTGCCTTACCCATTACTTATTTATCGACTGATAGCTGGCTACAAAATTTTGCTTATAGAATAGAAATTGATTTATGGGTATTTCTGGTGTCCGGAATACTAACCATCTTGATTACATTACTTACTGTTAGCTATCAGGTATTCAGAGCAACATCCATAGATCCGGCCAGTACCTTAAAATATGAATAAATCTATTCTGAAGCGAAGGCAGGCTATTCGGAATAAGGTATAAAATAAATAAACTCAAAATGATCAGGAATTATTTAAAGATTGCTTTAAGAAACCAGGTAAAAAATAAACTATACACAAGCATCAATGTTTTAGGATTATCTATTGGTGTAGCCTGTTGCCTTGTGCTGTCTCTTTATATCCAGGATGAACTGGGTTATGACAAGCACCATGACCGGTATGAAGATGTATACAGATTAACTTCCAGATTCAGCGGGAGTATTACCGGTTTTGATCATATACCCACCACTTCACCTCCTATAGCGTTTGGTTTGAAAAGTGAATTGGCAGAAATAGAGGAGGCAACAAGATTAGTGAATCCTCCATCGATCAGTGCTAATCTTATAAAATACGGCGACCTGGCCCTCTATGAGACCGATGGATTGTTGGCGGATTCAAGCTTCTTTAACATTTTCAAATATGATTTCATTGAAGGAGATGCATCAAAGGCTTTAACAAAGCCTAATACTGTCGTTTTGAGCGAAACCTTGGCGAGAAAAATATTTGGTGAAGAACCTGCTTTAAATAAAGTACTTTCGATTTCCAATGGAACAGATCCTTTCGACTATGAAATTACCGGTGTCTTCAGGGAAGGAGAAAAGAAATCACATATTAAAGCCAACTTTTTTACTTCTATGACAAGCTCCGGATGGGGTGAGTATATCAATAGCATTGAAAGTTGGGCAGCTCAAAACTTCATTTTTTCCTATGTTAAGCTGATGCCCGGTACTGAACCTCAAGCCACGGAGGCTGATATCAACAGGGTATTGGTAAAATATGGTGCGGAGCAGATGGCAGCATTGGGCTTTGAGAAAACTATGGAACTTCAACCAGTTGCTGATATTCATTTGAAATCCAATTTTAATTTTGATGTAGCTACCAATGGGAGTATCATGTACATTTATGTTATTTCCAGTATTGCCATATTAATCCTGGCACTAGCCTGTATCAATTTTATGAACCTCGCCACAGCCAAAGCCGCCAAGAGGTCAAATGAAGTTGGCGTTAGAAAAGTGCTTGGTGCGCAGAAGAAAAGTTTGATTTGGCAATTCATTGGTGAATCTATGCTGACTGTCCTGTTTGCAGTGGCCATCAGTGTGCTGCTAACCGAAATAATACTGCCTTATTTCAACAGCTTAACAGGAAAGCAAATCAGCTTTGATGGCGATCATTTACTATTTTTTATTGGATCATTGGTTGCCATTACCATTGTAACCGGAATACTGTCATCGCTATATCCGGCATTTTATTTGTCCTCTTTCCAACCGGCGAGTACACTCAAGGGTAAAAGTTCTGCTGGACATTCTTTAGGGAATATACGGAAAACATTGGTAGTGTTTCAATTCATTATTGCCATCGCACTGGTCTCCGGAGTAATTGTTATTAATAAGCAGATAAAATATATGCAGGCAGTGGAACTTGGCTTTGACCCTTCTGCAAAAATTGTCATCCCTCTTCGAAATCCGGGTGTAAGGGAACAGTATACAACCCTACGCAACGAAATATCAAAAATTGCAGAAGTGCAGAATATCTCAGCAGTGGATTATGTCCCCGGCCAAATGATCATAAGCGATTTTAATCTCTATCCCAGCGGATCAAATATGGACCAGGCTGTTCATTTTAAGATAAACAGAATAGATCATGGATATCTTGAAATGATGAAACATAAATTACTATCGGGAAGGACATTTACTGATAACCGGGCAGCCGAAGGCCAGAATAAAATTATTATTAACAAATCTGCTGTGCAACGTCTTGGTTTTGATATTAACTCAATTATAGGTGAACAGTTACACACCGATTGGGAGAATGAGATTAGAACTTTTGAAGTGATTGGTGTGATAGATGATTATCATCATATGTCGATGCATGAATCCATTACTCCGGTGATGTTTGAATATTTGGAGGATCCGACATATGATCATATCATTGTTGAAACCGCTCTGGAAAATGGTACGGATATAGCGGACCGTCTCAAATCGATATGGAAGAAAGAGATCTCGGATACACCTTTTGAGCACAGTTTTCTTTCACAATCAATTGTCAATCAGTATGAAGAGGACAAGCGAGTGGCTCAGATCATTTCAAGTTTCACACTCATCGCTATTTTAATTTCTTGCCTAGGACTTTATGGCTTGTCAATGTACGTAGCTGAAAGACGTATAAAGGAAATTGGCATCCGAAAAGTAATGGGAGCTGATGTCAGTGAGATCGTTGCATTGGTTTCCAAGGATTTTGCCAAGCTGGTTATGTTGGCTTTTTTACTTTCAGTTCCTTTGTCATTTTTTGCTCTGAAAGAATGGCTTAATGGATTTGCCTATAAGACCAGTATAGATTGGTTCATATTTATTCAGGCCGGAGTTATTGCATTTCTTATCACAATCCTGGCAGTCGGGTATCAATCTCTGCGAGCAGCTAAGGTCAATCCGGTTGAATCACTTCGCTACGAATAAATCTTACGATTACCCTTAAACTATATTGACTCATGCTAAAAAATTATATCAAAATCGCACTTAGAAACTTGTGGAGAAATAAGGTTTATTCTTTGATCAATATCCTTGGATTAACCATTGGCATAACGTGCTCCTGTTTATTGTCCTTGTATTTAAATAATGAGTGGTCCTTTGACACTTTTCACACTAAATCAGACAGAATTTACCGGGTGGTTGAAATTGATGATTCCAATGATGAAGGTACCCGATATTATGGACAAACAGCTCCTCCTGTAAATGAGGCAATGGTACAGGACTTCCCTGAAATTGTTAATGGTGTCAATTTTTACAAATTCGTTGGGCATCTGAATTTTACGATTGATGGGGTTAGATTAGCAGAAAGGGAATGGTATATGACCGATGAGCGGTTTTTTGAGATATTTGATTTTACTTTATTGCAGGGTAATGAGGAAGAAGCACTTAAAAACCCTGCTTCTGTGTTATTATCTAAAAGTACTGCTAAAAAGTATTTTGGAGATGAAAACCCCTTAGGGAAGACCATAGCAGATGGAAATATAGGTGAGTTGAAGGTAACAGGTGTATTTGATGATATTCCAAATAACTCTCACCTGCAGTTTAATGTCCTGGTTTCAAATTCCAGATCAGATGAAAGGTGGCAGCAATTTGTAAGCAATTGGGATGCCTATGGTGCCTTCACTTATTTACTTTTAGATGAACGTGCCAATTTTGAAAACCTAAAAAGTAAAATACCCTCTTTCGTAGATAAACATTGGGGAGAAAATCCTAATAACCGAAATTTTTATTTACAGCCTCTGGAAGAGATTTATTTCGATTCAGCGGAAATTGAGTTTGGAACAGCATTTTTCAAAGGCGAGCATTTTTATGTACGGCTATTTATTGCGATTGCTGTTTTTCTATTGGTTATAGCCAGTATTAATTATATGAACCTGGCTACGGCAAAATCCATGAGCAGGGCGAAAGAAATTGGAATGAGGAAGGTTTCAGGTGCCTATAGGAGCCAATTGGTTACACAATTTTTAAGTGAATCGACCATCATAGCACTGATTTCCTTCTCACTTTCTATTGGTCTGGTAGACTTGTTATTACCTTACTTTAATGATATCACCGGAAAAGCTTTCGAATTTAACGCAAGTACATTGGGAGAAATACTGAGTATGTTGCTGGTAATTACTTTATTTATAGGACTTATTTCAGGGAGTTATCCAGCCTTCTATCTGTCTAGCCTTAAGCCTTCGGAGGTACTTAAAGGTGAGGTTAAAACCGGTATAAAAGGCCTTTTATTGAGAAAGGGACTGGTGGTGCTTCAATTCTCTCTTTCAATCATTATGATCATTGCCACCATCGTAGTTTATAACCAGTTGACATTTATCAAGAACAAAGAAATGGGATTTGATAAAGAACAAATGGTTGTGGTGGATATTAACAATGGAAATGTCCGGAGAAGCTTTGAAACCATGAAAAATGAATTCTCAAAGATCCCCGGAGTACTAAAAGTGGCTACCTCTTCACGTGTTCCGGGAGAGTGGAAAAATATCACAGAGATAGTATTAAAACCTTCCTCAAGTCAGCATGTTGATTCCATTCAATCTTATTTCATGTGCTTCGATAAGGAAGTGCTTGATACTTATGGTTTTAATCTGGTGGAAGGAGCTAATTTTCAAGGAAATACAGCAATTGATTCCACTTCGGTATTACTTAATGAAACAGCGGCAAGAATATTGGGCTTTGATGATCCCTTGGGAAGTGAGATTCGATTTGGAAATGTCCCTTATAGCTTTAAGGTAATAGGTATTGTGAAAGATTTTCACTTTCAATCCCTTCATGCAGAAATAGCCCCATTGGTAATGAGCTACTGGGCCAATCCCGTTCGGCCGATAGACTATTTTTCTATTAAAGTAGATGGAAGGAATATGCCTCAAACCATATCAGCCATTACCAAGGTACATGAAAAATTTGACGATAGAACTCCAATTGAATATCATTTTTTAGACGAGCAATTGGAATTGTTTTACAAGGCAGATGAGAGAGCAGGGAAACTTTTTGCAATTGGAGCAGGACTTACCATATTCATTGCCTGTCTTGGATTATTTGGTTTAGCTTCGTTTGTCATACAGAAAAGAACAAAGGAGATCAGTGTTAGAAAAGCGCTTGGAGCATCTTCCATAAATTTATTTGTGCTTTTATCCAAAACATTTGTAAAACAGGTGCTTATTGCCTTTGTAATTGCTTCTCCGGTAGCTTATTATATTATGAATAACTGGCTTGAATATTTTACTTACAAAGTTAACTTAGGTGTAGGAACATTTCTTTTGGCTGGTTTGATCGCATTGGCCATATCTATTTTGACCGTCAGTAACCGGGCCATCAGGGCAACCTATATTGATCCGGCCAAAACGCTTAAGAATGAATAAAAATATTGGAGATGGACATCTGAATACCTGAAATTGTGTTGAGGTGTTGATGTATTTAAATGTTGAATTGAATTCAAAATTCAAAACTATCTAAATCATATGTGTCACGTTTTCTAGTGTACCCTGATATTTATAGGCTTCAACACCAAATTTATTTAGAAAGTCAACGCCTTCATCACTCTCTATGCCTTTATATTCGGCATAGGAATTCAGATAGATCACTTTTTTAACACCCATTGTATAAATGATCCTGGCACACGCAAGGCATGGCGCTAAGGTGACATATAGTGTAGCTCCTTCCACAGAGGCCTTATTCTTAACCGCATAAAGCAAAGCATTTTGTTCAGCATGGATAGCTAATGAACAGCCCCCTTTTGAATCTCTTGGGCATCCCTGCTCCGGCCATTCATCATCACAGTTATGGGTCCCAGCCGGTGGTCCGTTATAGCCGATGGATATGATCCTGGTTTCCTTGGTCAGCACTGCACCAACATGTCGCTTTATACAATGTGATCGTTTGGCCAGATTAACGGCCAACTCCATAAAAATATCATCAAACTCAGGTCTCTGCATTGTCAATTTTACAATTATCGTTTATTGGCTTTTCGCTGAAGAAATCAATCCTCTAAATTATAGCAATTTTGAGCAAATTTAAGGGTTAGCAAAATATTATTAATATGACCTTCAAAAGAAGAAGAGCTTTCGTCAGCAAAAAAGTATAACATTTGATATTAAAAATTTTGAGTTTTAAATTTTGAATGATGAATTGATCTTAATTATAAATGTCAAATTACGAATTACGGAATGTTCAATTTTGTATAATGATTCTCCTATCCATTGAAGCTTATCAAACCTATACTTCTGAACTTAAACTATATTTATTGGGCTAAAATGGCTATTTTAGAATAACTGAGCTAAATGTTTTCGTGAATGGAAGCTTCATTAGATAACTGGACCACCATATTTCTAATTGCCGCTGCCCAGGGATTTTTTCTGGTAATTCTCCTTCTGGTAAAGGAAAAGCAACTTTTACGTGCCAAATTATCTCTCACGGCCATTATTCTGTTATTCACGTTGTCTCTTCTTTATTATGTGGCTTACTGGACCAAATATGAACAATATTTTCCCGGATATATTTCTTATACTCTGGGTTTTACCTTTGTCATAGGCCCATTGATGCTCTATTATCTGAGGACCCTGGAAGTCAAACAAAAAATGCAGTTCAGTGCATGGCATTCCATCCCGATAGTCTTATATTCAATTCATTACTTCCTCCGTTTTTTTGTAAATAGATCATCAAATTCGTTCCTATCCCTTTCATCATTTTATACATCGGAGGCTTTGTCTATTCTTATAATACTGCAAAACATTCATTTAATCGTTTATACAATTCTTTGCTTTTATGAAGTTAACAAACACAATAGCTCAATACAACCTGCTAAACATACCTGGAAAAGAAAGGTAGTCTTTGCCTTTTCAGGCTTTACGCTTAGCTTCTTTTCCTATTATGTAATGGTGTGGACCAATACATTGAAGATCGAATATGATTACATGGTTTCGTTTGCTATGTCATTTTTCATTTATTTTATCGGTTATCATGCTTTCACAAAACCGGAAATACTACAGACCAACGGTCAGAGTGGAAAATATGAAAAGTCAGCATTGACAAAAAGTGCTTCTAAAACCCTGGCCAACAAATTAATTGAGCATATTAAGTCGCAAAAGTCCTATTTGAAAAATTCCCTGAAGCTGCAGGATCTAGCGGCTGAACTTAATCTTTCATCACACCACCTATCTCAAATCATCAATGAGCAGCTAGGTCAAAGTTATTCTGATTTCCTGAATACATACCGAATTGAAGAGGCCAAGAGGATTTTATCTGATCCAGAAAATGCCAATCAAAAAATTATCAGCGTCGCTTATGATTGTGGTTACAATAATAAAGTTTCTTTCCACAATACATTCAAAAAGTATACAGGATACTCACCCACAAAGTATAGAGAATTATCTCTGAAAAACACAAAGGCATTGGCTGAGCAGTAAAGTATGCAACTGCTTTACAATTCCAAAGAATTTCCTTTTTCACTTTGGAATATCAAGAACAAATTAGGTAGTAAAATATTATAGGAATTGACCTGCAATTCTCAAAAATTGATGTTTTTCGAAAAAATAAAAGCATCATGAGAGTAGCTATAATAATGATATGTCTATTTGTTTATAGTGGTTTGACAGGTCAAAATTTCACTTTGATCACAACAGGCGATATCGCGAATGACACTACCAACACGAATGGCGCCAGTTTCGTGGATTACGATAGTGATGGAGATCTTGATATCTTTTTGTCCAACGCCAATGCTCCCTTCGGATTCAATAGTTTGTATAAAAATGAGGGTAATGATCAATTCACAAAAGTGGATGCCGGAGAGGTAACCAACATGCAAACAATCACCTTTGGGCACTGTTGGGTCGATTTTGACAATGATGGATTGAAGGATCTTTTTGTGGTCAATGCTTTTACCAATATTGGTTCCTTACTTTATAAGAACTTGGGGAATGACAAATTCAGGCGGGTGGAAAACTATAATACCGGTAAAAATACTGTACTTGGTTTTGCAGCAACCTGGGGGGATTTTGACAATGATGGATTGGTAGATTTAATGGTGGCTCATCCCGCAGGTGGTTTTGTAGGTCTTCCCACTACGAGCAATTTCCTTTTCAGAAACAATGGAGATCAATTTGGAAGCTTTACCAGTATGTTGACCTTTCCTATCACCCGGACCACTGCCGCCTTCACCAACGCCACCTGGTCCGATTATGATCAGGATGGTGATGCAGATCTTTTCATAGGAAGTGGGCCAGCCAACGGTACGAAATCCCCCGACTATCATTACAAAAACCTTCTGAAGGAAACAGGAAAAACCGGTTTTCAAAGAATTACCGATGAAATATTTGCACAAGACTCCCTTGATGGTCAGACCTGGAATTGGATAGACTATGATAACGACGGGGATCTTGATGCTTACTTGACTAACTGGGGTGGTAGTCTCGGTGGTATTAAAAATAACTTATATCGAAATGAAGGAGATACCATTGTTCGTATTGAGGAAGGAGCTATTGTAAATGATATAGGAATATCCCTGGCCAATGTCTGGGCCGATTTTGATAATGACGGAGATCTTGATGTATACGTTGGGAATGGCAGTAATCAAGCCAATCGATACTATGAAAATCAGGGTAATGGAAATTTTAAAAGCATTACAAAAGGACATTTTGTAGAAGAAAAGAAAAACACATGGGGTGTAAGTGCCGGCGACTACAATAATGATGGCAAAGTTGATTTATTCGTTTCAAATAAAACACGGTATGTTGCAGGTGGAGATATAAACTATTTGTATAGAAACGACGAAAACAATGGCTTCAACTGGCTGATCATCGAATGCATTGGAGAACAATCCAATAAATCAGGAATCGGTACTAAGGTAAAATTGACATCTCAGATTGATGGGAAGTCTGTAACACAATATAGAGAAATCGGATCTAACGCCACTTTTCTTGGCAATAATGACATTAGAGCCCATTTTGGTTTAAAGACATCCAAAAGAATCGAAAAAGTTGAAATTATCTGGCCATCAGGACAAATAGATGTTTATCAGGATGTTAAACCCAATCAAATTCTTAAAGCAGTTGAAGGGAAATCATTAAAGTAATACCTTTTCCTATTTCGGCAGTGTAATTTTTAATGTATTTCATTTGACCGGGGTACATCAGAATAAGCTCTTTTTCTGCATGTTACAAAATATCGAAAATCAACCAGGTCTTTATTCAAGGCTATTTTAATGTAATGATTTAATTTTTTTTCAAAAAAACATTACATGGATAACTTCATATAGATAGACGGTTAAATTATATCTGTAAAATACGCCAATTTTGATACGTTGCTTTGGTATGGGTTAAAGATTAATACACCTTAGCACAACGATCGATTTTTATTTTAGTGTCTTTCAACATATGATGCATACCATCAAAAGGATAATTTATTTGGGATATGATGAATTTCTCCCTATTCACTTGCAGCAAAGAGTGATGGCTACAAACATTATATCTTTGGTGCTTCTCTTTTTGGTTTCATTGCCTTGTATCATTGTTTCATTAATATACTTACCACCATGGGTGGTGATTGTTCCTCTAGCATGTGCATTGACTTGTGCATTTGTATTTTTAGCCAACACATTTGGTAGAATTCTCTACGCTAGATTCGGGCTCGCTGTAATACCCATTGTACTTGCAGGTATTTACAATGCAATGGTTTCTAGTCCGACCGAAGGCCCCGTTCCAGGATTGTTGATGATTGAACTGGGTTTTATTTTAATTCCATTTGTGCTTTTGGATCTTCATGAGAAAAAACTGATCGTCGTTAGCTCACTTATTTCCCTCATCATGATGATGGGATTTCCTGTATTTGGACAGTGGCTGACATTGGATATAGAAACCTCTTTATTTAGAAAGGGGTGGTTACACTTATTTCTAAGTTTTACCGGGGTCGTCACTACATTGGGTTGTATGTGGGGCATCAAGGTTATTCATCAACAAACCAATAAACTTAAGATATCCAGGATCAATTAGTAATTGATGGCGAAAAATAAGGAGCATCATTTTAGAAACGTAATAAAATAAATTGTATAGATAGAATAAGTAAAAGCAAAAAATAACAATGTAAACACAGGCCAGAGAAGTATGGCCAGATTAAAGAAATTGATCTCAGTTTAAACAAAATCCATATGTAACTCTAGATATGGAATATGAGATTTTATTGCTTCATTTTTCACTTTACCGGATCAAATACTCGGGTTTGGACGGGTAAGTTACAATCTGATTTTTCTCATCCATCTTCTTTTTAAAGCTCAAAAAATTGCCTTTTTTCGTATTTAGAGGCATTTCAGGGCAATCTAATTTCTTTACGCTCACCTTGATTTGGATTCAAAAACACCAGTGTAACTAATTATAGTATTAGTAAAAAAATTTATTATTCCGAGCCGATAATTTTACCGACCACTAATCAAAAAAACATCGTTATGGAAAAGCTTAAGGTAATTTTAGTCGGTATCTGCATTGTTTTCTCTACAAATACTTATGCTACCGATGGATTTTTCAGCCACGGATATGGAACACATTACAAGGGGTTTGCAGGTGCAGGTGTGGCGCTGTACAGAAGTTCGTTAATAGCCGCTACCAACCCTGCAGGTTTAGTTTTTCTTGGAAAGAGATATGATGTTGGTCTCTCATTCTTCATGCCAACTCGAGGATATACCATTACAGGCAATCCGTCTGGTGCTCCGGGAACATTTCCTTTGACACCAGGTTATGTTGAAAGTGAAAACAGCTTGTTTCTTGTACCGACACTTGGGGCCAATTGGATGCTAAACGAAGAAAGTTCAATTAGTGCAGTCATTTATGCTAACGGAGGATTAAATACCGAATATGCAACCAAAACATATGATAATCCATTAGCACCTGTTACAGCACCTACAGGGGTTGATTTAGCATTAGTATTCAGTGCCATCAGTTATTCAAGAAAATTATCTGACAATCATTCGATTGGTATTTCTGCAGTACTGGCTTACCAACGCTTTCAAGCTACAGGTCTTCAGGCTTTTGCCGGTTTCTCAAACGATCCCACTGCTTTGAGCGACAATGGTTATGATAATGCTTTTGGGTATGGATTGAGGATCGGTTATTTCGGTCAGATCAATGAAGCACTCAGTATTGGTGCTTCTTATCAAACCAAAGTGCAAATGAGCGAGTTTGATAAATACGCAGGTTTATTTGCTGAGAACGGCAACTTTGATGTGCCTTCAAATTTCACAGTAGGTTTAGCCTACAAAGTGAGTCCAAGAGTGACATTGCTGGGAGATTTCAAAATGATCATGTATGAAAGTGTGAACTCAGTAGGTAATCCGTTGAACCTGGCAACATTGTCTCCTATTACTCCAACCGGGGATCCAAATCCACTTTTCAAGCCCCTAGGCGACGAAAACAGTCAGGGATTTGGTTGGCAAAATATGAATATCTACAAAGTAGCTGCAGAATTCAATGCAAGCAATGATTGGACTTTCAGAGGTGGGTATTCTTATGGCAAACAACCAATTGCAGAGAGTGAAGTGCTATTCAACATTTTGGCACCAGGTGTTATCGAAAGTCACGCTTCATTAGGTTTCACCAAAAAACTGGGCAACAGGGAATTGACCATGGCAGCTACTTATGCATTTAATAAGGAAGTTGAAGGTCCTAATCCATTGGATCCAGCTCAGACCATCAAACTTGAGATGAAACAATTTGATTTAGACATTGCCATCTCATTCTAGAACCTAACGATCAATTCAAGTATTCCAAAAGCCGTCAAATGACGGCTTTTTTATTTGTAGCACTTTGGGACAGGGTAATTGTTTAAGTATTCTTTTTCATGGAATGAAGAAATTGGTTATATTAAATGTTTTCAAACTTTTAACTAACCAGAACTATGAATCTCTTTTCCTTAGGTATCACGGACAGCCTGTCCCCTTACATGAAAGGCAAAATTAAATTATCAAACCAGGTATCATTGATGTGTGCTTTTATCGGGTTTTTCTATGCATTCTTCATTTATGTGCATTATAAACCTTTGGTGATCTATCCGGCTTTGTTGTTTGTTATTTCGAGCCTGTTGCTAATATTGAATCGATTTGGTCTTATTCAGATTTCCCGATTCTTAGCCTCTTTTCAAATGCTAACATTAGCAACACTGTTCCATGCTTCGATTATTCAGGCCAATGAGCCATTTTTAATTCCATTCTTCTGTTCTCAACTGGCTATGACATTAATTCCATGGCTTCTTTACGGATTCGAAGAAAAAGGCTCGTTGATTGCCTCATTGGTTATTTGCTACGGCCTGCTATTTAGCCAGGAAATGCTTAATAAAACTTTCGAAGTAGCAGTGGATGTTACTTTCTTCAAAGAGAGTTATTTGAATTATATGACTTATGCATTTGCACTTGGCATAGCAGTACTTTTATTGATCATGATGAAATCAGATAAAAGCGAAAACTATAAGTTGGTTCAAATTCCCTGGGAGGCTGAAGGCCTGGAAAAGGAATCCGGTTCCCAAGAAGATATAGAACAAAATGCCGGCCTTTTAAACTAAAAAAATTAAGTGAAGGATTGGATTATGCCGATAAAGTATAATCCAATCCTTTTTTAGTTTGTAGAGTGAGTTGCCTCTCACAAACTTTCATTGTAAAATTTTGATTTCGACAAAGAAAAGACCGTAAAAGTCGCTCTTAACCGCTATGCATAACTAAATAATTATCTTTTGAACGCCAGCATATAATCAGGTAAATAAGTGGGAAAATGTTCACGTAATCAAATATAAAGTGACACCATTTGTCATTTTATTTCATCAAATGACTTGATAAAATTTCACATATACCTGAATATACAAAATTGAATTAGTCAAGATACTTGACACAAAGGTTTTGAAAAGTGTAATTTTTTAAGAAAACGCCTTTCTGAAGTCATTTTTATACTCCTCAGATGTTATTACCATCTTCAAAAATCGATTTCAATGCTCAATTAAAGATTTTTGATCATTTAAAACTTACATATATGATTATGGATACACTCATAGACTGAAAAAGATTAAATTCTAATGCAAATTTGATATATACTATTAGAAAGGACCACCACTATGAGCAAGTCAAATGTGTTTCAAAGAGTTATATCAGCAGGGATGCATCGTGACCTTCCCGATCATCTCAGGAAAAGAATTGAACCGACTAATGTCATTGCACTGATCATAGCCGGAGTTATCGGTATTCCATTTAGTGTAATCTCAGTAATCTATTTCCCATCACTGGCCATTTACCCTGAAAGTGGAGGGGCATTATGTGCATTATGCGTATTGCTAAATTATTACGGAGGAATAAGGTTTACAAGGTTTATCATTTGTTTGGTCCCCATTACCCTGGGAGCCATTTACAACTCACACCTGAGCGGTGTTGATGATGATCCTTTACCAGCACTGTATCTGATCGAGCTAAGTTTTGCATTGATCCCATTCGTTATTTTCGATCTCAAAGAAAAATGGTCGATTGTGGCTATTACATTAACTTGTTCGATCATTATTCTCGCCTTTCCTATCACAAAACATTGGTTTAATTCGGAATATGACTCCACCGTACTAAGAAGCGGATGGCTAAGTACACTTACTATTCTCATTGCTATTTTAAGTGAATTTGGTTGTGTGTTGGGTCTTGCGTTTATTAGTAAGTCGGCAGAGAAGGAAAGTGAATTAGCTAAAGTTGAGGCTGAAGAAAAAAATCTGGAGCTTGAGGAGAATCAGGTAAAATTGGCTGAGAACCTCAAAAAGGTTGAGGAAGCGCAAGAAGATGAAAGGAAGAGAAACTGGGCTTCGGAAGGTATTGCTGGAATAGCAGAGATCTTAAGAAGTACGAAAAATTCATCGAAAATATATGATGATATCGTTTCGATGGTTGTTAGCTATATGGACGCAAACCAAGGAGGTTTATTCATCGTGGAAAGAGATGAAGGGACTGAAACCGAAACTATTAAGATGGCATCTTGTTATGCCTATACACGTAAAAAGTTCATCGAAACAGAATATCAACCAGGTCAGGGATTAATCGGACAAGCTTATCTTGAAAAGGAATGCATTCATTTGACAGACATTCCCCAGAATTATGTTAAGATCACTTCAGGATTAGGGGAATCAACACCTACTTCACTAATCATAATGCCTTTGATGGTCAATGAGATGGTTGAGGGACTTATCGAAATTGCATCATTTGATGCATTCCAGGAACACGAAGTAGCTTTCCTGGAAAAGCTTGGTGAAAGCATTGCTTCTTTTATCCAGACTAACCGGATCAATGAGAGAACATCGGTGTTGCTTCAGGAGGCTCAGGAACGAGCTGAAGAACTACGAGCTCAGGAGGAGGAAATGCGTCAAAACATGGAAGAACTGGCAGCAACTCAAGAAGAAATGCAGAGAAAGGAAAGAGAATATCAAAAGATCATTGATGAGCTTAAAAGTGATAAATCTTCCCTTGAAGCCGGTTCCACCGTATAAACTGGAATTCTATCTATACTTAATATTTTCTAAAATTTATAAGCCTGTTATTATCTTAATTCATTGATGACAATGATTAAGTAGCAGGCTTTTAATATAATAGGGGATTCTCGTTGAATTAAGCTTTAGAGGCTCTAAATAAGACATCCCTACGAATATATAATGGAATGAGCCATATTTCATTGGCCACTTTTTACATTGCATTTCAAACTTCAGTTGATTGATATTGGGCTACAAAGCTACTACTTTTCAGGGCAGATCACTTAGGAAAAAGCTGAAGCATAGGCGTTGACCACGTTTTGGTTTTTTCTTTGAAGGATTAAACTAATCCAATAATCAACCACAATCACCACTTGTGTAGTAATACTGGACATGGATCTTTAAAACCATAATTTGCATTAAAAGATAGTAATATTCATCAATTAATTGAACTATTTTGATTATATGTAGAATTATATGAAGAATATTTAATACAAGCTAATTTTTTTTACTTAGTACTTGGCTATGCATAGTACTTTTCCGTATACTCGTACAAAGTTTTAAATAACTAAAACAAAATGGACGATGAATGTTGAGAATACACAAGTGCAAATGCGGAAGGGAATCCTGGAGTTTTGCATTTTGCACATCATATCTCGCGGAGAAGTTTATGCATCCGATATGCTCGAAGAATTGACCTCTGCCAAAATAATTGTTGTTGAAGGCACATTATATCCGCTGCTTACCAGATTGAGAAAAGCGGGGCTTTTGGAATATAAGTGGGTGGAATCTTCCGCCGGACCTCCCAGAAAATATTATAAACTGACCAAGGATGGTAAGGCATTTTTAGACAAGCTGGAAGAGACATGGGACGAACTGCAAGCCTCAACCAATCAAATTATTTCACAGAACAAAACAAATTAATGCTGTCATGAAAAAAAATATTAGTATAAATATAAGCGGCATAATCTTTCACATTGAAGAAGACGGTTATGACCGTTTGAAAAACTACCTTGAATCCATCAATAAATACTTTGCTACTTATGAAGACAGCAAAGAGATCATCGAAGATATTGAAAACAGAATAGCAGAAATTTTTCTAACAAAACTTAGTGACGGCAAACAAGTTGTTTCTTCCGAAGATGTTGATAGTCTGATCACTACAATGGGTAGCATCGCTGACTTTGAGGCTGCTGAAGAACAAGAAGACATCTCTCAAAGAACGACCGATCGAGAAGAAAAACAAAAAACAACAGAAGGTGATGCCAAAGCTGAGCAGGCACAAGCTCCCAAAAAACTATACAGGGATAATAAAAGGAAGTTATTGGGTGGTGTCGCTGCCGGAATCGCTAACTACTTCGGATTAGATCCTCTCTGGATACGTTTAATCCTGATCATTCTTTTCTTCAATCTTATCATAGGAGTGGTGAGTGGGTTGGTACTCATTGGTTATATCATCTGCTGGATTATCATACCCGGATCGGACGAATTAGAAGAAGATAAGAAGATGAAGAAACTCTATCGCAACTCTGAAGACAGGGTAATTGGTGGTGTTTCAGGCGGCCTTGCCGCATATTTCGGTGCTGACACAAATTTAATCAGGTTACTGTTTGTATTAACAGCAATCATTGGTGGTACCGGTCTTATTCTATATTTGATTCTCTGGATCATAACACCATTGGCTACCAGCATTACAGATAAAATTCAAATGAAAGGAGAACCTGTTACGCTATCCACTATTGAATCCAATGTGAAAAAGGGATTAAATGTTGAACCGGAGGAGGAAGAAAATATCTTTGTTCGGATCCTTCTGTTCCCCTTCCGTTTACTATCAACTGTATTTTCAGGTCTAGGTAGAGTTTTGGGTCCATTTTTACTGTTTATCGTTGAAGCAATCAGAATATTTGCAGGAGCTGTGATATTCATCACAGGCGTATCTATGATACTTGCTTTCACTATATCCATCGGAGTCATATTAGGATTAATGGCTGGAGGTGATATTTTTTATATGTCAAATGAGATCCCAATTGATATCATAAAAGCAAGCTTCCCGCCATACACGTCGGTTGCAGCATATCTTTCAGTCCTGGTTCCGTCATTATTATTGACTTTAGTGGGTATCTCTATCATATTGAAAAGAAGTGTCATTAGTACGACACTCGGATGGTCCATGTTTGGTGTTTGGATAATCAGTATCCTTGCTTTAAGTGTTACGGTTCCGGCAATTGTTAATGAATTTAAACGTGAAGGGGAATACCGGGTAACAGAAACTTATGATCTGGGAGATAAAATGGCTGTCCTCACTTTAAGAGAAGTAGGAATGGAAAACTACCGTGTTGCAAAACTAAAACTCAGAGGCCACTCGGACGATTCATACCGGCTTGTCAAAAACTTCGAGTCAAGAGGTCGTACAAGACAGCGTGCTATTGAAAATGCAAAAATGGTAGATTACACTGTTGCTTTGGAGGATTCCGTATTCATATTTGATTCTAACATAGAATTTAAAAGAAATGCCGATTTCAGAGCCCAGGAGTTGGATATGACACTTTATATTCCATACAATAAGCCTTTCAAGATGGATTATGACATGAGTTACATCATCAGGAACACGCTTTGGAGAAATGGCTATAGATCCTACCAGCTCGAGGACAATACATGGATGTTTACGGAAGACGGGCTACAGTGTATCACCTGCGAAGATGCTGCGGAAAATGAAAAAGGTCCAAAAATTATCAGAACACCAGGATCAACGGAAATTCTGAAGGAGCTGGATATTTCAGGTTTCAATGAAATTGAAGCAGGACACACCTTCGATATCGAAATAGCTTACGGAGAAAACTATGAGATAAGCATTAATGGTAAAGAAGATGATTTGGATCACGTTATTTTTGATCTTAACGGGGATCATCTCAAAATTGGTATGGATTATACTTTACAACAATGGAATGAAAAAAAACATGACATAGAAGTTAGCATTGTAACACCAGCCTTAGAAAGTATCGATTTTGGGGGAGCCTCAAAGGCTTCGATCAGAGGTTTTGTTGTGAATGATTTTGATGTAAAATTATCCGGAAGCGCCGATGTTGAAATGGAAATTGAAGCAGAGGATATTAATATCGTCATGAGCGGATCATCAAACTTACAACTAAACGGAAGAGGTCAGGAAATGAAGGCAGAACTTAGTGGTACCAGTGATCTTGAAGCTATTGATTTTACAGTAGAGCACGCTGAGGTAGAAGCCAGAGGAGCCTCCAATGCGGAGATCAACGCCAGGGAGAACATCGACATCAAGGAATATGGCTCCAGCCAAATAAATTATATAGGTAATCCTAAAGTAAATAAGATCCGGAGCACCGATTCGGAAGATTAAAATATTTAATTCAATCACTTCAGTAACAACCGAGTTCTTCAGAGGATTCGGTTTTTCTTTTTAATAAAGCAAGATCAAAGACCCTTTTGGCTTTTAAACTTTCCTAAAATTTGGTTGAAACGTTGTTATAACCTTCTCTGAACTTAACCTACATTACCGCAATTCGCTTGATATACATCCTATTTTCCTGCTTTTTTTACTAATTTCAACATTATTTAATTTTTTTTATCACAATGCAACCCTAGCAAAGATTTTCACATCTTAGTGGTGAAGTTGCAAAAAATATGAGATTGGCTATTCATAAATCAATATCTGAAGAAAGGCTAATTAAGGGCTGTTTAAACAATGAGAGCAAAGCGCAAAGAACATTGTATGAGAAATTCTCACCAAAAATGTTTGCCATTTGCCTCCGGTATGTTAGCGATCACAGTCAGGCCGAGGATATTATGATCAATGGTTTTATGAAAGTCTTTAATAAAATAAGTCAATATAGTGGCGAAGGAAGTTTCGAAGGTTGGATCAGAAGAATAATGGTAAATGAGTCATTGGCCTTTATTAGAAAAAATAAAAACATGTATTTGGAAGTGGATATTGAAGCGGCAAATTTTCAGCCCGATTACGGCCTGCTCCAGAACAATTTAGAGGCCGAGGATCTTATGAAGTTAGTAAAGGATCTCCCAATGGGATATAAAACGGTTTTTAACTTATATGCAATTGAAGGCTATTCACACAAGGAAATAGCTGCTATGCTGAATATCAGTGAAAATACCTCAAAATCCCAATTGAGCAGAGCAAGAAACTTATTACAACATAAGTTGTTAGAAAGTCAAAAAATTTTAACTAAAAATACATTAAGCTATGAGTAAGCACGAAATGGATGAGTTGTTCAGGGAAAAGCTTGGAGGGTTGGAATTAACTCCCAGAGCTCAGGCTTGGGACAAACTGGATACAAAGCTTAATAAAAAGCAGAAAAAGGGAATGTTTGTTCTTTGGAAGGTTGCAGCTGCCCTTTTAGTTCTTTTGGTTGTTTCATTCTTAATATTTCAAATGAAAACCTCAACAGAAGAAGTTATTGATCCAATTGTTCAAAACGACGGTATCAAAAATGAAGATCAGGTGATTGAGTCATTAGATACAATAGATCCAATAAATAAGAACAACAATCAAAATGCAATTGCGCAAGAGATTAAGGAAGAAGAAAAAACTGAGGATCAGATCACAGATATTGCGAAGGGAGATCGAAAAGAGAATCAGGTAAATACGATTGCTGCGAATACCCAAAATAATAAACAAAAACAATCCAATTCTTTCAATATTGAATCAACCGATGTAATAGCAGCCAATGATGAAAAGGTAAAAAATGAAGAAAATGAGGCTGTCATGAAATTAGAAGTTGAACCAATTGATAAAATCGATATAAAAAATTCACTTATTGTGGATAACAATAACATCGCGACACCTGATATCATAAAAACCGAACAGAAAATTGGTGCTGAACTACCGAACATCTCAATCACATTTAAAAAGACAACTCCGAAGAGTGATGGTGATCTAGCGGTAGCAGACCAAAAGAAAGATAGAAGGTTCAAGCTCAAAAGCGTCCTTAATTTTGCCAAGGACATTAAAAATGGTGAAGTAGGGCTCTCGAATTTGAGAGAGGCCAAAGATGAAC
The DNA here is from genome assembly GCA_030442035.1 of Splendidivirga corallicola. Classification (GTDB taxonomy): domain Bacteria; phylum Bacteroidota; class Bacteroidia; order Cytophagales; family Cyclobacteriaceae; genus Splendidivirga; species Splendidivirga corallicola. The sequence continues at coordinate 347,353 of JAUJEA010000002.1, forward strand.
TGCTTGCATTTGATATCAATGCAAAAAAGAAAAAGGCAAAAGCTCCAAAATAAACTTGTAAGAAAATGAAAAAGATAATCTATATAACCGGTATTTTATTCCTTGCTTCGTTCAGCTTGAGTTGGGCTAACCCCAAGTCTTTCGGCAACACTGGTAATTCGGGTAACATTCAAGTAAGGGACTCTATCATCATAAATTTTGGAAACAATAGTAAGATCCTCATTTATGTAAAGGATAAAAGTGACCTCGACAAAATACGAAGCTATGATATCAATGCTATGTTACGTGATATTAGCATATCCATCGATTCGGCAGGAAAAAACACCAGTTATCTCAAAATAGAGGATGAATCCGGCGAGAAATATCTAAGCGATACCACCATAGTGATTCGTGAAGGAAGATCTGACCGGGAAGCTGACGAGTCAAGTTCTACATTGGCAAAGCTGAAATTGGCTAATTACAGACTTGAAGTAAACGCCGATGACTTTGAGGAGCTGGAAGAGGAAATAGATGAGTTTGGTCGGGACGGATTGGAGATACGAGAACGTACCTATGAGGAATTACCTGAAAGGACCATTCATACATTCAATATAGAATTGGGCGTAAACAACTATCTTGAAGATGGTAAGTTCCCTGATGGATCCACCGACTACACTATTAAACCTTTTGGTTCCTGGTATGTTTCCCTTAACTCTGTACATAAAACAGCTATAGGCGGCCCTCTCTTTATTGAATGGGGCGGAAATCTCAGCTGGTATAACTTCAAAATGGAAAATCCTGATGTGGCCATCATAAAAGGTGAAAATGAAATTTTATTTGAAGACCGAAGTCCTGCAATTAGTGGAAAGAAGAGTAAACTTACCGCTTCCTACATTAATGTAAGCCTTGTGCCGGTCTTTGATTTCAGTCATGGCCGAAGAAAAGTAAAAAGCCTCCAAAGCGGTAGTTTCAAAATTTCCAAATACAAAAAACAAGGGCTTAGAATAGGATTTGGAGGATATGCCGGCTACAGACTGGGAAGTCACACCAAATGGATATTCAGAGAGAATGGTGATCGGGATAAGGATAAAAACAGAGGAAATTTTCACCTCAACAATTTCAGATATGGTATTAGAGGGCAATTTGGATTCAAAAGCATAGATCTCTTTATTAACTATGATCTCAATGAATTATTCCAGGAAAATAAAGGGCCTGCATTAAATGCCATAAGCTTTGGATTTACACTTTAATTGACTAGCAATTTACAACAACACAATAAGGTATTAACTCAAATTTTTAACCCCTAATCCTATGAAAAAAATAATCTATACCATACTAGTTTTATGTCTTTATGCCGGATCATCGGTACAGGTTTTTGCTCAGGATGATGATGAAAGGCGATGGAAAAGAAGGAGTCATGGCTCCTGGCATCACATAGCCCTTGACATAGGTACAAACAACTATTTATTAGATGGAAAATTTCCTGATGTCAATAATGAGCCCTTTGCTGTGAGGCCCTGGGGGTCATGGTACCTGGCCATAAAATCGGTTACAGATACACATCTTGGAGGCCCCTTTCATTTGCTCTATGGAGCGGATGTTAGTTGGTACAACTTTAAATTTGAAAATGAGAATATCATCATCAACAGAACAGATGAAGGCGTGGAGTTTGTAGAACGAACAGACGGACTGGATGTTAGAAAGAGCAAATTTAGTTCAGCTTACCTGGATGTTAGCCTGGTGCCTGTTATCAATTTTACACGTCACCGACACCATTTTAGCGATGGGTTAAAATTTGGAGTGGGTGGTTATGCAGGATACAGGCTTTTAACATACAGCCGTTATGTATTCAAAGAGGACGGTGACAAAAGGGACGTCAAGGATAAAAATAACTTCTTCATGAATAATATCAGATACGGCATCAGATCTGTATTAGGTGTTGGATCTGCCAATATATTTTTCAACTACGATTTAAACGAGCTTTTTGCTGATAACCGTGGGCCGGAATTAAATGCATTCAGCATTGGGCTCACATTGCATTTGGATTGAAAAAAAAAGGTGATCCGGTTTTTGGGTCACCTTTTTTATAATGTTTTTCCTTCCTTAATTGTTTGTGTAAAACCTTTAATTCAATTACAGATCTGGACTACAATCGAATTTATGTTCTTCTATTTCGAAAACCCATGTCTCGAGCAAAGTTCAGTAACTTAAGAAAGTTATTGCAACTAATTCTTGGACATTGTATTTCTGATTTTATAAGTATATCATTTATGTTTTCAGTACTAAAATATAATGGACCACAATTAACATATGGGTCAAACACCTTTCCCACATACTTATAATAGGCCTTTTCGGATAAATTTAAGTTAGAAGGCATTTTACTCACCATTTTTATCCCATTAATTTTTAGTGCTGACAAAGTACTTTTAAAACAAACTGTATGATTTGTATTCACAGGATTTACTATGTGACAACTTTCAGAAGCGTGGTCGTTCATACAAATTTCATAAATAATTTTCGCTGCATAATCAACCGGAACAATATTAAGACTCCCGTTTTTGCCAAAACGCAACCTTAGACTTGTGGTGAAATATTCGTTTTTGGGGATTTTTGCTTTTGATTTTAGCTTGTGCAAATAAGCCACGGTTGCATAAAATACATCGAACTTATTGGTGTATCCAATCGGCTCTTCAATCAACTGTCCACAAATGATTGATGGCCTAAGGCAGCGGTATTTTATTCCAATATTATGGCAATAATCCTTGGTCATTAGCTCTGTTGTGCGCTTGTATCTCTCATAGGGATTCCTAAAATTGCCCGAGGATTGGTTGGGGTATACATTCCCGGAAATACTTCCACTTGCATAAGCTGTGCTGATGTAATTGAATTCATCGACTTGAAGGTGGCTGATTATGGAAAACATGTTTTTTGTCCCGAGATAATTGCTGGTAAAGATCTTCGATTCTGCATTTGGGGAATTCCTCAGGTCGGTCAAGGCAGCAGCATGAAAAAAGAAATGGATGCGTTTGTGTTTGATTTTCCTGATGCGTTCATCCATTGGATCAATGGGGCTATTCAAATCCCAATCAAAAAAAGAAATATTCGTATTGCAAAATGATCTTAATTTATCTTGCCCTTCAGCATCCGTTTTACAATAGGTGGGGGCTTGGTTCAATATGATGTGATGTATCCTGTCCGATAGCGCTGCATCATTCGTGGATCTTCCGAAGATGATCAATTTAAGCCTGCTAAGGTCACTGATGTTCCGTTTTATAAATTCAAGGAGAATGGTTCGGCCAAGTAAGCCTGTTGCTCCCGTTATGGCCACACATAACTCATTTCTATTCATAGTGGTACTGGAAGGTCATTGAGGATTCTTTTTAAGTATGTAAGCCAAACCCAGGTTGGTTCTAAGCAGCCCGCCATTAAAACTTTTATTTACAAACGGGGATATTTCGAAAATGACATTGAAACATTTGTTTCTGATCAATGGGCTGACCCTTGAACCAATGGTCAACGAATAGCCGTTTAATACCTCTTCCTGATAAGTGGCGCTCACCAAATTGAAGTTTAAACCCAAACCAATGTAGTACCTTACCCATTCATTATTCAGAACATTGACCATTGGGGATATTTCAGAATTCAGGTTGGAGAAAAAGGTATTGGTTTCAAACCTGAAATCCACCCACAGTGGCTTTTCAGGATTGGAGCCAACTGAAAAGATGGATTGAAAGGGATAGTAACCTACAGATACCTGTCCCCAGGATTTGCCAACCATACAGACCAAAATAAGGACCAGAAATAGTTTTTTATTTATTGAGTAAACCTTCTTTAAAACCACAATACATTGGTTTGGTTTGATATTCATCATCGTATAAAAGCGGCCAGTCCATTCGGTTGAAGTTGGCCGGTATCCAAGAATCGATGTCACTGACTCCCCACACCGTTATCCCAAACTTACTGCTGATGCCAAGTTGTTGATAATTAAGCACAATCATTTTTATTTTTCTTTTCTGATTCCCCAGCATTTTATTCGTTGGTGCTTGCTTGTTTGCCAATGGATTAAGTGAGATGTCCAGTTCGGAAAAATGAATCTTCAACCCTAGTTTTTGAAATTCTATTGCTGCCGTATTGATCTCCGTTTGGCTGGGAAAACCATCAAATACATGCATTTGCATTCCGATGCCGTGGATGGGTACATTTTTGGATTTCAAAGTAGTGATGAGTTTTAACACGGCTTTGCGTTTATTGGCATTGAGCGCCAGGTTAAAATCATTGTAAAAAAGCAAAGCATCTTTATCGGCCTGGTGAGCAAAAAGAAAGGCTTGCTCAATATAACCGGGGCCAATCTTTTGATTCCAAATAGAATGTCTTAAAGTGCCATCCTCGTTAAAAGCCTCGTTGACCACATCCCAGCTTTGAACCTTTCCTTTGTACCTGGTCATGATCTTGAAGATATGATCACGCATCAGCACCAACCAATCCTCTTTGTTACCCTTATGGTTGAGCAACCAAACCGGTAATTGTTTGTGCCATATTAGCGTGTGGCCATGCACCCTTTTATTACCGGATTGGGCAAATTCAATCAAATGATCCATTTCTGCCCATTCATATTGCGCCTCAGCGGGGTGGATGTTCTCAAATTTCAAGATGTTTTCAGGGGTGAGGCTATTGAACTGGTTGTGGACAATATCTCTGTACTGATTGTCATACCTGAGTTTTGGGACATCCACTGCTACACCAATCGGAAAACCCGAAAGGCCAAAGAGAGGTTGGGTATCATCACAGTGGTCAAGGTTTTTTTTATCACAACCTGAAACCAGCAACAAGATGGTCAAACAGGAAATCCAATGTCGAATACAAAATTCCTTGTGTTGAAAATTCATGCGTTCATAAATGATGCCCTGAATCTGTTTAGTGCCCGCTGGTTATGGGTGGCCTTTTTGTATTTCATGTCCCGTTTTAATACAAACTTGTCAATAAAGATTACTGAAATGATCACCGTAAAGGACCAATAGTACAGGTACATGAAGGGAAAAAACAGCAGGTGCTTGATCTTCTTTTGGAATAAAATGGAGGGCGAATTATAGAAAACCACCATGGATAAAAACACCATCAGGAAAATTGATCCATTGAACTGGTATCCCATTAACTTTCCGCAAAACCCTATGAATCCAATCAGGTTAAAAACGATCGCCCAAATGTTAAAGAACAGAATAAAGAAGGAATCAAACTTTTGAAAAACACCCAGCGAATTGGTCCTCAGCACCGGCTTGAAGTTCTTTAGAAACGTCAGAATGGTGGTACTGAGCCAGCGGTATCTTTGCTTAACATATTCACTCATGGTATCGGTGGCTTGCTCATGGTTGTAGACATGCGGATCATACACCAGCTTATGGCCTGAAATCTGGACTTTATAGCCAAAATCCCAATCTTCCGTTGGCAAGTTGGTATCGTATCCATCCAGCTTGATAAAAACCGATCTTCTAAACAGACCTGCGCGCCCTTCGAAAATGGGCATTCCGTATAGGGATTTGGGATAATACAAAGACAAGTGCAGCGAATCTATGTCTATACCCACCAGCCTGGATATGATGCTGGTGTTTTCATTGTATTGAACATTACGGCACTGGACCAAACCAACCTTGTTGTCACTAAAATGCCCCACTGCTTTTTTTAAGAAATTTTTCTCAGGCAATGAATCCGCATCAAAAACACAGATGATTTCAGAACTCAACAATGGAATCACCTCATTAATTGCCGCAGGTTTTCCCCTCAAACATCCCGGAGTCCTGTCAACAATCCTTATTTTATCCTTGAATTGCTCGAGAATGCTTTTGGTGTTGTCGGTGGAATTGTCATTAATGACGACAATTTCCATAGCGGCAGCATCGTACTCAAGTTGGAGCAGGTTTTTGATTGTTTCTTCGATCACTTCTTCTTCATTGTGAACCGCAACAAGAACTGATACTTTTGGTAAAGTGCCTCCAGGGGGATTTGAATCAACAGGTTTTCTTTTATAGAATAGCAACGACAACAGCATATAGGACATCAGGAAAAACGCGGTAATTGTCTGTAGAATATTGAGCGCATACCATTCAATGAAAAAAAGTGATTCTATGAAAACAGAGGTACATATTGCCGCAATCAGCACTAGGGCCAGTACCAATGTCCCGAGTTTAGCGCTACTGGCCAAGTGATAAATGGCATATAGGGCCAAGGCAAAAAATGACAAGGAAAGGAAAAAGAATAGGATGGTATAGAGCATATTTACAATGAAATTTTTTCTTCTAATTTGATTTCAGGTGTTTGGTGAGAGATTAAAACAGTGATCTTATCTCTTCTCTCTTGATACAAGGTTTTAACCAGCCGGTCATAAATATTGGCCGGTAAATTGTTGTTTATTTCGTCCAGTATCAAAATATCGGGATTTGCCAAAACCGCTCTGATAATACTAATGACTTGCTTTTCGCCACCCGAAAGAAATATCCCGTTTTCGCCTACTTTTTTCTCAAGGGTTTGTTGATCGAAGAAACTTCCCAGCCCATAGATTTCCAACTTGTGGTTGATTTGATCAGGATCGGCATCAGTGTTGATTTTCAGGTTATTTAATATTGTATCATTGAATAAAAAAGGGTTCTGCGTCACAAGTTTGACTGGGCTGACTTTACCGGTATTAGAATCAGGTCCCCTGAAAATGATTTTCCCGGATGCAGGGGTTCTGATACCTGTCAGAATTTCCGCCAGTGTTGTTTTCCCACTACCATTGGCTCCCTGAATAAGGTAAAAGCCCGGATGAAATTTTAATCCGTAATCTTCGAATAAGTTGTCCTGGTGTTTGTCATAACAATAGTTCAAGTTGACAATGTCCATTCCTATTTTCGGGTGATCACAATACACATAGCTTTTTTTCCTTAAATCAACCTGTTGCTTTTTTGGCAAAAGTGCTTCCAGCAGGTTTTCAACCCTGCGCAATGAGGGCAACAGGGAACGCATGGATACAAGGTAGTTGTTGATTTCTTTGACCGGCCAGGTCAACATCAAAACATAGGCCAGCAAAGACACCGTGTTTTCAATGTTGTCACTTGATGAGAGTATAGCAACAATCGTTAAAATGAACATGGCAATTAAAACCTCCAAAGTAATTTCATGGAACCCCCTGAGTCGGGCCAAATGTTTAAATTCCCTCTTTAATGTTAGCAGGTATTTCTCCCACTTTCCAAATATCTTATCCCTCAGGTTCAAAATGAAAACGTCCTTTTTCCCGGATATCACCTCCCAAAAAAAACTGGTCAGCTCGGCATTGAGAATTTGAATGCTATGCGCATTTTTTTCGACCCTTCCTCCAAAAAACCTATTGTAAATGGAAAATAACAGCGTAAATACCGATAAGCTGAAAAACAGCGACCTGGAAATGATCAACACCCCAATGAGCAACGCGGCCAGAAAGAGTAAATCCTTGATGAAATAGATGAACCCAATCACCATTTTTCCCTGCAGCTGTCCTAGCTCGTTGAACACCCTTTCCAGCAAATCACCCTTTTTGTATTTGTCAAGGCAACTCTGCTCACTGTTCACAATCAATTGCAGGAGGTCTCTTTTTAAGAAAATGGTGAGGTATTTTGACAAAAAATGGGTTTGGAATGAAACACAATATTGAAAACCAATTTTAGCAAGGAACACAATGACAATTAAGACCGTTGAATCTTGGGTGAGGCTGCTTTGAATAACCTGAGATGAAAAACCGCCAATTAGTCTTGGAATCCACACATTTAAAGCCGTCACAAATACAATTGCCACCAGCAATAAAACAAGGTTGATTCTCCGCGCTAAAGCGTGGTGTTTCAGCCTTGAAATAAACAGTTTGTTTTCAGCAATTGATTTTATCATTGATCAATCTATTTTGTCATTAATTCTCAACCATGCACCCTTCAAAAAGAAATTCATCAAACCTGTACCATAGCGTATTTTACTGGTGAAATTATCTGTGAATAATCTTCTAAATTCCCTGTCCATCCTGTTCCGATTGACTAGCGCATTTTGTTGCACGCAGTAATTGGATAGATATTGATCCATCCGATGAACATTGGAGGTGTCAGCTCTCAGTTTTTCAAATAGCTCGCGGCCGCACCATCCAACTTTGGCATGGAAACCCACAATCGCCAAGGCGATATAGAGTATTTGATTTAATTTGAACCGGTTGCTTGTATTGATGAGGTTGTCGAAGCACAGCGATTTTGAATGCAGGGAAAGAAACAAAGTAATTTCGTATAGCAGCATGAAACCATTCATTTGATGATTGATCACTAAATGAATGCACAAGTAGAGCAGGGTTGTTTCTTTGTTGAGTGTTGGAATCATTGTTTGCTGAAATGCCACATTGGTCTTCTTCAGGAATAACTCTTCCTGGTTGATATCAAATATCCTCATCAAAGGAGCTGAGACAGAAAGGTCATAGTGCAGATCAATGTAGAGATGTTTGCCCTTTTCAAAAGAATATTCTCCATACGCATAGTATCTTTTGGTCATTTCATATCCCAGCTGCAATGCTTTTTGAATTGCTGATTTTTGATGATTTTTCGTAACCAGTAAATCGATATCCACACTTCTTTTGTAAATATCCTTTTCCAAGTAGTGGCACAATGAAAGGCCCTTCAACAACAAAGTTGAATCCGGGAAACACTGCAATATTTCTTTTAATTCTTCCAGTTGGTAAAACTGCCTTGCCTTTTCGAGAACAAAGTTTTTGTGAAGTTCCGCTCGCATTGATTCAAACCTTGGGCTTGAATTTTTGTACTCCCTGAGGAAACCGTATAACAGCAAGTCCAGGTCTTCGTTTTTTAGAAGTGTCAGGAAAGACGATAACAAATCATCATCGGCATTCAACAAATGGTTTTCTATGAAAGCTGTTTGTTCTTCACGAAGAAGTGATCCCCTAAAAGTATCCAGTAGTTCCTGCATAAATTCTGAACAAAAAATACCTCATCACATACACCGGCAAAAGCATTCTTTTAATGACCAGACCACTGAATTTTTCACCCATGAGTTTTGCTGTGAAAGAAATTACCCTTACCTCAAACCTGGCATGATTTAACAGGAATTTATTGGCTTTGGTAACATTTAACCTGATCTGTTTTGCGGTGGTATTTCGCAAAACATATTCTGCAACTCCCAGAATATTGCCAGGTTTGATATTTACATCCAGTGTAGTAAAGTTGTCCCCTTTGGCCGTTAATCGTTTTCCGGTTTCGATCAATCGATGAGTGACGATCAATCCACCATGTTTGAAAATAATAATATCACCAGGCTTGTATCCTTTTTGTCTATAGCCCACTATGTCTCCCTCTTTTAAAATGGGAGCCATGCTCCAACCCTTTATCGTTGCAAATTGGAGTTCACACATTTTTATGGTTGATTAGGTTGCATTGTATCAACTGGTTTAAGAACTCAAACAAATCATCATCGGCCTCTTTTGTTTTGATGTCAAAGTTTTCGGTGACAGCCATTAAGATATCTTGATAGCTGGAGGGTTTTTCCTTTACCAAATTGACAATAAAGGTCCCGGTTTGGTTGATCGAGGTGATCATCGCATCCATTGAGGATACGATGACAGCTTCACCATCAATTTCTTTGATCAAAGCATTGTCATTTACCGAGAAGATGGATTCTTTGATGTTGTTCATGATATCAGGTTCCAAAAATTACTGTGTTTCATAAAGAATAAATTATAGCCGGGAGTATTTCCAAAATCCCTTTCAATGACCCGATGGTATAGTTCATACCCCTTGTTGTTGAAATCCAAATTCCAGACATTGGCAAGAAGGTTTGCAGTGTGCATGGGAGCGGGGAGTTTTTGCAAAGAATCACTGGTGGACTGATGCAGTCTGTACATTCCTTTTATGGCTATTTTTCTGGCCTTCACAGCATTCTTGTTCCGCTCAAATGGTGTTTTGTATATACAAAAATCACTGTCCGGCCTTCTTTCAAGGACTGAAAGATCATCCGTAAAAACATGGTGGTTCTCCGATAATTGAACAATGGTACTTTTACCAATGCCCGATGGCCCGTAAAATATTCGGGCTTCATCATTTTGATTGATGACCACAGAGCTGTGAAATAAAAGCTTGCCGTTTTCAATGCACAAATGTGAAAACCACTTCATGAGATATTCTTCGCTCACAGGGTATATATTGTCTAAGTCAGTCAACAAATGAGCCCGTTTTGATATTGGATCATAGGCACTTGAATAAATGTACCGGGAATAGATGGTACTGGAATTTTCATCAAAGGGCAGCTTCTCCTTCCTGATGTACTTTTTCATATCATCGACCGATATGGTCAACGTTGCATAACAAGCATCACCATCAGTTCTTAGGTAATGCCGATACATTTCCACGAACCGCTTAATAACGCCCAACACCTCTGATTGAATGCCTATTGTGATTCCAGCAATTTTTAAATAAACGGTTTCCATCAGATCAATTTCATAAACTCCTTGTTCTTGGTAAAAAACAACCGCTTCATTGGAATATCGATCATTGCCTGGCACATTTCAATCTTCCTTTGATCCATGCTGCCACTGTCAAAATCAAATTCCCGGAAACTCCAAACACCAAACAAAAGATGTGTTTGTTTTTCAACCTTGTGACTAATTTTTTCCGAATAGGTCTTACTGCTTTGGTAGATTCTGAAAAATCCATCGATTGCTCCATCAAATGCCCTTTTCTCATAGTCGACCTTAAAAGGAATTGTTTCAACCCTGAAACGCCCCTGTTTACAGGAAATGGCAATGATATCATCATGTATACAAGGCAGGTCGCTCAAACTGGCGATGGTAGATTTGCCAGCACCTGACTGACCTAAAAACACCACCATGCCCCCATCTGTTTTTATAATGGCACTGGCATGAAACAGTATCATCCCATGATCAAGACACCGGCTGGAAAAATATAACTTGAAAAAGTTATCTGCCATCCAGGGCTCATATTGTTTGGGAAGCATTAGATCGATATGGGTTCCGGATCGATCCATACGATAATTAAAAACCTCGTTCAGTTGAATTTTACTACAGTTGTAATTTGCATCCCCTCTCAATCTTCTTTTCACTTTGTGGTTGTATTCTGCAACGTTCACATGATAATTGGCAGGTTTATCAGCCGTGCAGAACTGCTTGTAATTGGTCAAAACCCTGCTGTAAAAATCAACACTGTCAGTATTGATTTGTTGGGTAAACCCATTGATATCAAGAACAACAGAATACTTGGGATTTTCTTTGAGCTTGTCGAAAATACAGGCACTTCTTTTACCAATTGAAAACATAACATCACCCGGAATGAATTGGTCGAAAGAATTATTCATTGTTTCGACCAATTGATCGCATCAATTTTTTTGGTTAACTGGGGCCAGAACTGCCTGTTCTGGTTTCCATGGGAACCTGAATCGTTATCTTAGGCTTTTGATACTGTTGCTTTCTCACCTTTTGTTTTATGTTTCTTGACTTTTTCATTTTCCCGAGAATTTTAATTTGAAATGGCCACCATGTTTTTGGGAGATTTACCGTAGCCTACAAACTCCAAATAGTATTCAACATCCGCTAAATTCCCGGTTACTTCAAAACAATAACTAGGGTTATCACTGGAATACTTAATCAGCTCTTTGTTTACAGTTTTGAACTGCGTGCCACATTTGTTCTTTTCATAAATATTAAAACCTTTGAGGTTTGTTTCGTCCAATTCAACCGTCCACTGAAGGCTATTGTTAACTGTTGAGGTCACCATATCTTTTGAAAATACGATGCTCCCACTGCCTCCTTCCTGACCGGTACACGGATCATTCTGATCATACAGGCATTTGTATCCGTTTTTTTCGTCAGTGCCGATTCCTTTGATGTTTCCTCCAACAGGAATGGTGGCATGCATGAGTCGTGTTGAATAGGCGGTGTGATCCAATCCCACTGCATGACCCAGTTCGTGTCTCATCACATTGCCCCTGTCAACATGTCCTGAAACCCCACCCCCATTGGTAAATGAATAATTGAAATTACTGTTGATGGTGATGTCAAATTCAATGTAATCACCAAAAGCAATGTAATCCTGTGTCACTGCCGCAGCAGATGCCTTGAAATAATACCCATAACCAATTTCACAAACATTGTTATCACTATTGATGTAATTGCTGCCAAAGCCCGGATCGAATAAACCATCAGCATCCCATTCAGGAGCCAAAAGCGTTACGGTAAACTGTTCGGGTTCCATATGGTCCAAGGCAGGTTGGATAATAGGAATAAAGGCGGGGGCACTGTTGTTCAAAGAGGGGGTATAGTACACATAATAATAACCCCAACTCAACTTTTTCCCATTGGATTTTAATTTGAATGAGGACAATGAAATGACCAATAAAATCGCAAGGGATGCCAATAAAACACTCTTTATACTTTTCATAACTGATTTATTTATAAGACCTTTGATAAAACTGATTGGAATTGTTTACTTTTTCGATGGCTTGAATACTGGAAGTGATGTCCTGAATTTTACCTACATTATTATTGAGATCATCAAAGACATAATCCAATTTAACCACAAATTTCCCCTCCAAATAATAGTCATTCAGGCGCTTATAATTTTCAGGTATTTTATGCTGAAAAAATCCCTTTTCTTTCTGTTCAACCATCTCGTGATATGGAACCTTAGAAAGGAACAGGAAAACGGTTTCACCGTCAATTTCAAACTCCGGTTCATCACTGGATTTTACATATTTGTTTTCCCCAATCAAACCAGACCTCAATTTTAAGTTGATGATTTTTGGTAAATTTTCACCCTTAACAACTTCTTGCACTTCTACCTTTACAGTAGTGTGGAAATAGCTCTCCCTGTCAGCATCGTAAATTTTTTCTATGACCTTTCCCTTGATAACGATATTGGACATCAAGGAATATTCTTGGTAAGTAAATCCCCCGTGTGTTTTAAGGTCCATCACCTTCAGGTCAACACCCAGTGATTTTAGTTCCTGATATTTATTGATGTTGATGTTCTTTTTGTAGTAATATTCAGGTTTGGCGTGCAATCCAATTTGTTTGCATTTTGTGTCAAATTCCTTCTTGTGCTGAATGGCCAATTTTTCATTACTGAACTGATCTGGTATTTGGGCCACACCCAAAGCAGGAATTAAAATCAATACTATATATATCAATGACTTCATTTTGTTTCCTATTTATTTTCTAACAATAGCCTTTTGGTCTGTCTGGAATTGTTGAATGACAATTCTGTAATAAATATGCCGTTACTCAGTCTTTTGCCTTTTTCATCAGTGGCATCCCAGCTCACATAGTTGGCCCCTTTTCTTCCCGGACCTTCGTAGACCTTTTTCACCAATTTACCCTCGGTGGTGAAAATCTTAATGCTCACATTGGTAGCCTCGGGCAGGTCATACATGATATTGACCTCTTTGGCAAAGGGATTCGGGAAAATGTGATATCCCAATGTCATTTCAGCTTGACCGGAATTCAGCAAATCCTTTATTCTATTCAGAGATTCATTGGCCCCACGACCTCTGATATTGTTTGCCAGCCTCCATGAATTTAGACCTGTGGTTAGAAATTCATCAGGATCTAAATACCCTGTGGCATCATAAAACACCTCATAATAAGTATACTGAAGTGGCACCCCAAGGTTGATGTAACTTTGAAATGTACTGACATCTGCTTCCAAACCGGTCGATAAATCGGGTTTGATATTGTTGATGAGTGTGTTCACCTCGGTGATGGCCGAAGCATGTACTTGAAAGTGGTTTTTGACCAAGGTTTGATTGGCCAATGTTTCGGTTATTTCAGTGGAAGTATAACCCAATGACTGCATTTCAGCTTGGGTTAACCTAATTTCATCCAGATCAATACCGGCTTGATCCATAAAAGCCATTTGTGATTTGGAATAACCAACAAGCACCTCTAACAACATGTCATAAGTTTCGATGTAAGAGGGATTACTTACCGCATAAGTTGCCGCCAGGGCATTTATTTCGGTCTTGTGCAATTGCAATTCTTCATAAAATGAAGGATCGCTCATCATCGGATTAAATCCAATCGCGGAAATACAGATTATTGGGCATACCAATATTGCACTCCATGCTGTTGATAAGGGAATTTTGATTCTCATAATTGATTATAGCCTAGTTGCTTTAAAATTTCACATTTCTTAATAAAAATCTTGTTTTAATTATGTGTATGGATTAAAATTAGATCAACATACACTTCAGAACAAAACATACCAGATCCCCAATCAAGCTGCTGACAAGGGGGACTCCAAATTTTGTGATTGTAATAGCTTGGTCGCTCAAGAATCTTAAGACACCCCAATATATAGTTATATTGTTATATGTAAAAGAATTTCAATGAAATTTTCAACTTTTTTATTAGCACACATCCTTTTTGGGCTTCAGGTTTTTTCCCAAAACAATTCCATTTATCACTTTCAAGCCCCCAATGAGGGTGTTTATAAAATCAAAAGGCCCGACTCCATTGATCCGGATGGTGCAATTATAGTAAACAACGACCTAAAATATTTGCCTTGTTATGATCCCATTTTTGATGGATTCTACATTTATAGTCCTAACAAAAACACCTACCAATTGAGGAATCTTTCCAATGGTGATTCAACACACATTGAGTTTCAATCACAGTTAATCACAAAGAATAAAACCCACTTTAAATATTCGATCTCCAACACCCTCAATGTCGATCATTGGTTTCACCACATTCTCAGGGAAGACCAAACTTTTAAGCAGACCATCAAGTTGCCTAAACCGCTTGGCAATGGGCTGAAAGACTCCATAAGATTAAAAGTCCACAACTTCGTATCTGCAAATACACCCCTGTTTTTAAAGCTAAATGGAAAAGATTATCAGGTCAAAATGACCCAAAACAGGGATTATGTGTTTGAGTTCGAATTTTCAAATATTGATGGTGTTTTGGAGATTGAACTCTTCCTGCCATTCAATGAAATAGGGATTATTTCCCTTGAGATGGATATTAGCAACAGGGAGATTTTTCATGGCCCCTCTTTCACTAAGGGAATATACATTCCCTCCAAAAGATTGGATGAAAACTTTGATTTTCGTCACTCCTACAAATATTTTTTCTTTTTGAATAACGAGCTAAACGCCATCTCAAGTGGGAAAGAGATTTATCAAATGGCCTATAACAATGTGTTGATTCAAAATGAGAACCATTTAAAAGAACTTGCACTAAAATCCCATGGAACCATTGACACCAGCTATTATGATTTTTTGGTTATCACCACCTCAATGCTTCTTGAGCCAACAAAAAAGCACCTTCTGCCACTTTTACAAAATATCAGGCCGGAATTGACCTACCATCTGATTGATGCCCAGCCTATCTACGACCATTTATCTTACAGCAAAAAATCCAACACTTCTATCAAAAAATTCCTGCACTCCATAAAACCAAAATATGTCCTGTTTGTTGGAGATTCAAACATGAACGACCGCAACTCAAATGACTTGATACCCACCTTTTATTATTTGCAATCGGAAAAAAACAGTCGCATTGCCACGGATTATCCTTATGCTTACTCCAGTGACCCCCTAAACCCGGTGTTTCAACTGGGGCGACTACCTATGGAATCTCCGGAGGAAATCATCACTTATACAAAAAAATTGAAGAAATACCTTCAAAACACAAATGACAAAACCATCATTTTTGATGATGAGCAACTTCTTGCCAATCCCATCAGTTCTGCCGCTCTTTTTCAACCCGAACATCACCTCTTCAATAAAATATTCGGAGATGACATCATTGATAAGATCAATCAAAATGAGACCGGTTTTCTAATATATGCTGGTCACGCATCTTTTTCGGGATGGAGTAACTATAACAAGGTCGAGTCCGGTGATTTCGACAAATTACATGCCCATAGAATTTTTAAATTACTTGATCTTTCCTGCTGGACCGGTGAATTTGCACATAGAAGCAAAAAGTCATTTTCGGAGGATTTATTGCTTCTAGAAGATAAAGGGGCCATTGGCATCATCAGTTCCTCAGGTTTCAGCAGCTTGAAAGGTTATACCAAAATAATTGAATATTACCATGAACATAGGAAACTGGATTATGGTACCTTCCTTAATTCATTCAAAGTTGATCTCTTTCTAAAAGGACATTTGAATATGGATGATATTCATGCATTTAATCTATTAGGAATACCAAGTCTATAGTTTGAGATTATTAACAAAAAATTTCAGATAATCTTCTCGAAATTTCTATCCCTTATTTGACACAAATTATCAAAGTGAATTCGTCATTTCAACACCACCTTTTTCATAATGTTTTTCCTTCCTTAATTGTTGCTACCTCATCCTTTCCAAAAATATTCGAACCCACAATTCTTACAATCGTTGGTCTGATGAGTGAAAATGCAAATAGGACCATCAGATAAATAACGGTAAAAACCCCTTCTTTAAAAAAATAGAATGGCACTACAGCAAATAGACTGGCAGAAAAATAGGCAGCATATCGAACAACCAGTGCTCTGAAAAGGACATGTAGTTTCTCCTGCAAAGAAGCATTTGTTAAATCCCGGTTGAGTATCTTTCTAAAAAGAAATTCACCGGCAAACATTTCGATCAAAGCAATGATTATTAAACACCATTTTAAAACATACCACTGATCCCTTTCCATGAATCTTCCCTGAAGTGCCTCTTTGTTTTCCAGATAAAAAAATACGAAGAATGCAAGCGGCAAACCAACCAGCAAATAATAAAACATGTTGAGCATATTCAGGTATTGAGAAACACTCTTGAAATCCGGTTTTTTGTTCATGGTAACTTCTCTAAATGAGTATTACACAAACTTAAAATAATTTTGCTAGGCTAGCACCAGGTTGCGGTTTTAATAAGGTCCTTAAGGATCCCTACGGTAGTGGATTATAGGTTTTAACATTGATTGAATTATGAAGCAATCAGGTGTCAGGTCTCAGATTTCGGTCTTCATGATTTTTTTCAGTCTGAACCTGGCAGATAACTGATCTGAAATTGTGTTGAGGTGCTGATGTATTTAAGTGTCGAAGTTTTACACTAATCGTAATTCGTAATTTGACATTCGTAATTTATTCAAAATTCATAACTCAACATTAACATTCCCTTATCGCAATTTGTAATAGGGTTCAAAACCATAGACACTGCTGATACCTGAGATCTGATACCTGAAGGCTTAACTTACAAATGGCCAATTACGATAGACAGAACTCTGTTGCGATTTATGGGCATAATATACCCTTGAGCCAATTTTATCTTACTAAAACCAAAGAATTTACTGAAATATAATTTAGATGTGCTATAACCAATTGAACGAAATTTATTTTGAAGTAAATTATTCCTAGTTTCATCATTTCAGGAATGAAATTAATAAGGAAATAATTTGCTAACGAACGTTAGCTTGTTTAACTTTGAAAGAATGATTATAGAAAAAAAGTTATCTCGCAAAGAACAACTGGAACTCGCAGCTACCGAATTGTTTAAAGAAAAAGGTTATGCAGCAAGTTCTATGCGAGATCTGGCCAATAAACTTGGTATTGAAGCAGCAAGTCTTTATTCACATATAAAATCGAAGGAAGAAATACTTAGTAATATTTGCTTCCGGATGGCCAATGAATTCTTCGAAGCGATCAATAAAATTGAAATAGAAAATATTTCGGCAAGTGCTAAACTGGAGAGAGCCATCATCGCCCATACGCAGGTTATTATTAAAAATGTTTCAGCCTCCTCAGTATTCCTTCATGAATGGAGGCACTTAAACCAGCCGAAGTTAGATGAGTTCATCGCCATGCGTGAAGATTATCAGAATAAATTCATCAGCATTATTGAGGAAGGAATTGCCAATGATGAATTTATTAGCATAGACGCCAAATTTGCCGTTTTAACGATACTTTCATCTCTAAACTGGATCCACAACTGGTATGATCCCAACGGCAAAATGAGTCCATTGGAAATAGGACAACAACTTTCAAGAATGTCGATCAATGGTTTGAAAATAAGATTTTAAGTTTTTATACAACATAAACTAAGAAACTATGTACGGTGGAGGGAACTTATTCGAAACACCAAAATTGGATGAGCTGAGAAACGAGGATCCAATTAAATTAAAGGAATTTGAAGACAGAATTGAGCGTGGTGAAAAAATAGAGCCTAATGATTGGATGCCAGCGCTTTATAGAAAGCAATTGATCCGAATGATCGAGCAACATGCACATTCGGAAATCATTGGTGCTTTACCTGAAGGAACCTGGATAACAAGAGCTCCCGGGTTCAAAAGAAAAATGTCACTTATGGCTAAAGTTCAGGACGAAGTAGGACATGCCCAATTGCTCTACAGCGCTGCTGAAACTCTGGGTAAGTCAAGGGAACAAATGATTGATGATCTGATCTCCGGCAAATCAAAGTATTCCAACATCTTTAACTATCCGACCTTTACCTGGGCAGATTGTTGTTTTATCTCCTGGCTGGTGGATGCAGGGGCTATTGTAAACCAGACTGCCAATGCCAGAGGAAGTTACGGTCCTTATTGCAGAGCACTTGACAGAATTTGTGCAGAGGAATCATTTCACCTGAAATATGGACATCATTGCGTTATTCATTTAGCCACCGGCACGCCCAAACAAAGAAAAATGATGCAGGAAGCCATTGATCGATGGTGGGAACCTCTGATGCATTTCTTTGGACCTCCTGATAAACTTTCGGTGCATACCGAAACATTGGTAAAATGGAAGGTAAAAATGGCCACCAACGACGAAAACAGGCAGCAATTTCTGGATATGTATGTTCCCAAAATATGGGAACTCGGGTTGACCATACCGGATCCCAATCTCAAGAAAAATGCAGAAACCGGATTATGGGAATATACGGAACCTGATTGGGCAGAATTTAAACGCGTGATCAACGGTGACGGACCTTGCAACAAAGAAAGACTTGCCGTCCGAAGAGTTGCTGAAGAACGTGGTGAATGGGTTAGGCAAGCCATGCTGGCTCCACAATCGAAATATGTTGTTCCATTGGCTTAATGCGAAATTAAAAATTGAATAGAATGGAATCTTTGGATCCCAGAATCGCTAGACTGGAAATATCAGATGACGCCATCCTGCAACCAAAAGAAGCACTGGATCAACTAGTCACGTACGAGGTTTTTGTTCAGAAAAAAGACAAAGCAGCCTTTGAGCATGTAGGGATTGTCCATGCCTCTGATGTGGAAATGGCATTTATCTTTGCTAAGGAAACTTTCAGCAGGCGATTCACTTGTTTCGGTATGTGCGTAGTTGAAACCGGTAAAATTAGAATTACCGGCTACACAGATAATGACAACAACATCTATGACCAGGTTGCTAAAGTAGAACATGGGGATGGCCCCGAGGAGATATATGAGATTTTTCATCTCAAGAAAAGAGGGAAGCAACATGTACATATTGGGTCAGTGGAGGCTGAAAGTTATGACAATGCCCTGTACAAGGCTAAGGTTCTTTATGATGATGAGAAACCCAAATTCAATGTTTGGGTAATCAAAAATTCAGACATATTATTCTCCGATGAGGATGATAAGGCTATTTGGGACACACTTTCCGACAAGAAGTACAGAGATGCCACGGCTTACCGGGCCATGGATAAGATTAAGAAATTTAAAGAGGAACAACTCAATCAATGAGTTTATTGATGTAATTGTGAGCTATTACAAATCATGAACAACATAGCATTAAAAGATCTTTTATATAAAATCGCTGATGATCAGTTGATCATTGGGCACAGAAATTCTGAATGGACCGGCATTGGACCTATCCTCGAGGAAGATATAGCATTCTCCTCCATGGCTCAGGACAAAATAGGCCATAGCTATGCCTTTTTCAATGTATTGCACGAATTGGGAGAATCAGATCCTGATACTACAGCTTTCCTACGTAATGCAGAGCAGTTTCATAATTGCCAATTTGTGGAACTACCCATTGGAGAATACGATTTTAGTCTGGTTAGGCATTTTTTGTTTGATCATTCAGAAATGATCCGGTTTGAAATGTTAACCAATTCCAGTTTTGAACCAATTTCATTGATTGCACGAAAACTGAAAGGCGAGGTCAAATACCATATAATGCATGCCAATGTTTGGATAAAAAAACTAGGCACTGCAACAAACGAAAGTATCGAAAGACTTCAGAAATCTCTTGATGAAGCTATCCCCTTTGCCCTCGGTATTTTTGAAGAATCAAAATATGAAGAGGAGCTGGCGAATGAAAAAATATTTCCCGGTGAAATAGCTTTGAAGGAACGTTGGATTGAACAAATCAGCGATGTATTGAAACAAACAGAGCTTCAATTACCTGACTTATCTTTGACCGAAGCAAGAACAGGTGGAAGATACGGAAGGCATACCGAATATTTGCAACCGTTGCTTGACGAGATGAGTGAAGTGATTAAGTCTGACCCAACAGCTGAGTGGTAATCTATTCAAATGATGTCTTTGACAGAAAGAAAAATATGGTCATGGCTAGAGGAGGTAAAAGATCCTGAGATACCGGTTTTATCACTAGTAGATCTTGGCGTTATTACCAAGGTCGAAATTGATAAAGACGAAAAAGTGATTATTAGTATGACCCCCACCTTTATTGGTTGTCCTGCATTGGATTATATGAAAAAGGATGTGGAGGATGTACTCGCTAAAAACGGGATCTCCAACTATGAGGTGAATGTTTCGCTCGAGACCTCCTGGAATTCAAATATGATTTCAGAGAAGGGACGGAAAGCACTAAAACAATTTGGATTAGCCCCTCCACCAAAACATAATCTAATTGTTGATCTTGATGTTTTGGAAAATGTGATCTGCCCAAACTGTGGAAGTCAGAACACCGTTATGAAGAGTCCCTTCGGTCCTACCTTATGCAGAGCAATTCATCATTGTGAAAATTGCAAAGAAACCTTCGAACAGTTCAAACCTATCTGATCGGAGGGAATACGCGTTCACCTTTCATCTTGAAAGTCTGAATATCTCCTGCTATGAAGCGTTCACGCATTAGTTTTTTGGTTTCTTTTTCAGAAAAAGTATAAAAAGAATTAATGGTACCATCATAATTGATGATGGATCTTATCTCTTTATCAAGTGCTTTTTCCAGTACTTCATTGGAATAAAAATAAAGCCTTTCCGTTTCAGTAGGAGTAAACCTACCAAATTTAAGGGGTTGTAATCTTTCCTTGATTACATAGCACCTGAATCGTCCACCCTCTTTTACAATGGCATATTTCTCTCGGGCCTGAAGGCTCGTTTTCACCAATTTTCCAAAATTATAAAGTTTGATTTCCCAGGACAGATCGTAAATTCCTTCTATCATATCCAGGTTTGGTTCATTCATTTCAAAGTATTCTTCAAAACTCAGACCATCAACCAATGAATCGATTTTAATATCAGGTAAAAATGTCAGATCATTTATGAAGGAGGTAGCTGTCCATTTTGCAACATCTTCCTCATTGGGCTGTTCGTGATCAATGGCTGAAAAACAAATAACCGGGAGTGTAGAAAAAATAAAGGCGGAAATTATTCCCCTACAAAAATTGAGCTTCATGGATAAACAATTTAATTTTCAAAATATGCCACTTCTACCCATTTGGCAAAGCCTACTTAAAAAATGCTTCCCCTTAATTCAACATAAAAGTCCTTCAAGCAAAGAAAATCCAACAACTTAATGCTAAAATTTCTTCGAAATATACAAAACAAAAGCTATAATCCAAAAACGCTTGGAAAATCCGAGTTGAATGTAAATTATATGATCCTCACTACGTTTTAAATGTTGATAAACGTCAACTGGAGCAGGTAAGAATTAGGGCAGGTTAGACAAAAAACGATAAAGTTAATGTATTAACTTTAAGGCAAAACAATAAGATCACTATGACGCTTGTTTCAACTAATTTGTTCATATTAAAATCTAGGTAAATGAGATATATATCAGGTTGCTTCATTTTATTCATTGGTGTTTTATGTATTTCATCATGCGGCAAAAAGAACAATACCAGTAAAGCTCAAGATGAATTCCTGGCCGATTCCTTGAGAGCATATATAAATCAATTGAATGATAGTATTGAGTATGCATGGCAGGTGATGATCGAAGATGATGATGAGAAAATAAGTACCATGAAGAGATTATTGGATGAAGTCTCTTATACAAACAGTTATAACAAAGAGACATTTGATTCTCTTACTGCCGGCCTGGAAAAACTTCGAAGTACAAGGTATGATATAAATTCCATGATCGATTCAAAAAAAATTGATGAATATGATCTCTCGGCAAATGAATTATCGAACGCTGTCATTCAATTTGCTCATGATCATCCCAAGTTCGAAGAGTATGGGCAGATGGAAGAATTTATTCAGGAAATTATAGACGCCAATGACAGAGTATTCCATATGAGAAACAAATATGATGATGCTGCGTCGGCATACAATCAATTCATTAAGGAAAACCGCAAAATACTGTCAAGGTTCAACATTGAAGCAAGTGAAAAACCGTTGTTTGCACTTCCGTTCTGATATTGGTTCAAAACTACAGGTGATAGTGACAACCAACAATATTACCCGATCTTCTGCTTGTATCACTTATAAAATAAAGCATTGAGTATAAACCCGGGTAGGTACGATCAAAGGAAATTCAGACTGAAAGGACATTTTCTATTTGTTTATTAAACTGACTTGAGTCTCCTACTACACATGTTATGATTATTATTTCAACTTAAACACTTGAACACTCCTGCACATCAACACAATTCCACCTGTCTTTCCAATAAATGCCAGGTGGATCTATTGATATTATTTCAGAATCTAAAAAGTGTCTACCTAAGTGGAACTACTCAAATGTTTCTGCTGTTCACTATATTTCTTTAATTTGCGCAAAATTCAAACCGGACCAAAACCACGTTTGTTGATCCAGGTATAATATTCATTTTGAAAAGATCATTGTCAATGAAATTTGGAACCAAAGCAATCCACGCCGGAGTCGAACCAGATCCCACTACAGGAGCTATCATGACTCCAATATATCAAACTTCTACTTATGCCCAGGCTGCACCAGGCGACCATAAAGGCTATGAATATTCAAGAACACAGAATCCAACCAGAGATGCTTTACAAAAGAGTATTGCGTCATTGGAAAACGGCAAACACGGACTGTGCTTTGCATCAGGCCTTGCTGCCATTGATTCCATTATAAAATTGCTTAAACCCGGTGATGAGGTCATTAGTGCGAATGATCTATATGGCGGTACATACCGTATCTTCACCAAAGTATTTGCCAATTTTGGCATCAAGTTCCATTTTATCCCAATGGAAGATATAAGTTCTATTGAGTCTTATGTCAATGACAAAACAAAAATGATATGGTTGGAAACCCCTACTAACCCAATGATGAATATCATCGACATAAAAGGGGCTGCCGATATTGCTAAAAAACATCAATTACTACTAGCGGTGGATAACACATTTTCCACACCATTTCTTCAAACGCCTTTGGATCTTGGTGCTGATATTGTTATGCATTCGGTAACCAAATATATTGGTGGGCATTCGGATGTTGTTATGGGTGCTATTGTCGTTAATGATGATACATTAGCCGAACAGTTAGCCTTTCTTCAAAACTCATGTGGTGGCGTAACAGGACCGCAGGATTCCTTTTTAGTATTAAGAGGCATAAAAACGTTGCATCTCAGGATGGAAAGGCATTGCCAAAATGGAAGAAGCGTTGCAGAATACCTTAAGAATCACCCAAAAGTTGAACATGTTTATTGGCCAGGCTTTGAAAATCACCCAAACCATGAAATTGCCAAAGCACAAATGAAGGATTTTGGAGGAATGATCTCTTTTGTCCTGAAAGATGACAGTACTGAGGCAGCTATGGAGGTTTTGAAAAGATTTAAATATTTCACCTTGGCTGAATCTCTGGGTGGTGTTGAGTCTCTTTGTGGACACCCGGCAAGTATGACCCATGCCAGCATTCCAAAAGAAGAAAGAGAAAAAGTGGGACTTAAGGATTCATTGATCAGATTGAGTGTGGGAATTGAGGATATTGACGATTTAATTTCTGACCTTGAACAGGCCATTGGTTAATTCAAGAAAATAAAAAAAGCCCCAATCTTTTAAAGAAGATTGGGGCTTTTTTTATTTTCTCCCATATAACTCTTTTCCAGCTGGCTCATATTTATCTCCCTTACGCCAGAAAGGGGCATTTTTCATATCAGCTATCTGAAAAGTTGTTAACACATAGGATCTGTAAAACTTTAACAAATAATCAAAGTCGATACTATCTACCTGATCCGCCACTTGATGATAATACTTTATAATTTCCTCATCAAAACCGGTGAATCCTGTGCTAAAGGTAGGAGCAGGGATTCCTTTTCTTGCAAAATTCACATTATCAGACCGGTCAAAAAGGTTTTGTTCCGGAGCCGGATCACCAGTGGCCCCTAAGCCATATGCCTCAGCTGACTTCCTGATAGCATCTTCTGCCTCGGTTCTTTCCAGGCCTACAACAGAAATGATTGTTTTATCATTATATCCGCCACCATCAGAGTTAAGATTATAAACGGTCTTATTCAACGGGATCAAGGGATTATCTGCATACCAGGCACTTCCTAATAAACCCTTTTCTTCAGCAGTCCATGCAGCAAAGATCACTGAGCGCTTTGGTGGATTTTTCCCTAGAGCCTTAGCAGCGCTTAACAATGCGACCGTCCCAATACCATTATCTCGAGCTCCATTATAAATAGAATCTTCAGAGGCTGTTTTTACTTTTTTAACCCCGATATGATCATAATGTGCTGAAAGTAATACATATTCCTCCTTCAACTTATTGTCAGTACCTTCCACAACACCTATAACATTTTTGGCACTGACAACTTTTTTATCAAGTTCTGCTATGTCAAGATTAGCTGATCCCACTGTAGTTTCAGTTAAAATCTTAACCTGTTCATTATTTGGATCATTTACCCATAAATATGGTAAAACATCTTGATCATTCTGATCATCACCAATTGTCAATCTCGGTCTGTTCAAATAATTAAGTAAAAGACTCCATGGCATTTTGCTCGATGAATAAAGTTCAACCAACGCAGCAGCTCCTTTTTCTTTTGCCAATGCTTGTTTTTCTCTTCCTATACCAAAAAACTGTCTGGGATTTGTAGCGTCTTCATTTCCAGCCTTGACGATCAAAATTTTTCCTTTTACATCCAATTTCTCCAAATCGGCAACCGTTCCATAATTTGCGTAGATCACCTCAGCATTTAAACTTACATCAGATCCATTCATAACCAGCATGGTTTCTCCTTGTGTGAAGGAATGGTCCTTATAAGACAAGGAGCCTTTTTTAGGTGGTGAAGTATTGGTCAGTTTTACAACCTGAAAGTAATCTTCCGTTCCCGGGGCAGGCTTCAGGCCGTATTTTCTAAATTGCTCAGCAATATATTTTGCCGCTATCTCCAGGCCTGGCGATCCTGTATCTCGGCCTTTCAGCTCATCGGAAGCCAAAAATCTTAAATGTGCTTCTGATTCAGCCAACGAAACATTTTTGTCAACAATCTCTTTGAATTTGTTCTGTGCATTTAAATCAAAACAGCAATACAAAACAAAGAAGGTCAATAGTAACTTAAATTTCATGTGTATTTAATTTGTTTCAAATGTAATAGGGGGTCCGATAAATTTTGGTCGTCCCGACTTGGCATATTGGAGATTCCAAAATTTCGGATTCATTTCATATTTGGATATCAATTGTTCCAAAGTGAAAATAACTAAAAAAAATAAGTCATCTTTCCGAACTGTGGAATAGTTAGCGTTTTTTGCTAATCTTTTTTGTGATCAATTGACTATCCAAAAAAACATTGAGGACGTAAACTCCGGCTGGTAAATGGGTTATGTCTATTTCAACTTCATTTTGTTCTGTTTCAAAATGGCTGTTTTCATAGATTTTATGGCCTAGCAAATCAACAAGGTTAATATGTTTGATCTTCCCTGGGTCAGCGGCAAAAGCTACTGTTAAACGATCATTTACAGGATTTGGGAAAACATTGATTAACAATTCCGGTAACTCATCCTCAATTCCTGTTACTAAATCGAAGCTTGTAGGTGTCACAATCCAATGGTCAGGGTCAAACTTGATGCTCCTGATCCTTTCATCCATAACAATTTCAAATTGTTCACCTGAGAAGGTATGATTGAAGGTGAGTACAGTATCTTTTCCATTCTCTAATGTAATATGAAAAGGTAAGGGCATTTCAAAAAAATCCACCGAGTTGTGAGAGGTCGTTTGATCAACAGTAACCGTATATTCTTGCGCATTTTTTTCTCTCAGATCAATATTGTAAACCGGATAACCTTGTCCGTAGTACCAATCGTTGAAAAACTCGGTCAATCCAATTCCACTCACACTTTCCAGGTGTTGTTTCAAATCGACTGTTCTGGCATAACCATAACCCAAATCGGGATCATTTAAATAATTTTTAACTGCCTGAAAGAATGCTTCATCTCCAACAATGCCTCGCAGCATGTGTAATAACATAGCTCCTTTGGAATAAGTCAAACGACCATCAAAAATCCTGTTAACAGAAGTAGTATCGTCTACAAAAACAGAGCCACTGGGAGAGCCGGTCACAATATCAATACTACCTTTAACCCAGGTTTTAAAATCCAGATTTCTTAGTCCATTTTCATAGCAAAGGCCTTCCAGATAAGTAGCAAAACCTTCATTAAGCCAAATATCCTCCCATGATTCACAGGTGACTTTATTTCCAAACCATTGATGTGCCAACTCATGAGCAACCAATGAAAACGTAAAGATGCCCATAAAGCTCATCGTCTGATGTTCCAACCCTCCGCTAAAACCAAATTGGGCATGCCCATATTTTTCCTTTGCAAAAGGATATTCACCGAAAAGGTTTTCAAACAATTTCATAATATCCCCGGTAACGGCAGTACCGGACTTGGCGGTTTCTAAAGAGTGAGGATATACGTAATTTAAAATCTCCAATTGCCCTGTTGATAAATCAACAAAATCTGAATACACTTCATAATTAGAAACACCGACCGCCACCAAGTAATTGGTTATCGGGTAATTGTGTTTCCAATGGAAGGTGGTCTCATCATTTACCGTTGTTTCGGCTATTAATAATCCGTTACTAGCTGCCCTGTACTGAGAAGGAGTTGTAACGATAACATCTATAGAGTCTATCTTATCACCAAGATCCAGCTTAGTTGGCCACCAGTCCTTGGTCCCATAGGGTTCTGATAAAGTATAAATCACCGGACCTGAAGCATGATCAGATCTGTTGAATCCGGGAACATCTTGTGTATTGGTGGGTGGTTCTCCCTGATAATAAACTGTGATCGAATCCAGTACTTCAGAATTCAAATCAGCAGGTAAATCAATAGTCAAAACATCTTCCGTGCTGTGCGCAAAAGTCAGTTTTGCTCCGTGATACTCCACCGAGTCAACAGTCAATTCATCAGACAGGTCGAAGCTAATTTCATTTACTTCATCATCTAAAGTCAAGAAATAGGTAGTTACGGCACCTTTTATATAATAGACCTCAGGATCTAATTCAAAAACCAAACGATGGTAGCCTATATCATAGTTGGATCCTGTTCCTGAGTTCCTGAAGTTGATTTTTCCTTTATTGGCTTTTTTCTCTGCCTCAACAATGTTCGTTGAAAAATCTTTATATAAATCCTGACCTAAAGCGGGAAAAGCCAACGATATGGTGATAAAAAAGGAGATTAAAGATTTTCTCTTCATCATAAAAAATAATGCATTTAGAGGCAAATAAGTTTCAGATGACCTCACTTTAAGTACAAGCCATTTAGTGATAACCCTACGGATAAGACGCAATATAACCTTAATTCGGTTTACTGGGTTTTATTTATTCCGTAATTTATTTACTTTGAACCAACAATCCAGGGTATTACAAGACCTTACCCTAAATAGTTTTAACCTAACGATCTTACAAATGAACAACAAAGACCTTTCCAAATTTAGTTTGTCGCTTTTCATGCTATTTACCTTCATGCTGGTGTTATCCATAAGTCATGAAACCATTGCTCAGAGAAAACGAGCAAAAACTCCTCAAACAACAAGCTACGATGAAAAATTATACAATGCCCTGGAATGGAGATCTATTGGCCCTTTCAGAGGTGGTAGATCGGCAGCAGTAACAGGAGTACCAAATGAACCTAATTTATTCTATTTCGGTGCTACAGGTGGTGGCGTTTGGAAAACCATTGACGGAGGTTCTACCTGGGAAAATATTTCTGACGGATACTTTGGTGGTTCCATTGGTGCCATTGCGGTAAGCGAATACGATCAAAATGTGATATACGTAGGTGGTGGAGAGGTAACGGTCAGAGGAAATGTCTCTTACGGATATGGCATGTGGAAATCAGTTGACGCCGGAAAGACCTGGAAGCAAATAGGACTGGAGGATTCAAGGCACATACCCAGAATTCGTATTCATCCTCAGAATTCCGATTTGGTATATGCCGCTGTAATGGGTGATTTATTCAAATCCTCGGATACAAGAGGCGTTTACAGAAGTAAGGATGGCGGAAAGACCTG
The DNA here is from genome assembly GCA_030442035.1 of Splendidivirga corallicola. Classification (GTDB taxonomy): domain Bacteria; phylum Bacteroidota; class Bacteroidia; order Cytophagales; family Cyclobacteriaceae; genus Splendidivirga; species Splendidivirga corallicola. The sequence goes on from JAUJEA010000002.1 coordinate 375,957, forward strand.
GGAGAGAATATTGTTTGCCAACGTTGATGCAGGAGCTGTGGATTTGGTTCTGGATCCAAATAATCCCAGGATCATGTATGCAAGTACTTGGAGGATAAGAAGAACTCCCTATAGCCTGGAAAGTGGCGGAGAGGGATCTGCTTTATGGAAAAGTGTGGATGGAGGAGACACCTGGACCAACATCACAAAAAATGAAGGCCTTCCAAAAGGCATTTGGGGAATTTCAGGCGTCACAGTATCTCCTGTCAATTCCGATCGGGTATGGGCCATTATTGAGAATAAAGACGGTGGAGTTTACAGATCTGATGACGCCGGAAAAACCTGGAAAAAAACCAATGATAGCAGAAGTCTTAGACAAAGAGCCTGGTACTATACCCGTATCTATGCGGATACTGAGGATGAGGACAAAGTCTATGTTATGAACGTTCGCTATCATAGATCGAAAGATGGTGGAAAGACATTTGAAGCATTCAATGCACCACATGGGGACCATCATGATCTTTGGATCGATCCCAACAACGCTCAAAGAATGATCATAGCTGATGACGGGGGTGGGCAGGTAAGTTATGATGGCGGCACTAACTGGTCAACATATTATAATCAACCCACAGCACAATTCTATCGGGTCACGACAGATAACCACTTCCCGTATCGGATCTATGGAGCCCAACAAGATAATTCAACCGTAAGGATCTATCATCGAACCGACGGTGGGTCCATTGGTGAAAGAGACTGGGAGCCCACAGCAGGTGGAGAAAGTGCTCATTTGGCTGTGGATCCAAAAGATAATGATATCGTCTATGGAGGCAGTTATGATGGCTTTTTAACAAGGATCAATCATAAAACAAAGGAAATCAGAGCTATTAACGTTTGGCCTGATAATCCCATGGGGCATGGTGCGGAAAATATGAAATACAGGTTTCAATGGAATTTTCCCATTTTCTTCTCTCCTCATGATCCTAATAAACTATATACCGCTTCAAACCACTTACATGTTTCTTATAACGAAGGCCAATCCTGGGAAACCATCAGTCCTGATCTCACTCGTGATGATTCAACCAAGTTAGGATCATCCGGTGGCCCTATTACCAAAGATAATACAAGTGTTGAGTATTACTGCACCATTTTTGCCGCCACAGAATCTCCTTATGAAAAAGATCTGATTTGGACCGGTTCCGATGATGGATTGATCCATGTAAGCAGGGATGGTGGAAAGAACTGGCAAAACGTGACACCTCCAAACATGCCTGAATGGATGATGATCAATAGCATTGACATTGATCCTTTCAACAAAGGAGGAGTTTATGTAGCGGGCACCAGATATAAATTAGGAGATTATAAACCCTATCTTTATCATACTAAAGACTATGGCGCCACCTGGAACAAAATCACTAATGGAATCGATCCGGGTCATTTCACCAGGGTCGTAAGAGCCGATCCAAAACGACAGGGGTTATTGTATGCAGGAACCGAAAGCGGCATGTATATTTCATTTGATGATGGAGCGAGCTGGAAATCATTTCAACTGAAACTTCCCATTGTACCAATTACTGATTTAGTAGTAAAGGATGATAACTTAATTGCAGCTACTCAAGGTAGAAGTTTCTGGTTGATCGATGATTTGACACCCTTGCATCAGCTCAATGACAACATTGCCAAAAGTAACTTTTATTTATATCAGCCAATGCCGAGTTATAGAATGAAAGGCGGCAGTTTTGGAAATTCTAAACGAAACGGAAAAAATCATCCTGGTGGCGTAATGACGCATTTTTATCTGCGTGACACCACTAAAACAGATACTGTTTCTTTGGAATTTTTGGAAAATGATGGGGACCTGATCAGCAAATTTACCACTGCTCCTGAAAAAGGATCAAAAGAACAAAAGCTGGAAGTTAAGGAAGGGATGAATCGATTTGTTTGGAATATGCGCTATGCTGAAGCCGAAAAATTTGACGGTATGATTCTTTGGTGGGCATCTTTAAATGGACCAAAGGCGCTGCCGGGAACATACAAAGTGAGGTTAACTGTAGCCGGAAACTCAATGGAGCAGGAATTCGAAATATTAAAGGATCCAAGATCTACAATATCCCTTGAAGATCTAAGGACTCAATTTGATTTCCTTATATCGGTTAGAGATAAACTCAGTGAAACCAATCTAGCCATTAAAAATATCCGGGAGGCGAGAAAGCAAATGAACCTTGTTACTGAAAAAATGAAGGATGATGAATCCATGAAGGACATCACAGAGCTCTCAAAAGAAATATTGAAAAAAATGAAAGGGGTCGAAGAAGAACTCTATCAAACAAAGAATCGAAGCAGACAGGATCCTTTGAATTATCCGATCCGCTTAAACAATAAATTGGGACATCTTAACTCATTGTCCAGCATTGGTGATTTCCCTCCTACTGATCAGGATGTTGCTTTCAAAAAAGAGGTAACAGAAAAAATTGATCATCAGCTAGATAAGTTGGAAAAAATATTTGCTGAAGACATCCCTGAATTCAATCGAAAGGTCAAAGAAAAAGCGATCGACGCAGTGATTATCGATACGAAGAAAAAACAAACGATACCTTAATATTAAATTAAGAATGAAAAATTACGAATTACGAAAATCCCATTCGTAATTCGTAATTTTAAATTTATCATTGATCTCAGCCTATCTTTTCCTTGTGGATCACATTGGCCTCCCCGGTAATGACTGGTTTGTCATCTTCTGTATTGATAATTCGGGTGTCAATAAGGGCTTTGTGTCTGGCTTCGTTGATTTCTTTCACTTCCAAAATAGCTTTGTACCTGACCCCCGTATACATAGGTCTTCTAAACTCTAATTTCTGATTGAGATATACTGTTCCTTCTCCGGGAAAATCATTACCAAATATTCTGGAAAAAATGCTTCCTCCTAAATAACCATGTATGATAGGTTTCTTATAAACCGTGTTGGCTGCATGTTTTGCATCCAAATGGATTGGATTTTTATCACCAGTTACATCGGCAAATGCAATGACCTGATCCTGGGTAAATAAAAACTCTTGCTCAAATACCTGACCCAATGCTATTTTATTCATAGAATATCAAATTTAAATGACTTTAAAAATGTAGGGCCAATGTTAAGAAAAATAACTCAAAGTTGGCATTAAGTATCTATAAGCTTTTAGCTATCAGGTTTCAGCAAAAAACATTCAAAATTCATCACTCAAAATTCAAAATTGACCAGCTGGATTGATCAGCATTTCAACGCTATACCTTCAAATTCTTTTCCTCTGCCTTCAAGTCCTTAATGATCCGTTCTCTTATGCTGTAAAAACCACTCATAAAGCTTTGGATTGTTATAGGTCTCTGTCCAGCTATCATGACCAGCTTCAGGATAAATGGTAAATTGCACGTCTGAGTCGTGTTCTTTAAGTGCTTTTACCATTTCTTCCGAAGCACTCATTGGGACAATCCTGTCCTTGGCACCATGGAAAACCCAGATGGGAAGGTCTTTTATTTTCTTTGCTAATTTGGGATTGCCTCCGCCACAAATAGGCGCAATGGCTGCAAACCTATCCGGATATGTTGTGGCAAGGTTCCAGGTTCCGTATCCACCCATGCTTAAACCGGTAACATAGATTCTATCGGTATCAACATTATTCTTTTTAATTACCTCATCAAGTAAATCAGAAAGTGCATTGGCATACCATCGTGTACCTGCTTTACATTGAGGGGACACTAATATGAACGGGAAATCTTTTTGATTCTCTACTATTTTTGGTGGGCCATGAAACTTAACCAGGTTCAAATCATCGCCGCGCTCACCAGCTCCATGCAAAAACAGCATAAGGGGCCATTTCTTTTCTGAGTCTTGATCATAGCCTTCCGGTAGAAATAAAAAATAATCTACCTTGCCGTTAAACTTTTGAGCAGTTTGCTGTGCCATACACGTGGTTGAAAATACGGCAAAGAAAATAATTAAAGTACATTTTAGGACATCTCTCTTCATGCTTTTATATTTTATTATTAAACCAAAGAACAGGTAACATCATTTTATCAAATTAACATCAATCTTGGGAAATTGGATAATTATCATTCCATAGATCTTTAAACCAACCTTTATTGTTTTACTAGCATAACTTTATATAGAGACAAAGTTTAGTCAGAAATCCAGTAGGTCAAATTCAGTATATCAAGAAATTAGGTAAATAATAAAGAAAAATATCATATAATCTTTAGTTTATGGCAGCATTCCCTGCTTCTACCATTTAAACGATCCGCCACCTTTTCTCCCTTTTGATTATTTTTCATTTATTTGCGAAAAAATTTAAAAGCCAATGGCACGCATTTTAACCGGTATCCAAAGTTCCGGAAGACCACATTTGGGAAATATTCTTGGGGCAATCGTCCCGGCAATAGAATTATCAAAAAATGAAAAAAATGAGTCTTTATTTTTCATTGCTGATCTGCATTCACTAACCACCATTAAAGATCCCGAACAAAGGATCGAAAATGTTAATGCGACAGCAGCGGCCTGGCTGGCCTTTGGTTTTGATACGGATAAAAATATTTTCTATCGACAATCGCGTATTCCTGAGGTGTGCGAGTTAACCTGGTACCTTAACTGTTTCACACCTTTTCCCATGCTGGCCAATGCGCATTCCTTCAAAGATAAAGCTGACAAATTAGCCGATGTAAATGCAGGACTCTTCACTTATCCTGTATTGATGGCTTCAGACATTATTATGTATGATGCCAATTTTGTACCTGTTGGTAAAGATCAAAAACAGCATTTGGAAATGACCAGGGACATCGCCAGCAGTTTCAATAATAGATATGGAGAGACTTTCGTATTGCCGGAAGTTTTGATTGATGAAAATGTCATGACTATTCCCGGCACCGATGGCCAAAAGATGAGTAAGTCCTATGGTAATACTATTGATATTTTTCTTCCGGACAAAAAGCTTCGCAAACAAGTAATGTCGATCGTTACAGATAGTACACCGTTGGAAGCTCCAAAGAACCCTGATACTTGTCACGTCTTTGCACTTTACAAGCTACTGGCAAGCCCTGAAGAGACAAAGTCTATGCGAGAAAATTACTTAGGTGGAAATTACGGATACGGGCACGCCAAACAGGCATTATTTGAATTGCTTGTTTCAAAATTTCAAAAGGAACGGGAAATTTTCAATTATTACATGGAAAACACCGAAGCGCTCAGTAAGAAACTTGAAGCAGGTGAGGAAAAGGCAAGAGTAATTGGAAGGGAAGTTCTGAACAGAGTAAAAGAAAAAATCGGTTATAAATGAAATTATTGGGTTACAAAATAAACGTGTTACCATTAAGTATATCACGTCATATTTAACTTGTTACCCCCAAGAACTTATAGACCCACGACCCACCTGGTTTATAAGTTCTTTTGCTTTTAAATGATCCGGTAATAGTCCTATTCATTGCCTTGTATACAAGATGTACTGGTTTTTATTTTTGCTGTTGAAAAACAAATCCTTTTTAAAAAAGCATTGACTGTATAAGAGTGGTTATTGGGAGTGTAGATAATGACATGCTTTATAATTGAAAAGTTTGTGAATATAGGTCAATCACTTTTTACGGCTTTTTATCAGGTTAGCTAAATTCCCTCCCCCCTTCACCAGAGGGGCAGGAATGCTCATGATGATTTGTAATTGGTCCAACACGAGCAATTTCTCATCAATTATGTTCTCCTTCACGACCTTCATGACGTTCTCCACCTTCACCATGTTCTCCTTCCTTACCATGCTCACCTTCCTCACCCCCAACTTCAGCATGGGTCGTCCAACCCTTAAAATTCCTGCTAGTTGCCTTTAAAACGATTTTTTTTGTTTCACCTGGACTAAGATTAACAGGAGTTGTGGGGCCAAGTTCTTTCCCATTGGACAAATGCACTTCAACACGAACTTTTTCCAGATTTTTATTGCCAATGTTTTTTACTGTACCAATAAATGAATTGCTTGATTTGTCATATTTCAAAATCATCCTGGTACCTCTCTTGACTTGATCATAGACTTCATTGAGACCAAGTTCAGTTCCATCCTCCTCTCCCTCACCTTCACCACCTTCATCACGTGCATGTTCGCCTCTGGCTTCTTTTTTATTTTTTGCTTCACCTGATTTGGTGTGTTGACTACATCCCACTGTACTTACTAAGGTTATTGCCAAAAAGAATGCAACGGCTAAGAATTTTTGTTTCATGATTTTATCGAGTTTATAATTAAGTATTTAGTAAAGCGTCTGAAATCCAAAGTGCATCTAATATGATTGATCTTCAAACATTATTCTACAAATATAGAATAAAAATATGTTTCTACAAGTGTAGAATTAAAAATCTAAAAAATTCCTTTTGTCCTTGTATGTAATCCGGAATGCAGGGCTCATAAAAATTCAATGCAGCTTGTCACATGAGGTGTGCGAAGTATGAAAGTGGTTTAAAGTGGATGACTAATAGAGCTAAGTCACACTATCGATTGATTGTTAAAACTTAATTTTTGAGACAGGAATAGACTAAGTTAAAATCAGATGAACAGGTCTACTAACAGTGAAGAGTGGTTCTCACCTAATATCAATTCTTACTTTCAGATTTTTGATAATGATTGGGATATAATACGAACCTTAAGTAACGTTACTGCTCGACTAACATCGTTAGTTAATGATGCCCACTTCGATGTTCCTCATTACCATGAGATTCTTTTTCATCCTCACTACGATGTTCTTTCCCTTCTTCTGAAGATTCTTCCTTAACAGACTTCTTTGCTTTTTCACCACTGAAGTGAGAACTCTCATTTTCCTTTTTGTGATGACCAACTTCTCCTTCAACCTCGTTTCTTTCTTCGATTTCATTTGTCGACAGATTGAGCTCCATAACCGATGGTTTTATTGCTTTCTCCTCTGCATCAACCTTGCCTGAAAATAAAAATGTAAATCCGACAAGCAGCGGAATTACCATCACTTTCTTCAATAGGATCTTAACAGGTGACTGAGGGACGGCCATCATCATGAATCGCTTTTTGGTTATTAAATAATTGAGATTACTTGCCAAAAAACCATTATTACCAGCTGCTTTATTTAATAATAAATATTGATATCCGGTAATGTCATTGTGTGATTTCACTACTGTTTGATCTGCCAAAAATTCGTGATTTAAACGTATGGCTTTCTTCGAAAGGACTAATATTGGATTGAACCAAAACACAATTTGTATTAGCTCAATAAAGAGAATGTCTAAAGTGTGTTTTTGCGTTACATGGGATAGTTCATGCGTGAATAATTCTTCTTCAATATTATTCGATTTATAATCATCCCTCGAGATGAAAATGTAATTCCAAAATGTAAATGGCAGCACTTTTAGAGGAAGTAAAACCACCGTTGCTTTTTTGTATTTCACTTTAGGATTCATATTGATCCTATGACCGATTTCATATAAATGCCTACCGAACCTGACCAATAATACACCACTTATCAAAAGATAGAAGCCAAATATGTAGTAAGAGTAATGATCAATGATCAAAAAAATATTTTCCAACTTAGTTATTGGGCCTCCTGCTTGATTAAGTGAATTACTTCCGGAAATATCTATGTTTGTTGGTGTGTCTAAATGCAAATTACAAAGTGGTATCAGCAAGGAAAACAATATGCTCCCAATCAGATAAAACCTGTTGAAATGATGCATTTTTTCCTTTTCCAAAAACAAATAATAGAAGCCCATTAACAGGGCCAAACAGATAGTTGATTTGATCAAGTAAGGAATCATTTCTTTTTCTCTTTAATCTGCTTATCAATAATACTTCTCAGGTCCTCCAACTCCGATGCTGATAAGTTGGTGTCCGTGGTGAGAAAGGATGCAAATTGTGAGGCAGAATCATCAAAAAAATTCTTTATCAGTCTATTTAAATGCTTTGAGAAATAATCCTTTTTTTTAATCAGCGGATAATATTCTCTTGATTTTCCATGACGTGTATATGCTATGAATCCTTTGTCAGTCATACGTTTTAATAATGTGGCCACAGTAGTGGTAGCTGGCTTAGGCTCGGGAAAATCATCCAGTAAATCCTTTAGAAATGCTTTACTACGTTTCCATATATATTCCATGAGTTGTTCTTCGGATTTTGATAATTGCATTTCTTTAAAGGATTTTCCACGACAAATATAGAATAAATTCTACAAACATAGAACAATCTTTATTTGATATGTTCAACCAAAATTCTTGATGGATAGCTAGTGCTTATGATTCAAAAGTATCTCCATCATTTTGTTGGTGGAAATTACTTCTTCTTTTTTATGAATGCTGTTAGGATGTCATTGTCAATTCCATAAGTTACTCCTTATATCACTACTTCTTGTTCCTAGAAGATTTATATAGGAACTAAGAAAAATACCTAAATATTGAATTTTTGCTAGATAGCCAAAGCTAAAATTAACTGTATCAGTTGGGAATACAACATCCGGCAGTGGTCCTTCAAAATTCTTATCTAGTTGATTAACAATCGTAACGGGCCTGATAATTGTCGCTGATGCTATCGGTACTTTGCTTATTTTTTTGATTTAGGAAAATGCTCTATAGTGGTTTAAATATCTGAAAAATAACTTTGACTAATTGAAAGCAAAAGCTGGCACCCAAAATTTTTTAATTATGCCAGCACTTCCAAACAATCTAAATAAACTATGTAGAGAAGGACTTTTAGCAATAACCAGTTGAGTATAAAAAATAAGATCAGCACTTGAAAACAACTTGGAAATGGATGATCGTCTTAATGATTTGAAAACACAGCTATAGCTAAAAAATCAATTTTAGGAACGAATTAAAGATACAAATACCTATAAAATTGATTGGCATTATGGTAAATCCAATCCTAAGATTCATATCCGATTTGTTATGATGAAAGAGGGTTTACCAGGAAAATTGATCCAAAACTTAAGCCAAATGTAAGCTTTTAAAATTCAAAAGATGAGAAGATAAAGCAAGGTGTTAGTACATATGATCCTGGTTACCATTATCAGACTAACACCCCCAAACTTTAACATTTTAAATATATGGAACGGCCAAGCATAAGATTGTTTAAGGAACAACTTTCCAATGAGCTGGAAAGCTAATGAACAAACAATTCTCATTTTGAGTGGCCATAAATTTTAGGCGAATGAAAAAGAAAATTTTATTAACACTGACATTTTTAGCCCTCTGGGTAGTCGGTTTCGGACATTCCGGAGGCGTATGGATCGCAAACGATGGTTGCGGTCATTGGTTTGCCATTGTATTTCACTACCATGGTAATGGTAGTGCGGGCTCTGTCGCTTCAGGTAGCTCAGGTTTATACATTGACTTTGATCAGAATGGCTATTTCGATGTAAACGGTGTCCAATATGAATACACCGATGCAGGAGGTTTTCCTACAAGTGATGGTGAATTCATTAGATTCACAGACTGGATTGATCTCACTGATATATCCACTACTGCCAATAGTTACGCTAATAATGCAACTATTCAAGCTGAAGTTTTAAGCTGGTTGAATACCAACAAAAACTTTGGAAAGACTTATGAATTAACTGTTGCTGTTGATGGCGGATCATATAATGGTAGTTGGAAGGAAGCATTGGTGTGTCCGATTCAACCATTATCTCCGGCCTTGTATAAAGCTTCAACTTCAACTTCTTCAGCCATAGAAAGACCGGCAGGATATTCAAACCCTTTTAACCTCAATTATACTCCTACAAATTTTAATGGGACACTTACTACACAAAGCTTGTGCGGAAGTACCTTAGATGTAAGCACTAGCTTGACCCAAACATGTGTAGAAGAGTACGGTTTGGTTTATTCTACAACAAATACCAATCCCTCTATAGGGGACTCGGATGTGGATCAGACGAGCTTATGGACAGGATCACCAACCGATTTTACCAACAACTCATTCTCACATTCGATCAATGTTGTAGATGGACTCGAAACTTCAGACCATTATATACGAGCCTATTACAAACAAAATGTATCCGGACTACAATTTTATGTTTATTCGGAATTACTAACTGTTATTCCTTTGGATCCCGATGCAGATTGTGATGGCGACGGGATATCCAATGGCATTGAAACCGGGCTTCCGGATGATGATACTGACGGCGATGGTATACCAGACTACGAGGATACAGATTCTGATGGCGATGGGATCAGTGACTCGGACGAAGGTGGCGTAGCTGATTGTGATATTGATGGGTTGCTGGATTTTCAAGACAATGAAATTGAACCCCAAATCACTTTAGAGCCTAGCAGCACTATTGAGTGTCACGGTGTAACGGCTTCTTTTAATATTTCGGTAACCGGAGGTGGATTATCATATCAATGGCAAGTGAATGATGGAAATGGTTATGCGGACCTAACTGATGATGCAGTATATGGCGGTAGTACAACAAATACTTTAAACATATCTACTGATGTACTACTCTCCGGATACTCTTACCGCTGTATAATCAATTCCTCAACTTGTGGAACTTCCTCCACCACGGCAGAAGCGTCGCTCACAGTAAATAATCCTTCAGCCCCTATTGTGACGAATATTACCTATTTTGTAGGTAGTACAGCCCATAGTTTGGATAATGAAGTGACCGGAGATAATCTGCTATGGTACACTAACCAAACAGGTGGTACAGGAACAGCCACTGCCCCAACGCCCAGTACCACCACTGAGGGAGCCGAAGAACATTGGGTAAGTCAAACTGTTGATGGTTGTGAATCCGAAAGATCCAATGTTACCGCTACGATAATACTACCAAATGAGATCACTGGAAATGCTGAGGCAAAATCAGCTTTTTATTCGCTTTCAACCATGGTGGATGATGATATTCTTATAACCGGTGTTTCTGATATTTCAGGAGCAAGGGTATATATTTCAACTGGTTTTCAGGAAGGTGATATACTTGAACATGTTGGGAATTTACCTTCAGGGGTCACAAGTTCCTACAATGTATCGCAAGGGTCGCTTGTCTTTACAGGAGTGGCTAACTCAAACGATTGGCAGGAGGTTTTCAGGAATATCATCTTTAGAACCACATCTGACAATCAAAGTGATCGAACAGTTACTTTCATATTGGCAGATGCCATAAGTCTTACCATTGACTCAAAGCGACATTATTATAAATATATATCAGGGTCCGGGACCTGGATGGATGCAAAATCAAATGCGTCAGGACAAACATTATTTGGCTTATCAGGTTACTTGGCTACTCCTATATTGGAAACAGAAAACTCGGTTATAACATCAAGTTTTGCTGAGGACGGTTGGTTAGGAGGATCTGATGATTATACGGAGATCAATGCTGCTTTGGGAAGCAGTACTTTTGCAGACCAAATTGCTTCGGAAGGAAACTGGTATTGGGTTACCGGTCCAGAATCCGGAACAGAAATCTCGACTGGCAATTTAAATCCATCACCCGTAAACAGTGCCTTTCTTAACTGGAATCAAAACGAACCGGACAATACCGGAGGTGAACATTATATGGGTTTACATTTAACAAATACTGGAAAATGGAGCGATCATTCGTCATCCAACACCCTGGATGGCTATTATGTTGAGTTTGGTGGTTATCCATCCGAGGCAACTTTAAACATAGAAAGCTCCAAAGTATTGAGATATAATAGCACCGCGAGCATGACAATGAACACCTCTGATATGGATGAAGGAAATGCCATCGGTGATGCTGTCACAACTTTTCTTTTAACCGGACAAGATGCCGGAATGACTTACACTTATTCGCTTGTAAGTGGTGAAGGAGACAATGATAATGCTGCATTTTCATTTGATGGGAATACCTTAACAACTTCAGAAGTCTTTGATTATGAAACAAAAACCAACTATACCATACGTGTTGAGGTTAGAGACAATTTTAATGGTAGTTTCCAGCAGTCATATACCATAAATGTTAATAACATGAATGACACTCCTCCTGTTATCGATCCAGGACAAATATTTAATATTGATGAGAATGGAGCGATTAACACACAACTTGGAACTGTCAACGCAACGGATGTAGATGGTGCCACCAGTTTTGCAGACTGGACTATAATTGATGGTAATACCAATGATGCCTTTACTATCGATCCCACCACAGGAATGATATCCGTTAACAGTAGTGATGCATTGGACTATGAAATGAATCCAAGTTTTGATCTGGTAATCACGGTTGGGGACGGTACCAATACCAGTTCGTCGGAAACGGTTACCATCAATTTGAATAATCTCAATGATGTTGCACCTGAAATTCCTGAAGATCAAAATTTTAATGTTGATGAAAATAGTATTGGAGGCACTTCAATAGGCACAGTTACTATAAATGATCCCGATGGCAGCACTAATTATGAAAACTGGGCTATAATTAGTGGAAATGATGACAACATTTTTTCTATTGATCCTAACACCGGCATTATTACTATCAATGAAGGCGCAGAACTGGACCATGAAGTAACTACAAACTATGTTTTGACTATCCAGGTAAGTGATGGCATTAACACTTCAGAGGCAACCATAACCATCACTATCATGAATGTTAATGATCATGATCCAACTGATATTATGCTTAGTAGTAATACTTTTTCTGAATCTGTGTCCATCAACACGGAGATTGGTGTCTTGTCTTCAATTGATCTGGATAGGGAAGATACACATAGTTATGCCCTGGTGGAAGGTGAGAACGACACGGATAACGAAAACTTTACCATTGAGGGAGATAGATTACTTACTTCATCTGTATTCAATTACGATTTCACCAAAACGCTGAACATCCGAATCAGATCCACTGACTCAGGTGGGCAATCTGTTGAAAAATCATTTGTCTTAACATTAGAACCCGATGCTGATTTAGCCATTTCAATACCTTCAGCATTTACCCCTAACGGCGATAATGTAAATGATACCTGGGAAATAGATCGATTACAGTCTTATTCTAACTGTCATGTAAGTGTATATGACAACGATGGTATTGAAGTATTCTCCAATACAGGTTATACAAGCAGATGGGACGGTAATTTCAAAGGAAAAGAGCTTCGCTTTGGCACATATTATTATGTAATCAAACTAAACGATGCTTCAAATAGAACATATAAGGGAACAGTGATGATTATTAAATAGAAATGAAATGAAAAAAAATCTTTCCATATTATTAGCAATGATGGCATGCCTTGTTGCTAATGCACAAACCAACGGATTACTTGGGCTTTATTATGAAAACATGATCTTGTATAATCCTGCACAGGCAGGCATGAACGACCAATTAGATGTCAATTTTGGATTCAGAAGACAATGGGCAGGTTTTGGCAATTCTCCAAGAACAGTTTTGCTAAGTGCCAATGGTACACTTAACTTTCTTGGATCAAATCAAACTACTGAAAATGAGGATTCTCAAGGAGCCAAACCTAGTATGTTTACCCCAATGAAACATGGAGCTGGTGGCTATATACGTCTCGATGAGCGCGGGTCTTACAAGCAATTGGATATTACATTGATTTATGCCATACATGTTCGGTTGACTCAGGACATATCTCTGTCTATGGGAATATCACCAAACTTATACAATGAAAAAATAGACCTTTCAGATATAACAGTCAAAGATGAGGTAAATGATCAGACATATCAATCATTATTACAAAATGGAGGTTCAAATACCTTTTTACAGTTTAATACCGGGTTATCGATCTATTCGGACAGGTATTACTTGTCTTATGGTATAATGCAAGCTGCTAAAGCCTTTTTATCCGGTAATAATGACCTGAACAATAATGGTGCAACAATGAGCCATCAGCTTATGGCAGGATATAGATTTGATCTTCTGTCAAATTGGGAGTTGGTACCAAATACATTTGTGAAGCTGAATAAAGAAACCCCCACATTCGTTGAAATGGGCATTAGAGCAAGGTATCAACAAAAGATATGGGCAGGGCTATCATACAGAAATGATAACACCTTTGTTGGCTCATTTGGTTTGATTCATAACAATCAATGGAAATTTGGATATGCCTATGAATACAATACTTCCTCCGATATCTCCCAATTTACCAATGGTTCGCATGAGTTAATCTTGGGGATAAGGTTATTTAACAAATCAAATTACTCAATGATGTGGTGATCATTCTAAATGTATAGAATGAAGGAGAAATTTGTCCTTCTAAAAATTCCAAAAAGGTTCCGGCATATCATAGGAACCTTTTTTATTAGGAGATTACGCGGAAGATATGGTTTTACTGGAAGTATGGTTTATATAGAAATAAATCCATTACTGATTACCCAAAAGTATCTCCATCATTTTGGTGGCGGAAATCGCTCCTTTCTTTTTTATGAATGCCCTTGGGGTATTATCACCAATTTCGTAGGTTACTCCTTCCGCCTGGAACTGTGTGAAAAACCAGCTTTTGCTTACAGGAGCTCCAAGTCCTGATGGATGATCATTGATTTCGTAATTCGCTATTTCACGTTCTATGGCCTCTAACCATTGATCCTTAAATCCCGGTAAATGAGAAACCAATGAGTCATCGAGTGTGTAATAAACATCCCAGTAGGTAGAGTGGAAATCCATCCCAAAAATAATCCGGTTTTTGAGCCGCTTGCTGGTAGAAACCATATGATCTGCGATTTGTTTTATTTCAGGTTGGCGATAATAGGCCCAATCTCGGTTCAGGTCAACACCTCCGGCATTGTGGCGCCAATGTCCAAGATCAACACCATCGGGATTTAACAATGGATAGACTAATATGTTATACTTCTGTAAAAAGTCCTTCGAAAGCTGGTCTCCATTAACGATCCGCTCGACAAATGATTCCATAGCCATATATCCGGTCACTTCGGGTGGGTGCTGTCTGCTGATAATTGCAATGAGGTCCTTTTTCTTTTTTGATCCGTTGGAAACGAACAATGAGTAGATATCCCTGTTGAGCCTGCTTTTCCCAATAATATTAAAAGCAATATTTTTTTGTTCTGCCATTTTCCCACACCAACTCCTGACATTGCCGGAATTGATAATTTCCTGTGCTGAAATCCAAAGTGTATCACTATCTACCTCCACTTCAAAATATGCTTCTGTGCTGTCATTGTTGAATGTTATGCTTTCCGGATCCATACGGTGCCAACTGATACCATCAACACTCAATTTCGGTGTGTAACGGTGTTTGGCATTTTCATATTTTAAGGTAATATTCAATTTCTTTTGATCCTGACTCCAGATCCTAAAGGCATACCAGGGGCTGGGATTTATTGGTATGTTTTCCGGTTTGATTATAGCCACATAACTGTTTTCATTGAGCCTCTGAAAATCATTTAAACGGGCACCATCAAATTGATTATCCGCACCAATATTTGAATTTTCAAAGAGATAAGCTCTCTTTTCCTGAAGTTCTATTGTTTTAGTATTTGTATCCACCGGATTAGGAAAATCATAAGGGACGGCTTCATATCCTTTCTTTACAGAGGCACATCCCCCGATTATAAAAACGAGAATTATCAATAAAAATCTATGCTGCATAAGGTGTTTTTCTTCTATGCTTAATTTAAAATATACACGATTGATTTGAATAGCCAAAGAACTGAGGGTTCCTTAGCTTTCAGGTATTTGGTTTAGAAAAATTATATGGTCCCCAAGTTACATGAAGACCGATGGATAATACGGAAAGTGGGTCATCACAAAATTGGCAAAAAGAGGATTTGATTTAGCCAAGGTCAAATCAAATCCTCTTTTTAATGCATTGTGTTATTTATTCACCTCGGTTTTTTCAAGAATACCGGGATCCACCTCAGGCGCATTCGAATTTGAATTCAATTCATCTTCGGAGTATGGCATTCTTTCCGGATGTTGCGATGCAGCAGCATTATTTAAAGGAAATGGCACAGCAATATCTGAATCATTTTTCCTCAATCTTCTGGCATCGTTAAAACCCATGAACATACCAAAACCCGAAATGTATCGCTCCTCAATAATTTCTCGTAACAAAGCTCTGGTCTGATCTATATTATCACCATTTTCAATACCACCGGCCATAAAATCCGCCTCAACATAATCATCATATTGGAAGGATTGTCCAACAAAATTTTCATTGAGGAAATCTCCTGTATTCAGATACTGTCTAAGTTCATTCAAATGCCCAAGGCCGGTGTTAAAATCTGCTGTTCTTGCCCCTGTTTCTGCCAGGATCAAAAGATTTTCCTGGTAGGTAATAAGATTGTGTGGCTCAAACTGTTCAATGATACCAAGGTTTGCATTCCCGCTATTCTCATCAATGGTATAATAACCAAACCTTGCAGTCTCATCAGTTTTAGCATTGTTTCTATTGATCCCACTTGCAGGATCCAATAGCTGCATCATATAGCTATTACCTGTTCCGATGTCCCCTGCCCTTGATCCTTCCAATATAGTCCAGAACAGATTCTTATCACCTTCGGAAATGGAAGGATCTCCTCTTGGTATATATTTCATGGAACCATCAGCACTTGAGATACCATTCTGTGCAGCAGTGTAGGCGGCCCCGTAATCTTTCATCTGTAAATGATAGCGGGCCTTAAGCGTATTGGCAGCTGCTAGCCATTTAGTAGCATCTCCTCCAAAATAGATATCGAAATCAACGGTTCTACTTGAGGCTCCATTTAAATCGGAGATGGCATCATTCAAAAGACTGATCAACGAATTAAATACAGCCATTTGACCATCAAATTTCGGATCCTCAACTTCTGTGTTGATCTCGCTATACGGAACATTACCAAAGAGTGATGCAGCGGTACCAACAGCATGAGCTTCCAATACTTTGGAAATACCTACTAAAAGCTTATCATCCGGAACAATACTTCTGATGTTTCGAACATTGGGAATAACTCCTATGTAAATGCGACTCCACGTTGTAACTGATTCAGCTGAAGACATGGAATAACCATAGATGTTGGAATACAAAGAGGTAAAACCAAACAATTGTCCACTCCACAATCCTGAAATCCTATTCAAGTGTCCTGCCTGGGCGACGGAATTCGCAAGCATAGCACCATTCAGAAAAAATTCAGCATTGACATCAGTTGGCGTGAGCTCATTGGGATTATCATTTATTCCATCAACAATGCTTTCGCAAGATGCAAATAACATCAATGTGATGAGAAAGAGTGATTTTATAATATTTTTCATTTGTTTTAAATTTGTAGTCCACTGAAAATATGAGACTTAGATCAGATTATACTCTTGCGTGACTCAATAATAAATCAGTCTGGACTGTTTCATGATTTTTCTGCTTTAGAAATTTTCAATTAGTAAGTAATTAAAATGGAGAATAGGTAGGACTTTGTACTTGGATTAGTAAAGTAATCCAAACCTAAACCATTACTAACACCTATCTGATTGACTTGTGGATCTACACCTTTTAAATCATCCCAAAGGAATAAATTCCTTCCTGTCGCAGTGAAGGTTACTGCACTAAGCTTCGTACGCTCTCTAAAGGCAGGAGTATTCAAAGTATAGCTCAAAGACAATTCTCTTAACCTGGTGAAGGTAGCATCTTCAATTGAAAAATTATACGCCTGATTATCACCGAAGCCACCTCCTATACCCGTTCTGTACCAGGTTTCATCCAAGAGTACTGGTCCTCCACCAAAATCGGCGATATTCCCTCGTACGGTGGTCCCGGCAGGAATGGTATTACCTGCATAATTCACCAGGTCTTGGGAAAGCGTCATACGATTAGCTGTTTCAGCGGTGGTTCCAAATCTTCTAAGCACCCATTGTGTTCTCGGAGAAAAATCACCTCCCTGGGAGTGTTCGAAAAGAACATTGAGAGAAAGTGATTTCCAATTCGCTCTAACGCCAAAGCCTGATCTCCAATCAGGATTAGGATCTCCAAGGACCTGCGGGCTGGCTGTAATAATTGGAAAACCATCATCATTCAAAATAAAGCTACCATCATCGTTGGTTTGTGATCCTGTTCCAAATAATACACCCAAAGGATAACCAACCACTGCTCTTGAACTCACCGAAGCACCTGGTGATAAATTGATTGTTTCAGTTCCTCTTAGGTCGGTCACCTCATTCTTATTGGTACTCCAGTTACCAAACACACCCACTTTCCAGTCCGGAGTATTGAGAATAGAATAATCTGCTTCTAATTCAAAACCTTTATTTTCCATGGACGCTGCATTCGTATATTCAGTATCAAAACCGGAAGAAGGTGTCAACGCTACATTGATAAGCACACCTGTTACCTCGTTTTGATAATAAGTCATCCCCAATGAAAGATTGTCATTGAACAGTCTCATATCCAATCCAAGTTCCCATTCGGTTTTGATTTCTGGTTCAAGATCAGGATTCCCTTTGTCATCATCAATTCTGAAGCCACCACCAAATAATGCCACTTCCAAAGGATCACTATAGGTAGTGTAGCTGAAACCACTTTCAGCCAAAGTCTGGAATCTATGAGCCTGCGGTTGAACGCCCACCTTACCCCACGACGCTCTGAACTTTCCAAAGGATATGGGTGTACCACTCAAATCAAACTGTTCGGTGAACTGCCAGGCCGCATCTACAGCCGGATAAAAGAATGTTCCCTTTACACTGGAGGCAGCCTCGAGAGCTCCGGAAAGATTTACAAATAATTGATCATATAAACCAAAGGAAAGTATTCCGTAACCTCTGTTTGATCTGATAAACCGTTTTAAATTCTCTAGGGTCGAATTTTCTGCTGCCGTGTTAAGATCTGTAGTCTCTTTGGTGGCATTTACCAGGAATCCGGAAATTTCTCCTGAATTAAATGTTCTTTTCCTGTCGTTAATGTTCCATCCCAAAGTAGTTTGTAATGAAATGTCCTGGTTAAGGTTAAAATTGGCTTTGGCTATCGCATCAAAGTTCAATTCTTGCTCCGAGATTAAATCTTCAACAAAAATTCCAGGATTTCTGTCTCCGGCAGAGCCTATCGGAAATAGATAAACACGCTTGTCATTTGAATTATCAACCCCACCTCTGAAAGTCACTTGTAACCAATCCGAAGGTGTAACATTCATCTCTGTAGACATGATAAAGCGATTAATATCCGAGGTAGATGTTTGTTCATGGATAGTCCATAAGGGATTATTGTAAATCGGATTTGAACTTGGACCACCTAAATACCTTCTATAGGCTCTATGCCTTTTTGTGAAAGCTACTCCATCATTATCAAAATAAGTACCTCGATAGTCTCTCATATCAAAATCAGGAGCTGTTCGCAGGAGTCCCAATAACAGACCAGCTGTGTTTGAACTTTGCTGAATACGATTTGAGGAACTTCGGGTATAGCCGGCTTTGGATTTTATACTGAACCAATCTGTAAGATGAAATTCACTATTTAACCTTGCATTGTATCTTTCGTAATCAGAATTTCGAATAATACCTTCCTGATCTATTCTACCCAAACTAAAGAAATAAGTTGATTTCTCTGTCCCTCCGCTAATAGATAAGTCATTTTGCAAAAATCCTCCTGTTTGAAAGGCAGCATCCCAATTTGAATCTACAAATGTTTCCCTGGAGTTTTTGGTGACAATTGGATAGTATCGAGTACCATCATCGGCTTCAAAAAACTGTCCGGATTGATCTACCTCATCAGCACCTCCACTGCGTTCCGGGATATAATCTCCCCATGATTCCGCACTGGTTGGAGAATAACTTCCATTTCTTCCCTGACCCCAAACTGTTTGCATTGGAAGCCGCTCATGCACTCTGTCAAATGACAAGGTAGACTTGAAGTCAATCTTCAGCTTGCCTGCTTTACCATTTTTGGTTGTTATTACCACCACACCATTCGCTGCCCTAGATCCCCAAAGTGAAGCGGCAGAAGCACCCTTTAATATTTGAATAGACT
Source organism: Splendidivirga corallicola (assembly GCA_030442035.1). Lineage (GTDB taxonomy): Bacteria > Bacteroidota > Bacteroidia > Cytophagales > Cyclobacteriaceae > Splendidivirga > Splendidivirga corallicola. The sequence goes on from JAUJEA010000002.1 coordinate 395,791, forward strand.
CAATATCATTAGGGTTGATATCATTCAAACGTGATTGTTGTGAAACACCACCAGTTCTTCCTCCGGTCACTTCATTACCCCCAATATCGGCATTATCTCCATATACCGTGGAGTTGCTTATTGGAACACCATCCAAAATGATCAATGGGTTACTTGACCCTGAGATAGTATTAGCACCTCTGATTCTAATGGTTGTTCCGGCACCTGGATCACCATTAACGGATGAGATCTGCACGTTGGAAGCTTTCGCTCCTAAAGAATTTAGAATGAGTGTTTCCCCCGACCGCGTGATGTCCTGGGTATTCACCACAGAGGATGTAGCACCTAGTTCGTCTCTTTTTTGTTCGAAACCCAAGGCACTCACCACAACTTCTTCCAGTTGGGCAATATCCTCTTCCATGGTCACATCAATGACACTACGTGTTCCAACCCGCTCGGACCTGTTTAAATAACCAATAATGCTAAACTCCAAAATCGTATCGTCTCCGGGAACAGATATGGAGTATTTACCATCAATATTACTAACAGTACCAGTAGTTGTTCCTGAAATCACAATGTTAACACCGATCAGAGCATCGCCATTCTGATCCCTAATGGTACCGTTCACCAATCTTTGACTCTGCGCAGTAATGCTCAATGAGAGCATACCTAGCAGGATTAAGATAATAGTAAATTTTGTTTTCATACGGTTTATATTTTAAGGTTAACTTTAGATAATATGTGTGTTAGTTGCGATTTTCGTAGTAAGACACAAGTGGAATATCAGCCATGGTCCTAAGACCCGGGCGTGCATTCAAAACCTGTGAGATTGTATTGATCGTAATGGCGCAAGTGGCTATATCACCATTAACACCACCAATAATTTTAGACCTGATTTCCGGATCACCTTTGATCAATATTTCGTCAAAAGACTCAGTTTCACTAACAGAAGCTTGAAAAACAAGTGTGATTTTAGCTTCTCCATTAATATAAGCTTTGCCAACTTGTTTTACACCAGTTGCATTCCCCTTAGGGATGATCATAGCTGGTGTAACAATTTCATTCTCAGCAATCACAGGATCGATAATATCTTCCGTATTGTCTAATTCCCAACCCAAACGATTTGCAATCAATTGCATCGATTCGGTTAATCCTACATGTCTGAGCGAACCCTCTTGTTTTCTTTTATTGAACTCCTCCAATGTTAGTCCTGCGCCTATTTTTTTTTGAAAAGGCAGCCTTCTGTATTGAGCATCCTGATAACGATTCACCAGGATGCTTTTTACGTTCTGGCAAACCGATGTCAGAAACGTTGGTAAAGAATCCATCAAAAACCCAGGATTTACGCCAGTACCAACAACAGCAACTTTATTTGACTTGGCTGATTCATCGATTTGTTGCGCCAAATGACAGGCATTGTTCCATGGATAGCTAAGTTCTTCACAGGTTGAAACCACTGGTATTCCTAAAGAAACAATTTCCTGGACCTGGGCGGTTATTCTTTCCATGTCAGAAACAGTTGTCAAGACGGCTACATCAGGTTTCCGGTGTTGGACTGCTTCTACTAAATCATCACTGATCTTAATATCATCACTAAGTACTTCGTTGAGTTCTTTGAGTGATTTACCAACGAGATCAGGATTTTTATCAATGGCTGCCACGGTTGTTAGCCCTTCCCTGTTTTTAATGAATTCAGCAATTTTGGTCCCTAACGGTCCCATCCCCACTTGTATAATCTTAATATTTTTCACTTTCTTTCTTAGAACTTTTTGTTATTCAACAGATTACCATTTAAACTCAATGTAAAAGAAAGCTCACTACAGAACTATGCGAATATTGCTAATTTGCGGTAGTTCTGTACGCAGAGGGCGTAATTCCAAATTTTTTATTAAACAACCTTGTAAAAGAACTTGGATCATTGAATCCAACATCCAAGGTAATTTGAGAGATGGGTTTATCGGAATTGCGCAAAAGATATTTGGCAAACCGCAATCTTTGTTGGGTTAGATATTCTAAAGGGGTAGTTTTAAAGAGCGTTTTGAATGTCCTCAAAAAATGATAGGGTGATAAAGCTGCTACTTTACTAATATTATCCAAACTCAATTTATTTGGAAAATGAGCATCTATGTAATCCTTTGCGATAGCCAGTCTCCTATACAGTTCGGCCCTGGTGGATTGTTTTTGGGTTTCTAATGAACTCACAACTTCCAACACACCCAGGTGATTGGCTATAATACGCTCCAGGAGTAAATAGTGTATTTGTTCGTAGAATATTGGCCCCCTGTATTGATTAATGATGCCCCCTTTTAAAGCCAAAAGTGCTTGAAGTATGATTCTATCCTGAGGGTAAGTATTCTCAAATAGTTCTATTCTATCTGTAGTTTCTCCTTCGGGATTGTCAAGCAAGCTTAGCTCTGGACGTGTAAGATTGTTATAAACTTCTTGTAGTATACCATCCTTAAAAGCTACAATAATGGCCTCAATTGGTCTATCGGTATGGATCTCACTGGAATAGCTCTGACCTTTATTTACGATCAAATAATTATCCTTGCGAACCATATGATCGTGCCCACCTACCTGATGATATTGATAGCCATGCAGAATACCTCTTAAAGTCAATCTCGAAATGTGCTCTCCTGAAGAAAGGTGATTTGATTTGATATAAAAAGTATTACCGGAAGCTTTGGCCAAATCCTGCCCTTCCTTTGAACAATAGTTGTTGCCATCAAAGGCGGTCATTAAACTACGACAATATTGACAATGTTGAAGCATTGTTTTGACCTGATTTTGGGAGTAATAGGTTTATGTTTTATAAAATATGAAAGGGTGTCGAAACTTATTACCGTAATTAAAGCTAACACATTTAGGATAATTTATCAAGTAAAATGGGCGGGTGAAAAAGCTCGTTAGTTTTACTGATTAACTCGTAACGTTCTGCATATAAAAAACCTAATTACCTCACGTAAAACGCGGGATTGTCCTTTAGTTATTAACCCAATAGGATGAAAAAGCAAGATTCTATCAATAGACAGTAAGTCTGGTCAATCTTCGGTAGAACATTCCAAATCAACTTAGAAGAAGCTGAACACACTGCATAAGAGCTTAATTGTTATCGGACGTCTTTTATCTAATATTCTTTTATTCTTAGTCCGATCCTATCATTATCAACATACAGGTTGTCCTTTTGAGTCTCTTCAAAACTGAAAGGACTTAATTCATTTGTAATTCCTTCTCTTGCGAATAGCCTAATGTCATTTGGCAGTATCAAGCTTGGTCTATAGAGTTCAAACAACTCCAAATAACGAAAGAGTCGAAATGGCGGAATTTCATCTTTGAATGTTCTCTCCATCGTTCTATGCGAGAGTTTTATCTCGATAAACATTTCTCCTTGTATCTGTACTTCACCAATTTCAAAGAACTTTTCATTTAAAAACTCCGAAAGGCCTGAATAGTAGTTTCTCGAAGTTGCACTTAAGGTTGTATTATCATAGGGTATATTGTCGTTGTATGGGTCGTGATAATTACATTTAACCTGATTGTACAAATCGTAGGAAACACAAGCTACAGAAAAATTTACGGGAATTGGACCTGTTTGCGATTGATTCTTGTGATTTGCCATATTCCCTGCATTACTTTGTGACCTTCCTTTTGCTTCTAACGCAAACATTGATTGACGGGAAAATGCGATTAAATCAGGTCTCTGACCCTTCATTCTATGACCTAATATTCTCATAGCCGCTTCGTAATTCACAATAAAAGTCCGTTAATTCTGAAATTGAGAGTTTCCTGCGAATTCGGAAATGGTTCCTAATATCATCAATATAGAGTTTGTTTTGTGCGATACCTAACAGGTTTTTTGACCAAATACAAGAAACTATATTTTGGCAGCAAAACTTAATTACTGCCGATAATTAGGATTTGAATGGAATAGGAGATTATGTTTACTTGCTATTTTCTGATGAACATAAAGCTAGTCATGTTCTCTCTGCTTTTAAAAAATAAACTTTTCTGGGGTCTGTGAGAGGTGGACTAGCGATCAATCAATCCTCAGCTATCTGATTTGGCTTTCGTGATTTTCGTCATGAAATAGCCTCTATGATTTTTAGTTTCAATTCTTCCTCATAAGAGTCTTCATTGATAATTGAATATATTATTTCATAGAGTAAGTCTTTATCGATTCTATTTTCCGCCACATGAACCGAAATATTCTCCATCTCAATGATAAATCTATCAATACAGTAGTGCAACCCATTGATTTCCAAGAAGTAAGCCCCCAAGGCGATACTACTTCTTTTGTTCCCATCACTAAAAGCATGATTTTTATTTACTGAATAGACAAGGTGAGTTAGCTTAGTTTCAAATTCAGGATAATAAAAATCATTTTGAATATGTTCCAATACGCTTTCAAGTAAACCTAAATTATTTACCCCATGAGAACCCCCAGATTCATTGATGATGAAATCATGTTCTTTTATTGCATATTCAATGGTGAAGTAGTTAAACGCCACTTATCTATCTTTTAAGCGTTTAAATACATCAATGTTATCTTTTAAGCGTTCTTCAAGTGCCTTACTTCGTTCTCCCAGAAATTTTTCAAATTCAGTTGCATTTAAGTGAGTTACATAGTTTTTTAATTTTTCGTGCAAAGCGTCTCTGAATGCCATATCTCTACTAGCCATTAACGTTCTGGCTTTTTCTAATAATGGCTGCAAGACTGCTCTATTATTAGCTTCGAAATTGATAAATAGAGTATTAGCTTCTGGCATAGAAAGTTTTCTTCCAATTTTACTGAATTCATTTCTTAGAAAATCTGCAAAGCCATTTTCATAGGCTGCAATTAAGTCAAGTACTTCTGAGTACATGGTCTCTCTTGCCGAATCCTTAGCCTTTAACCTTAGTATTTGTTTATAGTCTTTTGCGTTTTCATGAAAAATGGTTTTGTATACCAAATCAGTGAATTGAGCATATTTCCATTTATTGTCAACAATGTAATCATCAAGAGCATTAGTGAAAGCTTGCCTGTAATTAAACTCCCGAATTGCACTTGGTAAAAATTCCTCTTCTCTTTGGTTAATGTATTTTGTACTACCTCCAATTTTAGCATTTAGAGTATCTAAAACTATATCCAGGATAAGTGCTCTAAGTTGTTTAGCTCTATCACTTTCTGTTAGTAGCATACCTATGTTGAGGAACGTCCTAAAATCAAACACACCTAATTTAGGTGCTTTAGCTATATTACTTATTTCACTATTTGCAGTATCATCTCCTATGTTTGGGACATCTATGTCCTTAACATCTCCTTGATCTGTTATATGTTTATCATATACTTCTTTAAAATCTTTTAATCTCTTACCACTAAGAACTTCATATCCATTAGCTGTGAACTCTTCTTCATATTGTTCTAAATATCTGTTTATAGTTCTTTCATCTATACCATAAAAAAGAGCTATTTGCCTTTTTGTATAGCGTAGTGATGATTCAAACAATACACCAGGAAAAGCTATTTCACTTTCTAATTCTTTAAGAGCATACCTATTGTTAAGTATATTTTTTCTATGAATATCAGATGTAGTTAAGTCTTTATTCATTATCAAGTTTCCTCATTCATTCTGCCAATTCTGACATGAAGCCCAACGTCCAGGTATGACGCTGTTCCACTGAACCTAATTAATTTCTTCTAAAATAGCGGATTTGCTGATCAGTTTATGTTTAATCTTTGCAGATTATTCATTCCTTAAACATTTAGTAGGATTCACATTGGCGGCCCTAAGAGTTTGAACGCCAACTGTAAGCCAGGCAACAAGGAGCGCAGCAATACCTGCCCCTATAAAAAACCACCATTCCAATTCTATGCGGTAGGCAAAACCTTCCAACCATTTTCCTGCAATTAGATAACTTACAGGCAAAGCTATCATTATGGCTGCAATTACCATTCTGGTAAAATCCACTGTGAGCATCCTGACAATTCCAAAGACGCTTGAACCCAATATTTTTCGGATACCTATCTCCTTAACTCTTCTTTCAGCGGTGAAAGCAGCTAATCCAAATAATCCCAGGCAAGAAATCAAAATGGTGATGCCAGCAAAGTAACGTGATAGAATAGCCATTCTCTTCTCAGACTCATATAGCCTTTGATTATCGGCATCCATAAACTTAAAATCAAAGACAAGCCCAGGATTATGTGTTTCATAAACCTCTTGAATTTTTCGAATAACTGTATTTTCTATTCCCTTCTGCAGTTTCACCGAAATCTTCGGGGCAAACTTCATTGGGGCCAAAAGGATGGCACATGGTTTGATCTCTTCGTAAAGGGATTCAAAATGAAAGTTTTTGACAACACCCACAATTTGTCTTTCCCCATTGCCGGTTTTTATTATTTCCCCTATCGGATCTTTTATTCCCATACGCTTAATGGCCTCCTCATTAAAGATAATTTGATTGTGAGACCCAAATAAAGGCTGCCCCTCTACCATCTCCATGCCAAGGGTTTCAATAAGGTTATAGCTGCACCAAAGCGTTGAGAAAAATATTTTCTCATTGGAGTCCTTTCCCACCCAGGACAAACCGTCAGTTCCTCCTAGTTGATTACCCACTGTTAAATTGCCTCCTCCAACGTTCAAAACACCAGGGATGGTTTCAAGTTCTGATAAGAAAGCTTCGCTCATCCCCTCTATGGAAAAATAAATTACCTGGTCTCTGTCATAACCCATGGTATTTGACTGGATAAATCCTATTTGTTTGTATATGACCAGTACAGATGCTATTAATATAATAGAAATGGTAAATTGAAAGATAATCAACCCTCTCCTTAACCAAAATTCTCCTTTGGAAGTATTGACAACACCTTTTAACACCTGTGCTGATTTGAAACCAGAAAGATAAAGGGCAGGATAACTTCCGGCAATAAGCCCGGTTGCTATGGTGATAATAAATAAGAATAAAACCGTTTCCCGATCAAAGTTTATAATCAATTGTTTTCCAGTGATTTCGTTGAATTGCGGAAGAAAAAGTGATATAAAAACTGTTGCCATAACCAAAGCGAGAAAAGCTATCGATATGGATTCTTGCAAAAACTGATATATCAATACGCTGCGTTTAACACCCATGGATTTTTTGATGCCAATTTCCTTTAACCTTCTGGATGCTTTTGCTGTTGACAAATTCATGAAATTAATACAGGCAATCACAAGTGTGAAAATGGCAATGATCGTAAACAATTTCACATATTGAATTCTACCGCCCACTACCAATCCATTGTCGTAGTGTCCATAGAGGTAGCGATCGGAATATTGTTGCAGGAATATAGTAGATCTCACGTTTGCGTCTTTGGACTGTATGAAATCTTTGATTTTGTCATTCAACTGCATCATTAAATTACCTTCCTTTAAAAGGACAAAGGAGTGAGGGCTATGGTTGGCCCAACTGGAAAGAGGATAGAATTCTTTGAACAAATCATAACTTAATAGAAGGTCAAATTGTACTGTAGCATTAGAAGGCATGGGTTCAAAAATCCCGGAGATGATATATGAACCAGTAATATCTTGTGCTTTCCAGTCAATAGTTTGACCAACAACATCTTCGGTCGAATTGAACAGTTTTAGAGCCAACTCCTCGGATATAACAACTTTGTTTTTTTCCGACAATACCTGTTCCTTATCTCCATACAGGAGTTGATAAGAGAATACCTGGAAAAAATCTTTCGATACGTATTGTCCGGTTGATTTAATCCGGGTATCGCTGATAGAAATAACTCCCTTACATGCATTAAAAGAACCGGGAACTACCGTTGTTGAATATTCAATTTCAGGTATTTCGTTAGCTAATGCTTCAGCCAAAAGTCCGGAAGTGGCCTCAATTGTCTCTATACCATCTGCACGCTCAACATTTTGCAGCACCTGAAAAAGTTGATTGTCCTTTTCCAAGAACTTGTCAACATTTAATTCATCATCTATCCATAGATAGATCAAACACACACATGCCAAACTGGAAGATAGCCCAATGAGATTAATTAAAAATGCCGCCTTATATCTTTTGAAATTTCTGAATGTGAGTAAAAAATTGTGTTTAAACATGATCCTGGGATTTGAGATTTTTAACTTTGATTTTTTAAGGGCAAAAGGCCGCAGGAATTTAATTCCGTGGAGAATGTATAACCTGTTCGCTTTGGCTATTCCATATTTGTCCACCCATAGCTGATAGTATTCCTCAAGATCACCCTCAATTTCTTCGAGCAAGTGAGGTTTACAAACTCGTCTGAGTAGTGTGTTGATCCATTTTGGAGGATGGGGCTTATTGTTACTCAAGTGGTGCATCTTTTAACTATTTGTATTTATTCATCCCTAAGCGTTTGCGCTGGATTGGAACGGGCCGCACTGAAGGTTTGCGAACCAATCATAATAAGTGCGATTACTAACACCCCAAGCAGACCTGCCAACAATTCTACTAAATGAATGGACTGGTGATAAGCAAAGTAGGTCAGGATGATCTTGTCAAAGAAAAAGTAGGTCACAGGGAGAGCTATTAATGCTGATACAAAGAGTAACGTGACGTAACTTTTGCTTAGCAAATAAACAAGGTTCCGTTCTCCGGCCCCAAGCACCTTTCGAATGCTGATTTCCTTCAATTTCGTCTCAGTAGTGAAAACCACCATACCAAACAGACCCAGGGAAGAAATACACACGGCAAGAAAAGCAATAAAGCCAATAACTTTAATGATCATTAAAAGCCAGCTAAAAGTATACGCAAGCTGATCGTCGTAGAATTGGGCATCCAACAAGTGGACATCATCTATTTGCTTCCATATATGTTCTATACTTGAGAGTGTGGCGGGCAAATCATTTGTGCTGATCTTTAAATTCAGGTATCTGCCAGGATTAGCTGAATTTAAAATAGCGACAGGTGTTATGGCGTGTTGTGGAGTTTGATAATGAAAATCCTTCAAAACTCCAATAATCGTTACTTTCTTCCCATTTAAGGTCACTATTTCACCAATGGCGTGATCGGGATCCAAACTTCCAATACCAAACTGCTTAATTAATTGCTCATTTACAATAACTTCATCTTGCTGTGTATGTTCTGACTTGTGTGTAAAGTTTTTCCCTGCCAGGAACTTATGACCGTGCATGGGCAGGTAATGTTCGTCTACAACATTTTTCCATACACTGGATGAGTCGTTGGGATCTCTATATTTCAACTGGGCACTGTTCCCCACTCCAAGACTTGAGATAAGCTGGGATTGTGAAATCTTGCTAACAGCCGGCAGTGCCGACAGCTCTTTTATCAAAAGCTCAGCTTTATTTCCCTGTAACTTAATGTTAAGGATGTTTTCTGTAGAAAAACCCAGATCGAAGCTTACAAAATTTTTGTATTGAGCATAGACGATAACAGTTGACGTAATAAAGATCAGAGAAAAAGTATACTGAATAACAATCAACGACTTTCGCATGTTGATGCGCTGAAACAACCGAAGGGAAGAAACCCCTTTCAACACTTGAAGGGCTTTGATCCTGGAAAAGAACAGGGCTGGAAATATACCTGCCATTAGCCCTATAAGGACAGCCAGGGTTACAAAGTAAATGATCAGAGTACCAGAAAGCTCCAGGGAAACAAGGTGTGCAATAAATGGATGAATAGAAACAAATTGCTCCCTCAGTGTAAGAAACAATAGAAAAGAAAAAACAAATGCAAACAATGAAATGAGTACGGATTCTGCAACAAACTGGCCAATGACCTGACGCCTTTGAGCGCCAATAACCTTGCGAATACCAACCTCACGTGACCGCCTCATTGAGCGGGCAATAGAAAGATTGGTATAATTAAAACACGCCGAAAGAATAACTATCACAGTCAACCCTATTAGAACCCATATGGCCACAATAGAAATTCTCGGTCCTATTTCATTTACCAGGCTATGACCAACGAATATTTGATGCAGCGGTTGAATGGACAAGTTAATTTCCTGATTTTCAATTGCAGCATTTTCCACCTCAGACAATCGGTCGAGATTGGCTTGCAAGGTTTGAAGGGTCATGTTTTCAGAAAGAAGCAGGTAAGTATAATTGTTATAAAAGCTTTTCCAACCAAAAAAATCGTGATCAGATTCAGACCCTTGGAGTTCGAAAGTAGAAAAAGATACTAGGGCTTCAAACTGGAGGTGAGAGAATTTGGGGGTATCTTTCATTATCCCTGTTACCATGTAATCGAGCGTATCAAACCGAACTGTTTCTCCCAACACATCAGTTTCACCAAATAACCTTTCAGCGCCCTTTTCTGTTAAAACCAAAGAATAAGGCTCTTTTAATGCGGTAGCCGGGTCACCTTGTAACAACGGAAAAGTAAATACTTTAAGAAAGGAGTGATCTGCCCAAAGGCCCTGCAATGGTACTTTCTTTTCGCCAATTTGAGCGTCTCCTCCAAAATTTCGGCGTATTATAGTCAAATCGTCTATTCCCGAAATTGATTCCCGGATTTTATATCCTGCTTTGGCAGAAGAAGAAGCAAGAGTCATTATGGGACCGTTATCCGGGTGGTTTATGGTATTAACCCGGTATATTCTGTCTTTGTTTTCATGGAAATTGTCGTAAGAGCGTAAATCCCAAACAAAAGCTATCATCATTAAGCCCACAGACATACTGACAGCAAGACCCATTACATTGATAGTTGTAAACAATCTGTTTCGGGCCATGCTACGATAGGCCGTTTTTAAGTAGTTTCTAAACATAGCGAAATGATTTGTAGTTTTTGACCTTGATTTTTTGAGTGCAAATGGGCGTAAGAACTTAAGCGTATGGATCACATAAAGGCGGTTTGCCTTCGCTGTTCCATACCTTTCCACCCATAGGTAGTAATATTCCAATAGATCTCCTTCTATTTCTTCAAGAAGTTCAGGCTTGCAAACTCGTTCCAGAAGCGGGTTTATCCATTTTGGAGGATGGGGTACTTCTTTCATGTTGTCAGGGCATTTGATGGAACCTGACTCCATAGCAGGTTTCTTGCATCCTGAATTTCATTAAGCACACGGCATCCGGCTGTAGTCACTTTGAAGTAGCGTTTTCTTCTTCCCCCGCGTTCGGCGGTTGCGCCTCCCATGCTGGAGCTGACGTATCCTTTTTTTGAGAGGCGGTGCAAAGTGGCATGTATTGCGCTGATACTTAGTTTCCGATTGAGCTGTTGCTCCATATGTAGCCCGATGGCTACTCCATAGGCTTCTTCCTGTAGTATGGCAACTGTAAGTAGAATAACCTCTTCCAGCTCTCCGATATAGGTTTTTCTCATATCAAACTATTTATTCAAATTATGTAGAACAAATAGTTTGCCAATTAATTATCCCCCCTGCTTTTGCTGTATAAGGCACTTTGGTAAACGTTATTGTTCGGATATGGGCAAATAGTTGTTCAACACTGAACATAGTATCTAATTATCCAGGATACTATATGTGCTGAATGTCCAGGTGGAGATGAGAATGCTATGCTGACTGTGCATCCAACCGAGTTTCATAACACATTCGCTAGATAACTTTAAACCTATCCACTCGCCACTTCATTCTTTTAACATCTTTTGATATCTTCAAAAAAATCAACATGACAATTAATGTTATAACATTTGGCTTCCATGAATAATCCTCTGGCAGTCAATCAAGAGAGCCAGGTAGCTTGGTTTGTCCATCAATATAGGAATAACCGCCTCACAACCAAAAAGAATATTTGGTGCTACCGTAGCTAAAAAATCAATCTTTGTCCAAAATAAAATAGCATTATTTCTAATAAAAAGGAAATCTGGCAATTTGGGTGTCGATGTTTCGCTCCTTTTTACCAAATCAACAATAACTCCGTTTAATTTGTTTAAATTGTGCAATGGGTATACTCTCAAATAACAAACATCAGGACAATCGCCTTTCATCATAATCGCCTTGTCAAACTTTCCTCAATGGCTCCTTCAAAATCATGGGCCATATCCATCAATTATACCTCTATAAACTAGCTTAGAAAAATTAGAAGATTTGGCAAATTGAACATTACACTTCCGAAGGGCAAATTTCTATTCCATATCAATCACTTTACCCTCTACCTCGCTGGTTCAGACATAAAACATAGTTATTCCGAAACTGATAAAGGAAAAAATAGACCTTAAATGCAAATAGCATCTACAATCACAAATAATTCAAAAAACTAGTGATATTTTTTGTCTATTGTTATTCATTACTCAAAAACCTGAACCATAAAAAAAGACTCAGATATTGTACCTGAGTCTTAAGTAGTGACTGGCCTGGGGCTTCCCGATATCTAACACAACCCACTCCATCGGGATAAACTTCTCGCCCATCATTGCTTAAAATCCAACCATAAAAAAAGACTCAGATATAGTACCTGAGTCTTTAGTGGTGACTGGCCTGGGGCTCGAACCCAGGACCCACGCCTTAAAAGGGAGAGTTTAAAACGACCCTAAAATGATGCAAAACACCCTTAAATGCACTAAAAAAGTCGTTTTTTAGCATTTTTAAGGCCTTTTTAAATTCCTTTAGAATCCTTCCGATTCACTCTTTTCCATTAAGTTTTCTGCAAAATTTCTGCAACTTTGCAGAAAAGTCTTACGATAAAGCATATAAAATAATTGTAAAAAAGTTATGAGTGAAAGTAATTCGCATACTAAGGTCACCATTTATTTCGACACACGAAGCTACTCGAAAAAAAATGGTGGCCACCCTATTAAATTGAGGTTATATCATCAACAAAAGGAAAGACCTATTAAGCTCGGTTATTATTGTGAGGCAAAGAATTGGATATTTGGCAATCTGGAAAACAAGGAATATGTCGAAAGCATTGAAAAGAAGAATATTACTTACATTTCAAAGAAACACCCCAACGCCAGAAGGCTAAACCTTCAAATTGATAGGAAACTTGTTTCAGCAAGAGATTTCCTATTAAACAATGAAAAGAACCTAAAGAATTACAATCCAGATAGTTTAAAACAAGCTGTGCAACACGTTGTTGATAATCTGGACGATGAGGCCAATCTAAGTGAATTGCTGATGTCCAGCATAACCTTGGTACAAGCCTTTGAGAAGAAGATAGGCGAAGCTAATGCTGAAGAAACCTGGGGTAAAAAGGGCACATATTCTGATAGCCTCAAACAATACAAAAAATACCTTCGCTACTTAGGGAAGGAGGATATAGAACTAATTCAAATAGATACAACTTGGCTAGATAAATTCCATAGCTGGTATAAGGTACAACCAAATCCGAAGGGCGGTAAAGTAAAGCCAAATACAATAAATAAAAGGATGAATCAGCTAAGGCATCTAATGAAAAGAGCAGCAGCCGATAAGAATGAAAAACTAACCTTCAACGACAATCCATTCAACACTTACCAGCTACCAAAAAACAAATCCAATAAAAGGGCAATTGAACTGGATAAACTTGACCGGTCTGTTTTAGAAGAAAAATTTGATATGAATGAAGTCGCAAATGTTATGGACTTGTTCAGACAAATCCGGCTTCAGACAGGTTCCAAGAAATGGCACGCCAGGAATTACCTGCTTTTCATGTGGAATTGCAGGGGTATGGATTTGGTTGACCTAACCTTTCTAGTGAGATCTAATATTAGAAATGGACTATGTGAGTATTATCGAAGAAAAGTAAAAGGTGAGGTTTTCATCACAATTGATCTTAATGAGGAAGCGATGGAGATTTTGGAAGTATACGATTATCAGAAGAAGAGTCCGAATGAGCTAATATTTCCATTCATGGCAGATCACTACAATCCGGAAGAAGGAGTAACAGAAGATGTATACAATAAATATCGAAATCGGATTAGATATTTCAATGAACATATAACTAAGCTGGCAGAAGAGCTTGGTATTGATGGTAGGTTCACCTCGAAGATGATTCGTCACACATGGGCACAAACAGGTTTTAATGCAGTAGAAAGTCGAGATGTAGTTGGAGAAGGTTTAGGTCATGAGAATGACAGCACCACAAGGATATATGCCAGAGAGCTGGACAGAAGAAAAATAAAGGCAGCTAATACCGAAATAACAAAGCGTAAATCCCTTATTAACAGTGTTGATTACAAACTTCAAATTGATCTATTCCAGTATTTTCACAGAGGTACGGCCTGGGGTGTAGAACCCAATGAATTCCGAAACAGAGTTGTGAAGAAAATTCATTCCTATGGAAGTCAAGTAATGAAGATTCTTGCTAAAAAGCAGTTGAAATCTGAATGGAATACCAAGATCAAAGAACTAAGTAGTTTGGAATTTCAAAGCTATGATGAGGTGAATGACTGGCTCCAGAGCAACCTAAAAGAGTTTTGTGAAAGTCACGACATAAACCTCATAACAACAAAATATATCTAATTTAAAATTCTCTCTCAAAAATCATGTACATGAAAAAGACGTATCAATTCGTTGGGGCACTTGCTTTGGTTATTCTGCTTGTCCCACAAGTCAAACATACCGTTTACATTTTTCAAAACAATAGCCAGCACGAAGATGTGTGGTTCGCATGGTGCTATGCCATAGGGATCGACTTAGCCATTTTGATTTTCACCCTGAAAGGCTGGACATGGACGGCAGTGGGTTATCTTTTGGCCACACTTGGAACCAACATCGTATACCAGTTCTTTCCGGTAGGTATGGAAGCAAAAATCCTCTTGAGTGTGCTTTTATCTGTAACAATCTTCATTTTTAGCCACCTGTACAAAAAGGAACAGGAACAAGTCGAGAAATCAACCCAGAAAAACGACATTCTGGATAAGGTCAATGAGTTAGGCATCTCGATTCAGGTAAACCCATATAAGTGTCCATCCTGTGGTAAAGGGTATCAGACATCTAAAGAGTTAAATGGACACATTAGCGGACACAAAGCAAGCAAGAAGCTCAATGACTGGACTCCAGACCAATACGGAGATTGGGAAAAAGAGAATGAACTTAGGGCGAAGTTTACATTGGAGAATATCGAAAGGATTGAAAAGATATTAAGAGCAGCGTAGACCAGAACTCCCAGGTAAGGTAGTAACAGTCGAGCTATACCATATGACTGTCACTCAGTTGAAATATTAATCCAACCAATCAAGGAAGGTCATGCAATGCTGGAAACACTAGCTTTAGAATTGAAATATCTGTTGAAAGAATATACTCAGAATGAGTAAATAGATCATTGAATTCGTAAAAAAGGCGCTTATGTGCCTTTTTTTTATGCCATAAAATTCCAAAATTTGAAAGCCCCTCGTATGGTTTTTAGGGAGGAAACAAACTAATGCGGTTAGTACATGATCGTAGAGAAGACCTGTAGCGAGGGGTTGTTTAATAAAAGAAAAATCTTATTTGCAAGAAACTGCTAACTTTTTTTCTCCAATAATGCAATGTATTTCTCGGTGATCTCGTTTTTTTTAGCTTTTTCCTCTTCTAATTCTTTCTGAAGCTGACGAATTTTCTTTTCGCTATCGCTCGAAATTTTTTTTATATCCTCTGTTCTCTGTTCAAGGTCTGTTCCAAGCTGAGTTACTCCACCGTATAAATCCTCTAGTAAGTTTTCGTATTTTGATTGGACGTCTTTAGGGATAAGGTTAACTACTTTGCCTATGTTGTTTTTTATTTCACCACTGTAGACATTCCCCTTCATATCCCCTCTTTTAATCTGAATAGTGGTAGCTCCTTTGGCAGAATTCTTAACTACTTTTTTACCTGGTTGAGTAACAGGTTTAGGGACATAATATATATCATCTATATCTCGAAAGAAACAGTTGTAGTCCAAATCGAAAAATGTTGCAAGTCTTTCCATTAGAATAGCATTACATGATCGACTTCCGTTTCTGATTTTGGCAATGATTGACCTATCGGAAGTAATTAGGCTGCTCAATGCACTATCGTTGCTCGGCTTTACTCCCGCTAACTTATTGGCCTTCAAAACGGTATCTACAATTTTAAGGAACCGAATGTCCAGGTGTCTCTGGCTTCCAATGTCAGTGTTATCCTGCTGTTTCTTATCCAAAGTACTATTCTCATTTATTGGCTGAACTTTTGTGATGTAAAAAAATTCTCAAAGAATGATACGTTTTTGACAACATTTTTACATATAATTGCTGACATATTAGTATCATAAATCAAATTGAAATGATACGATTTTGTCATCATGATGAATATGAACGAACGCAATCTAAAAAAGTTTAACAAGAATTTTACAAAGAATTACATACAAATTTTACATAAATAATATAGCATGTACACAGAGCAAGACATAGAACTTCTTAAAAGTCAACTCCTTGAGTGTTACGGTAATTACATTGAGATCCTGGTAAGTGAAACTGGAATATCTCGACCTACTGTATCCAAATTTCTGAATAACAAGCCTATAAAGGCTAAAAACAAGACACTGATCTATCGAACTGGCTGCTATCTGGTCGCAAAAAAGAGAGAGGAAGACAAGTCATTAATCAAGAATTTGAAGCAGATGGCAAATGGCGAATCGCAACAGGGAAAACAAGTAAGCCTGAACCTTTAGGACATAGCGTATTGTGAAAGTCATTCTAAGAGAAAACGAAGATGCTGAGGACTTCTTTGAAGAACTTATCAACAAAGCTGTTGATCGAGTAAGCAATCACCTTAAAAGCGTTATTGAAGAAGTAGTTTCCAATACGGATAAATCAGACGACCAATGGGTTTCAACTGAAGAGGCTAAGAGGATCCTTGGGATAAAAAGTAAGAACAAGATCCAGCAATTGAGAGACGAAAGCCCAATGAACGGATTAATTGTCAGCCAACATGGACGAACATACAGGTATTTCAAACCTAGTCTTTACAAGTTCCTTGATAAACACAAGTTGAAATGATAAAACTTGAAGAAAACAAATCAAAAATTTGGTTCAAGATATTGAACTGTGATGGTTCTCCCATTGATGGCTCTGCGGAAGTATGGTCGCTACCACACGGAGAGAGTAAGGGCGAATTAACAACCTTTCCGGGAGAGCCATCAAGAAAATTAAGTCCGGACGGAATTTGGTACGTAGACCCAACTTACAAAGATGTGTCATGGCTGGTGAGTAGTCCCACACCACTGTACAAGCTTAATAGTGGTCTAAAAATCTATGTTGTACAGATTCTTGATTCACCCTTCTGTGAAGAACCGGGAATGATATGGGTAAGCAGGGCCTATTTATTGAGGGAAGCCACCAACCTGGACCTGAAACCATTCGGAATCTACAGATCCTTTAAGCAGGTGATAGAATAGTCATGGCCAGGAACACATCAACTTGGATTAAGAGAAGTAAAACCAGGTTTCCAAATTCTCGTGAAGCATGGTTCGATGTAATGTCAAATGTCCCAAACATTACCAGAGACTCTGTTATTGTAGCCCATACCAAATATTTCTGGAGGTGGAAGTTAAATCGTCTCAGTCATCGCAAGCAAAATAGATGATAGTAATAAACTACAACACCGCATTCAAAGCCCTCGATGACTATATCAAGGCATATAATAGCCGAACTGAGGATCTATCTCTTCAAGTGAGACAAAGTGTTGCAGCAACAGCAAAAGAGCTGATCAGGATTTATGGAATTTCTCTGGTAAAAGCCAATGGGATTGAGAAAGTTGATAAAGGGAACCTCCCCTCACTTAAAACAAATAATGTCCAGCTCTCCAAATTAGGCAACTCCAGTACCAGGACAGTCCAGAGGCACATCAAGAAACTCATCCAGGCTGGTATCATTACCAGGAAAGTATGGCATGGAACCAACTCAAGCTATGAGGTGTGGATAAACCCAAATATCCTGTTGGCAAAGGAAAAAGAAAGCCACAAAGCCGCTAAAAGACATCTAAATGAAGTCATTGAAAAAACCTCTTTAATGGCTCAAAATCGACATTTTAAACAGGAACAAACGACAAAATGTCTTCATACAGAATCATGTGACACTGGTAACAAAAATAATATAGTAATAGGCGTGCATAACTCAGAGAAACAGTCCCGCAAGCAAGGTATATCTGACACAGAATCATTAGCAGGGAACAGTTCAGGAGACATTACAGGCGACAATTCAAAAAGGTGTGAGCATCCGCTCACGGGCTATACAGATTCTTCCTGTGACACTGGAAACACGCTATCGGGACACACAGGGGAAAAAGTTGCGAAAAAAACTAAAGATGCAGGGGAAAAAGTGCGGAATTTTCGAGCCGATGACCAAAAGTGGGAGATGAAAGCCCCCGAAAGTCCGGCTCGGACCGCTTCCCTTAATCTTTATGTCAGAATGCTTTGGCTGCTTGCGAAAAACGTGCTGTACAAGGACGTATTTTTAACGGACAGGCAAGAAATGATGGCAACAAAACTACTACGGCAGTGGTATGAGCCCGTTTCGGATAATAGCCTATCCAGGGTTCATGAAATCTATGTTGAACGCATTTCCCTGGCCCGGAAATTTGTGCAAAAAGACCCTGCCAATCGTTTTGTACAACTTCCAAACAGGTATTTTAACCCCACTAATCCAAGTGGATTTACCGGAACCAAAAAGTGGTGGAATGTCCAGGAAAAAAGGAAGAAGGAGGTACAAGCCAAGCTGATTTTGAGTGCTCAGATCAGGCGCTACCTCAACAATGAGAAGAAAGATACCTCCCTAAGAAAGCCTTCATTGCAGTTGTATCGAGACTGTGAGCAAAGAATAGGAAAGCTGGGAGATCCTGTGCTGCTTGAGCAATTCCATTCGGCTATTCTTTCCTCAAACTCAAACACTCATTTATATCCAAACTAGTATAAACTATGAATAGTGATAATCTGCATAATCGAAGACGCATAACATTGCCCAAACCCAAACAGGGCAAAGGCATCAAAGGAAAGCTGAAAGAGTACATGGAATCGGTAACAATTGATGTTTTCGGTTATGAAAAAATTGTAGATAAAAGTGTTCAAAACTTTGCACTGGAAACAGCTAATATACACGGCATTAGTCCAAATAAGATCTTTGTCCGGATCATCAAACCAAGTGAGGTACTTAGGGTATTTCTTCATGCCGGAGGGAGGCAAATAAAGGAGCTTACCATACTGGAATTGGTGCATTTTTTTGTTGGAAACAGTAATCCTAAAACCGGATCAAAGGTTGCCGAAAGTGTAAGCCGGTTTCTTGAAGGGTATGCAAACCAGAAGTTGATAAAGGTTTCGCAGCTTCAAATACTTATTTCCAGTAGTCCAAAAGGATCGTTGGTCAAGAGTTTCAATGAGCAATCATTTATGGAATACATACCTGTCAAATTTCTAATCAAGTACTTCAAATCATAATGGAAAGACCGAAAAATGGGTGGAAACTCAATAAGCATTCCTTCAGCAAAATGATTGTCTGGTTTAAGGATGGGAACATAAGGACATTCTATTCCCTGGACTGGAAGAGTAAGTACAGCAACTTCAGAGATCCCAGGATCGGTTTGGGGAGATTCAAGAATCTTATCACCAAATATGGTATGAAAGCCGGGACAATTGAAATATACGACCTGGAGTCAGGAAAAATAATGGCAAAGTTCTATGAGGGCTCAGAAGTAGGAATTGAAAAAGAAGCGGAACAGGAATAACTAAACAACCCATAATGAATAAAATCAAAGAGCTTGAAGAGACATTGAAGTCCAAAAAATTTGAAGACAGGTATCCTCATTTTGATACCGATGATGGGAAAATCCATATTCTTTACATCTCCCCATGCCTCAACGGAACCGGATATTATCGGGCCATTGCCCCATCCCTGGAATTGAATAATACTGAATCCCATAGTGCCATTATATCCAGCATTCATAAGTGGAATTTCAACAAGCAGTTTGATGATTACGATAGTCCGTTGGACGAAAGATTAATCAAGTGGGCGCACTATGTGGTGCTACCGCTTATGTTCACAGATGCCGGATATATCCTGAAGGCGCTCTATGAGATCAATGACGACATACAGTTTGTCATGGACCTGGATTTCAACTTTCATAAAATACCTGAAAAGCACCCTGACTTTTCCAGGATCACTAAGGAGATGAAGGGGCAGCTTATTAGAAATATCTCCAATATGGAGATAGTAACCGGTGTGTCTGAAGGCTTACTGGATTACTATGAAATGCTATTGGAGAAACAATTTCCCAACTCAACTGTGTTCCTGGAGTATCTGCCAAATCTGGTGTCGCAATTCGGATATGCAGACGTAAAACCATTAAAGAAGAATGCTGGCAAGAAAGTTAGAATTGGCTTGATAGGCAATGCTGCATCGGCCCATGATGTATTTAGTATTTTGGACGAGCTAAAGGCTGTACAAGAAAAACATGGTGATAAAATCGAGTTCATCTTATTTGGTTGGGATGGTAAAACCAAAGAAAGGGATCTGCAAGATGATTTAAAGGTTACTACTGTAAAGTCCGTAAGTTTTGTTGATTACTTCAACAAGCTCAATGAACTCTCTTTAGACCTGGCACTTTTACCTTTTGCCGACATCCCCTTCAATACTCACGGCAAATCACCGGTCAGGTTTTTTGAGTTAGCTGTATTCGGTATTCCGGTAATTGCTTCAGACATGGAGCCGTACTCACTGGAAATCGAACCGCAGGAAACCGGACTATTAGCGCAGGACTCCGAGCAGTGGATCAGTGCAATTGATGCGCTCATTAGCGATGAAGCACTACGGAAGCGCATAGGTAAATCCGCTCTCCGTGCGGTGTGGCGTAACAATGGTTTCACAACCGCTAACCTTCGGGCATATCAAGAGCTTTTTATATAAACGCCTATGCACTTTTACATCATAAAAACGAAAGGAGGTTTTACTATCCTGAAAGGAGATAAGGAACTAATAAAACAAGAGGTACTCAAACACCAGCTTCAAGTAGTGGCGCTGGGAGATAGTCTTGGTAAGGTACTTGAACAATTTTCAAAATCTCTGACATCATGAAAAAGTTGATAATGACAGAATATTTTGGGATCATAGTGCTGCTGGTGGCACTTATTCCCCAAATCGCTCATACTGTCTATGTGTTCAAAATAAATAGTCATTACCCGGAACCCTGGTTCGCATGGTGCTATGCAATAGGGGTTGACTTAGCTATCTTGATATTTACTGTCAGAGGATGGATATGGACGGCAGTAGCCTATTTGATGGCTACATTGGCTCACAATATTGCCTATCAGTTCTTCCCTCAAAGTGATATAAGCTCTATTCTGATAGGGATAACACTTTCGGCAACAATCTTCAGCTTCAGTCATATTTTCTACTCAGGATCGAAAAAGCGCAATGAAAGCGCAGATGATGATGCGCTTATTGATCTGGGAAAGCGGATCGAAAGTGCTGTCCAAAGTGGAATCCATATTGAAGCGCATCCCTACCTGTGCCCATGTTGTGGTTTAACATTTCCCACTAGCAAAAAGCTCAATGGACACATAAGTGGTCACAAAATGAAAGGTGAATGGGATGAAGATAAGTATGGTGATTGGAAGCATAAAAACAACGAGCGCAGCTCACTTCTGTCGGAGTTAGGTCTCGACCTGAAAACACTGGGAGCTAAGGAACCAATAGAAAATCAAAGCGCATGAGTACTCCAAAAATTGTGGAAAATGTTAATACTCCACCCATAGTATGATTCTTATAAAACTGTATTAAACCAATATTATAAACATTGACTAATCCCAGGGGAAATGATAGATAACATAAAAGAAATCCTCAATGTTTATTTTGATGAATTAGACAAACAAACCGCATTCTTAGTGTCTGTTCATTCTGATAAAGATCAACGTTTCATGTCCTCTGTTTTGAGTTTGACAATACTTGCAAATGAGGTAATAAAGCTAGACAGTCCAACTGAAAAGGATATTAGGAATATGCTCATGAAACTGTACTTACGTGGATTTGACATCTACAGAGGGCATGAAGAGGCCATTAAACTAAGAAAAGACCAGGAGTGGATGCTTCTGATGATAGAGAAGCACCTTTTCAGCTCCTATCCGGTTTATCACGATTTAATGAGCGAGTGTGAGAGAATCCATCCTTTTGAGGAAACAGCACAATCACTGATGGATGTATTCAAGGGTTTAGCTTCACCTCTTTCATTGGGTGATGTATGGAAAATAAAGGGTACCGAATACCTGATTGGCGCTCCCTTTGCCAACGCCTCTGACCTATGGATCCACAAACTGGCAGACCTTGATAAAAACAGATTACCGTCTTTCAGGCTTTCAGAACTACTTCCTCTTAGGTTTGAGGATCTCCAGTTGAGAGTAATTGCTGCAGATCCTAAGTTCTCATAAAGCAGTAACCCATCGAAGTAATTTCGATAGGCTACTTTTTTCACTCTCTGGGTATATATTTAAAGCTTCTTACCATTGCTGGCTCAATTTGTAGTTAGTCTCTGAAAAACCGAACCAATTGAAAACTTTGTCAGGATTCCGAAAGAAATTCTTTGATCAAAATCAAGACTCGAATCATCCATTTTCAACTTGCTTCTATTGTCCTTAATATCATTGAACTGAAGGTATAGGCCACCTTGAAATTTTCCTTTCTTGTTGTTGAAGTAGGTGCCTATGCCCAGATCTGTGACATTAGTGAACAGGTTCTGGTTGTTACCATTAGTCGGAGATTGAAATCTTAAATATGGATTGATCGCAACATTTCCATTACCAGTTGGATAATAATAAACAACATCAACTTTTAACAAGAAGTGATTGTTCCCTTTAGTTTTTGTCTGATACGCTATAATGTCTTTTTTTCTTTCGATTGTATGCAAAGTATCGGGTGAGGTTCCTGAAGCAAATTTGATCTCACGTTTTAAGGAAAATTCACTTTTAGGTAAGGATCCAAAATTGAAGATCTTCGCACCGCCTAATGCCAAACCGAATACCCAACTCCCTCCTACGTTAAGGTTTCCGCCAACCAATAATTCGGTACTGGTAAAACTTTCTTTTTTTATTGACCCAAAAGGATCGTCTTGAAACTTCAAAGTGTCAATAAGTTTATAACCGGTAGCCTCAAGACCTCCTGCCAAATAAAGTGAAAAACCAAGGATTGTTTTGTTTCGCTCCTTATTAATAGTTTGGTAATTCGTTTCCATTTTCGTCCATGCCTTTTCGGCTGCCGAATAGTGTTTATCGATTATTTTATCCGCTTGGGATGGTTGAGGATGATTGTTTGTCAATGGAGAAAAGCTTCCAAGTGCCTTAATTACCTCCTTATCTTTTTTAGCCACAAAGAACAAAGCATACTTGGTTTCAAATTTCTCTTTCATCAGTTGAACCGTTGGAGGGAAATCTAACTCTTTGACAAACTCTTTAAAGCCTTTTTTCAACTTATCTTTTTCACCAATTGAGGCAATAGATGAGTTATCAATGGCTTTGTCGAATCCGGATTCTAATTCCTGTAGGGTCTTCACCCAACCACTTCGAAAATCTCTACCAAATTTTTTACTATCATTACTTGCAGCCACTTCACCGGCACTTTGGTCGAAATTGCTGTAGAAACCTAGTATTCCAGAAATTTTCCCACTTGGAACAAATTCTCCTTCTTTGAGAAAATTAAATGTACCCGTCTTGGTTTCACCCTTCATGCTTATCCCCAAAAGGGGACCTTGTTTTTTTAGAATTGTTCGTGGCAGGTTATTGTAAGCAAACCCTAACTGAGCCTCGCTTGCATTGAAGTATACAATACTTCCCGGGTAAACTATAGAGCTTTCTCCTTTAGCATCCTGATTGAGGACCTGTCCGGTTGTTATTCCCGTTGAAAGAATAAAAAGGGACGTGATAATCAATAATAATTTATTCATCATAGCTATGAATTTCATCATGATCTGCTCTACCTCCGGATGCACTCTCAGTAATAGGATTATCATTTAGAGCTTTTGAACCAACCCACACTTGCAGACTCCACTGTAAACCGTTTTGCCCTGAGACATGAACAATCACTCTTAATTTTCCTCCTTCAGTAATAATTTGATCACTAAGCGTGTCTTCAAAAACTCCCGTTTCATCGGTTGGCTCCAGATCGCTTGGGTGCAGCGTTATGTTGTTATCGAATCGCATACGGTCAAATGAAAGCCCAACAGGAATTTCCAGTTTGTATTTAATCTTTCTAATAGGCATTTTATTCTGGTTTTATATTATTTTTAAATTGACAGTCCTTTATCCATTAAAAATCCCTTCTTCCGGCTATTTTGAACATTCTCAAACGCAGCAATTGAGTTGATTAAGGATCATCCTCCTGCGCTCAATTTGCCCTCAGCCTTCGCTGGTTTTAGACCATTATTCCTAATATTCACAAAGCGGACCAGCAACTGGAACCAAAATGAAGCGCCTTGCGTGGCTGCCAGGGCTGTGATCAGCCAACCCAGGAATACATAAAATTTTTCACGGGGGCTTTTTCCGAAATGATATACATTCCACGCTTTCTTCACAGTTTCACCAGGTTCATTAGATGCAAAAACTGCTTGCTCAGTCTTATATAGCTGTTTAAGTGAATCAATTTGGGACTCAGATGTATTTAAGAACTTCTGGTATTCATCTCTGTTCTTTTCAAGAAATTCCTGAGAAATTGAATCCAAAGGGCAAAGACGCTTTAGTCCACAGGCAAATTCTTTGTGACATTTTGCTGTAGTATACCCGGATTTACCAATCATCACACATTCTCTTATTCCGCAAAAACCTGCTCTAAACTCTTCAGTAGATTCAGTCATCTTTTTTTTGATGGAGTCAATCTTATTGAGAATATGCTTGGAAGTGATGACACCAATTTCCTTTTTAGACTTCCAACCAATTGGCATACCCAGCGTATCGATCATGGCAATTGCAGCCAATGAACGATCGATATTGATTATAGCTGAATCCGGTGAGTCACTCACTACAGTTGATGCCAGCGACACTAGCTTACCTCGCTCTTCTTCATTTTTAGCATAATAATCCACGAGTCTGATTGTATTTACATTTCCCAGTACAGCCAATGGAAGAGCAATGAAAAACAGGTATATCTTGCTTTCTCGTTTAAACCAGCCAGAAACTCTATCCATGTAATTGTCATACCAGTTTTCAATTGCTGACCTTAATTCTTCAAATGAATTGCTACTGGCAAGAAATGAGCGAAAGAGCGATTTGACCCTTGTATGGTTCTCAATCAGCGAGATCCCTTTTTCGAACCTGGTAAGCTTTAAGTCACTGGAAGCTGATCCGGCATCCGTAGCTGCACCCTCCGTTGGAGATACTTTAACGCTCACAAGATCTAAAATCACACTGGCAAAAACCTGGGCGGGAATATAGGATGGTCCTACTGAGCCTGGCCTTTTCTTCAAAGCCTGGATCTGCGGATGTCCGTAAATTGCTTTTCCCCAGCTACTGTTATCATCGTAGGGCTGATAGAAGTATTCCAGGATGGTTTTTTGAAGAATTTTGTTCCTCTTTTTAAATAATTGGTAAAACCATTCCAATATTCCACTGCATACTGTACTTAATAAGAAGTAGATGAGGATTATTGCAATGAACAGGTCTAAAGCTTGAGTGATTTGCATAGAATGATCGTGTTTACCGCTTACATTATCCAATCAAATTTCCAGAAGGCAATAAGATTTTTCAATACCCAACATTGGGTATTTTTAGCGGAAACTGAAGACAGGCAAGAATAATAGCCTCTTAGATTTGATGATCTCCAGTTGAGAGTGATAGCTACAGATCCTACCTACCCTATAAACCTGATATGCAGAAGGGTTGATCTATTAATCAACCCTTCCTTTTAAAGTAGAGAATTTCTTAAAATAGAGGGCCATTTCTACGAAGTGACCCTCTTTTCTCAACAGCAGCGGTTTTCCGCCAATTATGCGCCGTTAATGTCCTTGGGCTAACCTTAATTAATAGGGCAGGAAACTCCCAGGTTCCCTGCCCTTCTACTCAAACTATGGATAGTAACTATAGATTGTTGAATATTACCTGCCAGGGGATCTCCAAACCATACCTAAACCAGCCTTATTGTTTGCATTTTTCTATTGCAACTACGGTTGGAGCCAATTACGAAAAACTCTAAGGGTTTGTGGCGTTAGGTCTTTCGACCTCTATTACTGCTTTTCCCTGTGGTGTTAAACAAGCGCCAGGCTTGAGACCTTTAATCCCTTTCTCCCGGGTGCTATCTTTATGGGGTTTCATTTCTTGTTTCCTGCTTCACCTTTCTTTTCAGATCAAATAACCACGAAACCCCCAGCTTCCAGAACTCCACGTCATTCCTGAAATTATAGGTGCGGTCCCATACATTCAGATCCTTTGTTATGGAAACCAGAGTGTATTCCCGCGTTAATGCAAAAGATATTTTTTTAAATGGTGAGTAACGGATGCCGAAGGTATAGTTAGGCACTATCTTTTTGACACTGTTCTGTTTGATCTCATTGGCTATGATCGTTAAACCTGGATTTGTATCATCATAATTTACCACACCTGGTTCATACTCATCGAGGATCAGAAGGTTTATACCACCGCCAAATGCTATCTTTTTCCTTTTGAAAAGTGCGTGGTAGTAGTGCGCATAAAAAGAATGTCTCCGCTGTAAAGTCCCCACGGTGGGGTTAAACGGGCCAAAGCGACTTTTGTCATACCTATTCCAAATAATGAATTCAACATCATGAATTTCTGTATGTGTGTAACCTAATCTCAAAAAGGACCTGCTACCCTGGCGCTCCACAAAAATGGAGAATACCCCCAGGTGAGGATCACTGCCACCATTTTCACAGCAATTCCTGATAGCCACTATGCTGTCTGCTATGATATGCGAACCCTCTTGTCTTGTTTTTTTGCTCAGGTAAGGTTCCACACCCAGTTTCCACTCCTGCGCAAAAAGTGCTATGTATGATCCTGTCATTAAAAATAACAGGGTCATACATAGCTTTATCAATTGATCTGATCTCAAAGTCTGTTTTTTCTATTCACCCAAAAATACATTTTATCATCTGCCAGGTAACTGGTGCCATTGTGGCAAGGCCCATCGGTAAAATTTACATAGTGTGAACCAATCCTGTCTGCTAAATTAGACATCCGGAGCGGTACAAAATCTGTTTTTCTTTCATTGACCTTTTTACCTCTTAATGTTATGTCTATGTCCGTGTCATAATACTCATTGATCGTTTTATTCTGGAAGCTGGCGTCTTCTTCATACCACACATATTTCATCCTGTTGCTGTGAAATCCGGGGTCCCAGGTAACGTTCATGCCCAAATTTACAGTTTTAATAATGGGATCACAATCAAACCATTTACAGGTTCTGTAGTCCTTTCTTTTGCCTTCATCCTGTTCCGTTTCATACACTCCCTCATCCATGTTCAGGTCCCACATAATTGCCCACACGGTTATTTCCATTCTGCCCAGCACCCAATCTTCCAAACCTCGCAATTTTGAAATACTGGCAAACTGGATCTGGCTTACGTTTTCTTCTGAAGGGTCAGTTTCCCGGGAGCAATCATTTGCATTGCTGCTTCCACTTCCACCGTTACCACCTCCACCAATAGGGCCAGGGGTATCCAGCCGGCAGGCAAAGATATTTCGATAATCCAGCGTGTTAAAATAGGCAAAGTATGGATTCAGCATGATAGGCGTGTTCAGGCAATATTCTGTCCGGCCACCATCGTTCACCAGGTGATTGTATTCTTCTATGGGCATAGCTACCACTCTTTCATTGGCCCCTACCACTATAGTTGGTTGTGTAGGTGGAACTTTTGGGTCCAGCCATATGGTTTCTCCCGCTGTGTTAAACGCCTCCAGTTTATCCGCTTCGCTTTCCTCATAATCCGCCGGAACAAAAACCACCAATGGATCATAATTTTGGGTGTCCCAGCTCTCGGCAGAAGCTGCTGGCAGCTCTGGCAAACTGATCTGCAGCAAAGGGTATTTGACAGCTATTGCTTCAATAAGGTCTTCAAATGCTGCTTCATCTGTTCTGCTATTTGAGGATGCTGATCTCAGTAGCTCCGTAAAAGATAATGTCTCGGTTCTGCCGTTAGCATGCTCCACCTGAACCGGATCATCTTTCACCCTGGCAAAAAGAATGTCATAATCCCCGTCAAATTGTTTGACTGCTTCGGTTTTAAGGAATTTTTTGACATTGTTATCTGAAATGGTGGCTGACAAAACCTGGGTAAACTGCTTGCCCAGCTTATTGAGTTCTGTGGCATCAAAGGCAATTTGCTCCTCTGTAAATTCAGGTGGCTGTTCTTCCAGTGGGTTAAGCTGATTGCATGCACAGAAGAGCGCACACAATGGAATAACACGTAAAAAGTTCAAAGCCTTTTTCATAGTAATTTGATTAGTGATTATTAAAAAATTATACAAATTCAATAAAGAGGGTCAATTCTCCCAAATCAACCCTCATTTCCAAC
Source organism: Splendidivirga corallicola (assembly GCA_030442035.1). GTDB lineage: Bacteria > Bacteroidota > Bacteroidia > Cytophagales > Cyclobacteriaceae > Splendidivirga > Splendidivirga corallicola. Next base: position 424,094 of record JAUJEA010000002.1, read on the forward strand.
AGCTATGGATAGCCGCCAATTACGCTCCGTTAATGCTACCAGGTATCACTACCTGATGGTAATTCCCATGTTCCAATAAAAATTTGCGGATTACCGCAATTAGTTTAATGCTTTAAAAGAGCGGAAACACATGCCTACTCCCGCTCAGTATATCCAGCTAATGGATAATTAATTAACGATGTTTTTTTAATCGCAACTATAAGGGATATGCTAGCCTAAACCTTATTTAAAGTAAATTTTCCTTATTTTTGATTGAAACGGAAAAAGGTCTAACAATAATAGATACTTAAAGTTTCATTTTCAAACTTTTTGGGTATTTTATTTTAAATATTGAAACAAAATATATCATTGCTAGGAAGTGAGGTCAAAAAAATCCGAAAGGATCTTGGTTACACTCAAACAGATATTGCTGATTACACCGGGTTTACACGTGGCAGTGTAAATAAAATTGAACGTAACGAACAAAGGCCTCCCATAGACTTTTTGGTGAAGTTCGCGGAACTATGTGAAATATCTCTGGATCAACTTACTGGTTTGAAAAAAAAGACCCCACTCATTTCTGATACACTTAAAATTTTGAGTGAGTTAAAAAAATCCAGCGATAAAGGTAAAAAAGAAACGCTGGCAAACAGTATTTTGGAAATTATCCAGAAACTTGAGAGTGAAAATGAAGAATTGAAGAAAGATATACGGGACCTGATTAGAAAATTTTGATCTAGTCAGTATTCATATCATATTTTGCCTTAAACTTCTTTTTTACGGAAATCCTTCTTTTCTTTCTTCTCCAATTTAATATAATCAATACAATGCAACATAAAGTTGCAATTCCACCTATTGGTGTAAACCATGTCAGATAGGACCACAAGAAATCAATCTTATATTCATCAGCTTCCTTTTCAGCAAGAAAAACTTCTTCCATTATCATTTCGCTCTCGCCTTGATCAAGAATGATTTTCGATTTTTCAAGATCATTGATTCGGCTCATGACCTTTCCAACGTCAAATGATACTTCCATTTTATGGCTTAAGGAGTCCATGTACTTACAACTTGTTATTAATTCCCGGTTGGATTGAAATGCGATCCTCAAATCATAATCACGGATATTATCAATTGCTTTACCAGTACCAAGGTTCTTCTTAATTGATCTATCCAGGTAATAATAGGAAGAATCAATATCTCCAATGTTATAATATAAAACTCCCAAATTGTTTAGCTGAGTCAAATAAAGTCTGTCACTACCAATTTGCGCTGTTATATTGAGGGCATTAAACAGGTACAACTTAGCTTTAGCATAATCTTCCAGCGATAGATGTAATCTTGCAAGATTATTTAAGATCTTGCTTTGATGAACCGGGTTCCCATTAAGTTTCCTTGATACATTATAATATTTGAAGGCACTATCTTTGTATGAAATGGAATTATTCAACATCATCCGGTAATACAATATTCCTATCTCATTAAATACCTCTGCATACCTGACAGTGTCAGTTAAATTTCCATTATTTTCAATTAGCCTTTTCACCATGAATATACTTCTGAATGCCTCTGGTATATCATTTCTAAATTTGTGCGTAAGCCCTAATTCAAAGTAACAATCTTGTAATATTTGCCAATTATCAATTTTTTCGGCAATTTTTAGTCGCTGGTTCATGAATTCAAGTGAAGTATTATAACGTCCCTTCTCTCTGGCTATCAATGCAACTTTCCTCAATACCTCTTGCTCTTTTTTTAGATTATTAATGCTTCTGTACGCTTTTCTCGCTCCCATGTAATAACGAACTGCCAGCTTTAAATCAGCTTTTAAGTGATACAGGTAGCCCATCATGAAATAGCTTTTTGCCAAAAGTTTTTTGTTCCGGGCTTTCAGCGCATGCTCCTCGGAGCTTTTGCAGTACAAAATGGCTTTATCAAGTGAATCTTTGAGTGAAATGTAAGACAAGTGATAGTAGACACTGGCTAAATCAGCATGATCAGATGTTTGATTTATGATATTTAGTAAACTATCTCTCTCATTATGAGTTGAATTGGAAAAACTTAAAGACCAATTAAGCAGAATGATAGCGCATATTAGTTTGAATTTTATTCTCATTTGATAATAAATGACTGAATATTAAATAGTTAACAGATGCATAATTAATAAAAAAACCGCAAAAATGCGGTTTATGTATAGAGTAATCACCATTTAATGTTCAATCACCCTCACTCGGAGGATCGTTTGGTGAACCTGATCCTTGGCTTCCATCATCTTCTGTTGATTCATTTTCAGGTAATTCTATTCTCAAATCCTCCAAACCATCCTGCACTTCACAGGAGCTGGCAAACAGTGATATCATAAATAATGATACCAATACTATCCTTAGCTTTTTCATTGTATTGTTATTTAAAATTTGTTCCTATTGTTTTACTTAAAGTGATGATGATATCTTCCGGTTTCACCACCTTATATTCTTGCAGATCGCTTCAAACTGACGGCTATGGACAAGAGCCTTGCATGAGAACCGGACGACAGCTAAAAGCTGACCTGTGCATTAGTTTTTTTCATTCAATTAATGTAAGGTTCTGATTTGATTGCTTTCTGATAAAGTGGATGGCAGCTATTCTTATCAGCAAATCAGCTATCAGAACTCTATTGTAGAAGGGCCTTAACCCTTCATTGTACCCAGGAATTGAAGCCTCAAATTAAGTGCTGCCCGGCACGCTAAAAAAAATATTGCCCATATCCTTTCAACAAGTTTTGCCATATAAAAACACTGCTTACCAATAAGTTACAAACAAAATACATGGCATTAAGACCGGCAGGGATTTTTTTAGGCGGGAAGGACACCATTGGTTCACAAACTGGCAGACCTTGATAAGAACAGATTGTTGTCTTCCAGACTTTCAGAATTACTCCCTCCTGGTAATACCATCACTGTATCGAGTATTGGACTTCTCATAAACGTGATAGCTTCTCTATCATCTGGTTCATTTCTTAAAAAATCCGGAGCTAACGTTCACCATATATGACTCCTTCCATATCAAACTCAAAATTCCAGTACCCGAAACACTAAAGGTGGAAGAAATATCATCTTCTCCTAACAAATTAGCTAATTAGAAGATAACCTCATTCCGCTAAAATATTTCATTGTTGGCCACCGGTAATTTCAGCCGTTTGTTTAAAACTAAGTTCTTTCATTTCACAGGTTTTTGAGTTTCAGGGCTTGAGTATATTGTTCAATTAATTTATCCTGAGTATTAAAGTTGCTATACAAATTAATCCAGGCGTAAGGTTAATTACGTACCATGAATAAATTCTGCACTTAAACATTAACCCTCTATTTGCCAGATGTTTCATGACCTGTTATCTGACCTGTCAGTCATGAATTGTGCTCATGGTACAAAAGTGCACCTACTATTCTGGCCGCATATCTCATAGCTTTATCATCTCCAATTGAGGGTTTTGACTGACCCCTTAAAGAATGTAACCCTCCAAGGACATTTCCCCATGAGGAACCTAAAGAGGCTAATTGACAACTGTTAAAGCCAATGACGGTAGAGGTTACATATAATCAGGAGAAGGAACGGGATGAACTGCTCTTTAGTGAAGAGCTTTCTAAGGAAACAGAGACTTTCCTTAAGGAAAAGATAGGTTTAAACCAGCACTTTCGTAACCCTAAAAAGTGGTTAGGGGTGAATCATCCTTCATACCGGACATACATCAAAGAACTAAAATCCGCGCTCCTTAAAGAAAAACCAATTGAATCGGTAGAGCTTCAGCCTTCCTTTTCGCCCTCCGAAGAGAATATTGACAATAACAAGTTCAGCTATGTTACCATTTCCTATAACAAAGATGGAACAACCGAATACGACAATTATGTGGTGTTCGACTCTTACAAGAAAGTAGCTGGTTATGTTGCCGAATCGTTTGGAAAGCAAAAGTTTGGCAGTGCTTATAAAGGAGCCAGCATTTATCCCAGGAACTATAAAAGAAAAGCCAGAACACTCCTAAAGGAAGGGAAAGTAATTGCCCCTAAAAAAGACGCTCCCTTAGAGGAAATTAAAGAAGCAGGAAAAAATGTAGACCCAAAAGATCTGTCCAAAGCAGCGATACCCCACGGAAAGTCAGACTATCTCGATAAGGTCATTGCACACATGCATGATGAATATGCAACCGGCAAGCGGGTCACTAAAGGACAAATAGAAAAGCTGGCCAAGGAGCTTGAAATTCCGAATATGGGCATCATGTGGGAAATGGTAGAATTAAGCTGGATGCTTTGGTATCGAAATCTATACCGGGACCCCAAACCCTTTGAAAACCGATTGGATAAAATGATCCACTTCTGGCACAATGTCCAACCCACCTATGCCTACTCTGACAGCTCTAAGGAAATCTACAAGCAATATTCTACCCCCTGCCCTATCAGTGCTATTATAGCGCAATACACGGACATGGATAACGCCACTAAGATATTTGAACCAAGTGCCGGAAATGGTTTGCTCCTGGTGGGAGCTGTCCCATCAAAGACCCATGCCAATGAGATAGATAAGACAAGGTTGAAGTCATTGGAGTTTGTAGGGTTTGATACCATTACATCCTACAATGCCACCGAGCCATTTCCCGAAAAGTTAGATAAGACTTTTGACGTTGTGGTCACAAATCCACCGTTCGCCAAATGGGAAGAGGATAAATACGACAAAGAATTTATTGTAGGCAGATACTTCAACAATCAAAGGGGACTCGTCCGACACATGCGCTTAGAACACGTAATGAGTGGTTTGGCACTTCACACTATGAAGGATCAAGGGAGAGCAGCGCTCTTAATAATGGGGCACCAACTCTTTGATGAGAAAGACGGCCTTCTTGGTCGATATCGTCCCTTCTTCAATTGGCTGTTCAGACACTATCATGTGAATGATGTCATCAACATGAATTCTTTCAAGCTCTACAACAAGCAAGGGGCTGTGGAAAGGACTATGCTGGTACTTATTTCAGGGAGAAAGAAAAAACCTAAAGGGGCCTCTCCCACCCAGAAGGAAGCCGCACACTTCCAGGACATAGTTAACAGCTTCCGGGAACTCTGGGAGCGGGTAAAGCCCCATGTAAAGGGCGAATTGGATACAGTAATTAACCAGTTAAAAACAGAGTTAAGACAATGATTTTCTACAATAATCAATTAATGAAATCAACTAACCAGCTAAAACTATTCCTGGTTAGCAATCCCATCAAATTTGAACGGTATGAGGATCACGAAGCAGCCCTATACATTCAACTTCATGAGTTGATAGAAGATGCAAAAAAAGATAAGGAAGATCCTATTACCTTAATTGAAGAGTACTTAGGAACCACTTACAATTTGGGGGATTCAGACAATGAAATCGCCTCATTTCTTTTCCAGACAGGAGAAATGATGTCAGCACTAAACGTGCTTAAAGAAAACTGGCACGCCCTTGATGAAAGTATTCCTGGTGATTCCCTGATGTACGGTGGTGTAAGTAAGGAAGAAGCAACCCAAATATTCTCTCAACTAAGCTTGAGAACCTACCTGGAAGCATTAGTAGCAATTTCAAATGACCATGAGTGAACAGCAGCTAACGATAGAAAAGGATGAGTTTGTGCAGGATGCCCAGCAGGTGCAGGCGATGGCTTCACAGGAAAGTGAATTAGTGGAGTACATTCCCAAATCCAAAGCCCCGTACCGGCTGAATACCTTGATACCCCGAAACATGGCTTTTGAGGTGCAAAAGGCATTGAACGGAGTAGTCAAGAAAAGCGGAAATATAGATAATTACGTCCGCAATCACCTGAAGTACAAAACAACGGAAGACCTTTGGAAAGGACTAGGAGCCGAACAGGTTGATTCAGTCGCTCTTTATCTCAATCAGTTCCACAGAGAACAAGGTATCATCATAGCGGATCAGACCGGAATCGGTAAAGGGAGGCAAGCAGCTTCGGTAATCAGACATGCTATTCTCAATGGGTACATGCCTGTTTTCTTTACTCGCAAGCCCGACCTGTTTACCGATATGTACCGTGACCTAAAGAACATCGGATATGGAAACATCAATCCCTTCATTGTCAATACCGACAAAGATGCGAGGGTAAAAGATGCGGATGGCAATGTGGTTTTTAGTCCCCTTTCCAGTTCAGAGCAATACAATACATTGACGGAGGAATATCAGGTTCCGACAGATAGTACCGAATCAAAAGAATGGCATAAGCGGATTGGTAGAAACCTGCCAGATCCCCAGGAAGTTCCGACTATCACGCTTATTGATACGGTTGACCATGTTCCAGGTGAATATGATGTGGTTTTCACAACCTACTCCCAAATACAGGCCGCTCATGTATTCAAAAGGCTTTGGTTAGCAAAGGTGGTTGCCTCCGGTGTGGAAGGCAGCAAGAAGTTTAAACCTGTTGTGTTTATCCTGGACGAATCACATATGGCCGGAGGCTTTGACAGCATTATTGGTACATGGATGCGTGACGTACTTCCCCAGGCAAAGGCTTGTTGCTATTTAAGTGCCACATTCGCCAAGTACCCCGAGGTGATGCCCCTGTATGCCAGGAAAACCGCTATTCAGGAAGCCAGGCAGGACGAAGGGAATTTTGTTGGGGCGATGCTCAGGGGCGGATTAGCCCTACAGGAAATCGTGGCAAGTAACCTGGCTGAAAGCGGACAGCTCATAAGAAGACAACGATCCAATGAAGGGATCAAAGTGGATTATATCACCCTGGACAAAGAACCTGAACGATCCAAGAACCGGGATCGCGTGAACCGGATTGTCCGCCTGATGAATGAGGTGGTCAGGTTCGAGGAAGATTACATTACACCTTATTTGGGTGAACTTCATGCCAGGGCAAAAGCAGATGGTGAACATCTAAAGCAACGCCCGCGAAGTTTAGGGGTAAAACAGTCTCCTTACTTTTCAAGAGTATTTAACATCGTTGACCAGTTGCTTTTCAGCTTAAAGGTTGAAGAAGTGGCAAAACAGGCTATTAATCTGCTCAATGAGGATAAAAAGGTCGTGGTAGCATTCAAAAGCACGATGGGAGCCTTTCTTAATGACCTGAACCTGAAGAGCGGAGATGTGATCCTGCCTGAGCAAATGGATTTTGCCCGAACGCTCATTAAGGGACTCGATAGTGTACTTTCCTTTAATTACACTGATATAGAGAATAAAAAGTCAAGAATGGTAATTGACCTTGACCAGTTGCACCCTCTGGCCAGGGAAAGGTATGAGGAAATCAAAAAGGCCATGTGGGCAGAAAGTACAGGTCTTTCAATCTCACCCATAGATGTTTTCATTCATTCGCTGGAGTCTGCCACCAAAGGGAAGGAATTAGGCGGGCATGATGGCAGCAACTTTCGGGTTGGAGAAGTCACGGGCAGAAACCAGCGGGTCAGGCTTGGTGATGATACGATCGTAGAAAGCTTTCGATCGGACACAGAGAAATCCTTTAGGCTTTTCAACAGTGGTGAGCTGGATGTTTTACTTATCAACCAGAGTGGCAGTACAGGATCCTCTGCACACGCCTCAGTTGACTTCCAGGACCAGCGTATTCGGGCAATGATCATCCATCAATTTGAGCTGGATATCAATGTAGAGGTTCAAAAAAGAGGACGCATTAATAGGACAGGTCAGGTAGCCTTACCGGAATACTACTACATGGTGTCGGATATTCCAGCCGAGCAGCGATTAATGACCATGTTAAAGGGTAAGCTAAAATCTCTGGATGCCAATACCACTGCATCGCAAAAGACCAGTGATGATACGCTGAAATCCCCTGATTTCTTCAATAAATACGGTGATACGGTTGCCTGGACCTGGATTCGTGAAAATCCAGCCATGAAAGAGAAGTTGGGCTATCCAACCTTTCACAGGGAAAACGATAAAAATGGTACAAGATGGGTGGATAACGATAGCAAAGACGGAGCAATTAAACAGGTAACCGGACGTGCAGGCTTACTTGAAGTTGCCGACCAGGAAGTAGTTTACCAGGAACTTTTACAACGTTATGAATACCAGATCCAATATGAAAAGCAGAGCGGTACTTATGACCTGGAGACTGAATTTTTACCCCTGGATGCTGAAATTAAGAAACGTTATCTGTTTAAGAAAGGAACAGGTGGAAACACCCCGTTTGCAAAGGATACGATTCGGGATGAGTCGATTGTCAACAACCTGAAACGTCCTTACACCAAAGATGAGATTGATAAGATCCTGGTTGATCAATTGCAAGACAAAAAGCCTAAACAAGTTCAACTGAAATTGGTCAACGAAATCAAAGAAAAGTACCCAAAGCTGGTTGAAGACAGGCAGGAAGAACGTCAAAAAACCATTGCCAAACTGGAAAAGGAATTGGAGGAAATGCCAGCTCCGGGCAGTGGGACAGATACCGAAGAGAACGACAAGATTGAGCGAAACAGAGAAAGGCTTCAGGACTTAGTTTCAACAAAAAAAGACAGCCTTCAGCGATACGTTGAAGAACTGAAATACATTGGAAGTGAGATATTGAAAGCCATCCAATATTGGGAGATTGGCCAGGTAGTATCCGTTCCGATATTGGGTTCTTACAAATCAAGTTTAGGCATCTATCTGGGGGTAAACATTAAAAAGTCAGTCAGCAATCCTTATACCCTTGGAAATATCAGTTTACGTTTTGCAGTAGTTGACTCCCGGAGAATGGTGGAATATCGTCTATCCGGTGATGAAAGAGCAGCTATCAGTGTCATTTACACAGGTTCAAATGGTTTAACCGAAGATGAGAAAAAGAACGTCCTGACCAATTGGAATGAGTTGGTCAAAGAGGCTTCAGCCAAACGTGAAAAACGGCACATCCTTACTGAAAATATTGTGGCTGGTTCCAATCTGATAGGTTCCCTAAACAAGCTCATCAAATACAATACGCTGGATGGTGTGATTAAAAATGGAATCATGCTGCACCGGGACTATGGCAAAGAAGGGGAAGACCGCAACGCCTTGCTTCCCATTTCTGAAGCCAAATCCCATATCGAAGGATTAGCCGTAGATGGCATTTTTTCAGATCACCAGGTTAGGGTCAGGTTCAAAAGATTAGGGACAAACCTGTTTCAGGTCCTGATAGAGAAAAAGGGGAACTTCCAAATCTTCACAAGCGATCGGTTCAGGACTTTGATTGAAAGAGCCGAAGGTCAAAGCCAGGATGAGACTCCCGATTTTGTTCAGAATGCCGGAGATATGACCGGGGTAGTTCATCAAAAGAACCTGGGATTGTTTTTGGAAAGATTGGATGAACACGGATTGCAATTTCTGGGTGAAGCAAAGGAATTAGAAGATTGGGAAATCGAAAATGAAGAAGACTGGAATGCTAAAACTGCACGAAAAGGCACATTCAAATATGAGTTGGGCAGACCTTACGGGCAAGGAAGTAATCCAACCACTTCATTTGTTGATTACCAGGAACCGACTAGTCAATATCCTCACGGAGTGGTAGTCTATGACCGGCCATTAAATGATAAAGAGAAATACAGCTACTCACTGATCCCGGTCTACAATAATGCCGAAGAACCTTACCAGTCCTGGAAAGCGATAACGCTGAAATCTGCCATTAAGGATGATTTTATCAAAGCTGTGGAAGAGGCCAGGGACATGAGGCTCAATGATGCTTTGCTTCACCTGGGATTCTTCATTACCAACAACCCGCATGAAGATGGCAACCCTGAATTTGTATTTGGAAGATTCATGGAAGAAGAGCTTGGAAGAGCAGCTTTTGAAGATATGCTATGGGTGATTGCACCCATTGATGAATTGATTGAAAAACTGAGAATCGAATTAGAGAAAACGACCTGATATGAGGCTGGACATACCGGAAATTAAACAGATCCCCAACTTCATGAAAATACTGGATGATCTGAGTGTGGGAAATAATGTGTTCCTGGTCGGATCGGCAGGAACCGGAAAGACCACATTAGGTGAAAAAGTGGCCTATGCCCTGTTTGACAGAAAGGAAAATGATGGCAAGAATTTGCCATACTCCATTATCAATTGCAACCAGTGGACTTCACCCATAGACATCAAAGGAGGGCAAACTATCGAAGGGTACAAAGAGGGCGCTTTGATTGAAGCCTGGAGGGATGGGAAAGTGCTGATTTTAGATGAAATGCCAAAATTGGATGCCAACACAGCAGGTATTCTGAATGATGCCCTGGCTAAAACCGCGAAAGGAGATGCCATCATCTTCAACGGGCTGAACAACCCGATCAAAAAGCACCGGGACTTTGGATGTATCGCCACGGGAAACACCTTTGGAAAAGGGGCAAGTGGTAACTACGTGGGTAACAACAAACAAGATGCATCACTCCTGGACCGTTTTAGCGGATGCGTTTACCGGATCGGATTTAATGAAACACTGGAAAGGCAATTGATCTACCCTGCGGTCGTGGAAATGTGCCTGAAGATTCGGAAAGCAATCTTACAGGATGAAGGGAAAGATGATGATGATACGGAGGACATCATGACCCTTCGTACAATGCTTAATATCCAAAGAGCTTATGAGCTGGAGATGTTACGGGAAACCGGACTGAAACACCATCGGGGTAAGCCGGTTCGCAAAATGATAAACGGTAAGACAGCAAAGGATGCTTTTGAGAGCTACTTCCTGGTCATGAACCGAGACAAAGCCAACAAGATCAAAGAACAGGTTGATATGGAAAGCTTCTACAATTCCTATCGAGGTAAGAACGAAAAAGACGAATTCATAGAGGAATACAAAAGACGAATTGGTTGATAATTCCCAGGAAAAATAGCGTCACTATCAGAGGTACCGGGTCGGGTCAAATAAAATTTAACTACCTCATTTTCGATAGTGTCGGTCAGTTCAATGAATTTGTAGACCATGAGTCCAAATCTTTGAGCGACCACAATTTTGAGATATTGAAAGGGGTAAATGCCGGAACTCTATCAAAGATTAACAATCGGTCCGAATGGTATGGGCTTCCGGTTCCTGACAGTATAGACGAACTAGACCGTCACAATAGCTTTTTGGGAATCGAATTACTGAAGCAGATCAAGCCCAAAATAGAACGGCATCTATCTGACTACTTACGCTACCTGGAGTCTTATATCATGCCCAAACCAAAAGTAAGCTACAATGACAGAGGCTTGGGTATGTTCTCATTTGACAGGGCTACAATGGGTTTGTATCAATCGGGAAAGATAGCGCTTGGCAATCCAATAGAAAAAACTGCAGCACAGATCAACATTGAACTTGGAAGGGACAAGATCAACACCAGGATTAAAAAGGTCTATGCCTTTTTTGAGCATAAGGAAAAGACCTACCCTTCCATTCGTCTATTTCTTATGGTTGGAGCAAATGCCGATGTGCAGGGAAGTGACCTGCTCTATGTCGGGTTAGCGTGTGCAGAGCTGGTGGAATTCCTGGAAATAAGAGGTGTGGCAGTAGAAGTTAATGTCCTCATTGGTTCAGCCTTTCACAACCAGGTGTGCCTGGCATCTGTGAGAGTCAAAAGATTCCAGGACAAAACCGACAAAAATCTTTTGCTCCTTCTAAGCTCTGATCCCAGGTACTTCAGATACAGAGGCTTCAAGGCCCTTATTGCATTGAGTAATTATTTCGGTCTCAAAATACCCAATGGGCTTGGAAGATTAAAAGAAAGCATGGGAAAAAGGTTTGTCTCTGCCCTTGACCCCAAAGGCTTTGTATTCGAGCAGAGCTATTCCCTGAAGAGTGCTGCGAAGGAAGTGAAACGAATCATCGATACCTACAAAACCCGATTGGACGATGCGAAAAAAGGTTAGCTGCCGAGTGATAAATAAAATGATGGATAAAGCCATCGAGATCAATAAAAGGTGTCCTGAAGAGTGCCGGGACTTCAGTATTATGATTTCAAATATGAGGAAAGGGACACTTCTACTGCGCTGGACTACCATAAACATCGAAAACATTGATAACCCTGTTCAGTGCTATCACTATGAGTGCTTCAACACGGATGGAACCTCCCAAAACTGTTCAGTGAATTATGCTGACCAGGAGGAAGCCAATGAATTTTTCTGGAGCCTTAAAACGCTCTATCAACAACAATTTGCAAGTGACCACCGGCATGGCCGAAGCAAATCAACAAACAGTAATTCAAAATAAAGAGCAATGTATAAGACCAGTCAAGTCACCCCAAAAGATCTGGGGAAGATCAAAGTGAAAAACCAGGCTAGGATCAGGGAGATCACCGGAGAAGAATTAGATCCTAAAAAAGCATGGTCAATTATCAAAAATGAATCCAAAAACTTCACCAATGACAATCCAAAAGCAAAGCAAGCCGATGAGCTTTTCGCTGAATTGATGAAAGCCAATGGGCTCATAGTCAATCGTGATCCGGTCAGTAAATCGAAAGATGATGATAAGGAAAGGATCAGGATTCGGGAACGCGAGAGAGCGAGAACAATCCAAATAATGAAGTTGAAACTACAAATCGCAGCGTAATGGCAAAAATTGAGGATCTAAAGAAAATCGAATTTGATAAAATACCCGACACCTACAATAATTTGACAATGGGTGTAAAGCAACTCATTGAAGATTATGACAATGAGTCCGACAAAGCCCTTTTTGAGAAAGAAGCCCAGGAAAACATTGATGCTTATTTCGACATGGTGAAAAGTGTGGCTCCTGATGCCATACCTTCACCGGGTTCAACGAAGGCAAAAAAAGATAAGAAGTCAAGTAACAAGGATACCAAGATCCAGGGCAAGAATCGCAACATTCTACTTGACTATCATAATGCCCTTTTGGATATAGCTGGCAATTACCAGGGCGAAGAAAGTAACGACCTGGAAGGGTTCTTTGAAAATGTCCTGGGTGCCTTAAATGATATTATTGAGGATAGTAAGGACAATGAAATACCATCACTGGTACAAAAAGCAGTCAAGCCTTTCTATGCTCATGCCGAGATGTTGGAAGACAATCAGAAAATCAGGCTTGGCACAGTGGATGAGACTGATGTAAAGTACCGAAATAAAGCTGTTAAGGTTGTTGACAAGCTCTTGGAGGACTTAAAGATCGGGTCGCACCAAACCAAATCATCAAAAAAGACACCTGCTAAGGAGGTTTCAAAGTCCAAAGATGATAAGGATGAACTTGCCAGGATCGAGAAGGAGAAAACTGATAAAAATGAGAAGTCCAGGCGTGTCCTGAAGAAGATGGAAGAGTACGAACAGAATATCGCTGCTTGCCGTGCGGTAATCCGGGAGCATTATAAGAAAAAAAGAGAGTCAGAACCGGAAAAGCCCAAACCAACCAGGCGGACTTTGCTCAAGAAAAAAGTGCTGTCAATTATCAAACTCACACCTGAAGCTATTTCAAGCGATCCGGGGATAATTGCTGAAAACAGAAAGATCGTCAAAGCCACAATCAAAGCATTTATGAAGAATTGGGGAATGACCAATACCCAACAAGTTGAAAGTGCTATTGATAAGGAGTTTGATCAGATCGAGGACAAGATCGAAGAAAAGGAACAGAGGGATAACGCTCATCGTTGGAGCAGAGACCTACCGGACACCGACAAGATCATTGCCTATGAAAAGAAGCACAACAAGCATTTACTAAAGGAAGCTGCACACCAGATTGTGGACAATATCACTGAGGCTATCAAATTGTACAAAGCAGATAAAGAAAAAGCCTTCGGGTATCTACAATCCAATTTCGATAATCATCAACTGGAAGAATACTTGCCCAGGTACATCCTCGAAGAGATGAAGGAAAAGCCAGAATCAAAAGCCAGGTAATCAATAAGTGAAATCCAATGAAGACTACACAATTTGACGAATTCCTGAAGATCAATAAAATCAAGGTGATAGAATTGCCTGAACCCATCCGGGAAAAGATGGAGATCCATAAAGACATGCACGATCAGTTAGGTGATACGGTTGAAGATGACAAGAAAACCCTGCAAAAGAAGCTGGATGACCTGGAGGATGAAATCTATGAGGATTTACTCAATGAGTTTGATGATCAGCTTACCAACAACGAGGTAATTCAGGAAAAACCTAAACCCGAAAAGAAGAAAGAAGCTAAAAAGGAGAAAGATAAGAATGAGGAGATCCTTGATATCATTTACGAAGATGGGAAGATAGATAACCTCTCAAAATCCTACTTGAAGTCCAAAGGTCTGGATGTGGATTTTTCACAATGGGAAATATCCATTGGTAAGTACCTGCTCTATCGAAAATCTGTGTTTCACATTCGTTTTCGATTGGCCAAAAAATAGCTGTCTTGCAAAAAAATTTTGCTCTTCATATATTGTAAATATTTGATAATCAAAGTTTTATACTTTTTTAGTTAAGACTTTATCAAAAACTTGCGATTCAATTATATGACACTTTAACAAAGTTCGGTAAGCATGAATTCCTCCGGAAATACCCACAACCATCAAGTCCCTGACTACAAAGAGCTTCAGAAGAATATTGATTTAGTGATCGGCAAAATTGGTTTACAAAACACGATTTTCCTGCTGACCAGTTTCATCAACGCCACGAGCATTCCGGTTCAAGAAACTCAAAGGCTTCAGATGATCAGTCAGTATCTCATCACCAGGTGTATCAAAGTGTTTGAGCTAAATGACAGAACGTTCTTTACCTCCGGCATCCGTGAGTACCGTGAGGCAAGAATGGCTTGCTACCACTTACTCAAAAAATATACTGGTGCGAGCTATTCCAAAATAGCCGAGGACTTTGGATTGACAAAACGCAACGTGCTGTACAACTGCACCAAATGCGAAGAGAGGTTAAGTGTGCCTTTCTATTATCAGTCCTTCCTGGAGAAGTACGATGCACTGGAAAAATGCATCATTCACTTTATCTCAAAACTAAATACTGAACATGAAGAAAGTTTCAAAAGAAGTACAACAGGTACTAAGTGACGACTCTGACATAGCGTTTGAACAAATAGCCGGAGAGGAAACCAGTCCACTGAATGCCCCGGTAATCGAAAAGGACATTGCAGGATCACACCAGGCCGGAACCATACAAAATGACCTTGATGATGGTGAAACAGCTTCGCAGGGTGATGAATCTCAACATGAGAATAATGAAGATGACATTTTGGATGCCCCGGAGCAACAAATAGATGATGACTATGGTGGCCCATCCGGGACAGAAATCCCTGAAGAGGATGAAGAGGAGTCAGAAGGGTTTCAATTACCCACCTCACATGCCAGGCAGGCTGCTGATACCTTTTTGGGAATGGCAGATAATTTCCTGGAAATCGGTGGTGGTTTTTTTGTCAAGGTAAAGAAACACACTGATTTCTATGATCTTGATGAAATCATTCAGGTCATTGACGAACACAACACCAGGAACGTCAAAAGGCTCAGGCTTGAAAAAGAGGATAAAGCGCTGTTAAAACCTCTTTTGGTAGAAGTGCTGAAAAAGAAAGCAAGGAAGCTCACTCCTGAACAACAACTCATGGGAGCTTTGATTTCCATTCTTGTTAAGAAGGCCCAATTAGTGCTGGAGGTAAGAGCCGAAAATGAAATACTCGTTGACAGGATTTTACAGATTATTCGCGAAGAAAGGGGCACAGCTTCAGAAAGGTACTCCGATGATGAGCAGGAAGAAGAAAGTGAATTCATCGAGGAAGAATCTATTACTGAAGAGCCTGGCCAGGAATACGAGGCTATAGAAAAGCCTTCCCAGGTGATTTCTCCTGAATCAGTCCTGGAGATAGCAGATGTAGAGGAACAAGATGAAAAGGGGGAATAGATGGCAGAGGTAAAGGAAATAAAGAAATCCAACAGGGGAAGAAAACCCATTGAATACTCCAAAGAGGAGCTGGAAAGGCAACCAATGATTCTGCTTGTGTGTGGTCAGATGGGAGTTGGTAAGACCTACCGCAATAAGCAGGAGATCAAAAGGTACATGATGGATAATCCGGGAACTGGTAAAGTTGGCAGAAAGGTCTTGGCGTTTGACACAAATGACGATGACTTTCCGGAGTTCAAGACAGTCAACCCTGACCATATCAAAGCATTGACCAAGATCAGTGCAAGAAGGATCCGGCCATTCAATAAAGATGGGACGCCTATGGGTGATGATGAAAAAAGGGAGGTCGTCAACAAGATAATGCGCTACTTCCGCAATGGCCTGATCGTATTAGACGACATAGATCACTACATGCAGGGAGCCAGGTCACAAAGCATGATTGGGGCTTTAGTTACTGTCCGGCACAAGGGAATTGATATTATCCTGGGACACCAGTCGATCGCTAAAATTTCTACCACAGAATGGCAGACATGCACCTGGCTTAGACTCCATCATCAAAACGATGATGTTACCAGGTATCGGGAAAGGATCCCAAAATACAAGCTCGTCCGCATTGCTCAATTGATTGTAGATGAACAATACGAATTGGCTGCCAACGCATTTGAGCAAGGTAAGATAGACCAGAACGAATATAAGATCAGGAAGAGCTTTTTTGTCTATGTCAATATGCCGGAACAAAAGATAAAGGGATGCAGTAGAGAAGCCTTTATCCGCGCCTCCAAAAAGTATATCGATCAGGAAGAAAGCCGCCAGGTGAAAATGATGCAGATGGAAAGGAACTTTAAAGACCAACCCATCTACAAAAACAGAAATGAGGCTGTTATCAAGCTCATAACCGATTATTTGAGGTTTCACGATAGCAGTACGTCCAGCCCATTCCAGCAATGAATATCAACAAGAGAGTACTTTCATTAGGAGCTGGAACCCAATCAACAGATCTTCTCCTAAGAAGTCTTAGGGGTGAGATGGAGCATAAGCCGGATTATGCAATTTTTGCTGATGTTGGAAATGAGCCAAAAGGAGTCTATAAGCACCTGGAATGGCTCATTAACCATGTGGATAAGGAATATGGCTTTCAGATCAAAGTCATTTCCGCAGGAAACATCTACCAGGATGCTATCGAGTTCATATCCGGCAATATCAATCGAGCAGACGGAATGCCCCTTCACATAAAGTCTGATGATGGAAGCCAGGCTATCCTGAACCGCCAATGCACCGGTTACTACAAGATCCTTCCAATCCGCAGGTTCGTCAAGAAACATAAGCAACCTGGGAGGTTCAATAAGGTTGAATTATGGCTCGGGATCAGCTACGAGGAAAGCCAAAGGATGAAAGACCCGGATGTGAAATGGCTCATACACAGGTATCCTCTTGTTGAAAAGAAAATCCGTAGAGCAGATTGCATCAAAAATTTCAAAGCACACAATATACCGGTTCCATATAGGTCAAGCTGTATTATCTGTCCATATCATTCCAATGATTACTGGTACTGGCTTTATGTGACAGAGCCGGACAGCTTTGAGTCAGCCGTCTTCCTGGACGACATGATTCGAGACTACCCCGGTATTGAAAATGCTCAATGCTACCTTCACCGATCATGCCGTCCGCTCAAAGAGGTAATCATTGATTTGGCACGACAAAAAGAACTTCAAAAAAGACAATTATCCATCTTTCCTGAACTCATTGACGAGTGTGACGGAGTATGTGGGTCATAAACCAATCTTCTAATTTTAAAATCAAATCCGATGACAGTAGTAAAAAAGCTGAATTTTAAGCGAAAGAAAGGGATGCTCTATTACATCGACAAAAACGGCAACCTTGTTGAGTTCAATCGAAAAACCAAAGCCAAGAATGTGGTGGTACGTTCTAACATTACTTGGGACAAAGGGTACTTATATTTCCTGGACAAAAATGGGGATATCTCCAGGGCTAGGATGGAAAATAACTAACGACGATTTTAGCTCCATTTTTGATTGAATTCCAATATACTGTTTTGGAAAACAATTGCTTTATTCAGGTTTGTAGTGTAGAGGCTATAAATCTGTACTTTCTACTATAGAAAAACCTAGCTTCTGATTCAGTAAATCGCTGTATAAAAATAGTGTGAGAGAATTGGAATCAATTAAGCACACCAAGATTTGGCATGTACCATATCATCTGTTGGCTACTAGTTCACTTTTTATTCAGGTTGCTATGCGATTTTTGAAAGTTTCGAAAGTTTCTTGTTCCAATATTCTCTTTTCGATAAGGAATTTATACCTATACTTTCTGTATTGCTGTAAAAAGGCATCTTCAAACTCCACAGTTACTCCGTTCTCTGATGATTCAAATGCCAAAGCCTTTGTTATCTTATCAGTCAATTTTTTACCGATGCTTCCATCAAACCTGGCATAATTCTTAAAATACATGTCGTCTATTTGAGAACCATTATTGGGAACAAAACATAAGAAGTAATTTGTAGGAAATTGGTACGCTTTTTTTGCTTGTTTATGAGTCATTTGAATCTTGTGTTCCTCTGGCTTAATAGATTTCATCTCAATGTAGAATTCTTTGGAATCCATCAGTCTTGTGACAATAAAGTCCTGTTCCCCATCGACTTTTTGAATGTCAAATCGGTTATCCGTATTTATGATTTGTTGGAACAATTTTTCAAATAGATCACCCGTTTGCTTTTTAAATTCAAATTCCTCTTTTTCTTTTTGGATTTCTTTAAGTGCCTGCTCACCTAAACGTAGTTTTAATTCTAAGTTTGGATCATTAAGCATTGCAACTTTCGATGGATCCAGATTCGCTAAATCTTCAACCGAAATTTCACCCTCTCTGTCTTTTCGAAGTAGTTCAGTAAACTGTTTGAGTTTGGCTTCATTTGCAGTTTTATACAAAAGTGTATCTGTCTTCAGACCTTTGAAATATTCTTTTCTTTTATATGGATTTTCATTGAGCCAATTGAGCAGTTTCGAAAATAAATCTTGTAATTCGTTAGGGGGTTGATCGTTGTGGAGTAATCCCTTTATATTCTCAACTATGAGCAACGATATGTCTTCAATTGTCCTAGTCTTATTCAGGGGTAATTCTAAATATATTCTTTTGTCTAATAATTCAGTTCTCCAATCAGTTATTCCATTCTTGAATTTGGCTGTTAGAGCATGAATATCCTTTAATTCTTCATCAATAGTATCATCATCCAGATAAAGTTCATCTTTGTCTTTGAATTGGCCAAATTGATTTGGAAGTATCACAGTTCCAGCTTCTCTAAGTAAAGCCTCTTGTTCTTTTGAAATAAGGGATACTAGCTTATTCAACCATATCATAGTTTTTCCTTCATCGTTCCCAAAAAAATGCTGGCTTAAAGTATGAACATCCCCTTTACTCGAAATAAATTTCGAAAGATGTTTCAAGGACATTTTAGGACATTTCTCCCATAAAACATTATACCAAGAATGAACCTCCTTCTTTGGAGGAAGAAGTGGAGACATGATTTCATTCATTAAATCCCACATTTCTTCTCTAATATCTTCCTTGGGATTACTTGGAAACATCACTCTTGTGTTTTCTGTAAGAATTGAAATTCTACCTTTAACAGGGTTGTCAACAAGAGGAATATTTAATATGAAGCTTTTGATTGGGTTTTGAATTTTCTCTTCAAACCAAGTTTTGTCCATGTCCGGAACTTGTGGAGAATCCTTTAAAGTATCGAGTAAAAGAAATGTGTTCTTTAGACCAACATCAGAAATCTGCTTGGCTAGAGGTTCAAATAACTCAACTGCATTTTCGAATATTTCCCTATTTACTTGCCCTTCAACAGTGTTTGCAAGCCAAATTCCATCACGTTCTTCTTTTGGTATGAATGATTCAGAGTTTAGAACTACGGGAAATGGGAAATCATTTCCTCCGATTAACGGAAATGGGCAAAATAAAATAGGATGATGCTCTGGAAGTTCTTTAATAAGGTTGATCTCCCCAAATTCTTCTACTTCTACACCTAAATCGATACTTCCATCTGAGCTTATTAATAATTTGATTTCTTCATGGGTAGGATTATCAGATGTTGATTTTTCAATGACAACTTCCTTTATCCTTTCATTTATCAGCTTGGTTTTTGAGTCAGCTTTTTTGTAACGGATAGTTGTATTAGAAATTTCATCCTGGATATTCACACTTCGCACCTTTGGAATAAATGAAAGGGCAAAGGGCAAGGAAGTTTGTAAATCATTGATCGATTCAAGGACTAAGTCCAGAAGTTCATTCTCTATGGGATAGGTAAAAAGCGTATCGAAGTGATTCTGATTGTATACGTATCCATTTTTTTGAGTTCTATTCTCTCGAAAGTCCTGCCATGTTTTATTGATACTCTTTGCAAGTTCGGTTTTGTCCGTAGCTGATCTATCCAATTTAAAGTTAAAGTCATATGGTATGTTGTCTTTTAGATAGATCCCCTTTACATGAATGGTTTTAGATAGAATATGAGTTGCAAGAAAGCCAGTTCCGAATCGTCCGGATTTGTCTGAATTTTCTTCCTCCTCTTTATCAGAATATGGAAAGATTAGGTTTTTGGCATCCTGATATCTGAACGGATTTCCGTTATGGTAGAACTGAATCAACAGTTGCCCAGTTTCATCTCTAGAGAGCTTAAGAATTGCATCAACTCTCTCATCTTGTTTTACAGCATCTTTGGCATTTTGCAAGAGTTCCCAAAACCATCTTCTTTTTGCAATTTCTGGTCGGTTGCGAACCTTAGTTAGTTTGTCGTTAATGTCTTTTGCAGACAGCTTGAATACTACGTCAAATAGTTCCTGTACTTCCTCCTGATTATAAGTTGATTCTTGCGTCATGTGAGTATTGGTGTTATCATCTAACTAACATCCGTAGCTGGATTTTTCCAATTTCTATAAAAATATCTATCAGCACTTACCTTTACAAGTGTTTGCTAGAGGGCTTTTCAGTGTTCCCAATCTCGACACGCAATTCCTTTTTTCACTCTAACTTCTAAAGAGTTTTCTGTCGCATACTTCAACATTGCAAACCTTAGAGTTCTGGGATAAAAAAATCCCACTGCAGACTCAAAGTTTGAAAATTTTCCAAAAATGCCTGCATCCGATAATATTTCAGCTGTGGAAGATGTACAACGCTGGCCAAAAAACGCATAATCATAAGGTTCTTTATGATAGTAATGCTCCATTATTGAGTCCAGTCTGTTGTATTGTTTTAATGAAATTGGGATTTCAATGGTTGTTATCATTTCATCAGTTACCCCATCAATCCATATATTCCGATGCTTCTTTTCAAATTTTGAATTGAGGTTATCTGAAAGTACAAACACATGTATAGGCAATGAATCGTATAGGAAGCCATAAACATAGTTATTTAGTTCTAATTCTACATGCCCACCAAGCTTCCCACCAAGTCGGCTTTTTGAATAGGAACAATCTTGTTTAACTGTTGATCCGTGAATAAAGTGAAGTCTAAGGGTATCGGAAATCTCCTGGACATTTGGAATTCTTGATGAGATCACTCTCGTTTTCACCTTATGAGAAATTGTGAGACTGATGATGAGGATAAACAACAACAGTGTAATGAATACCCTACTCACCTTCCTTACAAAACTTGTAAACCTTCTCATTTAGTTTCCTTCGAAATTTTACAAACTGCCAACCAATAGCCCCAAATATCCCTATTAGAGTTAAACCTCCAATAAGGTTAAATAGGTTGTAGTTGGACATTACAATTGCATAAATTATTGTTGACAATATCATTGCCGGAAATGATACCGAATTGATTTTGGTGAAAGGATTTGATAGAAGTAGATATTTTTTCGCAACATTGGAGTATTTCAGACATCCATCTACCATTTTGTTATTTAGTATCTCTTGTAGATACTCCCTATATCCCTGTGCTACAATTGCTCGGGAGTAGTGATAAAGGATATGACTAAACAGAAATAATGGTATTATGGGTATAATTAAGAGAAATTCATCACTTACTTTTTTTGTAAGTGTAAACCCAATTGCACCCCCTAAAATAGCTATTGAAATTTGAAGAATAATATCTTGCCTTGACAAAAAACCTTCTATTCTTTGGTTCGCAAGATTGTATTCATTGAGAATAATATCAATTTCCTTTTCTATTGGTATTATGGTTTCTTGTATACTCATGGTCTTTAAAAATTTGCTAAATACCAATGTGGCATTTATTCTACAATACTGTCGCAAATAAAGTACACTAATCCAAAATCACATAGCTTTACACTCTTGCAATAAATGTGGTCGATGAAATATTTGACAAATTAACCTTTCAAATATTTTATTAACAACCGTAGAAATACCCATTCTCTAGTTTTTACTAACTTCCATGTCTGTCACTAAACCAATATAGTCGTAGGAGTCATAAGCATGGAGGATGGTATCATAGCAAAGCTTCTTTGTATTTTAAAAGTCGATATTCAAAGGTTCCTGAAATCAATTTTGAATTGAGTAATTTCTTGTATTCATGCAGAGTTGCAATGTATGTGTTTGCTGCTGGAGAAGGAGAAAGCAAAACTATTGTTGGAATCCCTAGATTTGTAAACTGAGAGCTAAAGTGCTTATCAACAAATTTACTAGTGAAGAAAATAGTATCAATTCCCTTGCTCAAACAAAGTTTGATGTTGTCAAGATTGTACTCGATGATTTCAAGATTAGAATCTGAACAATTCCCTTTTTTTCTCTTTATCTTGAGGGCAATATCTGTTATTCCTATTCTGTTTTTTCTACACAACTCTTCTTTATGATTTCGGGTCTTCGCAGGAAGTTGAAAGACCTTAGATAGAAGTTCCCAAAAATCATTTTTTCCACTTCCGCTATAGAACCAATCACCATAATCAATTCCATTGAAGCACGGAAAGCTTCCGATTATTAGTTTGTTCGGGTTTTCAGGGAGAAAATATTTGAATGGATGTTCTTCTATCATTTCGAGTTTAGATCATGTACCCCAACGGCCTGGCTAAAGGCTACTTAAGTGGACTGTAGCTTTTTTTGTGCACAGTTTTAGTTTATTTCACCAAGATACTCAGACATTACCCATCCTTGTCGACCTTCTGGCGTTGTAATTTCAGTCCAAGTTCCTTGCGTTTGAAGAACTCTTACGAAAGAACCTTTAGCTAGACTTGATCTCCTTTGCCCATTTTTGTTGGCATTCGCACGAACATATAAGATACTCGGAGTTGTTCGTTTATATAGTTTCTTGGCAAACTCACTAAATGGACTGTTAAGAATTAGTCTTCTAAATTCTTCCTGTCCTTGGGAAGAGTCAGTTGTTCGAATAGTAATCTTTATGCTGATGTTTCTCAATCTATCAGGGTTATAAATCTTAGCAATCATAGGTCTAGGGTCTCTGCCATGAATTCTAATAGTTTCTTCAAAAAAACCATTGCCTGTTCCATCGTGAAGAGGATATTCTTTTTCACCAGCTTGTAATTTAAGGTTCACCAAATCACTTGCTTGTATATCATCAGATTCAGGATAAACAACAAAATGAAATTGATCACCCCAGTACAATTGCATTTGATCATAATGTAAAGAAGGAATGCTCAATGTTCTCTGCCCATTCAGATGTAAAACAGTTTGGTCCGTTTCTCTTGGACGTAAAATGGCAAGTTTAAATGCTGCCTCTATAGAAGCAAGTTGTTGAGAACCAATACGGTCTATAACGTCAGCAAGTTTCGAAGATGTTGAATCCAGTTTCGCTTGAAGATCTTTTGTTTGAATGACTTGAGAGTCAATTTTTGATTGTAAATCTTGTATTTCGTTTAGCTGCAAAGCTATTCGCTCTCTTTGCTTCTTGTTCTCACGTTCCAATACTACCTTCTTCTCTTCGTCAACTTTTGAGATTTGATGACTCCTCACCTCCTTAATAACCCCTGTTGCGAAAGTAATAAATAATGCTATCAGAGCAATCCAGCCTCTTTTGGTCACTCGTTTCAATATTGGTTCTTCACCTTCAACCCATGTATCTCCACCAAAGGCAGCCAATGTTCCAACAAGTCCAAAAACCGCGATCAGTATGTTAGCAATTATCATTTGTTCTTGCATTTATTGTGCAACCTCTTGATAAAAAATAAGAAGTAAATAGCACCTTGTTTTTCCTGACCTACGAGCCAAGAGCTATTTCTAAATTTATGTTTTACTTGGTGGATTAACCGGAATCCAATGAACTTTCGAATTACAAATCTGCCCTATGTTTATTTCTCTATTGTTATATGCTTTATTTTTAAACATTAGGACTAAGCCAACAAATTGTCTTTCACTTTCAACCAATTCTCCTTCTCCGAATTTTCCCCCTTCATAGCAACTCTGTAACTGTAATATCCTAAGATTATGAATATTAACCCAAACAAAATGGTCAAGATGATTGCCAAATTAATGTTGTTATTATAGCATCTTACAACACCATATGTCGAATGGAACACAAATAGAATTAATATATCTGAATTGTTTATAAGTCTTAATAGTTTGGATAATAATCCTTTTGAGAAATTGTTTTGCCTTGATAGAGTTTCGTACCTTAAATTAGCAACGTCTTCTTCAATGAATATTTCGATATAAGTAGAGAGTCTAAAAACCGCCATTATTCTTCTTAATTCACTTAACCAAAGAAGGCCGATTAAAAATGCGGATAAAAGGGATATTAAATATAATTCTTTTACTGTGGTTATGGCACCAAATACTCCTAAGGTAATGACATAAGCAAAATTCTTAATGTTGTGTTGCCTAGATAATAATGTTCTTATCTCTTGCCTTAGTTCCTTATATTCTTCGATCTTTTCGTCCATTTCCTATTGCCATCAACGCCCAACTATCATCCAGAAGCTGGACTTTTCAAATGTCTATAAAAGTATCTTATCGCACCGACCTTTGCCAATAACTTAGTTAGCTTCTGGATGATAGTGTTTGTTAGGCAGCTAATCCTTTATGCATTTAATTCGAAATCCACATGGACTTGATGAGCTACATGGATTATTGAAAACTTCTATGTTCATCAAAGCATGATTTTCTGCTCTTGTCCCATATTTCAAAGAATAAACAAATCCTTCTCCATCCCACCAATAGCAGTTTCTATCTCTGGAAATTCGGAATTCACCATTTTCGATAACGAATGTCTTGTTACCATCATATGTCCAACTCATTTCCCATTTGCTTGTACCAATACTTTCTAACATGTCACTAAATTTTGGTGTAGAGCTGGGAAATTTATTCTCTTTTAATGCAGAGAAAAACATTTCCAATTCAACTATATCTCCACTGTCAGGAATTTTGTAACCCTCAGGAGCAAGCCCTCTTTTATCCAAAATGGCAGCCTTGTTGTAAATATATCCGTTCCTATCACCCGTTGGTTTTCTAAATGCTGGTATATTCTTATTCGCTGCTTCGACCCATTCAGAATCAGAAGACACTTGTTTAATAGGTTCGCCATTTGCAAACTCATCTACTTCCAAATTTTGCGAGAACCAAAATTGATCACCAATTGAAATAGCTTCTGGTCTACTACATGAAATAACTACGAGTACGGTTGTAAAAACAGAAAGTAGATTGACTGATTTCTTTATCATTTCGAAGTATTTACTATTACAGGTGCTGCCTAACAACAATTGACTAAATACCACTGTGATATTTATTCTACAATATCGCGAATAAAGTGTACTAATCTTAAATCACATAACTTACACACTCACAACAAATATGGTCAAATGAAATATTTAACAAACTACCCTTTTAAATATTTATTAACAACCGTAGAAATACGCATTCTGGTATTTTTACTAATTCCCATGTCAGTCGCTAAACTAATATAGTCGTAGGAGTTATAGGCATGGGGGAACACTTGCACTGGAGGGGGCTGAAGATTTGCACCAAATGTTCTTTGTCTATTCTTCATCCCACCAAACTGCTGTGAAATCAATTTCATCGCCCTTGATATGCAAATTCTTTTTGATTTTGTTCTGTATTTCTGCTTCACGCCATTTTATAAATGATCTGTATTTACGAAAATCTAGTAGTTCGCGATCTATGAGTGACTTTCCCTATACGGAATCCTCAACATCAGAAAAGTACTCTTTAGGATGTTTGTTGGACTTATTTTGATTCTTTGTCTTGGACAATATCCAGAAGTTGCCATAAGTGTTTATTTCCGACGAATAACGCTAAAACAACTCTTGAAAAGTGGCACATTTTGGAGTGATACGACTGGCACATTTTCAGTGATATGAGTGGCACATTTTGAAGTGATATATCCACTTTATCCTGATTTGAGTGGAAAGGCTATGAACCTGTACTTTCCACTACAGAAAACCTAATCCCCGGTTCAGTTGAATCGCTGTACAAGAGGCCAATACGTAAAATGGTGAGAGGCGAACTGGTGATCAGTCTTCCGTCAGTCGCCTCAATTAGGGTCTGATGATTTCCATACAACTTCCCTCAATTCTTGAAGTTCTTTTTTGCTAAGTGGTTGTTTGCCAAGTTGATTTACCTGCCATAATCCGAATTCGCGAATCTTTTCTTTTGGAGAATAATTGCCCAGCCATGTTTGAGACGGTAATGGGTGTATTTGTCCTGATAATGTGGATGTCACTCTCTGTTCCCAAAATAACCGTTCTGACTTATCATTTATCTCTAAGACTACAAATGAAAGATTTGATTGGATATAGTCCGATATTTCTTTTTCAAGTTGTCGTTCGAACTCAACGTCTATCAAGTGTTGGTTCATTTCTTTTTCTCTTCTTGAAGTGGTATCAAGTTCCCATCGTTGTAGATATTTGTGGTTATCTCGATTTAGAAAGCACCTACCGATATTCTTTCTAAATATGCTTCGGTTCTTATTGTTCTTAACAAAATGTTGCTTTAACCTAGAATGAAGTTGATTATCACCGGTATGTGTTCCTATTCTGACAATTCGATCCCATTTTTTGTATCCTTCGCCATTCTCAAAGATTAAGTAAATTCCATTTTTTGGAATGATCCCTTTTTGGTGTTCAAACGGGAAGGCAAACCTGAAGCTAGAATTAAAAAGTTCATGAAGTTCATCAACGTACATTATCCGATTTTTTGCGTTAGGAATTGCAGTTGTTGCCCGATCTTAAGCCCCTCCATAGGGATTTCACAATTTTTAAGCTCCGAAACTAGATATTTCCGGTAGTTGCTTCCGGCTAAGAAAACAAATTTATCACTCTTAAGATTACTAACCTGTGAAAGTTGTTCCAAAGTTTTATGAGCCCAATTCCTAAGTTCCGATACGCCAAAGTCATTAAGAGTTTGATTGTAGGGTTCAATTTCTTTCTCCAAATCTACAAGATGGTATTTTGCAGAAAGAATGAAAATTGAATTTGGATTAAAGGTTCTAGCAAACTTCAATTTTTTTTGAAACAAAGCACTGATATATAAATCCTTTGCCCTCGATCTATAATTTCTCTTTTTCGAAACACAAGAAATCAAAACGATACACTTCATTGGAAATCATTTGAGTCTAGCAATCTAGTAACTCCAGCTAAAAATGAATATACCCTCTACTTGCCAGACGTGATTAAGTTTTCAAAGTGCTCAGTTGGCACATTCATTTCAGCAGCTTTATTTAACCCACTTGGAAAAATTTTTGTATCCATCACCAGTTTTCCAGCAATATATTTTATGCCATTTTGAGAGCTTATATACATTCCCCCAATACGATTTGGGAGCAACTTTATCAAGTTTGTATCCATCAAAATCTCTGGCATACCCCCAATTTTTGATTTTAAATTCAATTGGCTTTACTGACTTTCCATCTTTGCTGAATTCAAGGCCTAAATATTCAAAAGGGTTATTGCCATAGGCTTTGACCTTTTGATCTTTCCCTTTGATTTTATTAATGTGAACTGCAAATACATGATTACCTTCATATATACTTTTAAAAATTTCATATCTAACCCACCTTCTCTCGAAGGAATTTGATCCTACCAAAACACAAGTATTACTTGTATTTGAAATACCCTTGTTTATTAATCTTTTAACAGCAGTGTCACCAGTTTTCTTAGCGGATTCCCATATTGAAGCATCAAAGAATCCCGCGACCTCTCTATCCTTTTTAGTTAGCCAGTGATTTCTTACTGTGTTAGCTCTAAAGTCAATAACATCTTGATAGTGAAAGCTGAAAAATACTCTTTTAGCCATATCTGGAAAATAGAAACATAATTATTAGTGTTGTGGCAATGGATACACCATAGAAGGGGTTCAACGTTTTAGAAAAAACTCCTTTAATCCAAGTTCTATTTCCATTGTCAAATTTTTTAGCATTCATGCTAAAATTAATATCCTCGTCTTTTTTATTTCTCACTTCATCGTACAGAGCTCTATACTGTCTCTCTTGAGAAAGATAAAATCCGTCCAGTATCCAAAAAACTGGGAAGACTATATATGAAATTAAAACATAGTTAATATTTGCGTCTTTTGCGGCTAGCGCAAAAAGTGCGGATACCAGGGTTATTGTCCACCCCTTTATCAAGAAAGAATTGGCGTTCATTCTGGTAATTACGTTTTGTATGAATTCAAGATGTTTTCTCTGGCTCTCACTCATAGTACTATGAAGTTAGCCAATTTTTTAATGTTTGTAAAGCACGGTTTCCTTCAGCATTTGGAGGCTCAAATACATAATAGCCTTTTGGGATATTTTGGCCACTTACTCTTTTTGTTGTTCCATCTCTATATTCAATTGATGGATAGATTGCCAAGTATTCACTTCCTGAAAATTCCTGTTCATATGTATTTCTTACTGGAAAGATTGCAATGTGATCTTTAAATTTCATTGCGTCTCCGTATCCAAGTTCCCAATTACACCATTTAGAAGCAATTGCTGCTTCAGTTGCCAATAAAATGAACTTCTTGTTTTCTCTTATTTTTCTTTTGATGATTCTAGCTGTTGCACCGTTAGTGTTCTTCGGAATTTCCGTATCCTGCCAATCAACATATACCTCGACTCCTAAGACTTTTAGCAGTGAAATCACTCCGTCCAACTCTTCTAACTCCTCATGTTTATGGGAAAGAAATACAGTAATTTTTCCTGTTTTAGATTCATTTACCCATTCGTTCAAACTGTCTTGAAGACCTTTACTAATGTTTCGTGTCCTATTACGATAGCCTCTAAGCTCTGCTCTTGTTATGATCATCTATCTGCGAAGTGGTGATTACTGCTAACTAACCAAACAATGTTTTATTACATGATGGCCATGCTGATCTATTTGAAGATATCAAAAGAACAGTAAAGAATGAAATGGTGAGTTGTGAGATTTAAAGTTGATTAGCAAATGTTGTCATAAAACTTCGTTGGACAATTGCCTCCCACAGACTACAGATATTTATCAGATTGATTTTTTTGGGAGGCTACAGGGAGACCATACACTTTGATGACAAGTTTCTGGCTCGATTCAAATACCCTTTGCAAATAACTCTTTAATCGGGAAGGCTCTGTCTATGGGTTTTCTTAACAGTTTGGAGCATCAGGGCAGCCAGTTTACTTCTAAGGTGCCAGCTTTATAATTGGATCTAGTATGCAGATGAGTATGGAGCTGGATGACCATATATATGAACAGGAACAATTGCTTTTATGGATTTTCGTGATTTTGAATTATGGCTTATTAATGCTTCACTTAAACCTTTAATATCAATAGTATATGTTTTCGGATCAATATCTACAAAAATTGGAATTGCTCCAACCATTTCAATTGCCGCCACCGTAGCAACAGCAGTGTGAGAAACTATCACTACTTTATCACCAGTACCTATTCCTAATGATCTTAAAGCGAGTTGAAGAGCATCTGTTCCTGATCCAGTACTAATTGTATAATTAATATTTAAATATTCTGAAAATTCATTTTCAAAATTTATCACTTCTTCTCCACCAATATACCAACCCGATTTTATTACACGATCAACAGTTGACGTAATTTCATCTATATAAGCTGACGTAATAGACAAAGGGTCACTTATTCTAATTTTATTCACTGATGGCATAAGTTTCAGTATATTGGCAAATGTGTGATTTCAGAAAATTAAAAGTGAATTTTAAGCCGGTTTTTAGATCGATATTTGGAATCCAATTCAAATCATTTTTTATTAATGTACAATCGGAATAGTAATCGCCAATGTCTATAGACTTTCTATTTTTGGGAAAATCTTTTACAATGTATTTACAATTTAAAAACTCAGAAAATAATTCTGCTACTTGCAATAACGAATAATGTTCAGAAGAACCTAGATTATATATTTTGCCTATCGATTTATCATTTGATGCAGATAATAAAAGAGCTTCAACAACATCATCAATATAACTAAAGTCTCGTCTCTGTGCTCCATCCCAAACTTCAAATTCCCTCTGCTCAACCGCACAGCGTAACCAATAGCCTAAGAATGTTTGTCTTGTGTCAACTATCCGCATGTGAGGACCGTAGGTATTAGTTAGCCGCAATGCTACGGTTTTTAATCCATATATTTTGTGGTACAAAAGATGATACTGTTCAGCTGCTGCTTTATGAATTCCATTAATATCTATGGGTTGTGTCGAATGGTTTTCATTAACAGGCAGAAACTCTGGCTTCCCATATATTTGCCTTGTACTTGAGTAAATTACTCTTATATTTGGATTGAAATTTCGAACAGCTTCCAAAAGTGTTAAATGAGAGCTGCAATTGTAATTTAGGTCAAGTTTTGGATCCATCATTGAATCCCAATGATTACTTTGCCCAGCTAGATTAAAAATAAAATCTTGTCTGGAAACAATTTCACACAAAGCAGCTTCATTTTCTTCAATCTTGAAATTATGAATCTTAATATATTGTTTAATTGAAGCAACATTAAATAGGTTTCCCCCGTGTTCAGGAATTAATGCATCAATAATTTCAATTTTTGCACCTAATTGATGGAGCTTAATAGCAAGATTAGAACCGATGAAACCAAGACCTCCAGTAATTAATACCCATTTACTCTTAAATAAATCCTTATCATACATTGGATACCTCCTCTTTAAAGCTTGTTGAAGCTCTTCGGGTTCTACTATTAAAATAGGATTCAATGCACTCAATGACATACTCTACTTCGTTTATAGTTAAGTCATTATAGAGGGGCAGTGTAATTAACTCATCAAATATCTGTTCTGTAAGAGGCAGTGTAACATTTGTCTTAAAATAGCTCTGTAAGTGATTAGGAATGTAATTTAGGCCAGATTGCACGTTATTTTTCAATAGATGTTTCATCAAATGATCTCTATGACCTTTTGTGACTTTAACTACATAGGCAAATGGAAAGGTCTCTGATAAATTCCAATCCAAAAGTTCCATATATTCTATTTTAGTGAGTCGTAAATTGTAATGCTGCACTAGATCAATTTTCTTTTTATAAAAGGATTCCACTCTTTCTAATTGTGCCAACCCAATTGCTGCATTAATATTACTCATATGATAACGAAATCCCTGAGTTGAAACATCGTAATATCCTTGTTTATTCTCCGTATGCCTTTGCCATCCATCTTTATCAATTCCTAAAACTCTTTTTTTACGAATTAAGTCTGCTAATTTTTTGTCATGAACTACGATGGCTCCTCCTTCGCCACAAGTAATATTCTTTATTGGATCAAAACTGAAACAACAAATATCGCCAAAGCTTCCTATTTTTTTCCCATTATATTTGGAGCCAAATGCATGAGCTGCGTCTTCAATTATATGAATATCAAATTCATTCTTGATTTCTATTAATGAATCCATTTCACAAGCTATCCCACAATAATGTACAGGAATTATCGCTTTTGTTCTGGAATTAATTTTTGACTTGATATCTTCAATATTTACACTCAAGTTATTTGAATTTACTTCGCAAAAAATTGGTTTTGCGCCCAATGCGGTAATAACTTGGATGCTAGCACAAAAAGTCAATGATGGTGCAATAACCTCATCACCAGCACGAATTCCAATAGATTCTAAAGCAAGATGCAATGCAGATGTACCAGAATTCACAGCAATAACAATTCCGTTTCCTAAGAAATTCTCAACCTCAATTTCAAACTTCCTTACAACATCACCCATACCTAACCAATTGGAATCAAATACCTTTTGAACTCGTTTTAGTTCTTCCATTCCTACTGATGGTTTTGATGTATATAATGTTTCCATGATTATTTTATCTAGACTATTGTAACCAGATTCGTTCTGAAACCAATTGATTGTCAAATTGAGAATGATATTTTTTTATTCTATCAATTGTGCTGTTTTCAATTTGAGATGAATAATTTGAGCAAGCCTTGACCTTATCATTAATAGTCAATGATGAATCTATTATTAAAGGTTTGAGGGTTATATTGTATTTACCGTTGAGTTGAAATACTTTATGGTATATTGCGTTCTGCAAGAAGTTACCCGCATAAGGTAAATCTTCATAAAAACCTACATTATAACCGGTTCGTAACAATTTCAATGCAATTTCTCTTACTAATAGATGATCAACATGTCCTCCAAGACCCAATGGTGATAATATAATTGAATCATTAGTTATTAGATTAAGTAAGGTATGCTCAACTTTATTTAATATCGATTTTTCTAAAGCTGTACTATAAGTCGAACAAACATCTTCTTCTTTTATATTTAATCTAATTGGCGCATCAAGGAAGTCAAAATAAAAGAGTTCAGCTTTAGATTTACAAAATTTAAAGAACTGTTCATCCTCTTTTTTTCTAATCCGTGTAACAATGTCTACATCCATTTTTTCATTTTTCGCAGTACAAGTACTTCTCGAAAAAAAAGTAAGAACATGAATATCCTTAAGGTTATTACTAATAATGAAAGCGCCAAGAGAGAATGCGACATCATCAGAATGGGGTGATAATATGATATATCTATTAAACTCTTCCATATTGAACGGATTTGAAAAGTTTATAAAACTGAGCGGCACTTTTTGTCCAAGAGAATTTCTCTGATTGTTTTATTCCCTCATTAGATAATTCTTTTTTAATAGATTTATCATGAATAAACATTTCCATTGAAGTTCTGATTTCATTCACTGACC
Source organism: Splendidivirga corallicola (assembly GCA_030442035.1). Taxonomy (GTDB): domain Bacteria; phylum Bacteroidota; class Bacteroidia; order Cytophagales; family Cyclobacteriaceae; genus Splendidivirga; species Splendidivirga corallicola. The sequence goes on from JAUJEA010000002.1 coordinate 456,931, forward strand.
TTGGATTAACCTTTAAAGCTGCTTTGCCAGAAATTTCAGAACAACCAGTTATATTGGATGTAATTACCGGGCATCCACATGCCATTGCTTCTATTAATGGCATGCCGAAAGTTTCTCTTAAGGAAGGCATAACTAATGCAATAGCACCTTTATACCATCTTGCCAATTCAGCTTGGGAAAGAAGTGAGTTGATTATATAGATTCCTTCAGTCCTCTTTTTTATTTTGAATCCAGGTGTAGCAAGAACTAAATCTGGTTTTGGTGATGATATGTCGTTATACGCTTCAATGATTCGACTGACATTTTTTAGAGGATTATTTGTTGAAACATGGAAGAAGTAAGTTTTTTCATGTTTAATTGGCATGACCTCTAAATTAAAGATGGAATGATCTATTCCGTTATAAATGAAGTCCACTTTGCTTTTAGGTATATCAAATGCTTTTATAACTTCATTAGCACCATATTCTGAAACTGCTACAACTTTGGTCATTCTGTTTTTAAACCATTTCCAATCTGCAGATAATTGTTGTTTTAACAACAATTCATAAATCCTTGTATAAATGTTTGTTGCTATCTCATTTATAGGAAGACTATATGATTTGACACCATGAATTGAGGCAACAATGGGTAAATCATTTTTTTTATAAATTTTGGGAATTCTTCTCATTGCCAATGCTGGTTCCCAAATCAAATTACAACTTTTGGGAATTTCAGTGTTTTCAGAAAAATACTGAATGTGCAAATCGAAATTACCAAGTTCTTTTGTGATATTATTTAAATATACCATTAGACTGGTAGGATCATGATTCCGTTTTAATATTGCTAGATTTATTTTATGCATACTAAATATTTAATACACATCTAAACCCCATATGAAAGTAAGGTTCTGGATCATCTATATCTCCTGAGTAGCACAATAATGATTCTTCTTCATCTAGCCAAGATCCCCCCTTATTTACAAAAGCTAATCTGTTTTGAACTTCAAACTTTGATTTATTCGTTAGTTTTCTGAGGTTACTCGAAACATTACTATCAGAACACCACTCCCACACATTCCCTGCCATATTTACACAACCAAATGGAGATGCCCCATGTTGATAACTATCTACAGGTAATGTCCCTTTACGCATTAAACCAAAGTTTGCAAAAGGAAAATCTAGTCTTATATCATTACCCCAAGGATATATCTGACCATTAGAACCTCTTGCGGCTTTTTCCCACTCAATACTAGTAGGAAGTTTTTTACTTGACCAATCACAATAAGCTAAAGTGTCATTTGGGGTAACGAATACAACTGGATGGTTCTTAGTATTTTCTTTATATAAGTCTACCCAAGAATTGTTTTCGGTCGTTTTTCTCCATGTTCTGTTTATGTCAGCGATAAATGCATAACCATTTATTTCGGCTTCAGTTTTATAGTTCGTTTCAGAAACAAATTTGTGGAATTGTTCATTTGAAATCGCATATTTGTCTATGTAAAATTGTTCTGACTTGATAACCCTATATTCCTTACCATCAATGTTATTACCATAAATAAATTTACCTTCTGGTATCTTAATAAGAATTGAATTATCCTTTAACCATAAAAACTCTTCATATCCCTGCCAATTTGTTTTAAGGTAAATTAGTTCTTCACTATTGACATTATTACCTTTTTTTTTCCTAAAGAAACCTTGATATTCGTAAGGTTCTAAATCGCTGTTAGGATCATAATCTCTTGAAGGAGGAGTAGGAGGAGCATATTTGGGTTTATTAAATATTATTCTACAAAGTGATTTGAAAGATTCTTCATCATCATCATGTATTACTACAGAATTTGATACCGACAAAATTCTAGGACGATAGTCCAAGTCTACCTTGTTAAACGCTATAGGTATAAATTTTTTATTTCCCTCGCTTTCGTAAATCTCATTTTTGATTACATATCCCTCCCACTTCACACCCTTTCCGATGTCTTTTGAAGTTATACTTTCATACTTATTATAGTAATATTCATTACAAACAATAATTACATAATCCGAATTTCGAATCTCGTTTTCGCTCCACTTGTTCCAGTCAACAATTTCATGTTCAATGTACGCATCAATGCTTACTTCAATGTTTCTTTTTGCTAATTCGCCTGCAAATTCAATTACTTTTTCCCTATGTCCATCCGGGGAATGGCTATAACTTATAAATACTTTTGGTGGACTCATTACTTAAATATTTAGTGGTTGAATAATGTTACTTAATTGATTAAATGAAATCAAACCTGAACTATCTAATCTAATTAATTGATATCCTTCATCTTCCACATCGTATTCAAACTTCTTTGATAAAGGCTTCCATTGGACACAAGTAGATAGGGGACTTAAAATCTTTATACCACCTACTTCTTGATTAAAAGCCTGATGAATATGGCCAATCAAAATCCCTTTAATATTTGAATATTTTGAGATTAACTCCCAAAACTCTTCTTTATTCATTAACCCAATTGAGTCGATAAATTCTGATTGTACATTCGTTGGTGGATGGTGCATGCAAATAAGGATTTTGCTTTCTTGCTTGTTTCTCAAAAATTGCTTTAAGCGTTCGAATTCTTTCTCACTAAGCAAGCCAAAATCCTCATTTTTAACGGTCGTATCTAAAAATATCAAATCCCAATTACTAAATTTAATAGACCCGTGAACATGTTCTGAGGCTATTTCTTTTGGAATGTTTTCAAAATTATCGTGATTACCGGGAAGCCAAAAAGATGGAATACTTAATTTATCAATTTCTTCTTTAAGGCTGATATAAGAATCTATGGAACCATCCTCTGATAAATCACCAGTTATGATTAAACCATCGATTTTTTTTATGGATTTTTTTAAATGCTGAATTATTCCCTTCAATTTATCAAAGGTATTGACTCCATATAGTAATCCATTCTTATTTCCGAAAATATGGGTATCTGTAATATGTATTAAATTGACTTCTTCACTATTGAAGTAAGAGCATATTGGATCGAGGAAACTGGTTGGGAATGTGTCTTTAGGCACATAATCGATTTTCTCTTGAGAAAGTTTTAGATCGAATATTTTATTATTTATGGGAATGCTAGTTACGTATAACTTTTCAAAATTAATATTGTCTTTTTGTAGACACCTCAAGAAAAATTCCGATAAGTCATTAGGACTTAAATATAAATCTTTCCCATTTGGGAAACGATATGCTTCTATAAACTCTTCCTCGGATCTAATAAACCAACCTAGCCTTGCAATTATTACTGAAATACTTTTTTGTTTTGAGAGCAATTCAAGTAAATCTTCTCCCCACACTTTTGACAAACCATAATGATTAAAAGGTGATCTATCATTTATGGTATAATATGTATCTTTTTGTCTAAAGTCCACAGTCTGAATACTGCTAGCAAAGATGATTTTTTTTACATTCTGCTTGATTGCTTCCTCTAATAAAACTTTGAGACCAATAACATTGTTAGATAATAATCCGGATTGAAAATCAGACTCATCCGAGCTAGCCGCTAAATGAATAATAGCATCAATTCCCTGGATAGCTTTATTAATCAATTTTTTGTCTTGAATATTTCCTAACAGAAATTCATCTGTTATTCCTCCGTATTGCAAATCAAGACCACGAACATGATAACCATTATTTTGCAGAAAGGGACAAAGAATACTTCCAATTGCTCCAGAAGACCCCGTTACTAATATCTTTTCAGTTTTGTTTGAAACATTAAAATTCATGTATTAGCTAACTAATGGTTTTTCTCCAATTAGGTTTTGTATTGCCATTTTGGTCTTAGGTGCTTCATCTGACCAAATTTTCAAAAGTTCTGTAAAAACATGATCCCTTTCTATTTTTAATTTTTCACTATCATGTATTGGAAATAAAGCACCCATCAAACAATAGAAAACATGTGCCATATAAGTATCGGTAACATTCGATAATTGTGTTTCTAGGAGATTTGCGTATTCTACAACATTTTTGTGATCCTGTTCCGCTATTGAATGAGTAAGATGTTGCAATGTTTTCAGTGCTTTTAATTTTAGTTCAAATTCTGGTAGGAAAGGATCATTTGAGTTGATATTGGTTCTAAAGTCTAATGCACTCCGCATTACTTGATGTCTAAAATTTAAATATTTTGCGCCCCAATCTCTGATTGCAATCCATTGTGAACCTGCATGCACACGTTTCCCAACAGTACATGATTGCAATTTAAGTAAAGGCTTCTGTGAAGAAAGTTTTAAAAAAAGAATAGCATCTCCCATACCTGTTGATTTCTCTTCCCATAATCCAATATCAAAAAGTATCTCCCTACGTATCAATGCTACAGAAGGTCCCTCAACTCCAATGGTAAAAGGGTAACGTGTCCATGGGTCAAAATAGGTACAACCCTTTGTTGTAAAATCATATTTTGGGGGATTTTTTTCAAAACTATTTGCAATGGCAATTACACTATTTGATTCAGAATTATCTAACAATGCATTTCTTAATAGTCGTAGATGCGAAGGATGCCAAAGATCATCTTGATCTAAAAATGCAATAAAGCGTGATTTGGATAGTTTCGTGCCAAGATTTCGAGACATTGATGACCCTTTACCTTCATTTTTAACCAAAGTTACTTCTTTATACTTTTTTACGATTTCATAGCCTTCATCTGTTGAATTGTCATCAACGACAATAATTTCGTCTGGTTTTAAACTCTGACTTAAAACACTTTTTATTGTTTCTTCAATCCATGGAGCTCCATTGTATAGTGGAATAATGACTGCAACACTATTTTTTGATTTTTCCTTCATAATACATTGTTCTCTAATTTGTACTTTGTAAGTAGGGGGAATTACGCTATTTTGCAAATGTATGCAATGTACGTTGGCTTACCCTACTTGCCTAAAAGGCAGAAGCTGGTGAGTAAAAACTATTTTTCTTGTACGAACCTTCAATCAATGAGGTAATATTTTCATTCCATTTTTTCAATTTTCACAATCAGGTTTCAGTGTTTGTAAGTTTCATTTCCCCATTTGCAGCAAATAACACAGTATTTTATAACATGATTGAATTCCTGATTTTCTTGAAGATACAAAAGAAGATTAAAGAATAAAATGGTAAGTATGGAGATTTAAAATTGATTGGGAAGAAGTGCCTGACAACTCTTTCTGGTTTTACTCAATTGAGCAGTGTTATGGTTTGCTGAGTTATGGTGAACGTTAAGCTAGATAGCTATTTTATGATTACTTGTTCGGGTTTGTTCGCGTGTATTAGCACAGACGAACTCTTTAACGAATTCTGGTTTGAGCTGCTGACTTGAGCGACTTTGCAATGTATGTGGCTGAATTGAGAAGGGTTAGCCATTTCATCATGAACCCTTAGATAGTTTTCAAGCCCAGCTCTTTCAAGAACTCATTGTGTTTGTCTGTATTTATTTTGATACGTTCATTAATTGAAGTTAATCTGTCATTAACCGCTTTTAAATCAACTTTCACCTCTTCTTCTGCTGTACTCACATACCTTGAAATATTCAGATTATAGACGTTCTTTTCAATTTCTTCCATTGAAACTTTTCGAGAATAGCGTTCTGTCTCTTTTCTGTACTTATAGGTTTCTACGATGTTTTGGATGTGTTTTTCATCCAGCGTATTTTGTCTTTTCCCTTTCTCAAAATATTCAGTTGCGTTAATGAATAAAACGTCATCTTCTTTTTTACATTTTTTCAGTACCAGAATACAAACGGGAATACCGGTTGAATAAAACAAGTTAGAAGGTAAACCAATTATTGTATCAATGTTATTATCTTTTAGAAGTTTGGTGCGAATACGCTCTTCTGCACCACCTCGAAATAATACACCGTGAGGCAAAATAATCGCCATTGTTCCTTCTTGACCTAAAAAGTGAAAACCATGCAACAAAAAAGCAAAATCAGCAGCAGATTTAGGTGCTAAACCATAGCTTTTAAATCGGAAGTCTTCAGCTAAAGTATCATTTGGTTCCCAACGCAAACTAAAAGGAGGATTAGCAACTATAGCATCAAATTCTATTTTCTTTGATGGATTCATTTCGTTTAATATATCCCATTGGTTTTTTAAAGTATCACCATGAAATATCTCAAACTCGGTATCCTTCATGCCATGCAGAAGCATGTTCATCCTAGCTAGGTTATAAGTGGTAATATTATTCTCTTGCCCGTAAATCTTACCAATATTACCATCATTATCCTTGATTCGCTTTCTAACGTTCAACAACAATGATCCTGAACCACAAGCAAAATCCAGTACTTTATCTAACTTGTTTTTCTTTCCAGTACTTGGGTCTTGACTATCCAATGTAACAATCTCGGAAAGAATGGTAGAGATTTGCTGTGGAGTATAGAACTCACCTGCTTTTTTACCTGAACCTGCAGCAAACTGACCAATTAAATACTCATACGCATCCCCCAAAGTGTCGGTATCAGTAGAAAAATCAGCAACGCCTTCTGCAATCTTTTGGATGATGGTGCAAAGCTTTTTGTTTCTATCTGTAGGAGTTTTTCCAAGCTTTTCAGAATTCAAGTTGATTTCTGAAAACAATCCCTGAAAGGTACTTTCAAAAGATTCGTTCTCTATGTAGCGAAAGCCTTCTCCAAGAGTTTTTAATAGCTCTCCGTTTTGAGTGCGAGCCAATTCCGTGATGTTACTCCACAAATGTTCAGGCTTGATAACATAATGAACTTTTTTGCGCATTTGCCTTTCAAATTCATCTATATCATCCTCGTTATCTTTGTACCAGATTTCCAATGGCGGTGGAACAATGAAATCAGGCTTAACAGCCTTTGAAGGGCTTTTTGGATAGTCTCTACCCAATTCTTTCTTAGCTGATGCCTCATAGTTGTGAGAGAGATACCGCAAAAATAAAAACGAGAGCATGTAATCGCGGAAATCATCTGCATTCATGGCACCTCTTAAATCATTTGCTATACCCCAAAGTGTATCGCCTAATTTCTTATGTTGTTCTTTTTGCGTCATTTTCCAACTATATTTTGAAATTGTATTTGGCCATTAATTTGTCAAATACATCAATAAAGAGCTCTTCCTCTACTTGTGACATTTCGCTAAACTGGTATTTAAATGCCTGTTGATGAGATAGTGAATTTATTTCATCAGCTTTTTGATCAACTTCTTCTACGCCAATATCTGTTAATATTCTTCCGATCTTCCTAGAACCAATAAAGGAATTGATGTTTTCCAGTACTTGTCTTAGCAAGACCATGTGGTATTTATAAAGTTGTTCATTTTTTGCTTCCTGCAGTGTTTGTAGAAGGTGAAGGTGGTATAGAAAAACATCACTATTTGTTCCTTTGAAACTTAGCTCACCGTCCTTGTTTTTAAGAATAACTGTTTTTGTTAGTCTACCTACTCCTCCTTTACTATCATCACTCTTCAACCATGTTGCAAGTATGGAGAACAAGCCAATATGGTGGGTAAAAACGATAATCTTCTCTTTTTTCAAATAATTGGCTTTAATTAATTCTAAAATTGACCTAGTAGTTATAAAAATATTGTGTTCATCCAAGCTTGAGACTGGATCGTCTATGAGTATATGGGCATTCTGTTGATCTGCCCATCCATCAACTTCAAACAATGCCAAAAAGAAACACCAGACGAATATTCGCTCTTCTCCTCGGGATATTTTAATAGGTGATTGACTTTTTTCATCTACAAAAAATGTGATGGACTCAATACCATCCTCGGGATTCTGATGTTGATTGAGCTTGAAGTCGTATTTAGGAAAATAAGGTTCCAACTTCTCCCTGACCATTTCATCATCTTCTATCAAAAAGCTATGAAATTGACTAAGACTACTTGGTAATACAGTCAGTTTTAAGTTTTCGTTATCATTTTCCTCATCATTATCCCAAACAAATAAGTCCTCACTATAGGCATTATAATAAACACCGCTATGTTTCCCCTCATTACTTGCCTTGGTAAAATCTTTGTAAGCTACAGAGAGTCTTGTCTTTCCTGATGAATTAAGAGCATAAATGAGTATAATACTATCACTCAACTTATTTAATTCTTCTGCTATTTCATTTACGCCGCTCATACTTAATTTTCAATTTTAGGAAACAAACCCTGCATCAGCCCTCTTTTGTGCTGTTGCAATTGTTCAATTTTTTCTGCTTGCGCAGTGATGAGTTCATCCACAGCCGAAAGACAGAAAGCAATTTTTCGTTGTTCTTTCTTAGAAGGATGAACAATTTCAAATCTTTCAACAATCGAATTGTTAAAACTTTGCTGTTTAGTTCCTTGAGAATATCGGTAAAGCTCCTCACTAAAATTCATGTACCAGTGAAATAGAAACAAAGTATCAATTACAGAATTTTCTTTAAAAGCCATACAAGATTGATTTGTTGTCGCTTCAACACCATTAAGGCCACATTTCCCTCGTGTACCTGGTGCTTCTAAACCAGTTATTGCAATAAAAAGAGTTCCTGGCGGATAGATTCTTAAGTTAGTGTCTTTAACAGCTTCCTCCGTGATATATTCTCTTGTTTTAGTGATTGTATTGTAATTCAGTTCACCACTTGTAATCCATGGAATTTTTCCATTAAAATACTCCGGTTTTTGTCGAGAAGGCGTCATACCGGTACTCAAGTTTTTGTAATAATCACCAAGTGATGCCTTAATCCACTTCCCATCCTTCTCAAACTCAGGGAAACGATAGTTCGGCACTTTTTGCCCCTCTTGCGGGAAGAGATTTTGCATCAAGCCTTTTTTGTAGGCTGCCAAGGTCTCCAGCTTATCACTGTGGGCGGTTATTAACTCATCTAAGGAGGAAAGGCAAGAGGCTATTTTTTGTTGTTCTTGCTTTTTTGGTTTTGGAATTAAAATATCAGAAAATTGCTTGTAACTAATCATTTTCCCGTCTCTAATTCCCTCTAAATTTTTATTTAGATCTTGTATAAATGGAAACGATTTAAAGTAGTGTCTATAAAAGTCATTCGGTACATCCAGCTTTTTTCTCAAAACGATATACGCTGGACTGCATAAGCCCAAGTAATTTGAATATTCTATTCCTCCCTGAAAAGACCTAAGGCTAATAATGAAATCACCTACTTCAACTACTTTGTAGCTTTCAATACTTTTATCCGAAACAGAAACATGGTAGTCAATCAATTCTCTTGGTATTGCACCTTGTTCTTGAGTAACAGCAAGAATCGGTAAATCAGAATTATGATTTCTATTTGAAATAGGCTCAAATAACTCATTACCATTCAAATATTCCCATTCTCCCTCTTTCACAAACTGAGGGAATCTCAATTCAGGTATTAATTTCTTTTTCTTACTCATACGCTGTTAACCCTGATATTTCACGTCCTTGGACCAGTTTTTTTAATTGAGGTACTAGGTCATTCATTAAAGCTGTTTCGGCTTTGCTGCGTTGTTTCCAACTCAGCTCCAAAGGCTCCATGAGGTCAGTGAGTTTCTCACCATCAAAAATCATCCTGCTTACAACCTGCTCCACAAATACCTTTAAGTCTGTCGTTTGCAAGCCATGAGCATTAGCAATCGCAGCTAGTTCTTTATCATATTTCTCAACTTTAAAGGTTTCATAGTTTTGTTTCAACTCATCTGCGGTTTGCCCAACACTCCAATCCACCTGATTAATGTAGTCTGTTAAGTCTTCCTCTTCATCCATCAGGTTGGAGTTAGACTTTAACAAACTAATCACCTGTGCTTTGGTCATTTTTTGCTTAGACCTTTTTTGTTGTGTACTGGCGGCAATCAGGGCCATGATGTAATCGTAATCAATCACCGCGGAGGCAAAAAGTACAAACTCAAAATCAAGTTGCTGAACTTCCTCCGGTACTTGGTCACCTTCCTTTTGCTGTATTTCCCTGAATTGCTTGGCGGTTTCTATGTAAGAACTACGGAATTCCTGCATGGTTTCTTTTGGCAGGATGGCTTCAATTTTTGCCTGTTGCTCTTCGTCCAAATCGGTGTATTGGTCAAGTTCCAACCTTAATTTCTGTACTTTTTTAAAGTTTTGTACAAATGCAATCTTTGCCGCATCACCTCTTAAATTATAGACTTCCTGTGGCCTATCTACGAGATTGTTTTCTTGCATAAAAACACCCAAAGCTTCCACAGCCTTTTGGTATTGGTCAATCACTAAAGGAGCAGGATCAACCATCCAAATTTCTTTGGCTTTATCTTCATCTTCACCAGAGAAAAGAGTAATAGCTTGATTAACGGCTTCTTGCTGTGAGCGGAAATCTAATATGTTTCCATATGGTTTGGTATCATTCAATACTCGGTTGGTTCTCGAAAATGCTTGAATCAATCCGTGGAATTTCAGGTTCTTATCCACATAAAGCGTATTTAGGTATTTAGAATCAAAACCTGTGAGCAGCATATCCACCACAATAGTCAAGTCTATCTTATTTTTATGCGAATAATCCTTGTTGCTAAACTTCTGGTCTTTGATACGTCTTTGTACATCCTGATAGTACAGATCAAATTCGTTGATGCTGTGATTAGTGCCAAACTGTTGATTGTAGTCAGCAATAATCTCCGTTAAGGCTTCTTTCTTCTCTTCGGGATTTTGTTTGTTGTCTTCTTTCTCTTGAATTAAATCCTCTTGAATCTGTTGAATATCTTTATTTCCTTCAGCAGGAGGTGAGAACACACAAGCGATATTAAGCTGAATATAGTTTTCATTTACCGCCTTTTTCTGTTCTTGAATAGTTTTGAAAAGGCGATAATATTCTATGGCGTTATTGATAGAAGCTGTTGCCAACACCGCATTGAATTTTCTTTGGTTGGTAGCTGCATTATGTTTTTCAATAATGGCTTCTACAACGGCTTGTTGTGCAATCGCTTCTCCAGGTTTCGGATTTTGGTCGCCTTTCCCTTTGAAGTAGTCAATATGAAAACGCAGCACATTTTTATCGTCTATGGCATGGGTAATGGTATAAGCATGTAACTGCTTTTCAAAAATGGCTTTTGTGGTCTTGTAAGTTTCGTATTGATCTTCTCGAATTTTGTAAGTCGCATTTTTATCAAAAATGGGCGTACCTGTGAAACCAAAGAGCTGTGCATTCGGGAAGAACGCTACGATTGCCTTATGATTTTCTCCGAATTGAGAACGATGGCACTCATCAAAAATGAATACTATTCGCTTCTCACTTAAAGGTTCAAGACGCTCTTTATAGTTGCGTTTGTTAGTTCCATCCAACGCGAGCCCTAATTTTTGAATAGTGGTAACAATAACCTTGTCGGCATAATCGGTAGAAAGCAATCGCCTTACCAATGTTTCCGTATTGGTATTTTCCTCTACACTGCCTTCCTGAAATTTGTTGAATTCCTCGCGAGTTTGTCGATCCAAATCTTTACGGTCAACTACAAATAAACATTTTTCAATGTCCGGATTGTCCTTCAACAGAGTAGAGGCTTTAAAAGAAGTCAAAGTTTTACCACTACCTGTTGTGTGCCAGATGTATCCGTTTCCACGGTTTTCATGGATACAATCTACAATTGCTTTCACAGCATAAATCTGATACGGACGCATCACGAGCATTTTTTGTTCGCTCTCAACAAGCACCATATACTTGCTTATCATTTCACCCAAAGTGCATTTGGAAAGGAATTTTCCTGTAAAATCATGCAGATCGTTAATTTTCTTGTTGTTTACATCCGCTAATTCATAAACAGGTAAGAATTGTTCATCTGCATTGAATTGAAAGTGCTGATTCTTATTATTAGAAAAGTAGATTGTTCTTGACCCATTACTTACAATGAACAATTGCATATAGCACATCAAGCTATTTGTGTAGCCATTACCTGGATCATTTTTATAGTCCACTATTTGTTGCATGGCTTTGCGGTATGAAACATCAAGTTTTTTTAACTCAATTTGCACTACAGGCAAGCCATTAATCAATAAAATAATGTCATAACGTTGATAGCTATTTTCTGTATTAATCCGTAGTTGACTAATGACTTCAAAATCATTTTTACACCAGTCTTTAATATTTACCAAAGTGTAGTGTAGGGGTGTTCCGTCTTCTCGTTGAAAATACTGTCTTTCTCGTAACAGTTTAGAAGCAGCAAAAACATCAGGCTCAATAATCTCTTCACGCAATCGTAAAAATTCACTGTCTGATAAATGCACCCGGTTAAGTGCTTCAAATTTGGCTTTGAAGTTCTGTTCAAGCGTTTTTCGATCGACGATATCAGGTCGGTGAATATATTTCAGCTCTGTAAGCTGCGTGATCAGGTTTTCTTCTATTTGATATTCTTTAGTCATCCAAATCTTCTTTCAATAGATCTTTCGGGTTAACCTCTAGTATTCTCGCAATTTCATAAAGAACTTCAAGTCTTGGTTGCTGTCTGTTTTGCACATATCCATTCACCATGTTGTAACTCTTTCCAAGTTTCTCTGCCAACCAAGTTTGCTTAATTCCTTTTTGCTCAAGCACTTCCTTTATTCGGTTCATGTCCACCTAAAATTATCCAGCCAAGATAGCATTTTAACTTAAACTATCTCGTTTTCAATATACTCATTGTTGGCTTTTCGTTGTTTCTATTCTTCTACCGTTTCCTTTTTCAGGAAGTCCAATTTCAATAGATCTTCCTTGTTTACTTGCCAGCCTTCAAAATCAATCTCCCACCGTTCTTCAAGGAAAGAAAGCATTCTTTTACCCCGATTTTCAATTTCTATTGGTGTCCAACTGTCATAGCTAGAAACTTCGATCTCGCTATATGTTCCATTGTAAAAGCCAATTTCATTTCCGTTTTTGTTAGTGTGCTTTTTCTTAAAATCAAAGCATTTGTTTTGAAACTCGGAGTTTTTTGCTTGACCAAGCAAAACCAAGTTTCCCAAGCTATTGAGTAATATTCGTCTTTCCTTTTTTGAGTGTTTGTTAAAAACCGAAGTCCAACAGCTATTCTTCGGAGTTTGTGGATAAATATGCTCAATGGTGTCTTCTCTCCTACTTTTGTTGAAATCAGTCCAGCTTACTTTTTGGTTTCCATTGGCTTTTTCTTGTAGATAAAGTTCATATTCAAACAGGAAGTATCTTAATCCATTCCAAGTGTAAAAGCCTTCTCTTTTATCATATTGATCTTTTACATAATTGTCGAATTTTTCAAGGTCAAACCAACCGTAATAGAGATAGTCGTCTCCTTCACCTGATTCTCCCTGTGTCATCCAATCTATGTTTTCAATGGTTGATTGAATCGTTGTGGAATCTTTACCAAAATAGAATGAGTTTGCGAGTCTGTAAAAATGGCTGTTTTTGGTGTTGGAAGGTCTTTGTGAAAGTCTAAAAACCAGGAAAATAAATCGTTCAGCGGATTTGACCAGTGGCAAAAATTCATTTTCACTACATTTTGTCATTGCAGCCATAAACAAGGGTGGAAAAGCACTCATGCCTAAACGATTGAGTTTCTGTATCCATTTTTTTGTTTCATCTTGATATTCGGAGAATTGTGGATTGAATAAATAAAACCAGGATTTAACACATTTTGAAAGACTGCCTATGTATTCTTTAATGTCCGATAAGGTAACTTTCCCTTTAATTATATTCTTTGTAGTAAATTTTTTATTGAGCAAGAATTTGGCGTAAGAAGCAGATTCTTTTCTGTCATACTTAAAGTACATAATCCAATGATTTCGTAAAAACTCATCATCATCCATTGCGCTGTTCTTGTTCTTGCCCAAATATTCATAGATAGTCTTCCAAGTTTCATTTATGTCCTTTCGTAATCTTGTCCTCGTCTGATCATCAATATCTAAAAGGGTGGATAGGTAAATCAATCTATTTTTTAGAAGCTCTAAATTTGACAGAGGTTTTCCTCTATTATTCATCGTTTCGAAAGTCACATAAACATCAAGTTCATCATCTATTTCGTAGAAGTTGAATTTAAACTTAGCTGTTACTTTCTTGAATATCTCTTCAAGGTTCCGTTTTTCAAGTTTCTCTAACCTCTTTTTAAAAAAGACTTTGGCTGTCTTTAGGTTGGAAGTGTATAATGTCTGTTCCGGAACCTTGTCTGCAGTTGAAGATTCTTGCTTTAAAATCTTGGTTTTGAAATATTCATCGCTTGGGTTGTCCCGTTCATACCCGAATATGTAGGACTTGTAATTTTCTCCGTAGGTTTGAAATAGAAATTTATTTACCCAATACGACTTATCTTTGAAATTGATTCCTTCATTGTCAGCAAACTGATTTAGAATTTCGTTGATTAAAATAATTGAAGTTGTTAGTCTTTGTTGTCCGTCAATTAGATAGTAAGCCCCGAGTTCTCTTTCAAAAAGCCACAAATCGTCTTGCCATTTTTCAATGTTTTGAACGCTTGATTTTGAGATTGGCTCAACTGTTAAAAGTCCTGTGTAATGAACCTTATCGCCTTTCAGATTTACAAGGTCTTCCCAAAAGTCTTCAAGTTGGTTTGTTTCCCAAGAGTAACCTCTTTGAAAATCGGGTATTCTAAAAAATTTCTCATTGAATATTTCGGTCAATGATTGAAGTTTATTATCTGCCATTTATGTCGTTTCCCAATGAATGCCAATAATTAGCCAATCAGGCACTAAACTAATAGTGTCGTAGGAGTAGGAGTCATAAGCATTCATCTTTTTTCTTATCTATACCCCTAGTTGCTTAAGAAATTCCAGTTTTTTTTCGGTTTCAAACAGCTTTTGTTGATCATTTGTTAGCCTATAACAAATTACCAGATTTTTTAGAGCATCATCGTTGATCGGCATAATATCAAGAGCTTGATTAAAATACCGAATTGCATTAGTAATATCATCACGTCCGTAAAAATCTGCACCTATATTATTAAGCTCATCAGTCTTACTGGCAATTGACATTTTTATATCCATTGGCCATTGAGATGTCCACTTTTGCACAAAGTTCCGTATCTCCTGAAAATCATCTTTTTCCGTGTTTGAGTCGGCAATAAATTGATCTTCAGCCTTCTTATATTCTATATCAACATTTCTATCGTGCATATGCAAAATGCATTTCTCTATTGAATTCTCTTCAATTTGAATTGTTAGTCCATAATCTTCAAATGATTCTCCCATTATATCATGTCCATAACCTCGAAGGACAATCTTCTCTGATGTTTGTTCAATGATTCGCATTGGTTTGGGTGACATCTGAACATTATTCTGCCAAAAAGGATGGTTGCCGTCAAGATTGTAAAGGGTTACAGTATAACCTTCTCGACCTTGAATATCAGGTTCAACCTTCAATGCCCGATTCGCACCCCCTGAAAGTCCTGCAACAAGTTGCCCGTTTTCATATCTCAAATGATCACTGGACTTAAATATAAAATCTAGGTTCATATGGTGAAATATTTTAGTTATGGATGATCGACAACAAAATAGTGTTTATAACGTGACTGCCATGCTGATTTGTTTGAAGATATCAAAAGATCAGTAAAGAATGAAACGATGAGTTGTGAGATTTAAAGTCGATTGGCAAGAAGTGGTGGCTGATAGCTCTTTTCCGGTTTACTCAATTGAGCAATATAATGATTTACCGAGTTACAGTGAACGTTAAGCTGGATTGGAGCTATTAGCATTGCACAGAGTGAATTTGAAAAATTTCAACTCAATCAGCTGGTTATTAATGAGATGTCTTATTGCATGCAAAATATTCTTTTTAACAATTTGTTAAGAAATTAATTTGTAATAAAAATAATAAATACTTAGATTCAAGTCCCTCATCAGCTACGTTATGACCAAGAAACCAAATTCTCCTGAACCTGCCAGAAGTACGGGTTCTAACTTCTTTTCAAAATTGGGTATATCTCATAATCTTGTTAAAACTTTTGTTATAGCAGTAATCGGTTCAGTTTTCGGAGGTTCTGCTACGTTTCTAGGCGGATTATACGGCAAAATTTACTTTGAAGGGAAAAAGGATCAAAGATTAGATATAGTTTACAATAATTATGAAAAGTATAAAGATAAATATGATAATTTGCTTTTAATAGAGCGATTTGATTCTACATTGAGAAATTTTGTATTAGAATATAGAACCAATAGAATTCAAGATAGGTTTAGCAATCGAGATTTGCATAGAATTTTAGAATCTCGTTTAGAAAATAAAATGGACAGCAGTCATAATGACTTACAATCAGAATTGAGGGAAGTATTAAGAGCAGATCTCAATAATGATCTTGATGTTTTAAAATTAGAATTGAGTACTGATATCAGAAGTCAAACAAATAGCTTAAAGTCTGACATTAGTAGTCGTACGAATAATCTGAAGGCCGACATCAGGAATAGCAGGAATCTAATGAAATCTGATATTGAGAAATTTCGAAAAAGTTTTGAAGAATTTAAGGAAAGCGAAAGAGTGCATTTAAATGAGTTCGCAAGTTTAAAGGATCAACATCATGTAGACTTTCGTTTTCATTCCTGGAAATATGATGAGCTTAATAATTCCTTTATTCTTATAAAAGATGATCTGGACAAACTCTCCATAACCAAATCAACAACTATCGATACTGACAACAGCAACAGTTTAGATGATGTAATTTCCTACTTGGATAATTTGGCCCCATACGATGTTTTTAAAGCTGAATATATTGATGATTTCAACATACATCATTCTCAAATTGAAAAAGATAGCTACAAGAGAAGAATAACTGAAAATAGACAATACAAATACATAGGAGAGAGAACTATAGATGGTGTGCAGATTTGGTGGTATTATATGAGTAATTCTACTCCCTCTGATAGGCTTATTACATGGATAGGCAGTTCGAAAATGACTCCCTTTATTATTCACAAAGGTGAGGAAGAATTTGTCCCCAGCAGATTTAAAATAGAATATGTTAATAAGTTAATTAATAGTAACAATTTAGATCTATTCGATGGTTTACATGGATTTGATAAAAATAATAACCACTTTATTATATGCACTCTTAAAAATGACTCAAGTAGAAAGACATATTGCATGATTTCCTATTTAAAATAGCAATGATGGCTTCCCAAATAATCCTTGTGATAGAGCATCCAGAAGCGAGAAAGTAAACCTATTTTTAACCCCTGAAACCTCGGCTTAAAAGACAACCAAAAAACTGTGATTAAAGTGGCACATTTTGGTTGATATGATTGGCATACTTTCAATGATATAACAAACACTGTGCTATATCGTTTGTGCCTGTCTTGAATAGTCAATATAGTTGAAGAATATGAGTGTCCAAAAGGGCGAAAGCCCCTGGCCCTATTCAAAAACAAGCTCATATTCAATAAACCGGTCTTTCTTAATATTCTCATCTCTGATTAATTCATACTGGTTGGCACAAAGAGGGTTTCCAGCCTCATTGCACACCCCTTCATAGTATTTTGAAACAATCTGATCATTCACAATGAAGTACAACGAATCATATTCATCAAAATTTTGAATGAGAAACCCACGCCTTCCAGTTATCCCACCGGTTCCATAGATCATTTCGCGTAAATCGGTTGCTATGGTCAGTTCTTCAGCGTCATCGTGACTGAAATACCAACGAACCAGAAGATCATTATCGGATTTATTATGAATAAAATAACTCGTAAAAGTAGATGGGGCCGTATCACTTGGATCAGTACAGCCATTGTTGCTCAATAGAACAACGGCTGTACATATCATGATCAATATTCTTTTCATCTCTTTAATTCGATATATTGCGTAACTAATTCATCAAGATATTTTTCTGTAGGATTCGAATAGCTGCTTTTCAGATTATCTTTCCATTGATTTAAGTCTCTTGAATTCTGTAAAACGGCTTCCAGTTGAGAAATCGTATATCCCGATACTCTATCAAAAGCAAAATCCTGTTTGAAAGGACCAAATCCCTGGTTAAGATGATCAATACAATCTATAAAAATAGGAGTATTGTATTTGCCGACTCCCCTGATCGTTGAAAAACTGAGATTGGCGAAAGTGTTATGGCTGCTATATCTCATTCTGGTTAGCGCCCATGAAGCACCTACAGCCCAACTTTCCTTTAACCTATCCGATGTGCCATTATCCCAACTCCCTTTTCTCAATTCCCAATGCGAAGCATGAGCCAATTCGTGGGTGATTGTATTGTACATTCTTTCTTCGGAAAGAATAAAATCATCAAGATCCTTCCGGTACATCTTTATTTGGTTGGGAATACCAAGAAACCTTCTGTCATCATCATGAGTTGTTTGCCCTTTTCCACTATAGGCGGCAATTTTCATTTGAGGCTTTAATGTACCGTTTTGCGGTGGCCTTCTAAGCCCCAATATATTTCCATAGTAGTAATGTTCAGCTCCCAAATGAATAAAGGCATGAAAATGAGATATCTCCTGTGGAGCACTTTTTATTTCGGGGTTCCAGGCTTTTTTCCTGAGCCTTGGTCCGTTCATTACTGCCTGACCAATTCCTTCCAGGCGAATACTGTAATTATTTCTTTCCCACCTGATGCTGTAATTAACTTTACTGCTTGAAAAACTGGAAGTTCTGAAATAACCGTTTTTATCGGTTATAGCTTCTTTTGTCTTAAACCATCGGTTGACCCTGACTTTAACTCCCGATACTCCTGTGAATCGGCCTAAACGCTTGTCCTCCACCTTTATTGTCCCACTCGGATTCCATCGTGCCCTTTGTGAATTAAGGTCCGGTTCATCAAAATCATCCTCATTTCCGGTCAATCGGAAAGATTCCCTTAAAAGGTCTGTTATGACATTGCTTCTTCTTCCAATGATGATCTGCTCATCATCTTCCGGTATATAAAGTTCGGCTAGCAGCTCGTAATTTACCTCTGGTAAATTCCTATCCACCTCAACAGCAGTATACTGATATGTAGGCTTGTCTATTGGAATGGTGGGATCACGATAAAATACACCTCCCTCTTCTCTTTCATGATCCAACGGAAAATCCCATAATATTAAGGTGGAATCCTTTGACAACAAATCCAGTTCACCGTAGTCTTCAGGTACGAATCGTATGTAAAGATGAGTCGTACGCACATTCACGTGATTCCTGTATCGACCTTTTCTTTGCAAAGATTCCCATGCTTTTTTCATGTTCCTGACAGAATATGGATTTTCCAGTTTTTTGCCAAGTTTTACCATGTGTTGCTTTAAATCTTCACTCAGATACAAAGGCTCACTGGAATTGTTAATAGGAGAAATGTCCTCTTTAAAGCAGGACGTGACCAAAAATAATAAAGTTGCCATAGCTATAATCCGCTGGCTGTGCTGGTTAATATTCATTTTTCAAAAAAGTTAGGTTGAAAATTTGCTCACAAAAAATAAATCTTAGGTCTAAGAACGCCAATTATCATCTATTTATAAGCAACCATACACAACAAAATTTGCATTAGCTGAATAACTTGACGTTGAATAGACAAATCGTCAAAATTTCTGGCATTTCTTATTTTAGCTTCAAATTACAACATGGCCACAAAGCCTTTACTTCTACTTTTCAAGAGCAATTTATCGTTCATTAAAGTCGCACGCCACCCAAAAAAATCACAACAAATTTGAGTGGTAACTAAAAATTGAATTTACAACTAAAATAAAATGGGGCATCTCAATGAATTGTACCTCTAAGACAAGAAATCTCAGAAGTTGTTTTCACTGTAACCGTTAGTGGAAATTTCAGTATAATATAATAGGACTCAAAATATTCAACAACTAAAACAATACGCACATGACAACTTTCAAATCAGTTCTTCAGATTTCCATATTTTTATTGCTTATGTTTATCGAATCTAGTGTTGGCACAAGAGGTGGTATTGCCACAATATCGGAAAGCACCGGAGGGGGAAATGGACTGCATCAACTGAGAACCTCAACAGAATATGGTTTTGTTATAAATTCCAAGGAAAGAGGTGGAATTGCTCTATTGCAAGATGGAGACAAAGTTGGAAATGGATTTAATACCTTTGGACATACAACAGGGGATGGATTTTATCACGCTCAGGAAAGGGACGGATTTAACAGTTTAGCTGGTGGTGGTGACATAGGACACGGTTTCAATTTTCTTAGTGGTGAAAAAGGTAATGGTATTCAGAATTCCTAGTTAGAAGTATCAGTTTTAAAACCTGATAAAAGGGAAATTTTTGAAAGAGACTATAATTTCAGATGTATAGCGTTGTAGATGAACATGCATTTGGAGCGTTAATCTTGTAAGACGCTATACCTTAATTCTTTTTGATCTTCACTCGCAGCTTCTTGACTTTCTCTAGTGGATACTTGGAAATATCTGCAATATCCTGATTATCCAACCCTCTTCGCTTTAGCTCCTTTGCTACCTCTTTTGCATGGTTCATAGCTCCTATTTTCTCTGCTTCTTTCTTAGCTTCTGCTACTTGTTGGTAAGTTGGGATAAACGCCATACTTGCCCTCAAAATTTCCATCAGCCCCATTTCTTCAAAGCTGAAAAATGACTTGGGAGTAATTATTAGATGGTCATACACGTCAACACCAACAATTTTTCCTACCTGAATAAGCCTGTCTGTTACTTGCTTGTCTGCATCTGAAGGTTGAAGTTCACCTGACGGGTGATTATGAACCAGGATAATTCGAGGCGCACCCTTAATTAGGGCAACCCTGAAGATTTCCATTGGTTCTGCAAGGGTCATGTTAATTGTCCCTAATGTTGCAAGCTCTATGAAAATCAACCTAAGATTCTGTGCCAATCCCACCACCCACATGTGCTCTTTGTCCTTGTCGATTTTCTCTTCTCGCTCAAGGACTTTCGCCATGATTTGAAAAAGATCATCCGCGATCAAGATCTTAATTTTTTCCTTATTGGTGATTTTTACATTCATCCGTAATTTAATTTAAACTTGACCTTTAGTTATTTGTAATCACCTCAGTTAGAGGTTGCAAACTGCTATTTCATCTTTCCCGTTAAGGTTCAGTAAGACAAATCTTTCATTCATATCAAATGAATATATTGGGTCGAAATAGCCTTGAATACGGTGACCTAGAATCTTCTGAAGGGCTGGTTTCACCCTACTCTCAATCACATCGCTCAATGTCAAAGACTTGCCATCTTCCAACTTTTTGAAACCAACGAATATACTATCATCATTATCCCAATAATGCAAAATTTGAAAATCAGAATCAATGAATAGGTTACTTCTTTTCTTCGTTACTACTTCTGCCATTTTCACTTTTATTAAACATGTTATCAATTTCACCTTTGTCTCTCCAGTTATACCCCAATGATCGGATTTTGTCATTTTTTCACGGTTTCCTCTCTTGCAGTAAATAGCGTACATGACCAGGGCCGATCTTCCCTAACTTACAATACTTGGATCACTCCATTACTACTCCGTACCGTTTTGCAAAATCAAGTACTACCTTGTTCAATTCGCACTACACATATCCTAACCGCTTCCCAATTACACTCCTCACAGCCACTTAACGACAATGGTCATCACCTTTCGATTTTCGTACTATCAGCGGTTTCAGCTAACTACTTCGAAACTATACCTATTGCGATCAATGCCCAAAGAACCCAACTTATCCAGGGATGCTTTTCTGCAAATCGGTCGTAATCATATTTGCTAAACATACTTAGTATCTTTTCCTTAAATGTTGATTCAATTCCCTCAAAACCTGGTCAAAGGGAGGTAGATCATGAATCTGACTATTGAGGCTATTACTCCAGGCACTATCATATTTTTTTACCTTATTGTCCAGTTTAAATCTAAACTCCTGTGGATCATGACCTTTATTTTTTGCTTTACTTTCAAATTCGATAAAATGGTCATCTATATCCATCCCTTCCATTTCAAGCAAGTACCACAAATCATACACATCCCTGGGAATGGTTCTACCCATGATAGCCGTCATCTTCTCTATCACTACTTCAGATAATGAATAACATTTGATATGAAAGTTTTCATTTTCAATGTCAGAGTAATTAGTGAATATGCTGCAATTTTGTAGTTCAAATTCTAGCTGCTCATTTCTTGTTACATCAACTTTTATGTCTCTGCTTCCCATTCTTCCATCTAAAGGTGCTACATAATCAAAAAAGAACTTCAAGCTACCACTTTCCTTATGCAGTTTTTCCTTTGTTATTTGAAACTCCATATCGGTTTCTTCAGTCACCCATTGTAAGAGCTTCTGAAATTCACTGACAATCGTATCATTTGTGAGCGTTTCTTCCAGCAAAGTGAAATCCAAATCCTCCGAGTATCTATAATCATCAAAGTAGGCTTTCTTCAGGACTGTTCCCCCTTTAAATGCAAGTGCATCCCGAAGTATCTTGTTCTCGGAAACCCCGAACAACACCCAGGTAATGACATAATCTTTTTCTACTTGTTTGTCGGATACTTTCAAGGCATCCGCTTTCCTATGTATTTCTCTGGGTTTAATCATAATCAGGTGTGAGGCGCATCTTTAAGTGTGTCAATATCTTCGTTAATTTGTATTCTCCAACGGTTCACGGTTCTTCCTTCCTTTGGCATGCTTGGGTCAAGCGTAGTCCAGGAAGAACTTTTCAGATCAAGTAACCTATCGATGATGGGGTTATTTATCTCATACATTTCCAGGAGGAACCCTAGACGTTTTATGACCGCTTGATTGTCAAACCGTCTCAAATAGTCTAGCAACTTGAAATAATCAATGTCTTGGTGTGATTTATATAAAGCCTTGGCAATCTCTACTACTCCACCTGCATATTCCGGTTTATACAAACAGTCAATTATAGTTTTTTCCAGATCGCTGCAATTAACTTTTTCATATTTGTCGATCTTGACCTTTTGATGGCCAAAAAAATGCTTTTGGTTATGATAGATGAATTGGAATTTAACCCCTTGTATTTCTAGTGCACCAGGCTTCATTTGTTTATCAACTACAACTCTTTCCATCAGTGCAGGTTGTGTTATCAGGCTGTGAAGCTCCAGAGCACTGTAATATCCAATGTAGTAATTCTTACCCTGCGCTAAGTAAGATGCGGTCAAATGCCAATTAGGGAGAAAAGTCTCCGGATCTCTATCCAGCGGTATAAGATGGTAAAGACCTTGCTTAAATCTCAAAAGCCAGCCTTTTTTTACCATTTCACTTAGCATCATGGTCACAGCCTCACTGCTCGAATGTGGAAGAAGTCCATAAGCTTCGTGTACTGTAAAACAATCCATATCCCGTTCGATTAGCTTATTGATAAAAGCTGAATATGTCTTACTAAGTGTTCTATTTTTCATATTCACTTATCAAGTGAATTAATTGCTAAACTGATATAAAACATAAATTTAGAAAATATAATTTATGTTTCACATCCAATAAGCAATAAAAAATTATTTTTATATTCTTCAAAACATGAATTTAAAATTCACAAATATTCATGTTTCATAGGTAATTAACAATATTATTCATTACTAAGAGGATACAAAAAATAAACAAATCAAATTAACTTAGGTGATAAATTCACGATAAGACCACAAATGAAAATAGTCAAAGAAGTTCCTTTTGAATACGATTCAGAAAAATACATCATCAAAGTATTGGTTGATGATAAGAACTACTATGCCCAGGTGTGCTACGAGAATGGAACAGAAGCATACAAGAATGAATTAAGCATCACCATTGAGAATGACCGTAAATTTCAAGAGAAGCATGGCAAGATGGGAATAGATCAAATCGTGCAGGACGCTAAGAATAGTTTTATTGAATACCTAAAAACTCCCCCCTCAAAATTGTATTGAAAAAGCCCAGATAAGAAGACTAACGTTGCAAGTCTGCTCATCGAATGACTCTCATGCCACCCTCAGTGTTCCAATGAATGAATTCTGAAATCACTGAAATCAGAACCAGACCAATGTTTAGCGTACCCCAGTCACTTTATTTAAAAAAGATAATCACACAACACAAGTTAAATATACCCAGATTAGGGTATTTATATTGAGATATCTTCTGGCTAACTTATGCTTGATTTTATATACATACCAGTTCACTTTTAATAAAGTAAATCACTTTAACATCCGGATTACGCGTGTTTTTGTAGGAATAGCAAAAGATGCTTTTTTGATCCGCTAAGCTATGGGTATCAATCAGTGACTTTTAACCCTAATTTTTATACATAAATAACAATCACATGAAAAGAAAAGTGAACCTTTGGTCATCAATGGCATTGATAGCCCTGATACCTTTTGCAAACAGTTGTCATGATAATGCGGCGGATACTCACCCGAAGGAACAGGAAAAATCCAGATTCAGCATCATTTCACTCAACCAAAATGATCAGCTTTTTTATAGTTGGAACTTACTGAAAGAACACACCGGAAGCATAAGAGGCAGGAATGATAATATGATTAGTTTAGAAAATGCAGACCTGGAGAATGTAAGGAAGATAGTTCAGGAAGATGAAACCTCCCTATATACAATAGAGCTGAAAGACACAACTACAATTGTAAACAATAATGTAATCTTAGAAGAGGTAGAGGGGGGCTATTATGTTTCGATTTTGGAATATATTCCAAAAACTTTTGGCTCTTTGGTTGATCCTGATAAGTTTACTGGAACAGTCAATCGCTACAATATTGGAGGAGAACTTATAACCAGTACAGAAGTAGAAAACGGAGAGACTAAAACCAGCGTAAACGCTAGAGGAATAGGTCCAATCGGACAATGCGTAGTGGGTGTTAAAATTATTTGGGATACGAGTCCTGAATTTACACACTATCACGGCAATGGTGTTGGAGAATGGGTTATTCATATTGATTATGGGCCATGTGCAAGTGGTTATTCAGAAGGGGCTCCTGATGTATCAACCGTACCACTTCCTATTTTTGGTTCATACATACCTTATGATGAGTACACCGCAATTACCAGTGGTGGTGGTGATGGTAGCGGCCCTAGTGATCCATTCGGAGATGGACCAGGAAGAGGAGACGGTAGTCCGTCAAATGTGTTTGGGGCTATTGCGTTTGGTGGTGATATAGAAATGCTGAATGATATGAATGCAATGGTAGCGAATTGGAATGTCCCAATGCAAACTATTAGTCAGTGGCAAACAACGATGAAATTCTTGTATAAAACCTGTATAGGAAAACGATTAATTAATTTACTTAGAGCTGCTGGAGGTAGTAGTAGATGGATACAGGAAGTTAAGATCAATCCAAGTTTAGCACATCCAGGGGCATATGACAGAAATACAAGAATTGTTTATTTCAAGAGTGCCGATATTCAACCAATAGTCATCATCGAAGAAATGTTTCATGCCTACCAGCATTATAATTTAGGTAGTCAATTCACCTTGACTAAAAAAATGAACTTTGAGTTTGAGGCTAAATTATTTGGAACGATCATAGCCAATTGGAAAGTTAGTTCAAATGATACCAATACAGTTGGAATGCCTAGCGTAACAGGAACGTTTGATGGTTTTTTTCAGTGGATCGACGGGAAAACAAATGAGTTTACGGTATGGCCTACCTGGAGTGTACTACAGAACGATTACTATGACAAATTAGAGGAATTCGTCAATAATTCGAGTAATCTATATAACAATAGTACACAAATGGATAAAACCTATAAACCCAAAACCTTATTTGACATTAAGGCGGGATGTAATTAAACGAATGGCCCCTAATAGGGGCTATTTGTGACTTTTAAGAAAGAGCAGTATTACATAGTAAAAACACCATACCACAGGGCAAATTGTTACTGGGACATACAAGGTCATGATAAACTTAAAGTATCACAATACCAATGGTCTACTAATCTTAAACAAATGAAAAAAACAGCAATAATCCTTCTATTAATTGTCGGTTCATACAATATAGTCGCACAGCAGCATGATCATCCCTATTTAGTATGTTATCAAAGGGTTGCTTACTACTCCAAAGACATTAAAGAAAATTACACCTATAAGTTGAAGCAATACCATAAGGATACTGATTGCATTCAAGAAGATTCTTTGGCCACACAATGGTTTAGAGAAGGACTTCGAAAATACAATTGGGACTACATTGATAACCAACTAAGACAATTAATAGAAAAATATAAAGAGGAAGATTGCAAGGGAGTACTGCAAGCTCCATGCTTAATTTTACTGAATGTCTTCATGATTAATAATGTTTTGGCAACTCCGGAACAAATCAAATACTATGCGGATCTTCTTGATAGTTTAGACAATCCTGATTGGGTGGTTTTTGCACATGTATTAAAGCATATCAAAAACATTGAACCTAACTACCATAGCGAATTAAAGAAAAAGGTGCTTGCCAGAATTGACCAAAGAATCGAAACCTTGAAAGAGACCATCAAACGTGAAGGAGAGAACAAGGGATTTAATGATGTAATCACGTTCGGTGAATGGGAGGAAAATTTTATATACGAGAACCTGACTGTCAATCAGAATGAAGTAATTAATGAACTGAAGGAATATCGTTATATGATTGAGAATATGTAAGATAATCAGGTAACGTATCTCTGGAGCCGGAATGATTCCTTAAAGAAGGAGAAGGATATCACACATCAACATTGTCTTGGAGCAACAAAGCAACTTGTTAAGAAATCCATAAGTATTGTTTACAGGCTGTAACCATAATTTTGATGAGGTACTAGTACAAGAGAACAATAGAACCATTTCGCTATGAAACAATGGATGATCATTTTTCTTTTAGCTGCCTTCTTGCTTGGATGCAACCGTGCCTATTATAAGAGAAAGTCCTATTACAAATGGTTTGAAACAAGTCAGTTTGACAATTTGTGGGACGAAAGGGGATCACCTATCGGAAGTGCTGATTTCAGGTATGCGACTCCCAAGCTCAAACCCCGGAATGTGATGTTGTACATCAGCAAACATTTTGACAAACAACCGATTGGCAAAAAAGGAGCATTTATCTGTGCAATTGACAGTTTGAGTGTTGTTGGAAATACCGTTGAATCCAGGCCCAAGTATTCGGATTTTACCAATGAAGAACGAAAAATTATCATCAAGGCACTCAACAAATTAAAATGGAAGCCAGAAATAGCCAATGGTAGGCTAAGGCATTCCAAAGTACAGGTTTATCTGAAATTCGATTAAAATTCAGGCACTCCCAATTTATTCCATTGGGGGTGTTCTGTATTATAGACATAAATAAATACACCTTATTGACCTTTTATTGGCGCATGCCTGAAGATGTGAAATAAATTACTCTCCCATGATTCTCTTAAAATTTCATCCATCCTTTCCGAAGCTCACTGTGTTAAATTGACAGACCACAAGCAGTCTCAGATAGATAGCATCTACACCTTCCAAGAAAATACGAACCGCTTTTAAATACTCATTCACCCCTACATGCCATTGCGAATGTACCCCTGGTACAAAAACTCACCTTGCCTACCCTGGGCTGAAATCTGACTTTGCATCACAACACGGTTTAAAGACCCGCCATAAAAGATGTGAAATCGAACAACAAAACTGAACAAATAAGATGGCAGCAGAAGGAAAAGATATTGCCTGGGCACAATGGGCCTATTGCGGTGGAGCATTAGTAGCCGGAATTGCGCTGGGCACGCTTGTAGTCGCCCCGATGTGGGAAAAAGCCAGGGCTAAAAAAGCCGCTAAGAAAGGAACTACAGCAAACAAAGGGGTAGCGAAAAAATAAGATGAGTCCAATCACAGGTCTTCACCACCTGTGACACTGACACTCCCCTTACTAACAGTAACATTTCAATAATCGGATAACAAGCAATGAAATGAGTAGAAACTTCAAGGATTCAAAATTTCGATAAAGAAGACTTGAGATCTCTACGAATTCCATGTGACAGTAAAAATCAAACAGTTTTCACATGAACTACGAAGATGAATTAGAGCGATACGAGGACGAGGCAGAGGACAGGTATGACGATTATGATGAGGATTACGAGGATGAGTTTTATGATGACCAGGAAGATGACTTTGACTCTGGCTTTGAAGGGTATGAGGATGAGGACGGATTCTATGATGATGAAGATGACTTCTACGATGAAGAAGAGGAAATAGAATATCTCCCTGCAATAGAGGATGAAGATGACTATGATGAGTACGATGATGCATATGATAGCTACAAAAGCACTTCCATTGGAAAAATAGACCCGAATGACCGTACGCTAACAGTTGTTGTCAGAAATACCAGTGGTGCAGATGCTCAAGCCATTCTTTTTGGTGGTAACGAAAGTGCCGCTCAACCGGCAGGGGTCAGTGTCATCGTTGAGGAAAGCAGCCACAAAGAAGTAAGGGAAGAGTCAAAAGCCAATCCGTTCAAAATCGCTGGTATGAAGATGTCTGTTTCTGATCCCCTCCAGTTCGACAATGTGCTGAAAGTGACCAGAAGAACGGCAACCGGCTCCAACACGGTACGAGTGTATCAACCCCGTAACGCGACCAGCCCTCAAAACTTTACCCAACAGCTCATTGACGATGCGGCCTTTGAAATGGATGTGACAGGTCAGGATTCACTGCGCCTTTTAATAAAGGATAAAGCGGTCGTTGTATTCACTTTCACAATCAAGGCTCGTGCTAACATGGGCAACCTCCTAAAAGGTAACAATGTAGCTGAACTATCAAAGGCTCCCAGAACCACAGGTCTACCACAACTAGACCTTATTCAAAGGAAGAAAAGGAGAAAGAGCGTTAAGCCTCGCAGGACGGTTAGGAAGATTGTGCGAAGAGCCAGACCTCGAAAAATGGTGCGAAGCAGAGTAAGACCCCGAAGAAGGTTTACCATGAGACGGAAAGGCAGAGGAAGAGGTAGAAGGAGATAATAAGTCGGTAGTGGATCTATCCAGTTACTAAGGCTTTGTAAGCACAGATAGACAGCCAAAGTCGAGGTATTTAAAGCCCGCTTTGGCTGTCTTTTTTAACTCAAATCATACAGTTAAATGAAGCAACAGGCAAAAAGATCAAGACACGCCCAAAATAGAATTGCCTACATCATCTACAGCAATCCTGGAAAGGTGCGCAAACTGATCGATCAACACGGTTATGAACCTCCAAAGAATGTCCATGACCTGGTGAAAGCTACCAAGCAGTTGGTACGACGAAAAGGAAGAAGGTTTGTGAAGGAACTCATTAAACTTCACCCGGATAGAAAAGCTATCCTAAGCGTCGAAAAGATTAGAGAAGATAGTTATTGCAGTGCATGTAGCAGCTATTCCTATGACCCTGAAGACAATTATTGCGGTAGTTGCGGACACTCTTCATATACCGGGCAGGATAACAAACCTGAATTCCTGAAGCAACTGGTGGGAATGGGTTTGAACGAGCTTGAAGAACTCTACGAAAATGTGGTAAGGAAATCAAACAAAGATCCTAAAAACCCGGCCCTCTCTGAAGAGGTGAGACTGGTTTGGAATGAATTGAGGCTGAGAAAAAAAGAGGGTATTGAAAAACCAGACAAAAGCTTGCAACAACCGATCACAGATACATGTTCCGATGGCATCCTTGTTAAACCAAAAGAAGCTTTAATAGTTCTCGGACTCACACTTGTCGCAGGAGGGCTTATTGGTTCAGCATGGGGGTTTAAGCAAAATGCAGCATAATGGTCAGGGTTGTCAAAAGAAAACTTCCTGATAAGCATACCGCTCAAACAAAGTCATTGCTTGACTTATTGGCAATTTACATTGCAGACCATCCCGGAATGACAAGACAACTCCTTTTAAAATATGACATTCCTATAAGCAAAAACAGCAATGGGAAAGACCTGACCAATAAAGTCTTCATAGCCATTGAAAAAGCTGGCAAACACTTTCATAACGAATTAGCCAAACGGCTATACGCTAAGATCAAGCCAAAGGAGCAGGAAGATTCTTTTGACTTCAGGTCTTTACAAGGGGGTGGTACTTCCGGTGGAAATGGTGGTGTCACCATAGGTGCTGATCCTGTTTCCGCAATAGCCGGTGCAGTTGGTTCCATTGCCAACTTATTCGGCAACAAGCAACGCAAGAAAATAATGAAAGATCAAGCCAGGTCTCAGACTCTTCAGACCATGCTTGCTTACAAAGCCCAAAAAGAAGCTCAAGTTGCTTATAAACAGGCTGCCAAAGTATCCCAGGTAAACAAAGAAAAACTTTTAAAGATGGTTGGTGGCACTGCGGTAATAGGCATTGCAGGATGGTTCTTTCTCAAGCAGCTCGGAAAGCAAAGGCCAGCCTATCAACCAAATTATCAAGTAACTCAATAATTGAGAATCGAAAATGCAAATTGAAGATACAAAATTCGGTCGTCCTGGATTCGGGCTTGCAGGATTGTCAGCGGATGACCGCAGCGCGATGGTCCATGATGAGTTCTTGGGCCTTGGCAAAAAAGCACGAAGAAAAAGAAAGGCACGGCGTGCCAGAAGGAAAGAAAGAAGATCAGTTCGCCACCAGCGGCGAAGGTTGAAAAATGACGACCGAAGGGCTGATATCGAAGCAAAAAGAGCGCAAACAGCCATTATGAAAGCTACGATGTTAGAAACACCAACCCAAAATACATCGGGTGCAGCTCCTATTCAAGCTCCGGTGCAAAATGCAGCAAGTAAATCAAGTGCTTCTGCCATTGCTGCTAAACAAGCTGGGGTTCCCATAACACAAAAAGCAGGATTCGGTGGCAATACGCTATTCATTGTGGTGGGTGTATTGATCGTAGGAGGCTATCTCTATATGAGTAATAAACAGCAACAGTACAACCCCAATACCATTCCACCAACTTCACAATAACCCAGAACATATTAGTAATCCAAAGAGATAGAGAAATGGTCATGATAGATTTTGATATGTACAAAGAGATGGAGGATCTAACCCACGACCCTGGCATTGAGGAAGAGGAAGATGATTTTTTCCGAAGAAAAAAGAAAAGAAGACAGTCAGGTCGCAGTAGCAGAAGATCCGCAAATAGAACCAGAAGGTCGGCTAGAAGAACAGCCCGAAGAATCAGAAAGGATAGAAAAAGGGTTGCCAGAGGCAAAAAGCCTAAAAACCGGGCACTACTTAACCGCTACAAAGGCAGATCTGTGCGAACCATCCGACGATCTTACCGAAAACCGGTTACTCCTTCAAGACCGGTCAGTAAAAGGAAAAACACTCCCACCAAAAGTATGATTTCCAGGAGTAAAACTTTGGCTACAAAAAGATCAATTCCAGTAAAAAGGACTTCCAGCCAAGGAAGGCATATAGCCATTCCAACAAAGAGTGCGCCTACACTTAAAAGATGGAGACGTTCATCCGGCTCTGGCATCAGGCCAACCTCTGTGAAACTGAACAATACAGGCGGAACAATCACCAGACGTGATTTGAAAGAGCATTTGGTGATCAACAAAGCCATTCAGCATGAACTGAAAACAAAGCAGGAAGTACAGAAAGCTCGTGGCTTAAGGAAAAAGGTACAGCAAGAAGAACTGAAAACCGAAGGGATAGCGCAAAAAGTAGATCAGGAAAAATTCAAAACTGAAAAGCTCAAAGCTCAAACCCAAATAATTAGTACTGGCAAAGGGTTGATTTGGATTGGCGTTTTCATAGGCGGCTATTTCTTCGTCACAAAGGTGCTAATGAAGGATTTCAAGCCTAAACAAGATGGTAAATCAATGAATGGCGAGTAAGCATTAACGCAGAAACACATGGACATTTTAGCGAACATCACCGAGCAAGATTTCACAGATACCAAAGGGGAAATACCTGAAGGATTCCTGTTTGCTTCTGTCAAAAATGTTGGTAACCAGCAAGTCACTGTTAATGGCGTTGCACTTGCTTCGGGAGAGGCAAAAAGCTACCCATTTGTTGGCAAAGGATATCAGGCAGTCCCTTTCATAGTCAGTGATCAATCAACACTTAGAGTACTATACATCATTTAAACCAAGACAAACAAAATGATTGCAGGTGAAACTGAAAATATAATCGGCCTGGAAACCGGAGACTCTTTTTACAAATACGATGAACTATTTGGTCTTGGAGGTAAAAGGAAGAAACAGAAGACGAAAAGAGCCTTAGCCCGGACCGGACGGTCTCAAGAGGAAATTGCCGTTCGAAAAGAAAAACGCAAAAACTTCTGGTCAGGACTTGGAAATACTTTCAAGGATAATGGAGGCTTAGAGGGAGTAACAAGCTCCCTTGGAAATGTTTTCAACATCTTCAGGAAGAACCCAGCTCCCGATGAGCCAACTGACTATCGGTTTGGACTTGGAGGATCAACCGCACAGCAAGAAAGCAAGAAAGTACCAACAGGCATTTATGTAGTAGGTGGAGCTGTGGTAATCGGTCTTGTGATATGGGGAGTGACCCATTACAGGGGCAGGAAAATGCAAAAAGGAAAGGAAGTCACACCAAATCCAACACAATAAATGGTTATCCCTATCCCATCGAAGAATATGCGATTCACCATCACCCTTGGGATCAAGGCAATACGCCCTGTTTCAGTAGGGATCATTATCTATGATCCAACTGTACATTATTCGGATTATTTCAGAAGAAAGGTAACATTTCGTGCCAGTGCCTTCAAACCGGGAAGAAGTCATTACAGAGAAATCCAAATACCGGTTCCCGTAAGCCCTGAAAACCTTGTTTTAGAAGTATACAACAAGAATACACTTGATGAAGATGGATTCAAGCTAACTAAATTCGATGTAAACGAAATGCCTCCGGCAGAAGTATGGGCAAGCCCGGAAAGACACAGGTTCATGGATTTTGCTATTCGATTCGCTCAGAAAGCCGGATTCGCAAAGCCAGGATTTTACCATTCTCCTGACCATGAGTTTCTTATCCAGTACCTACCCACGATCACCGATGATTTTGGTAGTGAGTTAGTAACTCCCGCCAGAATACACAGACAAATGCCAAGGGTGCAATTGTCACAAAAGCTGTTTCAACAGTTCACCATTCCGGTGCGAGTTGCGGTGCTTTCTCATGAAGGTTGCCACTTTTTCATGAATACCAGAAGCGAAAGAAACGCTGACTTGTGTGGTATTCAATACTACCTGGATTATGGCTTCCCAACCATCGAAGCAGTATATGCCGCTACCAAAGTATTCAAACAACATCCTGAGTCCATCGGAAAACCTCACATTGATAGGACATCCGACATTTTGGACTTTATAGACAAGTACAAAGAAGATAAAAACCTAAAGAAAGCTTCATGAAAACTGCTTGGAGAATAGGCATACTGACAGCTACAGGCATGGGCCTGGGTACATGGGTGAAGCTTCGCTTTTCAAGAAAGGACGATTGCGGTTGTAGCAATGAAAAACAAGAAGTCCATCCGGATAGGATCAAAAAACTAATCGGGCAGGCAAAACAGGCTGGCGTTCCCCCGGAAGAACCGTCCCACGATTGGCTTGCTAACCTCAAATCCGCGATAGCTCCGTCTCTCCTTGATAGAAAGGAACAGTTCTTACAAAACCTGGCCCGATGGGGAACCAGGGAAGGGATCATTGAGGTGTCCGATCTTCTTCATCCCAAAAGGTTATATGATAAGCTTAAAACAATCCGGGAAGGACGAATTGAGTCATTAGGCACACCTTCAAATCTTAAAATGCTTGATAGCTACCTGCGGGATCTGGAAAGATGGGGCACTAAAGAAGGAATCATAGATGTGTCCAATGATGAAGATGTAAAAAAGAAGAAAAAGAAGCTTCTTAAAAGCATCTCACGCCAGGGCAAATCTGTCACCAAACGATACCTGAAGGCAAAGAAAAAGGAATTCCAAAAGCAAGGAAAGAAAGTAGATACCAAAGAGCAGCTTTTGAATGCCCTTCAAAAAGACTATGAGGTCACACAAATAAACATCAGAAATATTTCCGCTAAAGAACGGATTGTTTCACTATGGGAAGCAAACAGATCTATTGCAGTAAGCCCACCAAATCCAACGGATGTAGAAGATCATAAGGTCACTGGTAAGCTTGTGGTTAGTAATACCATCCATCCGCAGGGAATGGTTGTCAATCCGGCCAACCAGTTTACTTACATAGCTAACCAGCTTTCAAATAACGTATCGGTAGTTAGTACGGAGGGTCAATTGATAAGATTGGTACAACTGGAACCCTCCAATTTCCCTGGGTTTAACAGTCCCGTAGCTATTGCTGTCAACACCAAATTAGGCAGTGACAACTATGGTAAGGTCTATGTTATCGGTTCTGTTTCCAATACACTGAGTATCATCGACCTGAATTTCAAGGTGAGCCAAACTTTAGCCGTTGGTGTTAGACCTCTATCCATTGCTTTCAACCCTGTTAATGAGAAACTGTATGTCAGCAATTATGTAGGCAACTCTGTTTCTGTTATTGATTCAAATACACTGCAACAAGAAGTAATCAAGACAGGAACACATCCATTAGGAGTAGGTGTAAACACCCGATCAGGAGAAGTGTTTATTGCTAACAGCGCTGACAATTCGATCAGTATTTTTGATAAAGACAACCTGGCGGTAACGCAAATAGAGAATGTTGGTCAGAAACCTAGCAACATAGCCTACCATCCTGGTACGCAAGAAATGTTTGTGGTTTCAACCAACAGCAATGAGGTAATTCCGATCAATGCAGGCAACTACCAGAAAGGTTTACCAGTGGCAGTTGGTAACAATCCTTATGAGATCGTCTATAATAAAAACAATGACTTCATCTATGTAGCAAGCAGGGATGATGACAAGGTTACGGTAATTGCACCGAACAAGACTGTCAGAGCGATTCTTGACTTGGGAGCAATAAATAATGGATTTGCAATTAACCAAACCAGCAATGTCTTATTCACTTCATCTACTTCTACTGGCTTCATCAATGTCATAGGATATAAAGAGCAAAGCAGCTCTGTTATAGTCGACGAAGGGTTTGAAGAGAAACGAAGGGATTTCCAGCATAATCCTGTGGTTGTCAAACATGTCAGGTTCATTCTTTCCGGCAATGAGAGATTCAATGTCATGCGATTAACAGAAAGCAATTCAACCGGAAACAGTACTATAAGAACAATCTCCTTTAGCGATTACAGAAGTCCGCAAAACATTCAAAATGTATCAGAAGTCAACGGGCTTGAAGGTGCGGTCATCGACGGCTCAAATGGATGGGGCTTTAAGATAGCACCCAACCAGACCATAACTATGATGGTGTACTATCGGCAATTCGATATGTACAACCTCTTGCCCGAAACTTCCCGCAAGTCAATGGGGGTCGAGATGAGCAAAGGAGTTTCCAGGAATTTATCTGACCCTCACAGTAACTATAACCCAATAACGTAACATGGCAGAGTTAAAATATTTAGTATCACATTGTCTTTTGACCGTAGAAGGTCGAAACTACACCATTGAAGACGTATTAAGATGGCATACTGATCCTGTCAGTAAAGGCGGTCGCGGATGGAAAAAACCCGGTTATTCAGATGTATTCTACATTGATGGAAGCATTCACAACCTTGTACCATTTGATCAGGATAATGAAGTCGATTCCTGGGAAATTTCAAATGGAGCCAGAGGTATAAATGGTTTATCAAGACACTATGCCTATGTAGGTGGCCTGGACAAGTATGGCAAGAACAAGGATACTCGCACTAAAGAGCAAAGAGCCGCAGAAGAAGTCTATGTGAAATATATGGTTTTGCGGCATCCAAACATCCAGGTCATGGGACATTATCAAGCTCCTAATACCAACAAAACATGCCCAAACTATAATGTCCCCAAATGGCTCAGGTCAATAGGCATTCAGGAAAGAAACATTTTCAATTCTTAAATAATGATAAACATGAAGAAACCAGATTATTTAATCATTGTGAGCACCGAAACAGGTGAAGGTAAGGAAGTAACCAAAGCAGATATTATTGAACTGCACACCAACTCCAGAGCGCATGGCGGTCAGGGTTTTAATCGTCCTGGTTTTGATTACCTGGTTCAAACCGATGGCAAGCTGGAAACCATACTCCAGGAGGAAAACCCCAATGAAGTTGACCTATGGGGAATTTCTGAAGGAATGAAAGGCATCATGGGAACGGCGAAGTTTTTAGCTTATGCCGGAGGAATGACTGAAAAGGCTACCAAAGAGAAAGACACCAGAACGGATCTGCAAAAAGATACTCTGGCCACTGTCGTAAAGTTCTATGTCAGGCGGTTCCCTGAAATCCAGGTGCTTGGGTGGGATCAGATCCCTGGCAAGGAAGGTTCAAAAAATCCGGCTTTTGATGTGCCAAAATGGTTACAAGAGATAGGCGTCCCTTCTGATTGCATCTATCAAGTTCATTAAAGACAGTCTAAATCCTGAAAAGCATGAGAACGATCTTATCATTAGCGGTTGGTTTTTGGTTGGGGAGGCAGATCTATATCCAGTACGATAAAGAGGAAGCCCTCAAAAAGGAGAAGGTCATCAAGGCCAGGCTCAAAAAGTTCCTTGAAGAAAATGGTCTCACAAAATCTGAAGCCAAAGAGCAAACAAGTGATCTTTTAGGAGTCTAGGGATGATCGGATATATCTACATAGCGTTGGTAATTGGTTTTGTCCTGGGTTGGATCGTACGTCACAGATTGGCAGTTGCATCCTCTGAGACCCGCTCCCCGCTTTTGGGCAGCAGACATTTCAAGAAAGCAAAAGATTCAAAAAATGGCACAAATAAGGATAGGTAAAAAGACTTTTCTTATTCCTGATGCTGGGAGTCCGTGCGACCTGTGGAAATCCTATTTTGACAGCCTGAGAAAAGAAGTTGGCAAGGACAATGCGAAAATCATTTTCCTGGTTACATGGGGGGCAAATGGCGCCACCTCCTGTACAACTAATTCTGATTTCAATAAGTGGCTGAAAAAGCACGATATAGATGTTTCTAACGCATCCACCAGGGCAATAGCAGACCTATCTGGCATAGGCGGGAACATACTTGGTTTTAGCAAGAACATGACTAAAATCATTTCCATTGGCACACCAATATTCCTGGGAGGTGTAGCATTGGTGATCCTGGTTTTACTCATCAATACTGCCAGAAAAGGTGATGTGAGTGACTTGGCGGCTCTTCATCCGGCGGGCAGAGCAGCCAAGTTGAGCGGTGGCTTAAAACTTCTGAAGGGATGATGGACAGGAAAAATCTATTGCTGGCAAGTGGAGTGGTAACAGGGATAGGGTGCGCTGTCTCCATCTACTTCGATCTAAGGAGAAAGAAGCGTGATAAGCTGGCTGCAGAACTCATAAAAGAGATCACAAAGCAGTTGAAGCCCTCGACCACCGGTCTGCTTTCTGAAAACGCTTTTGACATCCACTATAAAGACGAAGTGGTCAGAAGTACAGGAAGGCAGATTTTGACGCTGAAAAGTGAAGTAGCTAACGATTATGCCAATCAGATTCATTCTGCCTGGGGAAGTTGGTGGTCAGGTGGTGATGACGAAAAGAAAGTCTACGGCGTATTCCGCAAGCTCCGGGACAAGGTACAAGTCTCTCAAATTGCAACGGCCTATTTAAGAAACTTCGGTGTAAACCTAATAGACAAATTAAACGAACGGTTGAACGACAAGGAAATCAAAAATGTCCTTGCCATCGTCAAGCCGCTTCCGGCTTTTAGAACTGTGTGACATGAATATAGATAAGAAAACGTGGTGGTTAATAAGTGGTTCGGCAGTAGCGCTAGGCGCTACTGCTACTGTCTACTTCCTTATCATCAAAAAGAAGTCCCGCGCAGGACTGCCAAAATCCGATAAATACGGGAACCGCATCTTGAAAAAGAAAAACACCGGTGGCATTTCCGGTGGAGTAGAAACGGCCACCGGAAATAAGGGAACAACTATTTCGGAACCCAATTGGAACAATCCGTTTGACATGAATTATGAAAATGATGTCAAAAAATGGGTATCTCCGAAAGGAGTCCTGGTGTTAAACAATACCGAAGCTGGCAAGATGGCTCAAATCCTGTATAAAGCAAAAGGTTCCGGTTGGTGGAGCAATGATGATGAAGAGGCGGTCAAAAAGATTTTCCTGAAGAGGTTACGGGATAAGGTTCAGGTAGCCAATCTATCAAGAGCCTTTTGGTTCAGGTACAAAAAGGATATGTGGGAATACCTTAACAGCTTTTTAAGCAACAGCGAAATGGAAGGCTATGTACACAAACCAGTCCGTAACCTTCCTAAATACCGATTAGCATAAACTATTGAGTAAAATGGCAACAACAAATAAATCAACAACGACCAAGGCATCCAAAGGAAATGTCAGCATAGACAGCAAGACAATCTGGATTGGTGGTGGCATTGTCCTCCTGGTAGGCAGTGGTGTCGCAATATGGTACTTTATTAAAAAGAAAAAGGGGAAAGAGGCTCAAAATGAAATTACAACAGCTTCAGCAGCTTCAAATGGCCGATCTTCAGTTTCAGGAAGATTTCAGTGTACAAGCACGAAATACCCACTAACATTTGGAACATGCCACCCTGATGTGGGAATCCTTCAGCGATACTTGAAATCCCTAAACATGAACCTGGGTAGAAGCGGCATGAATCGTGATGGGGTGGATATGCAGTTTGGTGCATTGACCAAAGCAGCCGCACTGAAAAAGCTGGGGAAAGACACATTTCAGGCTACTGACATTGAAGGAATTAAGAAGGCTTTAAACTTTGTAGGATCATGAGCAATAAAGAACTGATCAAAGCCGGATGTGTGGTAGGTGGACTCGTGGGTTTGGGAATACTCGTTTACATCATTCTTAAAGAAGATGATGAAAAGGTAGAGAAAGCATTAAACGAACCAGGGGGACATCAGGAAAGAAGCCGGAGACCAACCGGAAATAAAAGAAGCACTGTAATGAAGGGCAAACGAGACAGTGAGCTTCAGGATGCTGAACATCATCACCATAATAATGTTTTAGACCCCTTAGAGGAAATAAATGAGCATGTCAAGCAGCTTGATGAGCGGGTAGCAGAAGAAGAAAAAATCAACCGGCTACCGCCTCCGGAGGCTGATGAGTTTCCACTAAGGTTAGGTAGTAATGGAGAAAAAGTTGAAAGACTCCAGGTTTGGTTAATGCGTAATTATGGACTATTCGGAAAGATCACCAAAATCTATGATGAAAAAACTGAAGCGCTGGTAAAAAAGCATCTTGGGGTAGATATGATTGATGAAAAGATCTATAACCGCTACAAAATGAGTAAACATGTAACAGAACAAGTAATTGTAAGATAGTCATGTCAACAGGAAGGAAAGCTAACTTAAAAAACATTCTCGACTCATTGGTAGATGATGATGGGTTGAAAACGGAGGTCACAATCACATTAACAGACGGTACACTTATTAAGACCTCCATGTACCTGGTTGGAACCGTGATTGTCGGGTCACTGGCATTTTTTGCGATACGAGGAATTTTTAACAATGCCGGGTAATGAAAAAGCATCTGAAGGGTAATGGTTTCCCAAACTTCAGGAAAGAGTAATAATCAAATTAAAGGAGAACCTAACATCTAAATTATGGTGTCAAAAAATGATCTTATAAAGGAACTTTCACTTCTATTGATATGCCTGCTTTGCCTGGCTCTGTATATGTACTTTGGTGTTTGGGGAAGCTCCGGGGATTCAAATTATCACAAAGACCTGATCAAAATGAATCAAAAGAACGACTCGCTAATCAGAGAAAATCAAATCCTGGATTTAATTAACAATCAGTTGATAAAAGAAGCGGATAGCTTGAACAAGCTATTGGAGAATGATCGAAATACGATTCAAGAATTAAAGCGTAAAAGAAGTGAGAAAATTGAAGTTATTGACAATCTTGATGGTGACGAGCTTTTGGAGTTTTTCTCAGAATTTAACACCAAAAATGCAGACACTCAATGGTGATACGCTTTTCTGCTTTTCCAGACCACAAGCTCGAACGCTGGCAAAGCTCCTTATTAGCGGCAGTTATAGTGATTCCATTTCAAATAGTATATCACTGGAAAACCAACGATTGTATGTGGTTTTGGAAAAGAAAGATAAGCTTATCAACAATTTAAATCTCAAAATTGAATTCACAAGTCAGATCATTGATAACCAGGGGCAAAACCTCCGCTTCCTTAAAGAACATTTGAAGAAAGTCGATAAAAAACTAACACAGTCAAGAAGACAAAAGAAATGGATGCTGGTGAGTCTTATTTCGCTCACCATATTTTCAGTAATAAAGTAAATTTTTGAAAATGAGTGGATACCAAAGTGATACAAATGGATCATCTGATCCCATTGAAGGAAGAGTAGTAATCAAAGGACAAATTGATGCGTCCCTATTTCCACCCTTTCCAGCAGCTAAAAAGGGTGATATGTTTGCGGTGAGTAAAAATGGCCTCATTGGTGATAGTGATGCAGGGCAGGGCCTCATAGTTAATGCCGGAGACTCAATATATGCTATAAGCGATAACAATGGTGGAGCTTACGCTGAGATTCAGGATAAGTGGGGCTGTAATTCTGGTAAAATACAATTAGGACCTTGAAAAGCATGGATTATATAAAATTGTCCGTAGCATTTTTTGGAGCAACCGGCTTTTGGAAGCTTATTGAATCTGCAATCAAATGGAGACTAGATAAAAAGCTGAAGAGCGCTGAAGCGAGTAATATTTTTGCTCAGGCCAATAAAGAGGTAATAGAGAGTTTTCTCAAGCTTTCACAGGAACTAAAAGATCAGTTGGGCAGGCAAAAAGAACGGATTGACGAACTAGAGAAGCTGGTGGAAAAGGAGAAAAAAAGAAATGACGATTTGGAAAAGCTTGTATCCAGGTTGGAAGAGCGAAATCATGAACTTGAAACTGAATTAAATAAGCTAAAACATGCCAAATCAATCAAGCAATAGCAAATCTATGAATATTCTGATTAGTGCTTCAATGATCCTTAACATCACCTATATGAGTATCCAGTTTTATAAGATGTATCAGGAAAAAAAGAAGAAAGGCAAATGTAAATGCCAGCAAAAGCAGGGATAAATGGAAGTTGTCATAAAAAAGGAATATGTCTACCTGGGTATCGGATTTCTGTCTGTTGCAGTTATTGGAACAGTTGCGATACTTATCGCTAGATCCAGGTCTAAAATAGATTTAAATAAGTTCGATAGCCCGGACATTCCAGGAAGTGGCAAATGTATGGATAAGACCTTCCTGAAGATGCTACAGCAACTTCAGAAAAAGAGCGGATATCCAATATTCGACTGGATAAACTCTGGGGCCAGGAGTGTCTACTGGAACAGTCGTGTTGGAGGGGTTCAAAATTCTGCTCACAAAATCCCCGCTTGTAAGGCAGTGGATATAGGAACAAAAAATAAGACAATCAGGGACAATCTCGTAAAAGCTGCCAGAGAGATCGGTTTTAAAAGAATTGGAATTGGATCAAAAATGATCCATTTGGACAACGATAACACAAAAAAGCAATATGTGGCATGGGGCTATCCGGCTGGATCACCACCCCCCTACAACCCATTTGCATAGATAAAAACTAACATGGGATTACAGACAAGAGCAAACCCCTATCCTAACGGAAATTTTGCCCTAATGCTTGACTTCCTTGAAGAGCTGATCACCATAGTTGGGAAAGAGAAAGGTTTGGTAGCGGTAAGTGAAGAAAATCAAGGATATGAAGACATCATTTATTCCAGGAAGGAGATCAAACGGCTTAACCCTCCTAAAAATGCAGTTTCAGCAACCATAATGATCGAGAAACTAGCAGATTCAAAGCAAGATGAGGTTAGTCCGGAAGTACTTGCAGATGGTTCGATCTTGATTCGTTTTAAAGAAAATGGAAGTAACCCTGGTGAAGATTCAGGTTTTGGGCTTGGACATAATGACATATACGAGTTGGTTGGGGCAACAAACCTAAGAGCTTTCCGGGCGATCAATATTGCTGCCCATGTGGCCCTAAGAGTTCAATACTATCAAACAGGTCAAAGAATACTACAGGCCGAATCAAAAGGTAGAGAACAAGAAGAACCAGGCGGGTAACCAAAAATACCGGAAACATGAGATACGTTAAATCAGCCCGGTTTGTTAGAGGACGGATGGTTGATAACACATCACCCAGGAAGATAATTAGAGAAATTGCATTGACTTCAAAAGCCTTGATACTTGGTTTTCATTCACCTAAAACCTTTGATGTGGCTTCAAACCAGGTGACAAACCTTCGCACCGGAATCGTAGTTATTCAAGGCTCTGCAAATGCTGGTATTTACGAGATTAAATCTATAACACCTGTTACAGAAAGCAGTACCAGGATTGAGGTTAAAAGGGGAAATTTTCAAGTTGCCGGAGGTGTCGGGGCTACTCTGCTCTTTGCC
The DNA here is from genome assembly GCA_030442035.1 of Splendidivirga corallicola. GTDB lineage: Bacteria > Bacteroidota > Bacteroidia > Cytophagales > Cyclobacteriaceae > Splendidivirga > Splendidivirga corallicola. The sequence continues at coordinate 499,046 of JAUJEA010000002.1, forward strand.
AACAAGATAGTCATCAGGCATGGTCTGAATACCCTCGATGTGGATTTCACTTTAAAAGACAAATTAAGTGGTGACTATTATACGATTGATACCAGAACACCCGATAAGAATACGTTGATACTAAATCCTCACGTGCCAATAGATGGCAAATTTAGAATCACAATAGTCGGATAAATTATTCAGTAACCTTTTAAACAGTAAGTAATGCAAAATTCAACCATAGAATGAAGAATTTAAGTGTTTTAACAATACCTATTGCCACGCCTCCTAAGAATCCCCCTCCGGTTGGTCAGGTGTATGTTTTTTTTAATACAGAAGACCAACTTCAAGTGATGGGAAGTAATGGCATGGTCGAGCCATTACATCTTAGAAAACACACTGCACAAATCATTTTGACAGAAAGCTTTGATATTGTTGATGTAATCGACAGTAACGAATTGGTGGTTGCAGGTGATGTAACAGACAAAATTGGAAAGCAAACAGTCATATTGATTGATGGTTCCACTGAAGGGACAAATGATGGAGTTAAGATTGTTCGTGCTACAGTTGTCGATGGTGGCAATACCAGGCTAACGATCAGAAGAGGCAGGCTTAACACCGACCTGGCAGAAGATGGTTTGGTTCATGTTGCCAAAGAGGTGAACATAGAACACATGCTTGGTTCCAAAGCTGTGACTTTCTCATTAAGAAGTGTGGCCACTGGAGAGAGTGTGGATGCTTCGGATAGAGTTGTAGATGAAGATAATTTGATCCTGATGCCAAACACGCCTTCACTTGGAGAGTATTTGGTAACCATTGTAGCATAAAGTGAAATCGGCAACCAAGTGTTGCCGATTCATATTCTGAACCTAATTGATCCTTTTGCAATGTTCTAACCAAATTAATGCCTTTGTAGGAATTTGGGGTTTGTCCATTAATATGGGAATAACCGCGTCACAACCAAAAAGAATATTTGGTGCTACCGTAGCTAAAAAATCAATCTTTTTCCAAAATAGGGACACAATGAAAGATTCTCTAGTGAGTCTTATCACTAATCAAGACGTTTCAATTCTACAGTAGGATTGGCTTGTTCCGGTACTAACTCACAAGTTATCGGAACAAGTTCCTAATGCGTTTTCTGAATTGAGTTTGGCAATCGAATGATCACACAATTGTTATTGGGCTTCTCAATGATACCCTCCAGAGCTTCAACAATTGTATCGATAATCTTTGAAAAAGCATTATCTGTTACATTTGTTTCTTCAATAGTGGCATTATCAGTGATCTGCATAGAAATACCCCTATTATCCCAATTATCAATTCTCAACTGTATTTTCGTGGCTTCAAAATGCAAACTGCAAAGAAGAAGGTTTTGAATTAAGTAAGCGAATATACCAGGCCGGCTATAAAAGTCACCCTCATAATTGTTTTCAAAGTCCCACTCAAAGCTGCCTGCTTCCATTTTCGTTGAACTCACAATACGCTCAACAATTTCATTGATGTAGATGTAATCATATCCATCAGGCAACTCACTCAAAGTCTCCTTGATTGCACCCCCGATATCATCCCTTAATTCCCAGGCTTTTTGAATAATAGTATCCACAAAGAATTGTTGATCATCGGTCGCACTCTTTTTCAAACATTCAGCCGCTCCAATTATTAGATTGATGCATCCCAATTGGTCATTCCTTGACAGAGATCCGTTGTTCTCATTTTTGTTAGTGTCTTTCAATATATAAATGTATTCTGTTACTTCCCTTGGGTTATCTGTTTAAAATTAGAATCTTCCCTATTGCATATTTGATAGAATATTTTGCTCCAAAACAGTCAAGTCTCGCCCTGTTTCTTCCTTGTAACCTATCGTTTCATACAAGTCCTTGATCAAATCCTGAGCAAAGGAATCATAGCTAAACATGTCTTTTTGTATGTTGATACTATCAGTGGACATTCCTTCTTTTAAAAGTTTTAAATCAAAGTATTACAGGTAACGTTTTGTTTTAGGCAGGGTAGATCTATTGTATCATTGGAAAAATTCAATTTATACGAAATTTTATTTCTTTACAGTTAACAATTGAAGTCGTTTTCTATTTTAATTTTCGAATATAGCCCAATAAAATAGCATTTTTTTTAATAAAAAGGAAATCTGGCAATTTGGGTGTCTATGTTTCACTCCTTTTTATCAAATCAACAATAACTCTGTCTAATTTGTTTAAATTATGCAATGGGTATGCTCTCAAATAATAAACATCAGGACAATCGCCTTTCATCATAATCGCCCTGTCAAACTTTCCTCAATGGCTCCTCCAAAATCATGGCCATATCCATCAATTATACCTCTATAAACTAGCTTAGAAAATCAGAAGATTTGGTGAGTTGGACATTACACTTCCGAAAGGCAAATTTCTATTCCATACAATCACTTTACCCTCTACCTCGCTGGTTCAGACATAAAACATAGTTATTCCGAAACTGATAAAGGAAAAAATAGACCTTAAATGCAAATAGCATCTACAATCACAAATAATTCAAAAAACTAGTGATATAATTTCTGCAAAAAACTCTCTTTTTTGCAGAAATTATATTTTTAGACATAAAAAAAGCCCCTAAAAAGGGGCTAGAAGCGTGATCCGACTGGGGCTCGAACCCAGGACCCTCTCCTTAAAAGGGAGATGCTCTACCAACTGAGCTATCGGATCATTTTTATTTCTGCAAAAATTAAAAGATTTGAACTTTTTTCAAATCTTCTGCAAATTTTCTGCAATTTTTTTCGAGAGGTTTGCAACTCTCTATCTTTCAACACTTTAGCTCGTTACGCCTCAACCTTAAAAGGGCGTTGCTCTACCAACTGAGCTAGCCAGTCATTGTAACATTGGATCAAAAAAATCTCCTTCTTAAAAGGAGTTTCACGCTGTTTAATCTTATGTTAATTAAAGTTAATTCTTTGTAACTTTGTCAGCGTTTCCCGTAATTCGGGAGTGCAAAAATAATCCCTAATGTTTAAAATGCAAAAAATATATAACAAATTTCATTTCATTCTTTTGCTACTTATTGCACTGTCTATACAACCTGTTTATTCCCAGGAATTTACTTCAAAAATAAATCTTGCAGACTCGTTATTTGAACAAAAAAAATATACGGAATCATTCGAATTGTATCAGGAAATATTGGAAAAAGGGCATCAATTATCTCCAAGAATGTTGTTAAAAATGTCCTTTATAAAAGAAGGTCTTGGTGACTACAGTGATGCACTTTATTACCTGAATCTTTATTACCTGCATACCTCCAACAAAAAGGTGTTGAAAAAAATGGAAGAGATGGCCGAAAAGCACAAGCTTCAAGGCTATGCTTATAGTGATATGGATTTTTTTCTCACACTTTATTTTAAATATTCGTTGTACATCACCTTTTCTTTATTGGCACTCAGTTTTTTAGTTTTTGTTTTAATGTTCCATCAAAAAAAACGATTACAAAAAAGGCCTGTAATAGGTGGCGTTTTCTTTACAATAATCCTTGCCTTGCTCTTCTATCATATCAATTTCAATGATACTCACAGAAAAGGAATTATCATGGAATCCGATACCTATTTGATGGAAGCTCCCTCTGCTGGGGCGGATCTGGTTGAAATTGTTAAAAAGGGGCATCGTGTTGACATTAAGGGACAGCAGGATGTCTGGATAGAAATTGAATGGGCCGGTCAAAAAGCATTTGTGCGGGAAAACAATATAGCCACTATCCAATAGTAATCTGTCGGGATTATTTCAAGGGTGAATTCTCTTCTTTAGCCATGACTTTATAAACCAATTTATCAGTGAAGCCTGGAAAAAATTTATTTAGCAGTACCGTTAACTTTCCCTGCCTCGTCAGGATCAAATGTTTCTTTCTTTTTTTTGTGGCATTGTAAATCCTCGCTGCACATTCCTCAGCAGACATCATTTTAGCCTCATCTCTTGGAGATTCTCCCTGAACGGATCCATCCTTGGTGAGAGAGGATTTTCTAATATTCGACGTTGTAAACCCCGGGCAAGCTGTTAGAACATGCACATCACTGTACAATAATTCTGTCCTCAAAACTTCCAAAAACCCTTGAAGAGCGAATTTTGAAGCCGAATATCCGGTTCTACCCGGGAGTCCTCTGTAACCAGCAATAGACGAAATACCAACAACAGACCCTTTATTTTCAACAATCGAAGACAGACAATGCTTCGTTGCATAAATGGCTCCCCAAAAATTAATATCCATCACTTTCCTGATCACCTCCAATTCAGCCTCCTGGAACAAAGCCCTCATCGTTATCCCTGCATTGTTAATGAGGGTATCAATTTTTCCATATTTATTAAGCACCATTTTTGCCATTTCACGGTTATCCTCCTCATTACTTACATCCAGCCTGAAACCTGATACCTCAATGTCCTGCTCCCTCAGTGCTTCAACAGTTTTATTTAGCGTTTCCTCATTCCGACCTGTGATCACGATTTTGGATCCTTCACTGCCAAATTTCTCCGCTAGTGCTTTTCCTATCCCCGAAGAACCACCGGTAATGACAACTACTTTATCTTTCATCTTAATTATTTTAATCTTCTTTGAATGTAACTTGCAATTAAGGCTTATGCATTACTCGCAAGATATAATCAGCGAAATTATTAAAATCTATTAAAACAATTGATATTAATTGAGGCACGCTTGAAGGAAAGCCATCTGAAACTTTAATAACACTATCAGCAAATCGGTCTTGGGTGTTATTGGAAGGGTTGGTGGAATTGTGTTCAAGTGTTTAAGTGTTTAAGTTAAAATGTATATGGGTATAACATCAATAAAATATTGTTGGTTTTTAATATTTATATTGATCAAAAAGGAAACATCTTTTCCGATAGAATTTTTCCTAAGGTTCAAGAGACCTGAAATTGCTACTTCAAATACCAAAATCCCGAAGAGGCATAAGGATCATATCATCTTTTCATTCAGGCACGGTTTTGGTTTGTCAGAATATCCATCCATAACTTCAATAAATAAGATGCGAGCAGCTTTACAGATTACAAACAGATTACGGAATATTTATCAACAGCTTATGAGACCAGACAAAATATTGATCTATTAAATACGTTTTCCGGCTGATTATGAATTTGTTGAATATCTAAGGCAAGATAAATGGTAATGCACATACGCTTTACTCTTTTATTTATTTTTCTCCTGTGTAATCAAAGCTTTGGAGCAAAAATCTATGGTAGAGTTGTGGATGAACATGGCAATGGGCTTAGCTTTACAACGCTGCATGTTAAAGGGACCTCGATAGGCACTACCTCCAATGCGGATGGCTACTATTCGCTGGAGATTGCCAGTGGTTCATATGATCTCATTTTTCAATTTGTTGGATACAGCACCCTGGTAAAACACGTTGATGTTGGACAGGAAGACCTGGAACTTAACGTAACATTGAAATCTGAGATACTTGCACTGAATGAAGTAGTCATAAATGCCAATAATGAAGATCCGGCCTATGAGATCATCCGAAAAGCGATAAAAAAAAGAAAATCCTATTTGAACGAGGTTAAAGGGTTTGACTGCGATGTGTATATCAAGGGCCTGCAAAGATTGGATGAAAGACCGGACAAAATATTTGGTATCAATGTAACTATAGACACTGGTATTGTTTATTTGTCAGAATCGGTTTCGACATTCAGTTTTCAGCACCCCGGAAAGATCAAAGAAAAAATGATCTCTTCAAAAGTCAGTGGTAGAAACAATGCCTTTAGCTTTAATCAAGCCTCTGAAATGATGTTTAGTTTTTATGAAAACATTATTAAAGTGGAAGGTCTGACGGAAAGAGGTCTGGTCTCACCCATTGCCAACAATGCTTTACTCTTTTATCGTTATAAACTTGAGGGAACTTCTATAGAAGCGGGACGGATCATTAACAAGATCAAAGTTATGCCTATCCGAAAAACCGACCCTGTATTCACCGGCCATATCTATATCGTTGAAGATAGCTGGAGAATCCACAGTGTTGACCTGCTTCTGACGAAAGACAATCAGATCGAATTTGTTGATAGTTTATTTGTCAACCAGGTATATGCCCCTGTCGAGCAAAACAAGTGGATGATCCTTTCTCAGAAATTTACCTTCCGGTTCAATGCATTTGGTTTTAAGGGAAGTGGCTATTTCATCAGTGTTCATTCCGATTATCAAATTGAGCCTGATTATGAAAAAAAATATTTTACCAACGAGATCATGTTGGTTGAAGAAGATGCCAACAAAAGAGATAGCGCATATTGGCGTAAAATTCGCCCTATGCCTTTAACAATAAAGGAACTCAAAGATTACAAAATTAAAGACAGCCTTCAGGTCGTAAAAGAATCCAAGCTATACAAAGATTCTATTGATAGAAAAAGTAACAAAGCCAATTTTGGCAATGTTTTCCTCACCGGATATACCTTTCGAAAAAGCTATAAGCGGCAATATTTCTTTGTTGATCCCTTAATTTCTTTGTTTCAGTTCAATACAATAGAGGGGTTGGCTACCAATATAAAAGTCGCATATGTTAAAGCATTTGAGAACAGGAAATTTTACAGAATTGAACCGGAGCTCCGATATGGTTTTAGCAATAACAAATTGAACGCCAGAATAAGAGCCCTATATTACTATAACCCAAAGAAATTTTCATATGGATCACTGTCATTTGGAACATTTATTCATCAAATAAATCAGGAAAATCCAATAAATCCTTTAACGAACACGATTACAACACTAACGGAAGAAAGAAACTACATAAAGTTATTTCAAAAGACCTTTGTAGAACTAAAACATAGGACTGAGCTATTCAATGGAGGATTGTTAACAAGTAGTCTGGAGTTCTCCGAAAGGGAGCAACTGTTTAACAGCAGTGACTTCACCTTCAATGACAGAGAGAACCGGGTTTATGGACCCAACACACCTGTAAATACAATTTTAGAAGACACATCTTTTCCAATCCACCAAACCCTGTTAGTTAATTTCAATCTAAGATTGCGTATTGGACAAAAGTACATATCCATGCCAAACAGAAAGATCAGCCTGGGAACTAAGTACCCTACAATAAATCTTCAATTCTCAAAAGCCCTGAAGAATGTGCTGGGATCTGATACACAGTTTGATTTATTCCAAATGAGCATAGAAGATGATATGAAATTTGGATTATTGGGTTCAGCTAATTACTTGATCAAAGCCGGGACATTTTTGAATAGGGACCGATTAACTTTTATCGATTATAAACACTTCAATGGAAATAGAACTTATTTCGGTCGGTTTGAATTAGGTAATTTTCAGCTTTTGGATTATTACTTGTATAGTACAAATGGAAGTTTCTTGCAAGGGCACTATGAACAGCATTTCAATGGCTTCATTATCAATAAACTTCCTTTGATAAGAAAGACCAAGGTTCAAACAGTAGTTACTTTAAATTATTTGAGAACTAAACGACTAAACAACTATTATGAAATTGGATTTGGATTAGAACACATTTTTAAATTCCTCAGGGTAGATTACTTTACCAGCATTTCAAACGCTGAGAATGCTCGCCATGGTGTACGTTTAGGATTTGGATTCTAAATGATCAAAGATCAATACAAAATGGACACGGTGCCATTGTATTCAGCCTTGGTAAATTCGAGGTGATAGTAATAGACACCGGCAGCCATATTCTTACCATCCCATAAAAAATCTCTTTTCTTATCTTCAAAAACCAATTTACCATGACGATTGTATATCCTAATGCCAAGGAATTGGCTTGCACAATTGTCGAGGGGGATGTTGGGTATTGCAAAACGATCATTAACTCCGTCACCATTGGGAGTGAATACATTGGGCGGTGTGAAGCCGTCAAACGTAACCATAAGATCACTTACTTCCACCTCAATTCTTAGCGTATCATAAAGTGGTTCAACACAATCAAAATCCCTCACTACAAACGAAAACTCAAAGAATTCACCACTTAAACTGTCAAATGGCAAATGAACACATTCTGGATTCCATGAAAAGGTGGAGGTAACTCTTCCTTTGCCGCCAACCGGATCAAAAAGAATACCAAGGCTCTGCAATTTTTCGGGTTCAAGTGATTCCAAATATATGGAATCGCCATCTACATCGGCTCCTACAATGGATAGGTTAATCTCCTCTCCTACAATGATTTCAAAGCGTTCGTCAGTAATTTCCTCTATAAAGACATTGGGTGTTTCATTCAGCGGTGGCAAAACGGTCACGTTTACTTCTAGTGTATCCGCATTTGGGAATTTACATTTGTCCTGATCCAAGGCAATAAAGAAGAACTTAAATTCATCTTTTTGATCAAGATTAAAAAGATCACAATCCAGAGTCCAACTGAATGGAGAAGATACACTAGCTGCTCCTTCCGCTCCCGCAAACTGAACACCAAGGTTCTGCATGTCAAACCCATCGCCTACTCCTGAAAGTATGACAAAGTCATCATCCATATCATTGGCAAATACAGTAAAGTCAACTGTTTCGAAGATTCTGGCAGTTACATCCAGGGAAGTAAGATCAGAAGAAACGACCGGGTCATTGTTGGTTGGTAGTTTGACGGTCAATGATAAGTTGATAGTATCCGGATTACCCACCATACAATCATCTAAATCATTCAGAAGAATTTTAAGATCAAATTGCTGTCTTTTTGTAAAATCATACACATCACAACCAGTATCCCAGACAAACTCAGCGGTCACTTCACCGGGAGCATTTTGTACATTTTCCAATGTCATACCAAAATTCTCCATGACAAAGCCATCATCAGTCATTACCACCAATTCAAGTTCATCTCCATCAATATCTTCCCCTCGTATAGGCACCGTAAAAATCTCTCCCTCTTTAACAATCTCAACAATGTTCTTATCAGCCGGAGCAGTGAACACAGGGTCATTATTGATTGGTGGTTCAACCACTACACTTATTCTAATGGTATCTGAAAGCGGTAAACTACAGGCATCATCAAAAGCTATAATATCGATGAGCATAGGCTGATCCTGGGTATACGGACAATCGGGAAGGCAAACCTTCGCTTTCAATGTATCATTTTCATTGAGCAGTTGGCCCCCTGTTAAGGATAAAATATCATTGACATCAGCATCAAAATTTACTGCTCTAGCCCTGATTCCCAACACTTCCTGAGGATCTTTATCTGTAATCAGTACTTCCAGACATTTGGGATCATCATCTTGTTGAAAAGTGATCACCGAACCTTCCTGATAAAATTGTGTTTCCCCTTCCACCTTGGCCAGAATACTTGGTGGGTCACCCGGGTCAGGACAATCAATTACCAGCATTTGAAAATCCCTTCTCACCTCTCCTATCTTTTTACCGTTTCTATATTCTTCTGCTTTTACGGCAAATACAAAAAGACCGGCCGTGGAAGGAGTAACTGTCAAAAGACCCTCAGAAGAAATACTCAGCGCCGGATCCCCCGGGACCTGATTATCTTTCCCAATTCCCTCTATCCAGGGAACTGTTGGATGCGGTCTGGGCGAGGGTGTCGGTAAGGCCTGTGTAGTTGAACTATTCAAGGGATTTTCCATGGAGTAGACTATGGAATCCCCATCAGGGTCAGATCCTGCAAAATCCACATAATAATGTTGATTGACGCAGGCATAATCACTTAATGGTGGAAACAAAACGGGTGAGGAATTAATAAATGGATCACCGTTTTCATCTACTACCGGAGGAAACTCCAAATAAAAAGTTTGTCCAACAGTATTAGGCGCCGGTAAGACCACATTGCTAATGACATTGTTCCTGCAACATCGTTCCCAAACAATATAATATCCTTCCGGATCATTATAAATGCTAGGATTCAATCGAATACCCGATACCGTTGTATACAGCAATCTTCTGGTTTGAAGGGAGCCAATGGCACAATCTATATTGGTGTAAGGAACAAAAAAGCTGCTCACCTTATTTAACACAACTGATTGAACAAAACGATTACCATTTTTACTGTAAATAAAAGCTGTTAGGGAATTCTCTTGCTGTAAAATCGCTGGATTCCCATTCACATTATCGAAATATATAACCAGATTGATTACATAATTGAAGTCATTTTTATGGATCAATTCGAATTCGCCACCAACGATGTGGGTTGAATGCGCATTAAAAAAAACGCCAAGCAGCAGAAAGGTACACAGGAGAGCTTTTAGAGACAATTTCATTTCTTGAATATAATTAATATAAACTATTTTTGCGCCACACGAAAATCCAAATTTTTCAAATTTAGAAAAATTAATGAAGAATATCACCCAAAATACGGTAATTAAAAACGTACAAATTGAGAGCATGACCGCCGAGGGAAAATGCGTTGCCAGGATCGACGGACAGGTAGTATTTGTGGAAAAAGTAGCCCCAGGCGATGTGGTGGATCTCAAAATAACAGGAAAAAGAAAAAAGTTTTTACACGCACAACCCACTGATTTTCAATCTTATTCGGAACATAGAGAAAAACCGTTTTGCGAGCATTTTGGTGTATGTGGCGGGTGTAAATGGCAACATATTAATTATGAAACACAACTCTTTTATAAGAGGCAACAAGTCATTGACAGCCTTGAAAGAATTGCGAAAGTAAATTTGCCTGAAATAGAGCCAATCATTCCATCCGGTGAAACTGCCTACTACAGAAACAAGCTTGAATTTACCTTTTCGAATAAACGTTGGTTGACTTATGAAGAAGTAAGATCTGACCAGGAATTGGACAGAAATGCCCTGGGTTTTCACATGCCAGGCCGTTTCGATAAGATCATTGACATCGAGCATTGTCATCTGCAACAGGATCCGTCAAATGAGATCCGTCTTGCACTTAAAGAATATGCTAAAAAGAATCAATTGGATTTTTATGAACTCAGCAAATTCAGAGGTTTATTGAGAAATTTGATCGTTAGGACCTCCAACATTGGAGAAATTATGGTGATTGTTCAATTTGGTGCCAATGAACCGACCTCCATTGAATCTGTCATGCAGTTTCTGAAAGAAAAATTTCCTCAAATCACTTCTTTACAATATGTGATTAATACGAAGGGTAATGAAACTTTCCATGATTTGGAGGTAGTACGTTATTCAGGTCAGCCCTATATCATTGAAGAAATGGATGCAGGAAATGGAGGAAAAGAAGTTCTTAAGTTTCAAATAGGGCCTAAGTCTTTTTTCCAGACCAATTCCGGTCAAGCCCAGAAGCTTTATGAAATAACCAAGAAATATGCACAGTTAAGTGGTGATGAAATAGTATATGATCTTTATACCGGCACGGGGACCATCGCCAACTTTGTTGCTCGCAGTGCTCAAAAAGTAATAGGTCTGGAGTATGTTGAACAGGCGATCGAGGATGCAAAGGTAAATTCGAAAATAAATAAAATAGATAATACAGATTTTTTTGCAGGAGATATTAAGGATCTTTTGAATACAAGCTTCCTGGACAAACACGGATATCCAAATGTAATTATCACAGATCCTCCAAGGGCAGGCATGCATGTCAATGTAATCGATATGCTGCTAAAAGCTGAGGCGGAAAAAATAGTTTATGTCAGCTGCAATCCCGGTACACAGGCCAGAGATCTTGCATTACTGGATTCCAAATACAAAGTCGAGGCAGTACAGCCTGTGGATATGTTTCCGCATACACATCATACAGAATGCGTGGTTTTGTTGGAGTTGAGGGAGTAGATTAGAAACTTGATGGGAAATTTCTCAGCATATTTTGTCTAAATTTTGCCCATGGAAAAGAGAAAGTAAACATGTCACACGAACAATAGAATTATTATTCAAGGTATTTTAAGAGATGAACACTGGTCTATATTTTCATGTATAAAAGAACTAAGAATGATTTTTTTGCTACTTCAATTTTAAAACGAATAAGGCCAACCCCAGTAAATCATTGTTAGTACTTCTTATATGATCAGCGGCTCAAAAACTCATTTATTAAATAAGTGGCGTAAGTTTCAGCTGCTATTCTCAGGCTCTTTCCATAGCGTAAATGCAAATGCCAAGAAATTAGAGCAATAGCCATAATTGCACTTGTGATAACAATTAACATATCATTTAAAACTATTCCAATCAAAACACACAAGAGCGAGATTATAGCTCCAATTATTGTTGCTGGAATTAAGTTTCTAATCTGTCCATATCGAATGTTACAGGATCTTATAATGTTCGACTTGACGTTGTCTTTAACCTTAATTCCGGCTTCAGAGAGCAGTTGTACAGCACCAAATTTATCTTCAATCTCTTCAGGTTTCGATTTCAGGCAAAGATCAAAAAAAGCTTTCACTTTATCCCGATACTCTACCTTTTGATTTTCAGAGTACTTACTATCAAAATCAAAGAGCATTAAATAGCTCGTTGGTAGTCCTAGTTTATCTAATGAGAAATATTTGTCTTGAAATGTTTTTCCTTTGGTCGAAATCCAACCTGAGATTCCGTTTGCAACAGTGACGAACAATCCTAAAACTATTAGTACTATAAAATTTGGTATCACTTCCTTGCTAATAGAAAGAATTGAAAGAAATATTGGAATATTAGAAAGTGCTATGATGGAAGGTATAAATCGGGCACTTAATGTATACTTATCAATCCACTCATTTGGATGAGGTGGGTTTAAAGATCTTAGTGCTTTCAAGTCTTTTATAGGCAAAAGATTCCCAGTGTCATCAGAAAATCTGTTTTTCTTCAAAAAATCATCTACTCCACTGTAATTGAGATCTTGGAATACTCCAATCAACTTTTCTTCGTAAAATGTAACAATATCAGAAGGTTGTAATTTTTCTAGTTTGGAATACCAATTTGAAAGGAACTTGGCTTCTAAAATATCTCCATTTTGCAGTTTTTCTCTTTTATCACCCCAATGTTTGAGCCCTTTTGAGTTTGGTGGATTTATTTTTTTGATTTCAATAAATTCCTCAAGAATCTGTTTGAAAGCTTTTACCGGTATAGTTCTCCTTTTCATATTGAATTTTTCACTAAGAAGGTTAATTTCTGCATTTTGTAGAAATCCATTTTCCCAAGGCTTATTTTTATTTTCCGGTTGTTAATCTGAAATATTCAAACAGTAAAAAACAATGCTTTTAAATCTGGAATATAGTGGTCGGTTGTTGGAATAGATTGATTGTCAATTAAAAGAGTTCTCGCATTGAAGCCAGATATGTGATCCTTATTCACAACATAGGATCGGTGAACCTGAATAAAACGGTCCTTAAACTCAGATTTGCTTAAAACTTTAAGAACAGTTTTCATACTTCGAGAAACAGTTAGGCTTTCATCTGCCAAAGCTATTTGGCAGTATGCTCGTTCAGCTTTCATGAACCGTATTTCTGTTAAGGGCACTTTTTGATAGCGCCCCTGAGATTCATAAGCAAAAAGACCATCTAAAACAAGCATTGAAGATTGCTCATGACTAAAATCTTCATTTTCTTGGGATATCGCTATTTCAATGTTTTGAGCAATTTGCTTATCAATGAATGGCTTATGCAAAAATGCTGATGGAGAAGTTTCAAGAGCTCTCTGGAACGTATTATCATCTACATGATCGGTGAGATATATAACAGGTATCGAATTTATTTTTCTTATTTTGGATACGGTTTCGATACCATCCAAATCACCGGAAAGCTCAATGTCCATGAGAACTATTTTGGGTTTCAAGGATTTGATAACTTTTAATAGACCTTCCCCTGAATCAAATACTTTTAGGTTCGAAAATCCTAAGGACTCCAGTCTATCGACTAAGTCCAAACTCACGAAAGAATCATCTTCCACAATGGCAATTTGAAAATCTTTATTTTGCATATATATAATCAGTTATTAACTCAATTTAATAATAAATGAATAAAGCAGTTTTAGTTGCGTCAATATGTATCATTTCATTGACATCTTTTTCTCAAACTCCTTCAATGCTAAAAAAAGAAGGAATCCGATATTATCAAGAGGGAAATTTCCCAAAAGCTGATTCTATTTTCCGAACATGCATAATTTTTGCTGAAGTTGAAAAAGATTGGAGGTCTGTTGGGCAATGTCTCAACAACTTAGCAAGTGTTCAATTTCAATTGGGTCAATTTGCTCAAGGAATTTTCAACTATGAAAAAGCCATGGAAGTATATAAATCTCATCACCTTGATACTCTGCTAGGTGAGAGTTACCTCAACCTAGGTTTGGCCTATAAAAAACAAGCTATTTATGATTCAGCTACAGCTAATTTCTATCGTGGAATCAATCTACTTGAAAAGCTAAATGTTCCGACAAGTCTTATGAGAGGCTACAATATGTTAGGTAACACAATGCGTGAAACAGGTAGTTTAAAAGCAGCTAAAAATTCGTATCAAAGAGCTCTGGATCTTGCCAGAAGTGAAAAAGATGAAACTACAATTGCTGCTGTTTTCAATAACCTGGGAACAGTTTTTCGAAAAGAAAACGAAATTGATTCCGCCATTCATTATTACAGGCTAAGTCTTGAACTCAAAAGTGGAACCGATCAATACAAAAGGCTAGGAAACACTTATTTTAATCTTGGAGAGACGTTCCTTGATATTCAATCGACAGATTCTGCTAAATTTTATTTGCTGGAATCAATGAAGTATAGAAAAATCGCAAATGATAATTTTGGCTTGGCGCATTCTTTCATCTCAACCATTAAGGTCTTTCTAATAAGAGGTGAGATCGACAGTATTTCTAATCACCTTGTTGAATTGCACAAATTGGTTTCAACTATTTCATCAAAAGACCTCTCACTCAAGGCCCTTGAAGTTGAAAAAGACTATATGATTGCCGTAAATAACTACAAAAAAGCAAATCAACTAGATTTCAGGATTCGCAAATTGAGAAATGAAATACTTAATCGGGACAAACAGAATTTAATAAGTTCATATGAAGTATTGCATAATGTATTAAAATTGAAAGAAACGATCGTCACACAAAGTCAAGTGTTGTTTTGGGCATTTACTGTTGTGGCTTTATTGTTAATTACTGGTTTGTTTCTGTTCAGAGAGCGGCAGAAAAAGAAGAAAGCCGCTAGAATAATAGAGACTTTATTCAAGGACATGCACCACCGAGTAAAGAATAATCTTAGTTTACTCAATGGTATTATTACATTTCATAGAAGAAATCTAAAGGATGATACTACAAAGGATATATTAAAAAATATAGGAAGCCAAGTGGATACTATTAATCTTATTCATCAAAAGCTTTATCTACAGAGTGGTGAAAAAGTTGGAAATATTAATCTCGGTGAATATCTCAAAGAATTAATCGAAAACGTTTTTGTCAGTGCTGGAATTAGCGAAGAAAATAGCAGGTTAGAATTTAACTTTGAATCCGTACATGTCACAGCAGAGAAGGTAAATTATATCGGACTTATTGTAAATGAAATAGCAACAAACACGATAAAATACGGAAAATCTGATGATGATCAATGGTCGTTTTTCGCGTCACTGAAAAGCTCAGAAAATGATGTGGAAATATTTTTAAAGGATCAGGGAAAAGGGATAACTGAAAAACCTATCACTGGCAGTAAGTCTATAGGAATGGGACTAATTGAATTATTCAGTTCGCAACTTAACGCTACGATTAAAGTTTGGTCAGAGAATGGAGCCAATTTCATACTGAGATTCAAAAAGTAGGAGGCAAACACTTCAGTCCACCTCCTGTTTGGAAATTACACTTTTAACAATAAAGGTAACGATTCAGTCCTAAAGGAATCAGATGTCACAAAGCCACCACTTGGGTTAACTAACCTAATTGCCAAGTCTTTCTGTTTTGGTGACTTAAGACAAAATCGACCAGCTTTGTTGGTAAGTGTGAAATCTAGAATCCTAGAAGATTCGATATCCATCAACATAACTAATGTATCTGATTCAGAATCTTCTGGAAATATTACGGATCCCTGAATGATTGGATCCTCATCATCACCTCCTGTTGTGTTCCCTCGCTTGGGAGTTATATCCTCATCCAAACCAATAGGATCACATGCAAATGTTAAAAGAACTAAACTAAAGAAATAAAACGTTTTCATATTCTTGACGTTTATGCCCTCCTGAAAGGTGCTTTTGGACTTTTTAAGAGAGCGGGTTCAACATGAATTTTTCATGTCCGTCAAGGCAGAGGAAGAAGTATCTTAAAGGCCAAATGTGTTCTTCCTGTAACATTAAATTGACCATTTCGATACTCATAAGACAAGGGGTGTTAATTGAACTTAAAGAAGTACACCTAGGTAATCCATCTAAGTCCTGAGCCTTGTCTTCACTTACGGATTGGATGTTGTTCGCGAGCCATCCAAACCTTCTTGATGCATCAGATAAAGCATATTGCCCATCCGAACTTTTGACAAAGTTGTGGAGTCGAAATGGGCACTTAAAGTCTATGCATGCATATGCACAGATGCATTGAAATTATTTTTAAATGATTGATTTTTATACACTTAGGTGAGTAATTTTTTTATCTTGCATTTCGGCAAATACAAAAAATCAGGCTGCAATAACTCCTATTAACAAAAAAAGACCCACTTTGGATGGGTCTTGCTGAAATTGTGCTTTTCAAGATTTCATATTTTCAAAGTACCAAGATAGTACTTGAATTTACTTTGAGATTCATCTTCAAGAAAATCTACAGAGTAAGATTCATCTGAAACGTAGATATGAATGCTTTCAGTCCCACAATCAAAAATTATATCTCCTGCTGAGTTTTGAGTAATTGTGTTGTACCCTTGATAATAATTAAGGTTCTTAGCCGGTGCTTCACCAATTACAATGATCTTTGGATTCATTTCGTCCAACCATTTTTCTGGAACTTTTCCACTCTCCCTACCATGATGAGGTGCAAACAAAATATCAATTGAAGGAAGAGTTATTTCATTGATAATATTTTCCATAAAGTCTGTCTCCAAATCTCCCATCCATATCATGGAAGCTCCATTTTGAATACTATACTTTATAATTGGAGATATATTATTTGGACTATTGCCATTCTTTGATTCCTTCAAAGCATCTTTATAATGCTGATTGGATACGATAGGCCAAAGTACATTGATCCCTGAACTACCATTAGTTTCATCACAAATATTCATCCACTTTCTAGAGCAACCTCTTTCTAGGAAGAAAGCCTTTTGCAAATCATCTCGCAATTGACAATATTTTTGGAAATCTTCGGTTTCTTCCTTCTTAGTAGCTTTGTTTTTAACTGTATAAAAGTTGAGGATATCTATTTGTTCATCGAGATATTTTAGACCTTCAATATGATCCTGATCTGGATGCGTCGAAATAAATCGTGTGATCTGCTTACCTTCCTTTATATTCTTAATTTCTTGGACAATGGGTCTTTTATTCTCAAGAGAAAGACAGCAATCAATTATTGTTAGATTGCTACTATTGTGATCAATATAGAACATATCTCCATTGCCAACTGCAAATGATTTAATGATACTCATGATAAAGTAAGTTTATTAACAATCAGGCAATTGTGATAAGTTATTTCTAGTAGTCCCATCACTGGAAGTTCTGAGATGTTTGACACCATTGATAGTTACTACTAATACTTCAGCTTCTCGACCATCTACTCTGGTGAAATAACTATGAATGTTGTTTTCAATGTGATAGACGGCATCCCGTTCTACCTCATAAAATGAAGTACCATATGTGTCTTGTCCACCAACATGCGTAACTTCTCTCGATAAGTTCTTGGTTGTACATTTAATTTGTCTTCTTGCCATAATTTTTTTTCACAAATGAACCAAGAAGTTTGAAGTGTTGAATGGTGTATTTTCCGTATCCTAGAATTTATTTTCCGAATGAGAACAAAATCAGCTAGATGATTTAAGGCAAAAATCAAATGTTCAATTCAAAATTTTGCAGAAACATTCTTTATTAATTTTCACAATCTCCGTTATTGCATTTTGGTAAAGGTGAGTTCGTTTTTTCTCATCCATTTCCCATCTTTTAAAAAGATGGGAAGGATTTCCTATCTTTTTCTCATCCTCAATGAGAAAAAACTGAGAAATGAACACGCTTTTGTCCGTTTTTTGTCCGTGCAGAGCAGGGAGCCTTCAAAAAACATCCCATACGTGCAACAGAGGCCGATTTTACACCAGACAAACATATCATACAGAGTGCGTGATTTTGTTGGAATTGAGAGAGTAGATGGCATTTTTCTGAACTCACCAGTTTAAATCTCATACAAATCAAAAGGTTTCCTTAGCATTCTTTTCCAAATATTCATTAATAGAGAAGCGATCATATTTAATGATTCTTCGATCTTTTTGAGAAAACCGAAACCTTCCCTCATCCCTATATTTTTGAAGTGTGGTCGCTGATTTTATACCTAGCAACTTCATAGCTTCATCTGCGTCAATCCATTGTTCGGTTTTTTTGCTGTATCTAGTAATTATACGTTTAACAACTTGATCGACCAATTCATCTAAATCACCTTCTTCAATCAGGATAAGATTTCTATTTTTCATAATGTTTATAATTTATTCTTGTTAAAAGTTTATGAACATTTATTTATTAATAAAGTTTATATTTTTACATAAAAAGGAACTAAAAGTATCTTTATAAAAACTTTTTTAAACTTTTGATTTGTGATAGTTTAAAATACACATTAAATTGGTACTATGAATACCCGAAAAGGAAGTAAAATAAACCAATTATTACAATCACAACCTAAAGGGGTTGTTTTCCTGGCTTCCTGGTTATCTAAAAATGGGTATAGCGCTGATCTCCAAAAGAGATATCGCAAGAGCAACTGGTTACAATCAATTGGTACTGGTGCTATGATAAGGACAGGTGATGAAGTTGACTATCAAGGTGCTCTATATGCACTACAAAAACAAGATACTTCCTACATACACCCTGGAGGGAAAACGGCACTGTCCCTTTTAGGGAAATCTCATTATCTTGAGTTATCCAAAAAAAAAGTAATCTTATTTGGTGGGAAAGGAGAAAGCCTACCTGCTTGGTTTCAAAACCATGACTGGAATGTTGAATTAAATTATTATCAATCAGGTTTTCTTCCTAAAGAGTTTGGTCTTACTCAGATAGAAAGTAAAAGCTTTACTCTCCAAGTATCCAATGCAGCAAGAGCACTTATGGAATGTTTATATCTTGCTCCAAAGTATCAAGACCTATATGAGTGTTATGAATTTATGGAAGGGCTTAATAACCTGAGGCCAAAGGAAGTTCAAAAATTGTTGGAGGTGTGTACATCAGTAAAGGTTAAAAGGCTTTTTCTTTTCCTCGCTGACAAAGCCAAACACAGCTGGTTAAACCATATAGATATTGACAAAATAGACTTGGGTGAAGGAAAGCGAAGCATCGTAAAGGGTGGAGTTTATATTCCGAAATATCAAATCACCGTTAACAAGGACCTGGGCTTAAATGATGAATGAAACTTATAGAGGACAAGTATCATTATTACTATCTGTTTTGCCAGAAATCGCCAAAGAAAAATGTTTTGCCTTACATGGAGGAACAGCCATCAACCTATTTATACGTGAAATGCCCAGGTTATCTGTGGATATTGACTTAACATACTTGCCGATAGAAGATCGTCAAACCTCATTGAACAATATTGCTAACGCTTTGGAACAGATAAAAGGACGAATTCTTACCGTCCTTCCCAGGGCAACAGTTCAACATCAACAAGAAGTTTCCAAACTTCAAATTTCCAATCAAGGCTTTCAGATTAAGGTAGAGGTAAACCAAACTAATCGAGGTGTTCTTTCCGATCCAGTTGAATATCAACTGTGCGAAACAGCTCAAGATCAATTCGACGCGTTTTGTTCAATTGCTATAGTCCCATTGCCTCAATTGTACGGTGGAAAGATATGTGCAGCTTTAGACCGGCAGCATCCACGAGATCTTTTCGATGTGAAATATCTATTGCAAAATGAAGGGATAAACGAAGAAATAAAGAAGGGACTTCTCCTGTCAGTCCTTAGCAGTAACCGACCTATACACGAATTACTTCAACCCAATTTACAAGATCAACGAACTGCTTTCGAAAACCAGTTTTCTGGCATGACCACTGAGCCTTTTACATACGCGGACTATGAAACAATAAGAAATGGCCTTATTACCAATATAGCCAACTCATTGACAGAAGTGGATAAACAATTTCTAATCAGATTTTCAAAATTAGAGCCTGATTGGAGTATCTATCATTTTCAGAGATTTCCTTCAATTCAATGGAAAATTCAAAATTTAGCGAAGCTTAAACAGAGCAATCCAAATAAGCATGAAGAGCAGGTAGTAGCTCTTGAAAAAGTACTCACAGAAAAGTAAGATCAGAAACGAGCCAAGACCTTTCGAGCCAAGACCTTTCGTCTATTGCCTTGTTTAGTATATTTCAGTTGGTAATCAGAGATTTTCTTTTCTCTTGACAGCAAAAACTTAAAAAAGTTTATTTGGCGATACTCGCACGTTTTATATAAACTGAGTAATATCAAATATTTCTTAAGCCCATTTTCATTAATTATCCCTTTAACTTCTTTTCTGTAAAGAGCAAAATGTCTAATGGCATATTCTGCATTGTTATTATTCCATGGGACATCATTGAAATTTAGAAATGTAAACAATCTATTTTTATTTGTAAGAAGTCGTTTTTTCAGTGCAATCCCAGTTTTCGTTTTAAATTCCGAACTAGATAAAAATTGAAAGAAGTCACATGCATCTTTTTTGTGCTTACCCAGGCTTCTATTCCTAAGCCCATTATTGTCAATAGTTATAACAATTTTCTTCATAATCGAAGAAAATTGATTGGCTATCAAGATTAATTCCCCATTCTGTTGTTCCTTAAAAAGCAAATCGTTGATATCACGTAAAAGATGAACAAGGCACTTTTGGTGTTTGCAAGGCAGACTATCATATCCCTTATAAAAATCAGAAATTAACACCCCTTCAAAACCGCTAAGTAGGAGCTTCAAAAAATCTGTTGTCCGATCAGACCTGAACATGTATATCACTGATTTCATATTTGTAAAAACCCATACATAACCATACTCTCCTCGAAGTTTTGCTCTGGTTTCATCAATATGGAGAATTTCCCAATTCTTAATATCACGGATAATTTCCTCATGCCCTTCCTTGTAGTAAAAAGACATGGTATCTTTAAACTTATAACAAGTATCCTTCCCAATTAATTTTCCCACTTTCAAATCAAAAAATTCACCAAGCATTCTATTGATTTTTTCAAAGCTCATGATATTGACAATATGCTGGTAAATCACCCAAGACATAAGGGTATGACCATATTTACTTAGAGAGAGATATGCATCAGATCTAAAGCTTCGGTTACATCTTAAGCATTTTAGGGCATGAGACTTATAAAAGGTTAAGTATTTTTTCATTCCATCTTTGATGATTTTAAGATCAAGAACTAATTTTTTGTGGAATATACTCTCTAATATTTGGGTCTTTTTAGAATTGCAATGTGGACATGGAAATACCTCTCTAATAATTACAGTTTTATTAAACTTAAGCTGCAATTTCTTCCTTTTACGATAATTCCTTTTTTTGCTCTTCGATTCACGAAAGTATACTTTGTCTCTTTGGTAATTGAAGTATGCTCTGTCATTTATAAAATTGTAGTCGGGTAGGATCTGGTTTTTATTCCCAAATTTCCTTCCCGAAAACCTCCTCTGGATTTCTTCTGTGAAATTTGAAGAAATTTTATATTTCTTAATTTCTTCAGACTCTTTTTCAACTCCATCTAAAAAATCAACCAATACTTTCAGAGCTAAGCAATCCTGAATATTGTACTTGATAAGTTCATTCTTTAAGTTCTTGTCTCTGCTTTCTTCCCAATCTTTCCTGTAGGCATAAGCTTCCAAACCTGATGTTATTTTCCCTACCCATTCATACCCTAGGTACCGGGTAATTACTTTTAGCTCGTTAGAGTATGTCGGTAAGTATATTTTGTTCCTAAATATTTCCAAAAGGTCAAATCCATTTTCAATAAGGGTATTCATGAAACTCCTTCTTAAAATCATTTTAATCCCCTTTGAAAGGATTTTCAAAAATTTAAGGTCATAACTCCCATAATAAAAAAGATTAGCTCCGTTTGGACAGTAGTACATAACACAATCAATAAATTCATTGTAAACTACTCGTTGCTTATTATTAACATTTGGAACCCAAAATGACTTTTTTATCAAGCCGGATTCTCGTTCAATGACCACCCCTATTAAATAGATTTTATCTACATCTTCCAAATATCCTTCAACATCAAAATAGATCCTAGGGAGGCCATAATGGGCACCAAAATCACTTTTATAAACGAAAATTGTTTGTTTTCGGATAGCAAGAGCCTTGAGTGCAGGTATGTGTCTTAAGTTTGGATTTTTTGCATCAACTCTTGTTCGTCTTGGTTTAAACTGGTAAGAAAGTTGTTTTAGTGAAAAAATTCCTTTCGACAAGTAATCTCCTATATTCTTACTTCTGATCGAACTCAGCAAGCTTAAATGATCTTCCTCAATAGCCTTTTTACGACAGTTCTCCTGAAAGCAACACCAAGAACAGTTTTCGTTTAAACAAAAATTCGGTGCTTTCTCTTCTAATTCTTCAAATTCTTTTAGCAAGCTCCTGAATTGTGCTTCATTGAAATTCAATTTGACATATCGAACACCTAAACCAGTAATCAGTCTGACTTTCTCAATTTCCATTCCAAAAGCCCTTCTCAAAAAAAAGCATTTGAGTACAAGCAATGACTTGATCTCCCGAATTCTTTTTTCAGAGGTTTCAAAGTAATACGGTATGATCTTCGAACCATCTTTTTGCTGGACTTCAAAAAGTACTTTTAGATTATATGAACCTTTGAGTTTTGATATGAAGAGGGTCTGACTTGGCAAATCTTGGAACTGGGAACCCTCTTCAAAAACCAGTGGTATTGATTTATTTAGGTAAGAGGTTCGTAACCTTTCTCTTTCTGTAATCAGAAATTTCTCAAAAAGAGTATTTGTGTATTTGTTCCCAATTATTTTGAAGTATGCCTTGTATCTACAAGTAATAAAATCTTCAATTATTTCATCTGATATTTCCACATTGACTTGCAGTAATTAACAATCTCGCATCACAAACCTTCCGTCACAAAAGAAAAGTATAACTCCTCTATTCTTTGACCTTCTCTGTGACATAAGTTTACAAAAAAGACTCCTTTATATCAATCGGTGGAAAAGACAGAAAATTGAATAGGTTACCATAGAAGAAACCGACGCAAACTTAATGAGTAAGACTCCTAAATCTCTCTCCTAACGGCGGATAAGATAACCTTATTTCCTATCCATTTCCTAATTTTTCAAGAAATAGGAAGGGTTTCCCATCATTTTCTAATTGAGAATAGGAAAAAACTCAGAAACGAACATGTTTTTGTCCGTTTTTTGTCCGCGAAAAACCAACCTTGACAGAAAACAGCTCATATGCACAGCAAAGGCCGTTTTTTAGCCAAATAAACATATCACGTGGAATGTGTGGTTTTGTTGGAATTGAGAAATTAAATTGGAAATCCCTTAGCATATTTTTCGAACCTTGCCCTTGAGCAAGAAATGATAAGCATATCTACTAAACATTGTGTTTATTTAATGGAGTTCGAAGAGATGGGTATTTATTCACTAAACCTGTTTATACTTCCTAAGTAAAGAGCTCTGAGAAGGTAGATGTCAACTTTCTCCAAGGAAAGTACGGTAGATGATTTGCCAAACTTTTGATCGATATTCAAATCATCGAAAATAGTTTTTAACGCCAAACTCATTTTGCTCAATGAATATGGTTTTGAATGCTGCCAGATTATTTTGCTCATAAAAAAGCAGCATAGCCTTTTTGTAATCCAGTGAATCTACGCTTCGGTATGACAGCGGACAAGCATCATCGGCAATGAGTAAGGCATTACTTATCATCCGGCCAGTCCGTTTATTTCCATCTTCGAAGGGCTGTATGTAGGAAATCAATACCACGGCAAGTAGAGCTTTTTCAAAGCCATTGTCTTTGCTGTTGATTAGCTCACACATGAGTTCCAGATTTTCCCTGATCTGATAATCATTATCCAGAGGCTTATAGGCTGTTCCCGTAATACCAACTGCACGCGATCGAATGTTGCGCCCTACATTCAAATCCTTAATCAGAAGAGAATGAATTTCTTCCAAGGTGTGTAAATCAAGAGTTTTGGCCAGATCCTTATGATCCATGAGGTAGGTAACAACCGCTTTATGATTAAGTAGCATAATAGCTTCTTCTTTGGTCTTATTATCGGCCTCTTGTTTTTCTCTAAAAAGTCTTTCTGTTTCCAATAACGTATAAGTGTTTCCTTCAATCTGTGAAGATTTCCAGCTTAATTCTATCGTAAGGCGTTCCAGTTCTTTTTGATAAAGCACTGGTGAAAGGCTTGTGATATTGGTTTGGTATTCCTGTTTTAATTTTTGTAGAGCGGTTAGCTCCTGATCTGTAAAAATCGAAATGCCTTCCAACGATGAAAGTAAGTCATGGTTAAATGCGGTGTTGGCCTCTCGCATATCAGGATCAAGATCAAAATAATCAGATGCGTTTATAGGGGCAAATAGTTGGTAGTAAGGGGTAATTACATAGACAATAGACCTTCCAGCGCCAAGCTTTATCAGATAATTGGTTTCGACAAGTTTAGCCATATCCCTGTTAAGGGTAGGAATGCTGGCATCACTACTAAGAAGCTCTTTGACTTTTGAGATAGATGCTTGTCCTTGTGCATCTATTATATCAATGATTTCCTGTTGGCGTGGAGTAAGGTTCATAATTGCATCTTTTTTCCTATCACGAAACTAGTTTAATCCTATCATAAGTGATAGGATTAATAAAGAAAAATGATAGGATTTCTTTTTAAGGGTAAAAACACCAGATGTAAACGCAAATCAAACCAATCAACTTTATGATCCTACTGAATATCCACTATGTGAAACCACACAAGATAAATTTGATGTGTTTTGTTCAATTGCCATAGTCCCATTGTCTCAATTGTATGGTGGAAAAATATGTGTCGCTTTAGATCGGCAACATCCACGTGATCTTTTTGATGGTACCTGGGACCTAAAAGCTTTTAAAATGTTTCCTTAACTAAATGGCATTGAATCAAGGTTAAATGAATTTCTTCAACCTAATTTACTTGATCAGCAAACTACTCTTGAAAATCAATTTACAGGTATGACGACTCAAGCTTTCAGCTATGAAGATTTTGAGACAGTAAGAAAGGAGCTTATAACAAAGATTTCTGATTCACTAACTGATTCCGACAAACAATTTCTAATTGGATTTTCGAAATTGGAGCCTGACTGGAGTATTCATGATTTTGAAAAGTTTCCATCTATTTAGTGGACAATTCAAAATTTGACAAAGCTTAAAGAGACCAATGCGGTTAAGTATAGAGAACATGTTGAATTGTCAAAAAACGGCTTATACATGCTGTAAATACAGTTTTCAAATCAAACAAACACATCATATAGAATACGTCTATTTACGGAGGTTAAGAAAGTAGAACTGATAAGAAAAAGTTACAAAAGATATTTGATAGTAATAATTAGGGCCACTTTTGTTATCTCCCTGCAAAATTATATCTATGGTCATGACGTACGTAATGGGGATTAATAAGGAATTTCATTCTCGAATTTTTTAAAACATATCAAAAGTATTCATATCTAGTTTACCTCAAAATCCCACATCACGAATAGTCAATGCTGTCACAACTTTTTCTTAAGAATTACAACTCACCTTTTGAAAATCAAGTTTACCAACTTTTCAACGGGTGGAGCAATAAATAATATCGCAGGAATTACAAAAAGATAGGCTAAAACCCATGATCTTAGCCATAGCCCTAGAAAACCATCATTAAATCCAATATTTAGAGCTATCAGAGAAAAGGAAATAATACCAGTTGTGATGGATCCCATAACGAGGGCAAAAACAATTTTGCTTTTTATTTCCTTTTTGTTGTCGATTTTCATTATTACAAATTTTCAACTTAACGCTTTCATTACCTTCATAGTTTTTTCTGAATATCCATAATACTTCAGATTGGTTTCCAATGAAGTTGGTTTGTCAAGAACTCCTTTGAAGTTTGAGAAACATTCGAAACTATATTTTCCATGGTAACGTCCCAAGCCACTATTTCCAACTCCACCAAAGGGAATATTGGGATTTGAAATTTGCATTACGCAATCATTGATTGCACCGTTTCCAAATGGAATTTCATTTAGGAATCGTTCCTTTTCAGAGTTGCTATTTGAAAATAAGTATGCAGCTAAGGGCTTTTCAAAATGTTTGATGATCTCAAATGCTTCATCAAGTGTCTCGAACTCAATAACTGGCAATACAGGTCCAAATATCTCTTCCTGCATTACTGCATCTTCAAGGGTAACATTTGTAAGAATAGTAGGGTTTATGATTCTTTCTTCTCGATCATAAGTCCCTCCATAATACACCTTATCCTTGTCTATTAGATTCACAACTCTATCAAAATTTCTTTCGTTGATGATTTGAACAAAATTGTTATTCTCAACAGAAAAATTATTTTTCTCAATTTCCTTAACGGCTAATTTTAAGAATTCATCCTTTATGTCTTTGTGAACCAGCGCATAGTCAGCCGTAATACAGAATTGCCCAGAATTAACAAACCTTGCCCATATCATCCTCTTAACACTCATCTTTAAATCACTCTTTTTAGTAAAGATTGATGGATTCTTCCCTCCAAGTTCCAGAGTTACATTCGTCAGGTTTTCAGCTGCAGCTCTGTTCACTATTTTACCAACCGTGGGGCTTCCAGTAAAGAAGATTTTATCAAAACGTTGATTTAAGAGAGCTGTAGTTTCCGGAATCCCTCCCTCAACTACTCTCATATAATTAGGGTCGAAGTTCTCGTTAATGATTTTAGCCATGATCGCACTGGTTTCCACAGGCAGCTCACTAGGCTTCAAGATGGTAGTATTACCAGCTGCCATTGATCCGACAAGTGGCGTTAACGATAAGTTATATGGGAGATTCCATGCACCTATAACCAAGCTAACACCCAACGGCTCAGGCACTATATAACTCTTACCTGGGAAGTTCAGTAAATTTGTTTTTACATTTTTATGCTTCATCCATTTCTTTACATTCTTAATTGCAACATCGATTTCATCAATTAAGGGATAGAATTCAACCAATTGATTTTCATATTTTGATTTGCTAAAATCATTGAAAATAGCCTGATGCATATTATCCTCATGCTTAAGCAAAAGGGATTTCATTTTTTTAAGCTGTTCAATTCTAAATTCAGCTGATAATGTTGCATTCGTATTGAAGTACGCTTTCTGTCTTGTAACTAAGTCTTGAATTTGTTCTTCAGTTACTGTTTCTAAAATTTGAGTACTCATAATTTTTTTAATATTTAAGTGTTTATAAATCGATTATTTAGTTTCTTGTCCTTTTCTCATCCTATTAATAAGTTTCTTTTTAGGTACCAATGGTACGAGTTTAAATTCAAGCTTTTGCATTCCAGAAACTCCTGAAATCACTTCTAACTCACCTTTCATCATAGCTTCATAGCCATCTTTTGCTACATCAGCTGCATTCGCAGGCTTCTTGTATATGGCCGTTTTGTTCATACCTGAGTGATCTCCAAATCCGGTTTGAGTGGCTCCCGGCAACAAGGCAGTAATGGTTACATTGGAATCGTTCAATTCACCATATATAGATCGAGTCAGAGATGTTACGAATGCCTTGCTGGCAAAATATACTGCTTGGCCTGGGCCAGGAATAAGACTTACAGTAGAGGAGACGTTGAGAACCTTTCCTTCATTTCTTCCAACAAAGTCAGGTAAGAAAAATTTAGTGAGTGCAGTTAAGGCTATTACGTCTACCTGAATCATGGCCAGATCCTGCTCCCATGCTCGTTGGTGAAATTTTCCGACGCCACCAAATCCGGCATTGTTAATTAAATAGTTAATTTCAATGTCGTTACTTTTCAGCTCATCGTAAATCTCCTTAGGGGCGTTAATATCCGCAAGGTTCTTGGTTATCGTGTATACTTCAACACCATATTGCTCCTCTAATTCAGTTTTAACTGATTGAAGGCCTTCTGTGTTTAAATCTACAGCGACAATGTCGCCTCCTTTGCCGGCATGAATTTTGGCAAATTCTTTACCAATTCCGCTTGCTGCTCCTGTGATTAAAGCTGTGTTTTTCATGTTTACATTTGTTTTAATTATTAAAAGATTTGTTGTTAGTTTTTTCGTATGTACTGACTTGAAGGTCATTCTCTCTGATCGATGATCCGTCTAATTCCTCACCAGGAGGTGGCAGCACTTGCCCACCTTCCCACACATAGTTGGATTGAACTCCTAAGAATTGTAATCCTATTTTCCACACAGGCTCATGCAAAGTGTTAGCCATGGCCATCATGAGTCCATGTCCCAGTCGATCAATAATTTCCTGTGTTCGGTTGCCTCCGGTTCTGATATTTCCTAAAAGCATAGCTTTTTTACCTTGTTTCAAGCGATAACCGGATAAGAACAGAACAGTGACAAGATTTGAAGGCGCACCTGTAGTGGTGCAGTGAGTATCCGTCACCTCCTTCACCAGTTTTTCTTTTTCTTCCTTTAAGAGTCTTGCTTTAGATAATATGAAATAAACAGGCATGAGTCGTTGATTTTAAAATGATGAATTGAAAGTGTAATACCCTTTGAAGGTTCGTGATGAGAGCAGGTCAGTACCCAATCTCAGGAAATACTTTACTTTTCCCGGAATGGTTAGATGTTTGCTATTCCTTTGGAGCAGCTTATTAAATACCGGGGTATCCAACACACTAATGATAAGCTGGTCTATCCTTTGTCCGGTTATTTGCAGCCAGTCTCTTGTGCAGGCTTCAAACATTTCCACCCTTTGGTGTTGCTCAATATTTTCGTTGGATTCTATTACCAGAATAGAAGGCTGTCCATTCTTATAATCATGGAAGATGTTTCCTGCCGGAACCTGATTCCAAATGACCAAAAGGGGATCTGCACTTATATGGGTCTTATAGTTTTGCCTGATCAGCGACTCTAAGCTCAGTATTTGTCTTTTGGAGAATTGCCCCTCGCTAATTGTAATTAATATTTTTTTCATTCTTCCTTGTTCTCTTTTGCAGCGCTTGCTGCCTTGTTGAGAACAAAGTTGGGAGAGTTTGAAGAGGAAAAATTTACCCTATGGTAAAAAAGGATTAATGAACTAATTTTTTTCTGATTCTGCTCAGACTTTGCTGTGTGATGCCCAGGTAAGAGGAGATATGGGCAAGCTTCGCTTTTTGAAAAATAAGCGGGTGTTCTTCCAGAAGTTTCAGATAGCGGTATTCGGCAGATTCGGTATGAATACTCATGATTCTCCGACTTAATCTCATAGCAAATTCCACAAATAAACTTTGAAAGGCTTTGTTGGCCTGGTCTATTTGATCACTTAGCAGGTTTAATTGATCCTTACTGATAAGAATAAGCTCAGTATCTTCAAGCGCCTGAAAATTCAAAATATTCGTCTCCTCCTTAAAAAAGCTAAAAGGAGAGGTTATCATCATCTTCTCTGCTGAAAACCAGTGGGTCATCTCCTGTCCATCAAGATCCAGATAGTAGAGCCTGATAAAACCTTTCGAAACGTAATAGAAATAGTGACACCTCTGTTTATGCTTCAAAAACACTTCACCTTTTTTTGCACTTTGAGTTTTGAATTCAAAGCCTAATTTCTCACTCCATTTTTGCAAATGCTCTTTAGATATGAATTGATCAGATTGGAACATATAAAATTAAGATAGGCAATCTCCCGAGAAATCCCTTATTATAATCCCGTTAATGTGCGGCCATTTATTTTTTCTTAATTCAAATTTCTATACTCCCTCGGACTAATGCCTGTCTTTGCTTTGAATATTTTAGAAAAATGCTGCGAATACTCGAAGCCTAAACTATATGCAATTTGACTCACGGATTCAGTAGAACGAAGTAAACTATTTTTAGCTTTATTGATCAAAAAGTCATCAATATGGGTTTTCGCATTTCTACCTGTTTCTTTCTTCAATAAATCGCTTAAATATTTGGGAGACATATTTAGCTCCGTTCCACAATAATGTACCGAGGGAATACCTTTATCCAACTGATTACCATTAGAATAATAATTTTTTAACAAAGCCTCAAATTTTGCTAAGATGTCCTTATTAACATTGGTGCGCGTATAAAACTGACGGTCATAGTATCGAGTGCAGTAATCGAGTAATAATTCAATATTTGAAACAATTAATTTCTGACTATGACGGTCTATGTTTTGTTGGTATTCATTTTCAATTTTGGCCAATATTTCATTAAGCGCAAGTTTTTCATCTTCAGAGATATGCAAGGCTTCTGTAAGATCGTAGGAGAAAAAAGAATAATCATCAATCGTTTTACCTAATCCAGACTTCCTGATCAGGTCGGGATGAAATAACAAAGCCCAACCAGGGTCTTTGGCTGAAGATTGATGGCCATCATAGCTAAGCACTTGCCCAGGTTTTATAAATACCATAGAGCCTTCCTGAAAGTCATAGGAATTGCGACCATATCTCATGCTGCCATCCGTTTCATTCTTTTGGGTAATACAGTACATCCCAAAGGAACATCGAATGTGATGATATTCCGGTTTAATTTGAGCGTTCTTAAATCTTATAATTGAAACCAAGGGATGTTTAGGCTTTGGTAGCCCGAAGACATCATGCATGTCCGAAATGCTTTCTATATGAAATATTTCTTGCATTTTTTTGGCTTTGTCAGGAGTAAACATATTCAGAATGTTCTATATTATGAAATTTGAGAGGCTTCTATCATAAAAATGATTGACCTGTCATTTCTTCTGACATCTTCCAAAGTTCTTTTGCAATCTTTTCCTGTTTGGAATAATCACTGCGTTTAGCTATGCCAACCTTCCCCTTATATTCCCTGAAGCCCTGCGGCCCAAAATATTCACCTCCCTTTACGTCCGGACTTAAAGCGGCAAAAAGGGAAGGTCGGGCAGCAGAAGCATTGGAGTGTAAAATGAACGGAGATAAAAGCTTAAATGTGTAATATGTCACTTTGGACATTTCATCAAAGAGTCCTGAATCCGATCCCCCCGGATGTACAGCAAGTGCACGGATCATTTTACCAGATTTTTTTAACCGTCTGTTCAGTTCATCGGCGAACATTAAGTTAGCCAACTTTGATTGGCCATATGCGGCATCGGCAGCATCCGTTTTTTGACAATTCAAATCATCGAAGTGAATCTTTGCGTCCTTGTGTGCCAGACTGCTCAAAGCCACGATACGAGATGCGGAACTATCAGGTATTAATTCAAGTAACAAGTTAGTCAATAAAAAATGCCCCAGATGATTGGTAGCAAATTGTAATTCTATCCCATCCTTATTCTTCTTACCAGTGTATATTAAGACACCCGCATTATTGATGAGTATATCCAAATGCGAATATTTATCTTTGAATTGTTTTGCGAAAGCCTTTATGCTATCCAAATCACTCAAATCCAACGGGAGAATGCTCAAATCAGCATCGGGTAGTTTTTGTAAAATAGCGGATTTTGCCTTTTCGGCTTTCGCTAAATTTCGGCAAGCCATGATGACTTTGAAACCATATTTAGCCATTGCCAAAGTAGTTTCAAAACCAATACCATTGTTGGCACCTGTGACAACTGCAATCCTCCCCTTTTGAGAAGGAATATTTCTTAGATCGAAATCCATTACATTCAATTTTTATAGTCTACTATTAGTTAAATTTTCACACCACCCACTCAATTCAGGGTGTTTGTTGTTCGTTTATTTTCGAACCAATGATGTCACTTCAGATATCCGGAATGAGGCCAGACAATTCTCAAAAGTCAAATTACCAACCATGCCGAAAACGCCGGCGATAACTACTTTTTTCATCAGCTGCTGATCTGATTAAATCTAAAATGAGATTTGGAAATTGGGGATAATAGTAGAAACAATGAATGAATAACATAAAGCCCAATTTCCATAAAAAACTGTGGATATCCCCACTGCCCCGACATGAAGTCAAACGTTTCGATCGTACACAAAACGGCTAAGTTGGAGTATACCAAAATCATCGTAATTGGTGTCCATTTCCATCGGGCAATATATCCTAATAAGAATACGCCTCCCGATATACTGATGAGCAACCAATGCATAAACTGTACACCGCTGGGATAAGCAGCATTTTGTAAACCTATGACAGGCACTATTCCGATAAAATATTCAAAGAAACCAGCAAGCCCCCAAATCAGCATGCCAATTGCTCCCAGGAGCAATAAAGTCATATAAGCTTTTGATAAAAACTGCATTTGGATTTATTTTTAAAATTACATTACAATATTAAATGCCTTCAAAATCCCAGCTGTATATATTTGTCAGAAGGTTGTATATATTCTCCAGAAAAGAACCTGTTTGTAAGATTGGTCTGTTATAGAGGAGGTCTAAAAGGTGTTAATTTGATGTGGTTTTCTAAATATTTAATAATAGAGAAGCGATCATATTTGATGATCTTTCGATCTTTTTAAGAAAACCGGATACAACCAGTTCGGTCAGATAGATTTAGATAAAGGAAAACGGAGTATTTTAAAAGGAGTCATTTATATTCCGAAATATCAAATCACTGTAAATAAGGAATTGGGTCTTTTTTACAATATTTGTTGGACTGTTTTGATTTTATTTTTACATTGTTCAAAAATGGCCTGTAGACCTTGAATTCTCTTGTTAAGCATTTATTCAGACAGCTATGATCTTAGTTATAACAAAGAGTAAAGAATTCAAAATCAAATAGCTTAAAGATATTGGGCACCTTTTAATTGTATTTATTCTTATGCTTTCGCATAAGAATAATAAATATGTTGAAAGTTATAGTCTGTGCTTTTGTAAAAAAAATACAGGAGCACAAAATTAATTGCCCATATCATGCATAATACACCAAAAAAAGAAGATCGCTCCGTACAAGCTCCTTCTGTTTCTCTTCCAAAAGGTGGTGGAGCAATCAAAGGAATTGGCGACACCTTCAAGCCTAACACTTTCACCGGCACGGGAAGTTATACGATCCCCTTTCCAGTTTCAACCGCGAGAGGGTTTGAACCAAGTCTGTCGCTCAGTTATAATTCAGGATCTGGTAATGGTATTTTTGGTTTGGGTCTCTCCCTCTCACTGCCGAAAATATCGCTACGTACCTCCTTAGGAATTCCCAAATATGACGGAACTGATGTTTAT
Source organism: Splendidivirga corallicola (assembly GCA_030442035.1). Lineage (GTDB taxonomy): Bacteria > Bacteroidota > Bacteroidia > Cytophagales > Cyclobacteriaceae > Splendidivirga > Splendidivirga corallicola. Next base: position 532,253 of record JAUJEA010000002.1, read on the forward strand.
CTATTCAATGGTTCGGAGCTGGTAAAAAAGAACAAGGCTGCTTATAAAGATTCGGATGGTTTTGACGTATATGAGTACCTCCTTCGTGTCGAGGGCACGTTTTCGTTGATCACGCATCATATAAAACCGGACCTGAGTACGTCCTACTGGAAGGTGATAAATACAAATAACCAAACTTCTGTTTTTGGCAAGACCGGAGCTTCACAGATAAACAATCCTAAAGCGCCTGAACAAATCTTCGAATGGCTGCTGTGTGAGGCATATGATGCACATGGCAACCACAGGATCTACACCTACAAAGCAGAAAACAAAGACAATGTACCGGATGCTATATGGACTGTTGGACATTCCTATAACAATAAATACCCGCAAAGTATCCAATATGGCAATTACGTCGACCAGGGAAATGAAAAGTACGCGTTCGAGGTGATCTTCGACTATGGTGAATACAGTTTGAAAGATTTGAGTAAAGGTGGTATAAACCCCTATCTGCCCAGTCAGCAATGGAGTTACAGGCCTGATCCATTCTCATCATATACCAGTGGTTTTGAGATACGTACCTGCAGACTTTGTAAAAACATATTGCTTTTCCATCATTTTGAAAATGAACTGGGCGATCCCTGCCTGGTAAAAAGCCTATCATTACAATACACCTCAGAACACAATTATCAAAATGTATCAGTCACCAGTCCCAGCACCATGGCATCAGCCACGTTAACGGGATATCGCCGTGAGGGAAAAAAGGCTACCGATAAATACCTCGTTCAGTCAATGCCAGCACTTAAATTTGGGTTCTCGGCCTTCAAAGCGTCCAAAACACCAACATTCGATCAACTGAAAGTCAATGGTAACTCGATACCTGGGTACCTGAATGCCCGGGGTTTTTTACCCGTTGACCTGAACCGGGAAGGTATCAGTGGTTTGCTTTACAACAACGGTGGGCTGGCTTACCTGGAACCTGAAGGGGATGGTAATTATAGTTTTCCCAAAACACCGGACACCTTTCCGGTAGGCCACAAGACCAATGATCAAAATACCCTGGTCGATCTTGAGGGTAATGGAGAACTGGAACTGGTGACCAGAGAACATTCTGCTTCCGGTTATTATCAAAGGAACAAAGAGGATCAATGGGATAATTTCAAACCCTTCCAACATTACCCAACTGATCTCAACAATCCGGTGCCGGAAATGGCCGGATTAAACCATAATGGCAAGTCTGACCTGGTAATCACCGAAGAAGAAAATCTGCTTGTCTATGAATCACTGGGCAAAGCAGGGTATGCAGCGCCCAAGCGAAAGCAGAAACAGTCCGGTTTCCCTTTGGTAAAGGAAAATTATCAACAGGAATATGTCGGGTTTGTTGATCTGTTGGGTGATGGCCTCCCCCATCGCGTGAAAATTGCCAATGGCAACGTGGAGTGCTGGCCGAACCTGGGCTATGGCAATTTTGCAGAAAAAATTGCACTGGGCAATGCACCGAGGTTTGATGAGAACTTCGATACCACCCGGTTATTTTTTGCTGATGTAGATGGATCAGGCACGACCGACATAGTTTATGTACACCCGGATCGCATAGAATTGTTCATCAATGAAAACGGCAATGCATTCTCCGATGCCATTAGCATTATCTTACCCGAAACATTTAGTGACATTGATCAAATCAGTTTTTCAGATATATTAGGAAATGGTACTACTTGTCTTATGTTTACAAAAATTGATGGTAAACCAAGACACTACTTTTATGATTTTATAGGTGAGATCGAGATCGATGGCCGCTTGCAGCCGAGCATGAAACCTTATTTGCTCAACCTTATTGACAACAGCCTCGGTGCTACTACCCAAATCCAGTACTGTAGTTCCACCAGGTTTTACCTGGAAGACAAAAAAGCAGGCCGACCATGGATCACCAAACTCCCCTTCCCCGTTCAGGTGGTTGAGAAAACTATTGTTACTGATAAAATCTCAAATGCACGGTTCTCCAACCGCTTTAAATATCATGATGGATTTTACGACAGTACCGAAAGGGAATTCAGAGGCTTCGGGTATGTGGAAACATGGGATACCGAGGAATATGACGACCTGGTTAACAACAATGCACAACAGGGTTCAGCAAAAATAAGCAATGAGAACTATGTACCTCCCGTCTATACCCGCACCTGGTTCCACACAGGGGCAAGTTTTGAAAATAAAGCCGTTTCAGCCTATTACAAAAAGCTTTTCTTTCAGGATGATACAAAAGCATATGATTTCCCCGAACCGTTTTTTCAGGAAGCCATTTATGCACAAAATACAGAAACACTTCGGCAGGCCTATGTCGCATTAAAGGGACAGGTGATCCGAACCGAAGTATATGGTGAAGATAAGGAACAACATCCTAATTTGTACCAAAATCCTTTTACCGTAGAACAGACCAATGTAACGGTGGTATTGTATCAGCCCATGGGAAATGATCCCTATGCGATCTTCTTGGTAAACCCAAGGGAAAGCATTAGTTACCAATATGAGCGTAATCCTGAAGACCCCAGGATAACCCAACAATTTACACTGAAAACGGACGAATTTGGCAATGCTATTTCGGCCTGCACACTTTATCTTCCCAGAAGATCCGGCACAGGAAATGTGACCCATGCCGGACAACTACAGCTTTTGGGTACATTTAACTGGAATCGTTTTGTAACACCACCTTCCGGTTACCTTTTCTGTCACCAGGCATGTGAGCAGCAAAGTTTTCAATTATTCGGCATCGATCTGGAAGGAGCTGATTATTTCACTTTTGACAAGATCAAGTCACAAACCCAAGCCATTGATGTGCTTACCGGGAAAAACATAATCCCTTATAGCGGCCAACCTACCTCAGGAGTGCAGGCACAACAACTCACCTGGGAAAAGGTATTCTTTTGGGACGAACAAACCAATAATGCCGGAGCGCTGGGATTCATATCTCTACTGGGTTTATTGCATCATAAAGAACATGCTGCGTTTGACAAGGGATTTTCTGAAGATGTCTATGACGGCCGTTTGATCGATAGCAGCGATTATGATAACCAGGGCTACCTTTCCAACCTTATTTATACCCAGGGCGGTTATTTCTTCGATGAAAACCCTGGCTACTGGTGGAATAAAGGACTTGTACAAAAATACCTGGGCAAAGATGGTTTTTACCTGTCTAATATCACGGAAAACACTTACGCTTTCGATACACAGGGCGGAAGTCACCCCCAGGACATTTCTCTTTGTTCGAGAACCACGGTGGAATACGATACTTACTTTTTGATAAAGACCAAGGCTTCTCAACTGGTCGATCAGTCAACCGAAAACGTTACCGAAGTACTGATCGACTATATCACTTTCCAGCCCCGGCAACTCACGGATATCAATGGGAATATACACCAGGCCTTGTTCGACCCATTGGGCCAGGTGATCGTTACTTCTTTGTTTGGCACGGAAAAAGGCATCGCCATTGGCAACATGACGCTGTATCCCAGCGGGAACACAGAGGCTGAGTACAAGTTACCGGACAATCCTTCATTTGCTGATGTGACCAATCCGGCAACACAAGCCAATTACCTGCAAGGCGCTTCCACCTATTTCTATTACAACCTGGATGCCTGGGAAAATAACCAACAGCCGGCTTGTGCGGCACAGTTGGTCCGCTTTAGTTACTGGAATTCGCCGGATAAGGACAATACACCTTATTGCCAAAGCATCGTGGAATATAGTGATGGATTGGGCAAGGTAGTCGAAAAGAAATTGCGCACCACACCCGGACTGGCTTATATCCGGCGCGCCGATGGAAAACTGGAAAGGGATAACCTTGGAAAACCGGTTGAAAAAACGGCAAATGACCGTTGGATAACCTCTGGAAGAAGCGTTTATAACAACAAAGGAAAGGTTTACGAACAGTATCTTCCTTATTTCATAGACTCACCTTTGTACCAGGGCGAAGATCAGGTTCCGGGACCTCCTCCCACTGTCACGATCTATGATGCTCTGAGCCGCCCCATCCGGGTAAACTCACCCAAGGGCTTCTTTTCCAAAGTTGAATTTACCCCCTGGCAGGAACAGCATTTCGATGAAGATGATACTGTACTTGATTCGGAATATTATAAAAAGAACTACCCGAACAATATATCCCCCTCAGAAAAAGACGCCATCGATCAGGCCATCAGGTTTTTTAATACCCCCAGCACCAAAATATATGACAACACTGGAAGTGTGCTATTCGAGATCGTGAATAACCTGGGCAATGTGGATAAGGAGGCTTTCAAGGGCATTGTGAGTGGAGACATCACTTCTCAGGAGGTATGGGATGCCTTAAAAACTGCGTGCTATTTAAAAGCCGATGCCTCCAGACCCAAACTGACATGGGTAACCGACAAGTTCCAGCCCTACACCCGGGACTTCAAATTGCAATTACCTGCCAAATTCGATACGCTACTGGGTCAAATCACTGATATCCTGAAACAAAATGGTTTAGTTGCTTCACATACCACTGATATCCTTGGAAGAACAACTGAAAGTATTGATCCCAGGCTTTACTATTCCAATGTGATCGGTAATGCCGATTACTACAATTTCAGGTACCAATATACCATGGGAGCGAAAGATCCCGAATATATTGCCAGCACCGATGCCGGCACTCAAAAGCATTTCCTGAACATTTTTGGCAAACAATTATGGTCCTGGAGTCCACGGGATTATTGCCAGTTGATCGGTTATGACCGCCTGCATCGCAAGACCACACTCCGGGTAAAAAAGATCACCACAGCAGGGCCTGTTACGAATTACAACAGTTTCAACCTGGTAGAGATATTTAGCTATGGAGACACAGAATCCAACGCTTCAGCCAACAATCTCAAAGGGCAACTGATCAAGGTGGAAGACCTGTCCGGCATTGTGCATAGCAACAGTTACAGCATGCGCGAGGAAATACTGGAAACTTCCCGGCAAATGGCCTCCAATTACAAAACAGCGATTGACTGGAACAAAACTGTGGATCTCGATCCGGACATCTATACAACCGGGTTCCATTACAATGCCATTGAATTGCTCATGACGCAAAACACACCGGATAATGCTGTTTCTACCAATAAATACAACCTGGCCGGGCAATTGATCTCTGCTGAGGTCACTTTTGCCGACCGGACAAATCAATCGGTTATTGAGCAGATCGATTATGATGCAAAAGGACAACGCACTTTTGTGCAGTATGGCAATGGTATTAAATCCACTTTTACTTATGAAGAAACCACTTTGCGGCTGTTTGGGATTAAAAGCACACGTCCTGCTGCCGGCGGAGGCCTCGACACGGTACAGGACCTGAGTTATACCTACGACCCGCAGGGCAATGTCACGCAAACCGTAGATGGCACGATTGCCACGGTGTTTCATGCCAACCAAAAGGTAGAACCTGTTTCCAATTATTCCTATGATGCTCTTTACCGCTTAACCGGAGCTAACGGGCGGCAGCACATCAACATCAATGACAATACCTACAAAAACAATACGGCTGACGGAAGCTTCATGCAAAGTATTTTCGGCCCGCCACCTTCCACCAACGATGCAGGCAAGCTTGAAAACTACACTGCCCAATATACTTACGATGATTCGGGTAACCTGATCTCGAAAAAGCGTTTAGCCAAATCGGGTAATGTCACAAGATCATTGCCTGTAGAGGCAGATTCCAATCATTTGAGTGATTTCAGCTATGATGCCTCCGGCAACATGCGTGAACTGAATATCAACAGCGCGGTTGATCTTTCCTTTAACTGCTGTGAAAACCTGGTAAAAGCGGCCACCATCACACGGCCCGGTGAACCGGATGATGCGGACTACTATATGTATGACAGCAATGAACAACGTACGCGAAAAACCAGTGAGCTTTGGGCACATGGCGCCGCCGTCTCCCAGATCGAAGACAAGATCTATCTGGGAAATTATGAAGTAAAACGCAATTACCAGGGAAAGGCCATCGATTCCCAGAATCTCACTTTCGAGCGACAGACATTGCGTGTGATGGACGGTAACACCTGTGTGGCCATTGTAAACTACATTGCGAAGGACAAACAACAACCGGCCAAAGAAAAGACACGGCAATTCCGCTTCCAGATGGACAACCATTTAGGTTCGGTAACTCTGGAGATGGATCAGAGCGCCCAATTGATCAGCTATGAGGAATACTTCCCTTATGGTGGTACGGCCATCATCACGGGCATTAGTCAGGCTGAAGTAAAACTGAAGGAATACCGCTATTCGGGCAAGGAACGCGATAACAGTACAGGGCTGTACTATTATGGTATGCGCTATTACGCCCCCTGGCTGGGGCGTTGGCTCAAACCTGATCCCGCAGGCACGGTAGATGGTATGAACCTCTATGCTTTTGTGAAGGGAAATCCGATTAGTTCAAAAGATCCGGATGGGGAACAGACAGATTTGCATGGTCAGAAAGCCCTGGTAGCAAAATATCAGGCAATCATGGATAAAGATCATGCAAAAGCCCTACAAATGGCACAAAGCGCCGTCAGGTTATTAGAAAGTAATATCAAAAAAACCTATTCGAAGGGCTGGCAGTTACTGGGATACCGGGGAGAAATAAACAAACCGCATCCCCTCGTTACCCAATATTTTGGTATTAAAGGCACATCTCAACAAGATGCCAATAGTCTTTTTGAGATTTTGGACAATTTCAGATCTATCAGGGATTATTTGCAAAGGCCTCAGGTTGAATCCCGTCTTTCGTTTGGCTACCTCAAGAGCTTTTTCGTAGCGACACCCACCTACCGGGTTTTACCAGAAGATAAAAAAAGCAACGACATTGCATATGTCCAGGGGGCAACACTCAATTATCCGGATTGGAAAATTCTGCCTGAAAGCTGGCGTTCCAGGCCCATAGGGTGGAAAAAAAGCGCTACAGTCATCGCCGTATCCGCTGGCCTGATCGGTGGCGGTTTTGTTGTTGCCACTTCAGGAGTTGGCTTGACATTGTTAGGCGCGAGTTATGTTTCATTGCTTCCTGCTTTGATCAATAGCCGGTCAGGAAACTTACTGATGCCATGGGGTAGAGGAGGAATTAACTTATATGACGCACCGCATTTCGACCGATCCAATGATGAAGTACGCGCCAGTACCCTGGTTCACGAAGCATCGCACAGGATAGTGCTTACCGATGACCATGCTTACGAATGGGAAAAGAAATTATGGGACAATTTAACGCCAACGAAGCAAATGTATAACGCTGATAGCTATGGCTTTTTTGCCAGAATGGCTTCAAAAGAAAAAATTAAATAACATGCCGAGCCGAAAAAAGAGTGTGGCACAGTTAATTGAGCAATCCAGACTCATCCTTGATGAATCTGGCATTGACAATCCTAATGTTACCATTGGTACTGGCAGTAATATAGTGCTATCTGTCGAACAAAGAAAAGCCGCACGATTCTATACTTATGATACCGGTTCAATTGAATATATATATTTTGAGTTGGCTCCTGAACAGATAGCTGAGGGTGACAGTTGGCTCCTCACAAGCTGGGTCAACGCCTTCTACATCAAAGGCAGTATGAAACTACTTTATATCAGCAACTCAGCACATGGGCAAGTGAAGTTAAGTCGTCATTTACGAAAACCGTTATTTCGAAAATCTTATCATGAATACAGGGGAAACCTGGATCTTGAATTCAGTGACCCTTTATTAAATCTTGGCCAGCAGGAAAAGATCCGGATTCAATGGCCTTTCATTACAAAACATTAATAAAATGGGAAAAAAACCTCAAAAAACCCGAAACCAAAAACTTAAGCTCTTTCAGCAGCGTAACTCAGGCTTCAATATCCGGAATTTCGATTTCCATGATCAAAAGGCAGTAGATAAACTGAAACTTAGCAAGAATACGGTTTCGTTGGAAGAATTGAAGTCTTATCAACGCCTCATGAATATAAATCCGAGTAGTGGAACGGCAACAAAATTATTGGACAATGGATTTGATTCAGCACATAAGATCGCCGCTATGCCTCAGCATAAATTTGTAAGGGATTATGGCAAAAAATTGGGAGGCGAGGAAAAAGCTACTGAAATCCACCAGCAAGCAAGCGCTGTTAAGGCCAATGTAACGCATCTTTATGCCAATATCCATTCATCGGTTTCGCCTCATTACAAAAACATGATGGTGACCAACGTGGCGCCTGAGGTAGAGGAAAATTATTCCCGGCTTCCTTCTTACCAGGAGTTATTTGGTAGCCTCAATTATGTGCAGTGCGATCCATGCCAATCCATATTCAGTGCAGGTGCTTATTTCCTGGACATCATGCGCATCACGGATGATTATATTACTGATCCGAACCAGGGCACCATTCCGGATCATTACAAACTGGAAGATCGCCGGCCTGACCTGTTCGAAATGAAGCTTACCTGCAATAACACCAATACCCTGGTTCCCTTTCTTGGTATTGTAAATTCGGTACTGGAAAGAAAAATTGCGCAACAAACACCTGTACTTTCCGGTAAATGCAGTGCCAACGGAACCGCTGATACCATTGTATTGAGTAGTTCGGCCTCTTCAAAGGATGGCACATACAATGGCATGACCATCCGCATTACTTCTGGCACAGGGGTAGCTCAAAGCCGGACGATCAAAGTTTACACAGGGGCAACTAAAACTGCTACGGTATCGGATAACTGGGACATAGTGCCGGACACCAGCTCCCAATTTCTGATTTCCAACAATCCCTACCAGGTATTGGCCGGCGCTTTATATCCCTTTAATCAACCTACCAACCTGCCACTCCAGGAGATCAGGAGAAACCTGGAAGGGATCAACACCTCCTTGTCTGATATTTATAAGGCATATGAAATACCCGTACAGAGCGGAACAGTCAAAACAGCCGATGCAACTACCGTTACGCTTTCTTCAGGAGCTTCCACCACTAATAATGCCTATGATAACATGCGTATCTGTATTGCTGCAGGGAAAGGAGCCGGACAAGCACGTACGGTTATCAACTATGATGGCACCTCCTTAAAGGTTACCCTGGACCAGCCATGGAACATCATACCTGATGCCAGCAGTGAGTATCAAATTTTTACCCGGCTGATCCTGGATAAGGAAACACTCGGAATATCGCAGGAACAATATACTTTGTTGATCAATACAGATGCCTCCGTCAAGCAAATGGCCCGGCAATACGGATACCCGGATTCCACCTCAAAAGCTGATCTGTTGAAAAACTTAGCCAAAGCTTCCGAATTGGAAAAAAGGACCGGTCTTTCATTCCCCAAACTTCAGCAATTGCTTACCCAAAACCTGAGTACACAAGAACTGGCCAGTAATCCGGGGCCTGCGGATAAGTTTTTCATTAATGATACAGGAGAAAGCCTGCCCCCACTGAAAATAGATGTCAATTCAAGCGACCCGAACAATACCTACTTTCAGGTCGAAAACTTAAGTCTGAAACGACTCAACCATTTAAGCAGGTTCATTCAGCTATCTTCCATTTTGGGTTGGGATTACGAAGCACTGGACTGGGCGATTGCCTCTTCCGGTTCCGGCATAAATACCATCACCATTGAAAACCTGGCCGTGATGCAAAAGATCATTGGCATCACCGAAGGAACAGTTTTGGAAACATGTGCTTTTTGGCATGACTTAAAAACTTCAGGCAAAGGGGACGGCGTCTATCCTTCCGATTTTTTCGACACTGTTTTTAACAATCCGGCTGCTCTGAACGGAGTCACTCCCTACACCAGCACCGACCCGGTTCCTTTTGATCCGGCCCGCCCCATCACCTGGAAAATTGATGAACACTCAGGTATGAATGGTATTGTAAGAGGAAGGTTGACCGGGGCCTTAATGGTAAGCAGTAATGACCTCACCAGCCTGGCCTACTATGTGCAAAGCTTACAGGATGGCAGTGGCGATGCCATTACCCTGGATCTTGCCACGTTGAGCTGGCTCTACCGTTTGGCAAAAGGCGCCCAATGGACCCAGCTAACGGTTGATGAGTACATTGCTTTGCTTGGATTACTTTACATCCCTACTTCCGATGACTATTTCACCCCTCTGAAAGACAGTGTATTCTTTTCTACCGACCTGTTATTGCTACAATTGCAGCAGGCCGCCTGGTTGCAGGAAAAGGAGATGTCCGTTTATCAAATACGGTTCATCACCCGGGGAACAATCGACAAATACTATAACCCAGGCTATACGGAAATAGATATTGCGCCTTTTATCGAGTCACTGTCGACCAGTTCCGAAAGTTCACGACTGAACATCAAAAGCTTCATTTTCGGCGACATCAATGCTAAAAGTTCCAAACAGTTATATGAGCAATTGTTTGATAAAGACTTTATCACGGAAATCGGCATTGTGCAGTACAATCCCACTGCTTATCAAGCAGCAGCCAAGCAATTCCCCATCACCTTCAGTGATTTCCAGAAAAACGGCATCAGTCAACCGGAAGCCAAACAGGCATTTCAAGACCTCCTCAACAGCCATCCGGCAGTATTGATCAGCATGGGAAGTGATAAGGCCTATCTGGCACAGAGCTTTGGTAAAGACTCCAATTTGAATTTTTTATTTGCCAACGAGAGCGGTGCCTCCAATAAACAAAATGCGGTAAAAGCAATCTTGCTGGATTTTCAGGCCGAAATAGAGATTGCCGAATTCTCCTTCCTGTTCCCCATAACCGAGGCTTCCTTTGTATCGGAAGCATTGAATATCGATACTTCCCTGGCTTCCGATATATTCAACGCACTGGTTTCCCAAAATATATTGCTGGCTTCAGGTAGTGAGCATGTATTGAATCCTCACTTTAATTCGGATACTACAATTGATTTTTCCGGAATATCCGTTTCAATGGCGCAGCAGGCATTTGTCATCAATACCTTGCTTAATATCCGCAAAAACATCATTCATACTGCCAAGGTGATCACCGATGCCCAAAAACTCCAGCAATCGGATGCTCAAAATGGCACTGCCAGCTTCCTGAGTACTACGCCTACTGTTTTACAAGCATTGATCCCTTTTGCCACCAGCGATGCCGACATCTCGAGTTATGTGGTAAACCTCCTGAGCCCGATCACAGATGGTCAGGTACCATCCAATATCCCGACATTTATCAAATGCCTTTCGCAATCCCTGGAACTGGTCAACAGCCTGTCACTGACTATTGATGATATCTATGCCATCATGGACATGCCTACTGTGTTCGACATCCTCAAAACGAATGAACTGACATGGCACGATATCCGGACCATTGCTACTTATAAAGCATTGCAGGGTAAACTGGAAAAACATCCCGGACAGCTGATCAAATATTTCCGCCTGCCCAATTCGGGCACTTTACCCAATGCCAAAGTTGATTTTCTTGCCGAAATAACGCTTTGGGACAAAGAGCAAATTACCTCTCTGATCAATGAATTTGATCTCGACTCCTTAAGCAAATACGGTTACTATACAGTCAACGGAGTAGAAAGACTCCAAAAAGCATTCTCTATCGTCAACCAGACCGTACTTAATTCAACCACATTATTGCAATTCAATGCATTGGGAAATATGGGAGTCGTTGATGGCACTGGTAAACTGATCCCTTCTGCCTGGCAAACTTTTTCAGACTTGTCCAACATAGCCATCAATGCTGTGCAGGCCACTTTTACCGCCAGTGAATTTTCCACTGTCAACAGGCAAATTGAGGGAGATGTAAACATTGTGAAACGCAATGCCTTGCTTAAATATACCATTTGGCTTCTCAACCAGGCCGATTGGCTGGTTACCAAGATCGATACCCCGGACGATCTGTACCAGTATTTATTGATAGATGTAGAGATGAGCGGTTGCAAGGATACCTCTTACATTGTTCAGGGAACCACTACAGTACAGTTATACATGCAACGCTGCAGAATGATGCTGGAACCGGGCGTTACCAACATGACCCATATCCCTGAGGTATGGTGGGAATGGATGATGAACTACAGGATCTGGGAGGCTAACCGGAAAGTATTCCTTTACCCGGAAAACTATCTCGATCCCAGCCTACGCACAGACATGACCCCGGAATTCAAGGAATTTGACAACAAGCTGCTTCAAAATAAAATCAATAAGGAAAATGTGTCGGATGCCTACACAGAATATTTTCATGAGTTCAATGTATTGGCTGAATTGATCCCGGTAGCTTCATACAGCGCCAAAGTACCTCGCATGACAGCCAGCGGACTGGCAGGAAGTCCGGCCAACACCATATTTTTCATAGGTCGCACCAACACTACACCCGCCACCTATTACTATCGCCGCCATGATGTGGACAACCTCACCTGGTCGCCCTGGGAAAAAATTGACCTGACAATCCATTCCAACCTGGTATCCCCGGTTTATGCCTTCAACAAACTTTTTTTGTTCTGGGTGGAAATAAAAAATGTGGATAGCTCAAAAGTAACCCAAAGTGATTCCACACCTGAAAAGAGTGGTTTGGCCAGCATAAAATGTTCTTTTCAAAAACCTAGCGGAAAATGGGTGGAACCCCAAACAGTGAGCGAACAGGAAGTAGTTAACTACTTCAGTGATTATGAACTCGATCTGAGCAGTGATATCATCGGCACAATTTTCAAAAAAGGTTCCTTCAACCTGGACAATATCTATTACCAAAAGGTATATGCCATGCACTTTGACAAGGGAACTATTAAAGACAATGATAAATACTCCACATTGGAATCGGAAGCCATCATGACCAATTTCGGATATACCCTGGCCTATCAGGGTGCTTCAAAAATTCCACTCCCGACTTTCCCAACGGATAAAATGCCGGCTGACCAGGTAATATACAGGGAAAACATTATGAACTGGATCGCCCGGTACAATGATATCGCCGATGCTGCTCAGAAAAACCCTCAATTGAAATCGATGAAATTTTACATTCAAAATTTAAGATCGATCGGTCTCGACGCTTCCCTGAATTTCGTACCGCTCAAAACAACTTCTATCAGCTATCAGCCTATCATCAATCCGACCCCGTACAACATGCTGCTGGATAGGAACACAAATATTGTAGGGGTGAATGATTCAACTACCAACAACATTTATGTGGACAATTACTACCAGGACAATTATGCACAGAATCCCATAGCAAATGAGGCCCCTTCCGATCCATTGCTGAATACAGTTTCAAGTTCCACAGCCAGTGTATTTACCGTTAAGAACATTCCCGGAAGTTTCGTTTTCTCCAATGGTCACGAGGCATTCCTCGTTCGATCCAACGAGGTAGATGAATACAAGTACATCAACGAAGTTACCCAGGGCATATTCAGGATATCCAACCTGGATAATGGTGATCTGTATTACAACCCGAAATCGTATACCAGTTCTGACACTCCATTGAAAAACCTTAAATTCCAGTTCGAACGCATCACCACCAGTGTCGCTTCCACACTCAATCAACGCCTGTTTGCAGGAGGCATAGATGAACTGCTCACGCTCAGTTCCCAGCAATTGAATGAATATCCTTTTAGCAGGTATTCACCAACTTCTGCTGCGATACCACCCAAAACAGATAAGATGGATTTTGCCGGTGCTTATGGCCTCTATTTTTGGGAAATTTTTTTCCACGGCCCGTTCCTGGTCGCTGCTACCCTTAACACGCATCAACAGTTCGAGCAGTCCAAATACTGGTATGAATTCATATTCAATCCCACCCAACAGCCATCGGACGGCGACTCAGGTACCAACCGGTATTGGCGGTTCGTGCCTTTCAGGAATATGACTGTCCCTACCCTGATCCAGATTTTGACCAACCCAAATGCCATACAAGCCTACAACGATGATCCTTTCAATCCTGATGCAATTGCCAAACTGCGTATCTCCGGTTATGCCAAAACAATTGTCATGCATTATATCGATAATCTGATCAGTTGGGGTGATGCTTTATTTACGCAATACACACGGGAGAGCATTACACAGGCAACCAATCTTTATGTAATGGCCAACGATCTGCTTGGGCAAAGGCCAGTTGCCGTTGGAAGCGTTGCCAAGCGCAGGGCGCTGAATTTTAATGAGGTCAAGGCCGAATATGATGACCGTTCTATTACCACCGGAACATCTCCCAAAGCCGGGACCACAACCACCATTTACCTGGCTAGCTCTGCCTCTAAACTCGATGATGCCTACACCGGTATGTACATCAAAATAACCAGCGGCACCAACAACGGATTGACTAATTTTATTGTTGCCTATGATGGGCCTACGCAAATGGCTACTTTGGAAAAAGCCTGGTCAGATGCTACAGGCGCTTCCGCCAAGTATGAGATATATGTCAATGGCATTCCGCAATTTCTTATCGGTCTGGAAAATGAACTACCTCCAGTATATTCAGGAGGCCAGCAGTCCGATCTTCCCTTTAACGACATCAATGCCTATTTCTGCGTACCGGAAAACAGCGAACTGGTGGCACGCTGGGATAAGATCGACGACCGGCTGTACAAAATACGGCATTGCCTGAATATTGACGGCATAGCCCAACCCTTGCCACTTTTTGCTCCGCCAAGCGACGTACGTGCATTGATCCGGGCTGCTGCTTCGGGTGCAACAGGCATGGGGCTTACCGGCCAAAGCATGATGAATATCCCGAATTACCGGTTCGATATATTGATCGAAAAGGCCAAATCCATGACCTCCAATGTAATACAACTCGGACAGGCCCTGCTCAGTGCACTGGAGAAAAAAGACAGCGAAGCGCTGGCGTTGCTCAGGTCTTCCCAGGAAAAGACCATTCTTGAAATGACCACGAAGGTCAAAGAACTGGCCATCGAGCAACTGAAACAGACTGCCGATAGCCTGGAAGCCAGCTTGAACGGCTCTAAAGAACGCTTCGATTATTACAAGGGACAAATCGATCGAGGTTGGTTACCAGGTGAAGAAGCACAAATCGCCATGTTAACCCTTTCCACTATTTTCAATGTGTTGGCCGCCGGAACAAGAACCGCCTCGTCAATCGGTTATGCGGTACCGCAGGTAGGTTCGCCCTTTGCCATGACCTACGGTGGAGAACAATTAGGTGCGGCGCTGAACGCAGCATCAGGTGTATTTGAAATAGGTGCCACACTCAGCAGTTTCGGTGCGAACATCAGTCAGATCGTTTCCGGGTACCAAAGGAGGGAAGATGAATGGAAGTTCCAGAAAACACTGGCACAATACGAGCAGGATCAGATCAATGCCCAGATCGAGGCAAACAAGACCCAGCAGGAAATCAGTCAGCAAGACCTGCAAATCCATAAACAGAGCATCACTCAGAACGAAGCCATCGATGAATTCCTCACTTCGAAATTTACCAATGAGCAATTATACCAGTGGATGATATCCAGGATCTCATCGGTATACTTCCAAACCTATTCCATGGCCTACCAACTGGCACAATCGGCACAGAGCGCCTACCAGTTCGAGATCAATACCGATCAGTCATTTGTCAATTTCGGGTATTGGGATGACCTTCATAAAGGGCTCCTGGCTGGTGAAAACCTGATGATGTCGCTTAATCAACTGGAAAAGGCATTCCTGCAAAACAATGCAAGAAGGCTTTCTATTGAAAAAAGTATTTCCTTGCTCCAGCTTGATCCTAATGCCTTATTGGCATTTGAGCGGACGGGTGAATGTATTTTCTCATTTTCCGAAAAATTGTTTGACGATGATTTTCCCGGACAATATGACCGGCGTATCGCCACCATTTCCATTTCCATTCCTGCCGTAATAGGTCCTTATCAGAACCTTACAGCTACATTGGTACAGCTCAGCAACCAGATCGTTGCCAAACCAGATGCCAAAGCAGTGGAGTTCCTACTAGGCGAAGATGGAGCCACCATGCCTGATGCCAGCAATTTGCGTGTCAACTGGGGTGTAAACCAAATGATCGCTATTTCCAAAGGAGTGAATGACAACGGTATGTTCGAACTCAACTTCAATGATCCGCGCTACCTGCCATTCGAATGGACGGGAGCCGTTTCCACCTGGAAGTTAAGCATGCCCAAAAGCTCTAACTTCATCGACTATGAGAGCCTGTCCGATGTCATTATCGACATTAAATATACAGCCCTCGAAGATGGTGGCCTGCGTGAGCAAGTCATGAAAATGAAAAATTGGAAATCGATTGGCGGCAGTCAGCTTTATTCACTGGCCCAAAACTATGCATCGGCATTCTATGGACTGATCAATGATCCTCCGATGGGCCAAAAAACGTCAATGGACTTCGAGATAAAATCAATTGTACCTCCGAACATTGAAAAAGCCAAACTGGAAAGCATAGCATTTATAATGATGACCCCAGAGGGAGTAAGCCCTGTCGGAACGGATGCCTACATCACGCTTAATAATCCGGGTACTTCCCAGTTACCTGCTTTTAATCTTAATGCAGCTGGTTCTTATGTGCATCAGTTTGCTCAAGGAGAAATGCCGGATGTATCCACGCTCCTGGGAGAATGGAAACTTACTTTGGATTTATCTAAAGCGCCAAGTGATATGCTAACAGGCACATCGCCGGATGAAAAGTTGAAAGAAAATGTGCTTACGGATATGATAATCATCCTGTTCTACAACGGATCTAAAAATGTTTAACCCAATATAATTCAACCTTTAACCATTAAATTTTAAAATTATGAGTGATCATCCTGCTTGGTGGAAGCCATGCGTTGAGAACATCGCTGCCCTGGAAGGGATTTCCTTCGATGCAGCCGTAAAGAGACTCTGCACACCTGATCATTGTAACCAGGACAACGTGCATAACTACACCCACAAAATTTGTTCTTGTGAAAAGCCATTTTTGAACGGGTGTTCCGGAAACAATCCTAATCGACCAAGTTGCTGTTCCTACACGATGGAAAGCCCGATTTTGGTTACTGCTGATAATTGTTATTGTTGTTGTGGCTGCTTTGCCAACGGCACACCGATCATGGTAGATGCCAATAGTACAAAGCAGATCCAGGAATTCGTTCTTGGTGATCCGGTTTGGGTTGCTGAAGACGAACATTTGAACAAATGGGTTCAAAAGGAAGTAAAATTCAGTTCAGGTGTTGGTGATAATGGTATCTACAATGCCATGATAAAGGTCGTATACCAAATGCCAAATGGGCTTGACTACATACTATGCAATCGTAATCAGCCTTTCCTGACCGCAGACCGAAAACTGAAGGTAGCCTCCAAACTGGTTCCCGGGATTGACGAGCTGATCATGTATGACAATACTCCCGTACCGGTAAAGGACATTTCCGTAGGTCTTTTCAAAAAAGGAATGCACAATATTGCCACCAGCATAGGGCCATCTAACGAGATAGGAGGTCATCTCATTGCTGCAAAGGGCATTGTTTGTGGAGATTATTCCTTACAAATAAGGAATTTGGCGGGAGATTCATTGCTTATGGTAAATGACCATGACAACCTGCCTGATTTTGGAACAGAAGCATATTTCGAAAAATACAAGCATGTCACGGGTGACCATAAAGGGGTGAGTGTAATGCAGCATGAAGAAGAGTTACCCGGGCCTTCCCCTGATGAATTTGAAGACTTTAAAAATCTCAAACCAATGCAACATCCTGATAATGTACGTTATTTTGTCACAGAAGCCCAGGCTGAGGATATTACCAAAAAAGCGCCGGGAGCAGGAATAGGAAGTAACTATAATTTAGGACTGGTCAGTTATTTGTTCAAACTGTTCAGTGGTTTTTATCCTGAGGTCAAATTTTACCTGGACCACGCCGCTGACCAGGCAAATGCTTATTCCTATATCATGAATGATGTTCCATTTGTTATACTGAACAGTGGATTGATCAGGAAGTACGATATGGATTACAATTCTCTTGTATTTGTAATTGCACATGAACTAAACCACCTGTATGCCGGAGAACCTTTAGGGCCGAATGGATATACTTGTGAAGGCATGGCTGATTACGCCGCCATCTTAGGCACTATTCCACAGGTATTTTACGGAGGGCCTGTCATACAGATCCAAAAAGGTGGTGTGGAAAAGGTCAAAAACCTGTTCACCTATATTTCAGAGAAAAATGCGATGGGCAAACCAGGCAATAAATGCCAGTTCATTTCCATCAAATGTAGAGAAGATGCTATGAATGCAGCCCTATCACTCGGAGACCTTCCCGAATGTGCCGGCGGACCTCCGACCCCTACTTTGGAAGTGCTTGAGGCCAACGCAGAGTATGGAGATCAATACCCGGTGATCAGTGTTACGTTTAATGAAGCAGTAGACCGGGATTCAGCCATTATACCCGGCAATTACGGTTTCAACCCCATTGCCAAAACCTACAGGGCAGCAATGGACCCTGAAAGTGACAAAATTGTAAAAGTAGTCGCCGATATTGAACCGGACACAGAATATACCATCTATGTATACGATGTGAAAAGCAAAGATGGCAGCCCATTAATTTCCGGAAAAAATAAGGCTAAATTCAAGTTGCCCGAGTTGGTTCCACCAAAGGCATAAATACAATCGAATGAATTATAAAACCACTTCAGTCGCATTTTGACTGAAGTGGTTTCTCCATTCAGTGTTTATGATCGCATTAAAATCAAATTCTGAAAACCATGAAATGATTGTGCGTTGCAACACCCGACAATACACAGCAATGGCCGGGTGCATAATGCGCAATACTTTATTGATAATTAAAACAACAAAGCATTAGATAGTATGATAACCGAATTAATGGATGTAAAAGGAAATGAATCTCTTGAAGAATTGAGCACGAAACTGGGACATTTCCTGGGTTTAAAAAAAGCAGTTCCTGAAAATGCACTTCGCAGGGCCATCCAGGACCGTCAGTATGCCAATGACCTTATCATTTGCAAAGATGCTCCCGGTTTCCTGGATCCTCTATTGAACGATCCTAAAAATGAGCAATATGCACCTACTCCAATACAAACCGAAACTACTGATGTTGAACACACCAATGGTGCGTTGATCTCAAAAGCCATTGAGGCATTCGTCAGTTGGGGCAAGGCAGGCTTTTCGGTAGTAGATGAAAAAACACTGGAGACAAGAGAAAACGCTTGCTTGGGCTGCCCTCATTTAACAGCGCCGAAAAGTACTTTGCAGAAACTAATGCCTTCCAAAAAAAAATCTGATAAGATCGGTAGCCGTACAGGCAATAGCACATGCAAATTATGTGGATGCAATGTCAGCAATAAAATGCGATTGCCTTCAGAGGTATGCCCCGATAAGCATCCGGGAAAAGAGAGGTTTACTCGCTGGAATGAACCCATACGGCATCAATAGTGAAAATACTCAGGTTGTTCTGAAAAAAGTACATTTTAGACAGGACTTCAGAAGTAAGATTGAGGATAAAAAATCAATGCAATACATAGCTTATTTTTTGAAAGTGATTCATCCAAATTTGCAAGCTTTCTGAACCATTTGATCAAAAGCTTGCAAATTCTGTTTAATAGCATTGTCGGCGAAAAATGTGATAGTCTTTAAATCTCTGGAAATGAAGATTAAATACCGCTTTTTTTCCGATCAAGGCTGACTAATTGCCATAGCGATGGCTTTTCCAGGATGGACCGATCAGCAAAAAAGTGAATTATATAAGCGATAGAGAGGTTTTTTATACGCTTCACACCCTTCATCTGGAAAATGTTGTACTTTTGCGGTTAAGAGCTTAAATCAGAAACGAAACAGACATGCAAAACAATCCTGAACTCAATGGTAAATACCTGGGCACCATCACGCAAGATTTTGTTATTGTGGCTGAAACGTTGAAAGAAGCTTCCTATGAAATAAGAAAACGTGGTTTTTCAGACTTTCCCATCTTTCCAATTTCCAAAGTGGAAATCCCCATTGGACAATTACTCATTGGGAAAAATGATCTGGCTACGAAATGGAACTATTATGCGGCTTTCCTGGACGAATTTGTTCAAAGAAAGCTTATTGATAAAGAGAATGTGGAAAAATTCCAATCAACTTATAAAGATCCTGATGAGTTTTGTTGCCTGTTCGTGGTAGACCAGGAATTTACAAATTTCATCTTTATCCCCTATCCGGAAGATTGATTTTCCAATAAGCCTTTCGGCGCCTTAAGATTTCAGGTCAGGTTTACGAACCTTTATACTTTTTAACCAATGCCATTAACTTAAAGTCTAAGCTTTTTATTAGGCTTAGATAGCATTATTGCAGATCATAATCTTTACCCGATCAGAATTGTTCAAAAGTTGCAGGCTATTGCTCATCTCCAACCCTAAAATACTTCTCAGAACGAATGGGTAATCCGTTGTTAGTAACTCCTTCTACCTCAATTTTAAATGTTGTATTGCTATCTGAAGTGTAAAATGTCATTTCTGCTTTTCCACTTTTATCAATGATGGCATTCGGATTCCAATAAAGGGTTGTTCGATAATCAGGTTTGACATGTTCCGGCTTCTTCACATCATATTTTGGGGTATAGAATTTTCTGGCTTTATAATAACCTTTATGTACGAATTTCAAAATACCTAGCTTATCTCCAACAATCTTATTATCCTCACCGGTTGTTTTCTTGGTATATATGGCGATAACTCCGTTCCCACCCCTGCTACCAAATATGGCTGCTCTGGCTCCTTTCAGGACATCAACGTGTGAAACATCCATAGGGCTCAAACTATTAACAGCTTCTAAACCAACGGGAATATTATTGATAAGAAAGAGTGGAAGATTTCCGTTGCTACGAACCGAATTTGCTCCTCTCAACTGAATTGATTGAGGCGGTGTTCCAAATGCTTCAAGTCCCGGTATTCTGCCAACAAGAGCTGAAATAATATCCGGTGCAGATGATAAACCCGGGACTGAATCAAGTACTACTCTATGGTCAGGGTACCTGTATATCGCCGAAGGGGAATAGAATGGATCTTTGGTAGGGTCTTTTTTACCCTTTATTTCCACTTCATCTAATATGATAATTTGTGGATCAAAGTTATAGGCTGAATCTATGCTTTTGATTTTATTGGATTCTTTTCTATAGTTAGTTCCAGCCAATATGGGGGTTAATGTTTTTTTGCTTTGAGTTATATAAGGGATATTGAATTCATCGACCTCGATGTATACTCTGTTATCCATTTTAATACTATCTTTCTTTTCATTCTTTCTTTTCCTAATTCTTTTTTCACCTGCAGAGAGAATGATCTCAGTTGAATCGATGATGTCATATCCCGTGAAAAGGAATCTTCCATTGGCATCAGTATTTACCTCATTAAATGTCCAACTACCATCCATCATTACCATGGTTACGGAACCATTGGAAATAGGTGTTTGATCATTTTTTGCCGATACTACTGTACCACTGATATTAAATCCTCTTTCCAAATGATGCCTTAAAGGAGGCAGTTGGTTAGTCAGAAGTTTTTCCCAGGAAAAGTGTCGCCATCCCTGTGTAAGCATAAGATAATCGAGGGCCCAATTACGTTTCCTTTCATCATCTTCCTCACTGAAATAGTAGCCGGGATTTTTAATTTCACCTTTCAAATCAGAGCTCAGGAGTAGATATGTCTCTATATTATCCTCGAAGCTATTTTGAGATTTTACAATCTCACTATTGGTAATGCTGACAGATGTATTAGCAGCAAGCGGTTTTCCATGATCATCCTTGACATTTATGGTGAAGTTGACTTTTTCCCGGGTTCCATAGTTTTCCTGATCTGTGGCTAGTTCAATGCTAATATCATTTTGCTTATTATCAATAAATACCAACCGTTCGCAATGTGGCTCATGTGCTTTATCAAAAAGAGTTAATTGAAGAACTCCATCGGGCATTTCAGACTTTGGTAGCGTGATGAGTGTTTCATCTTTATTTTTTGAAAAATCGTCAATAGCACAAATTAAACTTCCTCTCATTTGTCCTACTAATAATGCTCCATCCAAGGCGCCAGGTATATTGGTCCTGACAAATATTTTGATCTGTTCGGCCTGTGTGTTATCAACATGTATGGAATAGCCATGGGGTAAGCTCCTGGGGAATTCAAAATCCCATTCGTAACCAAAGACCTGAGCTCTTGCCATATATCTCCTCCCACGTTCCGGTTTAAAATTAAAGGCACCAATACCATGTTTCAGGCTTTTAAAAAAGGCTACAGATGTGCCCCTATCATCGATTATTTCGCCTTCCACATCAACACTCTCTCCATTACTACTTACTGCTTTGAATCCAACCAAATTAGCTATCCCGTCCACCATATCTCCGCCTTCCGGAAAAAAATTCAATTCAAAAGGTTTATTGATCCTGATAGATTCTTCTTCATTTTCAGTATCAGATTTTTTTGATGTTTCTGATTGGTTTTTTAATGAGCCGGGGGAGTTGTTCGTCAAGACCGATATTTCTTTTTCAAAAAAGAATTCATGACCAAGGTTTTTCATAAAATTGGTATATCCGCGCACCAAATATTTGCCTTGTACCAGATCATTTGGCAGTTCAAAATCACCATTTCCTCCTCCATTTTCAACATGAATACTTCTGACCTTCATTACTTTACCCTGTTGGTCTATCAGTTGTACGTACACCACTGTGCTAAGTGCCTTGGGTTCATTTGTCAATCCATCCACCAGGTACACTTTGAACCAAACGTCTTCACCTACACTATAAATTGGTTTATCTAAATGAATATAGAGTTTTTCTTGTGGGTAATTTTGTTTAAAGTTTTCAAGGCTATTGGCGATTTTTTTCTTCAGATCGTCTTGCAGAAACACACTTGACGTGATGCACATAATTAAAACCGGCAGGAACAATAGCTTTTTTCTTTTCATGACAATGGTTTAGACCTTTTAATTAATTACCATTTCGGGTACGTTTATAAATTACTGAGCTCTCTGCACAAATAATTAACTTGTGGCAACCAGTTCAGGGTTGAAAGTACTTTAGTCTATCTTGTGAGATATCAATTTACATTATTATTTACCACGTTGATCAAACGTAAATGATCATTATTGCTGGCTACCAGAATAAATTTACCCTGATTCGTTTGAATCTCCTTTAGTGCTCTAACATCATATGGAAGAAAAAGACCACTTTTCATCATTGGAACAGACTCAAACTGATTGGATCCAGTTCCCCTCATAAACAATCCCAAACCGGCATCCGCCCTGGTTGTTTCTACTTCGAAAGGATACAAATTTCCGGCGATCACAATATCCTTTTGTCCATCAAGATCGAAATCATCAACTACAACACTATTTACAGTTGAAAATTGTGCTTCTATTGGGAGGGGATTGGATTCAAATTTACCATTCCCTTTATTTTCGATTAGAGCACTTGCAAAGGTATGCGCTTCATAATTGAGTGCTTTTTCCAAACGCTCGTCTCCGTAAACTTCAGACAATGTGGCACTAGCAAATGTGTGATAGCTTGGAAAAGACTCTTTGAGTTTCGGTACTTGTTCGGATGAACATGACCTTCCACGTACCGGAAAGTGGATGCCAAAGTTATAATAACCCAGCACAATATCCTTAGAGCCATTCTCATCAAAATCATAGTAGTGAACAGTAAAAGGCTCTTCTTCAGAAGCCTTGTATTTTGAATTGAGCCCTAAATTACCAACAAGATAATCCTCATCGCCATCGTTGTCGATATCGTTTGCTTCAATACTAAACCACCAACCTACATTTTTATCAAGTTGATAATCCTCAGTAACATCATTAAAAACGCCATCATCATTTCTAAGGAATGTAACAGGTATCCAAAGTCCGGTTAACACCAGATCCAAGTCATTGTCCTGGTCAAAATCGGACCAAACGCCATCTGTTACCATACCAAAATCGATCATGCCGGGTGCCACCTCCTTGGTAACATTCGTGTATTTCAAAATCCCCGTCTCATTCATTTCATTTTTTAAGATAAACGAACTGGCCGGGGAGGGATACTCTCCGGGAACATGCAATCCCGCTACGAACAAATCCAAATCACCATCTGAATCAAAATCAGCGGGGAGTACTTTTGATCCGCTTGAGGTCAACGCCGGCAAAACGCCTTTTGATCTCTTTAAGCTACCATTGCCATCATTTAAGTATAACCTATCTGTATACATATTTGATTCCTTAGCAAAAGCATTGCCTCCACTGACCATATATAAATCCAGATCGCCATCGTTGTCTGCGTCATATAAGGATGCTCCAACATCCTCATACTTGGCATCTTTTTGAAAATCAGGTGTGGATCTATTCCGGAAAGTTCCATCCTGTTGTTGCACATAAATTGCGGCAGAACTGCCCGCCGCCGCTCCAATCACAAAATCCTCCAGTCCATCACCATTGATGTCACCAACATCCAAAGCAGGCCCGAAATTTGACATCTTGTGGGGCAACAAGACTTGTAAATCATAATCATCAAACTCATTTTCCTCGTGAAAATAATTAACTCCTGATTCTCCGGTTTTATCTGCAAATAGATGTAGAACCGTCTTTTCTTCCTTAGAACTTGTGCCAGATGATCCTTGTTTATCGATACTTAAAATTTGATTTACCTGAACATCTTTTACTACTGAAACCTCTCCGTCTAACCAGACTACCTTGACTTCCTCTACGAGATCAGCATTTCCAACCCCAAAATGCACCAGGTCTTCACTGGATGAGAAAAATCCCTTAGCGTTTCCAACTTCGGCATATTGCATTAATCCATTGAACTTGATCCAAACTTTGGTTCCAAAAAAGCTATGTTCCTTATTACCGTCCTGCAGTTTAATTCTTAAATAGTTCTTTTTCTCACTTAGCTTGTTTGAATTGTTTTCATAAAGAAAAACAACATCATCAACATTGTTCACTACAAGATCAAGATCACCGTCATTATCTAGGTCACCATAAGCGGCCCCGTTGGAAAAAGTCTCCTGGCCAAAACCCCACTCATCAATCTTTTTTTCAAATCCATATTGACCATTATTTTGATAAACATAATTCTTTATTTTCTGTGATGGAATAAAGTCAAGTACCTTCTTCCAGTCCATAATATCCCACAGATCAACATCTCCAGCATTAGGATTCTTTGCCACAAAATCCTTAACCAATTTTTGCAGGTAGGCATCCACATTTTTTGTGGCATCCGTATTCCGAAGGTCTTTTTTCAACCCATTTGTTACAAAAAGGTCTTTAAAACCATCATTATCGAAATCAGCCAATAAAGGGGTCCAACTCCAATCAGTACTGGAAATCCCACTCATTTGTCCAATTTCACTGAAGCTCATAGACCCATCTTCAGAAACACCATTATTCAACTGAAGTGTGTTAAACATATATTGGTAGTTCCCACCGGCGTTCACTATGTTCCAAAAGGCTTCAGGTTCCATACCTCCCATATTGGCTTTCAGACGGTAGTTGTCTTCTGCCACCATATCCACTACTACTACATCACTTAATCCGTCGTTGTTGATATCTCCAACATCCGATCCCATACTGAAGTAGGAGATGTGTTTGACGTAGTCATTTATTTTATTGGAAAATGTACCGTCGCCATTGTTGATATATAGGAAGTCAGGAGAATCATAGTCGTTACACACATAGAGATCCGTCCATCCATCATTGTTAAAATCTGCTGTGGAAACACTAAGGCCATAACCTCTATTTGAAACATTGGCTTGCTTTGTTACGTCCTCAAATTTATTGCCTAAATTCTCATATAATCTGCAGCTGAACAATGTATCCAGCCAATCATGGCCACGTAGAGCCGAGAAATAACCGGGATTTGGTGGTTGGTTCACTAAAAACATATCCAAGTCCTGATCCCTGTCATAATCGAAAAAAGTAGCGTGCATGGATCTCCAATAGTTGTTCAATCCATATTCCGCACCAGATTCAGTGAAAGTCATATCACCATTATTGATATACAATTCATTGGCTCTAAGTTCAGGGCTATCATCATACAATGTTTTACAAACATAGATGTCCAGCCAACCATCATTATTTATATCAGCCATTGTAACACCGGCAGACCAACTCCCAATATTCTTGATCCCCGCACTGTTAGTGATATCTTTGAATCTAAGATTTCCCTCGTTAAGGTATAATCTATCTCCAACTTGATTTCCGGAAAGATAAACATCCAGTAATCCATCATTGTTGATGTCTCCAAGACTAACACCTCCCCCATCATAAAAACTTTCATAGATCAAGACATTCGCATCCCGCTTGTCTTCAATAAAATTGGCAAAATCAAGACCGGTCCTGGAGGAATCAAGAAGTGTAAAAAGCTCTTTTACCTCCTCTTCTCTTTGAATAGATTCATTGCACCCTATATGTAAAATAACAAGTGCAACCAGTATCAATATATTAGTGTGTTTCACAATGAGCTTTATTTAAGACAATCCTCAACATCTCAAAGAATAATTGAAAAATAGTAGATGCTTTCTTTATCAATTAAACCCTACCATGTAGCTAACAAACGTATTTATTGCTTAGCAAGATTTACCTTTATCTCCCAATGTCCGGGTTGTGTGATTTGAATTTCAAAATTTTCGCTACTGTTTATAATCGCTCTGAATGGGTACTGAACAAATTGTACGGACTTAACAAAACCATTATCCACAACGTTCCCAAAGGCACCACTCATGGGTTTCAGTGATATACCTGCATGCCTGATCTTTTTCCCCAGCTGCTCATAGATTATATCAATCTGCTGTTTATCTCCGCTCTTCCTTGTAAAGGTCATACTCGTAATTTTGGGATCCTGATTGAGGATTTTATAAGGTTCTTTTTCCGTACCGATATATTCATCATTTTGCCAATACCCAATGTACGTACTGTCAGCATCTTGAGAAACCTTCACCATCATTTTTCCCTGACCATGCATCTTACCTTTCTTCCATTCGCCATCGTATACATTACCATTCGCCCAAGTATAGACACCTTTCCCATTTGGTAATCCCTTTTTGAATTGTCCTTTGTATGAATCTGTCCCTTTGGCTTCACCAATACCATCGGCCAAACCCTTTTTGCATCCCCCCTCATAAGTTCCTGAAATACTTTCCATAGAAACCTTACAATTGTCTTGTGCAAAGGTTATTCCTCCAATGAAGAATAAGAGTAATATGATATTTAAGAGTCTCATTGTTTATTCTTTTACTTATTAAAACCTAGTCGAATTATTATAACACTAAAATATAAATAGCCTATCAAAAATATGACAGGCTATTTATATTATTAATTAAAAAGTTATCTTAATTGCCAGTAACCCAAGTGCCGGCAGTTAAGGTATTACCTTCAGGCATCTTCGCCAATTGGGCATTGAAATTTGCCTCATTATTGTCAGCCTCATTGAGAGGATAAAAAATTCTTGTTGGCGTTTGTCTTGCCTCACCGCTATCACCTTCTCTAACAGTTAGTTCAGGGATCAGGTCAGATCTTTTGGCTAAATGCCATGCTTCCTGAGGGTTCAGCATTAGATCCAGCCATCTTTGAACATGGATCAATCTTAAGCCATCGGCGGCATTATAAGCTATCTGAGGGTGTGCAATGAAAGCATCAATAGTCGCTGCATCCGGAGTAGCAGGTGGGTTCACATAATCAATGTTTCTGGTTCCATGATCATACCATCTTTCTATTGATGATCTGATACCTCTTTCATACCATTCCTGTGCATCACCTGTAGCAAAACCTCTTTGATATGCCTCTGCTCTTAAGAAACATACTTCTGAGAAAGTTAAGTGGAACTGTGGACCATGCTCATCATCCTCAATTAAGAACCAATTGAAACCTGAATAATTACCTCTGAAATCAAATCCCGTAGGATCTCCCCTTCTTTGATCATTTCCAGGGTGACCAGTAAGATCATCTCTAACAAATGGATCTTGAGGCATAGGCACCCATTCATCATCTTCATTAGTTTCATACCAAACATACACTCGAGGATCAATAATACCACTTCCATCAGGATTCGGATCATCCGTCATGTGATTCCAAGCATTTTCCCCAAGTCTGATTCCTTCATAGAACTGGAATGCCCAATATCTCATTCCTGTAGTCAAATTTATGTCCTGACCAAAAGCGAACATATCCTCATCACCTTCAGGTAATACAGGTGTTCCGCTAAGTACATCCGAAATGATTGCAGTGGCAGCCGCCTGATCAACATCCGACATTCTCAATGCGTATCTCAATCTAAGTGCATTGGCAAATTTCACCCATTTGGTAACATCACTTCCATACACAACGTCGTTTGCACCAAATCCTAAATAGTCGTTACCTGCAGGTGTTTCAGCCGGTAGATTGGTCACCATATTATCTACTGCCCACTCCAAATCCGCTAACACAGACTTGTAAATAGATTCCTGGCTATCATAAGCAGGTCTAAGGTCCGCATCCGAACCATCACCTGTTAATCCGCGACCAGCCTGTGAATATGGCATATCACCGTATAGATCAGTAGCTCTTAGCGCAAAGTAACCGGCAGCGATTCTTAACATGGCCAATCTATTCACCTTTCTTTCAGGATCAAAATCCTCTTGTATCCTGCGCTCCAGCTCCCTTACATTTCTAAGAGAATTGTAGTAGTTATTCCAAAGTTCATCACGACCCAAATCATGTATCTCATTCGGATCCTGGAAACCAGAGGCCGCTAATTGAGACCACTGATAAGCTCTGTGATTATTTAGGTACAACCATTGGTTCCCTGTCATGTTCAATGCAGCCAGTACCCCGGTGAAGAGAAAACTCTCACTTGTTTGGGTAGGTCTTTGCGGATCCACATTGATCTCCTCAAAATTATTCTCGCAAGCACTGCCTACCAGAATGATCGTTAAGGCCAATGCTATTGCTTTTATATTAAACTTTTTCATTTTCTTAGTTCAGATTTTTAGAGTCCTAATTTCAAATTGAATCCGTATGTTCTGGAGGCAGGTAATTGACCCCACTCGATTCCTTGATTGTTTCCGGAACCATTAACGGCAGAAGGATCCAAATTATCAGGAGCAGTATTATGTAAGAACCATAAGTTTCTACCAAGCAAGGTAATACTAGCATTTTGAATAAATCCAATTTTATCCAGTAAGCTATTTGGTAAGGTGTAAGTAAGAGATAATTCTCTCAAACGTACCCAAGAAGCTTCATGCACGGCAGGTGTAACAATACCACCCGCGCCCCAAGTGAATAAATCTAAATGCTTATACACATATGATACTACTTGATCATTTGTCTCACCATTAGCGTACACACCCTCCTTGATCAAACCATTGTTGTGTGTAACACCATCTCCATCAGTCCAAGGTAAACCTCCATGCTCTGCATTTCTACCTTCAAGTGTTTGAGGAGATTGTCCAAATCCTACACCCGTTCCATATGATCCAAAAAATACGTCTCCTCCTTTTTTGATGTCGATCAATGAGCTTAGTGTGAACTGCTTATATCTAAGTGTATTGGTCACACCACCTCTCCAATCAGGAGTTACGTTACCAATAGCTTCTCTTTCATCGGTATTAATATACCACCTTCCATTGTCATCAATAATTCTGTTAGAAGGGATTCTTTCACTGTCATCTGTAACACCATTACCATTGGTATCAAAGTAAGTGTAATCCCATCCGTAAATCGTACCAAATTCTTCACCTGGTCTGGCCTCAACGTTAGGACCATGTGCCCCAAAGATGTTTCCAAGTACCAAAGTTTCAGCACCATCTGCTAAGCTCACCACTTTATTTTTGTTGCTGCTGTAGTTGAATGCAATATTCCAGGAGAAATCCTTTGTTTCAAATGGTGTAGCATCGATCAAGAATTCAACTCCTCTATTCTCCAACTCTCCGGTATTAAATCTTAAGCTATTAAATCCAGAGCTAATAGGAAGCGGAGAACTCAAGATCTGATCTTTCGAACTGATATAGTAGTAAGTGAAATCTAATCCGATTTTACCTTCCAGGAATCTTAGATCCAATCCTGCTTCATATGAATTAACACTTTCAGGAGCCAAAGCAGTAGGAGGAATAGTTCCAGGCAAAGTAGTGGAAGGTTGCCCGCCATAACTACCAAGATTGAAAGTAGGTGCAATCTCAAATGGATCAGTGTCATTACCTACGTTCGCATAAGCCACTCTTACCTTACCGAATGAAAGAATGTCCGGTGCAATATCGAAGGCATCTGTAAAGGCAAAGCTCAATGATGCACTAGGATAGAAGTATGAATTTACACCATCGGGTAGCGTAGAAGACCAGTCATTTCTACCGGTTAAGGTAAGGAATAACATATTTTTATAGCTCACATCTACAGATCCAAACACACCGTTGATGATCTTTCCAAATGAATCTTCACTAGGGCTATTGTTAATATTGCCATTAGGATTCTGGAAATTACTGAAAGTATACAACCAGGGATTTGCAAAATCTCTTCCCGCATTGCTTCCTGAAATTCTATAGAAAGTCTGCTTGAAGTGCTCTGCACCAAGACTTGCAGTAATGTTGATATCCTCCGTCACATCCTTATTGGCCGTTAAAGTAAACCTGTGGTTTTGAACTCTGTTTTTTGCAAGAGTTCTCCAATATCTACCACCTTGAATACCTTCAGAGTCAATAGGCTTGTTCTTAGATTCTCTATCTTCGTCATAGTTATCTATACCCAATTGACCTCTAGCGGATAACCATGGTAAAATCTGATAGTTCAGTGCAACGGAACCGAAAATTCTGTCTCTTTCTCTTACTTCATTGTTCTCAAACAAATTCCAGAAGAAAGATCCTGTACGACCCCTACCTCTAAATCCCCAAGCAGGGAAACCATTGTTATTTCTTGTTCCGTCAGGATTCTTGTAGTTGTCTCTTTCAAGATCCGGTCTGTAACTTCTACCCCAGTTCCAGGTAAGGTTTTTACCAATTGAAGCCTCGGAATCACCCAGGAAAGGAGAGTTAAGGTCAGAAGTATTCAAATAGGTAATTGCAGCATCAGCTCTCAATTTAGAAGACACATTAATAGAGCTGTTCAGGTTGATCGTATTTTGCTCTCTTTCTGTGTTAGGTACAATAGGAGTGGTTTCAGATCTTGTTAATGAAACCCTTACACTACCCATTTCACCTGCACCTGAGAAAGCCAGGTTGTAATTCCTAATAGATCCTGTTTGGAAAAAGTCCTTGATGTTATCAGGCTGTGGAGAAAAAGGTCTTGTTTCTCCATCCCACCATAATACTGGTGTACCATCCATTTCCGGCCCCCAGCTCGCACCAGATCCCCAAAAACCAACAGATGGTAACAGGTTATTACCGTCAGCATCCTGATCAAAAGTAGGCTCAGCTAATCTGGCTCCACCAGTACCAAACTTATTTTGTACATCTCTGAACATAAATGCCTCTCTGGTCAATTGTGAGGTATTAAATTCAATACCTAACCCTGTTCCGGCTTTTGCTTTTTTAGTTTTAATGATGATCACACCATTAGCACCTCTTGATCCGTAAAGAGCCGCAGCATTTGGTCCTTTCAGTACGTTAATAGACTCTACGTCCCAGGCATTGATGTTATTAATACCAGAACCCCAGTCTCTACCAGATACACCATTCAATGTTCCTGAAGAAGGTCCAGCAGTAGAATTCTCGATTGGCACACCATCGACAATGATTAGCGGCTGGTTTTTTCCTTGCTTCAATGAATTGTTACCACGAATGGTAATCCTTGTTGTTCCACCGGCAACACCGTTGGGATCAGAGATCTGAACTCCTGCAACTTTACCATTGATCGCGTTCAAAACGTTGGTCTCATTGGACCTAGCAACGTCATCTCCTGATACCTGCTCCACTGAGTAACCCAGCGCTTTTACCTCTTTCTCAACTCCCAAAGCGGTTACTACCACTTCCTGCAAAGTTTCGACATCGGGAACAAGTGCAATGTTGATGACTGACTGATTTCCTACCTGAACTGTCTCATTGACATATCCTACATAGGAAAAAACCAGTACAGCATCAGAGCCAGTCACGGATAGGGTATAATTCCCATCCACATCTGTAACTGTTCCAGATGATGTTCCTCTTACAGTAACATTTACTCCAGGTAAAGGCGATCCATCATCATCCGACGTCACCTTCCCAGTAACATTTCTTCCTTGTGACCAGGCACTAGAGGCTAGTGCCGTCACAAGAACGAAGCTAATGAGTAGAATTTTTTTCATGTTGAATAAGTTTAAAATTTGATTTAATGTTCTTATGCCACGCTAAATTTTGCAATTAAAATTTAATAATCAAAACAAAAACGCAAAAAAGTACGCACAATTCGACATAATCATGCAATTACTTGCGTCAATGGTTTTAATTCAATATCTTATTTGCATGTTTCAATAATCAATTTGCAATAACAGGTTTTAGCAACCAAGAACATAAATGCATAAACAAGATCAATCAATTAATGGAATGGGTTTATATGGTCAAAAACATGAAAAAAGGATCAAAGAGTTTTTGAAAGAATGCGGGAGACTGCTTTACAATAAATTTTTAAAGACAAAGAATATTCATTTATTTTACGATATGATATCTTTAACCAGCAATACCTTTCGAAATTATAACTACTGTATATTATTAATAAGTAAACCGGAGTTTGTAAAAATAACAATGCAATGCTAAAGCAGGAGCGACATGAGTACATACTGGAAGAGATAAGAACATACAATAGAGTAAGATCTTCAGAACTCAGTACTCAATTAAAAGTATCAGAGGATACTATTAGAAGAGACTTAAAGGAATTATCAGATAGTGGTCGAATTAAGAAAGTACATGGAGGAGCCATGTCAAGCTCGTATATTCCATTCAGTCATAAGGATAGGGAAATATACGCACATGAGGAAAAAGTAACGATTGTAAGAAAAGCCATTTCTTTGATCAAAGATGATCATGTAGTGCTCATGGATGGAGGAACTACCAATCTGGAATTGGCCAGATTACTCCCTACTGAATTAAAGGCCACAGTATTTACAAATAGTTTACCCATAGCTGTTCAATTAGCTGAACATCCCAATATCGAGATCGTGTTCATTGGGGGCAAAGTACTCAAAAATGCCCAGGTAACCATTGGCTTGGATGTTATTGATGTACTTAAAAGGGTTCAGGCGGATCTTTGCATTATTGGAACCAGAAGTATTAATATAAATGTAGGTATAACTGAAATTGATAGAGAGGAAGCCCAGGTAAAGCAAGCTCTTATGAATGCCTCTAATAATGTGATTTCGCTGGTTATTTCTGAGAAACTGGACACCACACAACCATATCATGTGGAGCAGATAAGCAAAGTCAATACTATTGTTACGGAATTGGATCCCTCACACCCGAGGCTTATTCCTTACACAAATTTAGGGATCAGGGCACTATAGGATTATAAGAGTTTATGCGGTTTTGCCGTAAGATCTCCTTGGGTTTGAAATATGGTTCCCAAGAGATTTGTTCAACCGTTTCAATGCAATGCTAATTTGGGCTTCAATGGTTTTAACGGAAATACCAAGCATTTCTGCTACTTCTTTGTATTTAAAACCTTCTTCTCTTATTAGCTTATAAATTAGCTGACATCGGGCAGGCAGCTGTTTAACCGCTTTTTTCACTTCTAATCTCACCTCATTCATTAGGAGAACACTTTCCGGATCAACATAATCTTTAAGAGGTTCCAGAGGCCGCTCTTCACAGAATTTTTCATCTAAAGTGGTGGAAGTGTACTTGTTATACTTATTTAAATAGTTTAAAGATTGGTTTTTGGTTGAAATAAATAAATAGTTTTCAATACTCTTAATATCTGTAAGCCTTACCCTTTTTTGCCAGACCTTGAAAAATACATCCAACACCACTTCTTCTGCCATTTCATTGGAAGAAACATAATACAAGGCCACTTTTCTTAGCTTGTTATAATAACGATCAAAAAAAATCTCAAATGAACGCTCATCATCATTTGAGACTTTAGATAGTAGTACAGAGATATTTTGATTGTCTGTTTTCAAAGATTTAGGAGGTTTAAGTTCATTCAAATTGTTCAAATTTTAGTTTTTTTCAACTTAAATCAAAGAAAAACATCGTCAAATATGCAAAATACATTAGTTTTTAACTCTATTTCACGCACTGCTTAACCAATATATGCGTGTTTTATGCAGGTTTGTGCTGCTATAGAATTGCGAATAATTTTCAAACACAGGGGTCAATTTTAAGAATTTGTAAATATTGATGTTATCAAAGCTATTTTGTTACCAAAATTTTAAAATAGCCTTTCGGATAGTTAAATTTTTGCATGTTTTTAAATTATTCTGTGAATCTTCCAAATCACAGTATTTTTAAGAGGTTGAATTAGAATTTTGTATTACTATTTGCTTTTGCTTGTTCTTACTTAAAATTCTAACAAGCATAACCCATCTCTTGGAAGTACTGATTGTTTCAAAGGTTATAGCTGGCTACTTTATTTCAAATTAATTAATACTACGCTTTAATTTTTAACAGTCTGAATGGTCGATAGGACTTCGCTGATATTTTTGCTCAATAGATCAAAATCTTTTAATTCAATAATTTCCTTTGTAAATAAATTAGATCCAATGCCTACGCAGGATACTCCGGCATCAAACCATTTCTTTAGATCTTCAGCATTGATCTGAACACCACCAGTCGCCATAATGGTGGTCCATGGGCAGGGTCCTTTGATAGCCTTAATAAACGATGCACCACCCAATTGTGCAGCCGGAAATACTTTAACAACTTCAGCACCAAGTTCCTCAGCAGACGAAATCTCTGTCAAAGAGCCACAGCCTGGAATCCATAAAATCTTTCTGCGATTGCAAATTTTAGCCATTTCAGCGTTTAATATAGGTGAAACTACAAAATCGGCCCCTGCCTGAATAAATAGCGCTGTTGTCGGTCCATCAACTATTGAGCCTATTCCCAAGGCCATTTCCGGAGCATTATTTCTTGTATACTCAAGGAGTTGTTGAAACACCTGCAGAGAATTCTCACTTCGGTTCGTAAATTCAAAGGCCCGCACACCAGCATCGTAACAGCTTTTAATTATTTGCTTTCCAATCTCCGCATCGGGGTAGTTAAACAAAGGCAGGAATCCTGCTTGTTCTATTCTTTTTGTTATGTCAATTCTAGTAAACTTTGCCATGGTTATCTTACAATTCTTCCTGAAGTTCCTCCTTTCAGGATCCCTTCAATTTCACTTTCTGATATTAGATTAAAATCTCCTTCCACTGATAGTTTTATTGCAGAAGCAGCAGTCGCAAAACTTAGCGAAGATTGATCACCCTTATTTTTGCATAAACCAAAGATCAATCCGGCAACAAAAGAGTCCCCTCCCCCGACGCGATCCACAATTTCCGGAATATTATATTTAGGTGATCTGAATAACTTTTCTCCATTCCATAAAGCAGCCTCCCATGTGTTATGGTTAGCGCTGACCGTCCTTCGAATTGTTTGAACCACTTTTGTAGTCTTTTCAAAACGTTTAAACACCTGATCTGTCAGTTCAGAAATCTGGTCATCCGATAAATCCTCAACATTCTCACTTAAGCTTATATCCAAACATTCAGACCACGCTTCTTCATTACCAATAATCACATCGCAATATTCCAGCAACGAGGGTAAAACCTCTTTCGGCCTTTTACCCCATTTCCAAAGTTTACTCCTATAATTCAGATCAGTTGTTATCACAAGCCCTTTTTCATTTGCCTTCTTTACAGCTTCCAGAGCCGCCTCAGCAGCTGAAGAGGAAACAGCAGGATTGATTCCGGACCAATGGAATATGGAAGCTCCATCAAAGATTTCCTCCCAGTCAATATTTCCAGGATCAAGTTTTGCAAATGAAGACCCATCTCTATCATAGATGACTTTGCTTCCTCTCATAGAAGCCCCTTTTTCTAAAAAATAAGTTCCCATTCTGTCACCACTAAAATGAATATAAGGAGTAACTCCAAACTTCATTAAATTCATCATGGCGCTTTTGGCCAAATCGTTTTCGGGAAGTGCTGTTACGAAGGTACTTCCAATGCCCAAATGGGCAAGGGACACCGCTACATTCGCTTCACTTCCGCCATAGGTAACTTCAAAACTGTTGGCCTGGCAAAATCTTTGATAACCTGGCGTAGCCAGTCTCAACATAATCTCGCCAAAAGTGATTACTCTCTGCTGCATATAACTAAGTGAAATCAATCACACAAATCTATGGTGTGACATATATTTTTAAAAGTATCTGAAATTAATGAGATTTCAACAAATCACTAAAATTCGTTCAAAAAATAGTTATTATTAAATGTTCCGTGAAACCTTAAGATTACTGAAATACTTTGGAACATGACATATATTTAAAAGGATTTCAACGGTTCATCCGTAAAACTTGGATAGGAGGTTCTACTATTCAGACACCACATTTTTGAATCTCCCTTAAACTAAAAATGTATCGCCAGGGATAGTACTAAGCACTCCTAAAACATACCTCTTATAGTGTACACCAGAAATTTTAACAAACACAATTGATCATTCAAACTATTAATTTCTTTTTTTTTATTTATTAATCTTAATTTGACCACATATTTCTTATAATCTAAACATAAAAGTATGTCAAGGAAAGTTGCAGTCGGCCTGGATAATCTAAGTCGGAAAAACGATATACAATCTTCAGTAAAGGGTAATATTGGTTATTTATGCCATAGTGCCTCAATCGATTGTGATTATACACATGGTATATTCCTGTTAAAAAAGATTTTTGGAGATCGTCTAAAAAAAATATTTTCTCCTCAGCATGGATTTGTGAGTGATGTTCAGGACAATATGATTGAATCCGATCATTATCAGCACCCTTATTTTAATCTCCCTATTTTTAGCTTGTATTCGGAAACCAGAATACCAACAGATGAAATGCTGGAAGGGCTGGATAGTATTGTGGTGGACCTTCAGGATGTTGGAACAAGGATCTACACTTATATTTACACCATGACCCTTCTTATGAGTGCCTGTGCCAAAAAAGACATCAAGGTAATCATACTGGACAGACCAAATCCGATCGGTGGTGAAGCAATAGAAGGAAACATTCTTGAACCGGAATTCAAATCTTTTGTAGGTCTGCACCCACTTCCTGTCCGACATGGACTTACCATTGCTGAAGTAGCTTTGATGGCAAAGAAATTCTGGGGTATTGATTGTCAATTACAGGTTGTAAAAATGGTAGGTTGGGAACGTTGGATGGATTTTGAGGAAACAGCTATTCCCTGGGTCTTGCCTTCTCCGAATTTACCCAATGTGGAGACGGCTTTTACATTCGTTGGTACTGTTTTATATGAGGGAACCAATATATCTGAAGGAAGGGGTACTACCAAAAGCCTTGAGACCCTTGGACATCCTAAGATCGAACCCTATCAGTTATTGGACAAAATTCTTCCGTATTTCAAAAAAGACAATTTAGAAGGTTTTGTGCTAAGACCTATTGTATTTCAACCAACATTCCAGAAACATGCCGGTATTGCTTGTGGTGGTTTTCATATACACATAACGGATCGAAAGAAGTTTACTCCCTGGAAAGTGGGACAGATTTTGTGCAGAGAATTTTACAAAGAACTTGGTGAAAAATTTTCCTGGAAAGAACCTCCTTATGAATATGAGTTTGAAAAACTTCCTATTGATTTAATCAATGGCTCCGATAAAATACGGCAATGGGTGGAACAAGATGGCTCTCTCGAAGAATTGAAGATTCTTGAGAATAAGCACTTAGACCTATTTTTACAACAACGCAATGAAATATTACTTTACAATTAAATGCCTGATCATAAGTATTTTAAATAAGCATTTTTTAGGGGCTTCTCATAAAAGCTCTTGTTAATACATATAGGTTCACTTAAATCATGCCCACTCAATGACTCAATCAAAACGCCTGATCTCATTAGATGTTTTCAGAGGTGCTACTATTGCGGCTATGATCCTGGTCAATAATCCGGGTTCCTGGAGTACTGTTTATCCACCGCTGTTGCATGCCAAATGGCATGGTTGCACACCTACGGATCTTGTATTCCCATTTTTTCTATTTATCGTTGGTATTTCAATATCACTGGCTTATACAAAGAGAAAAGAATCAGGAGAAGCGACAAATAAACTAATACAAAAAATTGTTTGGAGGAGCTTAAAAATATTCCTGTTGGGGTTATTTCTTAGTGGATTTCCTTTTTTCAATTTCGAAACCATTCGAATACCTGGGGTACTTCAGCGCATTTCAGTTGTTTTCTTAATTTGTAGTTTGCTTTTCCTTAAAACCAATTGGCGCACACAAGCCATTCTTGGGGCCTTTCTTTTGGTCCTTTACAATTTCCTCATGACTGTGGTCCCAGTTCCTGGTATAGGTCAACCAAATCTAAATCCTGAAACCAACTTAGGCGCCTGGTTGGACAATCTCCTCCTGAGCGGTCATTTGTGGAGCCAAACAAAGGTGTGGGATCCTGAAGGATTATTAAGCACAATACCAGCCATTGTAACAGGTATTACTGGTCTGTTGACTGGAAAGCTATTCTTGGATCATGATAAGTCTCCACAGGAAAAAGTAATTTGGATGTTTGTTGCCGGCTGCTTTGGTATCTTTCTTGGAATGGTATGGGGAATTTATTTCCCGATTAACAAAGCCCTCTGGACAAGCTCATATGTTATGTATACCAGCGGTATAGGTCTATTAATATTCGCGCTGTGTTATTGGTTTATAGATATTTTGGATAAAAGATCATGGATAAATCCTTTTGTTATCTATGGCTCCAATGCCATTACGGTTTATGTACTGTCCGGAGTTATTGCAAAATCTCTGTATTTAATTAAATGGGAAACAAGCGATGGGATCATCACTTTGCAGGGATGGACATATAATACACTTTTCCTGTCGTGGCTTCCTCCTTATAATGCATCGCTTGGATATGCTATTTTAAACGTTTTACTCCTTCTTGGAGTAGCATGGATCTTATATAGAAAAAGAATATTTATTAAAGTTTGATATAAACCAACACCCTTGGATTATTATTGACAACTCGGGAGTCACTCCTTTACACCAATTACGGTAACGAACCCCTTTTCCGATTCTATCTGTAAATTGGAAAATCCGACATCTGAGAAGTAGTTCGCTATGATTTCCCGGGGTATTTTTAGTTTTTTATAAGTACTTATTTTTTGAACCCATTTATCTCCTTTTTTTTCATGCACAATATCAAACACATTCACATCATGCTTTTCATATTCTAAAAAACATGTAGATATTCTATTTTCATCGCTCCTAACAGGGATGAAACGTTGTGTACCTTGAAGTTCTGCAGAGAGATCACGATAAGTAACTATAAATTTTCCCTTTTTATCCAGAATGCTATAACTATTTAAAATTAAACGTTTCAAATCATTTGCCGAGTTCAAATGGGTAATGGTATCCCCCATGCAAACAATCAGGCTAGGTCGATAGACATTATACACACTGAAGTTAAGAATATCATCTTCAATGATTTCAACATCCAAACCTGAACAATTTTGTTCTAACTCCTTTAACAGCTTTCTACTGAAATCTACGGCTTTAACCTTAAAACCGAGCTCCGCCAATGGAATTGTTTGGAAACCGTTTCCAGCACCAAGATCAATAGCAGTTTCATTCGAGGAAGCTGAAATATCATATTTCTTAAAAAAATCTCTGTTCTCCTGAAGTTTATCATCTCGATTCCCGAACATCCATGAGTAGTAATTACTCAAATGATTTTCATAATGTACTTTGGTATTCATTGACATTTTTTGGCCAAATATCTGCATAAATTAAACAGCTAATCTGATCATGGCTGATTTTTTCTATTGTATAAAAAGTAAATTTCTTTCAGTATCACGTGCGGTTGTCTTTGTTAGTCTCGGATAAGAAGTTTATCTTTCAAATTGATAAAATGCATAATAAAAATCCATGAAAGTCAAATTCAACATTGTCATACTATCACTAATGATTACCAGTTTAGGATCAATGTCCTGTAGCGAGCAAAACAAAAAAGAAGAGGAAGGAAAAATCAAAGTAGCCTGTGTTGGAAATAGTATCACCTTTGGTCATGGAATAGAAAATAGGGAGAAAAACGCATATCCGGCCCAGCTTCAGAAAATTTTAGGCAACGAGTACATAGTTCAAAATTTTGGTGTCAGTGGCAGGACCATGCTTAAAAAAGGTGATTTTCCCTATTGGGAAGAAAATGAGTTTGAAGAGGCCCAATCATTCGAACCTGACATTGTCATTATTAAATTAGGCACCAATGATGCCAAACCCCATAACTGGGAACTCCGGGATAATTTTTTAAAGGATTATGAATCGATGATCAATGTTTTCAAAAATCTTCCTTCAAAGCCTAAAATATGGGTTTGTCTCCCCGCTCCGGTATTTTCAGATGAAAGTAATATCAGGGATTTTGTCATTCTCAATGGTATTGGACCCTCTATAAGAGAAGTGGCTGGCGAATATAATATACCGGTTATTGATTTTTACAGAATATTTGAAGGTAAAGGAGATCTGTTTCCGGATACCATCCATCCTAACAAGGCCGGAGCCAAAATTATGGCAGAAACAATCGCCAAAGCCATCAGTAACGTAGAATAAAATTTTTACTATAGATCTGTCATTAGAAAACAAAACCGATTTTCATAATAAGAAAGGTTAAAAAATCATTACCCACATCAATTTTAACTTTTTTACTATGGTTTCTATTTTATTCTGAAAAACACCGCGAAAGCATGGAAAATTCTGAAAATTGAACCATTCCCCAAATCGTCTGAATAACTTTTTTTTGACCTGTTTAAAAAAATTATCTGGACATTAAATCTATTAATTTTTTCACCTGTCCTTTAACAATACTGTAATGAATCAATAACCGATTCATTACTGCTTTCCTCTGATATCCATTCTACTTTTGAACCGAAAATTAAACCAAACATCAAGGTCAAATGAAAATTAAAAATGTGTTGAAATTGGCGGTAATAATAGGAATTATTGCCCCTACAGTAGTGTATGCGGGTTCCAATGACAATAACGGAACCAACGAGTCTGAAACAAAGGTGAAACTTGTATCGGAAAATGAAAATGTATTTAAATTGATCTACTTATCGGATCTGAACGGAAAGGTTATCGTTAATATTTACGACAGCAAGAATAAAAAAATCATGACTGACCGTATCACCAATAAGGACGGTTTCATTCGTCCATATAATTTTAAGGAACTTAAAAATGGTGTGTATCGTTTTGAATTGATCGATGCAGACGGTAAGATAGAAAAAACAGCTTTTTACAGAATGGGGACTGAACCAAATGCCAGATTTTCTCCAAGCACACAATTTGTAGATAGCTTGGAACAGAAATTGGAATTAAGAGTAGTTGGCCCAAGAAAAGATCCCATAGACATCACTATATACACAAATGATGGCAGGGAATTTTTCAAAGATCGAATACGTGAAAAGAACAGCATTAGTAAAGTATACGATTTGCATATGTTAAAAGCTGGAAAATTCACTTTCCTTGCAACGCACGGTAATAAAGTTATTGCAAAAAAGACATTTGAAAGATAAATAGGTTCGGTATTAGGCTTATAATTGATCGCATGGACTAATGTTCATGCGATTTTTTTTGTTTTTTGAAGCATATTTCACCTCGTTCACCCCCGGAAGGTTGTTTTCAATACAAAATATCGCTTACAACGGAATTCCCTGGAACATTACATAAATGGTGATTCATTGGAAATGCAATGGGTGGTTCGGTTCAATTTGTCTAGATTGTTTTATAAATATCAATCACATAAATAATTGACCATGAACGAGTTCAGCATAAACCCTCTATTAAAGTTCTCTATAGCGATATTGTTTTTGGGAAGTACTATATCAGTAAATGCCCAACTAAAAGGTGATACCTACGCCAAGGCTAAGGCACAAAAAAAAGGCGTTATCACTTATGCCTATGTCAATACACCAGGATTCATTGAAAAATCAAGTGATGGAAAGATGAAAGGGCTATTGGTTGAGACAATGAAGAAATTTGAAGAATATGTAAAAACGAAGGAAGGAATAGCACTTACTGTGAAATTTGTTGGAACACCAAAAGATGACTTCAAAAAAATGATGGATGATGTTAAACAAGGCTCCGGAGGTGTTTTTGGTTTAAGCAACATTACCATTACACAGGCCCGGATGAAATACTACCGTTTTAGCCCAGCCTATATTTCAAACAAATCTGTGGTTGTATCGAACAAAAGTGTTCCTACTCTTACCAAATTAAACGACATATCATCCACATTCAAAGGGAAGGAAGCTATTATTATCAAAGGAGGAACCTATGATTTTCGAATTCAAGACATCAAAAAAGCTTATTATCCAACTTTAAAAGTAGGATACCTTCCATCTGAAATGGAAATTTTGAAGAAAATATCGCAGGATCAAAATGCTTTTACAATTGTCGATTTCATTTATTATTTAAGAGGTATTCAGGATAAACTGCCAATTAAAAGGCATCCTTCCGGCGATGGAGAAAAAGAAGAATTTGGAGTTATCATGCCTAAAAGCAACGATTGGTCCCCATTGTTAAAAGATTTCTTTAATTCCGGATTTTTGAGAAGCTCGGAGTATAGAAAGATTATTGCTGATAACTTAGGCACCACGGCACTTCAGTTGATCGATAGTCTGTAAAAGATAAATTGAAAACTTTTAGGGTAGGGTGCCTTTTTTGAACCAAGGCACCCTTATATATTTATAGGCTATTTAGCTGTAACAGTGCTAAATAGCTCGTCGATATAATAATCCCTGGAATTGGTAGCATAAGCATCAAAACAGTCTCCGGTTCCACTTCTCATGATACTTTTACATACACCATTGTTAAATGCATCTTCCAGGTGGTCTCTATTTAAATAGCAATGTCCAAGCTCATGAAATACAATAAACTCCCTAAATAAACTGGAGCTATTATTCCAAAAAGTTTCATCCACCGTAACCCGACCCGGTCTGTTGAAACTATAACTACACTGTCCGGCTACATGTTGTCTGGAAATCTCCTCAATTTCTCCTACTATTCCTTCTGCTGTAAGATCCACCGTAATACCACGTTTAGCCGCCTCATCCTCGAATCTTTGAAAAAAAGGTCTTAAGGGGGCTTCAACTTTGCTGAATTTGACAGGCGTGGGTGCAACCATTTCCTGATCTTTGGAGCAAGATTGTAAAACAATCAAAATGGACAGGAACATAACGCTATGTAAAAGGGTCTTCAAACTAATCTTATTCATCACACAAAAATTTAATAGTTGAAAAATAGTTGCGTAAACCTTCTACATAAATGTGAAATTATTGTTAATTAGTGGTTTAAGATCAATTTTTATGCCATGACTATGGCTTGCAATGAATAAGCTATGTTA
The DNA here is from genome assembly GCA_030442035.1 of Splendidivirga corallicola. Classification (GTDB taxonomy): domain Bacteria; phylum Bacteroidota; class Bacteroidia; order Cytophagales; family Cyclobacteriaceae; genus Splendidivirga; species Splendidivirga corallicola. The sequence goes on from JAUJEA010000002.1 coordinate 575,517, forward strand.
AATGTCAGCATCCGACAAATAAATATTGATTTTTTATGGTTTTCCGAAACAACCGAGCTTAGGGAATGAGAGAGTCATTGCTGATTTATAATAGGTAAACTTTATAGCTATGAAGATCTGGTTTTTAAAGAAATGTCGACCCATTACAAGAGACGCATCATTTCACTGTTCTGAAATCTTCAGAATATATATATTTAAATAGGTTTGATTGCGACTTAGAAGATAAAAGTAGGTGTCACATTTCCAAAGAATTGCAGACAAATGAAAATACTAATTCTGGGGGGAACAGGCAGAACAGGAATTTGGACGGTAAAGGAAGCTATTGCAAGAGGCCATGAGGTTGTGGCGCTGGCTAGAAACCCAACAAAAATACCTTATCGATTCGATCGGTTGACCATCATTAAAGGAACACCGGAAGATCAGGAAGCAATTGCCAAGGCCATCCAGGGTTGCAATGCTGTCATAAGTACTTTAAATATTTCCAGAAAATCGGATTTTCCTTGGGCAAAATTGAGAACTCCTCAAGATTTTTTAGCCAGAATGATATCTCTGCTTATTCCTTTGTGCACAACAAATGGAATAAACAGGTTGATCATTGTATCTGCCTGGGGTGCTCGTGAGTCAAATCAGGAAATCCCTGGTTGGTTCCGCTGGTTCATTAATAACAGCAACATAGGTTATGCCTACAAACAACATGGTTTACAGGAAGAAATGCTTGAAAAATCAGAATTGAATTGGACATCTGTTCGGCCTGTAGGATTAACTAATTCAAAAAAGAGAAAAGAAATTCGGGTGAGTTTTCATGGAAAACCAAAACCAAAACTCACCATAAGCAGAAGAAATGTTGCACGTTTCATGCTTGATGCCCTGGAAAAAGAATTGTATATCAAAGAAAAGCCTACAATCTCAGAAATTTGATGAATCCGGCTACAGAAAAAATCAATTGAGTCGTATAATCAGACCGGTCTGCAGGAAATAAAAATCCACATCGGAAAAATAACGTTGATAAGAAAATCCACCCATTAGGTTAAGGTCAATTTTTCCATATTGACCAATAAGATAATCCAACTGGGTATTTAACTCTATTCTTGGGGTTGCACCTGTTTCATAATCTCTTGACCAGCGGAATTCAATTCCAGGGTTAATCTTTCTTTGATTAAAAAATAACTTTAGTCCGACTGAATTCTCATGATAAGTTTGATCAGCTGTGAATTCATGGGAAAGACCTGTTCCAATCCAAAAATTGACCTCCTCCCTCGCGAGTATATTAAATTGAATAATTTGCCAATCAAAGGTTCTGAAAGTACCGGTATTGTCGAAAAGCCTGTTAAATCTGAATTGTGTCGAGAACAGTCCCCAATTGCCTCTTAGAGAAGAAGATAACATGAAAGTAGAAAAATTAGGATCATATCCTCCGGTAAGATTGCCTTCCATGGAAACCATCCAAGGTTCATGGAATCGCCGATCCAACATGCTACGATGCGCATCAAACATCAGATTGAAACCACCAAAAAAGACATCAATGAATAGTGTTCCAAAAAAAGAGTCTCCCGTATCACCGCTATCGCCGCTTGAGGAGGAGTTTGAACTTCCACTTTTTTGAGATTTATTTTCTCTGGTCTTTTGTTCCACTTTGCCCACCTGGGCTTTTGACTCTGCATGTATGAACAATGTTCCTAAAAATAAGCATACTATAAAGCCAAGTCGGGGTAATTGTCTGGATATCATCTGCTAAGGATTTTAAATTTACCTCAATATCAGCAATCGGTGTGCCAGATTTGTAATGTGAATTTCTTTTTTAGGGCGACCATGATTAGTCCATTATTTTAGTGCGCAATTGCTCAATGATATCAGCTTTCATCCAATAGACATCCATGCTACCATTTCCAAAAGTATTCTGCCCTTTTTGGTCATCTAAAACCCTTTTACTTGAGAAGAAAAAATACGCTCCATCGGCAGAAACATTTGGATTACTTTCTTCAAAAACAGAATTGACTGTTGGCCCCATATTCATCGCTGTAGTCCATTGTTTATTTTCATTTTTAAAACTTATGTAAAGGTCTGCATCTCCATATCCATCTGCCCGGTTATAAGAAGTAAAAATGATATAACTTTCATCAGGCGCTATGAAAGGTGTTGCCTCTATCAATTCGGAATTTACAGCACTGCTGAGCTTTTCAGACGCCTTGTAGGTATTGTTTTCTTCATGGGTAACATAGATATCAAAGTTGTAGCCTCCTCCATCATAGTTGGCCTGAAAATAAATGGAGCCATGCCGGGTAACTGAGGCATGTGACTCCCATAGGTTTGTGTTAACTGATCCGCTCATTTTCTGAGGAGCATTCCAGGAAGAATCAGTTTTATTAGAATACCAAAGATCCCAATCCTGCAAATTCCTTTGGGGTCTTGTAGAACTGAAATACATTACGTTTCCATCAGGAGAAAAAGACACCGCATGATCAGTGTACTCTCCGGAAAATGAAGCAATGGTTGGCATATCTTTCAAATTGCTCTTAAGAGGCATTTGAAGGACTCTGAAATTAGTGAAATTGGTATCCGAAACTGTATAATAGAGTCTGTCCATTTCAGGAGATAGGATTCCATTGTGTTCATGCAATCCTGTTGAAACGACATCCGGAAGAAATATTTTCGGGATTGAATCAGGCTCTAGAGATTCCAAAAAATCTTTGGGGCTTAGCCTGGGGTCAATCTTATGCGTTTGTTTTGATCTTTCTGAGCAGCCTAAAAAAATGGGAAACAGAAAAATAGATAATGTTAAATTGTTTTTCAATATGTATTGTATTTGGGGTAAATTAAATGATTTTTAAAAGAATGTAATTGTTAGCAATCGATTGGATCAGTTGGCTTCCGTATATTCATTTAATAATGGCAAAGCTATTGAAATCCACTGACTCTATAAATCTTAAAACCAGTTGTATAGCCAACTATTTCAATTTCTTTTCTAAACGCTGCATGTTATTCTGGTAAGTGTTCAATTGTGGATCTGCATTTTGCTTTCCAATATCATATGCTCTTTTATAACTTTCATAGGCCAATTTATCATTGCCCATCCTATCATAGGCATCCCCCATACTATCAAAGGTGTTAGCAGATTTTGGGTAATTCTCAGTGTTCATTTTAAAGAGGGCAAGGGCAATATCGTATTTGTCGCGATTCAAAAAGTTATAGCCCAAAACATTAATAGTCCCTTCCGAAGCAACAATTTGATAACCATATCTTTTCGATAATTTTTTATAATGCTCGTTAATGGCTTCAATTCCATTCTTAACAACCATTTCGTAAAGGTTAGGTGCTTGCCAGTCCAAGAAGATAGTTTCCAATCCATCATACGTACTTCTATGAGGAACTGAGCCATGCGTTTCTTTGGGCATTCTATTGAAATACCAATGAAAATCCTTAGGTGCACTTTCTTCAAGTGCTGCTGTCAGTTTCCATACACCTCCAAGCATCCTACCGCCTTCATTGCCTAGTGTCATATAGAAATCTCCTTTTAGTTCTTTGGTGTTTTTAAGAAAATGTTCAGCTTCCACCACCGGCTTTTGGGCATCCCACCATAAACTAGGACTAATAGCAATGTAACTGTTAAAAACCTCAGGCCGGTTAACCAATGCGTGTAAAGCAAACAGTCCTCCAAAGGAATGCCCTACCAGCATTCTATAATTGCTGGTGGGGTAACTTTGATCGATCTGAGGGACAAGCTCATCAGCCAAAAAGCGGAGGAAATTCGGAGCTCCTCCGCTGGTTGGAAATGCCCGTGTGGTATCAAGTTGTATGGCTGGTGTCAGATCTCTTGTACGTTGTGTGTTCAGAATGGCTACCACCATCATTTCAGGCATTCGATTTTGCCTGGCAAGAAAACGTATAATCCCGGTAGTGTGATGAAAATGACCATCCCCATCAAGCAAATAGAGCACAGGATATTTTATATGGGGCTCCTTGTATCCATCAGGTCGGTATATCCATATCTCACGATCCTCATTGAGTATTTTCGAATGTATTTTAATTTTTTCTCCAATAATGATTGGCTCACCAGCCTGCTGCGCGTAGCTGGTAGGCAAGGGTAACAATGACATAATTACCAGGAGCATTAACATGGTTTTCGCAACAGTTTGGAAAAGTCTTTTCATTTTTCTCTGGGTTGTGTTATTCAATGGGTTACGGAATATGGATCCTAAACCTAATATACGATAATGAATGGTATATGAGTTACTTTTTGTCTTTTGATCAAGCTAAATACCCCGGAGATCGGCACATCTCATTCAATGCAGGTCAATATTGTTTTGAACTCTGATTTATCAACGATTAAAATCCGCCACCTCAATTTATTCTTTCCGCACTATTTTTTTGACCTGGCATTTCACCTCTTTTTCCGGATTCCATTTCAATTTTCTTAGCAGTAATCCTGGAATACCAATCCTTAGTAAGATGCTCAGGAAATTGGAAGAAGATTGGGAGTATCTTTCAAAAAGAGTCAATCCGGGTGAAACTGTTTTGATCAATGGGAAAGGCTCGCGTGATTTCTCTGAGAGAATTTCCGGTTATTTTGTTAAGGAAGAAATTTCTTCTGATTTTAGATTTACCAAAAGGCAGTAAAAAACTTGTCATTCACTATGCCATACCATTTTTTTTGACCAGATTTAAATCTATCAGGGTTAAATGAATGACAAGTAATGCTTTCTTTCCGTCATGAGGTTTTCTTTGAAGTAGCAAAACAACTTAGCTTTTCAAAGGCTAGTGAAACACTTTTTATTAGTCAACCGGCTATTAGCAAACATATCAAGTCTCTGGAAGAGGCTTATAGTGCTACCTTATTCGAACGGAAAGGCAATACCATCAGCTTGACGGATAGTGGTAAAATTCTTTACAATCATTTATTGAAAACCAAAGAAATTCAAAAGCAGCTGGAGTTTGAAATAAGCACCCTCAATGATCAATCAAAAGCCAAAGGAACTTTAAAGCTGGGAGCCAGCACTACTGTGGCACTTTATATTGTACCAAGTGTATTGTCTGCTTTTCATCAAAAACACCCGAATGTTCATCTGAACTTATTAAACAGGAACTCAGAGAATATATTGAAAGCGCTGTTGGAACATGATATCGATCTTGGGATCATTGAAGGGAAACATAAAATAACCACAGTAAAATACAAACACTTTCTCACCGATGAGGTGGTAGCAGTTTGTTCGACCAATAGTGAGTTAGCCAAAGTACCCTCCTTATCAGTTAAAGACCTTAAAGAAGTTCCTATCGCATTGCGGGAAAGAGGTTCAGGAACCTTATCAGCTATTGCCTATTCTTTGAAGAAACATAAGATCAAAATTTCAGATCTCAATGTGATCATCAGGCTTGGTGGAACCGAGGCATTAAAAAACTTCATACTGGCAGATACCAGCCTTGGATTCTTGCCTTTACGCTCAGTAATCAAGGAAATCGCCAATGATGATCTTGTTCGAGTGGACATACCGGATCTGAAAATCCAGAGAGAATTTTACTTTATCAGGAGGCAGGGATCTGATGGAGATGGCTTGGGAAATGCATTTATTAATTTTGCCCTAAATCACTATAACTTGAAGTTATAGGATATAAAAAAATACCATTAGTATTTTTATAGCCATCAACATACCTTGACAGCTTTTTAACGTTAAACCGTACCATGAGAGTTGTGCAAGATATATCACACATTTCGTACCTCCAGTGTTCGAAATGTAATCAGTCATATGAGGTAGAAAGAATAAACACTTTTTCAACTTGTTGCCATAAACCTTTATTGGCTAAATATGAGTTCTTAACTGAGATCTCCAAACACGAACTTAAAGAAAGGGAAAGCTCAATGTGGCGGTATTTTGAAATGCTGCCCGTTTTGAATAAAGAAAATATCATTTCCCTTGGTGAAGGCATGACCCCCATTTTGCCTTTACAAAGATTAGGTGATCTATATGGCATGCCAAACCTATGGTTAAAGGATGAATCTTTAAATCCAACCGGATCTTTTAAAGCACGTGGCCTGAGCATGGCCGTCTCCAAAGCAAAAGAACTTGGTGTTGATACTTGTATCATACCAACCGCAGGAAATGCCGGTGGAGCTTTGAGTGCCTATTGCGCAAGAGCCGGAATAAAAGCTGTGGTGGTAATGCCCTCCCACACACCGGCGGTTTTCAAACAGGAATGCAAATTCTATGATGCAGAACTGATCCTGGTGGACGGACTTATCAGCGATTGCGGACGCAAGGTGGCAGAAATAAAAAAGGAAAGGGATTGTTTTGATGTCTCTACACTAAAAGAGCCTTATCGTATCGAGGGTAAAAAGACCATGGGTTATGAGATAGCAGAACAGGGTAACTGGGAACTTCCTGATGTAATCCTATACCCTACGGGTGGTGGAACGGGGCTGATCGGTATATGGAAAGCATTTTATGAAATGCAGGAACTTGGCTGGATCGACGACAAGTTTCCCAAAATGATTGCCGTACAAGCCGAAAATTGCCAACCCATTGTTGAAACACTCAATGGTTCCCAGGAGAATGCCAGGAACTACAAAGGAAAAGCTTCTTTAGCCAATGGCCTGGCTGTACCCAATCCATTCGGAGAAGATCTTATTCTTGAAATATTACAGGAATCAAACGGAACAGCCTTGGGAATTTCGGATATGGAAATGATCAATGGTGTAAAAGACATAGCCAAACATGAAGGAACCCTAATTGCACCGGAAGGAGGAGCATTATTAAAAGCAGCTCAGAAATTAATTGACAATCATTTTATCCGGCCCGATGAAAAGATATTGCTCCTCAATACCGGTTCAGGTTATAAATATCTTGAAAATATGATCTAGCGAAAAGTGTTTTAGAAGACCATAGTTAAGTCATTAAGACCATAACTATCAACTCAGAAAATTTTAAAAATAGCGTTTTCTAAAACTTGTATGAGTACCACGAGATCCAATCTTCACAGACTTGGTCTTTCGTGGTGCTTTTTCTTTTTGCCCCTAAAAAATTGGAAAGAAAGATCAAAGAAATATCTACTGATCCATTTCGGACCTAACGGCATTTAAGAGCATGTTAATAGGAGCATACTGTAAATATTCCACTTCCAAGAAGATTATATAGGGTTTAATGGTGTTCATGAGAGTATAAACAAACACAAACCAAATTATTATTCATTGCAAATTATCAATTATTAATTGTCCTTAACAGTCCATCCACTTTTTAAAATTCTGGACTCTGTCACGGCTGACAATAACATCTTCCGGCGTTTGAGGAGAAAGTTTTAATAACAACCGGCTGTTAAAATAGCTATGTATTTGTTCAACAGACTTCACTGCTACCAGGAATTTACGATTGACCCTAAAAAAGTCCATTGGGTTTAATATTCTTTCCAGTTGATCTAAAGAATAATCTATAGGCCATTGTTTGCCTTTCAAAGTATGGAGATAGATCATCCCTTCATCATAGCAGAAATAAGCAATGTCATGTACCTCAATCGCTTTGTACTCATCCCCTATCTTAATGAGGAAGCGTTTTTTATACTCGTCCCTGGCTATTTCAGCGATTCGATCGTAATCGAATATTTCCTGTTTGACTTCTTTACTGTTAAATTTTAAAAATTTATCCACAGCACAATTGAACTCATTCTGTTCTATGGGCTTCAACAGATAATCTATGCTATTGTATTTGAAGGCTCTTAACGCATATTCATTATATGCCGTGGTAAATATTACAGGTGGGGGCTCTGGAAGTGTTTTGAGAATGTCGAAACCTGTACCATCATTTAATTGGATATCCATGAATATGAGGTCAGGATAGCTATTTTCAGAAAACCATTCAACAGATTTGCTCACGGATGGTAAGATATCCAAAATCTCAATGTCTGCATCATACCTATGAATAAGCTGTTTCAGGCGTTCCGCTGTTAATCGCTCATCTTCAATGATTACTACATCCATGGATCAAATAGGTTGAAGTTGAGAGAGGATGGGCAGCTTAACCACAAATTTGGATGCACTGCGTTCCATCACAATGTTTCGTTCCGTTTGAAGTTCGTAGCGATTTTTTATGTTTTCCAGACCAATTCTCGTGGATTTCACTCTTGATTTCTTTTCGTTCAACACATTTTCAACAACCAAATAATCCTTTCCTTCATTATAAATATTGATCATCAATGGTTCCTCTTTAGAAAAATTATTATGCTTAGTGGCATTTTCTATTAGCATTTGCAAGGACAGCGTAGGCACATAAAAATCAGATGTTTCAAGATCAATAGTAAAAGTTACAGAGATACTGTCTTCATGTCGAATTTTGAGCAAGAATAAGTAAGAATCCAAAAATTGAATTTCCTTATCAAGGCTAACCATATCATTATCCTTATTTTCAAGAATATAGCGAAAGTTTTTTGACAGCTGTGCTACGAAGTCCGAAGCCAGGTCCGGATTCTGATGGATCAATGTCGTCAGAACACTAAAGCTGTTAAAAAGGAAATGTGGTTTTATCTGATTTTTCAAACTCTCATATTGCGACTGCAAAAGCTCTTTTTGAATCAAGGCCTTTTCGTGCTCTGCTTCTTTTGAATATTCATAATAAATTTTAAAAAAAGTAGCAGAGATAATTGACCAGACGAGAATTTGTCCTAAGATGGTATCTCTTAGAAGTTCAGACTCCTGATCAACGACAATAGGGCATTCCAGCCAAACTTTAAGATGATAGGTTGAAAAATAACTGGCCATGATGACAATAGGCAGCGTAACCAAGGTGAGAATAATAAATAATCTGATTAAATGCCTGGAAGAAGTTTTTCGACTTGGAAAGCGATCAAAATAGCGCTTAATGATGATATCTTTTATCTCCCAGATCCCAATGACCAGAGAAATAATAAAAATAAAATACACTTTGTTTCGCTCGTCCCATACCCAAAAGTGATTTGGGGTTGGATCGGAAGTAACCTTAAACAATAAGTGTATCAGGAAGCCTACAAGGAATCTAGTTCCATATTTCTTCGCAAACTTCTTCATAAAAACACTATATACTGATATTTAAGTAAAAATAGTAATTTAATATTCAAACAATACAGGATCAAAAAAGGATCCTGTACTGTAATTCAGGCAAAAAACCTTGTTGAAAAACTGTTCGTGTCACATCCTCTTTGATACTGTATACCCTTTCGAATTCATTATTCCTGTTGATGAAATTCTGAATATCCAATGAAATCTGGTGGGTCACATTTCCGCGATTGATGGCATAGCTAAATTTGACATCCGGACGAACATAGGGCTTAAACTGATCTTCATAGGCCCTGTCCTCCTGAAGCACTGTCTTCAGCAGTAATTGACTCTGTGCCACGTCAATTGGTGTAAATCGTTTTCCTCCTGCAAAAGTGGTTTTGAAGTCAATGGAAAAGGTATTTTTGTTGTTAATTTTGAACTCTTTTCCAGCAAGCACATTCACAATATAATTGCCGTTAAATGCTGTATTCCGGTCAATATCATCACTTCCTTTATACTTTGAATCAAACAGACTGGTGGTCATGAGAAAATAATAGTCTCTGTTAAAAAAACGTTCCAGTGTTATTTCCAATCCCAGATTTCTTCCACTCCCTTCATTAACCAAAACATCCTTATCTGATGGATAAATCGCAAAATCAGCCCCTTCATTTAACACAGAATAGGAGGAACTGGAGCGCTCAACAGGGATGTTGTACAAGCGTTGATAATAGGCTTCAATTTTCAAACGTAAATTTTCATTCAATTTGTTATCATAAGCTATGATGTAATGTTGGCTTTTAAGGAAATCCAAATCTCTGTTTTTTTGCAGGATTTCTCCATTAGGCAATTCCTCTTCTATGAAATAGGCATAAACCGGTATGGATTGACTATGAAGCCCAAATGCAGCACTAAAACTTTGATCTGGGTTAAGCTGCCATTTTAAACCAAGTCGGGGTTCCACTACTGTTTTACTTGTTAAAGTGAGATGCTGTGCATGTAGCCCTGTGTTAAGTGTCAAGGTATTGTTGAACCGATGTTGCCATTGAGAATAGGCACACACTAAATAAGTATTTCCATCAAAATTTGTGGTAAGTATATGCGTTCCATTCTGATTTTCTTTATTCCAAGAATCACCAACAATGTAATCGATTTGAAGGCCACTATTTAGCGTATTCTTAGCTGAGAATTTCTGATTAAAGTTATAGGCCAACTTATAACGATCTTCATTGAACTCTCCAAAATCGGCCCTGGATAGCGTTTGGTAATCCGGAGCATTAAGTGTATCGATACGGTAAGTATTCGTATTTCGTGAAACTGCCAAGGTTAATTTCCCATAAGCCTTTTTATTAAAAAAATGATTGAATGAAACACCAACTACTCCCGTTGCAGTCTCATTTTTTAGATCAGCCGGACGATCTATGCTAAAAAAGTCTTCAACGTTCTCCTGTTCGCTATCCTTTAAATGAATGTTGGCGTTCCCTCCCAATCCAAACACGGAGATTGTATTATTTTTGGTCCCAACCGCAAAATTTAATTTAAAAGCCAAATCCTGATATTGAGGCACCGCGTTCACTCCGCTCGCAAATGAAAAGCCCAGAGCATCAAAAACAGCCAGTGTTGAATACCGATAGTTGAAAAGATAGGACGATTTTGAGGATTTGGAGAATGGACCTTCGGCAGCGAACTCAATTCCCCTAAAGCCAATTTGAGTAGCAAACTCCTGCTTTTCATTGTTACCGTTCCTCATATAAATATCAAAAACACCGCTGATCGCCTCTCCAAATTCTGCAGGGAAAGCACCCGTCAGGAAATCAGAGCTGGAGAGAATATTCTGACTTAGCATGCTAATACCTCCTCCGGAAGAACCAAAAGTTCCGAAATGATTTGGGTTAGGAATTGGTATTCCTTCCAATCTGTATTGAAGGCCACTGGGAGAATTTCCTCTGATAACAATGTCATTTCTGATATCTCCTGATGAAGCTACACCAGCATAATTCTGAGCCATTCTGGCGGGATCATTGAAAGTACCTGCAAATCTTGTAGCCTCTTCCAGACTAAAAGATCTTGCACTAACAGTGGTTAATTCATTTAGTGCCTCATCTTTAATTTTTGAAGCTTTAATTTCAATGGCATCCAAATTCTGTACCTCTTCTAACAGTTCAATCTTCAAGACCACTTCTTTACCAGCGTGAACCATAATGTTATTGAGTGTAACAGGTACATAACCAATAAAACTGATTTGGATGGATTGCCTTCCGACAGGAATATTCTCCAGTCGAAAATCACCATTCATATCAGTACTGGTTCCCTTGATTGGATCTGAGTTGAGCAATAGCACCGTGGCACCAGGTATAGCTGATTGGGACTGCTGGTCCAATACATGTCCTCTAATGGTTTGATTGGGACTTTGCCCCCTGGTTGTCACTATTGAAATCAACAATAACATTATTAATGAGTATAAGATTTTGAGCATTTTGATCCTGTTTGTTGTTTTGTTGTTTAGCTTTTATTGACCTTGAGTGAAATGACCACACTTTTCACTTGATGCGCATTTTTCCCTTTTGCTGAAAGGATTATACTATAATTGCCTGGTTCAACGTTTTGCTCGGCTGTTACATACATGGAGTATACATCCTGATTCTCTTTAGCATCTATCTTAACAGTTATGCCTGTCGGAGCCTTGGCCTGGAAATCTCCAAATTTGGTTTTTTTATTCCTCTTGGACCTTACCAACCATAGGTCGGTAGAAATATCATGACCAGGTTTCAATTCATATTGATATGTCTCCAGGCGCAGCACTGCGCCGCTTTTAGGAGGATCAAATTGTTGGGCCTGTACCTGTGAAGCACCTGCCATCAATAGAAGTGTAATGATGAATACAAATATTTTTTTCATGGTTTCCACGGTTTTATGAGTTTTTCCTATCATAATATTCGATCTAAAATCTGGCATGGTGAAGCCAATTCCTTTGGAGTGTGGAACTATTCTGTTGGATTGTAAAATTTTATTCTTGGATCGTGAGCGCTAAGAACGTCTTAATTGAATAGTCGCAGGCTGAAGCCTGCATATAAAAAAGGGTGTTGAAAGGCTTTAGCCTAAAAATTTCAAATTATTATCAAATGAAGAGGGGATATTCAAAAACAAGAAATAGAATCTTATATGAACATTTCGCTACAAGGCAACACATTATTTTGGCTAAAACCTCTTCATAACTTTTTTTCCGGATAAATCCCGAGGTAATTTAAAACCTCATTGACAAAAAAGTAAAACTAAAATTGGTAGTTCAATCGTAGACAACAAAATCAATATGATCTCTTTATCCAAAGATCGATTTCAGCATGATAATTTTCTATTGGGAACTCCAGATGTCTGCCATCAATTATCCTTTTAAAATATTAGCAGCCATTCAAACCAACGATATTTGAATCGCATAATTTTAAAAATTCAAGTGATTCCCTGGTTTAATCAGCCCTTTCATATCTCCAATTAATCCTACTTTATAAATTGAGGAATTTTGGCTAATTTGATCAATATTATTGCAACAAACCTAAAAACGAACCCTAGATGAAACATTTATTTTCACTTAAATCACTCATTCTAATTTTATCAGTTTCCCTGGCCTATAACCTGTCCTATGCTCAAAAACTATCCAAACTCAAAAAGGCAACTTTACAGGAGGTAGAAGGCTTGCGGGATGAAGTACAAAGCATGGCTGAAAGCCTTTGGCAATATTCCGAAACCGCTCTCTTTGAACATAAATCATGCAATTTATTGATCTCGAAACTAGAAAATGCTGGTTTCACAATTGAGAAAGGCGTTGCTGATATGCCCACTGCCTTTGTTGCTTCCTATGGTCAGGGACAACCGATCATTGGCATTTTAGCCGAGTATGATGCACTCCCTGGAGTGGGTAATGCCCCGGCTCCGGAGAAAAAAGGTAGGGATGATGGTATCACAAGTGGCCATGGTTGCGGGCACAATTTATTCGGTGCCGCCACTGTAGGATCAGCCATAGCCATTAAACAGATCATGGAGAAACAAAATCTAAAAGGAACCATCAGGCTATATGGTTGTCCAGCCGAAGAAACAGTGATAGGTAAAGTATACATGGCCAAGGCCGGACTTTTTGATGATTTAGATGCTGCCTTGCATTGGCACCCCAGCACTGAAACCCAAGCCTGGAACCGGACCGGCAATGCTATGAATAATTTTTCAGTGGAGTTTTATGGCATATCTGCTCATGGTGCCGCTGATCCGTGGAATGGAAGAAGTGCACTTGATGCTGTTGAATTAATGAATTATGGCGTGAACCTGATGCGAGAGCATGTTGAACCAACTACGCGTATTCATTATGTGATACCTAATGCCGGTGAAGCACCCAATGTGGTTCCTTCTTACGCCAAGGTATGGTATTATGTCAGGGACATCACCCGGGACAAAGTTGAAAAGCTGTATGATCGATTACTCAAAATTGCAGAAGGTGCTGCTATGGCCACTGAAACTGAATTTAAAGTAAGTTTATTCACCGGAGTTCATGAAGTATTGTCCAATGAACCTTTGCTAAAAGAGATACAGACCAATATGGAATTATTGGGCCCAATTCAATTTACAGAAGAAGAACAGCAATGGGCTAAAACGATGCAAAAGGCGTCAGGTAAAGAAGAAGTGGGTTTGAAAGGAGAAATAAAGCCGCTGAAGGATGAAATCCCCGGTCATCGCGGAGGTGGGTCCACTGATGTAGCAGAGGTAAGCTACATAACGCCTACCAGTGGTTTTAGTGCTACAAGTGCACCATTTGGCATTCCGTGGCACAGTTGGCAGGCATCAGCGAGTCATGGCACATCCATTGGTCATAAAAGTGCTCAGTTTGCTACCAAACTTTTAGCCATTACCGGGATTGAAATGCTAACAAATGAAAAATTGCTGGAAGCGGCGAAATCAGATTTCAAAGAAAGGACTAAAGGAGAGCCTTATAAATGTCCGATACCACAGGATCAAAAACCACCACTTCCGGATACTGCTTCCGGCAATTGATGGTTCATTTCTATTGTTGGAGGTCAGATAAGGCCTCCATCAGTTATTCCTGTCATTCAAATCGTTTTTCCAGTTAGGTACCGGTGGTTTAATTCCTAACTCGGTTAATTTAATAATAAAATCCAGGTGGTAGCTATTCATTTTTCGCATGAGGTCGTTGAGTTGTGCCATGCGAACTGCTGCTTCCTGCATAAGGTTTTTGCTTTCTTCCTCGTCCTGCTTTAATTCATGGTACTCGGAAGAAAGCCTGGCATAAGAAGACTTCATGGTCTCATAAGCTTCTTTAAAATCTTCCAGACTGGATTGATGTTCCAGCTGTCTGTATTGTTTCTTTCTGTATCTTAAATAAGATACAATTCCAATGATCAAAGAAAACATCAGAATAACCGCTGTGATCAGGTATAAAGTATCTTGATTTCTGGCTTCCAGTTGCTTCTTTTCTTCTTCGGAATAGTATTGAGTAACCGCAGCATGGAGTGCAAATTTGTTTTTCTGACTTTCCAGCGAAGAGGTGATCTCATTGAATAAGGCATTTTGATTGGTCTGCATCTCCAGGTATTTGAGCAGATCGGAACGGTCGAAAAATTTTTCATATTTTCTGTCGTGTGCTACATCCTGTATAAAGGCCAATGATTCGGAAAGTGTTTGATTTACTTCATTGGTATTCATATTAGCAATAGCCACTTTCAGATCACTTACGTTAGATCCAAAGTCCTCATGATCAAGTGCCATTTTTGTCAAAAGCAATTGAGTCGATAATATTCGCTCAGGATCACCTTCCGCTTTTTTGGCGGTCATAGCCTGCCATAAAAAATCCCTGGCTTGATCATAATTACCTTGCATAAAATAGGACTCACCTATGTTATGAAGGGCCATCCCAATGGCTCTTTCATTTTCCTGTTCACGCGCCATAGAAAGAACAATTTGATATTGTTCTATGGCGCTGCTGTATTTATGTTGTTCATAAAAAAGGATTCCCATTCGGTTATAGGCACACCGTTGCATGACCGGACTGCCTATCGAAATGGTCCGATTCAGGTAGCTTTCTGCACTATCATATTTTTGGAGCCGGATATAACACATCCCCATGTCATAGGAAGCGCTTGAGGTTTTTTTGATTTGATTTTCCTGCAAATAAAGATTGAGCGCTTCTTTGTAAAAAGTTAAAGCATTTTCATAGTCTCCAACTTTTTTAAATATCCTGGCAATGTTGTAATAGGCACTTGCAATATCTGGATACCTTGATAACTTTCTATATAAGTCCAGGGCATTGAAGAAATGTTTAATACTCGCTGATAGATCTCCCGAGCTTTTTGTAATGAATGCAATAGACCATGTAGCATCAGCTTGTCGAGATTTGTCTCCTTCTTCAATTGAAATAGCTAGCAATTGATTTGCATAATCCAGAGCAATGTCCGGAGAGTCTTTATGATACTTTTTAACCTGACTCCAAAGTGTATCCATCTTCTCTTGATTCTCGGATAAGTCATTTATCTGAGCTTTGCTATTTCCAATAGCCATAAGAAAAATACAAAGCACTCCTAAAACTCTAAAAAGTTTCATAAGTCAAACGGATATAAATTTTCAAACATAGCACAGTAGTGGTAACTACTGTGCTATTCTATTTAATCTTTATTTTCTCCAAGTACTCCTAGATCTTCTTCCGAATCTTCATCGTCACTTACTTCAATATGTGGTACATCGATCTCAGGTTTTACTTCTTCAGCAGGATCCTCAGCACAGCCGGAAAAGGTTAATGATAGTCCAATAATCGCTAGTAAATACAGTAAATTTCTCATAATGATATGAATATTTGGTTAAACATTCAATCAATTTAATGCATGCGAATCAGCAATAAAATGGGGGGCCAAAGCGGTTGGAACAGGGATGTTGAGCTGGTTGACAATATGCAGAAAAAGGGGTAATTTTTTACCCCAAACGTTGAAAAAAACGGACTAAAAAATTTTTATGCAATTTTACCTTTTTTATTACTTCAATCGATCTTTTTTGTTACTGTAATCCTTTTTGGTAACACTTTTTCACAAAAAAAGATTTTCTGTAAAATTCATTACTGAAGTCAAACAAAAACTCCAGGAAGCGCTAACTATCACTTTTGTCCTTCATCATGATAGCCACTTCATAGGCTTGTTTTTGGTTGAACTCAAAAGTCATGCTTTGATAGTTGATAAGGTCCACGATGGTTCCTATTAAACAGAGCCCTCCGGTGAGAAGATACAAAAGCCCCATACCGATTTGTCCCAGAATAAATCTTTGCACTCCCGCTACTACCACAAATCCCAGTATCGTGGTAACTAAAATCAACGTGGGATCTTTTCTTCTTGCTCTATAAATGGTTGCAAAGGATCGCGCTTTTTCATCTTCCATATCCTTGATGATTTCTTGTACATAAGCCATTTCCTGACCCTGTAACTCAGGAAGTATATCAATGATTTTTGCCATTTTTCTTAAAATAATGATGGTTAAATGATTGTTTAAAAAGTTGTATTATTCTAAAGCATAATACTAAAAATGCCATAATTCCCAGAGGGTGTTCATACAATGATCTGGAAATTTCACCATGGAGAAAATAGGCAATGGACCTGCCCAAACCACATCCCGGGCAAAATTCAAATCCCAAATGATGAAAGAAACATAATGTGAAATGTGCATTAGTTCCAGGGTAAAAAAAGGCTAAACAAATCAACCCTATTAACCAGATGAAACCCTCCAGCGGTAAGTATTTTCTTATTTTTAAAAATGATTCCAAGTTCAATATTGCAAGCTCGAACATTTCTCCGGTTCAAACTTGCCGGCTCAGTTTAATTGCTTGGGTCAATATAAACAAATTTTTCCTATATCCTGAATAGTGTTTCATTTATGGATCTTCTCACCACAATGAGGGCAATATTTGACTGATTTAGCTTCCTCTTTCTTTGTACCGCTGAACTTGTCCATAAATTCGGAACTGATAAGCCCCGTAGGCAATGCAACCATACCAATTCCCAAAATCGCAATGATCGAACTCAGAATTTTACCCCATTCCGTTACCGGATAAACATCACCGTACCCTACTGTAGTTAATGTAGCAATGGCCCACCAAAAAGTCGCAAGAATGTTGGGGAATGCTTCCGGTTGAATACTCCCCTCTATATAAAACATCAACGTAGAAGAGATAAATAGCAAAACAAAGCTCATAAATAAGGTCACGCCTAATTCTGCTTTCTTTTCCTTGATCACATCCATAATTAGTTTTAGTGAGCTTGAATAACGGTTAAGTTTGAATATCCTGATGAGCCGCACTACTCTCAAGATTCTCACAAAACGCATATCGAAGGCAATAATCAGCGGTAAATAGAATGGCAGGATTGCTAACAGGTCGATTAAGCCAAGTGGTGAAAAAATGAACTTCGACATTGCCTTCAGCTTATTAGACTCTTTGTACAAAAGGTCACAGGTCCATATCCTCAGGAGGTATTCAATTGTAAAGACCGCCACGGAAAATATTTCGAAATCATGAAAAAAATCTGAATAGGCATCCCTGGCGCCTTTAAAGGATTCCAGTATAATGGCCAAAACATTGAGCAAGATCAAGATCATAACGAAAAGACTGAATGCTCCATTTAGTTTGCTTGCATTTTTATCTTGATGTATTATTTCAAAAATTTTTCTTCGTAGGCTCATGGTAACTTTGTTAGAATCTGTAGATCAAATAATTAGGAATTTAAAATTCAATGAATTAGTCCTAATTTAAAGAAACGACCCGAATCTTTCATTTTTTGGAAAGTACAGTTTCAGCACATGTATATAACGATTCGGTACATATATTTTCCAATTCGTCATTTCGGACTTCAAATGAACAACGTAAATAGTGATATTTAAAATGACCCAAAATAAAACTTAAGATTATGTTCAAAAACTACCTTAAAGTGACCTTCAGAAATTTAGCCAGGAACAAGACATTTGTTGTGATCAATGTGCTGGGGCTGGGGCTTGCACTAGCACTTTGTGTAGTGGCCTATCTCAACTATCAATTCGCCATCGGGTTTGATACCAATCATAAAAATATAGATGAAATTTATAAGATAAGTGCCAAACGCCAATTAAAAGAACGCATGGTAGATTATGGCATCACCCCGGTATCCATGGGACCTGCCATAGAGCTTGATATTTCCGGAGCGGATCAGGTCACCCGTTTTATGACGTCCAGATATTCCATGAGGCATGATGACGAGGTTTTTAATACTCAGTTTGGATTTGGTGATGAGGCCTATCTCGATATTTTCACTTATCCATTGATTGAAGGTGATAAGGAAGCCATTAAAGATCCGAGTAAAATACTGATCACAAAAAAAACGGCAGAAAAATATTTTGGAGAAAGGGAAGCTTTAGGAGAAATTATGGTGATCAGAAACAATAGTGGGCAGGAATTTGAATTTATTGTAGCCGGTGTTATGGAAAATCCTCCGTTGAACACCTGTATGCAATTTGAGGCCTTATTGAACTATGAGAACTTTATTAAAATCAGTGAAATAGAAGATCCCCAGGATTGGCAAAGATTCACCTCGGCAACATTTTTAAGAATATCAGATCCTACCAAAAGACAAGTAGTAGAAAATCTTTTGGCAAAATATGTTCCCATCCAAAATGAGGCAAGACAGGATATCCCCATGCACAGTTTTTACTTGCAACCATTGGAAGCAGTGGCGGATGAAGCTGACAATATGTGGAACTATTGGTTATGGAACAATATGCATCCTGCCGCGGTAGTGGCTCCCAATGTTATGGCAATCCTCATTTTACTCATAGCTTGTTTCAATTTCACCAATACTTCCATCGCCTTTTCAAGCAAAAGACTCAAGGAAATAGGTGTTAGAAAAGTTCTTGGTGGAAATAAAAGTCAGGTGGTGTGGCAGTTTCTGGGCGAAAATATGATGCTGTGTTTCATGGCTTTATTATTCGGTCTTTTACTAGCCTATTATTTGGTGCCATTGTACAGTGGCATGTGGGAATATCTTGATCTGAGAATTAGCTTCCTGGATAACATTGGTTTTTATGTGTTCCTTGTCGCTTTATTAATGTTCACAGGCCTTGTAGCTGGCATTTATCCGGCCTTTTATATCAGCGGATTCCAACCTGTTAAGATTTTAAGTAATTCTCTGAAAATAAAAGGTAGCAGCGCCTTATCAAAAGTACTTCTGACCGCACAGTTTACTATTTCCATTGTAGCATTGGTTTCTGGAATTGTCTTTACACAAAATGCCGTATTTCAGGAAAACATGGATCTGGGTTATCAAAAGGATGGGATCATTGCTGTCCCCGTTAGATCCACAGCAGAGTATACAGCTTTCAGGAATGCAGTTGAACAAAGTAGCCATATTAAAAGTATTGCCGGATCGGACGAACATATTGGCTGGTCGGATTATGGTAGAACAGTCAAGAGTGAGGACAAGGAAGTAAGAGCGGATGTACTGGATATTGGAACCGATTACCTGGAGACAATGGGCCTTAATTTAAAGGAGGGGAGAAATTTCGATATAGAACGACAGGAAAATGATAGCCGGGAATCTATTATTGTGACAGAACTCTTTGCTCAGGAATTTGGCTGGGAGAACCCCATTGGTAAACGTGTTTCACTCAATGATACGACCCATTTGAATATTATTGGCCTTGTTGAAAATTTCTATGGGGATTACTTCTTTAGCCCCATTGAACCTACTATGTTGCGACTTGCAAAACCTGAACGCCTAAGAATGGTGGTTGTCAGCACGGATATGGACAAACTTTATGAGACCAATGATTATTTACAAGCGGAATGGAAGAAAGCTATTCCTTATGCTCCTTATCCAGGCTTTATGCAGGAGGATACACTGAAAGAGGCTAAGGATGTAAACAAAAATATTATTTACATATTTCTGTTCTTATCCGTTATTGCCATTATTCTCTCGGCAATCGGATTGTTTACGCTGGTCTCGCTCAATATCATTAGCAGAATAAAAGAGTTGGGTATTAGAAAAGTGCTGGGTGCAACAATTGGTCATTTAGCAGGTTTGATCAACAAACAGTTTGTCATCATACTAATTATTGCATCCTTTTTTGGTGCCATCGCGGGATATTATTTAACGGATATGTTAATGGGCAGTATCTATGCTGTTCATATTGATATGAATATAGTCAGTTTTATAGTACCGGTTATTGTCACTTTTGTTTTAGCGGCAATCACCATTGGAGGCAAGGTTTACAATGCTGCGGCGCAAAATCCGGTGGAATCATTAAGATACGAGTAGTCGATTTACGTTTTATAAGCTAAGAGTCGGTGCAATAGCATCGGCTTTTTTTATGCTTTTTGTCCTATCTTTATTCAATCAAATTACACATGGCCTTATGCAGCAACAAGAAACCTCTCCGATGAAGCTACTCATGTCTAACTTTGCAAAAGAAGGCATAGTGGAATGGATTGGGGTACGTCCCGGAAAAAGAGAAGACATGATTATTTTGGAGCGTGTTATAGCAAAAATTGGAAGCGGTTTGGAAGGTGACAGATTTAGAGGTTCCACAAACAGTCCAAGACAAGTAACTCTCATACAAAAAGAGCATATCCAGGCAGTTGCCTCTTTTATGAAAATGGAATTCATTCAACCATTTTTATTAAGGAGAAATATTGTGGTGAGTGGAATCAACCTACTGGCATTCAAAGAAAAACAGTTTCAAATAGGAGATGCTATATTGGAAATGAGTGGCCTTTGTCATCCCTGTTCCCGTATGGAGGAAGCTTTAGGTGCCGGAGGTTATAATGCCATGAGAGGACATGGTGGCATTACTGCCAAAGTTATACGAGAAGGTGAGATCCGGTTGGGAGATCAAATTAAAATTATTGATAACACATCGTTAAATTCATGAGAAAAGTAAGGTGTCTTTCTATTCGTAACGTTGATAAAGTTTAATATGAATAGAAACACACCCTACTTAAAAAATGATTACTCTCCGTGATAAAATCTTTCTTTGATGATTTTACCGTCCTTCCAGGTTTGTACAGCAGCCTGGTTTAATTGTTGTCTTTGTCCACCCTTGAAAGTGATGTCCATGTGCCATTCTGCCATAGTGGTATCTCCATTTTCAGCTGTGCTCAAAACTTCGGCACTATGAAACTCTTCCACGTTAGACACAAACTGTTTTTCATACTCACGGTTAACATCTTTTCCCACTCTAGGCTCCTGGCTGTTTTCTTGCATGACAACATTGTCATCGTAGAATTTCTCAAAAGCATCCAGAATCTGTCCGGAAAGGATCATTTGATTTAACTCATTCAAGTTTTGCAGGTTACTCATAATGCTATTTTTTAATGGTGAATTTATTAGGAGTTCTACGGCTACTGAAAATATATGTTACAACATATAATGTAAAAACATAATTTTTTTACATACCAATTCAAAACCTTTGGTTCAACGCATTAGGCTTAATAATGAGTACGCTTTTTTTGATCCCTAGATTTAAATTCCCAGCACTTTTTTAGGCATGTGCATGGCTACCAAAACATTAGGCACATCCACGACTTCAGCTATTTTAAGATCTCCGGTCAAGGAGCACAGGACATAGGCATCATTCCTTTGCATTCCATGGACTTCAACCAGGTAATTAACCATATATCGGGTAGCTTTTTTGGCTGCTTCGTCAAGTGTAGGAGCAAAAGCAGTTACCGCATAGTAATCATCATCTTCATATTCCGGCTCAGTAATGCTTCGGTCTCCCTTTATCACATTGATCTCATAGACAATTCTCATCGGTGCTTCTATGGCTGTTCCACAAACTTCTCCCATTCCCTGAGCTGCATGGGTATCTCCAATAGAAAATAATGCACCTTTCACAAATACGGGAAAATAGACAGTGGTTCCTGCAATCATATAAGGATTATCCATATTACCGCCATTTGCCCTTGGAGGTATGGTAGATAACAAAGAATCTGTGGTTGGCGCTACTCCCATCACTCCGGGGAAAGGGTTTAACGGTATTTTTATTTTATCGGAAAAAGCTACTGTCTGGTCTCCCTGATTTATTTGAAAAGTTTTCAGATAAGGTTCTGTAAACTCATCTGCCAGGAAACCAAATCCTGGAACTATAGCAGTCCAGCCCCAATCACCAATCTCTATATCATGCAATGTAACTGCTAAAATATCGCCTGGTTGAGCTTCTTCTACATATACCGGACCGGTTAATGGATGTATTGGTTCAAAGCTCAGCTTATTCAAGTCATCAATACCCGATTCAGCATTTAGCTGACCGTCTGTTGCCTCTTTGGTATAAGCCTCAACCACAGCGCCTGAATTTACTTTAATGACAGGTTCAATTGTACTACTAAATTTATTATGTGTTTGATCTGCTGACAAACGATGAGTAATTGCAGGAATAGCAGTTTCAATTGGTGCATCGGAAGAAGCTTCTTCCGATGATTGATTCGTCTGAGGTTCAGTACAACCAAATATGCCAAGTGACAATATACAAATGGCGTATTGTAATTTAGAGTTAATGGTAGTTGATTTCATGGGTTTATAAAAAGTGTTGAAGTGTTAATGTATTTAAGTGTTTAAGTTGTTCATGTGTCAATTCATGCCTATACTCAATATCAGGGCTATGCGTGAATCTTCCTATATCGCATAGGATGGCTAAGGTTACCTCTCTAATTATACCTTCATAAGCTAACAATTTCAAGCTGCGAGTGCAAATATTACCGCCTTTGATATCAGTGAGACATTGTGCGATAGTATCTTTTTAAAATATCCTAAAAAACGTTAACTTTTAAATTACAATCTGTAAACAACTAAACACCAAATACACAATCCTGATGAAAACCCTCAATAGCTTACTTTTTCTGTGTGTTCTATTTGCCTGTCTTAATTGCCAAAATAACCAGACATCAGCACTTACCTTTTCAATCACATTTGAAGCGGATAAAAGTGAAACACCACTTGATGGCCGATTACTGCTGATCATTGCTAAGCACGATGAAAAAGAACCAAGATTTCAGATAAGCTCAGGACCCAATGCTCAGCAGATATTTGGGATTGATGTTGAAGGTTGGGAATCCGGACAGGTTGCTATATTCGATGGTGATGTATTTGGTTATCCAAAAGCCAGTTTAAATGATCTTGAGCCTGGGGAGTATTATGTTCAGGCTCTCTTGCATAAATATGAAACCTTCAATCGGGCTGACGGCCATACTGTTAAATTACCTATGGATCGAGGAGAAGGGCAGCATTGGAATTTAGCACCTGGGAATCTTTATAGTTCGCCGGTAAAAATGAATATTAATCCAAATGAAAAATTCGAGATCAAAATTAACCTGGATCAGGAAATTCCCCCAATTGATCCTCCCAAGGATTCTAAATATGTGAAGCATGTCAAAATTCAAAGTGAGCTCCTCTCAGAATTTTGGGGGCGGCCTATGCATCTTGGAGCGCATGTTTTATTACCGGAAGGTTTTGATGAGCACCCTGAAGCTAAATACCCATTGGCAATTTTTCATGGACATTTCCCTAGCGATTTTGGAGGATTTAGAGAAGAGGCACCCGACCCAAACCTTGAACCGGATTATAGTGCCAGGTTTGATGTAAAAGGTTATAACCGAATTGTACAAGAGGAGGCGCATAACTTTTACAAAACCTGGACGGGACCTGACTTTCCAAGAATGATTATCATAGAAATTCAGCATGCCAATCCATATTATGATGATTCCTATGCGGTCAATTCCGCAAACCTTGGGCCTTATGGTGATGCCATCACCTATGAGCTTATTCCTTATATTGAAGAAGAATTCAGAGGTATCGGAGAAGGGTGGTCAAGATTCCTATATGGCGGTTCCACAGGTGGTTGGGAAGCACTCGCAGCCCAAGTAATGTACCCGGATGAATATAATGGGTGTTTTGCGGCTTGTCCCGATCCCATCGATTTCAGGGCTTATACATTGGTGAATATCTATGAAGATCTTAATGCTTACTACGAAGATGGAGACTTTAAAAAGATTGAAAGAGCAGGTCATCGCGATTATCTTGGTAATGTGGATCGAACCCTTAAAGATTGGAATCACTTGGAATTGGTGCTGGGGACCAAAGGGCGATCTGGTGATCAATTCGATATTTGGGAAGCTGTTTATTCTCCAGTGGGTGAAGATGGCTATCCCAAAAGAATATGGGACAAAATGACCGGTGAAATCGATCGAACCGTAGCTGAGTACTGGCGGGAGCATTATGATCTACGCTATATTCTACAAAGAGATTGGAAAACATTGGGGCCTAAATTAAAAGGCAAGATCCATATATATTGCGGTGACATGGACAATTACTATTTGAACAATGCTGTTTATCTTATGGAACAGTTTTTAGAAAGTACCGCGGATCCTTATTATGAAGGAGAGGTAGATTACGGTGATCGTGCCGAACACTGCTGGAATGGCGACCATGAAAATCCTAATCACATTTCTCGCTTAAGGTATAATACCATGTATGTTCCTAAAATACTGGATAGAATAAAAAAGAGCGCTCCTAAAGATGCAGATTTAGTTAGCTGGAGGTATTAGAAGTGTTAAAGTGTCAAAGTGTTAGAGTGTTAAAGTGTTAAAGTATTTAAGTTGGTAAGTATAAAATCCTCGTAATTCGTAATTCGCAATTTCATAATTCTTTTATAATTCATCATTAAAAATTCATAATTCAAAATTACCAAATCAAACTTCTAATAAGCTATAAAAACTATTGCTTTAGACTTCTTTTCTCAACACTTCAAGCGGAGGTGTTTTAATGATCCTTCGTGTATTGAGCCAACCGACTAGAATCGTGGAAGAAATAATTACTGCTAGCGTACCGGCCATGTCAAAGAAATTTGGCAAAAAGATGATATCAAAAAAATAAATGGATAAACCCCAACTGGCGAAAACAGCCAGGAAAGTTCCGGTGGCTCCGGCAAACAATCCCAGGTAAGCATATTCAATAATTGTGATCTGCTTTAATTGTTTTTTCAAAGCACCCAATGTCCTCAATAAGGTATTTTCTTTAATCCTCGCATACTTGCTATTACTTATGGCTCCAGCCAACACAATCAGACCGGTAACTATACTAAACAACGCCATGAAACGCACAACAAAGGATATCTTGTCAATGATCTCATCCAGAGTTCTTAAAATGATCCTTAGGTCGAGACTTGAAACATTGGGAAAATTCCTGGCCAGATTTTGTTGAAAAGCTGCGGTGACATTTTTATCAGGTGATTTGGCCAATAAAGCATAATACTGTGGTGCTCTTTCCAGTACACCTGCCGGAAATATGAACATGAAGTTATTTTGAATTCTTTGCCAGTCAGTTTTAACCACTCCTCCAACATACGTCTTCAAAGGAAGGCCATGAACGTTAAATACAATCTCATCACCCAGGTCAACGTGAATCAAACTCGCCATGCTCTCGGCTACTGTGATGAAAATACTGTCTTTTTGGTTTTTAATCACAGGAGTGAACCTTCCCTTCGATATTGATTCCGTAGGCAGCAGCTCATCACGATAGGTCACCATGTGTTCCCAATAAAGAAGCCCATTAGGAACATCATCATCAGGATCATTTTTAATTTCATTGATACTTTTATTTCTGATCTTTTGAAATCGAAGGGTTATGATTGGGACCAGTTGTTGAGTAGCCAAGTCATACTCCTGAGTAAGACTGTCGATCTTTTCTTTTTGATCCGGTTGAATATCAAAAAGCACCAAATTAGAACGATTCGACGCACCAATAAATTCGACTTGTCTCAGGATACCATTCTGGATCACATCAAGTGTTGAAATCAAAAAAGTTCCAAGCCCTATGACTACAATCAATATCAAGGTTTGATTGTTGGGTCGAAACAGGTTAGACATGCTCTGCTGCCAGACAAAGCTCATTTTCTTTTGCAGCAACCTTCCGGTTATAAAAAGTAATAACCGGGCTATCAATGATAAAATGAAAAATGTAAATACGATAGCTGCAGAAAAAATTGCTCCTAAAACAATACTTTGTGTTTGATAGATTGCCAATCCAAGTCCCGTCAATATAATGAGAAAAACTACTCTTTTCTGAACGCCCTTTGTCACTTTTAACACTTCAATATTCGCTCTGAATGCAAGGATTGGTGAAATGTTCTTGATCTTAAACAGTGGTAACAGCGAGAACAATATAGAAATAACAAAGCCGATAAATAGTCCAAACAGAATGGAAGGCCATGAAATGGCATAACTTAAATTGATCGGTAGAAAGTCTTTTAAGGCATAGGGTATCAAAGCCTGAATAAAACTACCCAAAGTCACACCCAGAATACTTCCGATAATCCCGAGGATAATGGTTTGAATGAAAAAAATAAGAAAGGTAGCTTCCCCGGGAGCTCCCAGGCATTTAAGGATGGCAATAACCCCTGTTTTCTCCCTAAGATAGATTTGAACGGAACTGGCAGCACCGACACAGCCCAGCACCAATGCGATAAAACCAAGCAGGTTTAAAAATTTATACAGATTCTTAAAGCTTTTGCCAAGATTCTCCTTTCGGTATTGAATGGTCTCCCAGCTAAACCCAAAGGCTCTAATGGCTGGTTTAAGATCATTGAGTGTCCTGGAAACACTCTTATCTTCGGCAATTTTAAAATATTTTCTGTATTTGATCCTGCTTCCGGTTGTTATAAGATTTGTGCGTTTCAGGCTATCGAACGGGATATAGATGCCCGGAGCAAACGTTGAAGCAATCTTAACATTTCCTGGCTTCTTAGTTACAAATCCAACCACAGGCAATGAAAGTTCTCCAACCTTTACAGTATCATAGACATTGATATTAAACTGAAGGGCAATAGTTTCATCAATTAATGCAGTATTCCCATTTCTGAAATTTTCAATAGAAAAAGGTGGAACGGTTTCCATTTCACCATAAAAAGGATAATTGCCTTTCAAAGCAGTAATTTGGGCCAGGCGGCTCTCTCTCTGTACAGTAAAGTGCGCCATAGAATTGAATCTGGCCTCCGATGCTTGCTCGGTCGTTAGTTTATTGAAGAAAATAGAATCAGCCTCTCCGAACGGATCATCACTGTAGAGCACAATATCAGCACCTAAAAGTGCCCTGGCCTGATTATCTATATCTGCATCAAGGTTATTGTTGAAGGAATTAATAGCGACTAAAGCCGCAATACCAATGACAATGGATGAAATAAATAATAGCAGTCTGGGACCATTCTTCTTGGCATCCCGCCACGCGATCTTCCAGATCCATCGATCATTCAGGATATCTGGTCTGGGATAATGTACTTTTATAATCCTGTCCATTCTACGACTGCCATGAGTAATTGTAACAAAAGATTCAAAAAAATAGATCGCTTACCTGTATATTCAAAATTAAAAATAAATTCCATTGCACACGGCTATCCGGAGTACATCATAGTTCTGCACTCGTAATTGTATCGTTAATTATTAATTGATTTAGATAATTATTAAGTTTAGTTTTGGCTGTCTCAGGCGATAAGCGGCCTTACAACAAGTAATAGTTTAACGATTTGTCAAAATTGAATAGTAAAACCATATGACACTAAATTATATCTGGGTTGGCTTTTTACTTGTTGGTTTTGTGGTCGGTCTTATCAGGGTATTGGGTTATTACTATCGCGATTTTTTTGCTGATGCTCTTCAGATAACTTTTAGTAAGGCAGATCTGAATGTATTTAAGTCAATGTTCGATAGTACCTTCACGTCTGCCGAAACCAGTATTTCAATTGTAATTTATCTCATTGGGATCATGACGTTGTGGTTGGGCATCATGAGGGTTGCTGAAAGAGGAGGCGCTATTGAAATATTATCAAAGTTGGTTAATCCGTTCTTTTGCAGGTTATTTCCGGAATTACCTAAAAACCATCCTGCCTTCGGATCCATGATAATGAATATTTCAGCCAATATGCTGAGCCTGGATAATGCTGCTACCCCTATGGGGCTTAAAGCTATGGAGGAACTACAGGAGGCCAATCCCAAAAGTGATACAGCCTCCAATGCTCAAATCATGTTTCTGGTACTAAACACTTCAGGATTAACGGTAATCCCGGTAACGGTGATGGCTTACAGGGCGGCAGAGGGGGCAGCCAATCCGTCGGATATTTTTGTACCCATTTTAATTGCCACCTATTTTTCCACTGTGGCAGGCCTTGTGGCCGTTGCAATACGCCAGAGAATCAATTTGATGAATGCAGTGGTTCTAGGTTATCTGGGTGGAGGCACTGCGATTATTGCCAGTATCATTTATTTCGTGAATCAAATGGATCAGGAACAAATTGGTGTGTTCACTACTTTTTCCGGAACCTTCATTATAATGTCGGTCATTACTTTCTTTATGGTTTTGGCGGTCAAAAAACGTATCAATGTTTATGAGGCTTTTATTGAAGGTGCAAAAGAAGGCTTTCAGGTAGCGGTTACCATTATTCCCTATTTGGTTGCCATGTTATTTGCTATTGGTATTTTCAGAGCTTCAGGTGCTATGGACATTTTGCTGGATGCCATCAGATTTATAGTGGTTGGTATTGGTGTTAATGCCGATTTTGTAGAGGCGCTACCTACTGCCATGATGAAACCTTTAAGCGGAAGTGGTGCAAGAGGCATGATGATTGAAGCCATGCAAACGTATGGAGCAGATTCCTTTACTGGGCGCTTAGCATCCACTTTTCAAGGCTCAACCGAGACTACTTTTTATACTTTGGCCGTTTATTACGGTGCCGTAAATATTCAAAAAACACGCTATACTGTTACATGTGGTTTGATAGCCGATCTGGCAGGCATCATTGCTGCAATTTTCATCTGTTATCAATTTTTTTATACTGCCTGATCTTTCAAAGAGCGTTTTACAACCACTGATCAACCGAGGTATTTCTAATTTTATTCTTAAAACAACATATCAAATATTACAAGAGTATTTTCTAAATAGTTTTAGGAATAAGTTTTCAATAACCGCTTATTATTTTTAATCTAACAAAAACTAGATATGAATTAATAATGTTAACAGCAAGCATTATGACAGACGATTTAAGGTTGGCAAAACATAAGACGATTTACGACAATGCAAAAAAGCATTTTCTTGGAAACTTTCCGGAATCGCTGCCAATAGAACAAGCATATGTCCATATTGGAATGTACCTGGGCTGGGTCATTCAGAACAATTTATATTCAATGTTCTTCAAGGATGAAGCCGAAGTTCAGATCTATCGATTTCTCAGAAGAGAATATAGCCCGACAATTTTAAGCGAGGTTTGGGATGGATATCTAGGGTATGAGCTTTTCAATAAGGAAGGCAACATGTTCACTTATTATTACTATGGTGGTGGTATATACAAGAAAGATTACCAAACGGTATTGGCGAAAGAACTACCTTCCATTTATCATGTAAAGGATACCTGGGAAAACTTTGATTTAATGTGTGATCGAATCACCCAGCGATTCAAAGACTGGAGGAGTATCGTATACTAATTTTCTTCTATGACGTGAAACTACTTTTTCTCAAATAGGTCAATATGCAAAAAGCCAATTCCTTTAAAGAATTGGCTTTTTCATGGTATACGCAAGTGTTGAAGTGTTGAAGTGTTGAAGTGTTGAAGTGTTGAAGTGTTGAAAAGGAACTGAGGTTTCCATTTCAAGGTTTCGGAACGAGGGCTTTTTTTCATAACAAAAGAAAGCCTATACTATTCCACTCAATCAATTCAACACCTGAAAACCAGCGTTAATATTATTATTAATTACTCATTGCCAATTACTAATTGTCGAAAATCGGTTTATCGTTCGATTATTTGAACTTTCCCTTCAGCATCGCCAGTTTTGCCTGCAGATCACCCTCCACCTCTTGCTTTGGTTTTTGAGTCTTTTTCTTTGGCTTGGTCTGATTTGCAGGATCGCCTTTCATAGACAATGATATTCTCTTTCTAGGAATATCTACTTCCAATACAGTTACCTGAACCTTTTGTTGTACACTAACCACATCATTTGGATTGCTTACAAAACTATCAGACAAATGACTAATGTGTACTAAACCGTCCTGATGTACTCCAATATCAACAAAAGCCCCGAAATTGGTAATATTGGTAACAATGCCTGGTAATTTCATTCCGGGCCTGAGATCTTCCATAGTGTTGACACCATCATCAAATGAAAAAGCTTCAAAACGCTCTCTTGGGTCTCGGCCTGGTTTGGAAAGTTCATCCAAAATATCTTTCAAAGTTGGTAGTCCAACCGTATCAGTCACATATTCCTGCAACTTTATCTTATTCCTGAGCGTGCCATCTTTGATCAATTGCTCCACCGTACAGCCGAGGTCTTTAGTCATTTTTTCAACAATGGCATAACTTTCAGGATGTACTGCACTACTGTCCAATGGATTTTTAGCATTTCTGATCCTTAAGAAGCCGGCCGCCTGCTCATACGCCTTGTCTCCCAATCTTGGTACACTTTTTAAAGCTACTCTATCATTGAAGGGACCATGTTCGTTTCTGTATTCCACAATGTTTTGGGCTAATTGAGGCCCTAAACCGGAAACATAGGTTAACAGCTGTTTGCTTGCCGTATTGACCTCAACACCGACACCATTCACACAGCTCATTACCGTATCATCCAGTCCTTGTTTTAGCAAAGATTGATCAACGTCATGTTGGTACTGTCCCACCCCAATGGATTTTGGATCGATCTTCACCAATTCCGCCAGAGGATCCATAAGTCTTCTTCCGATAGATACTGCTCCTCTAACGGTTACATCATAATCCGGAAACTCTTCCCTGGCAACATCAGATGCAGAGTAAACAGAAGCACCGCTTTCATTCACTACCACAATGGTGATATCTCTTGATAGTCCAAGGCTTTTAACAAACGATTCCGTTTCCCGGCTGGCAGTACCATTGCCAATAGCAATTGCCTGAATATCGAACTGCTCAACCAAATGCTTTATTTGGGCAGAAGACTCAACAATTTTCTTTTGAGGTTCATTGGGAAAAATCGTTGAATTATCCAGCAATTTACCTTGCGTATCCAGACAAACAACTTTGCAGCCTGTTCGAAATCCGGGATCGATGGCCAGCACATTTTTCTGCCCCAAAGGTGCTGCCAGTAGCAATTGTCTTAGGTTCTCGGCAAATACTTTTATCGCCTCTTCATCTGCTTGTTTCTTGGTGCCAACTCTTATGTCAGTTTCAATGGATGGCTTCAACAATCTCTTATAACTATCCTTTACCGCTGTAGCCACTTGCTCAGCAGCCTCATTATTATTTCTAATTACTAAGTTTTCTATAAGGGAAATGGCGTTTTCTTCCTCCGGGGCAACATCAAGCATCAGGAACATCTCTTTTTCACCTCTGCGCATAGCCAGTACCCTATGGGAAGGGGCCGTTTTTATCGCTTCCTCCCATTCAAAGTAATCTTTATATTTATGTCCTTCTTCCTCTTTTCCTGAGATAACCCTGGTCCTGAACGTTCCTTCTTTTATAAAAAGGCCTCTCAGTGCAGCTCTTACTTCCTGATTTTCATTAACCCATTCCGCAATAATATCCCTCGCACCTTGAAGGGCATCCTCCTCGTTGGCAACTTCTTTCTCCTCATTAATATATTTTGAAGCCTCCGCTATACAATCAAAATGCTCTTGTTCAAAAATCTTTTTAGCCAATGGTTCAAGACCTTTTTCCCTGGCTACAGTCGCTTTGGTTCTGCGTTTAGGTTTGTAAGGTAAGTAGATGTCTTCAAGTTCGGCCATGGTAGTTGCTTCCTCTACCAGCTTCTCGAGTTCCGGGGTGAGTTTCTCCTGATCTTTTAAAGATTTCAGAATGGCCTCCCTCCGTTTGTCGAGTTCCCTTAGTTGAGTGATACGATCCCTAATGCCAGCAATGGCTACTTCATCAAGGCTACCGGTCATTTCCTTTCGGTATCTGGAAATAAAGGGTACTGTTCCTCCTTCATCCAACAGGGCTACCGTTGCGGCCACTTGTTTTCCCAGAATGTTTAACTCTGATGCTATTTGTTGAAAGTGATCTTTAGTCATAAGAATTACTTAAACGATAACAATGCTAACAATTTCCAAAATATTTTTTGAGCTCTCAAAAATAAATAAACAAGTATAGTCGAAGGAAGAATTTTGAGTTTTTGCTGAAAAATTAATTGCAGGATTTGCAAAAATGAAAATTTATGTATTACATTTGTAGTGTATTAGTTATGTAATACACTAAATCACTTAAACAATGATTGAAATTAATGATCTAACTTTCTGTTATACTAGAAAAAAAACGATCCTGAGAGACGTCAACCTGAACCTGCCTTCAGGCAATGTGTACGGATTGCTGGGAAAGAACGGGGCTGGTAAATCCACACTGTTAAAAAATATTGCCGGATTACTCTTCCCGACCGATGGCGAATGTAAAGTGCTTGATTATCGCTCTAAAGATCGCTTGCCGGATTTCTTGCGTGAAATTTATTTCATACCGGAAGAGTTTCACCTTCCTGCGCTCAGTATCAAGAGATATGTTGATATATATTCATCATTTTATCCAAGATTCAACAAAGATCAATTCTCCGGATACCTTGAAGAATATCAGTTGCAGCCAAGCGAAAAGTTGACTGCTTTGTCCTACGGGCAGAAAAAGAAGATCATCATTGGTTTTGGCCTCGCGACTAATTGTGCTTTACTGATCATGGATGAACCTACCAATGGATTGGACATACCATCAAAAAGCCAGTTCAGAAAGATTGTTGCTTCCTCTGTCACCGAAGATCGCTCCTTTATCATTTCAACGCATCAGGTAAGGGATGTTGAAAGCCTTATTGATCCGATAATCATCCTGGATGAAGGTGAGATTATCTTTAATCAATATTTCGAGCAGGTCTCTAAAAAACTAAGCTTCGAGGTAACACCACAAAAGATGAACGATGACGACATTTTATTTTCTCAAAGCATTCTGGGAGGATATTCTGTGGTCATGGAAAATAAAACAGGGATTGAAACAGAGGCCGACCTGGAAGTACTATTTAATACCATTATTTCTGATCCAAAAAGAATTAATCAAATCTTTGAGGATACTGATAACGAAAATTAACCAGGCATTATGGATGACAGGCCTTGAGTTGCTTAAATCACCTGAGGGCTTTAACATCTTAACATTTAATAAAAATATATGAATCACTATTTAAATATAACGCGCCTGAGCAATCTGATCAAACGAGAGGTTCTCACGAATGCAAAGGCCATGTTGATCATATTAGGAGCTATTTCGGGTGTGGTACTTTTCATTTTTACCATTTCCGCACTCAATAAAAACACACATGGAACACATGTACCACTATTCGCTTCTACCTTTATGGTCACCGGATTGGTACTCAGTAGTCTCGCATATCGGGATTTGTTAAATAAGAATAAGAGCTATGCTTATCTTACGCTTCCAGTATCCAACCTGGAAAGGTTAATAAGTATGTTATTTATAACTACCCTTATATATATCATAACCTATATAGTCTATTATTTTCTTCTATCGACCATTTTGAATGCTTTTGCTTCCTATTTCACACAACAAGACTTTGAAGCTTTTGATGTCGCTGATACAATCGTGTGGAAGACAATTAAAATCTATCTTGTTGTGCAATCTGTGTTTTTACTTGGAGCAGCATCGTTCAAAAAATTTCCTCTGCCATTAACACTACTAACATTGTTTGTCGCCAGTATTATCATGGTGTTGATCGCTGTTGGGATCATGGCAGCTTTTACATACGATATGAGGTTAAATGATATAGACTTCAACTTACCAAGTTACCTTGACAGACGTTATGGTCTGGACTTTGAACGGATCTCAAAGATAGTATTCTGGTATCTGCTGGCACCTTTCTGCTGGTTTGTGACATATTTGAAATTGAAAGAAAAGGAGGTATAAGATGGATTTTAGAGATAACAAAGCTATTTACCTTCAGATTGCAGACTTTTTCTGTGAGAATATTTTGCTAAAAAAGTGGAAGGAAGGAGAACGTGTTCCTTCTGTACGTGAAACAGCAGTGGATATTGAAGTAAACCCAAATACTGTAATGAGAACCTTTAACTATTTACAAGATATGGATATCATTTTCAACAAAAGAGGCATAGGATATTTTGTTTCAGAAGGCGCCTTTGAAAAGACGCTTACCCTTAAGAAAGATTCATTTATCAAAAATGATCTTCCACTGATTTTCAAAACCATGCAACTTCTAAACATCGACTTCGATGAATTGAAAAGTTACTATGACAATCATAAGAACTAATATCTCTATAACATTTAAATAAATAACCATTTAGAAAAATGAAAACGAGATTAAAAAACAGTAACAAAATATTACTAGCACTATTTGCCTTACTTCTTTTATGTGAAATAGTAGCAGTAGCTGATATTGGGCTAAAGATCAGGAAATTTACAAACTCTGACGCAGGGAGTTCTCCATCAATTGAAAATCCAATATCCAAAGATCTGCCTGACTTTCATTCTATCGATGTTTCTGCACCATTCCATCTGTCTTTGAAACATAGTGATAAAAGTCAAATTTTATTTTTGAAAGATGACAACACTTCCGATTCAATAAAAACAGTGGTAGAAAATGGCATACTATATGTAAAAGGCACCTATCAGGGAAGGTTGGAAACATCTGCCATTGAAATATATACGCCGGATATCCGGAAAGTGATCATAACAGGAAGTGCTTCTATTAACTTACGATCCTTTGCGCTCGATAGCTTGTGTATTGATCTAAAAAATGGAGCATCAATATATTGCAATGACCTGAACGTTGATTACCTGAGCTTAAAAGCGCAGGATGGCGCCCAGTTTAGTGTCTATAAGGGATCAATCGGACATCTCAGTACTTCTCTTGCCAACCGGGTCAATGCCGATCTTGGTGATACGGATATTTCATATTTATCAGGAGAATTGAAAGATAGATCTCAACTGTACCTCAAAGGTGGCGTGGACAGTATCAGTGCACGCATAGATAAAAGAGCAAAACTCAATAAATATTAACTCAAAATGCTAAGGTTTCCGGATCATGGAAGGTCAACTGTGATCCGGAAGCTTTAATCTCAAAGATCGTTAGACCTCAACAACAAACGCTTATCATTACAACAACTACGATCGGATACAAAGTACAATGAGTCCGTTAATACTACTGGAAACCGTTAAAGCGGATTGTGAACCATTCTAAAATCAATGATTATGAATTGCTTCAAAGACAAATTAGCTTGTAAATTGATAGGAGTGCTTCTCAGCATCTTCATGCTTGGTATGCTGCTGATATTATTCAGTCATGTGGATCAATCCAGAATAGCAAGCTGGATCACCCTGATTGCGGTGATTTTATCGCTAGTCGCTTTGAATATCATATACTTGAAACTGATTGGCAGTGTGTTCCGTAAGCTCAATCACGAATACAGGTAAAACTAAAAAGACCATAGTTTTGGTAATTATTGATATAAGACTAAACTCCTGATCCTTAGGGATCGGGAGTTTTTGTTTATACCTTTTTGAATTCATTATTCAGGTCGCTCTGTCAAGCTAAACCAGTTACCTGAATTATCCTTGAATGTAGCCTCTATCCCATAGGGTTGCTGCTTGGGTTCAGATAGAAACTCGACTCCCTTTGACTTGAGTTCCAGGTAGGTCGCTTTGCAATCTGGCGTCTCAAATACACCTGTCCCCATCTTACCATTTCGGATCAGGTTCTTCATTTGCTCGGCGGATTGGTCATCAAACAAAAATCCAGGTTGTACAAGCATTAAGATAATTTCAAGGTCCGGCTGATCTTTAGGACCCACCGTGAGCCAGCGAAAACTACCATTCATGGTAGCATCGGTACGAACTTCGAATCCTAATTTATTAACATAAAAATCCATTGCCTCGTCCTGATCCAGCACATAGACAGTTGTATGTGATAATTTTGTAATCATACTTAATTTAATTTTTTCGCCAAGTTAAGGACTCCAAAAATTGGTCACTTATCGAAAATTGCTATTCTAATCAACATACTTTGTAGCAAAACAACCAGGTACCATACTATCGGGTTGTTCGTTTTGAATTTGTTTTATCTTCAACCTTTTTTTTCGATAATCCATGGGCGTTTGCCCTGTAACAGAACGAAATTTGAGGGTAAAAGAAGTAACACTTTCAAAGCCCACATCCATGCATATTTCCTGGACCTTGAGATCAGTATCGCTCAATTTGGTTTTGGCTTTCTCAATTCTCCTCTCGGTTAAATATTGATGCGGGGTTTTATTGTAGGTCCTTTTGAACAGACGAAGAAAGTGAAACTTGGACAAACAAGCCTCTTGAGAAAGATGATCGAGATTGACTGTATTGCAACAGTTATCATCAATAAACAATTTGGCTTTCACAATGCGATGATATAGGTCCATGCACAGAAATTAATTGAACCTAAAGTTAAAAAATGACAATAAGAATTAGTAGCGTTGAAACATTGAAAAATGATGGACCAGAACAATGGTGATCCATCATCCACTCAGGCTAATTATATTGTGCTAAACCAACAGGTTCATATAGAAATCTTCAGTTAATAGGATTAGGGAATTATGCCTGTTTTATTCCCGATTCCCTGTGTTCTTTAGAGGCGCCTTGTATTTCTTTAATCCAATTCCTTATTACAATAGACATTTCCAATGCAGCTCCTTCATGAGGAAAATGCTTTTCCCTGGAAACTAAATAAAGTGAAGTATTATTCAACAGTCCCTGGAATCGTTCTGGTATTCCCAGTTCGTTCACAGGATCTTTTTCACCATATATCAATAAAACCGGATGATTTCTCAGGACAGACTCGAATCCACTTTTAACGTCAATCATAAAGGCTTCATCTTCTTTTAGATTAATAAGTAAATCAGTAATCCTTTTTCTTTTCGCCGGTGTATCAAAAACATTGAAGTAACATTTTTTTTCCCGGGAACTTAACTTTCTTGTTGTAATGCCAAAATTGTAAGTAGCCCAGATGAGAAAGTTTAGTTTCGTATTAAGCCATTGAAAAATGCCGCTTTTCAAAAATCCCAGCATCTTTGAAATTTTTGGATATTCGGATACCGGAAAACCAATGGTATCGGTTAAAATCAGACCTTTAAACCAATCCGGATGTTTTCTTGCTACTGCAAATCCCGATGGCCCACCGGTATCGTGTCCCAGTAAGTAAACATCTGTTAATTTCAGTTCTTCCATAAAGGATTCCAGTATACGAGCCTGATTTCTTAAGCCGGGAGCATAGTTCATGTGAGGTTTGGATAGCCCAAAACCGGGATAATCCAATGCAATGCATCGAAAATCCCTTTTGAGTTCTTGAATAAAATCCCTAAACATAAATGACCATGCCACCGGAGCATGTGAAAACAATATAACTGGCCCTTTTCCTTCATCAACATAGTGTATCAGGTTTCCATCAATCTCAATGTATCGATTGTTGAAAGGATATAACTCATAGGGCAACCACTCTGGTCTTGGTTTTACTTCATTAATTATTTCTTGTCCCATTTTACAAAATTTTAATTTTGTGCATAGGACGAAGGGTTCCCCTTTTTGTGACAAAATACCTAAAAATACGAGGGCAAGATGTTATTGATTTTTGATGTGCCTTAGTTTTTCCGGATTTCCAATCACAAAGATATTTTCAATACATGTGATTCCGACATCTAAACAGATAATAAGTCTGGGTTGGCTTTGATGTCGAATAAGAATATTTAATTCACCATTGATATGATGAAGTTCGATATGCTGATCGCTAGGTGTGATCTTATCAAATACACCGATAATGAATTTTGCGACATGCTCAACACCGTAAATAACATTAAGTGCGGCCCCTCTGACTTTTCCACCTCCATCTGCATGATAGGCAATATCTTTTGCCAATAACTTTTTTAATTGTTCTATGTTTTGATCGGCAATGGCCTTCATAAATTGTTGTACAAAAACCTTTCTTTCTTTGATACCAATTGTAGATCGATCATCTAATCTATTAAGAGCCTTCCTGGCTCTGGTCAACAGTTGACGGCAGTTCTCTTCGGAACGTTCAAGAAACAAAGCAATTTCCGAATAAGGATACTTGAAAGATTCTCTCAACACGAAAACTGCTCTTTCATAAGGGTTCAACTTCTCTAATAGCAACATTATAGCCATCGGAAGAGGGTCTTTTTTCTCCCCTTCCTGATCAATAAGATCAGATTCATGATCAAGAATTGGTTCGGGAA
Source organism: Splendidivirga corallicola (assembly GCA_030442035.1). Lineage (GTDB taxonomy): Bacteria > Bacteroidota > Bacteroidia > Cytophagales > Cyclobacteriaceae > Splendidivirga > Splendidivirga corallicola. Next base: position 613,782 of record JAUJEA010000002.1, read on the forward strand.
GCCATGGGCCAATATAATCAGATCTCTTGGATTTTACTCTCAGGAAATCAATGCATAGCCTTGTAGCGATTGTAGCCAGATATGCCTTAGGTTGATGAACCTTTTGGTTTTGTTTAGCCCATTTGATGAAGCAATCCTGGACTATGTCTTCCGCATCTTGTACACTCCCTAACATTTGGTAAGCAATCGAAAAAATTAAGTTACGATGACACTCAAACTCAACCATTTTGTTTCCCAGTTCCCTTTTACTTTCAATCATATCTAAATTAATCCCTATAAAATATTAATTCGGAAGCGTGTATTCTACCAGAAACATTCTGAAATCTTTAAATACCTTTTCTCTTAGCGGCACAATGTCTAAATACTCTTGTTCTTGAAAAATTGTTTCAGCGATCTTTTTCGAAGGAAAATCAATGATCATCACCAAGCTAGGCTTGTATTCTCCAATCAATGTTTTTTCAATTAGCTGCCTCCTTATTATTTCAGCATCATTTTTCAAAAGGAAATTTCTAACCCTTTCAGAGTATTCATTAAAAAAAATTTGATAGTCCTCCGTAAAGGTGCCTTCGACGATAATAGTAGCTTTCATTACTGGATTTGGATTTAGTTTAAAAAATCAATAAATGATTCTTAGGTCATGTGAGAAGTCTTCTAAGATAAAATAATGATTTATATAAAATCAAAAATTAATTATTTTCCCGATGATAACATGATGCAAGAGATGCGAACCCTTTAGCGGTCTGGTCATAAATTGAAAATTGAACACTTTCACTTTTTAATTCGTTATTCGTTGCATTGAACTCACTTTTGTAGCTTTGATGATATTTGGCCAATCACCAAAACATTTTTTTAAAAGATTAATATGATCAAGAATAAAAAAGTAAGAAAGGAAATCAGGAGTTGGGTGGTGATACTCACTATCTTAGGCATTTTATATTTTACCGGTTGGCATCGACCGGTCATTGGAGGATTACAAAGTATTGTGGTTAAAACAGGTCTCATTAAACCTGATATACAGGGCTCTGAAAATGAACAACCAGAAGCTGATTATAATTTTCACCTGATAGCGGAAGATGGGCAAGTAATCAATGCTCAAACACTCAAAGGCAAAGTAGTATTCATGAACTTTTGGGCGACCTGGTGTCCTCCCTGCATAGCTGAAATGCCGGACATTAATGATCTGTATAAGGAAGTAGCTTCCGAGGACATTGTATTTCTGATGATTTCCAGCGATCGCCAATTTGAAAAAGCAAAGCTTTATAAGAAGAAAAAAGAATTTTCTTTCCCAATATATCAAATGGGCAGTGCATTGCCTGAAAGATTTTTGACACGTTCCATACCCACTACTTACGTCATTTCTCCTTCCGGAAAGATTGTGGTTAAACACACTGGCATAGCAGCATATAATACAAAAGAGTTTAAAGACTTTTTATTAGCGATGATCAATGGCTAAGTAAGTAATTAGTATTTTGTTTACCCAAATTGCTGTCTTTGCTGATCTCCGTAAAGGAGATGAGGAATTATATGATTAATTTTAAATTCTCAATTTTGAATTTTAAATTGAGATTGGCAATCGATATACACCAGGATTTTAAACAATCTCAATACTCGCATATGCCAACACAAATTTCAACAGTATGAAACAGTTTTCTCATGCCGCTAGTATCTTTCCGGTAGATAATGTTCTTGAGACTGCTAAATATTATCGGGACAAACTAGGTTTCGATATTTCATTTGTTTGGGATGATCCACCCACCTATGCAGTTGTCAAACGTGAAGATGCGGTGGGTATACACTTGGTCAAAAAACAGGACAACTATGCTCCATCGAAGACCCACATTGCCCTCCGGGTATTTGTCCGAAACGTGAATGAGCTATATAAAGAATATATTGACAAAGGGGTTGAAATTATTGAAGACATTGGGAATCGGGACTATGGCATGAGAGATTTTAATATTCAAGACCCAAATGGATATATCTTAAATTTTGGGACAGGAATAGAGCTGCTTGAAAACGATAAGCCCTCCTCATGATCATCAGGATTTTTATATAAAAACTTTATGTACCCGGATTATGAAAATATTTCCATTGATTGCTTTCCGCTTCTTTAAATCATTGTAAATCTGCACTTTCCACATAACAATCATTGACTAAATGTTAAGAGATTATGAAGAGTTTGCAAATTCAAAACAGGTTTAGGGGGTAGCGCATACCCCTGTGTCTTTAAGGTTTCAAGTAATTTTGATCGGTTTCTGATGAAACTAATCTCTCACTTTTAAAACTAATTACGATTCATGGTTCACCAATCACCAGAAAGAAGATTTGAGAAACTGAATACCGAGATTTTTTCGGATTCTCAAAAAGCCTCTTTAGCCGTCGCTAACAGAATTAAAGACCTTATTTTAGCCAAGCAAAAAGCCAATGAAAAATTCGTTCTAGGGCTTGCTACTGGCTCAACGCCCACAAAGGTTTACGAAGAGCTGGTAAGAATGCATAAGGAAGAAAACCTAAGTTTTCAAAACGTTGTTACTTTTAATCTGGATGAGTATTTTCCAATGCAACCTGATTCATTGCAAAGCTACGTCCGGTTTATGAATGAATATTTATTTGATCATATTGATATTGATCGTAACAATGTTCACATCCCGGATGGTACTTTGGCTATGGAAGACGTATCCAAATTCTGCCAGGATTATGAGGAAAAGATCAAAGGCTTCGGCGGCTTGGATATGCAGATCTTGGGTATAGGTAGAACGGGACATATTGGATTCAATGAACCAGGATCTATGGCAAATTCCAGGACCAGGTTGATCACATTGGATCAAATTACCAGAACTGATGCTGCCAGTGATTTTTTTGGTGAAGAATTTGTTCCACGACGTGCCATTACCATGGGAGTTGGAACTATCATGGCTGCCAAAGAAATAATCATGATGGCCTGGGGAGAAGGTAAAGCAAGGATTATAAAAGAAACTGTTGAAGGTTCTATATCCGATTCCGTTCCTGCTACCTATCTTCAAAATCATGATAATGCCAAAGTAATATTGGATGATGCTGCGGCTGCCGATCTAACCAGAATTTCCACACCCTGGCTTGTTGGCATCTGTGAATGGAATGATATACTGAGAAGAAAAGCGGTAGTTTGGCTATGTTCCAAACTTCAAAAGCCCGTCCTTAAGTTGACGGATGAAGAGTATAATGAAAACGGAATGAGTGATCTTATCGCAGAGCAAGGTCCTGCCTATGAGATCAACATTAAAATATTTAACGAACTTCAGCATACCATTACCGGATGGCCGGGAGGTAAACCAAATGCAGACGATAGTCACCGACCGGAAAGGAAAGCCCCTCATCCGAAACGAGTACTTATATTCAGCCCGCATCCTGACGACGATGTTATCTCAATGGGTGGCACTTTAATAAGGTTAGTAGATCAGGGACATGAAGTACATGTGGCTTACCAAACATCAGGAAATATAGCGGTGTTCGACGACGATGTGGTGCGCTTTGTAGATTACTCCATTGATTTCAATAAGCAATTTGGATTGGACGAGAATGGCAAAGTTGAAACACTCTATCAAAATATCAGAGACTTTATTATCAATAAATCTCCCGGAGAAGTAGACTCTCCTGAAATTCAAAAGATCAAAGGGCTGATCAGAAGAAGTGAGGCCAAATCAGGCATACGCTACTGCGGTATTCCTGATGAAAGGGGACATTTTATGGACATGCCCTTTTATGAAACAGGCACTGTAAGGAAAAAGCCGTTGGGTGAGGAAGATATTCAAATTACTATTGACCTGATCAAAAAGATCAAACCTCATCAAATATATGCCGCAGGAGATCTATCGGATCCTCATGGAACGCACCGTGTTTGTTTAAGCGCTATCATGCAAGCAGTAGAGCGATTGAAAAATGAAGATTGGATGAAGGATTGTTGGGTATGGTTATATCGAGGAGCATGGCAGGAATGGGACGTTAATCAAATAGAGATGGCGGTTCCTATGAGCCCTGAGCAACTTCTGAAGAAAAGAAGAGCCATTTTCAAACACCAGTCGCAGAAAGACAGGCCTTTGTTTCCGGGGAATGATATACGTGAATTTTGGCAGCGTGCTGAACAAAGAAACAGAGAAACTGCCCAGAAGTATGACCAACTTGGTTTGGCTGAATACGAAGCTATTGAAGGCTTCGTAAGGTGGCACTTTTAATGAGTATTAGTGAGTGCTTGATCTTTTGAATAAGCTCAGGAGAAAAAGCAATTTCTATTAATAGTTTATTAGGTTGACTCTGTCAAGTTAACTTTTATGGTTAATTTGGCAGAGTTTTTTTATTAAACAATAATCAAGCAAAAGAAGTGTTAAATTATAAACAGATATAAGCGAATTGCTCACTTCATCTTGCTCACATTCCATGGCTTTTCGACTAAACCTTGATCTAAGAATTATAATCTTCCTTCTCATTTTCTCAAATCTTCTTTTCTCTTGTTCCGAAACCATTTATCCCAAAAGAGAAATGAGAGCCGTATGGATTGCTACCGTTAAAAATATTGATTGGCCCTCCCGTCCCGGACTTTCATCAGAGGAGCAAAAAAATGAATTCAGAAAAATCATAAGCTTTCACCAATTGAACGGGATCAATGCAGCCATTGTGCAAATAAGACCTGCCGCCGATGCTTTTTATCAATCAAGACTTGAGCCCTGGTCGGAATGGTTAACAGATCAACAGGGAAAAGCTCCGGATCCTTATTATGACCCTTTAACATTTATGATTGAAGAATGTCATGATAAGGGAATGGAATTTCATGCCTGGTTCAATCCATACCGGGCTATAGTAGATATTGAGTCGAATGTTACGGACAGTCTGCACATAACCAATTCTCTTTCAGAGTGGTTTCTGACTTACGGAAAAAATGCTTATTTCGATCCAGGCATACCTGAGGTAAGAGAGTATGTGACCAATATTGTGGCCGATGTGGTGACCAGGTATGATATAGATGCCGTGCATTTCGATGACTATTTCTATCCCTACAAAATCTATGGGGAAGCTTTTCCGGACTCCGCTTCATACAAAAGATACAATCCAAGACAATTGGATCTGGATGATTGGAGAAGAAGCAATGTGGATGAAATTATTGTGATGTTAAACAACCGGATTAAATCCATTAAGCCCCATGTGAAATTTGGAATAAGCCCTTTTGGTGTATGGAGAAATCAGGACAAGGATCCAAACGGATCTGCAACACAGGCAGGAGTAACAAACTATGATGATCTCTATGCTGACGTTACTAAGTGGCTAAAGAATGGATGGATAGATTATGTGGTCCCACAGTTGTATTGGAATATTGGTTTTGAAAAAGCTGACTATGCCGTTCTTATCGATTGGTGGGAAAAAAATTCCTATGGAAAACATCTTTATATAGGTCATGGCGCTTACAAAATTGATGATAGTTCAAATGTGGAAGCCTGGCGGGATCCCAAACAATTACCAAGCCAGTTAAGGCTAAATAAGCAATATGAACATGTAAAAGGTAGTGCTTACTTTAGTTCAAAAGTTTTGCTAAATAATCCGCTTGGGATTACAGATACCTTGCGCAACACATTTTACAGACACCCTGCTCTGATTCCCCAGATGCCATGGATTGATTCCGAATCACCAAATCCCCCCAAGCATCTGGAGGTTGTCCCGGAGGAATCAGGTGTTCTATTAAAATGGAAGCCATCAGGTAAGGATGAGCATTATTATCTAATTTATCGTTTTGAGGGTAAGGGTAAAAAAGCTCAGGATATCAATAACCCAGCGAACATTCTTTCTTCAGTGAGAGCGCCAATCAACTTCTATCTTGACGAAACTGCCAAAAAAAATAAGCAGTACACTTACATAGTCACTGCTGTAGACAGACTTCACAATGAAAGTAAGAGATCTGAGGTGAATAGTATAAAAAATAAAATCAGGCGTTAAATCCTGTTGCAAGCTTAAGGTGTAAAAGCTGGTTGTACGTCAAGAAATCTCTGATAGAGCCACTCCTTAGCTTCATCTTCATTTTCAAATAATTTTATTTCCCTACCCGTAAATGAGACGATGGAATTCACCATTAACCGGGTCAATGTATTGAGTCCACTTACTGCTGTGGCTCTTACATAAGGATTATTCTCTTTCACAGTCTCTTTAACAACCTGAATCAGTTTGCTGTTAAATCTGACATCCTTGGCATTTACAAGCGAGTATACACTGTTCTTATCAAACTCACTGATGATCGTTTTATTTCTTTCGAAAACCCGGATAGCCATTTCGGGAGAGCTATCAGAAATATCAGTATAAACTATTTTCATAGACCTGAATTGTAAGACCTTGCAGATTGGCATAATAATGAACAATTTTGTTAGCTTTAATTCATACAAGGTACTTTTTTGAGGAAGATCACAAAAAGCTTTTTCTCATGAAACCTAACATGCAATAAAAATTCAAAAATTAAATCCGAATGAAGATTGGATTGATCTCGGATACACATGGCTATCTGGATGAAAAGGTGTTTAAACACTTTGAAAGTTGTGATGAAATCTGGCATGCCGGTGATATCGGAACAGTGGAGCTTGCTGACAGGCTTGAGGCTTTTAAACCTTTCAAAGCTGTTTATGGTAATATAGATGGCCAATCGCTACGAATCAGATACCCGGAACACTTGCGATTTAATTGCAATGGCCTCAACGTTTGGATGACACACATCGGTGGATATCCTCCCAAATACAATAAATTTGTAAAACCTGAATTGCAAAATGATACACCTGATATTTTCATTTGCGGGCATTCACATATTCTCCGGATCATGACGGACCCAATGCTTAACAAACTGCTATATCTGAATCCCGGTGCTGCCGGTATTCAGGGTTTTCATAAGGTTAAAACATTGATAAGATTTGATATCAATGAAGGAAATGTGCAAAACATGCAGGTTATAGAGCTGGGGAAAAGGGGATAAGAATTCAATTGCTTCTTTTTCTATCTAAAAAATTAATAATCGGTTTCATAAGTTGTCCAAGATATTACTGCATCCTCATCAACTTCAAAGATTATCCTGGACTTTTTATAAAAATAATATAGTTCATTTTTTGATCCTGTTAATATTTTATTTGGAGCACCATACTTTTCAATCAAGAAATTTGTTGAGGAACCGACACTTAATCCAGCAGTACTTTTTCCACTAAATCCTCGTTTTGTAGAAATTGTATAGAAGGATTTATCATTAAGTTCTATTTGATAGACATGAAGATCAGTATTCTCAAAGGAATAAATAATTAATGGTAAATTTGAATCATTTATAATGATTTTTTTTTCTAAATCCAGTTTTTTTAATTCTGCCGTAGTGTATTGACCAATTTTCTTTTCAAGTCCAAAAAATTTATCTGTATTCTCACCATGAATGGTCAAATAACTGTCAATCCAACTTTCAACCCTAGGCCAGTTACGTACCCAATCTGACAAGAAATCAATCCAAGAATTGTTAAATTTTTTAAACAAAGCATAGTTGTAATCAACCATATAAGCATCTTTTTTTCGGGCATCGATAAAATCTTGATGAGCCTTTTTCATTTGTTTGTTCTTAAAAAAGGCTATACCTCTTACCAAATGTGCATTACCTGGAAATTTAGACCCAGTTCTTAGAAGAGTCTTCTCTAATTCATTTATGATACCAATGCTCATCTCATAATTTTCTAAAAGAGCATATGTGCATGATAGATTTATGTAAGCAGTACTATAACAAGGATCCAACGCAATCGCTTTTTGAAAATAAACCTTGGACTCCTCTAAATGCTTTTTGATAATTTCTTTATTTTCATCATAATGATCCCCTCTGGACAAACCATGAATATCAAGTAATCTTGCCTTACCATCAAACTCAAATGGGTACATGAAATACATTTTGTCTGTTCCTATCAGAGAAGAAATCTGGTTTAATCTAATTACTCCAAGATTGTTATAAATTTCCTTGGAAGGAAATTTACCGATAATGAACTTATAACACTCAAAGGCCTCCTCAAAATGTTGATTAAGATAAAGAAATCTGCCTACCTCAAAGGCATGAATCAACTTAGATAGCTCATCGATTTTCTCTTGTGCAATTTTAATTCTAGATTGTTTGTTAGGATATCCCAGTAATTTATCTGATAAATGATAAGCCTCATAGATACTTGTTAGAATTTTTGGAAATACCTTATAAGTCTCATAGCCCGCTAGAAAACCATAAAATAAGCCAAAATAATCAGCTTTTGCTTCTAGTTCAATTTTCTTAGAAAGTGAAATCTGATTCGCTAAAATAGAAGAATCTGTTACAAGTAAATCTGCAAAACTATTTAGCCAGGAATGATCTTCATAATAATGTGCCATTTCATGGCCCAGAATACATGATAAAGCATTTAATGAGTCACTCCCCAATTTTACTGAAAGGTCATAAACATCTTCATCTATGTATATAGTGGGTCTGGAAGATAGTTTAAGCCGAGCTATCACTTTGAATGTTGCTGTTTTGCTTATCATTTTAATAGCAGGAACTTCTTTGTAACTACCAATAGATCGTGCGATATTCTTGCAGACATTTGTAGCTACCAAAAGCTTATAGTTAGAGTCTGGTAAGAAATCAGATGCAATAGTAAATGTACTGGAGAACAAGAAAAAAAGAAGCCATAAGTATTTAGTCATTCTGTTCGCTGATTTATCCTTTAAGAGGAGTGCTATATAAAGATACAGACCCTAAACCATTCAAGCAATCATGCACCAAAATATTCGGATTTTCTGTAGAGAATAGCAATAATCGGTTTGCTACATTGCTTGCTTAAAGGCATAACTAAGCTGTTTATAGGACAGTATGGAGCTACTTTTTTAAATATATCTGTTGACATTTTACAGTTTGAGCGATTGATGTCAAAACATGTGCAGAACCATGGAGAAAGAAGAAAAATTATTTAAACATCACTTAATTAGAAATTACAAAAGTTATCTTAAAGAAAATAAAATCGCACATTCTCCATCAAACCTCATAGATTATTTACTGAAGCATAATATTATTGATATTACTACTGTACGGAGATATGCAATATTACATGAATTTCATATCCTTTATCCAAAGAACAGCTATCATAAGACTAATACAGTCATTGATCTTGCCATAGAATTCGACGTCCATGAGAATTCGATTTGGACTATTTTAAAGGATCATGCCAGAAGATTCGATCCTGATTAGTACCGCCTCAAGAAAGATTTTAAATCATCATTTTCATTATTTAACTCTATTTCAATTATGAAAAAAATCATCATTCTTCTTATTTGCCTGTACCTTCCATCAATCCCTTTATTTTCTAATGATATTATTTTTCTTAAGAATAATGCTAAAATCAAATGTACTATTGAAAATATTGAGCAGGATATAATTTATTATTCAAATAAAAAAGACAAATCCGGTATAATTAAATCAAGCGAAGTATTACGAGTGAAAATTCATAAGAAAACTTAAGAATATTGAATCTTGTAAAAAACTATCAAACCGATAGTATTCGCTGCTCTCAAGGCAAATCTGATGCTATAAAATATTACAAAAATTTGAGTTTATTTTCTTGTAGTTTTTCAAAGAATTATTGAACTTATGTAAGGATTTTATGGAATAGCATTTTTTATCTATATTTTTTAATTTATTGAATTCCACTTTCTGGAACTAATATCGCCAAGTTCCTTTAGCCGGAGTATTTTATCGGGACCTAAGCTATTGATAATATGTTATTTTTTGAGAAACTCAAAGTTATGAGAAATGTATTTATTCATTACTAGTAAAAGAAAAGCAGTTGTAAGGCACCTCTCATTTGTAATCATTTATTTATTATTCTCATCGGTTTTACCAGAGAACTTACTTTCCCAATGTCTCATTCCAGATTTGGGTGCTGAAACGGTTGGCAGGAAAGAATCTTGTGATCCTTTGAATTTTGGTTATGTGATCAGGAGGTATAAAGACAATGATCCTAGTACAACCTATAAGATTAGTTTCGGTGACGGAGAGGAAGTCACAATGACTCAGTCCGAACTAAACACGGTTGGAACAGATACAATTTATCATGACTACACTGAAGTTTCCTGTGAAAATCCCGAAGCCCCGGATGGCAAATACACGTTTAGAATAGTCGCGAGGAACAATTGCAATGCCGATTCAGCAGTGATTGAAATAAGTCCAATTAAGATAGGTAAACCTCCTCTTCCTGATTTTGATTTTCCCAATCCAGCCTGTGTAAATTTTGCAACAGAATTTCAAAATCTGACGGAAGATGGCTTTGATTTCCAATGTTCTACAGACGCCATCTTTCTTTGGGATTTTGGTGATGGTAGTGAAGTAGTGGAAAGAGAAGATAAAGCAAGTGTTTTACATACCTATAACAGAATCGGTAACTTCACTGTAAAGCTAACAGTAGTACATGATTGTGGGAGCGAGACTGTGGAGAAAAAAGTAGAGGTAACTGGCCCTCCAAATCCCATTTTTGAGATAGGCAACCCGGGGAATATAAGTACCATCAACAGTTGTGTGCCTCTTTCATTTGTCCCCTTAGATGTGTGTGTACCAACTACTGTACCGGTTAGGAGTATTTCAACTGGCGCAGGTTTAACCGAATCCTGGAGTATATCACCTTCCACCGGTGCAGTTTTTTCCAATGGTACAACATCATCTGATAATCTGGAAGATGTAATCACATTTTCCGTAGCTGATACTTTTCGTATCACCTTGACCACTGAAAGTAATTGTGGAAGGGTCATGAGTTGCGTAAAAGTGATTGTCAGGGATGAACCTATTCCTGAGAATATTTCAATCGATGGTATTCCTGATAATTTGTGCTCGCCAGCCGATATCGATTTAAGTGTAGATATTCCTGACGCTATTTCCTATCAATGGTCCATTATAGGGCTTAATGTTGCCGATCCAACACCACCAGTAGATGACGATACGGCAAATCCGGGCCCATTTACATTGACCACAGGTGATTATGAAATTTCCTTGACTGTAGCAAATTCCTGTGGTTCCGTTTTGATAAAAGATACAATATCGGTAATAGAACCTTTTGAGGCCCAAATCCAGGAACCGCAGGCAACAATTTGTGAAGGAAAATCAATCACGCTGAATTCCCATGAAGTTGATGGTGCCTCTTATCAATGGCTACTTGATGATCAAGATATTGAGGGTGCAACTGAACCTTCTTTCGAAGTCAATATACCTGGTAATTACTCTGTTCGCATGAGTGTTGACAAATGTTCTGTTACCTCAGAAAACACCACTGTTTTTCTACAAGAAGCTCCTGAAGCTTCTATAACAACTGAAGATCGTATTACTTTTTGTGAGGATGAAACGATCAGTACCGATTTACACGCCAATTCCGGCGACGGTCTTACGTATCAATGGTTTAAGAATGATTCAATTATAGAAGGAGCTACTAATGTTACTTTTACCGCAACTGAGCTGGGTTTGTATTCTGTGGAGGTTTTTGAGAGTGGTTGCAGCAAATTGTCCAATACTATAAAAGTAGCCGTAAGTCCTCCTCCTGAACTTTCGTTGAATATTCCCACTCCATCTATCTGCTTAAATGATAGCATCGAACTTTGCGTGTCCGGAGCCAAAGAATATATATGGTCCCCGACTACCGGACTCAGTACCACAAGTGGTTCCTGTGTTTTTGCTTCTCCCCAGGAAACCACTACCTATACCATCACTGGAATTGATTCCTTAAATTGTGAAGGATCCATTTCTTTTACACTTGAGGTATTTGATTTACCAAACGTTTCTGTTTCTGCTTCTCAATCTGAAGTATGCCCGGGAGAAAGCGTAACACTTTCCGCTGCCGGCGCATCCGAATATAGCTGGCTTCCGGTAGAAAGTTTAAATGTTTCGGAAGGATTTGAGGTAATTGCAACCCCTGTAAACACTACCACTTATAGCGCAATTGGTTTAAACTCCAACGGTTGTCGTGATACATCGGAAATTGTAATTGTAGTGAAAGAAGCACCGGCTGTTATAGCTGGTCCTGATTCCACAGTATGCATTACATCAGCACCTCTTGAACTGTTTAACCTGCCCGATCTTACTCCTTCCACAGGAGGCGTTTGGTCTGGGCCTGGTGTTGATGAAGATACGGGTGTTTTCCATCCTTCGCTGGCTGGTTTAGGCTCACATGATATCACCTATCGCTTTGTTGACAGTGATACGGAATGCCCCAATGAAGATCAACTTACCATTAGCGTTTTCCAAACACCATCGCCAGCATTTTCAGGGCCTCAACTGGCCTGTTCAGATGCAGTCATTACTTTCTCAAATGAAACACCAAATATTCCTGGAGGAACACTTTCTTTTGAATGGGATCCCGGGGATGGTTCTCCTATTCAAATATCTCGGGACATTGACCACGTCTATCGGCAACCTGGTATTTATACAATTGTTTTATATGCCATGGGACAACCTGGTCAATGCCTATCCAGTATTTCGAAAACCATAGAAATAGTTGCCCCACCTGTAGCATTATTCTCTAAGACCCAACTTCCAGCAACTTTGTGCGGTCCATCAGAAGTTAATTTCACAAACCAAAGTACAGGTGATAATTTGACATACGATTGGGATTTTGGCAATGGAGAATCAAGCAATCTTGCAAACCCCCATTCCATAGTTTTTGATCCGGGTATCCTTGGAGATACTTCTTATATTGTCAGTTTAAAAATTTCCAGCCCTGTTTCGTCGTGTTCAGAATCTCGTTTTATTGACACGGTTACTGTTAAGCCTCTTCCCATTTCAAAATTTATTTTTGGCTTTGACGAAATTTGTGCAGATTACCCATTGCAGCTCAACAATTTTAGCTTAGGCTCTTCAGAAACATTTACCTGGGATTTTGGAGACGGTTCACCACTATTTACCACATCTGATACCGGTACCATTTCACATGCATTTCCTTATGAGGGAAGAGAAGATACAACATACATGGTTACTTTGATCGCTGCTAATAATTGCGGTTCTGATTCCTTGACGAAACCCATCCGGGTAAAGTCCAAAACCGTAGATGCTTTCTTTGGTGTCGATACCAATACTGGTTGTGCTCCTTTGAACGTAAAGTTCAAAAGTAACCAAAGTGGTTTAAATTCCCTTACATGGATATGGGGTGATGTTTCGCATAGCAATAGTGTTGGCGGGACAGAGAGGGAACACCTCTACGAAAAGCCTGGCACTTTTGTAGCACAATTGGTTGTCCAAAATGGTTGCAATATAGATACATTTTCACAGCAGATAACCGTGCTGGCCTTACCTGAGGTCTCTTTTGAAGGGCCAGGTGCACTATGCCTGGGGCAAGAGGCCAGATTTATGAATACATCCCCGGATCCGACAGGGAGCATATGGGATTTTGGAACAGGTGCTCCACTTTTTCAAGGTTCCATTCCTCCTCCGCATATGTATAAATCTCCAGGTGTTTATAATGTTTCGCTTACCATCGTTGATCCCCTGAATGGTTGCGAGAACACTGTATCACAAAACATTGAAATATTTGAACAACCCATCGCGAGTTTTGATATACCGGAAAATGTTTGCCAAGGAGAAACATTCAGTATTCAAAATCTTTCAACTCATTCAGATACTTTCTTCTGGCAATTTAAGACGGGGCAGGGATTTATTGCAGGGAATGAACCCGAACCCCCGGTTTACACTGTGACCGGACTTCATGAAATAACCCTGATCGCTCAAAACAGTATTGGTTGCAGTGACTCTTCCAGCATGCTCATCAATGTCCTAAGACAGGCCGAACCTGATTTTCAAATACAATACAACAAAGCAAATAATAAATCCCCTTTAAGAGTAGATTTTGTTAATACCACTATTTTTCCTTCAAAAAATGATGGTTTCTTTGAATGGGATCTTGGTAAAGGCGAGATGTTCCATGGTTTTGAACCTCCACCGCAACGTCTTTATATTAATAATGGAGACACAATTCAGCTCTTTAATGTGATGCTTTCTGCTACCACAAGTTTCGGTTGCTCTTCCTCAATCGAAAAACAGGTAGTGATTCACCCAAGCGATTGTGATCAGCGAATAAAGCTTCCGAATATATTTACTCCCAATGGAGATAACCTAAATGATGTGCTGAGGCCACTTATTCAAAATGGAGAAGAGGTGTACAAACCCATTACGATAGATGATGAGGTTAAAAACTACAAGATGCAAATATACTCCAGATGGGGAGAGCTTATATTTGAAACAACCGATGTAGAGGACGGATGGACAGGGGTAGGACATACTGAGGATGTATATATGTGTGTTATCACTTTTCAATGTAAAGGCCTAAAAAGTGGTTCACTTAAGTCACAGGAAGTCCTGTTAAAATACTAGTATCAGAAAAGGTCAAGTTTCTGGTTAAATCATTTATGATGATTACAGGAAGTTATAAGCTTCAAAAAAAACGAATTACATTAACTGTATCACTTTCAAATAAAATGAAAAAAATACTAAGTACGATACTTTTATTTTTACTGGCTTGTGTATGTTTGGCCCAGGACCCTCAATTGACGCAGTTTTATAACAATCCTATCTATTTAAATCCTTCAAATACAGGTGGCACTAAAAATGGAAGGCTCATCTTCAACTATAGAACACAATGGCCAGGAATTACAAACTTAACCACGTCATTATTCTCTTTTGATTATTTTGTCCCGCTACCAGATCATCACACAGCTATTGGCGTGGGAGTTTTATTTATGGATGATCAAGCAGGTCAAAATCTCAAATTACAACGCACAAGCGCTCAGGTTGCTGTTTCCATTGAAAAGTTGATGTGGGGAAATTGGAGGATAAAAGGCGGTTTTCAGTTTGGTTACCTAAGCAGAAAAATAGCTAGTGATGGAGAAAATCTCACATTTGAAGATCAATTGATATTCGGTACGACCAACTCCCAGGATCTTATTCAGGGCTCAAGTGGAGAGAGCAAGCAATCTCCTGATGTCTCTATCGGTACTTTGATAGGCAGCCCGAACTTCTGGATAGGATTTGCTGCTCATCATCTTAACACCCCGGATCAGTCATTGATATCATCAGGTTTTTCCGGAGATGTGCAACCACTTCCCGTAAAGTGGACGCTCCATACTGGATTTGAATATCGATTGCCTAATAAAGGATCAAAACCTTTAAGTGCTATAAGAATGGAGGGTATGTATATGAAGCAAGGAAACAACGAACAGTTTATTACCGGAATGAATTATCTCATTGGATTCAACAGATCAAAAAAAATTGGAAAAAGGTTTATGGATCATGCTCATCATAGTGCTGCGGACATATCTTTCTCATTCGGGCTTTGGTTCAGAGCAATCCCACTATTCACAAAACACGATCAGGTTAAAATTAGTGCCGATGCAATCTCTGGCCAGATCGGCTTTGAAACTGAGTTGATTGCAGGATTTTCCATAGGTGCAAATTATAGCTACGATTTCAATATTTCGTCGCTTGATCTGGCACAGGCACATGAAGTATCTCTGACTGTTAGAACCAAGCAATTTTTCAAAATACTCAACCGCAATTGCAAGAAGCCATTAACATGGTCTGAACGGCATCAGCATCCATTTAATCGATCTAATTTGTAGAGAAGTCACTATTCCGACTTTCAATCATGGATCAAGCTAAAACCTTGAAGTAAAGCAATCTCATTATTGAAATGATTGATAAACAGGCACTTCAATCAAACAAGATGTACTGACACCCAAAGGGGTCTGACATTAATAATAACCTGAAAGGTTCAGGAAGTTTAATTAATCTTGATATGATCCCCGGAAATTCTGCCAGTACTACATTGCATTGGTCAGATAATTCTGTTCGATCAAAAACTAAGATTGTATTGAATAAGGAAAAAGAATTGAAAATTGGCTCTTAATCAAAATGAGATCATTTTGTAAAAAGAATAACTATGATCTAACTATTAATGCGTCACACCTCAAACAGAAGGCACCTTGATACCCCTGTAAAATATTCGGAACTGCTATGGTAATTTCACTCACTTCACCTATTAACTTGTTCCATAACTAATTTTTAATTGAAATTTCTTAAGAATATTTTTTTTGACTTTCAAAATTTTAATATTATGAAACAAGTGTTTTTCACCCTAATATTCCTGTGTTTGTACACATTCGCTTTTTCACAAACAAAAAAAGATGATACCTATAATAAAGGAAAAATCTATTTGAAGGATAATAGAATCTTAAGTGTAAAAACATTGCAAATAACTGACGAGGAGGTAAATTTTTTGCACAAAGAAAACCTAACTAAAGGTGCTGTCGATTTAACCGATGTTAAGCTAATCAGGGTTCCCAAAGGGAATTACGCAGGGAGAGGTGCTTTGTATGGCGGGGGCCTTATGACATTAAGCGCTATTTATGCACTGATCAAGATAAACAGTGATCCATATGTGGAACCTAAGGAAAATGCAGGTGCAATACTTCTGGGGTTCATAGTCGGTGGAACACTCGTAGGAGCTTTGATAGGATCTGCCAGTCCCAAATGGGCAACCATATATCCTAAAAAAAATAATTCGGCGAGTTCCAATAAAATCAATTATAAAGCAGGTATTTCCGCCAGCACAAAACACATCGGGCTATCGCTTCGGATCGGCTTTTAGTCTTATAGGAAACTTTTTGCAAAATGAAAAATCTCGTATCAGCTATCGTATTGAGTTTTGTTGTTGGCGCCATGTGTTTTGGGCAGGAATGCAAGTTTGTTAAGAACAAAAAGAAACTTCAGAAGTATTTCCAAGCTATCAATATAGAAAAGATGACAAAGCCGAAGGTATTATTTGATAAATGGAATAAGGTGGCTTCTTCATCATTCATTAAAACTGATCAAGGTTTTTTGTGGAGTATATTCCTGATGCGTGGTTATAGTGCCCGATTTGAAATTTTTGAGAATAACCCGATTATCGTTCAATTTGAAAATGGCAGTATAGTGAAACTTTATCCAAACAGCTTTACGGAAGGTAAATTTCCTGTTCTTGCCTTGACAACTTTCACGATTAACCCACTTTATAAGATTGACAAAGATCAAATTGATATGTTTTCCTCCAATAGGATAAAAAATATCAGGGTTTATTTTACGTCCGAAAAGGTTTTATCTGAAAACAGAAGTGAGGACGACCTTGGAACTTATTTTGAATATGAAATTCTTTCAGAACGCTATCAATCAAATTGTATTACACCGGCAAACTGTATTCTTCAATGAGTCTTATTCTTTTTAAGCTTTTGTGGTCGGAATTTAGGATCATTGGAATAGGGTGAGAGTACCCATTTAAAATGTTGATTTTATTTTGTGTAAATAAACCGTGTTGACAATTCCCACCTAACACGATTCATATCTAAACATTAAACTTTTAGATATGAAAGAGATAAAAGTCTTCAAACATCACCTGTTAAAAAACCACTCCATTCATTTAAATAAGGTCAATAAATCAATATCCCCTGATGAAATTATCGATTTTTTGCTAAGTCGAAAAATTATCAATGAGAAGGAAACAATGCGCTATGTAATTCTCCAGGAATTTCATGATTTATATCCTATATATAATTACCATAAAACCAAAACAGCAGCCTCAATAGCAAAAAAATTCAATTTATGTAAAGCCAAAGTCTGGACCGTTTTAAAGGACCATCCAAGGCGTTTTGATGCAAAAAGAAATTCGGATTCACTGTTGTAACTCATCCATTGAGTTACTTTAAATTGATAAACCTTTTATCAAAACATCAACATTCCTGCAAGCAATTAATATTGTTTAACGAGCAAAAACTAACTCTAAATCATTATGTTATGAAATTGATCAATAATATCCCTGTAAAGCCATATTTGATTCTATTATTAGTATTTATTTGTATTTCTTGTAAAAAAGACGAAGAAAATGCACCAAGCGTATCAAATATTGACATTAGCCCTGAAACCCCTGTCCTTACCTCAATAGGTGAAACGATTCAGCTTAAAGCAATAGCTAAAGATGCTGGAGAAAATATTATCAAGGGTAAAAGATTTGTTTGGTCATCATCTGACGAAAGTATAGCTTCTATTAATGAAAACGGTCTTGTAACCGCAAATGCTAAAGGAACAGTCAGGATTACAGCAACAACTGATAATATTTCCGGCTCGACTAATGTTTCCATCGAACAGCATGTATCTACCATCCTGATTACCCCCAATAGTCATATGTTTGTTTCACTTGGCGAAACAAAACAGTTCAATGCAGTACCAATGGATGCCAATGGTAATGTGGTTAGAAATGCAACAATTTCCTGGAAGTCGTCTAATATAGTCAAGGCAAGTGTACACGACGGTTTAGTAACTGCCCTTAGAAATGGAATTGTAACTATTTCAGTTAACTCCGGAGAAATTACAGAATCTTTTGAAGTTGAAATTGATCAAAAAACAAACAGTCTCAGTATCATACCTGAGGTTGCGACAATAAGTCTTAATTCTAGTTTGCAATTAGAGGGTATCGCAAACGATGCACTTGGTAATGAAATTAAAAATGCGGAAATAGTCTGGTCCTCCTCCGACGAATCTATTGCTGAAATTGATCCAAACGGATTAATCACCCCATTAGATTCCGGTGCCGTAATTATTAAAGCCAGTTCAGATGGAAAGACTGCTATGATGCAATTAACTGTTGAAAATCTCGATGACCTGATAATACCTGGTAAAGGTACATTGGGGATTAATCTTACAGATAATTTTTTCACCTTAACAAATAAACTAGGCGAACCTGACCTGAATCTTCCGGTGGCTATCATTATAGGGCCAAATGGTTCGCTAACTATTTATGCGGAAGTTTATAAAAAATTGGGTTTCACTGCTTTTATTCTATCCAAAGGAAAGCTGTTAAGTACAGATCCAATATTTTCAATTGAACTAAAAGCTCCGTTTGCGGGAAAAACAAAAGAACAAATCGGAATAGGAAGCCAAAAAGATGATGTTTTTGATATTTATGGCAATCCTGATGAAATTTCTCCAAGTGGAATCCATAGATATGAATCGCTTGGTATAGGCTTTAAGTTTGATTCGGATGATAAAATAGAGGTTATTTCAATTTTTACGCCAGCCGCAGGCAACAGAATAGAATATATGAACAGTATTTCGACTTTTGATTATAAAAAACTTATGAAAGAAATAGATCTCTTAAAAGATTAAATCTTCCAAGCTTGTTTAACAAAGCCTGTAAGTCTATTCCTACAGATGGTAATATCTTTAAATTATTGATCCATTGCATGATTTAAAATTTAGGTCAGTGTAAAAAATTCCTTTTGACATGAAAAATCTCTTTACAATAATGACCTTGTATTATGCTTTCAACATTCATTCTCTTTTAGCACAAACAACAATCGCACACGGTACAGAGGTAAGCGGTACTTGGTCGATTGCAGGTTCTCCCTATTTGATCGAAGGACTGGTGACCATTCCAGCAAACCAAACACTGATCATTGATCCTGGTGTCGAAATACGATTTTTGACTGGAGAGGACTTCGATATGGGAGACAATCAAATTGATATGGGAATGTTATATGTGAAAGGTGGGCTTATAGCAGAAGGAACTGTTTCCGACAGGATTCTATTTACAAGGCAAGGAATAAGCGGGAATTGGGGGTGCATTGCTTTTCATGAAATAGCCGATCCAACCTCATCTTTGAAATATTGTAAGATTGAATATGCAAACAGAGTAACAGGTTTAGAAGGAGTTCATTACAACGGAGCGATTGATAGCAGAGCTGCTACTATTAGAGTGATCAATTCGGAAATTATTAACAACAACTATATTGGTATTCATTGCGAAAATTCAACACCTATAATTGCGAATAATGTCATCGCCAACAATATAAATAGTGGCTTGTATCTTGGTGAAGAATTCAATTACCGTCGTGATACTATCATAGTAACTAATTGTACCATCATAAATAACCAAACTGGTATATCAACAAGATGGGCAAAAGCAAAAGTTACTAATACGATTTTTTGGGACAATGAACATTCTTTAAATGTTTCCAATGATTATCTTACGATATCGCATTCTCTTGTACATGAAGATGTCTTACCTTCTTTTGGAACTTGGTTGAAAATAGAAGATGGAATGATCCATGCCCGAAATCCCCAGCTTGAAGGTGATTACTCTCTTCCTTCATTTTCACCATGTATTGATGCAGGCAGTCCTGATATGGTCAAACTTAATTTACCCTTATTAGACTTTCTTGGAGAAAATCGAATGAATCTAAATCGTATCGATATAGGAGCCACAGAATATAGCTCGACGCACTACCTTTCTCTAAAGAAACCCAATGGCAACGAGGGCTTTATGGGAAGATCGGCTCAGGTCATTTCCTGGGCTAGCAATATTGATAACGTGAATCTTGAGTATAGTAATGATTACGGAAAAAGTTGGCAAACAATTGCCACCGGTGTTGAAAATAGTGATACATATCAATGGGATATACCTAATGAAGAAAGCTTTGGCTATGTAGCAAGAGTTGTCAGTGGGAATGACCCCACTATTTACGATGAAAGTGATACCCCTTTTCACGTAATTACTTCAACCATTCCGGACAGCACATTTTTGCATGGTAGGCTCACCATTGAGCATTCCCCGTATAAAATTAATGGAATAGCTATTGTTCCTGTTGAAGAAACATTAATAATAGATCCAGGAGTAAAACTTGAATTCAAAACAGGAACAAATTTTGATCACTCTTCAGAGGGTTTCGATGCTGGTCTTCTTTATGTGAAAGGAAAACTAATAGCAGCAGGCAACAGTGATCAACCCATTGTGTTTTCAAGGCAAGGTGTATTTGGTTATTGGGGATGCATCGCATTTCATGAAATTGCAGATTCGGAATCATCTCTGAAGTTTGTTGAAATTGAATATGCCAACAAGATTATAAACCTGGAGGGTAGTTATTATAACGGAGCTATCAGTATTCAAAACCCTGAGGTTTCAGTCAAAAACTCAACCATCATCAATAACAACAATACAGGAATCCAAAGTGAAAATTCGACTCCAATAATTATAAATAACATTATTGCTAATAATGCCGAAAATGGAATATTCCTAGGTGAAGAATTTGCTTACAATCGTGACACGATCAACATAATGAATAACACTATTGTGAATAACAAAGTAGGTATATCCACAAGATGGGCCAAGACAAAAGTTCTTAATACTATTCTTTGGGATAATGAAAGTTCCTTAAATGTTTCTAATGATTATCTTATTATATCATATTCCCTTGTTCAAGAAGACCTCTTGTCGCCCTTTCTAGGATGGTTGAAGATAGAAGATGGTATTATTTATAATATTGATCCTCAGTTTCTGAATATTAATAAAAGAGATTTTCATTTGGAATTAACATCCCCTTGCATAGATAGTGGGGACCCAGGGACTGAATACAATTTAGAACCCAAGCCTAATGGCCAACAAGCTAATATTGGTGCCTATGGCAACACATCTGAAGCAACGTTCTCCGAAGATATTCCTCGTATTCGCCAAATTTCAATCAAAGAAGGTCATATTTTTGGAAATGATACCATTCATATTAAAGGTAAAGGTTTTCTGAGCTCCAGCAATTCAAGCACCGTGAGCTTTGATGATACTCCATCGTCTAACTATATCTTTTGGTCAGAAGATAGTATTGTTTGCCTAACTCCATCCCATTTACCGGGAATGGTTGACATTAGTATTAAAAATGAGAATGATAAAAAAGGACTGGCTCTAAAATCTTTTCTTTATGTAGCACCTGATTTAGCACAGCTGACTCCAGCTTATATAAGTACAGGAGGAGATAATCAAATAACAATAAGCGGTACTATGTTTGGAAGCCTTCAAGGGAATACTAAAATATATTTTGGAGAAAGTAAAAGCACAAGCTATTCAACTTGGACTGATACACTCATATCACTGACTTGTCCTTTCAACTCTGAAGGATTGCTGGATCTGACTTTTGAAATCTCGGAAGATCTCTCCTATACAATCCCACAAACATTACTTTATACCACAGACCCAATAGTAGAGGTTTGTAATGAAATTGAAGGTTCATGGAAACCTCCTAATGTTTATTTAATCTTATGTGATGTCACTATTCCCAAAGATAAAACACTTCTCGTTCAACCTGGTGTCAAAATATTTGCGCTGGGTAACGATAAAAAGGATATATCATTGACGGTTGAAGGAAAATTAGATGCTCTGGGAAGCTTAAATGACTCCATAAGATTTACCTCCTTGCCTAATAGTGTGGGGAATTGGACTGGTATAGAAATTAAAAATGAAGGAAACTTCAAATATGTTGTGGTTGAAAATGCCGAAAATGGTATTGAGCTGTCTGACGGTACATTAACCATTAGTGATGCAAGAATTAGTAATAATAAAAAGGGGATACGTTTAAATGGTTCTGAGAAACAAGTTTCAGCTGTAATTGATCGATCCATTATAAGCAAAAACAGCAAAGGCATAGAAAGCAAAGCCCATTCAAATGACCGCCATGGGTCTGTAGATGTTTCAATTAATGATTGTAAGATTATAAACAATCACGATTTTGGTATTCGTTTGGAAGCGACCGGGAGTTCAGGCTTTATAACTCGAGCTTCAAGTACTGCCAGTATTATTATCAAACTAGATAATTCAGAGATACGTAAAAATGGCCATGCAATGGAAATGAAAGCACTTGGTTTTATTAGGGATGGCAGTCCATTTGATATCAGAAGATATGCAACAACACGATTAAAGGGTAATAATAATATAATCTGGAATAATGAAAAAGGCATTTCTATGCATGAAGGTGAAGCCAAATATAGCACTGCCAATCTTGATCTTGTTAATACCAATTTTTATCACAACGATGTTCATATCCAAATGTTAGCCGGTGGGTTACACCTGAAAAATTCAAGCCTATGGGATAATAGTGCCTCCATATTAAAAATTATACAATTCGATACTATCAATATTTCACATTCAAATTTGAATACTGTCGGCACTGCTTTCGGGCAAAATAATATTTCAGCAGATCCTTTTTATGTTTCTCCTACATCAGGTGATTTCAATTTACAAGAAAATTCACCTTGCATTGATTCTGGAAATAATCTATATGTAACTTCACAAACGGACCTTAACAATAATATTCGAATTTGGAATCCATTTGGAACAGATAGCACTTTAGTAGACATTGGTGCTTTTGAATTTGGAAGTCAAAAACCAAGCGTTCCCAAGATAGTTAATCAGACCACTCAAATTGAAATTTGTGAAGGTGGTACTTTTCACTTGGAAATAGTTGCTAAAGATACCATTAAGCCAAATTATCAGTGGTACAAAGATAATGTGCAAATTGCGGAAGCCAGTAAAGCTATCTTAATCATTGAAAATGCAAGTTTTAATGATATGGGTAACTACCATTGTGAGGTGAGCAATGATTACGGAGTAGTTATCTCAGAAACAATTCCAGTGGTGGTTCATCTTTCTCCTGATAAACCAACTATAATACAACGCGCAGATACGTTGATTTCCAGTTCGACATGGGGTAATCAATGGTATTTAAATGAAATACCTATTGACGGGGCAACTAATCAAAAATACATTATTGAAAAAAATGGTAATTACCAGGTTGTCGTAACAGATGAGCAAGGATGTATTTCTCAACCTTCGGATATATCTAATATTATTTATACCTCTGTTGGGAGATATAAATTAAATAACTCCATCAAAATATATCCTAACCCGAGCCATAGCAGATTCAAGCTCCTTCTCAAATCAGATGACAAAGGTGTTGTCCAAT
The DNA here is from genome assembly GCA_030442035.1 of Splendidivirga corallicola. Taxonomy (GTDB): domain Bacteria; phylum Bacteroidota; class Bacteroidia; order Cytophagales; family Cyclobacteriaceae; genus Splendidivirga; species Splendidivirga corallicola. Next base: position 637,608 of record JAUJEA010000002.1, read on the forward strand.
TAAGATTGTATGATATAGCAGGCCGAATCATTTCAAATCAGGAATTCCAAAGACAAGGTCGATCTTTTGAGTATGAGTTAAATTTAGTGAACTTGAAAAGTGGTGTTTATTTATTAGACATCGTATCATCTAATGAAATCATAACAAAAAGATTATTTAAGCTTTGATAGACATTTCTTTGCCTTATAATTCTAATCTTAAAAAAATGTATAATCCATTGAGTGCCGGAGATCTAATAAAGATAATCTTTGCATTAACTTTCTTGAAAGTTCACTTATTGATTAATGTTTAGTTTGGTCGTTATAGCAATATTAACAATATTGTCTAACCAATTTAGCTTCAATAAGTTTATGAAAAGAAAATGTATATTATTGGCCCTTCTTTTTATTTTAATATTCCAAAATTCATTGCTATCACAAGATTGGAAGACTCTATATGATAGTAGTGACGTTTATTGGTATAGGGGCCAGTATCTCACATCAATTTATTGGTTAGAAAAAGCACTCCCAATAGCCCAGAATACCTTCCGCAAAGACAAAAAGGATAGTACCTATCTTGTAACTCTGTATGATTTGGGTCTTTGCTATAAATATGCAGGTGATTTTCCAAAGTCAGAGGCATATTTTAAAAAAGTCATACAAACTGTAAAAAGGGATTTAGGAGGAAACAACAAAGATTATGCACTTTTTTTAAATGGTCTTGCTGATGTATATGCCCTTCAGACGAAATATTATGATGCTGAACAAACTCGTTTTCAAGCCATCAATTTTGAAAAAAGAAGAGATTCAACGAGTCTGAACTATTCTGTTGCTCTAAGAGGATTAGCTAAGCTTTATACTAATTTAGGGGCTTATCGAAAGGCTGAAAAGTATTTTTTTAAATCCCTGGAAGTACTAAATAAAAGTAACGAGTTAAATGATCTGGACTTGGGATCATGTTTGGCAAATATCGCAAAGTTTTATGATGACATAGGTCTTTTTGAAAAAGGGATAGACTACGGTATTAAAGCCAAAGATATTTTCGAAGCTTTAGATCCTCCAAGTTATTCGGATTATGCAACAGTACTTAATAATCTAGCTGCAGCTTATTCTCATATAAAGGATAATGAAAAGGCGGAGGAATTGAATATAAAGGCTACGAACTTAAGAAGAAAGTACTTAGGGGAAAATCACATTTTGTATGGATTATCTTTACATAATTTAGGCAGTTTATACATGTCTATGGGCAGTTATGTTAATGCTGAAAAGAAACTCCTAGAGGCTTTAAAAATTGAGAAGCATAGTGTGGGAGATAGGCACATTTACTATGGTAGATCACTTATGAAACTAGCGCATTTGTACAAAATTTTGGGAGAAACTAAGAAAGCTAACACACTAAATAGACAAGGGGTTGAAATTCTAAAATCTAATTTTGGAGATCAACACCCCAATTTTACAACAGCTTTATTAATTTCTATAAATATTGAAATTGCATTGGGGAATATAGACAAAGCTGATTTAATATTTTCAAAGTTATTGGAAAATATGACCTCCCAAACGGATAATTATTTTCCTTTTTTAAGTGAAACTGAAAAAACTAAATTCTATGCTCGTATTAAAAGATATTTTGAAATATTCAATTCTTTTAGTGTAAAAAGAATTGATTACAATCCTTCTATTCTTCAAACCGTTTATGATTACCAGCTTCAAACTAAAGGCATTTTATTGAATAGTGTAAGAAAAGTTAGAAATACCATTCTAAATAGTGAGGATAGTTTAACAATCAGGAAATATCGTAGTTGGGAATATCATAGAAACAGATTAGCCAAATTGCACCAAAGTGTGAGACCCAACAAAGATCTGCTGGACAGCCTTGAAAATGAAGCGAATATTCTGGAAAAGGAACTTAGTGCTAAATCAGAAGATTTTGCCGGAGTAAGTAATAAGAAAAATTATACATGGGAGGATGTCAGAGACCGGTTACAGACAGGCGAAGCGGCCATAGAACTTATCCGGTTCAGGGAGTATGATTTTGATTCTTTAGCCCACTTTACGGATACAATATATTATGCAGCACTCATTGTAAAACCTGAAACAAGGAATCAACCGGAACTGGTTTTAATAAAGAATGGAAATGACCTTGAAAACAAATATTTCGAAAATTATCGAGGTGCCATTTTGGATAAACAATATGAATATGAGTCATACGAGCAATATTGGATACCATTGAAGCAGAAATTAAAGGGTATTAAAAGAGTTTATCTTTCACCTGATGGTATTTATCATCAGATCAATTTAAATACTTTAAGTAATGGCAATACAGGTAAATCACTGATCAATGAAACTGATATTCGAATTGTAACCAGTACGAAGGATCTATTGGATCCGGCTATTGATAAGGATTTAGACAAAACTGCCATTCTGTTTGGTAATCCAGGGTTTGAGATAAATCTCATTTCAAGAGCAAATATTGTAAAAGATCAAAAGCTCAATCATTTAAAACAATATTACAGTTTAGACTTAGAAAGAAGTGAAATACTAGAACCTCTGCCAGGTTCGCAAAAAGAGGTAGAGCTAATTAGCAGTATGCTTTCTGACAATGGTTGGAAAACTGAAATTTTCACAAAGGAAAATGCATTAGAGGAAAGTATAAAGAATATTGAATCACCGAGAGTTCTGCATATTGCAACTCATGGGTTTTTTAAAGAGAATACGAATAACAAAAATAAAGGCATGTTGGAAGGTAATCCTTTATTAAACTCTGGATTGATGTTTTCCGGAGCGGGCTATTCTATTAAAAATGCCTCATCCGATTCACTTTTGAATAGTGAAATTGAAGACGGAATACTAACAGCTTATGAGGCAATGAATCTTCACTTAGATAATACCGATTTAGTGGTACTATCTGCTTGTGAAACAGGCTTAGGTAAAGTGGAAAATGGAGAGGGTGTTTATGGCCTTCAAAGAGCCTTCAAAGTGGCAGGAGCCAAGAGTATAGTTATGAGTCTTTGGAAGGTCAATGATAAAATTACACAAGAACTTATGATCGATTTTTACAGGAACTGGTCCAAACTAAGGAATAAATATAAGGCTTTTAAAAAGGCCCAGCTAAGAATCAAGCAGAAATATAAACATCCATATTTTTGGGGAGCCTTCATTATGACTGGAACAAATTGACAAACTCATTGTTGACTTTTTTAAAAATTATCGATTAATCAATGACCAAGCCTCATGAAACCTGTTATTTGGTTGAAGCCATTAAAAATGAAAACAATGTGATCATTAAACAATATTATAATCAATGTTTTGAGCGAGTTCAAAAATATGTATTGAAAAACAATGGATCGAAAACAGAGGCTAAAGATCTTTATCAAGATGCATGGTTACATCTTTTTAGCAACATTAAGCAGAATCGATATAGATGTGAAAATAAAACATGCAGCTACTTGTTCAAATTGTGTAAGTTTCGATGGCTTGATGACTTAAGAAAAAGAAAAGTACAAAGGCAAAATGAGCAAAAAGTGAGATTAGCACTCTATGAACAAACAATTTGGACCAGTATCTCGGAAGATTCTTGGAAAAAAATTCTGAATGAAATAAAAAATCTAAGTGGCAAATGCTATGAGATATTGGATCTTTTCTATAATAAAAAGTATAGCATGAAACAAATAGCTGAAATATTGGGGTACAAAGATGCTCACACGGTTCGTTCTACAAAAGAAAGGTGTATGAAGTCATTAAAAGAAAAGATTAAGAAATTTCTAAAATGAAACATGGAGACAATCTAAATGATAGGATAGATCGCTACTTATTTGATGAAATGTCTGAAGATGAGCGTATTCAATTTGAACATCAAATGGCTAATGATGATGAAATTGCACTTGAGGTAGAAACTCAACGAGTTATTATCGCGGGTTTAGCAGCAATTGATAATCAAAGCAAAGAGGGATTAACTGAGGAAGAAGGGGAGTTTAAAAAAATGCTTGATACATTTCATCAAGATGGGGCATTCGAAAAAGAAAATGTAATTCAGTTGTATCGAAAAAAAATAATTTTGGTTGCAGCTACACTTTCGATATTAATTTTGTCAATATACATTATATTCCTTAGAGGACATTCAAAGATTGATATAGAAGAAAAGAAAGGGACTGTTATCTATATAAGTAAGTTGCCTGTTGAAAAAAGTATAGAAGACAATCTAGGGTTTGCGAATAAAACAAATTGGAAGGATTCATTGGTAATAATGCTGATTAAACATCGGAAGTATAACCATCACTATCAGTTTAGAGACACATTAAAAATATTTTCTCAGAATGTGGATTACTCCAAAATAATTCTAAATTATAATCCGACTCAAAGTCAGTATATTCTTATGGTAGATAGTACCTCATACCCACTCAAAAAGGGATTTGATAAAATTCATCCCTTGAAAACCAAGATAACCGAATAGGTTTAAGTAAAAAATAGTAAAGCTCTTTCCTAGAAAATCAAAAACAGACTATAAAAAAAGCAAGATCAATCGATCTTGCTTTTTTGTTTTTTATATCTTGAAAGTTACTAGTCTTCTTTCTTGTCCTCTGTATCTTTTTTCTTGGCAGCCGGTGCTTTTTTAGCAGCTGGTTTTTTTTCTGCCGTTTCCTTTTTAGTTGTTTTCTTAGCAGCAGGCTTTTTCTCGGCAGTCTCCTTTTTAACAGTTTTTTTGGCAGCAGGCTTTTTCTCAGTGGCTGCCTCCTTTTTAGCTGCAGGCTTCTTCTCTACCACTTCGGCTGTAGCCTCAACAGGAGCTTCAGCTTTTTTCTCCTCTTTTTTAGCTGCAGGTTTTTTCTTAGCAGCTTCAAATTCAGCTTTGATCGCCTCAACATCCACATTTTTGATAACAGGTGTGCTTTTGAGGTATTTTATCTTTTGAGTTTTGTTATTGGCTCTTGCCTTATTTTTTCTGTCTTTTCTCTTAAGTCTAGTAACAGCCATTTTAATATTCTTTTCAAATGAGGTGCAAATTTAATAGAATAGAATTAATAATCTAAAGATTTGTACAAATTTTAAATGTATCAGGTGATTCGTACTTTGACTTAATCGACAAAATCATCCTCCATCCTCCAGCGCAGATCAATAAATAACATTGATCTTGGTTTCATTGTAGCCCGCAAAAATTCCAAAACCATTGTTAATATTATTAAAGACCTGCACCGGTTCTGCAAAGGGATCTCCATCGACCCATTCCTGTAATGCTTTACTTCTCTGATACCGGAAGTATTCTTCATTGGTATTTCTTAATGAAATCACATAGCTGTTCGGTATTCTGTTTCCTTGATTGTCAAAATCAAAGAAGGAGCCAATTCCAGCTTTTAACTTATGTGTTTTCCCTTCAAACAACACATCACTGAAAACAAGTGAGCTGCCGCTATCCTGAAAGTCGTCAATGGCCACATCCTCAGAATCTATATATACCCTCATCAAAGTGCTATCTGTTGCAATAAGTTCATATCCCTGGAAGGTATATGTTCGGTTATATCTCCAGACAACAAGTTCATAAAAATTCTCCCCCGCTTTATCATCTATTTCAATTTCCAAAAAGAACTGCTCATAACCTTCTTTCATTTCACTTGAAATTAGAGCACTTTGAATTCTGGCTTTTTCAATTGGGATCATACTTTCCGCATAAACACTTTGATATTGATCTTTCGATGCCTCTATTCGATACATTTTTCCAACCTGTGGTTTGACATCATCCAGCCTGTAAGAGCCGTTTTCTGATTCAGAAAATGTTCCCATTAATTGATCTCCATCATACAATTTAATATCTGCACCATTTATCCATTTGAAATTTGAATCATCTAAAATATTTCTGCTGGCACTTATATCGGCTTTAAAGGTACTGTCAGGGTTAATGAAGGCGTTCAGTACAATTTGAGGTTTACTCTGAGGAATTTTTACGTCCACTACAGTTTCACAGGATACCAGCAGTATCTGGACCACTAATAGGCATGTGATATATTTCTGGTTATTAGCTTTCATTTTAAAGAAATTTTTGAACATTTTCATTTATCAGGAAATAAGGGGCAAATCTCAAAATTTGAATTTGTAGCTTACAGAAGGAATAACAGGAAACAAACTGTACTGAATGAATTTTTTGTCCCCATTGTCATTTCTTCCGATATCAATAAAGAAAGGATTCTTTCTGTTATAGGCATTGTATAAACCAATAACCCACCATCTTTCACCCCATCGTTTTTTCTTATGAAAACTGATACTGGCATCCAGGCGGTGGTATGATTTCATTCTAAAGGAATTTCTCGATTCATAGTATTTTATGGATCCATCAAAAAAGGAAAAATCTCCTTGATTATTGGATCTATAGGAAGCGATCGGCAGGCTAATGGCATTTCCAGTTCCATATACCCAGGCACCTGATAACTCAATGTGTTCACTTAGCTTGTATACAGCGGCAATACCTATATCATGGCGTCGATCGTAGCGATAGGGGAATTTTTTGCCAAAGTTTAAGTTATCGAATTGCCTGTTAGTCCAGGATAATGTATAACCCAGCCAACCAGTCAATTTTCCATGATTTTTTTGAATAAGTAATTCGGCGCCGTAGCTTTCCCCATCACCGGTTTCCACTTTAGTCTGCCAGTCATTTTCCGTGTTTAGAAAATTAGCACCCTCTTTGTATTCAATCAGATTCTTCATCTCCTTATAATAACCTTCCAGGCTCACCTCAAATTTTTCGTTTACTGTTTTGGCCAATCCAAAGGCAACCTGGTAGGACTCCTGAGGCCTCACTTTATCGGTTGCAGGAACCCAAAGATCGGTGGGAAGCCCTATGCCACTGTTAGTTAGCAAATGGATGTACTGTGTCATCTGGGCATAGGAAGCTTTTAAAGCAACACCGTTTTTCAATAAATATCTGGTGGCAATTCTGGGCTGTATGGAATAATAGAACTCTTTGTTAACACTAAAACCGGAGACATGTAAACCGGCATTTACTTTCAGGTTAGTGTTGATCTTAAAATCATCTTCAATATAGACAGCAAATTCATTGGCCTTGGTTCTTTGGGATCCTAATGTAGTATCTGATTCTACATTAGATTTAAAAGCAAAGATGCCCGGATTAAAAGTATGATTAATGGCATTTGCACCAAATCGTATGAAGTGATTGGGAGAAGGTGTAAAATCAAAATCAAGTTTACCGGCAAAGTCCCGAATACCTGAAAAGTATTTAATTTTTTCCTCTTCGATCTGCTTTTGGCCTCCTACGTTGGTCTCAGTAAAGTATTCTTCTGATACGTTAAATTTATATCGGCTATAAGTCAAAGTGAGATTGCCAAACAGCTTTGGATTAATCACGTGATTCCAGCGAAAAGCAGTAGTAATATTTCCCCAGTTCAAACCAAACTTATCTTCTGAATTGACCTGCCCGTCACCGGAATTGTAGGAATCTTTTAGCCGACTGAAAGCTTTGTCATTGCCAAAATAACCACTTAAATAGATCCTGTCCTTGTTTGAGAATTTATGATTGACTTTGGCATTGACATCATAAAAATAATAACCAGCCACCTCATCACCTTCCGAAGAAGCTTTTATAATGGGTCTTGCCAAAAAATCAATATAGGTCCTTCGTCCTGAAACAATGAATGTGGTGTTTTCATTTTTTATCGGACCTTCCAAAGTGAGCTTTGTTGCTACCAATCCTACGGAACCTTCCCCCTGGAACTTCTGGTTGTTTCCTTCCTTCATATTAATATCAATTACCGAAGAAAGGCGACCGCCATACCGTGCCGGAAATCCTCCTTTGATCAGCTCCACATTATTGATGGCATCAGCATTAAACACCGAGAAAAAGCCAAATAAATGAGAGGCATTGTAAACCGGCACACCATCTAGCAAGATCAGATTTTGATCGGGACCTCCGCCTCTGACATATAAACCACTACTCCCCTCATTTCCCGATTGCACACCTGGCAATAGTTGCAACACCTTCATTACATCAACCTCTCCCAGGAATGCCGGTAAGGATTTTATTTGTTTAATGGGAATACTAATTCTACTCATTTGAGTAGTTTGTTGGATTTCTTCCTCAGCAGTAACTACTACCTCATCCAGCACCGTAGAGCTGCCCAAGCTCACGTTCAATTCTATATTTTTATCAAGATAAAGCTGAATTTCTTTTGATTCATAGCCAACATAGGAGAACACCAATGTGATGGAATCCTTTGGGATCGTTAAACTATAGAAACCGTAATTATTGGAGGTTGTACCGTTAAAATCACGTTTATTGTAAACATTGGCCCCAATTAGCGTTTCACCCGTATCCTGATCCTTTACATAGCCACTAATGGTAAATTTTTGTGTAAAACCGGATAGAGGGTCCGCTAACATAAACATGGCAAAACCACATATCTTTAAAATGTTTTTAATGAAAGGAGATAAAAAAAGATCACTGGTAATTGTTTTCTCAAACACGATTGTATTTTTTTTAGTTTTAACATATGACTTTGGTGCCACACTCATTCCTCTCCGCTCACTTCTTCCATATTACAAGCCAGTTCCAATACACCCTCAAAATCCTGCATGATATATGTTTCGAACATTCACAGGACAGCCCTTCTTCACGTTTGGTTGCCAACATGATATTTACATGAGTCAGGCATTTCAAAAAATATGTTTGCTACTATGCAAAAAATGATCCAACTATTAGGTGCCATTAATCTTTTAGTTTTGAAATTTCGACAAGAACGAATTAATTCCTTTTTTGTAGCTTTGCGGGAATCTTAAAATTGATTAATAAAACGCTTTTCATGGGTACTCAAAAGCCAAACTTACCAAAGGGAACAAGGGATTTCGGGCCGGAAAAAATGGTCAAAAGAAATTTTATTTTTGATGCGATCAAGGGTACATTTCAAAAGTTTGGCTTTCAGCCTTTAGAAACTCCAGCTATTGAGAACCTTTCAGTGCTCACCGGAAAATATGGTGATGAGGGAGATCAGTTACTTTTTAAAATTCTTAATTCAGGAGATTTTCTTTCCAAGACAAGCCCGGAAGATCTGGAATCAGGGTCTAGAACCCTATTACCAAAGATTTCCGAAAAGGGCATGAAATATGATTTAACCGTTCCCTTCGCCCGGTATGTTGTCATGAACCAACATAACATCACTTTCCCTTTCAAACGTTATCAAATACAACCGGTGTGGAGAGCTGATAGACCTCAAAAAGGCAGATACAGGGAATTTTACCAATGTGATGCAGATGTAATCGGGACAGATTCATTGATATGCGAATCGGAGATCATATTAATGATCAAGGAGGTTTTTGGGAAATTGGGGATACAGAAATATGATATAAAGATCAATAATAGAAAGATATTGGGTGCTATTGCTAATTACATTGGTGTTCCAGGCAAAATAAGTGATTTCTGTGTGGCCATTGATAAATTAGACAAAATAGGTTTGGAGGGTGTTCTCAAGGAATTGGAGAAAAGAAGCTTTCCGAAAGAAAGCTTGAAAAAATTGGGCCCTATTATCAATTTTTCAGGAAGTAATGAGGAAAAAATCTCCTTCCTGGGGAAACTGATCTCCGAGGAACAAGAGGGGATCAGTGAAATAAAACAGATTTTTGGCTTTTTGCAGAGCTTTGGTACCGATGCCGAACATGTGGATTTTGATCCAACACTTGCCCGTGGTTTAAGCTATTATACCGGAACTATCTTCGAAGTAAAAGTTAAGGATGTTAGCATTGGAAGTGTTTCAGGGGGTGGCAGATACGATGACCTTACAGGCATTTTTGGTTTGCCAGGAGTTTCAGGGGTTGGTTTTTCATTTGGTGTAGACAGGATTTATGATGTGATGGAAGAATTGGATCTGTTCCCAAAGGACAACCTAATATCCACCAAAGTATTAATTGCCAATTTCGGTGCCGATTCCGAAAAGCATGCATTGACTACACTAAAAAAATTAAGAGATACCGAAATAAAAAGCGAAATTTATCCGGATGCCGTCAAGTTAAAAAAACAATTGAATTATGCTGACAAAAAAGCGATTCCATTTGTTATTATGATTGGAGAGGACGAAATAAAAAATGGATCCTTTACATTAAAAGACATGCAAAAAGGCCAACAGGAACGGCTTGATCTGGAAGCGTTGCTCAATAAATTGAAGGATTAGGCATGCCGTTTTTTCCATTGATTTGAATAAATTGGGGACACACAGGAATTCGATTTATTGACAATTTCATTGAATGCTGGTCGTTTATAGAAAATGATTATGTTCCTGAAATATTTGCAGAGAACCTAACTATATTTTGATTACGATTCGACAACAAATAAAAAATTTGGGATCCGGACGGTTAATAAGATTTCTAGGCCTGCTTTTTTTAGTAAACCTTACAACTTTTCATCTTTCGGCACAAAATACTAGTGCAGGCGGCAGGTTTGAGGTGGACTATATTGCCGGTTGTGCTCCCCTTACAATTCAGGTCACTCCCATCGATGGTCTTGGAAGTATTGTCAGACAATACGATTATGATCGGAACGGAAGCTTTGTTAATGACGAAAATTTTACTTTTACACAAGCCGGCACCTATACCATTTTACAGGTAATTCAAAATGTCGTTCCGAGAACAGATAGTATTACTGTGACGGTTTATGATCCCGTTCCACCAACTTTCTCGGTTTTTAATTGTGAAAGTAATAGTATTCAGGTAGATATAGATGATACCACTTATGATCAATATGAAATTGATTTTGGGGATGGAAGTCCCTTGGTTACCATAAATCAGGGGCAAATCGTACCAACACATAACTATGCCTTACAGGGCTCCTACCCTATTTCCGTGCGAGGAATCTATAACAGTGCTTTTGATAACTGTGGTACCAATACGACGACAACTAATACGATTAACATATTACAAGCAGCACGGTTGTCATTGCTGGAAGTAACACATATCAGTGCAGATACCGGCAAAATACAGTTAAACTATACTACCAATCCGGATGTGGTATATCAATTAGAACAATCGCTGAATGGAATTTCCAATTTTCAATTTGTGAAGTTTATAAACGATCCTGCTACCTGCATTATAGATAACTTAAATACCAGGGACAATTTCTATTGTTACCGGATCAATGCTTTTGATGCTTGCAATGGAACCATTTTATCATCCGATACGCTCTGCAGTATCAATTTAGAAGCAATAGCCAATGACAGTTTCAACGAATTGAACTGGCTCACAAGCTCGATAAACTTTTCAAATATTGATATTGAAAAAGATGGTGCATCATTGACCTCAATTGGTAGCCCCTCAATTAGTAACTATCAGGACAACGATGTTATTTGTAATATTGATTATTGTTATCAGCTAAGGTTGAATTATACACATGGCGGTGTTTCTATTTCTGCCACTCAATGTGTCACTGCTTTCTCAACTATTACTCCGGAATCTATTTCAGAACTCACAGCAAGTGTATCAGGAAAGGAAATCACGATCGATTGGGATGCTCCGGTAAATTTTACGGTAGATACATATTTTGTAGAGCGCTCGATCAATGGAGGTGTATATGAAAGAGTCGGTTCAACTACATCAAACAGTTTTGTAGATTCCGGACTCAGGACTTCCAATGATACACACTGCTATTTTATACAATACACAGACCAATGCGGAAATGCTTCAGAGCCTGGCCGGATCAGCTGTGCAATCCTATTATCCCTGGATAAAAACCCAAACATCGTCGGGCAAAACTTTCTTAGCTGGACAAATTATGAGGGCTGGACAAGTGGTGTTAATAGCTACTTTCTAGAAAAACTGGATGAAAATGGTAATCTTATCAGCTCACAGAATGTTGGAGGTAGTTTGTCCTATTCGGACAACATTAATAGTACGGAACAAATTTTTCAGTATCGCATAAGAGCCATTTCCAATGATGCAACACCAAAGGAAAGTTTTTCAAATACAATACTAGTCATATCAGAAGCTGCGGTTGCCGTACCGGGAGCTTTTACTCCCAATGGGGATGGGTTAAATGATATCCTGGAAGCAAAAGGTAAATTTATCAATGAATTCAGTATGCATATCTTCACTCGATGGGGGGAATTATTGTTTCAATCTGACAATAAAGATGTGGGATGGGATGGTACCTTCAATGGAAAGCTAATGCCCGAAGGAACTTACATTTATAAGATAAATGTCATTGATTTTCTAGGAAACTCCAGTTCAAAATCAGGCTCCTTTGTGTTACTTCGAAAATAAGCAGAAAATCTCTTTTTTAACTTAGAGATTAAGATCTTAAGTTTTTGAATGTAACGAGAACCTTTTTGAAAATTTGTATCGAATTCCGAACATAAGGCTTTTCTCAAAAGTGTTATTTCGATTTTGAACCACACTTATGATATCAAAAGCAAAAGCTATACTTTTGCAATTGTCTACCCCATAATAAACCTTGGGGTATTCATTCAAAAAAAACTTTACCAAAATGAGTAAAACAGTTAATCAGAAACCACGACAAAGTCAGATATTATGTTCGATATGATGAAAATGATGGGCAAGTTGAAAGAGGCCCAGGAAAGGATCAAAGAAACGCAGGAAAAACTTGCAGATATGACCGTAGTAGGCGAAGCGGGAGCGGGCATGGTCAAAGCTACTGCCAACGGTCAGAAGCGATTGGTTTCATTGGAAATCGATAATGATCTAATTAAGCCGGAGGACAAAGACATGTTACGCGACCTTATTATCGCAGCTACAAATAAAGCACTGGAAGAAGCAGACAATATGGCCAAGGAAGAATTAAGAAAGTCCACAGATGGCCTTATTCCAAACATTCCGGGCATGAACCTTGGTGGCTTATTTTAGATGTTAAAAACGGCAATTGTTATACTCAACTATAATGGCAGAGACTTTCTTGAGCGGTTTCTGCCATTGGTAAAAAAACATAGTACGGGTCATCAAATAATTGTTGCCGATAATCTTTCTACTGATGATTCAGTCTCATTCCTGCAATCCACACATCCGGATATTCAGCTCATCCAGCTAACAAATAATTTCGGCTATGCTGGTGGGTATAACGCTGCATTAGAAAAAATTGAGGCCACTTATTATGTCCTCTTGAACTCTGATATTGAGGTGACCCCGGGTTGGATTGAGCCTATCATCGATCTTATGGATCAATTCGAAGACATCGCTGCCTGCCAACCAAAAATTTTGTCCTTTTACGAGAAAAAAAGATTTGAATATGCAGGAGCAGCCGGTGGTTTCATTGACTCATTGGGCTATCCTTTCTGTAGAGGTAGAATTTTTGACAGCATCGAAAATGATCATGGTCAATACAATGACACACGGCAGGTGTTCTGGGCTTCGGGAGCGTGTCTTTTCATTCGATCGAAAGTTTTCCATGAATTAGGAGGTTTTGATAAAGATTTTTTTGCCCATATGGAAGAGATCGACCTTTGTTGGAGAATGCAACGGAGTGGATATAAAATCTTCTATAATAGCGAAAGCACTGTCTACCATGTGGGAGGAGGAACCTTGCCTAAATCCAATTCTCGCAAAACATATCTGAACTTCAGAAATAACCTTTCCATGCTTTATAAGAATTCAGGATTTCGAGCAATCTTATGGAAGCTACCGTTGCGATTTACCATGGATCTGTTAGCAGGATTGAAATTTCTTTTTAACGGTTCTCCCACAGACTTTTTAGCCATACTAAAAGCCCAGTTTCATTTTTTCCTTTTACTTGGAAGCAACACGCGTAAAAGGCAAAAAACACTCAGAAACCCTCAAAAAACAAAATATGAAGAAATTTATAGCCGATCGATTGTGTACAGTTATTATTTGAAAAAAATTAAATTTTTCAAAGATTTACCGTTTTAATGATACCAGACAACATTGTTTCTTCGCCTTAGATGTTGTCTGAAATTTATAATAAATGCAAGCGCTATATAGATGAGTAATGGGGATCCAAACGTTATGAAAGAAATGTATATGAAGCACAGCCTAATGGATGAAGTGGGTATCCTTAGTTTCTCTCCCAATTTGGTGCAAACGCCAAATGCCTGAGTCTCGAAGAAATGTTGGATTTTACGCATCTTCTGCTATAATAAATTAATTGCAAATATACTAAACAAAATAATGAATTATTACAATTATTTTAAGATTTTTTTTCTTAAAATTGCATTCGTAATTATATAAATATAGTTTTGCAGTTCATACAACCAAAATCTGTAAATATGTCATTTATGAAAAACCTAGTTTATGCGATAGCGCTTTTTGGAATTTTAACTTTTTCGGGTTGCTCCCTTAGCCAAATGGTTAAAATGGCGCAAAATCAGCAACTTACGGTAACTCCTTCTCCCTTGGAAGTTCACGCCGATACGGTGAGCTACGAAATGTCAGCTCTTTTACCAGTAAAAATGTTGAAGAAAGGAAAGGTTTATACTGTTAAGAATTTTTATGAGTTCGGGGGGCGTGAAATAGAAAGTGGATCCATTGAATTCAAACAAGAAGATTTTCCAAATGGTGATACGCAACAACCAAGAGTAAGCAAAACATTCCAATTTCCATATGAGGAAGCCATGAAATCAGGTAAGCTAACTGTTCAAGGTGTGGCTTCTGATCCAAGAAATGGAAAATCGAAAGAAACTGCAAAGCTTGATGTGGCAGAAGGTGTTATTACAACATCCAGATTGGTTCAAGGTACCTTCTATGCAGCTTATGCACCACATGGTTACAACGATCAGGAAGAGCTTATCCCAACGAATGTAGACTTTTTCTTCTCTCAAGGAAGCCCTGTTCTTCGTTATTCTGAAAGAAGAAGTGAGCGAGGTAAATTCTTAGATGCTTTCATTGCTGAGAAAAATGTAACGAGAACTGTGACAATTACAGGTAGCCACTCACCAGAAGGTGCTGAAAGAATCAACTCCAGACTTTCAGATCAGCGTGCAGCCGCTATCGAGAAGTTCTACACACAACAGATGAAGAAGTATGATTACAAAGGTTTAAGCGATTCTATCTCTTTTGTAACAAAAGCCGTCGTGGAAGATTGGTCAGCTTTCAGAGCAGTCTTGAATGATTATGATGGAATTTCATCAAATGAAAAATCAGAAGTATTAAACGTGATTAACGGATCTGGTTCGTTTGAAGAAAAAGAAGATGCTCTTCACAGATTATCAACTTACAGAAAAATATTAAGAGAAGTATATCCAGAGTTAAGAACGGCTGAAACTGAAATTCTCACAGTAAAAGAAAAGAAAAGCAATCCTGAAATTGCAGCACTTGCCAAGCAAGTTGTAAATGGACAAGTAAGTGCAGACACACTTTCTGACGAGGAACTAGTATTCGCAGCTACTTTGACCCCATCACTTCAGGAAAAAGAAGCTATCTATAAAGCAGCTACTAAGAAAAGCGATAGCTGGAATTCTCACAATAACTTGGGTGCTGTATATCTTGAAATGGCTGCCAACAATGGTGGAAGTGTAGATCAGGCTATTACTCAACTTGAAATCTCCATCAAAAAGAAAGAAAGCGCTCAGGCTTACATCAACTTAGGAACTGCTTATTACCTTCAAGGAAATGCTCAAAAGGCTATGGATGCTTTGAGTAAAGCAGAACGTTTAAGTCCATCTAATGATGATAGCAAAGGATTGAATGGTATTAAAGGTGCTTTAAATATTAAAGCTGCACAATATGGTGCTGCAGTAAGCAGTCTTTCAGGAGCTACACCAACTTCAAGTAATCTTTTCAATAAAGGATTGGCTCAAGTGTTGAATAAAGATTATCAAAATGCTATTACAACACTCTCTGAAGTAACTAGCCAGGATAATAACCATGCGCTTGCTTACTATGTTGCTGCTATAGCCAATGCAAGACTTCAAAGAGGAAGTGATGTAGCAAGCAATTTAACAAAAGCTGCTGCTGCTGATTCATCTCTAAAAGAAAAAGCAATAGGTGATCTTGAGTTTAGAGAGTTCGCTGATAATGACGATTTCAAAAATGCTTTGAAATAATCAAATTAAAGATTTTGAAAAAAAGCCCTTCTATATAGAAGGGCTTTTTTTATATATGGATGTGAAATATTCTATTTAGTCCTCCCTATAAAAATTCAGTACTCAGCTGATGAATGATAAATCTTGAGATAAAACTTTGAATTTTGAGTTGAAAAAATTTAGCCTTTCCCTTCAAAGGAAAATCATGAAATGAGTCATGTAGGTTAACCAGCATTTCCTTATTTACTAATGACTGACCACTAATACTCCAGTGGATAGAAACATTTGAACCTGGTCATGGGCTTGACTTCTTTCCTATTTTTCAAGATGTTTTTTTAAAGGAAGACCCAAATTTCAACATCATTTTTATTAATTTGCAGCGGATTTTATTTTTGCTCACATTTAAAAATTTTAAAACGTAGTAGCATGAGGGAAATACAATTTAGACAAGCACTTGGAGAGGCCATGAGTGAAGAAATGCGGCGAGATGAAACAGTTTTTCTCATAGGTGAAGAAGTTGCTGAATATAATGGTGCCTATAAGGTGAGTCAGGGCATGTTGGATGAGTTTGGACCGGATCGAGTTATCGATACACCAATTGCTGAATTGGGTTTTGCTGGATTAGGTGTTGGAGCTGCTATGAATGGACTTCGTCCTATTGTGGAGTTTATGACATTTAATTTTTCACTGGTAGCTATTGACCAGGTGATCAACAGTGCTGCTAAAATAATGTCTATGTCGGGAGGACAATTCCAGGTACCTATCGTATTCAGAGGTCCGACCGGTAATGCCGGAATGTTAAGCTCACAACATTCTCAGAATTTTGAAAACTGGTATGCCAACACACCAGGGCTCAAAGTGGTTGTCCCCTCGAATCCATATGATGCCAAAGGTCTTCTGAAATCTTCAATCAGGGATGATGATCCGGTTATTTTTATGGAATCTGAGCTTATGTATGGCGACAAAGGAGAAGTACCGGAAGGAGAGTACATTATTCCAATTGGACATGCCGAAATAAAAAAGGAAGGAAATGATGTAACATTGGTCTCCTTTGGTAAAATGATGAAAGTAGCCATGGAGGCTGCTCACGAAATGGACAAATCAGGCATTTCTGCAGAAGTCATAGATCTTAGAACTGTAAGACCAATAGATTATAACACCATAATCAATTCGGTAAAGAAAACAAACAGATTAGTAATTATTGAAGAAGCATGGCCATTAGCTTCTATATCAACCGATATAGCATTCACAGTCCAAAAGGACGCGTTTGATTACTTGGATGCACCGGTTAAAAGAGTCAATAGTTTGGATGTCCCATTACCTTATGCACCTACCTTAATTGAGGCCATACTTCCTAATGTCAAAAAGACACTTGATGCTGTTAATTCAGTGATGTACAAGTAGTAATTATTGTATGTCTTATCAATGACATTTTTCTATGACTTGAATATCTATCTTAGGTTTACATGAAAGTGCCCTCCAATTCAGGGCATATTTTTTATTATTAAAAGGTAATTAGGTCAAAAACAACTCGGAAAGATGAAGAATGGAAACGAGGATTTTATGAAGGAAGCCATTCAACTTTCTTTTAACAAAATGATGGAAGGTAAAGGCGGACCCTTTGGAGCGATAGTTGTAAAGGACGGTGAAATTATTGGAAGAGGTTATAACCAGGTAACCTCAAAAAATGATCCGACTGCACACGCCGAAATCATTGCAATTCGAGAAGCTTGTAAAAAAATCGGTAGCTTTCAATTAGAGGGTTGTGAGCTATATACAAGTTGTGAGCCGTGTCCCATGTGTCTGGGTGCTATCTATTGGGCAAGACCAGATATTGTTTTTTACGGGAATACCAAAAAAGATGCGGCACAAATAGGTTTTGATGATGATTTTATCTATCAGGAATTAAGTATACCTCCCTTGGAAAGAAAAATTCCAATGGTGCAGATGCTACATAAAGATGCACTTAAAGCTTTCCAGGCCTGGAATGAGAAAGAGGATAAGATCCAATATTAGAACTATACAGTCTATCTGCTGAAAGGATTCAAATTAGCTAATCCTCTTTTACCACCTCCCATTTTATTCATGGTTCGCATAAGTTTGCGCATATCATTGAATTGCTTCAAAAGATTGTTCACTTGTTGAACTGAAGTACCGCTTCCCGCAGCAATTCTCTTTCGGCGGTTGCCATTAATAATATCAGGATTTTGTCTTTCCTTAAGGGTCATGGACTTGATAATCGCTTCTATAGGCTTGAAAGAATCGTCGTCAACATCAATCCCTTTCAATGCTTTACCCATACCGGGCAACATGCCAACCAAATCTTTGATGTTACCCATTTTCTTGATTTGCTCTAACTGAGATAGAAAATCATTGAAATCAAATTGATTTTTTCGGATCTTTTTGTTGAGGCGTTTGGCTTCCTCCTCATCAAAAGTCTGTTGGGCTTTTTCCACTAATGACACCACATCCCCCATACCCAAGATCCTTTGGGCCATCCTATCCGGGTGAAAGATATCAATAGCCTCCATTTTTTCACCAGTACTGATGAATTTAATTGGCTTGTTAACTACTGTCTTGATGGAAAGAGCAGCTCCACCCCTGGTATCACCATCGAGCTTCGTAAGCACAACACCATCAAAATTCAATCGCTCATTAAAAGTTTTGGCAGTATTCACAGCATCCTGCCCTGTCATGGAATCCACGACAAACAGGGTTTCAGAAGGGTTTAACCCATTCTTTAAAGCCGTTATTTCCTGCATCATTTCTTCGTCAATAGCTAACCGTCCAGCAGTATCTACAATAACTATTTTCTTGTTATTGGCTTTGGCAAATTTGATGGCATTTTTAGCAATGTCTAATGCATCTTTGTTTTCAGGTTCAGCATAAACCTCAACACCGATCTGTTCTCCCAATACCTTCAACTGATCGATCGCTGCAGGCCGGTAAATATCGCAAGCAGTAAGCAATACATGGCGATTTTGTTTCTTCAACATACTCGCCAGTTTTCCACTGAAGGTGGTTTTACCCGAACCCTGCAGACCGGAAATTAGAATTACAGCAGGATCACCCTTTATTTCGATTTCCGACTTGGTTCCTCCCATCAATTCGGTTAACTCCTCACTGACAATCTTAGTGAGCAACTGCCCGGGAGAAACTGCAATTAAGACCTGCTGGCCAAGCGCCTTTTCTTTTATGGTATCAGTTACCTCTTTCGCTACCTTGAAATTAACGTCCGCATCTATGAGCGCCCTTCGAATCTCTTTAACAGTTGTAGCAACGTTTACCTCAGTAATCCTACCTTGCCCTTTGAGCGTTTTAAAAGCTCTGTCTAATTTTAAACTTAGATTGTCAAACATATATTTATAATTTCCGGCTTCCTCAATAAAAAATTGTTCTAAAGAAATTTGATGCGCAAAATTAATGAAATTTATCAAAAAATTGTGATGAAAGGCTTGGTTCATACCTTAACATTAAATACAAAATCTCTTCAGACTTTGAATAAAAAATGTTATATTGATTATTGAAATTTTAGAAAATGGGACCAATCCATAATTTTTTCCCCTCTATCCGGCGCATTACTTTTTAATAGGGGGTTCAATGAGCTGAAGGAACCTTTTTGCTTAAGATTGTTGGAATTAGTGTTACTGATTACTTTCCCAATATAATCATTGAGAAAGTCTGTATTAAGATTTAAGCTAAAAGTTGGACATACAAAATAAAACTATTTTATGCCTGGTCATACTTCGGCTGTGAACTTTCTGAAATTACAGAGCTATTGGAAAAATCAAAATTTTGACCCAAGACTCAAAGAGTATCTGGCACATCTGAAGCCAGCTAATGATTTCAATGGTATTCTGAATATCGGTCCTTATTTTGTTTCAGTATTTGACGCCTTCAATTCTGAGTACATTTATGTTTCCGACAATTTTCATGCTATACTGGGATACCATAAGACTGATTTACAGGTTAACGGTTTAAAATTCTTCCAAGACACTTTGCACCCTGAGGATTTAGGAGCAGTATATAAGGCAATGAAGAAGGCATGGAGTTTTATTTTGAATGAACCACCGGAAATGCGACCACATTTTAAGTTGAACATTGACTATAGGATTAGAAAGAAAAATGGCGAATACATTAGAATCCTGCAACAAAACAAGGTACTTAATCAAGATAATCATGGTAATATTGTTTATGTTTTGGGTATCTGTACCGATATAAGCCATTGGGAAAAAAGAAAAAACGTTTCTCTTTCAATAACCGGCCCCAACGACCACTATCATTTCAGCTTTGAAAGCGATTTTGGAAACAGGACAAAGAATACCACTTTCAGCAAAAGAGAAATTGAAATTCTTAAACTTCTGGCTAGGGGATTAAGTAGCAAATCAATTGCAAAAAAACTTTCCATAAGTTTTCATACTGTTAATTCGCACCGTCAAAATATGATGGACAAGCTGAATATTCACAAAACAACCGGTTTAGTGAAGTATGCAACATCCAATGGATGGATCCAGTTGTAACCAGTGATCCGCTAAAACCCTATTCATGTTACCAATTGTGTTTGCTGGCATCTAGTGTCATCATGATTGCAAATTTTCTCAAGTGAATTTTTGTACATTTGTGTATGATGCGCTTCACACTATTGATTCTGTGCATTAATCTATTCCCTTTCATCATTATAGATCAGGAAAGGGATGTTCTGATTTCAACGAAAGGCACAGCGAAATTCAGATCGGAAGCACCGCTTGAGTTAATACAGGCGTCAAGTGATCAATTAAGGGGAGCTATTGACCTGAATGACCATACCTTTGCTTTCCGGCTCCAGATCAATTCTTTTGACGGGTTCAACAGTCAGCTTCAAAAGGAGCACTTTAGAGAAAACTATATGGAAACATCCAGGTTTCCAGAGGCAATATTTGCAGGAAAGATCATTGAGAAGATCCAATTTACCGAGAACGGTAAGCATCAGGTTAGAGCAAAAGGTTTTTTGGATATACACGGGATCAAACAGGAACGTATTATTAAGTGTTCCATAGAAATTGAAGGAAACAGGATCCTTGTAAAATCAGATTTCAGCGTCTTTTTGAAGGATCATAACATTGATATTCCAAAAATCGTTTACCAAAAAATCGCCGAGGAAATACTAGTCGGAGTTGAGGCTCAATTTGAAATGCAATAAACTTTGTCTAAATACCTAAATAATAACGTTACAATGCCCCAACACTTCACCTGATCCGATCTAACGCAGCCATATGATCGCCATATCTAAATATACTTTTTCCATAGCCCTACTTATCTTCTTTGTATCCATCATCATGGACACAAAGGGACAAACACCTTTTTTTAGGAATCACGATTTGGGATATATGGGTGAAAATTTTAAAATCAACACTATTCTTCAAGACAAAAGGGCTTATATATGGTTAGGAACTAACCAAGGACTCATGCAATATGACGGGACCGATCACATTGCCTATTACCTGCCTGATAGCGCTCATAATAATAATGTAACCGCTATCTATCAAGGTACCGGGCCAAACCTCTGGGTTGGATACGAAAGTGGAACAATTGCTCAATTCCAGTTAATTAATGAATCATTGGTCAAACACCCTATGATTTCCGGTTTTTCAAGCTCACCCATCTCAGCTATTATGGAGGATCAGGAGGGGAATCTCTGGTTTGCAACAAAAGGTGAAGGCATTTTTTACTTCAATCAAGATGAGATTAATCAAATCTCTACAGATGATGGCCTAAATGATGACTATATCTATACAATGGTTCAAGGGCCGGAGCAACATATTTATGTAGGAACAGACAGGGGAATTGGTATTTGCAAAATTACTCAAGAAAAAACGAAAATCAGAAATCTAACAATTGAAGATGGTTTGGCCGATAACATTGTCAAAGCCCTTGTACCAGATGAATATGGTAATTTGTGGATTGGATTATATGATGGGGGTATATGTTATTACAATTCTAAAGATGGATATTTCATTAAGCCTGGTAAAGATTTTCAATGGAATTATGGTCCTATCAGCGATATCATATTGACCAACCATAATGAACTTTGGATTGGTACTGAAGGCCATGGAAACATTGCTATTAGATTCGATGGGAATAACATTCCTGAAATCATTGGCAAACATCAATTCCTACCGGAAACAAGAGTTTATGATTTATTTAATGATGATCAAGGCAATATATGGATTTCAGATAATAGCTCAGGATTAACCTCATCAAATGAGAGCCTTTTATTCTACAAAAACATTAAAGGTTTCAATATAGATAATGTAAAGACGCTTACTACCGATCATAAAGGAGCTTTGTGGTTCAATACAAATGATGGACTTTATTATTATGATATACAAAATGAAATGATCAGGCCAATTTCATCCAAAGCAATCCAACCGGAACTCCATAGCGCGGATATTATTAGTTCATTTGTCGATGACTACAACTATTTATGGTTGGGTACTTGGAACCAGGGAGTGTTCAGATATCATATACCTAGTGGAAAAACCAGGAAAATCACTACCGAGGAAGGCCTTGTAAACAACAATGTACTATCAATCACCGGCTCAGGAGATGAAATATGGTTTGCTACTTTGGGAGGAGTATCAAAATGTACTTTATTGGACCAAAGTATGGAAAATAATATCAATTGGACTTTTGAAAATTTTCAGGAGGAGGGGCTTGGATTAAATTATATATATTGTGTATACATCGATTCCAAAAATCGAAAATGGTTTGCAACTGATGGAGAAGGTATTATTCTATTGGAAAATGGAAGCTTCCAAAGCTTCGAAAAGAATGACTCGCTTAAAAGTAAGGTCATTTATTCCATTACCGAAGATCTAAGCGGAAACATCTGGTTTAGTACAAAGGATGAAGGTATTTATAAATATGACGGGAAATCATTTAAGAATTACGCACTAAATGATGGCATGAATAACCTTATCATCCGAAGCTTGATTACCGATGGTGATGGTAATATAGTGATCATTCACACTGCTGGTATCGATATTTTGGATCCCGATACAGATGAGATTGTATATTACGCACAGGAAAGCGGCATTGATTTCATTGATCCTAATATTAACACCACGGTCAGAGACCAATACGAAAATGTCTGGATCGGAACAAACAATAGTATTATCAAATATACAAGCAGTGATACTGATAACATTCGAGGACCTGTTACCAGATTGAATAAAGTTCTATTGTTTCTCGATGAGAATGAAAAACCAAAAGACAATCTCTTTTCTTATAATCAAAATCACATTTCGTTTCATTGTATAGGTTTATGGTATCAGAATCCCGGAGACGTTAAATATCAGTACTTACTTGAGGGTTACGACCTTGATTGGAAGACCTCGGGAGACAAGATCTTTATTTATCCAAAACTGCCTCCCGGAGATTATATTTTTAAAGTTCGATCCGGATTAAACCTGAACTTTGAAATGGCTGATATGGTCACGTATCAGTTCAGCATTGCAAAACCATTTTGGCAAAGAGCCTGGTTTATAATCTTAGGTCTTTTTTTTATTATCGGGATTACCTGGACCTATATTAAATTAAGAGAGCAAAGACTCAAAAAGGCTGAAAGTCTGGAAAAAGAAAAGATCAAATTTCAGTTTGAATCGTTAAAAAGCCAGGTAAATCCTCACTTCTTATTCAACAGTTTTAATACCCTCATCACACTCATAGAAGAAGATCAGGAAATGGCCGTAGATTATGTAGATCGACTCTCTGATTTTTTTCGTAGCTTATTGCAGCATAGAGAAAGTAATACCATATCTCTGAAGGAAGAGTTGGAGCTTATCAGTAATTATTATTTTCTGCAAAAGAAAAGGTATGGTAATAATTTTGATCTGGAAATAAAGGTATCGGAAAGCGAATTGGATACAATCATTCCTCCTTTGAGTTTGCAATTATTGATTGAAAACGCCATCAAACACAATGAAATTTCCACGAAAAATCCATTAAAGATCCGGTTATATAATGATAATGGATTCCTCCACGTTAAAAATGGTCTCAAACTAAAACGAACTGTCCCGGCCGGGACCGGGTTTGGTTTGGAATATATTATAAATCGTTACAAATTATTAAGTGACAAAAGTGTAGAAATTAACAGGACTAAAGACTTCTTTGAGGTTTCTGTCCCTCTGGTTAAACCTTTGGAACTAGATGTTTCATAGTGGGCTTTAATATTTTTGGGGGAACATTAGATCTTTTTAAAACTATAAAAGCTGACAAATGAAGGAAGTTTTAATAATAGAAGACGAGGCAGCTGCATCCAGACGACTGGAGAAACTCATCCTTGAAATTGCTCCCAATTTTACCATCTTGGGATGTTTAGATAGTATACAAGACGCTATTTCATGGTTGAGGTCCAATCCAAGTCCGGATTTACTATTTATGGATATTCACCTGGCGGATGGATCCAGTTTTGATATTTTCAATGCTACAAAGATTACCTGTCCTGTGATTTTCACAACGGCCTATGATCAATATGCCATACAGGCCTTTAAAGTAAATAGCATTGACTACTTATTGAAACCTATCAAAAAAAGTGAATTACAGCAGAGTATTCAGAAATTTGAAATGATCAACCATCAAAAGCTCATTGTAAACATTGATTACGAAAAATTAGCATCATCGATCCAAGAGCATCAATCTAATTACCAGGAGAGGCTGGTTGTTAGATATGGTCAAAATATCAAAGTGATCCAAGTTGATCAAATTGCTTATTTCTATACTCTTGAAAAAGTAGTTTTCCTTATCACATACGAAAATCAGAAATTCGCCTTGGACCATAATTTGGATCAACTCGAAAGCATGTTGGATCCAAATGTATTTTTTAGGATCAATCGACAATTCATCGTATGCATTCATGCGATTGATAAAATGTACACTTATTCCAAATCCAGAGTGAAGTTAACGCTCAACCCATCTTGCCAGTTAGAAACCATTGTAAGCACAGAAAGATCACCAGGTTTCAAAGGATGGCTTGCAGGACATCAAAAATAATTTTCTCATATATCTATAATCAGATTGAGAATCAATTTTTTCCCACCCATTGTTTCATTTCACCATTTCAATAATTTTTTTTTCCATAGGGAAAAGAATTTAAAGAGATTTGAGACGAAAATGATCGATGTACAGCAAGTACCAGATCATTTGGATAATTAAAGCCTACCCAAAATCATGGAAATTTTAATATTGGAGGATGAATCGGCTGCTGCGAGACGCCTTTTGAAAATGATAGAGAAAGTTGTTCCGGAGGCCAATATAGTTGGGGTTTTGGAAAGTGTTCTTGATGGAATCAATTGGTTCAATACTCATAATATGCCCGATCTTATGCTAATGGATATACAGTTGGCTGATGGTTTGAGCTTTGAGATTCTAAGAAAAATTGATATCACCTGCCCTGTAATATTTACAACTTCCTATGACAGTTATAAGTCGGAATGTGAAAAAGTTAATTGTATCGATTATCTGTTAAAACCTATCAAACAAAGGATACTGGTGGAAAGTATGGAAAACTTCAAAAATAACTACTTCAAAGTCTCAGGATAACTTTGCAACCCAAAATGCTCATAGTTAATTGATAATCAAGGAACAAGGAAGATCATTTCATTATTTCATCCATAGTTAAAATCAAAGAATCTCAATCTATTTCTGTAACTGACGATCCATGTTATTATCTAATGGTTCGAGTAATATGAAGGGAAATTTAATGATTATAAGAGCTAAGTTCTGCTGCGCTAAGTAATGATTTAAAAGCAAAAGGTAAGTGTTTCAAGAAATTAGGATAATCGATTACGAATGTAATATTCAAAGATTATCTCTCCCACATATTTCAAATTTAACATGCATTTTGGTACTTTATGAAGTTAGAACTTCTTTAAAAGCCATTGTATATATGGCTATTACGGACCGGAGCAAATGAACCTTTTCACAATATATTCTGTGATATTGTACTTTCTTTGGACAGTTGGAGGAACATCTGACCAGGAAATGTATATTGCCACGAATGGTACCGTCAACTTTAAATCAAATGCGCCACTTGAAGTCATTGAGGCATATTCCAACTCGGCAAAAGGGATCATAAAAGTTGAAGACAAAAGTGTAGCTTATTCCATAGATATTTCCTCCTTCCAGGGTTTCCGAAATAAATTGCAAAGGGAGCATTTTCTGGAGAATTATATGGAGGTTACAAACTATCCGAAAGCCAGCTTTCTTGGAAAAATCATCGAAAATATTGACTTCAGCAGCGAGGGTGAATTTAAAGTAAGAGCTAAGGGAATCTTAAGCATTCATGGTGTTGGCCAAGAGCGAATTATTAGATCAACCATTAAAATAGGACAAGGGATCATTAATTTAAGTTCAGATTTCACTGTTTCATTAGAGGATCACAATATCACCGTTCCAAAGGTCGTCAATCAAAAAATTGCCGAGAAAATTATAGTAAGTGTAAACACTACATTCATAAAAAAATAACATATCCATTATCTTAATGAGGTTCAGTTTTTTGTGTGATAATATTGTGAGGATTATAGTTTTGGCTCTTTTATTGACGTCAACCATAAACAACTTTGCCCAAACACCTTTCCTGAAAACACAAAGCTTAGCGCAAGATTTTGGTGTAAAACAAATCAAAAAAATCTACCAGGATGGTCACGGATTTATTTGGGTAGGTACTGCTTCCGGACTGTTCAAATTCGATGGAATAACATATCAACAATATTTATTACCAGATAGTCTTGTCGATAACATCGTGACAGCCATTTTTATGGACAATCAAAACAAACTATGGGTCGGATATAAAAACGGACGTCTGGCCACATTGGAAGAGTTTGGCTTAAAAATCTTTGATCCGGAAGAAGGAACACCTGTTGTGGCTATCACCGGAATCACACAATTACAGAATGGCACGATTTGTTTTTCCACTTATGGTGAAGGGGTTTATTATTATATGAATGACAGGCTTTACAATGCCAACAGTGACGATGGGGTGATCAATGATGATATTTATGTTATGATGAAAGATTCTCAGGACCAATTGTGGCTTGGAACCGATGGTGGCATAAGTGTACTGAATCTATCGGAAGGTACGAAGAAGATTGAGAACATAACAACCAATGGGGGATTGCCGGACAACATCGTCTGTGATTTAACTTTGGACGATAGAGATAATATTTGGATAGGGATGTACGATGGTGGCATATGCCAATATGATATCTCAAAAAAGGAGTTTTTTGAATTACCCATTATGAAATCCTGGGAATTCGGAACAGTGAACAGCCTTGAATTCCTTGGAAATAATACCATTTGGGTTGGCACGGAAGGAAATGGCATTGTAAGTGTCGATTATTCCAATCAGGGGAGTTTTAAGAAATTTGATGCGGAAGGAGGTTTTGGAAATTTCAAAATTCATGATCTGCAAAAAGATTCCGAAGGAAACATCTGGATCTCCAGTAGCAATGCAGGACTGCAATTAGCCAACAGCAAAATCGCTTTGATTGATATACCGGGTTCTGGTGATTCAAAAAGTATCAAAGCCATTGCTTCATCACATAATGAAAATCTTTGGTTCAGTAATGACAAAGGCTTATTTTATTTTGAGATCGATCCGGGAGGAAATCAAAAAATTAGCAGACATCTGAAAGGGGAAAAATATAGGAACCTGAGTATCATAAGTTTGTATGAAGATATTCAGCAAACACTTTGGATCGGCACTTTCGGTCAAGGCATTTTCAGGTATCATCCCAACTCCGGAAAGGTAGAAGCCTTTTCGCAAAAAGCTGACCTGGGAGATACAAATGTTCTATCTATTGCGGGAAAGGGGAATCAATTATGGTTTGCTACCCTGGGAGGTGTGATACGATGTGAGCTAAGTACTGATCCTGAAAATCCAAATGAGCAAGTTCAATTCATAAAATACGAAAAAGCTGATGGGCTTGGTTCCAACTACGTATATCACATATTGATTGATTCAAAGGATCGTGTTTGGTTTGCTACTGATGGCAATGGCATAACATGCTGGGAGAAAGGTAGATTTATTAATTATGCCGAAGGTCAAGGCTTGAAAAATGGAAAGGTCTATTCCGTTGTTGAGGATCCGTCTGGTAATATATGGTTCAGCACGTCCACTGCCGGTATTTATAAGTTCGATGGAAAAAATTTCAAAAATTTCTCCACAAAACAAGGACTCAGTGATCTGTCCATCAATGGGCTTACAACAGATACATCCGGAAAGATTATCATTTTAACATCATCCAACCTTGAAATATTTGATGAAGTCAATCAAGTGTTCAATCGATTTGATGACCGTTATGGTGTCAACGACATAAAACCACAATTCAATGCAGTAGCCAAAAGCGAAAGAGGTACTATTTGGATTGGCACGGAAAAAGAACTCATTAAATACACACCTGTTCAAGAAAATGTCTCGGAAAGTCCGGCCATATATCTGGATGAGATTATGGTCTTTATGGAAGGGGTAGATATGTTAAATAATCAAGTGTTCAATCACAATCGCAACCACTTGTCCTTTAACTATACAGGGTTCTGGTACCAAAATCCTGATAAGGTAGAATTTCAACATAAATTGGGGGGACTAAATGATAATTGGATAAATACCCGAGATCATATGGCCGTGTATTCAGGGTTGCAACCAGGAAAATATATTTTCAATGTAAGAGCCGGTCTGAATAATAGCTTTAACAATTCGGAAATCGCGACTTTCAGTTTTGAAATAAAACAACCATTTTGGAAAACTCCGTTATTCTATATTATCTGTACAGTTTTCTCAGCTTTTATTATTTACGCCTTTATAAAGATAAGAGAAAGGCGACTGAATAGGGAAAAGTATATTTTGGAAGAAAAAATCAAAATCAGAACTTCCGAAATTGAAGAGCAAAAAATCGAGATCGAGGCACAAAGAGACAAGATTGAAAATAACCTGGCAGAATTGGAGTTAGCGCTGAAAGAAATTAAAGAGCAGAAAGAAGAAATAGAAAGTCAAAATCACAAATTGGAAGAAGCGCAGGAAATTATTTCAGTCCAAAATGAAACACTTATCGAATACAATCATCATCTCGAAGATATCGTTGAAAAACGTACCAAAGAACTTCGATCAGCTTATAGCGAACTTTTGCAAACCAATGAAGATCTTGATCATTTTATATATCGTTCCTCACATGATTTAAAAGGTCCAATAGCCAGACTTCTCGGGCTGTGCGAGCTGGTTAAAATTGATGAGGAAAAACGAAATGTTCAAACTTATTTCCGTTTGTTCGAAGAATCCGCCCAGGATATGAATCTTATGATTTCACATATCAAGCGCGCCCATGAGATCAACAGAAGGGATACAAGATTGGAAAACGTTCCATTGGCACCGGTAATCGACAAAATTTGCTACGATTGTTCAAAGGAATTTACAAAGGCACCCACACCTCAGATCGATGTCAACAAGGATTTTTTGCTGTATTGCGATCCGGAGCTTGTTAATATCCTTTTTAGCAACATAATCCACAATGCTTATAAATTTTCCAAACCCAACAGGAAAGATGCCTTTGTAAAAATTACCGCCAGTAAAGCAGATAAAAAACATCTCCAAATTTCCGTTGTTGACAATGGAGAAGGGATAGATCCGGAGTTTTCAGAGAAAGTATTTGATATGTTTTTCAAAGGCACTGAAAATGGAAATGGATACGGCCTTGGTTTGTATGAAGCCCGTATTATAGCTAAAAAACTTGCGGGTAAAATATCATTGAAAATTAAGAAAAATACGACTGAATTCGTTATTGTATTGCCTTTTGTAACCGCCATAGAAGACAAAGAAGAAGTTCTGATCTAATTCAATCGGCGATTCATATCTAAAAAACCACTCCACTTCAATTAAATCGATATTGTCGTCAAAATGACCAGCTTAGATTCGAAACTATGCAATTACCCATTCGGATGCTGTTTTTTCCTGTTCAGGAATATTTAATTCAATACATGATAGATCTTGAATAGTTTAGTTTCAGCAAATGACTATTGGGGTAAATTGTAAGTTTGCTATATGGCAGTTTATCGCAAGATTGGATAGTGTGGCATTTGTTTGAGCTAGGAGCAAATTCCATCTTGCGATAAAGCCATGTCCTATTTTTCAGACCAGAAATTAGATAACATCAAAAAATGAATAAACGGAATATTATTGTAATAGTGTTGGTTCTAATACTTGGAGTCATTTTCGTGGCTGTTTATCAATACAACAAACCTCACAGAAATATAAGTGCCGAAAAACCGAGTTTCGAATTAACAGCAGATGAAATTTACAGTGAATTCCTGGAAAACGAATCAGATGCCCAAGCTAAATACAATGATAAAGTGGTTGCCTTTTCAGGCACTATTGATGAAATCGTAAAAAATCAAAGTGGAGGGTACAACTTATTGTTAGCCGGGACAAACGGTTTAATTAGCTGTGAAATCGATGAAGGCCAGGAAAACAAAATTGAACAATTGACTAGTGGACAATCTGTTAACATTAAAGGTCTGTTCATAGGGTTTGATGATCTTCTGGGAGAACTACAATTTAAAAAATGTAGCTTATTTGAGGAATAAATGGATTTGGTAAAGCATAATAATTGTATAGGCAGAAAGGCTCCTCAAAATTTAATTTTAAATATTTAAGTAATAAGACTTATGAGGCAGTTTTTCTTCTTAGCATTGTTGGTTAGCATCCTTTATTTCATTTCCTCATGTGAACATGACCCTGTTTTAGGCACAGGTGGACCAATAATTTCAGATTTATGCGATGAAGACACCGTTTACTTTGTTAATGATATTGTTCCGATTTTTGTAACGACATGCTCATTCCCGGGCGGAGGTTGCCATGATGATATTTTTAGTGGTGAAGATGGCAAACAATTGACCGAAATTCACAAATATTTGGAAAAGAAGATAACGGATGCAGATCCCAAAAAAACTAAGCTTTATGAACGTTTGGTTGAAGATGATCCGGATTTATTAATGCCTAAGGATCCAATAACGAAAGTAGGTTACGAATTACCAAAGGAACAGCTCGATTTAATTGTTGCATGGTTAGAACAGGGCGGTTTAAATAATTTCTGTAATGCATGTGATGAAAATAATTTTACCTTTAGCGGTGCTGTGAATGCAATCATTGAAAAAAATTGCGGAAATACAGTTTCATGTCATGGGAGTGGCAGTACCAATGGAGATTATACAAGTTACGCAGGGATAAAATCAAAAGTAGATAACGGCTCTTTCGAGCAACGGGTGTTAACCATCGGAAATATGCCACCGGCTCTCCCACTTCAAGATTGCGAGATGACAATTCTGAGGAAATGGCTGGATGACGGAGCTTTAAACAACTAAAGATATGTTAAAAAGAGTTTTAGGTATTATTGGTTTGGTACTAATAGTTATTGGACAATCTTGTTATTATGATAATGAGGAAGAGCTATATCCCGATGATAACTGTGACACCTCAAACGTAACGTTTAGCGGCACAGTCAATCCAATTATACAAACAAACTGCGCTATCACCGGATGTCATGTACCTGGAACCGGAAGAGTTGTACTGCAAACGCCTCAGCAAATAAAAGTGATCGTTGATGATGGCCGGTTGGAGCAAAGGGCTGTTCAAGACAAAGATATGCCTCCTACGGGTCCATTGAATAATTGTGAAATAACGCAAATACAAACTTGGCTCAATGCAGGAGCTCCAAATAATTAAAGAGAATAAAAATTAAAAAATAATTATAATCATTAAATGAGCATAGATTTTGCTATCCCAAATACACAATCTCAGGATGAACAAAATTTATCGAATTCCATGTAACTATTGGAAATAAATTCTAAACACATGAAAAAAATATTCGTCATATGCAGCTTATTGTGTAGCGTAGCCTTGACCTCATTGGCACAGGATCGTTACTTTACAAGAACAGGCCATATCTCTTTTTACTCTGAAGCCGCATTAGAAAATATCGAAGCCCATAATCATCAAACTACCTGCATCCTGGACATCACAAAGGGTGAACTAGCCTTTTCAGTGAATATGAAAGGTTTTGAATTTGAAAAAGCCCTGATGCAGGAGCACTTCAATGAAAATTATGTTGAATCGGACAAATATCCAAAATCCACTTTTAAAGGAAAAATTGTAAATTTTGAAAATATTGATCTGGATAGGAATGGCAACCATAAGGTAGAGGTAGAAGGAGATTTATTTATACACGGAGTGACCAAACAGATCAAGGCAGAGGGTTCTTTGGAAGTTAATGGTGGAAAAATTATTGCCAGTTCCAATTTTCCTGTTACCGTGAAAGATTATAAGATCAAAATTCCGAAAACAGTTATTGATAATATAGCCAAAATAGTGGACGTGACAGTTAAGTTAGAATTGGAGCCTTATAATCGCTAATTAAAAAGATAATATGAATAGATATATACTTTTTTTTCTGGTATTACTTGCCCCTAACCTTATCAACGCTCAGGACGATTTGCTAGAGATTCTTGAAAAAGAAACATCTGGTGATCAGGAGATTAACTATACTTTCGCAACTTTTAAAGCTACAAGAGTGATCAACGGCCAATCGGTGGAAACTACTGCCGGAGGTGTGTTGAGTTTTATTATCGGACACAGATTTGGCAAAATCAACGATGGCTTTCAACAATTGTTTGGACTTGATCAATCCACTATCAGGTTTGGATTAGAATACGGTATTACCGATAATTTAAATATTGGTTTTGGCAGAAGCTCTTTTCAGAAGACTTTTGATGGATATTTGAAATACAAGTTTTTAAAACAATCCACCGGAGCCAAAAACATGCCTATAACGGTTGCTCTTTTTAGTAGTACCGCTATTAATGGTCTGGAATCCGATGATACCAGAAAGGAGTTTTTTAGCTCAAGGATGTCATATACACACCAATTGTTGATTGCACGAAAATTTAGCAATAACTTTTCTTTTCAGCTTACACCCACTTTTGTACATCGAAATCTTGTAGCCACCACACAGGATGAGAATGACGTATACGCACTGGGTGCCGGAGCGCGATATAAATTAAATAACAGAGTGTCTATTAATGCAGAGTATTTTTATCAGCTTCCCGGAGAAAACGCAGATAAAACCAAAAACTCAATTTCATTAGGCTTTGACATTGAAACGGGTGGTCATGTTTTTCAATTGCATGTCACAAATTCAAAGGGAATGGTTGAAAGATATTTTGTGACCGAAACTTCAGGAGATATTACAGAAGGAGATATTTTTTTCGGATTCAATATAAACAGAGTATTTACTATTGTTAAAAAAGACCAGGCAAAAAATTAGTAAGAATCTTCACAGTAGAGTATATGGATTTATACCATGACAAAGATAAAGGTATCTTTGTCATGGTTTTTTCCAATAGGCTGATCGATAACTTAAAAAGGATATTAGTAGTGATCAGGTTATAGTACGGGTTGGTGTGTAAACTGGCTATCCTTAAGTGACGTTGGATTTTTTTAAAAAGAAAAAACCGCAGCCAAAAGAAATTGCATTGCACTCTTAGATGCCTGTCCATCCGCATCGATAAACACCTCCTTATCAGCACTATCCAATCTAAGTTCCGGTATCAACTTTAAAGGTCCGGAACCAATATTACCTGTAATTGTGAATGATGTGACATCTTCTGCCTCTGTTCCAGTGAATGATGGGACACCAGTATCTACTCCTGTGTCTCTAACAAAACCAATATAACCAGATCCTTCAGTAGAAAATTTTTCGCCCCGCAATCCCAAAGCAAATGCATCGGTAAATGCGTAGTTGGTATAAAGTGCCACACCGCTGAATTTACTTTCCATATCCCCGTCTTCACCATTGTTCCAGGAAGCCGCATTCAAGCCAAGTTTAAGTTTATCAGATATCTGATAAGTGGTCGTCAGATCAAATTCAGTTCCATCACTGTCACCAGTAATAAAATTAAAGTAAGCTTCCCAACCGTTGACGGGTGAAAGGAAAAGCTGAGCTCCTATTGAGGAAATATCATTTCCGTTTTGAGAATAAAGGTTCCAATCATTAAAAACGCCAACCATGAATGCCACATTCTCTGAAATACTAAAGTCAAATTTTAAACCGGCATTTTGAAAGGGGCCATAAGAGAAAAGGTAAGAAGTAGAATAGTTAAAGTTATCAACAGGTGAAATAACCTCATAGCCAACAAAGGTACCCATATAACCTGCTGTCACCGATACTTTTTCCGATAGCGCATAGGAAACGTATAAATTTTGAATATTGAATGAAGGATCAGATACTCCTTCCGCGCTATATGGGGGTAAAGATTGCGCGGATCTTGGTCCAAGTGAGACATCACCAACAAAGGAAAATTTACCCATTTCCTTAGAGAGTATTAAGTTCAGCATACCAATTGAAAAGGAATTTTGGTCACTGGCAAAGCTTGTAGGAACGTTAGCTTCACCTGAAAAATCATATTTATAGTAGATATCAGCTGATCCTGAAATTTCCAGAAGGCCCTTTTCACTTGCTTCTTCTTGGGCTAGTAACTCATAGTGGCTAAGAATAAATAAACATATTATTAATAGTTTTAATTTTTTCATTTTAAATTTGTTTAGGTTTTAGAATATTATTAATGATTTTGTGATATGATAGAACCGCTTGAACCAAGATGAGTGGCAGCTTATCTTGGTTCTTAATTTAACTTTTATTCATATACAATGGTGTAACCTCTTGCACCATGTTCATGGCTATCCAGGCCTTCTCTTTCATGCTCCTCCGATACACGTAATCCAAACATTTTGTCTATGAAAAAGAAAATAACAAGCGCTGAAAGAAAGGCAGCAGCACCACAGATAAGTACTCCATAAACCTGAGGAAGAAAGGCTTTACCTTCACCAAATATTCCCACAGCCAGTGTTCCCCAAATACCACAGGTCAGGTGAACCGAAACAGCTCCTACACAATCGTCCAGTTTAAGTTTGTCCAATCCAATAGATGAAAAGACTACCAAAACACCAGCTATGGCTCCAATAAGTACCGATTCAGCAGGTGTTACAACATCCGCTCCGGCAGTTACTCCAACTAAGCCGGCCAGGATACCATTGAGTACCATTCCTAGATCAAAACGCTTAAAGACTAAATAACCAGTGATATAACCTCCGATGGCCCCTGCTGCAGCTGCTAACGATGTATTCACCAGAACAAGTGAAGTAGCTCCCGGATCCGCAGACAAAACTGAACCACCATTAAATCCTAACCAACCAAACCATAGTAAGAAAACACCTACTGTTGCCAAAGGCACACTCGATCCTGGCTTATCAACAACTTTTTTCCCAACATATTTACCTATCCTTGGTCCGAGAATGATAATTCCTGCCAAAGCTCCCCAACCACCAACAGAGTGTACTAATGTTGATCCGGCAAAATCATGGAAACCCAGCGCGTCCAAAGCGCCTCCACCCCATTTCCAGCTGCCTATAATAGGATACACAAGCCCGACAAAAATCAAGGTGAATACCAGATAACCATTTAGCTTTATTCGCTCAGCTACAGCTCCTGATACAATCGTAGCCGCTGTAGCTGCAAACATCCCCTGGAAAAGAAAATCAGTCCAGTAGGTATAACCGCCATCAGCATACGCTACATCATTACCATTCTCAGGGAATATCAAACCAAATCCGGCAAAATCAAACCAACCAGCTCCGCTGACAAACCCTGGATACATCAGTCCAAAACCAATAAAAGCATAAGACAATATTCCAATGGCCGGCGTAAGCGTATTTTTGAATAAAATATTAACAGTATTTTTCGCCTGTGTAAACCCTGCTTCTACACCTGCAAAGCCAAGGTGCATAATGAAGACCAATGCAATACAAACCATCATCCAAACATTATTTGCAGTAAGTAAAGCATTCGAGATCTGAGATGAAGTCTCAGCTATATTTGCTTCCATATTATGTATTGATTCAATGGCTGATGCTCCCTCACTACTCAGTATTGCAGGTGACACCTCTCCTACAATAGATGATATAACAGTAATTAATTTCATCATAATAAAAATTTACTTTTAAAAGTTTTACAGAATACAATTTTGTGAGATTCAAAAACAAATAAATAACTCAAAAACGTCTCAAACAAAAAAATAGGGTATTTTTTAAATCAGAAATGATTGAAAAATTGTAAATTTTATATTATTTGGTTAAAATTTTAGCCAACAAATCATTTATTTATGAAAAATTCAAATTATTAGGGTAATTATTGGTTTTAAAAATTCAAACTTTACAAAAAATTATTCGGAATAACGTTTAGATTGTATTTTTTTGCCTTAAATCCGGCAAATATTCGATAAGTACAATATTTCCCGGGAAGAAATGAAAAAAATCAATCAAGGGTCTATTAAAATGGGATGCCTTAAATTTTAATCTTTCCTATGAAGACTGCCAGGAATATATGAGGTATTGGTGCTCTGAAATGTTTGTGCCAACGGGTTCATAAGCACTTATAACATTAGACTCTACTCGGATTATTGATAATTTCTGATTAACATTTGTAGCTGGTATATCTCAAAGAAACTTATCATCAGAACTTAGGGAACAATACTAATATTTCATTCGGTCAAGTTCTCTTTTCACATCTTTGTCCTTTATACTCTGCCGTTTATCGTGGAGTTTTTTACCTTTTGCCAATGCGATTTCAAGTTTAGCAAATCCTCTTTCACTAATAAACATTCTTACCGGAACTATAGCCAAACCTTTCTCTTCCATTTTCTTTTTGAGCTTCTGAAGTTCTTTTCTCTTCAAAAGTAATTTCCTGATCCTTTTGGCTTCATGGTTATAATGTGTGCCAGATTTATATGGCGATATGTGGAGATTGGTAATCCATAGCTCCGACTCCTGAAAAACACAGTATGCATCTTGCAGATTTACCTTACCCTCCCTGATCGATTTTATTTCAGTGCCACTCAATACAATTCCAGCTACAAACTTCTCCAAAAATTCAAATTCGTAGCTGGCACTTTTATTTTTTATGTTAATGTTGTTCGAAAACCTCTTGTCTTTCTCTGCCATTTATTTCCTGTCCTTATCAAAAATTTTCTCAAATACCTTTTTCTTAAAGATCTTTTGTCCTGTTTCGCCCTTAGCAATCAATCTGTCATTTACATGAACGGAATATTTGCAAATTAACTCATTTTTGGAAAAAGTCTTGATGGTAGCTTCAATTAACAACTCTTCACCAATAAAAGCCGGCCCAATATGATTGATGGTTAACATTGTCCCTACGCCCTCCTCATCCTCCTCCTTTATATCCAGCACAAAGAGTCTGGTAGACCATTCTATTTCTCTCGCCAAAGCAAATGTAGAACAAACATGATGAACCGTGGTACCGTTAAACTTAGCAACGTCCTCTTTCGTCACCAGTTTTTTGTAGTGCTTTTTATCACCTACTTTGTAGACCTGTTTCATCTTCTTACAAATAAGTGTTAAGGCATTTGTGTTTTAATAATAATAGCTATCAAAGCCAATCTGATAAAATCAAATTACAAACTCATTCTTGGATTAGGGCTGGTTCTTTGGTCACTGAATTCCCCGGCCAGAAATTTGAAATGAGCAGTCATAGCTATCATGGCAGCATTATCGGTACAATATTCAAATTTCGGTATATATATATTCCAGTTTCTTTTTTTTGCCTCAATTTGAAGAGCATTCCTCAAGCCGGTGTTGGCAGAAACACCTCCTGCTATTGCAATCTCTTTAATACCCGTTTCTTTGGCCGCTTTTTTCAGTTTTTGCAAAAGCATTTTGATCAATGTCGCTTGGATACTAGCGCATAAATCATTTAAATTTTCCTCTATAAAATGATCGTTGTTCTTTTCTTGCTCACGAAGAAAATAGAGAATCGCAGTTTTAATCCCGCTGAAAGAATAATCCAATCCAGACATTTCCGTCTCTGGAAAATCAAATGCATTGGGGTTCCCGTCATGCGCATATTTATCTATCAATGGCCCACCAGGATAAGGTAAGCCAAGCAACTTAGCAGTTTTATCGAACGCTTCACCCACAGCATCATCCTTGGCTTCACCTATTACCTGCATCTTTAAAAAATCCTCCACTAAAACAATTTGGGTATGCCCCCCGCTAACAGTAAGGCATAGAAATGGAAATCTTGGTTTAGGGTCGTCGATAAAATGGGCAAGGATATGGGCCTGCATATGATTTACTGTGATTAACGGTATACCAAGTGCCAGAGCCATTGCCTTGGCAAATGAACTACCAACAAGAAGAGCTCCTAATAAGCCTGGTCCTTGCGTAAAAGCCACGGCACTGAGCGCACTTTTATGTATATTTGCATTACGTAACGCATTGGTAATCACTGGAACAATATTTTGCTGATGTGCTCTCGAAGCCAGTTCGGGAACCACACCGCCATAATTTTCGTGAACCGATTGCGTTGCAATTATATTATTAAGTATTTTTCCATCTTTAATGATGGCGGCCGATGTTTCGTCACAGGATGATTCGATAGCCAAAATGATGGTACTCATAAAGCGTTTTGAATAAAAAAATAAACATTCCGCAAGTTATCAAAAAACGCGTTCTTAAAACAACGTTGTGGATTGGGCTTTCTCTTTTGTCAGCGCTCTTATTACTCACTATTGCCATCCAAATACCTGCAATCCAGACCAGCATTGTCCATAAACTGACCAAAAGTATCTCTGAAAAAACAGGGTTTAAATCAAAAATTGATTATGTGAATATCCGATGGTTTGACACAGTGGTGCTCGAAGGAGTTGATATTAAAGATACGGAAGATAACACCATGATTGGTGTTAAAGAGATATTGGTGGATTTTGATCTAATGGCTTTGTTATTTGGAGAAACTTCAAATATTGACGCAGTTAAATTAACTGAGGCAGATGTAAAACTTATCAGAAATACACCTGATCAGGATCTTAACATTAATCTTTTTATTAGAAATTTTCAGAATCCAAATTCAGGCGGGTCCGGTGGTGGTAAGGCCAAAGCATTCACAATTGATGATATTCAGCTGGAATCTTCTAAATTTCGATTGCTGGAGCCACAAAGAGATTCCATAAAAAATGCCTTTGATTACAATCATTTCGATCTGGTTGATATCAATGCAAATATCTCACACTTCAAGGTGGTTGCCGATACAGTTGAAATTGAAGTTGATAACCTCACAACCAGGGAACCTGTCAATGATTTCAAAATCAGCGAGCTGAAAACTTTTTTTAGATTGTCCTCCAAGGCAATGGAGTTTCAGGGTCTAAAATTACATGCCGGGAAAAGTGTGGTTCAGGATTCAATTGTATTCAATTATAATAAAATCAAAAACCTTAACCATTTCAACGACAGTGTCAACATCACCGCTAATCTCAGGAACTCTGTGATCCATGCTCAGGATTTAGCACTGTTTGCGCCATCAATGCAGCAGTTCGATGAAGTGTATGAATTCAGTGGTGCTTTTAGAGGTCAAATCAGTCGGTTCCGTATCAACAATTTTAAATTGGCTTTTGGCGGGAGTAGTAATATTGACGGCAACATAGAGATGGAAGGCTTACCCAACTTCCAGGAATCTTTTATTATGATGAATCTTAATGATTCGAAGCTGAATGCTGAAGATCTGGCTCCATACGTAAGGGGCAACGCACTCCAGGGAATTTTAAGAATTGGAACCGTTGAATTCAGCGGTAATTTTACAGGGGTTCCTAATGACTTTGTTGCTTATGGAACCTTCAATTCCAGCTATGGTAAGTTTGACTCCGATATTAACCTAAAAATAGATGCCGAGAACAGGATCCCAAATTACAGTGGGAATCTTACAACTTACAATTTTGACCTGGGAGGGCTATTGGGTAAGCCTGATCTTGTACAAAATATTGATCTGAACGGTCGTATAGATGGTTCGGGATTCTCATTGGATAATGCTGATTTTGAGCTTAATGCCAGTATAAAAAAGCTTGGATTCAAAAACTATATTTATCAAAATATTGAAACCGATGCACGCCTCACTAAGGACCTTTTCAATGGTAAGTTGAAGATCGATGATCCTAACCTTCAGTTCGAAGCAGACGCTTCAGTGGATTTTAGAGAGGATAAAGATATAATCAACGTTCAGGCTCAATTGGACACCTTATTTCTAAAACCTCTCAATTTAACAGAAAAAGAAGCTTTCATCAGTTCCAATTTACAAATGGATCTGGATGGAATTCAGATTGATGATATAGTTGGTGAAGCCAAGTTCAAAAACACTTATTTATTCTATGATGGTAAGGATTTGGATATTGATACATTATATGCCTATTCCTACATTGATAGCACAGGAAGGGAGTTCAACATCGAATCTGAAAGAGTAATTATTAAAACCAAAGGAAACTACGTCTTTACCAGGTTGTTCAAGGATTTGGAAAGGTTATATAAAGAATACAAGTTATACCTGACTGAGGATGGTAAGCACATTGAAAAGTATTACAAAGAAAAATCCAATAAGAAGCCCGAACGATATGAAATTACCTATGATATAACGCTGAAAGACATCAATCCATATTTTCGGTTTCTGGAATCAGGAGGGTTTCTGGCTGAAAACACTAAAATTGAAGGCAAGTTTATTAGTGGTTACACTTCCATATTATCACTTTACTCCAATCTGGAAAAGTTTCAATATGGAGATAATTATTTTTACAATACGACATTGGATTTTTCGACCTCCAAAATAGCTGATAGCACCAACGTACTGGCTATGGCCTTTCTATCTTCAGAACGTCAAATATTTAACGAAAGCCTTCATACCAGTGATCTGGTTTTTGAAGGTATTTGGGATGGCAGCCATATCGATTTTTCAGGGAACATACTACAACCTGAAAAGGATAATTATGCCGAAATATATGGAGAGGTTGACTTCCTGAAAGACCGGACTAACATTCGTGTAAAACCATCGAAGATTAAACTTTTAGATCGCTTATGGGAAATAAATAAAGGCAATCAAATTACTATCACCAACGATGAGATAGAATTTGATAGTTTAAAAGCCTTCAGCAAAAATCAATTTTTACTACTCACCGGAACTGTTTCCGACAGTACCCAAAAGAAATTGAGGCTTTATATTAATGACTTCCAGGCTGATAACATTAATTCCTTAATTCCACATGAATTAAAAGGGTCAGTAAATGGCTTTGTGGATATCCAAAACTTGGCATCCAATCCTTCTATTAATAGTAATCTGCAAATTGATGAACTCAAACTGAATAATTTTCTGGTTGGTAATATTACCGGAATAGCAAAGTGGGACAACAATGATAATAAGGCTTGGTTGGGTTTTGATGTTGACAGATTAGGAAAGAGAATAGTTGACATTAAAGGCTATTACGATCCAAAATGTGAAACAGATCAATTAGACTTAAGTGCCAAATTTGATCAGGCAAATCTGGATGTTATTGAACCTTTTTTAGATGAATATGTCTCTCAGATTAATGGTGTCGGATCGGGAGAATTTCACGTGGGAGGTACACTGGAATATCCTATTCTGCGTGGTAATGGTTATCTGGATGATGGAAGCATTAGAATAAATTATCTCAACACACTATATTCCTTTGAGGGAGATATTCGATTTGATGATAATGAAATTGGGGTTAGGAATTTAAAGTTAAGAGATGATAACAACAACGAATCTCTCTTTGAAGGAGGGCTTTTTCATGACGGATTTACAAACTTCGTTATGAGCTTCAATGGGCAACTCCAAAACTTTAAGGTTTTAAATACTAATGCTAAACAAAATAATCTTTATTATGGAACTGCATTTGTTACGGGTGACATAGAAATATTTGGTTCATTTAAAAACCTCAATATTGCCGCTAACGCCATTACAAATAAAGGAACCAAATTCTTCATGCCTTTAAATGGTAGCGGAGAAATACAGCAAGCTGATTTTATACATTTTGTAGAGCGCAAAGATTCTATTGCCGAAGTAGTCTTAGATGATATCAAAAAAGTTGATTTACAAAGATTAAATTTCGAATTGGATCTTGAGGTAACGCCCGATGCTTATAGTGAAATCATTTTTGATATAAAATCAGGAGATATTATTAGGGGGAGAGGTCGTGGCAAACTAAAACTCCAAATCGACCCGAAAGGTGATTTCAATATGTTTGGAAATCTCGAAATCGAAAAAGGAGCCTATAATTTCACACTAAAAAATCTGATCAATAAAGAATTTGTAGTTGAACCCAATAGCCGGTTATCATGGTATGGGGATCCTTACGCCGCAGAATTGGATATAACCGCCGTTTATCAACAGACTGCTTCGCTCCTTCCCCTGGTGGATACAACAAGCTTAAACAATAACATAGCTGATCTGAAAAGAAGGTATCCGGCAAAAGTACTGCTGGATCTCCAGGGAAATCTTGCACGTCCTGAAATCGATTTTGATATTGACTTCAGGCATTTTCCATTTTCATTGGACACTGAGGTAAGTTACGCGAAATCAAAATTAAGAGATGATGAGCAGGAACTTAACAGGCAAGTATTTAGCCTTATCATGTTAAGAAAATTCTCCCCTCAGGGAACATTTGACATTGGTGGTGGTGGATCTATAGGGAATAGTGTGAGTGAATTATTATCAAATCAACTCAGCTATTGGATTACCCAGGTGGATGAGAATCTGGAGATTGATGTTGATCTGGGCAATCTGGATGAGGATGCTTTTAACACTTTTCAATTGAGATTGTCTTATACTTTTCTGGAAGGAAGGTTAAGAGTAACACGCGAAGGTGGTTTTACTGACGGATACAACAATGCTAGCGGCAATAGCATTGTGGGAGATTGGACAGTTGAATATCTCTTGACACCTGATGGTAAGCTACGGGCTAAAATGTATAATAAAAACAACTATTACGCCTCTGGAACTGGTCAGGAAAACATTAACACTACTGGATTCAGCATTCTTTATACGGAAAACTTTGATAGCCTGCGAGATCTTTGGAAAAAGTCAAAAAAACAACAGGAGGAGCCCAAGCCTGATGACGCAGTTGAAGAGAATGTCACCACACAACAAAGAAAAAGACCTTACCCTGAAACCACTCAAAAAGCGGCCAATAAGAAATCAAGTAATTGAGGAATTCTCTCTAACTTTACAGCTTCAGGCTGTTCCAGTCAGAAAGGTGTAACATCTCCAAAAATTAATTAAAGAAATGAATATTGGTGATAAGGTTAGGGTGTTAAAAGGTATCGAGGAAGGCATTGTCACAAGGCTTCTCGATGACAAATTAGTCGAAATAGAAATTGAAGATGGTTTTACCATTCCGGTTCTACGAAATGAATTAGTAATCATTGACAAGGCTGAATCGGAAAACTTCCATATTCAAGAAAATCCATCGGAGCATACAGGCTCCACCATCAGAACAAAAAAAGTAATATCTGAAAAGGGAATTTTTTTCGCTTTTACTGAAATCAATGACCAGAAGTACTCCTTGCATTTGATCAATAACTCTGACCTTACTTTACCTTTTACCATTTATACAAAAGTAGGTGGAACTTCAGAGGGTCTCATAGCAGGATGCCTCCGGGGTAAAAGTGCCCAAAAGATAAGTGAATTATCAATTCTAAATTTTGAGAGTTGGCCCACTTTTATCATTCAGCTATTATTTTTTCAATCGGGTTTGTACCATGTTAAAGAACCATTACTGAGAACAATTAAATTTAAAGCCTCAAATCTTTTTAAAGATAAAATACTTGCCCCCATACTTGACAAACAGGCTTATTTATTCCAAATTGATGAAGAGAATCAAAAAACACTCAAAACGCTCGATGTCGATAAACTTAAGGAACATCTCTTTGAGAGCAATCCTGACGGGGATGAAAATAAAAGGCTGGAAATAACAACGCCCAAGAAGGTAATAGACCTTCATATTGAAAGTCTCACAAAAAATTCAAATCAATTGAGCGCAGACGAAATTTTGGATCTTCAGATTGATACCTTCGAACGTAACTTAGATGCAGCAATTGCTTCGGGCCTGGATGAAATTACATTCATTCATGGAGTAGGTGCAGGCGTATTAAAGGATATTATCCAAAGGAAACTCAGTGATACGCAAGGAATTAAATTCTTTCAAGACACAAATAAGGAAAAATTCGGTTACGGAGCCACCCTTGTAAGAATTAAATAAGAATTGAACAGCATGGCGCTAATTCAGGCTGTAACTTGCAGGTAATCTGAATTAGAAAAGCAAACCATTGGTTTGATAACTAGTGATTCAATTTAGGCTTAAAATCAAATTTCTATTATGAACTTTACTGAATTTATGGAGGGATTCGCCAATGAAATTGGTGGCCAGTATTCTGAATACGACAATACAAAATCAGTGATTATTGTTCCGATTGATGAGTTCCGTTTTCAAACGGTGGTTGGATACATGAGACACATCGAGTATTACAATAAAACAGCTATCGAATATTCATCAAAGGTATGTCCTTACAGCGAGGACCTCGACTTAAAAAGGCTTTTGGAGGAAAATACCAAATTCTGTCATGCCAAATTTTCAATCGTAGATGATTTTGTTAAAGTGGAGGCTTCCGCCTTTTTGGACAATTCCACTGATGACCTTCTCAAAGAAATTATCCTTGAAGTAGCTAAAATGGCTGATACCTGGGAATACAAACTTACCGGAATGGATGTTCATTAAGGACTGAACTTATCCCTCCGTTATAATCAACCTATCAAAATATTCAATGAAT
This sequence comes from Splendidivirga corallicola, assembly GCA_030442035.1. Lineage (GTDB taxonomy): Bacteria > Bacteroidota > Bacteroidia > Cytophagales > Cyclobacteriaceae > Splendidivirga > Splendidivirga corallicola. The sequence continues at coordinate 682,316 of JAUJEA010000002.1, forward strand.
AAGAGAATGCATTGTACAATGCATTTTTTTATTTACTGAATCTTTATTCATCTTTTTGAGATCCCTTCGATCATTTCATAGTCTATTTTTGAATAAGGTAATATAATCCTAAAATATTACGCAATTCGTATTCGTTTCGTGGAATACTGATGATGGTGATGCACATTCAAATTTTGCCAATGTGAATTTTAATTTAAATTTGCAGCATATGCAAGTTGCCTTACCGCCTCAATTTGTTGGGGAGGAAAGTCCGGGCAACATAGAGCACCGTACTTCCTAACGGGAAGGTCCCGATACATCGGGAACAGATAGTGCCACAGAAAATATACCGCCCTGACGTGTCGGGGTAAGGGTGAAAAGGTGAGGTAAGAGCTCACCGGATGAATGGTGACATTGATCGCATGGTAAACCTTACGGGTTGAAAGATCAAATAAGCTAATGTATGAGGATTGCTCGTCCGATGTTAGCGGGTAGATCGATAGATCCCGATAGTGATATCGGGACCAGATAAATGGTAAGGATCTCAGTACCTGGGATACAGAACCCGGCTTATAGACTTGCATTTTTTTATTAAACAGCATTAACATAAAACTTCAAAATGGCAAAAATCCTGATCGTTGATGACGAAAAAAGCATTCGTGGAACTTTAAAAGAAATCCTCGAATATGAAAAATATCAAGTTGAAGAAGCCAAGGATGGCGAAGAGGGGTTGAACCTTATTTCGAAAAATGATTATGATGTTGTTCTGTGCGATATCAAAATGCCAAAAATGGATGGTATTGAAGTATTGGAAAAGGCATTTGAAATGGGTAGAAATACACAGTTTATTATGATCTCTGCCCATGGCAATATTGAAACGGCAGTTGAGGCAACCAAAAAAGGAGCATTTGACTTCATACAAAAGCCACCGGATCTGAATCGGCTTTTGTTAACAATTCGCAATGCTTTGGACAAATCAAATTTGGTTACTGAAACAAAAGTCCTTAGGAAGAAAATTTCCAAGACCTTTGACATCATTGGGGAATCTGAGGCGATTAAACAAGTCAAAGAGACCATTGAAAAGGTAGCCCCAACAGATGCCAGGGTATTGATAACCGGGGCAAACGGTTCCGGCAAAGAATTGGTAGCTCGCTGGTTACATGAAAAAAGTGCTCGTTCAAAATCACCATTGATAGAAGTAAATTGCGCGGCCATTCCATCGGAATTAATTGAGAGCGAATTGTTTGGTCATGAAAAAGGTGCCTTCACCTCGGCGATGAAACAGAGAAGTGGCAAATTCGAACAAGCCAATGGAGGCACCATATTTCTCGATGAAATCGGTGACATGAGCCTCTCAGCGCAGGCTAAGGTATTAAGGGCGCTTCAGGAAAATAAGATATCCAGGGTTGGAGGCGATAAGTCAATTAAGGTAAATGTTCGTGTTGTCGCAGCCACAAACAAAGACCTGAAAAAGGCCATTGAAGAAAACAAATTCCGGGAGGATTTATACCATCGGCTAAGCGTAATACTGATCCATGTTCCTCCACTGAAGGATAGAAAAGATGACATCCCGCTATTAGTTGACCATTTCCTGGAAACAATTGCTGCTGAATACGGAACCAGAAAGAAAGCAATTAATCAAAAGGCCATTGAATATCTTCAAAAGTCAGATTGGAGTGGTAATATCCGTGAATTGAGAAATGTGGTGGAGAGACTTATCATCATGGGGAATGATGAGATTACTGCAGAAGATGTAAAAAAATACACGGATATCGAATAGATATCTGTGTATTTAATTTCTTTTAAATTCGTTCCTCTTTTACTTCTTTTTTCTTAGCATCTTCCTTAGTATATGTTGGACAAGTTTTCTGTGTACAAGATGCCAGTAACCCAAGCGCAAAAATAAAAGCTAAGAATTTCAACTTCATAATCTATTAAATTTTTAACAATTAACTCAATCCGATTTATTGATTATTTCGAAATTTAAGAGAATAATTGAACTAACGCAAAATATTACTCAACAGCCTTCAAAGAAGTATGTAACATTTGATTTACAAAACCATTAAATTACAACCCCTGACATCAGAATTATCAAATCTGCCCAATATTTCAAAGGTATTATCGTTATTGATTACACCAATATCCTGTGTTTCTATAAATGCGCAGGAATGGACATTTCCTAAGTCAATTACATTTATACCCCCATTTTTCTTGGTTTGAGCCAAATCAAAAGGATCATTTATATCTCTTAATATTACACGCATCCAATTTGGGGTCAAAAATTTTCCATGCTCCGGAGCGTAAGCCTGCGATGTTAACTCGGTCATGCCATACTCGGAATGGATCTGTTTCGTACCGAAACTGGATTTAAGCAAAGCATGAAGTTCTTCCCTTATCATTTCTTTTCTCCTTCCTTTCATACCACCAGTCTCCATTACAACTACATTGGATAGGTCCAATTTGTAGTTCTCTGCAAGATCCAGCAAGGCAAATGATACTCCTAATAACAATATTTTTCTATTACTCTTGTTCAAGATCCCTATTGTTTCTATTAATTCTTCCTGGTTGTGAAGATAAAACCCGGAATATTTGGACCCTGTTTTTTTTATGAAATGATCCACCATATATACCAATGATGAATTGTTTCTTTCCAGATAGGAAGGTAGCAATGCCAGGATATGATAATCCTTCAGTGTTCCATAGATATTTTCAAAGTTGACTCGTGAAGTTTCTTCATAAAAATGTAGATCTTGGATGTAGTTCTTACTTGTGGATTGACTTGTTGTACCACTGCTTTCAAAGATCAATGTATCATCCGAACCACCTGTAATAATCTTGTGTCTTTTAAAAAAATCGATTGGCAAAAAAGGAATTTCTCTTAGGGATCTTATTTTCTCAACACTAACATTCAATAAATCAAGGTATTGCTTATAAACCGGATTATTCCTGGCCTGAAATCTAAAGAGTTCTAAAGCAAAAAACTCAAAATTATTTTTATTGACAGAAAATATTTTTTCCTTAAAACTTTTTAAAAATTTCATTCGTTATAAATGCAGAACTAAAATTATAAACTATTACAGTAATCAGTTTATTTTTAAATAAACTTTTTTAACTTGATTGTGTCTAAAGTATATGAACAATCACTTTTTGAATTATAAAATATCCGGTAGTATATAAAGATGTTAAAAATGAGGTACGCAGCGCTACTAACCGTTTTGATCACTTCCCTGGCCATAGTCACTTCTTGCGATGAACCACCAGAACTCCCTTTGGAACCAACCATAAGCTTTAATGATATTCAATTTAAGAAAGGAGAAAACGGGAGAGATTCATTGATCCTGACACTTAATTTTGAAGATGGAGATGGTGACTTGGGACTTAATGATGATTTTGATGAGCCACCTTTTAATGAATATGATCTGGTTCTCGATGATAATGGTGATGTTATCCATTTCGGTGCACCTAACCAGCCTCCTTACAATATTAATGACTGGCTTTTAAGAGATTTGGATGGAGACAATGTAACTGATGATACGGTAAGGATTCAGTTCAATGAGAATTATCACAACATATTTATAGATTTTTTCTTCAAGAACACACAAGGTGAATATGTTGAAATTGATCTGAAATCACGTGTAGGGTTCAATTTTAATGGAAGATTTCCTATTCTAAACACTTCTGATAACGAACGACCATTAAGAGGGACATTAACCTATAAAATGGTTGCTGCCTTCTCGATTGATCCATTGTTCAGAACCAACACCTTAAAACTGGATGTTGAAATTCAGGACAGAGGTTTAAACAGAAGCAACAAAATAGATACTCCGGACTTCACACTCCAATAGTTCAAATATTGGATTTAACTCTAAAACCCCTCGTATCAAATTCTTATGCTCGAATTGTGGAGGGTATTAAATATAGAGAAACCCAAACGAATTTATTGCTTAGTACAGATCAGGGTACTTTGTAGGATCTACCTCAGACATTAGGCTATATACTTCATCAAATACATCTTCTGTATTAGGCTTTGAAAAGTAATCCCCATCTGAAGAGTATGCAGGTCTATGGGCCTTGGCAGAAACTGTCACTGGTTTAGAATCCAGATGATAATAGGCATCTTGCTCATCGATAACTTTCTGCATCATATAAGCTGCAGCTCCTCCGGGAACATCTTCATCCAGGAAAATAACCCGATTGGTCTTTTTAATGGAGTCACTTATTTTATGGTTAATATCAAAAGGAACCAAGGTCTGAACATCTAACACCTCACAGGATATACCCATTTTGTTAAGTTGTTCTGCTGCCTCCATAACAATTCTGCACATCGAACCATAAGTTACCAGTGTTACGTCTGTGCCTTCTCTTAGTACCTCCGGCTCTCCGAGCGGAACTGTAAACTCACCTACATTGTCAGGAATTCTTTCTTTTAACCTATAGCCGTTAAGGCATTCAATTATGATAGCAGGATTATCAGACTGTAGCAAGGTATTATAAAAACCAGCAGCCTGAGTCATATTTCTTGGAACAAGCACATACATACCTCTCAAAGTCCCAAGGATCATACTAATAGGTGAACCGGAATGCCAAACGCCTTCCAGGCGATGTCCTCTTGTTCTGACAATAAGTGGTGCCTTTTGCCCACCTTTGGTTCTGTAATGCAAACAAGCCAAATCATCAGACAAGATCTGAATAGCATATAATAAGTAATCCAGGTATTGAATTTCTGTGATGGGCCTTAATCCACGTAAGGCAGTTCCAATACCCTGACCAATGATCGTACATTCTCTGATGCCTGTATCAGTTACTCTGAGTTCTCCATGTTTCTCCTGCAAACCTGCAAATCCCTGGTTTACATCTCCAATTTTCCCAACATCCTCACCAATGGCAAAAACCCGTGGATCTCTTTTCAGCGCCTCATCAAAACAGGCCTGTAATAATTCCCTTCCATCTACCACTTTGGATTCTTCCGAATATTTTGCCGGAATTCGGTCGACAAGCAAAGGGGAAAACTTGGATTCGCTGTAAAGATGAGAGCTATATCGTTCGGAATTTTCCTCTAATACACAATCCAACCAATCAATAAGCTCCTTTCTAATTTCCAAATTTTCATGACGAACCAAACGCAAAGCCACTTTCACAGCCCGAATGATATCCAATCTGATCGGGTTAATGACTTTTTCAAGTTCTTTTCTTATTTCCTGTATTTCACTCTTATGTGAAGATTCATCAGCCAGTGCCTTGAGATACCTTACAGCATCCTGAAAATCAGTCTTGATCGAAGCATTGAAGGCCTTCCAGGCATTTCCCTTGGCCACCTTGGCCTTCTCTTTCGCCTGCTTTTCGATTGTATCAAGTTCCGATGTGCTTGCCAAATCATGTTCTATGATGGCTTCTCTCATTTTTTTAATACAATCAAATTCCTCTTCCCATGACAGCCGCTCTTTACTCTTATACCGTTCATGGGATCCGGAGGTAGAATGTCCCTGAGGTTGTGTCATCTCCACAACATGAACCAATACAGGCACATGCTCTTCCCGACAAATTTTGGCAGCTTTTTTATACGTTTTGTAGAGTTCAAAGTAATCCCATCCCTTAACCACAAAGATCTCAATACCTTCCTCTTTTGAACTTCTCTTAAATCCTTCCAGTACCCTGGAAATACTTTCTTTGGTGGTATGATATTTTTGTGGCACCGATATACCATAGTCATCATCCCATATAGAAATTAGCATAGGAATCTGCAAAACACCCGCAGCATTGATCGACTCATAAAACATACCCTCGGAAGTAGAAGCATTTCCAATGGTACCAAAAGCTATTTCATTTCCATTCATTGAAAAATCAGTATAGCCTTTTAAAGCCGGATTTTCCCTATAAAGTTTTGATGCATATGCTAATCCAACCAGCCTTGGCATTTGTGAAGCTGTACAAGAAACGTCGGAGCTTGAATTTTTTTTATCTGTTTGGGATAACCAATTCCCCTGTTCATCCAGCATCCTTGTAGCAAAGTGTCCGTTCATAAGCCTTCCAGCGGATGCAGGCTCTGCGTGAACATCGGTATGTGCATAGAGTTGGGCAAAATATTGTTCTATTGTCAACTCCTCAATGGCAAACATAAAAGTTTGATCCCTGTAGTAGCCAGACCTGAAATCCCCATTTTCAAAAACCCTGGCCATTGCCAGTTGGGCGACTTCCTTACCGTCTCCAAAAATCCCAAATTTCGCCTTACCCATAAAAACCTCCTTGCGCCCCAAAAGACTTGCCTCTCTGCTTTCACAAGCAATCCTATAATCGTTGAGAATTTCTTCGACCGATAGATCTATTTTACTTAATGTCTTAGTCTGATTCACTACTAATACCTTTGTTATTAAAAAGAACGCAGTGATTCCAATGAATCGCTTACAAACAAAAATACAGAAAAAGATGCTAGCTTTCAAATTCACTTTTTGTCAATAACTAACTCCGTAACATATGAAAATCATGAGCTACTTTGTTATGATATTATTATCTTTGTTTAAGATATTGTTTGGAAAAACATACTATAGCCGCTATGAAAAATTATAGAATAATATTTTTTTTCATCTTTATTTTGTTATCAACCAAGGTTGTCTTATCTCAATCTAAGTTCAAATTTGATGAGATGAGTCATGACTTCGGTGAAGTAGTGAATGGTAATATCGCCACTTTTGATTTCGTTTTTACCAATATTGGCAACGAGCCTTTGATCATAAATAATGTAAGGGCTTCCTGTGGTTGTACCACACCCTATTGGCCAAAAGAGCCAATATTACCAGGGGGAAAAGGGAAAATTACAGCTTCCTACAACAGCAAAAACCGCCCCGGTGTATTCAACAAAAGTATCACTATCAGAGCGAACTCGGCTAACCCTCAGCATATACTACGAATAAAGGGGATCGTTATACCTGATCCCGATAAGGCACCTCGTTATTCGGAGGAGCAATTAGCTATTTCACCAAAATTTCAGTCATTGAAAAAAGAGTTTATTTTAGGAAAAGTAGAGAATGGACAGGTTATTCCTTTTGACATGGAAATAAATAATCCCGGTAAAAGCAGGTTGGTTATTAGTAACATGATATCTTCTTGCAATTGTATCAAGTTCGATAGTCGTTCAAATAAACTCATCGAACCCGGTCAATCAGTTTCATTAAAGCTATTATATTCTCCAAGGGGCAAGGGCAATGTTAAAGAAACCATTACCTTCTATTCCAATGATCTGAAAAATCCAAGAAACAGCATAACATTGATTGCTGAAGTTGTAGAGGATTTAGGCGATCAAAATATGTTGAAAGAAGATAAGCCAATCAAATTTTAATCATCGTCTACATCCCTTTTATTATTAACCTACCTTCATCATTGTACATGATCTCATCCAGGTCGAGCATTCGTTCAATCACCTGAATAAGTATTTCTTTTTTACTGGCACCAATTCGTTCAATCAAGACCTCGATATTCAATGTTTCTATGAGCAATTCATCCAAAATTTCTTTTCTGAAGGATTCATAATAGAAGGATGCTCTATCATTTTTCTTCAGATTAAGGCAATTATCACAGATTCCACAGCGTCTATCGGATACCTCTCCAAAATATTCAGACAATAGCTGCATCCTGCACCTCCTATCGCTTCTGACATATGATATGATGGCTTCAACTTTTTTTAGATCATTCTTTCTTCTAAAATCGAGTTTTTCTTTATTAAACGGCAAATTTGAAGCGTCAACCCTGGAAGTAAGAAAGGTAATTTGTGGGGTTTCTTTTTGCTCCTCGTAGGAGATCACTCCCAATTGATGCAGCTGATTCAATTTTTTTTTAACCTCTGCAACTGACACTGCTAAAAAGGAAGCTATTTGCGGTTCAGAGATTTTACAGTAATTTGTATATAACTCTCCTCCGTAAATTCTCAGTAGGGCTTTGATCAGTGGATCCAGTGCAGCGTGGGAAATTTGAAATTCGTAAAGTTGTTGATGGTTAAAGTTGAAAAGTGCTTTGGAAGGATTATAAAAGCTTTCATTGAACTGAATATATCCCTCCATTTCTAGTTTCTTCAGTGCATGATAAACAGCAATTGGTTCATAGCCATAGTTATCGGAAAATTCCTGTAAAGAAAAATCATAGCTGGCCATCAAGCTGCTTCCAATGGCAATTTTATAGTAGTTGGCCATACTTTGATATATTTTCCTTAGAAAATCCAGACTTGGATATGATTGCTCTACCAGTCTCTTTAGATCTTCAATATCTTTTTCATGATAAATCTGAACAGCAAAAGCATTTTTTTGGTCTCGCCCTGCACGTCCTGCCTCTTGATAATATGACTCAATGTTATTGGGTATCTCCAAATGGCACACAACCCTGACATTTGGTTTATCAATACCCATTCCAAAAGCATTTGTGGCTACAATAACTCTTGTCCTATCATGAATCCAATTATCCTGTTTGGTTATTCTTTCTCTCTGTGGTAAACCTGCATGGTAATAATCGGATGAGATGCCTTTTTTTTGCAGTAGCGTTGCAATTTCTTTGGTTCTTTTTCTACTTCTAACATAAACAATAGCGCTGCCTCCAACACTTTTCAAAATTTCCAAAAGCTTCCTTTCTTTGTCCTCTTCCTTAAAAACCGAGTATGACAGATTTTCTCTAACAAAACTATTCTTGAAAACATTGTGGCCCCCAAAATTCAATTTTTCAATAATGTCCTCTTGCACTTTGCCCGTAGCACTAGCCGTCAATGCAATGAATTTTACATCTGGTATTAACTTTCTGAGTTCAGCTATTTCGAGATAGGCTGGCCGGAAATCATATCCCCATTGTGAAATACAATGGGCTTCGTCCACAGCCACGAAGGAGACAGACATTTTTAAGAGCCTTTCCTGAAAAATACTGGTTTTTAATCGTTCCGGCGACACATATAAAAATTTCACAGGGCCATGAACACAGTTGTCCAGAAGTATATCGATTTGTTTTGAGTTCATCCCTGAATAGATAGCCACAGCCTGTACGTTTCGTTGCCTTAACTGCTCAACCTGATCCTTCATGAGCGCTATTAAGGGAGATATAACAATACACAAACCCTCTTCAAGCAATGCAGGGACCTGAAAGCAAATTGATTTACCGCCTCCGGTAGGCAAGAGAGCTAAAGTGTCCTTTCCACTTAGTATGGAGGTGATGATCTCTTCCTGAAGTGGACGAAACTGCTGATAGCCCCAAACGCTTTTAAGTATTTCTAACGGTGTGCTCAAAGGCCTATTGAAGTGTTGTTAGTATACCTGCTAAAAAAGCCTGTTTACCAAATGATTTTTTCTTTGTTGATAAACGCGGCAATACCTTTTTTGCAATCTTCACTTTCACGGGCTTGGGCATTCATTTCCGATGCATATTGCAAGCCTTTTTCAAGATCCATGGCTTGTACCTCCGCAATCATTTTTTTTGTAAGTCCCATGGATTGTTGGGAGTTGGTATAGATCAAATGATTGGCAAATTCATTGACCTGTTTGCTCAAATCATTGGCCCGTATTATTCTATTGATCAATCCAAAATTTTTTGCACTTTCCGCATCGATCAAATCGCCGGTAAGCAGTAGTTCTTTTGCCTTACCCTCTCCTATCTTCCTCAATAGAAAAACCTTTACAATGGCCGGCACAAAGCCAATTTTAACCTCGGTATAGCCAAACTTAGCCTCTGGGACCGAAAAGGCAAAATCACAAACGGTTGCCAAACCACAACCTCCGGCAATAGCATGACCATTTATTTCTGCAATGACAACTTTCGAAAGGGTATAGATCTGGTGAAAGAGCTCCTTCAAATGGCTCGAATCCTCCAGGTTCTCATCATAGGTATTGTTTTGCAACTGTTGAATATATGCCAGATCAGCACCAGCACAAAATGCCTGACCCTCCGCTGATAGTATTATAACCTTTACATTTTTATCAACATCAGCCTTGCCGAAAGCATTTTTTAATTCACTAACGACCTGGTAATTCAATGCATTTCTTTTTTCAGGTCTGTTGAGCGTAATATTAGCAATACGATTGGCTACCTGATATTTTACAAACTTCATCTCTCCTGTTTACTTTAGTTCTCGATTGATTCCAACACTTCTTTCACAAATTTCTCTTTATCCCATCTTCCGGAATCCAGGGTTAACCCTAAACGAACAATCACAGTTTTTTTTGAAGGAACAATCATAATTATTTGTCCTTCATGACCAGCTGCGTAATAAGCGTCCTGAGGCAGGCTGGGGAACTTTCTATTCCCTTCCTCATCACCTGCATTAAGCCACCAATGCGCTCCATAATTTCCCATTGGGACCAAAGGAGTGGGATGAGTGGAATATGACACCCAGCCTTCCGGTAATATCCTTTCATTGTTCCATACACCATCATTTAAGTATAACAATCCAAACCTGGCCCAGTCCCTGGCGGTGGCATACATAAAAGAGGAGCCTACAAAGCTACCGGATGCATCAATTTCCATTGTGGCACTTTGCATTCCTAGTTTATTGAAAAGAGCCTCTCTTGGAAAAGACAGGTAGGTCAGATCACTCTGAAAAGTATTTCTTATGATTTTGCTTACAATATTCGTGGTTCCACTGGAATAATACCACTCGCCGTCAGGGCGGCTTCTTAATTCTTTCTCACTGGCATATTCTGAAGCACTGTAGCTTCCAAAAAGCATTTTTGGCACATCGATTGGCGTGCTATATTCTTCCTTGAACTCCAGCCCGCTACTCATTCTCAACATTTGGTCCAGGCTGATCTCTCTTCTAGGATCCTGTGCTTCTTGCCATTTCGCTAATAATTCCTGATTTGAGATGGCCAATTTATCCTGTTTAACAAGAATCCCTATTAAAGCATTTACAACACTTTTAGTCATGGACCATCCAAGTAATGGTGTGTCTTTTGAATATCCATCTGCATAATGCTCTGCTAATAAATTACCATTATATAAAACAATTACGGCTCTGGTCCTGAGTAGATTATCCGGATCTGTTTCCTCGAATTGTGATTTAATCGCCCTTTCCAACTTAGACCTATTCACATTTGATGGAAAGATGTTGTTTCTAAGATCATCACCCATAGGCCATGAAACCGTATCAGCCCTTTCAGGTAAAAAGGTTAAATCAGTCAATTGTGTCTGTTCCAATTCATTTTCCGAAGCCCCCACTGCCAATGTGCATCCAAGGTTTTTACGATATACAGCCACTCTTTTACCCAGGCCGAAAATGGAGCTCTCTACCGTCTTCTTTTCCTGATCCACTTCCATATCGACCATAGTAAAATTAACAAGATCGTGCTCTTTTACAGAGGCTTCGTCCCTGCCAGATACAAACACACAGGAACACATGATTTTAGCGCTGTAAGCAGAGGCTATGGGAATGAGCCCCCAGAGGTAAAAAATTCCATATCCTACAGCGATCAAAAACACAATGATGATAATTCTTTTAAATTTTCGCACAGCTAAAAAGTTTAGTTCTCAGGATTTATGAGCTATAAAGTTTATTTATGAAATATACCAATTGCGAAAGGAATTATTTTAATTTCAAATAAAAAAGAAATACATCATTTATCATACTTCACGAAGCGTTGGTCAAGTCAATGGTAAAGGCTCCCTGATGTGGAATGGAATGACATCTGATATTGAGATTCTCCATTTCTTTCAAAATCTTCTTTGCATAATATATGCTGTTTGAACTCCCAATGACCAATGTTTTACAATGAAATATTTCCAACAATTGTCGAACATCTTCAATAGATTCATTTTCTATTATTAAAAAATCGATTTTCAATGAGGCTGGGTCTATTGATCTGATCACACTACTTTTCCTGATAAAAAGGATTTTGATGTTATACCAACTGATTAGGTCATAATCCTCTTTAGAAATCACCGGAATGATATGTCCGTGGTTATGATCCTTTGTATGCCGGTCAATTGGCAGACCCATTTTTAAACGATTGATCTTTATCCTTTGGTCTAATTGTTCAGGACGGCTATCAGGGACGATCATATGATGCTCTTGCACTCGATGACCTTTGATGATATCTGTGATACTTGATTGAGGAATGCTGTAAAGGACAATCTGCCTGACCTTATTTTGTTTGGTAATATGATTAATTTCAGAGATACTAAGGGACAAGATTAAAACAAATGAGAATAAAATGTATTTCGCATTCCTTAAATGAATAGCCGACAAAATACCTAAAAGACTCAAATATATAAGTATAGTCTGCCACTTCGTAGGATAAAAATGGATGGTTGACATAGGAAGCTGGCTGACAATCGATAAAAAATGATTATTAAAATCAATGAGATATTCTAAAAGGCGAGCTAAAAAACCAGCCACAAGTTCGGAAGCATTGCATAGCACTAAAATCCAACCCAGATATAGTATGCAAAATATCAAAGGCATTACCAATAAATTGGATAAAATGAAGTAAGAAGGGAACTGTTGAAAATAAAACAGGCCAAGTGGAAAAGTTGCCAGTTGAGCCGCTACGGAAACGGTAGTGAGTTCCCAGATCTTATCCAGCAATCTGTTTTTCAGGTTTAAAACAGTATAAATTCCGGGTTGAATGTAAACGATTCCAAAAACAGCCAAATAGGACAACTGGAATCCAACTGATTTTAAAAGCCAAGGATCAAAGCAGAGTAAAATAAAAGCAGAGGCTGCAATGGAATTATAAATATTGGTTTGCCTTTTAAAAGACCGGGCTATGACGATCATGGAGAACATAGTCACAGCCCGAAGCACTGAGGGGGAAAGTCCTGTGAGCAACGCATAAAACCATAGGATTGTTAAAGTGATGGAAGCAAAAATTAGCTTGCCCCATTTCCGGCTTCTTATTTTACCAAGAGAATTCAATAGTACAAGGTAGACAATACCAACATGCAAACCTGAGACAGCTAACACATGCATAACCCCTGCTTTTGCATATGTCTGTTTCATTTCATAGGATAGCTCCTCCTTAGAGCCAACAATCAATGCTATGGTGATCCCCAGCGCATTTGGGTCTTGAATCCTTGATCTTAAAATGGAAAGTATTCTATGCTTTAAGACATATGATAGGCCAATAAAGAAATTAGGCTCATGATGACCAGTAATCATGATCTCCCTACTCGATGCATAGTGTTGATATGATATTCCATGCTGTAAAAGAAATTTGCGATAATCAAATGCCCCGGGATTCATTGGACCTTTAACCGGTGTAGGTGATCCTTTGACCAATATTTGATCTCCAATACTGATAGGTTGATGATTTTTACCAATGCGTTGGTATAAATAGATTTGGATATCCTTTTTCAGCCATTGACCATCAATATAGCAATCTGTTATCTTAACCTTGGTCCGTGTCCAAGTTCCCTTGATTTCCGAATCACCTGAGACAATTGCTCTATAGTAACCTGGCGCTTTGTTAGCATTACTTAGGAAAAGAGGATCATCAATTGGTCGTGTTTGTTCAACACGTATCCATCCACTTAGAAAAATAGCCAAAAGCGCTATTATGCCCATAAAAAAGCGATACTTCTTTTTAAAATACTGGTTAAAGACAATTACTGCAATAACATAGATTATCACTGTAAAAAGAAATACCTGTTTAAAAGGGAGATCAAGATCGGGAAGCTCAGTAAAAAGGCCCGCAATGATCCCACTTATAAACACCAGGCTGAGTTTTATAAAAATATATGGAAGCCAGTGAGGTCTGGTTAACATAGCTGATTGTCTGAAAATTGGTTTTTAAATTAAGTATTTATTTAGTCTCTTATCAATAATATTTGTGTATTTTTTGGCAAGAATTATTGAAGCATGCTTAAAAAACAGGATTTGATTTGTACTGATCATGGTTTAGCGTATTACATATTCTTCAGGCAAAATCAATACATTCCCACTTCAACACTTTCTTCCGGTTATCGCTACGCTTAACTTACGACTAGGAAGGAGATCGATGGTTTGTGCAGACACAAACCATGGTGATGAGATTGATCATGCCGATGTCAGACACCTTCAGGTGTCAGCACATCTTGTTTGCTCGAAGTGGCTGATGTATCCAGGATCCATAATGCAAACCATGGTGGTGAGAGATAACTCATGGTAATTTTGAATTATGAGTCAATGCCATTAAGGTAAGTCTTCAGGTGTCAGATAATTTTTTGGTACACTTAAAAACATTATTTGGGCTGAAATCTGATACCTGACACCTGAGAGCTTTCAAAATATTTTCTTAACATAAATGGTATTGAATAAAAAATTAAAATATTTTGTGACTTTTCTCATATCATTTTATTGTATATAAAACATTAGATCTTGAAAGAATCATTGGCCTTAAAAGTTGTAGACAAATTCGGTCATCAGGCAAGATGCAGAGTTTGCGGACTCTATGTAGAGAAAAATAAAATTCTGATGATTAAGCATAGAGGTCTTGGTGAAAAGGGATATCTATGGAGTCCACCGGGTGGGGGTGTGATCTATGGCTCTTCCCTGAAGGAAAATTTGAAACGTGAATTTTTGGAGGAAACCGGACTGGAGATTAAAGTGCAGAAATTCCTATTTGTTCATGAATTTTTAAATAATCCATTACATGCCATCGAGCTGTTTTTTGAGGTTGAAAAAATTGGAGGAGAAATTGGTATTGGTAGTGATCCCGAAATGGATCAAAAAAATCAGATCATTGAGGAAGTCAAAATGTTGTCATTTGAAGAATTGAAGCTGGAAAATAAATTAAATCTGCATAATATTCTTTGGGATTGCCAATCGATCAACGACCTTTTAAAAATGAGGGGGTATTTTAATTATTAAAAATATTTATCTAAAATAGCGGAAAAATTTATTTGGGTAATACTCGATAAAATTTTTATTATTGTAACTAAAATAATTTAAAATGAATACAACGCGAATATTCTCTATAGTTCTGTTTTTAGTGGCGGCATTTTTAGCAGTCTATTTGGCAAGACTCATATATAATGATATCGAACATACGAGAAGAGTCGAAGAGGTTGAAGCTAAGGTAATTAACCAACTTAAAATTATAAGGGAAGCACAAATAGCATTTCAAACGGTTAATGGAAGATTTACTGCAGATTGGGACGAACTCAAAGCCTTTATTGATACTGGTAAACTATTTGTGATTCAAAAAAGAGAAGAGATTATTCCACTGGATTATGGTGATGACAGTGTGGTTTTACACATTGATACACTAGATGCTGTTCCTGTCAGAGATTCTCTGTTTTCCCCATTAAAATATCCCAATTTGGATTTAAGCACATTGTCTTATATTCCTGAAAATGAGAAAGGCGAGCAGTTCGTAATATTTGCTGAGAAAATAACAAAGTCCGGTGTTTCTGTAGATGTTATAGAAGTAAAAGATATTAATCCATTTGACAGAACCAGAAAAGAGGACAGTGACTTGAGAAATAGAAGGCCCTTAAGGTTTGGATCTAGAACTGATATAACGACCGCAGGTAACTGGGAATAAATAATATTGGAAAAAGCGACCTTAAACTACCGATTAGTTAAAAAAATCAAAGATGATAAGTTTGATGTTGATGGATTACATCATTATAACTTATCTATTCAAATAGGCGACACTGATTTTCAGGTTTGCATAGCAGATGCGAATAGCAATCAATGTTTGCTACTAGAAGATTATATATTGAATGATGTCGATTCCTCAGATGAGTTGATCGACATCATTTCGTCTTTATTCGACAATCATCATCTCTTAAAAGCCGGATTCTGGAGTACAGTAAAAGTATCACTTAAGAATCCAAAGTTTACATTGGTTCCGGAAAATCTATTTCAAAAAGAATCTCTACCAGATTATTTGAAGTTGAATTGCACTTTGGATCCTGTGAAGGAAGAGCTTAACTATTACAAGCAGATAAAATCTGATGCTGTGGGAGTCTTTTCTGGAGATAAAAATTTGTTAGATTGGTTGCGTTCGGTTTATCCGAACATTACGCTTCAGGTTATCCATCAAACAAATGCATTGATAGAAGGCGTATTGAGTTATGAGGATCATACCGATGCAAAATCAATGTTTATTTTCACAGATCGTAATAACCTGACAATCATTGTAGCTGCCAATAAAAAACTCATTTATTGCAACAAGTTTGTATATAATACCACAAATGCATTCCTGAAATATGTATTCACTGTATTTCAATTGCAAGAACTCGATCAGCATAACAGTAAGGTGCATATCTGGGGAAACATTAATACACAATCACCTCAGTTCAAAGAGCTTTACAAATATTTCAAACAAATCTCTTTTGGTGGTAAGCCTTCTTATTTGAAGTTTAATTATATGTTTGATGAAGCTGAAGATCATCAATATTTTGATCTTTACAACACCTTTTTGTGTCAATAATCTTAAATTGTCATAGAAAGCACTGTCTCTCGCATCTCGACATTCTGAATAATCCTTATGAAGAAAATTGCAATTTTCCCCGGCTCTTTTGATCCTTTCACAAATGGTCATCGAAATATTGTGTTAAGAGGTTTGAGGTTGTTCGATCAGATAATCATCGGCATCGGCCACAATTCAAAAAAAAAGAGATACTTCGATCTTGAGGAGATGATAGAACTTATTAGTTCCTCCTTCAAGGGATATGATAATATAAGTGTTATCACCTACGATGAACTAACTGCGGACCTAGCCAAAAAATTAGGGGCCAATTATTTGTTGCGGGGACTTAGAAATACCACTGATTTTGAATATGAAAATAGCATTGCGCAGGTAAATAAGCATTTGAACAATGATCTCGAATCGGTGTTTCTCATTACCTCACCTGAATTCGCCTCGGTCAGCTCCAGTATTATAAGAGAGATACACCGATATGGAGCAGATATTTCCGGTTTTGTCCCTTACAAAATTTAGGACTTGACAGTCGATGATATTTTTTTACGAAATTTATTAATTACCTGCTTGATAGATGGGTAGGAGTTTTTTAGAGCCTTTCTGACCTCTTTTTCATCTTTCCATACTACTTTTTCTATATCTTCCTCAATTTGCGGCCCCATGTTACTATCATCCAAACATTCCATCAGATACCAATTCGTTTTTTTCAAGATCTGTTTCTTGTTACGCGTATAGGTATGCCACGTAGCACATATTTTTGAGTTAAGAGCCACTTTTATATTGCATTCCTCCTCAACCTCTCTAACAGCGCCCTCTTTAGATCCCTCTCCGTCTTCTAATTTTCCTTTTGGAAGATCCCATTTCTTTAATCGATAGATCATCAAAATTTTCTTGTTTTTCGCAACCAATCCTCCTGATGCCCTGACAATCGTAAAATAGTCCTTTATTAGTTTTTTATCTTCCTCATAATCATCTACGGCAATCGTAACGAATTCAGCCTTCTTGAATTTTTTTTCCTGCATTAAGCCAAGAAACTTCTTTAGGTCTGATTTAGATATATCAACAAAAAGAATTTTTCCTTCCAGATTGGTCTGGATCAACATTTTGTCATCTCCCTTCTTGATCACATCATACTTATCCCAATTTTTTAGTTTTTTCTTGGAAATAAGCTCCACAGGAATATCATTGATAAAAATTTTCATTAGTTTGAAATTTATAGCCCGTTGATATTTCGACACCCGGGCTTAGCCCTAACCTCATTTATATCTTAATTGACAAATTGGAAATTCTAAATTTATAAATCATTTCGTAAATGCATGAATGATTTTAATTCAAGCAAATCAAGGAAATTATTTTGGATGTTACAATAGCGTTTATTTCATTATTACTACATAAGGTCAACTTATCGAAAATAATCATGCATTCTTCAGAGTTCTAATTTGCTGACATAATAGCCCGATACAAATAATTTTATGTGAACCAATTATTATTGTAAATTCGCAGCATGATCGCAGAGAAACAAAACCTGGAAATAGGCAAAAAAATTGCCTCAATGCTACTTGACATCGAAGCCATTAAATTAAATGTGGATAAACCCTTTGTTTGGAGTTCCGGTTGGAATTCCCCTATCTACTGCGATAATCGACTTTCATTATCTTTCCCACAGGTAAGAGACTACATAAAGGAGCAATTAGTTAATCTGGTTACTCAAAATTACCCGGGTGTGGAGGCTATTGCAGGTGTTGCTACCGCCGGGATACCTCAAGGTGCTTTAATAGCCGACAACATGAGTCTTCCTTATCTGTATGTGCGGTCGAAACCCAAAGGGCATGGTATGGAAAATTTAATTGAAGGAAAAGTCACTAAAGGACAGAAGGTTGTGGTTGTGGAAGATTTGGTCTCCACCGGAGGAAGTTCATTAAAGGCTGCCGAAGCATTGCAGTGGGCAGGTTTTGAGGTATTAGGAATGGTAGCAATCTTCACTTATGGCTTTGACCTGGCTAAGATCAATTTCGAAAAAGCCAACCTGCCATTGTCATGCCTGAGTAATTATACACTACTCATTGAGGAAGCAGCACAAAGGCAGTTGGTTTCCGAAGATCAAATATCACTGCTGGAATCATGGCGAAAGACACCCGATCAATGGGGTAAATAGAAGCTTTGGTTACAGTTTTTCAACTACGCCTACTCCAAACAACGCAAAATCGTATTTTACCGGATCAACAGGATCTAACATTCTCAGGTTATTGGTTAATTCAACCGCTGTTAACCAATCAGTTTGTTTTCTGGTGATTAATCCCAATTTTCTGGCTACCTTATCAACATGGACATCACATGGGCAAACCAGTTGTCTGGGCTTTATGCTATCCCACAATCCAAAGTCTACTCCTTTGCTATCCTTCCTAACCATCCATCTGAGAAACATATTAATCCGCTTGCAAGCTGATTTTCTAGCTGGAGTAGCTACATGTTTCCTCGTTCTGCCTGGAGCTTCAGGAAGATTAAAAAATAATCTATGAAAATGGATCAAGGCGGATTCGACATTATCATCAGTCTCATTCAGACCAGCTATAAAGGCCTTTTCTAAAGAGTCATTTCTTTGGTAAAACTGTTGAAAGAACTTTATAAAGTATAAGGTGTCTGTAGTATTAAAGGTTCTATGCTTAAAGTCAAGGAATCTTTTAAGGTCCTTCTCTTTATGATTAAGAATAAAATCATAAGGAGCATTATCCATATAAGCAAATAACTCCTTACACTTATTGATTATCGTCTTCCTTTGGCCCCAGGCCAAGGTGGCAGCTATAAATCCACTGATCTCTATATCCTGTTTCTTCCTGTATTGGTGAGGTATTGAAACCGGATCATAAGGAATAAATCCGGGTTCATTAAATTCTTCTACTTTGGAGTCAAGATATTCTTTTAGATGAGATATTTCAGGATAATCTCCTTGGACAAGGCTCATTAAGGAACGTAAGATATTTCTACAGGGAACCTGTCATTTATCGCTCCCAATTTTTCATATGCTGTCTTTGATATTTTTATCAAAACTTTATCATTGTTTCCATCAGGAAGGTTTCCCACTACTCTGACAAAGACCCAGAGGTTATTCATTTCGTTTCTTACCTGCATAATAGTCCCTTTGGGAGCTGAATGGTGCAGAGCAAGGAATTTCTTTGTTTCGGAAGTATCTTCAATGACTTCTGCAATTCCACTTTCGATAACTTTCCTGAACCCACTTGTATTTTTGTCCGGAGCCGGAGTTTGGTTCTGACGTCCCACCTGGATTGACCTGGTTACATCCGTTGCGGGTCTTTCATAAACTTCTTCAACAACCTCTTTTTCATCTGGTTTGTCTAAAACCTCCTCTTTCTTCTCCTCTTTATTAGCTAATTGTGGTTTAGTGTTGGAAACAGCTCTTTCTTCTTCAGAACCAACGATTAATTTTTGTCCTATTTTCAAATTGGTATCAGTAAGATTATTCCATTTCTTTAAATCGGAAACATTCACTTCATACTTTCTCGCAATAGAATACAGTGTCTGAGCCGATTCAACTGTGTGGACTATCTGTCCGGAGGATGTTTCCGGTACATCGATGCCGGATTCTGATTCCCGTGTTGATTGATTAATTGAAGAAGTCTGTATGTCCAATCTTTGTCCCACATTCAAAGCTGTATTGGTCAAACTATTCCATTTAAGAATATCTTCCACACCAACGCCATATTTTCGTGAAATGGAGAACATGGTTTCTCCCTGCTTTACTGTATGCGCAATTCGACCTGAGGCAGAAGCAATATTCTCATCATTACTCGATGCATAGGGTACTCTAATCGTTTGCTCGGTTTTCAATCCATTCTTTAATTGTGGATTAACTCCTGTGATATCGGAAACCGAAACATTGTATCTGCGCGATAAAGCAAATAATGTTTCTCCGAATTCAACTTTATGCAGAATAAATGTTTTGCCATCTTTTTTCTCCAGCCCAACGGAATCACTTAAGTAGACAATATTGGAAATGGGAAGTGCTGAAACTGGCAGGGAAAAGGACAAACTTAATAAGCACCAAATAATCAAGCGCAATCCGTAATTTTTTGTAGGTCTCATAGCTTTTTAATGTTACCCTTTTTAGAAATCACCGGCTTGTTAAAATCATTCTGCAAACCTTATAAAAATTCTTACAAAAAGGTTAAAACTATATTTATTCTATTCATTGCCTAAAATAACAAAATAGTTTTTAATGGTAAAAATAAGTAAGAAATTCTTATAGATCGTGCCAGAAGTGTGTTTTCATTGAACCGATTCATAATCAACTGTATAGATTAAAACGGATATTTCAATTAATTATTTTTTAATTATTTCTTCTCGGTCTTTCCCGGAAAAAGTTCGATCACCTATCTACATTCCTAAAAACATCAAGTTTATTGAATCGTAAACTTTAAGTAGGAGAAGAAATTTTATTCCATGTAGTCTGGTAATGAACAGTTCATTTTAATGTTTTTTAAAAGTATCTTAACAATAATTTTTAACTAATTCTAAAGTTTAAAATGGCAAACATGACTAAATCATTTTCTTTTAAACCAGCCAAAAACATTTTTTTGCCATGTTTTATGCTCTTTTCTATTATGGCCTTTTTTTCCCGATCAATCACATTGGCACAAACACCGGAAAGTGATACTGTTGATAAAGTTCTATTGATGCATATTCAGCAGACTATTGATCCCAGAATAAATCGTTATGTGAATCTGGGGTTAAAAGAGGCAGATAACGAGGAAGTTGATTACATAGTCATTGAAATGGATACCTATGGAGGTGCATTGACTGATGCCGATGACATCAGAACCATGTTGTTGAATTACGAAAAGCCAATATTCGTGTTTATTAATAAAGATGCCGCATCCGCCGGAGCATTGATTTCTATTGCTTGCGACAGTATATATATGGCTCCCGGATCAAGCATTGGGGCTGCAACGGTAGTTACTCAGGATGGCCAGGCAGCCCCTGATAAATATCAATCGTATATGCGGTCTATCATGCGGTCAACAGCCGAAGCAAAAGGAAGAGATCCACAAATAGCTGAAGCCATGGTTGATGAAAATCTTGAAGTTCCAGGTATATCTGAGGAAGGGCAGGTGATTACTTTTTCAACTTCAGAGGCCATCGAACATGGATTTTGCGAAGCGGAGGTAAACAGTATTGAGGATGTTTTAGATCTTAACAACATCAAGAATTATGAAATTATCGAATTTAAACTGGGTGCAACGGAAAAAATTATTTCATTTTTCCTAAATCCATTTATTAGTGGCATCCTTATCCTGATAATCATAGGAGGAATTTATTTTGAATTGCAGACTCCCGGTGTTGGTTTTCCCCTGATAGCTTCAATTGTCGCAATGGCCTTATATTTTACTCCCTATTATCTTAATGGGCTTGCCGAAAATTGGGAGATTGCTATTTTCTTTGTCGGAATCGCACTCATAATTCTGGAAATTTTTGTAATCCCTGGCTTTGGTGTAGCTGGGATATCCGGAATTATCTGCACCGTAGGTTCGCTGGTCCTGGCTATGTTGAACAATGATATTTTTGACTTCTCCTTCGTTAGACCAGGAGAAATCTTCCTTGCACTAACAACAACCCTGGCAGGATTCTCAGGAGCATTCATTGTGATGTTCATTGGAGGAGTCAAATTAACTCAAACCAGAGCCTTCAAAAGAATAGCTCTCCAAGATACACAGGATAGTTCCGAAGGTTTTACTTCCAATTTCAAAGAAGAGGCTTTTACAGGAAAAACAGGCATTGCTTATACCGTATTGAGACCTAGTGGAAAAATTATGATCGGTGAGGAAATATACGATGCCTATACCAGAGGAAATTATATTAACAAAGGCGAAAAAGTGATTGTAATAAGCGATGAAGGAACATCCCTGAAAGTAAAAAAGGCTTGAAGCGCTCAATTGTATATTGAGAAAATAATCCATTTCTTTGGGCTTATTTTTTGGTAATCTATTGATGTTATGAAAATCCTGGGAATAATTCCTGCTCGTTACGGCTCAACACGGTTTCCTGCTAAAGCATTGGCATTGCTGGGTAAAAAAACAATTGTTCAACGAGTTTATGAGCAGGCATTAAAAGCAAAATCACTAGACAAAGTAATTATTGCAACAGACCATAGTAAAATTTATGATCATGTCATTGGTTTTGGAGGTGAAGTAACCATGACAAGTCAGGATCACCGGAGTGGAACTGACCGATGCCATGAGGCCTTTTCTAAAGAAAAGGATCATTTCGATTATATCATCAATATTCAGGGAGATGAACCCTTTATTGATCCCAAACAAATAGATTTACTAGCCAGGTGTTTTGATAATTCCGTACAACTTGCCACTTTGATCAAAAGAATAAGTGATGCCAAGATCTTATTCGATCCCAATGTAGTAAAAGTCATCACCAACACTAATTCAGAAGCCATATATTTCAGCAGGGAGACTATACCACACCTGAGAGGAGTGGACAAAGCCAAATGGTTAGAAAAACATTCATATTATAAGCATATTGGAATTTATGGTTATCGCGCGGATATTTTGAAAAGCATTACAAAGCTGTCAGCCTCCTCTCTGGAAAAGGCAGAGTCTCTGGAACAACTCAGATGGATAGAAAATGGCTATAAAATACGAGTGGCAGAAACACAGATTGAGGCTATCGGTATCGATACACCTGAAGATCTTGAAAAAGCTAAGGAACTGATTTAGCGATTTTCCAGATTTTTTGATCCGAATTATACAATCTTCTAACAAAAAAATAGTCACGTTTCAAATACTACTCGTAGAGCAGTGTCTCAGCTGGATTTCTATTTGCGGCTTTCATTGTATGGAACCATGTAGTTATCAATGTAATGGCAGCAGAAAATATCAAGGCTATAAAAAAGAACCAGGCTCCAATACTAATTTTATAGGTGAAATTTTCAAGCCATTTATTCATCACATAAAATGAAATGGGAATTGCTATGATATTGGCAAGAATAATCTTTTTTAGGAATTTATTGGAAAGGAGCATTAGAATCTTGAGTGAAGTGGCTCCGCAAACCTTTCTAATGGCAATTTCTTTGTTTTTCTTCTTAACCGTAAAAAAGGTGAGCCCATAGAGTCCCGCAAGCCCCAGCATAATAGCCAATAAAGTAAACACGAAAATCAGTATGTTGAATTTGATCTCTGACTTATAGATTTGATAAAAAGAATCTGTCATGAAGGAAAACTCAAAGGGAGTATAAGGAAGTATCTCTTGCCATATCGTTTCCAATCGAGCGATCGTGGTTGTCAGATTCTGTGGAAGCATTCTAACCGATATAAATTGAAATTGATCGTTCCAGGGTTTATTGGTTATTATAAGTGGTGCAATTTTTTCATGAACAGTAGTGTAATGGAAATCCTTCACTACACCAATCACTTCATGTTCACCATTTCTTTGGATGGTTTTCCCAATGGGGTCTTTCCAACCCATCCATTTCACAAAAGCCTCATTGACTAAATAATTGTTTTTATCACTCGTAATATCAGTTGAAAAATTACGCCCTAGCAAAATTTCGATTTGCATTGTTTCAAGATAGCCATCATCAACATCAAGTACGTTTATGATGACTGGTGAGGTAATATCCTCTGGAATATAACCATTGCTGGTCAAACCTGCACCAGGTATCTCAGATGAGGCCCCAATTGACTCAATATTTGCTTCCTTTAAAAAACGCTCCTTCAAAAGCTCATATTTCTTTGATGCATTTTCATCTGTCAGAGGAAGATTGACAATATAATCCTGGCTATATCCCAAGTCCTTATTCTTGGCATACTTTACCTGGTCGTATATAATGAATGTGCAGGTAAATAAAATAATCGAAATAGTAAATTGAATGATTACCAGAACGTTTCTGAAATTCACACGACCTGGTTTGTTGAAAGCTTGCCCCTTTAAGGACTGAGTTGTATTTGTTGAAGCCATATACCAGGAAGGGTATATCCCTGATATCAGACCAAGTAGTATTATGAAAGAGACAAAATAGATAATTTTCGTAACACTAAGCCATGATAGAAATTGGATATCCTTTTCCAGAAATCCACTATAATATGGTGTGATAAGTTCAACAAAAATTAATGCGATCCCAAAGGCAAATAATACTGTCAGAACCGATTCTATAAGTATCTGCGACATGAGATTCTTTTTGGAAGCTCCCAGAACCTTTCGCACAGACATTTCTTTAAATCGATTGATTGCACTGGCTGTAGTGATACTGATATAGTTAATACAAGCCATCAATACAATAAAAAAAGCAATTATTGAAAAGATGTAAATACTCGTAAGATTACCTGCGGTAATGTGCTCGTCATGTGTTTGAGAATGAAGATAAACGCTTTCCAAGGGAGTGAGATATGCATCATCTTTCAGACCATATTCAGCATAAGCTCGATTGATCTTTTCCCACATGAAGGCGGGAAACTTTTGTTCTAACTTTAGAGGATCTGCATCATTTCTCAACATTAAATAGGAATAGTAATTGTGCCCGCCATTCCAACCCAAAAAAATTTGATCATCACGTAAAAGCGTAGGAAATGAAATAATGGCTTGAAACTGGATGTGAGAGTTTACAGGGACATCTTCTATGATACCATTTACTTTGTAATCATGGCCGTCTCCCAAATTAACAACTCGTCCAAGTGCTGGTTCGTCTCCAAAGATTTTAGCTGCCGTTGATTGTGTGAGTACCATTGAAAAAGGACCACTTAATGCTTTTGAAGAACTGCCTTCAAAAAATCTGAAAGAAAAAACATCAAAGAAATTCGCGTCTGCATAGATCGTTCTATCAATCTTTAAGCTTTTCTCTTGATACCGGAAGATTTTAGGTTGATGAGGAGTAAATCTCACAGCATTTATAATCTCCGGAAATGTTTTTTCCAATTCCGGTGCGAGTGACGAAACGTATATAGAGCTGTTTGATTCCAATTCTCCATCGGCAATCGATCTAACTCCAACTCTGTATATTGATTTTGAGTTCTCATGGAACGAATCATAATGAAGTTCATAATCCACATAAAGGTATATGAGGCTAGCAGATGTGATTCCTATTGCCAAACCAATAATGTTAATTAAGCTTAGCCAGGAATTCCTTTTGAGATTTTTAAGGGCGGTTTTTACAAAAATAGCAAACATGGTTTATATTGAGTATTTGACTTATTAAATAGTGAGAGTAAGACCCAATGATCAATTAAGCATCTACTAAAAAGCCATACAATGATACTTGTCATTGTATGGCTTTTTATTTCAAATCCACCTCAAGAACGCTACATTCAATATCTGAGGGAAAGTGCGTTTGATCAATATATTGTTATTGAGCCTCTTCCTCTTCTTTCAGCACTCTTCTGAGTATTTTGCCAACGTTTGACTTAGGAAGTTCCTTTCTAAATTCCACATATTTAGGCACTTTATAGCCTGTCATATTCTCCTTACAAAACTCAATTAGCTCCTCTTCCTCTAAGCTCTCATCTTTTTTCACCACATACACTTTTACAACTTCCGTGGATCTTTCATCCGGGACTCCAATAGCTCCGACTTCCAGCACTTTTGGATGTGAGCTCACTACATTTTCAACCTCATTAGGGTATACATTAAAGCCTGACACACAGATCATTTCTTTTTTTCTATCTACGATCTTAATAAATCCGTCCTCATCGATTACCCCCATATCACCGGTTCTTATCCAATCTACCAGAAAAACCTTTTGTGTTTCGTCCGGGCGTTCCCAGTAACCCTTCATAATTTGAGGTCCACGTGCACATATTTCACCTACTTCTCCTACTTCCACAACCTGGTCATCGTCATCAATCAATTTAATTTCAGTACTTGGTAATGGAAGTCCAATTGTACCCAATCTTTCGGAATCGTCGATAGGATTGCAGGACAGAACCGGAGAAGTTTCTGTCAATCCATATCCTTCTGCAAGGGCTGTACCGGTAACTTTTTTCCACTCAAGGGCCACCGCATCCTGAACAGCCATCCCACCTCCAACGGCGATCTTCAGTGAAGCGAAATTCACATTCTTAAATTCCTCCTGATTTAAGAGGCCGTTGAATAAAGTATTCACACCGGTTAATACTGTGAAGGGATATTTCTTTAAATCCTTGATAAAGGCTTTCATATCCCTGGGATTGGTGATCAATATATTTTTCGCACCGATTTTCAGCATAGCCAAGCAATTCACGGTAAGCGCAAAAATATGGTAAAGCGGAAGTGCCGTGATCACAGTCTCCTCCTTTTCTCTTAGTTTTGGGATCATCCAACCAGAGATCTGTTCCATATTGGCTATGATATTTCGGTGAGTTAACATAGCACCCTTTGCGACTCCTGTTGTTCCACCTGTATATTGTAAAAATGCAATGTCCTCACCATGCAATGACGGACGATCGTAAGTCGCTTTTTTTCCAGCTTTTAAAACACTTTTAAATCTAAGAGCATCAGGTAAATGATAAGGAGGCACCATTTTTTTGACCTTCTTAACCACAAAATTTACTAATGGCCCTTTCAACCCCTTGAGCATATCGCCAATTTCCGTAATGATAACTGTAGAAATGTCAGTTTTATCAAGAATCTTTTCAAGATTATTTGCAAAGTTTGCCAGTATTATCAGCACCTTAGCTCCGGAATCTTTGAACTGATGCTCCATTTCTCTCGAAGTATACAATGGATTGGTATTGACCACAGTCATACCCGCACGCAAAGCGCCAAACATAGCAATTGGATATTGTAACAAATTAGGCATTTGAATAGCCACACGATCACCTTTTTGCAAACCAACAACTTTTTGTAAATAAGCAGCAAAATGCTCACTTAAGGTATCCAGTTGATTGAATGTCAATGCTGTGCCCATGTTCTCATAGGCAACCATGTCGCCATATTTTGTAGAACATTCTTCAAACAGTTCCAAAATTGAGGCATAGTTATCAGGATTGATTTCTCTGGGTACTCCGGTAGGGTAATGATTAAACCACGAATAATTATCCATATCAAAAATCAGGGTAAAGATAAACTGAAGAGATAGATCTCATCATAAAGTAATTAGAGCAAATTAATTGATTTAAAAGAATGGAACAAAAAAATAATCCGAATATATCGGAAGAAAGATAACCAACTGAAAATATCGATGCAAAAGGTTATTGGTATTGTGTTGAAGTGCTTAAATGTTGAGGTGCTTAAGTTGAAAAATGTCTTAATCTATCAAAAAGGGGACTTATTTGAATAGAAGCTATTCATTATATGCTGCAGACCGGTAAGTGCCTGGTATAAGAAAATAACAATCAGCAGGTAAATTTTGTGATCTCTTTCTGAAAAGTATTGATAATAACCACCTAAATAGTTGCATTAGGCTTTAAATTTAACACTCATTCCCAGGCAATCACCATTTTGGATTGATCTCCCGATTTTCCGCTTGATCCACAATGGTATTCAAGCCATAAAAGCAAAAAAGAGGAACCGAAGCGGAACCCCTTTTAAATAAACAACATAAACCCAAAAAAAGCTGTAGGGGAAGGATTCGAACCTTCAAGGAGCAGTTAGCTACACACAAGCTCTATATGTAGTTTGTCCAAAATTCTCCACCCCCGAGACAGGAGGGCATGTCTGCCAATTTCATCACCCTACAGTGTTTGTTTTAAATTGACAATTCAAAATTAATAAAAGCGTAAAAAAATTAAAATATTTTTAATAAATTTACATAAAATTTACATTTCATTTACACAAACAACTTTATTATTAATAAATCAACAAAATATGACGTCTAAAATCGGCAAAAATTATGAAATTGATAAAGTAGATCTTAAGATTCTTTCTTTACTCATGGATGATGCAAAGATTCCCTATACTGAAATAGCCAAAAAGGTCTATGTATCAGGCGGTACCGTGCACGTAAGGATGAAAAAATTGGAAGAAATGGGAGTCGTGAGAGGCACAACACTTAAAATGGATTATTCCAAAATGGGAGTAGACATCACTGCCTTTATGGGTGTATACCTTGAAAAAAGTTCTTTATATGACCAGGTCACTCAGGCTTTAAAAACTATTCCTGAAATAGTGAAAATCCATTATACCACCGGCAACTACAGTATTTTTTTAAAAATCCATTGCCGCGACACGAAACATCTTCGGGAAGTATTGCATGATAAAATTCAAAAGGTAGAGGGGATTGAAAGAACCGAGACGTTCATCTCATTGGAAGAGACGCTGAACAGACACATCGATTTGGGAGTATAATTTCCAAAAGACAGAACCAATATTCCATAAATTGCGTATAGTCTATTCTTATTGTTATTTAGAATAATTAAAAATAAGATTAACAAAATATTGAACTATTTATTGCTTCAATATAACTATACAAATAATTCGAGCGTATTTTCGTTCAAAAGGTCTTCAAATGAACATTTAAAAAGAATTAATGTTGTAAATTTGGGACGCTTGAAAATCGGTATAAATCTATCATAGGATTATGAGCAAAGACACCCAGATTCTAGAGGAATTTACCTCATCTGAATATAAATATGGCTTCGAATCTAACATTGAAGCCGACTCGGCTCCTAAGGGGCTGAATGAGGACATTGTGAGGTTTATTTCTCATAAAAAAGAAGAACCTGAATGGATGTTGGAATGGAGACTTAAGGCGTACAGGCATTGGTTGACCTTAGAAGAACCAAAATGGCCTAATGTCACCTATCCGGAAATAAATTACCAGGACATTATATACTATTCTGCTCCAAAGCAAAAAGTAGCTCCGAAAAGCCTTGATGAGGTAGATCCTGAACTTAGGGCCACTTTTGAAAAGCTAGGAATATCCTTGCAGGAACAAAAGAGGTTGACAGGTGTGGCTGTTGATGCAGTATTGGACAGTGTTTCCGTGGCCACTACATTTAAGGATAAGCTGGCAGAACTTGGTATTATTTTCTGCTCATTTAGTGAAGCTGTTAAAGAACACCCGGAACTGGTTAAAAAATACATAGGTTCAGTTGTACCTGTAAATGACAATTATTTTTCGGCCCTCAATTCGGCTGTATTTTCCGATGGTTCTTTCTGCTACATTCCTAAAGGTGTGAGATGTCCTATGGAACTATCAACTTATTTCAGGATAAATGCTGCCAATACGGGTCAGTTTGAAAGAACACTTATCATCGCCGATGAAGGATCATATGTAAGCTACCTGGAAGGATGTACTGCTCCGATGAGGGATGAAAACCAACTGCATGCTGCGGTCGTAGAGATCTACGCCGCCAAAGATGCTGAGGTAAAATATTCTACTGTTCAAAATTGGTATCCTGGTGATAAAGATGGCAAAGGTGGCATTTACAACTTCGTGACGAAAAGAGGTATTTGCGCAGGGGATCATTCAAAAATTTCCTGGACACAGGTTGAAACCGGTTCTGCTATTACCTGGAAATATCCAAGCTGTATATTAAAAGGTGATCATTCAGTGGGAGAGTTTTACTCCGTTGCCGTGACTAATAATATGCAACAAGCGGACACTGGCACTAAGATGGTTCACATCGGTAAGAACACCAAAAGCAGGATCGTTTCCAAAGGTGTTTCTGCCGGAAAAAGTCAGAATAGTTACAGGGGACTCGTAAAAGTTTTCAAAAGAGCGGAAAATGCACGTAATCATTCCCAGTGCGATTCATTGCTAATGGGAGACCGTT
The DNA here is from genome assembly GCA_030442035.1 of Splendidivirga corallicola. Lineage (GTDB taxonomy): Bacteria > Bacteroidota > Bacteroidia > Cytophagales > Cyclobacteriaceae > Splendidivirga > Splendidivirga corallicola. Next base: position 712,374 of record JAUJEA010000002.1, read on the forward strand.
GTGGAGCTCATACTTTTCCATATATTGAGTCGGAAAACAGCACAGCTCAAATAGAACATGAGGCAACCACTTCAAAAATTGGAGAGGATCAAATATTTTATTGTACACAAAGAGGGATAGATGAGGAAAGTGCTGTGGCGCTCATTGTGAATGGTTATTGTAAAGAAGTATTGAATCAACTACCTATGGAATTTGCGGTTGAAGCGCAAAAACTACTTGCCTTAACATTGGAAGGAAGTGTTGGTTGACATACTCATCAATATCTCAAAACAATATTCTGTTTTATTATCGATCTTAATTTTTAAATCATAAAATACAATGCTTAGCATTAAAAATTTGCATGCATCCATAGATGACAAGGAAATACTTAGAGGAATTGACCTGGAAGTGAAAGCGGGTGAGGTCCACGCGATTATGGGACCAAACGGATCAGGCAAGAGCACTTTGGCCTCCGTTTTGGCAGGAAGAGAAGATTATGAGGTAACGCAAGGAAGTATTGATTTTTTAGGAAATGATCTTCTGGATCTGGGTGCTGAGGAGAGAGCCAGGGAAGGTTTGTTTTTGGCATTTCAATATCCTGTGGAAATACCTGGCGTTAGTTCTACCAATTTCCTTAAAACGGCAGTAAATCAGATAAGAGAGCACAGAGGACAGGAACCGCTTGATGCAGTTTCATTTCTTACATTGATCAAGGAAAAAATGAAGCTGGTGGAAATGGATCAGTCTTTATTAAGTAGATCTTTGAATGAAGGATTTTCGGGAGGAGAGAAGAAAAGAAATGAAATTTTCCAAATGGCTGTGTTAGAGCCTAAATTAGCCATTCTTGATGAAACTGATTCAGGCCTCGACATAGATGCTTTAAGAATTGTAGCCAATGGAGTAAATCAATTGAAGAATAGTGACAATGCAACCGTTGTTGTAACACACTATCAAAGATTGCTTGATTATATAGTCCCTGATTTTGTTCATGTATTGTTCAATGGAAGAATTGTGAAGTCAGGAACAAAGGAATTAGCACTTGAGTTGGAGGAGAAAGGTTATGATTGGATCAAAGAAGAGGTCAATGAGGCCACTGCTTAATCATTCCAATTAAAGTTATTGTTCTGTTGCCAACTGATAAAATTAATCGGTTGGTTTTTTTCTAATAATTCATCAATTATAGTTATCAGTGAGCGCTATGAGTAATGCAATTAAAGCAGATCTAAAGCAAAATATACTCAACAACTTCAAAAGTTTCGAAGCAGAGCTTAACGGACAGAGTCGATCAGAAGTACATCAGCTCCGAAGAAAGGCTTTGGATAGCTTTGAATCGGTAGGATTTCCCGGAGTAAAGAATGAGGAATATAAATACACACCTATCACAAAATCCCTTGGTAAAGAATTCGACTTTAACAATATATCCAAAAGCGGAACTATTGAAAGCAAAAAAGTCAATGATTTCTTAATCAAGGATCTGGACGCCTACAACATTGTCATCATCAATGGTCAATTCTCGAAGGAATACTCAAATGTTTCATCGGTTGATCCTAAATTGAGCATCCAATCACTGGCTGAGGCTTTTGCCGAACAACAGGCCCTGCTTAGCACACACTTCGCCAAATATGCTAATAGTGAATCTGATACTTTTACTGCATTAAATACAGCTTTTTCCAAGGAAGGGGTTTTCATCAATGTAGATAGTAATTACATCGTAGATAAACCTATTGCCATTTATTTTATATCGGATGCGGATCGGGAAAAAGTAATTGCCCAACCAAGGAATCTCATTCTGGTTGGAAAAAACAGTGAGGTAGAAATTATTGAGTCCTTTTATACAATTGGCGCTGAAACGAGTTTTACCAATGTAGTTTCAGAGATCGTGGTTGGGGAAAATGCTCATGTTCACTACGCCAAGATCGGGCTTGAAAATGATAAGGCTCATCATATTGGCAATACACAAGTTTATCAAGCCGCCAACTCCGTATTTAACGCTACTACCGCTACATTAGAGGGAGGTATGGTAAGAAACAATATGAATATTGTGTTGGACGCCGAAGGTTGTGAAGCCAACATGTATGGTCTGTATCTTTTGAACGGCAAGCAACATGTGGACAATCATACGATGGTTGATCATAGGAAACCAAACTCATTCAGCAATGAACTTTACAAGGGCATTATGAATGAAAAGTCCACTGGAGTATTTAACGGAAAGATATTTGTGAGGCAGGATGCTCAGAAGACTAATGCTTTCCAGTCGAACAAAAACATATTGTTGTCGGACGATGCCACCATCAATACCAAGCCTCAATTAGAGATTTGGGCTGATGACGTGAAATGCTCACACGGAGCGACCACGGGACAACTGGATGAGGAGCAACTATTTTATCTAAGGGCAAGAGGGCTAAGCAAGGAAAGCGCCAGAGCTATGTTGTTATATGCATTCGCACACGAGGCAATTGAAAAGGTAAAATCAGATGCTGTTAGGGATTATCTTGACAAGTTAATAAAAGAAAGACTCAACAAAAATTTTCAATAAGAGGACATGCGCACATCAAATCAAGAAATACTGGATCGGAACAGAGTCAAATTGAATATTGAAGAAATCAGAAAAGAGTTCCCAATCCTTGATCAGGAAGTGCATGGCAAACCTTTGGTATATTTTGACAATGCTGCCACTACACAAAAACCAAGAAGTGTAATTCAGGCGCTTACGCAATATTATACTGGTTATAATGCTAATATTCACAGAGGCATTCACACATTGGCAGAGAAAGCAACCACGGCTTTTGAAGCAACAAGAGAAGCTGTGAGAGATTTTCTTAACGCTGCTGAGGTAGAAGAGGTCATTTTCACACATGGCACTACGGAAGGGATCAACCTGGTTGCGTCCTCTTATGGTAAAGAAAATATCAAAGAGGGTGATGAGATCATCATTTCGGCTATGGAACATCACTCCAATATTGTTCCATGGCAAATTTTGTGTCAGGAAAAAGGTGCTCATCTCAAAGTTATTCCTGTTAATGAAGCTGGAGAAATAATTTTCGAGGAGTACGAAAAGCTCCTAAATGAAAAGACAAAAATAGTTTCCATTGTACATGTATCCAATACACTCGGAACAATTAATCCCATCAAAGAGGTAATACAAAAAGCCCATGATGCAGGTGCGGTGGTTTTAATAGACGGCGCACAGGCATCTTCGCATTTGGAGCTTGATGTTCAGGACCTTGATTGTGATTTTTATGTTTTTTCTATGCATAAACTTTATGGACCAACAGGTTCTGGTATATTATATGGTAAAAGAGCACTCCTTGAAAAAATGCCCCCCTATAAAGGTGGGGGTGAAATGATTAAGGAGGTCACCTTCGAAAAAACTACCTACAACGATATTCCCTACAAATTTGAAGCAGGGACACCTAATATCGCAGATGTTGTAGCCATAAAAAGCGCTTTGGATTTTGTACAAGAGTTGGGTAAAGAGAATATTGCCGAACATGAAAATAAATTGTTGGCATATGCAAATCAGAAACTCTCTCAGATTCCAGGATTAAAATTTATAGGGACAGCCAAGGAAAAAGTCAGTGTAATTTCTTTTGTAATGGAAGGATTACATCATTTTGATATCGGGCAAATGCTTGATGCCAGAGGGGTTGCGGTAAGAACCGGCCATCACTGTACTCAACCACTTATGCAGGTTTATGGTATAGAAGGTACTGTGAGAGCATCTTTTTCAGTTTACAATACCAAACAAGAAATAGATATTATGGTCGAAGGGCTTGAAAAAGTTGTGAAAATTATAAAGTAATATGGAAAAAGGTTCTATCAATGAAATACAGGATCAAATTATTGATGAATTTTCACTGCTCGATGGAGATATGGAAATGGCCAATATTTATTTGATGGAACTTGGTCAAAAACTACCGGAACTTGACGAAGCACATAAAATTGATGACAACCTGGTAAAGGGATGTCAATCTAAAGTTTGGCTAAAAACCCATTTTGATGACGGCCGTATTATTTATCAGGCAGATAGCAATACTGCTATTACCAAAGGCTTGGTAAGCCTGCTAGTCAGGATATTGTCTGATCAGCAAGCAGAAGATATTATCAATGCGGATCTTTATTTTATCGATAAAATTGGTATGAATCGTTTTATCGGCACACAAAGATCCAATGGTTTTGGGGCTATGATCAAACAAATGAAATTGTTTGCCGTGGCTTACAACACTAAAATGAAAAATCAAACCTAGGGAGGAAAAATGGAAGAGGACAAGAAAAAAGAGGCATTAGAAAAACAAGAAGAATCAGAAACATTACGAGATAAGGTTCTGAATGTCATTAAGTCCGTATATGATCCCGAAATTCCTGTTGACATCTATGAGTTGGGCCTGATCTATGAAGTTAATGTTTATCCGGTAAACAATGTTTATATCCTTATGACTCTTACTTCACCCGCATGTCCAGCTGCAGAGGAAATACCAGTGGAGGTAGAAACCAAAGTAGGAAATATCGAAGGTGTAAATGATGTCAAGGTTGAATTAACTTTTGACCCACCCTATTCTCAGGATATGATGTCCGAAGCGGCCAAGCTGGAGCTTGGTTTCTTATAGTATTAAATGAATGTGTAATCTAAAAAAATAAAAATATGTATCCGGAAGAATTAGTTGCCCCTATGCGAGAAGATCTCACCTCGGCTGGATTTCAGGAGTTTAAAACCGCGAACGAGGTAGAGAGTCATTTGACCGAACATCAAGGAACTTCATTGATGGTTATCAATTCTGTCTGTGGTTGCGCTGCAGGAGCTGCCAGACCAGGGATTAAACTGGCCTTGTCTAACAGTGAAAAGAGACCTGATAATCTGACAACTGTGTTTGCCGGTGTGGATAGAGAGGCAGTAGACAAAGCAAGGCAATATACAGCTCCTTATCCTCCTTCATCACCATCCATCGCATTATTCAAAGATGGAGAATTAATCCATTTTGTTGAAAGACACCATATTGAGGGAAGATCTGCTGAGATGATTGCAAATCATATGATCCAGGTTTTTGAAGAATATTGCTAAGAATTTTGAATTGGTAATTTTGAGTTTTGAATTAAATAAATTCAAAACTCAAAATTCAATTTAGAATCATTTCCTTTCGAATAGCTATTGTTACTAACTTTTCTTTTTTATACTGTTTCTCTTTGAAGTATTTTATAGCATATTGATAAAGTGCTTTCATCTGTGTGTTGCGTTTGAGTTTGACCTTTGTCATCCCTATGTAACAACTTAAATACCAAATATATAATTCATTTATTTACAGGCACTTAATTTAAAAATCATCAAGATTTTATACTGATATCGTACACTAATTTGTACGGTGCTGAACAATCCCATAATAGATATTGATATTCAAGTGAAAAATTCCTGTCCGATAAAAAAACAATCTATGGAGCCTAACATCTACAATACCTAAAATATAAGGGTTCAATAGCCGTACACATCTCTAAAAAAACTTATGTTAATTTTAGCTTGCAAGTCTTCTTTACGCTATTGCAAAAGAAGGCTTGCAAATTCAGGAGTACTAAACTTTTGCTGGTTCTCGTAATCCTACCCAGGTAAATCTTTTAACCACGTATTCCGGATTTGTAAATGACGCATTGCCCGAAGGATTTCCACCAGTCACATGAAAATCAGAGAACCCGGCATTTTGATTAACATAAATAGGACCGGTTAAATTAAACGAGACTGGTGTTGCTGCTAAAGACATTTCATCCGCAATTTTTTCTTTTATCTGGGGATCAGTCGTATAGGCACCACATGAAATGGCTCCATGATTCAGGGCCATCTCCTTGGCCAAGGCGATAGACTCATCTGTATCTTTAGTTTTAATTAACAATGCAATCGGCCCGAATAATTCTTTGCTGAATATTTCTTTTTTGGAGGAATCAATCTCAACAACAACAGGCGAAGCTGTTCTTGCTGTTTTGAACATCGGATTTTCTACCTCCGTGGAAGTCAACCATATTTTTCCATCCAACTTTTCAGCATCCGTAATACGCTGGCAAGTATTTTTATTTTGAATAGTTCCCAATACAAAGGGTCCCATTTTAGGATTGCTCACAATTCCATTGACCGCTTCCACAAATTTTTCTGCAAATTCATCAAAAGAAACATTACCGTCACTGGTTTTAATACCATTTTCAGGTATGTAAAAGTTTTGAGGAGCAGTACACATCTGTCCCGAATATAGTGCTACGGAAAAAGCAAGATTCTGCACTACTTTATCAACATCTTCCACAGAGTCAATAATGGCAGAGTTTACTCCTGTTTTCTCTGTAAAAACATTTTTCCCTGGTAGGCTCTCGAGGTAAGAACCAAATTCGGAATTACCGGTAAAATCAATCAGCTTCACTTCGGGATTTTCTGCCAATACTTTGGCAATTGGTTTATCCAAAGAATCAACCGCTAACTGGCAAATGTTTGGGTCATGACCCTGATCAGCCAGGACCTTTTGAATACCAGCGATCACAATAGCAATAGGCAGCACTGCTCCAGGGTGTGGCTTTACGATAACAGGATTACCAGTAATGAGGCTAGCATAAAGTCCGGGAACGGTATTCCACGTCGGGAAAGTAGAACAACCAATAACCAAACTGATTCCTTTTGGAACAGCACGCCATTCTTTTTCCAACTGGATATTAAATTTGCCCATGGGTTTATCCCAAAATTTATTTTCTGGGAATCTCTTTAACTCTTCATAACCAGCTGCAATGGCTTCCAATGCTCTATCCGCTGCATGTGGTCCTGATGCCTGAAAAGCCATCATATAGCCCTGGCCCGTGGTATGCATGGTGGCATAGGCTATTTCGAAGAAACGTTCTCTCATAAGTTCCAAAGATTCAATGAGAATTGCGGCCCTTTCATCCGCGTTCACCTTTCTCCATTGATGGAAAGCAACCGTACCTTTTTCGATTAATGTTTCAGTTGAAAATGATGGGTACCCGATATTTAATGGTTCCTGTAAGTATGGAGACTCTTCCGTAGCAATCCTTTCAGCGGAATCATCTTGTAACAGTTCTGAAAAATCTTTACCAAGCAAAGCCTGAAACCTCTTTCTCCCTTCTGCATCCGCCGTTTCCCCATATATTTTGGGAGAAGGGTGTTCCGGATATTGTGCATAAAATGCACGGTCATGAATTGCCGCTATGGCTTTATCTAATACGTCTTTGTGTTTATCAAATAGATTCATTTCTCGTTTAGTTGTTTATTTAAGCGAATATAATTCTAATAAGTCAAAATTAATAACTGCTATTTTCTACATCTTCAGGTAGAACATTACACAAAAAATAATACATATAAAAGTGAAAATAATAGGGCTTAAAAACTCTTTAAATTTACCATGAGCTCAAATCCACTAGCCTTAACAACACTATTTTATTGTTTGTTCCGTAGCTCAGAAAGATTATATGAAGTTCCTATTACAGATGTTTTGCAGGCGAGAGCGAGGTCCTTTTTCCGCTAAATGGATAATTTCAGCATTACTGGTTCTATGTACCGTAAGTTTAAACGCTCAATCAAGAAAGATATTCAGTCTTCCGGAGGGCATCACTGAAAATGATTATCAGCCAGGTGTTATCATTATGAAACTTCGGGAATATCATGGCAAAAATATTCCGAGTAAAAATGCAGAGGAGCTTGGTGCCATCGTTGGTGCCAAAAAGTGTCATAAGGCTTTTCCTAATATTCACAATACAATACAAGGGCGGGCCAGTGCTTCCAAGCATGGATTATCTAATATCTACAAGATTCAGTTAGGAAAAGATGAAAATATTGTAGATAAGATTAATCAATTGTTAAAATACCGTGAGGTCATCTATGCCGAACCTTATTACAAAATCAAGCCTTTATACATTCCCAACGACCCTGGCTCAATATTGCCAGGAGGGCAACAAAATTATCTTACCACTATTAATGCTTATGCAGCCTGGGATATCCAGAAAGGCGATTCCAATATAGTTGTTGGTGTATTGGACACAGGAATCGACCTTGACCATGAAGACCTTACTGATAACATTAAATTGAATTACGACGATCCAATTAATGGAATAGATGATGATGCTGATGGGTACATAGATAATTATTATGGTTGGGACATGGCTGATCATAACAATGATCCGGGGGCTGATCTTGATGAGCATGGGACCTCGGTATCAGGTGTTATGGGGGCTAAAACAAATAATGGTACTGGTATTGCAGGTTTGGGTTTTAATTCCAAAATACTCCCTGTGAAAATATTTACAAGCTTAACCAATTCTTTTAATAATGGTTACGAAGCTATTTTATATGCCGCAGAGCAAGGCTGTCAGGTAATCAATCTTTCATGGGGTTCGGATGATTCTTATTCAGATTTTGCCAAAGATATTATAGACTTTGTGGTAGAAGAAATGGATGTGGTGGTCATAGCTGCTGCAGGAAATACCAATGCCGAATTAAATTTTTATCCGGCCAGCTACTCAAATGTTCTATCTGTTGGTGCCTCTGATAATCAGGATAGAAAAGCAAGTTTTGCCACTTATAGTAAATACATCGATTTAATCGCACCTGGAAGTTCAGAATATACCACAGCAAATAACAGTGGTTATAAATTTGCATCGGGATCATCTTTCGCCTCGCCAATGGTGGCTGGTGTGGCAGCACTGGTAAGAGCGGAATTTCCCGAGTTAAATGCCCGCCAGGTGATGCAAAAGATAAGGTCTGCTGCGCATAATATATATGATGACCCTGCCAACCAGGTTTATAACGAAATGCTCGGAAGGGGACGACTGGATGCTTATAGGGCGCTGTTGATCTCCAGTGATCCGGCTCCCCGAATGACCGATTTTAATTATGATAATGGTGTGGGAAGTTATGTTTTTTATGACGATACACTTTCGATTGACGTAGACGTCACCAATTTTTTAAACAAAACGCACAATGGCCTGGTGACACTTTCCAGTTCATCACCCTATGTAACAGTTGTTGATTCTACTTTCGATATCTCTAATATGACGCAATTAGAGAGCAGAAGCAATAATACCTCTCCATTCAAAGTATACTTACATCCTGATTTGCCAACAGACGAGAATTTAATCTTTCGATTAGGTTATGAAGATATAAACTACACTGATTATCAATATTTTGACTTCAAAAGTGATCCCGAATTTATCAACTTCGACAATCAAAAATTTGTTTTGACGATCGATAGTGATGGCGGGTTAGGATATACCAGTGCTCCATATAACCCCTCAGGCATTGGATTGGAATATGAAGGTTCTGAATTAATTGACCATACTGGTTTAATCATTGCTGATGATAACAACAACCTTTTGAGCAATGTAGTCACCGATTTCAGTTTTAATACTCAGGATCAGGATTTTACAACAATTGAAAAATTAAAATTTTATAATAACTCAACCGTAACACTTGATGCCAGATCCTCCTTTGATGACAGCAATGCTGGCAGTGACCAAATAGGCCTCCGAATTGAGCAAAAAGTTCTGGCCAATGAGGTGGAAAATGATAACGGTTATATCATTATCGAATATAGAATCACCAATACCAGTGGTACAACGCTAAATAATTTAAAAGCTGGTATTTTTGCTGATTGGGATTTAAATAGTTCAACAACCAACAAGGCTGACTGGGATAGTCCCAATAATCTTGGTTATGTCTACGATGCCATCAACAATAATTTATACGGAGGGTTAGCCCTGATCAGTGCGCAGTCTGGTATTTATACAGCCATTGATTTGAACAGTGAAAATGGCAATACAGCCAATTTCAGTGGTGATTTCACCAAAACCGAAAAGCATGATTTCTTAGTGAATGGAAATAACAAACTATCCGCTGGTGCCAACGGCAATGGTAATGAGGTAGCTCATATCGTAGGTGGCAATATTATCTCACTGGAAAATAATCAAAGTGTCAAGGTCACATTTGCTTTTATGGTTGGAGAGAGCCTTTCAGCCTTGCAAGCCGAGCTAACCAAGGCTCAAAACAGCTATCATAATTATTTAAACAATCCAACTATTACCGATTTTGTAAACATCTGTCATGATTCACCTGCTACGATCAATCCGGCTAATGGTACAAATTTCAGGTTTTACCAAGATCCTGACACAACTGTTTTTCTTCATAACGGAGAGACCTATACGACAGCAGCTTTAACAGAATCCACTTCTTACTATGCCGTCAATATTGATGAGGCCTACAAAGGAGACATTCAACAGCTAAGAGTAGTAATTAAGGAACCTCAGGCTGATTTTGCCTTTGACAAAGACACTGTTTATTTGGATGAAAGTAATGAAAATCAGGTTTCATTTACAGATCTTAGCATAGAAGGAACTAATTGGTTTTGGGATTTTAAGAATGGTTTTACCAGCACAAATCAAAATCCAACTATACAATTCCCGGATACTGGCGTCTTTGATGTTAAAATGAAAGTGACCAGCAAAACCGGATGTTTGGATTCCGCCAATCATACCATTGTGGTACTGTCCAGAGGGCCTAAACCGAATATATCCAACTTTAAAATTTGCGAAGGAGAATCAATTAATATTACCGCAACCAATGCCAGCAACTTAAGTGCATACAGCGAAGAAAATCTGGGTACAGCATTGCAGGAAGGAAATAGCCTAACACTTGGCCCATTCTTTTCTGATACCACATTTTATGTAACCAATTTAGACTCAACCTATGAGAGCCTGGCACAGCAAGTGCTAATAGATGTTGATAACCTGAATCCAACTTTTACATTCTATCTGGATTCATTAGATCTGAATGAAAAAGATGTGCTTCATATAGATGGAATTGCTAACAATGCATCTCAGTGGGAGTGGTTCGTAAACAACTCCCCTGCAGGCAACAACGAAAGTCTGACACGTTCAATTTCACTGGAGGAAACGCTTGATATCAAACTGATTACAACGGGGGCATATGGTTGTCGTGATTCTGTTTCTCAAGTCATTGAGGTCAAAAAATCTCCTCAGCCATTAGAAGAAACCTTTAGATTCTGCCTGGGTGATGAAGTCAATATCAGTCCTTCCGGAGGCAATCTCTTTTATTTCTACGATGATGAGGAAAGAACGCAAATCCTGCATAAGGGACATTCATATCAGCTTTCAGATCTCCAGGCTTCAAAAAGTTTTTATATTACAAATGTTGACTCATTATTGGAAAGTGATGTTACACCAGTACATGTCAGTCTTATTAAAAAATTCGCTGACTTCAGCATTGGGCCTGATACTTTAAATATATCGGAAGGAACAACCGTAACATTTCGAAATGAAAGTCCAAATGCTATTGAATCAACCTGGTTGTTTGAAGACGGAAGTACAGAAAACGCTAGCGAGTTTACCAAAGAATTTGAGTTTCCAGCTATTTACAATGTTAAGTTAACCACCAGAAATGATATTGGTTGTGTTGATAGTCTTGAAAAAAAATTAGTTGTAGTAAACATTACAGGTATTGATCTATTGGAAGAAACCCCTTACTCTATTTTCCCAAATCCAACAAATGGGAAATTAACCATTGAGTATGACAGATTATCAAATCAGCCAATGACGATCAAAATTTACAATCATGCTGGGCAGCTTAAAATGTCTAAAGAGGTCGACTCTCATCGATTAAAACGTCATGAACTAAATTTGGAGGATTTTCCTAAAGGAATCTATCTCCTTAGATTGTCGTTCCAGGATTATCATATTGATGAGAGGATAATACTGAATTAGCCATCGACAAATTCACAACAGACCATAAAAATAAGCTGAATTCGGGCATTCACAAATCTTGAATTAATGCCGTTAAGATAAGCCGTCAGATATCAGGTCTCAGACAATTTTCCAGTACGCTAGAAAACATCATTTAGGCTGAAATCTGATACCTGACGCCTGAAAGCTTTTATCATATCCCCTTAAACTAAACGGCATTGAATCTTGAATTATCTGTTATCGATGAATGTCTGAAATTATAAGGCATTACTAGAAGTAGTGAGTAATGTTCTTATTTTCATTTCAACCTCCAAAAAAATGGTGCTTTTTAGGGATTGATATTGCTTTCTTTTTCTTCCAACTTCCCGTGACCAACATTTCAAATTTAACTAACCAAAAAAATGGAAACAGCGCCCAATTTATTGAAACTGGAAGATACACTTAGCAGAATAAAAGAAGGTGTATCATATCAAACAGACAGTAGCTATGTTAATGTTGCGATTACTCCCGGAACCGGTTGTTCTAACACACAACTTGGAATGTTCTATATTTCAGTTGTCCCAACTGATTCAAGTGTTTCAATTTCAAATTTTCAGGTGATCATTCAAAATCAAGAGCAGGCAAGTAACGGAACGTTTTATGCTTTTGCCTTTTTCTCTGCTACACAAAATGGAGCACCAGTGAGCGGCCTTACCTATCCTCAAATCATTGTGTACTGCGGTGCTCAAGCTATAAAAGATAATCAAAACGGCACACCACTCATTGTTTCTGTTGATGGCTATTCAACACCAGGAGGGATTTTCAGCCCTCAGCAAACTTTCATCCGGGATCTTTGGCCTGGGTGCTAGCTATATTTTTTACAATATTAAAGGGAATAGAAATTATTCCCTTTTTCCTTTAATTAAAGGATACTTTGCTTAAAAGAAAGACAACGCAACTATTTTTATACAATCTTTGTATGCTGACCCTTGATTTTAAAAGGTCACGCTTCGGTATTCTCGTCTCACTTCACAATCCGGAAAAATCGAAAAATATAAAGCCAAGCCCTAGCTTGGATATTTCTTTTTCATATACTGCATTAAGGTGAAGGCTATGAAAAATCCTGATAGAGAACCCTCAAATGCTATTAGAAAAGAAACTATATAGGGATTAAGATATTGCCCAAACATTTCATGTTGTCTGATCATCAACATGAATCCCTGATCAAATTGCAGGTAGATGAACAAAAACAAGGCAAATGGAATAACTGCAAAAACCGTAGTCAGCGCACCAAGCCCAAGCCCACGGAAATAGATCATTTCCCCACTGTGCTCTTTCTCATAAGTTTTCAATGCAAACCAGACACCAGTGATCATGATTAAGAAATTGAGCGATCTAAGCTCCACAATGTGAACCAGGCCTACAAATTTCATTATCAAAAAAAATACTAATAAACCGCCAAAAGTCAACAAGCCATACTTGAAAGCAATGCCTTCCATAGAATGCTTATCTGTCAAGATCTTGAGTGTTTTCATATCGCTTGGATTTATTTTTAAACATTCAATATTAAATCATCGGCTAAGAGCTCATCATATTCTTCATCAGTGCTTTCTATCGGTATTCCCGAGTAAAATGAGCTTATATCTTCATGCTATCAGGTTGAATCCATAAAATTGATTCAAGTCCGATGCCAACCCAATACAATTTATTGCTACTGGGGTCAAATTGAATATCCTCAGGGTCAGAGAGTCCATCTTCTGATAACACCTCTTTTAAGCTCCTTGCTAATTTGGCTCTGAATATCTGAGGCATGCCTGCTTATGCAATATACATTTTTCTACACTTAAGGTCCAGTGTAATTTCCTGTGGATAAGCAACATACAACAAACTCTCAACCCCTGATCTATCCGGATTAGCACATTGAATCAAATTTTCATCAACATTTACCCAATAGATTTTTTAACTCTCTGACTATATAATTCAAACCCAGAGTTTCCTCCGAAAACTAACCAAATCAATGTAATTAATAACTTAAACGAATAATGTCGATTGATCGTTGAATCAGACAATTTCCCAAAGGATTCTAAGGGACCATTTCAAGGAGGTTTTATTTAGTCTCTGTCATGAAGGTAAAGTCTTTGACTATGGTATTAATATGGCAGCTACCACAAAATTTACCCATTTGGTATACATGCCCTTACCTCTTAATTTTCCATCCCCCCATCACAAGTATGTTTAGGTATGATGATATTGTAGAACTACTCATAAATACTAAAGCCAATATAAATAATTACGAAGGGGCTGGCATGACTGCACTAATGTTTGCAGCTCAAAATAATCATCCAGACATTGTTAAAAAACTCTATTCAACCGGAGCCAACCCGCATATGAAGGATAAAAACAGAGAAACAGTGCCGGATAAGGCAATAAAAAATGATCACGAAAGTATCACTCGTTGGCCAGAGGATTTATAACCAAAATTCAAAAGTAAAAAAGCATTCCTTAAGGTACATTCGTAAAATTTGGAAAACTAGTTGTCTTTTAGATCAAGCCCTTTATGGTACTTTTATAAGGTGCTTAATCAAAATACAAAACTAAAATCAATATGAAAAAAATTGGCTTGAACGTAGGGGTGTTGGTTATTGCTTTGGCAATGTTCTCTTGTGAAGATGATATAACTTCTATCAATCTTAATAGTGAATTGGAAGAAGAGGTAAATGTTTCAGCCGGTGAAGGACAATCGCAATTTACACAAAGTGTTACCATCGATGCCACCCAGGATAGTGATATACAAGAATATTTAGGCAAGATAAAAGAGTATCAAATTGAATCTATTACTTATAGAATTGAAGACTATCAAGGAGATGCCAGCACGCAATTCAGTGGTTCTTTAACTATTATGCCATCAGGAACTGCTACTGGTAATACTTTCGAATATCAAATTGATCCCGTTACATTATCTACTTCCCAAGGTCAGGATATTCCTGTAAACTTTAGCCAGGATGATTTGGATGAAATAGAAGGACTACTAAGAGCGAGTAATGCCGTAAACACCTCAGTCATTGGAATGCTTTCAGATGTTCCAGCCAGTTTCAGACTTATACTCAAAATGACTATAAAGGTTAAGGCCAACGCTTAATTATAGCATTGTAAAAAGTTGTTTTTGCTTGCAAATTTTGAGGGCGGTTAATGATTAGCCGCTCTTTTTTTATGTTCAAAAAATTATAAATAGTAAAAGTGTTTTCTGATTTTTGTTGAAACTAAAATAAGCACCATTTCTTATGATCACCATTATAGTAGGTACCAATAGAAAAAAATCAAATTCCAGGGTCATTGCTGAAATTTACAAGGGAATTCTTCAAACCAAGGGAATGGATAGCTCTATTTTAGATCTTGCCGATGTACCTGCAGATTTTATCGCTTCCGCTTTGTATGAAAATTCCGGTAAAAACGAACGTTTCAATGATTATAGAACCGTCATTGAGAAATCGAAAAAATTCGTTTTTATCGTGGCTGAATACAACGGGTCCTTTCCTGGTGTGTTAAAAGCTTTTATAGATGGCTTGAAATATCCGGATAGTTTTACTGATAAAAAGTGTGCTTTGGTTGGCCTGTCATCAGGGGTGCAGGGTGGAGGTCTGGCTGTTAGCCACTTAACCGATATCTTTAATTACTGTGGCATGTATGTCTTACCTTTGAAACCTAAATTGGCAAGAATAGAGGCCAATCTTATAGAAGGTAAAATAAATAATGATTTATACAATGAACTGCTGGACATGCAAGCCCAACAGCTCATTGACTTCTAATTGAGACTTCTCTTTTTAATATCAATCTGGTTGATCGTGTAAAAACTTATTGTTTTTTGAAATATAATAATCATCATTCAGATTGAATCTTGAAATATGTTGATCTGAAGAATGCGGTATATTTTGCAATGTCACATTTCTTCTTTTATAAGCGGGTACCTCAAGCCAGTTTTTATAATCATCAGCACTAAAATCAGGTCTTTTGCTGTTGCGTAGCTCATTGAGTCTCCTTTGTCCTTCTTGCTGTAATCGCTCTCTTTTTGACTCAAGATCATCTTTGACATCACCTTCTACCGGATTATTTCTTACTGTACCTCCCTCATTCTGGTCATAATTATCTTCGAGATCAAAATATATTTCATCGCCAACACTGTTACCATGATCATCTTTTGGTACGATTGGTTCATTTCCCTCTTTTGAAACATCAAAGCTATATCCTCTTTCCTGATTCCTAGGATTTTCATTGATCATTGGATCCACTCCACTTTCAATACTTACACTGTCATCTTCAAACATGGTTATTTGTTTGTTAGATTCCAGGTCAATCACCTTTTTGACCTCTGCATTTCCTTGGTTGTAGTGATCTTGCTCAAAGCCAGTTGCAATGACAGTTACCCTTAGACCATTGCCTAATTCAGGATCCACACCATGACCAAAAATAACCTGTGCCTCATCACCGGCCTTCTCCTGAATGTAACTGGTTATTTCAGTCAGTTCGTCCATCTGCAATTCGGCCTGATCTCCTGAAATGATTGAAAGCAATATTTTTTGTGCGCCATTGATGTCTTTACTATCAAGTAATGGAGAGGATATTGCTTCTTCTGCCGCTCTCCTGGCCCTGTTCTCTCCCTCGGTTTCTGAGGAGCCCATGATGGCTGTGCCAGAATTTTTCATAGTGGTCTTGACATCTTCAAAGTCCACATTTACATGTCCAGGGACTGTAATGATTTCGGCAATTCCTTTGGCAGCTGTCAACAATACATTATCAGCTTGGGAGAAGGCCTGTGTAATCGACAGATTACCATAGATCTCTCTAAGGTTATCATTCAATATCACAAGAACCGTATCACAATTTTGTTTTAACTCTTCAATTCCTTTTTCTGCCTGGATCATTTTTTTCTTCCCTTCAAAAACAAAAGGAGCCGTAACAATCCCAACTGTTAAAATATCTAATTCTTTTGCTACTTTGGCAATCACGGGGGCAGCACCTGTTCCGGTTCCTCCTCCCATACCGGCAGTGATAAATACCATGCGTGTATCACCACTCAACATTTCTCTTATCTCTTCCTTACTTTCATGGGCAGCTGCAGCACCAACTTCAGGATTGGCTCCAGCCCCTAATCCCTCCGTCAGGTTAACTCCAAGCTGAAGTCTGTTAGGAATTCCGCTACCATTAAGTGCCTGGGCATCGGTATTACAAACAATAAACTCTACATCTTTAATCCCCTGACTAAACATGTGGTTGACAGCATTGCTTCCACCTCCTCCAACACCAATTACTTTGATAATGGATTTATGGTGTTTTGGGATTTCGAATTTATATGAACTATCTGACATCATAATATCCAATTTAGGGTTAAACGATTTTACAATCCGATTTTCGAATTATGGAAAATATTGACGTTTTGGTTATAATTTTCTTTTACAATTTATTTTCAATAAGAAGCATTATCATCGAAATCATCGATCAAAAGCCCCTTTGTTTTGTTTAATATCTGTTGAAAGAAATTTGATCCTTTTTCTCCCAACCTGGTGGTTGCACCCTGGCGTTGTCCGGAAATTTGTTGAACTTCATTGTACCGGTTCTCTCTTTCATCCAGTGCCCTGAAACCAGATAATACCAAACCAACCGTTGTCGCATACATTGGGCTTTTCACAGCTTCCAGTTTGCATTTACCCAAATGTTCATTAGGATGACCAATTCTGACATCCATTCCAATCATGTATTCAAATAATTGCTGCAGACAGCTCAGTTGTGATCCTCCACCGGTAATTACAATGCCTCCGGCTAATCTGTTTTCAAATCCGGAGGTAATGATCTCCGCATGAACCAATTCAATGATCTCCTTCATTCTAGCCTCAATGATCGAGGCCAGGTTTCTTACGGAAATCTCCTTTGGAGGCCTGTTTCTTAATCCAGGGATCGAAACGATCTCATTCGGACTGGCCATCTCAGGGATGGCTTTCCCAAACTTCGTCTTTAGAAGTTCGGCCTGGTGTTGCATGATGTTACAACCCTGCTTAATATCCGATGTGATAATATTTCCTCCAAATGGAATGACTGCAGTATGTCTAATCAAATTGTCTTGGAAAATCGCTATATCTGTGGTTCCGCCCCCAATGTCTACCAAACAGATCCCTGCTTCTTTTTCTTCCTCGCTTAAAACAGCCAGGCTGGAAACCAGTGGTTCCAGAATGAGATCCTCGATTTCAAGGCCACTCCTTCTGACACATTTGTTGACATTGTTTATGGCATTTGTTTGTGCTGTGATAATATGAAAGTCTGCTTCAAGTTTAACACCTGACATTCCAACAGGATCAATAATCCCCTCTTCGTAATCCACTATATAATCCTGAGGCATCACGTGGATGATCTCACTTCCCGGGGGAATTACAATGCGGTGCATATCATTGGTCAGGCGCTTAACATCCTCTATTGTAATCTCATCTTCCCTGGAGTCCCTGGTAATACCTCCATGATGAATAGAGCTTTTAATATGTTGGCCGGCAATACCAACATTAACAACACCAATATTGATGCCTGCCATTTCTTCTGCTTCGGCTATTGCTCTTTCAATAGCACTAACAGTTTTGTCGATATTGGTCACAATGCCTCTGATGACTCCATCAGAGATGGCTTTACCCATTCCCAGTACTTCCAGTTTTCCGTACTCATTCTTCTTCCCAACAATTGCACAGATTTTAGTGGTTCCAATGTCTAGTCCTACTATTATTTTGTCCTGTTGCATAACTCAAATATTATTCACAAACAATTTGATTATTATATTCTATGTTTACTCTCGAAAAAGTATTCCACCCTCTTTCGGGCAGTATTCGTTTAAAAAGAATTTTCAGCTTTTTAAACTTTTCTTCCACATTTACGGGCCTTCCAAATTCTATATATTGTTTTCCTATTTGTGGATAAATAGTTATCCGGCCTTCATTATCCATATCCAACTGTGCAACCTGGGCTCTAAGAAACTTATCACCATCGATCGCTTTTAACATTTCAGTCAGATTCCTTTTTACCTCCTGATCAGCTTCTTTCTCGGTCATCAGCTTTTTAGTGTAGGTTCCGCTGATCAATACTACTCTGGCTGTAAATTCATCAGAGGTAGGAATTATTTCCCCACCTGAATCGATATAAGCATCAGGTCCGTTATTGATCAAGATCCTGGCCATGGGCTTTCTGGGCTTTACTTTCACCATTAAATTACCCTTTAGATCCCTGTAGACTTCTGCAGTCCTGACAAAAGGATTTGATTTTATGTTTGTCTCAATCTCCTTAAGCTCCAGATCGTTTACAGGTACTCCGACAATACTGTTGGTATGACCATCATTGATCAATTTCAAAATGTCATTTTCATCGATAAAGAAATTGTCATATTGGTCTTCAACATGGATTGAGATCGCATTGATAACTTTACCATTCTGCTTTTTACTAATAGAGCCAATAATAAAAAACACCAGTATAGCTGCACTAGCTATTATCAGCCCTTTGGTTATTTTAGCCTTAGACTTCATGATATTTCTTATTTAATAATTCCTTAATTGGTTCTACAAAACAATCAATGTCGCCTGCACCAATGGTTACAAGCACCTCAAGCTGACTTTCTTCAAGTTTCTTTAAGACATTTTGTTTATTGCATCTATACTTATTCTTTATTTCAATTTTTTTAAAAATCATATCCGAACTGACTCCCTCAATGGGCAGTTCTCGGGCCGGATAAATATCCATGAGATAAACCTCATCAGCCAAACCTAAACTTTTCGCAAAACCACTGGCGAAATCTCTGGTTCTTGTGAATAAATGCGGCTGGAAAACAGCTGTCAATTTTTTTTGGGGATAAAGCGACTTGACAGATTTAAGAAATGCTTCAATCTCGACAGGATGATGTGCATAATCATCAATATAAATCAAATCCTTTTCCTTTATAATATATTCGAAACGCCTGCTTACCCCTGCATAAGTTTCAATAGCAGTTTTGATAGATTCCTGATCAATTCCCACCTGCATTGCCACGGCGATAGAAGCCACTGCATTTTCAACATTGTGGTATCCGGGTACGCTGAGTTTCAAATCATGAATTACGTAATTTTCGCTTATTAAATCAAAGACAAAACATGCATCTTTTATCTTAATATTTTTTGCCTTGATATCTCCACTGTCCAAGGAATATGTAACCACATTAAATGGATCCTTATCGCCAGTTAAATCAGCCGCAATTTTCTCATTAATAAAGAGTGTTCCATTCTCTGCTATCCGTTCAATAAAAGCCCTAAAGGATTCATTTAAGTGATCTTTATCTCCGTATATATCCAAATGATCGGCATCAGCTGAAGTGACCACTGCAATGTTGGGATATAAGGTAAGAAATGACCGATCAAATTCGTCAGCTTCAACAACCACTTTGATATCATCTCCTTCATGCTCGTTCATCAAAAGATTAGAGCCAAGGTTGGTAGCAATACCTCCCAAAAAGGCTGAGCAATTTTCCTGTGCTGTTTTAAAAATGTGAGCAATCATGGAAGAGGTAGTTGTTTTTCCATGAGTCCCGGCTACGGCGATCGTATACAAATCCTTGGTCAGCACACCCAAAACCTGAGATCGCTTCATAATAGTATAGCCTTGTTCCTGGAGATAATTATATTCCACATGATCCTTAGGAATAGCCGGAGTATATACAATGAGCGTCTCATCCTTGTTATTTAACACCTTCTCAGGGATCATTTCAAGCGTATCATCAAAATGTATTTCAATACCTTCTTCTTCCAACTTCTCTGTCAGTGTGGTAGCTGTGCGGTCATATCCGGCCACAAAATATCCATTGCGCTTAAACCATCTGGCCAAAGCACTCATACCAATTCCACCGATGCCTAAAAAATAAACGCTATGTACCTTATCTAATCTCACTTCAATTTATAAGCTTTAAAACTTCGTTAGCTATCACTTCTGCCGCCTCTGGCCTGGCAAATTGACTTATATTCTCTTTCAATGTTATTTGTCTGTCGTGATCTTTGATGAGTTTTACAGCAGCTTCCACCAATTGGTCTTTAGCATCCACATCTCGAATCATGACTGCTGCTTCTTTTTGCACCAACGCCTGAGCATTTTTTGTCTGATGATCCTCCGCCACATTTGGGGAGGGGACAAAGATCACTGGTTTAGCAGCCAAACAAAGTTCCGAAATGGATAAGGCTCCTGCCCTGCTGATTACAACATCAGCAGCAGCATAGGCCAAATCCATGTCTTTCAAAAATTCATACACCCGCACATTTCTCAGGTCAAAATCTTTAATTCTTTCTTGTACATCTTTTATATAGAAGCGTCCGGTCTGCCATATTATCTGGACTCCTGCATCGATCAGCTCCTGCAGTTTTTCCAATACGCTTTGATTTATCGTTCTGGCACCGTTACTTCCACCTATGATTAATAGTGTCGGTTTCTCAGGAGAAATTTCAAAGTATTCCAGAGCCTTTTCCCTTTTTTCCCCAACATGCACAATATCTTTTCTAACCGGATTACCTGTTATGATTATCTTCTCACCTGGAAAGAATTTTTCCATGCCTTCATGAGCCACACAAATTTTATCCACCCGTTTCGCCAAAAGTTTATTGGTTATTCCTGCATAAGAATTTTGCTCCTGTATCAAAGCAGGAATTTTTTTCTGTGTTGCTTTGTATAGTAATGGTCCACTGGCAAAACCACCAACACCCACTACCGCATGGGGTTTAAAATTCTTTATTATTCTACCAGACTTCAACAAACTTGAAATTAATTTCAATGGGAATGACAGGTTATCCAAAGTCAGTTTTCTTTGAATTCCGCTGATCCACAAACCAACAATCTTATATCCCGCTTCAGGGACTTTTTGCATTTCCATCCTACCCATTGCTCCTACAAAAAGTATTTCAATGTCCTGATACATTGATTTCAATGTATTGGCAATGGCAATAGCCGGATAAATATGCCCCCCGGTTCCTCCACCACTAATGATAATTCGATATGTTTCTTTCTTTTCTATCGCTTTATAATTTTATGCAAGTTGCATTTTTCGGTTCTTCGGTTGCTTGCCCGGTGCTTCCACCTGGTCTCCTCTGGTGACACTTAAAATGATTCCCAATGACAAACAAGTAAATACCAATGAAGTACCTCCCATACTCAAAATCGGCAATGGCAGTCCGGTGATGGGCCCTAAACCAACAGCGACCCCCATATTCACCATGGCTTGTAACACAAGCGCAAAGCTCAATCCCGCCGATAATAAGCCGCCAAATGCTCTTTCGCTATTAGCTGTTGCCACCATACCACGATACAACAATGCCAGGTACAAAAACACAATAAATGAGCCTCCTATCAAACCATATTCCTCAATAATGATGGCATATATAAAATCAGAATATGGATGGGGCAGGAAATTTCGTTGATCGCTTTGACCAGGTCCCTTTCCCTGGATCCCTCCGGTAGCAATGGCTATGTATGATTGCTGTGCCTGGAAGGATACCTCCGTCGGATCAAGGAAGTTGGTCAAACGGTTAATTACCGTTTCCCCTCTTTGGCCCACCTTAAATGCAATACCACCAGCCACAACTCCTACAAATATTAACATGAACAAGTATTTCACCGGAACACGACCCACAAATAGAAGCAGCATACAAGTGAGGAACAGGAGCGCTGCACTGGAGAAGTTTGTCAATGCAATCAAACCTATAATCACACCACACCATATTAATATCGGCACCAATGATTCCTTAAAATCTTTGATATTTTGTTGGCGTTTGGCCAGCATGCTAGCCAGATTGACAATTAATGCCAATGTTGCAAAATCTGAAGGCTGGAATTGCTGCTTTATAAACGGAATGTACAGCCATCGCTTAGCATCATTCAAATTTACCCCGGAAAACCAGGTATAAAGGAGCAGTCCTGCTGAGATAAACAAGGCTATCCTGGAAATTTTTGAATAGTATTTATAATCAACCCGATGCGCTGCCCACATACAGAGTAAACTGAAGGCAACCAAAATCATTTGTTTGAATAAATAATATTCAGTATTTCCACCCCTGCTTTTATAAGCCAGTGTACCAGTTGCACTATATACCACTAAAATGCTGAGTATTGATAATGTAATGGCTATGAACCATATTACCGGATCACCTTTTAGATTTTTTTCTACCCAAGCTTTTACCATAACAACTCTATTATACTGCTTGATTTATTCTCTCTTTTAATTTCAAAACAGCCTTTTTAAACTGCTCGCCCCTGTCTTCATAGTTTTTGAAAAGATCAAAACTTGCACAGGCAGGAGAAAGTAAAATAACATCTCCTTTGTTCGCCAATTCGTAGCCGTTTGATATGGCCAGCTCAATACTTTCTGTTTCTTCAATATGATCAACAATGGAAGAAAAAGCCTCTCTCAACTTTCGATTATCCTTACCAAGACATATCAAAGCTTTCACATGCTTTCTCACCAAATCACTAATCTGATCGTAATCGTTCCCTTTATCAACACCCCCTGCTATCCAGACAAGGGGCTGATCAAAGGATCCCAGTGCATAATAAACAGCATCTACATTAGTAGCTTTAGAATCATTAATGAATGTGACCTCATTAATGCTCTCTACAAATTCCAACCTATGTGCTGCATTTTTAAAAGTACCAAAGGCTCTCTTTATCTGATCAAGCGATGCCCCAATAAACTTAGCCGCTGTTACTGCTGCCATTGTGTTAATGAGGTTATGAAAACCTTTCAAAGGAATATGCCTGGTTTCCATCTCGAAATGGTCTTTTCCGGAAACTTCGAAAACCAGTACATTATCTTTGAGATATACGCTACCGCCCTTTTCTTTCGATAAAGAAATCGGGTATCGGTCTACATGGACAGGATTCTTTATTATATATCCATGAATATTGGGATCGTCCTGATAATAAATGAATTTATCGGAAACGTCCATATTTTGGATGATCCTGAATTTTGATTTTATATAGTTATCAAGATTATCATCATATCTATCCAGGTGATCAGGGGTGATGTTCAATAAAATGGCCACATCCGCTTTGAAATCAAACATACCGTCCAATTGAAAGCTACTAAGTTCCAGTACGTAATAGTCAAATTCGTCCTGTACTACCTGCTTAGCCAGACTTTCTCCGACATTACCTGCCAACCCCACATTGAAACCGGATTCTTTCAATAAATGATAGGTCAGCAATGTAGTGGTAGTTTTCCCATTTGTCCCGGTGATTGCGATGAACTTGGCCCTGGTAAATCTGGCAGCAAATTCAATTTCCGAAATCACGGGTATCTTTAATGATTTAATTTTTCTGATCAATGGAACTCCATCAGGTACTCCCGGACTTTTTACTACCGTTCGTGCCTGAAAGATCTTTTCTTCGGTATGAACACCTTCTTCAAATGCAATATCATGTTCCCGAAGCACATTTCTATTTTCATCCGAAAGCGAATTAATATCGGACAGAAATACATCATGGCCCTTAGCTTTCGCTAAAAGTGCCGCACCAACGCCGCTTTCTCCTCCTCCTATGATGACAATTTTTTCGTCCATGATATATCCTTTGTTATCGTAATTTCAAAGTAGCCAGCGACAGGATGGCAAGCAAAATGCCTACAATCCAGAACCTGGTTACTATTTTAGCTTCATGATAATTTTTCTTTTGATAATGATGATGAAGAGGCGACATTAGGAATATCCTTCGTCCTTCACCGAATTTCTTCTTGGTATATTTAAAATATGATACCTGAAGGATCACCGACACAAGCTCTATCAGAAAAATACCACACAATACTGGTATCAATAATTCTTTTCGTATGGTTAGGGCTAACACAGCAATAACACCACCCAAAGTAAGACTGCCAGTATCTCCCATAAAAACCTGAGCAGGATATGCATTGTACCATAGAAACCCAATACAAGCTCCTACAAAAGCCGAGCTAAACACTGCCAGTTCCCCTAAATCAGGTATGTACATAATGTTGAGGTAATCGGTAAAATCAACCCGACCGGACAAATAGGCAAGTATTGCCAACGTGAGTCCAATAATAGCCGAAGTTCCTGCGGCCAAACCATCTATTCCATCCGTAATATTTGCTCCGTTGGAAACAGCTGTTATAATAAAGATTACAAAAAGCACATAAATGATCCAGGTATATTGTTCACTTAGAAAAGGCAATATGTTTTTGTAATCCAGTTCATTATTCTTCAAAAAAGGAATAGTGGTTTTAGTTGATTTTATTTCAGTCAACGTGGTAGTGATTTCCTCGGAACCCTGCGTTTGAGTGGCAACCTCCGTGAAGAGACCAATAACCACATCACTGTGAAAATAGAGTGTTAATCCGACGATCAAGCCTAAAGTGACTTGTCCAAAAATCTTAAATTTACCTGCTAATCCCTGTTTATTTTTCTTAAATACTTTAATATAATCATCCGTAAATCCAATAAGCCCCAGCCAAACTGTAGTAATGAGTAAGAGAATGATATAGATATTCTCAAGTCTGGCAAAGAACAGGGTTGGTATTAAAATGGCTGCAATAATGATAATACCCCCCATGGTTGGTGTACCTTGTTTTTCCATTTGCCCGGCCAATCCCAAATCTCTGATACTTTCTCCAACCTGTTTTTTACGCAAAAGATCAATAAGGGATCGTCCGAAAACTATGGTAATCAGTAGAGAAATTGCTGCGGCCATACCAGCCCTGAAAGAGATATATTGAAATACCCCGGCCCCAAAAAAATCAAATTCTCTTTCTAAATAATCAAACAAATAATAAAACATCTATCTCTATTGATTTACTTCTTTACCAATTATGATTCGTTTAACATATCCAAAGTTTCGCCCAATATCTTCTTATCATCAAAAGGATTTCGTACTCCCTTTATTTCCTGATATGTTTCGTGTCCTTTCCCTGCAACCAAAATAATATCATGATTATCTGCCAAGGAACAAGCTGTCTTTATAGCTTCTTTTCTGTCTGTTATTGCCAGTGTCTTTTTAAAGTTACTTGGAGCAACTCCCTGCTGCATGTCCTTAATAATTGTATCGGGATCCTCGTCCCTGGGATTATCAGAGGTAAGAATCACTTTATCACTATACTTCGTGGCGATGTTCGCCATTATTGGTCTTTTCTCTTTATCCCTGTTTCCTCCACATCCTACCACTGTTATTACTTTTTCATTTCCTGTTCTGAACTCCTTTATTGTAGATAATACATTTTCCAAAGCATCCGGTGTATGTGCATAGTCTACAATAGCTGCAATGTTTGTTCTGGTATTGACAAGTTCGAATCTTCCCGGGGCGGTTGACAGTTCCGACAGGCAAGTCAGTACATCTTCACTGTTTTCACCTAGTAAAACAGCAGCAGCATAAATTCCGATCAGATTGTATGCATTGAAGGCTCCTATCAACTTAAACCATACATTTTGATGGTCTATTTCCAACTCCAGTCCCTGTAGCGTATTGGATAAAATTTTAGCCTTAAAATCACAAAGTGTTCTTAGCGCAAAAGTCTTTTTAGTTGCCTTGGTATTCTGCAACATCACCAATCCTCTTTTGTCATCCGCATTGACCAATGCAAATGATGAGGATGATAAACCATCAAATAGTAGCTTCTTTGCTTTTATATATTCATCGAATGTTTTGTGATAGTCCAAATGATCATGTGAAATATTGGTGAAAATGGCGCCGGTAAAATCAAGGCCTGCCACCCTACCCTGCACAAGCGCATGCGAACTCACTTCCATGAAACAATGTGTACAGGAACGCTCCAACATCTCAGCTAACAACTTGTTCAAAGTCAGGGCATCAGGGGTCGTGTGTGTTGCCGGGAGGACTTCTTCATTAATATAATTATTCACTGTTGAGATCAGTCCGACATTATATCCCAGTTTTCCAAAAAGCTGATGCATCAACACAACTGTGGTAGTTTTGCCATTGGTACCTGTAACACCTACAAGCTTCAGTTTGGAAGAAGGATTACCATAAAAATTTGAGGCTATTCTTCCCAATGCCGTCCCACTATCAGCGACTTCGATGAAAGTTACATTATCAGGAAATTGCTTTGGGAGTTTTTCACAAACAATAGCTGTCGCCCCTTTTTCCACAGCGGAATTAATAAATTGGTGGCCATCAACCTGTGTTCCAACAACAGCAACAAAGAGACTATTCGGCTCCACTTTTCTGGAATCGAATTGGACATTATGGATCTCCAGATCAGTATTGCCTGAAACACTGATCAAGGAAACTTTGTATAATATGTCTCTAAGAATTGCCATTAACCCAATTTGAGTGTAATTCTATTACCTTTTGTTACTTTCTTACCAGGTGAGATCGATTGTTCTGTCACTCTTCCTTTTCCCTTAAATAATACCTGCAATCCATTGTTCTCCAGAACATAGATCGCATCGCGCAAGGTCATTCCTACTACATCCGGCACTGTGTAGGGATGGATCCTATTTGGTCTCCATTTTACAGCAAGATTACTTCTTTGAGATTTCACCCACGCCTCATCGGTTTGTGAGTGATTTGAAATACCCAACTCATTGCACAGCAATTTTAGGTCCTCCTGATTTCCAGCTCTTATGACAGGAAAAATACCGGAAGGTCTTTCCCAATCACCGGCCATCGCTTCTTGCATTTGAATATCAAGTGCATATATCTTGTCAGCAATCTCTTTAAACACAGGCGCTGCCACATCACTACCATATTGTTTATAGCCTTTGGGGTTATCAATCACTACAATACAACTATACCGGGGGTTTCTTGCTGGAAAATATCCTGCAAATGAAGTATAATACTCCCTTTTATAACCTCCGCCTTTCTTTACTTTCTTTGAGGTTCCCGTTTTCCCGGCTATTTTATAATAACTGTTTTTTATATTACTGGCAGTGCCATTTTCAACAACTCCTTCCAATAAAACCTTCACTTTCTCCAGGGTGCTCTTTGAACAAACTTTTTTGGTAATCACTGATGAAGTATAACTGTCAATGGTTTTACCTGCCTTACTAACACGCTTTACAATAATCGGTCTGATCATTTTGCCATTATTGGCAATAGCATTGAAGAAAGTCAGGGTTTGTAAGGGTGTCATATGCAGCTCATGTCCAATAGACATCCAGGGCAAAGTGGTTCCACTCCATGTTTTGTCCTCCGGCGTTTTAATATAAGGAACACCTTCTCCAATCAGCTGAAATCCAATAGGTCTTGTCAACCCAAATCGATCAAGGTATTTGATGAATTTATGTGGATTAGATCCAAAATGTGTATTCACCATTTTGGAAACGGCAATATTGGATGATTTTTCAAAAGCTTGTTTTACTGTGATTTTCCCATAACCTCCATATTTATCATCAGGCATTATGCGATCATAATATTGGAATTTTCCATCCCCTGCATTAATAGTGTCTGTCAGACGGACATTAGAATCTTCCAATAAGGCAATCATGGATGCCAACTTAAAGGTAGATCCTGGTTCGGTTGCATCCTGCACTGCATAATTGTATATCTCACGATAATCTATGCGTTCTCCACGTACGTATCTTTTCAGATTAGCAATGGCTTTTATCTCTCCTGTTTCTACTTCCATGATCACCGCGCAGCCATAATCTGCCTGAAGGTTTTGAAGCCCTCTAATCAAGGCATCACTTGTAATATCCTGTAAATTAATATCAATGGTGGTTTCAATATCCAAACCATCGACTGAGGGAACTTCGGATCCATCATTTACAGGTTTCCAGTTGCCTCCCGCAATTTTTTGATATAATGCTTTTCCATCACGGCCAGCCAATTTATCATTAAAGCTATATTCCAGCCCGGCACCATAATTGTCCTCATTCAAATAACCTATAGTTCTGAAGCCGAGCCCTGTAAAAGGCCTGAATCTTTTATCAACCTTTTCGAAGATCACTCCACCTTTCAGCCTGCCCTGCCTGAATATTGGCCATCTGGACATCATTTTCCGTTCGCGATAGTTGATCTTTTTTGTTGACAACAGCAGGTACCTTTTTTTGGATGACCTGGCCGTTTTTATTTTTCTCTTATAATATTCCTTATCTCCTTCTTTAAAATGCTTTGAAAGCAAAAGTGATAACGAATCCAAACCATGCCTGAAACTATCTCCCTGGGCTATATACGGATCAAAGGCTACTCTGAAAAAAGGAAGAGACGTTGCCAATAAGCTACCATTGTCAGAATAAATATTCCCCCTGGTTGCCTTTACGGTGCGATATTGAAGACCAATATCCTCGGCCATTTGCTTCCATTGATCACCTTCAACATATTGAACACGGACAATTCTGACTATGATGGCCACAGCAAATATGAAGACAGCAAGGAAAGCTAATCTAGCTCTTATTAATATGGCTCTTTTAATATTCACCCTTTTTTACTATTATTTTAACAGGTGGTTTTGAACTTTCTTTTAATCCTAAGTTTTCAACTTTTTTTGCAACCTCTGATTGCAACCTTGCATGCATATAATCCGCCTGAAGTGTTCTGAAATCTGCTCTGAGATCCTCAACCTCTTCTTTTATCTTATCAATTTTTCTTATGGTTTTTTCGGCATAATGGACATTTCCTATATAACATATCCCAATGGCTGATATGAAGAGTATATAGGGCAAGTACTTTATAGGCAAGCCATTCTCAAACAGACCATTGATACTAATGTGTTTCTCAATAAATGAAAAAACACTTTTCCTGTTTTGATTATTCTGACTTACTCTATAAGTATTTTTTGTCATGCTTAATTCCTTTCGGCAATTCTCAGTTTTGCACTTCTTGCTCTGTTATTTAAGTTTATCTCATCTTCAGAAGCTTCAATTGGTTTTTTGCTTACAGGACTAAATGGTCTGATTATATTACCATAAAAGTCTTTTTCTACCTCTCCGAAAAATTTCCCTTTATTCATATAATTTTTAACTAACCTGTCTTCCAAAGAGTGATATGACACAATGACCAATCTACCTTTGGGCTTTAAGATATCTGCGCATTGTTGAAGCATTTCCTTCAGGGCCTCCATTTCATTATTAACCTCTATCCTGATTGCCTGAAACACTTGTGCATAATATTTAAATATTCTCCCCTTCGGAGCATTTTTATCAAGAACTTCTTTCAGTTCCTGAATAGTCTTGATTTCTTTTTGTGTTCTTGCTGCTACAATCTGTTTGGCCAGTGTCTTTGCATTTTTTATTTCCCCATAAATACCAAACATTTTATGCAGCTCTTCTTCACTATAGCTATTAACAACCTCCCTGGCAGTCAACGCTGCTTTAGGGTCCATTCGCATATCCAGCGCAGCATCAAACCTTGTTGAAAAACCTCTTTCTGGCGTATCAATTTGATGGGATGAAACACCCAAATCGGCCAATATGCCATCAATCTTTTTTGCACCGTGCAGTTTCAAATACTTTTTAAAATACCTGAAATTAGCAGCTATGAATGTAAAAGAACTGTTTGTGATCTCATCAGCATTTACTTTTGCATCAGGGTCCTGATCAAAACCGTATAACTGTCCACCCTTCAACCTATTTAAAATCTCTTTGCTATGTCCACCTCCACCAAAGGTCAAATCGACATATACACCATCCGGTTTAATATTTAACGCCTCCAAACACTCTTTTAACATTACCGGCCGATGGTAATCCATGTTTAATCTATCTTAACCCTTTTTTTCCTGGTTCTTTTTCTCCAAGATCCTCTTGCTCAAATCTTTGAATTGCTGCTCATCTTTGACTTCATATTTTGATTCGAAGGTTTCCGGGTTCCAAATTTCCATCCTTTGTCTCACACCAATTACTAAAACCTCTTTTTGGAGGTTTAACGCTTGTTGAAATTTTTTTGGAATAAGAAAGCGGAAATTATTGTCCATTTCCACTTCGTCAATACCACGCATGAAATTACGTTCGAATTCCCTTACTTCCGGGTCCAATTCATCCAGGTTTTCATAGCGCTTTATCATCTTCTCAAATTCAACAAGAGGATAAATTGTTATGCACTGATCAAAGCTCTTCTGGAGCATTAGTGTACGCGTATGTTCTTTAGGTAATTTATTTTTCAGGCGCGCGGGAAGCATTAGTCTGCCTTTGGCATCCAGCTTACATAAAAACTCGCCCGAAAATAATGAAGTCATGTACTAATGCGCTTTGAACACTCTAATAAACAAAAGTAAGAAAAATTCTCCCACTTTCTACCACAATATACCAAATTTTTCCAATTTTTGGCACGAGCTTCCACATTTCGCACAGAAGCGACAGCATTTATGACATTTCCATTTCCTGGCTTTTCACTGAGGAGGTTCAGTGTGAATTAATATGAATATAAATAAAATACACTTTATTGGTTACGAAATAGCTTTTTCATTCCTTAATCTATCAATTTTCTGCTGGTTGTAAGATAAAATATCTTTTAAGATCTCGGTAGTATGTTCACCAATCAATGGCGGTGGAGCGAAGTGGGAGGTCATCCCAAAAATAGTTGATTTGGCAGCCATATTTTTCACACCTTTCAAACTTACCCGGTTTTGAGTGTGATCGGTGATCAGCATGTTTTTAGCGAGATCCTGACTAAAAACTTCTTCCAGGTTATTCACAGATCCTGCAGGAATCCTATTATTATGCAATCTAATGAGTATTTCTTTCTTTGGAAAGTTTTTTATTTTCCGCTCCAAGATTAAAAGTAAATCATCCCGGTTTTTTACTCTCTCAGCATTATTTGCAAATTTGGGATTCGTCGCCAACTCCTCACATTCAATGATTTTGCACAAAGATTGAAACTGTTTATCAGTTCCTACAGCCAAGATAATTTCATGATCATCAGAGGTTTTAAAAGTATTCCCATAAGGGCAGATATTAGGATGTCCGGATCCCATCTTTTCCGGAACCTGTCCCGCTACCAGGTAGTTACTTGCCTGGTTGGCCAATGAGGATATGGCAGCATCGTACAGAGAAACGGTCACCTGTTTGCCTTTTCCATTCTTCATTCTATCGATCATCGCAATCAAAACCGCTTCTTTAAGGTGGTGTGCAGCCAAAATATCTATCAAAGCCACTGGCATTTTCAAGCGACTCCCTCCTGGCTCACCATTCATATACATGAACCCTGATTCAGCCTGAATAATTGCGTCATAACCCGTTCGGGGATCATCATCGCCATATCCAGTTATTTGCCCATAGATAAGTTGGGGGTTTATAGAGGCCAATGTCTGATAATCAACCTTTAGCTTTTCGGCATCCCCGGCCTTGTAACTTGCAATAACCACATCTATTTTTCCCACCAGTTGATGTATAATTTCAAGTCCTTTTATTTTATTCAGGTCGATCGCCATTGACTTTTTACTCCAGTTGGTTGATGCGAAATAGGCAGATATCTCGCCTTGCTCATTTTTGAGTTTCCAATGTCTCGTTACATCTCCGTTTGTCAGCAGATTTTCTACTTTGATCACATCAGCGCCAAGCTCTGCAAAGAATTGACCTACCGAAGGTCCAGCCAGGACCGAGGCCAGTTCCAATACTTTGAGGTCGGAAAATATTTGTTTATTTTGTGCCACCTTACTTTACAAATTAACCATGGTAAAATTATCAAGTTTAGCATTAGTTTTTACATTTTCCTGTCTTGTATTACTCTCTTGCCAAACTTCAAAAGATTCAACTCCTAATTTAACTACCGGGATTTGGCGGGGAATAATTGAGGTGCAGGGGAATGAACTACCCTTTAACTTCGAGGTAATACAACAAGTCGATTCATCCTATGCATTAAACTTTATCAACGGTGAAGAAAAAATATATGTGGATGAGGTAGAGATTGTTGATGATTCATTGTTCATTACCATGCATATTTTTGATATTGAAATACGCGCCAAAATAAAGGATAGGGCATTAACCGGTATCTATAAAAAGAACTATTTGGAGGATTATGTATTACCCTTCAAGGCGCAACACGGAGTGAGCTATCGGTTTGAACCATCTAATCAACCTGCTTCTACAGACTTCGGTGGTAAATGGTCTGTGACTTTTGTTGATGAAGAAGGTGTAAAAAATGAATCGGTTGGTATTTTCGAAGAAAGAGATGGTCAACTCTTTGGTACTTTTCTGACGACCACAGGGGATTACAGGTTTCTCGAAGGATCTGTGAGAGGCAATGAAATGGCTCTCAGCACCTATGATGGGAACCATGCTTTTTTGTTTAAAGCAAAGGCACTTAGTGAGGACTCTCTTAAGGGTGATTTTTGGTCGGGAAAGACCTGGCATGAGACATGGACGGCAGTGCGCAATGATAATGCTTCACTACCGGATGCGAACTCACTGACCTATCTTAAAGATGGTTATGATAAAATCTCGTTTTCCTTTCCTGGCCTCGATGGAAATCTGGTTAGCCTGGATGATGAAAAGTACAAAAACAAAGTTGTTTTGCTACAAATATTCGGGACTTGGTGCCCCAATTGCATGGATGAGACACGGTTCTATGCTGACTGGTATCGACAGAACAAAGAAAGGGATATAGCCATCATAGGATTGGCTTATGAGCAAAAAGATGATTTTGAGTATGCCAAAGGTCGAATTGAAAAAATGATTAAAAAATTAAATGTGGAATACGACTACGTGGTAGCTGGAATTTCAGATAAAGAAGAGGCGGCTAAAACCCTGCCGATGCTCAACCATGTACTTTCATATCCGACCACAATTTTTCTGGATAAAAAAGGGGATGTAAGAAGAATTCATACCGGTTTTACAGGCCCGGGGACAGGTGTTTACTACGAGCAATTTGTGGAGGATTTTAATGCTTTTATGGAATTACTTTTAACGGAAGAAACAGATAATCACAGGAGTAGTTAGCCGGAGGTATTGAGTAATGTTGAGTTTTTAGTTTTGAATTGTGAATTTCATCCGTTGACAATCCTTCTTTCAGCCTAAATCTTTCTTCTAAAATCTTGTTTTTGAGCCGTTTTACTTTGTCCGCTCTATGGTAAACTTAATTAGTTGTGAAAGTGAAGTTTTGTATACAGAATCTTCAAAACGATCAATTATATCACAAGCTTCCTGGTAGTATCGACCCATAACTTCATTGGCATATGCTATCCCACCAGATTGTTTCACATAATCAATTACTTCTGACACCTTCTTTGGCTTGTGACTTTGATTTTTAATTATGTTGGTTATTCTCCTTTTTTCTGACCAACTGGATTTATTGAGGGCATAGATTAAAGGAAGTGT
This sequence comes from Splendidivirga corallicola, assembly GCA_030442035.1. Classification (GTDB taxonomy): domain Bacteria; phylum Bacteroidota; class Bacteroidia; order Cytophagales; family Cyclobacteriaceae; genus Splendidivirga; species Splendidivirga corallicola. The sequence continues at coordinate 746,306 of JAUJEA010000002.1, forward strand.
CATTTTTTTTTCTTTGATATCAATTCCCAAGGGCTTTCCAATTTCTTCGGAACCATAATCAAATAAATCATCTTTAATTTGAAAGGCCATTCCTACTTTCTCACCAAAGCTTCGCATATTTCTTACTACCTCTTCAGAGGCTCCTGATGAGCAGGCGCCTACAGCACAGCAGGAAGCAATCAATGAGGCAGTTTTCTGCCTAATGATTTCATAATACACATCTTCTGTGATATCCAGGTTGCGGGCTTTTTCCATCTGAAGCAGCTCTCCCTCGCTCATCTCCTTCACCGCTTCAGATACTATTTTTAAAAGATCGTAATCACCGTGATCAACGGAAAGCAATAGTCCTCTTGACAGCAGATAATCACCCACAAGTACGGCTATTTTATTTTTCCAAAGTGCATTGATTGAAAAAAAACCACGGCGATAGTTGGCATCATCTACTACATCATCATGAACCAAAGTTGCAGTATGGAGTAGTTCTATGAGAGAAGCTCCTCTATAGGTGGGCTCACTAATCCCACCAGAAACACCGGCACTCAGGAAAACAAACATAGGACGCATTTGTTTTCCTTTGCGCTTGACAATATAACTCATTATTTTGTCAAGTAGGAGGACTTTACTCTTCATAGATGCCCGGAACTTTTTTTCAAATTCCTGCATTTCTGAAGCAATCGGTGCCTGGATATCTTTTAGCTTGAGGCTCATTGATTTTTCGTGGTACAATTATACTATCAAAAATTACCAAAGCAAAGGGAAGGAATTCAAATTTAAATATTAACCAATGCTGATAGAAAATGGAGTTATCGACTCAATCCACAACAATAAAAAGATATTGTTTGATTTAAGGTATTTGCCAAACCACATTAGAAAACCGATTATTATATTCATTCACGGATTTAAAGGGTTTAAAGATTGGGGTCATTGGAACCTGATCGCTAATTACTTTGCCGAGCATGGGTTTGTTTTTATAAAAATGAATCTTTCTCACAATGGAACCACTCTGGAAAACCCTCTCGGTTTTGATGATCTTGATGCCTTTGGAAAAAATAACCATACCATTGAAATGGATGATATTGGAAGTTTGATCGATCATGTTTTTTCCAATGGACTTGAAATAGCTGAAGAAGCGTTAAATCGAAATAAAGTATATCTAATTGGACACAGCAGAGGTGGAGGTTGTGCTATTCTTAAAGCAGTAGAAGATAAAAGGGTTAGCGGTCTGGTAACATGGGCCTCTGTGGACACATTGCAACCCTCACTTGCTCCGGATGAAATTGAATTATGGAAAAAGGAAGGTGTCAGATTTATCTATAATGGGCGGACAAAGCAGCAAATGCCTCTATATTTTCAATTATGGGAGGATATTAAGAAGAACCAGGAGCGATTCAATATTCAAAATAAAATTACACTATTGAATAAGCCCATGCTCATTTTACATGGTGATAAGGATGAAACACTACCTTTATCTATGGCTGAAAATTTGAAACAATGGAAGTATGATGCTCAATTCAAGGTAATTAAAAATGGCAACCATACTTTCGGAGGCCAACACCCATATCCATATCAGAAGTTGCAACCAATTACGCTGGAACTTGTAGAGGAAACGATATCATTTCTAAACAAAAAAAAGAGAGGATCCGAATGAATCCTCTCTTTTTGTTTATTTAAATACTTTTTAATTAGATTTATCATCCTCGATCGTAAATCCTTCTGCAAGAAACTGATATCTGTCAAAGATAGATCGAACTGCTCTTCTCAACGTTCTTTCTTCCTGTTGGACGGTGCCACCAAATACACCGGAGGCGTACCCCTGCCAAATTGATCGCTCTCGCTTTCTATCGAACAACAATACCAACAAAGTCCCTTCTCTTAAGTTATAAGTGATTGGATCATATTCTTCTCCTTCTTCCTCACCGGTATCTGCCCACATTTCTATGTCGGGTTGATTGTAACCATTGAAATCGAAATCTTCATAGAAAAGTTTGTAAGATACCAACAAATTTGGCTTGTTTTCCGATAATCTGTAGCCCTGCTGCTGCATCCTTGTAGCAATGGCTCGCTCCACGATCTCGTTCCTTAAACTGGAATCATAGTCAATTAGAGATTGTTGCACAAAATTGAAAGTTCTATAATTCTTAAACTTGCCATGATAACTATAATCGGATTCTACAAGATACTCATTGTAGTCCAGGCAGCCTGTTAACAGTAATACTGCAAGCGTTGAGATTAAAGCATAGGTTCTCATAATTTTAATTTAAAATATAATAACAAAATTTTCTTTAATATGTTCATAATAATAGTTCAACTCTCTAAAAAATGTTCTTGCGAACGGGGCTGGATGAGTGGACTTTTACGAAAGTTATTATTTGCCCCAGAATAATTATAATCCTATTTCGATCATAATTTACATTGTACATAAATCATTCATAATTGAATGAAATTTGGTCGTAAAAGTAACCGAGCATCCAAATTTTTTACACACAACCCAATCCAAGCGAATGAATATTAGTATGAAACATTTTGTTTCTTGAACTGTAGCCAACTGAAAGAACGTATCGGAGGCATTGTAGAGTTAGCACAGTTTATCGAATCAAAAATTCGTTATCTTCACAGTAAGGAGCTGTTATAAAGAAATCAATAGTTCAATATCCCCCTAAATACCCACACCAAGCAGTTCCTATTAAAATCTTCTATCGCAGTACCACTTCCCAAAATACGAAAAGGTCAAACAAAAGTCAATAAATAATTGTCACAAGCCGGTAACAATCAAGAAAATAGCATCAGGAATTGCTAAAAAAACATCGAAGAAAAGCGCATTAACTTGCTGGAAAAACCTGCAAATGGAAAGTAAAAGTACATTTTTTTCAAAAACAAAAGACCCTGTATGAGTCATACGGGGTCTTTTGTTTTTGAAAAAGTATGTTTAAACTTTTTTTATTTTTTCTTTGTCAACTATGACATTTTATCAAGAACCTCCATCACTTCTGCTACATGTCCTCTTGATATTTCCAAATCGGCCTTTTCCTTTTCATTCAAATCAAGTTCGATCACTTTTTCTATGCCATTTTTACCCAGAATGACAGGTACGCCCAAATAGCAATTATCAATACCGTATTCTCCTTCCAGTTTTACACAAACAGGAAAAACTCTTCTTTGATCCTTCACAATCGCCTCAACCATCTGAGCTGCCGCCGAACCTGGTGCATACCAGGCAGAAGTACCCATGAGCTTAACCAGTTCTCCTCCGCCTGTTTTTGTTCTTTGAATGATAGCCTCAAGCGTTTCAGAGTCAATTAATTCTGTTACAGGAATGCCACCTACCGTGGTATATCTTGGCAATGGAACCATGGTATCGCCATGGCCACCCATTAACACGGCCTGAATATCCTTTGGAGAAACATTTAGTGCTTCGGCTAAAAATGATCTGTAACGTGCAGTATCTAAAATACCTGCCATACCCATGACCTTATTTCTGGATTTTCCTGAAATCAGATGTGCCTGATAGGTCATCACATCCAAAGGGTTTGATACAATAATGATAATAGCATCCGGAGAATGTTTGATGACATTTTCAGTTACTATTTTTACAATGCCGGCGTTTGTTTCAATCAAATCATCTCTGGTCATACCGGGTTTCCTGGGTAATCCAGAAGTAATCACAACAACGTCGGAGCCTGCTGTTTTAGAATAATCGTTGGTCGAACCGATTGTCCTGGTATCATATAGATTGATCGGAGATTTTTCCCATATATCTAATGCCTTTCCTTCGGCCAAACCTTCTTTTATATCTACTAAAACCACTTCATTGGCTACTTCTCTATAAGCGAGAACGTCAGCGCAGGTAGCCCCAACATTTCCTGCTCCTACTACTGTTACTTTCATATTATCGATTGTATTTTAAAGGATTGAAGAATAATTTTTTGAGTCGCTAAGATACCAATAAGCTGTTTATAAATAAAGCTTATAGGGCCGTTTTAAGAGTGATTTGTGTCATATTAAATACATTAATATTTATAAAAAATTTGAATAGCCAATAATTCAGTCTATATACCACCCACACAATTCTCAAAACTATGTAACTTCGGCATTTTCAATCAGTTCCAGTGCCCAATTTTCAATCTCTTCCGAACCTTTAACAACAAAATCTTGTCCTATACCAACTGTTTGAATTTGACAATGACCATTGGTTAATCTAAACTTCTTCTCATTTGCATGCCTGCTGATTTCCGTACCGAAACTAGGATGAAAGAAATCCGGAAGTTCCCATTGACTTTTTGGGAATCCGGTTCTGGTTAAAACCAAACTGTCATCATATTTAAAAGTTCCTGCCTTGTATTGGGATTGCTCATTGTTACCTCCTGAAATGAAAACAGCATTTTCTTTCCCATAGTTATTTTGAAAATGTGGATGTTCCAATGCCCAGTTTAATTTTTGTTCACAACCTTTTAATTCTTCAGGGGACATTCCTCCTAGCTGAAAAACATCGGCAATTTTCAAATAACCAAAAATAATGTGTCTTTCATAATCCTTTTCAAAACGAAGTTTTCCCTGGTAATCAAAGCATGTCCTTTTAAAAGAACCAAAAAACAAAAAGATATCACCGGGTTCAACAAGTCTGTTGAATAAATGCTTATTAGCCGCCCCGTGCTGACCAAATATTGGCCTCCAATCCTCGTTTCTTTTAAGAGTACCCTTATCCAAATCAGGATCCAGATGACATAGACCGGTATCAGGTATTTTTAAGCCGAGTTCCAGCATCAACTGTTCATAGTTTCTATCTTTTTCGTATTCCAATTGCTTATAAGGGATCCCTTTTTCACCATCACCCGCAGGGATTGGAATGGATAGCAATCGTCCATCAGGTAATATTGGGCTTGCTCCTCCCCCATAGCTACTATCAAAACCTTTCCTGCTAAAAATAATTTTCATTTCTCTAAAATTTACTACTCATTTCATGTCAAAAGTGAGGTAATACAAACCTGAAGCATCCTGGTCTTTAACTTTTGAGTTTTGGTCTTTTTAAATCCAGGCCGAATTTACACAATATTATCTACCTTTGCCGCTTAGTTGAGACTCATGCAACAAAAGGGACAAAAAGTATATACCACACAGTTTTGGTTATTATGTGCAAGTTCAACATTGTTCTTTGCCAGCTTTAATATGATTATTCCCGAATTGCCTGATTATCTCACCCGTTTGGGTGGAGAAGATTACAAAGGTCTTTTCATTTCACTTTTTACGCTCACCGCCGGCTTATCCAGGCCATTTAGTGGGAAACTGGCAGACAAAGTTGGCCGAATTCCCGTAATGATCATCGGGTCAGTGGTTTGTGTCATATGCGGATTGTTATATCCTGTTCTCAGCACTGTATTAGGGTTTTTATTGCTTAGGTTCTTTCATGGTTTTTCAACCGGATTTAAGCCTACCGGTACTACTTCTTATGTGGCAGATATTGTACCAACGCATCGGCGAGGGGAAGCCATGGGTGTGATCGCATTTTGTGGCACATTCGGTATGGCTTTAGGGCCAGCCATAGGAAGTGAAATAGCAGCTCAATTCTCAACCATCGTTATGTTTTATTGTTCATCGGTACTGGCCCTATTTTCTGTTTTAGTATTGATTGGAATGAAGGAAACATTGCAAAACAGGCATCAGCCTTCCCTTTCATTGCTTAAAATTTCCAAAGATGATGTCTATGAGCCCAGAGTTCTCGCACCTGCCATTGTAATGATGTTTGCCGTATTCTCCTTTGGTATGATCCTTACAATAATCCCTGATTTCAGTGTGCATCTTGGGATCAAGAATAAAGGACTTTTTTACACATATTTTACTGTTGCATCGCTTCTAATAAGATTCCTGGCAGGAAAAGCTTCCGACAGGTTTGGAAGGGAAGTTGTGCTCAAAATTTCCTCATTCACCATGGTAATAGCCATGACCTTCTTGGGATTGGTGGATAGTTATGCCGGATTCATTATAGGTGCTGTTCTATTCGGGATTGCGACCGGAATGAACTCCCCTATCATTTTCGCCTGGACCATAGATCTTAGTCATGAGAAACACCGCGGAAGGGCCATGGCAACCGTTTACATCGCATTGGAGATTGGTATTGGTTGTGGCGCTTTTTTTTCCGCCCTGATTCTCAACAATGATCCTTCCAGATTTACCATCACTTTTTGGACAGGTGCACTGATGTCGCTGATTGCCTTTTCATATTTGGTATATCATACCAGGAGTAAGCGACATTTGATTAATTCATAGCTTTGTTCCTATATCAAGTAGAAAAGTGCTAAAGTTTGTAAATGCGAAAGTTAAGTATTTGATTCTTTCCGTTGATCTGTCAATAAGGTTAAGAAAAGTGATGCCTCCCTGTCCAATTCTATTATTTGGGAAATTGCCCTTTGAGGAAGAACTTAAGGTTTGTTCTCTTCCTTCTCTTCTAATATTTGTTCGGCAGCATCCTTCATCATAGGAACCACTAAAGGCAGTGTTGCACTATTGTTTCGAAGAAGATTCATCATCTTGTTTAAATCCTGGATCGTTAAATCATCCACAATGAAAGCTCTGAGTCTTTGTTTTTCATGCTCACTTATGGCCATCTTATCTGTCAAAACCTCTGCAAAATCTAAAGTACTTTGCACTTCCGTATCAAAAGTTTCAATCAAACGCTTTACATCAGAGACTTCTATTCTTTGAATCACAGCAACCGCTTCATCTTTTGTGAAATTTGCTCTTTCGAGTACTTCTGGTACTTTCTCGATCCCTTTTTGAATTGTTTTTTTTGTCTCTTCTGATATGAACATGGATTTGTTATCGGATCTTATGGCATCCACCATAGCTCCTGGTACATAGTACCGGGCCACCAGCACAAGTCCGATAACAAGTACAATCAATATCAGGAAAAGTTTAAAACAACCTTTCATAAATCAAAATGAGAAGTGTTGAGGTGTTTGAATATTGAACGAAAAAGCATTTCAAGTCTAACATGCAACGCTCAAACACCTCACCTTATTAGCTAGGCATTGCCAACTTCTTCGATCAGTTTTTGTATGGAGCTTTTGGCATCTCCAAACAGCATTTTGGTTTTATCACCAAAGAACAAAGGATTCTGAATTCCGGCATAACCAGGATTCATACTTCTTTTCAGGACAACCACATTTTTAGCAAGTTCAACATCCAATATCGGCATGCCGTATATTGGACTGCTACTATCCTCTTTAGCTGCAGGATTCACGACGTCATTAGCACCTACTACTAACACAACGTCGGTAGTTGGAAATTCATTGTTAGCATCTTCAAGTTCCAGTAATTTAGGGTAAGGCACATCTGCCTCTGCCAACAATACATTCATATGTCCAGGCATTCTACCCGCTACAGGGTGTATGGCATATTTAACATCCACTCCTTCGGACTCCAGTCTTTTTTCCAATTCATGGCAAGTATGCTGCGCCTGGGCAACTGCCAATCCATATCCGGGAACAATGATAACCTTTTGAGAGTACTTCAGCATAATGGAGGTGTCATTGTGATTAGCTTCTTTAACAACCTCTTCTCTGCCACTCCCGGAAGTTCCACCGCCGCTACTTGAGAATCCTCCAATGATCACATTTATCAGAGAACGATTCATTGCCTGACACATGAGTACTGTAAGAATAGTACCGGAAGCACCAACTAGAATACCACCGAAGATCATTACCTCGTTATCATAAATCAAACCGGCGAGGGCGGCACCAATACCGGTGAAAGAGTTAAGCAAAGATATTACCACAGGCATGTCTCCACCTCCTATAGGAGTAACGAAGGTAACTCCGTATATAAGAGAAAGTGCCAATAGAATAACTACCAGGTTAAAATCCAACTCAGGCTGCATCAACAAATAGGCACCAACACCAATATTCAACAAAAGCATAATACTGTTGACCACTTGGGGTGCCGGCAATACTAATGAATCTCTTAGGAATCCCTGTAGTTTACCATAAGCTATAAATGATCCGGTAAATGAAATGCTTCCTATAAACAAAGCAAAAACGGTAGTTAGCATTTGTCCATTCAAAGGATCCGCACCCGAGGGATAATTGTAAAACTCTACAATGGATATCAACATGGTGCTTGCACCACCCAAACCATTAAAGAGTGAAACCATCTCAGGCATAGCTGTCATTTTAACTTTTTTTGCAACTGTCATCCCAATGGCCGCCCCAACAATAACACTGAGAATGATCCACGTATAGTTATTGCTGGCATTTTCCATGGGGTAGACAATAGTGATTAGAATCGCCAAACCCATGCCACTGGCAGCAATTAAGTTCCCTTTTCTGGCTGTATCAGGAGACCCCAGACGTTTGAGCCCTACAATAAAAAGTATGATGCTAACCAGGTATATATAATTTAGAATAATTGTATTCACTTCATCAAAATTTAGAGGTTCTTACTTCTTTTTCTTTTTGAACATATCCAGCATACGGTCCGTTACAGCGTATCCACCAACCACGTTGATGCTGGCCAGCACAATACCCAATGAACCCAGTCCCATCACCAAAAAATCACCCGGATCTGCCTGTCTGATCAATACAATAGCTCCGATAATTACCACTCCACTAATTGCATTGGCACCTGACATCAATGGTGTATGCAATACTGTCGGAACCTTTGATATAATCTCCATACCTAAAAAAGAAGCAAATACCAGCAGGTATATCATAGTGACATTTTCACCCAAGAAATGTAAAACCTGTTCCATATCTTTTATATTTTAAAAATTAACATCTGATTAATTATTCCCATAGCGGATTGTTCCTTCCAACACAATACAGCTTGAGGTAGCAATCTCATTTTCCATATCATAATTGGCTTCTCCCTCTTTCAGAATAACCTTTAAAAAGTTATGCATATTCTTGCTGTAAAGCTGGCTGGCATGTTGGGACACTTCAGCGGCTAAATTAGAGCTGCCAATAATGGTAACTCCATTATGATTAATGATTTCCTCATCTTTGGTCAGTTCACAATTTCCACCTGTTGATGAAGCCAGGTCAACAATTACTGCGCCGGATTTCATCTGATCAACCGTTTCTTTTGTCACTAACAGTGGAGCAGGTTTACCTCTCAACTGAGCAGTAGTGATCACAACATCAGCCTTGGAAGCTTTTTCCTGGATCAATTCACGTTGTTTTTGTTTATACTCTTCCGACTGTTCTACAGCATACCCTCCAGCTGCGGTATCATCAGTAGCTCCTTCGACCATGACAAATTTAGCGCCTAAGCTTTCGACCTCTTCTTTAGCAGCCAACCTGGTATCAAATGCTTCCACCACAGCACCATTTCTTTTGGCAGTGGCAATAGCCTGTAGTCCGGCTACTCCAGCCCCCAGTATCAAAACTTTTGCAGGAGGTATACTTCCGGCAGCGGTAGTGAGCATAGGAAAATAGCGTGGCAAATAATCTGTTGCCTTCAATACTGCTTTGTAACCTGCCACTGAAGCCTGAGATGACAGCACATCCATAGCCTGTGCCAGGGTAATTCTAGGAATCATGTCCATACTGAATGCAGTCAGGCCATGTTTGGAGATTTTGTCCAGAATTGAATCATCTGCAAAAGGCTGAAAAAGTGAAACGACCGTTACTCCCTTCGATAGTTTTGCTAATTCCTCTTCGCTTAACGGATGAATTGAAATGATCAGATTGGCACTCTTAAATACCTCATCCCGACTAACAATTTTGGCTCCCGCTTCAGTATAGTCGGCATCACTGAATGAGGATGACTTCCCAGCCAGTGTTTCTACATAAACTTCATTTTTTTCTTCAACCAGTTTCTTTACAATGTCCGGAATAATAGAGACTCGTCCATCTTGAGTTTCTTTCGGTATACCTATGTGCATGTTGATATAAATTAATTAAAAATGGAAGCTTTATTAAGCAGCTCATTTTCAATGACTTCAATCGATGATCTCCAAAAATGAGCCCGGAAAGATAGGAAAAGCAATATTTATTAAGAAGCATACAGTTTACTAATGAAAAATTTTTATTGCCTATATAATTTTAAGATTTTTTTTTGAATAAAAATGCAACTTATTCAATTTTCGCGCATCTTTTTTAAAAAAATAACAAAGTACTATTATGAAAAGAAATAATCTGTCTAAAATGGCTCTAATGATGTGCCTCATCATTGGTTTTGTACATTCGGATCTTGTTGCCCAGCGTGGAGGGGAAACAATTGACTTACCAACTTTTGATGGAATAAGCCTGGGAGTTGCAGGAACTGTTCACTTAAAACAAGGGAATAATCAGGAAGTAATCGTAGAGACTTCAGAAAAAATGAGAGAAAGAATCACTTTTGAGGTTGAAGGTGGAACATTGCAAATAAAAAACAAAAGAAAATTTAACAACTGGAATTGGAGCAGTAGAGATCGGTTGGATATCTATATAACCATCAAAGAAGTTGAAGCCTTAAAGGTGGGTGGCTCCGGTAAAATAATCAGCGAAACAACTCTTGAAGCTAATGATCTCGGACTGTATGTTAGTGGCTCAGGAAAAATTGAGATTGATACAAAAGCAGAAGATTTAGTCTCAAAAATTTCAGGATCAGGCACTATTGAAATTGAAGGGACTGGTAAGTTTAATGATGTATCTATAAGTGGGTCAGGTCGACTCAATGCAGAGGACTTCGAATGCGAGGAATATGATATCGCTATTAGTGGTTCAGGAAATTGCCGTGTTCATGTTAATTCAAGAATTGAAGCTCGTATCTCCGGAAGTGGCAATGTATATTATAGAGGCAATCCTGACAAAGTTATTAGCAAAGTTTCAGGTAGTGGAAAACTTAGAAAAGCAGGCAGATAGATTACACATAAAAAAGCACTCTGCTATGATCAGAGTGCTTTTTATGCATATCTCTTGTCTCTCTTAAGGGCTAGTCAGATTAGCTGGCAGCCAATAGTTCTTCCAATCTTTCTCTTAAGGCTTCCCCTCTTAGGTTTTTATCAATAATAACACCATCCGGATCTAGCAGTATTGTATGAGGTATAGCTCTTACACCATAAAGCTTCCCAACTTCATTACCCCAACCTCCAAGATCTGAAACATGGTACCAGGTCAGGTTATCATCTTTAATAGCCTTCAACCATTTTTCTTTATCACTATCAAAGGAAACTCCGATAATCTCAAAACCTTTGTCACTGAGTTCATTGTAAAGTTTCACAACATTTGGATTTTCAGCTCGACAAGGTCCGCACCAGGAGGCCCAAAAATCAATAAGCACATATTGCCCTCTTAATGAACTAAGCGTAACAGGATTATTCAAAGTGTCATTCTGTGTGAAATCAATGGCCACCTCTCCAACGGCCACCTGCTTCCATGTCCTAACCATTTCACTTAGCCTTGCAACATAGGAAGTATTTAGTGCTTCTCCTGTGAATGTCTTTAATAATGAGTCCAATTCATCCAGACTCTCATCATTGAAATATTGGCCTGTTGCCAAATAAGGCCCTATTACATTATTGCTATTTTTAGCAATAAAATTTTGAGTAAAAGCTGACCTATCTTCATAAGCTTGACTGCGTATTGAATCTATTCTTTTTACTTCTTCTTCATTTCCCTCTTCCTTGGCCATTTTGTAATCTTCATAAAGTGCACGTTGCCCATTTCGGAATTCTTTCATCTTTTCATCGTAAACGGCATACTTATCCTGAAGTACCGATCCCGTAATAGTCACATCGCTAAGACTATCGATGTGTCCTGTCATATTAATATTGGCATTTTCCAGGAAGAAGCTAATTGGCCTGCTATCATTGATACTTAAATAATACATCTCCGGTGCAGTTACACTGCCGGACATTGTGAAACTTCCCTCTTCAAGGACAGCTGAATCTGTTGCTTGCAGCTTGGAACCATCATAATACTTAAGCACGACCGTTCCGGAATCTAATCCTTGAATTTTACCTGACAGCACAAATTCATTGGGAATCTCCTGTTTATTTTCATTTCCACACGCATAGCAAAACGCTGCAATGCATAAAAGGATTAATACTCTATTCACGTTCATAGTTTGAGTTTAGATTGTTTTTAGTGTAAACAAGTTTTGAATATATGAACGTTTTTCTCAAAAAACTATCAAATTCAGAGTTTTGAAACCAAAAGTCATTGATATTGAAGTGTTTAAAACGGCAAGATCTCAATTGGCAGTAAATTCTACGTCAGCCACCAGATTTACCCAATTGTCTTCACTGACTGCCATCAACGTGAAGCTATAAGTATGACCAGCCTGTAAAGTCGGATGCGGATTAACGTCTCGAATGTTCAAAACAACATTGGTCAGATCGTAGAAACGAAAGTGTTTGTCATAGGTATATGTGCCGGATAAAAGATTACCATCGGCATCGGCAATCACCTGAAAGTAAATCGCATTGTCATCGCTTTTACCATCTTCCCAGCTAAAAAGTGGGCTAAGCATTTGGTCCTGATTCAGGTTGAGCAGATCCGGTCCATATTCAGTAGGTAAATGGGTGTCTTTCAGGTGAATTGGATTGGATATGTGTAATTTACCATTACGCTCAAAAGTCACAATCCCCCAATTGTTTTCAGTGCTTTCAGGCCTCAAGAATCGAAATAAGTAACCATTAAATAGCGGATCTGTAGAGAGCTTTCGTTCCGTGTATTTGGAATAATCCTTGGAATTACTCAATTCTCCTTCACTTTCAAAATACTTAAAGTTTGTTGCTCCAAAAGTCGGATAAAAAATCACTGAAACGGGAAATTGAGAATTCTCCAGAATCCCCTCCTGACCGCCCATGGCACACGCTATTAAGGAATCTTCTTGCAAAATAAAGGTGGTACTTCTGAGGTAAGTTATCAAATTGTCTTGTCCAGGCGGGGTTTCATTTTTATCTGATTCGCAGGAGGCAAATAAAATCAATAAACAACCGATGATATATCTGAGTTTCATGAATAAATTGATTTTTGCATTCACTTCACGATCACAAAATTATTTATTGTTGAATCGCCAAACCAAATTTCATTTTATCTTGATCAGATAAAGGAGCAATGTTTTTGCTTCTGACCCATTCAAATATTCCTTTGGGTGTGTAAATAAGTTTAGCGCTATTGTCATTTGACGCAGTGACGATAAACCTTCCATCAGCAAAATAATATGCTTGATTGATCCTATCTGAATGAACGTTGATAAGATCCACAAAATTCCCTTGCGTATCGTAAAAACTTAGATTTCCATATTTATCTCCAAACATGATCAATTTTCCATCAGATGAAAATTTGGCTGTGGTAATTGTTTCTTTTGGTACATCAAACTTTAATAATAGATCCCCACTTTCATTAATAAGTCTGATATTCCCATTTTTGAAAACCATCAAAAGTTTGTTTTCATCAGGATCAAAATCAATAAGCTCAAGAAATTCTTGCCCCAGATCTAAAGTAATTTCACCTGAAGTTCTGTGCCATAGTTTAGCTTCATCTTCGGAGACAGCTATTACTTGTTTTCCCGTTTTAGAAGAACGGATGAATCGGGGAAAACTGGTAAAGCCATTCAATTCCTTGATCAATGTTCCATCTCCATTCCTTATTTTCACAATTTTATCGGATGAGGCAGTAATAAGGGTTTCCCCTCCCTCACAAAAATCAACAAAAATCACGCTGTCTTTATGGTCTTGAATAGTTTTGACCAACGCCCCGGCATCAGACCATATTCTGATAGTTTTGTCACTTGAACCGGTAACAATACTACCATCGGGTGAAACTGTAATATCATTTACAGGTGCTTTGTGACCATCCAGATCCTTTTTTAGCTCTCCATCTTTTGTCCATAATTGAGGAAGCCCTTTCTTTGAGAGTGTCAAAACAAATCTTCCGGTTGGTGAAAATGTTGATCTAATCACGGTATCTTTTACCGTGTTTAGGCTCTTTAATAATTTGCCCTGACCATTCCATAAACGAACCAATCCCATTCCTGAAAGTGTAACAATTCTTGTCCAATCATCTGATAAAGAAATCCCGGAAACCCCCTTAACATGAATATCGAATGATTGTAACATTTCCAAATTGACCTCCCAAAGTTTTGCGGTCTGATCATCAGATGCGGTAATTATGTAGCGATCATCAGGAGAGAATTCCGCATAATTGATATTTGACTGGTGTGCTTTAAATGTTTTAATGAATGTTCCTTTGTTATCCCAAAGCTTCACTGTTCTATCTAATGAAACTGTAAGGATCAGTTTACCATCACTTGAAAAATCAGCAAAGACCACCTGTGCATTGTGCCCTACCAGAGACTTCAATAACTTTCCCTGTGCATTCCAAAGTTTTGCGGTGTGATCATCTGAAACAGTAATTATTTTTTCTCTATCCGGAGAAAAATCAGCAAAGTTAACAATCCCATTATGACCAGATAATGTAAACAGCAGATCACCTCTTTTCGACCAGACAATAGCAGTACTATCAAAAGAACTGGTAATAATCCTGCTCCCGTTGGGAGAGAATCTAATAGAGCTTATCTCATCATCGTGCCCACGAAAAGTTTTTATCAATCGTCCTCTAGCATTCCATAATTTCATATTCTCACCGGAAGTCGTTGCAATAAGATCTTCATAGGGCGAAAAAGTAGCATCATTGATAAAATCAACATCATCAAGCAAAACAGCCATTTGCTGACCTTTTTTATTCCATATTCTAATATTGTCATCAGCAACTGTCAAGATCTTATCTTCTCCCGGTAGAAAGGCCGCTTTCATGACAGGTTCCTCATGCCCTCTTAATGTTTGAATCAAATTTCCTTCCGTATCCCAAAGTTTAGCAGTCAGATCATCAGAGGTTGTCAGTACACTTTCCCCGTTAGACGAAAGGGATACACTGTTAACTGTTTCATCATGCGCTTTAAATGTCAACAATCTTTCACCGCTTATACTCCATTTTTCAATGTCTCCATTTTTTGCTGCGGAAAAAATAGTCCTGTTCTTCGCATCAAAAAAAACATCTTCTATTGGCGACTCATGTTGGAGGCTCAAAGCATAAAAGGTTTCCTTACTATTATATGCCGAATAAAAACTATGATTTAAAGCCTTACCAACCGACACAGGCAGATCATCCTCGCTATTGGCAAACCTGTAGGACAACATGGCTAATTGTAACGATTTGGTTGGATCGGTCCTTTGTTCATTGAAACTTTCCGAGGCAATTTGATTAGCCCTTACAATTTTATCTTGCTTGAGGGCAATACCTCTCTTTTTTGATGCATCTTTAACCGCCTGTTCCGCCAGATTTTGCTCTTGTTTGGCCAAAATGCTGGCCTCCTCTCTCAGCTGCTTTTGGTAATCAATATCACCCCATATTTTTTTTAGGTAGAAGAAAGATGCCATGACTCCAACCAAAGTGACTAACCAAACTGCTGCGGTGATCCTGGTCATTCTTCTTAAATTATTATTCTTCGTTCTAAAAGTGGCAGCAATGAGGATATTTTCAAAAACTGTACTGGAGGGTTTGGAGTTTTCTACAAAGGACGGCTTTTCATCGAGTACCCTTAGATCACTAAATTCATCAAATAGAGAAGAGGACCGAAAGTCTCCAAAATCAATTACGAGCAACAATCTGCCTGATTTTCTTATCGACTTGATGAGCGATGGTAGTTTTTCCTTCTCAGCATCAGCTTCGTTAGCAAGCATAATAACCAGCTTACCAGACTTACATGCTTCTTTTACCCTGCGAAAATTTTTCCCGGTCTGGTTCAAGGGTTCAATAATTTGACAAGAAAAATCCTCTTTAGAAAGGTAATCTGCCAATACCTCTGAATAAGCTTCATGTGCCTCTTCCAAAGGTAGAATGCTGATATCATAACCATATAAAAAATTCTTGACCTTATCTAACATCATTGAATCGTGTTCTTCCTTTCTTTTGGATAATCTCGAACAAGTGCCTAAAAATACATGATTAATTCAAAACTAACCATTTCGTATTTCAATCTACTAAACTAATCGTATTCAAAGTTCCAGGACAATATCAGTCGATCAAACTTATCTGTTTCCAGCGGAGAGGTAGAATTGGGATCAAGTGTAAAAGTTGTGGAGCTATTCCTAAAAGTCCAATTTTGTCTTTTTAGAGGGGCAGAAAATTGATTGTAAGGGAATAAGCGAAACTAAATGAGTAACATATTCCATTCAGGAGGGGTAGCCAGTCAAAATAGTGAGGTGTGGGATGGACAGGCGGGAAGGAACTTTATTTTGACAAGATTTTTGGTTCCTTTTCATCGATTGGAAAAGGGACAAACATATCTGTGCACTACAGCCATAAAAAGTTAAATTAAATACGATAAAACAAAGTTTCTATAAAGTTATGTTGATCAACTTTTTCAAATGAGCAGTTTACAACCAATGTTCTTTGTGCTTGATCACAAAGAACCAAAAAATCAAGGCTGTGAAGAAATTTGCTAAAAACCTCCATTTAAAGCTAAAATCATTAAACTCGCGCCTGCACACAACCAACCCAGCTCAAACAGTAATGATTTCTTCACGCTTTAAATTCCGGTTTTCTTCACGCAATTTCTTCAAGGCCGAAACATATTGTAAGAGCGTTTGCGAACAATGGATTAAAAAACTCTTTTGGCTTTGTAATCAGCAAAATGCAACTGCTCCACAGATTTTTTGCTTGATCCTAGAATTGTGCTAGCGTGTTGGGGTGTCTAATTATTTATGATAAAATGGACAAAGATATGCAGGGTGAAACCATGAAATGGTAAGTAATGGAATACTACTTTGGTTTCACCCTTTACAAAAAATCCATATTCAAGTCAGTAGACCACCGCTTGAAGGAAATTACGGATATGGCTGCAGCGTGGAATTTCACATTAGCCGCCATAAAACATTGCTGTTATGCTTGATTGTAAGATTCCTCAATCATACTAATATCAAGCTGGTCATCTACGGAGTGTGGGTAGCACCAACTCAATAGAAAATAAAAATGGTTTGGATTATCAATGGATTGAAGAACGCCTTATCTCAAACCAGTTCTCCTACATATTCGATACGATAGGTAATGGGTGAATTCTTTCGAAGCATCGCTGAAACCCCACAATATCTTTCTTGAGACAATCTAACTGCTTTTTCAACTTTGTCGTGATCCAGGTCATCTCCAAATATCTTATATACCAATCTTATTTCTGAGTATACGATAGGATGCTCATCAGTCAAGTCAGCTTCAACCTCAATATCCAACCCTGTGAATGGCACTCGCATTTTATTTAAAAGCGATACTACATCCATACCGGTACATCCTGCCAATGAAGATAAAAGCAATTTCTTAGGGCTGGGACCTGTATCATCACTCAATGTCCCATTGGTATCCATTCTTAGTAGATGTTTGTCGATATAGCTGTCAAATGCCAGTTTGTTAACCCAGCTTGATTTTATTTTATGCATGTTTTTTGTTTTTTCATAAAATTAGATCAATCTCAGATCTTACTTGATGATTTTGATCATCCACAGGCAAAAATTCTTCCGACTGAGGCCATTTATCGGATCTTCACCATTCAATTAAAGTCCTGCTTTCAATTCTGATGTAATACCTTCGTGATACCTTGGCATTATTGGCTACCGATACTCAAGGTGGAACTGCTCTTCTCTTTTTTACGATGATGGTAAGACCTGTTCAATCTACCGAAATTCCAGTTCTTGCAAGAAGTAAACAGTAAAAATAAAGCTTTAGCAAACAGTCAATTGCTCCTTGTTTTGTCATCTTCATGACAATTCATAATCATATACGTTAACGATCTTCAAGCTTTAAGCTTCTTATAGATTAATACCATGTATATTTTCGCCTCTAAATCAATTTTTTTATTATATAAGATTTGATATTTTCGATTTGCAAAATCTTTGATGATTATGAACATAAACCTGGGCGATCTTGCTCCTAATTTTAGGGCTATTTCAACTTTGGGGATTTTGGATTTTCATGAGTGGCTTGGTGACAGTTGGGGGCTCCTATTTTCCCATCCCGAAGACTACACGCCGGTATGTACTACTGAACTAGGTGTGGTAGCAAACTTAAAAGCAGAATTTGCAAAAAGAAATGTTAAGGCTATTGCTATTAGTGTGGATGATCTTGAATCACACGTTGGCTGGATAAAAGATATTGAGGAAACCATAGGTGCAAAAGTTGATTTCCCAATTCTGGCGGATGAAAAAAAAGAAATTGTTTCTTTATATGGTATGCTCAATGATAATTCCAAAAATAACTTTACTGTCAGATCAGTATTCATTATTGGCCCGGATAAGAAAATCCGGTTGACAATAAATTACCCCGTAGCCGTAGGTCGAAATTTTGATGAGATCCTCAGGGTTATCGATGCGTTACAACTCAATGAAAATTACCAGGTTTTAACACCAGCGAACTGGCAATACAACGATCAGGTTATTATTGATCCCAATATCCCGAAGGATGAGCTTGATGAAAGGTTTCCAAAAGGTTTCCAGGAAGTCAAACCCTATTTGAAGTACACGCCTCAACCAGGATAACCGAAACCATATTTTCCGGAATTCTATACAGACTTTCTTTTAATCCAAAAGGATATTTCAGGCCGTGCCTGATAATTATTATGGGGCTATAACTTACAAGAGGTTAAAAAGGATTTTCCTGGATGTTTATTGAGATTTCAGGAGTAATCGGATATTGATTGCATGTATGAGGTCTGTGAATTGTACAATTTTATTAAATTCTGTGGAGTTAACAGGCAACTAGGCATACTGATCCCATGCAAGTAATTGAGTGAGGATTAATCATCAGGCTGCTTGTGGGAGTTTTGGTGGACTATTTTGTGTAGCTCTACGACTCATGGCCATCGCATTAGCAGTCATCACAGCAAAGAATACCCATAGTTTTTCGTTTTTATCATT